>OY969787.1:0-3431135 GCA_963703095.1 uncultured Actinomycetes bacterium
GGGAACGTGAGCAGGATCAGGCGGATGTCCTGCTTGAGCGACCAGCTGGTCACATACAGGTAGTCGAGCTTCGTCATCTCCTCGAAGGGGATGTCGCTGCGGCCCAGCACCTGCCAGAGCCCCGTCACGCCCGGCTTGATCGACAGGCGCTTCCGTGCCCAGTCGACGACGTGCTGATCCTCGTCGAGGATCAGCGGACGCGGGCCGACGAGGGACATCTCGCCGCTCAGGACGTTCAGGAGCTGCGGCACCTCGTCGATCGACCACCGCCGAAGGAAGCCTCCGACCCGGGTGATGCGCGGGTCGTCGGGGATCTTGAACATCCGCGGATCGTCGTCGACGTGCATGTTCAGGTGCGCGACCTCTGCCTTCCGCTCCTCCGCGTCGGCGACCATCGTCCGGAACTTGAAGATGCGGAAGGTCGACTCGCCCTCCCCGCGGCGCACCTGGCGGAAGAAGACCGGGCCGCGCGACTCGAGCTTGATCACGGCTGCGACGACGAGCAGCGCAGGGGCGAGCAGGACGAGGCTGGGGATCGTGAGCGCGAGGTCGAGCGATCGCTTGAGAAAGCGGGAGGAGGGTGAGAGCCGCATCCTGGGCAGACCCACGAGCGGAGCCCCCGCGATCTGGTGCACGGTCGCGTTCGTGCCGACCACCTCGAACATCCTCGGGACGATGTCGATCTGCACGTCCGCGCTGCGAACGGTGCGGATGAGCTGGACCGTGCGCTCCGGCGACTCCTCCGTGAAGGACACGATCACGCGGTCGACGGAAAGCGCCTCCACGAGGTCGCCGAGCTCATCGGTGGAGCCGAGCACCGGGATGGGTCCGATCTGGGTCACTCCTTCAGAGAGGTCGGGGCCGACGAAGCCCACGAGATGGAGACCGTACTCCGGGTGCGAGAGGACCTTGCGGGCGAAGAGTCGGCCGACCGGCCCCGTGCCGACGATCACGACGTTCTGGACGTACGCGATACGAGAGCGGGCGAACGTCCGGGCGAACGCCCTGCACGGCGGGATCAGGAGCATCGCGACGACCCAGAACACGGCCAGCCGCGCGGTGCTCGGCTCGACCAACGACGTCGCCGACGAGACGAGGAAGAGGCCCCAAACCCCTGCGGTCACGACGACGAAGACGCCCGTCAGGTCGTCGATCGTCGAGTAGTCGGTGCGGTCCTCGTCCTTGTCGTAGAGCCCCTTGATCTTGAACGCGATGATCCAGAGCGGGAGGCTGAGCGCGAAGAGGAGCAGCTCCACGAGGGGTGAGATCCTGTCTGCGGCAGCGACGACCGGATCGACCGTGAGCGACACGGCGAACGCGAGCAGCAACCCGGCGACGTCGGCGAAGGCGAGCGCGCGATGGATCAACCAGCTCCGGCGATGTCGAGCGGACGACGAGCGCGTCGCAAGGATCTCGCGCGTGCGGTCGTCCACCTGCTCGAGCAGGCTCTGGCGCTGCTCGTCGGCGAGCGACGTCACCGTCTCGGCGCCCCTTCTCGGCCGAGCGGTCCCTCCGCGTTCGACTGCGCTGCCCGATTCAGGCTGCGCTGCTTCCCCAGTTCAGTCATCTTCCCCACCGTTCCCCCACGTAGCCCGAGCGGGCTCTCGAACAACAGCCTAATGAAGTCACCCCGGGATGGAAGAGGGAAAGCCTCGTAGCCCGAATCTTTACAAGTGCGCAAGGACCTTGCCAACAGGTATAAGTCGTTAGGCGAATGATTCGTGAAGCGCATTATCCCACTACGAGCGTCGAGCTGGCCGACGAGCTGCGGCCTGCCCTGATCCGCCTCGGCCGGGCGCTGCGCCGCGAGACGGAGCAGCTCGGCGTGACGTCCCGGCAGGCGGCGCTCCTCTGGCACGTGCAGCGCAGCCCCGGGCTGTCGCTGCGCGAGCTCGCCGAGGAGGAGGGGATCTCGCCGCCGTCGCTGTCGGGTCACATCGACCGGCTCGAGGCGCTCGGGATGGTCACGCGGGTCCGCTCGACGGGCGACCGGCGGCGCGTAGGGCTCGTGCTGACCCCCGACGGCGAGCGGCTCGTGCGCAGCGTGCGCACGCGACGCACGACCTGGCTCGCCGCGCGGCTCGAGGCGCTCGAGCCCGACGAGCGCGAGCGCATCGCACGGGCGCTGCCCGCCCTGCTCGCGCTCCTCGACGAGGACGGCGCGTGACGAGCGTCGCGCTCGCGTCCGCGCGGACGTTCAGGAGCCTCAGGCGCCACCACAACTACCGGCTCTTCTTCGCCGGGCAGGTCGTCTCGCTCGCAGGCTCGTGGATGCAGAACGTCGCGCTCGCGTGGCTCGTGCTGGAGCTGTCGGGGTCGCCCCTGGCGGTCGGCGGGCTCGCGTTCGCGCGCTTCGTCCCCTTCATGCTGCTCGGGCTCGTCGCGGGCGTGGTGGCCGATCGGCTCGACACGCGGAAGCTCGTGATCGGGGCGCAGGGCGCGTCGATGGTCGTCTCCGCGGGGCTCGCGGTCGTCACGCTCGGGGGGCTCGCAACGCTGCCGGTCGTCTACGCGCTCGCGACGCTCGGCGGGCTCGCGCTCGTCTTCGACGCTCCCGGGCGTCAGGCGCTCACGTTCCAGATGGTCGGGCCACGGGAGCTCGGGAACGCGGTGGCGCTCAACTCGAGCCTCTTCAACGCGTCACGCGTGATCGGGCCGGCGATCGCCGGCGTGCTGATCGCGGCGGTCGGGACGGGGTGGTGCTTCGTCGTCAACACCGCGAGCTTCGTCGCGGTGCTGGCGGCGCTCGTCGCGATGCGGCCGGAAGAGCTCGTCGAGGTCGAGAAGGATCGCGACGCGACCGTCGTCGGCGGGATCCGCGACGGATTCCGGTGGGTCGTAGGCGACCACACCGCGCGCACGGTGCTCGTCGTCGTCACCGCGCTGAGCGCGCTCGGGTTCAACTTCCACGTGCTCGTGCCGCTGCTCGGCTCGTCGGCGCTCGACGTCGGGCCGCGCGGGTTCGGGCTGCTGTCGACGGCGTTCGGGCTCGGGGCGCTCGCGGGAGCGCTGCTCGCCGCGTCGGCGCGCGAGGCGACGTACCGACGGTTCGTCGCGGGTGCCGCGGCGTTCGGCGCGCTGCTGGTCGCGCTCGCGCCCGTCGAGAGGCCATCGATCGCGCTCGGGCTGCTCGTGGCGCTCGGCGCCGCGTTCACGCTGCTCACGACCTCGGCGAACGCCCTGGTGCAGCTCGCCGCGCCGGATCGGCTGCGCGGGCGCGTGATCGCGATCTACCTGTTCGCCTTCGCAGGACTCACGCCGATCGGCGGCCTCGTCGCCGGGTGGCTGGCCGAGGTCGGTGGGACGCCGCTCGCCTTCGGCGTGGCCGGGGCGAGCGCGCTCGTGGTGACCGCCTGGGCGGCGCGAACGCTCGGGCGGGGCGTGGTGCACGCGGCCGCATAGCTCGGATTGCTCCAGCGCCTGGGTGCGCGTGTCCGACTGAAGTCGGACACGGAGGGGCCTACCGCCTCGGGCGCCCGAGCGCTCGCGTCAGACGGACATCCGGCCCTCTGGACAGCGTGGACGGTCGGGCGCGCGGAGCGCCCTGCTCGTGTCCGACTGACGTCGGACAACGGGGATCCCGCCCCCAGATGCTCGAGCGTGACCGACCTCTCGTGTCGGACTTCAGTCCGACACGAGCGCCGCGACGCCTGCACCTGGACGCCGCGGTCAGGCGGCGTCGGTGGCGCCGACCTCCCAGGCGTCGTGGCCGCGGAGGAGCGCGGCGAGGTCGCCCTCGCCCCGGTCGCCGATCGTGGAGGCGATCTGGCCGTGGACGCCGTCCTCGTAGACCCCGCGGCGCACCGAGCGGAAGATCCCGAGCGGCACCGCGCCGATCGACTCCCACGTCATCCGCGCGAGCGCGAACGCGAGACCGGGGTCCTCGCGACCCGGGTCGTGGACGAGCAGCTCGCTCTCGTCCCCGTCGACCACCTCGAGCGTGCCGTCGCGGCCCATCCGGATCCCCTTGTCGCCCCAGCGCACCTCCTCGCCCTCGCGCAGGTAGAGCCGGTTCTCCTTGTGGTCGCGCACGCCGTCCCAGGCGCCGTCGTTGTAGATGTTGCAGTTCTGGAGGATCTCGACGAACGAGGAGCCGCGATGCTCCGCTGCGGCGCGCAGCACGTCGCTCAGCCCCTGCTTGTCGGTGTCGATCGCACGTGCCACGAAGGTCGCCTCCGCGCCGATCGCGATCGAGAGCGGGTTGAACGGGTGGTCGAGCGAGCCCAGCGGGGTCGACTTGGTCACCTTGCCACGCTCGGAGGTCGGCGAGTACTGCCCCTTCGTCAGGCCGTAGATGCGGTTGTTGAAGAGCAGGATCGTGAGGTTGACGTTGCGGCGCAGCGCATGGATGAGGTGGTTGCCGCCGATCGAGAGCGCGTCGCCGTCGCCCGTGACGACCCAGACGGAGAGATCCGGCCGCGAGACCGCGAGCCCGGTCGCGATCGCGGGGGCGCGGCCGTGGATCGAGTGCATCCCGTAGGTCTGCATGTAGTAGGGGAAGCGCGCGGCGCAGCCGATCCCCGAGACGAACACGACGTTCTCGCGCGGGACGCCGAGCTCCGGCATGAAGCCCTGCACGGAAGCGAGGATCGCGTAGTCCCCGCAGCCCGGGCACCAGCGGACCTCCTGGTCGGTCTTGAAGTCCTTGGGCTTCAGCTGGATCGGCTCGCTCACGTCGCTCCTCTGGCGGGTCGGTGGAGAGGCAGGAGCCCGGCTGAAGCCGGGCACCGAGGCTGGCTCCGGCCGGGACGGCACGGTCATCGCTCGTTCCCCCGCCGGTAGTCGCCCGTCGCCTTCGCGAGGAGGAGCTGCCGGGCCGCGTCGTCGCTCGCGTCGTGCAGCGCGGTCGCGAGCTTCCGGCCCTCCCGGCCAGCGAGCGTGGCGACCGTGCGCCCCTCGCGCCGGACGAGCACGCGCTCGTCGGCCGTGATCTGGGCAGAGAACGTCGTCATGCGTCCACCAGAGCTCCGATCACCTCGGTCAGCTCGGTCGACTGGAACGGCTGACCGCTGACCTTGGTGTACGAGACGGCGTCGACCAGGTACTCCGCGCGGAGCAGCAGCGCGAGCTGGCCGAGGTTCATCTCGGGCACGAGCACCTTGTCGTAGCGCCGCAACACCTCACCGGTGTTCGTCGGGAAGGGGTTGAGGTGGTGGAGGTGGACCCGCGCGACCTTCTTGCCGGCGGTGCGCAGGCGCCTGGTGGCGGCCACGATCGGCCCGTAGGTCGAGCCCCAGCCGACGACGAGCACGCGCGCGTCGCCGTCGGGGTCGTCGACCTCGAGCGGGGGGATGTCCTGCGCGATGCCCGCGACCTTGCGGGCGCGCAGCCGCACCATCAGGTCGTGGTTGTCCGGGTCGTAGGAGACGTTGCCCGTCACGTCCTCCTTCTCGAGCCCCCCGATGCGGTGCTCGAGCCCCGGGGTGCCCGGGACAGCCCAGGGGCGGGCGAGCGTCTCGGGGTCGCGCGCGTAGGGCATGAAGGGCGCGCCGTCCGGGTCGGGCACGGCGAAGTCGGTGGAGATGTCGGGCAGGTCGTCGACGTCGGGGATGCGCCACGGCTCGGAGCCGTTGGCGAGGTAGGCGTTCGAGAGGAGGTAGACGGGCGTGCGGTACTTGAGCGCGATCCGCGACGCCTCGATCGCGGCGAAGAAGCAGTCCGACGGGGTCGCGGCCGCGACGACCGGCACCGGGCTCTCCGAGTTGCGGCCGAACAGCACCATCAGCAGGTCGGCCTGCTCGGGCTTCGTCGGCATCCCGGTCGACGGCCCGGCCCGCTGGACGTCGACGATCACGAGCGGCAGCTCCAGCGCCACCGCGAGGCCGACGGTCTCGGCCTTCAGCACGATCCCCGGGCCGGCCGAGGCGGTGACGCCGAGCGCGCCGCCGAACGACGCGCCGAGAGCGGCGCCGACGGCGGCGATCTCGTCCTCCGCCTGGAACGTGAGCACGCCGAACTGCTTCAGCCCGGCGAGCTCCTCGAGGATCGAGGAGGCCGGCGTGATCGGGTACGCGCCGAGGAAGAGCGGGAGCCGCGCGAGCTGCGACGCCGCGACGAGCCCGTAGGAGAGCGCCGTGTTGCCGTTGATCTGGCGGTAGTGCCCGGGAGCGAGCTGCGCGGGCGCGATCTCGTACGAGACGGCGAAGTCCTCCGAGGTCTCGCCGTAGTTCCACCCCGCCCGCAGCGCGCTCGCGTTCGCCTGCGCGATCTCCGGCCGGCGCGCGAACTTCGTGGTGATGAAGTCGAGCGTGGCCTCGATCGGCCGGTGGTAGAGCCACGACATCAGCCCGAGCGCGAAGAAGTTCTTCGAGCGCTCCGCCTCGCGCGGCGTGATCCCCTCGATCCCCTTCAGCGCGGCGACCGTCATCGACGTCAGCGCGACCTCGTGCACGTGGTAGTCGGCGAGCGAGCCGTCCTCAAGCGGGTTCGACGCGTACGCCGCCTTCTGCAGGTTGCGGTCGTTGAAGGCGTCGGTGTTGAGGATGACCGTGCCGCCCTTCGGGAGGTCCTTGAGGTTCGCCTTGAGCGCCGCGGGGTTCATCGCGACGAGCACGTCTGGACGGTCGCCGGGGGTGAGGATGTCGTGGTCGGCGAAGTGGACCTGGAAGCCCGACACGCCCGGCAGGGACCCCGCCGGGGCGCGGATCTCGGCCGGGAAGTCCGGGAGCGTGGCCAGGTCGTTGCCGAAGAGCGCCGTCTCGCTCGTGAAGCGGTCGCCGGTGAGCTGCATCCCGTCGCCGGAGTCGCCCGCGAACCGGATGATCACCCGGTCGAGGTGCTCCACGCGCTTCGCCATCGTCTCAGCCTAGCGGCAGGCTGCGACGCCCCGAGGCAGCGCCAGGGCCAGCGCACGGTTCGGCCCGGGAGCCGAACCCGACCCCCGGGCCGTGGTGCAGCGGTGGCTGCGCTATGCCTTCTTCTGGATCTCGATCGTGCGCGGCTTGGACTCGGCCGCCTTGGGCACGTGCACCTCGAGGACGCCCTTGCCGAACACCGCCTCGACCTGGTCGAGGTCGGCCTCGGGGGGCATCGTGAAGCGCCGCTCGAAGCGACGCTCGAGCCGCTCGTGGAGGTAGAAGGTCTTCTCCTTCTCCTCCTTCTCCTCCTTGCGCTCGCCCTTGACGGTGAGCGTGTGGTCGGCGACCTCGATCGCGAGCTCCTGCTCGTCGAAGCCCGGCACGTCGAGCTTGACGATCACCTCGCCCGCGGTCTCGTACAGGTCGGCGGCCGGCAGCGGCTCCGGCGCGACGCCGACGTCCTCGAGCACACGACGCATGCGGCGCTCGAGCACGTCGAGATCCTGGAAGGGCGACCACTTGACCAGCGTGGCCATGAGCACCCCCTTTCCGTCACCTCCAGCGTGGCACCCGACGAGCCGGGCGGCATCGGAGAGCAAGCCGATCCGCGATCGGGGAATGCCCGCAGCGGCCGGCGAGCGTCATGCCGGCCGGTGCCGCCTCAGGAGGCAGGACGGCGGACGATCTGGATGCCCCAGGCCGCGCCGCTCGTGAACAGCTCGTCCGGGTCGACCTCGCCGACCCAGCCGAGCAGGTGACGCTCGGGCTCGTCCTCCGTGCAGCCGAGCACGGCCAGGCGCACCGCGGGCGTCTCGTCGACGGGTTCGGCGAGCTCCTCCCGGCGCCGCTCGGCCTCCTCGGCCGCCGGGCCTTCCGCGTACCCCTTCCCCATGCGCTTCATCCTGGCATGGGCTCTGCGTGCTGTCGACCCCGCCCCGGGGCGGGGCATCTCCGGCTGCGCCGGACATGCCTAGGGCGAGGGACACGCCGCACCCGAGACTCGAGCAGTGGCCTGGGTGCGAGAATCGGCCGATGTCCAAGACCGATCCCGACGTCGAGCGCGAGCTCGTCGCGCTCGCGCGGGCGTTCGCGGAGCGGGAGATCCGACCCGTGGCGGCCGAGGCGGATCGCAGCGGCGAGCCGCCGCTCGACGTGATCCGTGCGGCGGCGGCGGTCGGGCTGACGTGCTTCGACCTGCCCGAGGAGCACGGAGGCGGCGGGATCGACTCGCTGCGCACGGCGTGCCTCGTCGCCGAGGAGCTCGCCTGGGGGGACGGGCCGATCGGGGCGCTCGTCACGAGCGGTGGGTTCTTCGCGGGGCCGCTCGTGGAGCTCGGCACGGCGGAGCAGCGGACGCGGTGGCTCCCGGCGCTGTGCGGCGACGACCCGCCGCTGACGGGCCTTGCGGTGACGGAGCCGGGCGCGGGATCCGACGCGGCCGCGATCGCGACGACCGCGACGCGCGTCCACGGCGGCTACCGGCTCGAGGGCACGAAGACGTGGGTCTCGGGGGCGCCGCTGGCCGACCGCTACCTCGTCTACGCGACGGTCGCGCCCGGGACGGGGTCGAAGGGGATCACGTGCTTCGTCGTGGCGCGGGACGACCCCGGGGTGAGCACGGGTCGGCCCCTCGGGAAGCTCGGGAGCCGCTGCTACCCGACCGCCGAGCTCCGGCTCGAGGGCTGCGAGGTCGGCGACGAGCGCCGGGTCGGCGCGGAGGGCGAGGGCTTCCGCGGGGTGATGCGCTGGTTCGAGCGGACGCGGGTGCAGCTGGCGGCGGGCGCGGTCGGGATCGGTCGAGCGGCGCTCGAGGTGGCGGTCGACTACGCGCGGCAGCGCGAGGCCTTCGGACAGCCCATCCACCGCTTCCAGGCCGTGTCGTTCCGGCTCGTCGACGCGCGTCTGCGCCTCGACCAGGCGCGACTGCTGACGCACCACGCCGCGGCGCTCGCGGACGCCGGACGGCCGTTCGGGGTCGAGGCGTCGATGGCGAAGATCGCCGCGTCGGAGGCGGCGTGGGAGGCGGCGAACGCGGCGCTCATGACGCTCGGCTCCTACGGCTACTCGACCGAGTACCCGGTGGAGAAGTGGCTGCGCGACGCGAAGCTCGAGGAGATCTACGAGGGCACGAACGACATCCAGCGGCTGATCGTGGCGCGGTCGATGTTCGGGCGGTGAGGTGCATCCGGCCTGCGGCCGGCTGCACCTAGGGAGACCGCGTTGCCAGCGCTCGCGCGCTTCACGTGCCTGGCTGAAGCCAGGCACGGGTTCGGCTTGGCCCGGGCGCCGGCTCCGCGCGTCGGTGGTCGGTGCCTCGCCTCGGCCAGACACGGGTTCGCGCTCGGTGGCAGGCACGCCGGCGGCGATGCCCATCTCGACCTCCACCGGATACGGCGTCCCGGGCGCCTTGCGCAGCCGCCGCATGGGACACGGGTACCGGATCACCGTCCGGCGCGCCATCCGCGGGCGCGCGCAGCGCCGACGTGCGTGCCGGGCGTGCGGCGATCGCGTCTGCGCCGCTGGCTCGGAGGGGACGCAGTCCAGGGATCCCCCGATGCGAGGGACGTCGCGACCGCCGATCATGGAGGGGAGACTAGGAGGTGATACTCATGCGTCGTCTCCTACGGCCGTTCGTGGCGGCCCTGTTTCTCTGCGTGGCGATCGGCGGGTTCGCCGTCGTCGGCGCCGTGGCAGGAGAGAGGACGACCGGACAGCTCGTGCAGGCCCCGGTGAGCACCGACGCGCCGGAGGTCGTCGGCTCGTCGTTCACCCGTGGATCGACGGTCGCGGGCACGTTCGGTGAATGGAAAGGCGACGCGCCGACGAGGTACGCGTTCGAGTGGCTCCGCTGCGATGCAGCGGGCACGTCGTGCGTGCCGATCGTCGGCGCGACCGGCGAGCTGGTCACGCTCGCGACGGCGGATGTCGGCCGCAGGCTCAGGGTGACCGTGAAGGCGACGAACACCTCGGGCGACGGGGAGGAGACGTCGGCCGCGTCGCCGCTCATCGGGCCATCCGACGGACCGCTGAACGACGAGGTGCCCGTCCTCACCGGGACAGCTCGGGTCGGCGGGACGCTCGTCGTCGACAGCGGGAGCTGGACGGGGGGCACGCCGATCTCCTTCGCGTTCGCATGGTGGCGGTGCGAGCCCGAC
Source organism: uncultured Actinomycetes bacterium (assembly GCA_963703095.1). Lineage (GTDB taxonomy): Bacteria > Actinomycetota > Thermoleophilia > Gaiellales > Gaiellaceae > Gaiella. The sequence goes on from OY969787.1 coordinate 9,953, forward strand.
GGGGACCGCTGCGCACCGATCGACGGTGCGCTCGACGAGACGTACGTGGTGCAGTCCGCCGACGTAGGCCACGCACTCCGCGGGGTCGTGAGGGCTTCGAACAGCGCCGGCGCGAACACGGCCGTGACGCGACTGACGGCCACGGTCGGAGCCGCTGCGGCTCCCGTGAACGTCGCGCCACCCACGATCTCCGGGGTGCCGATCGGGGGCCAGACGCTGACGGCATCGAGTGGGTCGTGGACCGGCACGCTCCCGATCTCCTTCGCCTATCAGTGGCGACGCTGCGATGCGTCGGGAGCAGGCTGTGTCGACATCGCCGGAGCGACCGGCGCGGCGTATGTCCTGGGGTCGAGCGACCTCGGGCGGACGCTGCGCGTGCGCGTCACGGCGACGAACGCCGCCGGGGCCGCCGCTGTCGCGTCCACGGCGACGGAGGTCGTCGGCAGCCTCGCGGCGCCGGTGAACCAGACCCGCCCCACGATCGCAGGGGTTGCCCGGCAGGGCGAGTTCCTCACGGCCGATCGGGGCAGCTGGACCGGCACGCCGACGGACTACGACTACCAGTGGCAGCGCTGCAACACGCAGGGCGTGGCCTGCCAGAACGTCACCGGCGCGATCGGTCGGGCCTACCGGCTGGGGATCGCAGACGTCAACTGGAGGCTGCGGGTCAGAGTGACGGCCCGCAACAGCGCCGGCAGCGGCACCGCGTTCTCCGGCGTGACCGCTCCGGTCAAGCCGAGCGCGCCCGTCAACACCGGGCTGCCCACGATCTCGGGCGCCCTCCACGAGGGCGAGACGCTCACCGCGGCCCCCGGGTCGTGGACGAGCTTCTCGACGGTCACGTTCACGTACCACTGGGTGCGATGCCCGCGCGAGTTCGTGTTCGCCCAGTGCGCACCGATCGCGGGGGCGAGACGACAGACGTACGCTCTGACGTCGTCGGACGTGGGACGACGGCTGTTCGTCCAGGTCAAGGCCCAGAACGCGACCGGCGCGACGTTCGCGAACTCGGCGCCGACGAGCACCGTCATCGCGCGCGGGAGCGGCACGGCGAGGCCGACCGGGGCCATCCCGGTGTCGGTCGTCTCGCTTCCCAATCGCCTGGTGATCTCGCGCGTCACGTTCACTCCGCGACAGATCACGCGCCACGACCAGCTGATCGCGCTGCGCGTGCTCGTCACCGAGACCCAGGGCCAGCGGCCGGTGCGCGGAGCGCTCGTCTACGCGGTCGGAGTGCCCTTCGATCGCCTCACACCGGGGCGCGAAGCCGCCACCGACGACAGCGGCTGGGCGACGATCTCCTTCCGCACGCGGGCGACGTTCCCGCTGCGGGCCGGGAATCTCGTGGTGCTCTTCGTGCGCGCGCGCAAGCCCAACGAGAGCGTGCTCGCAGGAGTCTCGAACCGCAGGCTCGTCTCGATCCGCATCGGCTAGCGGTCGGCAGTGTGGGCGGAGGCACCCGTGCCTGGCTGAAGCCAGGCACGGGTTCGGCTCGGGGCCTCGGCAACCCGGTGCCTGGCTTCAGCCAGGCTCCTCCGCCCGGCAGTCCCGTCCTCACCCGGACGGCGGCGCGGCGGCGAGCAGCGCATCGAGGTCGAGCGGATCGGTGACCATCGCGAGGCTGCCGTCGGCGAGACGCGGCCACTCGTCGCGCGGCCGGTCCCACATCAGCTCGACGCCGTTGCCGTCCGGGTCGCGCAGGTAGAGCGCCTCGCTGACGCCGTGGTCGGACGCGCCGTCGAGGTGGATCCCCGCGCCGAGCACGCGTCGCAGCGCGTCGGCTAGCGCCTCGCGGGTCGGGTAGCGGACGGCCACGTGGAAGAGGCCCGTCGTGCCGCGTGGAGGTGGCGTGCCGCCGCGGCTCTCCCACGTGTTCAGCCCGATGTGGTGGTGGTACCCACCCGCCGAGACGAAGGCTGCCTGGGTGCCGAGTCGCTGCTGCAGCTCGAACCCCAGCACGCCGCACCAGAAGCCGAGCGCACGGTCGAGGTCGGCGACCTTCAGGTGCACGTGGCCGATGTCGACGCGCGGGTCGATGGTCACGCCGGGAGCGTAGGTGACAGCCGCGCGGTTCGAGAGGTGCCTGACTGAAGTCAGGCACCGATCCGGATACACGACCTTCACTTACTGGAGCATCGCTCGTCCACGTGCAGCCGGGCGAGACAGGAGAGGAGCCTGACTGAAGTCAGGCACCAGGCGGACTCCCTACGCGGCGCGGCGGCCGTGCACTGGCACGGCGCGGGCGCCCTCTGACGGCACCCTCGCCGCAAAGACGAGGTCGCGCCCGAGGAGGCGTCGGTGCAGACGCGTGAAGCGGCCGCCGACGAACGCGATCCGCACGTCCTCGAAGTTGCGCAGCAGCCGGCCGATCGACGCCGGGGAGAAGAGCTGGAGGTGGGTCGGGTCGTCCTCCGGCGCCTTGCCGGCGAGGAAGAGCAGCCGGCTCTTGAGGCGGAACGCGTTCGGCACGGAGCCGACGAGCGTGCCACCGGGCCGCAGCACCCGCGCGGCCTCGGCGACGAGCGCGGCGGGATCGCGCAGGTGCTCGAGCAGCTCACCCGCCACCACGACGTCGAAGGAGGCGTCGGGGAACGGGAGCGGCTCCTCGACGTCGCCGACCACCGGCTCGATCCCGTGGGCCGCTGCCTTCTCCAGCGCCGCGCGGTCGACGTCGAGCCCGACGACCTCGTTCCCGTCCAGGAAGTGGCGGGCGACCGCGCCCGACCGGCAGCCGAGATCGAGCACACGCCGGCCGGGGCCGCCGACCGCCGCCACGAACAGCGGGATCCGCTCGGGGACGAAGACGAAGTCCCCGCCGTCACGCGACAGCCGGTGATGCACCTCGTACATCCTCGAGAGCCTGCTCACCTAGCCCACCGCCCTCTGGAACGCCTGGAAGCTGGGCTTGCGCGAGCCTTCGACCGTCACGAGACCGGACTGCCAGCCCTCGAGCCGGCCCTCGTCGACGAGCAGGAACCACAGGAACAGATCGATCCGCGGGTGCTTCCGCGCGATCGCGACCGCCTCGCGCAGGTACTTGGCCTGCTTGTCCCACGGGACGCCGAAGAAGGTGTCGGTCGGGTTGGTCTGGTAGCCGTACTCTGTGATCCAGAACCGCTTTGGCCCCCAGAGCTTGGTCACCTCCGCGACCAGGACGTCGAAGTTGCCGAGCGTCACCGCGGTCGGCGGCTGCCCGCGCGGGCCGGGCGGCGGCTTCGTCGACGGGGTCTCGATCGGGCTGCCGTAGTACGGGTGGTGGGCGTAGGCGTCGAAGCCCTTCGCGCCCGCCTTGCGGGTCGCCCGGGCGAAGGCGATCGGCGAGACGGAGGGCCGGCTCGAGTTGGGGTTGTTGTTGCCGCGCGGCGCCGTGACGCCGCAGGCGACCTTCGCGCCGGGATTCGCCGACTTGACACCGCCGACGACCGCGTTGCAGATCTTCGCGTAGTCCTTCGCGCTCTGGATGTCCCAGCCGCCACCGGCACGGCGCTTGTACTGGGGCTTCATGAAGACGGGGTTGTTCGGCTCGTTCCAGGCCAGCCAGCTCCGCACGCGGGGCAGGACGAAGCCGTTCGGCCCGCGGAAGGTGCCGCTGTAGCGCTTCGCCGCCGCGACAGCGAACGCGCGCAGGTCGGCGATCTTCGCGGGCGCGACATTCCAGCCGCGAGCCTGGTTGGCCCAGGGCGGCGTGCCGATGATCGAGAAGACCGGCTCGATGCCGTTCTCGGCGGCGAACCGCGCCGTGCGGTCGTACGTCTCCCAGTCGTAGGCAGGGTCGGCCGGGTCGGCGGGGCGACGCGGCTTGCGCTTCGCGACCGAGATCGAGGGGCCGTGCCACCACAGGTTGACCCGCACGACCTTGGTGCGCGTCGCGCGCATCAGCGGGAAGACCTCCTCGGGCACGCCGTACAGCACCTGCCCGTCGTCGAAGATCCCCACCCGGAGGAACGCCGACGGGCTCGCCGACGACGCGAGCGCAGCCGACACCGCCACGACGGCGATGAGCGCCGCCGCGGCACTACGCACGCGCAGGATCCCTCTCGATGGAGCCGAGCGTGCGGCGAAGGCCGTCCTCGAGGGAGATCTCGGGCTCCCAGCCGAGCAGCTGGCGTGCCCGGGTGATGTCGGGCTGACGCACCTGCGGGTCGTCGACCGGCAGCGCCTCGTAGACGATCTTGCTCGTCGAGCCGGTCGCCTGGATCACCGCCTCGGCGAGGTGGAGCAGGCTCATCTCGGTCGGGTTGCCGATGTTGACCGGCAGGTGCTCCCCGGACTCGGCCAGCAGGATCAGTCCGCGGACGAGGTCGTCGACGAAGCAGAAGCTCCGGGTCTGCGAGCCGTCGCCGAACACGGTGAGCGGCTTCTCCTCCAGCGCCTGCCGGATGAACGTCGGGATCGCCCGCCCGTCGTGGGGCCTCATCCGGGGCCCGTACGTGTTGAAGATCCTCACGATCGCGGTGTCGACGCCCTGCTGGCGGTGGTAGGCCATGGTCAGGGCCTCCGCGTAGCGCTTCGCCTCGTCGTACACGCCCCGGGGGCCGATCGGGTTGACGTGGCCCCAGTAGGTCTCCGGCTGTGGATGCACCTGGGGGTCGCCATACACCTCGCTCGTCGAGGCGAGCAGGAACCGCGCGCGCTTGAACTTCGCCAGCCCGAGCGCGTTGTGCGTCCCCTGGGAGCCGACCTTCAACGTCTGCAGCGGCAAGCGGAGGTAGTCGATCGGGCTCGCCGGGCTGGCGAGGTGGTACACGAAGTCGACCGGCTCGTCGATCTCCAGGTGCTGGGTGAGGTCGTGGGGCCGGAACACGAAGCGCTCGTCGCGCAGGTGCTCGACGTTCGCGAGCGAGCCCGTCTCGAGGTTGTCCACGCAGACGACGCGATGGCCCCGCTCGAGCAGGGCCTCGCACAGATGGGAGCCGAGGAACCCCGCCCCGCCCGTCACGATCGACGTCGGCATGGGGGGATGCTATCCGCATGGTCGGGCGGACGACCCCGGCCTTACCGTTTCCTCACGCGTCAGCCAGGTCGAGGAGCCTGGCTGAAGCCAGGCACGGGCCGGGCAGGCCCGGCCCCTACGATCGAAGGGGAGCACGCGGTGTAGGGGCGGGGCCTGCCCCGCCCGGACCCCTCAGCCCCGCAGGTGCTCGTTCTCCTCCTTGTCGAACCACATCGCGAACAGCGTGAACTGCGAGCCCGAGATGAGCAGCAGCGCGACGAGGACGACGGTGGCGGCGGTGACGTCGTTCCCCCCGATGACCCGCGAGAGCGTGACCACGATCCCGAGCAACAGCCCCGCCGCGGTCATCAGCGCGCCGAGCCCGTAGAAGAACACCAGCGGATGGAAGTCGCGGATCACGTACTTCTCCTTCATCCGCCACCAGAACCCCTTGAACAGGAGCCACGAGATGCGCGGCGCGACCGCGTGGATGCGGATCCCCGAGCGCTCGCCGACGCCGTAGATGGGACGGGAGACGACGTCGCGGACGCGCGCGCCCTGGACGTTGAGGTGGACGAGCATGTCGTTCGGGAACCCGTAGCGGCGGTAGACGCGGTCGAGGTCGAGGCGCTCGAGCGCCGCCTGCGAGAGCGCGGTGTACCCGGCCTGCGAGTCGGCGACGTGCCAGTAGCCCGACGCGATCTTCGTCAGCAGCGACAGCACGGCGTTGCCGAGGTAGCGGGTGCGCGGGATGAGCGTCCAGGCCTCCCCGCTCGCCAGTCGGTTCGCCTTCGCGTAGTCGACCTCGCCCCGCGCGACCGGCAGCGCGAGGCCCTCGAGCTCCGCCGGGTCCATCTGGTTGTCGCCGGCCATCACGCACGTCACGTCGAACCCCTCGTCCCGGCAGTGGCGGTAGCCGGTGAGGATCGCGGCCCCGACGCCGCCGTTCGCCTCGTGCTCGAGCACCACGACGCGCGGGTCGCCGACGTCGCGCGCCCGCTGCGCCGTCGCGTCGCGCGAGTGATCGTCCACCACGACGATCCGGTCGACGAAGTCGGGGATCCCCCGGATCGTGTCCGCGACGAGGAGCTCCTCCTCGAAGGCGGGGACGACGACCGCGACGCGCTGGCCCTCGAGCACGGCGCAGCCCTCAGCTCGCCGTCTGCGCGGCCCTCCTGCGCAGCACGGGGTCGACCGCGTAGGCGACCAGGGCGCCGAGCAGGAGGCCGATGAGCGCGCCGACGATCGCGGCGTTGCGGCTGCTCGTGGCCTCGGTCTTGCGGGCGAGCGGCTCCTGGATCAGGGCGGGGCGCTCGACCTCGTTCGCGAGCCCGAGGAGCTGCCGTGCGCTGTTGATGTCCGCCTGGAGGGTGATCCGCTGTGCCTCCGAGGCCGCGATCGTCGCGTTGATGCTCTGCTGGACGATGAGGCGCTCAGAGGCGGGAAGGTCGTTCGCGTTGGCGTTCGCCTCCTGCTGCGCGTAGGCGCGCTCGAGGCGGCGCTCGACGCGGGCGAGGCCATCGGCGCTGACGGCGATCTCGCGCTCGAGCAGCTTGACCTTCTCGTCGGTGTAGCCACGGACCGCCTCGATCACCGACTCGGACAGGGAGGTGGCGGCCGCCTCGGCCGCGTCGCGCGTCGGCGCCTTCACCCGGATCTCGATCAGGGGCGAGAGGTTCCTGGCCGTGGCGCCCTGCGAGATGGTCACCGGCGCCGAGGTCACGTTCCCCCGGAGCTGCGCCCGTGTCAGCCCCGAGGCCTCGGCCGCCGCCTCGAGCGACGGCTCCGAGCTGATCACCTCCGTCACCGTGCGGGGGTTGGTCTGCAGGCTCTGCAGCTGCCCGCCGCCCGCGGGCGTGAACGGCTGGCCCATGTAGAGGAGCGCCTTCGCGTCGTAGACGGCCGCGCCGCTGGCAGCGAACACCACACCGAGCACCGCGCCGAGCACGAGCCCGACGATCGGGATCCACCAGCGCGCCCTGATCCGCGTCCAGGCGGAGCGGAGGTCGATCTCCTGCTCGGCGTGGAGGTCGACGCCACCCTGCGCACCCGTGCTCATGACGCGCCGACCCTAGCAGCGGCCCACGCCCACTGCGCCCGCAATCCGTCGATGAGCGAGGTCGTCGGCTCCCACCCCAGATCGGCGCGGATGCGGGTCGTGTCCGCCTTCGTCCGCCGCTGGTCGCCGGGCACCGCGTCCTCGCGGACGACCTCGAGCGAGCGGCCGGCGATCGCCTCGAGCGCCGCGATCGTCTCGTTCATCGTGGCCTCCTCGCCACCGCCGACGTTGTACGTCGTCCCGGCCGCTGCATGCTCCAGCGCGAGCGCGGTGGCGGCCACGACGTCGCCGACGTACGTGAAGCTCCGGCTCTGCAGCCCGTCGCCGAAGAGCGTGAACGGACGCTCCTCGGCGAGCGCCGCGACGATCCGTGGGAAGGCCATGTCGGGTCGCTGGCGGGGGCCGAAGGCGTTGAAGTAGCGCAGCACCACCACGTCGAGGCCGAAGCTGCGGCCGTACGCGCGGGCGAGGTGCTCGCAGGAGAGCTTGGTGATCCCGTAGGGCGAGAGCGGGCGGGGCGCCACGTCCTCGGCGGTCGGATACCGCTCCGCCTCGCCGTAGATCGAGGAGGACGACGCGAACACGACCCGCGCGCCCGCCGCGGCCGCCGCCTCGAACACGCGCTGGCTCGCGAGCACGTTGCGCTCCAGGTACGTCCCGAACACGTCGCCAAAGCTCCGCACGCCTGGCTGGCCCGCGAGGTGGAGGACGGCGTCGAACCCGGCAAGGTCGAGCGGGTCGTGCGCGAGATCGAGGCGCCGGACGTCGAGGTCGCGAGCGTTCTCCTCCTTCAGCGCGGGGTCGTAGTAGTCGGTGAACGAGTCGACGCCGACGACGTCGTGCCCCGCGGCCATGAGCGCCTCCGCGAGGTGGGAGCCGATGAAGCCGGCGGCGCCGGTGACGATCACGCGCATCGCGGAACGGTAGCGCCCAGCGCGGCCCGTCAGCGCTTCGGGTCGAGGGCGTAGATCCGGGCGTAGCCGACGAGGTACGCGCGGTCGGCGTCGGCGACGAGCGGCGTGTACTCCCCGTCCGGGAACGTCCACACCTGACGGCCGGTGCGGGCGTCGACCGCGTAGGTGCGGCGCTCGAGCGTGGCGAACCAGACGAGCCCGTCCATCACGGTCGGGGAGCCCGAGATCGGCCCGTTCGCGGAGAACGTCCACCGCGTCTCGCCGGTCGCCGCGTCGAGCGCGTAGAGCCTGCCCGAGTACGAGCCCGCGTACACCGTCTGCTGCCACACGGCGGGCGACGAGTACACGTAGCCACCGGTCGAGGTCGCCCACACCAGGTCGCCGGACGCAGCGCCGAAGGAGTAGACCTTGCCGTCGGTCGACCCGACGAAGACGCGACCGTAGGCGAGCGCCGGCGTCGAGTAGAACCGGCCGTTGGTGCCGAACCGGTCCTGCGACGAGGCGCTCCACTGCAGGGCGCCCGTGCGCGCGTCGAGGGCGTAGACACGCCCGTCGTAGCTCCCGACGTACGCGCGGTTGCCGCTCGCGGAGACCGCGCCCTTGACGCGTCCTCCCGTCCGGTAGCGCCACACCGTGCGGCCGGAGCGGACGTCGAGCGCGACCACGTCGCCCCGCCAGTCCCCCACCAGGACGCGGTTCCCGAGCACGAGCGGCGACGACTCCGTCGGCCCGAGCGTCGAGCGCCAGCGCACCTTGCCGGTGCGGGCCTCGAACGCGATCACCTGCCCGTCGAGGTCGAACGGCGAGGCGCTCGAGTTGCAGGGCGGGCGGTTGAGGAAGGACTGGACGACGAGCTCGAGACCCTCGACCACCGCCGGCGTGGAGGCGACGCAGCGGCCCGCGTCGTGCCGCCAGACCTGCTTGCCCGTGTCGGCGTCGACGGCGAACGTCGTCCCGTCGTTGTTCGTCACGAAGAGCAGGCCGTAGGCGATCGAGGGCGGGAACTCGAGCAGGTCGCGCCCGCGGAAGAGCCACCGCTGCGTGAACGGCGGCCGGTGGTCGTACGGCGAGATCCGCACCCGGGTCGACGCGTATCCGTAGGTCGGCCACGAGACGATCTCGTTCAGCTCCTCCTCGTCCGGGGCGGGACGCGGAGGCGGCGGCGGGTCGGGGATGTCGGTGACGACGAACTCCTCCGTCGACGAGCCCCGCACGTCCTCGGCCTCGCGCAGCACGAGGAACGCGGCGATCCCACCCGCCGCCACGAGCACGGCGAGCGCGATCGCGCCCACCAGCAGCGTGCGCCTGCTCATGCCTCGCCGGGCTCGGCGGCGATCGGGTGCGGCAGCTCCTCGGCGAACGGCACGAGCCGCCCGGAGTCGTCCTCGACGAGGCAGAGATCGGAGAAGAAGCGCGTCATCACGATCCCGTCGCGGAACTCGCCGAGCGTCGGCTCGGGCCGCTCCCCGCGCGCCAGCGCGAGCGCGAGCGCCGGGTAGCGGCTCCCCGCGGCGAGCGGCAGGGGGAACCCGCCGCCGAAGCGCGGGTTGACGTCGGTGACGGGCAGCGTGCCGTCGGGCTCACGGAAGCACTGGATGTTGGCGGGGCCCGCGATGCCGATCGTCTCCGCGACGCGCGCGCCGTGCGCGATCAGCTCCGGATCGCGCACCGAGCGGCCCTTGATCGACTCGCCCCCCTTCGACTGGATCATCGACCGGGGGATCGCGTTGAGGCAGCGGCCGTCGAGGTCGCAGAAGACGTCGATCGAGAACTCCTCACCGAGGCAGCGCTCCTGCACGAACGAGTCGACCGGGGTCTTCTCGAGATGGTGGGCGAGCTCGTCCGGCGTGTCGGCTCGGTAGATGTGCTGCGAGCCGAAGCCCTCGCGCACCTTGACGAGCAGCGGGAAGCGCGCATCGGGCGGCACGTCCGACGGAAGCCACGAGCGGGGCGTGTCGATCCCGTGCTCCTCGAACAGCAGGTGCGCGAGGTACTTGTCGCCCATCGCCCGGCAGACGTCGGGGCTCGGCGCGAGCACGAGGGCGGGCGCGAGCCGGTCGGAGGCGCGGGAGAGGATCTCCTGGTCGAGGTCGCTGAGGGGGACGATCAGCCGCACGTCGTGCTCCGCGACGAGCGCGGCGAGCGCGGCGACGTACCCGGGATCGTCCACGCGCGGGACGATCGCCATGCGATCCGCGTGGTAGAGCGCCGGGGCGAGCGTGTCGGCGTCGGTCGCGACCGTCAGCGCGCCGGCGCGCGCGAACGCGCTGACGATGTCGACCCGCTGCCCGGCACAGGTGAAGAGCACACCGGTCATCCGAAGCGGCAGGGTACCGCGGGGCGCGACTCCGCTTCGCGGACTCGCGCCTAGGGTGCCCGCGTGCGTAGGGGCAGGGCCTGCCCCGCCCGCTCTCGGAGCCCGGGGCGGGAGGCAGGTCAGGCGGCCACGATCTCCCTCAGGAGCCTGGCTGAAGCCAGGCACCGACAGCGGGCCTCACCCCCGGTGCCCGGCTTCAGCCGGGCTCCTCCCCCTTCCAGCCGAAGCTAGGCACCGACCCAACGGGGACCACCCGGGTGCCCGGCTTCAGCCGGGCTCCTTGCCCTTCCAGCCGCCCGTCGCGCCCTTGTAGGTGCCGCCGAACAGCGCGAGTGGGGTGCGCAGCAGGATCCTCAGGTCGACGGCAGGCGAGCGGTGGTCGACGTACCAGACGTCGAGCTCGATGCGGTCGGCCCACGGCAGCGTCGCGCGACCGTGGACCTGAGCCCAGCCGGTCAGTCCCGGCTTCACCTCCAAGCGGCGTCGCTGCCGCGCCGTGTAGCGGTCGACCTGTGCGCGCACCGTCGGCCGCGGGCCGATCACCGACATCTCGCCGCGCACGACGTTCCACAGCTGGGGCAGCTCGTCGATCGACGTCCGCCGCACGATGCGCCCGACCCGCGTGATGCGCGCGTCGCCGGCGTCGACGGCGAGCCCCGCCCCCTTCGTCTCCGCGCCCACCACCATCGAGCGGAGCTTGAGGATCTCGAAGTCGGCGCCGTCCTTGCCGACCCGTCGCTGGCGGTACAGCACCGGGCCGCCGTCCTCCAGCTTGATCGCGAGCGCCGCCAGCCCGAGCAGCGGGCTCGTGAGGACGAGCCCCGTCCCGGCGAGCGCGACGTCGAGCGCGCGGTTCACGTGCCCACCCGGCGCATTGGCTGACCCGTAACCTCGCCGATCAGGTCGAAGTGCCGGTCGCAGTGCCACAGCTCCGCGCCCGCCTCCTCCGCGGCGGCCGCCGCCAGGAGGTCGACGGGCGACGGTCCCCGGTGGTATCCCCTCCAGCTCAGCGATGCCTGGACGTCCAGCGCACGCTGCTCGATCGCCCCGCCGACGTCTACCCGGCGAAGCGCTGCGTACTCGTCTCGGAGCAGCGCCAGCTCCGCGGCGTTCCGAGCCGTCCGCAGCAGCTCGAGCTCGACCGGGCACGTGAGGAAGATCTCGTCGGCATCGATGGCGTCGGCGAGCAGCGCTGCGACCTCCGGCTGCCCACGGCGCATCCAGACGCTCGTGTCCGCAAGAACCCGCGTCACGTCGTGCGACGACGCTTCGGCAGCGGCTCCAGCGCGCCGACCGGCAGCTTCGGCCGTCGCAGCGCCTCGTACTCCTCCTGGGTCGGCACCGGGAGCGTCCCGCTGCGGACGCGCTCGGCGAGCCGGCGGCGCATCTCAGCCCGACGCACCTCGACCAGCGCGAGGTGCACAGTGTCCTTCAGCGTCGCCGTGCCGAGGATCTCGGCCACCTCGTCGGCGAGCTCGCGGTCGATGTCGATGCTCGTCTTCACGCGAGGCAGGATATCCGAGGAAGCGACTGGCGGATATCCCCCCATGCGGACGTGTCCGCCGCGAAAGAGCGGGCGAGGCATGCCTCGCCCCTACGCCCCATGGCCTGCGTGCGCAGGGCGGTGCGCCCATGAGCCTCGCGACGCGCCCCCTGTGACCGCCTCGTAGGGGCGAGGCATGCCTCGCCCACCTTGCGGTCGCCTGGCACCTCCTCAGCGCGTGCCCTCCGCCGCCTCCCACGTGGCGGGAACGCCGCGACGGAGGTAGTTCCACAGCGCCTGGACGGTCGCCCACGTGACGTAGACGTAGTAGCGGGCGATGGGCACGCCGGCCGCGAACGCCGCGGCGAGCGCGAGCTGGTCGAGGAGCACGGCCGCGTAGACCAGGCCGGCCGGGGCGAGCGCGACGCTCGTGGCGGCCAGCGCCAGGTGCGCGAGCCCGCTGCCGTAGCGGAGCACGCGGTGCGAGAGCATCGCGACGAGGTACCCGGGCGGCAGGCCGCGCAGCATGCCACCGCGCAACGTGATCTCCCAGCAGTGCTCGAACATCCGCACCTTGCGGCGGTACTCCGTCTCGTTCGACGGGGTCGGCTTCTCGAAGGCGTGCGCTCGCGGCTCGTAGACCGCCCGTCGCCCGGCCTGCACCATGCGATACGGGAACGACAGGTCGTGGCCCCAGGTGGGGTCGACCTCGACGTAGTCCGAGCGCCGCACCGCGTAGATCGAGCCGTTCCCGCCCGTCACCGACCCGAGGGTGGACTCGGCCTCCCGCAGGAGCATCTCGTAGCGCCAGTAGAGGCCCTCGCGGTTCGATCCGTCCGCGTCCTGCAGCTGCAGCTGACCGCAGACGTACGCGACCTCCGGATCGGCGAGGTTCTCGACGAGCAGGCGCAGCGCGTCGGGCGCCCACGTCGCGTTCGCGTCGGAGAAGGCGACGACCTCGGCGGTCGCCTCCCGCACCGCCCGGTCCTGCGCGGCCACCTTGCCCCCGCGCGGGCAGTCGAGCAGCCGCACGCGCGGCTCGCGGGCGGCGATCTCCTCGACGATCGCGTTCGTGCCGTCGGTCGACGCGTCCGACGCGACGACGACGTCGACCCGGTCGGCGGGGTAGTCGAGCGCGAGCAGGTTCTCGACCCGGCGCGCGATCACCGGCTCCTCGTCGTGGGCCGCGACGACCACCGTCACCGACGGCGTGTGCGACGGATCGCGCCGCACGGGCCGCGGGCGGACACGGGCTGCCGCCATGGCGGCGAGCGGGTAGCCGACGTGCGTCCACGCCACCGCGCCGAGCGACCCCCAGAACAGCGCCTTCAGGGCGAGCACCGCGCGAGTGTAGACGGTGCTCCTCCATGCAAGTGACAACTTGTCACTTGAAGGGGCGCGCCCGATGGCTAGGCTCGCGCGCGTGACGGCGTCGACCGATACGGCTCCCGTGAAGATCGTCCGCGTGATCGCCCGCCTCAACGTCGGCGGTCCGGCGCTGCACGTCACGTACCTGACCGAGGGGCTCGCCTCGCGCGGCTACGAGACGACGCTCGTCGCCGGCGACGTGGCACGCGGCGAGGAGTCGATGGAGCGGGTGGCGAACAGCGCGGGCGTCGAGATCGTCCGCCTGCCCGGGCTCTCCCGCGAGCTGTCCCCCGTCCACGACCTCGTCGCGGCGCTCCGGCTGGCGCGGATCCTGCGCGACGTCCGCCCGGACGTCGTCCACACGCACACGGCGAAGGCGGGCGCGGTCGGGCGCTTCGCGGCGCTCTTCGCAGGGAGGCCGCGGCCGGTCGTCGTCCACACGTTCCACGGCCACGTCCTGCGGGGGTACTTCGGCACCGTCGGCTCGCGCCTGTTCCGCGCGATCGAGCGGATCCTGGCGATCATGAGCGACCGCCTCGTGGCGGTCAGCCCCGAGGTGCGCGACGAGCTGGTCGGGCTCGGCATCGCGCCCGCGTCGAAGTTCGAGGTGATCCGACTCGGGATCGACCTCGAGCCCCGCGTGCGGTTCGACGGCGACCCGTCGGAGGTCCGGCGCAGGCTCGGGATCCCCCAGGAGGCGTTCCTCGTCGGCTGGTTCGGCCGGATGACGGCCGTCAAGCGCACCGAGGACCTGCTGCGGGTGCTGGTCGCGCTGCGCCGGCACGGCGTCGACGCCGCGCTGCTGCTCGTCGGGGACGGCGACGACCGGCCCCGGCTCGAGGAGCTCGCGCACGAGCTCGGGGTCGCCCGCTCGTGCCTGTTCCTCGGGTACCAGGAGGACGTCGCGCCGTTCTACGCGATCAGCGACGCCGTCGTCCTGACCTCGGCCAACGAAGGGACGCCGGTGACGATCATCGAGGCGCTCGCGGCAGGACGGCCCGTCGTCGTGACCGACGTCGGCGGCGTCGCCGACGTCGTGGAGGACGGCGTGACGGGCTTTCTCGTCGACGCGGGGGACGCGGACGCGATGGCCGATCGCCTGGCGAAGCTCGCGGCCGACCCGTCGCTCGCGGCCGCGCTCGGCGCGGAGGGGCGGCGCAGCGTCACGGAGCGCTACGCGGTCTCCCGCCTCGTGGACGACGTCGACCGCCTGTACCGCTCGCTCCTCGCGCGCCCCACGTCTCGACGGCTCGGCGGCTGAGCGCGCGAGAGCCGAGGCGCTCCCCGCGGTGCGTCAGGAGGCCGAGCCGACGACGTCGGCGACGAGCGCGCGGTAGCGCTCGAACGCGACCGAGCGGTCGGCCTCGCGCTCGACCCAGGCCCGGCCCCGCTCGCCCATCCCCTCGACCGACAGCCGTCCCTCGGCCACGTCGCGCACCACTCCCGCGACGAGCTCGGGCCGGCCGGGTGGGACGACGAACCCGCACTCCGCCTCCCGCACGATGCGCGCCGTCTCGCTCTCGTCGTCCGCCGACACGAGCACGGGCCGACCCGCCGCGAGGATCCCGTACATCCGGCTCGGCACGACGAAGCCCGCGAGCCCGCGCGCCAGACCCACGAAATGGAGATCCGCGGTCGAGAGCGACTGCGAGAGGTGGTGGCGCTGCTGGTAGGGGAGGAACCAGACGGTGCCCTTCACCTCGAGCCGCGTGGCGAGGTCCACGAGCTCCTGGTGGCGGGCCCCGAAGCCGATCACGAGGATGCGCAGGCGGTCGAGGTCACGGAGGAAGGTGGCGGCGCGGATCAGGGTGTCGAGGTCCTGCGCATGGCCGACGTTGCCCGAGTGCATCACCACGAAGGACTCCTCGAGGCGGTGACCGCGCGCCCAGTCGTTGTCGCGCGGCTGGGGCGTGATCTCGGTCGTGTCGACCCAGTTGGGGATCACCTCCACGCGCCCGGGGCGCGCCCCCTTCTCGACGAGGCGCAGCTTCATCGTCTCCCCGATCGCGACCACCCGGTCGGCGCGACGCAGGTAGAGGCCGACGAGCTGGCGGAGCGCACCGACGACGACCTTGCTCTCCAGGCGCTTCACGCGCTCGGCGATCTCCGGGAAGACGTCCTGGCTGATCACGAGCAGCGGCACGCCGAAGCGCCGGGCGACGACGAGGCCGATGTCGCCCACGATCGGGGGATCCGTCATGCACAGGACGAGGTCGGGCCGCTCGCCGCGGAGGGCGGTGAGGATCGTGTCGCCGAGGTACGTGACGTAGTTCGCGGCGCGATGGTGGAGCTGGGCCCGGTCGAAGGAGGTCGAGCGGACGCGCACGATCCGCACGCCGTTCCGGACCTCGTCGACGGGCAGCGCCGCGTGCCCGCGGAGCTGGCCGGTGACGACGGTCACGTCCATCTCCTCGGCCAGCGCCTCGCAGAGCTGCGCGAGGAGCTGAGCGGTCGCCTCGACCCCGGGCCAGTAGTACTGGTTGAGCACGAGGATCCGCGGGCGCACGGCGCGTATCGTACGGCGCACCGTGCCAAGGCAGGACGAGGCGCCCACGCGCTCGGACGACGACGACGGATGAGGCTCCCCGGCAGACACGTCCTGACCGCCCTCGACCGCAGGGCGCCGCGGGGCGGCAGCGGTCTGCTCGTCGACTACTGGTACTCGCACGCCGTCGGCCACATGGTCGAGGCGCTCCGCACCTGCCTCGGCTACGCGACGGGAACCCCCGGTCTGCCCGTCAGCCTGGTCGTCAACGGCGCGACGGCCGTCGAGCTCGCGGGCTGCTGCCCGTTCGTGCGGACGACCTATCCGGTCGGCTATCACGACTTCGGCGCGACGAGCGCGAGCCCGCGCCGCGCGCTGCGCGGCATCCCGCGCGACTGGGACTACGTCGTGGAGCACCCGGAGATCGACAGCCCCAGCCACGCGGCCTTCACCGGCTATCGGCGCTACGCGGCGGCGTCGCGCGCGCACTTCCGCGCCCGCGTCGCCCGCACGCCCGCCGGCTCGGAGCCGCCGGCCTACGTCCCGCACCAGCGGCTCCGGCTCGAGCTGCCCGACGACGCACGAGCACGCGCGAGCGCGCTGCTGGACGGGAGCCGGGCGATCTGCGTGCTGCCCGCGGGCAGCTCGCAGCGCACCGCGCTCTACCCGTCGCTCACGTCGTGGCGACTCGTGCTCGACGCGCTCGCCGAGCGCCATCCCGACCACCGCGTGTGCTTCGTCGGGCGGCACGCCGATCGGTCCGGTCGCACCGCCAGCGGGTACGCGTGGGCCGACGTCGCGGCGCTGGGCGAGCGGTTCGCGGGCGTCGTCGACCTCTTCGACCTCCCGCTGCTCGACCAGCTCGCCGTGGTGGAGGCGAGCGACCTGTTCCTCTCGCCCCACTCGGGCTTCGGGTTCGCCGCCGTCGCGGTCGGCACGCCGTGGCTGACGATCTCGGGCGGCGACTGGCACGAGACGTTCTTCAACAGCGTCCCGTTCCACTCGGTGCTCCCCGACCCCGCGACGTACGGCCCGTGCTTCGTCTGGTCGCGCGCCCTGCCGGTCGTCCCCGCCGACGACGACGGGGAGGGAGAGCGGACGACGACGATGTGCGCCGCCCGCATCCGGGAGGATCTCGACGAGATCGTGGACGCGGCCACGCGGCTGATCGAGGGGCGGGTGGACTACGAGGAGGCGCTCGCCGGCTACTTCCCCCGGCTGCTCGCCTGCTACGGGGGCGACCGCTCGCGCGTCTACAGCTTCGACGCGGTGCACGAGCGGTACCTGACGTAGAGCGGGGCTCGCCCCGCCAGATCGTCGGCGTCCGGGCGCGGTGCGGGAGGGCCGGGCATGCCCGGCCCCTACGACGCGTGCCGGCGTCCGCGCGTTCCCGTCGGGGACGCCTGCCGGGGTCCGCGCGTTCCCGTCGCGGACGCCCGCCGGGGTTCACGCGTTCCCGTCGGGGACGCGTGCCGGGGTCCGCGCGTTCATGTCGGCCCGCCCTCCACAGCCACCTGCGCTGGGCCGCCGCGCGCCGAGGGGAGGGCCGGGCATGCCCGGCCCCTACGACCGAGGTCCGGAGGCGGGCGCACAGAGCCTGCCTCGCGCCCCGGCCGGCCTGGCGCCGTCGCGGTCGCTACGGTCCCGCGGCATGGACGACCGGCCGCTGCGGATCCTGCTCGCCTCGCCCGCCTACTGGCCCGCCCGCGCCTTCGGCGGCCCCGTGG
Organism: uncultured Actinomycetes bacterium; assembly: GCA_963703095.1. Classification (GTDB taxonomy): domain Bacteria; phylum Actinomycetota; class Thermoleophilia; order Gaiellales; family Gaiellaceae; genus Gaiella. Next base: position 27,239 of record OY969787.1, read on the forward strand.
TGGCGGCGCGGGAGATCGTCGGCCGCCTCGTCGAGCGGGGTCACAGCGTCGACGTGGTCACCACCACGCTGCTCGAGGTCGACGCGTCACCGGCGCGGCGGACGTGGGTGGACGAGGTCGACGGCGCGACCGTCTACCACCTCGGCACCCCGCTGCGGTACCGCTGGATGGGCGCGCCGCCCTCCCTGCCCTCGGCGCTGCGCGGCCTCCCTCGACCCGACGTCGTCCATGTGCACGGGTTCCGCGACCCGGTCACGACGTGGACGTCCGGCTGGGCGGGTCGCGCCGGGATCCCCACGGTGTTCGAGCCGCTCGGGATGTTCCGCGCACGGCTGCGCAAGGTCGCGCTCAAGCGGGCGCTCGACCGAGCGCTGTTCGACCGGGTCGCGTGGCGTGCTCGCGCCGTGGTGACGGTCTCGCAGCTGGAGGCGGACGACGTCGTCGCGCGCGGGATCGCTCGCGCCCGGGTCGTCGTCCGCGGGCTCGGCTTTCCCGACCCCGACTCCGTGCCGCCTCCCGACGGGAGCCTGCGGCGAAGGCTCGGCATCCCGTCGGACGCCGCGCTCGCGCTCTACGTCGGCCGGATCGCCTCGGGCAAGGGGATCGGCCACCTCGTGGCGGCGGCGCGCGCGCACCCCGGGCTCCACGTGGTGCTCGTCGGGCCCGACGACCGGCACGGCGCGCTCGCCGGGCTCGACCAGGCGCTCGCCGACCCGGCGCTCGGGGGTCGCGTCCACCGCCTCGGGCCGACCGACGAGCCGCCGCTCGCGCTGATGGGCGAGGCGACGGTCTTCGTGCTCGCCTCGGCGGGCGACAGCTTCGGCCTGTCCGCCGCCGAGGCCGCGGCGGCCGGCACGCCGCTCGTCGTCACCGACCGCTGTGGGATTGCGGGGTTCCTGCGCGACGGCGAGGCGCTCGTCGTGCCCGACGAGCGACGCGCCGTCGTCGAGGCGATCGGGTCGGTGATCGCCGATCGCGACCTCGCCCGGCGCCTCAGGGAGGGTGGCCGCGCCGCGGCGCGGCGCACGTCCTGGGAGCACGTCGTCGACGCGCAGGAGGCGGTCTATCGTGAGGTCGCGTCGAGCGCGGCCTCGACGAACGCGTCGACGCTCGGCTCGTAGCCGCGTCCGCGCATCGACGCGCGCGAGCACTGCCCCATGCGCTCCCGCAGCGCCGGGTCGCCCGCGAGCCGGCGGAGCGCCTCGCCGGTCGCGCCCGCCTCGCCCGCAGGGACGAGCACGCCGTTCGCGCCGTCCTCGAGCAGGTCCGGCGCGGCCCCGACCCGATCGGAGAGCACGAGCGGGAGACCCGCCGCTGCGGCCTCGTTGACGACCACGCCCCACGGCTCGCTCCTCGAGACGAGGGCGAAGACGTCCGCGGCGGCGTAGACGCCCGGGAGCTCGTCCCAGGCGACGTCACCGAGCACGCGCAGCCGCACGGCGCGCGCGGCGGCGAGCTCCTCGAGCGCCGTCCGCTCCGGGCCGTCGCCGGCGACGACGAGCAGGAGCTCGGGCACCCCTGCGCTCGCAGCTGCCTCGACGAGCACGTCGAGGCCCTTCTCGGGCACGAGTCGCGCGACCGACAGGAAGACCACGTCCTCGGCCGAGGCCCCCAGCCCGGCGCGCAGCTCGGCCCGCCGCGGCGCGAGCGCGTCGATCCTCCTCCCCCACTCCTCCACGTCGACCGTGTTCGCGAAGACGCGCACGCGGTCGGGCGGGGCGCCGCGCGCGACGAGCGAGGCACGCGACCGCGCGCCGAGCACGAGCGCGCCCGACGCCCCGCGCACGACCCGGGGCACCACCGCGTTCTTCACCGCCCGCCGCCACCCCGGTCTCGGGTCGTCGTCGTGGCTCGACACGAGGAGGACGTACGGCACGCGTCGCAGGCGGCACCACGCGAGGGCGGCCTGCGACGCGAACGTGCTCCACCCGGTGACGACGACGACGTCGGGCGCCGTCGTGCGCAGCGCGCCGAGGACACCGGGGGTCACCGGGTAGTCGTGCCGCAGCAGCCGCCGGAGGCCGGGCACGCGCACCCCGCCCAGGAACACGGCGCGGTGCTGCGGCTCGACGTCGCCCCACGCCCGCGCTGCGACCGTGACCGCCGCGTAGACGACGGTGAGGTCGACCTCGGGGCGCGCGGCGACCCGGTCGAGGAGCGGGGAGCGGTAGGGGGTCGGCTCGGGGGAGACGACCGTGACGCGAACCGGCCGCCGCTCGTCGAGGGCGCGGAGCCACGAGGCGGCGCGCGCCCGATCGGATCGACAGGCGCGCCGGCGCATCGCCGCATCCCGCCCCACGCGTAGCGGCAGCAGCGGGTCGAGGCGGAGCGCGGCGCTCGCCCCGTCGCCGCCCAGCCGCGAGAGCCGCCGTGCAGCGAGCGAGCGGACGACGCGCGCGTCCGCGGGGCGAAGCCGGACGACGGCCTCGACCAGCTCCAGGTACGCGTCGCGCGCCGATGCGGCGCTGCCCGCCTCGAGCTCGAGCCCGGCGCCGACGCGCCAGGCGAGCTCCGCCTCCAGCCGGGGCAGCGACGGCGCCACCCGAGCGATCTCGCGCAGCGCCACGTCGCGCTGGATCGACCGCTGCAGGTCGCCGCGCCGGCGCGTCGCCTGGGCCGCGTGCACCCGGCGGAGCGTGAGCGCCTGATCGCTGTTGTCTCCTTCGGCAACGGAGAGCAGTCGCGTCCACAGGTCGTAGTCCTCGCTCTCTCCGAGGCGCTCGTCGTAGCGAAGCCCGTGGCGGTCGAGCGCCTCGCGGTCGACGAGGACGGTCGGGTGGAAGAAGGGCGACGAGCACAGCGCGTGCCAGCGCACCGCGGCCGCTCCGACCGGAGGCACGTGGCGCGCGCCGGACACGCCGGCTGCGTCGATCTCGAGGACGGCCGTGCCGAGCACCGCGAGACCGGGCCGCCTCTCGACCAGGGCGAGCTGCCGCTCCAGCCGGTCCGGCAGAGCGACGTCGTCCGCGTCGAGCCGCGCGATCCAGCGTGCCCGGGCGCGCTCGAGGCCGCGGTTGAGGGACGCTGCGAGCCCAAGGTTCCGCTCGTTGCGCTCGACGACGAGACGCGGGTCGTCGACGGCGGCGAGCAGCGCGTGCGTCTCGTCGGTCGAGCAGTCGTCCACCACGACCAGCTCGAGGTCGGCCAACGACTGCCGGAGGATGCTGCGCACGGCGAGCGGCAGGGTGGCAGCGGCGTCGTGGGCGGCGACGAGGACGGACACGCGCGGGGCTCGCCGGGAGGTCACCCCGATAGCCTGTCACGCGTGGACGCACTGCCCACGGTCGACCTCGTCGTCGGGACGGTCGGGCGCGCCGCCGCGCTGCGAGAGCTGCTCGACTCGCTCGCGGCGCAGACGCGCCCACCGGCCCGGGTGATCGTGGTCGACCAGAGCGCGGACGACACGGTGGAAGGTGTGCTCGAGGCGCATCCCGGTGGGCTGGAGATCGTCCATCTGCGCAGCGCGCCGGGGCTCTCCCGGGCCCGCAATACCGGCCTCGCCGCTGCCACCGCCACGCTCGTCGGGTTCCCCGACGACGACTGCGCCTATCCCCCCGACCTCCTCGCACGGGTCGCAGGAGCGTTCGCGGCGGATCCGGGCCTCGATCTGCTCACCGGACGGACGGCCGAGCCCTCGGGTCGCGCGTCGGGGCGCTGGCCGGACGAGGCGCGCACGATCGTCGCGCACGACGTCTGGCATGCGGGGAACTCCGCGTCCACCTTCGTGCGCCGTGACCTGCTCGAGCGCGTCGGGCCGTTCGACGAGCGGCTGGGCCTCGGGTCGGGGACGCCCTGGACGTCCGGCGAGGACGTCGACCTGCTGCTGCGCGCGCTCGCAGCCGGAGCCGTGGCGCGCCAGGATCCGTCCGTCGTCGTCCACCATCGTCACCGCGAGCCGACGGGTGACGAGCTGGTGGCGCTCGGACGGCGCGACGGCGGCAGCGTCGGCTTCCTGCTCGGCCGGCACGCGCTCGGCGCACGCGTGCTGGGACGGATGCTGGTGCGGCCGCTCGGCGGGATCGTCGCCTCCCTCGCGCGCGGCGACGTCGATCGGGCCCGCTTCCACGCGGCGACGTGGCGGGGGCGCCTGCGCGGCTACCGGGCCGGGCGCACGGCCACGCGCTGACGCTCCGCGAGCGTCGCGAAGAGCTCGGCGTGCCGGTCGAGCCAGACGGTCAGCGGGAAGCGCTCCTCCGCCCGCCGCCGGGCCGCCGCAGCGAACGTCTCGCGGGCTCCGAGGACCTCCAGCACAGCGGTCGCGAGCGCATCCGGGGTCGGCGGGGTGTCGCGCTCGAAGCCGTCGTCGTGGGGGACGCCGATGCCGGCCTCGTCGCCCACGAGCTCGACCGTCCCGCCGCTCGCGGGGTGCACGACGGGCAGACCCGAGGCCATCGCCTCGAGCACGACGTTGGGGCAGGGGTCGTTCACCTTCGTGTGCAGCAGCAGGTGGGCGCGCCGGTAGAGCGCGGGCGCGTCCCGCTGCGCGTACCGACCGAGCAGCTCGACCCGACCCTGCAGGCCCAGCTGCGCCACGAGGGCCTCGCCGTCGACGACCGTCCGTCCCGTCACGAGCAGGCGCGCCTCGGGCAGCCGCTCGACGAGCGCCGCGAGCACCCGAAGCCCGAGCTCGAGGCGGTAGGCCTGGGTCTGGTCGCCCGCGAGCAGGAGCACGGGCCCGCCCTCCGGCTCGGGGCCGGGGCGAAATCGCTCGACGTCGACCGCGTTCGGGAGGATCTCCCACGAGCCGCGGGGGACGCCGAGGTAGAGCTCCGCCGAGCTGCGACAGAACGCGCTCTGGTAGAGGACGTGGTCGGCCGCGTGCAGCGCGCGGCGCAGCGGCGCGTTGACCTCCTCCGTGCGCGCGCCCGCCCACCCCGGATACCCCACGCCGTCCTGGTTGACGACGACCGGGATCCGGCGGCGCCTGGCGTAGGCGAGGAGCGCGCGGAGGTCGCGCGGGAGGGCGCTGGAGCCGAGGTACAGGAGCGAGAACCCGGCCGGGTCGTTCGGGAACCGCTCCGCGAGCTTCTGCAGCTTCGACGTGCCGCCGGCCACCGGGTCACCCGGGCCGGGGAGCTCGTCCCAGCCGTAGAACACGCGCACTCCCGGGTCGACCCGACGCCGCACGACGAGGCGCGCCCACCGTGACGCCGCCCGCCCGTACCGGCCCGCCCGACCGGTCATGCTCGCTCCGGACGACCGGTGAGCTGCGCGAGCAGCGCCTCCCAACGCGGCGCGAGGGCCGTATGCGCGTTCTCCTCCGCCGCCTCCCGTCCGCCGCTGCGCAGGCGCGCCACGAGGTCCGGCTCGTCGCGGATCCGCGCGAGCGCGGCGGCGAGGCCCTCGACGTCCTCGACGTCGACGAGCAGGCCGTTCACGCCGTCGACGACGAGCTCCGTCGCCTGGCCGGCCCGCGTGGAGACGAGCGGGATGCCCGTGGCCATCGACTCGAGCACGCTCTTGGGGCCGCCCTCCTGGCGGGAGGCGACGACCGTCGCGTCGAGCGCGCGGTACGCACGTGCGAGCGCATCGCGCGAGGGGAGCAGCCGGTGGACGTGCGCGATCCCGCGCTCCGCGAGCCCCCGGCGCACGAACCCGCGGGCCGGGCCGGTCAGCAGCACGACGAGATCGTCGACCCGCTCCGCCAGCCGCGCCAGGGCGTCAACCAGCACGTCCGGGCCCTTGATCGCCTTCGGCTCGTCGCCGCCGCCCCAGCCCACCCCGTCCTTCTGGAACGAGCCCACGACGAAGGCCGTCGCCGGGAGACCGAGCTCGCGGCGCGCGGCCTCTCGTCCCTCGGCCGTGACGAGGGGGAATCGCTCGAGCTCGATCCCGATCGGGATGCGGTGCACGCGCTCGGCAGGGACGCCGGCCTCGAGCACGAGCTGCTCGATCTCGCCGTGCGTCACCTGGATCGCGGCGAACCGCTCGGGGCAGGCCCGGAGCCGCTCGTAGGCGAGGTCGAACTCCGGGAACCCCGGCGTCCCGGGTCGCCCGTGGAAGTACGCCATCCCCAGGCGGTGCGAGGACTCGACCCACACGGGCAGGAGCGCGGAGAAGTGGCTCGTGTGGAACACCGCCTGGCGACGCGCGTGGCGCGCCCAGCCCGGAGACCCGAGCGCGTAGCCGGCCCGCGTCGCGACCTCGGCGACGTAGGCCGCCTCGTCGTCGATCGCCCAGCCGGCGCCGTCGGAGACGACGAACAGCCGGGTGCCCGGGCGCCACCGTGCCGTGCGGATCCGGACGCCGCCGGCCCGCGCGACCCCGGTGGCAGCGCGTGCGGCACGGCGCGGGGTCAGCATCCGAGCACCGCCCGGTAGCGCTCGGCCACCTCGACCAGCGACGGCACGCGGATCGCCGCCCGGAGCGGCGAGAGCTCCGCCGCGACCCGCTCGAGCGCGTCGACGGCGCCGGCGGCGTCGTCGAACCCCACGCCGGCCTCGCCGACGAGCTCCGGGTGCCCGCCGCTGCGCCGATAGGCGGCGGGCAGGCCGCACGCGAGCGCCTCCAGCAGGGCGTTCGAGCACGGGTCGTCCAGGCTCGCGGCGACGTAGGCGTCCTGGCCGCGCAGCAGGTCGGCGAGCGCGCCCGAGGGCAGCGGGCCCACGACGCGGGCGCGGACGGGGGTGACCCGGGTGCGCCCGACGAACGTGAGGGCGAAGCGCCGCGGGTCGAGCTCCCGGTCGAGCAGCTCGAGCACGTCCGCCCCCTTGCGCGGGTTGTCCGACCAGCTCGTCATCACGACGCGGAGGGGCCGCCCGTCGAGCGGCTCGCGCGCCGCCGGCGGATGGAAGAGCGTCGGATCAGGGGCGTTCGGGATCACGACGGGGGCACGCAGCTCGATCCCCAGCTCCCGATGCCGCTCGTGGCTGTAGCGGGACTGGAGCACCGTGGCGTCCGCGAGCTCGGCGTTCATGCGCGCGATCCGCGCGTCGGTGCCGTCGTCGCGGCCGCGGTAGACGCCGATCGGGCCGTCGACGCGGTGCACCAGCCGGACGCCGGGCCGGCGGAACCGCCGCAGTCGATGGAGGTCGAAGTTGAACGAGTTGAACAGGCAGGCAGGCGTGGCGCCCGAGATCCGGTTCCACTCGACGGCCAGCCCCTGACGCTCGAGCTCGCGAGCGAGCCCGAGCAGGAACTGGTTCCCGCCGCCCGACGGCGGCGGCGCGACGTCGTGGAAGAGCGCGACGTCGGCGCGCTCCCGCGTCGCCGCCCGCACGTCGAGCTCGGTCCGCACCAGCGCCCCCACCCTGCGACCGGCGGCGCGCGCGTGGACGACAGCAGCGCGCGGCTTCGTCCGCAGGCTCACGACCGACCGCTCCCCGCGACGGCGTCCTGGCAGATCGCGAGCAGGCGCTCGGCGTACCCGTCGACCGTGGCCGTCGCCTCGACGTGCGCCCGGGCGGCACGCCCGAGCGCCGCGGCTCGGTCGGGAGCGGCGAGGAGCGCGGCGATCCCCCGGGCGAGCGCGTCGGGGTCGCCGGCCGGAACGAACGAGACCTGCTCGCCGTCGCGCAGCCGGTCGTCCCACAGCCCACGCGTGCGCGTGAGGACGACGGGGCGGCCGCAGGCGGACGCCTGGAGCGTGACGCTCTGCCCGGATGGCTGGGGCACGTCCTTGACCGGAACGACGACGACGGCCGCGGAGCGGAAGAGCTCGCGCACCTCGACGTCCGAGAGCACCCGGCGGTGCCAGTCGGCCTCCTCCCACGAGACGTTGGCCGGCACCGTGTCGGGAGGGCGATGCCCGGTGAGGATCCTCACAGGGGCGTCGATCGCCTCCGCAGCGCGCACGAGCGTCTGCCAGTCTCGGTGCCCGTCGTTGCCGATCGCGACCACGGCGCCACCCGGCGTGCCGGCCGGCGACCAGAACGAGGTGTCGACCGCGAACGGGTTGACGTGCAGTCGACCGGCGAGCCCCGGATCGAGCGCGAGCAGGCCGTCGCGCTCGCCGGGGCCGTAGAGCACCGGGTGGGCGGCCCGCAGGAGCGACAGCGTCGTCCGGCGGCGGAGGCTGCTCCAGGGGCGGTTCAGCAGGCCGGCGACGATGCCGACGAGCGGCCGGCGCAGGAGCCCGGCGCGACGCCAGGTGGCGAGCGCCATCGTCGTGCCCGTGGTCGTCGCGACGACCACGTCGGCCTCGCGAAGCGCCGGGAGCAGCCGTCTCGTCCCGCGGAGCGCGGCGGCGGAGAGGTGCGGCGGGAGGCGGCCGACGCCTGCCTGGCGGTCGATCGCGCGCGCCACGAGGCGCCCGACCGGCTCGGCCGGGTCGACCTCGTGGTGCGTGACCTGGTGACCCGCCCGCTCGAGCTCGATCGCGCCGAACAGGAACTCCGTCGGCGCGGAGCCCGCACGCGCCTCGTCGAGACGCGCGAGCCTCCCGGGGTAGTGGACGAACGCCATCCGCACGTGGGCAGGGTACGTCCAGCCCCGACAGGGGCGGCGCGAGATGGTTCCCGTTCGACCATCTAGACTGCCCGTCGATGCACCGCCAGACGACGAAGCTCGCGCAGCGTGTCAACCGCGTCGCGGCGGCGGCCGAGCGACGCGGGATCGTGGCGACCTACGAGCTCCACGACCGCCTCCTCTCGAATCGCAAGAGCCGCGGCCTGTTCGCCGAGCACCCGGTCGAGCTCGACGCGGTGCAGCGGAGCGTGCTGGAGCGACTCGACGCGGACGGCTACGCCGTGCTCCCGTTCGCGGAGCTCTTCCCCGAGCACGAGCTGTGGGACGACGTCGACGCGATGGGGCGCACGTTCATCGAGGAGACGGAGGCGGCGCTCTCCCTCGGGGTGGGGCTGAAGGTGCGCCCGGGCAAGGAGTTCGTCGCGCGCGCCTACAGCTTCGAGGGAGCCACGCTGACGACCGAGCAGCCCTGGTTCCGCGCCTGCGTCTCGCGGAGGATGCTCGACCTCGCGAACGCCTACCTGCGCCTCTGGTCGAAGCTCTCGTACGTCGACCTCTGGTACACGGCGCCGCAGCCGGCGGACGAGGAGCGCGTGGCCTCGCAGAACTGGCACTTCGACTTCGACGACAAGCACCTGCTGAAGGCGTTCCTCTACCTCGTCGACGTGGACGAGAGCGCCGGACCCTTCGAGTACGTCCCCGGGAGCCAGCCGGGCGGCCGGTACCACGGCGTGCGGCCGTGGGCGCCGATGGGGTACGGGCGCGTCTCCGACGAGGACGTCGCGAGGGCGGTGCCGCACGAGGACATCGCCACCTTCACCGCCCCGCGCGGGACGCTGATCTTCTGCAACACGAGCGGGCTGCACCGGGGCGGGTTCGCCACCGGCACGGCGCGCGTGCTCGCGACGGCGACGTACTGCTCGCCGGCGTCGCTCGCCGCGCTCTCGCGGCGCAACTTCGAGACGCCCGTCGACGCGATCAGCGACGACGTCGTCCGCTTCGCCGTGTCGTAACGACCGCCGCGGACCGACCGGCGGGCGGGGCATGCCCCGCCCCTACGAGGAGCGGGGGGCGATCGCGGTGGCCGCCACGTGGGTCGTGGACGGCGCATCGGCGACCGTCGTCCACTCGAGCAACGGCCGCACCACGCCCTTCACCTGCCCCGTGTAGCGCCCCTTGCTCGACGCCCCGTCGTCACCGACGTCCTGGACGTGGAACGAGATCACCGCGGGGACGTTGACGACGTTCGCGAGCTTCGGCGCCCCCAGGCTGACGACGGCGACGTCGACGCTGACGAACCCCTCGTTCAGGAGATGGCTGGGGATCCAGGCGGTCGAGAGGTACCGGCCGGGGGACGCGATCCCGTGCCACCGCTCGTCGGTGTCGAGCGCGTTGAAGATGACCTCGCCCCGCTGGTTCGTCAGCTTGAGCTTCGGGAAGATCGGCACCTCCGACGGCTGCTCGACGATCCAGTCGATCTCGATCCCGACCCGCTCGCGCACGTCGACGGCGTTGCGCGTGTGACCGTCCACGTCGACCACCCGCGTCCGGACGAGCCTGCCGCGGGCGGAGCCGGGCCCCTCCCCGACGGGCCAGATCCGCTCGGCGCCGCTCCCGGAGCGTCCCTGGAGGTACTGCGCGACGACCGACTCGCTGGGCCCGTCGAGCACCACCCTTCCCTTCTCGAGCCAGTACGCGCGATCGCAGAGCCGCGAGACCGCCTGCATGTCGTGCGAGACGAACAGCACGGTCCGGCCGGAGCCGCTGATGTCCTCGATCCGGCCCATGCACCGCTGCTGGAACTCGTGATCGCCGACCGCGAGCACCTCGTCGATGATCAGCACCTCCGGCTCGAGGTGGGCGGCGACGGCGAACGCGAGCCGCACGTACATCCCGCTCGAGTAGCGCTTGACCGGCGTGTCGATGAACTGGCCGATCCCGGAGAAGTCCACGATCTCGTCGAACTTCGAGAGCACCTCGCGACGGCTCATGCCGAGCACGGCGCCGTTGAGGAGGACGTTCTCGCGGCCGGTCAGCTCCGGGTGGAAGCCGGTCCCGACCTCGAGGATGCTCCCGACGCGCCCGTGGATCGTCGCCCGACCGCGCGTGGGCGGCGTGATCCGGGTGAGGATCTTGAGCAGCGTCGACTTGCCTGCGCCGTTGTGCCCGATGAACCCGACCACCTCGCCTGCCTTCACCTCGAAGGAGACGTCGTCGAGCGCCCAGAGCTCCGAGGACGTCTCGTGACGGCGCTCGCGGTGGCGGAGCCGACGGGCCGCGTCGGCGACCGTGTCGCGCAGCGTCTCGTAGCCCGCCTTGTACTCGCCCAGGCGGTAGAGCTTGGAGATCCCCTCGGCGACGACTGCGGGCCGGCTCATCACATCACGTCCGCGAACTTCGTCTCGCCGCGCCGGTAGATCATCAGCCCGGCCAGGAACAGGACGGTCGCCATGCAGATCCCGAGGACGAGCACGATCGTGTCGGGCGGCGGCGTGCCGGTGAGCGCCCAGCGGAAGCCCGTCACGCCGGCGACGACCGGGTTCAGCGCCGAGATGATCTGGTACTTCTCGGGCAGCGCGGCCGTCGGATAGATGACCGGCGACGCGTACAGCCAGATCTGGATCAGGAACGGGATCGTGTAGGGCACGTCCCGGTAGCGCACGTTGATCACGGCGAGCGCCGACCCGACGCCGACCGCGGTCATCGCGATCAGCAGCAGGAAGAACGGGGCGAGGATCAGGGTCGGCTGGATCGCGACGTCGAACCACACCATGATCCCGAGGAGCACGACGAACGAGAACACGAAGTCGACGAGCGGCACGAGGACGGACGAGAGCGGCAGCACGAGGCGCGGGAAGTAGACCTTCTGGACGAGCACGCGGTTCGCGACCACGCTGCCCGCGGAGAGCCCGAGCGAGCTCGCGAAGAACGTCCACGGGATGAGGCCCGCGTAGACGAACACCTGGTACGGCAGCCCCTGCGACGGGAAGTCGGCGAACTTCCCGAAGATGAGCGTGAACACGACCATCGTCAGGAACGGCTGGAGCACTGCCCAGGCGATCCCGATCAGCGACTGCTTGTAGCGCACCTTCACGTCGCGCCAGGCGAAGAGGAGCGCGAGGTGGCGATGGCGCCAGAGCTCGCGGAACTCCGGCATGAGCCTGCGCTCGGCGGGCTCGATCGTCGTGACGGGGTAGTTGCTCGGGGTCGTCGTCATGCGCGCGTCGACTCGGGACGCACGCGCCCGGGGCCTCGGGGCCGCGCACGCGGAGCCAGAGGGCCGATGGTACCGGCTGTCCCGGCCGCTCCCGCTCAGCGGGCCCGGCGCGCGAGCCGCATCGCGACCGAGCGCTCGACCCCGTCGAGCCGGCGCTGGACGCGCGCCGCGCGGGCGTCGAGGCGCAGGCGAGCATCGTGCGCGAGCGCCGCGTCGACGTCGACCGCGAGGTCGACGTCGTCCGCGAGGGTGGGCGTCCACGTCTCCAGCCGCTCGGCGCCGGCCGCGAGCGAGCGCAGGGCGTCGCGCAGGCGCGTGTCGACGATCAGCGACCCGTCGGCGAGACCCACGTCGAGCGCAGCGTCGTCCACGAGCAGCGACTGCACGAGCGCGGCGGCCCCCTCGCTGCGGATGCGGTCGATCGCCTGGACGATGTGCTGGCCTTGCTGTGCCGTCGTGCGACGGAGGACCTTCCCCTCGAGCTGCGCGGCGGTGCGGAGCGGGAAGTGGAGCACCTCGACGGGCATCCACTCGCGGATCAGCTCCAGGCCCGCGCCGAACGCGTCGTGGTTCCCGCCGCTCACCTCGACGTCGGGACGGCCGCGGTGCACGACCTTCACCTGGGCGTGGTACGGGCTGCGCAGATCCGTCGTCGCCCGGCAGCGGACGGTCATCCGCTCCTCGAACGTCCGCCCGTCCTCGGGACGGAGCACGAACGGGCGCCAGACGCCCGCGCACGACCCCGAACCGGTCGGGGATCGCGCCGAGCACCTCGTGCAACGTCCCGCCCCGGGGCCACCAGAACTCGTCGGCGTCGCTGTTGACGACCCAGTCGGCAGCGTGCTCGGTGGCCGCCAGGCGCGCCATCGACGTGACCCACTCGGCCTGGCGCACGACGTCGTCCTCGACGCGGATCAGCCGGAGCCGACCGTCACGCTCCGCCGACCGGAGCAGGTCGGTGGTGCCGTCCACCGAGCGGTGGTCGGTTGCGACGACGAAGTCGACGCCGCGGGCGAAGTGGTAGCGGAGCCACTGCTCGGTCAGCTCGGCCTCGTCCCGCACGAGCAGGGTCATGACGACCCTCACGCGGGAGGCCGCCTGCGCCGACGCCGAAGCGACCGCCGTGCGACCCGCTCGAGCCGCACCGGAGCGAGCCGCTCGAGGGCTGCGGTCCGCCGCTCGAGGTCGTCGAGCCAGCGCTGGGTGCGGATCACGTCGGCCTCGCCGAGCACGGCCGCGTCCACCGCGAACTGGACGGTCTCGAGCGTCGTGGGCGTCGGGAACGCGAGCGGCGAGACATCCCGCTCCGGCCGACCCCCGTCGCGCGCGAGCGCACGGAGGGCGTCGCGGGCGCGCGTGTCCTCGGCGAGCAGCCCCTGATCGAGGCCGGCGCGCACGTCGTCCGCGGTGAGCGCGAGCGCGTCGTAGTACGCGGCGACCTCTCCCCGCTCGGCGGCCCGATGCTGGAGCGCGTGGTACGCGGCACCAGGTGCGCGAGCCCGACCCGAGCCCTCGAAGAACTTCTCCACCGCCGCACCCCACGCCGCGCCCTTCCGCTCGACCTGGGCGGGCGAGCGCAGCGGGAAGTGGAGGCACTCGATCGGGTACCAGCCGCGGAGCGGCGCGAGCGCGGTCTCGCGCAGGTCGTGCCCCCCTTCGATCACGAGCGCGTCGGGATCGGCGCGGTGGACGATCTTGCGGTAGGGCCGCCAGGGGCTGGCGGGGTCGTTCACCGGCGCCTGCGCCGTGAGGCGCAGCGTCATCCGCTCCGCGAACGGCCGCCCGTCGTCCGGGAGCGGCACGAAGTGCCGGACGAGCGACCCGACGATCCCGTACCGCGCCGGGACGGCGGCGAGCACCTCGCGGAGATCGCCGCCGCGGGGCCACCAGAGCTCGTCCGCGTCGCTGTTGATCACCCAGTCGGCGCCGTGCTCGGTCGCGGCGAGACGCGCCATGCGCGTCTGCCACTCCCGCTGGCGGAACTCGCCCACCGGCTCGCGCAGCACCCGGACGACGCCGGCCCGCTCGAGCTCCGCGAGCACCTCGGCCGTGCCGTCGACGGAGCCGTTGTCGGTCACGATCACGAAGTCGACGCCGGCGTTCAGGTGGAAGAGCAGGTGCTGCCGGACGACGTCGACCTCGTCACGGACGAGCAGCGTCATGACGACCCTCATCGCCGGGACGCTACTGGTCGGCGCGCGGCACGGGAGAGGTGTGAGGGAGCGACGTGCGTCGCAGACGGGTGCGCAGTCGTCCGGGCGGCCGAGGCCACGAGGCGCCGGCGAGGCGCGACTCGAGCGCGTCGAGCCGGTCGCCGAGCCGGGCGCCGAGTCGACCTCGGCGAGGAGCTCGACGTCGAGCGCGAAGTCGGCGTCCTCCGCGGGGGTCGGCCGAACGGGGAACGGGTCCTCACCGCGGCGGATCGCCCGCAGGGCGTCCCGGAGGCGGACGTCCTCGACGAGCGCGCCCGTGGCGAGGCCCTCGCGCAGGGAGCGGCCCTCCGGGCAGATCGCCGAGCGGAATCCCTCCGGCCCGCCGGGATGCTCGAGCGCGAGCCCGGCGATGGCGTCCGGGCCACTCGAGGCCCTCGTCGTCCATCGGCTGCCCGATCTTGCGCCGAAGCTGCTCGGAGCTCCGGTAGGGGAGGTGCAGCACCTCGAACGGGTACCAGCCGCGCAGCGCCTGCCCTGGTCGTCGGCGCGCGAGCTCGTGGCTGCCGCTCTCGACCGTGACGTCGTCGCCGGCCCGGAACGCGACCTTGACCTGCCGTTGGTACACGGAGCCCAGGTCGCGGCTTGCGGTCGGCAGCGGAGCGTCATGCGCTCGACCGGCTCGCGACGTCGTCGGGACGGAGGACGAAGTGGCGCCACACGCCGCGAACGACCGCGAACCGCTCCGGCAGCGCCTCGAGGACGGCTGCGAGCCGGCCCTCGCGCGACCACCAGAACTCGTCCGCGTCGGCGCACAGGACCCAGTCGGCGTCAAGCTCGCGCGCGGCGCGGCGCGCCATCGCCGTCGTCACGGCTCGCCCTGCTCGAGCACCTCCCGGTCGTCCCGGAGGTAGCTGAGCACGCCCCGCTGCTCGAAGCTGCGGAGGATGTCCGTGGTGCCGTCGCGCGAGCGGTGATCCGTGGCGACGACGTGGTCGACGCCGGCGGCGAGGTGGTAGGCAAGCATCGACTCGAGGATGTCGTCCTCGTCGCGCACCAGGAGGACGAGGACGATCACGCGTACACCTCTCCGCCGGACGCCGCGGGCTGCGCGGCGTGCAGCTGCGCGGATGCGCGCTGCAGGCCGCGCCTGCTCCAGCTCGACGAGTCGACGCTCGAGGTCGTCGATGCGCTGCCGAGCGGCGACGACGTCGGCCTCGAGCAACGCCGCGACCTCGATCCCGAAGTCGGCGTCCTCGTCGACCGTCGGACGGCGAAAGTCGGGCCGCGCACCGGCACCGATCGCCCGCAGGGCGTCGCGCAGACGCGTGTCCTCGACGAGCCGGGCCGGCTCCGTCACGTCGTCCGGCGCCACGGAGAGGACCTCGATCGGGCACCAGCCCCGCAGCGCTCGGCGAGTGGACCGCGTCACCGGCCGGCGCGGCTCCGAGCCGGCGGACGACACGGCGGCGCTCGACGACCGAGACGCCGTCACCCGGGAAGGCGGGTGCCCGACCCGTGCGACCGTCCGCTCGAGGAGGGGGCGACCGTCGTCCGGCGACGTCACGAGCAGGCGCACGAGGGCGTCGACCGCCCGGACGCCGGCGGAACGGCGGCGAGCACGCGCCGAGAGGGAGGAGCCGCGCGGCCACCAGAACTCGTGGACGGAGCCGGTGAGCAGCCAGCCGTCGTCGGGGAGCGCGGCCACCGGTGGCGAACCCGACCGTCCCGGCCGCCACGTACGGGGCCAGCACGGCCCGCACGTCCTCCCCGGGAGGGTTGCCCGGCACGAGGACGAGGTCGATCCCGGCCTCGAGATGGAACGCGAGGCTCGCAGACACGACGTCGGCCGGCCCGAGCGCGGTGAGCCCGAGGACGACGGTCAGGGCGTCTCTCCGCCGAGCCGTCGCGACCGCGATGGCTCGAGCCGACGGCCGGATCCGTCGACCGCCTCGAGCACCGCGTCGACGACGCGGTCCGCCGCATGACCGTCGACCGGCCGACGACGATCTCGACGACGCGGCGCCGCTCCTCGGCGAGCTCGTCGGGATGCGTCGAGCGAGCGCTCGATGCCGGCCACGACCTCGTCGAACGACTCGGCCCGGTGGTAGGCCCCCGACGCGGCGACGTCCCGGTAGTGCTCGCCGATGACGCTCTTCGCCGCCCAGGACTCGGCCGGGGGCCCGCCGCCCTCGTCGTACAGCACGCAGACGGCCGGGCGGTCGTTGACGAGCGCGTCGAGCAGGATCGTGCCGGCGTTCGTCACCACGCAGTCCCCGTGCTGGAGCAGCGTGGCCAGCACGTCGATGTCCGTGAAGCTCGGCTCCTGGACGGCCGCCCCGGGCACGTCCAGGGCGACTGCGAACCGGGTGCGCCATTCGCGGTCGCGAGGGTGCGGGCGGAAGAGGAGCGAGAAGCGCCGGTCGGCGCCGGAGGTGCGCCACCACGAGACGAGCCGCTCGAAGAACCGCGCCTCGTGCGGCGTGTTCGTCGGCGTGTTCCCCATCACGAGGACGAGCGGTCGCTCCGGGTCGAGCCCGTACGACCGGAGCACATCCTGGTATGCGGCGCGGGGTCGCCGACGCGCGAACACGTCGCTCTGCGGCCAGCCTGTGACGGCGATCCGCTCGTCGGGCACGCCGTGGTAGCGGACGAGGTCAGCGCGCATCCGCGCGTTTTGCACGAGATAGCGGTCGAGCCGCTGCGAGATGACGCCCTTGCCTGACCGTGTGATCCCAGCTCGCGACGTTTCCGACCTGCGTGAGACCGAGCCGGCGAGCGGCGACTGAGGAACGGGACAGCCGACTGCATCTGCAGGTTGCTCAACACGAGCGCCGGGCGCTCCGTCGCGAGTCGGCCGACGAGGGCGGAGGGCACGTGCCGCCGGGTGGAGAAGTGCCAGGCGTCCATCCAGCGGTCGACCCTCGGGTGCCGCGGGAGAGGCCCCACGCGCGACGAGTCGAGCAACTGTGCCGGTGCCCCGGCTGCATGCGCTCGAGATGGAGACCGTGGCGGTGGTTGAACCGGATGCGAGAGGGTAGTGGCCGATCTGCTGGTCGAGCCAGCGGTCGGCGCGCCGCAGCGACCTTCTCGGGCAGCGGGACGCTCGGCAGGGAAGAGCTCCTCGCGGTGGAGCGGCCGTCTCGACGCCGCCCGGCAGCCGCGCCTCCACGGCGCCCCGAGGCAGCGGCGTCCAGCAGGAAGACCGGCTGTAGCCGGTCGCCCAGCGCGCACTGCCAGGCGGTCGACGATGCCGCTCTCGACGAAGCACCCGCGTCGAGAGCGGATCGGCGAGGACGAGCCAGACCGGGCTGCGAGAGCCGCGCAAGCTACAAGTTGTAACTTGGCCGCCGTCGGGGCGCGGCCTCGATCCGGGGTGCGAGGGACGCTCCGTCCAGCCCGTGGTGTCGGAGCGCCTCGGGCGGCGTGCCGCAGGCAGGCCAGCCCTCGACCCCGATCACCGTCACCGGACGATCGTCGCCCAGCTCCTGCTGCAGCGCCCGCCGGATCGTGTCCCCGAGGGCGCCGACCGGCGCGTGATCCTCGACGACGACGATCGACTCGGCGTCACCCAGCGCCTCGGCGAGCCACGCGGGGTCGACACGGTTCAGCCACGGCTGGACGACGACGCGAAGACCGACCCCGCGCTCCGCGAGGAGCTCCGCCGCGACGAGGGACTCGTGCAGCATCACCGGCCCGTAGGTGACGACGACGGCGTCGGCGCCGTCGCGTGCCACCCACCCACGGCCGACCTCCGCCCGGTAGCCGGGCGGAGGCTCCGTCGCGCGCGGCGACGGGCCGATCGCCAGCCGGATCGCCACGCTCTCCTCGGCGTCCTCGACCGCCCAGCGAACGAGCTCGCGGGTCTCGACCGCGTTCGCCGGATGCACCACGGTGATGCCCGGGATCGCGGCGAGCAGCGAGGCGTCGCGCAGGCTCTGGTGCGACTTGCCGGGGCCGGCGGGGATCAGCCCCGCGTAGTGCAGCGCGTAGATCACCTTCGAGCGCTCGCTCGCCTGGTTGTAGATCTGCTCGTTCGCCCGGGAGGCGAGGAAGCTCGCGAACGAGTTCACGACGGGCAGCAGGCCGTGACGGGCCATGCCCGCGGCCATCGAGACCATGTCCTGCTCGGCGATGCCGTTCTCCACGAAGCGCTCGGGGTGCGCGTCCTCGAACGTCCGCACGCGGCAGTCGGAGGCGAGGTCGGCGTCGAGCACGACGAGCTCGGGGTGCGCAAGGAGCGAGCTCGAGCAGCACGTCTCCGTACGCGGCGGCGACGTACTCGGCGCTCGCGCGGAGCGGCGTGCGGGTCGCTCCGGCACCGCTCTCGGGCTCGCCCTCGAGGCTCGCCCGCTCCGGCGCCAGCGGCGGCACCGGCTCGGTCTCGATCGCGTCGAGCCCGAGCGAGGCGGCACGGGTCGCGATCCGCTCGAGCAGCTCGGCGTGCGCGCGCGCGAACGTCTCGTCGTCGGGCGCCCCGGCGTGCCAGCGATACGTGCCGCCGCCCTCCGCGAGCGCGACCGGGTGCTCCATGAACGACACGCCGCGCCCCTTGATGGTCGAGGCGAGGACGACCCCGGGACGCCCGTCGTCCGAGGCCCGAAGCCTCTGGAACGCGTCGCGCAGCGCGGCGTGGTCGTGGCCGTCGCACGCGACGACGCGCGCTCCGAAGGCGGCCAGCTTCGCCTCGAGGCTCTCGAGCGCGAGGATCTCCTCCGTCGTGCGGTCGGACTGGAGCGCGTTGCGGTCGACCACGACCACGAGCCCCGGGACGCGCTGATGGGTGGCGGCCTGGAGCGCCTCCCAGTTCTGGCCCTCCTGGAGCTCGCCGTCGCCGGTCATCACGACGACGCGTCCGCCCAGGCCGAGCCGCTGCTTCGCCCACGCGATCCCCCGCGCCTTCGAGATCCCCATGCCGAGCGAGCCCGAGTTCGCCTCGATGCCGGGCACGCCGACGTCGGGGTGCCCGTCGAGCCCGCCGAGTCGCCGCAGGCGCAGCAGCCGCTCGGTCGGCACGACCCCGAGCGCGTTCAGCGCCGCGTAGAGACCGGGCACGTCGTGCCCCTTCGAGGAGAAGAAGACGTCCCGGCCGGGATCGTCGAAGCCGACCGCGACGGTGTTGAGCTCGGCGTAGAGGAGGTGCACGACGATGTCCAGCGCGCTGAAGCTCGAGCCGAGGTGGCCGGAGCCGGCGCGCTTGACGGCGACGAGCGCGTTCGCGCGACACATGTCGGCCAGCAGCGAGAGCCGCTCGTCGCCCGTGGTGTGTGCCGCGACGCGCTCGAAGGCCGCGCGCGGGATGAGGACGAGCTCGGTCAAGCCGCCGATTGTAGGTCAGCGCCGGTGGCCGATACCGCACCACGCTCGCCGCGGCCGGCCGAGCGCGAACATGCCCGACCGCCCGCGGCGGTGGAAGGAGAGGCTTGTGGCTCTGAGCCACAAACCCTCGAGACGACAGGATCGCAAGGGGAAACGGAGCGGACGGACAGGCGAGGGACGGGCCGGAGGGGCGGGCCGAAGGGGCATCCCGGCGCGGCGTCGAGAGATCAGCCGGCGGTCTCGGCGAGCACGTCGTCCAGGTCCGTCGGCGGCACGAGCCCGAGCAGATGCCGGCGGTTCGCGGCGAGGTCGGCGTAGGTCAGGGCGTCGATCTCGTCCTCGGTCAGGTCCAGGGGCGCCGCGTTCGCGCCGGGAGCGACGATCCCGATCCCCTCGTCTGCGTCCACGACCACGACGCGGAGGTCGCGTCGGGTGCGCAGGCGGACGATCGTCCGGTAGACGTCGCCGTTCCAGCGGTGCAGGTGCCCCGGCATCGCCAGCGCCTCGGCCAGCGTGGGGGCCGCGGCGGCGACGCTCTCCGGGTTGCAGTCGTGGACGACGACGACGCCGCCCTCCTCCAGCACGGACAGGGCGTTGAGGACGTCGCGGTGGGACTGGCTTGCCGTGTGGAGCCCGTCGACGAACACCACCGAGAACGGCCCGAGGCGTCGGCCCGGGCCGCGGAAGAACGCGTCGCTCGTCATGCGGAAGAAGAGCGTGCCGCTCGTCGCGCGGAGGACGCGCGACCGGAGCCAGTCGCGGAGCGGGACGCGGAAGGCGAACGCCGGGTCGACGGCGACCCGCGTCGGCACGTCGAGCGCCGCGAACGTCGCGCCGTCCCTGACGCCGAGCTCGAGGTACGACCGTCCGCCGACCGCCGCCAGCGCCGACCGGAGGACGTCCACGCGCGTCGGAGCCGCGCCGACCGTGGCGGCCGACGAAGAGGTCGTCCGAGACGTCGTCCGGAAGCTCCGCCGGCCGGCGGGGGCCAGCAGGCCGACCACCGCCGCGACGATCCACACCGGTGCCACCGGGAGCGCGAACTCGTTCTGCGGCGACTGCGAGAGCGCGTGCACCAGCAGGATCAGGAAGGCGACGCTCCCGAGCACGAGGACCGCCGCCGAGCCCCGCGGACGCCGGACGAGCAGCGCTGCGGCCGCGACGAGGATCCACAGGATCGAGACGGGCCAGCGCCAGCTCAGCGTGGACGCCTTCGACGCGAGCCAGGCGTCGGACGTGCGGATGGGCAGCTGCGCGTTCCAGTCGGCGATCGTCCCGGTCACCTCCCGGTAGCGCTCGCCCGCCGCGGCCGAGCCGAACACGCGGTTCGGGTCGGGCACGATGCACCGCCGCAGCTCGTCGGTCGGGCACCAGACGAACCCGTAGCGGGCGGCCTCGACCAGCGGCGACATGGAGATCGGGGCCGGGAACGGCTTCCCGTCGACGGTGACCTCGCCCGGCTGCGGCGGGATCGGGACGGGTCGGACGCGCTGCTCGGGGGCGTAGCGCTGGGAGAGAAACGTCCAGACGGTGTCGGAGACGTCGCTGACGTAGTCCCACGGGTCGGCACGGATCGCCTCGACCGAGGCGTCGAACAGGACGTCGTAGTCCGAGTCCCAGCCGAAGACCCGGTCGGTGAGGGCGATCATGCGCACGACCTCGAAGTTCGACACGCCAGCGAAGTACGTCTCGACGTCGACGTCGCGCTCGGCGAACGGGGGCTGCGCCAGCACCTCGCGCTCGACCGCACGCGCGAGCGCGCGCGAAGCGTCGCCGTTGGCCGGGTCGACCGATCCCGCCACGCGGAAGAAGGGCACCCACGCCTTGCCGCCCCGGGCGACGGCGAGGTCGTCGAAGCGGACGGCGTTGTGGGTCGCCCAGAGCCCGAGGGGAATCGCGGCGGCGAGCACGGCGACCGCGACCCCTGTCAGCCGCGGCCGCCACGCGGGCAGCGCGAGCAGCGGCACGAGCAGGCACGCCGCGACGGTGACCTGACCGGTCGGCCTGCACAGCGTCAGCGCCGCCACGCCGATCCCGAGCAGGACGAGGTTGCGGCGCGAGGGACGCGCGAGCGACCGGATCACGATCCCTGCCCACGGCGCGAAGAGCGCGGCGAACACCGCGTCGCTCGACACCTGGTGGAAGAGGCCCGCGAAGGGGAGGTTGACGAGCATCAGGAGCCCGACTACGGCCGCGACGCGCCGGCCGAGCGGCACCACCGCCCACGCCCACGCGACCACCGTCGCCGCGTAGAGGAGCCCGAGCGCGATCTCGGTGAGCCGCGCGCCGCCGAGCGCCATCGGCGCCCCGGTCACGAGCGGCGTCACCGGCGTCCGGAACGGCATGAGGGCGTCGACCGGCGGGTCGCGGTCGAGCGCCTGCAGGAACCAGAGCCAGTAGTCCCACGAGTCGCGCCCGCGCTCGAGCGGCCAGGCGAGCGCCTGCAGCGCGTAGGAGGCGAGCGCGGCCACGAAGAGCGCCAGCGCGCCGCGTCGCGAGACGACGGTGGCGAGCGAGGGCCACCTCCGGCCACGCGCGCCCGCTGTCTCGATCGTGGTCATCGCCGAGCCGGGACCGTACCCCGCTCGCCGGAGGGTGGTCGGCTAGCGTGTCGCCCCATGACGCGGCGGGCGACCGGCAGAGACCTCGCCCTCCTCACCGTCGCCGCGCTCGTGCTCCTCGCCGTCTCGACCGCGCTCACCTGGACGCGCGCCGATGACGCGTCGGCCTGGGACGTGCCCCTGTACGAGTCGTTCGGCGACCGCATGCTCGACGGCGAGGTGCCGTATCGGGACTTCCGGGTCGAGTACCCGCCAGGCTCGCTGCCCGCGTTCCTGCTCCCCGCGATCGCGGCGCGCTGGCTCGGCGAGGACGGCGCGTCCGTCTACGAGCCCGAGCTCAACGACCCGGCGCGCGCGTACGCGACCTCCTTCGCCGTCCTGATGGCGCTCCTGCTCGCGGTCGCGCTGGTCGCCTCGGCCGTCTCGCTCGGCGCCCTCGGCGCGACGGTGGGCACGTCCGCGGCCGCGCTCGGCGTCGTCGCGACGACGCCGGTGCTGCTCGGGGAGCTCGCGCTGACCCGCTTCGACGCGCTCCCCGTGGCGCTCACCGCGGTGGCGACGGCGGCGGTGCTCCGGGGTCGATCGCTCGTGGCCGGGGCGGTGCTGGGCACGGCGGTCGCGGTCAAGCTCTACCCGCTGCTGCTGCTGCCCGTGCTCTGGGCCGCGGTCGCCCACCGGCACGGGCGACGGGCCGCCTGGCTCTCCGTGCTGACAGGCGCCGTCGCCTCTGCGCTGATCGTCGTCCCGTTCGCGCTCCTCGCCCCGTCCGAGGCGTGGTTCTCGATCCGGGCGCAGCTCGCGCGCGGACTCCAGGTCGAGAGCCTCCCGGCGAGCGTCGTGCTCGCGATCGACGGGTTCCTGGAGCGCGCCGCGTCGACCGGGATCGCCTCGATCGACGAGGGCGGCACGGGGTCGGTGCGCAGCGCGGACGTCGTCGGGACGGCCGGCTCGCTCGCCGGTGCGATCGGTGCGCTCGTCGCGCTCGGGCTCGTCGTCTGGATCTGGTCGAGAGCCGTGCGCTCGCCCGACGCGACCGCGTCGTTCGCGCGCTGGGCGGCCGCGGTGGTCGCTGCCCAGCTCGCGTTCGGACGCGTGCTCTCGCCGCAGTTCGTCCTCTGGCTCCTCCCGTTCGTGCCGCTCGTCGCGGGACGACGCGGCCGGGCCGCGCTCGGGCTGCTGGTGGCCGCGATGGTCGCGACCCATGTCTGGTTCCCGGAGCTGTACCGCGACTACGTGAACACCCAGGAGCCCGCCGCGACGCTGTTCCTGCTCGGGCGCAACCTCCTCCTCGTGGCGCTGCTCGCAGTCCTCGTCGTCCCGGCCCGGTGGGTGCGGCGCCAGCGCGCGGAGCCGGCGCTCAGCCCCGCGGCTCGACCCTGAGCGGCTGCTCCACCCGCCACAGCACGAGCCGCTCGAGCGTTCCCTCCGTGACGACCGCGCCGCGGACGACTGCGCCCGGCCCGACGAGGGCGAGCTGCGGCGACACGTCGGCGCCGTCGACCGTGGTGACGCTCCCGTCCGGCCCGACCACGACCCGGGTCGACGTGATCGTCGGCGCGTAGCCCTGCCCCGTGTCGTAGACGGCGTCGACCTGCTCGTTGAAGAACTCCGTCAGCCGGAACGCGTCGCGCACGTCCACCTCGCTCGCCTCGAACAGCGCCGAGGCGCTCTCGCCGTCGGCGAGACCGCGATCCACCCAGGCGACCTCGGCCTCGTCGAGCGATGCGAACGTGACGTTCCGCGCAGACGCGGCGCGCGTGTCCCACGCCAGCGCCCCGTTGACGACGAACAGCACGGCGATCGGGAGGAGCGCACCCCAGCGGAGCGACAGTGGGAGGACGAGCGAGGCGGCCGCCACCAGCGCGAGGGCGAGCAGGAGCCAGCGAGCCGCATCGGGCCGAGCGAGGGCGTCGACGGCGTGGGCTACCGCGGTCGTGCCGACCGCGTCGAACTGGCGACCGCCGTCCTTCCCGACGAGGTACGTGGGGAGCGTGCCCGCGAGCACGAGCACGAGCCCCGCCCCGGCCGCGCCGGCCCACACGGGTGCCCGCTCCCGCGAGGTGGCCCAGCTCGCGACGAGCACGAGGGCGAGCGGGGTCGCGTAGAAGAGGTAGCGGTCGTGGAGGAAGCCGATCCCGAACTCGGACGCCGAGAAGGCACCGACCACGACGAGCAGCACGACCGCGACGCTCGGCACGAGCGCGGCGAACGACTGCCGGGCCGGGTCGCGGGAGCGGCCGAGCAGGACGAGCGCCGACGGGGCGACCGCGAGCGGGACGAACGCGAGGTACAGCCCCAGCCCGGCGAGGCCGTACCACGTCCACCGCGCGACCTCCCCGAGCGGGTATCCGCGCCAGAGGTCGTCGTAGCCGCCGGGTGGGTCGCCGCCGAGCACCGCAGTGCCGACGAGCACGACGAGCGCAGCCGCCGTGACGCCCAGGAGCGGCCACGCGCGCCGCAGGTCGGCAGCTCGCGGCAGCCTCGCGCCCCGGGCCAGCAGCCAGCGCACCCCGAGCGCCACGAGCAGCGCGCCTCCGAGCGTCGCGAGCTGGAGACGAGCGGACGCCGCCAGGCCGATCGCGCCGATCGCGGCGAGCTGCCGACCCACCGAGGGGCGCTCGAGCATCCGCTGGGAGGCGAGGAACGCGAGGCAGGCGGCAGCGTAGGCGGTGCCCTCGGTCATCACGAACCCGGCGTAGAGCGCCGACGGCGCGGCGACGGCGAGCGCCGCGCAGCCGAGCGACCACCGTCGCGAGAGGAGACGGCGCGCGAGGAGGTAGGTCGGGATCGCCGCCAGCGCGAAGACGAACGCGTTCAGCAACTTGGCGAGCTCGTAGGCGTCGTACGAGCCCGAGACGAGCAGGTGGATCGGCGCGAGCAGGACGGGGTAGAGGGGGCCGAAGCCGTACGGGCCGCCACGCACCGAGAGACCCTCGCCGGCGGCGAGCGAGCGAGCGGCGTCCCAGTAGATGAGCTCGTCGCCGAAGACCGTCGGGACGTCGAGCCGCTGACCGAGCAGACCCCAGACCACGCCCGCGAGGACGACGAGCCCGGCCAGCGACAGCGAGACCGACCGGCCGGGGCTCACCGCGCCTCGGCGGCGCCCCGCTGCGGCCGGACGACGTCGGCGAGATCGCCGTCCTCGTCGAGCTCGTCCGTCTTGCGGCAGAGGACGAGCACCTCGTCCGAGTCCGGGCGGTAGTCCGAGAACGCGGTCACGTCGCGCCAGCCCGTCCAGCCGAGCTCGATGCGGAGCGCGTCGAAGGTCGGCACCATCTTCGCCTTGCCGGTGCCGCGCTGCCAGCGGACGCGGAGCGCGGCGTCGGGACGCGGGTCCGTCGTCGTCTCCAGGAGCATCTCGCCTCCGAGCCGGGTCGCGCGGTTCAGCATCCCGAGCAGCTCCAGGTGGAAGGCGCTGTGGTAGAGGACGCCGAGGAAGAAGACGAGGTCGAACGGCCCTGCGGCGACGAGCTCCTCCGCCTTGCGGAGGTCGCCGTAGACGAACGAGTGCGGCGTCGCCAGGTCCCCGACCCACGCGTCGTGCAGGTGCGAGTCCTCGCGGAAGTCGGAGAACACGAGCTCCGACGGACGGAGGTGCTCGTCGATCCACCTCGTGTGGATCCCGTACTTCGGGCCGACCTCGAGGGTCTTGAGACCAGACCACGCGCGTCCGCGCGACACGTCCTCGAGCCCCTCCACCGTGAGCGTGAGGTCGACGTTCTCGGCGCTCACGGTCGACGGCCGCTTGTCGCGGATCGACCGCGCGTCCACGACCAGCGTCGTCTTCGCGTCGAGCTGCTCGCGATAGTCGTACATCGGCACGTAGGAGGCGAGCTTCAGGCGCTGCGCGCTCCAGTCCACGGCGCGCTTGCCGGTGCGCCAGCCGGCGGCGCGGACGCTCGGGGGAAGACGCATGACGGACGGCACCCTACCCTCCGGCCCGGCCGCGCTCGCCGACGAGCCCTGCAGCCGTGAGCACGACGAAGGCCGGCACCGCGGGCAGCACGAACTGCAGGATCGCGTAGATCCCGAGCGCGTTCACGAGCGCCAGCCAGAGCGCGAGCCCGGCGAGCGTGAGCGCGAGCCCGCTGTGACGCGGGCGCCGCAGCGCGACGGCGACGAGGCCGACGAGCAGCCAGACGACCGGCCGTGGATACGCACGCGAGGCGAGGTTGAGGATGTCGGCCAGGAGCCCCGAGCCCTCGTAGGCCGGAAGCCCCTGCCGGAGGTCGCCGTCCACGCGGTCCATCGCGGCGAGCCGGTCGGGGAAGCCCGGATCGGTCGAGACGAGCCGATTGGCGGTCGCGGAGGTCCACACCGTGCGGATGCTCCCGTCCGACGTGGTCGTGAAGAACCCCTGGTGCGGCGCGGGGATGGGCTCGCCCTCGGACGGCTCCGGGAGCCCGGCCGGGAGCGTCACGTCGACGGGCTTGCCCGGCCCGGCAGGTCCCGGAGGGACGTTCGAGACGACGCCGGGCTCGTACGTCATCACCGTCCACAGCTCGCGAGCGATCGTCGAGGCCACACCCCACGCGTAGTCGCCCGGCCGGGCGCGCACCGCCTCGAGTCCGACCCGGCGGAGGAACGCGTAGTCGTCGTCCCACCCCTGCGTGCGGTCGGCGAGCGTGACGGCGTCCTCCCAGATCCGCGGAGTCGCCTGCGCGAAGAACGTGTCGAGGTCGATCTGGTACGAGCGGTAGGGCTCCTGCGTGAGCAGGTCGCGCTCCACGAGTCGGGCCAGCTCGCGCGAGGCGTCGCCGTTGTCGGGACGGACGATGCGGTCGACCCCGAGCGCGCGGTAGAAGGGGAAGAAGGCGTTCCCGCCACGGGCGAGCGCGTAGTCGTCGTAGCGGATCCCGTTGTGGACGCTCCAGGCCGCGATCACGACGAGCGCCGTCGCCGCGACGGCGGCCGCGCGGAGCAGCCGGTCGCGCCAGGGAGCGCGCAGGAGCAGGAGCGGCACGAGCGCGACGACGAGCAGCGCCTGGTTCCCGGGCCGGACGAGCGCCAGCCCGCCGACGCCGACGCCGACCAGCGCGAAGCGCGCCGTCGAGGGGGCGACGAACGCACGAGCGAGCAGCACGGCCCACCCCGCGAACGCGGCTGCGAACACCGGGTCGCTGCCGGTCGTGTGGAAGAAGATCGCCCAGCCCGGGAAGAGCAGCATCGCGAGCGCCACGAACACGGCCGCACGCCTGCCGAAGACGGCGGCCACCGCGGTCCAGGCGAGGATCGTGAGCGCGTAGAGGACCGCCAGCAGCGCCTGCGTCCCCCACGGCCCCCACAGGTCGAGCGACCCCCCGAGCACGAGCGGCGCCACCGGCGTGCGGAACAGCATCGACATCGGCAGCGCAGGCTCCGCGTCGAAGAGCTGGGCGTAGTAGCGGAGGTAGGTGCCGAGGTCGCGACCTGCGACGAGCGGCATCGCCAGGCTCACGACGGCGTAGACGGCGAGCGCCGCGCCCAGCAGCGCAGCGGCACCACGGCGCGTGCCGACGAGACCCTCGGCGCGGGTGAGCGAGCGGCGGAGCGCGGTGGTCATCCCGTCGAGACGGGGTGTGCTCGAAGCACGTCCTCGTCGACCGCGCAGCCCCAGCCCGGGCCGGCCGGGACGACGAGCTCGCCGTCGACGATCTCCGGCGCGGCGGTCGTCAGCGTCTCCCGCCAGGGCACGTCGTCGACGTCGACCTCGAGCATGCGGACGTTCGGGATCGCGGCGCACCACTGCGCGGCGACGAAGGTCGCGAGGTGGCTGTAGTAGTTGTGCGGGGCGCACGCGACCTCGTGCGTCTCCGCGAGGTCGGCGATCTTGCGGGACTGCGCGAACCCGTTCCAGATCACGTCCACCGAGGCGACGTCCATCGCCCCGGCCGCGAGGAAGGGGCGGAACCCGCGCAGGCCGTAGAGGTTCTCCCCCGAGCAGAGCGGGATCGGCGAGCGCGAGCGCGCGTAGGCGAGCGCGGCGGGGTCGTACGCGTCGACCTCGAGCCAGGCGAGCCCGAACGGCTCGAGCGCGCGCGCCACCTGCACGACCCCCTCGATCGTGAGGTTGAAGTTGAGATCGACGATCGGCTGCGCGCGGCCGCCCGTGCCCTCCTCGAACGCCTCGAGCAGCGCCTGGAGGTGCGCGACGAGCTCGGGGGTCGGGTTGCGGTCGATGCCGCCGTCGCGGCCGAAGCCGGGCATCAGCACCCGCGGCTCGTGGCCGGGCACGACGACGTTCGTCTTGAACGCCCGGTAGCCGCGCTCCACCACCTCGCGCCCGAGCTCGCGGACGGCGTCGTACGAGTCGAGCTTCGCCGTCCCGGTCACCTCCCAGGCGCGGGCGCGCGTCGTGCCGCAGTGCGACCAGTAGAGCGGGACCCGGCTCCGGGTCGGCCCGCCGAGCAGCTCGGCCACCGACACCCCGTGCGCCTTCCCGGCGAGGTCGAGCAGGGCGTTCTCGATCCCGCCGATCGCCTTGGTCACGATCGAGCCGGGGCTCTGGCGCGTCCTGCGGTACAGATCCCAGTGAACGGCCTCGAACGCGCGCGGGTCCTTGCCCACCACGAGCGGCGCGAGGTCGGCGACGACGCCCTGCAGCCCGGTGGGCGAGCCGTGGGAGTCGGTCACCTCGGACCAGCCGACGAGCCCGTCCTCGGTCTCCGCCCGGACGAAGAGCCAGGGCCGCCAGCCGGCGGCGCAGGCCAGCGTCTCGATCCGCGCGACCTTCATGGGGCCGCAGGATACGGCTCGCGCGCGATCGCGGTCAGCGTGGCGTGCCCCGCGGCCGCGAGCGCCTCCGCCCGGTCGAAGTCGTGCTCGTCGTCGATGTTGAGCCCCTCGAACCCCGTCGTGAGGAAGGGAGCGACGACCCGGCCCTCGCGCGTCCCGGTCTCGGTCACGACGCGCGTCCAGGCGATCTCGAGCGCGCTGTTCTGGACGTACACCGGGGGCAGCGCCTGGTACTGGCCGGCGTGCCAGGCGCTGGAGAGGTGCTCCTGGTCGAGCAGCGGCGCCATCGTGCGACCGTCCTCGGCCAGCTCCCACATCTTGCCCGGGTGCTGCTTGACCAGCTCGACGGCCCTGATCGAGTCGGCCTCCGGGGTCGCGAGCAGCTGGTCGAGCCCGCGCCGGATCGCGTCGGGGCCTCGGAACGGATTCGTCGCCCGGACGATCGCGAACAGGTCGTAGCGCTCCGGCAGGCGCTCGAGCGTCCACGCGATCCACTCGATGTCGGGCGAGGTCGCCGTCGCGTACTCGGCGGGGCGCAGGAAGGGGACGTCCGCTCCGTACCAGCGCGCGACCTCGGCGATCTGCTCGCTGTCGGTCGAGACGAGGATCCGCTCGAAGACGCCGCTCTGCCTGGCGGTCTCGATCGCGTACGCGAGCAGTGGGTGACCGGCGAGCCGCCGGACGTTCTTCCCGGGAACGCGCTCCGACCCCGCACGAGCGCCGATGAGCGCTATCGCGCTCGGCATCGCGCCTCCGCCTCCTCGAGCAGCGCGACGAGCGCCGAGGTGGGGATGCCGGTGCGCGCCGCGGCGCGCACGACGGAGCCCGTGATCGCGTCGAGCTCGGTGGGCCGCCCGGCCGCGGCGTCGCGCGCCGTGGAGGTCGTCAGCGCCTTCGGCATCCCGTCGATGATCGCCCACTGCTCGGCGGGCACGAGCCGGACGCCGTCCGCGGCCGCGACGGCGCAGGCCTCGTCCAGCGCGTCCTCCAGGCGGGCACGCCACACGGGGTCGGCCAGCAGATCCCCGACGGGCAGGCCCGAGGCGACCGTCGACGCGGCCAGCACCGCGAGCCGCGCCGCCTTCTCCCACAGGGCGGCAGCCTCGCTCGGCCCCACGACGACCTCGAGCCCCGGGACGCGGAGCGGCTCGAGCACGGCGTCGAGGTCATGGGCGGACAGCGTGTCCGAGGCGACCGTCACGAGCGCGCCCGGCGTGCGCTGCACGACCACCCCCGGCTCGGGGGAGAGCGCCTCGAGCCGACCGATGCTCCCGGCGAGGACGACCGGTGGTCGCGGTCCACCGTGATCGGCGAGCCACGTCCGCAGCGTGGCGACGTGCTCGAGCCCGTTCAGGAGCGGCAGCACGGCCGCGTCGGCGAGCAGGTCGGAGTCGATCCGCGCGAGCGCGTCCAGCAGCGAGGGTGCCTTGACGGCGACCACGAGGAGCTCGACGGGCCGGTCGAGCCGCTCGACCGCGTCCGGGTGGGTGACGGTCTCCTCGCCCTCGTGGACGAGAGTCAGTCCACGTGCGCGGAGCGCAGCGACCGTGCGCGGCGTGCCGACGCAGAGCGCGCCCGTCCGGGCCGCGACCAGCCCGCCGACACCTCCTGCGCCGAGCACGGCGATCGGCGCTGTCGCCGGGCGCGTCACCGCGGTCGGCGCCCGGGTTGGTCGGGAGCCTGGCTGAAGCCAGGCACCGATCGGCGCCTCGGGTGCCTGACTTCAGTCAGGCTCCTCCCGACGCGAGACCCGTGAGGGCTCACGCCCGCGCGGGGTCGACGACGAGGTTGACGTACGTCGTCTCGGAGTAGACGTCGAGCGCCTCGACCCCGGCCTCCTTCCAGCCCGTCCCGGACTGCTTGACGCCGCCGAAGCCCATGTGCGGCTCGCTGCCGTGGGTGCCCGCGTTCACGACGACCACCCCGGCGGCCGCGCGCTCGGCGAAGCGCATCGCCCGGTGCACGCTCGCGGTGTGGATCGCGGCGGTGAGCCCATACGGCGAGTCGTTCACCAGGGCGATCGCCTCGTCGAGATCGCGCGCGCGGTAGAGCGCCGCGACCGGGCCGAACAGCTCCTCGCAGGAGAGCGGCGCGTCCGGCGCGACGCCCTCGAGCAGCGTCGGCGCCACGTGCCAGCCGGCCTCGCCGATGGGCACGCCCCCGCAGAGCACGGTCGCGCCGGCCTCTCTCGCTCCGTCGACCGCGGCGAGGATCCTGTCCCTGCTCTCCTCGGAGATCACCGGGCCGAGGGCGTCCTCGTCACGGCTGCCGACCGTGAGCGCGGAGGCCGCCGCGACGAGCCGATCGCGAAAGGCCTCGTACACGGCGTCGAAGACGACCACGCGGCTCGCCGCCGCGCAGCGCTGCCCGGCGTTCGAGAAGGCGGAGGCGAGCGTCCACTCGACGGCCCGCTCGAGATCGGCGTCGTCGCACACGACGAGCGCGTTCTTCCCCCCGAGCTCCAGGCAGGTCTTGGCGAGCCGCCGCCCCGCGACCTCCGCGATCTCGCGGCCGGTGCGCGCCGAGCCGGTGAAGCTGACGAGGTCGACGTCCGGGTGCGCGACGAGCGGCGCGCCCGCCTCGGCTCCGAGCCCCTGCACGACGTTCAGCACCCCCGGCGGCAGTCCGGCCTCGAGGCACAGCCGTGCGAGGAGGTGGGCCGAGGCCGGCGTGTGCTCCGAGGGCTTCAGCACCGACCCGTTGCCGCAGAGGATCGACGGGAACGCCTTCCACGCCACGTTGGGCAGCGGCGTGTTGAACGAGATCAGCAGCGCGGCGACCCCGACCGGGCGTCGGAGCGTGAGCACCGTCCGATGCGGCATCGACGCCGTCGTCGTCCGACCGTACGAGCGGCGGCCCTCGCCCGCCACGAAGAACCCCATCTCGATCGCGGCGTCGGTCTCGCCGCGGGCGATCGCGAGGGACTTGCCCGTCTCCTGGGCGACGATCGCCGAGGCCTCGTCGCGGCGCTCGCGCAGGAGCTCGGCGACCGCGCGCACGATGTCGCCCCGCTCGACCGGGGTTCGCTCGGCCCAGCCCGGCTGCGCCGCCCGCGCCGCCGCGACGGCCGCGTCCACGTCCTCCTCCCCCGACCGCGCGACCCGGCAGAGGGCCGTGCCGTCCGCCGGGCGCCGCTTCTCCCACCACTGGCCCGAGCCGGGAGGCCGCTCCACCCCCGCGACGAGGTTCGGCACCTCGGCGGGGATCACCAGGCCGACCAGCCGCCGTCGACGACGAGGTTGGAGCCGGTGACGTACGACGAGGCGTCGGCGGCGAGGAACACGACCGCGCCGACCGCCTCCCCGACGTCCATCATCCGCCCGAGCGGCATCCGCTGGGTGTACGCCTCGACGAACGCGGCAGGCTGGTCGTTGGCGATCCCGGCGAGCGTGAGGGTGTTCACGCGCACGCCCTGGGGCGCCCAGTAGGTCGCGAGGTAGCGGGTCAGGTTGTAGAGCGCGGACTTCGAGACCGAGTACGCGACCGGCTTGGCGAACTCCACTCCCGCCTCCCGTCGGAACGCGTAGATCCGCTGGTCGGGCGAGAGCATCCCGTAGATCGACGAGATCGTGACGATCGAGCCGCGGCCCGAGCGCGCCATCGCACCGCCGATCACCTGGCAGGAGACGACGACCCCGTTGACGTTGGCGTGGAGCACGCGGTCGAGCGCCTCCAGCGGGACGTCCTCGAACGGGCCGACCTCCTCCGCCGGAGCGTCCGGCGGGGCGTCGATCGCGGCGGCGTTGACGAGGAGGTGGGGAACGCCCCAGTCGGCCTCGATCGCCCAGAGGGCGCTCTCGACGGCGTCCCGGTCGGTGACGTCGCAGGCGATCGGGCGCACGACGTCGCCGGCGAGGTGCGCCGAGAGGTCGGCGACGCCAGGGCGCGGCTCCGTCTCGCGGTCGAGGATCGCGACCCGCATCCCGCGCTCCCCGAGCGCGGCCGACAGCGCGGCGCCGAGCTGGCCCATCCCGCCCGTCACGACGGCCACGCGGCCCGAGAGGTCGAAGAGCGGGTCGGTCATCGCCCGATCGTACTCGGCGCGTCCCTGGCCGAGGCTGCGAGCGCCACCCTCCCCTCTACGCTGTCGCGATGCTCGGGATCGCGCTTACGGTGGCGATGATCGCCGGGCTCGGCGCCTCGTCCTGGCTGCTGGCCTCGTGCCTGCGCCACGCCTCGCTGGCGCCGTTCCTGCTCACCGTCTACGTCCTCGGCTGGGCGCAGCTCGTCCTCGCTGCGCTGGCGCTCTCGACCGTGAGAGGGTTCGGGCGCGCGGGACTGACGATCGCGGCGGTCGCGTGGCTCGCGCTCGCGATCGCCGTCTGGCACTCGAGGGGGAGACCGCGCTGGCCCGCGGTGCGCCCGCCCCTCCGCTGGGCGGCCGGCGCCCTGCGCGACCCGCCCCTCGGGATCCTCGCGGCCGCCGTCGGCGCGTGCTACGCGTACCTCGTCGTGCTCGGGACCGTCGTCCCGCAGACCGACATCGACCCGCTCGTGTACCAGCTCGCCCGGGCGGCGTTCTGGCGCCAGGAAGGTGCGATCGGGATCATCGGCTCGTCGATCGAGCCGCGACTCGACGTCAACCCGATCGTCGCAGAGGTCGGCCAGGCCGCGACGCTGGCGCTCGCCGGCAGCGAGCGCCTCGTGTGGGTGGGGCAGCTGGCAGCCGTCGCCGCGTGCGCCCTCGGCGCCTTCGCGCTCGCGCGGCGCGTTGGGCTGAGCGCGCGCGCCGCCCTGACGAGCGCCCTGGTCGTCCCGACGCTCCCCGTGGTCGTGACGCAGGCGACGACGGCCTACAACGACCTCGTGCTCGCCTCGTTCGTCGTGGCGGCGCTCGTGTTCGCGCTCGGGCGGACCCGCGCCGAGCTCGGCGGACTGGCGCTGGCGGCGGCGCTCGCGGTGGGGACGAAGTTCACGGCGGCGTTCGTCCTGCCTGTGGCGGCACTCCTGGCTCTGCTCGGTCAGCCGCATCGTCGCTGGACTCCGACGCTCGGCGCGCTGATCGTCGGTGCCGTGGCGGGCTCCGGGTGGATCGCCGTGAATCTCGCGCGAACCGGCGATCCGGACGGAGGCCTCGCAGAGGCCGCGAGCCAGGTACCGACCAGGAGCGTCGAGAACGTCGTGTTCGTGCTGCAGCGGTTCGTGCTCGACGCGGTCGAGCTCCCCGGAGCGATCGGGTGGGGAGCCGAGGTCTATGTCGTCGTCGGGCTGGCGACGGTCGGCATCGGGCTCGCGCTCGTCTTCGCGCGGCCGGGGCGCGGGTTGGCGCCGGCGCTCGCCGGCTTGGCGGTGTTCGCCACACCCGTCGTCGTGTACGCGCTCCACGAGCGGCTCGGACGAGGCTTCGAGGCGTGGTGGGATCGCCTCGATCGACCCGACCTCGCCCGGACGCTCGACCTGGCGAGCGTCGAGGTCCGCTCCGACGGCGCAGCGAGCTGGTACGGACCGCTCGCGGTCGTCGTGGGCGTGACCGTGCTGGTGGCGACCGTCCTCCGCGTCGCTCGCGGCACGCTCGATCGAGCGGCGCTCGCTCTCGCCGTCGCGCCCGGAGTGGCGCTCCTGCTGGTCGCTCTCGGCGTGACCTACGACCCCTGGCGCGGCCGATTCGTGGCGGCGGCCGCCGTCGCCAGCGTCGCCCTGTGGGGCATGGCGAGCGAACGGCGAGCGACGGCGCTCGCACTGGCGCTCGTCGCCTCCACCACCGCGACCGTCACCACGCTCCAGCACTACAACCGCCCGTCCGGCGTGCCGCACCTCTCGGCGCCCGACGGGCCGGCGTGGCGCCTCGAGCGCTGGGAGGCACAGACGCTCCTGCGGCGATTCGCCGAGCGGGAGCGCGGCGAGGTCGAGACCTTGCGTCTCGTCGAGCGCCGGGTCGCCGGGGACGCTCGACTCGCGGTGGCGCTCTGGGGCAACGACCTCCTGTTCCCGTACTTCGGCGAGCACCTCGATCGGCGGCTGACGCCCGTCGACCCGGACGGGCGCGTGCCCTCCGACGCGGAGTGGCTGGTCGCCGCGCCCGAGACCGGCGTCACAGGTTGCGGCGCGAGCTGGAAGCCCCGCCTCGACCACGCCTCCGGCTGGCGCGTGCTCGA
This sequence comes from uncultured Actinomycetes bacterium, assembly GCA_963703095.1. Taxonomy (GTDB): domain Bacteria; phylum Actinomycetota; class Thermoleophilia; order Gaiellales; family Gaiellaceae; genus Gaiella. The sequence goes on from OY969787.1 coordinate 61,701, forward strand.
GCGCGTCGCCCCCGACGCGTGCGGGACGGAGATCGTGGTGCTCGGAGCGGCCCTCTAGCAGGGGACGCGCCTGGCCGCCGCCGACGCGCCGGCGGATCCTGACCCTCGGGCATCATGTCGCCCCGTGGTGCAGCCGACCGACCTCGCGTCCGACACCGAGCTCGAGAGCAGCGCGCACCCGGAGCCGCGCCCCGTCGTGGGCGACCCTGGCGGGTCCGGTCGGAAGGTCTCGCGGCCGACAGCCCTCGCCCTGCTCGCGATCGCGACGCTCGCCCTCGCGATGGCGCTGATCCAGCAGGACTGGCACCAGAGCGCAGCCTCGCACTTCGCGCTGATCCGCTCGCTCGCCGCGGGCACGGCGGAGATCGACCCACGTGTCTCGGTCGACACCGCCTTCATCGACGGGCGCTACTACGCGAACAAGGCGCCCGGGCTCGCGTTCGCGACGCTGCCGGCCTACCTCGCCCTGCGGACGGCAGGCTTCCAGGAAGGGCCGCTCGAGCCGATCGAGCGGTACCGGGAGCGACTGTGGCAGATCGGCCTCTTCGGCGCCGTCCTGCCCGCCGTCGCCCTGGCGCTGCTCATGCTCGTCGCGGTCGAGCGCGTCACGCCGGGGGTCGGCGGACTGACCGCGGTGCTGCTCGCCTCAGGCTCCCTCCTGCTCCCGTTCGCGACGCTGCTCTTCGGCCACATGCTGTCGGCAACGCTCGGCTTCGCGGCCTTCGTCGTCCTCCTGCTCGAGCGGGAGCGAGGCCCGTCCACGTGGCTCGTCGCGCTCGCCGGCCTCCTGGCAGGCCTTGCGGTCGTCGTGGAGTACCCGCTCGGGATCGTGGCCGTCGTGCTCGCGGCCTACGCCGCGCACGGGGCGCGCACCGCCCGACGGCTGGGTGTCTACGCCATGGGCTGCGTGATCGGGGTGCTCCCATTGGCGGCCTACAACACCTGGGCGTTCGGCTCGCCGACGGTGCTGAGCTACACGAACGTCCTCACCGAACCAGGCGGCGACGGCCCTCCGAAGATCGGCTCCGGCCCGTCGACGGGCTTCTACGGCGTCAACCTGCCCGATCCGCGCGTCGCAACGTCGCTGCTGCTCTCGGAGAAAGGGTTGTTCGTCGTGGCGCCGATCTGCGCCGTCGCGCTCGTCGGCCTGCCTGCGCTCTGGCGCACCGGCCGCGGGCGCGAAGCGCTCGTCTGCGGCGCGATCCCCGTGCTCTTCCTCGCCTACAACGCCTCGTACTACATCCCGTTCGGCGGGCAGGGCCCGGGCCCGCGGTTCCTCGTCCCAGCGATCCCGTTCCTCGCGCTCCCGCTCGGGATGGTGCTCCATCGCCACCTCGTGCCCGCCCTGGCCGTCGGGCTCGCGTCCGTGGCGGTCATGGCCGTCGCGACGTTCACCAACCCCCTCACGAGCGAGGAGCACTCCATCGACGACTGGCTGGGGCGCCTCGCCCGGGGCGAGATCGTGTGGTCGCCGCTCGGAATCCCCGGTGACTGGGCCGTCGTCCCCTCGGCGATCTTGCTCGCACTCGCCGTCGGGCTGGCCGTCGCCAGCGCGCGACCGAGCCCGACGGAGCTCGGCTCGGGGGTCGTCGCGGCCGTGGCGGTGATCGCCTGGGCCGTGACCGCGGCCGCGGCCCCACGGCTCCTCCCCGCGAACGCAGATCATGGCACGGTCGCCGGCACCCTCGCGGTCGTCGTGCTCGCCGTCACCCTCACGGCGACGCTCGCGCTCGTCGGGCGACGTGGCGCCGCCCTGACCGCCGCTCTGGCACCGCTGATCCTGCTCGTCCTGCCTGACGTGGTCACACGGCAGAGGCTGGCGCTGCTCGTCACCCTCGTGGCCCTCGCGCTCCTCGCCGCGACGGCGAGGACGACGAGCGGTCGCCGCGCGACGTAGTCGCTGCGGCGTCGGCGTCGCGTGCGATGGTGTGCTCGATGGACGCGACCGCCTGCTGCGTCTGCTCCTCGACGCTCGACGCCGCCCGCCCGCTGCTCGTGGTCGACGGCCACGCGATCGTGCGCTGCCCGGACTGCGGGCTCGTCCAGCGCGCCGTCTTCCCGACGCCCGACGAGCTCGAGGCGCTGTACGCCGCCGACTACTTCGTGGCCGCGGAGGGCTCGCTCGGCGCGGAGGGCTACCTCGACTACGTCGCCGACGCGGACGTGCACCGCGCCAACGCGCGCCGACGCCTGGCGCTCCTCGCACGCCACGCGACCCCTGGACGGCTGCTGGACGTCGGCTGCGCGGCCGGGTTCTTCGTCGACGAGGCGGCCGGCGCCGGCTGGACCGCTCGGGGGATCGACGTCTCCGCGCCGATGGTGTCCTGGGGCGTCGAGCACCTCGACGCCGATCTCGCCGTGGCGACACTCGCCGACCTCCCACAGGGCGAGCCGGAGAGCTGCATCACGATGTGGGACTACCTCGAGCACTCGATCGACCCGCGGTCGGACGTCGAGGCCGCCTTCGCGCGACTGCGGCCCGGCGGGGTGCTCGCGCTCTCGACGGGCGACGCCGGCTCGCTCGTCGCCCGTCTCTCGCTGCGACGCTGGCACCTCATGACCCCGCGACACCACAACGCCTTCTTCTCTCGCGCGACGATCCGGCGACTGCTCGCGTCGGTCGGGTTCGAGGTGGTCTCGATCGGCGCGCCCGCGTCCGTGTTCCCGCTCCGCTACCTCGCGCACAAGGCCGGGCTCGTGGTCGACGCGCGCCCGGTGCACGCGCTCTCGATGCGCCTCGCGGGGTCGCGCCACGGCGGCCGCGCGCTGCCGGTGAACCTCTGGGACGTGATGACCGTCGTCGCCCGCCGACCCGCCTCGACCGCCGGCTAGCACCGTGGCAGCGCTGCGCCGCATCGCGCCCTTCGCCGTCGCCACCGTCCTGGTGGCGACGGTCTCGCTCTGGACGCTCGCGCCGCGCCTCGGCTCGACGTTCCCGTCGATGGTCGACGACTGGTACGCGATCAGCCGCTCGCCCGACCAGCTCCGCGACGCGCTCACGCTGCGGATGACCGAGGAGCAGCGCTACCGGCCGGGCTGGGTGGCGTGGAACGCGCTCCAGTGGCACACGCTCGGCGGCCCCGAGGACGTCCGACCGGCGCGCGCGTGGGGTGTGGCTCGGGCGCTGGTGCTCGTGCTCGGGCTGGTCGCCGCGGGCGCGGTGGTCGTCGCGCGCGATGCCGCGCAGCGCCGTGGCGGCGTCGCTCACGCGGCGCTCGCCGGCGGTGCCGCGCTCGCGGTCGTCACGATCCCCGGCTTCGCCGTCGACCTCGCCCGGTACGGCCCGCAGGAGCCGCTGCTCGTCGGCCTGATGTGCGGCGGCGCGGCCCTCATGACCGTCGCGTTCCGGCGCTCGCTCGCCGGCAGCTGGGGCGTCGCGGGCGCGGCCACGGTCGGCGGCCTGGGGGCGCTGGCGTGGGCCGGCGGGGTCGCGCAGAAGGAGACGTCGATCGCGGTGCTCGCGCTCGTGCCGTTCGGGTGGCTCGCCGTGCGCGACGACCTCCCCCGGTTCCGCGCCCTCGCCCCCGCGCTGCGCCGCACGCTCCTCGCCGTGCTCGCGGTCGCCGCGCTGGCGCTCGTGCCGATGCTCGCCCGCACCGTCCAGCTCACGCTCGCCGACGAGCGCGTGTACGGCGCCGAGCCCACCGAGGGGCTCGTCTCGAAGACGCTGCGCCAGATCGAGCAGCTCGGCGCCGACCTCGGGTCGCAGGCCGGTTGGGCGCTGGCGGTCACCGCGGTCGCCGCGGTCGTCGTCGTGAGCCTCGTCCGCCGGGTCGACTGGCTCGCGGCGGGCCTGCTGGTCACCGGGCTCGCGTTCCTCGTCCTCGCGGCGCAGACGGAGGTCGTGTTCAGCCGCTACTACCTGCCGACGCTGGCGCTCGCCGCGCTCGTGATCGTGCGCGCGGCCGCCCTGCTCCCCGTCGTGCCGGCTGCGGCGGCCGCCGTGGCGCTGACCGCCGTCGGCGTCTGGCAGGCGCCCGACGCCCGCGCGCTCGTGGACGAGTGGGTCGTGCGCGAGGCCGAGAAGGAGGAGGTCGTGCGCGCAACCGCTCAGCGGGCCGCAGGCGGATGCGCGTTCGTGGCGACCGGCAACGAGGTCGAGCTCGTCGAGGCCCTACCCGTGCTCGTCCCGCTCGCCCGGGAGGACGCGAGCGAGTGCGCGCCAGGCGACCGCTTCGTCGTCGTGCTCTCGTCGAGCGGCACGGACGACAGCGGTGACCCGCTCGTGCGGGCGTGCTCGCCCGGGGAGGTCGCGTTCGAGAACCCGGTCGGCCGCATCCTGCGCTGCACCGCCTGAGCGCGGGCGTCAGCCGCCGAGATAGGCGAGCACGGCGAGCACGCGGCGATGGTCGTCGCTCGTCGCCGGGAGGTCGAGCTTCTCGAAGATGTTGGTGACGTGCTTCTCGACCGCGCGAAGCGTGACGAACAGCCGGTCGGCGATCGCCTGGTTCGAGCGGCCCTCCGCGATCAGCCCCATCACCTCGCGCTCGCGCGGCGTCAGCTGGACGAGCGGATCGCCGGCCGGTCGGCCTCCGACGAGCTGGCTGACGACCTCCGGGTCGAGCGCCGAGCCGCCCTCCGCCACCCGCTTGACGGCGGACGCGAACTGGTCGATGTCGGCGACGCGATCCTTGAGCAGGTAGCCGACGCCCTCCGCGCGCGCGAGGAGCTCGGTGGCGTAGCCCGCCTCGACGTACTGGGAGAGCACGAGCACGCCGGTGTCGGGGTAGCGCTCGCGGATCTCGCGGGCCGCGCGGAGCCCCTCGTCGGTGTGCGTCGGGGGCATCTTGATGTCGACGATCGCGATGTCGGGCCGGTGGAGGCCGACGTGACGGAGCAGATCCTCGGCCGTCCCCGCCTGCGAGACGACCTCGAAGCCCGACTCGTCGAGCAGCCGGGCGATCCCCTCCCGGAGCAGCACCGAGTCCTCGGCGATCGCCACCCGGTGGCCTGCGCCCAGCTGGGAGACCGTGTTGCGCAGCGGCGGGAAGTCGCGCGGGAGGTCCTCGACGAGCAGCTGGTGGATCCGCTCGGGCTCTGCGAGCCCCGCGAAGCGGTGGATGCCCAGATCGCGCAGCTCGTAGCCGCTCGAGAAGGCGGCCGCGGTCGAGGAGAGCACGATCTCCCCGCCGTGCCCCGCCATCGCGATGCGCGCGGCGCGGATCACGTCCAGTCCCACGTAGCCCTCCTCCGTGAGCGTCGGCTGGCCCGTGTGCACTCCCATGCGCATCCGCACCACGACGTCGTCGGGCCAGGTGGCGTCGCGCAGCGCGCGCTGCGCGTCGATGGCGGCGTCCACCGCACCGTCCGTGCGTGCGAACACGGCGAAGACCTCGTCGCCGATCGCGTCCACCTCGATCCCGTCGTGCGCGCCGACGGCATCCCGCACGAGCGCGCGGACGTCGGCGAGCAGGTCGCCGTAGGCCTGGCCCATGCTCGCGACGAGCCGCGTTGAGCCCTCGACGTCGGCGATCAGGAAGGTGACGGTTCCGGTCGGCAGCTCGGACATGGCAGGAGTCTACGAGGACGGCACGGCTGCGGGCCGCAGCGGGATCTCGGCGTGGACGACCGTGCCCCCGCCCACGGGGGACTCGACCACCAGCCGTCCGTCGAGCGCACCCACGCGGTCGGCGAGGCCGCGCAGCCCCGAGCCGCCCGCGGGGTCGGCCCCGCCCACGCCGTCGTCGCGCACGAGCACCACGGCGAGCTCGGGCGTGTCGACCACGTCGACCCAGACGGTCGTCGCCTGCGCGTACTTGCAGACGTTCGCAATCGACTCGGAGACGACGTAGTAGATCGCCGCCTCGACCTCGCGCGGCAGGCGGCCCTCCGGCAGCGTCACCTCAACCGGGATCGGCGTGCGCGCCGCCAGCGCCTCGAGCGCGGGCCTGAGGCCCCGGTCGCTGAGCACGGCGGGATGGATGCCGCGCGCGAGCTCGCGGAGCTCCTCGAGCGCCTGCCCCAGCTCCTCCCGCGCGCCGACCAGGAGCTCGGCCACGCCCTCGCCACCCGCCGCGAGGCGCGACTCGGCCAGGCGGAGCGCGACCGACAGCGCCACGAGCCGCTGCTGCGCGCCGTCGTGGAGGTTGCGCTCGAGTCGCCGGCGCTCCTCGTCCCCCGCGGTCACGATGCGCTGGCGCGAGGCGCGCAGCTCGCGCTCCTGGAGGCGCCGCTCGGTGATGTCCATGCCGGAGACGAGGATCAGCCCGTCGGTCCGACCGGTGACGTCGGCGACCGGCGCCGCGCTCCAGGCGAAGGGCACCAGGACGCCGTCCGACCGGATCCACTCCGACTCGATCTCGCCCGACGGCTCGCCGTCGGCCGCCGAGCGCAGGACGATCGTCGCGCGCTCGCGGTCGTCGTCGGCGACGAGGTCGAGGAAGCTGGCGCCGACGAGCAGCTCGTCGCGCCAGCCGAGCGTGTCCCGGAACGCGCGGTTGACGGCGGCGAGCGGGTTGTCGACGTCCCGGTCGCGGATCCGCCCCTCGCGGTCGAGCACCACGATCGCGCTCGGCACCGTCTGGATCACGGTCGTCGTCGCGTCGCGCTCGCGCTGGAGCTCGAGCTCGCGATGCTTGCGGAGCGTCACGTCGACGCCGCTCACGAGCAGGAGGTGGCGCTCGTCGATCGGCGGCAGCGGGATGCACGACCACGAGACCGACAGGCGAGCGCCGCTCTTCGTCAGCCAGGTCGAGTCGCGCGGCCGGACCGCCTCCCCGGCGATCACCCGCTCGACGACCCCACGCACCTCGTCGGCGTCCTCGGGTGCGACGAACCGCTCCCAGAGGACGTTCCCCCCGGTCTCCTCCGGCGCGTACTCGAGCGTCCGCTCGAAGGCCTTGTTCGAGGCGAACGGCGCCAGCCGGCCGTCGTGGTCGATCAGGCAGAGCAGGCTCGGAGCGTTGTTGGCGATCGAGTTGAGGAACACGCGCTCGCGCTCACGCGCCTCGGCCTGCTCGTGCCGCTCGGTGATGTCGATGCCCGCGGCGACGATCCCGGAGACCGTCCCCGAGCCGTCCTGGATCGGCCCCGAGCGCCAGAAGACGACGTGGCGCTCCCCCCGGGCGTTCGTGAACGCGTTCTCGTACTCGTCGGCGTCGAAGGTCGGGCGGATCGCCTCGTGCCGCGCCATCACCTCCTCGCGCTCGGAGGGGTCGATGAACACGTCCCAGAACAGGCGGCCACGGATCTGCTCCTCGTCGTCGTAGCCGGCCACCTCCACCGCGGCGACGTTCTGGTTGCAGATGCGACCGTCGGTGTCGAGGTGGAGGAACAGGCTCGGCGCGGTGTCGACGAGCGTCTCGAGCAGGGCGTACTGCGCGCGGGCCTCGGCCTGGACACCCTGCGTCCGCAGCGCGAGGGCGGCGGCGCCGACGACCGCGTCGACGAGCTCGCGCTCCTCCAGCAGCGACGCGTCGTGGACGATCACGGCGACGGCCGACCCCTCGTGCTCGACCACCGTCGCGACCCGACCCTGGTCGTGGTCGGGGAGGACGAACGTGCTCCCGTCCTCCGCGACGTAGCGCTGTCCGTCCTGGAGCCAGTAGCCGATCTCGAGCGCGGGATCGTCGAGCGCGTCGGCGAGGGCGGCACGGAGCGGCACACCGGCGTTGAGGGCCCGCACGAGCTCGCCGACCGAGCCGCGTGCGAGCCGGCTCCGGAGCAGGCCGTAGAGGAAGGCGAGCGGGATCAGGAGCAGCGACAGGATCTGCAGCAGCCACGTCGCCGTCGTGACGCTCCCGGAGATGTCGGAGACGAGGATGCGCGCGACGACCACGAGCACGGCGAGCGCGGTCGTGACGAGCACGGGGGTCAGCACACGGCGCAGAGCCGTCGACGCCCCCCTCCAGCGCTGGACGAGCCGCACGACGATCGCGGCGCCGACGACGACGATCGCGGCGTTCAGCGTCCACGACACGACCCCGCTGAGCACCGGGTCGTCGGTCGCGTCGAGCAGGTTCTCCGGGCAGAGCGTCTCCTCGGGGCAGAGCTGCTCGGCGTCGGCGACGAGCAGGAACGCGATCTGGCCGACGCTCGCGAGGAGGATCGTCGCGCCCACGAGCACACGGTCGATGCGGGCCCGGATCTCCCCTGTCGGGTAGCCGAGCGCGAGCGCGACGACGAGGCCGTAGGCGATCGCGCCGAACACCGAGCCGACGGTGAACAGGAAGTCGTTCGAGGATGCGGCCAGCGCCCCCGGGAAGAAGGAGAACCCGACCGCGATCATCAGCTTGCCGGTGCGGTTGTGCGGGCGTCGGCGGGCTGCGACGACGCCCGCGAGGACGAAGCCGAGCGACACGGCGACGTAGAGGGCCGCGGCGATCGCCGGCTCGCCGATGTGCTCGCTCGACGCGACGAGCACCACGACCCCCGCCGAGAGGGCGAGCGCCAGCGCGATGACGGCCGTCGCGACTCTGCGTCTCATCGTGCGAGCGCGAGGAGACGCTCGACGGCCTGCCCGGTGAGGTCGGCCTTCGGGATGAAGCCGCGGGCGCCGCTCGCCGTGATCAGGTCCGCGTAGTCCTCGGCGTCCCTGCTCGACACGAGGACGACCGCCGTCTCGTCGAGGTCCCCGCACTCCTCGCAGATGTCGAACCCCGTCATGTCCGGGAGCTGGACGTCGAGCACGACCACGTCGGGCCGCAGCTCGCGGAGCATCGCGAGCGCAGAGCTGCCGTCCACCGCCTCGCCGATCACGTCGAAGCCGTCCGCCTCGAGGATCGCCCGCGCCGACGCCCGGAAGCTCGGGTGGTCGTCGACGATCAGGACGGTAGTGGCCATCGTGCGGATCGAAGCAGAGCGCGACGCGGCGTCGCGGTGTGGTGAACCGTACTCCTGCCCGAGGGGGCAGCGCCGGCCCCGGGGCCGGGGTCGGAGCGACCTCCCTTCCGGAGGGCCCGCGCGGCGACGACGGATTGCGCACCCGAGAGGACACGAGCGCTGCGCATTGCGTGGTCGCAGCGGGTGGGATCGCGGTCGCCGCTGGTGCATACTCCGCCGATGACGATGAGCGACACCTCCGCTCACGATCGACTGCTCGCCGAGCGCGCCCGCTACGTCTCGAGCGGCGTGTCGACGCCGCGCCTCGTCGTGCGCCAGGCCGAGGGCGCGCGCGTCGTGGACGTCGACGGCCGCAGCTTCCTCGACTTCGCCGGCGGCATCGGCTGCCAGAACACCGGCCACCGCTTCGCGCCCGTCGTCGACGCGATCAAGGCCCAGGCCGACGCCTACCTGCACCAGTGCTTCATGGTCGGCGTCTACGAGCCGTACATCGAGACGTGCCGGCTGCTCGCGGAGCTGTCGCCGTGCGCCGGCGCAGACCAGAAGTCGATCCTCGTCAACTCGGGCGCCGAGGCCAACGAGAACGCCGTCAAGATCGCGCGCGCGTTCACGGGGCGGCCGGCGGTGATCGTCTTCGACAACGCGTTCCACGGCCGCACGCTCCTGACGATGACGATGACGAGCAAGGTGAAGCCGTACAAGGCCGGCTTCGGGCCGTTCGCCCCGGAGGTGTACCGGGCGCCCGCGCCGTACCCGTACCGCGGGGTGACGAGCGACGACGCGATCGAGGGCCTCGAGAGGCTCTTCAAGAGCGAGGTCGATCCGGCGACGGTCGCGTGCGTCGTGCTCGAGCCCGTGCAGGGCGAGGGCGGGTTCGTCGAGATGCCGCCCGACTACCCGGCGCGGCTGCTCGAGGTGTGTCGCGCCCACGGGATCCTGTACGTGGACGACGAGGTCCAGTCGGGTGTGGGCCGCACCGGGAGGATGTGGGCGATCGAGCACTACGACGGCGTCGAGCCCGACCTCCTGGTCTCGGGCAAGTCGATCGGCGGCGGGCTGCCGCTCGCCGCGGTGACCGGGCGCGCCGAGATCATGGACAGCGTGCCGGCGGGCGGGCTCGGAGGCACGTTCGGAGGGAACCCGCTCTCCTGCGCCGCGGCGAACGTCGTGCTCGAGACCGTGCGCCAGCCGGAGCTCCTCGCCCGGGCGACCGCCCTCGGCGAGACGCTCCGCGCCCGGCTCGAGGCGCTGCGCGGCCGCCACGCGACGATCGGGGAGGTGCGCGGGCTCGGACCGATGATCGCGTTCGAGCTCGCCGAGCGGACGCCCGACCGCGCCAAGGCGCTCGTCGACGCGGCCTTCGAGCGCGGTCTCCTGCTGCTGGCCTGTGGCCTCTACGGCAACGTGATCCGCCTGCTGCCGGCGCTCACGATCGCCGACGACGAACTCGAGGAGGGCCTGGCTCTGCTCGACGAGGCATTCGACGCGATCGCGTGAGGTGGACGGCGAGCCGGACATCCGCCTCCGCGGCGTCACGAAGCGCTTCGGCGACCTCGTCGCCGTGGACGCGATCGACCTCGACATCGCGCGCGGCGAGTTCTTCACGATGCTCGGGCCGTCCGGCTCGGGCAAGACGACGACCCTGCGGATGATCGCCGGCTTCGAGCTGCCCGACGAGGGCACGATCGAGCTCGCCGGCGAGGACGTCTCCCGTCTGCCTCCGTACGACCGGCCGGTCAACACCGTGTTCCAGGACTACGCGCTGTTCCCCCACATGACCGTGCAGCAGAACGTCGAGTACGGGCTGATGGTGAAGAAGGTGCCGAAGGACGAGCGCCGCCAGCGGGCGGGCGAGGCGCTCGAGATGGTGCGGCTCGGCGCGCACGGAGCGCGCAAGCCGGCGCAGCTCTCGGGCGGGCAGCGACAGCGCGTCGCGCTCGCCCGGGCGATCGTCAACCGGCCGAAGGTGCTGCTGCTCGACGAGCCGCTCGGCGCGCTCGACCTCAAGCTCCGGCAGGAGATGCAGATCGAGCTGAAGTCGATCCAGCAGGAGGTCGGCATCACGTTCGTGTACGTGACGCACGACCAGGAGGAGGCGCTGACCATGAGCGACCGGATGGCCGTCTTCAGCGAGGGCAGGATCGAGCAGATCGGCCCGCCGGCCGAGGTGTACGAGCACCCGCGCAGCGAGTTCATCGCGGGCTTCGTCGGCGTCTCGAACGTGATCGAGCGCGACGGGCGCCGCTACACGGTGCGCCCGGAGAAGATCGACCTGCTCCCCGAGACGGCGCAGCCCGACCCCGCGGCTCACGTGGAGGCGGGAGTCGTTCGGGACGTGCAGTATGTCGGTCCGGTGACCCGCTACCGGGTGACGCTCGACAAGGGCGGGGAGCTGCAGGTGCTGGCGCAGAACCTCGAGGAGAGCTCGAGCCAGGTGCTCGAGGCGCAGGGCAGACGGGTGCTGCTGCAGTGGCGTCCGGAGCAGGAGTCGGTGATCACGGAGAAGGAGGAGGGCTAGATGACAGAGCGCAGACGGCGCTACGTCGTGCGGGCCGCGCTCGGCTCGCTCGTCGCGGCGCTCGCGGTCGTCGCCGCAGGGTGTGGCGGAGACGACGGCGACAGCGGTGCGAGCACCGAGATCGAGGGCCTCGGCACGAGCCTGGAGGAGATCCAGGAGCTCGCGCGCGAGGAGGGCGAGGTCAACATCGTCCAGTGGCCGGGCTACGCCCAGCTGACCAGCGAGTTCACCGCCGCCACGGGGTGCAAGGTCAACACGAAGGACGGGGCGAGCTCCGACGACATGATCTCGCTGATCCAGACGGGTGAGTACGACGGCGTCTCGGCGTCCGGCAACGCGAGCGTCCGGTTGATGACCACCGGTGACGTCGCGCCGGTCAACCCGGACTTCATCCCGAACTACGCCGACGTGCAGGAGGGCATCAAGGACCAGTCGTACAACTCGCTCGACGGCGAGCCGTTCGGCGTGCCGCACGGTCGCGGGCCGAACTACCTGATGTTCCGCACGGACGTCGTGCCGGAGGACACCGACAGCTGGTCGGTGATCTGGCCCGACGGCTCCGGCCCGTACAACGGCAAGATCTCGATCTACGACGACTCGATCTTCATCGCGGACGCGGCCGTCTACCTGAAGGCGACGCAGCCCGACCTCGGGATCGAGGATCCGTACCAGCTGAACGAGGAGCAGTTCAACGCTGCGGTCGACCTGCTCAAGCAGCAGGCCCCGAACGTGGGCGAGTACTGGCCCGGCGACGTGGCGAAGCAGATCGGCTCGTTCACCAACGGCGACAGCGTCGTCGGCACGACCTGGCCGTACCAGTACGTCCAGCTGACGGCAGCGGATCCGCCGGTGCCCGTCAAGGCGATCAAGCCGGTCGAGGGCACCACGGGCTGGTCGGACACCTGGATGATCTACTCCGAGGCCGCCAACCCGAACTGCATGTACCTCTGGATGGATCACATGATCTCGCCGGAGGCGCAGGCGGCGGTGGCCGAGGGCTTCGGCGAGGCGCCCGTCAACCTCAAGGCGTGCGACCTCACGAAGAACCCCGACCACTGCGACGAGTACCACGCGGACGACGAGTCGTGGTGGGAGGACGTCTACTACTGGACGACGCCGGCCGCGGACTGCGCGGACGACGACGACGAGACCACCTGCAAGACGCAGGAGGACTGGAAGACGGCCTGGACGGAGATCCGCGGGTAAGGGTGCTCTCCCTGCGGGAGATCACCTAGGAGAACACCGGGCGGGACGGTCCCCGTGACCGTCCCGCCCCCGCCGATGTCGACGGTCGACCCGACACCGCTAGCGCCTTCCCGGCCCGCAGGGCCCGGAAGACGGCTGTCGACGTTCCTCTTCCACCACGATCGCCTGCGGCTGTGGCTGCTGCTCGGGCCGCCGCTCGCGTGGCTCCTGCTCGTGTACTTCGGGTCGCTGTTCGTGCTGCTCCTCGCGAGCTTCTGGGACACGGACCCGTTCACCGCCGAGATCGTCCACACGTTCACGCTCGAGAACTTCCAGGACATCCTGACGACCCCGGTGTACCGCGACGTGGCCGTCCGCACGGTCACGATGGCGATCGCCGTCACGCTCGCCGACATCGTGCTCGCGTTCCCGATCGCCTACTACATGGCGAGAATCGCCTCCCCCCGGGTGCGCGACCTGCTCGTGATCGCCGTCCTGCTGCCGCTCTGGGCGAACTACCTCGTGAAGGCCTACGCCTGGCGCACGATCCTCTCCGAGGGCGGGATCATCAACTGGGCGATCGGGCCGTTCGGGATCGTGTTCGACGGGTTCTCGACCGTCGGGCTGTGGCTCGTGTTCACGTACCTGTGGCTGCCGTTCATGGTCCTCCCGATCTACGCGGGCCTCGAGCGCATCCCCGGCTCGCTGCTCGAGGCGTCGTCCGATCTCGGCGGCCGCTCGTTCACGACCTTCAGACGCGTGATCCTGCCGCTGGCCTTCCCCGCCGTCGTCGCCGGCTCGATCTTCACGTTCTCGCTGACCCTGGGCGACTACATCGCGCCCGGCCTGATCACGAGCGAGCAGTTCATCGGCACCGTGATCTACAACATCCGCGGGCAGGCGCTGCCGACCGCCGCCGCGTACTCGCTCGTGCCGATCGCCGTGATCGTCAGCTACCTGCTGGTCGCCCGCCGGCTGAAGGCGTTCGAGTCGCTCTGATGGTCGAGTCGCGCGGCACCAGGATCCTGCTGCGTCTCGGCGCGGGGCTGACGCTCGCGTTCATGTACGTCCCGCTGCTCGTGATCGCGCTGTACGCGTTCAACGAGAACGTGACCCAGAAGTGGCCCATCGAGAACTACTCGACCAAGTGGTTCTCGGTCGCGTTCGAGGACGACGGGGTGCGCGACGCGCTCTGGCTGTCGTTGCAGGCCGCGATCGGCGCGACAGCGATCGCGCTCGTGCTGGGGACGCTCGCCTCGATGGCCGTCGCGCGGTACAGCTTCTTCGGGCGCGAGGTGATCACGTTCGCGGTGATCCTGCCGATCGCGCTCCCGGGCATCATCACCGGCCTCGCGCTGCAGGCCACGATCACCGACGTGCTCGGGCCGCTCGGCGTCTCGTTCGGCCTCACGACGATCATCGTCGGTCACGCGACGTTCTGCGTGGTCGTCGTCTACAACAACGTCATCGCCCGGATGCGGCGCACGGCGGGCTCGCTCGACGAGGCGTCCGCCGACCTCGGGGCCGACGCCTGGCAGACGTTCCGCTACGTGATGTTCCCGCAGATGCGCACGGCGCTGCTCGCCGGCGGCCTGCTCGCGTTCGCGCTCTCGTTCGACGAGGTCGTGGTCACGATCTTCACCTCGGGCGCCCAGCAGACGCTGCCGATCTGGATCTTCGCGACCCTCGCACGGCCCGCGGAGCTGCCGATCGTGAACGTCGTCGCGCTGTTCGTGATCGTCGTCTCGATCATCCCCGTCTACATCGCGCAGCGGCTCGCGGGCGGGAGCGGCCTCTCGACCGACCGCCCGCCGAAGGGCGCCGTCGCCGCGAGCATCGAAGCCGAGCCGTAGCTGGTGGGCTGGTGCCGGCCTGAGGCCGGCACGGGTGTGCGCGAGTGCGGGGTGGTGTCGCTCCACGGGCCTGGCAGCGTTGTGCCCGGCTGTCAGCCGGGCACCCCCTGAGGCACGCGCAGGACCAGCTCGGTTGGAAACCGGCCGAGAGGCCGGCCGTAACGGGGTTGGCACGTCGTGCCCGGCTGTCAGCCGGGCACCCTCGTCCCGAGGCCGTCGACCTCCTCGAACGCATCCCAGAGCTCCCTCCCGCTGCCGTACCGGCGCGCACGGGCGACCTCTGCGGCGGCATCCACGATCGCGACGTACGCGCGGCGCGCCTCCCCCGGCGTGTCGCCGAGCATCCCGAGCAGGCGCTCCTCGCCGGGTGCGTAGCCTGCCGGGTCGCCGTCGGCCGTGCGCACGAACGAGCACCAGTGCCAGTCGCGAGGGTGCGCGCAGAGGCCGGCTGCGACCGGGTTCACGACCACGTAGACGCAGGCTCGAAGCAGATCGGCGTCCCCGGTGATCCGCCGCGACCAGAAGCGGTTCCCGAAGACGTGCGCCTCCCGTCCGTGGCGCTCGTTGAGGCGCCGGGCGTAGGCGCCCAGCGCCCGACCGAGCCCGATCCCAAGGTTGGGCTCCGGGGTCTCCACGACGAGGTGGTGGTGCGTGTCGAGCAGGCAGCTCGCGTGGGCGATCCAGCCGTGGGCCCGACAGGCCCGGGCGATCCGGGTCTCGAAGTCGGCACGGTCGCCGTCGTCCTCGACGATCCGGCCGCGCCGATTGCCCTGGGCGACGGCGTGATGGATCGCTCCTGGCGCCTCCTGCCGACCACGACGCGGCACCGAGTCGAGGGTCGCACGCGCCGGTCGGCGCCGCAAGATGGCCGGGCGGGACACGGCCGAGGCAGCGCTCCGGCGCGGGTCGGCTCGGGGTGGTGCCCGGCTGAGAGCCGGGCACGGGCGTGCGGGTCGCCGGTGGTGGGTGGTGCCCGGCTGAGAGCCGGGCACGGCGTCAGACTGCGCCGCGCGTCACGCCGATCGGGCAGGAGACGCCGGTGCGGCCGAGACCGCAGTAGCCGTTCGGGTTCGCCGCGAGGTACTGCTGGTGGTAGCCCTCCGCGTAGTAGAAGGGCCCCGCCTGCGCGATCTCGGTCGTGATGCGCCCGTACCCGGCGCGGTCGAGCTCCGCCTGGAACATGTCGCGGGTGGCGAGCGCCGCGTCGCGCTGCCCCGCGTCGTGCCAGTAGATCGCCGAGCGGTACTGCGTCCCACGGTCATTGCCCTGTCGCATCCCCTGGGTCGGGTCGTGCCCCTCCCAGAACACCTTCAGCAGATCCTCGAAGGCGACCCGGGCGGGGTCGAACACGGCGAGCACCACCTCGGTGTGCCCGGTGCGACCGGAGCAGACCTCCTCGTAGGTCGGGTTCGGCGTGAACCCGCCGGCGTAGCCGACCGCGGTCGTGTGCACTCCGGCGGTCTGCCAGAAGAGCCGCTCGGCTCCCCAAAAACACCCCATCCCGAAGATCGCCTGCTCGGTGCTCTCGGGGAACGGCGGAGCGATCGGCGTTCCGAGAACCCGGTGCGACCCGAGGCCGCTCATCGGTGTGTCGCGGCCGGATAGCGCCTGCTCAGGTGTCGGAATCGGAGACGCCTTGCGGCTGAAGAGGCTCACCCGTCGAAGAGTAGACCCTCGACAGGGCTACCCGCCGGAGCCCTGGGCCTCGTGAACGGCTCGGCGCAGTTGACAGGGGCGGCCAGCCTTTGCAGGATCCCGTGATGAGAGCGCCCTCGTCGCGCGTCGCGCTGCTCGTCGTCCTGGGCTCGGCGCTCGCGACGGTACCCGGCTGTGGCGGCGACGCAGTGGCGCTCACCCGCGACGAGTACGTTCGACAGGTGAACGGGCTTTGCGCAGAAGCAGTGTCGACCACCGAGGGACTGATCGCCGCTGTCTTTGCAGAGCTCTCCGAGAGCGGACGGCTCCCCGAGAAGCCCACACCAGCTGAGACTCAGGCTGTGTACACCGCTGTCCTGCCGGCCGCTCGCGAGTCCGACCGCGTGATCAGGCAGATGCTCGAGGAGCTACGCGCTCTGGTCGCTCCCGCCGAGCTTGCCGACGACGCCGAGGAGCTGTGGGACGCGTACGAGGATCGCGTCGAGATAGGGCTGCGCCGGATCGAGGAAGCGACTGTCGACGTCGACGCAGCGATCGCGCTGGAAGCCGACGACTCGAAGCCGTTCACTCCCGAGAACACACGCGCGGCGGAGCTTGGCTTCACGGCCTGCCGCTTCGAATAGCGATCCTTCACTGCCACGAAGGCGAGCTACTGACTGGACGTGTCGTCGGCGGCGGCTGACGTGGTGCCGCGGCGGCACGGCGGCGCACCGCCGCGCCTGGACTTGCCAATCAGAAGGGCCTATCCGCGCCCCAGAAGCAGCCCATACCGACGACGAGCCGCTCGAAGCCCTCGGGAAACGGCGGCGTGATCGGCGTGCCGAGCACGAGGTGCGCAGTCGTGACCCGGATCGGCGTGTCACGGCCGGGAAGCGCCTGCCCGGATGTCGGCATCGCCGCGGGATTGCGCGCGAAGAGCACGGCGACACGGTACCGGCGAACGCCCGAGGACGGCCGGGAGGTGAGGGACGATGGCGACGCACGAGCTGACATCGCCTTCGCGTCAGACAGCCCTGCTCGTCGAGCTCCCGCTATCGATCGTGGCCGCGGAGAAACTCGCCGACGACGCTCGTGCAGGGCTGCCGCTCCTCGACGTGGGCGAGATGGGCGCTGTGCTCGAACACGACGGTCAGCGCGTCGGGGATGCCCGCCTCGAGCGTGGCCGCGCAGCTCGGTCCGAGCTCGTCGTGGCGTCCGCAGGTGATCAGGGTCGGCACCCGGATCTCGCCGAGCCGGCCCGAGCGATCCCAGTCAGCGAGGTTGCCGATCGTGGTGAACTCGTTGGGACCGTTCATCGTGAGGTACACCCGGTTGCCGTCGAGGTTCGCCACGGACCGCATCACGGCGTCCGGCCACTCCTCCAGACGGCAGAGGTGACCGGCGTTGAACTCGTTCACCGCCTCCAGGTACTCCCCCGTGTCGAACTGCCCGATCGCCTCGTATCGCGTCAGGACGTCGCGGACGTCGGGTGGGAGCCCCGAGCGGAGCACCGCGCACTCCTCGGCGAACTGGGCGGAGCGCCCGCAGCAGAGCTGGTCGTAGAGGACCACGGGCCGGTCGACCGCGAGATCGGCGAGCGAGTCGACGTAGTCATGGCCCGCGCCGGGCCCGCCGTGCAACGTCAGAAGCGGTGTCGGTCACCGCCCCCGACCACGCGGTACCAGATGGTGAAGCCGTCCTCGACCTCGATCCGTCCCTCCCGTGCGCTCGACACGTGTCCCGTGTCTCACGGACGCGACCAGCCGTCCAGCGTGGCTGCGAGCGGGGCCACCTCACCGCTCAGGGTCGGGCGACGCCGCTTGCTCAGCCGGCGTCGTCACCTCGCCGCGCTGGCGGCGGAGGAACCCGGCGCCGAAGATGACGAGGCCCGCGAGCGGGGGGAGGAGGAACAGCGTGAGGGTGAGCAGGTCGCTGTTGGCGATCGCGGCTCCCGGGCCCGAGAGCTCGCCCTGGCGATCGCTCTCGACCCAGCAGCTCGGATCGCACTCGCTCGCCCACCCGTAGCTCGCGGCGGCCACGATGAGCACGGGGATCCCGATGAACATCAGCAGCGTTCCTGCGAGTCGCGGCAACCAGTGAGCCATCAGCGCCACGAGAACCAGGAAGACCGCTCCCGTGATCAGCAGCATGCCCGTGAAGCCCTGTCCGAGCGTCTCTGTCTCCGGCCCGGTGGCGATCAGTCCCTGGCCGAGCGCGAACAGCATCACGACGTCGACTCCGAGCAGAGCGAACCCCGTCCACCGCAGCGCGTCGGAAGCCAGCCGGTGTCGCGCACCGAACGCCTCGAACCAGGCCCGTGCCGAGGTGTCCCGTCCAAGAGACACGGCAGACGCCAGGAACAGACTGACCGAGGCCACCCACGTCAGGTAGATGCCCCAGCCTGGGGACGGGCCGAGGAAGTCGTCGTTCGACTCGATCGTCGCCCAGCTGTACACGGCCGCCCCGGCTCCGAGCACGGCGGCGCCAGCGCAGACGGCCAGCGGCCAGAGCGGACGCGGCCGTCGTGACGTGTGAGCAAACAGCACCGCTGCCGCCAGCGCAGCCCCGCCCGCGATGAGTGCAACACGGCCGTGTCGCTCAACGCCGCTCGAGCGCTCCAGCGTTGCGCCGAGGAGCCCCGTCTTCTCCCACGTCCCCAGCGATCCGAGGATCACGCAGAGCCCGCTGGCACCGAGCCACCAGATTCGCAGCGGATAGCCCGAGCGTCCCGTCGTCTCGCGTTCAGGCGTCTGCTGCTTGGGAGCCGAGACCGACATCCGCATCATCCGCCAAGAGCGTGACCGCGAAGGCACGATGGAGGCGCGGCGTGCAGGAGCAGCGACCCTGCGGCCCAGGCTGGAAGCGAGAAGAAGGCCATGCACCCCACGAGTGGACCGATGTTGGTCTCGTTCCATTCGCTGCGGTCGAAGGCGATGGTCAATGCGGTCAGCACGGCGACGAACGGAACCGCGCCGATGCCGACTCGCACGAGCAGGCGGCCGGCCCGAGTCGGATCCACGGCTCCAAGCGGGAGGAATGCCGCCAGCATCGCCGCCAGCGCGTATCCAGTCGCCACGAAGCCCCCGCCGAGGCCGTCCACGACCGCCCCGAACTCGAGATCTTCTCCGAGGTCAGCGCCAGGTGGATCGATCGCGCCGACGAGGTAGAACACTGCGCCGAGAGCAAGCAGCACCAACCCCGCAATCCACGATCTGCGGCTCTCGATCGTCGTCGACCCGCGATCCGGCCACGCACGGACGAACAGCGCGAGCGCCCAGATCGCAACCCCAGCCGCTGCGAGAGAGACAGCTGCGTAGAGCACAGGCCGCTCCTTCCGCTATCAGTCTTGCGCCCAGCAGGCCGCAACGCATCGGGGTGGGCGCTGATCTCCCCTGCACGGGTGGCGCAGAACCGTCGGGGCGTGCGTGCCTTCGCCAGCCGGCCGTTGGGCGTGAGGCGAGCTGCCAGACGCGACACCGTCCCACGAGCAGGGGTGTATCGTCCGGCCGTGATGGGCGTATGACGCCGCTCGACTCCCTCCGTCCGGGCAGCGACGTGTCACAGCCCCTGAGATGGCTCGGGCTGCTCGGCTTCCTGGGGTTCTCGGGGTTCCAGCACCCGCTCGGATTCCTGTTCTTCGGGTTCTTCCTGTTCTTCCTCATGCCGCCGCGGCGAGCAGACTGACCCCGGCCGCTCTCCCGCGGTCGCCCGGTGGATGCTCGAGCCTGGCGAGGTGTTCGCGGTCAGTTGAACATGGTCGTGTTTGGACGCGGCCTGAACGCGCTACCCGCTCCACCAGCCCGGGAGCTGCTCGGCGTCCGCGCCGACCGGCTGCTCGGCGACGCGTGGGGCGCCGAAGGCGATCACCGTGAGCCCCTCCGGACCGCCCTCGAGGCAGCGGATCGCGTCGGGGGAGACGCGCAGCAGGTCGTCCCGACGCAACTCGACGACCACGTCGTCGATCTTCATGCGGCCCGACCCCTCGATCACGACGTAGAGCTCCTCCTGCTCCGCGTGCCGGTGGCCGAAGGGCGTGCGGAAGCCGGGCGCGTAGCGCTGGACGCTGACGCCCGACCGCTCGAGCCCGAGCAGCCGGGTCGGGAAGCGCGCTTCGAGCTGCGGCGAGAGGCCGAAGCGGACGGCGACGTCCTCGACGTCGGCGAGGTGGACGAGGGTGTGGCTCACGAGGCGATCCTCCTTCGGTCCGGTGGGATGCTCACGCAGCGGCGAGCGCCTGCTCGAGGTCGGCCCACAGCGCGTCCGGGTCCTCGAGCCCGACCGAGAGCCGGAGCAGGCCGGCCGGGCAGCGCTCCCCCTCCCAGCGGCGGCGCGACTCCATCGTCGTCCGCGTCCCGCCGAGGCTCGTCTGGTTCGCGATGAGCGCGGTCGTCGTCTCTACGCGCAGCGCGGCAGCGAGGTCGGCGACGTCGAACGAGAGGAGACCGCTGAAGCCCGGATAGCGCACGACCGCCACGGCCGGGTGGCCAGCGAGGCGCTCGGCGAGCGCACGCGCGGTCAGCGTCTGGCGCTCGACCCGCACCTGGAGCGTCTCGAGGCTGCGGAGCAGGAGCCAGGCCGGATCGGGTGCCGCGGTGAGGCCCAGCTGGCGTCGGGTCTCGTGCAGCCGGTCGGCCGTGTCCGGGTCGCGGCAGATCGCGGCCCCGAGGAGGAGGTCGTGGTGGCCGCCCAGGAACTTCGTCACCGAGTGGACGGCGATGTCGCAGCCGTGCTCGAGCGGGCGGACGTGCAGCGGCGTCGCGACGGTCGAGTCGCACACGACGGGCGCCGGGTGGGCAGCCGCAGCCTCGAAGTCGGGCATCGTCAGCATCGGGTTCGACGGCGCCTCGAGCCAGACGAGCTGGACGCCCTCGGGCGGCGGCCCGGTCTGGTCGAACTCGACCGTCTCGAGCCCCCAGCGGCCGAGGGCGGCGAGCGTCTTGCCCGTGCCGTAGTAGGTGCCCGCGGCGAGCGCGACCGTGTCGCCGGGGCGGAGCAGCGTGAGCACGACGCCCGTCACGGCCGCGATGCCCGCGCCGTAGAGCACCGCATGGCCCCCGTCGAGCGCGCCGAGGGCCTCCTCGGCCGCCGCGGCCGCAGGGTGCTGGTCTCGCTGGTAGGAGAACGCGCCGGGCTCGCCCTGCGTGTACGGCCAGGCGGTGGTGCGGTCGAGCGGGGCCCTCACGACGGCGACGCTAGCAGCGTCGGCCGTCCGCGTCCCTCACCGCGGCGGCGGGGACGGGTCGACGAGGCCGTGCGTCGCCCGGACGACGTAGAGCGGCCGCCGCTTCACCTCGTCGACGATCCGCCCGACGTACTCGCCGATGATCCCGATCACGATCAGCTGCACGCCGCCCACGACGCCGACCAGCACCATCACCGACGTCCAGCCCGGCACGACCAGGAACCCGGCCAGCTTGGCGACGACCGCCGAGATCCCGAACAGGATCGAGCCCAGCGAGACGAGGAAGCCGAGGTTGAGCGCGAGTCGCAGCGGACGGTCGGAGAAGCCGACGATCGCGTCGGTCGCGAGCCTGAGCATCCGCGGCAGCGAGTACTTGCTCGTGCCGGACGCCCGCGGCGGGCTCGCGTAAGGGACTCCCTCCTGGTCGAACCCGATCCAGCTGAACATCCCCCGGAGGTAGCGGTTCGCCTCGGGCATCCGGCGGTACGCGTCGAGCGCGGCGCGGTCGACGAGCCGGAAGTCTCCTGCCCCGACGGGGACGTCGATGTCCGCGAGCCGGTCGAGCGCTCGGTAGAACCAGCGGGCGCTCGCATCCTTGAAGGACGACTCGCCCTGGCGCTCGCTCATCACGCCGTAGACGACCTGCGCGCCGCCGCGCCAGCGGTCGACGAGCTCGGGGATCAGCTCGGGCGGGTGCTGCAGGTCGCCGTCCATGGTGATCACCGCGTCGCCGCCCGCGAGGTCGAGCCCCGCCGAGAGCGCGACCTGGTGTCCGAAGTTCCGCGACAGCCGCACGACCTTGAACCGCGGATCCCGCTGGTGGAGGGCGACGCAAGCAGCGTACGTGCCGTCCTCGCTGCCGTCGTCGACCAGCAGCACGTCCCAGTCTGCGGTGACGCCGTCGAGGGCGTCGGTGAGCCGTGCCGCGAGGGCGGCAAGGCCGTCGACCTCGTCCTTCAGCGGCACGACGACCGAGAGCGAGAAGTCCGCGCGGTCCATCCCGCGCCCGAGGGTACTCGGCCCCTCCGACGACTCAGCCGGCCGAGACCGCGGACGCGGCCGCCGTCGACGCTGCCTCCCGGCCCGCGAGCGCCCGGTCGACGGCGAGCCAGGCGATCGCCGGCGCAGCGAGCGCCGGGGCGACCACGAGCGACAGCGCGACGCGGTCGAGGGACGTGCCGATCAGCCAGTCGAGGTCGACGACCGCCGCGGTGTACGTCGCGACGAGACCGAGCGTCGTGACGGCGACGTACACGCCGACGAAGACGACCGGCCAGGCGAGCCTGGCCGCGGCGGCCGACGCGAGCGCCAGGCCGACGAGCGCGGCCGCCGCGAGCCAGTCGTCGGAGACGATCTCCGCCAGCGCCGATGCGATCTCGGCGGAGCGATCGACGTTGTCGACCAGATACCCGGGGTCTGCGAGCAGGGACAGGTCGTACCCACCGCCGTCGCCGGCGCTCCCCTGCGTCGCGCGGAAGAGGAGCGCCGGCCCGAGCGCCAGCGCCGACAGCAAGGCGATCGGCCGGCGGCGGCGCCCCGCGAGGCCCGCGGCCGCGAGCGCCCCGAGCACGGCCGCGGAGACGAACAGCAGCCCTTCCGTCTTCGTGAGGCCGGCGGCCGCCAGGAAGAGCCCGGCACCTCCGAGCGCCCAGCCCTCGCCTCGGGCGAGCCACGTGAGCAGCGCCACCAGCCCGAGGGAGACGAACGCGGCCACGACGGCGTCCGCGTAGTTCGCGGAGAGGTTCGCGACGACCGGCCCCGCCCAGGCGACGCCCAGCGACGAGAGCGCCGCGAGCACCGGGGGGACGACCGTGCGCAGCATCCCCCACGCCGCGAGCCCGACGATGAGCGGCACGACGGCGGGCACGACGTGGATCAGCGTCGGGTCGAAGCGCCCGAGCGCCCCCGACGCAAGAGCCTGGAGCACGGGGAACAGCACCGGGTACTCCGGGTGATGACCGGCGTAGAGCGGATCCTCGAAGACCGGCCCGCCGGTCCCGCCTTCGACGTAGAGCGCCTCCGCGTGCAGCCCCCAGATCGCCCAGCCGTCCCAGTCCGCGAGCGGGGTCACGACGAGCAGCCGCACGAAGAGACCGCTCGACGCGAGGAGCACGAGCAGGACAGCCGCCTCGACGAGGCGGGAGGCGGTGGACGTGCGGGCATCCTCGGACAGCTCCGCACCGAGGCGCCGGCGGACGACCCAGGCCAGACCGCAGACCAGCAGCGATCCCAGCCCCACGCGCACCAGCCCGACCCCGACGCCCGCGACCGCGAGGGCCGTCCCGACCACGCCGACGAGCGCGACCCCCGCCGCTGGGGCGACGCCGACGACCGCCAGCCATCGCTCGCCGCGTGGACGTCCGAGGGCGACGAGCTGCAGCGCGAGGCCGAGACCGGTCGTGAACAGCCCCAGCAGGACGAGGCGGGCAGCGTCGCTCACGTCTTCCGACCCACCCACGCGCCTGGGCGCGCGTACACGAGGTCGAGGTCGAGAGCGGGAAGGACGTCCCCCACGCCGATCACCACCGCGGCCGCGCCTGGATCGTCGGTCGTGACCGCCGGGAAGAGGTACTGGTTCGAGAGGAGTCGGTACGCCCCGGCAGTCGACCGATCGACCTCCGGCGCGACCACGAGCGCGAACCGGTCGCCCGGCCCCAGCAAGGCGTGCGCCCTGCGGAGCGCGGACGCGACGGGCTCGTCGGCGATGCGGCCGACCACCACGTGCTCGCGCTCCGCCGCGGGAACCAGACGCTGATCTCGCTGCGACTCGAACGTCCGGGCCCGCTGCAGCGTCGAGACCGCGACGCCGACGAGCAGGACGGCCACGGCGGCCGCGCAGGCGACGCTCACGAGCTCGGCGAGCGTCGAGGGTCGCCGGAGCTCGGACAGCCGGGCCAAACGGCCCCTAGGCGCGCTGTGCGGGGCGCTCGAGCGGGGCGGCCGCGACGTCGTCGAGCGTCACGGCGGCGTCCGCGTCGAGATCGCGCACGAGCCGGAGTCCGAGGAGCCGGTCGAGCTCGCTCGGCGGCAGTCCCTCGTCGGCGGGCGACTTGGCGACGAGGTCACCGCTGCCGAGCACGTGCCCGGCACCGAGGTCGCGGGCGGCGACGAGCTTCTTGCCCATCTTCGCCAGCGGCTTCGCCTCGCTCGGCAGCGGGCGCTTGACGCCGTCGCCGACGGCGACGGCGATCCGGCGCAGGTCACGGACGAGCTTGCGCATGCCCTCCGGCATCAGCGAGAACGAGTGATCGGTGCCCTTCCAGGAATGGCTGAGCGTGAAGTGCTTCTCGATCACGCGGGCGCCGAGCATGTGGGCGACGAGGGCCATCGCGATGCCGTCCTGGTGGTCGGAGAGGCCGACCACGACGTCCGCGTAGCGCTCGCGGAACGTCGTGATCACACCGAGGTTGAGCTCCTCGACCTCGACGGGGTACGCGGCAGTGCACTGGAGCAGGCACAGCTGCTCGTTCAGCGGGAGGATCGTCTCGACCGCGCGGTCGACGTCCTCGATGGTCGCACCGCCGGTCGACACGAGCATGGGCCGCCCCAGCGAGGCGACGTGACGCAGGAGGGGGGTGTTGCGCAGATCGCCGGACGCGATCTTGTAGGCCGGCATCTCGAGCCCGGCGAGCAGGTCGGCGCTCTCCTCGTCGAACGCGGTGGCGAAGAAGGCCACCCCGAGCTCGCGCGCGTGCGCCTGGAGCTCCGCGATCGCCGAGCGGTCGAGCTCGAGCGCCTCGCGGTGGGCGCCGTACGTCGCTCCGAAGCTGTTCTCGTTGTCGTACGGCGCGTCGTAGAGGGCCGACGTGTAGAGCGACCGGTTCGCGCGCTTCTGGATCTTCACCGCGTCGACGCCGCAGTCCGCGGCGGCGCGCATCAGGTCATGGGCCTTCTCGACCGATCCCTGATGATTGTGGCCGATCTCCGCGATCACGTAGGTGTCCCCGCCGTCGTGGATCGGCCGTCCCGCGATCGTCAGCGCGCGCACGGAGCCGATCGTACCCGGGGCTTCCGTCGACAGGTCGCTCCGCCGGGGTCTAGAGTCGGGCCGTTGCCCCCCTCGACGGACATCGCGCTCCAGCACGTCGTCCTGGAGGCGCTCACCGACGCCCGGAACTACAACGCCTGGCTCGCCGACCTCGCACGCCCCCACCTCGGCGACGATCCCGTCGAGATCGGAGCGGGCATCGGCACGTTCACCCGACTCTGGCTGGACGCGGGGGTGCCCCGCCTGACGGTCAGCGACGTCGAGCCGAGGGCGGTGTCGGCTCTGCGGCGGCGCTTCGCGGACGACCCTCGCGTCGTCGTCGAGGCGATCGACGTGACCGATCCGCGCGAGGGAGGTCACTCCGCGGTCGTCGCGCTCAACGTGCTCGAGCACGTCGCCGACGACGCGGCAGCGCTCCGCTCGGCGGCACGGCTCGTGCGACCTGGCGGCAAGGTCGTGATCCTGGTTCCGGCGTTCGGGTTCGCGATGAGCCGGTTCGACCGCTCGATCGGTCACCACCGTCGCTACACGACGGCCTCGCTGCGCGCTGCGTTCGCACGCGCCGGCCTCGTCCCGCGCGACGTGCGCTACGTCAACGCGCCGGGCCTCCCCGCCTGGGTCGTCGCGATGCGGCTGCTCCGACGCGCGCCTCACAACGGTGCTGCGCTGCGCGCATGGGACCGCCTCGTCGTCCCGGTCACGCGAGGGGTCGAGAGCCGCGTCGCGCCCCCGTTCGGGCAGTCGGTGCTCGGCGTCGCCGAGGCCGTCGCCGGGTCGAGCTCCTCGGACCGCTGATCGCACCGCGAGCTCGCGCTCAGAGCGGCTCGGCGGCTCGCTCGCGGACGTGCAGCCGGGTGAGCACGAAGAAGCCTCCGACGATCGTGGTCGGCACGTACCACGCGGCGTGGAGCAGGATCGAGAAGGCGAGCGCCTCCTCGCGCGTCGCGACGTCGAGCAGGGCCACCGACTCGACGGCGAGCCACTGGTAGGTGCCGACGAACCCGGGCGAGGACGGGATCGCGACGCCGAGGTTGACCACGCTGGTGACGAAGAACGCCTCGTGCAGGTCGAGGTCGATCCCGACCGACGCTGCGACGAGGACGACCCCGACGGAGAACGCCAGCCACGCGGCAAGGCTCATCGCGACCGCGAGCACGACGAGCCGCAGATCGAGCCGCTCGGCGAGGCCGTCGATCGTGTCGCGGACGAACGTCCGCACCCGGCCGCGCTGGCGGCGGCCGTGGGCGCGCCGCCCGGAGTAGGCCCGGGCGAAGCCCACGAGGACGAGCAGCAGGCCGACCCCGAGCACGGCCCCGATCGCGATCCGGCGCAGCCACGGGGCGCCGTCGATCCCCCACACCGAGACGCCGAGCAGGATCGCGAGCGCGATCACGTCGCCGGCCCGATCGAGCACGACCGTCGCGAGCGCGCGGCCCCACGGCAGGCGGGCCTCGACCGAGAGCCAGCGCGCCCGGAGGATGTCTCCGATCCGCCCGGGGAGCACGTTGTTCACCGCGACCCCTCCGACCACCATCTGCGCGAAGAAGCCGAGTCGTACCGCGGGCGTCCTGGCGATCATCCGCCAGCGCGCCGCCTGCACGCCGTACATCACGCCGAGAGCCGCGACGCCGCCCAGCAGGGGCCAGACGCGCGCGGCCCGCAGCGCATCGGCGACGGCGGAGCGATCGGTCCCCCTGAAGGCGAGCCATAGGAACGCGAGGCTGACGGGGACGCCCACGACCACGCCGATCACGATCCGCCTGCGACGGGCTCCGAGGTTCACCGGCGAGAGTCTTGCAGGCCCGTCTGCGGACTCCTCCGTCGAGTCCGTCGGGCAGAATCCGCCGCGTGATCCAGTCGCTCTCGATCCTCATGCCGGTCTTCAACGAGCGCGCCACCGTCGAGGCGGCGATCGACGACGCCCTGACGGCCGAGCTGCCGGTCGAGAGTCGCCAGCTGGTGATCGTCGACGACGGGTCGACGGACGGCACGCGCGAGCTGCTCGCGGGCCGCGACTGGCCCGAGCAGGTCACGCTCGTGCAGCACGACCGCAACCAGGGGAAGGGCGCCGCCATCCGCACGGCACTCGGCCACGCGACGGGGACGTGGTCGGCCATCCTCGACGCGGATCTCGAGTACCACGCGGCCGACCTGGCGCCCGTGCTCGAGCCGCTGATCCGCGGCGAGGCGCGCGTCGTGTTCGGCACCCGCTCGTGGTCCAGCCACGCGGCGTTCAGCTTCTGGTACGTGATGGGCAACAAGGCGGTCACGACGGCCACGAACGTGCTCTACAACTGCTGGATCTCCGACGTGATGACCTGTCACAAGGCTATGCGGACGGATCTCTTCCGCTCCCTCGACCTGCGCGAGCGCGGCTTCGCGATCGAGCCCGAGATCGCCGCCCGCGTGCTCCTCGCCGGCGAGCGGATCTACGAGGTGCCGATCACGTACCACGCCCGCTCGCGGGAAGAGGGCAAGAAGCTCACCACGGTGGACGGGCTCCGCGTGCTGCGGACGCTGGTCCGCTGCCGGATCTCCTGAGACCCCGGCGGACGGCGCTCAGGACGCGGTGCGCGCGGTCTCGTACGCGTCGCGCAGCGCGTCGACGGCGGGTCGTCCGCCGAGCGCGGCCGCGCGCTCGCGCGCCGCGCTGCCCAGCCTGGAGCGCAGAGCAGCGTCGCCGAGGAGCCGATCCAGGGCCGCCCTGAGCGCGGTCGCGTCCCCGGCCGGCACGAGCAGCCCCGTGACCCCGTCCTCCACGGCGTCCGGAAGCCCTCCGACCGCGCTCGCGACCACCGGCCGGCCGTGTGCCATCGCCTCCCGCGCCACCATCCCGTACCCCTCGCGCAGCGAGGGCACGACGACGACCGACGCGCGCTCGTACCACGGCCCGAGCTCGCCAGGCGGGACGAACCCGACCGCCTGGGGGAGCAGGTCGCGCAGGGGCCCGTCGCCGACGACGACCAGCGGCAGCCCTTCAGCGGCAGCGGCCAGCACCCGCACCCCCTTCTCCTCGGAGAGGCGCCCGACGTACAGCGCGTGCGGCGGCTCCTCGGGGTCGGCGACGCGTCTCGGGACGCGGACACCGCTCGGGACCACCCGAACGTCGCGGGCGCCGAGCAGCGCGTGCGTCGTCTGCCAGCGCGGTCGACGCGCAGACGACGACGCGCGCGCGACGCACGAGCCGGCGTGCCAGCGGCCGGACGCGCCGGGCGAGCGCGACGTCGGAGCCCCACAGCTGCAGCACGACCGGACACCCGGTCGCGAGCGCCGGGAGGGCGGACGGCAGCCAGTGAGCATGGACGACGTCGGCGCCCCGCGCGGCGCGGCGCGCCGCGACGGCGAACGAGGCGAGGAACAGCGGCAGCAGGGCGATCTTCCAGGGCGCGGCCCGGAGGTTGTTGACGATGCCGTCGCCGTACGCGATCCCATAATCGCGAAACGACGCGGGCGACACCACGCGCACGTCGACGCCTGCGGCGCGCAGCTGCTCCACTCCGTCGCGCACGAAGGCCCCGGCGACGTCTCCGTCGTGACGCGGGTAGGACGTCGTGAGGACGAGGACCCTCACGGGCCGCGGTGCAGCCGCCGTGCGAACACCGTCGGCGGCGCGATCATCAGCAGCGCGAGCACGAAGAAGTAGTAGAAGGTCATCGTCAGGTAGAAGAGGTTCGAGGCGAGCGTCGACACGAGCGCCGCGGTCAGCCCCCAGCCGAGCGGGCGCACGCGCGCCGCGACGGGGTCGCCGAGCTCCGCGAGCAAGCGCCCGATGCGGCGCGTGGCGCCGCAGCGGCGGAAGAGGTAGACGAGGAAGGCGGCGAACACGATCGCCCCCACGATCCCCGAGTCGACGAACAGGGCCACGTAGAACGAGTGCGGCCCGAAGTTCGTCCGTCCGGTGACGAACTCGTAGTAGACGGAGAAGTTGTTCAGCCCGAGCCCGAACAGCGGGTGCACGGCGAGCACGTCCGGGATGAACTCGTAGACGAAGAAGTGGGTCGACGAGCCCGCCCCCTCGGTCGAGATCCGCGTCCGGAACACCTGCACGAAGAACTCCCAGCGCTGTGCCACGTACGCGGCGAGCGCCAGCAGGAGCACGCCGAGCGGCACGAGGAACCGTGCGGTGAGCAGGAGCCGGCGGTACGGGACGGCGAGCACGAGGAGCCCGCAGGCGAGGCCGAGCAGGCCGCTGCGCGAGAGGGTCGCGAGCAGCACGAGGGTCAGGAACGTCATCAGCCCGAGGATCCGGAAGCGCCAGGGGTGGCCCTTCTCCATCCGCAGGTACAGCGGCAGCAGGATGAGGATCGCGGCGGCGGACTCGATGCCGAGGTGGTTCGGGTCGCCGGTGAGCGCGTTGACCCGGAAGACGTTCTGCCCTTCGATCGCCCCGTAGACGTTGATCTTGCTGTCGCCTCCCGTGACCTTGTGCAGGAACAGCTCGTCGAGGTTGCCGCCGGTGAGCTCCGCGTAGACGAGCTGCAGCAGGCCGTAGAGCCCGTTCAGCGCGAGCCCGACGCAGAACGCGCCGAGCGTCCACCAGTAGAACCGCGCGCCGCGCCGTGCGACGAGCGCGACGCCCGCGGCGAGGAACAGGAAGTGCAGGACGAACTTGATCATCCCCTTCGTCCACTGCTCCAGCGCCTGCGCCGTCTCGAGGTTGAAGAACCCGATCAGGTAGACGGCGAGGAAGGCCACGAAGAACGCGAACGTGACCGTCGAGGCCCGGGTCGCCCGGCGGTCGCCGTGCTCGTAGCGCGACCACGCGAAGCCCACGAGGAAGAGGGCGGTCGCGACGTCCGAGAGCGACAGCGAGCCGGCGACCTCCCACTGCAGCTTCGCGAACGTGACGGTGATCACCGTCACGAAGAAGAGGGCGTCGACGATCGGGGTGCGGTAGTCGAGCGCCGCGGCGCGTCCGGCGGGGAGGGTGACGCTCGTCACGACCCCGCATGGTAGGGCGCCGCGCCTGCGGCGCGGCGCCTAGGAATCGGGGTCGACCTCGAGGCGCGGGTCGAACCCTGCCCGGCGCGCCTCCTCGATCGTCCCCTGTCCCTGCGCGAACGAGTCGATGCCGTCGTTCGTGACCTTCCAGCGGCCGCAGCCATCCGGCTCGACCTCCGTCCCGACGAACCCGACCGCCACGACCCGGTCGCGGAGCGCGGCCGCCTCGATCGGCGAGTCGAGACGGCCGAAGACGAGCTCGAGCTCGCCGTCCGCGTCGCTCGTGGCAACCCGCGCGCAGTCGTCGCGGGAGGGGAACGTCACCCCGCCGGCCGCTGCCGCGACCGGGTACGCGAGCGCAGCGACGAGGACGAGCGCGACGGCCCTCCGATCGTGCGCCGCATGGACCTCGGGGACGAAGCGGATGCCCCAGCCGCGCTCGAGGAGGAGCGGCAGCAGCACGCCCGACGCGACGATCGCGGCGCCGGTGAGCCTGACGATCGGCGAGGTGGCCGGATCCTGCGTGAGCGGCAGGCTCGGGAACGACCACATCACCCACGCGGAGCCGAGCGTGAGCAACGCGAGGAGCCCGCCCGAGAAGACGGCGAGCGCGCGGGAGCGCGCGACTGCGCTCAGGACGATCGCGACGATCGCGAGCGGCAGCACGAGGAGCCACAGGCGCGGCTCGAACGCCGTCTCCACCGCGAGGCGGAGCGACGGCCAGGCCCGATCGAGCTCGTCGAGCAACCCCGAGCCGCCGGCCTCGGGCCCGTCGCCGGGAATGTCGCGCAGCGTGAACCACGCGCGCCACGGGAGGCCGGCCAGTGCGACCGCTCCGGCCGCGAGGAGCAGTGGCGGCCAGGCCTCGCCCCGACGACGCCAGGTCGCCAGTCCCGCCGCAGCGACGAGGCAGGCCGCCAGCAGGAGCCCCTCTCGCTTGGTCACGGTGCCGGCCGCGAGCAGCAGCGCGGCGCCGACCAGCAGGGCCGGCCGTCGCTCGACGACCCACAGCGCCGTCAGCAGCACCGCGCCCCCGAACAGCCAGTCGAGGGTGAGATCGGCCTGCGGCTGGAGCGCGCGGTCGACGAGGTCGGGCGTCGCGACGAGCAGGAGGACGGTCGGCCAGAGGAGGAGCGGGCGCACGCGGGGCGCGAGGACGCCGGCGACCGCCCACACGAAGGCGACCGCCACGCCCCAGAAGACGAGGTGCAAGGTGACCACGTCGACGTCGCCCATGAACCGGAACGCGGTGGCCTCGATCGCTGGCACGAGCGGTGGGTAGCTCGGGCCGGGAAGCGAGGTGAAGAACCCTTCGTCCAGCTCTCCGAAGGCGTGGAGCGCCTGGGCCTTCGGCACCCAGAACGCCCAGGCGTCGTACGCCACGAGCGGCTCGAGCCGGCCTGCGCGGAACACGGCCGCGGCGAGCACGGCGAGCAGCGCGACCAGCGGCGCGACGGCCAGGGTGAGCGGCGGTGCCCCGGACGGCCCGCGGAGCGCCGGGCGACCCCGGCCAGCACGTCGACCGACGAGCAGGGACCCTGCCGTGATCACGCCACCGATGGCGAGCATCGTCGGGAGGCGATAGGGGATGCCGGCGACGAGGACGACGACCGAGGCGAGACCGTAGGCGGCGAGCCCCGTCAGGAGCGACAGGCCACCGAGTCGGACGGCCTCGGCGGCCGTGCGGAAGCCCCTCCCCGCCCAGACGAGCGACGTGCCGATCCCGAGCAGGAAGAGGTGCAGCGCGAGGACGCCGGCGATCGAGCGAACGCTCACGGCGCGACGGTCCCGACGGAGATGCCGGCGCCGCCGTCCCACCGCGCCTCGTAACCGGCCAGCGTCGCGGGGTCGCAGCCGTAGCAGATCACCCAGTCCGCCTGCTCTGCGGGACGGCGCGGCATGAGGAAGTGGCGCGTGAAGTCCGGGAGGCCGCGAGCGCTCAGCTCGTTGCCGCCCGGGATCGGGTCTCCCAGGACAAGCCGGTACGAGGCCTCGGCCGGGATCAGCGCACGGGCGGCGTACAGCGCCTCCTTGTCCACGCCGAGCGAGTTGCCGCCGCCGAACTCCCGCTCGGCCCAGTCCCTGCGGGCGTTCTCGCCGGCGCGGTCCCCCCGCTCGAGGATCGTGTCGAGCGTCCCCAGGACGCCCGCGACGAGAGCGACGGCTGCGCAGGCGACGACGGCTGCTCTGCGCCGTCCGTCCGGCGACCGGAGGTCGATGCCCTCCGCCAGCTCGCGCGGCGACGACACCTGTTCAAGGGTATCGACCGGGGAGGTCGACTCAGCCCGCGACGACGCCGCGGAGGACCTCGGCGGTCTCCTCCACACGCGTGCGGCGCGCGAGCCGGTGACGCCACTCCGACGTGAGCTCCACGTCGGGGAGGTCGTCTGCCGCCCAGCGCGCGTGGAGCTGGTCGAGCGCGGCGCGGATCGCGGCAGGATCGTCCGGATCGGCGACGATCCCGGCGCCGGTCTCGCGGATCAGCTCGGCCGCGGCGCCGTCGGGCGGCACCGCGGCGAGGATCGGACGCCCGACCGCGACGTACTCGAACACCTTCCCCGAGAGCACGCCCCTGCCTCGCCCGCCCGCGTCCGGGATCAGGAGCAGCAGCGCCTCCGAGTCGCGCTGGAGAGCCAGCGAGGCGCTGCGCGGCGCGTAGGGGATCAGCTCCACGCGGTCGGTCAGGCCGAGGTCGCCCACGAAGGCCTGGTCGGCCTCGCGGAAGTCACCGAGGAAGCGGGCGTGGACGTCGAGCCCCGAGTCGGCGAGCGCCTGGAGGAACGGTCGCGGGTCGCGTCGGCCGAAGAAGCTGCCCGTGTGCGTGATCCGGAAGCGGTCCGAGGGCTGCCGCTCCAGGCCCACGACGTCGTCGAAGTCGCAGCCGTTCGCGATCGTGGTGACCGCGCCTGCGGGCTCGAGGGCGCGCGTCTCCACCGAGATCGCCTCGGACACGCACGTGATCGCGTCGGCGTAGGAGGCGACGAGGCGGGCGACGCGCTCGTGCAGCGCGGCCTTCGTCCGCGTCGCCGTGGTGTCCGCCCGCCGATGGGCGTGGGAGAGGATCGAGTCCCGGAGATCGGCGACCCAGCGCACCCCGGTGGCCCGCTTGACCGCCGCGCCGACGAGGTGGACCGACGGCGGCGGCGACGTCGTGAGCACGACGTCGATCCCGTGCTCGCGCACGATCCGGATGGCGGCAGGCACGGCGGTGAGCGCCCAGGTCGCGTTCTCGTCGGGGACGACCAGGCGGCGGCCCTGGAGCCGGATGCGCGCCAGCGCGAGCTCGAGGCCCTCCTTCCCCCGCACCAGCTCCCCGGGCTTGCCCCCGCTCGGACCGACGTACCGCGCGCGGTGCACCCAGGCCTGGGTGGGGACCCGCAGCTCGGGGTCGCGGTGCACCCAGCGAGGGTCGTCGGGAGCGAGCACGTGCGTCTCGACCCCGAGCGCCGGGAGGTACTGGGCGAGCTTCAGCGGGCGCTGGACGCCCCCGCCGCCCGCCGGCGGGAAGTAGAAGCTGACGATCAGGACCTTCACCGTCGCGCGATCGTAGTCGCGCCGCGCTCGTCTCCCCCGACGCAGGCGCTGGAGCTGGAGCCGACCAGCGCAGACCCCGTCAGCTCCTCGCCCGATCGGGTCGACGTGCCCGGCGACTCCGCGGTGCCGCGCGACGCGCGCGCGAGCCCGGCACGACTCGCGCCCAGCGGAGGAGGAGCGGATCACCAGCGCCGATAGGCTCCCGCCATGCGCGGACGGGATCTGCGGGTCGGGCTCGTCGGCTGCGGCAGCTGGGGGAAGCACATCCTGCGCGACCTGCGCTCGCTCGAGTGCGCCGTGGCGGTCGTGACGCGCACGGAGGCCTCGGCGGCACAGGCGCGCGCGCTGGGCGCCGAGCGCGCCGGCACCGACCTCGGGCTGCTCGACGGCTGCGACGGCGTCGTGGTCGCCACGCCGACCGTCACGCACGCCGAGGTGATCGAGGCGATCCTCCCGCTCGGGATCCCGGTCTTCACCGAGAAGCCGCTGTCGAACGACGTGGCGGCGGCGCGGTCGATCGCCGCACGGGCGCCCGGGAGCCTGTTCGTGATGGACAAGTGGCGCTACCACCCGGGCATCCTCGAGCTCGCGCGCCTCGCCCGCTCGGGCGCGCTCGGCCAGGTGCAGGGCCTGCGCACGCTCCGAGTCCAACGCTGCAACCCGCACGACGACGTGGACTGCGTCTGGATCCTGGTGCCCCACGACCTGAGCATCGCGCTCGAGGTGCTCGGCGCGGTGCCCGCGCCCGTCGCCGCAGTCGCGCACCGGGAGGGTGGACGCGTCACCGGGCTCGCCGGACAGCTCCGCGTCCCCGGCGGCCCCTGGCAGACGGTCGAGGTGGCGTCCAATGCGGAGGCGCACGTGAGACGCATCTCGCTCCACTGCAGCGAGGGCGTCGCGTCGCTCGCCGACGGCTGGGACGAGGAGATCGCCGTCACCCGCACCTCCGTGGAGGGCACCGCCGAGACCCGCACGATCCCGACACCCGGCGAGCTCCCCCTCCTCGCAGAGCTGCGCGCCTTCGTCGAGCACCTCGGCGGCGGCCCTCCGCCGCGCTCCTCCGCGGCGGAGGGCCTGCTCGTCGTCGAGGCGATCGCCGAGCTGCGCCGCCTGGCGGATCTCGACCGATGAGCGATCTGCTCGCCGAGGTGATCGTGCCGACGCACGACCACGCAGCGCTGCTCCCCCTCGCAGTCGCCAGCGCACAGGCGCAGACGGTGGACGCCATCCGGATCGTGATCGTGGGGGACGGCGTGGGCGAGGACACCCGCGCCGTCGTCGCGGAGCTCGTCCGCTCGGACGAGCGGATCGTCTTCCACGATCTCCCGAAGGCGGGACGGACCGGCGAGCCGCACCGGGAGCCGATCGTCCGCGCGAGCCGCGCGCAGATCGTCAGCTACCTCGCCGACGACGATCTGCTGTTCCCGGATCACGTCGAGCACATGCTCGGCCTGCTCGACGGCGCCGACCTCGCCCACTCCGCCTACGGGCAGCTCGACCCCGACGGGCGCCTGCACTGCGCCGCCTACTCGCTCGCCGACCCCGCCTGGCGGGCGGAGACCCTCGCCGGTCGCGGTCTGGTCGGGCTCACGAGCCTCTCGCACACGGTCGACGCGTACCGGCGGCTGCCGTTCGGCTGGCGAGCCACGCCACCCGGCATCCACACCGACCAGCACATGATCCGGCAGTTCCTGGAGCAGGAGTGGTGCCGGGCGAGGAGCACGCCGTTCCTGACCGCCGTGCACCTCCCCTCGTCCGGGCGGAAGGACGCGACGCCCGAGGACCGCCGGCGGGAGCTGGCGGCGCTCTGGGAGCGCGCGACCGCGCCTGGCGGGTGGGCCGCCCTGCGCGAGGAGGGCTGGGAGGCGCTGCGCCAGGACGCATCCGAGCGCCACCTCGAGCTGCTCGCCGCACGACGCCGCATCTCGGCGCTCGAGGGCGAGCTCGCGCGACGGCCCCTCGCGGCGCGCGCTAGCCGCCGGGTGCGAGCCGCGCTGCGACGGCGTCCCGCATAGCGGCGAACGATCCGGCGCGCTGGTCGCGCTCGGACAGGAGCGGCGCCGTGCAGGGCCACGCGAGACCGATCTCGGGGTCGTCCCAACGGCACCCGAGCTCGTCCTCGGGATCGAAGGTCTCGCTCACCGCGTAGACGTGAACGCTCTCCTCGGGGAAGTAGAAGCCGTGCGCGACGCCCGGGGGCACGGCGACCGCGACCGACCGGGCCTCGATCTCGAGCAGCTCGGCCGCTCCCTCCGTCGGCGAGCCGGGCCGGAGATCGCGGAGCCCGAGCGCCATCGCGCCGGCCACCACCGTCACGACGTCGGCGTGCCGGACGTGGCAGTGGAAGCCGCGCAGGACGTTCGGCGCCGAGGTGACCGCGTTCCACTGCACCGGACGCGGGCCAAGCCGCCATTCGTCGCGATACAGCTCGGTGAAGACGCCGCGCGCATCGGCGTGCGGTGCCAGGGGCCGCACGACGACGTCCGCGATCGTCGTCTCCATCGTGCGAATCTAGCCGCCCAGGGTGCGACGCGGAAGCGGCGGTCACAGACGGTAGAGGGCCCAGCGCTCGTCCTCGTGGACGAGCGGGAGCGCCGGACGCAGCTCGGAGCGGCTCCGATCGACGACGAGCCACTCCGCCCCGCAGGCGCGCGGGATCGCGAGGTCGCCCGTGCGGGCGAAGCGCCGGTACTCGGCCACCCGCTCGCGCGGGCGGTTCCGCTCGGTGTCGGCGACGTGGGGCGGCGGGTTGACGCAGACGTACACGGGGGCGTAGCCGCCGATCTGGTAGCTCGTGTCGGGATCGGCGTAGACGATCGCCCCGTGCGGGATCTCCGCCGCGATCGCCGCGCGCAGCGCCGGCGAGAGCGACGTGGCTCGGCGCGCCTCGTTCGGCGTCCAGTGCGTCAGGCCGTGGACGTACGTGGGAGCGAGCAGCAGCGCCGCGGCGAGGCCGGCGCGCGCCTCGACGGGTGCCCGCCCGAGCATCCCGTAGCCGAGAGCCGCGAGCGACCCGACGACGGCGATCCAGGTCGCCAGCGCCGGGCCGCCCTCGTCGACCCGATACCCGAAGTCACCAGGGAACGCGAGCTGCAGGGCGATCCCGGCCGCCAACGCGAGCGGCGCGGTCGCCCGTCCGAGCCGCGCGGCGGCGACTCCGAGCCCGCCCGCGAGCGCGATCCCGAAGGGGACCCAGCCGGCCAGGCGGCGCGACTGCGACAGGGACACGAGGTCCGAGAAGGGCGTGAACACGAATGGGAGCAGCGTCACGGCGAACACGGCGAGGGCGCCGCCGATCGCGAAGGCGGCCCAGCGGCGACGCGCCGCGAACCCGGCGAGCGGCAGCAGCAGGAGCGCGGCGACGGCGACCGCCCCTGTGCGTCCGAACAGGTCCGGCGTGACCGAGAAGCTGTCGAGCGAGCGCACGTCGAGCTGGCCGGCGTACTGGGCGAGAGCCCGCTCCCGCTCCTCGGCGTCCGGCGAGACCGAGGCCGTCGAGCGGATCACGGGCAGCAGGGCGACGAAGAAGACCGTCGCGGGGAGGACGAGCGCGCCGAGCGCGAGCGCGCCCTCGCGCAGGTCACGCCGCTCCCAGAGGAAGCGCACCGCGAGGAACCCGACGAACGGGATCCAGAGGAAGATCGCGTAGGTCGGATGGATCACCGCCAGCGCGAACGAGGCTGCCCCGGTGGACGCCAGCACGGTGGGCGAGGGAGAGCGCAGCGCCGTGAGCGCGAGGGCGAGCGCCGCCGGCACCAAGAGCTGGCGCGATGCCGTCGCAGGGAGCGCGAGAGAGGTGAGGGCGCCTCCGTGACTGGGCGCCATGCCGATGATCGCGATCCCCGCCGCCGTCGCGACGGCCGCAGGCACGCTGCGGCGGAACAGCGCCCGCGCGGCCTCGAACCCCACCACCGCGACGACCGGCATCAGCACGCTCGGCAGGTGCAGGACGACCTCGGCGGGATCGGCGCCCGAGATCTTCGCCACGA
Organism: uncultured Actinomycetes bacterium; assembly: GCA_963703095.1. GTDB lineage: Bacteria > Actinomycetota > Thermoleophilia > Gaiellales > Gaiellaceae > Gaiella. The sequence goes on from OY969787.1 coordinate 99,307, forward strand.
GCGCGAGGAACCCGTGCCACAGCGGGAAGGCGTAGCCGGGGTGCAGGCTCCCGTCGGCGAACTCGCCGACGCGGTGCAGCGACAGGTCGCCGAGCTCCAGGAGCTTCCGCGTGCGCGCCATGTGGAAGACGCCGTCACCGCCGATCTCGCCGGCGACGCGCCAGAGCAGGATCCCGAGCAGCGCGCCCGCCGCAGCGACGGCACCCACGCCGTGGGAGGGCGCGGGCCACGGCCGGCGGAGGGCCGGACGGAGCGTGGCGACGGCTGCGACGACGAGCAGCCCGAGCGTCAGGGCGAGGCTCCCGCGGACGACGAACGTGACACCGAGCGCGGCGAAGAGCGCGGCGAACGCCCACGCGACCGTGGCCGCGAGGCCTCGCACCCCGAGAGCGCGCGCGACCAGCCAGCCCGGCGCGAGCAGCACGGCGACGGCCGCCGCCAGGCGCAGGTAGAGCCAGACGGAGCTCATCGCGGCTGCTCGAGGAGCGCGGGCACGTCGCCCGACCCGAGCCAGGCGGCGACCTCGCCGTACTGCCGTCCGCGCTCGCCGCGCACGAGCCGTGAGCGCAGCAGCAGCGCGAACCGCATCACGCGCCGTGCGCGCTCGGCGGCTCCCGGCCCCTCGTGCTTCGCGAGGTAGCGCAGGTGCCCCCGGACGTTCTCGCGGAACAGACGTCCTCCGTGCGACGCCCCGCCCACGTGGACGCAGTGCGCGTCGGGGGTGAACACCACGCTCCACCCACGAGCCGCTGCGCGGCGGTACCAGTCGACCTCCTCGCTGAAGAGAAAGAAGTCCTCGTCGAACGCGCCCACGTCGTCGAGCGCCGCGCGCCGCAGGAGCATGCACGAGCCCATCGCCCACTCGACCTCGCGCTCGGCGTCGTGGTCGAAGCCGCCGGCGTAGAAGGCGTTCAGCGCCGGCGAGCGGGGAGCGAGCTTGCGGAGATAGAGGTACTCGGTCGCGATCCGCCAGACCGTCGGGAACCCGCGCACCGAGCGCTGCAGCGTGCCGTCCGGGTTGAGCAGCTTCGGGACGACGGCGGCCGCCTGCGGGTGGCGCTCCGCCACCTGGAGCAGCTGCTGGAGCGCGTCGTCGAGCAGCCAGGCGTCGGCGTTGAGGACGAGCACCCAGTCGGCGTCCACCGCACGAAGCCCGCGATTCCAGCCGGCGGCGAGGCCGAGGTTGTCCTGCTCGATCAGCGTGACGCCCGGGAACCGGCCCCTCACGGTCGCGACGGTGCGGTCGCGCGACCCGTGGTCGACGACCACGGTCGGGACGCCGGCCACGCTGGTGAGCGCCTGCTCGATCCACGGCAGCGCGTCGTAGGTGACGATCACGCAGGCGGCGCGGGCGCGCTCAGCCATGGCCCATCCCGGGACGCCGCTCACCGCGGCGAAGCCCCTCCCACAGCAGGATCGCGCCGCCGGGCAGCGCGAGCGCGACGGTCACGAGGAAGAAGAGGAAGCCTGCGGCGAACGCCTGGTCGGCGGGCACGCCGACGCTGCCGAGGAAGCTGACGAAGAAGGCCTCGCGCACGGCGAAGCCGTTGAGCGTGAACGGCACGAGCAGCACGAGGAAGAAGAGCGGGCCCATCACGTAGTAGATCCGAGGCTCGAGGTCGATCCCGACCGCCTTCGCCGAGGCCCAGATCGACAGGATCCGAACGGCCTGCACCGCCAGGGTCAGCGCGAACGCCGCGCCCAGCACGCGCGCGTGGCCGCGGAAGTGGTGCACGCCCTCGTAGAAGGCGCGGAGCGGCCGCTCGAGCCGGGCTCGCGCGAGCAGGGGACGGAGACGTGCGAGCAGCGGCCGGGCGGAGCGGGCGAAGAAGAGGAACAGCAGCGCGAGCGTGCCGAACACGAACGCACCCTCCAGCCAGAGGTAGGCCCCGACGTCGTAGCGCCCGATCGCCAGGACGAAGCCGACTGCACCGAGCAGGACGGTCGCCGCGCCGCCGAGACCGCGCTCGAGCGCGACGATCGCGGTCACGTCGCCCGTTCGCCCCGGGTGACGACGGGCAGTCTCGACCACGCGGACCGCGTCGCCGCCGATCGCCGTGGGCAGGAGCTGACCGGCCGTGTACGCCACGAAGTACGCGCGCGTCAGCCACCCGATCCGCTCGACGATGCGCTGCGCCTCGAGCAGCCACCGCCAGCGGAGCGCCATCGGCAGCACGGTGAGGACCATGATCGCGACGGAGAGCGCGAACCAGGCCGGCTCGGCCGCGACGAGCACGTCGACCGTCTGGCCGAGGTCGATCTTCCAGACGAGGTACGCGATCGCCAGGCCGGTGAGGACGAGCGTCGCGAGGATCCTGGAGGTTCGGCTCACCGGACGCGCCCGACCGGGCCGGCGTGAAGGCGACCGCTGCGCATCCGGGGAAGCGTAGAGGCGACCGCCGTCGCGCACGTTCGAGGGGGCTCAGTGCGCGAAGCGGATGCGCGCGTGGAGACGCGCGAGCGGCCGCGGCGCCCACCAGTTCCAGCGCCCGAGGAGGGCCATCAGGCTGGGGACCAGCAGCGCCCGCACGATCGTCGCGTCCAGCGCCACCGCCACCGCCGTTCCCAACCCGAGCTGCTGCACGAACACGAGCCGGGAGGTCGCGAACGACCCGATGGCGACGCAGAAGAGCAGCGCCGCCGCGGTCACGATGCGCCCCGTGCGCTCGAGCCCCTCGGCCACGGCCTCGCGATCGGGGAGCCCTCGCTCGCGCGCCTCCATGATCCTGCTGAGCAGGAAGACCGCGTAGTCCGTGGACAGGCCGAACGCGGTCGCGCAGAGCAGGATCGGCTGCGTCGACTCGAGGCCGAGCTCCCCGGCCCCCTCCTGGAACACGAGCACGAGGATCCCGAACGCGGCGCCGATCGTCAGCACGTTCATCAGGAGCGCCTTGGCCGGCAGCACGACCGAGCCGGTGAACACGAACAGGATCGCGAACGTCGTCAGGCAGAGGATCGCGAGCGCCCAGGGGACGTGGGCCCTGAGCGACGCCTGCTGGTCGGCGAACGCCGCAGCGCCGCCCGCGACGAGCGCTCCCGGCACCACGTCGCGCAGGTCACGCACGAGCTGCTGCGTCGCCGGAGCGAGCGAGGGCTCCCGCGGGTAGACGTCGACGCGCCACAGGCCCGGCGCGACCTCGACGGCCGGAGCCACCCCGGCCGCGCCCGGGAGCCCGTCGAGCCGCGCGAGCGTCGCGGTGCTCGGCTCGTCCTCCAGGACGACGTTGAGCGGCGTCGCCGACGCGCGCAGCCCCCGCGCCTCGAGCGCGACGGCGGCCCGGTAGGCGCTGGCGTCGGACGGCAGGGACTTCGCATCGATCCCGGTGAACGACACGCCGAGGGCCGGCAGCGCGAGGAGCACGAGGACGCCGCCGCTGGCGAGCGCCACGCGCCCGGGGCGACGCATCACCCAGCGCGCGAGCGCCGCCCAGCGGCCCCGCGAGGGCGGCTGACGCCAGCGCTCGGGCGCGAGCGCGTTGACCCGCGGCCCCAGCACGTGCAGCAGGGCGGGCAGCGCGACGAGGGCGATCGCGCCGGACGAGAGCGCGACGAGCGTCCCGCCGATCGCCATCGACCGCAGGAACTGCTGCGGGAACACGAAGAGCGACGCCATCGCAGCGGCCACGGTGAGCGCGCTGAAGACGACCGTGCGGCCGGCGGTCGCGAGCGTCCGGGCGATCGCCTCGACGGTGTGCCCGTGGGCTGCGAGCTCCTCGCGGTAGCGGGAGACGACGAACAGCGAGTAGTCGATCGCGAGCCCCAGCCCGAGCCCCGTGACGAGGTTCACCGCGAAGACCGACAGGTCGGTCAGCTCGACCAGCGCGCGGAGGCCGAGCAGCGTCGTCGCGATCGAGGCGAGGCCGACGAGCGGCGGCAGGAGGGCTGCGACGAGACCGCGGAAGACCCAGAGCGAGAGCAGGAAGACGAGCGGGAACGCGAGCAGCTCGGCGCGGGTGAGGTCGGACTCGACCGTCTCGGCGACCTGCCGGCCGGCCACCGCGGGGCCGCCGAGCACGACTCCGGGCTCGTCCGCGAACGCCTCGAGCAGCCGACGCGTGCCGCTCTCGCTCCGCTCCTCGTCGACGCGGAACCACGCGAGCACGACGTCGCCGCTGACCTCCGCGCGCGAGACGGCCGGGTCGGCGGCGATGCGCCTGCGCACGTCCGCCGGCGACCCCTCCTCGACGACGGCGACGACCCCCGGGTCGGGGAGCTCGCCCGTCGCCTCGGCAAGCCTGTCCCAGGCGCGCGCGCTCGCGGAGCCGGGATCCTCGAACTGGTTCGAGCCGCCCTGCATGAGCCCGATCGCCGTCGCGCCGACGACCAGCGCGACGACCGTGAAGACCGCCGAGAGGGAGACGACTATCCGTGCATGGCGGATGACGAGCGAGCTCACACCGTGCAGGAAAGCACCGCGACGCGGGGCCCGGTGTCACCACCGGGCCCCGCGTCGAGCCGCTAGCCGGCCTCGGCGAGGCCAAGCCGCGCGTGCAGCCGGGTGAGCGGGCGCGGGGCCCACCAGTTCCAGCGGCCGAGCAGCGCCATCAGGCTCGGCACGAGCAGCGCGCGGACGATCGTCGCGTCGAGCAGCACCGCGATCGCCGTCCCGATCCCGACCTCCTGGATGAACGAGATCGACGACGTCGCGAACGCGCCGACCGCGACGCAGAAGAGCAGCGCGGCGGCCGTGATGATCCGGCCGGTTCGCTCGAGACCCTCCGCGACCGCATCACGGTCGGAGAGCCCGCGATCGCGGCCTTCCTTGATGCGGGAGAGGAGGAACACCGCGTAGTCGGTCGAGAGCCCGAACGCGATCGCGCAGAGCAGGATCGGCTGGGTCGCCTCGAGCCCGTCGCGCCCCAGGCCCCACTGGAAGAGGAGCACCATCGCCCCGAAGGTCGCGCTGATCGTGAGCGCGTTCATCACGAGCGCCTTCAGCGGCAGCACGACCGACCCGGTGAAGAGGAACAGCAGCACGAAGGTCGTGAGCACGAGCACCGCGATCGCCCACGGCAGCGAGGCGCGGAGGCTCGCCTGGAGATCGAGCTGCTGGGCGGTCTCGCCGGCGACGAGCGCGACCGGCAGGGCGGAGCGCACGTCGCGGACGAGCTCCTTCGTCGCGTCGGCTAGGACGCGCTCCCGTGGCACGATCTCGACCGCCCAGACCTCCTCGCCGAGACGCACGGATGGCCCGGCGGCAGCCGCACCGGGGAGCTCCCCCAGCTCGGCGCGCGTCGCTTCCGGGATCGCCGCCGAGGTCACGACGGTCACCGGCACCGCGGCTCCGGCCGCTCCGCGCGCGTCGAGCGCCTCTGCCACCTGGCGCGCGCTCGCGCTCTCGGGCAGCACCGTGGCGTCGACGCCCACGAACGTCGTCCCGAGCGCGGGCAGGGCGAGCGCGACCATCACGGCACCGCTCGCGAGCGCCACCCGCCCGGGTCGGCGCATCACCCATGCGGCGAGTCGCGCCCAGCGACCCGACGACACCGGCTGCCGCCAGCGCCTCGGAGCCCAGGCGTTCACCTTCGCACCGAGGACGGCGAGCAGCGCGGGGAGCACGATCAGCGCGACTGCTGCCGAGGCGAGGGCGACGAAGATGCCTCCGATCCCCATCGAGTACAGGAACTGCTGGGGGAACACGAGCAGCGACGCCATCGCGGCGGCCACGGTGAGACTCGAGAACAGCACCGTGCGGCCGGCGGTGCGCAGCGTCGCGCCGATCGCGGCGGCCGTCTCGGCGCCTGTCGCGAGCTCCTCCCGGAAGCGGGAGACGATGAACAGCGAGTAGTCGATCGCGAGGCCGAGGCCGAGCGCCGTGACGAGGTTCAGCGCGAACACGCTCAGGTCGATCCCCTCGGAGATCACTCGCAGCCCCAGGAACGTCGTCCCGATCGAGATCATCCCAACGAGCGGAGGCAGCAAGGCTGCGACGCCCCCGCGGAAGATCCAGAACGAGAGCAGCAGGATGATCGGCAGCGCGAGGAGCTCGGCGCGAGCGAGGTCGGCCGAGACGGTCTCGCCGATCTGCGTTCCGGCCACCTCCGCACCGCCGAGCAGGACGCCGGCGTCGTCCGCGAACGCGGCGACGATGCGGTCGACCCCGTCCGCCTTCGCGGCGGTGTCTCCCGCCTTCATGAAGGCGAGCACGGTGTCGCCGTCGACGACCGTCGCGGCGATCGCGGGGTCGCGCTCGATCCGATCGCGCACGGCGTCGACGGAGCCCTCCCGGACGAGCGCGACGATCCCTGGTGTCGCCTCCCGACCGACGGCTGCCTCGATCGCGTCCTTGGCCCGGACGGACTCCGAGGCCGGGTCGTCGAACTGCGCGTTGTCCGTGACGAGGGATTCGGCGACGGTGCCGCCGATCGCGAATGCGGCAACGGTGAACACGGACGCGCCGGCGAGGATCCAGCGGCGCCAGCGGATGACGAATCGGGTCATCGGTCTCTCCTCTCGGGTCAGCGCGTGGGGGACGCGTCTCGGAACCAGGCGACCGTCTGCGCGATGGCGTCGTCGATGGGCGTCGGCTCGAGTCCGAGCCTCCGGGTGGCCTTGCTCCCGTCGATCACGAACGGCTGCGTGAACTCGTAGAGCATCTCGTCGAGCTCGCGGATCGTCGGGTTCACGACCCCGAGCGCCCGGAGCAGCAGCCGCGGCGCGACCTTGACGCGGATCGGCGCACCGATGTGCTCCGAGATCCGCGCCACGATCTGCCGCGTCGTCTCGGCCGGTGCGTTCGGGACGTGGAAGACCTCGCCCACGACGTCGTCGCGGGTGCCGAGCGCGGCGAGCGTGCGGGCGGCGTCGACCGTGAACGTGTAGCTGTGCGGCTGATCCGGGTCGCCGATCACCTGGGCGGGCTTCCCGGCGAGCGCGGCGCCGATCACCCGCTCGCCGAGCGGCGACTGCTCGGTGCCCCGCGGCCCGAAGTAGTCGGAGGCCCGCGCGGTCGCGAGCTCGAGGTCTCCCTGCTCGGCCAGCGCGCGGAGCTGCTCGGCCATCTCGAGGCGCACGCGCCCCTTGCGCGTGTGCGGCCGGCAGGGCGTCTCCTCGGTGATCGGAGCGCCGTTGGTGTCTCCGACCATGTACGTGTTCTCGAAGGAGACCAGCCGCGCGCCGGCGGACCGCGCCGCCTGGACGACCGCCCCCTGCAGGCGGGGGAACTCCTCGGCCCAACGGTGGTACGGCGGGTTGAGGCACTGGTAGACGACGGCAGCGCCGGCCGCGGCCCTCGCCGCGAGCCGCGGGTCGGACGCGTCGCCCTTGATCTCCTCGACGCCCTCGGGCAGAGCGGCGGCCCCCGAGCGGCTGACCGCCCGGACCGGCAGACCCGACGCGACGAGCTCGTCGACGAGCGCGAGCCCGATCGCCCCCGTTCCGAAGACCACGTGCGTGCCGTTCATGACCACTCCTCCTCTCTGGCCCGAGCTACGCCGTCTCGGCAGCGAGCTCCGTCGTGACGATGGACGCCGCCGTCCGCCGGCGACGCGCGGGGATGGCGAAGGCGGCGAGGGCACCGAGCCCGACGACCGCGGCACCGACGTAGACCGCCGAGACGGTGCCGTCGGTGAACGCCGCGGGGCTCTCGTAGCCCCCGACGCGCGAGAAGACGGCGGCCAGGACGGCAACGCCGAACACCCCTCCCAGCTCGCGGATCGCGTTGTTCGCCCCGGAGGCCTGCCCTTCCTCGACCGGCCGCACGGCCGAGAGGACGAGATTCGCCATCGGCGCGAAGAACAGCGCCATCCCGACGCCCGCCAGGATGAACGGGGCGACCAGCTGGCTGTACGGCACCGTCGGCGTCGAGACCGTCGCGATCCACGCGAGCGCCACCGCCTGGAGCGCGAGCCCGGTGCCGAGGATCAGGCGCGGGTCGATCCGGTCGGACAGCGCCCCCGCGACCGGCGCGATGAACATCGGCGCGAGCGTCCACGGGAGGATCCGCAGGCCCGCGTCGAACGGCCCGTAGCCCTGCACCGTCTGGAAGAACTGCGAGAGCAGGAAGATCGACCCGAACATCCCGAAGAACATGAACAGGGACGCGGTGTTCGCGAGGCTGAACGTCCGGTCGCGGAAGAACCGCATCGGGAGCATCGGCTGCTCGGCACGCAGCTCCCAGAGCACGAAGGCGGCGAGCAGCGACGCACCGACCACGAGCGACGCGACGATCTCCGGGCTCGTCCAGCCCTCGCCGTTCCCCTGGATCAGGCCCCACACGATCCCGAAGAGCCCTGCGCTGACGAGCCCGAGTCCCGGCAGGTCGAGCCGGGTGGTGGCCCCGCGGCTCTCCTGGAGGCGTCGCAGGGAGAGCGGGACGAGCACGAGCCCGATCGGGACGTTCAGCCAGAAGATCCACTGCCACGAGACCCCCTCGACGACAGCCCCGCCGACGAGCGGCCCGAGCGCGATCGCCAGGCCACCGATGCCGCCCCAGGCCCCCAGCGCCACCCCCCGCCGCTCGGCCGGGACGGCCGCGCTCAGGATCGTCAGCGTCAGCGGCATCACGATCGCGCCGCCCAGGCCCTGGACGGCGCGGGAGAGGTTGAGGATCTCGATGCTCGGTGCGAGCGCCGCCGCGACGGAGCCAAGCGTGAAGACCGTCATCCCGACGGCGAACATCCGCCGCCGGCCGAACCGGTCGCCGAGCGCCGCGCCGGTGAGCAGGAGCACCGCGAACGTCAGCGTGTAGGCGTTGACGGTCCACGTGAGCTGCTCGAGCGACGCGTCGAGGTCGGTGCGGATCACGGGGATCGCAGTCGAGACCACGAGGTTGTCGAGGGAGACCATGAAGAGCGCGACCGAGGTGATCGCGAATGTCCAGATGGTCCTGCTCCGTGCCGACATCGTCTCCTCCTGAGATGTAGGTTGTGACTGCTTACTCATTTAACATCCGAAAAAAGGGGTTTCGGTCAGGCCTCGTCCCACGAGGCGTTCGCGTTGCAGCCCTCGACGAGATGCTCCGACCAGGGCTCGGGCCGGGCGAAGACGTCCATCCCCTGGAGGACGGTCAGCAGCGCGCCCTTCGCGAAGAACCCGGCGACGATCTCGCGGGATGCGCCGGAGCGCTGCTCGACGAGATCGACGAGCTCGTGCCAGGTCCGACGCACGAGCGCGCAGACCTCGGGGTCGTCGCAGGACGCCCAGCACTTGAGCTGCATCTGCAGACGGTCACGATCCTCGAGGATCTCGTTGTACGCCTCGCCCATCGCGTGGAGGGCCTCGGGCCCGCTCTTGCCCCGCGAGGCGCGCTCGAACACGCCGTACAGCGACTCGGTCGTCTCCCGGGCCGCCGCGAGGTAGAGCTCCTTCTTCGTGCCGAACAGACGGAAGAGGTAGGGCTGCGAGATGCCGGCCGCCCGCGCGATGTCGTCGGTCGAGGCTCCGTGGAGCCCCTTCTCGGCGAACTCGCGCGTCGCGGCCACTAGCACCGTTGCGCGCCGCTCGTCGGCGGTCTGGCGGGTCGAGGTGGACGTCATGGTTGTGATTGATAACTCACAACTATCGGGATGTCAAGTGCCTGCCCGCAAACCCGCCCGCGATGTCCGCCCGGGACAGGTCGCCTCGCCGGCCGCGTCCGAACGCGGAGGGCCGGTGTCAGACACCGTGGTCTGTCAAGGGTGCGGTGTGCCGATTCTGCGCCGAACGCTCCACAGGGGCGCTCGGGGTGCTCAGGCGACGAACCGCGACAGCGCCGCGCACACGCGCTCGACCTCGTCCTCGGTCGTCGAGGCCGCGAAGGGGAGCGCGAGCGCGCGAGCGAAGGCCGCGTCCGCGCCGGGGAAGGCCCCGCGGTCACGGTAGGCGGCCAGCCGGTCGACCGCGTAGGTTCCGATCTGCGCCTCGATCCCCTGCGCGCGCAGGCCCGCCAGCGCCTCGTCGCGCCGGTCGAGCGAGACGACGTACGCCTGCCAGCCATGGCGGTCTCCCGCCTCGGCGCTCGGCGTCGCGACCAGGTGCGCGAGCCGCTCCTCGTACCACCCGGCGACCCGCTCGCGCGCCGCGAGCAGCGTCTCGAGCCTCGCGAGCTGGGGCAGCCCGAGGGCGCACAGGACGTCCGGCAGGCGGTAGTTGAAGCCCGCGGCCTCGATCTCGACCGCGCCGTCCACGGTGGCGATCCCGTGGTGGCGCAGCCGCCTGACCGCAGCGGCGAGCTCGGCCTCGTCGGTGGTGACCGCACCTCCTTCGCCGGTCGTGACGATCTTCCGCGGGTGGAACGAGAGACAGCCCAGCACGCCGAGCGCGCCGCACGGCGTGCCCCGGTAGCGCGCGCCGAGCGCGCCCGCCGCATCCTCGACGAGCGCGACGTCCTGTGGAACCACCGTCTGCAGCTCCTCCCAGCCGACCGGACGGCCGAAGAGGTGCACCGGGATCACCGCGCGGGTGCGCGGCGTGAGCGCCTCGCCGACGAGCTCCGGGCGCACGAGGAACGTCGCCGGGTCGACGTCGACGAGCACCGCTCGCGCACCGGTCAGCTCCACGGCGTTCGCGGTCGCGGGGAAGGTGTAGGCGGGCACGATCACCTCGTCGCCGGGCCCGAGGCCGAGCGCCAGCAGCGCGAGGTGGAGCGCAGCCGTGCCCGACGAGACAGCGACCGCGTCCGCCGTGCCGACGGCGCCGGCGATCGCGCACTCGAGCTCGCCGACGAGCGGCCCCATCGTCAGCTGGCCGCTGGCGAGCACGCCGGCGACGGCGGCGAGCTCCTCCTCGCCGACGTCCGGTCGTGCGAGCCGGATCGGGTCGCTCACGTGGCCGGCGTGCCCAGCCGGGCGCGGTACCAGGCGATCGTCCGGGCGAGCCCGTCGTCGAGCTCGACCTCGGTCTCGAAGCCGAGCAGCTCCCGGGCCTTGGAGACGTTGGGGATCCGCAGCTCCACGTCCGTGTAGTGCAGCGGCTGGAACACGATCTCCCCGGGGCAGCCCGTCAGGCGCTTGATGCGCGTCGCGAGGTCGTAGATCGTCACGGCCGAGCGCGCGTTGCCGATGTTGAAGCTCTCCCCGACCGCGCGCGGGTGCTCGAGCGCGAGGAGCAGGCCGCGCACCATGTCGTCGACGTACGTCCAGGCGCGGATCTGCGCCCCGTCGCCGTGGATCACGAGGTCGTCGCCCGCGAGCGCCGTCTCGATGAACGCCCGGATCGCGCCGCCGCCGATCTGACCGGGCCCGAAGACGTTGAACGGCCTCACCGACACCGTGGGGAGCCCGAGCTCGTCGTGGTAGGCGTGCGCCATGTGCTCTCCGGCGAGCTTGGACACCGCGTACGTCCAGCGCGCCTCGCCGACCGAGCCGATCGTCGTGACGTGGCCCTCGCTCACGTTGAACGCGTGCTGCCCGAACACCTCGCTCGTCGAGAACTCGACGAAGCGCTCGACCGTGTCGCGCGTGGCCAGCGCCGCCTCGAGCGCGTTGTAGGTGCCGATCACGTTGACCCGCATCGTGCGCACGGGACTCGCCAGGACCGTGTCGACGCCCGCGATGGCCGCGGCGTGGACGACGTGGGTGCAGCCGTCGACGAGCGCACGCAGCCGCTCGAGGTCGAGCACGTCCCCCTCCTCGAAGCGGAAGTTCGGGTGCGAGGCGAGCTCGGTCCCCGACAGCGCGTCGCGGTGCAGGTTGTCGATCGCCACGATCGCGTTCGCGTCGACGAGCCGCTGCGCCAGCGTCGTGCCGATGAACCCCGCGCCGCCGGTGATCGCGATCCGCTTGCCCTCGAGTGGCACGCGGCGAGTCTAGCGCCGGACTGCGCCGACCCCGCGCGCCGCGGGCGCGCGAGGCACACTCCCGTTCGTGCTCGGCGTCTCCGCCCGCGTGCGGCTCGTCACGACCGTGCTCGGCGTGGCCGTGCTCGGGCTCGCCGTCCCAGCGGCAGGAGCGGCGACGGGGCCGACCACGTTGCGGATCGCGTACTTCGAGGACGGGCGCGAGCCGGAGACGCGAATCGTGCGAACCCTGCGCTGCACCCCTGTCGGCGGCGACCACCCCCGTCGCGCCGACGCGTGCCGCGAGCTGGCGCGCCTCGGCGCGAGCACGCTCCGGCCCGTGCCGCCGGGGACGGCCTGCGCCGAGATCTACGGCGGCGCCCAGGTCGCGTTCGTCTCGGGTCTCGTCGACGGCCGCCGCGTCTGGGTCAGGCTGCGCCGCGACAACGGCTGCGAGATCGACCGCTGGGAGCGCAACTGGTTCCTCGTGCCCGCCGGCGGCGTCCGCTGAGCCGCCTCACGCGGTCGCCAGGAAGCCGTCGAGCGAGCGCCGGATCCCTGCCGCGTCGAGCCCCTGGGCGCTGCGGTGCTCCGCGGGGGTGCCGTACCGACGCAGCTCCGGCTCGCGCACGCCGAGCGCGAGGAGCCGGTGCGGCCGGTCGCGCAGCGCGTCCGAGACGACGGCCGACGACGTGCCCGCGAGCGTCGGCTCGACGAGCACGACCTCCGTGCCCGTGACGACGCCTCGCAGACCTGCGGCGTCGAGCGGCCTGACGGTCGGCGTGTAGGCGACCGTGAGGTCCCGGTCCCGGCTCGCCTCGAGCACGGGATCGAGCGCGGGGCCGACGGCGAGGATCGCGGCGCTCGCCGCTCCGCCGCGCCGCACGACCTGCAGCCCCTCATCGAGGTAGGCGGTGGCGTTCGACTCCGTCGAGAGGCGGACGTAGACGCGGCCTTCACCCGCGATCGCCCGCTCCAGCAGCATCTCCGCCTCGTCCGCGTGACCTGGCACGTGGATCGTCCAGCCCGGCAGCGTCGCGATCAGCGCCACGTCCCCGGGCGCCTGGTGGGTCCGTCCTTCCGCCGAGGCGTCGTAGGACCCGCCGATGCTGACGAGCACCGCGCCCACGTCCTGGTGGCCGAGATCCAGCTTGATCTGCTCGAACGGCCGCTCGACGAGGAACGGCGCGTAGGTGTGCACGACGGGACGCAGCCCTTCGAGCGCCATGCCCGCGGCCACGCCGATCATCAGCTGCTCCCGGATGCCCACGTTGACGACGCGCGCGCACCGCGTGTCGAGCCCGGCCTCCTGCAGCTGCCCGACGCCGATGTCGGCCAGCACGAGCGCGACCCGAGGATCGTCGTCGAGCGCACGGGCGACGACGCGCGCGAACCGCTCGCGCATCCCGCTCACACCCGCTCCTCGACGACGGCGACGACGACGTGCGGACATCCGGGGCCCGCGAGGCCGAGTGCCTCCTCGAGCGCGTCGTGGTCACGGCCGTCGGCGACCGCCGTCGTCCAGCCCTCCCCCGCGAAGCGCTGCTCGATCCCTCCGGGCCACCCGTGGGTCGCGGAGCGGTTGTCGACGACCACGGCGACGAGCCGATCGAGCCCGAGCCGCCCTGCGAGCGCGATCGCCTCGTGGTTCGAGCCCTCGTCGAGCTCCGCGTCGCCGAGGAGGACGACGACCCGTGGCTCGACCTGCCCCGCCGCGCGCAGGGCCAGAGCCTGTCCGACGGCGATCGGCAGCCCGTGTCCGAGCGAGCCGCTCGAGATCTCGACGCCCGGCACGAGCAGGCGGTCGGGGTGGTGACCGAGAGGGGAGTCCCACGAGGCGAGGCCCCGGAGCCGGGCGCGATCGAGGTGACCCGTCGCCGCGAGCACCGCGTAGTACGCGGCGGGGCCGTGTCCCTTGGAGAGGAGGAAGCGGTCGCGGTTCGGAGCGGCCGTATCCGCGGGGTCGAGGCGGAGCACGCGCTCGAACAGGACGCGGAGGACGTCGAGGGTCGAGTGCGCGCTCGCCGCGTGCTTCTCGTCCCCCGTCAGCTCCGCGAGCAGCTCGTCGAGCAGCTCGGCGCGGTCGGCGTCGGTGGTCCGTGACGTCATGTCGCCCAGCCTAGAACTTCGAGTATGGTTGAAGTCAAGCCCCATGCCCGAGCGCTCTTCGTCCCCACCCGACGAGCTCACGATCGGAGAGCTCGCGCTGCGCAGCGGGGTGAGCGCCTCCGCACTCCGCTTCTACGAGTCCGAGGGCCTCATCTCGGCTCGTCGGACCGACGGCAACCAACGACGCTACGACCGCTCGATGCTGCGACGGGTCGCCGTCATCCAGGCGGGCAGCCTGGCCGGGATCCCGCTGCGCGAGATCCGCGCGGCCCTCGCCTCGCTCCCGGCCGACGCGGCGCCGACCAAGCGCGACTGGGAGCGCCTGTCCCGGGCGTGGCGGCGTGACGTCGAGGAGCGGATCGCGACGCTCGAGGCGCTGCGTGACCGGCTCGGCTCCTGCATCGGCTGCGGCTGCCTCTCGCTGCGCGCCTGCTCGTTGTTCAACCCCCGCGACGCGATCGGGAGGCGCGGCCCGGGGGCCCACCTCCTGCGGGACGATCGCTCCGCCGCGTGACGTCCGTGCAGCGTCGTCGCCCGCGGCGACTCGGGCTGAGCGCGACGAGGCGCTAGTAGCATCGGCGCGCGATGCAGACCGTTCTCGTCGTCGGAGCAGGGCGCCATCAGCGGCGCGCGATCGAGCAGGCGCGCGACCGGGGACTGACGGTGGTCGCCGTCGACCGCAACCCCGACGCGCCCGGGCTCGCGGCCGCGAGCGTGGGCGAGGTGGTGGACTTCGCCGACGTCGACGCGGTCGAGCGGGTCGCCCGCAGCCACGCCGTCGACGGCGTGCTGACCGTCTCCGCCGACCGGGCCGTGCCCGTCGTCGCGACCGTCGCCGAGCGGCTCGGGCTGCCGACGATCGGCGCGTCCGTCGCCCGCCGGATGACGCACAAGATCGCGATGCGCCGCTGCCTCGCCGAGGAGGGCGTGCCTCAGCCTGCCTTCGCCGCGGTGCGCGATCTGGCGAGCGGGCGCGCGGCGCTCGAGACGGTCGGGCTCCCTGCGGTGCTCAAGCCCGCCGACTCCGGGGGCCAGCGGGCGGTGTTCCGCCTCGAGACGCCCGGCGACCTCGAGAGCAGCCTCCACGTGGCGCTGGCTGAGTCACCGACCGACGAGGCGATCGTGGAGGCGTTCGTTGACGGTCTCGAGCTGAACGGGATCGTCGTCGCGCGCGACGGCGAGCCCACCGTGGTCACGCTCTCCGACCGGCTGCGCCCGCCCGGAGCCGGCTTCGGGGTCGGCTGGATCCACCTCTACCCCGCGTCGATCTTCGGCGATCAGCTCGAGCGCGCAGAGCGCGCCGCGGAGCACGCCGTCCGCGCCCTCGGGCTGAGGGACGGGATCGCCTTCCCACAGCTGATCGCCTCCCCCGACGGCGGTGTCGCCGTCGTCGAGGTCGCCGCCCGGATCCCGGGCGGGCAGATGGCGGACCTCGTCCGTCATGCGGTGGGCATCGACCTCGTCGAGATCGCCCTGCGCCAGGCGCTCGGGGAGCCGGTGCCCGACGCGCTCGTCGTCCCGCGCTTCCAGCAGCCGCTCGCGATCCGCTTCCTCACCGCCGAGCCAGGCCCGCTCCGGACCGGCCGTGTCGTCGGGATCGGGCCGCTCGAGGACGTGCTCGCGAGCCCCGGTGTCGTCCAGGCGGAGACGTACCTCCGTGTCGGGGAGACGATCCGTCCCGTCCGGGTGGACGGCGATCGTCGTGGCTACGTGATCGCGGTGGCGGACACCTCGCCGGAGGCGCTCGAACGAGCCGAGCAGGCGGCGACGCTGCTCGACGTGGAGGTTGAGCCGTGATCCCACCCGATGACGCCGCCGGCTGCGGCTTCGATCTCGCCCACTACGCCGAGATCCTCGACGCCGCGCACGCTGGTGGGTACCGCTGGGCGACGTTCGCCGAGCGGCCGTCCGCCGGCGCGCTCTTCCTCCGCCACGACGTCGACCTCTCGCTCGACGCGGCCCGCCGCATGGCGGAGCTCGAGGCCGCGCTCGAGGTGCGCGCGACGTACTTCCTGATGACCGAGTCGGTCTTCTACAACCTCGCCTCCGCCGAGGGCACGGCCACGCTCGCCCGACTGCGTGAGCTGGGTCACGCCGTCGGCCACCACGCGATCCACCCCCGAGCGATCGTCGACGACGAGCGCTTCGACCCGGTCGTGGCGTGGCACAACCCGGAGCCGTCGACGATGACCGAGCCGATCGACGGTGCGGTGAACGTGATGCAGGAGCCGTGGTTCGACCCCGCCACCTACCGCTCCGACTCGAATCAGCGCTGGCGCTCGGGCTGTCCCCACGCCGACCTCCGCGCGGCGGCGTTCCCCTGGCTCCAGCTGCTCGTCCATCCCGAGATCTGGGTCTACCCCGGCGGGACGATGGGCGAGACGATGCGGTCGATGCTCGATGCGGAGCGCGAGCGACGCCTCGAGCAGCTCGCAGCCGATCGCATCGATCTAGGCTAGATGGGTGGTCGGGACGCCTCGCGGGCAGCGGGCGGAGCCGACCGCGATGCGCACGTCGCCGCCGACCGCCCCCGGCGGCCGGGGAACGTGCTTCGATTCGCCCCATGACGGCGCGGCCGATCACGGTGCTCCTGACGGCGTCCGGCTCGCCGGGCACCGCCGCGCTCGCACGGGCGCTCCGCGGCAACGGCGAGCGCACCGTCCGCCTCGTCGGCACGGACATGTCCGAGCGGTCGGTGGGCGCGCATCTCTGCGACGCGTTCCACGTCACCCCGGCCGGCTCCGACCCACGGTTCGCCGAGGCTGTGCTGGCCGTCGCGAAGCGGGAGCGGGCCGATGTCGTGCTCCCGCAGTCGTCCTTCGACCTCGCCGGTCTCGCCGAGGCGCAGGCCTCATTCCCGATGCCGGTGCTCGTCTCCTCCCCCGAGGCGATCCGCCGCTGCAACGACAAGGCGGAGACGTACGCGCTCCTGCACGGGCTGGGGCTCCCGGCGCCCGACTTCCGCCGCGTGCGTGGCGCGGCTCGCGTCGCGGACGCGGCGCGCGAGCTCGGCTATCCCGAGCGCCCCGTGTGCTTCAAGCCGGTCAGCTCGTCGGGGTCGCGGGGGTTCCGCATCCTCGACTCGCGCGTCGACCGCGCGCACCAGCTCCTCCACGAGCGCCCGGGATCGGTGTCGATGCGGCTCGAGGAGGCGGTCGAGCTGCTCCCGCCCGAGGGCGGGCCCGACCTGCTCGTGATGGAGCTGGCCACCGGCGGCGAGCGGACGATCGACGGCATCGCGAACGGCCGGCGGCTCGTGCTCGGCCACCCCAAGACCCGCGAGGCGATGCGCGCAGGCCTCGCGATGTACTTCGTCACGCTGGAGGACGACCGGCTGGTCGCGCTCGCCGACGCGATCGTGGCCGAGCTCGGGATCGAGTGGTTCGTCAACATCCAGCTCGTGGGCGAGATGGTGATCGAGATCAACCCGCGGATCTCGACGCTCGTCTACCAGGAGGACCTCAACCTCGCCTACCTCGGGGTCAAGCGGGCGCTGGGGGAGATCGCCGACGACGAGCTCGAGCGGCTGCGGGAGCGGATCCGGCCGGGGAGGACGGCCCTGCGGTACTTCGACCAGGTGGAGTGGGACGCGTGAGCCGCACGCCGGTCGACCCCCGCACGCGCCGCCCGGACGGCGGCCCGCTCCGGGTCACCTTCTGCCCGGTGAACACCGCGGGCGTCCCCTGGACGTGCGTGCAGGCGCTCCGGCGCCGCGGCGCCGACGCCCGCCTCGTCGTGTTCAACCGCTACCCGCTGCATCCCGAGGCCGACCGCTCGCTCGACCTCGAGGGCGGCCTCGCACGACGTCAGGCCCGCCAGTGGCGCGAGCTCGTCCGCCTCCTGCCGAGGACCGACGTCTTCCACTTCGTGTTCGGGCTGACGCTCGTGCCGCAGTCCCTCCAGTTCCCCATCCTGCGGGCGCTGGGCAAGCGCTCGGTCTTCCACTACCTCGGGTCGGACATCCGGGGCAAGACGCCGGCGGAGCTCTCGTTCGGGAAGAAGGCGGACGCCGAGATCGTCGGCAGCCACGACGCGATCCGCTGGGTGCCGGAGGCCACCGTCATCCCGCCGGGGATCGACCTCGCCGCGATCACCCCGTCGCCCCCGCAGGCGCGCGACCGACCGCTCGTCGTCCACGCGCCGTCGTCCAGGGAGCGCAAGGGCACGGCCCGCGTGGTCGAGGCCTGCGCCGCGCTCGACGTCGACCTCGAGATCGTGGAGGGCCTGCACCACACCGAGGCGTTGGAGCGGTACCGCCGTGCGGACATCATCGTCGACCAGCTCAACGCCGGCTGGTACGGGCTGTTCGCGATCGAGTGCATGGCGCTGGGGAAGCCCGTGCTCACGTACCTCCACGACGACGCGACGCACAGGGCGGAGGAGGCGTTCGGTCTCGAGCTGCCGCTGGTGAGCGTGACGTCGGAGAGCCTCGAGCAGCGCCTGGCGGAGCTCGTCGCGATGGGGCCCGACGGACGCGCGCGGATCGGTGCGGTGTCCCGCGCGTTCGTCGAGCAGGTGCACGACGTCGAGCGCGTCACCGATCAGCTGCTAGACGTCTACGCGACGATCCAGGGCGGTGCCGGTCGCAGGCGGGCGGGCAAGCCCTCCGGCTCCGCGCCCGCGTGAACGGCACCGCCGGCACCACGGGGCAGCCGACCGGTGGCGGCCTCGGCGGGCAGCTCCGCCGGCTCGGCCGGCACTCGGCGATCTACGGGATCGGCGGGCTCGTCTCCCGCGTGATCGCGGTCCTGCTCCTGCCGGTCTACACCCGCTACCTGACCCCCGCGGACTACGGCACGATCGAGACCCTCGTCGCGCTGACGTTCGTGCTGGCGCTCCTGCTCCGGGCCGGGATCACGACGGCGTTCTTCCGGTTCTACTTCGACGCGACAGACGACCAGGGACGGCTCCGCGTCCTCCGGACGTCGTTCTGGTTCACGATGGCCGGCGGGACGATCGGCCTGCTCGGGCTCCTCGTGCTCGCCGAGCCCGTCTCCCAGGCGCTGTTCGGCTCGGCGGACAGCGCCGACCTGGTGCGAGCGTCGGGGGTCGCGCTCTGGGCGACGGTCAACTACGAGCAGCTGACCGCGCTCTTCCGGGTCGAGGAGCGGTCGGTCGCCTTCGTGATCGCCAGCCTCGTCAACGTCTTCCTCACGATCGGGGCCACCCTCCTGCTCGTCGTCGTGCTGGAGAAGGGGCCGATCGGCGTGATCGTCGGGAACCTGACGGGGACGCTCGTCGTCTACCTCGCGCTGATCGGCTTCCGGCGCGAGCAGCTCGGGCTGGAGCTCGATCGGGGGCTCCTGCGGGAGATGAACCGCTTCGGGCTGCCGCTCGTCCCGTCGGCGCTGTTCCTGTGGGTCACGAACCTCAGCGACCGGTTCTTCCTCGTGAAGCTCGCCGACGTGACCGAAGCGGGCCTGTACTCGGTCGGCGTGCGCATCGCCTCGGCGATGATCCTCCTGCTCACGGCGTTCCGCCTGGCCTGGCCGGCGTTCGCGTACTCGATCGCCGACGACGACGAGGCCAAGCGGACGTACGCCTACGTGCTCACGTACCTGACGGTGATCACGTCCTGGGTCGCCCTGGCGCTGACGGCGCTCGCCCCGTGGATCGTCGACCTGCTCGCGAGCGACGCCTTCGCGGAGTCGGCCGACGTCGTCGGGCCGCTCGCGTTCTCGACCGTCGCCTACGCCGCCTACGTGGTGATCACGATCGGCGTGGGCCGCTCGCGGCGGACGCAGTTCAACTGGATCGTGACCGGGGCCGGCGCGATCGTGAACGTCGCCCTCAACCTCACGCTGATCCCGCGGATCGGGATGATGGGCGCCGCGATCGCGACCGTCGCCGCCTACACGACCATGGCGCTCGGCATGAGCCTCCGCGCGCAGCGTGTCTACCCCGTGCCGTACCAGTGGCGCCGCGTCGTGACGGCCGCCGGGGTGGCCGCCGCGCTCGCCGTGGCGGGCGGGCTGCTCGACCGCGGCCTGCTCGTCCAGGTGCCGCTCGTGCTCGCGTACCCCGCGGCGCTCGCCGCTGTCGGGTTCCTCGAGCCGCGCGAGCGCCGGGGGCTCCGCGCGCTCGCGGGCCGCGTGCGCCCGGCCGCCTGATCAGCGCACGACGGCCTCGCGCGCGACGTCTCGTCCACGGTCGGTGACCGCGAGCGAGTCGCCCGTGCGCAGCACGATCCCACGCCGCTCCGCCGCGCGCACCACGCGCTCCGCGAAGCCGGGGTCCCAGCGGAGGTGCTCGCCAAGATGCGCGATCCGGCTCTCCGCCCCCTGCTCGGGGCTGCCCTCGTGGTGGGCGAGGTGGATCGCGAGCATGGTCCCGGCGAACTCGACGCGCTGGCGCGCCCGGCGCCGCGTGATCGCGACGAGCCCACGGCCCGGTGCGAACGCCCAGGCGAGCGCGAACGCGACCCCCGTGCACCCCGCCACGCAGCCCGCGATCGACGCGTCGAGCACGACGGCGACCCAGTACCCGGCGACCGCGCAGCCCGCGCCGATGGTCATCGCGAGACCCGCCATCCGCGCGAGCCCGTCCGTGAGGAGGTAGGCGGCCGAGGGCGGCGCGATCATCAGCGCGACCACGAGGATCGAGCCGACGGCGTTGAACGCCCCGACCGCGGTCACCGAGACGAGCGTCATCAGCAGGTAGTTGACGATCGCAGGCGCGAACCCCAGCGCCACCGCGAGCGCGGGGTCGAAGGTCGCGAGCTTCAGCTCCTTCCAGAGCAGGGCGATCACGGCCACGTCCACCACCAGCACCGCGCCCATCACCAGAAGCGAGGCAGGCCCCCAGTCCCACCCGAGGAGGACGAGGCGGTCGAACGGGGCGAACGCCAGCTCCCCGAGCAGCACCGCGTCGATGTCGAGGTGCACGCCGTCCGCGTAGCGCGAGATCACGATCACCCCGATCGAGAAGAGCGCCGGGAACACGAGCCCGATCGCTGCGTCCTCACGGACGAGCCGCGTGCTGGTGACGAGCTCGACCAGCGCGACCGTGAGCACGCCTGCGAGCGTCGCGGCGACGAGGAGCAGCGGCGAGGTGGTCGACCCCACGACCAGGAACGCGAGCGCGATCCCGACGAGCACGGAGTGTCCGATCGCGTCCGAGAGGAGCGACTGCCGGCGGAGCACGAGGAACGTGCCGACGAGCGCGCACGCCACCGCGGTGACGACGGCGATCGCGAGGATCTCGAGCTGGCCCTGGGTCATCGCCGCGTCGCCGCCTCACGACCCCGGTCGGTGAGGGCCCAGCGCCCCTCGGGGTCCCGTCGCACGAGACCGCGGCGCTCCAGCGACGTGAGGACGCCGGTCGCGTCCGCCTCCACGAGCGCGGTGACGGTCGCCGCCTCGTGCGGATGCGGGCCGCCGTGCAGCCGCTCGAGCGCGAGCAGGTCCGCCAGCACGACGTGCTCGCCCAGCCCGGAGCGCGCGCGCCGCGCGCGGAGGCCACGCACGAGGATCCCGCGTGGGCCGAGCAGGAGCGACGCGACGACGAGCAGCGTCGCGACGAGCACGATCGTCGGCCCGGTCGGCAGCCGGTCGGCCTCGGCCGACGCCACCGCCCCGACGAGGCCCGCGAGCGCACCGATCCCGGCGGCTGCGATCGTCATCGCCCCGAGCCGATGCGTCCACTGCCTCGCCGCAGCTGCCGGCGCGACGATCATCGCGCTCATGAGCACCGCCCCGACCATCTGCAGGCCGACGACGATCGCGACGACGAGGAGGCCGGTGAGGACGACCTCGATCGCGCGCATCGGCAGCCCGAGCGTGGCCCCGTAGTCCGGGTCGAAGGCGAGGAGCTTGAGCTGCTTCCACAGCGCGGCGACGACGGCCAGGGCGCAGGCGCCGACGACCGCGATCGTCCAGACGTCCTCCCGCAGCACCGTGGCCGCCTGGCCGAACAGGAACCGGTCGAGGCCGGCCTGGGACGCGTCCGGCCGTCCCTGGATCCACGTGAGCAGCACGAGGCCGACACCGAAGAACACCGCGAGCCAGATGCCGAGGGCCGCGTCGCTCTTCACGCGCGTCGTCCGCACGACCGCGCCGACGAGCAGGATCGCCACGAAGCCGGCGATCGCGGCACCGACCATCAGCCACAGCGACGACTTCGTCCCGAGCACCACGTAGGCGAGCACGATGCCCGGCAGCGCCGCATGGGAGACGGCGTCGCCGACGAGCGCCTGCCGGCGGAGCACGGCGAACGTCCCCAGCGAGCCGGAGACGATCCCGAGGGCCACCGCTCCCAGCGCGACGGTGCGCAGCGTGTAGTCGTCGAACAGGAGCGCGAGGCTCATCGACCGTTGGCGCCGAGCAACGCCGACCGTCCCCCGTACGTGCGGCGCAGGTTCGCGTCGGTGAACACGTCGCCGACCGCGCCGCTCGCGACGAGCCGGACGTTGAGCAGCGCGACGCGGTCGAAGTACTCGTCGACGGTCTGCAGGTCGTGGTGCACCGCGACGATCGTCCGGCCGCGCTCGCGCAGCGCCCGCAGGATCTCGACGATCGCGCGCTCGGTGGTCGCGTCGACCCCCTGGAAGGGCTCGTCCATCAGGTAGACCTCGGCGTCCTGGACGAGCGCGCGAGCGAGGAAGACGCGCTGCTGCTGCCCACCCGAGAGCTGGCTGATCTGGCGATGCGCGAACGCGTCCATCTCGACGCGACGGAGGGCGTCGAGCGCCGCCTCGCGCTCGGCGCGACCGGGTCGGCGCAGCCAGCCGAGGTGGCCGTACCGTCCCATCAGCACCACGTCGAGCACGTCGGTCGGGAAGTCCCAGTCCACCGAGCCACGCTGCGGCACGTACGCCACGCGGCGCCGCTCCTCCTCGTACGGACGGCCGAGCACGAGCGCCCGGCCCGCCGCCGGGCGGACGAGCCCGAGCACCGCGCGGATCAGCGTCGTCTTGCCGGCGCCGTTCGGCCCCACGATCGCGGTGAGGGTTCCCGTCGGCACCTCCAGATCGACGTCCCAGAGGACAGGCTTCTCGCCGTACGCGACGGTGAGGTCGGTGACCTCGATCGCGGGGCTCGTCACGGCGCCTGCCCCCCCAGCGCGGAGACGATGGTGCGCACGTTGTGGCGCACCATGCCGACGTACGTCCCCTCGGGCGTCCCCGCCGAGCCCATGGCGTCGGCGAAGAGCGCGCCCCCGATCTCGACGTCGAAGCCACGTGCGCGCACGGCCTCCCGCACGGCCTCGATCGTTCGCGGCGCGACCGACGACTCGACGAAGATCGCCGGGATGCGCCTCGTCGCGATGAAGGCCGCGAGCTCGTCGACGTCCCTCGCGCCCGCCTCGGCGGCCGTCGAGATCCCCTGCAGACCGACGACCTCGAAGCCGTACGCGCGCCCGAAGTACCCGAAGGCGTCGTGGGCGGTCACGAGCACCCGTCGCTCCCGCGGCACGGTGGCCGTCGTCCGGCGCACCTCCGCGTCGAGCGCGGCGAGCTCGGCGAGATAGCGCTCGGCGTTCGCGCGATAGCTCGCGGCATGGGCCGGGTCGGCCTCGGCGAGCCGGTCGCGCACCTCCTCGACGCAGCCGCGCCACAGCGCCACGTCGAACCACACGTGCGGGTCGAACTGGCCGTCGAAGGCCGCGGGACGCCGCAGCTCGGTCTCGGGGATCCCCTCCCCGCAGGCGCGCGACAGCCGGCGGTCGCCGATCCGCTCGAGCACGTCGGCCATCTTCGCCTCGAGGTGGAGCCCGACGAAGAAGATCGCGTCGGCGCGCTCGAGCCGGCGGACGTCGCCCTCGCTCGCCTTGTAGAGGTGCGGATCGACGCCCGGGCCCATCAGCCCCTCGACGCGCACCCGGTCGCCACCGACCTGCTCGACGACGTCGGTGAGCATGCCCACCGTCGTGACCACGCGGATCTCGTCCTCCGCCGAGAGGTCGGGGAGCGCCGACTCGGAGACCGGTCCGCACCCGGCCGCGAGCAGGGCGAGCAGGATGCCTGCCACGACCGCAGACCGCGTGCCTGGTTTAGCCATGGCTAAAACCTAGCGAACGAGCGCCGGCTCGGCTCAGCCACAGGTGGCAGGCGATCGGTCGACGAACCGCAGCGACCCACGGCAGAGCGCCCGGGCGATGCGAGCGCGGAGCGCCGCACGCGCGAGCAGCCTGTCCTCGACCGGGTTCGTCATGAACCCGGTCTCGACGAGGATCACCGGGACGTCCGACCAGTTGAAGCCGGTGAAGTCAGCGCGCTCGGAGACGCCCCGGTCGGGGAAGCCGGTGGCGCGGACGAGCTCGCGCTGCACCACCTCGCCCGCCCTGCGGCTCGCGGCGTGGACGTCGTCGGTCCAGCCTCGCCGGAGGGCCGGGACGAGCGTGTGCGAGCCGCGGACGCTGGCGTCCGGGTGCCCGTCGGCGTGGACGCGCAGGAAGAGCGCCGCCCCCGCGCGGTTCGCGATCCTCGCTCGGGCGATGTTCCCAGCCGACACGCCCGCCGTCCGCGTCCGCGTCATCACGACCCGCACGCCGGCGCGCTCGAGCAGTCGTCGCAGCCGCAGGGAGACGTCGAGCACGAGGTCGGCCTCCCGGATCCCCGTCACCACACCCCGCGTGCCACCCCCGTCGAGGATCTTCCGCGTCGCCGACCCCGGCCCGATCGGCTCCGTCGAGAGGTTCGCACGCGCGTCGTGGCCCGGGTCGACCACGATCACCGGGGTGCCCTGCGATGCGGCAGCGGCCGCGCCGAGTGCCAGCCCCGCAGCGCCCACGACGAGCGCGCCGAGCGCACCGCGGCGGCCGCGGCCGCCCGCCGCCCTCACCGTCCGGGCCCGTAGTAACGCCGGACGTACACGAGCGTGAGGAGCGCGCCGGGCACGAACAGCACTGCGGCCGCTGCCATCAGCGCGCGTGCCGCGCCCGAGTCGAGGTCGACCGCGAGCGCGGCGAGCATGCACACGCCGGCCAGACCGCAGAGCACAGGCCCTGCGTGATCGAGGATCCGGACGAGCACGAGCGCCATGGTCGCAGACGCGCGCCCGGAGGGGTGACCAGTGGCGAGGAGCGCCGTCGGCGCTCCTCGCCAGGGACAGTTGGACGGACTGATCTCGGCCTACGGGCAGGTCAGGTTCAGGGTTCCCTCCCCGAGGGTCGTCTGGGCGTTCGCTGCAGCATCGAGCTCACGGAAGGTCTCGGCCCAGCGGACGTTCCTGCCGTCGACCGTCGCCGGAGCTGCGCCCTCGACCGAACCCCTCGCGATCACGTACACCTTCGTCTGCCCCGAGTCGATCGACATGTCGGTCTGCGACCACTCCTCCCCGAGGTAGAACTGGGTCATGTCGAACGTCGACCCGTCGTCGCCGGCCCCGGTGATCTCGAACGTCCCGCTCGGCTGGAACGTGCACTCGGTCACGGCGAAGGCGTAGACGGTCCCGTTCGACAGCGTGAGGCTGCCTTGCCCGGCCGGAGCCGCTGCGTCCGTCGCGCCGGACGAGCTGCCGTCTGCCTCGTCCGTCTCGGTCTCCTCGTCGGTCGGGACGGCCTCGTCGGTCTCAGCTTCCGTGGACGTCGCCTCGGTCTCGGTCGCGGCAGGCTCCGCGGAGTCTCCGCCGCCACAGCCGGCGAGCGCGAGCACGAGCAGGACGGCCGCGAGCACCGACAGGCGGACGCTGGCCCCCCGCGGGCGCCGGCGCCCGTCCTCGCGGCGGCGCGTCGGCGACGTGCCGACGCTCTCCGTCAACATCGCCGTGACCTCTTCGTGAGCACGATCGGGCCGCTCCCGGCCTGGCTCACCGTGGCGGTCACCGTCAGCCCGCCGGTCAGCCCGTCCATCGTGAAGCGACCGCTGTACGGCGCCCGGGCGTCCGCTGCCTGCTTCGTGCGCGCGCCCCCCTTGACGGCAAACCGCACACGCTGCGTGCGCGCCACAGTCGAAGGCGTGACCTCAGCGACCAGAGCCTTGCTCACGCACTTCACCGCAAGCACCGGGTCGCACGCGCCCTTCGTCAGCGCCACCGAGATGTTGTCCGCGTAGCCATAGATCGCGCCACCCGACACCGGACGCTGCCCGGTCAGGACGACGCGCAGCTGGCGGGTGTTGGCCGGGACGACCCTCTCGCCCGAGCGGCGGAGCAGCGTCGTCTCGGCGAGCGACGCGCCTCGCACGGGGGCCAGGGCGAGCCGTCCGAGCGACGCACCTTCGGCGGACAGCAGCTCGAGCGCGAGCTGGATGCTCGAGTCGGGGTTCTTCTTCAGCGAGCCGAGGTACCCCGACAGGCAGGCCTTGACGCCGCCCGCGTCGATGTCGGCGCCCGACGACGAGACGTCGATCGTCTGCGTCGCCGTCGACCGCTGCAGCGGGTACCCGGCCCAGAGGAAGTTCTTCCCACCGGCGATCTGGGCGCTCACGGCCTTCGAGGGGAAGTACGGATGGGCCCCGTACTGCGCGGCGACGAACCCTGCGTCCTTCTCCGGCACCGCGACCCACTCCCAGCCGGGTGGGATGAACTTCGGAGCGTTCAGGTTGGATGTGCTCGTCTGGCCCGGCCCTGCCTCGCCGCCTCCGTTCTGCACGAGGTTCCCCGCCGGCAGCGCGACAGACGCCGCCACCACCGACCCCACCACGACCAGTCCTGCGATCACCGCGCCTGCGATCGAGCGGAACGTCATCCAGGCCTCCTTCGACGGTGCGGACGCCGACGCAGGAGGTCGCGAGTCCGCAAGGGTTGAAAGGGCGCCCAGCCGCACCACGACAGCCCTTCGCGACTGCCCCTCCCCCTCGGTGGGAGGCCTTCCGGACCCGGCGAGCATCGCACATCGCGGGCGGTTCCTCAAGCCGCGGCCCGGAGGCACCGGCGGGCCTCGGCGGCGCACGGTAGCGTCAGGTCGTGCGCGGCGCGTCGCCCTGGCTCCCCGACGGCTTCCAGCCGCCCGCGCGGCTCGACCTGCCGACCGGCCACCACCTGCGGCCGATCAGGGCGGCCGACCTCGACCTCGACCACCCCACGGTGATGGGCTCGCAGGAGCGCCTCTGGTCGATCTTCGGCAAGGCCTGGGGCTGGCCGCCGCCGACGATGACGCGCGAGGAGGACGAGGCAGACCTGGCGCGGCACGAGGCGGAGATCGCGGCCCGGGAGTCGTTCAACTACGCCGTGCTCGACGAGCACGAGACCGAGCTGCTCGGCTGCGTGCACGTCGACCCGCCCTTCAAGCGCGGCGCCGAGGCCGACGTCTGCTGGTGGGTCGTCGACCCGGAGGTCGACGGCCCGCTCGACGTCCTGCTCGCCGAGGCCGTGCCCGCGTGGATCGCGTCCACCTGGCCGTTCGCGGACGCCCGCTACCCGGGGCAGGAGCTCTCCTGGGACGACTGGCTCGCGCTGCCGGACGCCGACGACGCAGCCGCCTGACCCCCGCGGGGCGCCGCCCCGGTCGGTGATCGTCACGTGCAGGATCCGCGTCGGCGCGGACGCGCCGTACGGCCTCCTCTGCGACCATGGCCGCAGAGGAGGCACGACATGACCGACACGGCAGAGCGATTCACCCTCGACGACGCCCGACGGATCGGCGCCGCCATCGGGATCGACTGGACGACGTCGCCGTTCGCACCCCAGGAGCTCCTCGCCGGACTGCACGTCGAGCTCGAGCACGGTGCCCACGACCCGGAGACCAACGTGACCGACGACGACGAGCTGGTGACCGGGAAGATCGCCTGGGCCCATCTGAAGGAGCTCCCGGACTACTACACGCGCCTCATCGCGATGGAGGCGGAGGCCGAGGCCGAGGCGTCCCACGCCTGAGCGACGGCCGGGCGCGGCGGATCGGAGCGACGACCTCGCGCGCGCTAGACGACCACGCGGTACACCTGGAAGACCTCGGCGTACGCGCGATTGACGTTCGTGCCGTGCACCTTCGCGAGGTTGCGGATGTACTCCGCGTCGGCGTAGCGCCGGTGCTGCTGCGACGCGTAGTGCTGCACCGCGGCGACCTTGCGCTCGAGGTGCCGCTCCTCGAGCGCGATGTACGCCCCGTAGGAGAAGTCGAAGTTGTTCCACGGGATCTCGTAGCCGAGGATCGTCGTCCGCTTGAACGCGCGCAGCCCTTCCTGCGCGATCGTCTGATGGTCCTGGTGGACGTCGTGGTGGGACGGCTGGAAGACGACATCCGGTCGCAGCTCCTCCCAGAGCGACACGAGCAGCTCGAGGATGTCCTGGCGCCGCTCGGGGAAGGTCCTGACGTCGAAGTCGTGGACGACGAGCTGCTCGGCGGGGATCCCGAGCTCGGCCGTCGCCGCGCGCACCTCGCGAGCGAGGGTGTCGGGAGGGAAGCCCGGCGGGAGCGACCGGGTCGCGATCGAGAACGCGACGTAGTGCACCTCGCACCCGGCCTCGACCAGTCGCGCCATCGTGCCGCCGCAGCCGAACTCGCCGTCGTCGGTGTGCGGCGCGAGCACGAGCGCCCTCGAGAAGGTCTCGATCACGTCGCGGCTCCGACGGGCGCCCGCTCGGTGGCCGGCTCCGCGGTGTCGGACGGCACGCCGGAGGGCGGCGGGCGGCGCGGAACGCTCGTCGCCAGCCCGACGAGGCCGATCAGGGCCCACGTCAGCGGGTCTTCGAGGAACGCGCTGTAGAAGAGGCTGTGCACGAAGATCGCGAGTAGCGTAAGGCCCACGGCGAACGACACGCGCGAGGTGAAGCCCGTGCCGAGCCCTCCGAGCGCTCCACGGAGCGCGGCGACCACCACCCAGAGGAACAGCACGAGGCCGACGATCCCGGTCTCGGCGACGACGGTGATCGGCGTCGTGTGCGACGCGCCCTTCCGCGGATCGCGCTCCGGCAGCCCCGTCCGCTCGGCGTACGCGCGCTTGAAGCTGCCGACCCCGACCCCCCCGACCGGATGGTCGACCGCGATGCGCACGCCCTGCCCGACGAGGCTGGCACGGCCGCTCGTGACCTTGTCGACCCCGCTCCGTCCCTCGTCGAGGACACGCTCCCGCACCTGCGGGATCGCGAACGTCCCGGCCGCGACGACGAGGGCGAGCGCGAGCGCCGCCGCGAAGGCCCGCCAGCCCCAGACGACGAACGCGGCGGCCGCGACGCCGACTGCGAGCGCCACGAAGCTCGTCTGCGAGAACGAGAACAAGAGGCCGACCCACATCCCCGCGATCACGAGCGCGAGGCCCGCGAACTGCCGTCCGCGGACGCCGCCGAGGAGCGCGCCGGCGAGGGCCGTGAGGATCCCGACGGTGAGGTACCGGCCGTAGATCGAGGGATCCCAGAAGACCGAGTTGACCCGGAAGAACGGCGCGTAGGCGTTGCCGACGATCACCTTCGGGTTCCAGAAGACCTCGCGCGTGGCCCACTGGTACACGCCCACCGACGCGTACAGCAGCGCGGTCGCGACCAGCGCCCCCCACAGCCAGGCGAGCCGCCGCCCTCGCCAGGGGAGCCGGGACATCCCGACCGCGAGCAGTCCGAACGGCAGCACGAACGCTCCGAGCGCGATCGCCGCCTCGCGCGGGTCGTCCGTCCACAGCGTCGTCACCCCGAGCCACGCCACGAAGGCGGCGAGCGGCAGCGTCACCGGGCCGAGCTCGCGCGAGCGCCGGTCGTGGCGCACGCCGATCTGCCACGCGAGCGCGACCGCCTGCGCAGCGACGACCCCGTAGAGCGGCAGCAGGAGGTTCGCCTCCTCACCCGCGACGTCGATCGGGATCCGCAGCGGCACACAGGCGAGGGCGGCGAACGGCAGCACGTACGGCCAGCGCAGGAGCACCGCTCCCCCGGCAGCGGCGAGCAGGAAGCCGGCGACGACCGCCGCCGCGGCAAGGGTCGGCTCGACGTCCGGCGCGAGGTACAGCGCGAGGCAGCTGAGACCGACCCCCCAGGCCCCGAGCCCGGCAAGCCGGAGGTCCCGTCGAGGCGAGATCATGAGGGTCGCAAGACCCGCGGTGCCGAGCACCCCGCCGACCGCGACGAGCGGGGTCACGGAGCGCTCCTCGACGGGGCGGAGACGATCACCGCAGCCCGGTCGGAGCCACCGTTCGCCGTGACGACGAGCGTGTAGCGGCCCGGCCTGGCCGGCGCGCGGAGACGGAGCGTGCCCGGCCGGGCCGAGCCACGACGGGCGCCGAGACGCCACTCGACCCGACGGGCGTCCGACACGACGAGCACGGCGAACATCCGTCCGGCGACGGTCTCGATCCGGTCGCGACCGAGCGCGACGGAGCGTGCGATCACCCTGACCTCTCGGCTCCGCTGAGCGACGTTGCCGGCGACGTCGACGGCCCCGAGCTGGAGCCCGTACGAGCCGGCGGCCACCGGCTCGCCGCCGACGAAGCCGCGCCAGCGGATCTCGCCCTCGTCGCGGCGGCCGCGCTTCAGAACCTGACGGCGCCCGTCGACGTAGAGCGCGACCTGGCTCGGCTCAGAGACGCGGTAGGTGACGCGCACGCTGTCACGACGCCCGTCCCCGTCCGGGGAGAAGACGCGTGGACGGACACGGAAGCTCTCGATCGCCGGCGGGGTGACGTCGACCCGGATCGGGTTGGGCAACGTGATCGTGCGCCGCTGCTGGGCCAGCCGAGCGCGGGGGAGGTATGCCCCCTCCGCGACCACCGTGCCGTCGTCCGCCCTGCCGTCCCAGACCACCTCCACGGGCCCCTTGGGGACGGGGCGGTTCTGGACGAGCGTCCGCACCGAGCCCCCCGAACCGTCGACGATCTCCACCGAGAGCCGGTCGGCGCTGCGCAGCCGGAACGAGATGGTCGCGGTCGAGAGCGGGCAGTCGCAGACGGGCGAGAAGACCTTGTCGACCCGCGTGCCGAGGATCGGGCTGGGCGTGAGCTTCAGCTTCTCGGTGTAGGCGAAGGCGGCGCCGGTGGCGACGAGCAACGCCGCGACGAGGGCGACTGAGGCTGTGCGGGCCACGGCCACCGGATTGTAGGGGCCGGGCTCGCCCGGCCCGGGCAGCGCACGACCGATCCGCCGCGTCCGACGGGCGTCAGACGGCGGGCTCCTCGTCGACCTCGGGTCGGCGCAGGAACCAGCGTGCGAGCCCGACGACGACGGCGACCGCCGCGATCGCCGCCCCGGCCACGACGACGGCGTCGGCGCCCGGCGGGTCGACGAGCTTGACGCCCGCCAGCGCCAGCGTCGAGGCGAGCGCGAACCGGAGCGTCCGGTCGGGGAGCCGCACGGTGAGGCGCCCGCCGATCAGCACGCCGGGGATCGAGCCGATCAAGAGCCAGCCGGTGGCGGCGTAGTCGACGTTCCCGACCACCATGCTCCCCGCCCCTGCGACTGCGAGGAGCAGGGCGGCATGGAAGATGTCCGTGCCGACGATCTTCGCCGCGGTCAGCGGGAACGCGATCACCATCACGAGCCCGAAGATCGTGCCGCTGCCCACCGAGGTGAGCCCGACCACGAACCCCCCGACGGCCCCGGTGGCCAGGGCGATCGCGCGGTCGCGGTTCGTGAGCAGGAACGGCTTGTCCTCGGGCACGGAGTGGAGGTACGCCTTCACGAAGAAGCCGATCCCGACGAGGATCAGCGCTACGCCGAGCACCTCCTTGGCGACGTCCTCGTACCCGTCGCCGTACTCCTTCTTCAGCCACCACGCGAGGGTGATCCCGAGGATCGAGAACGGGGCTGAGGTGGCGATCATCCACGCGGTGAGCCGCGCGTGGACGTGCCCCAGCCGACGGTGCTGCACCGCGCCGAACGACTTGAAGATCGCGCCGTGGACGATGTCGGTGCCGATCGCGACCGTCGGCTTGAAGCCGAACAGCAGCACGAGCAGCGGCGTCATCAACGAGCCGCCGCCCATCCCGGTCACCCCGACGAGCAGGCCGATGGCCAGCCCGGCGATGGAGAGCTTCCAGTCCACGGCCTAGGCGTCGGCGCCGAGCAGCACCTCGCGCAGCGTGTCGCCGCGCAGGCCGAGGCGCAGCGTCTCGAGCGGGATCACCTCGTCGGGCGGGATGTTGCCGAGGTTGACGTTCGGCCCGAAGTGCTTGACGAACCAGGCCTGCGACGACTTCGTCGGCGCCTCGAAGAGCACGTCGTCGACCGACACGCCGTGGGCGATCTCGTCGATCAGCCCGGTGCGCATGTCGCCGTCCGAGCGGAAGATCCCCGCCGTGCCGCCTTCACGGCCCTCCGTGATCACCTTCCACGACCCCGCAGTGAGCTCCTCCTTGATCCACTCGACCCACTGGTACGGGGCGTAGACGACGTCCGAGTCCTTCGACCCGACCTCGGAGAGCACCGTGAAGTCGCGGGCGAAGTCCGCGATCAGCTCGAGCTTCCGCTCCCGCGGGATCTCGAGCGTTCCGTCCGAGATCTCGACGTGCGAGAACCGGTGGTGCTGCAGCCACGCCTTGAACTCGTCCATGCGGTCACGGGCGTAGACGGCCTCGAACAGCGTCCCGCCGCAGACGACCGGCGTCTCGAACGAGCGGTAGAGCGCGATCTTCTTCTCGAGGTTGTTCGTGACGTAGCTCGTGCCCCAGCCGAACTTGACGATGTCGACGAACTGCCCTGCGGTGTCGAACAGGCCCTCGATGTCGCGCAGGTTGAGGCCCTTGTCCATCACGTGCGTGAGCCCGGTCTCCCGGGGCTTCCCGGGCCGGGCGGGCACGCCGAGGAACCCGTCCTCAAAGGGTGGCATAGAGCTCCTCCAGCTTCTGCTTCGCGCGGTTCTGCACGTCGCGGTAGAGGGAGCCGCCGTGCGCGTCGATGCCGACGGTCAGCGGGCCGAAGTCCTTGACGCGGAACTTCCAGAGGCACTCGGGCATCAGCTCCTCCCAGGCGACCTCCTCGATCTCCTCGATCTGGGTCGTCTCGAGCGCCGCGGCGCCGCCGACGATCGCGAAGTAGACCATCCCGAGCCGCTGCATCGGCTCGATCGCCTCGTCGGGGAAGCCGCCCTTGCCGCAGATCGCGCGCACGCCGTACTGCGCGCCGAGCCCCTCCGTGAAGCGCACCATGCGCGCGCTGGTGGTGGTGCCGATGCAGATCTTCTCGTAGCGGCCCCTGCCCTCCGCGTCTTCACCGACCTTGCGGACGTTCGGCGCTGTGTGCAGCAGGAACGCCCCGGTGAGATCCATGGGCGGGGGGACGCCCTGGTCGAAGATGCGGATCTGCGTGCGGTCGCGGATGCCGATGATGTGGCCCTGGACGACCACCTCGTCGCCTGCGCGGAGCTTCAGGATCTCCGCCGGGTCCGTGACGGGGAACGTCACCTCGTGCGTCGCCATCACGTCCACCTCCGGCGGCTGCACGCCGCCTGTAGGGGCCGGGCCTGCCCGGCCCGCCGTTGGTCGATCGGTTGCAGGAGCTGCATCAGAACTCCCGGTCGAAGGCGACGGTGCCGTCGGCACCGATGTGGACGGAGGCGCGCCGGGCGGCCCAGCACTGGTAGTTGACCGCCACGGGGTTGAGCGTCATGTGGGTGTCCGCGTGCTCGATGTGGCACTGGAGCACGGTCACGTCGCCGCCGAGCCCCATCGGTCCGATCCCCGTCTGGTTGAGGAGGTCGTACAGCTCGTCCTCGAGCTGGGCGACGAGCGGGTCGGCGTTGCGCGTGCCGACGGGGCGCGCGATCGCCTCCTTCGCCAGATGCATGGCGTAGTCGGCCGAGCCCCCGAGGCCGATCCCGACGATCCCCGGCGGGCAGGGCTTGCCGCCTGCGCCGACGATCGACTCGAGGACGAACTTCTTGATGCCCTTCACCCCGTCGGCCGGGACGAGCATCTTCAGGAAGGTCATGTTCTCCGAGCCCGACCCCTTCGGGACGCACTTCACGTCGAGCCCGTCCCAGTCGGGGACGAAGTCCCAGTGGACGATCGGGACGCGGTAGCCGACGTTCGGCCCCGTGTTCTCGCGCGTGAGGGTGTGGACGGTGTTCGAGCGCAGCGGGTGCTCGACCGTCGCCCGCTCGGTGCCGCTCTTGAGCGACGCGTAGATGCGCGCCGGGTGGAGCGGGAAGTGCTCCCCGACGCGGCAGTAGTACACGGCGATGCCGGTGTCCTGGCACACCAGGTTGCGCTGCTCGTCCGCGATCTGGACGTTGCGGTGGATCGTCTCGAGGACGCGGATCCCGGGCACGGACGTCTCGCGCTCGAGCGCCGCTCCGAGCGCGTCTCGGAGGTCCTGCGGGATGTCCTTCAGGGCCCAGACGTACAGGTGCGCAGCAGCCTCGAGGACGACGTCCTCGAGGCTGCTAGGGGGGGAGGCGATGTTCGACACGCTTCGTCCTTCGTTCAGAGGTTCTCTCTAGCGGGCCGCGGCAGCGGCCCGCTCGCCGGCCCGGCGGCCGAAGACGACACATTCCAGCAGGGAGTTGCCCATCATGCGGTTGCGCCCGTGGGTGCCGCCGGCGATCTCGCCGCAGGCGAACACCCCCTCGAGCGTGGTCTCGGCGGAGGGGTCGATCACGAGCCCGCCGTTCTGGTAGTGGAGGACGGGGTAGGTCATGAGCGGCTCGGTCAGCGGGTCGATGCCCGCGCCCCGGAAGCGTCGCAGCATGTACGGCAACGAGATCTCCGCGTCCGCCGGCGGGATCCGGGTCGTGTCGAGCCAGACGGCGGGACGGCCGTCCGGCGTCTCCACGCCCCTGCCGCGCTCGACCTCCTCGACGATCGCCCGCGAGACCTCGTCGCGCGGCCCGAGCGAGTCCGTGAACTCCTCCCGATCCGCGTTCAGCAGCACCGCGCCGTACGCGCGGGTCGTCTCCGGGATCGCGTAGCCCTGCACCGTCGCCGGCCAGGCCCCGCCGTTGGGGTGGTACTGGAGCGCGTCGAGGTCGCGGGCCTCGGCGCCGGCCTCGAGCGCGATCCGCGTCACCTCGCCGGTCGCGTTCGGATGGTTGGTCGACAGCTCCCCCCGCTCGGCCGCCTCGGCAAAGCACCGGCCGCCCGCCGCGAGCACGATCGCCTGAGCGTCGAGCGACACCTGCTCGCCGTCCGCGCGCTCGAGCTCTGCGCGCCAGCCGTGCGCGCCCGGTGCCAGCCCGACGAGCGCGTGGTGCTCGAGCACCTCTGCCGTGGTGGCGCCGAGACCCGCGCGCAGCGCCTTGACGATCGCGTGCCCGGTGCGATCGCCGACCTGCAGGAGCCGCTTCCGGGTCGCGCCACCGCAGCGAGCGACGCGGTACGAGCCGTTCTCGCGGGTGAACGCGCACCCCAGCTGCTCGAGCCAGCCGATCGCGCTCGGCGCATCCCCGACGAGCACCTCGACCAGGGACGGGTCGGCCGTGTCACGCGACGAGCGCATGACGTCGGCGAAGTGGACGTCGGGCCCGTCGTCGGGCGCGACGGCGGCCTGGATGCCACCCTGCGCCTTGGAGGAGTTGTTCGCCTGCAGGGCCCCCTTGGTGGCGATCGCGACGCGTGCCCCAGCCCCGGCGGCCGCGGTGGCGGCGGCGAGCCCGGCGGCGCCGGAGCCGATCACGAGGACGTCGAGCGACGGTGATCGCGTCACGACCGGAACCCTATCACGGCTAATGCCTCTCATTAGGCTCGCTTATTCACCGGATCGATACCCACGCAATGCGCAGCACCGCGGTAGACTCGACGCGTGCCGACGCTCGCCGAGATCATGCGTCCCGAGTTCGTCGAGGTCGCTCCCGAGGACACGCTCGGGGAGGTCGCCGAGCGGATGACCGCGCTCGACATGGGCGCCGTCGCGGTGAAGGACTTCGGTCGGCTGATCGGGATCCTCACCGAGCGCGACCTCCTGCGCGCCATGGCGGCGCGCGTGCACACCTCCGACGCGAGGGTGCGCGAGTGGATGACGGAGGATCCCGTCACGGTCGCCGCCGAGCTGGACGCCGAGGACGCCGCGGAGATGATGATCGCGGGGGGGTTCCGCCACCTGCCCGTGGTCGACGCCGGCGGCGCCGTGGTCGGCGTGGTCTCGCTGCGACGCGTCGCCGCTGCGGTGCAGACCGCGGCGGAGCCAGCCTAGCGCGCTACCACACCTCTCGCAGCAGGCCCTCGATCGTGGCCGCGTCGGCGGGTCGCGGGTTCGCGCGCGCCCCGGGGCGGGCCGCGATCGCCTCGGCGAGGCCGCCGAGGTCGTCTCCGGGCACGCCCAGGTCCCGGAGCCGACCGAAGCCGCCGAGCGCGGCGAGCTCCGCGCACCGAGCGGCCGCGTCGTCCGTCCCGAGTGCGGTGGCGAAGCGCTCGAGCGCGGCCGGGACGACGACGGCGTTGAAGCGGAGCGCCGCCGGCAGGCAGACGGCGTTCGCCGCCCCCTGGGCCACGCCGTACCGCCCGCCGACCCCCTGGGCCATGGCGTGGCCGAGGCAGAGGCCGGACTCCGCGAGCGCGAGCGCGGCCCGCATCGCGCCCTCGAGCAGTCGCGTGCGCCCGTAGATGCCGTCCGGCCGGTCGACGACCAGCGGGAGGGCGTAGGAGATCGCCGTCGCGCCGGTGTCGGCATGGCGGGCCGCCCGGTCGCCCGCGGCGGGGTGGTAGTACGCCTCGGCGCAGTGCGCGAGGGCGTTGAGCGCCGTGCCGACGGTCTCCGCCACCGGCAGCGCGAGCGTGAGCTCGGGGTCGTAGACCGCGCCCACGGGAGCCGCAGCGGCGTGCGAGCCGCCGCCCTTCCGTCCCGGCCCGAGCAGCATGCCGAAGTACGGGGTCCACTCGGCGCCGGCATAGGTCGTCGGGACGGCGACGACGCGCGGCAGACCCTCGTCCGCGCGCTCGGCCGCGAGTCGAGCCACGACCGCCTTGCACGTGTCGATCGCGGCCCCGCCGCCCACGCCGACGAGGCCGTCGACGCCGAGATCCTCGACGAGCGCTGCCGCCTCGACGACGGTGGCCTCCGGCACGTGCGGCCGGACACTGGTGAACGCGCCCGCCACCGGGAGCGACGGGGCAAGCGCCGCCGAGCGCTCGGAGCAGACGAGCAGCGCACGCTCGATCCCCAGCTCCGCCAGCATCGCTCCGAGATCGCCGAGGGCGCCGGCGCCGAAGCGGATCGTGCGTCCTCCCTGCGCGCTCACCGCTCGATCCCGGCGCCCGCACCGCCCTCGCCGGCGGCCGACGCCCGGGCGAAGGCGGCGAACGCCTCGGCCGCCCGCGACGGCACCCTCCCGGTGCCGCGGGCGAGCACGATCTCGCGCCGGACGTCCATCCCCTCGACGGCGATCCGAACGAGGGCACCGCGGGCGAGCTCCGCCTCCACGGAGGCCCTCGAGATGAAGGCGATCCCGTAGCCCGCGAGCACGGCGCTGCGGACGGACTCCTGCAGCCCGAGCTCGAGGTGCACGTCGAGGTCGGCGGCACGCACCCCGAGCCGCCGCAGCTCCTCCTCCACGACCTGGCGGACGCCGGCGCCCTCCTGCATCAGGATCAACGTCTCCTCGCGCAGCTCCTGGGGCGGGATCGAGCCACCCGCGCGCGGGTGCCCGGGCGGGCCGACGAGGATCACCTCGTCCTCCGCGAGCGCCTCGAAGCGGACGCCGCGGTGCCGTGGCGCAGCGCCGACGATGCCGAGCTCGAGCTGCCGCTCGGCGACGAGGTCGACGACCGTCTGCGTGTCGTGCACCTCGAGCACCACCCGGACGCCCGGGTGACGGAGGTGGAACTCGCACACCAGGCGCGGCACGACGATCGCGGCGGGGCCGGTCGACGCGCCGAGCGAGAGGAGCCCCGCGAGCTCGCCGTCGACCTCCGCGGCGATGTCGTCGAGCAGCTGCTCCTCGACGCGCAGCATCCGCTGCGCGCCGCGGTAGAGCCGCCAGCCCGCCTCCGTGGGCTCGACGCGCCGGCCGGAGCGATCGAGGAGCTGGTGCCCGAGGCGCTTCTCCAGCGCCCGCACCTGGAGCGAGACCGCGGGCTGCGTCACCCCGAGCCGCTCGGCGGCCTGCGAGAACGACCGTCGCTCGACGACTGCGCAGAAGGCAGCCAGCTGACGCGTGTCCATAAGCAAACCTTATCTCTCAGCCCCACCTCCTCTCGCTTGCATACGCAGTTATGCATAATGCACTTGTGCGAAACGTCAACCCGTTCACCTTCGGGGCGCTCGCCCTCGACGAGCGGTTCGCCGACCGCGAGGACGAGCTGCGCGCGCTCGTCGGCGACCTCGTGAGCGGGCAGGACGTCGTCGTGATCGCCCCGCGACGCTACGGCAAGACCTCGCTCGCCCTGCGCGCCGCGGGAGCGGCGGCGACGCAGGGCGTCCTCGTCGCGTACTGCGACCTCATGCGGACGCCGACCAAGACGCGCTTCGCCGCCGCCCTCGCGAAGACCATCTACGACGAGCTTGCCTCCCCGCTGGGCGACGCGCTCGAGCGCGTCGCAGGGCTCTTCCGCGGGCTCCGCGTGCGCCCGACGGTCGAGGTGGACGTGGACGGCGACCTGCGCTTCGTCTTCGAGCCCGTCCGGCGCGCCGCCGACCTCGACGCGACGATCGAGCGGCTGCTCGAGCTCCCCGCGGAGATCGCGGCGGAGCGGGGCCGCCGCGTCTGCATCGTGCTCGACGAGTTCCAGGAGGTGCTGACGCTCGACGAGACGCTGCCGAACGTGATGCGGGCCGTCTTCCAGACGCAGCCCGAGGTCGCGCACGTGTACCTCGGCAGCCGCCGCCACGTGCTGCAGCAGATCTTCGAGGACCGCAACGCCCCGTTCTGGCGGTCGGCGAAGCAGGTCGAGCTCGGCCGGCTCCCCACGGAGCACGTCGCGCCGTTCGTGACGGGGCGCTTCTCGTCCACGGAGCGGGCGATCGACGACGACGCGCTCGCGCGCGTGCTCGAGCTCACCGACGGCCACCCGTATGCGACGCAGGAGCTCGCGTACTTCACGTGGGAGCTGGTGCCGCACGGTCATGCGGCCCATCGAGCGGACGTCGAGCTGGCGCTGGCGCAGGTGCTGCGCTCCGAGCACAACAACCTGGCGCGCCTCTGGGAGGATGCGACCCCGAACGAGCGGTTGCTGCTGCTCGCCCTGGCGGCCGAGCCGGGTGGTGTGTACGGCGAGGCCTACCGTCGACGGCACGGGCTCCCGGCTGCGGCCTCGGTGCAGCGGGCCGTCGCGTCGCTCGACCGCGCCGGGGTGATCGGGCGCGTGCCGGCCGGCGGATACGCCATCGCCGAGCCGTTCCTCGTTGAGTGGCTCCAGCGTGAGGAGCGGTGGCTCCGGTGAGGGTCTGGATCGACGTCACGAACTCGCCCCAGGTGGTCTTCTTCCGCCCGCTCGTGGCGCTGCTCGAGGAGCGAGGCCACGACGTCGCGCTCTCGGCGCGCGACTTCGCCCAGACGCTGGAGCTGCTGGTGGACGCGAGCCTGGAGCACACCGTGGTCGGCCCACCGCACGGCGGCGCGTCACGTGCGGGCAAGGTGCGCGCGATGGGGTCGCGGCTGCGAGCCCTCCGCGCCTTCGCGCGCGGGCGCGGGTTCGACGTCGCGCTCTCGCACGCGTCGCACGAGCTCCCGCTCGCGGCGCGGTCGCTGCGGATCCCGTCGGCCTACGCCTTCGACTACGAGTTCGCCCGAGCGCAGCACACGCTCGGCTCCCGGGCCGCGACGCGGGTCGTCGTCCCCGATGCGATCCCCCAGTCTCGACTCGACCGGCTCGGGGCGGATGCCGGCAAGGTGCGCCGCTATCCGGGGCTGAAGGAGGAGTACGCTCTCGCGGGCTTCGCGCCCGACCCCTCCGTTCCCGTCGCGCTCGGACTCGACCCTTCGCGCGTGCAGGTCGTCGTGCGCACGCCGCCCGAGGTCTCGCTCTACCACCGGCACGGCAACCCCCTGTTCGCAGAGCTCCTCGACCGGCTCGGCCGCGATCCCGCCGTCCAGGCAGTCGTGCTCCCGCGCACCCCGGAGCAGCGTACGGCGATCGAGGGCCTGCGCCTGCCGTCGCTCGTCGTCCCCGCGCGGGCCGTCGACGCGCGGACGCTCGTCGCACTCGCCGACGCCGTCGTCTCGGCGGGTGGGACGATGAACCGCGAGGCGGTCGCCCTCGGCACCCCCGTGTGGACGACGTTCGCCGGGGAGCTGGGGGCAGTCGACGAGGGCCTCGTGGCGGATGGGCGGCTGCGGCTGCTCGACGACGCCGCCTCGTTCGCGCCGCTCAAGCGTGCCCCCGGCGTCCGCCCGGCGTTCCGCGACCCCGCCCTGATGCTCGACCTGCTGCTGAGCGCGC
Organism: uncultured Actinomycetes bacterium; assembly: GCA_963703095.1. Lineage (GTDB taxonomy): Bacteria > Actinomycetota > Thermoleophilia > Gaiellales > Gaiellaceae > Gaiella. The sequence goes on from OY969787.1 coordinate 139,218, forward strand.
TCGAAGGATGAGGTTCACAGCTCGACGACGAAGCCGGGGCCGCCGGCGAAGAGGCAGTGGTCGACGTTGAGGGCGCGTCCGCCCGCGTAGGACAGCGGCTCCGTGACACTCGACGGGTCGCGGTCGAGCACGAACGGGATCGGCGTGTGCCCGTGGACGATCCGCTCGCCGCCGAGCGCCGCCAGCACCTCGTCGAGCGCGCGGGTGCTCGCGAGCCGGCCACGGTCGCAGAGGACGTCGAACAGCTGAGCCAGGCGACGCGCGTCCGGCTGTCGCAGCGTGGCCGTGGCGGCGCCGCAGATCCCGTCCACGGACGACCCGAGCTCGAGGTACCGGTCCGTGTCGGCGTGGAGGAGGAGCCACGGGCCCTCGAGCGCGACCGCGGGGCGGCGCGCGATCCACGCTCGGTGCGCGTCGTCGAGACGCCGGAGATCCGCGGGCTGACCTCCGTTCGCCAGCCAGACGTCCCCGAACGTGGCGTCGCCGCCCCCTACGACATGTCCCGCGAAACCGTCGACCGCCAGCAGCAGCACCTCGTGGTTCCCGAGGAGGCAGCGGACGTCGCCCCCCTGCTCCTCGAGCGCCATGACGAGCTCCACGGCGCCGATCCCGTCGGGGCCGCGGTCGACCAGGTCGCCCATCAGCCACAGGCGCGCGTCCGCGCCGCTCCAGCGCTCCGAGGCGTCGAGCAGCCCCGCACCCCGCAGGAGCTCGACGAGGACGTCCCGGTGGCCGTGGACGTCGCCGACGACGAACGTCGCGGTCAGCTGAGCGACTCGCTGGCCGACACCGGGCTCTCCACCACCCGCCGCGGCTGCCCGACGATGCGGTCGAGAGCAGCGACGACGTCGGCCGCGACGCCGGACTCGACCAGCCGCTCGAGCCCGGCGAGCTCGCGCTCGAGCCAGTGCGCGTCGACAGGGGGGCGACTGAGGCGCATGATCGCCTCGTGCGGGCTCGGCGAGACGGCCTCGCCCGCGCCCACGAGCTCTTCGTGGAGCTTCTCGCCGGGTGCCGGGCCGATGAACTCGATCGGCACGTCGACGCCCGGCTCCTTGCCGGACAGCCGGATCATCTGCTCGGCGAGGTCGACGATCCGCACCGGCTCGCCCATGTCGAGCACGTACACGAGCCCCCGCTCCGCGATCGCGCCCGCCTGCACGACGAGCTGCACCGCCTCGGGGATCGTCATGAAGAATCGCGTCATCTCGGGATGGGTGACGGTGACCGGGCCACCCTTCGCGATCTGGCTGCGGAAGATCGGGATCACGGAGCCCGACGAGCCGAGCACGTTGCCGAACCGAACCGCGGAGAACCGCGTCTCGACGTCGTCGCGGTGGCCGACCATCTCGACGATCCACTCGCACAGCGCCTTCGACTGCCCCATCACCGTCCTGGGGTTCGCTGCCTTGTCGGTGGAGACGAGCACGAAGCGCTCGACGCGGGCCTCGACCGCGGCGTGGACGAGCGTCCGCGTGCCAAGGGTGTTGTTGCGCACCGCCTCGATCGGGTTCGCCTCCATCATCGCGACGTGCTTGTACGCAGCGGCGTGGAACACGACGGCCGGGCGGTGCTCGGCCAGCACCTGCCGCACCTTCGTCGCGTCCTTGACGTCGGCGACGACGGCGACCACGCCGGAGTGCCCGCGCTCGCGCACGAGCTCGCGCTCGATCTCGAACAGCGCGGGCTCCGCGTGGTCGACGAGCACGAGCCTCGACGGCCCGAGCCGGGCGACCTGGCGGCAGAGCTCGGAGCCGATCGAGCCGCCGGCGCCCGTGACGAGCACGACCTCACCGCCCAGGTAGCCGGCAATCGCCTCGAGATCGACCTCGACCGGCTCGCGGCCGAGCACGTCCTCGACCTCCACGGGGCGAACGCGCCGGGCGAGGTCGTAGTCGCCGGTGACGAGCTCCTGGAGGCTCGGGAGGGTCTTGACGGGGACGCCCTCGCGCGCAGCGGCGTCGACGACCCGCTGCCGCGTCGCGCCCGACGTCGACGGGATCGCGATCAGGATCTCGTCCGGCCGCTGCTCGTGGACGATCGCCTGGAGGTCGTCGATCGTGCCCAGCACCCGCACGCCGTGCAGGCGGAGGTTCTTCTTGCGCGGGTCGTCGTCGACGAGCCCGATCGGGGTCATCCCCAGCGCCGGGCTGCGGAGCAGCTCCTTCACGACGAGCTGGCCGGCGTCGCCGGCGCCGACGACCACGACCTCCTTGCCACGGGCCACCACGTTGCCGGGGCGCGGTCGCTCGATCAGCGTTCGCGCCAGCAGCCGCGCGCCCGCGACGAAGGCGAGGCAGAGGAGGAGGTCGATGAACCAGACGCCGCTCGGAACCCGGACCCGGTGCACCTCGAACAGCACGAACACGACGAAGGCCGCGAGCGTGGCGAGCACGACGCCGCGCAGGATGCTCCACATGTCGCGCGTCGAGACGTAGCGCCACCAGCGGTCGTAGAACCCCGCGAGGACGAAGACGGGGATCTTGATCGCGACGACGAGCAGCACGAGGTCCCACTCCAGGTACCGGTCGTAGAAGCGCGGGCGCGGCAGCTCGGTGCCGTCGAAGCGCAGGCGCCAGGCCAGCCACCAGGCGAGCGCGACGAGCGCCGCGTCGACGGCGACCTGCCAGAGGCGGTGGCGGCTGATCGGCGCCCGCATCCCGCCCCCTACAGGGCGGCCGCGCGCTCGCCCACCGCCGAGCGGATCGCGTCGACCACGCGCTCCTGCACGTCGGCGGTGATGCCGCCCCACAGCGGGAGCGCGAGGTTCTCCGCCGCCGCCCGCTCCGTCTCGGGCAGCGAGCCGGGCTCCCACCCGAAGCGCCGCATCGCGGGCTGGAGGTGCAACGGCGTCACGTAGTACGCCGCGCTGGCGATGCCCACCTCCTGCAGCGCCGAGGCGATCCGATCGCGCTCCGGCGAGCGGACGACGTACATGTGGTAGACGTGGCCCGGCTCGTCCGGCGGGAGCTCGACGAGGTCGCCGAGCCCGAGCTCCGCGTAGCGAGCGGCACCGGCGCGGCGCGAGGCGTTCCAGCCCGCGAGGTGCGGGAGGAAGACGCGCAGGGCGGCAGCGTGGATCGCGTCGAGGCGCGAGTTGGCGCCGACGAGCTCGAACGTCTGCTTGTCCCGCGAGCCGTGGAAGCGCAGCATCCGCACGGTCTCGGCGACCGCATCGTCGGTCGAGGCGACGAGCCCTCCGTCACCGAGCGCGAAGAGGTTCTTCGTCGGGAAGAACGAGAACGTCGAGCACACGCCGGTCGTGGCGATCCCCTCGGCGCCGAAGGCCTGCGCGGAGTCCTCGATCAGCGGCAGGCCGAGCGATGCGAGCTCCGACAGCGCAGCCGGGCGACCGAACAGGTGCACCGGCATGATCGCCCTGGTGCGGTCGGTCAGCCGCCGTGCCACGTCGGCCGGGTCGACGTTCAGGGTGACCGGGTCGACGTCGGCGAAGACCGGCGTCGCTCCGACTCTGGCGATCGCCTCCGCGGTCGCGTAGAAGGTGAAGGCCGGGCAGATCACCTCGTCGCCCGGGCCGATGCCGAGCGCCTCGAGCGAGAGCACGAGCGCGTCGGTGCCGTTGGCGACGCCGATCGCATGCGGCACGCCGAGGAACGCCGCGGCCTCGCGCTCGAACGCCTCGACCTCCGGGCCGAAGATGAACCGTCCGGAGTCGAGCACCTCGGCGAAGCGGGCCTTGAGCTCCGGGATGAGAGGCGCGTACTGCGCCTTCACGTCGACGAGCGGGATCACGTCCGCACGAGTGTACCGGGGCCCGTTGTCGGTTCCGACGTCCGGTGACGGCGGCGACGCCGCGTGGTGAGGGTCGGCCGTGTCGCTACGGGACGGCGATCCGCACGTACACGGGCGGGCCGGTGAGGAACGAGCTCGCCTCCTGCACCCAGAGCCCCGCGCACCAGGCCCCCGACCGGGACAGCGGCAGCGCGGCGGACTGCAGAGCGCCTCGCTCGAGGGGGATCGAGCCGGTTCGCGCGAGCGGCGCACCGTACGGGGTAGCCGGGCAGCGACCGCGCTCCGCGCGCACGAGCACCGCCGCGCCCGGGCCGGCGAGCGGCGACGTCCACGCGAGCTCCAGGAACGCCCCGCCCGACCGCACGACGCGCACCGAGGCGCCCTCGACACCCCGGGGGCGCAGAGCGGGGAGCCGTCGCTCGTACAGGTCGCGCAGCCCCTCCGCGTCGTCGCGCGTCACGAGGCACGACTCGACCCTGGCGCACCGCGCGATCCCGCAGCCGGCCTGCTGGGGCCCGACGGCCACCGTCCCGGCCATCACCGAGCAGCCTCGCTCCTCGTGCCCGAGCCCGAGCACGTGCCCGAGCTCGTGCGCGAGCACTGCGGCAGCGACCCTCGGCCCCAGACCCCGTTGCACCTCGACCTTCCCCTGGGTGGCCGGTGTCCAGCCGAGCGTCGCCTGCCCGACGTCGGCACCCGACGAGCCACGAGGCAAGAGCGTGACGACGACCCGCGCGGCAGAGCGCCGTGGCGCGGGAACGAGCGTCACACGGGTCCCGACCCCGTTCCAGGCGGCCATCGCCTGGGCGAGCGGTGCTCGGTAGGGGGTCTCGTTCCACACCGAGATGCGCGTCACGGGCCACGGCGTGCCAGCCGCGCTGTACGAGGTCGCCGGCTGCGCGACGACGAGCGCCGCGACGAGCGCGGCGAGCGCGAGGCGGATCACGGCGTCTCGGTCTCGGTCTCGACGTCAGGTCCGTTGCGGCCCCTGCGGACGAGCCGCCAGACGAGGTAGGACGCGCCGAGGACGACTGCGCCGGCGATCGCGTAGTCGATCACCTTGAACCGGTCGTGGAAGGACTCCCAGCTCGCGCCGGCCGCCCAGCCGATCCCCGCGAACGCGAAGCACCAGACAGCCGAGCCGATCGCGGTCAGCACCGTGTAGCGGCGGAGCGGGACCTCGAACACCCCGGCCGGCACCGAGATGAACGATCGGACGACAGGGGTCACCCGGCCGAGGAGCACGGCCTCGTCCTCCCAGCGCTCGAACCAGCGCTCGGCGCGGTCGAGCTTCTCGGTGTTGAGATGGAGCCAGCGGCCATGGTGCTCGAGCCACGGCCTGCCTCCCCGGATGCCGATCCACCAGCCGAAGATCGAGCCGAGCAGGTAGCCGACCGTGCCGGCGAGCGCCATGGCCACGTAGGCGGGGAAGCCGCTCTCGAACGTGTAGCCGAACAGCGACACGGACTGGCCGGCGATCGCCCCCGACGCGACCGCCCCCGCGTAGACCATCACGACCTCGCTCGCGGCCGGGAGCACCGCGTCCACGAACATCAGCCAGAAGACCGCGTAGAAGCCGTAGTCCCCGATCCACCCGGTGATGGTGTCCGTGATGGCGTGCAGGAGGTCGGTCAGCGGCATCCGCGAATGCTACTTCCCCGTCCCGGGCGGAACGCGGAGAACCACCGCTGCGTCGAGCTCGGATCTGCCCACCGGGCCGATCGCGGTGACCCGGACGGTGTAGCGGCCGCCCGGCAGCGCCCTGCCGGCGACACCGCGACCGTCCCAGCTCAGGCTCTGGTCACCGGCGCCGAGCCGCCTCAGGGTGAGCTTGCGCACGACGGTGCCGGCAGCGTCGAGCGCGGTGAGCGAGGCGCGGGCCGGGCGGGCCAGCCTGAAGCGCACGACGAGCGGTGCGCCCTTGGGGCGCACGAGGTGGGTGCGGGGCGCGCGCACGAAGCCGAGGGTGTCGTCGACGACGAACGACCTGCGCATGGACGTGATGCGGCCGAGGTCGTCGGTCGCCGTCACCTCGAGCCGCCACGTGCCGATCGCGAGGGTCGCCGCGGCGCGACCGACGGACGCGGCGACCGGCGGCGAGGTCGGCGGGAAGGGCACGGCGGTGACACCCGGCTGCCGCTCCTCCGTCAGCTCCGAGACGACCACGCCCCCCGGTCCGACGAGGCGCAGGGCGACGGTCGACGGACGCACGAGCCGGACGGCGAGCCCGGGCTCGTCGGCGATGCCGTCGCCGTTCGGCGACACCCGCGCCGGCACCTCGGGGACGAAGGCACCCGTGTACGCGAGGACGAGGGCCGTGGAGATCGGTCGCTCGCGCCCGTCGGACGGGCTGTTCAGCAGACGCCCGTCGAAGGCCATCGTCGTCGACCCGCCGCCGTCCAGCGCCATGCCCGTGACGGCGCCGAGCCGGACGAGCGCCTGAGCGAGCTCGAACGTCGTGAGGCCGACCGAGAGCCCCGGCTGCCTTCCGTCCACCGCGACGAGCAGGACGCGACCGTCGGCGGTCTGCCCGACGGCCGTGCGAGGCGCACGCGGCGTGAGCTGCGCCGAGGTGAACTCCTCGCCCGCCCGGAAGACGGGCACGCCGTCGCGCACGATCTGCGGCCCGCCGCCGATCGCCTCGACCACGCCCGGCCAGTCCGGCCGCAGTTGCAGGCGGACCGTGACCGGCGTCCCGGGGATCGCTTCGGCCGCGAGCGCCGACGCCTGCAGGCCACGGCCGATCAGCACCGCCCCGCCCCGCGGGATCTCGACCGGCGCGCCGCTCTGCCGGACCTCGACGACCGGGGCGACCAGGTCGGTGCTCGGGAGCGCGGCGGGGAACGGGAAGAGCAGGGCGACGACGGCACCGGGCACCGCGGGCGTGAGCGGGCCGTACGCGTCGGTGAAGATGGCCGACTGGCCGTCCGCCGGGACGTCGTTGATCGTCGCCAGCGGCCGACGCGGACCCGCGCCCGTCCAGCTGCCGAAGAACCCGACGCGGCGCACGTCGAGCCTTCCGTCGCTCGTGATCCCCGCGCTCGAGCGAGCGGTGCGCGGCGGGGACACGAGCTGCCCCTCGCGCATGAGCACCCCGCTCGGCCTGCCGGTCGCGACGGTGAAGTAGTCGCCGTTCACCCCCGCCGTGGTCGCCGCGCTCGCGAGGCGGCGCTGCATCGCCGTGAGCGTCTCGCGACCGAGCAGCGACTCGTTGGAGAGGACGGGAACGAGGGTCGTCGCCCCACCGGGGCGAGGCCCGCGGAGGATCGAGATCGCGACCGGACCGTTCGGCGTGAACTGGACGCCCCGTTCGAACGTCACGCCAGGCCAGAGGGTGACCTGCGCCGCCGTCGCGCTCCCGCCGGCGACGAGGGAGACGACCAGCGCAGCGAGCAGGACGAGGGGTCGGATGCGTCCCATCGGCCCGGCCGAGGGTAGCCGCGCCTCGTTCGACCGGCGGAGATCTTCACCGTTTCCGTACGGACCGACTAGCCTCACGCCGTGGACGATCTCGCCGAGCTCTTCGCCAACAATCGCGCCTGGGCCGCGGGGATCCTCGCCGAGGATCCGGACTTCTTCCGCGGGCTGGAGAAGCGCCAGACACCCGAGTTCTTCTGGATCGGCTGCTCCGACAGCCGGGTGCCGGCGAACCAGATCGTCGGCCTGCCGCCCGGCGACGTCTTCGTCCACCGGAACGTGGCCAACGTGGTCGTCCACTCCGATCTCAACTGCCTGTCGACGCTGCAGTACGCGGTGGACGTCCTCGGGGTGCGCCACGTGATCGTGTGCGGGCACTACGGCTGCGGAGGCGTCGAGGCGGCCCTCCGTCGCGACCGCCACGGGCTCGTCGACAACTGGCTCCGGCACGTGGAGGACGTCGTCGAGAGGCACCGCGCCCAGCTCGACGCGACTCGACCCCGCCGACCAGCTGGCGCGACTCTGCGAGCTGAACGTGGTCGAGCAGGTCGTCAACGTGTGCCAGACCACGATCGTCGAGGACGCCTGGGTCAGGGGGCAGGCCGTGACCGTGCACGGGGTCGTCTACGGCCTCCGGGACGGGATCCTCCGCGACGTCGGCATCAGCGCGAGCAGCAGGGCCGAGCTCGAGCGGCGCTACGCCGTCGTCCTGCGCCCGTAGCCCCGGCGCGCCCGGTCACCGCGAGCCTCGGCTTGCGCGCGCAAGGGTTGTGTGCGCAAGCGGTGCCAGACACCCGATCCTGTCAAGGGGGATTCGTGCCGAGCTCGTGCCGATCGCTCCACAGGCCGGGACGCCGCAACGCAGCTGCGGATCGGGGCCGTCGTGTCACGGTCGAGCGGGGGATCGAGCGCACCGAGGCCGGTTGCGGGCGGCCGAGAGCGTCCGGCGCGGCCGCTGCCGAAAGGGCCGACTTGACAGCGCCCGGTGTCAGACACCTGGCTCACAGGCGCCGGGCTCGCCTCGACATGATGGGGCCGTCGCCTGCGGGCGGGTGGCCGCCCTCAGAAGACCTTGACCTCGCGGTACAGCGTGTCGCGCTGCACCGGGGTCTTGCCGAGCGCCCGGATCAGGTGGACGAGCTCGTCCGTCGACGTCCGATGCGTCGTGCCGGCCGCCGACACGACGTTCTCCTCGAGCATCACCGAGCCCATGTCGTCGGCCCCGAAGCCGAGCGCGACCTGGCCGATCTTGAGCCCCTGGGTCACCCAGGAGGACTGGATGTGCGGCACGTTGTCGAGGTAGATGCGCGAGACCGCCTGCGTGAGCAGGTAGTCGAACGAGGTCGGCATGTCCTCGTCGCGGACGACGTCGTCGAGCCGGTTCCCGTCCCGCTGGAACGTCCAGGAGATGAAGGCCCGGAAGCCGCCGGTCTCGTCCTGCAGCTCGCGGATCCGCCGCATGTGCTCGACCCGTTCGGGGAGCGTCTCGACGTGCCCGTACATCATCGTCGCAGTCGTCGACATCCCCAGCCGGTGGGCGGCGCGCATCACACCGAGCCACTCGTCGGAGGTCGTCTTCTTCGGTGCGATGACGTCGCGCACGCGGTCGACGAGGATCTCGGCTCCGCCCCCGGGGAGCGAGTCCAGCCCCGCGTCGCGCAGGCGCGTCAGCGTCTCGGGGATCGTGAGCTTCGACCTGCGTGCGATGTGCTGCACCTCGGGCGGCGAGAGGCAGTGCAGGTGGATGCGGTAGCGGCTCTTGATCGAGCGGAAGAGATCCTCGTAGAAGTCGATCGCGAGGTCGGGGTGGTGTCCGCCCTGCATCAGCACGCCCGTTCCGCCGATCGCGAGCGTCTCCTCGATCTTGCGGAAGATGACCGGCTTCGGGAGCAGGTAGGCCTCGCGGGTGTCGCCGGGCGCCCGGTAGAAGGCGCAGAAGTCGCAGTCGGTGACGCACACGTTCGTGTAGTTGATGTTCCGGTCGACGATGAACGTGACCTTCGTCGGGTCGGTCTTGCGGTTGCGGATCTCGTTCGCCACCCGTCCGACCGCGAGCAGGTCGCGCGACCGCAGCAGGGTGATCGCGTCGTCGTCGGCGATGCGCTCGCCGCCGAGCGCCTTCTCGAGCACGGCGTCGACCGCGCGGGCGGCGACCGGCTCCAGGGTGGCGCTCACGACGCCCGCGCCACCGTCTCGGCGTTGAGGAAGCGGAGCTCGGGGACCTGCGCGAGCTCACCGACGTCGCGGGCCATCTCGAGGAACGTGTACAGACCCGCGCGCTCGCGCGGCCCGAAGCTGTAGCGGAGCTTCTCGAAGTAGCGGGCGAGAAAGCCGGCCGGGTAGCCGTAGCGGACGCTCGCCTCGTGCGCGAGGAGCTCCGGCTCCGACCGCGCGAGCCGCACGGACGCGACGAGCGCGTCCTGGAGCTCGAGCAGGCCGTCCGCGACGGGCTCCGGTGCCGCCCAAACCGCGAACACCATCGGCAGGCCGGTGCGCTCGAGCCACAGCCGGCCGAGGTCGTGATGGGGAGTCGGGTCCTCGAAGGCGCTCCGCAGCGCGGCGTCGCCGATCAGGAGCTTCGCGTCCGCCTCGCCTGCCCGGTCGAGCGGCACCGTCTCCGCCTGCGGCAGCAGAACGCGCGTGAGCACGACCGACGTGGCGCTCTCGGGCGTGACGGCGACGGAGCGCACGCTCGCGAGCGGCATGCGGGTCACGAGCTGGATCGAGTCCACCGCGCCCTCGGAGGAGACGCAGAGCCGCGGCAGCAGCCGCAGCCGGTCGGCGTTCCGCGCGTACTCGATCGACGAGATCGGGGCGACGTCGAGCTCGCCGGCGACGACCATCCTGTTCAGCTCGGTCGGGACGCCCACGACCTCCTCCACCTCCGAGGTCAGGCGGTGGAAGACCGGCGCCATGTTGACGTACGAGATGCGACCCAGGCGTATCACGACTCTCCCCCCGCGAAGCGGGAATCCGCAGGAGCGGATTCCCGCCGCTCGATCCCCCGGGTCCCGCTGCGCGGGACGCGGGGGCACACCCCTGAAGGCGTCGGCTCCGCCGCCGCAGAGCCTCTCCTCGCGAAGCGCAAGGCGTCGGCTTCGCCGCCGCAGAGCCTTCGACCTCCCTCGCGACGGGTGGGCGCCGCCGTCACGGCGACGCCTCCGGCTCGAAGAAGGTGACGAGGTTCCCGTCGAGGTCGAGGACGGCGAACTCGCGGAGTCCCCAGGGGCGCCGGCCGAGCCGCCCGTTCGGGTGGACGATGCCCTTCGCGAGGCACGCCGCATAGAGGTCGTCGATGCCCTCCACGCCGACGCGGATCATGGCGTCCGAGTCCTCGGGCGCGATCCCACTCGGCCCGTAGAGGTGGATCCACGACCCCTCGCGGCCGACGATCCCGTAGTCGGACTGCGCGCGGACGACCTCGTAGTCGAGGGCATCCCGGTACCAGGACGTGGAGGCCACGACGTCGCGCGCCGGGACGATCGGCACCGAGCTCAGGAAGGTCGTCACGCGAACCGCCGGATCACGTTGTGCACCGAGTCGCGCTGCACGGGGATGCGCCCGGCCTCCGACACGAAGCGCACGAGCTGGTCGACCTGCTGCTCGGTCTCCGTGCGCGCGCCGGCGGCATGGAAGATCGTCTCGCGCATCACGGTCCCCTGCACGTCGTTGGCTCCGAAGTGCAGGCCGACGGCCGACATGGGCATCCCCATCATGATCCAGTACGCCTTGACGTTGTCGATGTTGTCGAGCATCAGCCGGGAGACGGCGAGCATCTTGAGGTCGTCCGCACCGGTGGTGTGGCGGAAGCCGCGGCGCTCGAACACGGTGTTCTCGGGATGGAACGCGAGCGGGACGAACGCGACGAAGCCGCCCGTTCGATCCTGCTGGTCGCGCAGCCGCAGGAGGTGGTCGATCCGCTCCTCGTACGTCTCCACGTGCCCGTAGAGCATCGTGCAGGTCGAGCGGAGACCCATGCGGTGCGCCGCGTCGTGGACGTGGAACCAGATGTCCGGGTGCTCCTTCCCGGGCGCCACGAGGCGCCGCACCCGATCGGCGAAGATCTCGGCGCCGCCGCCCGGGAGCGAGCCGAGGCCCGCTGCGACCAGCTCGCGCAGCACCTCCTCGTGCGTCAGACCCGACAGCGTCGTCATGTGGTGCACCTCGGACGCCGTGTAGCACTTGAGGTGCACGTCCGGCAGGGCGTGCTTCAGCGCGCGCAGGGTGTCGAGGTAGAAGTCGAGCGTGACGTGCGGGCTCTCGCCGTTCACCATGTGGATCTCGGTGAACGCGCTCGCGGCGTGCTGCTCGACCGCGTCGCGCACGAGCTCCTCGGTCGTGATCGTGTAGGCGTGGCCCTGCTTCTGGGTCGCGGCGAACGCGCAGAACTTGCACTTGACGCGGCAGACGTTGGTCTGGCTGATGTAGAGGTTCTGGACGAAGCCGACCTCGTCGGTGCCGCCGCGCAGGCGGCGAGCCCGGTCTGCGAGCTCGCCCAGCTCGAGCAGCTCGTCGCTCTCGAGCAGCGTGATCCCGTCGTCGAGATCGAGCCGCTCGCCCGCCTCGATCTTCTCCCGGATCGGGGCGAGCGTCGATGTGCGGTCGAGCAGGGCCACGAGGTCTATGCGCTCCGATCCACGACGATGTCAGCGAGGGCCTCGAGCTCGTCCCGGCGGGCCTCGCCGTCCAGGCTCTCCCTCGCTCTCCTAGCGTAGACGAGGGCCATCGCCCTGGAGCGCTCGAGGGCGCCCGTGGCGGCCACGCGGACGAGCGCGCCCTCCACCGGTCCCCCTGCGAGCGCGGCGCGGACGACTGCGTCCTCGCGCGCCGCGAGGATCAGCGGCAGGGTCGGCGTCCCGTCCCGCAGGTCGGTTCCCGGCACCTTGCCGGTCTCGATCGTGTCGCCCGCGCAGTCGAGGATGTCGTCTGCGATCTGGAACGCGATCCCGAGCTGCAGGCCATACGCAGGGTTGCCCCCGCCGAGCGCGCACGCGGCCTCGAACAACCGGCCCGTCTTGAGGGCGACGCGCTCGAGGTAGTCCTCGACGGTCGTGTCGGCGCCGTATCGCTGACGGCGCTGCAGGGCCTCGCCGCGAGCGAGCGCGAGCGAGGCCTCTGCGAGCAGCGACACCTTCGCTCGGTCGCCCGTCGCCGCCAGCTCGGCGAAGCCGCGGGCGAAGAGGTGGTCGCCCGCGGCCCGTGCAGCAGCCGGGCCGTGCTGCGTCCAGGCAGCGGCCCGGCCCCGGCGCACGCGCGCGCGGTCGACGATGTCGTCGTGGACGAGCGTCGCCATGTGCACGAGCTCGACGGCGACGCCCTCGGCGACGGGAAGCGGCGAGCCCGGGGGCGACGAGAGGAACGCGAGCGCCGGACGCAGCCGCTTCCCACCCGCGGCGAGCGCATCGATGCCCACGGCCTGCACGGTGCCGGGGTGGGCGGCGACGACCTCGCGCAGGCGCGCCTCGACCCGGTCGAGGTACGAGGCGAGGCCGGGCGCGGCGCGCACCGCCTGCAGGGCGCTCACGTCGCCCGTCCGGTATGGAGGGCGACGATCGAGCCGCCGAGCAGACGGACGCGGACGTCCTCGAAGCCGACCCGCTCGAGCAGCGCGACGAGCTCCTCGGCTGTCGGGAAGCGGCGCACGCTCGCCGGCAGGTAGGTGTAGGCGCTCCCGCCGGGCAGCACCCTGCCGAGCAGCGGGACGAGACGGTCGAACCACAGCGAGAAGAAGGCGCGCGCCACGCCCCGCGGCTGCGTGATCTCGAGCACTGCGAGCCGGCCACCCGGTCGGAGCACGCGACGCAGCTCGCCGAGCGCCCGTTCGAGGTCGGCGACGTTGCGCACCCCGAACCCGACGGTCGCTGCGTCGAACCCATCGTCGGGGAACGGCAGCGCGAGGAGATCCCCCTCGAGCCAGTGGATCGTCGACGACTTCGCGCGCGCGCGCTCCAGCATCCGCGGGGCGAAGTCCAGGCCGGTCACGATGCCACCCTGACGCTCGGCCTCGATCGCGAGGTCGCCCGTGCCACAGCACGCGTCGAGCACGCGCGCACCCGGCTGCACGACCGCCTCTGCCGCAAGCCGCCGCCACGACCGGTCGAGGCCGGCGGTCATCAGGCGGTTCATCGCGTCGTACACCGGCGCGATGCGGTCGAACATCGACCGCACCCGGTCGGGCGCGAGGGTCCCCGACTCGGAGCTCATGATCCCGGGTCGCTCTCTCTAGGTGCTTCCGGCCGCAGGCCGGAAGCACCTACGCCCCACCTCCGAACCAGCTCGTTCGCCACGCCCAGCTGGTCGAGACAGCGCGCCACCACGAAGTCGACGAGGTCCTGCACGGTCTCGGCGCCGTGGTAGAAGCCCGGCGCGGCGAACAGGATCACGGCCCCTGCCTCGTTCAGCGTCGCGAGTCCACGGAGGTGGATCGACGACAGCGGCGTCTCGCGGGGGACGAGCACGAGGGTGCGTCGCTCCTTGAGCGCGACGGACGCGGCCCGGTGGATGAGGTTCGCCATCGCGCCGGCCGCGAGCGTTCCCACCGTCGACATCGAGCAGGGGCAGATCACGTACGCATCGACCTTCGCCGACCCGGAGGCGTACGGCGTGCGGTAGTCGCTCGTCCCGACCACGGTCACCTGAGCGGTCGCGTCACCGACCAGCCGCGCCATCACCTCGTCGCGCGGCAGGTCGGGGTCACCGTACAGCTCGGTCGCGAGCACCTCGACCCCGGCCGCCGACGCGCACACGCCGACCTCGGCTCCCGAGGCGACGAGCGCGTCGAGGATGCCCTTGGCGTACGGAGCGCCGGAGGCGCCGGTGATGCCGAGGAATGCTCTCATCGGAAGCAGCGTATCCGTGAGAGGGGCACCTCTCGCTTCGCGAAACGTGCCTAGAGCAGTACTAGGCAGGTCTCCGTAGGAGACGTGCCTACGCGGCGCTACTCCCCTTCGCCCTCGGTGGAACCGGGTCCCTTCGACGCGTCGAGGAACGCGGCGAGCTTCCCGAGATTCTCGTCGCCGAGGTACGAGTACGAGATCATCACGTTGTTCCCGAACTGCGCGGGGTTCGTGAGGTAGTCCTTGAAGTACTGGACACCACGGCCGGACGCGCCGACGGCGCTGAGCTCGGGGGCGCCGAGGTTCTGGTTCCCCTCGCCGAGGTACACGTGGCAGTTGAGGCAGCCCGACTGGGCGAAGAGCGCCGCTCCGGCCTCGGCATCCGCGTTGCCGGTGAAGCCCTGCTCCTCGGCCCAGACCTCGGTCGTCCCAGAGGCGATGATCTCCGACCCGAGCGCCTCCTCGGCGGTGGCGCCCTTCCAGGTGAGGACGCCCATCGAGATCACGGTGAGGATCGCGGCGATCATCGCGACCGGTCGCCGGCTGGGACGCCGTTCGGGCCGCCGATCGTAGAAGGGGAGCATCAGCAGGAGGATCAGCAGGAGCGTCGGCACGCCGACGGTGCCGAGCACCACCGTCTCGGGCCACTTGAAGACGCGCAGGAGGTAGAAGAGGAAGTAGAAGAACCAGTCCGGCCGCGGGATGAAGTCGATCGTCCCGGCGTCCGCCTCCGGTGCATACCAGGGCCCGAGGACGCCGGCCTCGGTGCCGTCTGCGGTCGTGTACCAGACCACCGCGAGGCCGATGATGACGAGCACCGTGACGAGCGCCATCACGGTGTCGTGGAAGATCGCGTAGGGGAAGAACGGCTTGCCGTCGGCCTTGACGTCGTCCTTGTAGCGCTTGAACTCCTCGCGCTGGCGCTCCTTCAGCGAGCGGGCCATCTCAGGCGCCCTCCTCCGTCGAGGACTCGCGGATCAGGCCGACCTTTGCACCCGTGCCGACCGCGTCCTCGTCCCGCTCGCGGCCCGCTGCGACGTTCGACCAGGGCGGCGACGTCACCCCGAGGCGCACGACGAGGTACATGTGGAGCCCGATCAGGGCCATCAGCCCGCCCGGGATCACGAGCATGTGCAGCGCGTAGAACTTCGCCAGGGTCTCGGGCCCGATCTGGAGCCCGCCCTGGAGGAACTGCGCGATGAACGGCCCGAGGAAGGGCGCGGTCGCGTTGATGTTGATCCCGACCACCGTCGCCCAGTACGCCGTCTGGTCCCAAGGGAGCAGATAGCCGGTGAAGCCCTCGGCCATCCCCATCACCAGCAGCAGGACGCCGATGATCCAGTTGATCTCCCGCGGGTACTTGTACGCGCCGAACAGGAACGTGCGCGCCATGTGGAAGAACATCAGGATGATGAACACGCTCGCGCCCCACTTGTGCATCCCGCGCACGAGCCAGCCGAGGGTGACCTCCTCGGTGATGTTCACGATCGACGCGTAGGCGCTGTTCGGGTCGGGCTTGTAGTACATGGCGAGGACGACGCCGGTGACGGCCTGGACGATGAAGGCGGTCAGCGTCGCGGCGCCGAGCGTCTGCATCCAGTTGATGTCGCGCGGGACGTTCCGGAAGAGGAACCACTTCGTGTACCCGACGAGGCCCGACCGCTCCTCGAGCCAGTCGAGGGGGGCGAGCGCGACGGTCTCGAGCTGTCTGCGCGCGTTCGACTTCGGCATGGCCTACTGCGACCCCGGGGTCGGCAACGGGTAGAGGAACCGCGACGGGCCGTCGACGTGAACGCCCGGGTAGGCCTGGTAGTAGCGCATGATCTTCGCCTTGGCGCCCGTCCCCTCGACGTCGCCGACCGAGAACAGCCGGCCCAGGATCAGGTTGCCGTTCTTGATCGAGAACTCGAAGCGGTCGAGCGAGCGCACGGGCGGGCCGGCGGTACGATTGCCCTCGCCGTCGTAGAGGCCGCCGTGGCACGGGCAGCCGAAGCTCGCCGCGAGCACGGGGCGCAGCTCGACGCCGTTGACGTCCTGCTTGCCCTCCTCGTCGATCGGGCCGTTCGGCTGCACGGGACAGCCGAGGTGGACGCAGCGGCTGAACAGCGTCGTGAAGCTCGGCACGCCGTCCTCGGTGAAGCCGTTGTTGCGGACGAACGCGGTGCGACGCGTCACCTCGCCCTGCTCGGGATCCTCGAGGAAGGTGGCGATCACGTACGTGCCCTCGGGGAAGTTCGAGATCGGCCCCAGGTCGACGTCGAAGGTCTCGATCCCGGCGCCCGTGAACGACGGCAGCACCGCGAACCCCAGCACGGGGAGCGTCACGGCAGCGCCGATCGCGGCGCCCACGCCGACGGTGGCGGCCGACAGGAACGCGCCGCGGTCGTAGGTCTCGACGTGCGCGGGGGCGCCGGCCGTCGCGGCGAGCGCCGACCCGACCGGAGCCTCGAAGCCCGCGGCGGCCGCCTCGTCCGGGGCGCCGGCGGAGGACGGGGCCGCGAAGAGATCGCGCACCCAGAGGATGCCGAAGACGAGCGCGATCGCCGCGCCGAGCAGCATCACCGGGAAGCTGATCACGAGCCCGACGAGGACGACCGCGATGCCGATCGCGAACCCGATCGGCCAGAGGCTCGGGCCGGGCAGCTCGTGGCTGTGATCGTGGTGCTCGGTCACTCGGCCTCCCGCGCGGGATTCAATCGTCGGGCGTGTTCGATGTCAACGACGTATCCGTTGCGACAACGTTCGCCGCCCGGCACGACGGGTCGCATTCTGCACGGATCCGGCGGACGGTGTCGCAGGCAGGCCGAGCTCGGCCCACCGGGCGTCGACCCGCGCGCGGATCTCCGGCGACATCTCGATCTCGGGCGGCCACTCGCGCCGCCCCTCGTCGGGCCCCTTCGCCGTCGCGTCGAACCCGATCTTCCCGCCGTACGCCTGGATCGTCGTCGCGTGGTCGAGCTGGTCGATCGGGCCCTCGCTGAGCAGCACGTCCCGGGCGGGGTCGACGTTGGCGCAGACGTAGAAGAAGACCTGCTCGTAGTCGTGGACGTCGACGTGCTCGTCGACGACGACGACCGACTTCGTCAGGCTCATCAGGCCGAGCCCCCAGAGCGCGTGCATCACCTTGCGGGCGTGCCCGGGGTAGCGCTTGCGGATCGAGACGATCACGCAGTTGTGGAACGTGCCGGCAGTCGGCAGGTCGTAGTCGACGATCTCCGGCACGCTCATCCGGATCGCCGGCAGGAAGATGCGCTCGGTCGCCTTCGCGAGCCACTCGTCCTCGGCGGGGGGCTTGCCGACCACGATCGACGGGTAGATCGCGTCGCGGCGCATGGTCATCGCGCTGAGACGGAAGATCGGGAACTCCTCCGGTGGCGTGTAGAACCCTGTGTGGTCGCCGAACGGGCCCTCGATGCCGACGTCGTCGCGCGCGACCCAGCCCTCGAGCACGATCTCCGCGTTGGCGGGCACCTGCAGGTCGACGGTCTTGCACTGCACGAGCTGGACCGGCGAGCCCTTGAGGAAGCCCGCCAGCATCAGCTCGCCGACGTGCTTGGGCAGCGGCGCGCTCGCGGAGTACGCGGTGACGGGGTCGAGGCCGATCGCGACCGCCACCGGGATCCGCCCGTCGGGCGCGGCGCGCAGGTCGGCGCGCCCGTCCTTGTGCAGCTGCCAGTGCATGAAGGTCGAGCGCTGGTCGATCTTCTGCATGCGGTACATGCCGACGTTGCGGACGCCGGTGGCCTGGTCCTTCGTGATCACGGCGGGCAGGGTGATGAACGGCGCGGGGTCGAGCGGCCAGCAGCGCTGGATCGGCAGGAGGTCGAGGCTCACGTCGTCGCCGGTCAGGACGATCTCCTGGCAGGGAGCCTTCGACACCTCCTTCGGCATCGAGTCGGCGATCGACTTGAGCTTCCCGAGCGATCGCACCTTGTCGACGAGCCCCTGGGGCGGCTGCAGCTCGAGGATCTCGTCGAGCTTCGCGCCGAGCGCGTCGAGCGAATCGACCC
Organism: uncultured Actinomycetes bacterium; assembly: GCA_963703095.1. GTDB lineage: Bacteria > Actinomycetota > Thermoleophilia > Gaiellales > Gaiellaceae > Gaiella. Next base: position 157,234 of record OY969787.1, read on the forward strand.
CGAACGCGAGGCACATCCGCCGCTCGGTGCCGAACTGGTTGATCAGCAGCGGGTGGCGCGAGCCCCTGGGGTTCTCGAACAGCAGCGCCGGACCGCCGCTCTTGACGACCCGATCGGTGATCTCGGTGATCTCGAGGTCCGGGTCGACCTCCGCCGAGATCCGCACGAGCTCGCCCTCACGTTCGAGGAGCGCGATCCACTCCCGAAGGTCGGCGACGGGCGAGGGCACGCCGCAAGTCTAGGGAGGTGGCGTCGGCAGCGGGGCTGTTCAAGGTCTGCTCGTCCCGGTGCGCGGGCGGGACGGCCGAAGCGCGATGGCTGGGCGGCCAGGGAGCCAGGGCGAGGAGCCCGGCTGAAGCCGGGCACCGTCAGGGCGTGCGGCGCCGTGCTTCAGCCAACCGCGAAGAGCGGGTGAGGCAGACCCCGCCCCTACAGGGGGCGGTCGGCCTTCTCGGCCTTGCGGCGCGCGGCGACCGCGTGCGCGGCCTCGCCGAGCGCGATCACCGCGAGAAAGATGAGCCCCACCACGAGCATCGAGAGGATGACGTTTCGGCCTTCCTCGGCGGCGTTGGCGACGAACCAGAGCGCTGCGGTCATCGGGCGCGATGCTACAGGACGCGCTCGGCGTGCGCAGCCAGGGCCGCGTCGACCTCCGACCGGCCCGCGGCGACTCTCGCCACCGCCTCGAGCGGCGCCGGGTCGGCGCGCAGGCGCAGCGCGTCGCGCGCCTCGTCGAGCCCCCCGAGACCGAGCCGGGCAGCGGTCGCTGCCCACGCTGCGCCGTCGCCCGGCCGCCCCTCGGCGCGGGCCTGGCCGCAGAGCGAGAGGAGGTCGGCGAGGTCGGCGATCGCCCCGACGTTCCCGGTCTCAGCGATCCGCACCAGCCCGTGCGCGAGCAGCGTGTCGCCGAGGAGCAGCGCGATGTCGTCGTCGGCGGGGTCGAACAGCCGCGAGCGACCGTAGTGGAGCAGGTAGCCCTCGTAGATCGTCTCGACGCCGAGGTGCAGCTCCGGATCCGGGACGAGGGGCGAGAAGACCGGCGTCGCGTCGCGCTCGCCGGCCGGCCGCAGGGCCTCTGCCCACAGCGGGCTCTCGGCGGTCGCGCCGTCGGCGATCGTGTCGAACGGCTCCGTGCGCATCACGCCTCGAAGAACGAGCGCACCGCCTCGATCGTCAGGTCGAGCTCGGCGTCGCCGTGCGCGGTCGAGACGAACAGGCACTCGAACTGAGACGGAGGGAGGTAGACGCCCGCCGCGAGCAGGTGCCGCCACAGCGCCCCGAAGCGCCCCGTGTCGCTCGCGGCCGCGTCCTCGAAGTCGCGGACGTGCCCCTCCCGGCAGAACAGCGTCAGCATCGCCCCCACCCGTTGCACGGTCCCGAACGGGGCGAGCCCCGCCTCGAGCTGAGCACCCGCCAGCTCGAGCCGCTCGTAGACGGCCGGGTCGCGCAGGCGCCGCAGGACGGAGGCGCCGGCCGCAGTCGCGAGCGGGTTCCCCGAGAGCGTCCCGGCCTGGTAGACGTCGCCGACCGGGGCGAGCCGCTCCATCAGCTCGGCGCGGCCACCGAACGCGGCCGCCGGGAGGCCGCCGCCGACGATCTTGCCGAGGATCGTCAGGTCGGGCATCACGCCGTAGAGCTCCTGCGCGCCCCCGCGGGCGACCCGGAAACCGGTCATCACCTCGTCGAAGACGAGCAGCGCGCCGGTCGCATCTGCGAGCGAGCGGAGCGCCTGGAGGTACCCGGGCTCGGGCGGGACGCAGCCCATGTTGCCGGCGATCGGCTCGACGAGGATCGCGGCCAGCCCCTCGCCGTAGCGCTCGCACGCGGCGGCGACGGCGTCGACGTCGTTGAAGGGAACGACGATCGTGTCGGAGGCCACGCCCGAGGTGACGCCGGGGGTCGACGGGATCCCGAGCGTCATCACGCCGGAGCCGGCGCTCGCGAGCAGCGCGTCGACGTGGCCGTGGTAGCAGCCGGCGAACTTGATCACGCGGTCGCGACGGGTCGCCCCGCGCGCGAGCCGCAGCGCGCTCATCGACGCCTCGGTGCCCGAGCTGACCATGCGCACCATCTCGATCGACGGCACCGCGTCGACGATCTCCTGCGCCAGGTCGACCTCGGCCGCGGTCGGGGCGCCGAACGTCGTGCCGCGCCGCGTCGCCTCCTCGACCGCCGCGACGGTCTCGGGGTCGGCGTGCCCGAAGATCAGAGGTCCCCACGACTGCACCCAGTCGACGTAGCGGCGGCCGGCGACGTCCTCGACGTACGCGCCCTCGCCGCGAGACATGAACACCGGCTCGTCGAGCCCGACCGCGCGCATCGCGCGCACGGGCGAGTTGACCCCGCCGGGGATGAGGCGGGTCGCCTGCCGCCAGAGGTCGGAGGGCGGACCCGTCACGCCAACCACCGCGCCACGTCCTTCGCCCAGTACGTGACGACCGTCCCCGCCCCGGCGCGCAGGATCGCTGTGAGCGACTCGAGCGCCGCAGCGCGCTCGTCGAGGTGCCCTGCGGCGGCGGCGGCGCGCACCATCGCGTACTCGCCCGAGACCTGGTACGCCCACACGGGGACGTCGAACCGGTCGCGGACGGCACGGATCACGTCGAGGTACGGCAGCGCCGGCTTCACCATGAGCACGTCGGCGCCCTGCTCGAGGTCGAGCTCGCACTCGCGCAGCGCCTCGCGGACGTTCGCCGGGTCCATCTGGTAGCCGCGCCGGTCGCCCGACGAGGGAGTCGACTCCGCCACCTCGCGGAACGGCCCGTAGAACGCGGAGGCGTACTTCGCCGCGTACGAGACGATCGGCGTCTCCGGCAGGGCGGCGCGGATCGCGGCCACCCGTCCGTCCATCATGTCGCTCGGCGCGACGACGTCGGCGCCTGCCGCGACGTGGCTCGCGGCCGTCCTGGCGAGCAGCGGCAGCGTCTCGTCGTTGACGACGTGGCCGTCCCGGAAGACGCCGCAGTGGCCGTGGCTCGTGTACTCGCAGAGGCAGACGTCGGTCACGAGCGTCAGCTCGGGCACCTCGCTGCGCAGCGCGAGCACCGCCCGCTGCACGATCCCGTCCTCCGCCCACGCGCTGGAGCCCTGCTCGTCCTTCTCCTCGGGGATCCCGAAGAGCAGCACCGCCGGGACGCCCAGCTCGTGCAGCGACCGAGCCTCGGCCACGAGCTCGTCGACCGAGCGCTGCGCGATCCCCGGCAGGCCGTCGACCGGCCGCACGACGCCCTCGCCCGGGCAGGCGAAGAGCGGCGCGACGAGGACGCCCGGCGTTAGCCGGGTCTCACGCACGAGCGACCGGATCGTCTCGGTGCGCCGCAGCCTGCGGGGACGGCTCACGGGGTGGGACACGGCGGCAAGGGTACGCGACACTGCGCGCATGGAGCAGCGCTGGCGCGTCACCGAGCCGGTCGAGACGGCGGCGATCCTCGGCGGTCTGACGATCCCGTGGTGGATCGCAGGCGGCTGGGCGCTCGACCTCTCGCTCGGCTACCAGACGGGCCCCCACGCCGATGCCGACGTCGCGATCGTCCGCTCGGACGCGCCGCTGCTCGCACGCCATCTCGCGGCGTGGGAGATCGTCGTCGCACACCGGGCCGCGCTGGAGCGGTGGCACGGCGGCCCCGTGCCCGACGAGGCCCACGCCCTGTGGGCGCGACCCGAGCCGGGCGGGCCGTGGGTGCTCGACGTGAAGCTCGAGACGACGGCGGGGGACGACTGGGTCTACCGCCGCGACCCCCGCGTCCGGCGCCCGCTCGCCGCGATCGGCGCCGTCGTCTCGGGCATCCCGGTGCTCCGGCCGGAGATCTGCCTGCTCTACGCGTGGGGCTCGGGCTCCGCGCGGCACCGGCATGCGCGCGCCGAGGGACTGAAGCTGCTCGACGCCGAGGCGCGCGCCTGGCTCGACGAGGCGGTCGGGCTCAGCTGACGCCGGTGGGCGCGCCAGCCGTCGGCTCGTCCACGAGGTCGCCGCCGGGGTGAGCGACTCGGTCGCCCGGCGGCTCGAGCTCCACCTCGACCGGGACGTGGTCGCCCGGCTCCCACGGCTCCAGCTCGACGCGCTCGCGGAAGAACTCCCAGATCGCCCTGCCCGCCGCCATCGTCGGCAGGGCGACGAGCACACCTGCGATGCCGTACAGCTCGCCCCCAGCCAGCAGGCCGAAGATCACGAGCAGCGGATGGAGGCGGAGCGCGTTGGCCATCACGTTGGGGACCACGATGTGCCCCTCGACCTGGTAGATGAATACGAACAGGGCCGCGACCCAGAGGAACCCGACCGGGTCGACGACGAGCGCGTAGATGGCGGGCGGCACCGCGGACAGCCACGGGCCGATGTACGGGATCACCTCGACGAACGCCGTCCACACCCCGAAGAGCAGCGCGTAGCGCTGGGCGCCCTCGACGAGACCCGTCTCACCGAGGATCCACATCCCGACCCCGGCGCTCGTCCCGATCACGGTCGAGAGGATCAGCTGGCCCTTGACGTAGCCCCAGAGCGCGCCCTCGATGCGCTGGGTGAGCGGCGGACCGCCGTGCGGCGGGAACCGTCGGTCGATCGACCGCTCCAGGCGGGGCATGTCGAGGAGCATGTAGATCGAGATGACGACGATCAGGATGATCGAGAAGAGGAGGATCACGACCGAGAGCGCGGCCCCCTGGGCGAACGAGATCGCGTCCTGGACGTAGCCGGAGATCTCGCCGGCGCCGAGGTTCGCGACCGCGTCGTCGAGCTGCTCCTCGACCCGCACCTGCTCGAGGCCGTGGTCGTCGAGCCAGGCCTGGAGCCGGTCGATGTCGTGCTGGGCGCCGGTCTGCCCCGCCGCGTCCTCGTCCGTCAGGTACGCGTCGACGCGGTCGGCCGAGGTGCGAACCTGGTCGACGACGATCGTCCCGAGCAGCACGAGCCCGGCCACCACCGCGGCGGTGAACACCGTGTAGACGATCGCGACGCCGAGACCGCGCGGCAGCCTGAGCCGCGTGAGGTCACGCACGAGGGGGTTGAGCGTGAACGCGATCACGGATGCCGTGAGGAAGAGGAAGAGCGCGTGGCCCATCGTCCGGGCCAGCAGGAAGGCGAGCAGCGCCAGCACGGGCAGGCCGACGAGCTGGATCCACCGCGGAACCCGGATCGTCGTCGCGGGCTCGCTCATGCGCCGGATGGTAGCCCCGCCCGGCGGCGCTCCCGGCCGGCAGGACCCGAGCGCCCGGAGAGACGTGCTGTACGGTGGCGCCACGATGGCCTCGCCGCGCTCACGGCACGCGGCCCGGATCCGCGCTCGACGACGTCGCGAGCAGCTGCGCGCGCGGCGCCTCGCCGTGCTCGCGATCCTCGCTGCCCTCGCCGTGGTCACGCTGCTGCTGACGGCGTTCGGCACGAGCAGCTCCTCCCCGCGATCCGTGGCGCCGCTGGAGCCGGAGGTCACGGCGACCGGCGCGATCCGCCCGCGCCCCGAGCCGCTCGCGAAGATCGGCAACCTCCTGATCCGGCTGCCGGTGCCCGCCGCCTCGGTCACTGCGATCGGGTATCACGGCGCGAACGACGGCTCGCTCGAGCTCCAGCCGCTCGGACGCCAGGCGAACGAGGGCCTGCTCGCGCGCCTCTGGCGCCGCATCGCCGGCGCACGCACCGACGGCCCCCGCTGGTACCAGCTAGAGGGGGCCGCCGGGACGGACGTGCTCGATGTCGGCGCGACGGAGGGAACCGACGTCTACTCCCCCGTCGACGGCACCGTCACCGCGATCGCGGACCTCGTGATCGACGGGCGGCAGATCGGCGCCCGGGTCGACATCCGGCCGACGCTGACGCCGTCGATGACGGTCTCGATCTCCAACGTCCGCCCCGACCCGTCACTGGCCGTCGGCACCCCGGTGCTCGCGTCGACCTCGAAGCTCGGGACGACCGCGAACGTCGCGGCGGTGGAGCGGCAGGCGCTCGCCCGTCATGCCCGCGACGACGGCAACAACGTCTCGATCGCCGTCTACCCGTCGCCGAGCGCGCTGCCGTAGATGCGGATCCTCGTCGTGGGCGACGTCGTCGGCCGACCGGGCCGCGACGCGATCGAGGGCCTCCTGCCGGCGCTGCGCGCCGAGCTCGCCGTCGACGCCTGCATCCTGAACGGAGAGAACGTCGCCGACGGGATCGGGATCACCGCGCGGCTCGCCGAGCGGCTGCTCGCTGCCGGCGCAGACGCGATCACGCTCGGCAACCACACGTGGCGACGCGAGGGGATCGCCTCGTACCTCGAGGCCTCCGAGCGGGTCGTGCGGCCCGCGAACATGCCGGCCGGGGCCCCGGGACGGGGCCTCGCGATCGTCCCGACGGCCGACGGCCCCCCCGTCGCGGTCGTCAACGTGCTCGGCTCCCTCACCCTCGACCCGTCGCGCAGCATGTGGGAGGTGATCGACGGGCTCGTCGAGGAGGCCCGCTCGCGCACGCCGGTCGTCGTCGTGGACGTCCATGCCGAGGCGACGAGCGAGAAGATCGCGCTCGCGTACTGGCTCGAGGGGCGCGTGACCGCGGTCGTCGGGACGCACACGCACGTCCAGACAGCGGATGCGCGGGTGCTCCCGGGAGGGACGGCTGCGATGACCGACATCGGCATGACGGGACCGCACGACTCGGTGCTCGGGGTCGAGCGGGACCTCGCGATCCGCCGCATGCGCACGGGGATGCCGGTCCGCTTCAACACCGCGGCCGGTGGCGTGCGGCTCGAGGGGGCGCTCGTGACGTGCGACCCGGAGACCGGCCGAGCCACGGCGATCGACCCGGTGCGCGTCCCCTGGCCGCGCGGCTCGTCGTCGTCGTAGGGGCGGGGCATGCCCCGCCCGCTCTTCGCCCGGGCGCGGTGCGTGCGGGCCGGGCTCGACCTACACAGGAGGGCGGGCGCTCGCGCGCGTCACACGAGGTTCGACCTCCGTGCGCGGCAGGAACAGGGCCAGGACGACGAAGGGCAGCGCCCACGGCAGATACAGGTAGAACCAGTGGGTCAGCGAGAGCTGCACCGCGAGGAGGATCGCCGCCGTGAGCGCGGCGAGCTCCAGCGGGCTCTTGCGCCGCGGGATCGCCGCCGCCACGCCGGCGAGCACGAGCGCCGCGGCTTGCACCACGCGCTGCAGCCAGCCGAGGTCCGGGATGCCCTGCGCGTGGTACTGGCCCCAGCCCCAGATCGAGAAGGGCGAGCGCCGCTCGAGCTGGAAGCCAAGCGTTCGCTCCCAGAAGGTCCGGAGCGCCTCCACGAGCGAGGGCTCGAGCGCCAGCACCGCGAACGCGACCAGGCTCGCGGCGACGAACGCGGCGACGAACCGTGCGGCACCGCGCTTCGTCGGCCCGTCCGGATACGTCAGCCAGAGCGGCACGGTCGGCAGCGTCGCGAGCTTCGCCCAGCCGGCGAGAGCGCTCGCAGCGCCGCGCGCCACCGGTGACGACGCCAACCAGAAGCCCCAGACCAGCGCCGCGGGCATGAGCGCGTCGTTCGTGTTGGCGAGCAGCACGTACGCCGTGAACGGGTAGGCGGCCCATGCGAACGAGAGGACCGCGGCGAGGCGGATGCCGCCGAGCCGGAGACCGACGAGGACGAGCCCGAGCAGGGTGACGAGGTCGAGGGCGATCGACGTCGCGTGCGCCGCGGGCAGCGAGTCCCAGCGGCCGCTCCAGCCGAAGACCGCGACGGCTGGGACGTAGACGAGGTAGCCGACGGGGCCGTAGGTGTCGCCGCGTGGGTTCGGCGTCTCGCACCGGCCGTTCGACTGGATCCGCCCGCGCGGCTCGCCGTCGGGGCCGATCGTCCCACAGGTCTCGAGTCCCTCGCGCTGCGGCATCGCACCCCAGGGCGCGCGACCGTCGAGGATCCGGTCGGCGCCGATCACACCGGCGTACCCGACGTCGATCACCGAGCCGGGAGTCTGCACGTTCAGGCCGACGCGGAAGCCGACGAGGAAGAGCGTCGCCGCCAGGAGGAGCCACGCGGGCCAGACCGGTCGCACCGCGGGCAGCGGACGCGAGCGCAACCCGATCCAGGACGTCCGTGCGGCGAGGTAGAGCAGCGGCGGCACCGCCAGCGACGCGCTCGCGAAGATCCGCCCCGCATCGAAGAAGCCGAGCGACACGCCGAACGAGACGAGCGCGACCAGATCGAGGTTGCGCAGCGAGACCGGCCGCCGCAGGTCGCCGAGACCCACGAGGAACACGAGCGTCAGGCCCACCCAGACCGGCCACGACGTCAGCGTCCGCCCTCCGAACGCCCCGGGTCGCCCCCGCGCCATCTTCCAGGCGACCTGCGGCCCCACCCAGGCCTCGGTCACCGTCCCGGTGCCGTCGTCGACCACCGCGAGGACGATCTGCCCCGCCTTCCCCGACCACGCCTTCACCTCCCACGTCTCGCGCTCGGCGTCGTAGTCGGCGTCCGTCGTGGGGTCGGGTGGATACCGCTCCAGCCAGCGCGCGATCCGCGGGTCGCCGAGCGCCGCGCCGATCGCCTGCTCCGCGTCGAGGCGGGCGCCGGGCCCCGACGCCTCGTCCGAGGCGCGGGCGCCGGCGGGGCCGAGCATGACCACCAGCGCGACGAGCGCCGCACCCGCCCCGAGCCGGCGCGGCGAGCGCCTCATCGCGCGCCCCGCGCGCCCTCGCGTCGGCCGGCGCTCAGCGCCGGAACGACCACAGCTTGTTGCCCACGAAGTTCACCGGCGTCACGAGCACGATGGCGATCGCCTGCGCGACGAGCTCGTCGACCCCGAGCGAGACGAGAGCGGCCAGCACCACGAGGTTCGCGACGAGCGCGGTGACCGAGACGACGAGGAAGCGGGCGCCCTGCCACATCACGTGGCCGCGCTGCGATCGGAACGTCCACAGGCGGTTCCAGAGGTAGTTGTTCGTCACCGCGACGACGAACGAGCCGACGGCGGCGACGGCGTAGTGCAGCCCCGCGCCGCGGACGAGCAGCGCGAACACCGCGAGGTTGACGACGTAGCCGCTGGCGCCGACGACGCAGAACTTGACGAGCTGCTCCCAGTTCGCGCGTCGCCGCAGGGCGGACTCGACGGGCCCGCGGGCGCGCTCCACGGTGCTGGTTGCCGGCTCCTCCATCGGGTCGGGCGAGGGTAGCCGACGCAGGGGATCGCTCACGGCCCGGCCACCAGCGGCACGAAGCGGCAGGCGAAGCCCTGGCGGCCGCGCAGCGCGGCTCCGTCCCGGGTGAGCAGCATCAGCCGCTGGCCGCCCGCACCCCCGACGGGCATCACCAGCCTCCCCCCGTCCGCGAGCTGCTCCACGAGCGCCGGCGGAACCTCCGGGGCAGCAGCAGCCACAGTGACGACGTCGAACGGTGCCCGGTCGGGCGCGCCGAGCCGCCCGTCGCCGACGCGCACCTCGACGCGGCCGCCGATCACGCCCGCGAGCGCGTCTCGCGCCGCCGTCGCGAGCGGCGCGATACGCTCGACGGAGACGACCTCCGCACCGAGGGCGGCGAGCAGCGCGGCCGCGTAGCCCGACCCTGTGCCGATGTCGAGCGCCTGCTCCCCTGGACGAGGCCCGACCAGCGCGAGCATCGTGGCGACGACGAACGGCTGGCTGATCGTCTGTCCGTGCCCGATCGGCAGCGCCGTGTCTTCGTAGGCCTCGTCCCGCAGCTCGACCGGGACGAACGCCTCGCGCGGCACGCGCCCCATCGCCTCCAGGACGCGCTCGTCGCGGATGCCGCGCCGGCGCAGCTGGCGCTCGACCATCCGGGCGCGCGCCGCGGCGAACGCGTCAGGCTGCTCGGTCAAGCGCGTAGGCGGGGGGCTCGACGCCGAAGTGCGCGAGCACGAGCGGCGAGACGTCGACGATGCTTCGTGGCAGCTCCGGCAGCCCGACCGCCAGCACCGGCACCTCCGAGTCGCCGGCGAGCAGCGATCCGTGCGAGCCGCCGCCGAGGTGGTGGCGACCCCCGAGGTCGGAGAACTCGAACCCCTCGGCCGCCGAGACGAGCAGGTCGCCCGCGTTCGGGCAGTGCGCCGCCGCCCAGACGCGTGCGATCGCGTCTGGATGGTCGAGCAGCCCCGGGTCGCCCTCGAGCACGAGCCCGCCGACGCCCGAGCGGATCCTGGCGTCCTCCCCGTCACGCCGTGCGACGACGTCCTCTCCCTCGCGATAGAAGCAGACGTCGACCGAGACCTCGCCGTCGAGGCGCCGCGCGAGGGCGGCCGGGGGCGGGGCCGCGCCGGTCAGGCGATACACGCCCGCGGCGCGGTTCGACGCGCCCACGAACAGCCCGTCGTCGTGGCGGAACGGCTCGACGAGCGAGGCGACGTCCGTCACCGCCGTCTGGCCGTGGTCTGCGATCACGAGCAGCGCGTAGCGCTCGAGGAACGCGTCGAGCCCCCCGGCCGCGGCGGCGAGCTCGCCGAGCGCCGCGTCGCAGTCGACGAGCGCGTCGTGCGCGCGGTCGGGGCCGGCGGCATGCGAGGCGTAGTCGTAGTCGGAGAGGTAGAAGAGGAGGAAGTCGAACGCGTCGCGGGTGACGAGCCAGCGCCCGACCGCGGTCGCGTACCGGTCGATCGTGCCGGCAGACCGCTTCCGGAACGAGAGCGGCGCGCCGGTGCGCTCGGAGCCGAACAGGTTGTAGAAGAAGAACTGCTCCGGGCCGAGCACGGTCCCGAGCGGGAGCAGCGACGAGCGGTGGGGCGAGCGGCCGCGATACGCGGTGAAGTTGACCGACGCCGTGCGCAGCCCTGCGTCGGCGAGCGCCTCGAAGACGGTGACCGCGTCTCGCCCGAGGTGCCGCGCGTTCATCTCGACGATCGTGTCGCGGAGCGAGCGGCCGATGCCCGCGGCGCGCACGGCGCCGAACGACGATCCGTACTCGACGATCCGCCGGGCCTCGCGATGCCACCAGACGAGGTGGGGGATCTCGTGCACGTCGCCGTGGGCGCCGGTCGCGATCGACGAGAGGCAGACCGGGGTCAGCGACGGGAACGTCGACACCGCGCGACCCGTCGACCCCCGCTCGGCCACCGCCGCGAGCGTGGGGACGAGGCCTGCGGCGACGGCTCCCTCGAGCATCCCGGGCGTCAACCCGTCGACGACGGCGAGGACGAGCTTCCCGGGCGTCACTTCGCCAGCGTGCGGAGCCCCGCGTACCGCTCGGGCTCCTGCCGGGCGCGTCGCACGGCGAGCACGGGCATGGCGATGGCGACGACGTACCCGACGACCGGGATCAGCGAGAGCACCGCGATCGCGATCGCCGACGAGCCGATCAGAAAGGCCGTCCCTCCCGGGGCGCCGCCCCGCCGCAGCGCGCCGCGGGCGATGACGGACGCCGACAGCGCGCCGATCACGCCCCCGATCACGCCGCCGGGCAGCCCCAGCCAGCCCTTCAGCAGCAACCCCGCGACGAGCCCGATCCCGAGCGCGCCCGCCACGGAGAGCAGCAGGCCGTAGCGCCACGCGGCGAGCACGCCGGCGAGCAGCACCCCCGCAGCCACGCCGAGCCCCAGCGCGACGCCGATCTCGTACCAGTCACCCACGCGAGGGAGTGTACGGCCCGGTCCCCGACCGGGGCCGGGCCGAGCGGCTCGTCAGACCAGGACGGTCACGGCGTCCCGCTCGGCCTCCATGACGACGTGCTCCACGTCGCCCACGTCCTCGCCGTCGAGCTGCATCGGCAGCGGCGCGTGGCAGACGATCTCGAGGCGGTCGACGTCGTGCGCGCGGACATGGCGACCGCCCCGCCCGAGCGCCCACCAGGCAAGCAGCGGCAGCGTCAGCGGCGCGAGCCGCTCCGGTGCGACGACGTCGAGGCCGCCCTCGAACCGGGCACGGGGTGCGAGGCGCAGCCCGAGCCGACCCGCGTACGTGTACGGATCGCAGTTCGCCACGAGCGCGAAGGCCGCGGGGCCGATGCCGACGAGCTCGAGCACCGGGACGAAGCGGCCCCGATGGGACCGGAGGATCGCCAGCGCCTCTCGCACGAAGGCGGCGTCACCGGGTCGCGCTCCGTCCGGCCTGCGGCCGAGCGCGTCGACCCGGCGGACGAGCTCCGCGTCGAGCCCGACGCCCGCGCTGAACCCGAAGCGCCGACCGTTCGCGCGACCGAGGGCTATCCGGCGCGTCCGGCCCGCAGCGATCCTCGACGCGGCGGCGACCGGGTCGCGGGGCAGACCGAGCGCCCGTGGGAGCACGCTCGTGCCCCCTCCGGGGACGAAGCCGACGACGCTGCCGCTGCCGCCGACGCCGTTCAGCACCTCGTTGAACGTGCCGTCCCCCGAGAAGACGTAGATCGCGTCCACGCTGCCGTCGAGCTCGCGTGCGAGCTCCGTCGCGTCGCCCTGGCCCTTGGTGAGGATCGTGCTCAGCGGCCGCGGCAGCGCGCGCTGCACCTCCGCGAGCCGCTCCTCGGACACCCCGGTGGCGAACGGGTTGACGATGAGGACCCCGGACACGCGCCGACGATAGCGGCGGAGCGCTCGGCGCCGACGCGCGCTCTCCTCGCCTCGGCGTCCCGTCGGCGACTCGGACCGGTACGGTCGGATGGTGCGGGTCGAGATCCACTACTGCCCTGTCTGAAGCGGCTACGACGTCGAGGCCGCGCGTGTCGCGGCCGAGGTGCAGGCAGTCGGGGTCGATGCGGTCGTGATCGCCGGAGCCCAGAGCCAGTTCGACGTCTCCCTCGGGGACGAGAGGATCTTCTCGAAGCGACTGACGGGCCGGTTCCCCACCGCCGGCGAGGTCGCCCGCCTCGTCGAGGCTCGAGCGTAGGGCCGGGCCTCACCCCACCGCCGCGGCACGATGCTCGCTGGCGCGCCCCGTGTCGCTACCGGAGCAGGAACCCCTCGCGGAGCGGATCGTCGGGATCGAGCCCGAAGACGGCCGAGCCCGTGCGGAACGCCCGTCCCTCCACCTCGGTCACGACGGCCGGGATCCCGACGACCTCGGCGTCGGCGACGACGCGCCCGGTGAACTCCGAGCCGACGATCGAGAGATGCCGGAGCTCCGCCCCCCGCGTGAGACGCCCGTCGGCGTCCAGCAGGGCGAGGCGGGCGGACGTCCCGGAGCCGCACGGCGAGCGGTCGACCTCGCCGTCGGCGAACACCGTCACGTTCCTCTGGGTGAGCGGCTCCTCGGCTTCCTCCTGCCAGAAGACCACCCCGTAGAGATCCCGCAGCTCGGGCGCGAGCGGGTGCTCGAGGTCGTGTGCCGCTTCGAGATCGCGCTTGATCGCCCGGCCGAGCGCGATCAGGCGCGGAAGCTCCTCCGGCGCCACCCGCTCCTCGAGCGAGGCGTAGAACGCCCCTCCGAACGCGACGTCGACGGTGCGCCCGGCGGCCTCGAGGTCGCGCGCCCAGACGAACGACGGGACGTTGCGGAACCGCACCGAGACGACCTTCCCGCCTGCCACGGTCGCGACGGTCTCCAACCGACCCGACGGGACGTCGACGACGACGCGGTTCTCGCCCTCGTGCCGCTCGACGACGCCCTCGTCGAGCGCCCAGGTGACCAGTGCGATCGTCCCGTGGCCGCACGCCGTCGAGTAGCCCGCGTTGTGGAAGAAGACCACGCCGAGGTCGGCCCCGGCGTCGTCGGGCGGCACGACGTGGCAGCCGTACATGTCGGCGTGGCCGCGGGGCTCGAGGACGAGGAGCCGGCGGACGTGGTCGAGGTGCCGCGCTGCGTGCCGTCGACGCTCGAGCACGGTCTCGCCCGCGAGTGGCGCGACGCCGCCCGTGACGATCCTGAAGGGCTCGCCGCCGGTGTGGTAGTCGGTGACGGTGATCGTCATGCGCCGCGATGCCTGCCGAGCCGAGGGTAGCGCTCGGTGAGGAGGAGCAGGTATGCGACGGTGAGCGCCAGATAGCGGACGCAGGCGACGAGGACGCCGTGCAACCCGGCCGGCATCCGGCCGAGGGCGACGGACGCCACCCATCCCGGGACCGCGCAGAGCGCCAGGACGAGCGCGGCCCCGACTGCGAGAGCCACCGCCGGCAACCCGAGGAGCGGGCGCGCCGCGACCGTCGTCCGTCGCTGCGGCGACGGACCCGGAACGACGACGTCGACGGGGTAGGGGAGGACGCCGAGGAACCCCGGGAACGGGTTTGCGGCCCCCGTCGCGAACGCGACGAGGTGCGTCGTCGCGCGCGCGTATGCCGCGAGGAACCGATGCAGCGCAGCCGGGAGCCGGCCGGATCCGAGCGCAGAGAGCCAGCCGACGAGGAGCGCCGCGAGGGCGAGCGCCGTCCACGACGCGAGCCACAGCAGGTGCGGCACGGCGAGCGGAACCCGCAGCAGCGACACGAGTCGGCCACGACGGAGGTCGTCCGCCACCACGAGCCGAGGGCGATCGCCGTCGGTCGGCGGCGCGGCGCCCCCGGGGTGCACGGATGCCGCCCGTCCCGCCGCCCCGGTCACGAGGCGACCCTCAGGAGCCGGAGAACCGCGGCGCGCGCTTCTCCAGGAACGCGGCCACGCCCTCCGCGAAGTCCGCCGACTCGACGCGGCGCTGCTGCTCGGCGGCCTCGTCGGCCAGCTGCGCCTCGAGGGTGCGCCCGTGGGCGGCGTCGAGCAGGCGCTTGAGGCCGGCGACCGCTCCCGTCGGACGGGCGGCCCACTCGGCCGCGAGCTCGGCCGTCCGCTCCGCGAACGCGTCGGCCGGGACGACCTCCGAGACGAGGCCCCAGGCGAGCGCCTCGTGGGCGGAGAGCCTGCGGTTGGAGCTCATCCACTCGAACGCGCGCGCCGGTCCGAGCAGCCGCTCGAGCGCCCAGGATCCGCCTGCGTCCGGCACGAGCCCGATGCCCACGAAGCCCGGGACGAGCACCGCCGCGTCGGACGCGATCCGGACGTCGCACCCGAGCGCGAACGACAGACCCGCCCCGGCGGCCGCGCCGTTGAGGGCGGCGATCACCGGCTTCTCGAGCTCGCGGACGAGTCGGAGGTTGGGATGGTAGGTCTCCTCGAGCGCCTCGCCGACGCTGCCGGCGGTCACCGAGAGCTCGTTCAGATCCTGCCCCGCGCAGAACGCTCGGCCCGCTCCCGTGACGACGACGCAGCGGACGGTCTCATCGCGTGCGGCCGCGAGCAGCGCCTCGTGGAGCTCTGCGTGGAGGGCGCGCGTGAACGCGTTCATCGACTCGGGCCGGCTCAGGGTGATCGTGAGCACGGCCCCGTCACGCCGGGTCAGCACCACGTCGCTCACGTGGAGGAGCGTACATCGGGCCCGACCGCCTCGGGTTGTAGCGTGGCCGCGTGGGATCGTCGGGGCTCGCCGGAGGGCTCGCGCTGGTCGCCGGCGTCGCCGGCGCGATGCAGGTGGCCGTGATGGGCCGGTTCGGAAGCCGTATCGGGCCGCTCGAGGCGCTCGCCTTCTCGACGCTGCTGACCGCCGCGATCACGCTCGTGGCGCTGGCCGTCGCGCGTCGCTCGCTCGCCGGCTACGAGGCCGCGTGGGCCTCGCCGCGCTGGATGTGGCTGGGCGCGCTGATGGGCGCCGTGATCGTCCTCGCGATCACCGTCGCGGCGCCACGCGTCGGCGTGGTCGCGACGACGGGGCTCCTGATCGCCGGGCAGCTCGTGATGGCGACCCTCATCGACCGCTTCGGCTGGTTCGGGCTCGACAAGGCCCCGGTGACGGTCGCCCGTGCGACGGGGCTCGCGCTGCTCGTCCTCGGCGCGGTCCTCACGCTGCGCCGCTGAGCGCAGGCGCGCGCCCCAGGCGGGGGAGCGCCCTGGTGCCAGACACCCGATTCTGTCAAGGGGGATTCGTGCCGAGCTCGTGCCGATCGCTCCACAGGCCGGGACGCCGCATGCCAGCTGAGGATCGGCGCCATCGTGCCGCGCTCGGACGCGGGCTCGAGCGCACCGGGGCCGGTTGCGGGTCGCCGACAGCGTCCGGCACGACCATGACCGAAGCGGCCGACTTGACAGCGACCGGTGTCAGGCACCGCACGGCGCGTCGCCACCGCGGTCGTCAGCGACGAGTCGTCGTCCGTGCCGCGGCTATTCGACCCAGTCGATCGCGACCGGGTTCGGGAAGGCACCGATCGCCTCACCGCGGTGGAGCAGCTCCGCGACGGCCGAGCGGCCCTCGTCGCCGTAGTCCTGGGTCAGCTCGTTCACGTACATGGCGATGAAGCGGTCGGCGACCGCCTCGTCGATCCCACGCCCGAACTGGAGCGCGTACTCGAGCGCCTCCGCCCGGTTGTCGAGGCCGCACGCGATGGCCTCGCCCAGCACGGCGGCCAGGTCCGGCAGCCGATCGACGTCCCGTCGGGCGACGTTCACGCCGAGCGGCAGCGGGAGACCCGTCTCGAGCAGCCACCATTCGCCGAGGTCGACGATCTTCTGCAGGCCGATGTCGGCGAACGTCAGCTGGCCCTCGTGGATCAGCAGCCCCACGTCGGCACGGCCGCTCGCGATCTCGCCCGGGATCTGCTCGAACGGCAGCTCCCGATAGGCGAAGTCGCCCAGCACGAGCCGCAGGGTGAGGAAGGCGGTCGTCATCGCGCCGGGCACCACGATCTCGCGACCGGCCAGGTCGTCGAGCCCCAGCGGCTCGCGGGCGACGACCACCGGCCCGTACCCCGAGCCGATGCTCGCCCCGTGCGGCAGGAGCGCGTAGTCCTCCTGCACGAACGGGTACGCGGCAAGAGAGATGGCGGTCACCTCCAGCCGTCCGGCGCGCGCCCACTGGTTGAGGGTCTGGATGTCGGCCAGGACCTGCTCGAACCGGAACCCCCGCGTGTCGACGAGGTCGGTCGTGAGCGCCCAGTACATGAACGCATCGTCGGGATCGGGACTGTGGCCCACGCGGATCAGCACGAGGCGCCGACGCTAGCAACCGTCGTCGCACCGCCGGCGGGGAACCGACGGCGCGTGACCCACCCTGGAGTCGGAGCCGACTCGGGACGGGCAGGCCCCTAGACTCCCTGGATGGCCGGAGCGACCCTCACGGACGCGATCCAGGACTACCTGCGCGCCGCGTACAAGCTGCAGGCCGAGCGGGATCGGGTCTCCACGACGGGGCTCGCGCGCGCCATGGGCGTGTCGCCCGCATCGGCGAGCGCGATGGTGAAGAAGCTCGCGGCCCTTGGGCTCGTGCGCCACGCCCCGTACCGGCCGATCGTCCTCACGCCCGAGGGCGAGAAGGTGGCGATCGAGGTGATCCGCCATCACCGCCTCCTCGAGCTCTACCTCGCCGAGACGCTCGGCATCGCCGTCGACGAGGTGCACGCGGAGGCGGACCGCCTCGAGCACGTGCTCTCCGAAGAGCTCGAGGCCCGGATCGACGAGGCGCTCGGCTATCCGACGCACGACCCCCACGGCGACCCGATCCCCGACGCGAACCTCGAGTGGCCTGAGACGGCGACCAGCGCAGGGCCCTGACCACGGGGTAGACTCGTCCCATGGGTCTGTTCTCGTTCCTCTTCGAGCGCTCGAGCGGCGAGGAGCGCGTGGCGCAGTACGTCGTGCGTGAGCACGACCGCGGCCGGTCGCTCCACGAGATCCTCGAGGACAAGTACGTCGTCAACCGGCTGAAGACGCCGGAGCAGCGCGCCCGTCTCCTCGACCGCCCGGAGATCATGCAGGCGGTCGGCGGCGACATGGTCGAGGCGGCCAAGGCCGCCGTGCAGAGCACCTCGTAAGGGCGGGCCGCCCGGGGCGGTCGCGTTCGGCCCGTCCGACCGTCGGCCGTGAGGGGGAGCTCCCGCGCCCTACGCCGCGAGCTCGCGTCCGACGCCACGCGCTCGGGCTCGGAGCACGAGCTCGTGACCGAGCGCGACGTCCCACGGCGCGATGCCGTTGGACTTGAAGAGCACGATGTCGGCATCCGACTGACGGCCCGCGAGCTCGCCCGCGACGACCTCGTGCAGCTCGTGCACCTCGAGCCAGTCGAGCCGCCCGGCGGCGATCGGCTCGATCAGGTCACCCGACTCGAGCCGCGCGTCGTCGAGCGAATCGCAGCACACGAAGGCGGCCCGCGCGATCACGTCGGCATCGAGCTCGCGCGAGGTCGCGTGATTCGCGCCGACCGCGCAGACCAGCGCCCCCTCTCGCAGCCAGTCGCCGCGCAGGACCGGATCCCGGGACGTCGTCACCGTCACGACGACGTCGCACGCGCCTGCCTCCGCTGGATCCTCCGCCGGGACCGCGCCGGTGCGCTCGCAGAACGCCGCGACCCGCTCCGGCCTGCGGCTCGATGCGACGACCCGCTCGATCGTAGGCACCGCCGAGCGGATCGCCGCGAGCTGGGACTCCGCCTGCCAGCCGGTCCCGATCAGACCGAGGCTGGTGGCGCCCGGCCGCGCGAGATGCCTCGCCGCGACGCCGCTCGCGGCGCCCGTGCGCACCTGGCCGAGCCGATCGGCGGCGATCGTCGCGCTCAGCTCTCCGGTCTCGAGGTCGAAGAGGCACACGACGAAGGCGAGCTTCCCGTCCACGACCGTGTAGCTCTTCAGCCCGGCCACCCCGAGCCCGCGGTCGGCCGCCGCCATCACGGCGAAGTACCCGCCCTCGACGCCGAACCGGCGGCGCGGCATGAGCTCGACCTCTCCGGCGGCCATCCGGCGGAAGCTCTCCTCGATCACCGGCACTGCGTCGGCCGGGGTGACGAGCGAACCGACATCGTCCTCCGAGAGCCAGAGCGGCATGGCCGCAGTCTAGGCGCGCCGGGCTCCGCGTCGGTCGCGCGCGCTCCCACCGCCACGGACAGCACGGCCAGCGAGGCGTGGCGAGCCCCCTCAGGGTCGCCAGCCGTCGAGCGCGCGCTCCGAGAGCATGCGACCGCGCTCGATCAGCCCGCGCTTCCGCTCGTCGGGCCAGGGCTGCCGGAAGCCGGGGTCGAGCGCATGCTCGCCCGGGTCGGCGCGGACGACGAGTCGCGGCAGGGCGCGATCGCCGCCGAACGGGAAGTCCGCCTCCTGGAACCGCCGCTCGATCGCCTCGCGCAGCGCGCGGCGCCGCCATGGCAGCGCGGCGTCGACTGCTAGGTCTGTCAGGTCGTCGCGCAGCGTGGCGAGCGCGCGCACCGAGGCGTCGCGCTCGTCGGCGAGGCGCTCCTCGAGCACGGTGTTGCGCGCGATCGCGATGCGCATCAGGCGGACGATCATCTCGCCGAGGTGCGCCGGCTCACCTCGCTCGCTGCGCCGCTCGGATGCAGCCAGCTCGGCGATCAGCGCCTTCACCGGAGGCGCACCGCGAAACCGCTCCAGGCGCTCCCGGAAGCGGGTGAGCACGGCGGGGTCGGACGGGCCGTAGCTCGCGACGTAGCGCACCCCGGTGATCGCTCGCACGCGCGGGTTCGCGTAGGCGTGGGCGAGCGGCAGGTTCCGCACCCAGCCGCCGTCGGTGGCGATCGTCTCGTCGTCGATGCGGACCGGCAGGACGAGGGCGCTGACGGCAGCCGATGCGAGCACCGCCCGGATCATGGTCTCCGAGGGCGCCGAGCGCGAGGAGTAGACGAGCTCGTGGTGGCGGTCGCCTCGATCGCCCGGATCGTCGTCGATGCCGACGTCTGTCGCGATCACGGTCAGCTCGATCGGCGCACGAGCGAGGCCGGCGGCGAACGTGCCCGTGTGGCCGAGCCGATCGGCGATCGTCCCGGGCAGCGCGTAGCCGCGGAGCCCGCCGAGCGGTGTCTGCCAGAGCGGGTTCGGGCTGAAGACGTCCTCGGGCTGGAGCCCCATCAGGAACTCCTCGAGGTCGCCGAGCCGGTCGAGGGTCGCCATCAGCCCGCTGAGCGCGCCTGCCGACGTCCCGTAGACCCAACCGACTCGCTTCCACAACGGCCCCTCGCGCACGACCTGGAGGAACCCGAGCTCGAGCAGGATCGCGTTGATCCCGCCTCCCGAGAGCACGAGCCCGATGTCGCGCTCATCGCTCATGCACCCATTGTGCTCCGGGTGCGACGGCTTCGCCGGGCGATGGCGGGACATCTCCGGCCACGACCCCGCCATCGGCGAGAGCGCGGCGAGAGATGCGCCCGGCACGATTCGAACGTGCGACCTCTGCCTCCGCAGGGCAGCGCTCTATCCCCTGAGCTACGGGCGCGGGGAGCGAGAGTGTACCTGGGGCCGGCTGTGCGACTTCAGCGAGGCACGTCGCCGACAGGAGCGCCCGAGTCGCCACTGCCGACGTGGTGCGCGAGCCGCCCGTCGGCCAGCGCCAGCACCGCGTCGGTCGGCACCTCGCGTCGCACGTAGGCGAGCGCGACGAGACCGTGCTCCGGGTCGGGCGCGACGCTCGTGACGCGTCCGACGACCCTGGCGTCGAGCGAGAGCTCCGCGTCGTAGGACGGCGGCTGGCCGTCGGCGATCGCGAGCACGCGCAGCCCGCGGTTCGGGCGACCGCGGTAGTGCAGGCGCGCGACCGGCTCCTGCCCCGGGTAGCACCCCTTGGTGAACGAGATCGCGCGCGCCTCGAGTCCCGCCTCCGCAGGCAGGACGCGATCGTCGAGCTCCGCGCCCCAGCGCGGGGTGCCGGCGAGGATCCGCAGCCGCTCGAGCTCCGCCTCGGCGACGGGCCGGGCCCCTTCGGGCGGATCGACGTCGACCAGCTCGACGGCTGGCACGCCGAAGTCGGCGCACGGGATCCCCCCGTCGCCCGTCCCCAGGACGACCGTGACGTGGTGCTCCTCGGGCCCGATCTCGCACTGCGCGCGGAGCCGGGCGCGCCGCAGCGTCGCGCCGACCACCTCGCCGAGCCCGAGCTCCGTCAGGAGCAGGAAGTCGTCCTCACCCCGCCGCCAGACGACGAGCGGCGCCACGATCCGCGCCTTCGGCGTGAGCAGCAGCGCGTCGCGAGCCTCGCCGACTGCGAGGGTCGCGACCTCGTTCGACACCATCCGCTCGAGGTACGACGCGGCGTCGGGACCGACCACGGCGACGGTCGCCCTCTCGCGTGGAGCAGCCTGTAACGTCGACACGACCATCGAGACGAGGGTACCGAGCATGTTCAGGAGCAAGGCGGAGCGGAAGGTGAGAGAGGCGGGCTTCGACCCCGCGCGGCTGCCGCCGGGCCAGTACCTCACGGACAAGTGGCCCGTCCTGCACGCCGGGGACGTCCCACGCTACCCCGCAGACCTCGCGGGCTGGACCTTCTCGGTCAGTGGCGAGGTCGAGGAGCCGTTGATGCTCACCTGGGCCGAGCTCGCCGCGCTGCCGACGACCACCGTCGTCCAGGACATCCACTGCGTCACGCGCTGGAGCCGCTTCGACGCGGAGTTCACGGGGATCAGGTGGGCGACGCTCGCCGAGCGCGTGCGACCGAGACCCGCTGCGCAGTTCGTCGTCGCCCACGCCGAGGCGGGGTTCACCGCGAACGTGCCGCTCACCGCGCTCCAGCTCGAGGGGGCGCTGCTCGCGACCCACGCCGACGGCGAGCCCCTCACTCCCGACCACGGCGGCCCGCTGCGACTGGTGGTGCCCGGGCGCTACTTCTGGAAGAGCGCGAAGTGGCTGCGTGGGCTCGAGCTCACCACCGACGACCGACCGGGCTTCTGGGAGCGCTACGGCTACCACAACGACGCCGACCCCTGGAGCGAGCAGCGCTACTCCTTCTAGGGGTGGGGAACGTGGGGTGGGGGAACCCATGGTTCCCCCACCGGCCCCCTCCTTTGCGCCGCGCACGGAGGCTCTCGCCTTGGCCTCCCGGGCGGCAGAGCCGCCCTCCGGCCGCAGGGCGATCGCGCACGGACATCTCGCGAATCCACCAGACGCGCGAATCCCTCGTTCGAGGGATGAGAGGCACCCGCGAGCCGCCGATCAAAGGGTCACCCACCCTCCCCCAAAGCAACACCCCTCGAAACGGCCCCTCCCCCAAGGGGCCGTTTCTCTGCGTCGAGCAGGCCCCGGAGGGCGAGACCAGACGCGCATCCGGGTCGCAGCGGATCGCCGCCGTGCGGACGAACGGATGAGGGCGGCTCACGCCGCCCTCAGACCGAACCGCTCGCCCGTGACGCTGACGCCGGCGGGCGGAGCCGGGCTTCGCCCGGCGGGAGCCCCGGGGGCCTTCCACACGTCGCCACGCGGAAGGAGGGGGCTCGTGGGGGAACCATGGGTTCCCCCACGTCTCTTACATCATCCCGCCCATGTCGGGCATGCCGCCGCCCGCCATGGCCGGCTGCTTCTCCGGCGCCTCGGCGACGATCGCCTCGGTGGTGAGGATGTTCTTCGCGATCGACGCCGCGTTCTGGAGCGCCGAGCGCGTCACCATCGTCGGGTCGATGATCCCGGCCTTGACCAGGTCCTCGACCTCGCCCGAGTCGACGTTCAGGCCGTGGCCCTTCTTCGCCGAGCGGACCTGGTTGACGACGACCGAGCCCTCGAGCCCACCGTTGTAGGCGAGCTGCCGGAGGGGCTCCTCGAGCGAGCGCAGGATGATCGCCGCGCCCGTCCGCTCATCGCCTTCGAGCTGGTCCAGGTCCTTCTTGACGGAGTCCGCGGCGTTCAGGAGCGCGACGCCGCCGCCCGAGACGATGCCCTCCTCGAGGGCCGCCCGGGTCGCCTGCAGCGCGTCCTCGACGCGATGCTTCTTCTCCTTCATCTCCGTCTCGGTCGCCGCGCCGACCTTCACGACGGCCACGCCGCCCGACAGCTTCGCGAGGCGCTCCTGGAGCTTCTCGCGATCGAAGTCGGAGTCGGTGGTCTCGACCTCCGCCTTCAGCTGCTTGATGCGGGCCTTGATCGACTCCGAGTCGCCGGCGCCGTCCACGATCGTCGTCGCGTCCTTGTCCACGACGACCTTGCGAGCGTGTCCGAGCTGCGTGAGCTTCGTGTTCTCGAGCTTGAGGCCCATCTCCTCGGTGATCACCTCGCCGCCGGTGAGGATCGCGATGTCCTCGAGCATCCGCTTCCGGCGATCGCCGAAGCCCGGCGCCTTGACGGCGACGGCGGTGAACACGCCACGGAGCTTGTTGACGACGAGCGTCGCGAGGGCCTCGCCCTCGACGTCCTCCGATACGATCACGAGCGGCTTGCCGGCCTGGATGACCTGCTCGAGGATCGGGAGGAGATCCTTGACCGCGCCGATCTTCTGGTTGGCGATCAGGATGTACGGGTCGTCGAGCACGGCCTCCATGCGCTCGGCGTCGGTGATCATGTACGGCGACAGGTAGCCCTTGTCGAACTGCATGCCCTCGGTGAACTCGAGGTCGAGACCGAAGGTCTGGCCCTCCTCGACGTTCACGACGCCGTCCTTGCCGACCTTCTCGATCGCGTCCGCGATCACGTCGCCGATCTCGCGCTCGCGCGACGAGATGGTGGCGACGCGGGCGATGTCCTCCTTGCCCGCGACCTCGGTCGACTGCTTCTTGAGGTTCTCGACGACCGCGTCGACGGCCGTCTCGATGCCGCGCTTGAGCCCCATCGGGTTCGCGCCGGCAGCGACGTTCTTCAGGCCCTCGCGCACGATGGCCTGGGCGAGCACGGTGGCGGTCGTCGTGCCGTCACCGGCGACGTCGTTCGTCGCCGTGGCGACCTCGCGGACGAGCTGAGCGCCCTGGTTCTCGAACGGGTCCTCGAGCTCGATCTCCCGAGCGATCGTGACGCCGTCGTTCGTGATCGTGGGCGCGCCGAACTTCTTGTCGAGGACGACGTAGCGCCCCTTCGGGCCGAGCGTCACCTTGACCGCGTCGGCCAGGACGTTCACACCGCGCTCGAGCGCACGGCGGGCGTCCTCGTTGAACTTCAGCTCCTTGTGAGCCATGGGATTCCTCTTCCTCCTTCGGATGCGCCGGTCAGACGACCTTCGCCAGGATGTCGGACTCGCGCAGGATCAGGACCTCGTCGGCTCCGACCTTGATCTCGGTGCCGCCGTACTTGGAGAAGATGACCTCGTCACCCTCCGCGACGTCCATCTTGATGTGCTCCCCGTCCTCGTCGCGCGGGCCGGGGCCGACCGACAGGACCTTGCCGCGCTGCGGCTTCTCCTGTGCCGTGTCGGGCAGCACGATGCCGCTCGCCGTGGTCGGCTCCTCTTCGAGGACCGACACGATGACGCGGTCACCAAGGGGCTGCAGGTTCATGCGAATGCCTCCCTGAGGGACTGTGAGTGAATGCCTTGCCGCTTTCTTGGCACTCACATGGTGCGAGTGCCAACCGCGTTATATCAGACCTGCGCAGCGCCTTGGTCACCATCTGCGTGCCCATCCGGCGACGAGGTGGTGCCGTCGGGGAGAATCATCGGATGCGCCGTGAGCTCTCGGCGGGCGGGATCGTGCTGCGCTCGCGGCGCGGTCGCCTCTGGGTCGCCGCGATCCGCCCGCGTGGCAAGCCTCCGGGCACCTGGGCGCTGCCGAAGGGGCACGTCGAGGACGGAGAGGCACCGGCTGGCGCGGCGGTTCGCGAGACCGCCGAGGAGACCGGACTGCGCACCTGCGTCGTGCGCCGGGTCGGGGAGAGCCGCTACGTGTTCACGTGGGACGGCGCGCGTGTCGCGAAGGTGGTGATCTTCTTCCTGCTCCGCAGAGAGGGCGGCCGGATCGGCGATCTGCCCGCGGGGATGGAGCGCGAGGTCGCGGAGGCGCGCTGGCTGCCCGTCGACGAGACGCGCGCGCTCCTCGCGCACCGACGCGAGGCGGAGCTGGTCGAGGTTGCCGCACGGCTCGTCCGGGACGAGGCTCTATAGTCGAGGGCGCGTGCCGACCTTCGCGCTCAACTTCTACTCGCCGGCGGTCGCCGACCAGCTGCGAACGGGTCGCAAGACCGCCACCGTCAGGCTCGGCGACAAGTCCGCGAAGTACAAGAAGGGGATGATCGTGACCGTGCTGGTCGGTATGCGCTACGGGCAGCGCGAGAAGATCTTCGACGCCGTGATCGACAAGGTCGAGGTCAAGCGCCTCGGTGAGCTCTCGCCCCGCGAGATCGAGCACGACAACCCGCAGATCAAGCACGTCGACGACTTCGTCCGCTTTCTCGGGCAGCTCTACAACCGCGAGGTCTCGGCCGACGACACCGTCACCGTGATCCGCTTCTCGCAGATCGTCGGGACGATGTTCTAGTTCGGCAAGTGGAAACCCGCTGGCGCGGGTTTCCACGCCTTGATCCCGCAGGTCCGGCTGCGCCGGACGTGCGGGCAGATCCCTGAAGAGGGCCCGCCTGCGGGCCCACTCGGCCGGGATCGTCCGCTCGCTCCGTTCACTTGAATCTGCGGGCCCCCGCGCTCCGACTGCGGGCGTCTGGTGCCGGCCCTCGGGGCTGCTCCGACCAGTGCGCGCACGTCCACTGGCACATCGCGACAGCGATGTGCCCTAGCACGCCGCGCGGAGCCTCTCCAGGTCGAAATGGCGCGTGGGGATGTCGTCGCGATCCGCCGCCAGGCGCTTGTCGCGGAGCGTCTGGAGGGACTGGAGCAGCACGGGTAGCGGCGGGCCGCTGGCCGTGATCTGGCGCAGGAACTGCTCGGCGAGCCGCTCCGAGGGGCGCTCGATGAAGCGCGCCACGAACTGGTCGTGGTGCTGGGCGGCCGTGCGGCCGTGCGCCTCGCAGACGTCGAGGAAGGCACGGAGGCTCTCGGCGACCGGATCCGTCAGCGGCCCGCGCTCCACCTCCTCGAGGAAGTCGTCCATCAGGCTCTGGCGCATCCGCACGCAGGCCTGCAGCAGCCGCTGGTCGTCGACCGTCATGAACGGCACCTTCTCGAGCACGATCGCGGCGTAGGCCGGGTCGCCCACACGGCAGAGCCCGAGCATCAGGTCGAGCTCGTTGATCGCCGCGAAGTCGCCGGCGTTGGCGCCGCGGTACTCCTGCCGTCCGACGCGGTACGGCTTGAAGTACGGGCGGACGTTGAAGAAGAAGCGGTCGACGTCGAGCTTGGCGTCGAGCTCGTCGTTGTAGCGGATCACGTCCTCGAGCGCGGCGCGGGCGTCCCGGAAGAGCGTCGTCGCGATGGGGTGCGTGACACCGAGCGGCGAGACGCGGCGCAGGACGTCCGCAGCGCGGATGTACGCGAGGATCGAGAGGCAGTTGTACTCGATGAAGACCATCTCGTCGTGGAGCCACGTGAAGCTCTTGTGCACCCCGCCCTGGGCGAGGTTCGACAGGTTCACGTGCGCCGTCGCGAACCGCGGGACGACGCCGAGGCCGGTCGCGAGCCGCTGCGCCAGACCGCTCGCGACCGGGAACGGCGATCGCTCCTCGCGCTCCGGGTTCGTCAGCTCGTGCCGCCGGAGCGCTGCCATGTACAGGCCGACGTTGCCGAGCAGGTCGTAGCCTCGCTCGGCGTCGAGGTCGAGCAGCGGCAGCGTCGCGACCGCCTCGAGGTGCGCGTCGCCCTCTTCCCGGAGCGCCGTCGTCAGCTCGGGGGCGACGCCCTCGACGTCGACGGGGTTCTCGAGCGCGAAGTACCGCTCCTCGAGCTCGGTGTTGAGGTCACGGAAGCGCCCGCGGATCCACACGTCGAACGCCTCGATGCTCGGCGGGATCACGACACGATCCCCCGCTCAGCGACCCTGCTTGCGGATGCGGCCGCCGAAGAGCTCGTTCGGGCGCAGCTCGGCGCCGCACTCCTCGCACTCGACCTGGAACGCCGACGGGAGCCGGGCGTCGCACGCGGGGCAACGGTGGCGCAGCTCCCCCTCGCAGAACGGACACCGTGCGGGCAGCAGCGCCTCGTCGTCGTCGAAGTAGCGCTGCACGTGACCGCAGGCGAGGCAGAAGGCGACCCAGTCGCCGAGCGTTCGGCGACGTTCCTCCTGGATCCAGTTGCGCTTCGGCTTCGGCGGACGCTCGGTCATGAGGCGGGGCGACCGGCCGCCCCGCCGGGACGCTAGCGCACCCCGGCCTATGATCGACGCCGACGTGAACCTCGCCGGCGACCTCCTCCGCAGCGCACGCCGCTGGCCGGACCGGCCTGCGGTGGTCGAGAGCGAGCGCCTCGAGCGGAGCTACGCGACGCTCGCCCGTCGCTCGCTCGCGCTCGCCGGCGGGCTGCGACGCCGCCTCGGCGTCGAGCCCGGCGACCGGGTCGCGCTCGTGATGCGGAACAGCGCCGCGTACGTCGAGCTCCTGTACGCGTGCTGGGCGGCCGGGGCCGCGGTCGTCCCGGTGAACGTGAAGCTGCACCCCCGAGAGGTCGCGTTCGTGCTCGACGATGCCGAGGCCACCGTGTGCTTCGTCACCGACGACGTCGACGTGACGGCGACCGAGTCAGCGCGCACGGGAGGTGCGACGACGTTCGTCGACGTCGACTCCGGCGAGTACGAGGGCCTCGTCGACGAGCGCGCCCCCGCGGAGCCCTCCGACGCGGCGGAGACCGACGTCGCGTGGCTCTTCTACACGAGCGGCACCACCGGCCGACCCAAGGGCGTGATGCTCACGCACCGCAATCTCCGGGCGATGACCCGCGCCTACCTGACCGACGTCGACGCGGCGACCCCCGGCGACCACCTCCTGCACGCGGCGCCGATGTCGCACGGGTCGGGGCTCTACGTCCTGCCCAACGTCGTCGCCGGCTGCACCCAGCTGATCCCCGCCTCGCGCGGCTTCGATGTCGCCGAGATCGACCAGCTCCTCGATCGGACGCAGGCGGTCAAGCTCTTCGCCGCACCGACGATGGTGATGCGGCTGGTCGACGGCCTGCAAGGGGACGCGGCCGGCCTGAAGTCCGTCGTCTACGGCGGCGGGCCGATGTACGTGGCGGACTGCCTGCGCGCGCTCGACCGGCTCGGTCCACGCCTGACCCAGATCTACGGTCAGGGAGAGGCCCCGATGACGATCACCGTCCTGCCCGCGGCGGATCACGTCGGCGCTCGCGACGAGCGACTGCTCCGGCGGCTGGGGTCGGTCGGTCGGGCGCAGCCGGGTGTCGAGCTGGCGATCCTCGACGCCGCCGACCGGCCCCTGCCCGCAGGAGAGGTGGGGGAGGTCGCGGTGCGCGGCGCCGTCGTGATGGAGGGCTACCTGAACGACCCGGAGGCCACCGCCCGGACGCTGGCGAGCGGCTGGCTGCACACGGGAGACCTCGGCCGGATGGACGGCGGCGGCTACCTGACTCTCGTCGACCGGAGCAAGGAGCTGATCGTCTCCGGCGGGTCGAACATCTACCCGCGCGAGATCGAGGAGGTGCTGCTGCGCCATCCGGCCGTCCGGGAGGCCGCGGTGATCGGCGTGCCCGACGCCGAGTGGGGCGAGGCGGCGGTCGCGGTCATCGTCCGGGCGAGCGCGGCGCCCTTCGCCGAGGCGGAGCTCGACGCGCTCTGCCTCGACCACATCGCGCGGTTCAAGCGGCCGAAGCGCTACGTGCTGGTCGACGAGCTGCCGAAGAGCCCCACCGGCAAGGTGCTCAAGCGCGAGCTGCGCGAGCAGCTGGATCTCCGCCCCGGGGCGAGATGAGCCGTCCATGAGCGCACGTGCGGATCCGTGGCTTTCCGCGGGCCGGATCGGCGCTTCCGCCGATGCATCCGGTCGCCGTCGGGGTGAGGCTGCACGCGTGGAGCGGGATCCTGCGATCGTCGCGCTGCCCACCGATGCCCCGGTCTGGGGTCGCGTGTTCACGGTCGCGCCGCTCGTCCTCGTGGGCACGCTCGGCCCGAGCGGCGCTCCGGATCTGGCGCCGAAGCACATGGCGATGCCGCTCGGCTGGTCGAACTACTTCGCGTTCGTCTGCTCGCCGCGTCACGGCACCTACGCGAACGCCGTCGCTCGCGGCGCGTTCACCGTCAGCTACCCCGGTCCCGACCAGATCCTCGAGACGAGCCTCGCGGCCGCGGGCCGCCAGCCGGACGACTCGAAGCCGGCGCTGGCCGCGCTCCACACGTTCCCCGCGGACGTCGTCGACGGGGTGCTGGTCGCGGGCTGCGGCTTCTGGCTCGAGTGCGAGCTCGACCGGACGCTCGACGGGTTCGGGGAGAACAGCCTCGTGATCGGTCGGGTCGTCGCCGCCGCCGCCCACGAGCAGGCGCTGCGCGAGGCCGACCGCGACGACGGCGACGTGATCCACGAGCTGCCGCTCCTGGCCTTTCTGTCCCCCGGGAGGTTCGCACGGATCGATGCCTCGAACGCCTTCCCCTTTCCCGCCGACTTCCATCTCTAGCGCGGAGTCGGCCGCCCCGGCGGTGCTCGCGTGGCTGCGCGAGCGGACCGACGCGATGGTCGACCTCCTCTCGGCGCTCGCCCGGGCCGAGTCGCCGACCCTCGACCGCGAGGCGCAGGCGGCCCCGTACGCGCTCCTGGCGGCCGCGCTCACCGGCGTGGGCTACGAGGTGCGTCGGGTTCCCGCGCGCCAGGTCGGCGATCACCTCTACGCACGGCCCTCAGTGCGACGGCGGGGTGCCCCGTACCAGATCGTCCTCGGCCACATGGACACCGTGTGGCCCGTCGGGACGCTCGCCACGATGCCCGTCGAGCGTCGCGGCGACGAGCTGTTCGGCCCCGGCGTGGCAGACATGAAGGCCGGGCTCGTCCAGGTCGTCTTCGCGCTGCAGGCCCTGGCGGCGCAGTCTCTCGAGCCGCAGGTCACGCCCGTGGTGCTGATGACGTCGGACGAGGAGGTCGGGAGCAGGGAGTCGCGGCCACTGATCCTCCGACTCGCGCGAGGAGCCGCGCGTGCGTTCGTGCTCGAGTCGGCCTTCGGGACGCGCGGCGCCCTCAAGACCGCACGCAAGGGGACGGGCGCCTACCGGGTCACCGTGCGCGGGCGCGCCGCCCATGCCGGCGTGGCGCCCGAGGAGGGGCTCAGCGCCATCCTCGAGCTCTCCCACCAGATCCAGCGCCTGTTCGCCCTGAACGACGCGGAGCGAGGGATCACGGTGAACGTGGGGACGATCGACGGTGGGCTGCGGCCCAACGTGATCGCCCCCGAGGCCGTCGCCGTGGTCGACGTCCGGGTTCCGACGCGGGTCGACGGCGAACAGGTCGATGCCGTGATCCGCGGGCTGCAGCCGGTCGGAGCCGGCCTCCGGATCGAGGTCGAGGGAGGCCTCGGGCGGCCGCCGATGGAGGCGACCCCGGGCAACCTCGCGCTGTTCGCAACGGCTGCGCGGCTCGGGGCCTCGCTCGGGCTCGAGCTCGAGAGCGTGATGGTCGGCGGTGCGTCCGACGGCAACTACACGAGCCTGCACACGCCGACGCTCGATGGGCTGGGGCCCGTGGGCGAGGGAGCGCACGCCGCCGACGAGCGCGTGGTGATCCCGCGCCTCCCCGAGCGCGCAGCACTGCTGGCCCTGCTCCTGCTCTCGCCGGTGGAGACGCCGTGAAGGCGAGGAAGCCACCGACCAGGAAGAAGTCCGCGCGGCCGCCCGCGCGTGCTGCTGCGGCGGCGCCCGGCACGACAGAGCCCACCGCGCCGCGCAGCAGAACGTCGGACGCGCTCTCGGCTGCGGTGCTGACCAGCGTGACGCGGATCGCGTCGTTCGAGGGCGCGGGCATCTCCCTGCTGCCGCGCAGCCAGTGGGCCACCGGCGACTACGTGGTCGGCGAGGTGCCGGACAGCTTCGACACCCCGTTCGACGTCGAGCTGGCGACGGGTCGCATGGCCGACGTCGTCGCCGGCGACCTGCTCGTCGGCGCGTTCGGTCGTCGCTCGGCCACGCTCGAGGCGGTCGGCGACTGGACCGAGATCGGCAGCGACCTGAGCATGCACGCGCTCACGCGCGCCGGGGTCTTCGGCCGGGCGACGTCCGCCACGCCGGCTGCGCGGGCCCACCTCGTGCCCCTCACCTACCGGGGGCACGTGACCACCGACGGCGCGAAGGTCACCATGGCGTCGTTCGTCGAGCCGGTCGAGCGGCGGCCGCTCACCGCGCCCGTCGTGCTGGTGATCGGCACGTCGATGAGCGCCGGGAAGACGACGTCGGTGATCGTCCTGATCCGGCGCCTGCGCGAGATGGGCCTCAGGGTCGCCGCGACGAAGGTGACCGGCGTGGCGCGCTACCGGGAGATCCTCGGGATGAGCGACGCGGGCGCCAGCCCGACGGTCGACTTCGTCGACGCAGGGCTGCCCTCGACGCTGGTGAGCCCGAAGGAGTACCGCGTCGCGCTCGAGCACATGCTCTCCCGGCTCGCCGCCGGCGAGCCGGACGTGGTGGTGGTCGAGTGCGGCTCGTCACCGCTGGAGGGGTACAACGTCGACGTCGCGTCGGCCGCGCTGGCCTCGAACGTCCGCTGCACCGTGCTCTGCGCGTCGGACCCCTACGCCGTCGTCGGCGTCGCGACGGCCTACGACGTCGTGCCCGACCTCATCGCGGGCAAGGCGACCAGCACCGATGCCGGCATCGCCCTCTGCGAGCGCCTGTCCGGCGTGCTCAGCATGAACCTCATCGAGCCGGCGACCCATCGCGTGCTCGACACGCTCCTCGCGGAGAAGCTCGGCCTGTAGCGGCCCGGTCGGCAGCCGGGATCCGACTGCCGGAGCCGGTAGAGTCGTGCCGGACCAGCACCCACGGGGGGATTGCCGCGCATGGCAGTACGGGAGGCCGAGCCGGTCGGCTCGCTTCAGGAGGTGATCGACGCAGGCCTCGACCGCGAGGATCTGCTCGGGATCTACCGCAACCTGCTGATCACCCGCGGGGTCGAGGAGCGCGGCCACATCCTCTACAAGCAGGGGAAGATCCCCGGCTCGTTCTACACCGGTCGCGGCAACGAGGCCTCGGCCGTCGGGATCGCGACGGCGATGGGGCCGAACGACGTCGGCACGCCGATCCAGCGCGACATGGGCGTCCACATCACCCGGGGCGTCGAGCCGTGGCGGATCTTCGCCCAGTACATGGGACGCGCCGACGGCCCGACCGGCGGTCGCGACGGCAACGTCCATCTCGGTGACGCGCGACTCGGGCTGCACGCGATGGTCAGCCACCTGCCGGCGATGCTGCCGGTCGGAGTGGGCATGGCCCTCGCCTTCCGCATCCGCCAGGAGCACCGTGTCGCCGTCGCGTGGTGCGGCGAGGGCGCGGCCGCACGCGGGGACGCGCACGAGGGGATGAACTTCGCCGGCGTGCGACGGCTGCCGGTCGTCTTCGTGATCGACAACAACCAATGGGCGTACTCCACACCGGCCCACCTCGAGTACGCCTGCGAGCACCTGGCCGATCGGGCTGTGGCCTACGGCTTCGACGGGGTCGTCGTCGACGGCACCGACGTGCTCGCCGTGTACCGGGAGGCCAAGCGCGCGATCGAGAAGGCGCGCGAAGGGGGTGGCCCGACCCTGATCGAGAGCCTCACGCTCCGCATGGAGGGACACGCCGTCCACGACGACGCCTTCTACGTCCCGAAGGAGCTCTTCGAGGAGTGGGCTCGACGCGATCCGATCGAGCGCTTCCGCACGTGGCTGCACGACCACGCCCACCTGGGCGACGAGGAGGAGGCCGAGCTCACCGCAACGGTCAAGCGGATCCTCAACGACGCCATCCAGCGGGCGGAGGCATCCCCGCTGCCCGATCCGGCCACGCTCCTCGACGGCGTGTTCGCCGAGGCCGAGGAGCTCGACACTCCCCACCACAAGTGAGCGAGAAGACGTACCTCCAGGCGATCTCGGACGGCCTCCGCCAGGAGATGCGCCGCGACGAGCGGGTGTTCGTGCTCGGAGAGGACGTCGGCGTCTACGGCGGCGCCTTCAAGGTGACGCTCGGCTTCCAGGAGGAGTTCGGGCCCTGGCGGGTGATCGACATGCCCCTCTCCGAGACCGCGATCCTCGGCGGCGCGACCGGCTCGGCGCTGATGGGTCTGCGCCCCGTGGCCGAGATGCAGTTCGCCGACTTCATCTCGTGCGCGTGGGATCACCTCGTCACCGTGGCTGCGAAGCAGCACTACCGGGCCGGCACGCCGATCCCCATCGTCGTGCGGCTCCCGTCCGGGGGCGGGTTCTCGGGCGGCCCCTTCCACTCCCAGAACCCCGAGTCGAGCTTTGCCCACATCCCCGGGCTGAAGGTCGTCTGCCCCGCCACCCCCGAGGACGCGAAGGGCCTGCTCGTGACGGCGATCGAGGATCCCAACCCGGTGCTCTTCTTCGAGCACAAGCACCTCTACCGGCGGATCAAGGGCGAGGTGCCGGACGAGCGCTACACCGTGCCGTTCGGCAGGGCGCGGATCCACCGCGCCGGCGACGACGTCACCGTGATCACCTGGGGCGCGATGGTGTGGACGGCCGCCGAAGCCGCCGACCGGCTCGCGACCGACGGCGTGTCGGTCGAGGTGATCGACCTGCGCACCCTGATCCCCTGGGACCGCGAGACGGTGCTCGAGAGCGTGCGCCGCACCTCCCGGGCGCTCGTGCTGCACGAGGACACGCGCACCGGCGGGTTCGGCGCCGAGATCCTCGCGACGGTCGCCGAGGAGGCGTTCGAGGATCTCGACGCGCCGCTGCGTCGCATCGCCGCGCCCGACGCACCCGTCCCCTTCTCCCCCCCGCTCGAGCGGGCCTTCATCCCCCAGGTCGACGACGTCGTCGCCGGTCTCCGCGAGCTCGCCGCGTACTGACGGGCACGCACCCAGCGACCATGCGCAGGAGGTATCGACAGTGAGCACCGGCACACAGATCGAGGTGGTGATGCCCCAGATGGGCGTCTCCGTCTCCGAGGGCACGATCACCCGTTGGCTGAAGCAGCCCGGCGAGGCGATCGCGATGGACGAGCCGCTGCTCGAGATCTCCACCGACAAGGTCGACACCGAGGTGCCGAGCCCCGGCGAAGGCGTCGTTGCGCAGATCCTCGTGCAGGAGGGGGAGACGGTCGAGGTGGGGACGGTGCTCGCCGTGATCGCGCCGGCAGGCGCGCTTCCCGCGGAGCCGGAGCCCGCGTTGCCGCCGGTGCCGGAGGCGGAGGCGTTCGAGGCACCTGCTGCGCAGGTGCCAGTGGCGCAGGACGCAGCCGAACCGGCATCGACTCCCGTTCCGGCCACTCCTGTGCCCGCGCCCGTGGCGGCGCAGATGCCGGTGGAGGGGAACGGCCGCACGTTCGTCTCGCCGGTGGTGGCGCGCATAGCGGCCCAGCACGGGGTCGACCCGTCCGCGGTCACCGGGACCGGGCAAGGCGGCCGGGTGACGAAGAAGGACATCCTCGCCTACATCGAGTCTGGTGCTGCCGCCGCGCCGGCCGCGACGCCCGAGGCACCTGCTGCGCAGGTGCCAGAGGTGGCCGCTGCGCCTGCACCGGTGGTGCCCGTCGCCGCTCCGCCGGCTGCACCAGTGCCGGTCGCGGCCGCCCCTGCGGTCTCAGCGCAGCCGCCGGCTCCGCCACCGGCCCCCCGCCCGACCACACCGGCCCCACTGGCACTTCCGCAGGACGTGCCCCTCGCGCCGGGCGAGGCCGAGGAGCCGATGACGGCGATGCGCCGTGGCGTGATGGAGCACATGCGCCGCTCGCTCGACACGTCGGCGCACGTGACGAGCGCGATCGAGGTCGACATGTCCCGCATCGTGGCCGCCCGCGAGGAGCTGAAGGCCGAGTACCAGGCGAAGTACGGGGTCAACCCCACCTACCTGGCGTTCGTCGCCGAGGCGACCGTGCAAGCGCTCGAGGACTGGCCGTGGATCAACGGCGAGCTGCGGGGCGAGAAGATCGTGACCCGCTCGTTCGTCAACCTCGGCATCGCCGTCGCGCTCGACGGCGGCAGAGGGCTGATCGTGCCCGTGATCCGCAACGCCCAGGACCTCAACCTGCTCGGCATCGCGCGCGCGATCGCCGACCTGGCAGAGCGCGCGCGCACGAAGAAGCTGCTGCCCGACGACGTGCAGGGCGGCACGTTCACGATCACGAACCCCGGCGGGTTCGGCACCTTCCACGGCACGCCCATCATCAACCAGCCGCAGGTCGGGATCCTCGGCACGTACGCGCTCGTCAAGCGACCATGGGTCGTCCAGGACGGGTTCGGCAAGGACGTGATCGCCGTCCGGCCGATGATGAACATCACCCTCACGTACGACCACCGGCTCGTCGACGGCGCCTACAGCGGCGGCTTCATGAAGGACCTGCGCGACCGGCTGGAGGGCTGGGAGGGCTCGGCGTAGTCGTGGCGGCCGGCGACGGCACACCCGAGAGCCCCTGGGTCCTGAGCACCCCGCCGGGAGGGTCGGAGTACACGCTCTACCGCGACCCTTCAGCGGACCCGCCCGCGCTCGTGTGCCAGGTCGGCTCGACCCAGCTCCGCTACCACCTGAGCGCGATCGAGGATCTCCACGCGATGCTGCGGGCGCACGGGGACTGGCTGCCGCTCGGCGGCACGGACGAGCAGAAGCCGCCGGCCGAGGGCACCGTCGAGGCGTGGGCGCGGTCGGCCGACAACCCCGTCGGCGGGTGGTACGGGCTGCGCAAGGGCTACCGCGGCCGGTTCGCCCACTACGTGCCGCCCGTGCTGGAGGCGCTCGGGCTGGCCGAGCTCGAGCACAACCCCCGCAACAACCGGATGCGCGCGCTCTAGACGACGCAGGCGTCGACCCACCCCCCGGTTCCGTGGCGCCTCGTGATCTACGCTGGTCGCCGTGACCGGCGCGTACCTCCTCGACCTCCCTGGCGTCGTCCCCTACGGCGACGCCCTCGCGCTGCAGCGGTCGCTCGCGGGAGCCGTCTCGCAGGGCGCGATCCCCGACACGGTGATCCTCCTCGAGCACGAGCCGGTCGTGACGCTCGGCCGTCGTGCGGACGCGGGGGAGCTCCACCTGCCGGCGGGCATCGAGGTCGACGTGGTGGAGACCGACCGCGGCGGCAAGTCGACCTTCCACGGACCGGGGCAGCTCGTCTGCTATCCGATCCTCGACCTCAAGCGGCACGGGCAGGACCTGAAACGATACGTCCGCGAGCTCGAGGAGGCGCTCATCCGGACGGTCGCGTCGTTCGGACTCGAGGCCACGCGGATCGACGGCCTCACCGGCGTCTGGATGCCCGCCACGGCGAGCGCGCCGCCGCGGAAGATCGCCTCGATCGGCGTCCACGCGTCGCGGTGGGTGACGACGCACGGCTACGCGCTCAACGTCGACCTCGACCCCGCGCCGTTCACCGAGTGGATCACCGCCTGCGGGCTGGAGGACGCCTCCTTCACGACGATCGCGCGCGAGCTCGGCCGCGCGGTGACGGTCGACGAGGTGCGGCCCGTCGCGACCGCGTCGCTGGCCGAGGTGTTCGACCTCGCGTTCGAGGAGCTGCCCGCCGAGGACGGCATGGGGCTCTGGGCGCAGCCGGTGCACGCCAAGCTCGCCGCTCGCTGAGCGGTCGTTGCCGGGCCCGGCGCGGCATCATCGCGTCACGAAGACGTGACATAATGAGTGCCATAATGGCGCGCATGAGCCGGACGACGATCATGGCCCCGGACGACCTGCTCGACGAGCTGCGTGCGATGGCGCGCGACCATGGGGTCTCGCTCGGCGAGGAGATCCGCCAGGCGCTCGTGCTCCACACGCGACTCCGTCGTCGACGGCGACCGCCACTGACCTTCATCGGTGCCATCGCGACCGGCGAGCCGGGCGACGACACCGCGTCGCGCGTCGAGGAGATCCTCTACGGGCTCCCGCCCGACGAGTGACGCTCGTCTGCGACACCTCCGTCCTGTGGGCGTCGCTGAACGTCAGGGATCGTGAGCACGCCAGGTGTGCTGCGCTGCTCGAGGCGGCGGACGACGTCATCGTTCCCGCGTCCACGCTCGTCGAGCTCGACCAGCTGGCCGCCCGCCGCGGCGTGCCGCACACGACACAGGTCGTGCTCGACGATCTCCTCCGCGGCGCGTACCTCGCCTACGAGCACGACCTCGAGGACATCCGCCGGATCCGCGTGCTCGTCGAGCGCTACGCCGACCTCCCGCTCGGGTTCGTCGATGCGTCGGTGATGACGACCGCCGAGCGGCTCGGCGAGACGTCCGTCGCGACGCTCGACCGCCGGCACTTCTCCGTCGTGCGCCCGGCCCACGTCGCGCGCTTCACGCTCGTGCCGTGACGGGCAGCGACCAGTCCTACAGCGGGCCAGGGCGCGGGCGGGGCAGGTGCCGCCCCTACAATGGCCGGGTGGAGCGATCCCTGCCCGTCGCCGAGCGGCCGCGGCGTCCCGACTGGATGCGCGTCCGCGCGCCGAGCCAGGACACCCGCTTCTTCGACGTCAAGAAGCTCCTGCACGGCGCGTCGCTGACGACCGTCTGCGAGGAGGCGCGCTGCCCGAACATCGCCGAGTGCTGGGGCAAGGGCACGGCCACCTTCCAGATCCTCGGCGACACGTGCACGCGCGCCTGCCGGTATTGCTACGTCACCTCCGGCAGGCCCGAACATCCACCGGACCCGCTCGAGCCGCTGCGACTCGCCCAGGCGGCGGCCACGCTCGGAGCGAAGCACGTCGTCGTGACGTCGGTCGACCGCGACGACCTGCCCGACCGAGGTGCCGGTCACTTCGCAGCGACGATCCGCGCGCTCAAGGCGAAGCTGCCCGACTGCTCCGTCGAGGTGCTGACGCCCGACTTCCTCGGGGTCGAGGAGCAGGCGCTCACGACCGTGCTCGCCGCGCGGCCCGAGGTCTTCAACCACAACATCGAGACGGTGCGCCGGCTGCACCGGCGGATGCGGGGCGCGAAGGCGAGCTACGACAAGGCGCTGTGGCTCCTGCGCCGCGCGAAGGAGCGGGCCGACTACCCGGTGCTGACGAAGTCGGGGATCATCGTCGGGCTCGGCGAGACGAACGACGAGGTCGTCGCCACGATGCGCGAGCTGCGCGCACACGGGGTCGACGTGGTCACGATCGGCCAGTACCTCCAGCCCTCGAGCGGTCATGCGCCGATCGACCGCTGGGTGCACCCCGACGAGTTCCGCTGGCTGCGCGAGCAGGGCGAGGCGCTCGGCTTCGGCTCTGTCTTCGCCGGGCCGCTCGTGCGCTCGAGCTACCGAGCGGACGAGCAGAAGCACGCCGCCGACAGCGGCCTCGGCGCGGTCGCGTACTGATCGACTCGGGTCGTTCCGAAGACAGCGCGCCTCGACTGGGTCGACTTCCTGGACGGCTGAAGCACCGAGGACCACCTGTGAGGGGGCGGCGGACGCCGCCCCCTCCGCCCTGAGATTGAGGCCCGCCGTCGTACACTCCGCCAATGGCATTCAAGAACAGGATTCTCGGTTGGCTCCGCCAGACGCCCGACGAGGCCGACGAGAAGCTCGAGGAGGCCGAGGCCGACCTCGCCGAGGACGCCTACCAGGATGCTGCCTCGGACATGCGGGTCGACGCGCGTCTGGGCGCCCGTCCCGGCGAGTTCGAGGGCGACCAGAGCGGCCCGCGGTAGTCGACCTCAGGGGAGGTACTGCGCGAGCCAGCCCTGCACCGAGGCGGTGTCGACGCGGTAGGAGAGCGCGTACGCCTTGCAGCTCTGCTGCGAGAGCGAGCTGACCGCGACGACGACGTTCGTGTCATCGAGCAGGGCCGGCCCGCCGGAGTCGCCGAAGCAGAAGCCGCCGCCGTCATTGCCCGGCTTCGTGCGCAGGTTGAACCCTGCGGTCTTCGAGCCGTTCGGCCCGCCGAGGACGGCGCTCGCACGCAGGCGCGTGCGGTCGCCCGTGATCTCGACCGGCTTCACCTGCAGGGAGCCGTAGCCGACGAGCGTGAACGAGCCGGCGTCCTTCTTCTTCACGCCGTCGAGGGAGCCGACCGGTGCGAGCGCCGCCTGCCCGCGGCCCGTCACGGGCTCGTCGAGCAGGACGACGGCCACGTCGCTCGACTCGGGGAAGCTGGCGTACCCGTCGAACGCCGGGTGCGGCACGGCGCTGCCCGGCGAGCCGCCGATCTTGCCCGAGACGACACCGGGCCCGACCACCGGATCGAACCAGACGCGCGCCACCTCGAGCCGCGTGCCGTCGTCGGCGAACGCGCAGTGCGCTGCGGTGAGGACGACCGTCGGCGCGATCAGCGTGCCGCTGCAGCGCTGCACGTACGCGCCGTCCCCGTCGTAGAAGCCGACGAGCCCGACGTACGGGTGCGCGGTGCCGTCCGGCTCGCCGTTCGTGATCGCGTGCGCCAGCGGCACGGTGATCGCGAGCATCAGCGCACCGAGAGCCGCCGGGAGGAACTGCCGCATTGCCAGTCGATCGACCCGATGCGCCCTCCAGCCAATCCCTCTTTCGTGGTCGACTACCCGTGCGGCTTGGCCATCGCGTGGTAGTCGAGCGCCTCGTCGAGCACGCCGTCGTCGACGCCCAGCTCGCGCGCCACCTCCCGCAGCGAGCGGCCGGAGGCGGCGGCCGTCTTGACGATCTCCGACGCCTTGTCGTAGCCGATGTACGGGTTGAGCGCGGTCGCGGCGCTGAGCGTGCTCTCGGCGTAGAGCTCGTTCTGCTCGCGGTTCGCCTCGATCCCGTCGACGCACTTCTCGGCGAGCAGGCGGGACGCGCTGGAGAGCAGCTTGACCGAGCCGAGGAGGTTGCGGGCCATCAGCGGGATGTAGACGTTCAGCTCGAAGTGGCCGTTCATGCCGCCGATCGTGATCGCGGCGTCGTTGCCGATCACCTGAGCGGCCACCTGCGTCACGACCTCCGGGATGACCGGGTTGACCTTTCCGGGCATGATCGACGAGCCCTTCTGCAGCTCCGGCAGGAACAGCTCGGAGAGGCCGGCGCGCGGGCCCGAGCCCATGAGGCGCAGGTCGTTGGCGATCTTCGTCAACGAGACAGCGACGACCTTGAGCGCCCCCGAGGCCTCGACGAGACCGTCGCGGGCGGCCTGCGCCTCGAAGTGGTCGGCCGGCGCGGAGATCTGCAGACCGGTCTCGCTCGAGAGCCGCTGTCGCACGCGGGGCGCGAACTCCGGATGGGTGTTGAGGCCTGTGCCGGTGGCGGTGCCGCCGAGCGGGATCTGCCCCAGCCGCGGCATCGCGCCCTCGACGCGGGCGATCCCCTGCCGCACCTGCGCGGCGTAGCCGGCGAACTCCTGACCGAGCGTGACCGGCACGGCGTCCATGAGGTGCGTGCGGCCCGACTTGACGATGTCGTCGAAGTCGAAGGCCTTCCGCTCCAGGGAGGCAGCGAGGCGCTCGAGCGCGGGCAGCAGGTCGTGAGCGATCTCCGACAGCGCGGCGCAGTGCACGGCCGACGGGAACACGTCGTTCGACGACTGCCCCATGTTGACGTGGTCGTTGGCGTGCACGTCCTCGCCCGCGAGCGAGGCGATCACCTCGTTCGCGTTCATGTTCGAGCTCGTGCCGGAACCGGTCTGAAAGACGTCGATCGGGAACTGGTCGTCGAACTCACCCGCCGCGACGCGGTCTGCGGCGGCGGCGATGCGCTCTGCGACCTCCCCGTCGAGCAGCTCGAGATCGGCGTTCACGCGCGCCGCCGCTGCCTTGATGCGCCCCAGCCAGTGGGCGACCGGGAGCGGGATCGGCTCGCCCGACACCGGGAAGTTGTCGACGGCCTTGTCGGTCTCTCCACCCCAGAGCTTGTCCATGTCTCCTCCTCGCAGGTCTGCGGGGCCACTGTAACCCCGTGGCCCCGCGGCACACCGGAGGAACCGCGGGCCATGGAAGGCCCCGGTGAGCCCGCTCGCCGGGGCCTGCGCTCGGTCGGGCGGCTACCTGGCCGGATCGACCGGCGCGCGCTCGTCGTGCTCGAACTCCTCGTAGACCTCGTGTGACGTCGTCAGCGGCAGGCCGGGCAGGACCGAGCCGTCACCCGAGGCGACGAACGTGTCCTCCTTCACACCGCTGAGGTCGTGCCGCAGGATCTCCTCGTCGAGCTCGTCGACAGCGTCCTGGGCCTCTCGCTCCCTCGCGAGCGCGCCCCTGCGCCTCCACGCCTTCAGGCGATCGAGAACCCGCATCGGTACCACCTCCCTCGACACCACCATCATCGCCCGAGGTCCGGTCTGGCGCATCGGTACGCACTGCTGATCCACGGGCGCGCCCTGGCCACACAGCGCCACACGCGCGGGCGGCCCCCTCGGCTGCGTTCGGTGTCAGAGACCGGATCTTGTCAAGACGGCCACGATCGACGGTGGCTCGCACATACGGCACCGCCGTATGGCGGCTCGGTCGGCATCGGCGAGAGATGCCTCCTCATGCAGGCACTTCTCGAGCGGCTGTCCGCCGCCGACCCGAGGCTGTGTCAGGCACTGATCGCTGTCAAGACGGCCGGGAGGGACACCGGCCGACGCGGAACCCTGGCGGGGCGTCAGGCGCCGCGGGCGGCGGCGAGCAGCTCGTCCCACGTGCAGAGCTTCACGCGCGGGCGGCCCTGCGGCTCGCCCGCGGCGCGCTCGACGGCGTCGATGCGCTGCCAGCCCTCGTGCGAGACGACCTCGACCCCGCGTGAGGCGAGCAGGGCGTCGACGTCGGCCGCGGTCGCGTCGACCTGCGGCACCCGACCCTCGGCGGCGTCGGCCAGCAGCAGCTCGACGGTCTCGGTCGCGTCCTTCTTGTTCGTGCCGATCACGCCGCTCGGCCCGCGCTTGATCCAGCCGGCGACGTACACCCCTGGCACGGCCGAGCCGTCCGCGCCGAGCGCACGGCCGCCGTCGTTCGGGATCACCCCGCGTCGTTCGTCGAACGGCATGCCGTCGAGGCCCGTGCCGAGGTAGCCGACGCTCCGCAGCACGATGTCGCACGGGATCGTCTCCCGCTCCTCCGTCGACACCGCCCGGAGCCGGCCGTCGTCGCCGGCCTCGAGGCGGTTGCGCACCACCTCGACCGCCTCGACCTTCCCGTCGCCGAGGATGGCCACCGGCGAGACGAGGAAGCGGAGGTGCACCGAGCGCGGCTTGTCGGTGCGGGGCGCGCCGGCGACCTCCCGCAGCACCGCGAGGTTGCGCTGAGCCATCGCGTCGTCGGTCAGCGCGGCCTCGCTCGCGGGGTCGAGCGCGAGATCGGCCGGGTCGACGACGAGGTCGGCGCCCGCGAGCTCCGTCAGCTCGACCAGCTCCGGGTTGGTGAAGGCCGCCTGCACGGGGCCGCGACGGCCGAGCACGAGGATCTCCTGGATGCCGGAGGCGACGATCGCGGCGATCGCTTCGTCCGTCGTGTCGGTCGTCCCAAGCTCCTCGGCCGTGAGCGCGAGCATCCTGGCCACGTCCACCGCGACGTTCCCGTTCCCGACGACCACGGCGCGCCTCCCGGAGAGGTCGAACGGGAGTCCCTGGAAGTCGGGGTGGCCGTTGTACCAGGCGACGAAGGCGGTCGCAGGCCATGAGCCCGGCAGATCCTCTCCGGGGATGCCCATCCTGCGATCGGTCTGTGCGCCGAACGAGTAGATCACCGCGTCGTAGAGGGAGACGAGCTCCCCGTGCGAGACGTCCCGCCCGACGTCCACGTTGCCGAGGAAGCGAAACCCCGGCTTCGCCGCGATCTTCTCGAAGACGCGCGAGACGGCCTTGATGTTCGGGTGGTCGGGCGCGACGCCGAGGCGTACCAGCCCCCACGGCGTGGGCAGCCGCTCGATCACGTCGACCTCGACCGGCGTCTCGGCCGCGAGCAGGTGCCCGGCTGCGTAGAACCCGGCAGGCCCCGACCCGACGACGGCGACGCGCAGTGGACGACCGCTCATGTCGCCAATCTAGAGAAGCCCGCCCAGCGCGGTCGCAGGCGATCGACTCAGCGCCCGAGTCGTCCGAGCCGGAGCCCGACGACCCAGTCGTGGGTGGCCTCCACGTGCGCGAGCATGGCGGCGCGAGCGCCGTCGGCGTCGCCGGCGCCGATCGCCCCCACGATCGGAGCGTGCCCAGCCTGCGAGACACGCCGGGCCGACGCCGGCCCCGGCGCGAAGGCGAGCAGCTCCGCGACCTCGACCTGGAGCTCGGTCTCGGCGACCACGAGCCGCTGCGACCTCGCGACCTCGGCCACGCCGACGTGGAGCCGGGCGTCCGCGTGCCGGTAGGCAGAGCGGTCGTCCACCGCCGCCTCGACCGC
Organism: uncultured Actinomycetes bacterium; assembly: GCA_963703095.1. Classification (GTDB taxonomy): domain Bacteria; phylum Actinomycetota; class Thermoleophilia; order Gaiellales; family Gaiellaceae; genus Gaiella. Next base: position 199,978 of record OY969787.1, read on the forward strand.
CGCAGCGAGCAGCTCGAGCCGCGCGAGGTCGCCGTCGGCGCAGCGGCGGGCGGCGAGCGCAGCGGCCTCACCCGACACGGCGCGCCGCCAGTCCGTCAGCGCACGGAGCGCGGACGCGCTCGGCGGAGCTGCGTCCGGTGCGACCACCGCAGACGGCGCGTCGGCTCGGACGAACGATCCGCCAGAGCGCCCGCGTCGCGTCTCGATGAAGCCCGCCTCGCGGAGAACCGCCAGCGCGTGCCGCAGGGTCATCGGCGCGACGTCGAGTCGCGCCGCCAGCTCCTGCTCCGCCGGCAGCCGCTCTCCCGGGGAGAGCAGTCCAGCCCCGATCGCCTCGCCGATGCGACGCACGATCTGCTCGACCGCTCCCTTCGGCTGCAGCGGCCCGAGCACGAGCTCGTGCGCCTTGATCTCCATATGATCTAGATGTTATATCTTTTAGCGGACGCAACCGGTCGCACTCGCACGCACGCCCCAGGAGGAGCACGATGCAGCCCACCGCCGAGCAGATCGACGCCTACCGCGGCGACGGGTTCGTCGTCGTCGAGTCCTTCCTCTCCGCCGACGAGGTGACGGCCGCGCGCGAGCACTTCGCGCGCTCCTTCGCCCACGAGTGGGAGACGGGTCTCCGGCCCGACGAGGTCAACTACGAGCCCAGCGTGACACCGCCAGACAAGACGCGACAGCTGTGCAACGTCTGGAAGAGCGACCGCACGCTCGCTGCGACGGTGCTCGCGGCCCGCAACGCCGAGTTCGGCGCGCGGCTCGCCGGACTCCCCGGACTGCGGCTGATCCAGGACAACGCGATCTGGAAGCCGCCGTCGGGCAAGGCCCTGCTCTGCCACCAGGACGCCGCGTACGTCGGCTGGCTCGACCCGCCGAACATGACGACGTGCTGGATGGCGCTCGACGACACGAGCGCCGACGCCGGGACGATCTACTACGTTCGCGGGTCGAACCACTGGCCCCGGTTCGCCGCGGGAGGGTCGTTCCACGCCCCCGACGACTGGCTGGGCTACGTGAAGGAGGTGCTCCCCGCGGGGAGGGAGATCGACCTCGTGCCGATCGAGGTGCCGGCGGGCGGTGCGGCGTTCCACGACGGGTGGACGTTCCACGGCTCGCCTCCGAACGAGCGGGCCGACAAGGAGCGACGCGCGATCGTCAGCCACATGGTCTCGACCGAGACGCGTTGGGCGGAGGACGCCACGCCGCATCCGGTCTACTCGAAGTACCGCCGGCCGAGCGAGCGGGGGCTCGACGAGGCGTTCTTCCCGGTGCTCTGGCACGAGGACGGACACCGAACGGAGTGGCTCGACGGGTGGTGCGATCCGGTCGCGGTCGCGACGTGAGCACGATCGTCCCGGGCACGCTGACGCTCTGCTGCGCGGCTCTCGACGCCCGACCGCTCTTCTGGACCGAGCCGGACGGGACGCGGCACGGCTACGAGCCGGCCGCAGCAGACCTCGTCGCGGCCGAGCTCGGGCTGGAGCTGGCCTGGGTCTTCCGTCGCTGGGCGGACTTCCTGCCCGCCCTCGAGCGGGGCGAGTGCGACGCGGTGTGGTGCGGGCAGGCGATCACGCCGTCCCGGCGGGAGCGCGTGGCGTTCACGCGTCCGTACGCGACGTTCGACGAGGCGGTCGTCGTCCGCGCCTTCGACGACGTGGGCGGACCCGACGAGCTCGTCGGCCGGCGGGTCGGCGCGATCGCCGGCTCGACGAACATGGCGCTTGCGGAGTCGTTCCCCGGCGCCGAGACGCGCGGCTTCGACGGCACGAGCGACGACGTGCTCGCCGAGATGCTCGCAGCGCTCCGGGACGGCGAGATCGACGCGGTCGTGGACGACGAGCCCGCGTTCCTGGGGCTCGACCCGTCCGACGGGGTGCGGATCGCCTTCACAGCGCCGACGCGGAACGCGTGGGGCGCGGCGCTGCCGCGCGGGCAGGACGATCTCCGCGAGGCGCTCGACGACGCGCTCGACAGAGCGACGGCCGGCGGCGCGCTGCGCGCGGAATGGGACCGCTGGCTCCCCGCCCTCGCCTGGCCGCTCGGCTGAGAGCGCCACGCCAGGTGTCGGACTGAAGTCCGACACCGTGCCCACGCACCGCACGACCCCGCCCGGCGCAGTCCAGGGCCCGCCGACCACGGGTCAACGGATCGAGCGAACGCCCCCGCCCAGGCGGGCGCGCGGGCGCGCCCCCTTCAGGGATTTGCCTCCGCGCGGCGAAGCCGCACGGGGGATCAAGCCGGTCTGATCCGCTCCCGCGGATCAGACCCTGGCGAGCAAGCTAGTGACTGCAGCCCGAGCCGCAGCCGCCGACCGAGGTGCCCTCGGGGAGCTCCTCGCCCTCCTCCACCTGGAAGGAGTGGCCGCAGCCGCAGGACGAGGTGGCGTTCGGGTTGTCGATCTTGAAGCCCGCCTCGTTGATCGTGTTGAGGTAGTCGATCCGGGCACCCTTGAGGTACGGCGCGCTGAACGGGTCGACGGCCACCGTGACGCCCTCGAGGTCGAGGACGTGATCCGACTCCTCGGTGCCCGTCGAGAAGCCGAGGCCGTACTGGAAGCCCGAGCAGCCGCCGCCCTCGATCGCCACGCGCAGCACGAGCGTGTCGCCGTCGGGCTCTGCTGCCATCAGCTCCTTCACCTTCGCGGCCGCTGCCGGGGTGAGCTCGATCAGCGTGGTGTCGATGGGGCGCTCGGTGATCTCCATGACACGATGCTAGCGAACACGTGCCCGATCACCGGGGACCGCGTCCGGAGGACACCACTTCGTGACACGGCGATCCCGCATCCCACCGTCGATCTGCGTCACCTTCGTGGCACCCACGGCCGGAGTGGTAGGTTTCGCGCGAGGTCGCCCTGAACGGGCGGATCGTCGACGATGCTCGCTGACTGGCTGCCGTTCCTCATCTACGCCCTGCTCGCCGCGGCGATCCCGGCCTCGATGATCGTCTTCTCGTTCGTCTTCGCGCACCGGCCGACGACGCGCACGAGCCAGCGGATGCTGCCCTTCGAGTCGGGCGTCGCCTCGGAGGCGCCCGGGACGGAGCGCCGCTTCACGGTCAGCTTCTACCTCACCGCGATGCTCTTCATCCTCTTCGACATCGAGATCGTGTTCCTCTACCCGCTCGCCGTGCAGCTCGACGCGCTCGGCTGGTTCGGTCTGGTCGAGTTCCTGGTGTTCGTCGCGATCCTCGGGGTCGCCTACGTCTACATCTGGCGCAAGGGGGCGCTCGAGTGGCGGTAGAGCCGATCGGGAGGAAGCTCCCGCTCCTGTCGGATCGGCCGCTGGCCCGGTCGGGTCTCAGGACCGAGCGGACGCTGTGGCCCGACAAGGGCCCCGGGGTGTTCGAGCAGGAGATCGAGAAGATCGAGGATGCGCTGCTGACCACCACGGTGGAGAAGGCGCTCTCGTGGGCCCAGTCGAACTCGATGTGGCCCGACACGTTCGGGCTCGCGTGCTGCGCGATCGAGATGATGTCGATCGTCTCGTCGCGCTACGACATCGCCCGCTTCGGGATGGAGCGGTTCAGCTCGTCCCCGCGGCAGGCCGACCTGCTGATCATCTCGGGTCGGATGACCCACAAGATGGCCGCGCCCGCGCGCCAGGTGTACGACCAGATGCTCGAGCCGAAATGGGTGATCGCCATGGGCGCCTGCGCGAGCTCCGGCGGGATGTTCAACAACTACACGGTGCTCCAGGGCGTCGACAAGATCTTCCCGGTCGACATCCACGTGCCCGGCTGCCCACCGCGACCCGAGGCCCTGATGGAGGGCATCGTGCGGCTCCACGAGAAGATCCGGGCCGGAGTGCCGCCTGCGTACGAGATCCGGGGGGTCGCCCAGTGATCGTGCTCCGCACGATCGCTGGCGTAGGGGCGAGGCATGCCTCGCCCGCGCTCGGCCTTCGAGAGGCCTGCGCGTGAGCGAGTCCGCACCTCCCACGTCGCCCTACGCCGCCGTCCCCGGCCTCGTCGACACGATCGAGGATCGCGGCGAGACCACGCTCGTCGTCGACCCCGCCCGCATCGTCGAGGCGGCGACGCACCTGCGCGACGCGGAGGGCTTCAACATGCTCGTCGACATCTCCCCCGCCGACTACCTCGGCTGGGGCTCGGTGGGGGTCGCCGGCTACATCGGGACGCCGTCGGGCCGCGACCTCAACGCGGCGGGATCCCAGGGCTTCCAGCGCGTCCCCGATCCGAGGCCGAAGCGGTTCTCCGTCAGCTACCACCTGCTCCGCGTCGCCGACGAGCCCGCCCGCGTGCGGCTGCAGGCGTGGCTCGACGACGGCGAGGAGATCGACACGGTGATCCGCGTCTGGCCAGCCGCCGACTGGTACGAGCGCGAGGCCTTCGACATGTTCGGCATCGCGTTCCGGGGCCACCCGAACCTCGTGCGCATCCTCATGCCCGACGACTGGGAAGGGCACCCACTGCGCAAGGACTACCCGATCGGCGGCGAGCCGGTCCGATTCTCGGGGGAGGAGTGAGCATGCCCGTGCTCCCCGCCACCCGCATCTACGAGGGAACGCGCATCCCCTTCCCGACCCCCACGATCATGGAGGTCGACCCGACCAAGCACCGGCTCGACGACATCCTCACGGTCAACTTCGGGCCCAACCACCCGTCGACGCACGGCGTGCTGCGGCTGGTCGTCGACCTCGACGGGGAGAAGATCGCCGGCATCCGGGCGATCATCGGGTACCTCCACACCGGCTTCGAGAAGACGATGGAGCACAAGACCTACTGGAAGGGCGTCACCTACCCCGAGCGGATCGACTACCTCTCCTTCCAGGCGAACGAGCTCGTCTACGCGCTCGCGGTCGAGAAGCTGCTCGGCCTGGAGACTCCCGAGAAGGCCTCCTGGATGCGGATGTGCCTGTCCGAGCTCAACCGCATCCACTCGCACCTCGTCTGGCTCGGGACGTCCGCGCTCGAGGTCGGCGCGATCTCGATGTTCTGGTACGCGTTCCGCGAGCGGGACATGATCCTCGACCTGTTCGAGATGGTGACCGGCGTGCGCATGCACACGCGGTACTTCCAGATCGGCGGGCTCGCGGAGGACATCCCGGAGGGGTTCTTCGAAGGGGCGCGCGCCGCCGCGAAGCGGATGCCGAGGGCGGTCGACGAGTACGAGGGCCTGCTCGACCGCAACAAGATCTGGCTCGAGCGAACGAAGGGGATCGGGCTGCTGTCGGCCGACGACGCGCTCGCGCTCGGGCAGACCGGCCCGATGCTGCGCGCCTCGGGCGTCGACTGGGACCTCCGCCGCAACGAGCCCTACCTCCACTACGACCAGGTCGAGTTCGAGGTGCCCGTGTACCCGAACGGCGACGTCTACGACCGGTACAAGGTGCACATGGACGAGATGCGCCAGTCCGCGCGCATCGTCGCCCAGTGCATCGACCGGCTCGAGGAGCTCCGCGGTGCCCCGTGGATCGCCGACGACCGCAAGGTGGTGCTGCCGCCCCGCGAGGAGCTCCACACGTCGATGGAGTCGCTCATCCACCACTTCAAGATCGTCACCGAGGGCTTCCGGGTGCCCGAGGGGGAGGTCTACGTCGCGGTCGAGTCGGCCCGCGGCGAGTGCGGCTGCTACCTCGTCTCCGACGGTGGCGTGAAGCCGTGGCGCATCAAGTTCCGGGCGCCGAGCTTCGCCGCGCTGCAGGCGACGGCGGCGTGCTGCTACGACGTCGCGATCGCCGACCTGATCGCCGTCGGCGGCGGCCTCGACCCGGTGATGGGGGATGTCGACAGGTGAATCTCGCGGGGCGAGACTCACCTAGATTGGCGCGGCGATGAGCACGACGAGCCTCTACGACGAGATCCAGGAGCTCCGAGCGCGGTACCCCGACCCGCGCTCGGCGGTGCTGCCGGCGCTCCAGCTCGCGCAGGAACGCCACGAAGGATGGTTGCCCGAGGAGGCGTTCCGCGCGGTCGGCGACGCGCTCGACCTGACGCCGGCGTACTGCTACGGAGTTGCCTCCTTCTACGACATGTTCCGCCTGGAGCCCGTCGGCCGCTGCTGCGTCGAGGTCTGCACGAACATCTCGTGCGCCGTGAGCGGCGCACAGGCCGTGGTCGACGCCTTCGCCGACGAGCTCGGCATCCACCCGGGCGAGACGTCGGCCGACGGCGCGTTCACGCTGCGCACGGTCGAGTGCCTCGGCGGCTGCGGCTGGGCGACGGTCGTCGCCGTGAACAACCGCCACCGCTTGCACGTGACGGCCGACGACGTCCCCGGGATCGTGGAGGAGCTTCGGCGATGACCGAGACGACGACGGGCGTCCCCGAGGTGATCTTCGCCGGCACGAACGGCGGCGCGCTGACCCGGATCGACGACTACGAGGCGGTCGGCGGGTTCCAGGCGCTCCGCAAGGCGCAGACGATGGCGCCCGACGCGCTGATCGAGGAGCTGAACGCATCCGCGCTGCGCGGACGGGGCGGCGCGTTCTTCCCCACCGGCCGCAAGTGGAGCTTCCTGCCGAAGCCGGACCAGGTCGCGCGGCCTCACTACCTGGTGGTCAACGCCGACGAGTCGGAGCCAGGCACGTTCAAGGATCGCGAGATCATGCTGCGGGTCCCGTTCCGCTTTCTCGAGGGCTGCCTGATCGCGGCCCGCGCCATCCAGTGCGACCACGTGTTCGTCTACATCCGCGGCGAGTACGAGCGCGAGTTCGAGGTGCTGGTCTCCGCGCTCGAGCAGATGCGCGGGAAGCAGCTGCTCGGCGACACGACGATCGTCGTCCACCGTGGCGCCGGGGCCTACATCTGCGGCGAGGAGACGGCACTGCTCGAGTCGCTCGAGGGCAAGCGCGGCCAGCCGCGCACGAAGCCCCCGTTTCCGGCGATCGCCGGCCTGTACGCCTCGCCGACGGCCGTCAACAACGTCGAGTCGATCACCACGGTCACGCCGATCCTGGAGATGGGCGGCGCGACGTATGCGACGCTCGGGGTCGAGAGCTCGACGGGCACCCGCGTGTTCTCGCTGTCGGGCAACGTCGTGCGCCCGGGCAACTACGAGCTGCCGCACGGCTATCCGCTGGGCGACCTGATCGACGGCATCGGCGGTGGCATCGCCGACGGCCGCGCGCTCAAGGCGGTGATCCCGGGTGGCTCGTCGACGCCGATCCTCACGGCGGACGAGGCGCGCCGCGTGACCCTCGACTTCGACTCGATGACCGGTGCCGGCACCGCGATCGGGTCGGCGGCGGTGATCGCGCTCGACGAGCGCGTCTGCATGGTGCAGCTCGCGATCCGCGTGTCGCAGTTCTACGAGCACGAGTCGTGCGGCAAGTGCACGCCGTGCAGGGTCGGGACGCGCTGGCTGACGCAGATCCTCAAGAAGATCGAGGCGGGACGCGGGACGCACGACGACCTCGAGCTCCTGCTGGACGTCGGCGAGCGGATCAACGGCACGTGCCTCTGCCCGCTCGGCGACTCGGACGCGATCGCGGTCGCGAGCTACGTGGCGAAGTTCCGCGACGAGTTCGTCGCGCACGTCGAGGGCGCGGCCTGTCCGTTCGGCGGCGGGTCGTCGCTCGAGGGGATCCTCGCGCCGACCGACATGCACGCCGCCCACGGACACGTGACGATCGACCGGCCGCTCGAGGTGCTCGCGTGATCGCGTCCGTCCCGAGGGCCCCTCGCTCGCAGTGGGATGGCTGCCCTTCTGAAGCCGGGCACGGGAGCGCGCTCGGCTCCCCGTGGCTCAGGTCTAGGTGTCCAGCACAGCTGGATACCTGGGAGCGGCCGGCATGACAGAGCTCGTCCGCGTGACGATCGACGACCGGGAGGTGGAGGTCGCGAAGGGCACGGGTCTCGTCGAGACCGCTGCTGCCGCGGGCATCGAGATCCCCGTGTTCTGCTACGAGCCGCGGCTCGGGCCGCCCGTCGGCGCCTGCCGCATGTGCCTCGTCGAGGTCGAGGGCTTGCCGAAGCTCCAGGCGGGCTGCACGCTCGCCGCACAGGACGGGATGGTCGTGCGGACGTCCGCCACATCGCAGCGCGCCGCCGACGGCCAGAGCTCGACGCTCGAGTTCATCCTCGTCAACCACCCGCTCGACTGCCCCGTCTGCGACAAGGGCGGCGAGTGCCCGCTGCAGGACCTCACCTTCCGCTACGGCCCAGGCTCGACCCGGATGACCTTCGCGAAGCAGACGCTCGAGAAGCCGATCCCCGTCTCGCCGCTGATCGCGCTCGACCGTGAGCGCTGCATCCTCTGCTACCGCTGCACGCGCTTCTCGAGCGACGTGGCCGAGGACGGACAGCTGATCGCCCGCAACCGCGGCGCGAGCACCGAGATCGCCACCTTCGGCACCGACCCGTACCGTGCCCCTTTCTCGGGCAATGTGATCGAGCTCTGCCCCGTCGGCGCGCTCACGTCCACGCAGTACCGCTTCGAGGCGCGCCCGTGGGACATCCAGTCCGTCCCGAGCGTCTGCGGGCTGTGCCCGGTCGGCTGCAACACGTCGGTGACCGTCCGGGAGGGGAAGGTGAAGCGCGTCCAGTCGCGCAACCACCCTGAGCTCGACGGCGGCTGGCTCTGCGACAAGGGCCGCTTCACCTACCCGCACCTCACCTCCGCGGACCGCATCGGCGAGCCTCTCGTCCGCGGCGCCGACGGCCTCGAGCCGGTCTCGTGGGAGCGCGCGCTCGACGAGGCCGAGCGCCTGCTGCGCGACGCGGGTGCGCACGCGGTCACCGCGCTCTCCGGCTCGGAGACGACGGAGATCGCCTACGGCCTCGGCCGGCTGCTCCGTGCGGGCCTCGGCGCCCACTCCGCGGTGCTGCCCGAGTCGACCTCGTCCGCGCTCGACGCCTTCCGCGCGCCGCTGTCGACGATCGCCTCGGCTCGGCTGGTCGTGGTCGTCGGCGAGGATGCGGTCGTCGACCGCGCGCCGATCGTCGATCTCTGGCTCCGGCAGGCGCGGCGCAACGGCGCCGAGATCGTCACCATCGGCGCCGGGGAGTCGGGCGCGTCGGCGCTCGAGGGCCTCGTCACGCCCGGCGACGCGCTCGGGGAGCGGCTGCGGACCTCCGACGCCGCGGTGCTGATCTGGTCTGGCACCGGAGGTGGCGGTGGCGCGCGCCTGGCCGAGGCCGCGCACGCGCTCGGCTTCGAGGGCAAGCCCGGCTGCGCCGCCTTCCATCTGCCCGCGACGCCGAACGCCCGCGGCGTCGCCGACGCCTGGGCGGCCGCGGCGGACGAGGACGAGGCCGAGCCCGGCGCCCCGATCCGGCTGCTGCTGATCTCCGGCGACGACGCCGCCTCCGACCCCGCGGTGCGGGCGCTCGCCGAGAAGGCCGAGCACGTGATCGCGATCGCGATGTTCCACGACCTCGCCGTCGGCTGGGCGGACGTCGTGCTGCCCGCGACGGCAGCGCTCGAGCGCGAGGGCACGCTCGTCAACCTCGAGGGCCGCGTCCAGCGCCTGCGCCGCGCGGTGATCGCCCCCGTGCCCGACGAGCTCGCGTGGATCGCGAAGCTCGCGGGCCGATTCGACGTCCCGCTCTCGCCCCACGCGTCGTCGGTGTTCGAGGAGCTCGCCGGGACGATCTTCGGCGGACTCGGGCTCGACGACGTGGGCCTGGTGGCCCCGCTGCGGCCGCGCACGCCGTACGTGCCGTCGGAGCTGCCGCCCCTGGCACATCCGCCGCAGGCGGATGTGCCAGCCGGCTTCGTCGGTGAGCTCAGGCTGCTCCGCTACCGGCCTCTCTTCTCGGGGCCGCAGGTCGAGCGGGTGCCCGAGCTGCAGTTCCAGCGGCCCGAGCGCGAGGTCGCCCTCGCAGCCGACGACGCTGCGCGCCGCGGCATCGCGAGCGGCGACACGGTCGAGCTGCGCTCGAACGGGACGTCGGTCGAGCTCCGCGCGCGCGTCGACCGCGCCCTCGTCGCGGGCGTGGCGCGCGTGGCGGATGAGCATGCGGGAGAGCTCCACGCGACCGTCGAGGTCGTGAAGACGTGATGAGCGAGCACGCGCCGAGCAGCGGGCGAGGCATGCCTCGCCCCTACGGGGGGTCGGAGTGACCTGGGGCGTGCTCCTCAGCGCGGGCGCCAACGGCGAGCCGTGGTGGATCGCCGCGATCAAGGCCGTCGTCGTGATCAACCTCGTGATGGTCACGTTCGCGTACCTGACCCTCACCGAGCGCAAGGTGATGGGACGGATGCAGCTGCGGTACGGCCCGAACCGCGCCGGCCCGTACGGCCTGCTGCAGCCGATCGCCGACCTCGTGAAGCTGATCCGCAAGGAGAGCTTCTTCCCGGCCGCGGCGGTCGACGTCCTCTACATCCTCGCGCCGTTCCTCGCGGCCTTCACCGCGTTGACGACGTTCTCCGTGATCCCCTGGGGTCCAGGCTGGGAGATCGCCGGCTACCAGGTGAACGGGTACGTGGCCGACGTCCCGATCGCCTTGATCCTGGTCTTCGCGATCGGCTCGCTCGGCGTGTACGGGTTCATCCTCGGCGGCTGGGCCTCGGACTCGAAGTACTCGCTGCTCGGCGCGATGCGCACGTGCGCGCAGCTCGTCTCGTACGAGGTGTCGCTCGCGCTGAGCGTGCTCGGGGTCGTGATCATGGCGAAGTCGCTCTCGCTCGTGGACATCGTCGCGGCGCAGGACGCGGACGTCTGGTACGTGCTCCCGCAGATCGTGGGGTTCGTCGTCTTCTTCCTCGCGGGGACTGCCGAGACAGCACGCGCCCCGTTCGACCTGCCCGAGGCCGAGCAGGAGCTCGTGGCGGGCTACCACACGGAGTACGGCGGGATGCGCTTCGGGCTGTTCTCGATGTCCGAGTACATCAACCTGATCACGCTCTCCGCCCTCGCCGTGACGCTCTTCCTCGGCGGCTGGCACGGGCCGTGGTTCCCCGGCCCGCTCTGGTTCCTGCTCAAGCTCTTCGTGCTGCTCTTCCTGTTCATCTGGATGCGCACGACGCTGCCCCGGCTCCGCTACGACCAGCTGATGCGCTTCGGCTGGAAGGTGCTGCTGCCGGTCGCCACGGTCAACGCGGTCGTGACGGCGATCCTGGTGGTGTGGCTGTGAGCGGCCGGCGCGCCGGTTGCCGGCCGGGCGGAGCACGCCCCGTCCCTACGATGTGCCCCGCGATGGGCGAAGGGGGTCGATGACCGTGCAGCCGTTCGGGACGCTCAAGGGCTTCGGGGTCACCTTCAAGCACATCTTCAAGAAGCCGATCACGCAGCAGTACCCGGAGTTCAAGCGACCGGTGTACCCGCGCTTCCGCGGTCGGCACCGGCTGCACCGCCACGAGAACGGGCTGGAGAAGTGCGTCGGCTGCTCGCTCTGCGCCGCCGCGTGCCCGTCGGACTGCATCCGCGTCGTCGCGGCGGAGAACACCCCCGAGAATCGCGTCTCCGCCGGCGAGCGCTACGCGCGCATCTACGAGATCAACCTCTCGCGCTGCATCTTCTGCGGCTACTGCGAGCTCGCGTGCCCGTTCGACGCGATCACGCTCGGCAACGAGTTCGAGCTGTCGGAGTACTCACGCGACGATCTCGTCTACACGAAGGACATGCTCCTCGCCGAGCCGATCAAGCGGGTCCCGGTGCAGGATCCCGACCTCTACGACACGCCGATCCCGGCGTACAAGAGCTCCTCGTAGCGCATGGGAGACGTCCTCGTCTGGGTGATCTGGATCGTGGCGGCGACCGCCTGCCTCGCGACAGGCGTCCGGGTGGTCACGGCCGCGAACCCGTTCTCGTCAGCGCTCTCGCTGATCGGCAACCTCGCGTCGCTGGCCGTCCTGTACCTGCTCGCACGGGCGAGTTCGTCGCCGCCGCCCAGGTGCTCGTGTACGCCGGCGCGGTGATGGTGATGTTCCTCTTCGTGATCGCCTACCTCGGCGGGCGGGCCGACGCGCCGTTCGCCGCCCACCGAGTGGCGCAGCTGTCGGCAGTCGTCGCGGCGGTCGCGCTGCTCACGGTGACCCTCGTCGCGCTCCTGCTCGACGCGGGTGGCCGGCTCTCCGACGAGGCCGACGTCGACCGCGCCTTCGGCGGGCCGGCGGAGATCGGGCCGGCTGTTCCTGACCGATCACCTGCTCGCCTTCGAGATCACCTCGATCGTCCTCCTCGTCGCGGCCGTCGGTGGCGTCGTCCTCGGGATCCGCGCAGCGGCCGAGGACGAGGCCGATGCGGAGGAGGCCGCCGCGTGAGTCGGACCCGGCATCCCCTGGTACCTCGTCGTCTCCGGCGATCGCTGTTCTCGATCGGCGCGATGGGCGTGCTGCTCCGTCGCAGCCCGCTGATCGTGCTGCTCTCGCTCGAGCTCATGCTGAACGCCTCCAACCTCGCGCTCGTCTCGTTCTCCCGCCTGTTCGGGGAGATGGACGGCCAGGTGTTCGCGCTCGCGGTGATGGCGGTCGCCGCCGCCGAGGTGACCGTCGGACTCGGCCTGATCGTGGCGATCTCGCGCCGCGGCCTCGCGCTCGACGTCGACCTCTTCGCGAGGCTTCGCGGATGATCCTCGCCGTCGCGAGCGCCTACGGGGCGTGGGTCTGCCTGCTCGCGCCGCTCGCCGGCTTCCTCGCGATCCTGCTCGCGGGCGATCGCATCACGCGGCGGCAGGCCGGGATCCTCTCGACGGCGTCGGTGTTCGTCGGCTTCGCGGGCGCGATCGACGCGTTCGTGCGCACTCTGGGCGGAGGATCCGGACGACCGCGAGCACCTCTCGACGGCCTGGACGTGGCTCGCAGCCGGCGAGCTTCCAGGCCGGTCTGTCGATCCTCGTCGACCCGCTCTCGCTCGTGATGATGCTCGTCGTCACCGGGGTCGGCGGCCTGATCGTCCTCTACTCGGTCGGGTACATGGATGGGGACGACGAGGAGCGCCGCTACTTCGCCTACATGGCGCTGTTCGTCTTCTCGATGCTGCTGCTCGTGATGGCGGGCAACCTGCTGCTGCTGCTCGTCGGCTGGGGTCTCGTCGGCCTCGCCTCGTACCTGCTGATCGGCTTCCACCACGAGCGCGCCTCGCGCCGTCGCGGCCGCGAAGAAGGCGTTCGTCGTCAACGCCCTCGGCGACGCCGTGATGGCCCTCGGCTTCTTCCTCGCGATCGCGAAGGTCGGCTCGCTCGACTTCGCCGCCGGTGTTCGAGGCGGCCGAGAGCGGAGCCCTCTCCGACACGGTCGTCACGCTGATCGCGCTCGGCCTGCTCGGCGGCGCGGTCGCGAAGTCGGCGCAGATCCCGCTGCACACGTGGCTGCCCGACGCGATGGAGGGCCCCACGCCCGTCTCGGCGCTGATCCACGCCGCGACGATGGTCACCGCCGGCGTCTACCTGATCTGCCGCACCCATCCCGTCTTCGAGGCGGCGCCCGACGTGCAGAGCCTCGCCGCGATCCTCGGGTTGGTCACGCTGCTCGTGGCGGGGCTCGATCGGCGCTCGTGCAGTGGGACATCAAGCGCGTGATCGCGTACTCGACGATGTCGCAGATCGGCTACATGTTCGTCGGCGCGGGCCTCGGGGCGTACGGCTTCGCGATGTTCCACCTCGTCACGCACGCGTTCTTCAAGGCGCTGCTCTTCCTCGCGGCCGGCGTCGTCATCCACCACCTCGACGGCGAGCAGGACATCCGCCGCATGGGCGGGCTGCGCCGGTCGATGCCCTTCACGCACTGGACGTTCCTGATCGGGACGCTCGCGCTCGGTCGGCATCCCGCCGCTCGCCGGGCTTCTGGTCGAAGGACGCGATCCTCGCGTCCGCGCTCGCGACCGGCGGCGTGCTCGGGTGGACGCTGTTCGTCGGCGGCATCCTCGGGGCACTGCTCACCGGCGTCTACGCGCTGCGCCTGTACTTCCGTGTGTTCCACGGCAAGCCCGCCGCCGCACCGACCCACGACGCGAGCGCACGCGCACGCACGGCGAGGGGCCACGCTCGATGCTCGTGCCGGTCGGCGTGCTCGGCGGTGCTCTCGGTGATCGGCGGGCTCCTCGTGGTGCCGGGCGTCTGGTACCCGCTCGAGGACTGGCTCCACGACGTCGTCGAGCCGCTCGTCGAGCCGACCGTCGCGCAGGATTACCTCACCAGCGCGATCGCGGTGGTCGCGGGCGTGCTCGGCATCCTGCTCGCGCGGCGGGCGTTCGACGCCGGCCGGGAGATCGTCCCGGAGGGCGGCCTGCGCACGGCGCTCGAGCACAAGCTCTGGTTCGACGAGCTCTACGACGGCGTGCTCGCGCGACCCGCGCAGCTGCTGGCGGCGCAGATCCGCGACCGCGTCGAGGAGCCGGTCGTGCAGGGCTCGCTCGACGGACTCGCCCACGGCACCACGGAGGCCGCCGGCGACGTCGCCCGCGTCCAGACCGGGCTGCTGCGCACGTACGCGCTCGCGATCACCGCCTCGGTCGTCGTCCTCGCCGTCGTCTTCCTGGTGCTGCGCTGATCGTGCTGACGACCCTCCTCATCGTCGTCCCGCTCGCCGCCGCGCTCGTCGTGTGGCTCGCGCCGCTCTCGGCGCAGTCGACCGCCGGGCTCGCGTTCCTCGTCGCGCTCGCGGAGGTGGGCCTCTGGATCGGCGGCGTTCGGGCCTTCGCCTTCGACTCGGCACTCCCCCAGTACTCGACCGAGCGGACCTGGTTCGAGGACCTCGGCATCGCGTACTCCGTTGGGATGTACGGCTTCCAGTTCTGGCTCGTCGGGCTGACGGTGGTCGTCGGCGCGGCCGCGATCGGCTACGGCATGTGGGCGGGGCGGGAGCGCCCGCGAGCGTACTACGGGCTGATGCTCTTCCTGGTCGGGTCGCTCGTCGGCGTCTTCGCCGCGCAGGATCTGCTCCTGTTCTACGTGTTCTTCGAGGCGATGCTGATCCCGATCTACGTGCTGATCGGCGTCTGGGGCGGGCCGAACCGCGTCAAGGCGACGATCACGTTCGTGATCTACACGATGGCCGGGTCGCTCCTGATGCTCGCCTCGATCGTCGCGTTCGGGATCTCGCAGGGCACGTTCTCGCTCGCCGAGGCGGGCACGAGCGACAACGACTGGGTCTTCCTCGGCTTCCTGGTCGCATTCGCCGTGAAGGCGCCGCTGTTCCCCTTCCACGGCTGGCTGCGGACCGCATACACGGAGGCGCCGCCCGAGCTCGGCGCCATGCTCTCAGGCGTCGTCTCCAAGGCGGCCGTGTTCGGCCTCGTGTGGATCGTGCTCCCGCACTTCCCCGAGCCCGTCGCGGACTGGCGTGAGGTCGTGCTCGTGCTCGCCGCGGCGACGCTCGTCTACGGCTCCCTGCTCGCCTTCCGCCAGCCCGACGTGCGTGGCGTCGTCGCCTACTCGTCGATGGGGCAGATGGGTCTGATCATGCTCGGGATCTTCGCCGTCAACGACCTCGGGCTGGACGGAGCGGTGCTCCACTCCGTCAGCCACGGGCTCGTGTCGGCCTCGCTGTTCCTGCTCGCCGCGATGATCGAGGCGCGGACCGGGACGGGTCGGTTCGAGGCGCTCGGCGGGATGGCCAAGGGCCGCCCCGTGCTCGCGACGCTGGTGATGACGGTCGGGATGTTCACGCTCGCGGTGCCCGGGTCGGTGAACTTCGCAGGCGAGTTCGCGATCCTCGCCGGCGTCTTCGATCGCGGCTGGGGCTTCGCAGCGGTCGGCGCGGCGGCGATCGTCCTCGCGGCCCTCTACGCGCTGCGCCTCATCTCCGCGATCCTGCACGTCGGTCGCGGGAGCGCCGTGCGCGAGGAGGCAGGCGACCTCGTGGGCGGCGAGGTCGCGCTCGTCGCGCCGCTCGTCGTGCTGCTCGCCGCCCTCTCGGTGTGGCCGGCCGCGATCAGCGAGCGCTCGTTCCCCTCCGACCAGCCGACCGTCACCGTCTCGAGGGAGGCGGCTCCGTGATCGACACCCCGAAGGTCGACTGGCTCGCGCTCTCGCCCGTGCTGGCGGTGCTCGCCGCCTCCGGCATCGCGCTGCTGGGCGCGGTGATCGTGCCCGCCGGCGCACGGCGGGCGTTCTCGGCGCTCGTGACGTTCGCCGGCTTCGTGACCGCCGCCGTGCTCGCGGTCGTTGTCTACGACCGCTCGCCCGAGGCGCAGACGCTGATCGCGGAGTCGATGTCGCGCGACCGGCTGGCCGCGCTCACGCAGATCGTGCTGGCGGTGATCGGGGCGGCCGTCGTGCTCGTCTCGCTCGGCGACCGCCGTCGCGACCACGTCGGCGAGTACTACGCGCTGCTCGCGGCCTCCGGCGCCGGGATGCTGTTCTTCGTCTCCGCCGGGAACCTGATGACGCTGTTCCTCGGCCTCGAGTGGTTCTCGATCGCGCTGTACATCCTCTGCGCGATGGACACGCACCGCCGCGCCTCGCTCGAGGCGGGGCTGAAGTACCTGATCGTGGGCAGCTTCGGCTCGGCGATCCTGCTGTTCGGCAGCGCGCTCACCTACGGCGCCACCGGGGAGCTCGGGTTCGGCGCGATCCGGGACGCGACCGGCGCGGACGACCCGCTGTTCGCGGTCGGTCTGGCGATGATCCTCGCAGGGCTCGCGTTCAAGGTCTCCGCCGCGCCGTTTCACATGTGGACGCCGGACGTCTACCAGGGCGCCCCGACCCCCGTGACCGCGTTCATGGCCGGCGCGACCAAGGTCGCAGCCCTCGTGGTCACGCTGCGCGTGCTCACGACCGCCTTCCCGGAGCAGAACGAGCTGTGGACGATCGCCGTCGCCGTGCTGGCGGTCGCGTCGCTGGCGATCGGCAACCTGGCGGCGCTCGCGCAGCGGGACGTCAAGCGGCTCCTCGCCTACTCCTCCGTGTCGCACGCCGGCTTCGCGCTGATGGCGATCGCGGCGAACAACGTGGCGGGCGCGGAGGCGCTCCTCTACTACCTCGTCCCGTACGCCGCCGCGACCGTCGGCGCGTTCGCGGTCGTCGCGGCGCGCGAGCGCGAGCTCCAGCGCCCCGTCACGCTCGACGCCCTGGCCGGGTTCGGGTGGGAGCGCCCGTTCCTCGGCGTGGCGATGTGGGCGTTCGTCCTGAGCTTCGCCGGCTTCCCGCTGACCGGCGGCTTCCTGGGGAAGTTCACCGTGTTCGCGGCGGTCTACGAGTCGGGCTGGTGGTGGCTCGTCGTGATCGGCGTCGTCGCGACGGCGCTGAGCCTCCCGTACTACCTCGCGATCGTCCGGTCGCTGTTCCTGCGCGAGAGCAGGACGATCGGCGGCGAGCTGGCGGTGGCCGGAGGGGCACCGCCACGTGACCTCGCGCTCCAGGCTGCCGTGGGCGTGGCGCTCGTCGTCACGATCGGCTCGTTCTTCCTCGTGCAGCCGCTGTTCGACCTCGCGTCGGACGCGGTCTCCGTCCTGCCTCTCTAGGGAGAAGCCCGAAGGCGGCAGAGCCGGGCCGCTCCAGTACGCTCCCGCCCATGGGAGGAGCGCTCACGTGGCTCGGTCACGCGGCCTTCAGACTGGACACACCGTCCGGGGCGTGCGTGTACGTCGACCCGTTCCTCACCGGCAACCCACGCTGCCCGCGTGGTGAGCGGGAGCCCGAGCGCTGCGACCTCATCGTCCTCACGCACGGCCACGGCGACCACGTCGGCGACACCGTCGCGTTGCATCGACGGCACGAGTGCCCGGTCGTCGCGCAGGTCGAGCTCCGAGGCTGGCTGACGGAGCAGGGCGTCGCCGACGACGGCATGGCCCACTCGCTCAACAAGGGCGGCAGCACGACGGTGCTCGGACTCACCGTCACCCTGACCGACGCGAACCACTCCTCGAGCGGCCCCGATGGCCGCTACCTCGGCGAGCCGTGCGGTCTCGTGCTCGCCGCCGACGGGATGCCGACCCTCTACGTCGCCGGCGACACGAACGTCTTCGGGGACATGGCGCTCGTGCGGCGGCTGTACGCGCCGGAGGTCGCCGTGCTCCCGATCGGGGATCACTTCACGATGGGCCCGCGCGAGGCGGCGCTGGCAGCGGAGCTGGTCGGGGCGCGCAGGGTGGTGCCGTCGCACTGGGGGACGTTCCCCGCGCTGACCGGGACGCCGGAGGCCGTGCGCCCCCTCCTGCCGGACGGGATCGAGCTCGTCGCTCTGGACCCCGGCGAGATGGTGACGCTGTGACCGAGCGCTGGTTCGGCGCGAGCGGGCGCCGCGTCCCGGCCGTGGCGCTCGAGGGATCCCTCGACGTCGAGGGAGCACTGGTGGTCGACGGCGTCGACGACGTCGCAACGCTCCGGGCGGCGCACGCAGCAGGGACGCCGGTGGTCGTCCGGGCGGTCGACGCGTGCGGCGTCGCTGCGGCTCTCGCCCGCCCCGAGACCGCGTGCGTCCTCGTCACCGACCCGCTGCTGCTCGACCTCGACCTGGCGGAGCTGACCTATGGCTGAGGCGGTGCGCGCGACGATGCGCACGCTCGGTGCCTGCCGCCCCGACCACCGGCGTCGGAGCGCTGGCGCCGGATGAACGAGCGCTGGCACGTCGTCGCGCTGGACGACGTCCCGGGGTTCGCCGACGAGGGGCGCCCCCGGTGGCACATGGTGCGCTCCGCGCTCGGGATCGAGGCCTTCGGGGTGAACGCCTGGACCGCGACCTCCGAAGGGCAGGAGCTGATCGCCGAGCACGACGAGCTCGGAGCGGGAGCGGGTGGACACGAGGAGCTGTACCTCGTGCTCTCGGGCGGCGCCCGCTTCACGCTCGACGAGGCCACCGTGGACGCGCCGGCAGGCACGCTCGTCCACGTGCCCGACCCCTCCGTGCGGCGATCCGCCACGGGCAGGTTGGGCACGACCGTCCTCGCGATCGGCGCCGCCCGCGGCTCTGCCTTCGCCGTCTCCGCCTGGGAGCGCTCCGCCGAGGCCCTCCGCTACTGGGAGACGGCCGACTGGGAGGCGGCGATCGACGTCCTCCAGGGGCAGCTGGTGCGAGATCCGGGGAACCCCGGTGTCCTCTACAACCTGGCGTGCGCGGAGGCTCGCGCAGGTCGCGGCGAGGACGCGCTCGACCACCTGACCGAGGCGGTTCGGCGCGAGCCGCGCTTCGCAGCCCATGCGCAGGGCGACGACGACCTGGCGTCGCTTCGCGAGGATCCCCGCTTTCCCGCCTCCGCCTAGCGCTCGAGCGGGCGCGGGCCGCTATGCGTCGTCACCCGGCAGGCGCAGGCCGTCGGCGAGCGCGCGGAAGGCCGGCACCGGGTCGTGCTCCGGCCGGGCGACGACGAGCACCGCGCCCGGCTCGGGGCCGGCCAGCGCGTCGACGAGCAGCTGCACGCCGACGGCGAGCGCGAACGCCTTGTGCGCCTGGGGCCCTCCGAACGGCACGAGCTCCTCGGGCCGTGCGCGACCCGCGAGGACGTCGCCGTGCGTGACCGCGCCCATCGAGACGTCGGCCACGACCGGCCGTCCGTCGGACGACGGGATCCCGAAGGCGATCGGGTTCGTCCCTGTCAGCGGCGGCCCGCCGTCGGGATGGGACAGGCGGCGTGGGGAGGTCGCCGTCACCAGGGCCACCAGCCCGGCCTCGGCGAGACGCCGCGCCCAGCTGCCGAGCACGCCGGTCGGGAAGCACGCGTCGGCGACGACGACGCGGGCCCCGGCCGGTGGAGCGGTCCGCAGGTCGTCGCAGATCGCCGCGAGCGTGAGGTACCCGAGCGCCCCGGCGCCGCGCCACCGGTCGAGCGCGGGGCTCGCCATGGTCTTGACCGGCCGGGCGGACGGGTCGAACGACTGCGTCTCCAGCCAGGCGATCCGCGCGTGACCGTGGCCCTCCTTGCCGCGTCGCTCGGCCTCGTCGAAGTGCTCCCAGAGGATGTCGACCGCGTCCGGAGGCAGCCCGAGCGCCGCGAGACGAGCCCGGCCCTGCTCGGGGGTCAGCCCTGTCGACACCGACTCGCGGCTACGGGATCACGGTCAGCGGCGTGCGGATCCCGAAGGCGCGGCGCTCGCGCACCGCGTCGGCGAGGCCGAGGATCGCGATCGACGCCTCGCAGGTCGGATCCGACTCGATCACCGGGACACCGGCGTCCGAGGCCTCGCGCAGCGCGGGGTCGAACGGCAACCGGGCCAGCAGCGGCGCCTCGATCTCGTCGGCCAGCGTCTGCCCGCCGCCCGCGCCGAAGAGCTCCTGCCCGGTGCCGACGAGGAAGGACATGTTCTCGACGACGCCGAGGATCCGCATGCCCGTGCGCTTCGCCATCTCGGCGGCGCGGACGGCGACGAGCTGCGCCGCCGGCTGCGGGGTGGTCACGACGATCGCCTCCGCGCGCGGCAGCAGCTGGCCGAGCGAGATCGCCACGTCGCCCGTGCCGGGCGGCATGTCGACCACGAGAGTGTCCAGCTCGCCCCAGTGCACGTCGGAGAGGAACTGCTCGAGCGCGCGGTGCAGCATCGGGCCTCGCCACATGATCGGCCCGTTGTCCTCCGCGAAGAGCCCGATCGACATGACCTTCAGCTCGCCGCGCACGGGCGGCACGATCATCGAGTCGACCACGATCGGGCGCTGGTGCACGCCGAGGATGTGCGGGATCGAGTAGCCGTAGACGTCCGCGTCGAGCACGCCGACCCGCTCGCCCCGCAGCGCGAGCGCGGCGGCGAGGTTCGCGGTGAGCGTCGACTTGCCCACGCCGCCCTTGCCGGAGGCGACGGCGACGACCCGCGTCGACGCGTCGAGCTGCACCGTCCGCTCCTCGCGGCCGCCACGGAGGCGCGTCGCGAGCGCGGCCTTCTCGTCGGGCGTCATGACGTCGAAGTGGAGCCGCGTGCCGGTGACGCCCGCGACGGCGCCGACCTCGCGGGCGACCTGCTCCTCGAACGAGCTGCGCAGCGGGCAGCCCACGACGGTGAGCGCGATCGTGACGTCGACCGACCCGTCCTCGGCGACGGTGACGTCGCGCACCATGTCGAGCTCCGTGACGGAGCGCTTGAGCTCGGGGTCGATGACCCGCTCGAGCGCGGTGAGGATCGCGTCGCGGTCGGGTGCCACCCGCTGAGCCTACCAACGAGCTTCCGTAGTTCCCCGCAGCCGAGCGCGTGTGTTCGGGCAACTCGGGCCAGCGCATCGACCGATGGCTCCGACCGGCCCGGCGGCGAGTCTGTGGCGGTACTCGCAAGCTCTATACGGGAGGTATGAGCGAATGTCACGCAAGGTTCTGGAGATCGGCGGCCTGGTGGCCGGCGCGATTCTCGTCGTGTTCGGGATCGTCGCGATCGTGATGGGCGTCGACGCCCGCACGACCGTCCGCGACAGCATCGAGCAGGAGCAGATCTTCTTCGGCACGACCGACGACCCGGCGGTCGCCGAGCACGCGAGCCAGTGGGCGGAGGAGCAGGTGCTCACCGGTGAGCAGGCACGCGCCTTCGCGCTGATCATCCGCGAGCACGCGCTCGAGGCGAGCGGCGGCCTCGTCTACGCCGAGATGGGTCGGTTCACCTCGGCCGAGAGCCCCGACGACCCGGCCGGCACGAGCGACCCGGAGGCAGCGCTCAAGACCGAGGAGGGCAACCCCGTCCCGAACGGCTCCCGCGAGACGTGGGTGACGGCCAATGCGCTGTCGACCTCCCTCAACATGAGCTACCTGGCCGAGAACCTGTCGCTCTTCGGCATCGTCGTCGGAGTCGCGCTGCTCCTCGCGGGGATCGGGTTCATCATCCTCGCGGTGGCGGTGCTCGGAGAGCCTCGGGAGGCGAAGGCCGCGGCACCAGAATCGGCCGCGACGCCCGTCGCGGGGTAGGACACCCCCCGGCGAGGCGACCGGCCTCACGGTCGCTCCGCCTCCCGGAGCAGAGAGGGGGAGCCGTACGGCTCCCCCTCTCGTATGCCGGGGGAACCCATGGTTCCCCCGGCGGCCCCCTCCTTGGGCGTTCTCACGGAACACCCGGTCTGGACCTCCCGGCCGGCAGAGCGGGCCTCCGGTCGCGACGCGGCCCGCACGGAGACTGCCCTGGACGCCGCGCCCACTGAGCGGCACGGCGCGGGCCGCTACGGGCGCTCGGTGAGTGCGGCCGCGAGCGCGGTGCAGGTCGCCATGTCTGCTGCGGCGACGATGCGCGAGCGCTGGCCCAGGTCGAGCAGCGCGCCGCCGAACGGTGGGTCTTCGAACAGCTCGATCGCCAGTCCGCGCTCGCGCACGAGCAGCTGCGCGGCGGCGATGTCGATCGAGCGCGCCGGCTTGAGGCAGCAGACCGCGTCGACCCGACCGGCGGCGAGGTGGCAGAGCGACAGCGCGAGCGACCCCATCACGCGCAGGCGCTCGGCGACGCCGACCATGCGTGGCGCGCTCGACGCGATCGCGACGGTCGTCGTCCCCTCGAGCGCCAGGATCTCGACCGGCACCTTCGGCCCCGGCCCGGCGAGGGGGGCGCCGTCGAGCTGCGCGCCACCGCCGCGACTCGCCGTCCACTCCTCGCCCGCGCCGAAGTCGTGCACGAAGCCGAAGTGGACGTCGTCCATCGTCGGACCGCCCGCGACGGCCAGCGAGAGGGAGAAGTAGGGGATCCCGCGCTTGGCGTTGACGGAGCCGTCGACCGGGTCGACCACCACCCGCACCGGGCCCCCGTCGCCGAACACGCGCTCGCCGAGCTCCTCCGAGACGAGCGTGAAGCCGGTGCCGAGCGCCTCCAGCCTCCGGACGACCGCGTCCTCGCAGGCCGCGTCGATCGCCGTCGTGTCGTCCCCGCCCTCCCCGACACGCAGGACCGGCTCGCGCTCGAGCCGGGTGGGCAGCCGGCCGAGGATGGCCCCGATGTCGGCGACGCACGCGCGGCAGAGCGCCAGCCAGTCGGCGTCCGTCACGGCTCGAGCGGGTGGAAGAGGAGGCCGGAGAGCAGCTTCGGGAAGAAGTACGTCGTCTTCTGCGGCATCACCTGTCCTTGCCGCGCACGGGCGAACACGTCCTCGATCCGCGTCGCGCGCAGCAGGAACGCGCAGTCCGCCGCGCCGCTCTCCACCCTGGCGACGGCGTCGGGGAGATCCGGGGTGTATGCGATCCCCTCGTGGCCGAAGCGGTCGACGAGCTCGACGTCGAGCTCGCCCCTGGCGCCATGCACGAGCCGTGGACGACCCGAGCGCAGGAGGACCGCAGCGGCACGGTCGTAGGGCTCCGCCGCGAGGCGCGTCATCGCCTCCTCGACCGTCCCCAGCTCCTCGCCGTCGAGGTCGATGCCCGCCCGGCCCGTGAAGACGCGGTGCGTCGGGAAGATCTCGAGCCCCGCGTCGTCGGTGGAGACGAGGACGACCATCATGCGGGCCCTGGCTGGATCTCCGGTCTCCTCCGCGTATGCGACCGCCGTCTCGTAGCGGTGGTGCCCGTCGGCGATCAGCAGCTGCCGGTCGGCGAAGAAGCCGGGGAGCGTCGTCCCGTCGGTGCGCCAGAGCCGGGTTCCCGTCGCGGCGAGGTCCGGCTCGCGAGCCGGCACCGACAGCGGCGGCTCGCCGTCGTAGAGCAGGAAGATCGGCTCGAGCTGCGCCTGGGCGGCGCGCAGCAGCCGGAGCCGGCTCGCCTTCGGGCCGGCATGCGTGCGCTCGTGCGGGAGCACGGTGCCGGTCGCGTACGGCTCGACCCCGAGCGAGGCGACGAGACCGCCCCGCGTCCGCGCGACGCCGTCCGGGCCGACGTAGTCCTGCGCGACCACCCACGCCGCCGGCTCGGGGTCGCGGACGAGCACACCCTGGGCGAGCCACTGCCGGAACCGGGCTCCTGCCGCCTCCTCGGCCGGATCCAGGGTGAGCTGGACGACGTTGTGCGGGTCGCGCGCGAGGTAGTCCTCCCGCTCGGTGGCCGAGATCACGTCGTAGGGCGGAGCGACGACCGCCTCCGACGGAGTCGCGTAGCGCGCGAACCGATACGGCTGGACGTCGGCCACGGCGCCAGCGTAGACGCTCCGGCCCCGCGCGCCGCAGGGCCTACACTCACGCGCGATGACCGCGATCAGCGAGCTCGAGCCCGACCGCACCGTCGAGGGCACGTACGCGGTCGCGCGCAAGCAGCGCCGCACGACGAAGACCGGCAAGCCGTACCTCGCGCTCGAGCTCGTCGATCCGAGCGGACGCGTCGAGGCCCGGGTCTGGAGCGACGTCGAGCTGCTCGACGGGCGCTTCGCCGAGGGCGACGCCGTGCGGCTGCTCGGGCGCGTCGAGCGGTTCGGCGGGCGGCTCCAGGTGCAGGTGCGGACGCTCGAGCGCTCCGACGCTGATCCGGCCGAGCTCACGCCGACCACGCGACGCGACCGTGACGAGCTGGAGGGCTTCCTCGAGTTCCTCGCTGCCGAGATCGCGCACCCGGGGCTGGCCGCGACGGTCGCGGCCGTGCTCGGCGATCCCGCCGTCGCCGTCGGTCTCCGCGACCTTCCCGCGGCCGGCGCGGACGGGCACCACGGCTACGCGGGCGGGTTGCTGGAGCACACGGTCGGGGTCGCGTCGCTCTGCCGGGAGACCTGCCAGATCCACCCGAGGCTGCGGTCGGACATCCTCCTCGCCGCGGCGCTGCTCCACGACGTCGGCCGGGTGCGGGAGCTCGGCCCGGGGCCGGGGTTCGTGCCGACCGAGGAGGGACGGCTCCTCGGGCACGTCCACCTCGGGCTCCGCCTCGTCGAGGACCGCGCCCACGGGCTCGAGCCGGACGCGCTCGCCGAGCTCCTGCACGCGATCGCCGTCCACCACGACCGCCCAGCCGGGCGCACCGCCGAGGCGGGCGTCCTCTACCACGCCAACCAGCTCGACGCCCAGGCGGCGACCCGGCCGGTCGGCGACGGCTGAGGTCGTTGACCGCCGACGCCGGCCGGACTAGGGTCCAGGGCGAAAGCGAGCGAGCTCCGCTCGTGGAGCTCGGGGGAGAGTGAGATGACCAGACGAAGCCTTTCGATCGCGGCTGCGCTCGCGCTCGTCGCATCGGTGCTCGCTGCGACGTCGGCGACCGCCTCTTCCAGCGCGACGTTCGCCGCGCTGAACCCTGGTGGCCTGACCCGCTTGGCGGAATCGGTGGACGTGAACATCGTCTACGTCGGCATCGACGAGGCCGATCTCGGCGTCGCCGTCGGGGCGACCGAGGTCCCCGCTGTCGACGCCGGGCTGCCGGACGCGTACAGGCCGATGACCCGCTACAAGCTCTTCTACGGCAAGACGGACGTCCTGGGCCGCGACCTCGAACAGGAGGCGATGCTCGGGCTCGAGTACACGTACGACTACCACCACGTCTTCGCAGACGACGATTTCGAGGACGCCTTCGAGGAGTTCCTGCTGAGCGGCGCGTCCCGACCGGCGACGAGCGCGGCGACGCTCGATGAGGTCACGCTCTTCCAGGAGCAGTACAACGACCAGAAGGGCGCCCTCGACGAGATCGACGCCAATCGGTGGATCGACGCGCCGAAGACCGAGGCGTGGCTCGCTGCCCATGCGAATGACCTCGACGGCGTCGATCCGACGACGCCGACGGTGTTCTTCATCGATGCGTCGGACGCCGGCTTTCACACGTATGTGAAGGTCGACACCGTCGACCCCGACACCGGCTACAACTTCGGCGAGATCCGCGCGAGCCGCAAGATGACGGCCTGGGGGGGCACTCCCGGCACCGGCAACCGCGTGTGGTTCTACGATCTGTCCGCTGGCCCGGAGGGCTGGTCGGACAACTGGAACGTCGACGACGCCGACCTCGACGGCGACGGGGTGGCCGACTACCGCATCCCGCCGATCTGGCACTACGCCGGGTCGCCACTCGAGTACACGCACCCGGGAGCGGGCACGGCGAGCCTCGGCACCGATCTCGGCAAGGTGACGCGCTACGTCGCCTTGAACTTGCTCTTCACGTCGTCACCCCTCTACCCGCCGTACTTCAAGGCGAACCGCATCCCCTCGACGGTCGAGCTCGACGTCAACACCGTCGAATGGTGGAACAAGGTCGATGTCTCCTCCACCTTCGTCGACCTCGACTTCGTCCAGGCGGGGGTCGATGGCCTGCCTGCCGGGCCGGACGTCGTCGTCGCACCGAACCAGGATCTCCCCTTCTCGGGTGACTGGGCACGGTGCTATCAGGGCTTCTCGAAGGACAACAAGCTCTGCTTCAACGACCTGATCTCGGCGTTCTACCTGCCGTTCGCAAACCCGTTCCTCGCCGCGGCCCGCAACACGAAGACGTTCCTCGACGACCCCGGCGACGACACCTACGAGGCGGGACTCGTGAACTTCGGCGTCGGGACGAAGCCGAAGAACCCCCAGGGTCTGCTCGGCTTTGCCGACGACAACTGGCTCAACGGCACCCAGAGCGGGGTGTTCAGCTTCGTGTACCCGGAGGTCGTGCCGCTGGGCTACGGCCTGAGCACGACCATGACCCACGAGTACGGGCATCACTCGTCGATGAGCCACCCGCACGACGGGTTCGATTACGAGGACTTCGCCGAGCAGCGCACCACGTGGCTGGGCGATCCGTTCGACCCGGCGCTGACGTTCGACTACGGGCCGGGTGGCGCCACCCAGTACGCCTGGCTCGGCGACATGTCGCACACGATCATGTCCTACATGGATCTAGCGACGGGCTTCGGCCAGTTCGACCAGGACAACTCGGCTCGCCACCACGCTGCCGGGTACGCGAAGATCGCCAACGCGATCGCAGGCGACATCCCGATGGGTTTCGACCTCGGTGCTGCCGACGACCTGCTCGCCGAGGCGCAGAGCGCACTTGCCGACCACGACTATCCGGAGATGCTCGACAAGGCGAAGGCCGCCTACGAGGAGGTCGTCGACGTGGCAGAGGACGCGGGTGTCCCGGTCGAGGTCGACGACCTCGACACGTGGACGATCGCTGGTCCGATCAAGCCGGGCAACGGCAACAAGAACCAGAGGAAGTCCCTGGACTACGCGAAGGACCTGAACGAGAAGCACAACGTGAAGCGCGTCTACTCGAAGTAGGGCACCGCACGACCGACGGCGAGGGGCCCCGGGCGGCGGGGCCCCTCGCACGTGCGCGGCAGCTCCCTAGACGTTGAAGCGGATGTTGAGCACGTCGCCGTCGTCGACGACGTAGGCCTTCCCCTCGAGCCGCATCTGGCCGCGCTTGACGACCTCGGCGTGCGAGCCGGCCTCGAGGTAGGCGTCCGCCGGGATCACCTCGCAGCGGATGAACCCGCGCGCGATGTCCGTGTGGATCGTGCCGGCCGCGTCGAGCGCCGTCTGCCCGCGCCGGAGCGTCCAGGCGCGGGTCTCCTTGTCGCCGACCGTGAAGAACGTGATCAGCCCGAGGGCGTCCTTCAGCCGCCTCACGACCTCGTCCAGCGCGGACGGGCCGTCGCGAAAGGCTGCTGCCTCGTCGTCGGGGAGCTCGGCGAGCTCCGCCTCGAGCTTGCAGTCGATCCCTCCCGGGCCGTTGACGAGCGGGATCAGCGGCTTGGTGGTCAGGGGCTCCAGCTCGCCCGGCAGCTTCTCCGGCCAGTCGGCGAGCGAGTGCCCGGCCTCGAGGTGGGCGAGCAGCCGCTCGAGGGTCTCGGCCTCCTTGCGCTTCGCAGGGTCGCCGGACTTCGCCTCGTTGCGCACGCGCTCGAGCCGACGCTCCACGTGGTCGCGGTCGGCGACGAGCAGCTCGAGCTCGAGCGTCTCGAGATCGCCCGTCGGATCCGCCTCGTCGGAGAACCCGTCGGCCACCGCGAGGATGGCGTCGACCTGGCGGATGTTGCCGAGCAGCTGCGCGCCCGTGCCGGGGACGTCGACGACGCGGATCGCGGCCGGCGTCACCTTGCGCGCGTCGACGAGGGCGGCGAGGCCCGGGAGCCGGTCGTCGGCGATCGTCGCCATGCCGACGTTGGCCTTGTCCGTCACCGACGCGTAGGCGGTGATCTCCGCCCCTGCCTTCGTGAGAGCGTTGAACAGGGTCGTCTTCCCGCTGTTCGGGAGACCCACGATGCCGACCTCGAGCGCCACGGCGCGTCAGGGTACCCGCCGCGATCCGAGGTCAGCGGCGCCGGCGTCGGGATGCCCGTCCACCGGGCCACGCAAGGCTGGCCTCTACCGCGACGGGTGCTCGAGGCCGAAGCCGACGCGGCCGTCGCGGGCGAGTCGCTTCACGTAGACGACGAGCGGGACGACGATCGTGACGCGACCGTCGTCGGTGTCGACCTGGAGGGATCCACCGGCGCCGGCACCGACCGACCGCTCGATCGCGTCCGCCGTCTCGGGGGCGACGTTGACGGCGATGATCTGGCCCCCCTCGAAGGCCACCTCGACGCGAACGGACTCAGCGCTGGACATGCGCAACCACCTCCGTGAGGACACCATGGACGGAATCGGGATGGACGAAGGCGACCTGCAGACCGAAGAGCCCCTCCCGTGGTCGCTCGTCGATCAGCAGCGCGCCGGCGGCGGCCAGCTCGGCGAGCGTCGCGGCCACGTCGGACACCTCGTAGGCGACGTGGTGCATCCCTGGCCCGCGGCTCGCCAGAAACCGCCCGACCGGCGTGTCGGCGCCGGCCGGCGCCAGGAGCTCGACCCGTCCGCTGCCGAGCAGCACCGACGCCGCCTCCACGCCCTGGTCGGGGATCGTCGCGCGATGCTCGACGGACGCGCCGAGCAGGCCCGTGTACGTCGCAAGCGCCTCGTCGAGATCGGTCACGGCGACGCCGAGATGGTGGATGCCGAGACCGGTCACGGCACCGATGCTACTCGCGGGCGGCGGGCTCGCCGTCCGCGGACGGTGGCGCCCCTCCCGGCGGCAGGTCGGACGGGGGCAGGCCCGGCTCCTACGAGGTCTCGGCGGCGCGCTCGAGGACGCGGATCGTGCCGACGGTCTCCGACGACGCCGACTCGGTCGGCACGTCGCCGAGGAGCGCGAGGAACTCGGCGCGGTCGATCGTCTCCTTCTCGAGCAGCGTGTTCGCGAGCCGGTCGAGCGAGACGCGGTGCTTCGTCAGCAGACGTTGCGCCTCGTGGTAGGCGTCGTCGGTGAGGCGCGCCTGCTCGGCGTCGCGCAGCCGCTTCGTCTCCTCCGAGAGCGCGTAGTTCTCCGCGCGCATCGTCCGTGCCGGAGCGATGTCGGACATGCCGTAGTCGAACACCATGCTGCGCGCGATGTGCGTGACCTTCTCGAGGTCGCTCGCCGCGCCGTTCGTGACGCGGCCGAACACCACCTGCTCTGCGGCGCGTCCCGCGAGGGCGACCTTCATCACGTCGATCAGCTCCTCCTTCGTGTGGAGGAACCGCTCCTCCGACGGCAGGTAGTACGCGAGTCCGAGCGCGTCGCCACGGCCGACGATCGTCACCTTCTGCACGGGCATCAGCTCGCCCATCAGGTACGCCATCAGGGCATGTCCCGCCTCGTGGTAGGCGAGGATCCGCTTCTCCTTGTCGGTGACCACGCGGCGCTTCTGGAGACCGGTCAGCACGCGCTCCATCGCCGCCTCGAAGTCGGCCATGTGGACGTGCTGCCGACCGCGGCGGGCGGCGAAGATCGCCGCCTCGTTGGCGATGTTGGCGAGCTCGGCACCCGTGAGCCCGGCCGTCCGGCGGGCGATCACCGCCAGGTCGACGTCCGTCGCGAGCGGCTTCGATCGCGTGTGCACCCCGAGGATCGCCTCGCGACCGACGAGATCCGGCGGGCTGACGTGCACCTGCCGGTCGAAGCGGCCGGGCCGGAGCAGCGCAGGGTCGAGATCCTGCAGCCGGTTCGAGGCACCCATCACGATCACGTCCTCGCGACCGCCGAAGCCGTCGAGCTCGACGAGGAGCTGGTTGAGCGTCTGGTCGTGCTCGCGGTGGAAGCCTCCGCCCTGCCGGGCCGTGCCGACGGCGTCGAGCTCGTCGATGAACACGATGGCGGGGGCGTTCTTGCGCGCCTCGGCGAAGAGCTTGCGGATGCGCGCCGCGCCGAGGCCTGCGAACATCTCGACGAAGGCCGAGGCGCTCGACGAGTAGAAGTTCGCCCCGGACTCCGCCGCGACCGCCTTCGCGAGCAGCGTCTTGCCGGTGCCGGGCGGGCCGTAGAGCAGGATCCCCTTCGGCACGACCGCGCCGAGGCGCTCGAAGCGGCGCCGGTCGCGGAGGAACTCCACCACCTCCTCGAGCTCTTCCTTCGCCTCGTCCACGCCGGCGACGTCGTCCCAGGAGACGGAGCCCGCTGACTCCCGCTCGACCTGCGCCGGCTTGATGCGCGGCATCGTCCTGATCGTCATCAGGAGCAGGATCACGATCACGAGGAAGAAGAGGAGCGGGGTCCACAGGAGGATCAGGTCCTGGATCTGCTCCCAGCTCATGGTGCGACTATCGGCAGGGCGACCTGGCTGCTGAAGCGAGGCCCGGTCAGCGGCGCACGACGGCGACGATCACGCGAACGTCTCTGCCGGTGCGGATCTCGACGGGGACGATCCGGGGGTCGTCGAGCCACTGCACGTGACGTGGTTCCGGGCCTGCCCGGTCGGCCGGGCCGTCGTCCACCACGAGCGTCGCCCCTGGCACCGCGAGGCCGAGCACCGCGTCGAGCTCGTCAGCTGCGATTCCGCCGGCTACGACCACGACGTCGAAGGGGGCCTCGAACGGGAGGACGTCCCGCCAGTCGCCCTCGAGCACGTGCACGTCCGGGTCGTCGGCGAAGAGGGCTCGAGCCGCGGCCGCGTGGCGAGGGTCGGGCTCGGCCGTGAACAGCGGGGCGCCCGGCGTGAGGGCCGAGGCGATCCACGCGGTGCCGACGCCCGCTCCCGTCCCGATCTCGGCGACGCGGGTCACCCCACGGCGGGCCGCCAGCACGTGGAGCAGCGGCCCTGCCTCGTCCCGCGAGCTCCCCTCCACCCCCAGGTCGGCCGCCGCCATGCGTGCGCGGGCGACGAGCGGGGGCACGCTCACGTGTCCGTGCGCGCCCGTTCCGCGGCGAGGCAGGCGGCGAGCGCCGTCTCTGCGACCTCGAGCTGCTCCGCCGTCGGCTCCTCGGTCGAGAGCCGAGACTGGAGCTCGTATCCGGGGCGCGCGAGCGCGCGCGCGAGGCGTCGACCGGGATTGCGGCTCATCCAGCCGAAGATCTCCACCGAGGCTCCGAGCGCGGCCACCGCACCCGCCGCTCGGGCGACGTTCCTCGTCCCTGCAGGCGCCCTGCCCGCGAGCGCGCTGGCGACCGCCGACGTCACGAGCAGGGGCCCGACGAGGTGCGAGCCGCAGCGCTCGTGCTCCTTCGCGACGGTCTCCCCCGCCTCGTAGCTGCCGATCGAGACGTGCTCGGCGCCGTGGTAGCCGGCGATCTCGCCGCCGCGGAGCGACAGCGCGGCCGGCACGAGCGAGGCCAGGGCGGCACCCGTCTCGCGGAGCCCGACCGACACGGGTGTGCGCCGGATCGCCGCGGCGCCGAGCGCGCCGCCGACGAGCGCGGCAGCGACCGACGGCCGCTCGAACGAGAAGCGCGCCTGCGGCAGGGCGCGCCGCACGGCGGGAATGAGCGCGAGCGACTCGGCCAGGCGGATCGGTCCTCGGACGAAGGGCGTCGAGACGCCCGGGGCGAGACGCGGAACCGCGCCGGTGGCGGTGCGGATGGCGCCGTCCGGCTCCCGCACCGAGGCAGCCCACGAGGTGGGGCCGTGCACGAGCACGCCGTTGGCGAGCGCCATGCCTCCGAGGCGGATCGTCGGCTCCACGCCGAGAGGGTACCGTCGCGTCGTGGACGCGACGCCCGTGCTCGAGCTGATCGCCGGCCATCGGAGCCCTGGCCGGCTCGTCCTCGTCGGGATCGGCGGCCACGGCGGTGCGGGGAAGTCGACCCTCGCGGCAGCGATCCTCGGGGCGCAGGTCGTCCCGACCGACGCCTTCTGGGACGGTGAGGGCTTCGCCATCGAGCGGATCCGGCACGAGGTGATCGACCCGCTGCTCGCCGGCGACGAGGCCCGCTACGAGCGGTGGGACTGGGCCGAGCGTCGTCCGGGCGGCGTCGCGCGGGTCGCGCCCGGCGGCGTCGTCGTGGTCGAGGGCGTCTGCGCGCTGCACCGGATGCTGCGCGAGGCGTACGACGTCCGCGTCTGGGTCGACGCGCCCGCGGAGCTCCGGCTCGCGCGCGGCGTCGCCCGTGACGGAGAAGACGCACGCCACACGTGGCTCGAGGTCTGGATGCCCCGTGAGGATCGCTACGTCGCGACCGACGATCCGATCGCGTGCGCGGACCTCGTCGTCGACGGCTCGAGTCCGCTCGAGGGGAGCGGCCGGTGACGGAGCGACGGCCGCTGCTCCTCGCCGGCGGCGACCTCGTCGCGCTCCTCGTGTTCGCCCTGGCGGGGCTCGCCTCCCACGACGAAGGGCTCACGGCCACCGGCCTCGCGCGAACCTGGCTGCCCATCGCGGGCTGCTACGCGCTCGCGGCGCTGGGCCTGCGCGCGTGGACGCGGCCGGAGCTCTGGCGCACGGCATGCGCGTGGCTGCTGGGCGTCTCGGGCGGTGTGCTCGTGCGCGCGCTCGTCCTCGGGAAGCCTCTCGACGGCGACCAGCTGCTGTTCCTCGCGGTCGCGCTCGCGGTGACGCTCGTCCTGCTCGTCGTCTGGCGCGCCGCCGAGACCCTCGTCTGGCGACGCCGGATGGGCACGCCCGCCTAGCGAACGGGTGGGCTACGGCGCGCCTGCGGCCGCACGGAGCGCTCGCTGCAGACCCAGCGCCGCGTCGCCCCGCGGATAGCGGACGTCGTCGAGCGCGATCACGGGCATCACCTCGCGGATGGAGGAGGACGTGAACACCTCGTCGGCCTGGACGAGGTGCTCGAGCGGGTACGCGCCCTCCACCGTCTCGTACCCGACTCCCGCCGCGAGCTCCAGCAGCGCGGCCCTGGTCTCGCCCGCCAGGATCCCGAGCTCGAGCGACGGCGTGAAGAGCGTCGTGCCCCGCCGCCACCACACGTTGGTCACGGGGCCCTCGAGGACGTGGCCCTGCTCGCCGACGAACAGCGCGTCGTCCGCACCCCGGCGCTTCGCCTCGCGCTCCGCGGCCACGTGCACCGCGTAGCTCGTCGACTTCGTCGCCGGCAGGAGCCACGGCACCGCTCGGCCGGGCACGGGCAGGGAGACGAGCCGCTGTCCGCGCAGCCGCGTCTCCTCGATCCACGTGGGGATCTCGGAGACGATGGCGATCGCCTGCGGCTCCCCGCCGGGCGCTCCCGGGGTCCAGAAGAGGCGGAGCACCGCCTCCGGCCGCCCTGCGGCCTCGAGCGCGAGGCCGGCGAGAGCCCGCAGCTCGTCCGGCTGCGGCTCCGGGAGGCCGATGCGCCCGGCGGATCCGACCAGCCGCGAGAGGTGCTCCTCCAGCCGGAACGGGACGCCGCCGTACACGCGCAGGGTCTCGAACGCGGCACGGCCACGCGCGAACCCCTCGTCGTCCGCCCTGATCGTCGGCTGGCTGGGATCGACGAGCCCGCGGCCGGAGACGGCGACGGCCAGAGGTCCCGTGCTCATGCACCGACCTCTGCCGCGAGCGCGTGGCGCAGGACGTCCGAGCGGTCGCATGACCTGCGAGCCTCCGCCGACAGCCTCGGACCGGGCCCGGTCGGCACGGTGGGAACCGCCTGCCGGACGGCACCCTCGAGCGGCGCCCCGATCGCCGCGAGCAGGGGCTCTGCTTTCGTCAGCGACTCAGCGACCTCCGCGGCAGGATCGGAGTCCCACACGACCCCGCCGCCGACCCAGAGGTGGATGGTGCCGTCGGCGATCGCGAACGTCCGGATCGTCAACGCGAGCTCCAGGTCGCCGTTGCCGTGCACGCGCCCGAGGGCGCCCATCGACGCGCCGCGGCCGACCGGCTCCAGCGACGCGATCGCGTCCACCGCGGCGATCTTCGGCGCGCCGGTGATGGAGCCCCCGGGGAAGGTCGCCTCGAGCAGGTCGGCGAGCCCGACGCCGGCGCGCAGGCGCCCCTCGACGAGCGAGACCATGTGCTCGACCCCCGCGAGCGGCTCGGTCGCCATGAGCTGCGGCCATCGCACCGTGCCGGCGCGGCAGACGCGCGAGAGATCGTTGCGCTCGAGGTCGACGATCATGACGTGCTCCGCGGCGTCCTTCGCGGAGCCGTGGAGCTCCGCACCCCAGCCGGCCGGACGCGTGCCCTTGATGGGCATCGTCCAGACCCGGTCTCCGCGACGCGCGAGGAAGAGCTCGGGCGAGGCCGAGACGATCGCCCAGTCGGGTCCCTCGAGCGTGCGCCAGGTCGCATCGGCGAGCGGCCAGTCGCGCGGCTGGCTCAGCGAGGCGAGGGCTGGAGCGAGAGCGCGCGGCTCGCCTCTGAACGGGGCGGCCAGGTGCTGCACGAGGTTCACCTGGTACACGTCACCCCGGCCGATGGCGGCCCGCACGGCGTCCACCGCGGCTCGGTAGCCCTCCTCGCTCCACGTGCGCGACCAGGGCCCCACCTGGAACGTCCCCGGCGCGCCCCCGTCGGAGCGCTCCTCGTCGTCGGCACGGACGACGCACGCGGCCAGCGGGAGCGGGCAGGGCTCGGGTGGCGGGGGCGTTGCCGTGCGACGGATCGCGGCCGAGAGCCCGTACCCGAGGTACAGGTCGGCGACGAGCTCCTCGCCACCCGGGGCGAAGAAGCCGTGCTCGCGCAGCCAGGCCTCGATGCGACGGAACGCGCCGCGAGGCTCGTGGAGCTCGAGCATCATGTCTCGTCCCGGAGCTGCCGGTAGCGGGCGATCAGCGCGTTCGTGGAGGGGTCGTGGGCGAGCGGCGGCGGCTCGGTCGCGGTCAGCTCGGTGACGATCCGGCCGGCGAGCGCCTTGCCGAGCTCGACCCCCCACTGGTCGAAGGAGTCGACGTCCCAGATCACACCCTGCGTGAACGTCACGTGCTCGTACAGCGCGATCAGCGAGCCGAGGGCGAAGGGGTCGAGGCGCGCACCGAGCAGCACCGTCGTCGGCCGGTTCCCGGGCATCACCTTGTGCGGGACGAGCGGGTCGGGCACGCCCTCGGCCCGGAGCTCGTCGCTCGTGCGCCCGAACGCGAGCGCCTCGGCCTGCGCGAGCATGTTCGCGACGAGCTGGTCGTGGTGGTGATCGAGGGGGTTCGACGGGTGCCCGAACGCGATCAGGTCGCAGGGGACGAGCGTCGTGCCCTGGTGCAGGAGCTGGTGGAAGCTGTGCTGCCCGTTCGTGCCGGGCTCGCCCCAGACGATCGGCGCGGTGTCGACGCCGACCGGCGCGCCGCCGATCGTGACCCGCTTCCCGTTCGACTCCATCACGAGCTGCTGCAGGTAGGCGGGGAGGCGACGCAGGTACGCGTCGTACGGCAGCACCGCGTGCGTCTGGGCGCCGAAGCAGCCCCGGTACCAGACACCGAGGAGTCCCATCAGCACCGGCAGGTTCTCGGCGAGCGGGGCCGTGCGGAAGTGCTCGTCGACGGCGTGGAAGCCGGCGAGCAGGTCATGGAAGCCGTCGGGGCCGATCGCGAGCATCGTCGAGAGCCCGACGGCCGACCCGAGGGAGTACCGCCCGCCGACCCAGTCCCAGAAGCCGAGCGCGTTGGCAGGGTCGATCCCGAACGATGCGACCGCCTCGAGGTTCGTGGACACGGCGACGACGTGCGACGGGACGGCGTCCTCGCCGAGCGCCTCGACGAGCCAGGCGCGCACGGCACGCGCGTTGGCCATCGTCTCGGCCGTCGTGAAGGTCTTCGAGACGACGACTGCCAGGGTCTCGGCGGGGTCGAGGTCCCGGAGCGCCTCGACGACATCCGTCCCGTCGACGTTCGACACGTACCGAAACGTCAGGTCGCGTCGGCTGTAGGCCCGCAGGGCGTCGTACGCCATCGCAGGCCCGAGATCCGAGCCGCCGATCCCGACGTTGACGACGTTCCGGATCGGCCGACCGGTCGCGCCCCGCCACTCCCCGCTGCGCACCGCGTCCGCGAGCCGGGCCATCCGGTCGAGCACCTCGTGGACGTCGCGGACCACGTCGTGGCCGTCGACCACGAGCGAGCGGCCGCGCGGCAGGCGCAGAGCGACGTGGAGCGCCGCGCGATCCTCCGTGGCGTTGACGCGCTCGCCCGCGAGCATCGCGTCGCGTCGCGCCTCGACTCCTCGCTCGTCGGCGAGCGCGAGCAGCAGGTCGACCGTCTCGGCCGTGACGCGGTGCTTCGAGAGGTCGGCGTGGAACCCCGCCGCAGCGAGGGTCAGCCGCTCGACGCGGCCCGGGTCGGCCGCGAACAGCTCCCGCAGGTGCAGCCCGCCCACGTCGGCGTGGTGCCGCCGGAGCGCCTGCCACGCGGAGCTGTCTGCCAGGGGTGTCGACACGGTGTGCGCGCCGAGAGGCGGGCGCGGTCTCGTAGACTCGGAGGCCACTCTAGTGCCTCGTGCCTCGGCACTAGGTGCCGGGCAGGCCCGGCACCTACACGGACCTACCCAGGGTCCCAGGACATCGACATGAGACCGACGGGAGGAGCGATGGCGACGGACAGCCCCATGGAGCTCGGCATGGTGGGTCTCGGGCGGATGGGCGGGAACATCGTGCGACGGCTCCTCCGGGACGGGCACCGCTGCGCCGGCACGGACGTCAGCGCCGATGCCGTCGCCGCGCTGGCAGCGGAGGGCATGACCGGGTGCGCGACGCTCGAGGAGCTCGTCGCAGCGCTCGCCCCGCCCCGCGTCGTGTGGGTGATGGTCCCGGCCGGCGAGCTCACCGAACGGACCGTCGCGGCGCTCGGCGACGCGCTGGAGCCCGGAGACACGATCGTCGACGGAGGGAACACCCGGTACTACGACGACCTCCGTCGCGCTGCGGCGCTGGCGGAGCGGGGGATCCACTACGTCGACTGCGGCACGAGCGGCGGCGTGTTCGGGCTCGAGCGCGGCTACTGCCTGATGCTGGGCGGCGAAGCGGAGACGGTCGACCGTCTCGCCCCGCTCCTCGCGAGCCTCGCGCCCGGCGTCGCCGCGGCAGCGCGCACGCCCGGTCGCACCGGCCCCCCTGGCCCCGAGGAGCAGGGCTGGCTGCACTGCGGCCCGGCCGGGGCCGGGCACTTCGTGAAGATGGTGCACAACGGGATCGAGTACGGGCTGATGGCCGCCTACGCCGAGGGGCTCAACCTCCTCCACCACGCGAACGAGGGCACGGTCGCCCGCGATCGGGACGCCGAGACCGCGCCGCTCGACGAGCCCGAGCACTACCGCTACGAGCTCGACGTGGCCGCGGTCGCCGAGCTCTGGCGGCGGGGCAGCGTCGTGTCGTCGTGGCTGCTCGACCTGACGGCGGCCGCGCTGCACGAGTCGCCCGAGCTCGAGGGGCTCGCAGGGCGGGTGTCGGACTCGGGCGAGGGACGCTGGACGTCGATCGCCGCGATCGACACCGGCACGCCGACCCCGGTGCTCACCGCCGCGCTCTATTCGCGGTTCGCCTCGCGGGGCGAGGACGACTTCGCGAACCGCACGCTGTCGGCCATGCGCCGGCAGTTCGGCGGGCACCACGAGAAGCCGGCGTCATCGGCGTAGGGCCGGCCCCGCCCGGCACGGCACCCTCGCGGCGCCCTACCGGGGTGCGAGCGCGAGGTCGCGGAACAGGTCGACCCCAAGAGCGAGGTCGTCGACCGCGATCCGCTCGTCGTCGGAGTGGACGAGCCGGGCCGCGAGCTCGAGCTCCATCGCCTTGAGCGGGAAGAAGCCGTAGGCGACGGTGCCGAACGCCGACCGGAGATAGTGGCTGTCGGTGAACCCGGCGCCGCAGATCGGCGCCAGACGCGCACCCGGCTCGAGCGCCTCGACCCACGTCTCGAGCGCACGCCAGAGGGGAGTGTCGATCGGCGAGCTCGTGCCGCCGACGATGTCGTGCTCGAGCCACTCGATCTCCCAGTCGCCCGGGACGCCCGCGCGCAGCAGCGTCTCGACCTCGTCTGTGCTCGACCCCGGGAGCATGCGGCAGTCGACCTCGAGCACGCACTCGGCGGGGATCACGTTGCGTTGGCGCGAGGCGTCGATCATCGTCGGCGAGAGCGTGACGCCGAGGAGCGGTGCGAGCAGCTCGCCGGCGAGCGGGTCGAGGGCGGCGACCTGCTCGAGCGCCGCCTCGAGCGGCGGCACCTCGCCGAGCACGACCTCGAGGAACGCCGCGACCTCGGGGATCAGCCGCCGCGGCAGCTCGAGGCGCGCGAGCGCGTCGAGCACCGGGCCCGCCTTCAGCAGCGCGTTGTCGGCGGTGAACGGATCCGACGCATGCCCGCTGCGGCCGCGCAGCCGGATGCGGAACGGCGCGGTCATCTTCTCGCCCACGGAGCAGAGGTACAGGACGCGGCCGCCGAGGACGCACCGCTCGCCGCCCCCCTCGTTGACCACCCAGTCGGTGCGGGCGGCGTCGGGATGCTCGCGCACGAGCCAGGACATCCCGTAGTCGTTGCCGACCTCCTCGTCGGCGACGATGAGCAGCACGAGGTCTCCCGGGAGCTCGGCCCGCTCGCGAGCGAGCGAGGCGAAGGCGACGGTCGCAGCGGCCACGTGCCCCTTCATGTCGAGCGCGCCCCGGCCCCAGACCTCACCGTCCACGAGGTCGCCCGACCAGGGCCCGTGCGTCCACGCGTCCGCCTGCGCGATGACCGTGTCGGTGTGGCCCGTCAGCATGAGGCTCGGTCCGTCCCCGCCGGGGATCCGCGCGATCAGGTTGGCCCGATGCGGCTCGCGTGCGACGAGGCGGGACGCGACGCCGTGGCGCGCAAGGTACGCGCCGATCGCCGCCGCCGCCACCGTCTCGTTGCCCGGCGGGTTGACGGTGTCGATGCGCAGGAGCTCGCGGAGGAGCTCGGTCGCCTCCATGCGGAGGCTCATGCCCGGCGGACGCCTCGGGCGGGGGGCGCGACGTCCTCGGCGGGGCGCTCGGCCATGGCGCGGAGCATACTGCGGGCCGTGGGCGACCTCTTCGCCGATGCGGCCGCGGGCCGCGCAGCCGCGCAGGCACCGCTCCCCCAGCGGATCCGGCCGCGCGGGCTCGACGAGCTGGTCGGTCAGCGGCACGTGCTCGGCGAGGGGTCGGCGCTGCGGCGTGCGATCGAGGCGGGCCGCGCCCCGTCGATGATCCTGCACGGACCGCCCGGCGTCGGGAAGACGACGATCGCGCGAATCGTCGCGGAGACGACCGACTGCGCCTTCGAGGAGCTGTCCGCGGTGTCGGCGCGCATCGACGACGTCCGCCAGGTGCTGCTGCGCGCGCGGGAGCGGCTCGGGGGGCACGGCGAGCGGACGCTCCTGTTCATCGACGAGATCCACCGCTTCGACAAGCGCCAGCAGGACTCGGTGCTCCACGCCGTCGAGGAGGGGCTCGTGACGCTGATCGGGGCGACCACCGAGAACCCCTACTTCGAGGTCAACCAGGCCCTGCTCTCCCGGTGCACGGTCGTCGAGCTGGAGCCGCTCGGCGAGGACGACCTGCGCGTGGTGCTCGGACGCGGGGCCGCCGAGCTCGACGCCGAGCTTCCGCCTCCTGTCGCCGATGCGCTCGTCGCGCGCGCCGGCGGGGACGCGCGCACCGCGCTGCAGACGCTCGAGCTCGCCGTGTGGACAGCGCGCGCGGCCGGGGTCGAGCTCGCAGCCGCGCACGTCGAGGACGCCGCTCGCAAGCGGCCCCTGCGCTACGACCGGGCCGGCGATCGGCACTACGACCTCACCTCCGCGCTCATCAAGTCGATGCGGGGGAGCGACCCCGACGCGGCGACCTACTACCTCGCCGCGATGCTGGAGGCAGGCGAGGATCCGCGCTTTCTCGCGCGCCGGATCGTGATCGCCGCGAGCGAGGACGTCGGCGACGCGGATCCCCAGGCGCTCGTCGTGGCGGTCGCCGCTGCCCAGGCAGTCGAGCACGTCGGCCTTCCGGAGGCGCAGCTCGCGCTCGCGCAGGCCGCGATCCACGTCGCGCGCGCGCCGAAGTCGGCGGCCGTCGCGCGCGCGATCTGGTCCGCACGGGACGACGTGCGTCGCGAGGGGATCGAGCCACCGCCACCCTTCCTGCGCGACGCGCACTACCGGGGCGCCGCGGAGCGCGGCCACGGCGGGTACGTCTCGCCGCACGACGATCCGGGGCGCTCAGCCGTCGACCACCTCCCCGTGAGGCTGCACGGACGGACCTACTATCGTCCGGCGACGACGAGTGGGCCGACGACGCAGGAGGCTGGGCATGACGATACGGACCGGTGACACCGCACCGGAGTTCGACCTCGAGACGGCCTGGCCGGACCGCGTCCGCCTCTCGGACTTCCGCGGTCGGCGCAACGTCCTGCTCGTGTTCCATCCGCTCGCGTTCACACCGCTCTGCGAAGAGGAGGCTCTCGATCTCCAGGAGAACCTCGACGCGTTCCGCAACGCGAACACGGAGGTCGTGTTCGTCTCCTGCGACACCTCCTCCGCCCGCCAGGCCTGGCGGAGACAGCTCGGCGCCGAGTACACGTTCGCGAGCGACTTCTGGCCGCACGGCGCGGCCGCGCGCGCGTACGGGGTGTTCGACGAGGACGCCGGCACGCCGGTCCGTGGCAGCTTCCTGATCGACGTGGACGGGAACGTCGTGTGGAGCCTCGTGAAGGACGCCGACACGCGCCGGACGGAGCTGGTCGAGGGCTCGCTCGAGGCCGCCGACGCACAGGCGTGAGCCGCCGGCTCCACGTCCACTCCTGGGGTCGTCCTGGCGCGCCACGCGTCGTGTGCCTGCACGGGGTGACGAGCTGGGGCGGCCACTTCGCACGACTCGCGAAGGACGCGCTGTCCGGCTTCCGCGTCGTCGCGCCCGACCTGCTCGGCCACGGCTCGTCGCCACCCGACCCGCCCTGGTCGTTCCGGGAGCAGCTCGCCGCGATCGTCGCCACCGTCGGCGATGAGCCCGCGACGTGGGTTGGCCACTCGCTCGGCGGGCGACTCGCGTTCGAGCTCGCGGCGGCGCGGCCCGAGCTGGTCGAGCGGCTCGTGCTGCTCGACCCGGCGATCCTGCTCGCTCCGGGCAGCGCGTTCCTGCCGTTCGCGGAGGATGCACGCACGCGCTCGACCTTCGCCTCGTTCGACGAGCTCGTCGACGCGCGATTCGAGGCGAGCCTCCTCGCCTGCGCACCGCGGGAGCTCGTGGCGTCCGAGCTCGCGCACCACACGACCCAGGGCGCCGACGGACGCTGGGAGTACCGCTACGTGCAGGCGATGGCGGTGACGACCTACTCGGAGCTCGCGGCCGCGCCGCCCCCGTTCGACGCCGTCCGCGCACCCACCCTGCTCGTCGTCGGCGAGACCACCTACCTGCCGCTCGACGAGGTCGCGGACGGGCTCCGGGCGGTGCTCGGCGATCGCCTCGAGCACGTGATCGTCCCGGGCGGGCACACCGTGCTCTGGGACGCCTTGCCCGAGACCGCCGCTGCCGTCGCCGCGTTTCTCGCGCGCTGATGCGCTGGTCGCCGGGCCTCACCCGCTCCCGGGCGCCGCCGCGCCGCCTCCCTACGACGACGCGACGTGCTCGTCCGCGATCGTCAGCACCTCGTCGAGGATCGCGATCCCCTCCTCGGCCTCCTCGCGCGTGACCGTCAGAGGCGGCACGACCATCACCACGTTCCAGTGCGTCATGAGGTACAGGCCGCGGTCGAGCGCCGCCTTCGCGAGCCGCGCCACCGGTGCCGCGGCCTCGCCGGATGCGTTGAACGGGACGAGCATCTCCTTCGTCGTGCGGTCCTTGACGAGCTCGATCCCCCAGAAGCAGCCGCGGCCGCGGACGTCGCCGATCGAGGGATGGCGCTGACGCAGGTCCTCGAGCGCCTCGCAGAACCAGTCCCCCATCGCCGCCGCGTTCTCGACGATGCCCTCCTCGCGGAAGGCCTCGATCGAGGCGATCGCCGACGCGCACGCCAGCGGGTGGCCGGCGTACGTGAGGCCGCCCGGGAAGAAGCGGTCGCGCACCCTGTCCACGACCTCCCCACGGGCGATCATCGCGCCGAGCGGGACGTAGCCGGAGTTGATGCCCTTCGCGACGGTGAGGATGTCGGGCACGACGTCCCAGTGCTCGCAGGCGAACCACTTGCCCGTGCGCCCGAACCCGGCCATCACCTCGTCGAGGATGAGCAGGATGCCGTGACGGTCGCAGACCTCGCGGATCGCCTGCAGATAGCCGTCCGGAGGCGGGATGATCCCGTTGGTGCCGGTGACCGTCTCCAGGATCACTGCGGCGACCGTGTGCGCGCCCTCGTACTCGAGGATCTCCTCGAGATGCGGCGCCCCGGTGCACACGGGGCACGGGTCGGGATGCCCGGCCGGGCAGCGGTACGTGTAGGGGTCGAGCATGCGGACGACGCCCGGCATGCCGGGCTCGACCGCCCAGCGGCGCGGATCGCCGGTGAGCGTCACGGCGCCGTTCGTCGCGCCGTGATACGACCGGTAGCGGGCGATGATCTTGTGACGGCCGGTCGCCAGGCGGGCGAGCTTGACCGCGTTCTCGTTCGCCTCCGCGCCGCCGTTCGTGAAGAAGGAGACGGATAGGTCGCCCGGGGTGACCTCCGCGAGCATCCGGCCGAGCCGCGAGCGCGACTCGTTCGCCATCGGCGGGCCGATCGTGCATAGCTGGTCGGCCTGGTCCTTGATCGCCTGGATGATCCTCGGATGCTGGTGGCCGATGTTGACGTTGACGAGCTGCGAGGCGAAGTCGAGGTAGCGCTTGCCGTCGTAGTCCCAGAAGTGCCGGCCCTCGGCGCCCGCGACCGGGATCGGGTTCACCTGGCTCGGCACCGACCACGAATAGAGGACGTACTCCCTGGCGTCGGAGACGATCTCCGCGCCGAGATTGGGGTTGGTCTCGATGGTGGCCATGTGCCCGCTCCTTCGCTCGCTCCGGTGGAGCCGATCGTAGCCGGGCGCCCGCCCCGCGGCTGTCTCCAGGCTCCGCGAGGCGAACGGGATAGGCTCACCCCACATGAGAGCAGCGGTGATCAGGGAGCTCGGCGCCCTCCCCGAGCTGGGGGAGGCAGTCGACCCCGACGGCGACGTCCTCGAGGTCGTCGCCGCGCCGCTCAACCCGATCGACCTCGCCGTGTCGCGTGGCGTGCTCGCCACGGGGCACCCGGAGCTGCCGTACGTCCCCGGCTGCGAGGCAGTGGGCCACACCGCCGACGGACGTCTCGTCTGGCTCTTCGGCGGCAGCCTCGGCAGGACGCGCCACGGGGCGATGGCGGAGCGGGTCGTGATCGGCGACGCGACCGCCGTCGCCGTGCCCGACGGCGCCGACCCTGCGCTCGCCGCGGGGCTCGGCATCGCAGGGCTCGCCGGCTGGCTGCCGTTCGCCTGGCGGGCCCCGCTCGAGGGCGGCGAGGACGTGCTCGTGCTCGGGGCGACGGGCGCGGTGGGCCTCGTCGCTGTGCAGGCCGCGAAGCTCCTCGGGGCAGGCCGCGTCGTCGCCGCTGGCCGGAGTCGGGCGGGGCTCGAGCGGGCGCTCGAGCTCGGGGCAGACGAGGCGGTCGACCTGACGGCGAGCGACGACCTCGTCGGCGCTTTCCGGGCTGCCTTCGGCGGGAACGGGCCCAGCTACGTCTTCGACCCGCTCTGGGGCGCCCCGGCGGCGGCAGCGATCGAGGCCGCCGTCCCGTGGGCGCGACTCGTCAACCTCGGCCAGTCGGCCGGAGCGATCTCCGAGATCGCCTCGGCGGCCGTGCGCTTCAAGTGCATCTCGGTCCTGGGACACACGAACTTCGCAGCGCCGGCGGACGAGCTCGCCGCGCACTACGACCGCCTCGTGCGCCACGCGATGGCGGGCGAGGTGGTGCTCGAGGTCGAGCACGTTCCGTTCGACGACGTCGCAGACGCTTGGCGACGCCAGGCCGAGAGCCCCGGCCGCAAGCTCGTCGTCGTGCCCTAGCGCCCGCACCTGCCCACGACCGCGCGCGTCCGCTCGACGGACCCGGAGGATGCTCGGAGCCGGCGTGCTGCTTCGTGCTCCAACCACCGGCGCTCCCGCCGGACCGAGCCTTCGCCACGTCTGCGCTCAGCGCTCGGCGAGCAGTCCCAGCTCGACTGCTCGCACCGCCGCTTCGCCCCGCGAACGCGCGCCCAGCTTCCTGAGGATCGACGAGACGTGGCGATCGACCGTACGTGGTGAGACGACGAGCTCGGCAGCGATCTCGGCATTGCGCCTGCCCACTGCCATCAGCCGCAGAACTCCTACCTCCCGCGCAGTCAGCGATGCGGGATTTGCGCGCGTGCTCGGCCTCGGGCCGCGCGGCACGGGAGCACCGAGATGGCGCAGCCGCGAGCGGGCCGCCTTGGCCGCGGGCACGGCACCCATTCGCTCGAAGACGTCGAGCGCCGTCCGCACGTGGCGCACCTCATCGGAGTCGGCGAGCGCCCGTGCGGCCTCGTACGGACACCCTCGGGCCTCCCACGCGGCAGCGGCACCGAGGGCGTCGCCGGCGAGCTGAAGACGCCAGGGCTCGGCTATCCAGCTCGGCCATGACGGCAGCGCTCCGGCCCGGATCTGCCAGTAGGCGAGCTCTCCCGCAAACCAGACGTGGCGCTTGGCGACCGCGAGCTCGTACGCCATGCTCGCCTCGTCCGCGGCGCGGGTCTCGTCGCCGACGAGTGCTGCCGCCTCCGCTCGTGCCGCGTAGACGTGGCCAAGCCGCTGCAGGTGGCCGCCGGGGCGCGCGAGCTCGAGTGCCCGA
Source organism: uncultured Actinomycetes bacterium (assembly GCA_963703095.1). Taxonomy (GTDB): domain Bacteria; phylum Actinomycetota; class Thermoleophilia; order Gaiellales; family Gaiellaceae; genus Gaiella. The sequence goes on from OY969787.1 coordinate 244,483, forward strand.
TCGAGGACGGCGGAGGCGCCCGGATCACCCCTCCGGGCACGCACCCGCCCCAGCGCGATGAGCGCAGAGATGCGACTGATCGAGTCCGGTGCGGTGGCGTCGACATCGAGGGCCGCTGCAGCCGCCTCGTCCCACCGCCCGAGGTACGCATGTACCAGGGCCATCCAGGAACGGGAGTAGTACGGCGCGAGATCCTGCTCATCGACCCATCTCAACGCCTCGTGGAGCGCGCTCTCGGCCCGTTCGAGCTCGTACATCTCGCCGAGACCCGAGCCGAGGTTGATGAGCGCGGGGCCGACCCACACCCACAGGTTGCGCTCACGCGCGAACGCGATGCTGCGCTCCAGGAAGTCGACACCGATCTCGACGTCACCTGCCATGAGGTGTGACGTCCCGACCAGGCTGAGCGCGTACACGCGAGTCTCGTCGTCGCCATAGCGCTCGGCGACCTCCACGGCGCGGCTTCCCCACGCGACACCTTCGGCGTTGTCACGGGCGAGCATCCGCACGTACGACTGGGTCGCGTATGCCCGACCCAGGGCGGGCCCCGGCTCGATCGACTCGAGGATCTCGATCGCCGACATGCTCGCCGCCTCCGCCTCGGCGTTCCGCCCGGCGGGGATGCAGGCCCGTGTGAGCCACGTCAGCGACTGCGCCTCGCGCGAGCGGTCGCCTGAGGCCCGGAACAGCGACGCCGACTCCTCCCACGCCACGACCGCCGCCTCGGCCTCACCCGTCAGCTGGAGCTCGAAGGCGTACGCGTCGAGCAATGCGGCGCGCTCCGGGTCGCCCAGGCCACCTGCGAAGTGGATGGCGCGCGCGTACTGGTGTGCCGCCTCGCGGTGAGCCGCAGCCGCCGAGGCTCGTCGAGCCGCCACCTGGGCGTGCGCGAGCGCTGCAGCTCCGTCCCCGGCCAGCTCCGCGTGATGCGCGAGACGCGCGGGCTCGCTGGCACCGTGGGGAGCCGCCTCGAGCGCCGCCAGGATCGCGGCGTGAAGCCGGCGCCGGGTGCTCACCGGGACGGCGCTCTCGATCGCCATCCGTGCCAGCTCGTGGCGAAACGCGACGCCGTCGCCACGCTCGCACAGCATCCCCGAGGCCAGGCAGGAGTCGAGGGCCTCCAGACCGCCGGGATCGACGGCCTCGAGCAGCCAGAGCTCGCACCTGCTCGGCACGAGCGCAGCGGCGTCGAGGAGCCGCCGAGCGTCGAGCCCCAACGGGGATGCCCGCGCGAGCACGGCGTCGCGGACGGACTCCGGGAGCGGAGCCTCCCCACCCGCGAGGATCTCGGTCACGTAGAAGGCGTTGCCGCCCGTGAGTCGATGGATCGCGTCGGCGTCTGCGCCGGACTGCGCTGCCAGCGTGTGCACCGCGACGGTCGAGAGCGGCGGAACGGCGAGTCGTGAGACACCGTGCGCGGTCGCGAGCTCGCCGAGGAGGAGCCGGAGAGGATGGCGTGCCCCGACCTCGTCGTCGCGGTACGTCGCCACCACGAGGCCTTTCGTCCCGTCGACTCGGCGTCCGACGATGCGCAATGCGTCGAGCGTCGCCCCGTCGGCCCAGTGGACGTCCTCCAGGACGATCACGACGGGCTCGGCCAGCAGTGCGAGCAGCGCATGCCCGACGCGGCGCGGATCGGCTCCCTCTGCGGAGATGGCTTCTGCCAGCGGCTCACCCGCCTGCGGTGCGAGATCGACGAGCGGACCGAATGGGACGGGAGCGGCCAGGCTCTCGCACGAGCCTTGGAGGACCTTGCCCGACCAGCCATCGGCGAAGGCCCGCACGAGCGCCGTCTTGCCGACGCCCGCCTCCCCGCCCACGAAGACAAGACGGCCGCCGGTGCGACCTGCCGTGGTGAGCACGCCGAGCTGATCCTCACGTTCGAGAAGGCTCATCTCCTCGCCATGTTCGTGATCGGTGCGGCGCGGGGCAACCGCACGGCACGGCCTGCAGCGCCAAGTTGGGTGGATGTGCCGCCCAACATGGGTGGTTCGGCCGATTCCAGGCGCGGCGCCCCAGCCTACCGTGGTTCGTGTCAGGCACAGCGACACGGAAGGAGCAGATCGATGGACACGTACGTGATCCTGCGACGCCACGGCTGGGCCGATGTGGCCGAGCTCGAGGCCGCGGCAGCGCGTTCGACGGCCGAGGGCGAGCGCATGCCCGACGACGTCCGCTGGATCCGCAGCTACGTGCTCGCCGAGACCGACGGGACGGTCGGCACCGTCTGCGTCTACCAGGCCTCGAGCCCGGAGGCGATCCGCCGCCACGCCGCGGCGGCAGACCTGCCGGTCGACGAGATCGTGAAGGTGGCCGACACGGTCTTCGTGCGGCCCGACCCGATCCCGGCGATCGCCGGGGCATGAGGAGAGCGAAATGAAGAGATCCTCGATCGTTGCGATGCTGGCCCTCGCGATCTGCGCCGTCGTCGCGGTCAGCCCAGCCTGGGCGCACGAAGGGTCGACTTGCAGCGGGCTCGGAGGCATCGCTGTGCACGGCCAGCACGTCGTCGGTGACTACGTCATCGGGAAGAGCGGCCTCGGCAGCGGCCTCGAATGGCCGTACAACGGCCAGGTCGGTGCTGCCGTGAGCGCGAACAGGGGCGCAGCCGTTCCGGGTGGCCCCGGACCCGGCTTCCACTTCCCGACCGGCTTCGCACCTGGCGCATCCTTCTGCACCGGGTCGAGCTCTCCGGGGGTCCACCTCCCCTGACGCCCTTCCGCCGGCGGGGAGGGCACCTCGCCTTCCCGCCGGCGGCGATGCGTCCTACACGAGCTGCTCGCCGAACCGCGCCCGCGCGACGAACTGCCCGAAGCCCGGCTCCACCTTCAGCTCCCCCTCGTCGACGACCACGGTGCCCCGGATCAGCACCGTGTCGACGTCGCCGGTCACCTCGGTGCCCTCGTAGAGGTTGTAGTCCGACTTCGAGTGCTGCTCCGCTGCGCGGATCGTGGTCGTCCGCTGCGGGTCGAAGATCACGAGGTCGGCGTCCGAGCCCGGCGCGATCGTGCCCTTGCGCGGGTACAGGCCGAAGAGCCGTGCCGGGCTGGTGCAGAGGAGCTCGACCATCCGGTTGAGCGAGATCCGGCCCGAGCCAACGCCGAAGTGGTGGATCATCCGGAGCCGGTCCTCGAGACCAGGCCCTCCGTTCGGGATCTTCGAGAAGTCGTCGCGCCCCATCGTCTTCTGGCCGTCCCAGAGGAACGCGCAGTGGTCGGTCGAGATCGCGGAGAGCACGTCCGTGCGCACGGCGTCCCAGAGGACGTCCTGGTTCGCCTTGTCCCGGGGCGGCGGCGTGTAGACGTACTTCGCCCCCTCGAAGTCGGGTCGCTCGAGGAACGTCTCGTCGACGAAGAAGTACTGCGTGCACGTCTCGCCCCAGACGTCCCAGCCCGCGCGCCGCGCCTTGGCGATCGGGTCGACCGACTCCTTGCAGGAGACGTGGACGACGTACAGGGGCGCGCCGGCGATCCGGGCCAGCTGGATCGCACGGTTCGTCGCCTCGCCCTCGAGCTCGGGCGGCCGCGTGCGCGCGTGCCAGACCGGCGCAGTGTTCCCGGCCGCGAGCGCCTCCTTCACGAGCACGTCGATCGCGTCGCCGTTCTCGGCGTGCACCATCACGAGCGCGCCCGTCTCCCTGGCGACCTGCATCGTCCGGAAGAGGGTCTCGTCGTCGACCATCAGCGCGCCCTTGTACGCCATGAAGAGCTTGTACGAGGTGACGCCCTGCGCCGGCAGCGTCGCGAGCTCCTCCAACGACCCGCCCGTGTGCAAGTCCGTGACGGCCATGTGGAAGCCGTTGTCGATGATCGACCTGCCATCGCGCTTGGCATGCCAGTCGGCGAGCGCGTCGGCGAAGGACGAGCCGGGCGCCTGGATCACGAAGTCCACGTGGCAGGTCGTGCCGCCGAACGCCGCCGCCGTCTGCCCGGAGGTGACGTCGTCGACGGTGACGGTGCCTCCGAAGGGCATGTCGAGGTGCGTGTGAGGATCGATCGCCCCGGGGAGGACGAGCTTGCCAGCCGCGTCGAGCACGGTGTCCGCTTCCCGGCCGAGGTCGGCGCCCACCTGCGCGATCCGCTCGCCCTCGACGAGCACGTCCCCGACGAACGCGTCACCTGCGGTGACGATCCTGCCGCCCTTGATCAACACCGACATCGAGACCCTCCTTGTGCTGTCGCGAGCCCGGGCCGGCGCTGCGGCCCGGGCTCGCCGTTCGATCCGGACGGGAGCGACCCGTCTCCTACTTGCCGCCCTCGGTGACCTTGACGACGATCGCCTTGTACCCCTTGCCGGTGACGTTGACGCCCTGCTTCTTGAGCAGCGCGATCGCCTTCCGGGAGAGGTCCGTGCGGTACGCCGCCCTGCCCTGGAGCTTCGTCGTGACCTTGAACTGCTTCGCGATCTTCGCCGTCCGCGCGAACGCGACCGGGTTCATCACGCCGACGCCGAGCGGTGCCGGCCAGATGAGCTTGTTGATCTCGTTCATCTGCCAGAGCTGGTGACCCGCCCCGAGCGTCGGCCCGTTCTTCAGCACGATGTTCGTGCAGGCCTTGACGTTGTCGCGGCAGTACGCCCAGCCCTTCATCGTGGCCGCGAGGAACCGCGTGGCGATGTCCTGGTTCGCCTTGTCCTTGAGCCAGTCACCGCGGGCGTAGAGGCCGTCCTCCAGCATGGCGGTGCCGGCCTTCTCCATGGTGATCACGTTCAGATCCCTGAGCGTGTAGAGCTTGCCCGTCTCGGGGTTCTTCGTCTCGAGCACCTGGGCGAGCTCGTTGTAGGTCATCGCCGCCGCCGCGTCGATCTTCCGCTGCAGGAACAGGTTCATGTCGAACGGCTGGTTGACGATGGTGACGTCCTTCTTCGGGTCGAGACCGTTCTTTACGAGCGCCGCGAACAGCTCGTTCTCGTTCCCGCAGCACCAGACGCCGACCTTCTTGCCCTTCATCTGCTTGATGTTCGTGATGCCGCTGTCCTTCCAGCTGATCTCGGTCATGCCCGACCGCGTGAACACCTGCGAGATGTTGACGAGGTCGGTGCCCTTGTCCCGCACGGCGAGCAACGCCGGCAGCCAGCCCACGCCGAACTCCGCCTGACCCGCCGCGACGACCTGCTCGGGCGTGATGTCGGGTCCGCCGGGCTTGATCGTGACGTCGAGGTCGAACTGCTTGTAGTAGCCCTTCGCAGCAGCCGCGTAGAAGCCGGCGAACTGGGCCTGCGTGACCCATTTCAGCTGCACCGACACCTTGTCCGCCTTCGCGGCGCCCGGTGTCGCGGTGCCGAGCGATGCGAAGACGAGCGCGCCGACCGCGACCATCGCCGCGGCGAGCACCAGCTTGCGCCCCTTCATGCCAGGGTCCCTCCTGTGGTCGATTGACGGGAACCTTCTCATGCCGAGCCCTCCTGCGCCGGGTAGCGCTGCATCACGAGTCGCTCGAGCAGCACGACGGCCAGGTAGAACGACACGCCGAGGATGCAGGCGACGACGATCGCCGCCCACGCGGTCTCGAAGTTGAACAGCGCGGCCGCGTTCTTGATCACGATCCCGAGCTGCTCCTGCGAGCCGCCGAAGTACTCGCCGACGATCGCGCCGATCATCGCCAGCACGCTCGCGACCTTGAGCGCTGCGAACACGAACGGCAGCGAGGCGGGCACGCGCACGCGTCGGAAGATCGCGAGGTCGCTGGCGGCGTAGGAGCGCATCAGCTCGATCTGCGCCGGCCGGACGGAGGTCAGCCCGCGCAAGGTGTTGACCATCACGGGGAGGAAGCACAGCACGGCGGCGATGAAGATCTTCGAGCCCTTCTCGATGCCGAACCAGGCGTTCGCGATCGGCGCGAACGCGACGATCGGGATCGCGCCGGCCGCGACGAAGTACGGGAGCAGCGCTCCGCCCACGCGCCGGAAGCGCGCGAGGACGACCGCGACCGCGATCCCGGCGCTGCACCCGAGCACGAACCCCCAGACGGCCTCGCTGAACGTGTAGAGCCCGGCGTTCCAGAGCTCGTCGCGCTGCTCCCAGAACGCCTCGGCGATCGCGCTCGGCTTCGGGAGGAGGAACCGCTGGATCTCGAGGACGTCGACGCCCACCTCCCACACCACGAGCACGAGGCCGCCGAAGACGATCGGCGGCAGCGCCTCGGACAGCAGGCGCCTCAGCCGGGTCACACGGTCCCCTCCGCGACCGACCCGTGCGCCTCCATGTAGCCGCGCAGCAGCTCGCGCACCTCGGTCACGAGCTCGAAGAACCGCGGCTCCTCGCGCGTGTCCGGTGTCCGCGTCCTGGGCAGGTCGATGTCGACGATCCCCGCGATCCGCCCGGGTCGGGGCGACATCACGACGACGCGCGTGGAGAGGAACACCGCCTCGGTGATCGAGTGCGTGACGAAGACGATCGTCGGGCTCGAGCGCTCCCAGATCCGCAGCAGCTCGAGGTTGAGCCGCTCGCGGGTCATCTCGTCGAGCGCCCCGAACGGCTCGTCCATGAGCAGGAGGACCGGGTCGAAGGAGAGGGCGCGCGCGATCGCGACGCGCATCTGCATGCCGCCCGAGAGCTGCCACGGATGGTGCTTCTCGAAGCCGGTCAGCTCGACCAGGTCGAGCATCTCCTGCACGCGGGCGCTGCGCCGGCCGCGGTCCCAGCCGAGCATCTCGAGCGGCAGCGCGACGTTCTTCGCGACGGTGCGCCAGTCGTAGAGCACCGCCTCCTGGAAGACCATGCCGTAGTCGTGGTCGAGGCGCGCCTGGTGCGCGGTCTTGCCGCCGATCGAGACCGTGCCGCGCGTCGGCTCGGTCAGGTCGCCGATCACCCGCAGGAGCGTCGACTTGCCGCACCCCGACGGCCCGATCAGCGACACGAGCTCCCCAGGGCGGAGGTCGAGCGTGATGTCGTCGAGCGCATGGGTCGCTCCGCGCTCGAAGATCTTCGTCACGCCGGCGATCGAGACGGCGGCAGGCTGGTCGAGGTGGGTCATCGCGCTCCGGTCATGCGACGTGGGCAGGGGCACGGCGGACGACGAGGCGCTCGGCGAGCACGACGAGCCCGAAGAACGCGATCCCGAGCCCGGCGGCGACGATGTTCGTCGCCCAGAGCGCAGACGGATCGATCGAGTAGTACTGGTTGTAGTTGAGGATCGCCCCTCCGAGCCCGTCCTGGATCCCCGAGGGCAGCTCGCCGATGATCGCGCCCACGACGCAGGCCGTCGCCGCTATGCGGAGCGCGGAGAAGACGTACGGCAGCGCCGACGGGAGCTTGACCTTCGCGAGCGTCGTCCAGCTCCCTGCGGCGTAGGAGTGCATCAGCTCCAGCGCGCGCGGCTCGGCGGAGTCGAGGCCACGCAGCGTGTTGATCGCGACCGGGAAGAACGTCAGGAACGCGGCGATCACGCTCACGGGGAACCAGTCCGGCCCGCGCGGGCCGATCCAGATCACGACCATCGGCGCGATCGCGAGGATCGGGACGGTCTGCGAGCCGACGACGTACGGCAGGGTCGCGCGGCGGGCGAGGCGCCAGAGGTGGAGCGCGATCCCGAGCACGAGCCCGATCGCCGCGCCGAGCGCGAACCCCGCCAACGCCTCCTTCGCCGTGAACAGCGCCGCCTCGAGCAGGAGGGTGACGAGCCACGGGCCCCCCGGCTGGTTGGACTCGAACAGCCGCGTGACGATGTCGGTCAGCGCCGGCATCGTGATGTCGTCGACGACGAAGGGCCACGTCCAGCCGGTCGTCATCCAGAGCCAGCGATACCCGCTGTAGAGCGCGCAGAGCGCTGCAAGCACGACGATCGTGATGCCGACGCGCTTCAGCAGGGCGAGTGCCACCGCCAATCCCTACCACGTCCCGAACGCCTTTGCAGCCGGGGCGGGCCGGGAGTAGTGTCGGCCCGTGGCTCTCGACCCCGCCCGCGTCGTCCGTCAGCTCGAGGAGCTGCGCGCCCTCACCGGCGACGCCGACGGCGCGCAGCGGGTCGCGTGGACGGAGACCTGGGCCCGCGGTCGCGCGTGGCTCGCCGACCTGCTCTCCGATCTCCCGCTCGAGGTCGAGCGCGACGCGGCCGGCAACGACTGGTACACGCTCCGCGGCGCGACCGACAGGGCCGTCCTGATCGGCGGGCACATGGACTCCGTCCCGAACGGCGGCTGGCTCGACGGCTGCCTGAACGTGCTCGCGGGGGCCGAGGTGCTGCGACGGATCGCCGGGGACGGGACGCCGCCGGTGACGGTGCGCCTCGTCGACTGGGCCGACGAGGAGGGGGCGCGCTTCGGCCGGTCGCTGTTCGGCTCGTCGGCGGCCGCCGGGTCGATGGCCGACCAGCGCGAGCTGAAGCAGCTCCGCGACCGCGACGGGGTGGCGCTCCCGGAGGCCGTCGGCGCCTTCGGGGTCGACCTCGAGCGCGCCCTCGACGCACACGCCCAGCTCGACACCGCCGCCGCGTATCTCGAGCTGCACATCGAGCAGGGCCCGGTGCTGGAGTCGCTCGAGCTCCCGCTCGGCGCGGTGCTCGGCACGTTCGGGGTCGAGCGACACCGCATCACGTGGACCGGCCAGGCCGCGCATGCGGGGTCGACGCCGATGGCGGAGCGCCGCGACGCGCTCGCAGGCGCCGCGAAGCTGGCGCTCGCGATCCGCGACATCGCGCGGGAGACGGGAGACGGCGCCGTGTGCACGTCGGGTGGCGTCGTCTGCCGTCCCGGGATCGTCACCTCGGTCGTCGAGACCGCCGAGCAGCTGCTCGACCAGCGCCACCTCGACGCGGCGAAGCTCGCCGCGATGCTCGGGCGTGCGCAAGCGCTCTCGCGCGCGTTCGCGGCAGAGGAGCGGATCGAGGTCGCCTGGGAGCGGATCTGGTCGATCGAGCCGATCCTCTTCGACGACACGCTCATCGGCTTCTGCGACGAGGCGATCGTCGAGGTCGCGGGGCGCTCGCACCGGCTGCCCTCGGGACCGTTGCACGACGCGGCCGAGGTGGCGCGCGCGGGCGTGCCGACCGTGATGCTCTTCGTCCAGAGCCTGCGCGGGCTGTCGCACACGAAGCTCGAGGACACGCGCCCCGAGCACCTCGAGCTGTCCGTCGCGGCGCTCGACCGCCTCGCCGCCAGGACGCTCCAGCACGTCGCCTCCGCCGGCTGAGCCTTGGCGAGCGCTCGGGTCGCGGTCGCGAGCCTCGCGGTCGGCGCTGGCGTCACCTGGAACATGTCGAGCGTCGGGTCCGTGGCGGATCCGGTCGCCGCGGCGTACGGGGTCCCGCTCGCCTTCGTGGGGCTCCTCACGACCGCGCTCCTGCTCAGCCAGCTGCTCGCTCAGCTCCCGACCGGCCGCGAGATCGACCGGCGCGGCTGGCGGGCGGCGGCCCTCGCCGCCGTCGGCTTCTGCCTCGTGGGCAATGCGATCGCCCTGCTCGCACCCTCGCCCTGGCTCGGGCTGCTCGGGCGCCTGGTGACCGGGGTCGGCGCGGGCGCGGGCTTCGTCGCGGGGGCCGACGCGATGCGCTCGACGGGTCGCTCGATGACGTGGCAGGGGATCTACGGCGCCTCGACGATGGCGGGCGGCGGACTCGCCGTGCTGATCACCCCGCAGCTCGTGGGAGAGCTCGACTGGCGGGCGCCGTACTGGTCGGGCCTCGCCGTCGCGGCGCTGACCGCGGTGCCGCTGCTGCTCGCTCCGCGCCCCACGCCGGTCGGCGGGCATCGCCGCGGGTTTCTCGTCGATCGGCGCCTGCTTCCGCTCGGCGTGATCCACTCCGCCACCTTCGCGCTCACCTTCATCGCGGCGGCGTGGGTCGTGCCGCTGCTCGAGCGACACGACCTCACGCGCCGGGACGCCGCGATCGCGGGCGCGCTCGTGCTCCTCGGCGGGATCGCCACTCGACCCCTCGGGGGCACCCTCGGCGAGCGCTTCCCGACGCACGTCCGCCGCATCGTCGCGGGAGCCGTGGTCGCGGCGGCAGCCGGCTGCATGCTGCTCGCGGTCCCGGCCGGGCTCGTGGCAGCCGGGGTCGCGGCGCTCCTGCTCGGCATCGCGGGGGGCATCCCGTTCGCGCTCGTCTTCGGCGGCGCGCAGCGTCTCCGGCCCGACGCTCCCGGGGCCGCGCTGGCGTTCGTGAACAGCTGGGCCGTGCTCACGCTGATGATCGGCACCCCGCTCGTCGGGCTCGGCTTCGGCCTGCCCGGAGGGGGCTCCACCGCGTTCGCGCTGCTCGGGCTCGTCGCGCTCGGGGCGCTGCCTGCGATCCGTCGCGCCCCGCTCGCCGGGACGCGAGACGCGCAGCGCCGGAACGGGGATACTGGGGAGATCACGACCACGAGGAGACATCCATGGCCCTGAGCTTCGGCGTCACCGTCCTGCCCGACCCCCCGGCGAGCCGGCTCGTCGAGCTCATGGAGCTCGGTGAGCGCAACGGCTTCGAGATCGGGTGGACCTACGACTCGCACGTCCTCTGGCAGGACTCCTTCCCGCTGCTGACGATGGCGATCCAGGCGACCTCGACGATGCGCTTCGGCCACCTCGTCACGAACCCCGGCACACGCGAGCCGACGGTGCTCGCGAGCCTCTACGCGACGCTGCACGACGTCTCCGACGGACGCATGGTGATGGGCATCGGTCGCGGCGACTCCGCCCGCCGGTACATCGGGCAGCAGCCAGTGCGGGTCGCCCGGTTCGAGGAGGCGCTCCGGATGATCAAGCCGTTCATGAACGGCGAGGAGGTGCGCTGGAACGACAAGGACCTGCAGCTCAAGTGGGTGCGGCCCGAGCTCCCGCCGATCGAGATGTGGGTCGCCGGCTACGGGCCGAAGGCGCTGGGCGTCGCCGGCCGCGTCGGCGACGGCGTGATCATCCAGCTCGCCGACCCGGAGATCATCCAGTGGATCATGGGCACCGCCCGCGCGGCCGCCGAGGAGGCAGGTCGGGATCCCGACGCGCTCAAGTGCATCGTGTGCGCCCCCAGCCACGTCGGCCCGATCGAGGACGGCCGCGAGCAGACGCGGTGGTTCCCGGCGATGGTCTCCAACCACGTGATGGACCTGATCGAGCGCTACGGGACGGACGGCTCGGTGATCCCCCGGGCGCTGACGGACTTCGTCCAGGCGCGCAAGTTCTACGACTACGCCGACCACTCGCGCGTCGGCGCGGCGCACGGCGAGTTCGTGACGGACGAGATCTGCGATCGCTTCTCCGTGCTGGGCGACGTCGCGCAGATCACGGCGAAGCTGCGCGAGCTGGAGTCGATCGGGGTCGACCACTTCGCGATCTACCTGATGACGCACGGCCAGGAGGACACGCTCCAGGCGTACGGCGACCATGTGATCCCCGCCTTCCGGGGCGCCCGGGCGTGAGCGGCGTCGACGAGCGCCAGGCGCAGATCGACGCCTGGCGCTCCGTCGCGAGCGGCTGGGAGCGACACCGGGACGTCGTCTGGGAGTCGACGCGCGCGGTCTCCGAGCGCATGGTCGCGCTCGTCGACCCGCGAGCGGGCGAGCAGCTGCTCGAGGTCGCGGCCGGCTCCGGTGACACCGGTCTCCTGGCGGCCGAGCGGCTCCGTCCCGGAGGACGCCTGGTCTCGACCGACGCCGCGCCGGAGATGGTCGAGGCCGCGAGGAGGCGCGCCCGGGAGCTGGAGGTCGACGACATCGACCTCGTCGTGGGCGATGCGGCTGCGCTGCCGTTCGGAGACGGGTCCTTCGACGCGGCGCTCTGCCGGTTCGGTGTGATGCTCGTCCCCGACTGCGACGCCGCGGCGCGAGAGCTCGCGCGCGTGCTCCGGCCGGGGGGCCGGGCAGCTGTCGCCGTTTGGGCGGAGAGCGCGCGGAACCCCTGGGTGTCGAACGTCGGCCGAGCGGCGCTCCGCCTGGGCCACGTCGACCGACCCGATCCGGAGGCGCCGGGCCCGTTCCGGCTCGCGGAGCCCGGTCGTCTGCGCACCGTGCTCGAGGGCGCCGGTCTGACGCTCGAGAGCGAGGAGGAGGTCGCCGTGACCTGGCGAGCGGGGTCGCTGGACGAGTGGTGGACGGTGATGCTCGACACCTCCCGGCTCGCGTCGCAGCTCGTGGCCCGCCTCGACCAGACCGATGTGGCCCGGGTGCGCGCCGCAGCCGAGGAGCAGCTCGCCCCGTTCGTCGGGGCGGACGGAGCGCTGTCGGTGCCAGGTGTAGCCCGCGTCGCGCTCGCGCGAAGCGCCGACGCCTCCTGAGGTCGAAACCATCTTGCGATCGCGGGCCCGCTCCTTGGGGCTCGGGATCTCTCGGACAGTGGCGAGGGCCGGACTTGAACCGGCGACACCACGGTTTTCAGCCGTGTGCTCTACCAGCTGAGCTACCTCGCCGCGAGCGCGCAGTGTACCCGGCCCGACCCGTGCCCGACCCGCTGCCGCCGGAGGCCGGCTCCGCCGGCCGGGAGGCACAGCACCGGTCGTCCATGCACCGCGCAGAAGGAGGGGGCCGGCGGGGGAACCATGGGTTCACCCGCCCCACGACACCACGGTTTTCAGCCGTGTGCTCTACCAGCTGAGCTACCTCGCCGCGAGCGCGCAGTGTACCCGGCCCGACCCGTGCCCGACCCGCTGCCGCCGGAGGTCGGCTCCGCCGGCCGGGAGGCACAGCACCGGTCATCCATGCACCGCGCACAAGGAGGATTCCCGCGGGGGATCCATCGGCTCACCCGCCCGTGTAGCGTTCCGCGCCATGGCCGCCAACGCGAGGGTCGTGTCGATCATCGGCGCACCCCTCGACCTCGGACAGGGTCGGCGGGGCGTCGACATGGGGCCGTCCGCGATCCGCTACGCCGGACTGGCGGAGCGCGTCGCTGAGGCGGGCTGCGCGACGATCGACCGCGGGAACGTCGCGACGCCCGTGCTCGAGTCGCTCGACGTCGGAGACGCCCGCGCCCGGTTCCTGCCCGACATCCTGGAGGTGTGCGGCGCCCTCGCAGCCGTGGTGGAGCAGACCGTGCGCGACGACGGGTTCCCGCTCGTCCTGGGTGGTGACCACTCGATCGGGCTCGGCACGCTCGCCGGGCTCGCCGGCGCTGCGGGGCGGCCGGGAGGCGTCCTCTGGATCGACGCGCACGCCGACCTGAACACGCCCGAGACGTCGCCGACCGGCAACGTCCACGGCATGCCGCTCGCCGCGGCCCTGGGTCTCGCCGGGCCCGCCTTCACCCATCCCCGCCTGACCCTGCCCGCGCTCGATCCGACCCGGGTCGTCCTGTTGGGCACGCGGTCGATCGACCCGGCAGAGCGCGAGCTGATCAGGTCGAGCGGGATCCGCGCGATCACGATGAGCGAGATCGATCGGATCGGGATCGAGCGCGCGATGCGCGAGGCGCTCGCCCGCGTCGCGGGTCCAGGCTTCGTCCACGTCTCGCTCGACCTGGACGCGCTCGACCCGGAGCTGGCTCCGGGGGTCGGCACGCCCGTGCCCGGCGGCCTGACCTACCGGGAGGCGCACCTCGCCTGCGAGCTCGCCGCCGAGTCGGGAGTGGTCGGGTCGCTCGAGATCGTCGAGTCGAACCCGATCCTCGACAGCGAGAACCGCACCGCCGCGACAGCCGTCGAGCTCGCGGCCAGCGCTCTCGGCGTGACCATCCTGTAGCCGCGGGGCGGGGTTCGACGGGTCGGCCGCCCGGGCGGCGCAAGCCCCGCCCCTACAGGAGCCCGCCGGCGTCGAGCACCCGGACCGTCAGCTCCCGGCCGGGCGTCGCGTGGAGCATCGCGGCGGCACTGCCACGGTTGATCGCGAGGGACATGTTGCGGTAGCTGTCCTCGTAGAGGATCACGTCCCCCGGTCGCGCGTCGACGAAGGTGCGCGTCGCGACGGCGAAGTACCGCTGACCCGAGAGGTCGAGCTCGATTCGCGTCCCCGGGACCGCGCCGACCGCCTCGAGGTGCTCCCGCGTCAGGTTGAGCGCGATGTTGCCGAAGCTGTCGACGTAGAGCATCGTGGCCGCGATCTCGCGCTCCCCCGAACGGACGACCGGGGCCGGGAGGTCGAGCCGGACGAGCGCGTCGGGATGGAGCGGCGGGCCGAGCTCCTCCAGCTCGACTCCGCTCGCGAGATGCGCAGCCGCAGGTGCGAAGAGATCCCTGCCGTGGAAGGTGCGAGAGATCGACTCGAGCGCGAAGCGTGGGTTCGCCAGCTCGACCGCCGCCGTGATGCCCGCCCGCTCCGCGGCGGGGACGAGCAGTCCGTTGTCCGGACCGACGAAGAGGTGACCGTCGGCGTCGCGCAGTGCGACGGGGCGACGGATCCCGCCGACCCCGGGGTCGACGACCGCGAGGTGGACGCCCACGGGCATGAACGGGAGCGTGCTCGACAGCACGAGGGCGCCCTGCAGCACCGCCTGGGCGGGGATGCCGTGCGTCACGTCGATGACGCGCGTGCCCGGCGCGATCCGCTCGATCACGCCGTGGCAGACGCCGACGAAGTCGTCCTGGAGCCCGAAGTCGGTGAGGAAGCAGACGACCACGTGCCCGAGTCTACGAGTCGAGGCCCACCGCGCGCGCGACCGCCGCGACGAGGCCGTCGACGTCGTGCGTGTCGGCCTCCGCCAGGACGACGAGCCCGGACGAGCGGGCGGCTCTCGTCGTCTCCGGCCCGATGGAGACCGCAGGCGGCGGATGGGGGACAGCCGCGAGGGCGCGGGCAGCGGAGCCCGATGCGACGACGACGACGTCGCCCTCGAGGCTCGTGGGACGCAGCGCGATCGTCCGGTACAGCGCCACCGTCTCCGCGCCGAGCGCGTCCGGGAGCAGGCGGCGGGCTCCCTCGGCGGCGGCGAAGAGCACCTTGCCGGCTGGGCGCGGCAGCTCGTCGAGGAGCCCCTCCTGGGTCGAGACGCGTGGGACGAGGTCCGCACCGCCCAGCGCCTCCGCCGTGGCCGCGCCGATGGCTGCCACCCGCCTCGGCCGCCCGTGCATCCGACGGGACAGCTCGCGTGCTCCGTTGGGGCTCGTCACGACGACCCAGTCGTAGGGCGTGACGTCGATGGGGCCGTCTCCGATCGGCTCGACCGCGATCAGCGGGACGTGGGCGACCTCGCATCCCAGCGCGCGCAGCCGCGCGACCAGCTCGCCCTCCTGGCCCGACGGTCGGGTGACGACGACCCGCGGCGGACGCCGTGCCGGTCCCATCCCTAGCCCCCACCCTCCCGCGGGGTTGCCCATCCTCGCGTGGATCGGCGCGCGTGTCTGCACCGACTTCGTGCCAGCTGTGTGCCGCGCGCCGTGGCCGGCCGTCCGTGGGTCACCGCGCGCGCCCGGCGAGCTCGCGTCCGAGCGCGACGGGGTCGTCGCCCTCGAGGCGCTCGAGCCAGCTGCCGTCGTCGGCCGCGATCAGACCGACGAGCCGCTCGCCGTCGTGGTACGCCGCGACGGGGGCGAGACAGCCACCGCCGACCGTCGCGACGCAGCGTCGCTCCGCCTCGACGCGTCGCCGGGTCTCCACATGGTCGGCGCGCTCGACGAGCGCCTCCTCCCCGGCTCGCACCTGCAGCGCGAGCGCGCCCTGACCGGCCTCCGGGAGCATCGTGTCCGGGTCGAGCCTGAGCCCGATCTCGTCACCGAGCCCGAGGCGGTCGAGACCGCAGGCGGCGAGGACGACGGCGTCGAGCCCTCGCTCACCCCGCTTGCGCAGTCGCGTGTCGACGTTCCCGCGCAGCGGCTCGATCGAGAGCGTCGGCTCCAGCGCGAGCAGCTGGGCGCGGCGTCGCGCCGACGCCGTGCCGATCCGCATGCCGGGACGGACGGCGTCCGCGCCGCAGAGGGCGTCGCGCGGATCCTCACGCTCCGTGTAGGCGCCGACGGCGAGCCCTGCCGTGTCGCTGGAGGTCATGTCCTTGGCCGAGTGCACCGCGACGTCGATCCGTCCGCCGAGCAGCGCCTCCTCGAGCTCCTTCACGAACACGCCACGCGCACCGATCTCGCCGAACGGGCGTGACCGGTCGCGGTCGCCTGCCGTCGTGATCGGGACGAGCACGATCTCGACGCCGGGGGCGCGCAGCAGACCGGCGGCGCGCTCGGCCTGCGTCAGCGCGAGCCGGCTACCGCGCGACCCGACGCGCAGCAGCACTGCACCGGCTCGTCGTCGTCGCGCGCGGCTCGCCGCACATGCGCCGGCCACGCGGACGGATCCGGACGAACGCGGTCGGCGCCTGCAGCGGGAGCGGCAGGGGCCTCGAGGCGATCGCGGTCTTCACGCGTCGTCGTCCTCGCCCAGCCCGAACAGATGGCGCACGACGTCAGCATAGACCACCCCGTCGGCGGTGACCGCCGCCTCCTTCATGCGGACGGTCGGCAGGTGGAGGAGCTTGTTCACGATCTGGGCGGTCACGGCCTCGACCACGTGGCGCTCGCTCTCGGGGAGCCTGCCGAGTCTCGACTCGACGCGCGCGAGCTCCGCAGACCGGATCGCCTCCGCACGCGCGCGAAGCGACGTGATCGCAGGCACCACGCTGAGCGACAGCTGCCACTCCCGGAATCGCTCGGACTCGGCGGCCACGATGCGCTCTGCCCGAACCGCCTCCGCCCGTCGCCCTGCGAGCGACGCCGCCACGACCGCCTCGAGGTCGTCGATGTCGTAGACGAAGCACCCGTCGAACGCCGCCAGGGCCGGGTCGACGTCGCGCGGCACGGCGAGATCGACGAACAGGAGGGATCGACCACGGCGGGCGCGAAGCGCGCCGGCGAGCTCGTCCGCGTGGAGGACGAACCCCGGTGCGCTCGTCGAGGCGACGACGACGTCGGCCTCCGCGAGCTCCGAGCCGATCGCGTCGAGGGCGACCGCGCGGGCGCCATGACGCGCTGCGAGCTCCGCGCCGTGGGCGGGCGTTCGGTTCGCCACGGCCGTCACGACCGCACCGCGCGAGCGCAGGTTGCGTGCCGTGAGGTCGCTCATGCGCCCAGCCCCGACGAGCACGACCGAGCGACCGTCGAGCCCCTCGAAGACCTGCTGCGCGAGCGCCGCCGCCGCCGACGGCACGGAAGCAGGGCTCTCGCCGATCGCCGTCTCGACCCGGGCCCGCCGACCCGCGTGCAGGGCCATCCGGAAGACGCGGTCGAGGAGCGGCCCCGTCGTGCCTGCGTCGAACGCGTCCCGGACCTGGCCGAGGATCTCGCCCTCCCCGGGCACCATCGAGTCCAGACCGGCGGCGACCCGGAAGAGGTGGAGCGCCGCCGACTCGTCGGTCAGGTGGTAGAGCACCGGCTCCAGAGCGCCCGCCTCGGTGTCGGCCAGCTGGAGCAGCGCACGGGCGGCGCGCGTCGACGGGTCGTCGCCGTCCTGCGTCGCGACGTACAGCTCGGTGCGGTTGCAGGTCGAGAGGACGACCGCCTCGCACTCGTCCGCGATGGCTGCTGCGAGCGTGCGGGCGCCGTCGAGGTCGACCGCGACGCGCTCGCGGAGCTCGACGGGCGCGCTGTGGTGCGAGATGCCGACGAGGCCGAGTCTCATGCCGCGAAGTGGGTGAACGGCAGGACGACGGCGACCAGGGCGAAGCCCGCGAGGAACGACCAGGCGAGGCGCCGCCCCCGCAGCCCCGCCTCGTGCCGCAGGACGAGCGCCGCGGCGTAGACGGCCCAGATGCCGACCGTGACCGCGACAGCGAGGTCGAGGTCGCTCCGGTCGATGCGCACGAGCCCCACCGCGATGCCGCTCGTGAGGAGCGCGAACCCGGCCAGCGCCACACCGCTGGCCCCGCGGTCGAGGGCCTCCAGCGAGGGCAGCCGCAGCCGCAGCACGCCGGGATCGCGACGCTTCAGACGCCGCTCCTCCCACAGGTACAGGAAAGCCATCCCGGCTGCGATCGTGAAGGACGCGAAGCCCGCGAGCATCAGCACGACGTGGAGCCCGAGCACCGCTCCGGACTGATCGCCGTCCTCCACGCCGGTGCCCCCGCCCGCCCACGCGAGGAGGAGGAGGCCCAGCGCGACGGGCATCACGGCCAGGCCGAGCAGCCGGAAGCGCGGCTTGCAGCCCCAGACGAGGTACGCGGAGACGACGAGCCAGGACAGGAGGTTGAGCGCCCCCGCCCAGGTGCCCCACGGGAAGCCGTCGGCGGTGAGCGCCTGGTCGACGAGGAGCGCGGTCTGCGCGAGCCAGCCGACGCGAACGCCCCAGATGCCGAGGCGGCCACCCAGGCCCGGGCCACGGAGCTCCCCCGTGTACGCGACCGCCGCCTCGCCGTACGCGAGCAGGACGGGCCAGACGAGCAGCTCAGCCATCGGCGCGGCGGCGCGCCAGCTCGGCGAGCTCGCCGGTCTCCCGCTCGAGGCGCGCCAGCTTGGCGGCGATGATCGCGACCCAGACCAGGACGAACACGAGGAACACGCCGTACGCAGCGGCGACGTACTTCTCGCCGGAGCTCATGCGCCCAGCGCCTCTCGCAGCTCGCGGAGGTGCACGTCGGTGCGCTTCCCCGCGAGCTCGACCCGGTACATCACGTACGCGAGCAGCGTGATCGCCACCCAGGAGACGCAGAACGCGGTGAACATCGTCCCGGTCATCTGCGGCCCCTCGCGGGTGAAGACCGTCGGGTGGATGAAGTCGCTGGCGAGGCGGATCGCGAAGAAGCTGACGGGGATCAACGCCACCCCGAACAGCGCGTAGACCGCCGAGATCCGCTCCCGTCGGGGACCCGGCTCGATCGAGAACCGCAGCATGAAGTACGCGCAGTAGAAGAGGAACAGGACGAGGAAGAGCACCAGCTGGTTCGAGCTCCACGTCCACCACACACCCCACGACGCCTTGGCCCAGATGGCGCCCGTGATGAGCGTGAGCGCCCCGAAGATCGTGCCCTGGTGGATGCCCGTGTAGCTCTCGAGGTCGTACCGCTCCTCCCTCGTCCAGAGGAGGCGCAGCGCCTTCCAGGCGCCGAGCCCGAAGCAGGCGTACGCCGTCAGCGCGATGGGGACGTGGACGTAGAAGATCTTCTGCGACAGCCCCTGGTCGGCGTCCTCCGGTGCCACGAAGAAGATCAGGGTCGTCGCCACCGCCCCCGTGAGGGCCGCGATCCAGGCGAGGGTGGGGAGCGATGAGAGCGTGGTCCGCATGGGCAGGCTGTCCTACTCCGTGACGACGTACTCGAACGCCGCCCACGAAAGTATCGCGAAGACCGCATCGTAGAGGCCGAGGAAGGCGAGGTAGGTGCCGGGCTCGGGCGAGATGCTGGCCCCGACGCCGCCCACCACGAGCGGGATCGCCAGGGGGAGGAACAGCAGCGGGAGGATCACCTCGCGGCCGCGGGAGGCCGCTGCCATCGCAGAGACGAGCGAGCCGACGGTGCAGATCCCGAGCGAGGCGAGGACGACGCCCGCGATCGCCGCGAGATCGAGTGGGGCGAAGAAGAGCGCGAACGCCGGCAGGGCGACCAGCTCGGCGGCGCCGAGGAACGCGAGCGTCGCGAGGCTCTTCCCGAGCCAGATCGCGCTCCGATCGCACGGCGCGAGGACGAGGCCGTCGAGCGCGCCGCCCTCCCGCTCGGGCACCCACGCGCGCGCGAGCCCGAGCAGCGCGGTGAAGACGATCGCGACCCAGAGCAGGCCGTACGCGGCCTCGTCACCCGAGCCCTGTGGCAGCGCGAAGTGGAACACGACGAGCGTCGAGAGGACGAACAGCACCATCGCGGGCAGGGTGTCGCGGGCGCGGAGCTCCAGCCGGAGATCCTTGCGCGCGAGCGCGACGACGTCGGCGACGTAGCCGCTCACGCTCCGACCAGCGCCAGGCTCGACGTCGCGATCGGCGCGATCCGCTCGGGATCGTGGGTGGCGATGACCATGGTCGTCGTGCCGCGCAGGCCGTCCAGCTCTCGGTCGAGGAGCTCGACGCCGGCGGCGTCGAGCGCCGTATGGGGCTCGTCGAGGACGAGCACGTCCGGTGCGTGGAGGAGCACGCGGCACAGCGCGAGGCGCTGCACCATCCCGCGCGAGTATCCGCTGACGCGCTCGCTGCGCGAAGCCCACAGCCCGTAGCGCTCGAGCAGCATACCGACGCGCTCGCGCCGCTCCGGGATGCGGTACAGCCGACCGTAGAGCTCGAGGTTCTCGACCGCCGTCAGCTCCCGGTAGAGGAGCGGCTCGTGGCCCAGGTAGCCGATCCGGCCACGGTCGACGCCGAGCTCGACGGTGCCGCCCGTCGGTGCGGCGAGTCCGGCCACCAACCGGAGGAGCGTCGTCTTGCCCGACCCGTTCGGCCCCGTCACCGCCATCGTCTCGCCACGCCGCAGCGCGAAGCTGACGCCGCCGAGCACGCGGCGGCCTCCGTAGCGCTTCTCGACCCGCTCGACCCTGATCACCCCGACGCTCCGCTCTCCCGACGATCGCCCCAGCCCGCTCCTGCCGCGCCGTGGCCCGGCCCCCCTGCCTCGTCGACGCGCTCGGTCTCCCCGGAGCGCCCGACCCCACGACGACGCTCTCGCCCACGTGCCCCTAGGGGGCCTCCGGCGCCCCCTGGATCCAGGCTATCGGCCGCCACGTGCCGGAAGGGTGACGGAAGCGCGTCCGGTCCGTGACACCGAGCCGGGACGAGGGACGCGAGCCACATCGTCAGAGGAGCGTGTCGAGGGCCACGGCGGCGCAGAACGCGATGCTGAGCACGCCGTTGACCGTGAAGAAGGCGGCGTCGAGGCGGCGGAGGTCGCCGGGTCGCACGATCAGGTGCTCGCCCAGCAGGAGGACGCCGACGAGCACGACGCCCACCCAGTACCACGCGCCGGTGTCGAGGCCGAGCCCGACGACCGCGAGCAGTCCGACCGCGCCGGCGTGCATCGCACGCGCGCCGGCGAACACCCCGTGCACGCCGAATCGCGTCGCCCAGGAGTGCAGTCCCGCCCCGAGGTCGTGCTCGAGATCGAAGAGCGCGTAGAACAGGTCGAACCCTGCCACCCACAGCATCACCGCCGAACCGAGCGCCCACGCCTCCCAGGGCAGCTCGCCGGTGACGGCGACCCACGCTCCGACCGGCGCCAGCCCGAGTGACGCGCCGAGCCACAGGTGGCAGAGCCACGTCACCCGCTTGAGGTACGGGTATGCGACGAACAGCACGACGGGGATCGGCCAGAGCACGCGGACCAGTGGGTCGAGGTTCGCGACCGCGACGAGGTACAGCGCCAGGGCGACCGCGCAGAGCGCGAGGACCTGCCCACGGCCCAGGGCCCCACTCGGCAGCTCGCGCGCGGCCGTCCGGGGGTTGCGCGCGTCGATCTCCGCGTCGACGAGGCGGTTGAGCGCCATGGCCAGAGTCCGCGCGCCGATCATCGCCAGCGTCACCCAGCCCATCGGGCCCCAGCCGGGCCAGCCCGCGACGGCAAGCAGCGCGCCGACGTAGGCGAAGGGGAGGGCGAAGACCGTGTGCTCGAGCTTGACGAGCCGCGCGTAGAGCACCGGGAGGGACGCCGCCTGCGTGGCGCTCAGACCGGCTCCTTCCGCTTGTCGACGAGTCGCACGTCGGTGATCGTCATCTCCTTGTCGACGGCCTTGGCCATGTCGTACACGGTGAGGGCGGCGACCGCCACCGCGGTGAGCGCCTCCATCTCGACCCCGGTCTGCCCGGTGGTCTCGGCGGTGGCGACGATCTCCACGCCGTCCTCGACGATCGTCAACGCGACCTCGACGTGGGTCAGCGGCAGCGGGTGGCAGAGCGGGACGAGCTCTGCCGTGCGCTTGGCGGCCTGGATGCCGGCTATCTGCGCGACCGCGAGGGCGTCGCCTTTGGGCAGCGCCCGCAGCCGATCAGCCGTCGCGGCGGCCATCCGGACGCCACCTCGGGCCGTCGCGCGTCGCCGCGAGACAGCCTTCGCCCCGACGTCGACCATCCGGACGTGGCCGGAGCCCTCGTCGACGTGCGAGAGGTCGCTCACGACAGGGCCTTCCGCACGAGGTGCGCGACGCCCGCGCGGTGGACGGCGAGCGCCGACAGGCGCGGACGCAGGCCGTCGCCGTAGAGCCCGCCGAGGATGCCCCTGAAGCCGTCGAGCACGGCGTCCGAGTACGGATACCACCAGCCCGGCCGGATCCTGCCGGGGTCAGCGTCGACGTACTTCACGTGGGACAGGGCCGTGAGCCCCTCGCGTCCGTGCGTCCGGCCGATCCCCGACGCGCCGCGGCCGCCCCACGGGGCCTGCGCCGCCCCGTACGAGTAGGCGTGGTCGTTCAGCCAGACCGATCCGGCGGAGAGCCTGGCAGCGACGGCGCTTCCGCGGCGCCGATCACGGGTCCAGACGGACGCCCCCAGAGCAAAGCTCGAGTCGTTCGCACGGCGCACCGCCTCCTCGTCGTTGTCGAAACCGACAACGGTGACGACGGGTCCGAAGATCTCCTCGCGGCGGACGCGCGCCGAGGCCGGCTCTCCGAGCAGCACCGTGGGCTCGTGGAACCAGCCGGGCAGGTCGGTCGCGGGCCGTCCGCCGCCGGTGACGACGGTCGCGCCGTGCTCGACCGCGTCGGCGATGATGTCCTCGACGACCCGGCGCTGCCGCTCGGTGACGAGCGGACCGAGCTCGGTCGTCGGCAGGTGCCCGTCGCCGATGCGCAAGGCGGCGGCGCGCGACGCGAGCGCCGCGACGAGCGGCTCGAGCAGGGTCCGCGCGACGTAGATCCGCTCCACGCCCGAGCACACCTGGCCGCAGTTCGCGAACGAGCCCCAGAGCGCCCCCTCGACGGCCCGATCGAGATCCGCGTCGTCGAGCACGATCATCGGATCCTTCCCGCCGAGCTCGAGGGTGACCGGGCACAGCCGCTCGGCGGCCCGACGCGCAACCGCCCGCCCGGTCGCGGTCGAACCCGTGAACACGATCGCGTCGATCCCCGGCTGCGAGACGAGCGCGTCCCCGGTCGTGGCGCCGGGCCCCTGGACGACGCGCACGAGCCCGGCGGGAGCACCGGCACGCCGAAACAGGTCCTCGATGAGCTGCCCCGAGAGCGGCGTCAGCTCCGACGGCTTGAGGACGACCGCGTTCCCCGCGGCGACCGCGGTCGCCGCCTGGCTGAGCGGCAGCCCGATCGGGAAGTTCCACGGCGCCACGATCCCCACGACACCGAGCGGCTCGTGGCGCACCCAGCCCCGCTTGTGGAGCAGCACCGGCTGCCGAAACGGGAGCCTGCGGTCGCCAAGGGCGTCATCCAGCGCGCCCGCCAGCCAGCTGAGCGCTTCCACGGCCACGAACAGGTCGTGCGTGTAGGCCTCGACCACCGGCTTGCCGCTCTCGTCGACGATCCGGTGGGCGAGGGCGAGGTCGTCCGCGACGATCTCCCGCGCCACACGGCGCAGCAGCTCCGCCCGGTCGGCGAGCGGCCGTGCAGCCCACGCCCGCTGGGCGAGCCTCGCCTCGGTGACCGCCTCCGCGACCGCCTCGGGCTCGGTCACCGCGACCCGACCGACCGGCTCGAGCGTCGCGGGATCGACCGCGACGAGGGCCTCCTGCGCGAGGTCGAGCGGGGCGCTCACCGGCCCATCGTAGCCCCGCCCGCTGCCGACGAGCCCGCCGCGTGCCGGTCGTGGCCGGCCGATCTCAGCCCCGATTGCGCGGGCGATCGGCCAGGGTGACGTCGACCGTGCGCCGGGCGCCGTCCCGGACGATCGCAAACGGCACCGTCTCTCCCGGGAGCAGTCCGCGGGCGACGATCCGACCGACGTCGTCCGAGCTCTCGACCGGCTGCCCGTCGATCGCGACGATCAGGTCGCCGCCGACCGTCACGTCGAGACCGTTCACCGTCCTGCGCCCGCTGCCCCCGCGCAGCCCCGCCTTGGCGGCGGGCGTCCCCGGCTCGACGGCTGCGACGAGCGCTCCGCGCGCTGCCGGCAGGCCGAGCGCGTCCGCGATCCCAGGCGTGAGGTCCTGTGTCGTGATGCCGACGTACGCGTAGGCGACCTTGCCCGTCGCGAGCAGCTGCTCGAGAGACCGCCGCGCGCTGTTGATGGGGATCGCGAAGCCGACCCCTTCGGCAGTCCCGGAGGTGCTCTGGATCTGGGCGTTGATGCCGACCACCCGCCCGCGCGCATCGAACAGCGGCCCGCCTGAGTTGCCGCGGTTGATCGGCGCGTCGATCTGGATGGCGTCGGCGATCGCGAATCCCGACGTCAGGGAGTCGATCGTGCGACCGGTGGCCGAGACGACGCCGACGGCCAGCGAGTTCTGCTTGCCGAAGGGGCTGCCGATCGCCGCGACGGGGTGACCGACGCGCACCCCATCCGAGTCACCGAGGGGCACGGGCTGGAGCCGGTGGTCGGTCGGGCCGATCTCGATCACGCCCGTGTCGTTGAACAGATCCCAGCCGATGACGCGCGCAGGTGCGCGCTCGCCGTCGGCGAACTCGACGAACACGCGCTCTGCGCCGCGGACGTCCCCCACGCGGTCGGCGACGTTCGTGATCACGTGCGCGTTGGTCAGGACGCGCCCATCGCCGTCGACGACGAAGCCGGAGCCCTGGGAGCTGCCGCTCGCGCCCAGATCCGCATAGACGGTCACCACCCCGGGAGAGCGGCTCGCGTAGATCGCGGCGGGGTCGAATCCGTTCCCCGTGAGCGGGACACTCGCGTCGACCGCCGCGTCGCCCGCCGTGCCGGGCGGGTCGGTCGACAGGACGACGGTTGTCGTGGCTCCCGGGCCCAGCCCGCTCAGCTCGGCGAGGCCGAGCGCGGCTGCGCCCCCGAGCAGCGCAGCGCAGAGTCCGACGGCCACGACGGCGGCGGGTCGCATCGAGCCCACGGTACCAGCGGGCCCCGCGCCTCTCGCGGCGTTTCCACGTGGAAACGGTGCGCTTTTTCACGTGGAAACGGGCTCAGGCGGTGTGTGCGACCATCGCGCGCTGCTCGGCGGGCATCACGAGCGCGAAGACGGTCCGACCCGGGACGGACGACACCTCGACCGCTCCGCCCATTCGCTCGGCGAGCTCGCGGGCGATCGCGAGCCCGAGACCGCTGCCGTGCGCGTGCTCGCCGTCGACCCGGTAGAACCGGTCGAAGATCCGGTCGAGGTGATCCGCGGGCACGCCGGGGCCGTCGTCGAGGACCTCGAGCCGTGCCTGGTCGCCGTCCCGCACGGCACGGAGCGTGACGGTCGAGCCGGGGGGCGTGTGCTGCAGCGCGTTGCCGGCCAGCGCCCGGCCCACCTGCAGCACGCGCTCCTCGTCGGCGATCGCCCACACGTCGTCAGCCGCCTCGACCACGAGTGCATGCCCGGCCGCATCCGCGAGCGGGCCGAGCTCCTCTGCCAGGATCGCCGTCAGCTCGGCGAGGTTGACCTCCTCCTGCACGACCCGCAGACGACCGGCGTCGAGGCGCGAGAGGTCGAGCAGATCGGCCGTCAACCGCGTGAGGCGCTCGACCTGCTCCCGTGTCGTGGCGAGGAACCCTGCTCGCGTCGCCTCGTCGAGCTCCTCATCCGCGAGCAGCTCGAGGAACCCGGCGAGCGAGAACAGGGGTGTGCGCAGCTCGTGCGAGGCGTTCGCCACGAACTCCTTGCGGGCGGTGTCGAGCTGCGCCAGCTGCACGCGCATGCGGTCGAACGACGCGGCGAGCTGGGCGAGCTCGTCATCGCCTCGGTCGACCAGAGGCTCGTCGAACGCGCCCTCGGCGATGCGCTCCGCGGCGCGCTCGATGCGGCGGATCCTGCGCGCGTGCACGCCCGCGGCCCAGCTTCCGAGCACCCCCGCGACGAGCAGCGCCGCGAGCGTGGCGATCAGAAGGCGCTGCTTGACGACCTCGACGGTCTCGAGCTGGTCGGTGAGGGAGCTCGAGAGGAGCAGCACCTCCCCGGTGAACAGCTGCACCGCCGCCTCGGCGTACTCCGTGTCTCCGCGCTGGACACGGCCTCTGGCACTCCCGTCCTCCGCGGCGGCGAGGGCGACGGAGTCGCGAGCGAGGGCGCCCGGTGACCCGCGTGCCGAGTCGACGACGATGCCGAGCTGCAGCGGCGAGCCGATCACCTGGAACAGCACGACGCGCGCGCCGAACGCAGCGCTCAGGCCCTGCGCCACGTCGGGATCCGCGAGAGCGCTGCTCGAGACGAGCGACGACGCGCTCCGCGCGGCGTTGCGCTCCAGCTGGTCGAGCTTCGCGTCGACGAGCGATCGCTCGAGGAACGGGACGACGAGGAGCGTCGCGACGGCGAGCGCGCCACCGACGATCAGAAGCAGCCCGAGCGTCAGGCGGGCGCGGATCCCCCGCGGCAGCCTCATTCCTGTCGGAACCGGTACCCGGCTCCGCGCACGGTGAGGATCAGCTCCGGGTCACGTGGATCCTGCTCGATCTTCTCCCGCAGGTGCCGCACATGGACGTCGATCGTCCGTGGCTCACGGTAGTCGGCGCTGCCGCGGATCCGCTCGAGCAGCTGCCGACGAGAGAACACGACGCCGGGCTCGGCTGCCAGGGCCGCCAGGAGCTCGAACTCCACGAACGTGAGCTGCGCCTGCTGACCGCGGATCTCGACGGTCCGGCGCGGCAGGTCGATCCGGAGCTCCCCGCGATCGATCAGCTCCTCCCTGCGCACGGCCTGGTGCGGCGTCGCAGCGCGACGCATCAGCGCACGCACGCGCGACCGGAACTCGCGGATCGAGAAGGGCTTCGTGATGTAGTCGTCGGCGCCCAGCTCGAGCCCGAGCACCTTGTCGAGCTCGTCGTCGCGGGCGGTGAGCATGATGATCGGAACGGTGCTCTCCGCACGGAGACGCCGGCAGACCTCCATGCCGTCGACGCGCGGCAGCATCACGTCCAGCACGACGAGGTCGAACGCCTCCTCGGCGAACCGCCGCAGCGCCTCCTCGCCGTCGCGCGCCTGGACGACGCGGTAGCCGTCTCGCTCGAGCGGGTACGTGAGCAGCGTCTGGATCGCATCCTCGTCGTCGACGAGGAGGATGGTCGGAGAGGAGTCCGGCATCGGCGGGTGTCGGTCGCGCAGCGCACACGAGCGCCTGCCCGTCCGTACTATAGCCCCCTGCATGGAGTCCGCTTCCGCCGCCCCTGCCCGGCGGCGGCCGCGTCGTGGCTCGGTCGAGCGCCCGGTGAACACTCGCCTCGTCCGATCCGTCGCGCTGCTGCTCGTCGCCCCGGTCGTCGTCCTCGCGCTCACGCTCGTCCGCACGGGCCCGCTGCCGGCTCCCGTCCTCCCGCCCGCGTTCGACGGCGACGTCGCGGCGTCGCTGACCCGCGAGCTCGCGCGCGATCATCCCAGCCGCGTGCCCGGCTCTCCCGGCGCCGCTGGCGCCGCGCGATGGTTCCAGGAGAAGCTGGCCCTCTACGGGATCCCGGTCGAGGAGGACGTCTGGGAGCAGGGGCTTCCCGGTCTGGGCACGGTCGAGCTGCGCAACCTCGCGGCAGTCGTGCGGGGCACGCTCGAGGCCACGATCCTCGTCGTTGCCCACAGAGACAACAAGGGTGCGACGGCTGGTGCGAACGACAACGCGAGCGGCACCGCAGCGCTCATCGAGCTCGCCCGCGCCTACGCGACCGTCGGCACCGGGGGGGCGGCAGCGCGGCGGCCACTGCACACGATCGTGCTCCTCTCGACGGACGCGGGCTCGTACGGTGCGATGGGCGTCGCCCGGTTCGCCGACTCCCCGCGGGGAGGGGCGACCGTCGCCGCTCTCGTGCTCGACGGTCTCGCGGGGCGCGCCCCGGCTCGGGTCGAGCTCGCCGGGATCGACGCGACGTCGCCCACGCCTGCGCTGCTCCGAACCCTCGACGCGAGACTCGGGCAGGGTAACGCGGCTGCGATCCGGACGAGTCCGCTCGGACAGCTCGTGGCCCTCGCACTGCCGCTCGGTCTCGGCGAGCAAGCGCCACTGCTCGCGGCGGGTGCGCCCGCGATCCGGCTCGCGACGGCGCCGGAGGTGGGGTCGGAGCCGGGAGCCGACGAGCTGGAGTCGCTGTCAGCTGCGACGCTCACCCGCCTCGGCGCGGCGGTGGACGCGACGATCGGGTCGCTCGACGCGGACGTCGAGCTGCCGACGACGACCCCCGCCGCGCTCTTCCTCGGGGAGCGCGCAGTGCGCGGCTGGGCGCTCGGTCTGCTCTTCGCCGCGGCTGTGGTGCCATTCGCGGCCGCGACGCTCGACCTGCTCGTGCGCTGTCGACGACGCGGTCTGCACCTCGCGTCGGCAGGGAGGGCGCTGCGGCGACGGGTGGGGTTCTGGCTCCTCGGGCTCGCCGCGCTCGGTGGCGCTGCGCTCCTGGGCGCGCTGCCGACCGAGACCGCGCTGCCGCCGCGGCCCGACCTTCCTCCGCTCGACGCGTGGCCCTACGGGATGCTGGCCGGGATGGTCGCGCTCGGCGGGGCCGCCTGGCTCCGGGAGCGGTCGCTGCTGGCGCCGCGCTGGTCGGCGACCGCCGACGAAGAGCTCGCCGGCTGGGTCGCCGCGCTCGTCGCGCTCGTGCTCGTCGCAGTGCTCGTCGCGGTCGCGAACCCGCTCGCGCTGGTGCTCGTGCTTCCCTCCCTCTACGCCTGGCTGGCGGTGCTGCAGCTCGGTCACCGACGCCCCTGGCTCGCCGACGCGCTCTTCGGCGTCGGGCTCCTCGGACCCGTGGTCGTCCTGGTGGTGCTGACGGAGCAGCTGTCGCTCGGTCTGCGGGGGCCGCTCTACGTCGCAGCGCTCCTCACGTCGGGCACGGTGCCATGGCTCCAGTCGCTCGCTCTCGCCGTGTGGGCCGCCGCCGCGGCGCAGGTCGCAGTGCTCGTCGCGGGGCGCTACGCCCCCGTGGCGCGGTCGTCGAGCACCACGTAGTCGACCTCGCTTCCCGCCGGCAGGGCGCCCTCTCCCGCCGGGATCCGGACGAGCGCGTCCGCCTTCGCAGCGGCGACGATCATGTGGGACTCCTGCCGTGAGAGCGGCGTCAGGCGTCCGTCCGGCGATGCCGCCGCCCGCACGAAGTCGTCCCGCGTCGGGCGGCGCTCGGACGCGGCGGCGAGCGTGCCGCGCAGATAGCGCGGGCCGGGATCGCTCGCGCCCTGGAGCGCCCGGACGGCCGGCACGACGAACAGCGTGGCCCCGACCAGGGACGAGACGGGGTTCCCGGGCAGCCCGAAGACCAGGGTCGTCCCCCGGACACCGAACGCGAGGGGCTTTCCCGGCCGCATCGCGACGCCCCAGAACACCTCCTCGACGCCGAGCTCTGCGAGCGTGGAGCGGACGAGATCGTGCGGCCCGACGGAGACCCCGCCGGACGTCACGACGACGTCGGCCGCGAGCGCGGCAGCGAGAGATGCCCGGTGCGCGTCCGGATCGTCGGCGACGGGGTGCATCCGCGTGACGTCGCAACCCGCGCGCCAGAGGATCGCCTCGAGCATCGGCCCGTTCGACTCGTAGATCTCGCCCGGCCCGAGCGACTCACCGGGAGCGCGCAGCTCCGTCCCGGTGGTCAGCACCGTCGCCTGCGGCCGCCGGGCGCACGCGACGGACGCGATCCCGCACGCAGCGAGCGCGGCGAGCGCGGCGGGCGTGATCACCGTTCCCGCGGACTGGACGAGCGCGCCGAGGGCGACGTCGCCGCCGCGAGGACGGATGTGCGCTCCGGGGACGGCGAGGGGCACCTCGACCACCTCGGCGTGCTCCACGACGTCCTCGAGCGGGATCACCGCATCGGCGCCGTCCGGGACGACGGCCCCGGTGGCGACCGCCATCGCCTCGCCCGGCGCGAGCGGACGGTCGGCCGGTCGGCCGGCGACCGAGCGACCGACGACCGGGAGCGTCCCCGGGGTGTCGGCCGCTCGCACGGCGAAGCCGTCCATCGCCGAGCTGGGGAACAGCGGCAGGTCGACCGGCGAGCGGGCCTCGGCGGCGAGGACACGGCCCGCCAGACCGCTCGACCGCGACGTCCTCCGGCCTCCAGCGGCGCCGCGCGGGCCAGCACGAGCGAGAGCGCCTGGTCGACGGACGTCAGAGGTGCCACACGCGCAACGCTACCGACGGCCTGGGCCTGCTCAGTCGGCGGCCGGCGGCGTCGGCGGGGCAGTCGTCACCGGCGCGGTCTCCTCCCCGGTCTCGGTCGTGTCGGTCTCGGTCGTGTCGGGCGCGACGTACGTCGGGTCGTAGCTCAGCGCGAGCGGCCCGCGCTCCCAGGGCTCGTAGGCGAGTGGCTCGGTCGGCGCAGGGAAGTCCAGCGTCGGGCGGGACGCCAGCGCGGGCTCCATGAACCGCCGCCAGATCTCCGCCGGGAAGCTGCCGCCCGAGACGGCGATCCCGTGGACGCTCTCCATGGGGATCTCGCCCTTCGTGTATCCCATCCACACCGCCGTGGCGAGGTCGGGGGTGTAGCCCACGAACCAGGCGTCGGCATGCTCGTCGGTCGTCCCCGTCTTGCCCGCGGCCGGCCGCCCGATCGCCGCGCGCGTGCCCGTCCCGTACAGCATGTTGTCGCTGAGGATCTCGGTCACGACCGCCGCGACGCCGTCCGGGACGACCCGCTTGCGGTCGGGCCGACCCCAACCGGACTCGGTGTCCGTCCTGCCGTTCGGCAGCACGACCTTGCGGATCGCGGTCGGTCGTGAGTAGACCCCACCCGCCGCGAGCGTCGCGTACGCCGACGCCATGTCGAGCGGCGAGACCGCGATCGACCCGAGCCCCATCGCCGGGACGAACGCTCCGCCGACGCCGAGCGGCGTGCGGACGCCGAGCCGACGGGCGACGGAGGCAACCGCATCCGGTGTGACGTCGAGCGTGAGCTGGGCGTAGACGGCGTTGTCCGACCGGAGCGTCGCCCGGCTGATCGACGTCCAGCCTGCGTAGCTGGAGTCATACGTCTTGACGCACCACCACGAGTCGTCCTCACAGCTCCCCGTCTCGGTGGGCCGGTAGGTGAACGGCGCCGACACGTAGTACGTCGCGTCCGGGTCGATCTTCTTCTCGAGCGCCGCCGCGAGCACGAAGGTCTTGAACGTCGACCCCGGCTGGCGTCTGGCCTGCGAGAGGAGGTTGAACTGGTTGTTCGCCCGTCCGGGGACGACCGCCGCCATCGCCCGGATCGCGCCGTTCGCCGGGTTGATCGAGATCAGCGCGGCGGCGGGATCGTCGGGCTCGGTGAGCGTGTCCGCGATCGCACGCTGCGCCAGGCGCTGCCAAGAGGGGTTGATCGTCGTGTACACCTTCAGCCCGCCCGATCGGACGGTCTCGACGCCGTAGGCGCGGATCAGCTCGTCGCGGACGTACCCGAAGAAGTACGGCTCGCGGATCTCCGTGAAGAGCCTGCCGGGGCGCAGCTCGAGCGAGCGTGAAGCGAGGGCACGGCGGTGCTCGTCGGCGGTGACGAGGCCCTGGCGCGCCATCGCGTCCAGCACCTGGTCGCGGCGGGCGAGCGCCTTCGCGGGGTCGACGAGCGGGTCGTACGCCGATGGGGCCTGGGTCAGTCCGGCGAGCAGCGCCGCCTCCGTGAGCGTCAGCGCGCTCGCGGGCTTCGAGAAGTACGTCTGCGCCGCCGCTTCGACGCCGTAGGCGAGGTTGCCGTAGAAGACGGAGTTGAGGTAGTTCGCGAGGATCCGCTGCTTCGACCAGTCGCGCTCGAGCTTCACGGCCAGGCAGGCCTCCTTCAGCTTCCGCTCGACGGTCTGCTCGCGTGAGATGTAGAGGTTCCGGACGAGCTGCTGCGTGATCGTCGAGCCGCCCTCCACGATGGCGCCCTCCTGCAGGTCGCGCCACAGCGCGCGGGCGACGCCTTCCGCGTCGACCCCCCGGTGCTCGTAGAACCGCTGATCCTCGATGGCGACCGTCGCCTTCGCCATCCACGGCGAGACCTCGGTCAGCGGCACGACCCGGCGGTTGCGCTCCGCCGGGATCGCACCGAGCAGCGAGCCGTCGGAGGCGTACACGAACGTGTTCTGCCCGATGCGCGCCGGGCGGAGCGCGTCGAGGTCGCAGGACGAGCCGAGCGCGAAGACGGCGCCCGCGGTTCCCATCGCCGCCACCCCGACGGCGACGCCGATCGCTGCGAGGATCACCAGGCCCGAGCGGCGCCGCTTGGCGCGATGCCGGCGCGGGGGCAGGGGGGGTGGCGTCCGAGGGCGGCGATGGTGGGGCCTCTTGGGCGGCACCGGATCAGGGTAGCGGCGACGCGTGCCGGCATCGACGAGCGGGTCGCCGAGCGCGTCCGACGACAACTGCGCGAGACCACGGGGCGGACCGCGTACCTTCTACGCCGTGAGCGCTCCCTGCCCGCCCGCGATCGCGGGCCGACTCCGCACCCTGCAATGACGACGATCGAGCTCGAGCGAGCCGACCGCGACCGCCTGCGGAGCAGGCTGCCCGGCTGGATCGCGCTCGCCGCCGCGCTCGCGGCGCTCAACTACGCGGGCAACCTCTTGAGCGACGAGGAGCCGCGGGACGACCTCCTCTACCTCTGGTCGAGCGCCGTCGCGGGGCTGATCCAGTACGCGATCATCGGCGCCGTCCTCCTGGCCATCGCGCGCGGGCTGCCCCGCGAGGCGCTCGGCCTGAGGCGACCGGACTCCTGGGGCCGCGCGGCCGCGCTGATCGCCGGCTCGCTCGTCGGGATCTGGGTGATCGCCGCCGTGCTCAACGTCTTCCTGAAGGCGGGCGACGAGCAGGGCCTGGTGCCCGAGAGCTGGGACGGCGAGCGCTGGGCGCCGTTCGCCGCGAACTTCGTCGTCGTCGCGGTGGTCGCGCCGGTCGTGGAGGAGCTCCTGTATCGATCCGTCGGCATGGCGGTCGTCGGCGCCGTCGCCTCCACGGCGATGGCGGTCGGCGTGACCGCCCTCGCGTTCGGCCTGGCACACGGGCTGCTCGTCGCCCTGCCGGTGCTCACCGTCTTCGGGGCGATCCTGGCCTGGCTGCGCGTCAGGACGGGCAGCGTCGTGCCGTGCATCGTGCTCCACGGCATCTTCAACGGGGCCGCGCTGATCGCGGCCGTGACGGTGGGCGGCGGATGAGCGAGCGGTTCGACGAGCTCCGGCGGCTGATCGTCGAGAACGACCATGTGATCGTCGCCGCGGTGAACGAGCGGCTCCGGCTCGTGGCCGAGCTCTGGGAGCTGAAGCGCGAGCGGGGGGAGCCCACGCTCGACCCGGAGCGCGAGCAGGCCCTGCGGGCGGCGCTCGCCGAGGGGAGCGCCGGACGCCTCAGCCCCGAGGGCCTCGACCGGCTCGTCGCGGCGCTGCTCGACCTGACGAAGGCCGAGCTCGGCACCGCGGCGGGCGACGAGGCGAGCGGTTAGTCGTCCTCGTCGCCCGGCGCGTCGGCCTCGGTCGCGAACTCGTCGGGCGAGACGGTGTCGAGGAAGCGCCGGAACTCGCTCAGGTCGACGTCTCCGAGCGCGGTGGCGCCCTGCGCCTGCTCGAGCACGGGCTCGCCGTCCTCGAACTCGACCCCGGACTCGTCGATCACCTCGTCGGCCGCGAAGATCGGCGCACCGGCGCGGAGCGCCAGCGCGATCGCGTCGGAGGTGCGCGAGTCGACGTCGGTCTCGCGGCCGTCGCGGACGACCGTCACGGTCGCGTGGAACGTGTTCTCCCTCAGCGCGGTGACCGTCACACGGACGATCTCGGCGTCGAGCGACTGGACGAGCGCGCACGCGAGATCGTGTGTCAGCGGCCGCGGCGGGTCGGTCTCCTGCAGCTTCATCAGGATCGCCGCCGCCTCCGAGTGACCGACCCAGACGGGCACGAAGGTCTCGCCTTCGGCCGTCTTCAGCAGCACGATCGGCTGCCTGCTCCGCATGTCCAACGAGACCCCGTAGACGGTCATCTCCCGCATGGCCCAGTCGTCAGTGTATCCGGCGGGCCCGGCGGCCCGAAGCCGGCGGGTCCCGCTATCCTTCTGCGCCGCGGGCGATTAGCTCAGTCGGTTAGAGCGCCGCTCTGATAAGGCGGAGGCCCCTGGTTCGAGTCCAGGATCGCCCATGTTCGTCTGCTCCGGGGAATCCGCCGAGCGGATTCCCCTCCGCACAGAAGATCCCTGAAGTGGCCTGCTGCCGCGGGCAGCGGCCAGGTGGCGCCTGAGGCGCCACACACACCCGTCACGAGGCCCGTGCAGCATCGGAGGCGCGCGGTTCGTCGCCCTTTGCAGAGCGCGAGGTCCATCGACGCCTCGCTCTTCTAGGCACCCCGGCGCAGCCGGCGTGCCAGGCCGGCGTCAGCCGGCCGCCCGCTCCAACGTCTCGGCGAGCTCCTCGAGGGCGGTCTCGTCGGCGAAGTGGATCTCGAGCTTGCCCGCGGACACCCGGGCGGGCAGCCCGGTGAGCCGCTCGGCCGCGCTGCGGACACGCGTGGCGAGCGCCGGATCGACGAGCGCTGCCGTCCGCGGTCGGCGGCGGGCGCCTCCGTCACGGGCCGCCTTCTCCGCCGCGCGCACCGTCATGCCCTCCCGGGCGATGCGGCGCGCCAGCCTCAGGCGGCCGTCATCGTCGGGAACCGCGAGCACCGCGCGGGCGTGCCCCTCGGTCAGGTCGGAGCGGACGAGCATCCACAGGATCTCCTCCGGCAGCTCGAGGAGCCGCAGGCGGTTGGAGACCGAGGGCTTCGACCGACCGACGCGCTCCGCCACCTCTCCGAGCGACAGCTCGAACTCGTCGATCAGCGACGCGTACGCCCGCGCCTCCTCGACGGGCGAGAGGCTCTCGCGGGCGACGTTCTCGACGAGACCGAGCAGCAGCGCGTCGCGGTCGTCGGTCTCGCGGACGACCGCCGGGAGGGTCGAAGCGCCGGCCTCCCGGGCCGCTCGCCAGCGTCGCTCGCCGGCGATCAGCTCGTAGCCGCCCGCCGGCCGAGGCCGCACGACGACCGGCTGGAGCACCCCCTGGCTGCGGATCGACGCAGCGAGCCCGGTGGTCGCCTCCGGCTCGAACCGCTTGCGCGGCTGGCGCGGGTTCGGATGGATCGCGTCGACGGGGAGATGGAGGAGCTCCGCAACGCCTCCACCGCCGACGAGCACCTCCAGCCCGCGGCCGAGGCCGCGCCGGGTGGGCTGCTCAGGCGCGCTCGACAAGCTCCATCGCCACCTTCCAGTAGGCCTGCGCTCCCGCCGAGCGGCGGTCGTAGGCGATCGCCGGGAGCCCGTGGCTCGGCGCCTCAGCCAGCCGAACCGAGCGGGGCACCGTCGTCGTGAAGACGAGCTCCCCGAAGTGGGTGCGCAGCTCGCGCTCGACCTCCTCGGCGAGCCGCGTTCGGGCGTCGACCATCGTGAGCAGGATCCCGGCGATCCCGAGCGAGGGGTTGAGCCGTCGCTTGACGAGGTCGATCGAGCCGAGCAGCTGGGAGAGACCCTCGAGCGCGTAGTACTCCGCCTGCACGGGGACGATCACCCGGTCGGCGGCTGCCAGCGCGTTGACGGTGAGCGGGCCGAACGCCGGCGGGCAGTCGAGGAACACGTAGCCGTACCCCGCGAGCGCATCGCCCGCGAGCGCCTCGGCGAGATACCGCTCGCCGCCCTCGAGGGCCGACAGGTGCACCGTAGCCGCGGCGAGCTCCTGCTTCGCGGGGACGAGATCGAGGTTGTCGAGGCTGCTCGGCGTGGCGAGCTCCCGCAGCGGGACCCCGTCGAGCAGGTCGAGCGTCGAGTGGCCGTTCGCCCGCTTGCCGAGTCCGGAGGTCGCGTTCGCCTGCGGGTCGAGATCGATCAGGAGACAGCGCTCGCCCGCCTCGGCCAGGCACGCTGCGAGGTTGACGGCGGTCGTCGTCTTGCCGACGCCGCCCTTCTGGTTCGCGACGGCGACGACTCGAGCGGGCACGAGCCCAGGCTAGCCGGCTCGCCGGATGCCGGACGGGACACGGCAGGCGGGCCCCCGGCCCCCTGCAGCATGCTCCTCCCCTGTGTCCGCCTACGTCGCGAGGGGCCGTTTGCGCGCCATGCCCGGACGGCGGGGGAATCCTGGTGGGGTCGGCCCGGTCTTGCGCAGGACGAGGAAGCCGCTCGGCGAGGGCTCGACGGCGGCGGCGAGACGGGAGGCCACCACGGCCACGGCACCCTCGTCGGCGGACGGGCCGACCCAGAGGAGCGCTGCCCCACCTTCGCGCACGAGCGGGAGCAGCCACTCGGCGGCGGTCGGCGGGTGGGCGAGCGCCCGGGCGACGGCCACCCCGTAACGCTCGAGCGGCTGGTCCTCGGCGCGACCCCAGACGACGTGCAGGTTCGGCAGGACGGCGGTCCACCGCTCCAGGAAGTCGCACTTGCGGCGCTCCGATTCGAGCAGCGTCACCTCCCGTTGCGGCAGCGACGCTGCCAGCGGGATCCCCGGGCTCCCGCCACCGGAGCCGACGTCCACCACCGGGCCGTGCTCTCGGGCGACGAGCTCCACCCCGCGCAGCGCGTCGTCGAGGAGCACCCGGCGGGCCTGCACGGGATCCCTCAGCGACGTGAGCCCCGGCGTCGAGAGCACCTCGGCGAGCCAGCGCTCCAGCACGGAGTCCGGCTCGACCGGCGCCGGTGGCACGGTCAGTCGTCGTCTCGCCGCGGCGAGACGACGACGCAGCGATATGGCTCCGCGCCCTCGCTCGCCGTCACGACCTGCGGGTCGTCCTTCAGCGACTCGTGCACGATCCGCCGCTCGACCGCGCTCATCGGCTCGAGCGCAGCGCGCTCACCCGTCGCGATCACGCTCTCGGCCGTCCTGCGGGCGAGCTGTTCGAGGGTCGCACCCCGTCGGGCGCGGTAGCCCGCGGCGTCGATCACGATGCGCAGCCGCTCCGGGCCGACCGTGTGGTGGGCGACTGCGTTCGCGAGCACCTGGAGCGCGTCGAGCATCTGCCCGTGGCGCCCGATGAGGACTCCCGCGTCGCCACCGGTCGCGGTGGCCACCAGCTCCGTCTCGCTCTCCTCGAGCTCGATCGACGTCGGCAGGCCGAGCGCTGCGGTGACGCGCTCGAGCAGGCCCACGGCGACGTCCCGCTCGGTCGTCGGCCGCTCGGCGACCGTCGGCCGCGAGACCTCGCGCTCAGCGGCCGCGGCCGCGCTGGCGACGACCCGCGCGGGCGTCGTGCCGACGCCGAGGATGCCTCGCTCGCCCTCGGTCACGACCTGGAACCGCACGGTGTCACGGTCGAGGGATGGGATCAGCCGCTCGAGCTCGCGGATGGCCGCCCACTTCGCCTCGCCGACCGTCTCCCCGGTCGCCTCCACCGACACGTCCCCGGTCGTCTCGTCGCTCATCGCCGGCGGCCGCCTCCGCCCGATCGCTTCCGCTTGACGCGTCGCGGCGGGCCGGCAGTGGCAGACGAGGCGGGCAGCTGCTTCTGCTTGCCGGCGGCCTTGCCGTTCCCCGCAGACGGTGGCGGCGGGTCCTTCGCCGGCGTGCGCGACGAGCGCTTGAGCGCGTCGGGATCGGGCTTCGGCATCAGCTGGCGGGTGACGATGCCCTGCCCCGTCGTCCAGAGGTTCGTGGTCAGCCAGTAGACCATCAGACCCGACGGGAAGTTGAGGATGAACGGGATGAAGACGATCGGCAGGACGAGCATCAGGATCCGCTGCGACTTCTGCATCGTCGCCGACATGAAGTAGCTCGACGTGAGCTGGCTGGCGACGTAGACGACCAGCAGCAGCGGGCCCCAGCCGTCCTTCGTCGGCTCGGTGATGTCGACGAGCCCGAGGAACTGCAGGCTCGACTCCGGGAACTTCGGGAAGATCTCCTTCTCGAAGTCCCGCAGGACGTAGAAGAGCGAGATGAAGATCGGGATCTGCAGGACGATCGGCAGGCACGACGCGGCCGGGTTGATCTTGTTCTCGCGGTAGAACTTCATCAGCTCCTCGTTCTGCCGCTGCTTGTCGTGCTTCCAGCGCTGCTGGATCTCCTTCATCTCCGGCGCGTGCGCCTGGAGGTTCTGCATCGAGTGGATCTGGCGGACGCTGATCGGCACGAGCAGCATCCGCACCATGATCACGAGCGCGACGATCGCCCAGGCCCACGGCAGGCCGAGCGAGTCGTGGAACCACGTGAGCAGCGAGGTGAGGAGGTCCTCGATCGGCGTGAGGAGCCCGGCGAGCACCGTCACGTCGACCGCTCCTCGCGGCGCTTCCCGCGGAACAGCGTCTGGTCGCGCGCGTGGTCGACGCCGCCGTGGCTCCACGGGTTGCAGCGGAGCAGCCGCCAGCCGGCGAGGACACCGCCGCGCAGCAACCCGAACTCCCGGAACGCGTCGATCGCGTACTGGGAGCAGCTGGGGTGGTACTTGCACGTCCCGGCCGGCGTCAGCAGGCCCAGGGTGCGCCGCCAGACGTGGACGGCGCCGATGCCGAGGTACCTCACGTGGCCGTCACCTTCCCGATCGCCTCGCGCACCTGCTCCACGAGCCAGTCGCGCCCTCTGGCCTCCGCCGGCTCGGCGAGGCCGGGTCGAGCGACGAGGACGTAGTCACGCCCGCGCGGGACGTCGGCCGCGACCTCTCCCCAGATCTCGCGCAGCTGCCGCTTGAGACGGTTGCGCGTCACGGCCGGGCCGACGCCGCGTGGGACGGCCAGGCCGAGCCGGGGCTCGCCCTCCACGTCGTCCGGCCGCGAGAACCAGTGCACCGTGAGCGCCCGCGTCGAGGCCGAGCGGCCCTGCCGATACACGGCGTCGAAGTCGCGTGAGCGGGACAGGCGGTACCGGCGCTCCACGGGCGGGCGCTCGTGGCTAGGCGGAGAGGCGCTTGCGGCCCTTGTCGCGCCGGCGCTTGATGATGGCGCGCCCGCCGCGCGTCGACATGCGGGCGCGGAAGCCGTGCTTGCGCTTGCGGCGGCGGACGTTGGGCTGGTAGGTGCGCTTCACGGAGCTCTGCCTCGTTCGACGGGATGCGCGACGCGACTCGCCGCGGCCGGGGGCGCAGTATAGACGAGCCTCGCGAGGGCGGTTTTTCCACACCTGAACAGGTCGCGCGAGGACGAGAAAGCGCTGCTCACCGTTGTCTCGCGTCGCCCGATCGGACAGGTCCGGATCGCCTTTCCCCAGGTGTGGAGAGCGCTGTGGAGAACGCTGAAAGCCCTGCAAACATGGGAAGCATCGGCCCTGGGGAGCTGTGCGGAACGCTCCGTCCCGGCCGCGCGAGGGTTGGTATGCTCGCCCTCCCCGCGACCCCCGAAGGAGCCTGCGAGCGAGCGTGGAGTACGCCGTCGAGCCCACCGCCGAGCACGTCTGGGAGCAGGTCTCCCGCCGGCTCCGAGAGACCCTCAACGAGACGACCTACACGACGTGGTTCGGCGACGTCGGCGCGGGCGAGCTCTCGGGCGACGCGCTCTCGGTCACGGTTCCGAACGACTTCACGCGCGAGTGGATCGAGGGGCACTTCCTCGGGTTCGTCCGCGCTGCCGCGCGCGACGCGCTGGGCCGCGAGATCCGGGTCGTCCTCACGGTGCGGCAGGAGCAGCCCGCCGTCGTCGAGTCGCCGGGGGTCGCGGAGAGCTCCGGCGCCGACCGTCGGGAGCAGGCCGCGCCCGCCAACCCGAAGTACACCTTCGACAACTTCGTGATCGGCGCGTCGAACCGCTTCGCGCACGCCGCAGCGCTCGCCGTCGCCGAGGCGCCGGCGCAGGCGTACAACCCGCTCTTCATCTACGGCGAGACGGGGCTGGGGAAGACGCACCTGCTCCAGGCGATCGCCGCGTACGTCTCCGATCACGCGCGGGGCCTGACCACACGCTACGTCACGAGCGAGACGTTCACGAACGACTTCATCAACTCCCTGCGCGACAAGCGCATCGAGGGGTTCAAGCACCGCTACCGCGCCTACGACGTGCTGCTCGTCGACGACATCCAGTTCCTCGAGGGCAAGGAGCGGTTCCAGGAGGAGTTCTTCCACACGTTCAACTCGCTCTACGAATCCGGTCGGCAGATCGTGATCTCGTCCGACCGGCCGCCCAAGGAGATCGCGACGCTCGAGGATCGACTGCGCTCGCGGTTCGAGTGGGGGCTGATCACCGACATCCAGCCACCCGACGTCGAGACCCGGATCGCGATCCTGCGCAAGAAGGTGACCACCGACGACATCGCCGTCACCGACCCTGCCGTGCTCACGTTCATCGCCGAGCGGGTCACGACGAACATCCGCGAGCTCGAAGGGGCGCTCACCCGCGTCGTGGCGTTCTCCTCGCTCACGGGTCTGCCGTTGACGGTCGAGCTGGCGGAGCAGGTGCTTCGCGATCTGTTCCCGACGCACGCGGGCGTCTCCGAGGTGACGATCGGGAAGATCCAGGAAGAGGTCTGTGAGCGGTTCGGCCTCTCCGTCGGCGAGCTGATCAGCCCGAAGCGCAGCCAGGCGGTGTCCTACCCGAGGCACGTCGCGATGTACCTCTCGCGCGAGCTCACCGACGCGTCGCTGCCGAAGATCGGCAAGGAGTTCGGCGGTCGCGATCACACGACCGTGATGCACGCGACGTCGAAGATCACGCGGCTCATCAGTGAGGACAGGTCTGTGTACAACCTCGTCCAGGACCTCACAGCACGCATCAAGCAGGGGCGCTGACCGGTGCGAGCCGGGTCAGCGGCTGTCCGTCCTGTGGGACCTGTGGACGGGAGGCACAGCCGCATCCCCAGGCTCGAGCCCGCATCGCGCCTCGGTTTCGTGCCGTCTTCCCCGGTGTCCACACTCCCTATGCACTACCACGAAAGGTTGAGATAGAACAATGATGGAATCGGACACCGTCGTCGGCTCGAGCGTCGACGTCACGTGCTCGAAGGACGACCTCGTCGCCGCGCTCGGCGTGGTCTCGAGGGCGGTCTCCACCCGAGGCTCGGTGCAGGTGCTCGGCGGGGTGCGCCTCCAGGCGGGGCCCGGGGCGGTGGAGCTCGCCGCGACCGACATGGAGCTGTCGCTGCGCACGAGCATCCCGGCGAGCGTGCAGGGCGACGGCGCGCTCGTCGTGCCCGGCAAGCTGCTGGCCGACCTCGCGCGGCTGCTGCCGGCGGACGAGGTGAAGATCTCCTACCGTCCGGAGGACGGGACGGCGGAGATCAGCTCGGGCGCGTACACGTCACGGGTGAACGTCTTCGCCGCCGAGGACTTCCCTCGGCTGCCGGCGGTCGACGTGCCGATGCAGCGCATCGACGGCCCCGCGCTCCTGTCGACCATCGACCGGGTGGCGCGGAGCGCCTCCCGCGACGAGTCGCG
Source organism: uncultured Actinomycetes bacterium (assembly GCA_963703095.1). Lineage (GTDB taxonomy): Bacteria > Actinomycetota > Thermoleophilia > Gaiellales > Gaiellaceae > Gaiella. The sequence continues at coordinate 285,479 of OY969787.1, forward strand.
CCCCGTCCTCACCGGGATCCTCGTGCGGTTCGAGGGCGACACGCTCGTGATGGCAGCGACCGACTCGTACCGGCTGTCGGTCAAGACCACCAGGCTGGACGGGCCCGGCCCAGAGCTCGAGGCGATCATCCCGGCGCGCGCGCTCGGTGAGCTCGTCCGCATCGCGGCAGGCGCGGAGGACGTGCAGCTCGGCGTCAACGACAACCACGTCGTGTTCGGCGTGGGCAGCGCCTGGCTGACGACCCGCCGCATCGACGGGCAGTTCCCCAACGTCGACCAGCTGCGGCCGGAGTCGTTCGAGCTGGAGCTCGACGTCCCCCGCGTCGAGCTGCTCGAGATCGTCCGACGCGCGGGCGTGATGGCGCAGCGCAACGCGCCGCTGCGGCTCAGGTTCGCGGAGGGCGAGCTCACGGTCTCCGCGCAGAGCCAGGACGTGGGCGAGACGCGCGAGTCGCTGCCGGTCGCGTACACCGGCGATCCGCTCGAGATCGGCTTCAACGCGGAGTTCCTGCGCGAGGGTCTGGAGTCGGTCGCCGACGACGCCGTGCGGCTGAAGCTGATCAACCCGCTGCGGCCCGGGCTCATCACCTCCGGCGAGGACTTCTGGTACCTGATCATGCCGATCCGCCTCGCCGGCTGATCGTCGAGCTCGCCCAGCTGCGGGACGTCCGGTCGTACGAGCGGCTCGAGCTCGAGCTCTCGCCGGGGCTCGTGCTCGCGACGGGGCCGAACGGCGCCGGGAAGACGAACCTGATCGAGGCGATCCACGTCGCGACGCAGGGCTTCTCGTTCCGCACTCGGGCCGATGCGCAGCTCGTCAGGTCGGGAGCCGACCACGGGGCGGTGCGCGTCACGGGACGGAGGGGACGGGTCCCCGTCGCCGCGGAGGTCGTCCTCTCGACTCGGGAGGCGAAGCGGGTCCGGCTCGACGGGGTGTGGCTCGCGTCGACCGAGGAGCTGCGAGCCCGTCTGCACGCCCTCGTGTTCACCCCCGACCGTCTCGCCGTCGTGAAGGGCGGTCCGGCCGCCCGGCGAGCCTACTTCGACCGGGTGCTCGCCCGCCTGCTGCCGGCCCGCGCCGACACGCCGCTCGCGTACGGCCGAGCGCTCGGACAGCGCAACGCCTGTCTTCGCCGCGTGGCCCTCGGCGTCTCCGCCCGTCACGCCCTGGAGCCGTGGACCGCAGCCGTGGCTCAGCACGGGGCAGCGCTCGCGGAAGCCCGAGCAGAGACGCTCTCGCTGCTGAGGCCCGTGTTCCACGATCGCGGAGGGGAGCTCGGGCTGGCGGAGGCGGCGCTGGAGCTCGTCGGCGAGCCCGCGACCGTCGCGGCGCTCGAGTCGCGGCTGGAGCGCGATCTCGACCGGGGCTCGACGGGCATCGGGCCGCACCTCGACGAGATCCGGGTGCTGTCCGGCGAGCGCGACCTGCGGACGTACGGATCGCAGGGCGAGCAGCGACTCGCCGTGCTCGCCCTCGTGCTCGCCGAGGCCGAGCTGATCACGTCGCACACCGACGTGCCGCCGCTGCTCCTGCTCGACGACGCCCTGTCCGAGCTCGACGCCGACCGCCGTCGGATCCTCAGCGCGAGGCTCGGCGTCGTCGGTCAGGCGATCGTGACGGCCACCGGCGCCGAGGCGCTGCCGATGGCGCCGGCACAGCTGCTCGAGGTCTCCCCCGGCGCCGTGCGGGTGGTCTGAGTGGATCGTCTCGGCTCGGACGTCCGTGGCGCGCTGCGCGCAGCCGGCGTGCCCGATGCCGGGACGCTCGCCGAGGTGACCCGCGCGTGGCCCGCCACCGTCGGCCCGGCGATCGCGCGGTCAGCCTGGCCGCTGCGGATCACCCGGGACGGCACGCTGCTCGTCGCGACCGAGTCGTCGACCTGGGCGCACGAGCTCGCCCTGCTCGAGGACGAGCTGCGGACGCGGCTCCACGCTGCCGTCGGCGACGAGTGCCCTGCGCGGCTGCGCTTCGCCGTCGGCCCGGTCCCGTCCCCGCCCGCCGACCCCGAGCGCGACGCTCCCACGCCGCCGGCCGTCGGTCCGGCCGACGCGGCGCTGGCCGCCGACGTGGCCTCCGCGATCGACGATCCGGAGCTTCGCCAGCTCGTCCGTCGAGCAGCTGCGGCGAGCCTCGCCGCACGGCGTTCCGACCGCGGTCTCTGATACAATGCAGGGCCCTGAGGAAATGCCTGATTTGCAGGCATTTCCTTGTTCAGGGAGCCTATGACGGAAACCGCCTACACCGGGAAGGACATCACTGTCCTCGAGGGCCTCGAGCCGGTCCGTCTGCGACCTGGGATGTACATCGGCTCGACGGGGCCGCGGGGCCTCCACCACCTCGTGTACGAGGTGGTCGACAACGCCGTAGACGAGGCGCTCGCGGGCCACAACGAGCTCGTCGACGTGACGATCCACCCCGATGACTCGATCACCGTCCGGGACGCCGGCCGCGGCATCCCGGTCGACCTGATGGAGGAGCAGGGGCTGAGCGCGCTGACCGTGGTGCTCACGAAGCTCCACGCCGGCGGCAAGTTCGGCGGGGAGGGGTACAAGGTCTCCGGCGGTCTGCACGGCGTCGGCGTGTCGGTCGTGAACGCCCTGTCGGAGTGGCTCGTCGCCGAGGTGCGCCGCGACGGGAAGGTGCATCGTCAGACCTTCGCGCGCGGAGTGCCGCAGGGCGACGTGGAGCTCATCGGCGAGACCGAGGAGACCGGCACCACGATCTCGTTCCTCCCCGACGCCGAGATCTTCGACGAGACGGTGTTCACGGCGGCCACCCTCGTCCAGCGCCTGCGCGAGACGGCGTTCCTCACGCGCGGGCTCCGGATCGTCCTCCGGGACGAGCGTGCAGGCGGCAAGGTCGAGGAGTTCCACTACGAGGGCGGGATCAGCGACTTCGTCGCGTACGTCAACGCCGGCAAGGACCCGATCCACAAGCACGTGATCGCGCTCGACGGGGAGAACGACGACGGCCAGCTCGAGGTCGCGATGCAGTGGAACACCTCGTACGTCGAGTCCGTCTTCTCGTTCGCGAACAACATCAACACGACGGAGGGCGGCACCCATCTGTCGGGGTTTCGCGCAGCGCTGACCGGCACGCTCAACCGGTACGCGCGCGACAAGGGGCTCCTCAAGGAGAAGGAGGACAACCTCGAGGGCGAGGACGTCCGCGAGGGCCTCGCCGCCGTGATCTCCGTCAAGCTGCGCAACCCGCAGTTCGAAGGGCAGACGAAGACGAAGCTCGGGAACCCGCCGATCGAGAGCCTCGTGAAGCAGGTCGTCAACCAGAAGCTCGCCGAGTTCCTGGAGGAGCACCCGACGGAAGCGCGGCAGATCATCACGAAGGCCGTGTCGGCAGCCCGCGCACGCCAGGCGGCGCGCAAGGCCCGCGAGCTGACGCGCCGCAAGAGCGCGCTCGAGAACTCCTCGCTCCCCGGCAAGCTCGCCGACTGCACGATCAAGGACCCCGAGTCGGCGGAGCTGTACATCGTCGAGGGCGACTCGGCAGGGGGCTCTGCCAAGCAGGCCCGCGACCGGACCTACCAGGCGATCCTGCCGCTGCGGGGCAAGATCATCAACAGCGAGAAGAACCGGATCAACAAGGTGCTCTCGAACACCGAGATCCAGGCGATGATCACGGCGATCGGCACCGGCTTCGGCGACGAGTTCAACATCGAGGGCCTGCGGTACGGCCGCGTGATCGTGATGACCGACGCCGACGTCGACGGCGCGCACATCCGGACGCTGATCCTCACGTTCCTCTACCGGACGATGAAGGAGCTCGTCGAGCGCGGGCACGTGTACATCGCGGTGCCGCCGCTCTACCACGTGAAGCTCGGCAACCAGCAGCTCTACTTCGAGAAGGACGCACAGCTCGAGGAGCTACTCGTTCGCGAGCGGATCAAGGCGATGACGGTCACGTCGCGTGACGGGGACGAGCAGACGCTCACGGAGGCGCGCTGGACACGGCTCACCCGCACGCTGCACGAGCTCGACGCGTGGACGGCGAAGCTCACCGACGAGTACGGCGCAGCGGCGGAGTTCGTCGTCGCGCACCGGCTGGTCGAGGGGGCGACGGCGGACGGCGACGACGCCGTCGCCGCGATCGAGAGCGCGCCCGCCAACGGGCACGAGCTCGAGGTGGCCGAGCGGATCGGCGATCTGATCCGCGTCAAGGTGGTCGAGACCGAGACGAGCACCGCCCGGTTCGTCGACCTGCCCGGCGCGCTGTTCACCTCGCCCTCGTACCTCGGGCTCCGTCGCGCCTACGAGCGCGTCGCCGAGACGGTGGGGCTCCCGCCGTTCACGGTTGCGGGCGCCAAGAAGACCGTGACCGCCGACTCGTTCGGTGGGCTCCGCCACCAGGCGCTCGAGCTCGCGAAGGAGGGCATCCAGATCAGCCGCTTCAAGGGCCTCGGGGAGATGAACCCGGAGCAGCTCTGGGAGACGACCATGGATCCGGCACGCCGTCTGCTGCTCCAGGTCGAGGTCGACGACGCGGCCGCCGCCGACAAGCTGTTCTCGGTCTTGATGGGCGACCAGGTCGAGCCGCGGCGTGCGTTCATCGAGCAGAACGCGAAGGACGTGAAGTACCTCGATGTGTGACCCGCGTGTTTGGGGCACGGCCGTGCGGCGGCGTCGCCGATCCGCCGCCGGAGGCCGGCTTTGCCGGCCGGGAGGCACGCCGCCCGTTGGTCGGGTCGCGACCGCGAAGGAGGGGGCTCGCGGGGGAACCATGGGTTCCCCCGCGCGAGAGGACGTGAAGTACCTCGATGTCTGACGTGACCGAGCCGCTCGGAGCGGGACGCGTCGAGCCGCGCGAGCTCGAGCTCGAGATGCGCTCGAGCTACCTCGACTACGCGATGAGCGTGATCGTCGGTCGCGCCCTGCCCGACGTGCGCGACGGCCTCAAGCCGGTGCACCGGCGCGTGCTCTACGGCATGCACGAGGCCGGGATGCAGCCCAACCGGCCGTACAAGAAGTCGGCGAACGTCGTCGGGTTCGTGATGGGCAACTACCACCCGCACGGCGACTCCGCGATCTACGACACGCTCGTCCGGATGGCGCAGCCGTTCTCGCTGCGCTACCCGCTCGTCGACGGCCAGGGCAACTTCGGCTCGCTCGACGACGACCCGGCAGCCGCCATGAGGTACACCGAGTGCCGGCTGACGCGGCTCGCGACCGAGATGCTGCGGGACATCGACATGGACACGGTCGACTTCGTCGCGAACTACGACGAGTCGCGCCGCGAGCCGTCGGTGCTGCCGTCGCGCTTCCCGAGCCTGCTCGTCAACGGCTCCTCGGGGATCGCGGTGGGGATGGCGACGAACATCCCGCCGCACCACCTCGGCGAGACGATCGACGCGGTCGTGCAGCTGATCGACAAGCCCGACGCGAGCGTGGACGACCTGATGAAGCACGTCCACGGGCCCGACTTCCCCACCGGCGCGATCGTCGTCGGTCGATCCGGGATCCGCGACGCCTACCGCACGGGACGAGGCCGCATCGTGATGCGGGCGCGGGCGCACGTCGAGGAGCTCCGCGGCGGGAAGAGCGCGATCGTGATCACCGAGCTCCCGTACGGCGTCAAGAAGGGCGGCGACTCCGGTGTGATCAAGAAGATCGCCGACCTCGTCAACGACAAGGTGATCACCGAGGTCTCCGATCTCGCCGACCACTCCGACAAGAGCGGCATGCGGATCCAGGTCGAGCTGAAGCGCGACGCGATCCCGCAGGTCGCGCTGAACAAGCTCTTCAAGCACACGGCGCTGCAGTCGACGTTCGGCTACAACGCCGTCGCGCTCGTCGACGGGGTGCCCCGCACCCTGTCGCTGCTCGAGCTCGTCCGGCACTACCTCGACTACCAGCGCGAGATCGTCACGCGGCGATCCCAGTACGAGCTGCGGCAGGCCGAGAAGCGCGCCCACATCCTCCAGGGCTACCTGATCGCGCTCGACAACCTCGACGAGGTGATCGCGCTGATCCGCGCCGCGAACGACACCGACGAGGCGCGCACCGCTCTGATGACCCGCTTCGAGCTCTCGGAGGAGCAGGCGCAGGCCATCCTCGACCTCCGGCTCCGCGCGCTCACCGGACTCGAGCGCAAGCGGGTCGAGGACGAGTTCCGCGATCTGCAGGAGCGGATCGCCGAGCTGCGCGCGATCCTCGGCGACCCCGCCCGCGTCGATGCCCTGATCCGCGAGGAGCTGCTCGAGATCAAGCAGATCTACGGCAAGGGCGACGACCGCCGCACCGAGATCGTCCACGGCGAGGACTCGCTCGAGCTCGAGGACATGATCGCCGAGGAGGACATGGTCATCGCGATCACGCGCTCGGGGTACATCAAACGGCTCCCGGTGACCACCTACCGCGAGCAGCGCCGTGGCGGGATCGGCGTGATGGGGATGGACATGAAGGAGGAGGACTACATCGAGCACCTCTTCGTGGCCTCCACCCACGACTACATCCTGTTCTTCACGACCGTCGGCAAGGTCTACCGCCTCAAGGTGCACGAGCTGCCGCTCGGCTCGCGCCAGTCGAAGGGACGCGCCATCGTCAACCTCCTGCCGTTCCGCCAGGACGAGCACGTGCGCGCCGTGATCGCGACCCGGGACTTCAAGGAGTCGCGCTACCTCGTCTTCGCGACGAAGAAGGGCGTCGTGAAGAAGACGGAGTTCCTCGAGTACAACACGCCCCTCAAGGCGGACGGGATCATCGCGATCGGGCTGCGCGAGGACGACGAGCTGATCGGCGTGCGCCTCTCCGACGGCGACAACGACATCCTGATGGTCTCGCGCCTCGGCCAGGCGGTGCGGTTCCACGAGTCGGACGTCCGATCGATGGGCCGTCCCGCCTCCGGCGTGGCGGGGATGAAGCTACGCGCGCGCGACGAGGTGATCGAGGTGGACATCGCCGCCGACGACGCCGACCTCCTGGTCGTGACCGAGAACGGCTGGGGCAAGCGCACGCGCGTCTCGGAGTACCCCGTCAAGGGGCGTGGCACGATGGGGGTGAAGACCGCGCAGCTCGTCGAGGGCAAAGGTCGGCTGGCCGGTGCTCGCATCGTCCGCGACGGCTACCAGGTGATGCTCATCTCCGACGGCGGCACCGTGATCCGCACGCCGGTCGACGGGATCAAGCGGTCGGGACGTGCCACCCAGGGCGTGATCGTGATGCGCCTGCGCGAGGGCGAGCAGGTCTCGACGCTCGCGCCGGTCGTCACCGGCGAGGACGGCGATGTGGATGCCGCCGCCGCTGCGCCGGGCGACGTCCCCGAGGCGCCAGTCGACGGCGCCGAGCTCTGACGCTCCTCAGCGCCGCACGACGACCACCGTCAGCACGACGAGGATGAACGCGGCGAGCACGAGGAGGCCGCGCAGGATCGCCGTCGCGACGCGGTCGGCCTCGCCCGTCGGGTCGCCCCCGCCACGGCGACCCGTCGCGAGCGCGACGAGCGGGACGAGGACGAGCAGCGCCAGGCCGACGCCGACGACCGCTCGCACTGCCTACTCCTTGGGCGGGTGCTGGACTCGGCCGAGCGTCTCCAGGAACTCGATCGGGATGGGGAAGACGATCGTCGAGCTGTTCGTGGCCCCGATCTCGAGCAGCGTCTGCAGGTACCGCAGCTGCACTGTGATCGGCTCGGTCGCCATCACGGCTGCTGCGTCCTTCAACCGCTCGGAGGCCTGGAACTCGCCCTCGGCCGAGATGACCTTCGCCCGTCGCTCGCGCTCGGCCTCGGCCTGACGCGCCATCGCGCGCTGCATGTCGGCCGGGATCTCGACGTCCTTGACCTCGACCACCGAGACCTTGATGCCCCAGGGCGAGGTGGCGTCGTCGATGATCCCCTGCAGGATCTGGTTGATCTTGTCGCGCTCGGAGAGCAGCTCGTCGAGCTGGTGCTGCCCGAGCACGGAGCGCAGGGTGGTCTGCGCGATCTGCGAGGTCGCCACCATGTAGTTCTCCACCTGCACGATCGCAGCCTTCGGCTCGATGATCCGGAAGTACGCCACGGCGTTGACGCGCACCGGCACGTTGTCGCGCGTGATCACCTCCTGGGGAGGGACGTTGAGCGTCACGGTGCGGAGGTCGACCTTCTCCATCCGGTCGATCACCGGGATGAGGAGGAAGAGACCCGGCCCCTTGGGCTCCGGCAGCAGGCGGCCGAGGCGGAAGATGACGCCGCGCTCGTACTCGCGCGCGACCTTCACTGTCGCGAACAGGAGGACGATGAGCAGCAGGGCGAGGATCGCGACGACGATCAGCGCGGTGTTCACTGGGCAGGCCTTTCTCTCGGGTTCCGGGATCGTACGACGAGGCCGAGCTCGGCATCGACTGCCTCGACGGTGACGTGGTCGCCAGGCCGGAGGCGGCTGCCGTCGGCGCTGTGCGCGCGCCAGAGCTCGCCGGCGAGGGTCACCCAGCCGGCGTCGCGGACGACGGCGTCCTCTCCGACCAGCGTCCCGACGCCGACCTCGACCGGGTTCCGCCGCGCCTTGACGACCCGCGTGAGCGCGACCCCGAGCAGCAGAGCGAGGCTCGCGGCGATCGCGATCGCAGTCCAGAACGACACCTGGTAGGCGTCGCCGGCGGGGTCGAACAGCATCAGCGCGCCGATCACGAACATCACCCCTCCTGCGACCGTCAGCGCGCCGTGGCTCGGGACGAACGCCTCCGCGACCCAGAACGCCACGGCGAGCAGCAGCAGCAGCACGCCGGCGACCGAGACGGGGAGCACCTGCAGCCCGTACAGCCCGACGAGCAGCGAGATCGCGCCGACGGTGCCCGGGAAGATCAGGCCCGGGTTCCACAGCTCGACCAGCAGGCCCACGATCCCGAGCGACAGCATCAGCGTGATGATGTTCGGGTCGATCAGCAGGTCGAGCGCGCGCTTCCACAGCGACATCTCGTCTCGCTCGATCGTCGCGCCCGCCGTCCGCAGCACGAGCCCCTTCGGCTCCACCGTGCGACCGTCGATCTGCTCGAGCAGCGCGGGGAGCGTCTCGGCGATGTCGTCGACGAGGCCGAGCTCGAGCGCCTCACGCGCGCCGTAGTTGGCCGCCTCGCGCACCATCGCCTCGGCGGCCTCGGCGTTGCGGCCGTGCTCGAGCGCCAGCTCGCCCACGTAGGCCGCGGCGTCGTTGACGACCTTCTTGCGCAGATCCTCCTGGAAGTCCTCGCCCGTCGCCTGGATCGGGGTGGACGAGCCGATGTTGGTCTGCGGCGACATCGCGAGCACGTCCGCCGCCATCCCGATCACGGCGCCCGCGGAGTCGGCGCTCGCGCCCTGCGGTGCGACGTACACGATCACCGGGATCTCCAGGCCGAGCATCGTCTGGACGATCTCCCGCATCGACGAGCCGAGCCCACCCGGTGTGTCCATCTCGATCACCACCGCGTCCGCGGCCTCGCGCTCCGCGCGCGCCATCACGTCCTGCAGGTAGTCCTGGGTGACGGGGTTCACGTCGCCGTCGAGCGTCGCGACGATCACGCGGGGAGTCGCGTCTGCTCCGTCGGCAGGGGGCGCAGCCGGCCCGGCGAAGAGGAGGACGACTCCTGCGAGCAGGGCCACGACGGTCGGAGCTGCCCGCATCTGCCGGAGATCCACGTCTGTGAGGATTCTATCAGCGTCGTCCCGCCGCTCTTGCGCGCGTCCCACGGGTCCGCCACCCTGGAGCGCACTCGTGGGCACCCGTCGCAGAGCCCTTCTGGTCGTCCTCGCCGTCGCCCTGCTCGCGCCGTCGACCGCCGCCGCGGGCGACGGGCTCGTCCGGGTGACGAGCGTCGACGTGCCGCTCGCAGGCGCGCGCCCGCTCGTCGGGGGCGCCCCGGGACGCACGTTCGACTACGTCGGCGTCCACTGGCGCGGCGCCGGGACCGTCGAGCTCCGCACACGAGTCGCCGACGGCGGCTGGGGGAGCTGGCACGCGGTCCACGTCGAGGGACGACCCGCGCCGCGAGGGCGGCTGACGGGCTGGACCCTCGGCGAGGGGATCTGGGTCGGGCCGTCGACGCGGTTCGAGGTGCGCACCCGTGGCGACGTCCGCAGCATCCGCGCGCACCTCGTGCGCAGCCGTCCGCTCGCGGTCCCGCTCCGAGCGACGGCCACGGCGCGGGCACCGGCGATCGTGAGCCGGTCCGCCTGGCGCGCCGACGAGTCGCTGCGGCAGGCGGAGCCGGAGACTGCGCCCTCGATCCGCTACGCCGTCGTCCACCACACCGCCGGGCCGAACGACTACACGCGTGCCCAGGCACCGGCGATCGTGAGGGCGATCATGGCCTACCACGTCCAGTCGAACGGCTGGAACGACATCGGCTACAACGCGCTCGTCGACCGCTTCGGCACCGTCTACGAGGGCCGCTTCGGCGGCGTCGACGCGAACGTCGTGGGTGCGCACGCCAAGGGCTTCAACACCGGGTCGTTCGGGATCGCGCTGCTGGGCGAGTTCACGAGCGTCGAGCCGACGAAGGCCGCCGTCGAGGCGCTCGCCCGCACCGTCGCCTGGCGGCTCGACCTCGCCCACGTCGACCCGCTCGCGACCTTCGACGTGATCTCCTCCGGCAGCGACCGGTTCCCGGCCGGCATCCCGGTCTTCCTCCGCGCGGTCTCCGGCCACCGGGACACGGGCTTCACGTCGTGCCCGGGCGATCGGCTGTACGCGCTCTTGCCTGCGATCGCGAGACGTGTGGCGGCGATCGGGCTGCCGAAGCTGTACGACGTGAGACTGGAGGGCGTCTTCGGCCAGGCGCTCGCGTTCGCCGCCAGGCTGTCGGGGGTCCTGCCCTGGACGGTGACCGTCACCGACCGGACGAGCGGGACGGAGGTCACGCGGATCGCCGGGACCGGCTCCGTGGTGTCGGCGACCTGGGAGACTGCGGGCGTCGTCCCCGGTGTGTACGACTGGCGCATCGAGGCACCCGGTGCGACCCCTGCCACGGGGTCCCTCGACACCCTGGCGGCCGGCCTGTCCCTTGCCTTCACGGGAGCCTCGGCGGACCCCGAGGTGGTGGCACCCGGCGGAGCCCTCGCGCTGCGGGCGTCGACGGTCACGTACGCGCTGAGCACTGCGGCCAACGTCTCCGCGCTCGTGCTCGACGCAACCGGTGTCGAGGTCGCCGAGCTCGCCGCTCCAGCCTGGCGGCGTGCCGGGGAGCACACGATCGCGTTCGACGGGCTCGGTCTGCCCGACGGGCTGTACGAGGTTCGGCTGCTCGCGCGGGCGACCGGCGGTCGGGAGGCGACCCGCTCCGTGACCGTCGCGGTCAGCCGGACGCTCGGCGGCGTCGAGCTTCGAAATGCCGTCGTGACGCCGAACGGCGACGGCCGGAGCGACCGCCTCGGCATCAGGCTCGTGCTCAACGGCCCCGCGACCGTGCGCGTCCGCGTGCTGCGCGAGGGGCGGTGGGTGGCGACGCCGTTCACCGGGGTGCTCGCGGCAGGGCGTCGCTACCTCGAGTGGGACGCGACGAGACAGGCGGGCTCGCTGCGCGAGGGCGCGTTCACGGCGGTGGTCGAGGCGACCGACGCGGTCGCCACGTCCCGCGTCGCGCTGCCGTTCGTCGCCGACTGGACGCCGCCCCGGATCGCGGTCGTGTCTTCCGTCCCCCCGCGGATCCGCGTCAGCGAGGCTGCCCGCCTCGACGTGCGGCTGAACGGGATCCGCCGCCGGCTCGACGTGAAGGCCGCAGGGGTGGTGACGCTACCCGGCGCCAGCCGGATCCGCACCCTCGTCGTGATCGCGCGTGACGCGAGCGGCAACGTCGGCGAGCTTCGCCGACGCTGACGGGATCCCGACGCGGCAGGCGTCCGACCGGCGGCGATAGGGTTCGCCGGATGCAGCCGCCCCGACACCGCCGACCCGCCCACGGCGAGCCACGGCGCAACCCGCCCGTGAGGGCGTCCACATGATCCCAGCAGCGCCCTTCGGGCGCGACGAGATCGAGGCGATCCTCCCTCATCGCGAGCCGTTCCTCCTGCTCGACGAGGTGCTCGAGCTCGAGCCCGGCAGGCGGGTCGTCGCACGCTACGCGGTTCGCGGCGACGCCTGGTGGTTCCCGGGGCACTTCCCGGCGCGGCCCGTGATGCCCGGCGTCCTGATCGTCGAGGCGATGGCGCAGACCGGCGCGGTCGCGGTGCTCGTCGAGGAGGCGAATCGAGGCAAGATCGCGTTCTTCGCCGGCATCGACGACTGCCGCTTCAAGCGCATCGTGGAGCCGGGCGACGAGCTCACCCTGACGTGCGAGATCGACCAGGTGCGCGGGCCGATCGGCCGGGGGAAGGCCACGGCGCACGTGGGCGACCAGCTCGCTGCCCGGGGGACGCTCACGTTCGCGGTGGAGCGCTGAGGGTCCCGTGATCGGGTCCGCGACCACGCGTGTCGGGATCACGGGGCTCGGCGTGCACGTGCCGGAGACGGTGCTGACGAACGACGACCTCGCGAAGATCGTGGACACCACCGACGAGTGGATCCGCGACCGTACCGGGATCCGCGAGCGTCGAGTGATCGGGCCGGACGAGGCGCTGACGGACATCGCGCGCCCCGCGTCGATCGCGGCGCTCGAGGACGCCGGCGCCGACCCGGCGTCGATCGACCTGCTCGTCTGCGCGACCGTGACCCCGGACATGATGTTCCCGACGAGCTCGGCGCTGCTCGCGGACGAGCTCGGCATGCCGAAGGCGGCGGCCTACGACCTGCTCGCGGGCTGCACCGGCTTCATGTACGCGATCGCGCAGGCGTACGGGATGCTGGCATCGGGCCTCTCCCGGCGGGCGCTCGTCGTCGGGGCCGACGTGCTGTCGACGATCCTCGACTGGGAGGATCGCTCCACCCTCGTCCTGTTCGGCGACGGCGCGGGCGCAGTCGTGATGGAGCGGGTCGACCGGGGCGGCTTCCTCGGCTTCGAGCTCGGAGCGGACGGCGCCGGCGGCGTCCACCTGTGCTACCCGGGCAGCGGGTCACGGCGCTTCGAGGATCCGAAGAGCATCCTTCGGATGAACGGGCGCGAGGTGTTCAAGTTCGCGACGCGCGTGATGGTCAGCTCGGCCGACGCGGTGCTGACGCAGTGCGGCAAGACCGTCGACGACGTCGACGTCTACGTGCCGCACCAGGCCAACAAGCGGATCATCGACCACGCGACCGGTAAGTTGGGGATCCCCGTGGAGAAGACCGTGATGAACCTGGAGCGGTACGGCAACACCTCGTCTGGCTCGATCCCGCTCGCGCTCGCAGACGCGCGCGCGGAGGGCCGGCTCGTGGACGGCGCGCTCGTCCTCATGACGGGCATGGGAGCCGGGCTGACCTGGGGGTCCGCCCTGCTGGAATGGACGGGTGACGCTGCCCCGCTGGGCACGAGCCCCGAAGGGAGTCGTGTCTGATGGGGAAGGTGGCGTTCTGCTTCCCTGGTCAGGGGTCGCTCGAGGAGGGCATGGGCCGGGAGATCGCGGAGGCCGTGCCTGCCGCGATGGACGTGTATCGTCGCGGCAGCGAGGTGACCGGGATGGACCTCGCCGCGCTCTGCTTCGAGGCGCCGCTCGAGACGCTCGTCGAGACGGAGGTGCAGCAGCCCACCCTGGTCGCGACGAGCCTGGCGATCCTCGCCGCCCTCGAGGCGGAGGGACTGCGGCCGGATGTCGTCGTCGGCCACTCGGTCGGCGAGTTCGCGGCGTTGGCTGCCGTGCGGGCGATGGAGACGGACGCCGCGATCGGCCTCGTGCGGGAGCGCGGGCTCGTGATGGCGGAGGCCGCACGGCAGCGGCCAGGCGCGATGGCGGCGATCCTCGGTCTCGAGGACGAGCAGGTCGAGACGCTCTGCCGCAAGATCCTCGGCGTCTGGCCGGCGAACTACAACTGCCCCGGGCAGATCGTCGTCTCGGGCGAGAACGACGCCGTCGACGAGTGCATCTCCCAGGCCAACGACCTCGGCGCCCGCCGGGCGATCCGGCTGAAGGTGTCGGGTGCGTTCCACAGCCCGCTCGTCGCCAAGGCGGCCGACGCGCTCAAGCCCGCCATCGACCGGGTGCGCTTCTCCGATCCTGTCGCCCCCTTCATGTCCACCGTCACGGCGCGCGTCGAGCCGGCGCAACGGCTCGGCGCGCTGCTGGTCGACCAGCTCACAGCTCCGGTGCGCTTCACGCAGGCTGCGACCGCGCTGGCGAAGGACGGCGTCACGACGTTCGTCGAGGTCGGGCCGGGCACGGTGCTCTCCGGGCTCGTCAAGCGGATCGACCGCTCCGTGCGCACGATCTCGGTGAACGACCTCGCCGGTCTCGAGCGGGCGAAGGAAGCCCTCGCCGCGAGGTGAGCGCCGGATGAGCTTCGCCTCCCTGGAGGGGAAGAGCGCGCTCGTCACCGGCGCGTCGCGCGGGATCGGTCGTGCGATCGCGGTCGAGCTCGCCCACGCCGGCGCGAGCGTCGTCGTCGGCTACCGCACGGGACGGGACGAGGCCGAGGCGGTGGCTGCCGAGATCGGCGGCCGCGCAGTCCAGGCGGACGTCTCGGACGCGGCCTCGGCCGCCGCGCTGGTCGCCGCCGCCGGCGACGTCGACGTGCTCGTCAACAACGCCGGCCTGACGCGAGACGGGCTGCTCGCGCGGATGTCCGACGAGGACTGGGACACGGTGATCCAGACCAACCTCTCGTCGGTGTTCTTCACCTGCCGAGCTGTGGCACGGCCGATGATGAAGCGCCGCGGCGGCTCGATCGTCAACGTCTCGTCGATCGTGGGCGTCCACGGGAACCCTGGCCAGACGAACTACGCGGCCTCGAAGGCCGGGATCATCGGGTTCACGAAGTCGCTGGCACGCGAGCTGGGCAGTCGCGGAGTGCGGGCCAACGTCGTCGCGCCGGGCTACGTCAGGACGCAGCTCACCGACGTCCTGCCGGAGGAGGCGACGACGGCCATGCTCGCGGCCACGCCGCTCGGGCGCCTCGGTGACCCCGAGGACGTCGCCGGCGCGGTGCGCTTCCTCGCCTCTGACGACGCCGCCTTCGTCACGGGCGCGGTGCTGCTCGTCGACGGCGGGCTCGGGATGTAGCCTCCACCCGTGGCTCCCGCAGAGGGCAGACGTCGCGTCGTCGTCACCGGGCTCGGCATGCTGACCTCGCTCGGCAACACCGTCGAGGACACGTGGGCGGGGCTGGTGGCGGGGCGATCGGGCGCCGCCAGGATCACGCAGTTCGACCCGACGGGCTACCCGGTCGACTTCGCCTGCGAGGTGCGCGACTTCGACGTCACCGACTACGTGGACTTCAAGTCCGCCCGTCGCATGGACCGCTTCACGCATCTCGCGCTCGCCGCCGCCCGCCAGGCTGAGCGGGACGCGGGGATCGACATCGCGGCTGCACCCGACCGCGTCGGGGCTGCGGTGGCGACGGGGATCGGCGGCCTGAAGTCCTTCGAGGCCTGCGTCGACCAGCTCAACGAGCGGGGCCCCGACCGGGTCAACCCGTTCTCGATCGTCCAGATCATCCCCAACCTCGCCGCTGGCTGGGTGTCGATGGAGCTCGGCACGCGCGGCCCGCTGCTCGCGGAGTGCACCGCCTGCGCTGCCTCCAACATGGCGATCGGCGACGGGCTCGACGCGATCCGGCTCGGGCGCGCCGACGTGATGATCTGCGGCGGCACCGAGGCGCCGGTCACGCGCGTGAGCATCGCCGGCTTCGGCGCGATGCGCGCCATCTCCCGCAGGAACGACGACCCGGAGCGCGCGTCGCGCCCCTTCGACGCCGAGCGGGACGGCTTCGTGATGGGCGAGGCGTCGGCCATGCTCGTCCTCGAGGAGCTCGAGCACGCACGGGCTCGCGGGGCCCGCATCTACGCGGAGCTGCTGGGGTACGGCTGCTCGTCCGACGCGAACCACGTCTCGGACCCCGATCCGACCGGCGTCAACCCCGCGCGCGCGATGCGGATGGCGATGGACGACAGCGGCATCACCCCCGAGGAGATCGGCTACATCAACGCGCACGGCACGTCGACGCCCTCGGGCGACTCGGCGGAGGTGCGCGTGATCAAGGTCGCGCTGGGGGAGGAGAAGGCCTACCGCACCCCGGTCTCGTCGACGAAGGGCGCCACGGGCCACTGCCTCGGCGCTGCTGGGGCGATCGAGGCGAGCTTCACGGTGCTCGCGCTGCAGCGCGGGATCTTGCCGCCGACGATCAACCAGGAGGTCGCCGACCCGGAGTGCGATCTCGACGTGATCCCGAACGCCTCGCGCGAGGAGCAGGTGGAGGTGGCGCTCTCGAACTCCTTCGGCTTCGGCGGGCACAACGCCTGCGTCGTGTTCCGCCGGTGGCACGGCGCCTGACGGCGCCGTGCCCAGCAAGGACATGGTGATCAGACCGCCCGCTCCCGCGGACTTCGACGCGGTGCTCGAGGTGCTTCAGGCCTGCGACCGCGACGTGTACGGCGCAACCGACTGGACGGCCGACGAGCTGGCGCAGCAATGGGCGGAGATCGACCTCGCGACCGACGCCTGGCTCGCGGTGGACGCCGACGATGCGGTCGTCGGCGTCATGCACCTGTGCGATCGCCGGTCGAGCACGTTCATCGGCGACGGCTACGTGGCCCCCTCCGCCCGGGGGCGCGGCGTCGGCACGACGCTGGTCGGGCTGGTGGAGGGGCGCGTGCGCGAGCGGATCGGCGAGGCGCCGCCCGGCTCGCGCGTGACCCTGCACCTCGCCCACCTCGTCGGCGACCGGACCGCGCCGGCGCTGCTGCAGCGGGAGGGCTTCCAGCGCGTGCGCAGCTTCTTCCGCATGGTGGCCGAGCTCGAGTCGCCGCTGCCCGCACCCGCCTGGCCGGCGGGCGTGGAGCTCCGGGCGCTCGACCCCGAGCGCGACGGCCAGGCGCTCCACGAGGCAGACACGGCAGCCTTCGCAGGGCATTGGGGCTACCGGGTGCAGCCGTACGAGGAGTGGTTCGACAGGCTCTTCGTGGCGCCACGGCTCGACCTCGCGCTCCCGGTCGTGGTGTGGGCGGGCGGGACGATCGCCGGGTTCGCGCTCAACTACCCGAAGCGGATGGGCGACTGGGGCTGGGTCGGCGTGCTCGGCGTCTCGCCCTCGTGGCGCCGGCGGGGGCTCGGCCTCGCGCTCCTGCAGGAGAGCTTCCACCGCTTCCTCGAGTCCGGTGAGTCGACGGTCGCCCTCGGGGTCGACGCCGAGAACCCCACCGGCGCGACGCGCCTCTACGAGCGCGCCGGGATGCGCGTCCTGTGGCAGGCGGACGTGTGGGAGAAGGAGCTCAGGGCCGGTGGCTGAGATCGCGCTGCGCGCGCCCACGCTGGACGACCTCGAGGCGACGGTCGCCCTCGTCAATCGCGAGGCCCGACGGCTACGGGGACGCGACGAGGTCGACGAGCTCGCGCTCCGCGGCTGGTGGACGCAGCCCCCGCCCTTCGACCTCTCCCGCGACGTCGTGCTGGCGGCGGACGAGCGCGGCCGCATCCTCGGGTACGGCGACCTCGGAGACCAGACGAACGACGGGACCGTGCTCTGGTTGGACGTCCGCGGTACGGCCGTCGAGCCCGTCCTCGTGGAGCTCGAGCAGCGGGCGCTCGAGCGCCGCGCGCCGGAGGGTGTCGTGAGGGCGGTCGCGGACGAGCGCGACGAGAGCTACCGGACGCTGCTCGCCGCGCGTGGCTACGAGCCGGTGCGCGCGTCGTGGCGGATGATGATCGACCTCGACGAGACGCTCGCGCTCGATGCGGTGTGGCCGACCGGGGGAGCGGTGCGGCCCGCGGTCGAGGGCACGGATGAGCCGCTCCTGCACGAGCTCGTCGAGCGGTCGTTCGCGGATCACTGGGGGTTCACGCCGACTCCGTACGAGGAGTGGCTCCACTGGCTGCGCGAGATGGGCACCCCCGACCCGTCCCTGTGGTTCGTCGCCGAGCTTGAAGGCGCGCCGGCCGGGATCGCGCTCTGCCGTCCCGGGGAATGGGGCGATCCGGGCTGCGGCTGGGTCGCGCAGCTCGGCGTCGTGCCCGAGGCGCGTGCCCGCGGGCTCGGGACCTGCCTCCTCACTCACGCGCTCGGGGCGTTCCGTGCGCGGGGCCTGCCACGCGCGGGGCTGGAGGTGGACACCGAGAACACGACCGGCGCCGTCCGGCTGTACGAGCGCGTCGGGATGCGCGTCGTCGAGCGGCATGACACCTGGGAGCTACGACCGTGAGCGCGCTCCGAGCTCGGTGCCCGCGTTGTCGAACCCTGACCTCGGTCGCGCTCGACGACGGCTACGAGTGCCACGTGTGCGGAGCGACGTTCCCCTCGGGCCTCGTCCGCGTTCCGCGGGCATGGGGTGCAGGCGGCGATGCGATGACCGAGGCGGCGTGGCTGCCACTCGACCGACCCGAGGCGGCAGTGGTCGAGCGCGACGCCCTCTCGGAGCAGACCGCGGCCGTCGCTGCCGGGCTCCCGGCCCGCCCGCTCGTCCTCGGAGGCTGCTGCTGCGCGCACGTCGGCGCGATTCGCGGGCTCGCGACCAGGCACGGGCGGATCGCCGTGCTGTGGCTCGACGCGCACGGGGACCTCAACACCCCGGAGTCGTCCCCGTCGGGCAACGCGTGGGGGATGCCGCTGCGCATGGCGATCGACGAGGGCGCCGTGGCCGTCGAGGACGTGGCGCTGCTCTACGCGCGCAACCTCGACCCACCGGAGGAGGCCTTCGTCGCCGAGCACGGCCTCGACGCCGACGTCGACCGCGCGCTCGCGGGCGCCGGCGCGGTCTACGTGGCGCTCGACGCCGACGCGCTCGCCCCTGGCGAGCTCGCCTGCTTCATGCCCGAGCCGGGCGGGCCGACGGTGCAGGAGATCGTCGCGCTGCTCCAGGCCCTCCGGGACGGGAGCGTCCCCGTCGCCGGGCTCGGGCTCACCGGTCTGCGCCCCGACGCCGACGTTCGCGCACTCGAGCGACTCGCGGCCGCGGCAGGGCTCTGACCAGGGTCCGTGAGCGGCAGGTCTACACTGGTGCGATGTCCGCACCGGGCCGCATCGACGTCTCGATCGAGCACAAGAAGACGGAGCCGGGCGACGGGGGACAGCGGGCGCATCCGAACACGTGCCCGGGCTGCGGGTCGCACTACCGTGACGACGAGCTCGACGTGGCCCTCCGCGTGTGCCCCCAGTGCGGCCACCACTTCGCCGTGCGGGCGCGCGCCAGGATCGGCCAGCTCGTCGACGAGGGGAGCTTCGCGGAGTCCGACGCCGGACTGCGCTCGGCCGACCCGCTCGCGTTCTTCGACCTGAAGCCGTACACCGAGCGCCTCGCCGAGGCCGAGGTAACCACCTCGCTGGGCGATGCGATCGTCACGGGCGACGGCCGCATCGGCGGCCGTCCGTGTCGCCTGGCGGTGATGGACTTCTCCTTCATGGGCGGCTCGATGGGCAGCGTGGTGGGCGAGAAGCTGGTGCGTGCGTGCGAGGCGTCCGCCGCGGACGGCCTGCCGCTCGTCTCGGTCTCCTCGTCCGGCGGCGCACGCATGCAGGAGGGGATCCTCGCGCTGATGCAGCTGCCGAAGACCGTCTGCGCCGTCGAGGACCTGTACGACGCGGGTGGGACGCTGATCTCTGTGCTGGCGCACCCGACGACCGGCGGCCTGCTCGCGAGCTATGCGAGCCTCGGCGACGTCGTCCTGGCCGAGCCGGGCGCGCTCATGTCGTTCGCGGGGCCGCGGGTCGTCGCGCAGACCACGCGGGAGAAGCTGCCCGACGACTTCGGCCTGGCGGAGTCGAACTACCGGTTCGGCCACCTGGACGCGATCGTCCCGCGCAGCGAGCTCCGCGACGTGCTCGCGCGACTCCTGCGGCTGTTCGGAGCGGGCGCGTGAGCACCGACGCGGAGCTCGGCCTCCGCGACCGGCTCGCGAAGCTCTCCGGCGTGAAGCTGCTCGGCGGCACGCGGCTCTCGGCCGAGATGGAGCGCCTCCAGCGGCAGCTCGAGCGCCTTCGTGAGGACACGACCGACGAGGAGATCTGGCGGTCGGTCGAGCTCGCCCGCCACCAGGATCGGCCCTACACGCTCGACTACGTCGAGCGGATCCTCGACGACTGGTTCGAGCTCCACGGCGACCGCTCCCGCACCGACGACCAGGCCGTGATCGCGGGCCTCGGCGTGCTCGGGGGCCGCACCGTGGCGCTCGTGGGGCATCAGAAAGGGCGCGACCTGAAGGAGCGGAGCAGGCGAAACTTCGGCATGGCGTACCCGGAGGGGTATCGCAAGGCGATGCGGGTGATGCAGCTGGCCGACCGTCACGGATTCCCCGTCGTCGCGCTCGTCGACACGCCGGGCGCGTACCCGGGGGTCGCGGCCGAGCAGCACGGCCAGGGCGGGGCGATCGCCCGATCGCAGGCCGTGATGGCGCGGCTCGGCGTGCCGACCGTCGCCGTCGTGATCGGGGAGGGCGGCTCGGGGGGCGCGGTCGCGATCGCGCTCGCCGACCGGGTGCTGATGCAGGAGAACGCCATCTACTCGGTGATCTCGCCCGAGGGCTGCGCCGCCATCCTCTGGCGCGACGCGGCGCAGGCGAAGAAGGCCGCGGCTGCGTTCAAGCCCGACGCGGCGCACTGCCTCGAGCTCGGCGTGATCGACGGGATCGTCCCCGAGCCTGCCGACGGCGCGCACGCCGACCCCGCTGCCGCGGCAGCCCTGCTCCGGGACGCGCTCCTCTCCCACCTCGCCGAGCTCGAGCGGCTGTCCCCCGACGAGCGCCGGCGGGCGCGTCGCGCGAAGTTCCGCGCGATGGGCGTGCTGGCCTGACGACCAGCCGCTTTCGGAGCTCTCCACACTTTCCACAGGCTTTTCCCCGACACGGATAGCGCTCTGAGCAGGGATTCCACCGGTGATGTGAGGCGGATGTGAAGAGCCGGCGACGATCCGGAGGACGAGGCGTAGACACGTGAGCGCCGACGCCTACCGGCGGAAGCGGAGCCCCGCTGACACCCCCGAGCCGTTCGGGGGCGCACCATCGACCGGCGCGCCGCGCTTCGTCGTGCAGCGCCACCGCGCGCGCCGGCTGCACTACGACCTGCGGCTCGAGCGCGGTGGGGCGCTCGCGAGCTGGGCCGTCCCGAAGGGCGTCCCGCTCGACCGGGGCGTCAGGCACCTCGCCGTGCACGTCGAGGACCACCCGCTCGACTACGCGGAGTTCGAGGGGACGATCCCCGCCGGGCAGTACGGCGCGGGCACGGTGGAGATCTTCGACCGCGGGACGTACGAGCTCGTCGAGGAGAAGCGCGACGGCGGTCTGACGTTCGACCTCCACGGCCGGAGGCTGCGCGGTCGGTGGACGCTCGTCCCGGCGGCGCTCGACGGGTCGCCTGCCAACTGGCTCCTGCTGCGCAAGGACGAGAGTCCGGAGCGGCGTGCGTGGAGCCCGATGCTCGCGACCGCGGCGACCTCTGCTCCCGCCGGCGCCGACTGGGCGTTCGAGCCGAAGTGGGACGGCTACCGCGCGCTCGTCACCCTGCGCGGGGGTGACGCGATGCTCACGAGCAGGGGCGCGCGCGATCTCGGCAGTCGCTTCCCCTCGCTCGTGCAGGGGCTTCCCGCCGCGGTGAGGACGCCGGATGCCGTGCTCGACGGCGAGATCTGCGCCCTCGACGAGCGCGGCCGATCGCGGTTCGAGCTGCTCCAGCGCGGCGAGGGACGGATCGTGCTCGTCGTGTTCGACCTGCTCGAGCTCGACGGTGTCGCCCTCGATGCACTGCCGCTCGTCGAGCGCCGCGCCGCGCTCGAGCGCATCGTCGATCCCACCGCAGGTCCGGTGGTGCTCTCGCCGCTCTTCGACGACGGCCCCGCGCTGCTGGAGGCGGCGAGGTCGCAGGGCCTGGAGGGGATCGTCGCCAAGCGCACCGATGCGCCCTATCGCTCGGGCCAGCGGGTGCGGCACTGGCGCAAGCTCAAGGTGCAAGGACGCACCCGGCTGCCCGTCGTCGGGTGGGCGAGCGGAGAGGGGCGGCTGGCGGGCGATGTCGGCTCGCTCATTCTCGGCGCGCCCGGGGGAGATGGCCTGCGCTACGCCGGGAGCGTGGGCTCGGGACTGACCGCCGACGACCGCGACCGCCTCCGAGGACTGTTGCGGATGCTCGAGACCGCGGAGCCGCCGCTCGCGGAGCGCCCGGCGCTCGCGCGTCCGTTGCGCGGCCGGGTGCGGTGGGTGCGTCCCGAGCTCGAGGTGGAGGTCGGGTTCGCGGAGTGGACACGCGCAGGCCGTCTGCGCCAGCCGGTGTTCCTGGGTCTCGCGGAAGGGGAGGAGACGGCCATCGGCTCCGCCCGACCGGCTCCGGCCAGCGCAGCCGTGCCCGAGCGGCTGGCGATGCCGTCCGAGGTGCGCCGTGGCAGGCGAACGCTGCGGCTCTCGAACCTGGACAAGCCGTTCTGGCCCGAGGAGGGGATCACGAAGGGCGACCTGCTCGCCTACTACCGCGACGTGGCACCCGCGCTCGTCCCGCACCTGCGCAGCAGGCCGTTCACGATGAAGCGCTATCCCGACGGGTGGCAGGGCAAGCACTTCTTCCAGAAGCAGGCGCCTGCCCACATGCCCGAGTGGATCCGCCGTGTTCCCCTGCCGGCGTCGACGCGGTCGGGCGAGCGCCGGGTGATCTCGTACCCGGTGCTCGACGACGACCTGGCACTGCTCTGGGCCGTGAGCATGGGCTGCATCGATCTCCACGCGGGCGCGGCGCGGGTCGACAAGATCGGCCGGCCGGACTGGGTCGTCTTCGACCTCGACCCGGCCGAGGGCACCGGCTTCGTCGACGTGGTCGCGGTCGCCCTGCTCGTGCGTGACGCGCTGACGGCGCTCGGGCTGGAGAGCGTCCCGAAGACGAGCGGGTCGCGGGGGCTCCACGTCCTCGTGCCGATCGCGCGTCGGCACACGCACGAGCAGGCGCGGGAGTTCGCGGAGATCGTCGCGGGAGCGCTCCGGCGCTCGCACCCGGAGCTCGTCACGGGCGAGTGGTCACGGGCGAAGCGCCACGGCGTCCTGATCGACGTCAACCAGAACGGGGCGGGTCGCACGACGGCGATGGTCTACTCGGTCCGCCCCCGCCCGGGCGCGCCGGTCTCGACCCCGCTGCGCTGGACGGAGGTGCGAGCCGAGCTCGACCCCGCAGCGTTCACGATGGAGGCGGTGCTCGAGCGCGTGGCCCGGGAGGGCGACCTCGCGGCCACCGCCCTGGCAGGAGGCCAGTCGCTCACCCGGGCGCTCCGCTCGCTCGCGGGCTGAGCGGGACCCCTCAGTCGCCGAGGCGGCGGGGCTGGCCGAGCCCCGAGAGCTCGGCGACGTCGCGCCGGAAGAAGAGCGAGACGGTCCAGTCGACCACCACGCGGATCTTGCGGCCGAGGACGGGGAGCGCGTACAGGTGGTACGTGCGCGCGACGAACCAGCCGGGGAACCCACGCAGGCGCACGCCGAGCACCACCGCGATGCCCTTGTAGCGACCGAGCGTGGCCACCTGGCCGAGCATCCGGTAGCCGTACGGCTGCGGAGTGCCGTGGAGGTTGCGCGCCAGCCGCCGAGCCTGCCGCAGGGCGTGCTGGCACGTGGGGGGATCGACGGCTCCCGGGGTGCGGACGTTCGGCACGGCTGCGCAGTCGCCGAGCGCCCAGATGCGGTCGCGGCCCTCGACGCGGAGCGTCGTGTCGACGACCACGCGCCCGCGCTCCTCGAGCGGCAGGCCCAGCTCCGCGACGAGCGGGCTCGCCTTCACCCCGGCGGTCCAGACGAGGGTGCGTGCGGGGATCCGCGCACCATCCGAGAGCACAGCCACCGCGCCGTCGACGGAGGTGAGCGTCGTCCCCGGGCGGATGTCGACCCCGCGTCGCGCGAGCTCGTCGTGCGCGTACGCGCCGAGCCGTCGCGGGATGTCGCCGAGGATCGTCGGCGCCGCGTCGACGAGCACCCAGCGCTGCCGCGCGTCCCTGAGCGAGGGGTAGAAGTGCCGAACTGCGTCGTGGGCGAGGTCACGGAGCTCGGCGAGCGCCTCGACCCCGGCGTAGCCGGCGCCCACGAAGACGTAGCCGAGCTGCGCCTCGACCTCCGCGGGGTCGAGCGACGCGGCGGCGGCCTCGAGCGTGCGCAGCACGTGGTTGCGGAGGGCGATCGCGTCCGCGACGTCCTTGAAGCCGCGCCCGTGCTCGACGAGGCCCGGAACCGGAAAGGTGCGCGTCACGGCGCCGACGGCGACGACGAGGCGCTCGTAGCGGATCTCCTGACGCCCGCCGAGCGTCTCGGCGACGACCGTTCGCGAGCCCTCGTCGAGCGCGACCGCCTCACCGAGCAGCAGCTCCGCATGCGGACACATCTGGCGCAGGGGGACGACGACGTGGCGCGGCTCGAGCGTTCCCGAGGCGGCCTCCGGGAGCAGCGGGGTGTAGAGCATGAAGTTGTCGGGCGAGATGATCGTGGCGCCGCGGCGGCCGAGCTCGCGTGCGACCGAGGCGCCGGCGAAGCCGCCGCCGATCACGAGCGTGCCGCCCCGCGCCTCCCGCGCCGCCGTCACGACTGGAGTCGTACCATCCGCGGCGATGGCCGTGCAGATCGCCGTCATCGGCAGCGGCGCCGAGCACGAGTCGACGGCGGAGGAGACCGGCCGGCTGCTCGCCCTCGCCGGCTGCGTCGTCGTCACGGGCGGGCTCGACGAGGTGATGGCCGCAGCCCATCGCGGCGCCAAGCGCGCCGGCGGCACGACGATCGCGATCCTGCCGGGCGAGACGCGCGACGCGGCGAACCCGTGGGCCGATCACGTCGTCTGCACGGGCGCCGGACACGGCCGCAACCTGGCCGTCGCTGCGTCCGGCGATGCCGTGATCGCCGTCGGCGGCAGCTGGGGCACGCTCACCGAGATCGGGTTCGCGATGCGGCTCGGCCGCCCGTGCGTCGTGCTCGAGGGCGGTCTGACCGTGGACGGCGTGCGTCGCGTGCCGACGCCGCGGGCGGCCGTGGCGGAGGTGCTCGCCGCGCTCGGCGTCGACGGGAGCGGTCAGCCGCGAAGCTCGTCCAGCCGGCCGGCGTAGAACCTGCGCTCGGTGACGTTGGCGGTGAGCTCGAGCGCTCGCTCGTAGGCCGCGATCGCCTCGTCACGCCGGCCGAGCCTGCGGAGCAGGTCGGCCCGCGCGCCGTGGAGGTAGTGGTAGCCGTCGAGCCCCTCGATCGCGTCGATCAGCGCGAGCCCCTCGTCGACCTGGCCCGCGACCGCGACGGCGACCGCGCGGTTCAGCCTGACGATCGGCGACGGGTCGATCGCCTCGAGCTGCGCGTAGGCGGCGGCGATCACCGAGGGATCGCTGCCCTGGGCGTGTCCGGCGGCGATCGCCGCCTGGAGCTGGTACGGCCCCGGCGAGCGGCGCTGCCGGGCCCGCTCGAGCAGGCGCAGGCCCTCGTCGATCTCGCGCGCGTCCCAGAGGCGCCGATCCTGGTCCGCGAGAAGGACGAGCTCACCGGCGGGCCCGACCCGTGCGGCCCGACGGGAGTCCTGCAGGAGCAGGAGCGCCAGCAGCCCCAGCGCCTCCGGCTCGTCCGGCATCAGGACGCACAGGAGCTTGGCGAGCCGGATCCCCTCGGCGCAGAGGTCGGTGCGCACGAGCTCCTCGCCCGCGCTCGCCGCGTAGCCCTCGTTGAACACGAGGTAGAGCACGCGCAGGACGCCCGGCAGACGGTCGGGCAGCAGGTGGTCGGGAGGCACCCGCACCGGGATCCCGGCGTCTCGGACGCGGCGCTTGGCTCGCACCAGCCGTTGGGCGAGCGTGGGCTCGGAGACGAGGAGCGCGCGCGCGATCTCGGCGGTGGTGAGGCCGCCCACCTCTCGCAGGGTCAGCGCGACCTGGGCGTCGAGCGCGAGGGCCGGGTGGCAGCAGGTGAAGACGAGCGCGAGGCGGTCGTCGGGGATCGCTGTCATCTCGTCCGCCTCGGCGGGCAGCGCCTCGAGCCGTGCGAGCAGCTCCGCCTTGCGCACGAAGGTCTGCTCTCGCCGGATGCGGTCGAGCGCCCGGTTGCGCGCGGCGGTGACGATCCACGCGCCGGGGTTGCGCGGCATCCCGTCGCGCGGCCAGCGGGTCATGGCGATCTCGAACGCGTCCTGGACGGCGTCCTCGGCGCGCTCGAGATCGCCGAGGACGCGTGCCAGGATCGCGACGGAGCGCGCCCACTCGTCGCGATAGACCCTGTCGATCGAGGTCACTGCTCCGCGATCGGGCGGATCTCCAGCGAGCCGTACGTCGCCGCGGGCACGAGCGACGCGATGCGGATCGCCTCGTCGAGGTCGGCCAGCTCCGTGAGGAAGACGCCGCCGAGCTGCTCCTTCGTGTCGGCGTACGGCCCATCGGTCACGAGCCGCTCGCCGTCGCGCACGCGGACGACCTTGGCCTCGGCGGCCGCCTCGAGCTCCTTCCCGGTGCAGGACGGGTCGAGGCGGGCCATCTCCTCGAACAGGGCGACCCACGCGGGCATCGACTCCTCCCGAGCGGCGGCCGCCTCCTCCTCCGTGAGCGCCGACCAGGCGCTCTGGTCGCCGTAGACGAGCAGGGCGTAGCGCATCGTCATGCCTCCGGATCGACGTGGACGGGTCGGACCTCGACGGCGCCCGAGGCTGCTGCGGGGATGCGAGCAGCCCAGTCGAGCGCCTCGTCGAGCGTCGGGCAGTCGAAGACGAAGTAGCCGCCGAGCGCCTCCTTCACCTCCGCGTACGGGCCGTCGGAGACGAGCGTCTGCCCGTCGCGGACGCGCACCGTGGTCGCGCTCGCGACCGGCGCCAGCTCGGCGCCGTCGACGAGCACCCCAACTGCCTGCGCGTCCTCGGAGAGCGCGCGGTACTGCGCGTAGACAGCGTTCCGCTCCTCCTCCCCGAGCGCGAGCCAGGCGGTCTCGTCGGCGTGGATCAGAGCCAGGTACTCCATGGTGTCTCCCTTCTGGTCGCTGGCGATTGCACCATGACGACGAACGCGGCGGACGGGAATCGACAGCCGGGGCGCATCACCCCCGCATCACCCCGCATCGACCATCCGCGTCAGCAGCGTCGCCGCGCCGTGCTTGTCGAGCCACTCGTTGAGGTTGCCGCACTTGGGGCTCTGGACGCACGACGGGCAGCCGCCGTCGCAGGGACAGCCGCGCAGGAGCCGCGCCGTGTCCGCCGCCCAGCCGCCGAACCGCTCGAACCCGCGCTCGACGAGCCCGACGCCCCCCGCGTGGCCCTCGTGGACGAAGATCGTCGGCCGCCCTGTCTGCGGGTGCGCGTTCGTCGACAGGCCGCCGATGTCCCAGCGGTCGCACATCGCCCAGAGGGGCAGCATCGAGATCAGCGCGTGCTCCGCGGCGTGGAGGGTCGAGAGCAGCGTGGGCATCTCGTCCAGCCCGGCCAGCAGCTCGTCATCGGGTGAGAACCAGACGCCCTCCGTCGTGAAGGTCGAGGGCGGCACGAGGAGCGGGACGACGTCGATCGTGCTCCCGTCCGCGATCGCCTTGCGATGGTAGGCGACGACCTGCTCGGTGACGGTCACCCGCCCGAGGGCGAGCTCGACCCCCGCCACCCGCGCCCGTCGCAGCTCCTCGTCGATCGCCGTGTCGGTCTCCTTGCGCACCTGCGTGTACCAGTCCACCTCTGCGGGGCGCACGAGCGCGACGCGTGACGCCTCGTCGAGCCCGGTCACGAGGTACTGGTCGCCGAGATGGAGGTAGACGGCTCCCTCGTGCACGGTCGAGTACGCCCGCTCGCGCTCGACGAGGCCGAGCAGGGCGCCCGTCTCCTCCTCGACGACGGCGAACGCCTCGGCGTCCCCCGAGCGGAGCGAGATCCGGGCGGCCGGGTGGTCGCGGCCCTGCCAGACGACCCCGGCAGGGGTGCGCACGAGCTCGGGATGGACCTGCGCGCGCGCGACGGCCGCCGACCCGACGGTCGCAGCGTCCGCCTCGGTGATCGGGCCCTCGTAGGCCGCCGCGAGGACGTGAGGGTCGAGGATCCGGGGGCTGTCCGGATCGAGGATCGCCGCCTCGACGCTGCGCCGGAGCAGCGCCTCCGGCTCGCGCATGAAGTACTGGTCGAGCGCGTCCTCACCGGCGACGAGCACCGCGAGGCCGCGGGTGCGCCTGCCCGCGCGGCCCCACTGCTGGCGCAGCGACGCCACCGTGCCGGGGAAGCCGACCGAGATCGCGCAGTCGAGCTCCCCGACGTCGATGCCCAGCTCGAGCGCGTCGGTGGCCGAGACGCCGAGCAGGTCTCCCTCGACCAGCCTGCGCTCGATCTCGCGGCGCTGCTCCGGGGTGTAGCCGGCGCGATAGGGGGCGAGTCGGCGCGCCGTCTCCCGGCCGACCCGCTCCGCGGTGAACCGGTGGATCAGCTCCGCCGCCTTCCGGCTCTTCGCGAAGCAGATCGTCCGCAGCCCTCGCTCGACGAGCTCGGCCATCACGCGCGACGCCTCGGCGAGCGCGCTGGCGCGCGTGCCCAGGTCGGGGTCGACGAGCGGCGGGTTCCACAGCACGATCTCGCGCTCGGGCCGGGAGGCCGTGTCGACGTCGATCACGTGCACGTCGAGCCCGGTGAGGGCACGCGCGAGCTCGCCGGGGTTCGCGATCGTCGCGGAGGCGAGCAGGAGCTGCGGCTCGGCGCCGTACGCCGACGCGAGGCGGCGCAGGCGGCGCAGCACGTTGCCGACGTGCGAGCCGAAGACCCCGCGGTAGACGTGCGCCTCGTCCACGACGACGAAGCGCAGGTTGTGGAGGACGTCGCCCCAGCGATCGTGGTGCGGGAGGACGCCGACGTGGAGCATGTCCGGGTTGGTGAGCAGCACGTTCGCGTTGCGCCGGATGTCCCGGCGCTGCTCGGTCGGCGTGTCGCCGTCGTAGATCCCGACGCGCACGCCCGGCGAGCGGAGCGAGGCCAGCGAGCGCGCCTGGTCCTGCGCGAGCGCCTTGGTGGGGAAGAGGAGGAGCGCCCGCCCGTGGGCGTCGCGGGCCAGCGCGTCGAGCACGGGAAGCGTGAACGCGAGCGACTTGCCCGAGGCGGTGCCGGTGGTCACGATCGCATGACCCCCTGCGGCGACCGTCTCCCACGTCTCCGCCTGGTGCGACCAGAGCGAGACGATCCCGCGGCGACCGAGCGCGTCGGCGACCCGGTCGTCCAGCGCGGCCGGGATCGGCTCCGTGCGCCCCGCACGGGCGGGGTCGGTCGCGCGGTGCACGACCTCCTCGGAGGAGAGGAGCGGCTCCCAGGCGGCGCCGGCGCCGGTCAGCGCGGCTCCGACGGGCGGAACCCGGCGCAGGAGACGTTGAGCGCAGCGATCAGCCCGTCGACGATCGTCGCGTAGCCGGTGTGCTCGTTCTCCTGCCAGCCCCGGTCGCGATCGAGCCCGTGGAAGCGGTACCGCACCCGGACGCGGTCGGCGACGATCTCGGCGTCGGCGGCGAGGAGGAAGAACGGCTCGAGCGCCAACCACTGCGCGTAGCGTCCCGCGATGGCGTCCGGCCCCTCCTCCTCGCGAAGCGTCCGCGGGGTCAGGACGCGCAGGCGGGCGTCCGGGGCGAAGCAGGCGGCGACACCCGCCCGGTCGCGATCCCGGATCGCCGACAGGAGGGCCGAGGCGACGGTGAGGGCGCGCTCGGGGTCGTCCATCGACTCGAGCGTAGCGCGCTCGCTTGCCCTGATGGTGACGCGGCTGCCACGCTGTCGGGAATGGTGGTGTTCGTCCTGGGGCGGCTGGTGTGGGCGGCGATGCTGCTCGTGGCGGTCACGTTCGTCCTGTTCGTGCTGTTCTTCCTCGCGCCGGGGAACCAGCTCTCGCTCTCGGGCTCCTTCGAGAACGAGGCCGCGCTGGAGGACGCGGGAGGACAGTCACGCCTCGACCGTGACCGGCCGCTCTCCGAGTACCTGGACTTCGTCGGCGCGCTGCTGCGCGGCGACCTCGGCACCTCCTGGCGCACCGAGCACGACGTCGCCTGGATGATCGGCCAGGCGGCTCCGGCGAGCGCCTCGCTCGTGGTCGGCGGGATGCTGCTCGGCCTCGTCACCGCGTTTGCGGTCGGGATCCGCTCGGCGATGCGGCCGCGCGGCCCTGTCGACCGCGTCGGCGGCATGCTCGTGCTGTTCGGGATCAGCGCGCATCCCGTCTGGCTGGGCCTCGTGCTCGCGTGGCTCTTCGGGTTCGTCCTCGGCTGGATGCCGATCTACGGCTACTGCGACGTCTTCCGACCGAACGAGTCGGCCGAGTGCGGCGGCCCGGTGCAGTGGGCCTACCACCTCGTGCTCCCCTGGATCGTGTTCGCCGCGGCATACGCGGCGATCTACGCGCGCATGCTCCGCTCCGGCCTGATCGAGGCGCTGCGCGAGGACTACGTGACCGCCGCCCGCGCACGGGGGGTGGGCGAGCGCGCGGTCGTCCGCTCCCACGCGCTGCGGAACTCGATGCTGCCCATCGTCACCATGCTGACGATGGATCTCGGGATCGCGTTCTCAGGGACGATGTTCATCGAGACGGTCTTCCGGATCCCCGGGCTGGGGTTCCTCGTCGTCAACGCGATCCCACGTCGCGATCTCCCGGTGCTGCTCGGCGTGACGGTCGTCGTCGCGACCGTGATCATCCTCTGCAGCCTCGTGCTCGACATCCTGTACGCGCGGGTCGACCCACGGATCGGATCGCCCCTGGCGCGCCGGGCGGCGTCGGCTCAGGCGAGGTGAGGCGCGACGGCCTCCGCGTACCGGCGCTTGGGGTTCGCGCCGAGCAGCGTCACCTGCGGCTCGCCGCCGACGAACAGCATCACCGTCGGCACGGTCAGGATGCCGTAGCGCGAGGGGACGGCGAGGTTGTCGTCGACGTCGAGCGCTACGAGCCGCAGGCGACCCTCGTGCTCGATCGCCAGCTCCTCGAGGATCGGCTCGATCGTGCGGCACGGCCGGCACCACG
The DNA here is from genome assembly GCA_963703095.1 of uncultured Actinomycetes bacterium. Taxonomy (GTDB): domain Bacteria; phylum Actinomycetota; class Thermoleophilia; order Gaiellales; family Gaiellaceae; genus Gaiella. The sequence goes on from OY969787.1 coordinate 316,364, forward strand.
GGGCGGTGAACTCGAGCAGGACGGGGAGCTCCGAGCGGAGCACCTCGTCATCGAAGGTCGCATCCGTGACCGCGTCGAGCATCGAGCCATGGTACGCGTGCCGTCAGAGCCGGCCGCGCAGCGCGCGCCATCTGAGCCGAGGCACCTGCAGCATCGCCTCGGCGACGATGCCGCCGCTCATCTTCGACTCTCCCACGCGGCGGTCGGTGAACGTGATCGGCACCTCCACGACCCGGAGGCGCCTGCGCAGCACGCGGTAGGTGCCCTCGATCTGGAAGCCGTAGCCTCGTGCGGCGATCGCATCGAGGTCGATCGCCTCCAGCGTCGCGCGGCGAAAGCACTTGAAGCCGCCCGTGAGGTCGCGGATCCCCACGCCCAGGACGATCCGCGCATAGAGCGACCCGCCGCGGGAGACGATGCGCCGCCCGAGCCCCCAGTTGACCGTGCCGCCGCCGGACACGTAGCGCGACCCGAGGGCGAGGTCGGCGCCAGCCTCGCAGGCCGCGATCAGTCGCGGCACGTCGGCGGGATCGTGGGAGAAGTCGCAGTCCATCTCGAGCACGAGCTCGGCGCCGTCGGCGAGCGCACGGCGGAAGCCGGCGACGTACGCCGGACCCAACCCCTCCTTCGTCGGGCGGTGCAGCACCTCCACCCACTCGAGCTCCGTCGCGAGCCGGTCGGCGATCGCGCCCGTCCCGTCGGGGGAGCCGTCGTCGATCACGAGCACGCGGTCCCGCGCCGTGTCGAGCACGTCGCCGAGGGCGCGCACCATCGGCTCGAGGTTCTCGCGCTCGTTGTAGGTGGGCAGGCACACGACGGCGCGCGGCATTGCCGGATCGTGCCGCACGCGTCGGAGGGGTGCGGAGATCGCTCGCCGACCGAGGCCAGCGGCGCACCGGTCATCGCTGCACGCCCCGGAGGGCCCGCCTATCGTCTGCCCACCCCAGGCGCCGTGTGCGCGCCGTCAGGAGAGGAGTCGTCGTGTCCGCTTTCATCATCACGAGGATCCAGGTGGGCGACTACGAGACCTGGAGGCCGATGTTCGACCAGGATCGCCCCCGTGCGCGCGAGAAGGCGAGGGCGCAGCGGGTCTTCCGGTGCGCGGACGATCCCCACCACGTGTTCGTCTTCCTCGAGTTCTCCTCCCTCGGCGAGGCGAACGAGGCACGCGACCGGCTCGTCCAGTCGAGGGTGCTCGATCGCTTCGAGGACGTGCACGGCCCGAACGTCGTCCAGGAGGCCTGAGCGCTCGAGCGCGGCGCGCTCGGGCGACCCAACCTTCGCCGAGTCTGGCCGCCCGCCTTCCCGAGGACCGGCACCGACGCGGCCCTACACTGGCGGCGTGACCGTCCGCGTCGTTCTCCCGCAGGCGCTCGAGTGGCTCACCCGCCCGCATCGACCCGGCGAGCCGGCTCGTCACGTGGCCGAGCTCAGCGAGGGTGCCGGCTTCACCCACACGCGGGCGAACGTCTGGCGGTACGAGCCGGGCGCCAGGGGCCGCCGACACCGGCACCTCGTCCAGGAGGAGACCTTCGTCGTCCTGGCCGGCACGCTGTCGCTCTACGTCGGTCAGCCATCCGTGCGACACGACGTCCCTGCTGGTGGCGTGGTGCACGTCGAGCCGGGGACGCCTCTGCAGAGCGCCAACCACGGCGACCTCGACCTCCTGGTCTACGCCTACGGGGCGCCTCCCGAGACGCAGCGCGCCGAGCTCCTCGAGGACGTCGTCGTCGGCTGACGGGTCGAGCACGGAGGCTGCCCACGGGGTGACCGAGCTACGATTGCCGATGGCCCCCTGCATCTCGTCGGCGACCCGCGTCGGGCGACGAGTGACACGTCTGGAGGTGGTCCTGCATGCAGCACTGGGATCTGACGGTCGCCCACGAGGGAGGCCGAGCCGGCCCCCGCGTGCTCTTCTCGACGCCGGAGGCTCGTGGGGTGGTGATCGACCTTGCCGAGGGCGAGGAGATGGGTGACCACCAGGTCCGCGAGCGAGCGCTGCTCCACGTCCTTCGCGGGAGCGTCGCCGTGCGTGGCCCCGGCGGCGCTGCGGACTGCGCGGCGGGATCGCTCGTCGTCTTCGAGCCGAGCGAGCCCCATGCGGTGCAGGCGCTGGAGCCGACGCGGCTGCTCCTCCTCCTCACCCCGTGGCCCGCGCCGGGGCACTACGACCCGACCGCGGACGGCGATCCACACGCGCTGCCCGTGAACGCGACCCAGCCGCCCCGTGACCCCACCTCCGCGGAGCCGCCGACCGGCTGAAGCACCTAGACGACGCCGCGCGCGGTCCAGGCGCGTGCCGTGATCGCGAACGCACCCTCGGGCGCGGCGGTCCGACAGCGCTCGCGCAGCCGCGCCCGGTGTGACGGCTCGAGCCCGGCCACGTACGCGCCTGCAGGCCCGACGCCGAGCGTGAACGGCTCCCACCACTCCTCGAAGCTCGGGTGCTCGACGCGCACGGAGAGCGCAGTCTCGTCGACCTCACCCAGCCCGGCCGCGGAGAACAGGCGAGCCAGGTCGCCCTGGCGCGAGCCGGCAAGCCGCGACTCGTCCTCGACGTTCGGGTCGAGCTCGCGTGCCGCGTCCCACAGCCGGCTCAGCGGCCCTTGTCCTCCGGCGTGATCCCAGACGCAGGCGACCACCACGCCGCCGTCACGCGTCACGCGTCGCATCTCCGTCAGCCCGCGCGCCGGGTCCCGCATGAAGTGGACGACGAGCTGGGCGAGCGCGGCGTCGAAGGTCGAGTCGCGAAACGGGAGCCGCTCCGCGGCAGCCTGCTCCACAGCCACCTCCGGGTGACGGGATCTGGCGGCGGCGGCGAACGGCTCAGAGGGATCGACCGCGGACACCGCGGCCGGGCCGACGCGCCTGACGAGCTCCGCGATCAGCGCTCCCGGGCCGCAGCCCACGTCGAGCACCCGCTGACCATGTGACACGCCCGCGAGGTCGGCGAGCTGGGGCGAGAGGAGCGACGAGTACCTGCCCATGAAGCGGTCGTACGCGTCGGCGGGAACGTCGAAGCCCATCGGCCCACCCTAGATCCGTGAAGGCACGAGCGCGGCTCACCGAGTGCCGTCCACCAGCGAGGCCGCCCTATGATCGATCCGTGGCCTCGCTCCCCGACAACCAGGAGGTCGCGGACGCGTTCGACCTGCTCGCCGACCTGTCCGAGCTGCTCGGCGAGGAGGGGTTCCGCGTCCAGGCGTACCGCCGCGCCGCGACGCGCGTGCGCGACACGGCTGCCTCGGCGGCCGAGCTCGCGGTCGCCGGGCAGGCGAAGGAGCTGCCCGGGATCGGCAAGACGATCGAGGCGAAGATCGTCGAGCTGGCGCAGACCGGCTCGATGGAGGCGCTCGAGAAGCGCAAGGCGCAGGTGCCCGAAGGGCTGACGGCCTTCCTGCGCCTGCCGGGTCTCGGCCCGAAGACCGCCGCGCGGATCTGGCGCGAGCTCGACGTGACGACGCTCGACCAGCTGAAGGCCGCCGCGGAGCAGCAGCGACTGCGTGCGCTCCCCGGGCTCGGCGCGCGCAGCGAGGAGCGGATCCTCGAGGCCCTGGCGAAGGGGCTGGGCGCCGAGCCGGAGCGGCGCGGCCTGCTCGGCAAGGGGCTCCCGGTCGTCCGGCAGGTCGTCGAGGCGCTGCGCGCGCACCCGGCCGCGGTCGACGTCTCCGAGGCCGGCAGCGTCCGGCGGCGCAAGGAGACGTTCCGCGACCTCGATGTGATCGCGACCTCGACGGATCCCGCCGCCCTGATCGCGCACTTCGTCGGCCGGCCCTGGGTGCTGGAGGTCGCAGCGCACGGCGAGAGCAAGGCCACCGTGATCACGAAGCAGGGGCTGCGGCTCGACCTCCGGGTCGTGCCGCCTGAGAGCTACGGCGACCTGCTCCAGCACTTCACCGGCTCGAAGGAGCACAACGTCGCCCTCCGCGAGGAGGCGCAGCGCCACGGGTTGTCGGTGTCGGAGTACGGCGTCACGATCGTCGAGACCGGCGCCGTCCACACGTTCCGAACCGAGGAGGAGCTGTACGCCTTCCTCGGCTACGCGTACATCCCGCCCGAGCTGCGCGAGAACGGCGGCGAGCTGGAGGCGGCCCGCGGCGGCCGCCTGCCGCCCCTCGTCGAGCTCACCGACCTCGTCGGCGAGCTGCACTGCCACTCGACGTGGTCCGCCGACGGCCGCTCGACGATCGAGGAGATGGCCGTAGCCGCGCGCGAGCGCGGCTACGCGTTCCTGTGCCTCACCGACCACTCGCACTACTTGCGCGAGGGACGGATGGAGGCCCAGTGGGAGGAGATCGTCGCGGTGAACGAGCGCGTCGCTCCGTTTCGCGTGCTGCGCGGCGTCGAGGCGAACATCCGTGTCGGCGGGGAGGTCGACGTGCCGGACGAGCTGCTCGCTCAGCTCGACTGGGTCGTCGCGTCCCTGCACTCGGCCTTCGACCGGAGCCCGACCGAGCGGATCCTCGCTGCGATCGAGCACCCGCACGTCCACTGCATCGGCCACCTCACCGGCCGCAAGATCGGCCGCCGCGAGGGTGGCCGGGTCGACGTCGAGCGCGTCGTCGCGCGAGCGGCCGAGACCGGCACGGCGCTCGAGATCAACAGCCATCCCGACCGGCTCGACATGCGCGATGTCCACGCACGGCTGGCCGGCGAGGCGGGCGTGCTCGTGCCGGTGAGCACGGATGCTCACGTCGCTCGAGAGCTCGAGCTCGTCGAGTACGGCGTCGCGCAGGCTCGCCGTGCGTGGCTGACGAAGGAGCAGGTGCTCAACACGCGCAGCTGGGACGAGATCGTGAGACTGCGCGCGTGAGCGACTTCCGCGACGACGGGGCCGCGGCGCTCGACTGGGTCGCCGCGTATCTGGAGCGCCTCCGCGAGCTGCCCGTGCTCTCACAGGTCGAGCCCGGGGAGATCCGCGCCGCGCTGCCCGCCTCCCCGCCCGACGCCGCCGAGCCGTTCTCGGCCGTGCTCGACGACCTCGAGCACGTGCTGCTGCCCGGGCTCACGCACTGGCAGAGCCCGCGGTTCTTCGCCTACTTCGCGACGACGGGCTCCGAGCCGGGCATCCTCGCGGAGCTGCTGATCGCCGGCCTCAACCAGGTCGGCATCCTCTGGCGGACGTCGCCGGCGCTCCAGGAGCTCGAGGAGCTCACGCTCGACTGGCTTCGGCAGCTGCTCGGCCTGCCGGACGACCTCGTCGGGCACATCGAGGACACGGCGTCGACGAGCACGATCGCAGCGCTCGCCGCGGCTCGCGCCGCGGCACCCGGCAGGCGCGTCGTCGTCGCCTCGGAGCAGGCGCACTCGTCGGTCGACAAGGCCTGCCGGCTGCTCGAGCTGGAGCTCCGCAAGGTGCCCGGCGACGCGGCGCACGCCCTCCGCCTGGATCACCTCGAGCTCGACGGCGCCTGCGCGGTCGTCGCGACGATCGGCACCACCGCGTCGACCGCGATCGACCCGATCCCGGGGATCGCGGACGCGTGCGCGGCGCAGGACGTCTGGCTCCACGTCGACGCCGCGTACGCCGGTCCCGCCGCGATCTGCCCCGAGCTCAGGCCGCTCTTCGCCGGCTGGGAGCGTGCCGACTCGATCGTGGTCAATCCGCACAAGTGGCTCGCCACGCCGATGGACTGCTCGGCGCTCTGGACACGGCGGATCGAGGACTTCCGGCGGGCGTTCAGCCTCGTGCCCGAGTACCTGCGCTCTCCCGACGACGCCGTCAACCTGAGCGAGGTGTCGGTGCCGCTCGGCCGTCGCTTCCGCGCGCTCAAGCTCTGGGTCGTGCTGCGCTGCTTCGGTCGTGAGGGGCTGCAGGAGCGGATCAGGGAGCACGTGCGGCTCGCCGACCTCTTCGCGTCCTGGGTCGAGGCGGAGCCGGGCTGGGAGGTCGTGGCGCCCCATCCGTTCTCGCTCGTCTGCTTCCGCTACGAGGGGTCGGACGACGACAACGAGGCGCTCATGCACCGGGTCAACGCGGGGGGCCGTGTGTTCCTCTCCCACGCGAGGCTCGACGACCGCCTCGCGCTCCGGCTCGCGATCGGGAGCTACCGGACGACGGAGGACGACGTCCGTCTCGCCTGGGAGACGCTGCGCGAGGCGGCGACCCGCGGCCTCTGAGGCCTACGCCGCCGCCTCGACCGCGCTCGTGCGCCGCGGCGCCGCGGCCGCGAGGCGTGCGAGCGTCGCGGCGTCGCCCTCGATCACGGCGTCGTCGCAGACGACGCCGTCGACGAGGAGGTGGAAGACACCTGCGGCGTCGCAATGGAGCACGACGTCGGGGTCGTCGGCGGGGCCGGGACGCACGGCGCCGTCGACGATGCAGGCGACCTCGTCTCCGACGCGGAGCTCGACCGTGCCGCCGGGCTCGCCGCCCCCCAGAGCGGTGCGCAGCGCGCGCTCGAGCCAGCCGGGATGGAGCTCGACGTCCTCGGTGGGCGGGCCGAGCGAGCGGGCGCCCCAGTGGGCGAGCTCCCGGAGCACGGGTGCCAGGCCCGCGCCGAGCTCGGTCAGCTCGTAGACGGTCGTCGCGGCAGGCGCCGGCAGGCGCATCCGGCGGACGATGCCGCCCTGCTCGAGCTCGCGCAGCCGCGTCGCGAGGACGTTGGTCGAGGCGCTGTGCAGCCGAGCGTGCAGGTCGGTGTACCGGAGCGGGCCGTGCTGGAGCTCCCGCACGACGAGCAGCGACCAGCGCTCGCCGACCAGGTCGAGCGCGTGCGCGATCGGGCAGTACTGGCTGTAGCTGCGCGTCACCGAGGTGATCCTAGCGAGAGCACTGCATTTTCACAAGTGATCACTTGCAAAAGACAAGCAACACGTGCTAGGGTCGCCGGGTTCCGGGAGACACAGCGACGGCGAGGAGGCGGACGATGGCAGCGACGAGCGACCGCAGGTGGTGGGCACTGGGGCTGATCTGCCTCGTGCAGTTCATGTCGATCCTCGACATCGCGATCGTGAACGTCGCGCTGCCGTCGATCCAGGCCGACCTCGGCTTCGCGCCGGAGAACCTCCAGTGGGTGATCAGCGCGTACGCGCTCTTCTTCGGCGGCTTCCTGCTGCTCGGCGGGCGCCTCGGCGACCGCCTGGGCCGTCGCCGCATCTTCTTTTCGGGGATCCTGCTCTTCACCGTCGCCTCGCTCCTCGCGGGCCTGTCGTGGTCGGAGGAGTCGCTGATCGTGGCGCGCGCGCTGCAGGGACTCGGCGCAGCGCTCCTCTCGCCGGCCGCCCTCGCGATCCTCACGGCGACGTTCGCCGAGGGCCGCGAGCGCAACATCGCGCTCGGCGTGTGGGGGGCGACCGGCGGCTTCGGCGCCGCCGCGGGCGTGCTGCTCGGCGGCATCCTCACCGACCTCCTGAGCTGGGAGTGGATCTTCTTCGTCAACATCCCGGTCGGCGTGGTCGCGCTGTTCCTCACCCCGCTCTGGGTGCAGGAGAGCCGCGACCTGCGCACCAAGACCTTCGACCTCCCCGGCGCGATCCTGATCACGGCGGCGCTCGTCGTGCTCGTCCTCGGCATCACGCAGGCGAACGAGTGGGGTTGGGGCTCGGCGACGACGTGGATCGTGTTCGCCGTCTCGGCCGTCCTCCACGTGCTCTTCCTCGCCTGGGAGCGCGGCCGCGAGGAGCCGCTCGTGCCGCTGTCGATCTTCAGCGTGAAGACCGTGCTCGGGGCGAACATCACCGGTTTCGTCCTCGGGACGATCCTGTTCTCGATGTTCCTGCTCCTCACGCTCTACATGCAGAACGTGCTCGGCCTCACGCCGCTCGAGACGGGCTTCGGCTACCTGGCCGTGGCGGGCACCGCGATCATCTGGGCGAACGTCGCGGCGTTCACCGCGAACAAGATCGGCGTGAAGCCGGTGATGCTCGCGGGGATGTCCCTGCTCGGGCTGGGGCTCCTCTTCTTCACGCAGATCTCCGTGGACGGCTCGTACTGGAGCGACCTCTTCCCTGGCTTCCTGCTGATCGGCGCCGGCATGCCGTTCGTGTTCGTCCCGGTGACGATCGCGGCGGTCGCGGGCGTCAGCAACGACCAGGCCGGCCTCGCGTCGGGCCTGATCAACACGTCGCAGCAGATCGGCGGTGCGCTCGGCATCGCCGTGCTCTCGGCGATCGCCACGTCGGTGACCACGAACGCGATCGGGGAGGGAACCGCCCAGCCGCAGGCTCTCGTCGACGGCTTCGCGACCGCGATGTGGTTCGCCGCAGGCGCCGCGCTCATCGGCGTGGTCGCGATCGCCGTCTTCGTCCGCCGCAGCGAGCTCGCCGCGGTCCCGGAGCCCGCGCCCGCGCCTGCGGGGTGAGCTCGAGCTGAGTCCCGTTGCCGGGCCGGTCGCTCGCGGCCGGCCCGGCAGCCCTCGTCGGCGCACGTCCGTACGATGGAGCGGCCGTGCCCCGCCTCATCGCGATCGGCCTCACCGCAGGCGTCTTCTCGGCCCTCTTCGGCGTCGGCGGCGGCATCATCCTCGTGCCGCTGCTCCTGCTGCTGGCGGCCTACACCCCGCACGCGGCGGCCGCGACATCGCTCGGCGCGATCCTGCTCACCTCGGCCGCGGGCGCCCTGCTCTACGGGCTGCGGGGGGACGTTCGGCCCGCCTACGCGGCGCTGGTCGGCATCCCCGCGGTCGCTGGCGCCGTCCTCGGCACCGGGCTCCAGCACCGGCTGTCGGGACGCGCGCTCACGCTCGCGTTCGCCGGGTTGCTCGCGGCGATCGGCGTCTGGCTGATCGCAGGATGAGCACGTCCACGATCATCCTCGCGGTCACGCTCGGCCTCGCCGCAGGCGTGCTGGCGGGGACGTTCGGCGTCGGCGGCGGGATCCTGTTCGTGCCGGCGCTCGTCGCCCTCGGCCTCGGACAGGTCGAAGCCGGGGCCACGTCGCTCCTCGCGATCGTGCCCACGGCGGCCGTCGGCGTCCTGCGCCAGCGAGGAAGGGGCGTGCTCAGACCGAAGGACGCGCTCGTGATCGGCATCGCCTCGTTCGCCGGCATCGAGGTCGGCATCCAGGTGGCGACCCGCCTCGACGAGTCGCTGTTGCGGCGGCTCTTCGGCGTCCTCCTCCTCGTGGTGGCCGCGCAGCTCGTCGTGCAGTGCATCCGCGCCACACGCCGCTACCCTGGTGGGTCGTGAGACGCGCCCTGACCGTCGTGCTCGCCGGGGTCTTCGTCGTCGCGCTGGCGTCCATCGCCGCCGCCGCGACGGGCGACCCTCCCGCGCCCTCGGCGAACGCCTCGGGTCAGGCCGCGCTCGTCAGCGTCCCGGGACAGGCCGGCGGGGCGACGCCATCCGTCAGCGCTCCGCCGAACGGCGAGGGGGGCGGGGGCTTCGCGTACCCGGCCGACGGCTCCGCCGTGCGCGTCGGATCGTCGACCGTCACCGTCACGGCGCAGCCCGGCGTGTCCTCCAGCGCGCAGGCCGTGGTCGGGGCTCTCGGCGTCTCGCTCTTCGCGGGCGAGGTGACCGTCGAGTCGCTCGAGGTCAGGGCAGGCGCCGCGGCCGGCCCCGGAGGCTCCACGACCGACGCCTCCTCCGCGTCGATCACCGGGCTCGTGGTGCTCGGACAGCCGGTCTCGGCCACCGCTCCGACCCAGATCCCGCTGGCGGACTGGGGCACGCTCGACCTGCTCTCGAGCGTCTCCGCGGTCGAGACCCCGAAGGCCGGCTCGGGCACTGCCGAGAGCACCGTGACGGCACTCCGCGTGAGGCTGCTCACCGAGCACGGGGGCCTGCCGGCAGGCTCGGAGATCCTCATCGGACGGGGGTTCGCTCGCGCCGAGGCGGAGGTGCAGCCGGGCGTGCAGCCGGTCGAGCCCGGCCCGACGAGCCCCACCGCTCCGCCGGGCCCGGGGAGCCGGCCGGCGCCGACGAAGCCCGCTCCCGGCGCTCCGCGCGAGCCCGGACGCTCGCTCCCGGGAGGCGCGCCCGGGCAGCTCGTCAGGCCTGCGCCACGGCTCGAGACGCGCGCCACCCTGGGCGGCTACGTGTTCCCCGTGTACGGCACGGCGGCCTTCGGCGACACGTTCGGCGCGTCACGCCCGAACGTCTCCGGTGGCTGGCACCACGGCGAGGACATCGTCGCACCCCTCGGCACGCCGCTCGTCGCGGTCACCGACGGCACGCTGTTCAGCGTCGGCTGGAACGACATCGGCGGGTGGCGCCTGTGGCTGCGCGACGCGGCGGGGAACGAGTTCTACTACGCGCATCTCTCGGCCTACTCGTCGCTCGCGCGGAACGGCCGGCGCGTGAAGGCGGGCGACGTGATCGGCTTCCTCGGCAAGTCGGGGGATGCGGAGAGGTCGATCCCCCACCTGCACTTCGAGATCCACCCGGCCGACCTGCTCGCCCTCGGCTACGACGGCGTGGTCGCCCCGTACCCCTTCCTCGTCGCCTGGCGCCGTGCCGAGGACGTCTCGTTCGCCGACGGACGGCGCTACCTGCCGGACGGATCGCTCGGCGCCGCGTCGGGCCCACGCGTCGGAGCGGTGCTGCTCGAGGCGACCGACATCTCGGGCACGAGCGGTCTCGTGCCCGGCGCCCTGGAGCGGGCGCTCGCCGCGAAGCGCAGCGCCCGCTCGGGCTACGGGCCCTGATCAGGCCTTGTCGTCCGCGGCCTCGGCCACGGACTCGGCGGCGTCAGCCACCGTCTCCGCTGCCTCGGCGGCCGCGTCTGCCGCGGTGGTCTTGCCGTTGGTCGCGGCGTCGGCCACCGACTCGCCGAAGTCCTCGAGCGGCTGGAGGTCGTCATCTCCGGCGATCAGGTCGAGGAGCTTCTCGCGGGTCTGCGGGCCGGTCCAGGGGTTGTAGAGCGCACCCGCCACGATCCCTGCGAGCAGCAGCATCTTGCGCCCCTTGCGCCCCTTCTTCTTGCGCGGCTCCTCGGACGCGAGCGTGCCCGCTGCGCTCGCGACGTCCTCGACCGCGCGGAACAGCTGCTCCTGCGCCTTCTTGTCGGTCGCGAGGAACTTCGCGGAGCCCTTCATGCCACCGCCGCTCTTCGAGAGCGGACCGTAGAGCTCGCGCGCGGCCATCATCGCGTCCTTCAGGTCTGCCCGGAACTCGGGGTCGCGCAGCGCCTTCTCGAGGTAGGGCTTGAGCGTCTCGAGGGTGTCGCCGGCCTTCACCGGTTGCTTCTTCGCCATCTACGGCCGTCCTTTCCTCGTGGTCCTACCAGTATTGCGCAGGTCGGCCGTCTACGATGGTCAGGTGCGGATCGTCCGACGAATCCTGCTCGCGGCAGCCGTGCTCGCGGCGCTCGTCGGCTACGTGATCGCCGCCGCCGTCCGCGCCGCGCCAGAGGTGCGCGCGCGGAAGGCACGGCTCAGGGAGGAGCGCGCCGCGGCGGCTCGCCGCGGGTCGGGGTGAGCTCCCGGCGCGCGCTCGCGGGTGCGCGCCACGGACTCGAGCGGGGCCGTCGAGACGACGCCGGCGTCGTTTCGGCGCCGTCGCGCCCAGGGGAGAGGAGGAGGTTCACGAGATGCAGCGGTTGACGCGGACGATGCTCCGGCACCGCTTCGCCGTGCTCGGCGCGTGGCTCGTGGTCTTCGTCGCCGCGGGCTGGGCGTCGTCGCAGCTCTCCGACCTGCTCACGAATCGCTTCGCGCTGCCCGGGACAGACGCCGCGGCGGCGGAGGCGATCCTCGAGAGCGGCTTCGGCCAGCGATCCGTGGGGTCGTTCACGCTCGTCGCCCGCGCCGCTGGCAACGCCGAGGAGCTCGTGCCGCTCGTCGCGGAGGCCGCAGAGCGCGCGGCGGCGGAGCTGCCGACCGGCAGAGCGCTCGGCGCACAGGTCGTCGCCACTGACGTGGTGACGGCGACGATCCTCTCCTCGCTCGAGCCGGCCGACGCCAAGGGGCGGACCGAGGCGATGCGCGAGGCGATCGGCGATGTGCCCGGAGCGGAGGTGTTCCTCACGGGCCAGGCGGCGACCGAGCGCGACCTCGATCCGGTGTTCGCAGAGGATCTCAAGAAGGGCGAGCTGTTCATCGCCGTGCCGATCGCGATCGCGCTCCTGGTCTGGACCTTCGGCACCCTCGCCTTCCTCGTCCCCTTCGCCTTCGCGCTCGTGACGATCCCCGCCACCCTCGGGCTGATCTGGATCGTCGCGACCCAGATGGAGCTGACGACCTACATCACGAACCTCGTCAGCCTGATCGGCCTCGGCATCGCGATCGATTACTCGCTGCTCGTCGTCTACCGCTTCCGTGAGGAGCTGCGCACCGGGCTCGCGAAGGACGAGGCGATCGTGCGCACGATGGACACCGCCGGGCGGGCGGTCGTCTTCTCCGGCACCGCCGTCGCGATCGGGCTCGCCCTGCTGCTCTTCATGCCGCTTCCCTTCATGCGCGGCTTCGGCGTCGGCGGACTCCTGATCCCCGCCGTGTCGGTCGTCGCGGCCGTCACGCTGCTGCCGGTCGTGCTCTCGCTCGTCGGCGAGCGGCTCGATCGGGTCAGGCTGCTCCCGCAGCGCTGGCTCGACCGCCGCGCAGACCACGAGCGCGGCTTCTGGGCACGGCTGGCGCGCACGATCATGCGGCGGCCGCTGCCGGTCGCGCTCGGCACCACGGCGCTCCTGCTGGCGCTGGCTGCCCCGGTGCTCGACATCGAGGTCGGCCCCGGGACGAACTACGGCCTGCCGGCAGAGCTGGAGAGCGTGCAGGGTCTCGCGATCCTGACAGAGGCCGTCGGCGCAGGGGCGACCGCACCTGCCAACGTCGTCGTCGACACGGGTGTGGCGGGCGGCGCCGACGATCCCGAGATCCTCGCCGCCGTCGAGCGGCTCCGGGCCGGCCTCGAGGCCGACCCGCAGGTGGCGAGAGTCGACTTCGACGCGCGGGTGCCGCAGCACGTCGAGCCCACGCGCCGGTACCTCAACGTCGTCGTGATCGGGGAGGAGGACTACGGCACCCCGGCCAGCCTTGCGTTCGTCGACCGCCTGCGCGACCGCGTGATCCCGGCCGCGGGCTTCCCGGAGTCCGCCTCGGTGGTCGCCGGTGGCGGCCCACCCGGCGGCAAGGACTTCCTCGACCTCGTGTACTCGTGGTTCCCGTGGCTCGTGCTCGCGGTGCTCCTGGCCACCTACGTCCTTCTCCTGCGCGCGTTCCGCTCGCTGCTGCTGCCGCTGAAGGCGATCGTCCTCAACCTGCTCTCGATCGGGGCCGCCTACGGTCTCACGGTCGCGGTGTTCAAGTGGGGCTGGGGCGAGCCGTTCGGTCTGACCGCCTACGATCAGATCGAGGGCTGGATCCCCGTGATGGTGTTCGCCCTGCTGTTCGGCCTCTCCATGGACTACGAGGTCTTCCTCGTCAGCCGGATGCGCGAGGAGTGGGATGCGGGCGCCACGAACGAGGACGCCGTCGTGGCCGGGCTGACCAAGACGGGGCGGCTCGTGACGTCGGCGGGGCTGATCATGTTCGCGGCCTTCATGGGCTTCGTCGCGGGCTCGATCGTCGGCCTCCAGCAGTTCGGGTTCGCGCTGGCGGCGGCGATCCTGATCGACGTCACGATCGTCCGGGCGCTGCTCGTGCCCAGCGCGATGAAGCTGTTCGGCAGGTGGAACTGGTGGCTCCCCGCCGGCGTCGCTCGCCTCGTCCGGGTGGAGCCCTCCCCGGTCGACCACGCCGGCGCCGTGCTGCGGCCGGCCGGGAAGTGACACGCCCCACGGCGGGCGCCGCGCCGTGATCCGGCCCCCGGTCATCCGCGGAGGACGGCCCGTGCGCTGGACAGCGCTCGTGGTCGGGCTCGGGCTGTTCGCGCTCGGCATCGTGATGCTGCTCGAGTCGGGGCTCGGGCTCTCGCCCTGGGACGTGCTCAACCAGGGCATCAGCGAGCACACGCCGCTCTCGTTCGGCCAGGCGAACATCGCGATCGCGTTCGCCGTGCTCGTGGTCGCTCGGCTGCTGGGCGCGCGGATCGGCCCCGGCACGGTCGCCAACGCGGTCCTCATCGGTCTCTTCGTCGACGCGCTGCTGGAGCTCGAGCGGATCCAGGGGCTCTCCGACGCCGCGCTCGGCTGGCGGATCGCGCTGCTCCTCGGGGGGATCGCCGTGATCGGTCTCGGGAGCGGCCTCTACATCGGCGCCAGTCTGGGGGCAGGACCGCGCGACTCGCTGATGCTCGTGCTCGCCTATCGGACGCACGTGCGGATCGGCGCGGTCCGGGCCGGGCTCGAAGCCGCGGTGACCGTGGTCGGCTTCGCGCTGGGCGGCACCGTCGGGATCGGCACGCTCGCCTTCGCCTTCGGGATCGGGCCGGCGGTCGAGCTCGCCTTCGGCGCCCTCGTGCGAGCAGGCATCGCCGCACCCCCCAGCGATCACGCGACGCGTGAGTAGCGCGCTGTCCCGTCACTGTCCGACCTTGAGCGCGTGTAGGTGCCGGGCCTGCCCGGCACCTAGTGCCGAGCGTCGCCTGGTTTCACCTCGGGTGAAACCAGGCAAGACGAGGCACTAGAGTGGGCCGGCATGAAGGGACTCGTCTGCGCAGGTGGTGAGGCGACGCGGCTCGGCGAGCTGACCCGGGTCACGAACAAGCACCTGCTCCCGGTCGGCCGCTGGCCGATGGTGCTGTACCCGCTCCAGCTGCTCGAGCGAGCGGGCATCCGGGAGGTGCTGCTCGTGACCGGCAAGGGGCACGCGGGGCAGATGATCGACCTGCTCGGAGACGGGCGGTTGACCGTCCGCGGGACGGACGACCCGCTGCTCGACCTCGACCTCACGTACAAGGTGCAGACCGAGGCCGGCGGGATCGCGCAGGTCGTCGGGATGGCGCGCGAGTTCGCGCGTGGCGAGAAGCTCGTCGTCGTGCTCGGCGACAACGTGTTCGAGCGCTCGCACGAGGCGGCGTTGCAGGCCTGGGGCGCCGGGCCCGACCGGGCGCTGATCTTCGTCAAGGAGGTGCCCGACCCCGAGAACTTCGGCGTGGTCGTCTACGACGATGCCGGGCGCGTGACGGACATCGTCGAGAAGGCGGGGGTCGTCGACCTGCGCTACGACGCACCGCCCACGAACCACGCGGTCGTCGGGCTGTACTGCTTCCCGCCGGACGTCTTCGACGTGATCGAGCGACTCGAGCCCTCGAGTCGCGGCGAGCTGGAGATCACCGACGTCAACCGCCACTACGCGCAGGAGGGGCGGCTCGACGTCGTCGCGGTGGAGGGCTGGTGGGAGGATGCCGGCAAGCACTGGCAGCACCTGGCGGAGATCGGCCGCCGCGTGGACGAGACGGGCGCGAACACCGCGTGACCGCCGACTGCGAGGCACACGGATGAGCGCGCGGCCCGAGGTGGACGGTGGAGGCGTCGCAGGCGTCGTCCGCATCCCTCTGCGCCGGTTCTCGGACGAGCGCGGCTGGTTCAGCGAGCTGCGCCGCGACAGCGCGCTGCCCGAGCCCGTCGTGCAGACGAACCTGTCGTTCTCTCGCGCCGGCGTGATCCGCGGGCTCCACTACCACCGTCGCCAGAGCGACCTGTTCACCTGCGTGCAGGGCACGGCTCGCGTCGTCGTGCTCGACCGGGACACGGGTGCGACGTACTGGGAGGACATCGGCGACGACAACCCCGTCGCGATCTGGATCCCCGGGCATCACGCGCACGGGTTCGAGGCGCTCACCGATCTTCTCTTCCTCTACCACGTCACGGCGGAGTACGACCCGGCAGATCCGGACGAGCTCGGCATCCCCTGGGACGACCCGCGCGTCGCCCACCTGTGGAGCACCCGCGCGCCGGTCCTGTCGGAGCGTGACCGAAGCGCGTGACGCCGCCGGCGACGCGGGGATGACCTCTTCGCCCCAGCCGGACGACCCGGGTCGGCGCGTGCTCATCACGGGCGCCGGCGGACAGCTCGGTCACGCGCTGCGCGCGTCGTTCGCGGCCGACGAGGTCCTCGCCCTCGACCGGTCGGCGTGGGACGTCGCGACCGTGCCTCCCGCGCTCCCCTGGACGCCGGACCTCGTCCTCCACGCGGCGGCCTGGACGGACGTCGACGGCGCGGAGGACGACCCGTCAGGAGCGGCGGCGGTGAACGTCGGCGGCACGGCGCGCGCTGCGGCGATCGGCGCGCCGCTCGTCGCGTTCTCTACCGACTACGTCTTCGACGGCTCGAAAGGGGAGCCGTACGTCGAATCGGATGCGCCCGCGCCGCTGTCGGCCTACGGTCGCACCAAGCTCGACGGGGAGGCCGCTGCGGGTGAGCGCGCGTGGATCGTCCGCACCTCGTGGCTGTTCGGCCCGACCGGGCGCAACTTCCTCCGCACCATGCTCCGCCTCGGAGCCGAGCGCGACGAGGTCGCCGTCGTCGATGACCAGCGCGGCTGCCCGACCTACGTGGGGCATCTCGCGGACGCGACGCGCGAGCTCGTCGACGGTGGGGCGTCGTTCGGCGTCTGGCACCTCGCGGCCGCCGGCGACTGCACCTGGGCCGACTTCGCCGAGGCGATCTTCGAGGACGCGGGCGTCGACTGCCGCGTGCGTCGGATCGGCTCGGCCACCTTCGGTGCCAGGGCACCGCGGCCGGCCTACTCCGTGCTGCGCTCGGAGCGCCCTCGGGCCCCGGTGCTCCCGCACTGGCGCGAGGGCCTGCGCGCCTGCCTCGCCGCCCTCCCGCGCTGACCCGCGTCGAGGCGGATGCAGCCCGAGCGGCCGGTACGCTTCCGCGGATGCGCGTGCTCGTCACCGGCGGGGCGGGGTTCATCGGCTCGCACTTCGTCGAGCGGCTGCTCGCGGCCGGTGACGACGTCGTCGTGCTCGACAAGCTGACCTACGCCGGGAACCCTGCCAACCTCGAGGGCCTCGACGTCGAGCTCGTCGTGGGGGACATCGCCGACGCCGACGCGGTCCGGCGGGCCGGCGAGGGCTGCGACGCGGTCGTGAACTTCGCGGCCGAGACGCACGTCGACCGCTCGGTGCTCGACCCGTCCGAGTTCGTGCGCACCAACGTCCAGGGGCCGCTGAACCTGCTCGAGTGGACGCGCGCCAAGGGGACGCGGATGGTGCAGGTCTCGACCGACGAGGTGTACGGGGACCTCGAGGCAGGTGGCTCGTCGCTCGAGACCGACGCGCTGCGCCCCTCCAGCCCGTACAGCGCGACGAAGGCGGGCGGCGACCTGCTCGTCCCCTCGTACGTCCGGACCTACGGCGTGAACGCGTCGACCACGCGCGGCGCGAACACCTACGGCCCGCACCAGTACCCGGAGAAGCTGATCCCGCTGTTCGCGACGAACGCGTTCGACGGGATCCCGCTGCCCGTGTACGGCGACGGCAAGCAGGTGCGCGAGTGGCTCCACGTCGACGACCACTGCGCGGCGATCGAGCTCGTGCTGCGCGAGGGCACGCCGGGCGAGGCCTACAACGTGGGCGGCGAGGCGCGCGAGAACCTCCACGTCACCCGGCGGATCCTCGAGCTCACCGGCCGTGACGAGACGCTCGTGCGCCACGTGGAGGATCGAGCGGGGCACGATCGGCGCTACTCCGTCGACGACGCGAAGCTGCGAGGGCTCGGGTGGGAGCCGCTGCAGCGCTTCGACGACGGAGGGCTCGCCGGAACGGTGGCCTGGTACCGGGACAACCGCGCGTGGTGGGAGCCGATCAAGACCGGCGAGTACCGGCGCTACTACGAGGAGCAGTACGCCCAGCGGCTCGGCGGCTGACGCCGGGCGACTCGCGCGGCCCGGGCCCCCGGCCGATATCTGCCACGACGATGCGATCACGACTCCTCCTCATCGCGCTCGCCGTGCTCGCGCTAGCCGTCGCCGTAGTCGGACGCGCCGCGCCTGCGCCGCCCAGGGTCGACGCTGCCTTCCTCCTGACGGGCGGCGGCTGGGGCCATGGCGTGGGCCTGAGCCAGTGGGGCGCGTACGGCCAGGCGAAGGCGGGCCGCGCCTACCGCGACATCCTCGGGCACTACTACCCCGGCACCGAGCTCGCCCCGCTCGCGGCCGAGGTGCCGAAGCAGGTGCGGGTGCTGGTGGGGAGCGATCTGAAGGCGGTGGCCGTCGGATCGGGCGGACCGTTCCGCGTGCGCGACGGCAGTGCCAGGACGTACGACCTGCCGGGTGGCACGGCCCGCGTCACGAGCTCGCTCGAGCTCCCCGTCGGGCCGGAGGGCGAGCTGCGCCGGCTCGCAGGCCCGCTCGTGTTCCTCCCCGCGAAGGGCGCGAACCTCGTCTTCGCGGGCCGGCAGTACCGCGCGAACCTGCGCGTGAGCGTCGTCGGGGGCCGCCTCGAGGTCGTCAACGTCGTCCCGCTGGAGACCTACCTGCGCGGCGTCGTCCCGGGCGAGATGCCGAGGGACTGGCCGCTCGAGGCGCTCAAGGCGCAGGCCGTGGCCGCACGCACGTACGCCGTCGTCGGTCTGCAGAAGGGGCGGTCGTTCGACCTGTACTCCGACTGGCGGTCGCAGATGTACTACGGCGCGTCGGCGGAGGCGCCCGGCCCGTCGCGGGCGATCGCCGAAACCCGCGGCGAGGTGCTCACCTACGAGGGGAAGCCGGCGCAGGTGTTCTACTTCTCGTCCAGCGGGGGACGCACGTCGAGCGCGCTCGACGTGTTCGGCAGCGACCTGCCCTACCTCGTCTCCGTCGAGGATCCGTGGGACGAGGCGTCACCGCACCATCGCTGGGAGCCACGGACATACACCGGCAAGACGCTCGCCCGCGCCTTCGGCCTGTCCGGCTCTGTGGTGGACGCGCGGATCGTCCCGGGAGCGCCGTCCCGCCCGGCCCAGCTCGTGCTCACCTCCGCGGCGGGCGCGACGACGGCGATCCGGCTCACCGACGTCCGGGCTCGACTCGGGCTGCGCTCGTCCACGTTCCGGCTCGGGACGCTCCGCCTCGCCGCGGCCGCGGGCAAGGTCGCTTCGGGGTCGCAGGTGCGCCTCACCGGCGCGGTGCGCGACGTCGACCGGCCCCGGCTCGAGAAGCGCGCACCCGGCGGGGTCTGGGTCAAGGGGCCTCGGCTCGCGCCGGCGCCCGACGGGACGTTCACGGTCTCGCTGCGCCCGGCGGCGACGCTCCAGCTCAGGCTGGTGGCCGACGGGCTGGTCGGCGCCCCCGTGACGATCGCCGTCGACGAGGATGCTGCGTGACGGCGCTTCGCGCGCTCGTCGTCTGTCTCGCGTGCATCGGAGGGCTGGTCGTCGGCGGTCGGGACGCGGCGCTCCCCGGCCGCGCGCTCACGGCGGCTCCGTCGAAGGGGCCGTCGTCCGTGCCGGCTCGCGGGCCCCTTCCCGCGGAGCGGTCGCTGACCCCGACCGATCCGCTCGCCGTCGAGCAGTGGTACCTCGCCCGGACGCGTGCGCTGGAGCTGTGGCCGGTGCTGCCGCCGCTCGCCCCGGTCAGGGTGGCCGTGATCGACTCGGGCGTCGACCGAAGGCACCCGGAGCTCGTGGGCCGCATCGTCGCGGCCCGGAGCTTCGTCGGGGGCTCCGCACAGGACACCCAGGGACACGGCACGATCGTCGCCGGGGTGATCGCGGCCCAGATCGACAACGGCATCGGCATCGCCGGCCTGGGACCGTCCGTCGAGCTCCTCGTGGCCAAGGTGGTGGCCGCCGATCGCTCGATCTCCGTCCGCGCCGAGTCCCGTGCGATCCGCTGGGCGGTCGACCAGGGCGCGCGCGTGATCAACATGAGCCTCGGCGGGCTCCGCGACCCGACCAGCGCCCGCCGCGACACGTACTCGCGGCTCGAGGCAGAGGCGATCGCCTACGCCGTGCGCAAGGGCGTGCTCGTCGTGGCCGCCGTCGGCAATGGCGACCAGGCCCCGAGCGAGCCGTGGCCGTACGCCACGTACCCGGCGGCCCTCCCCCACGTGCTCGGGGTCAGTGCGATCGCCCGCAGCGGGTCGGTGCCGTCCTTCTCGAACCGCGACCGGATCCACAACGACCTCGCCGCCCCCGGCGTGGACATCGTCTCGACCTTCCCGCGGTCGCTCACCGCGCGGCGACGCGACTGCGTCGAGCAGGGCACGACGCTGTGCGCCCCGCCGGAGTTCGAGGCTCCCGAGGGGACGTCCTTCGCGGCCCCGCAGGTGACCGCCGTGGCCGCGAACCTCCTCGCGGTGCGCCCCGACCTCCGCGCGGAGCAGGTGTCTGCCATCGTCCAGCGGACGGCGCGGGACTCGAAGCCGACGTCGGGGTGCGGAGCCTGTCCGCCCGGACGCGACGCGCTCACCGGCTGGGGCGAGCTGGACGGCACCGCCGCCCTGCTCGCCCTCCAGCGCGACCTCCCGGCTCCCGACGCGCTCGAGCCGAACGACGACGCCGGCGGGTCCGCCGCACGGCTCTTCTTCTCGCCCGGCGCGAAGAGTCGGTCGGTGCGCGCCACCCTCGACTTCTGGGACGACCGCGACGACGTGTACGCAGTGAAGCTGCGCAAGGGGCAGCGCCTGTTCGCGTCGTTCGGCGCCTCGGGCGCCGAGACCGCGCTCGTGCTGTGGAGCCCGGAGACGGTCTCCGTCGACGACCTCGCCCGCCAGAACCTGCGACTGCGGGTCTCGGCCCGGCCCGGCGCGGTCGAGCAGGTCGGGTGGGTGGCGCGCAGGTCGGGCTGGCACTACCTCCAGCTCCGCGTGGTCGTGCCCGTCGGCCCGGTGCCGTACCGGCTGTCGGTCGTGCGCCGCTAGCCCGTTAGGCGCTCGGAGGGCGCGGCGGGAGGAGCTCCTCGGCCGGCACCTCGCGCAGCACGCGGGCCGGTGAGCCGACGACCACCATCCTCGCGGGCACGTCCCGCGTCACCACCGCGCCCGCGCCGACGAACGCCTCCTCCCCGACCTCGACGCCGGGGCAGAGGATGGCCCCGCCCCCGACCCGTGCCCCACGTCGGATCGTCGGCCCGCGCAGGAGCTCGAGGCGCTTCTCCGTCCGCCCCATGAAGTTGTCGTTCGTCGTCACGACGCAGGGGGCGATGAACACCTGCTCCTCCAGCGTCGAGTACGCGGTGATGTAGGCGTCCGCCTGGATCTTCGTCAGAGCGCCGATCGTCGAGTCGTTCTCGACGAGCGACCCGCGTCCGACGACGACGTCGTCGCCGATCGTGACGCGCTCCCGCACGCACGACTGGTCGCCGAGGATCACGCGCGCGCCGATCGACGACCCGGCGAACACGATCGCACCGGTCGAGATCACGGTGCCCGCGCCGATCACCGTCGGCGGGAGAGGCTCGCGCTTCGCGGTCGAGCGCGGTGACAGCGTCGGCTGCTTCCCCACCACGGCGTGCTCCAGCACCTTGACTCCCTTGCCGAGCACGGTGCCCGGGTGCACGATCGCGCTCGGGTGGACGTCGGCGCTCATGGTCTACGCCGGCGCGCCCGTGCGAAGCGACTCCGTCAGCCGGTCGAGCGTCCGCACGACGGCGAGGCCGTCGAGGGCCTCGCGGTGGTCGCCCGGGCCTTCCTCGCACAACCGCAGGAAGTGCTGCAGCTCGAGCTTGAGCGGCTCGTCGTTGGCGACCTTCGGGCTGAAGATGTCCCCCGTCCGCGTGCGCCACTCGCCGTACGTGTCCGCCGGCTCCCAGGGAGCCTTGTCGTAGACGGTCACCTTGCGCTCGAGCTCCATGTCGTCGAACACCACCATCTTCTCGCCTCCGACGACGGTGATCTTCCGCATCTTGTGGGGGTCGAGCCACGAGAGGTGCATGTGCGCGACCTTCCCGGACGGGAAGCGCAGGAAGCAGAAGACGACGTCCTCGATCCCTGGCTGGACGAAGTCCTGCCCATGCGCGACGACCTCGAGCGGCTCCTCGCCGAGGAGCCAGAGGATCACGGAGAGGTCGTGGACGCCGAGCGACCACAGCGCGTTCTCGTTCGAGCGGATCCGGCCGAGGTTCTGGCGGTTGCCGTAGATGCACGCCACGTCGCCGAGCGCGCCCTCGTCCACGAGCTCCTTCACCTTCCGCAGGCCCGGGTGGTAGAGCAGCAGGTGGCCGGGCATCAGCACGCGTCCCGCCGCGCGCGCGAGCGCGACCAGCTCCTCCATCTCCTCGCCCCGCATCGCAGGCGGCTTCTCGACGAAGACGTGCTTGCCCGCCTCGAGGGCGCGCTTCGCGAGCGCGTGGTGCGTGGGCACCGGGGTCGCGACCACGACGGCGTCGACCGCGTCGTCGGCCAGGGCGTCGGCGAGGTCGTCGCTGACACGGGCGGCCGGATAGCGCTCGGCGTACGTCGCCCGCCGCGTGTCGTCGGTGTCGACGATCCACGCGAGCTCCGTCAGCTCGCCCACCACGCGCACGACGTTCTGGCCCCAGCCGCCGACGCCGGCGTGGGCGACGCGCGTCACAGCTTCCAGATCCGGTCGCTCGTCACGCCCGCC
Organism: uncultured Actinomycetes bacterium; assembly: GCA_963703095.1. Classification (GTDB taxonomy): domain Bacteria; phylum Actinomycetota; class Thermoleophilia; order Gaiellales; family Gaiellaceae; genus Gaiella. The sequence goes on from OY969787.1 coordinate 338,659, forward strand.
CGTCCGGTCGCATTGCGGAGGTCGACCACGAGGTGCGCATCGTCGACGAGCTGCGCGTAGTCGATGGACGAGTGGGCGGTCGCGATCACGACCGCGTCGTGCGCGGCGGGGTCGAGCGGCACGGAGGAGAGCGTCGTGCCGTGCTCCGTGAACGACGGGACGTGGGGATCGTGGTAGGCGACCTCTGCTCCGGCGTTCCCCAGCAGCTCGATCAGCTTGAGCGCCGGCGACTCGCGCATGTCGGAGATGTCGGCCTTGTAGGCGACGCCGAGCACGAGGATCCGCGACCCCTTGAGCGACTTGCCCAGCCCGTGGTTCAGCGCCTGCGACACGCGCGAGCGGCAGTAGTAGGGCATGTTCTGGTTGACCTCGCCGGCGAGCTCGATGAAGCGCGTCGAGAAGTCGTACTCCCGCGCCTTCCAGGTGAGGTAGAAGGGGTCGATCGGGATGCAGTGCCCGCCGAGGCCCGGGCCGGGCTGGAACGGCATGAAGCCGAACGGCTTCGTCGCCGCGGCGTCGACGACCTCCCAGATGTCGATCTCCATGCGGTCGCAGAGCTGAGCGAGCTCGTTGACGAGTGCGATGTTCACCGAGCGGAAGATGTTCTCGAGCAGCTTCGTCAGCTCGGCTGCCTCGGGCGACGAGACGCGGTGGATCGTGTCGATCGCGGTGCCGTAGAGCGCTGCCGCCGCCTCCGTGGAGGCCTCGTCGATCCCGCCGACGACCTTCGGCACCGTCTTCGTCGTGTGGTCGGTGCGGCCGGGGTCGACGCGCTCGGGCGAGAACGCCAGGTGGAAGTCGCGACCGGCGATGAGCCCGGAGCCCTCCTCGAGCAACGGCAGGAGCTGCTCGCGCGTCGTGCCCGGATAGGTCGTCGACTCGAGCACGACGAGGTGGCCCGGCCGCAGCCGCGTCGCGATCCGTCGTGTCGCGTCGAGCACGATCGAGAGGTCGGGCTCGCGCTGTTTCGACAGGGGCGTCGGCAGCGCGACCAGGATCGCGTCCGCGTCCCGAAGCACGTCGTAGTCGGTCGTCGCGTGCAGGCCGCGCTCGGCGACCAGCTCGCGCAGCTTCGCGGGCGGGACATCCTCGATGTAGCTGTCGCCGACGAGCAGCTGTGCGACGCGCGTCTCGTCGACGTCGACCAGGACGACGCGCCGACCGGCATCGGCGAAGACCTGCGCGAGCGGCACCCCGACGTAGCCTGCGCCGACGATCGCCACGTCGAACGTCGCGGTCTCGGCACCGTCGGGCACCGCCGCGACCGCGCGTGTGTCGGGCGTCGTCACAGCGGCGAATCGTACCGGGGCGGGTGGTCTTGTAACAACTTGTCACAAGCCGAGGAGCGCGTCGGCGATGCGCTCGCTCGCGCGGCCATCGCCGTAGAGCGGTGGGGCGTCGGCGGGGAACCGGGCCTCGCGGGCCGCGACCGCGATCGCCGCGGGGTCGTCGTCCACGAGGACGTTCGCCCCCGCCTCCACCGTGTCCACCCACTCCGTCGACGGGCGCAGGGTCACGCACGGCACGCCGTACCAGTACGCCTCCTTCTGGAGCCCGCCCGAGTCGGTGAGGATCACGCGCGCCTGCGACGCAGCCGAGGCGAGCGCCAGATAGCCGAACGGCGCGCGGAGCTCGACGGTGGCCGGGACGACGAGCCCCGCGTCGCGGATCGTCGCGGCCGTCCGAGGGTGGGCGGGCAGGACGACGGGGCCGTCGACCCGACCGAGCCCCTCGAGGATCCGAGCGAGCCTCCCCGGGCGGACGTTCGCCTCGCGGTGCACTGTCGCCACGGCGTACGTCCCGGCCGGGTGCGGCGGCGCGACGCGCTCCCGCGCGATCGGCGCGAGGCGCAGGGTCGCGTCCGCCATGACGTCGCCGACGACGGCGATCGTGCCCGGCGCGCCCTCGGCGCGGAGCGTCGCGGCAGAGCGCTCGTCGGGGCAGAGCAGCAGCGCCGCCAGGCCGTCGACCTCGATGCGCGCCCGCTCCTCGGGCATCTCGAGGTCACCGGAGCGCAGGCCCGCCTCGACGTGCGCGACGGGAACGTCCACGTGCGCCGCCGCGCGTGCCCCGGCCAGGGTCGAGTGGGTGTCTCCGAGCACCACGACGGCGTCAGGCGACTCGGCGGCGATCACGGCCTCGAGCGGACCCTGCATCGCGACCGGGTCGGAGGTGCGCAGGTCGAGGCCGTGCACGGGCTCCGGCAGCCCGAGCTCCTCGAAGAAGACGCGCGAGAGCTCGCGATCCCAGTGCTGGCCGGTGTGGACGACGACCTCGACGACCCCCACCGCGCGGAGCGCCGCTCCCAGCGGCGCCGCCTTGACGAACTGGGGGCGGTTGCCCACGACGGTGACCACCTTCACCGGCGCAGCGTAGCCCGACCCCTCGGTGGGATCGCTCGGGCGCGGCGTGGGCGTGAGCGGGAACTCCACGGTCCGCCTCCGCGGGCGCGCTGATGCGAGCGAGCAGCGGTGGTGGGACGCTTCGGGTGTGGAGATGCGTCGCTACCGGGATCGGATCTCGGCGGGCGCAGCGCTCGCCCGGGCGCTGCCGCCCGACCTCGGCGAGGACGTCGTGGTCGTCGGCCTCGCGCGCGGTGGAGTCGAGACGGCCGCCGCGGTCGCCCGCGCCCGCGATGCCCCGCTCGACGCGCTCGCCGTGCGCAAGGTCGGGCATCCGCTCCAGCCCGAGTACGGGCTCGGGGCGGTCACGCCGGGCACCGACGGCGTCTTCGTCCGCTCCCTCGACGGGCTGCGCCCGCGGGAGCTCGAGGCAGCCGTCGACCGCGCGAAGCGCGAGGCGGATGCGCTCGACCGCCGGCTGCACGCCGAGCACCCGGCGCTCGAACCGGAGGGCCGCACGGTGATCCTCGTCGACGACGGGCTCGCGACCGGTGCGACCATGACGGCCGCCGTGCGTTGGGCGCGCTCACACGGCGCGCGACGGGTGATCGTCGCGGTGCCGGTCGCGGCGTCGTCCAGCGCCGAGCGGCTCCGCAGCGAGGCGGAGGTGGTCTGCCCGCTCGAGATCGACGACCTCGGTGCGGTCGGGTACTGGTACGAGCGGTTCGACCAGGTCTCCGAGGACGAGGTCATCGGTCTCCTGGACGAGCTCGGCGCCCCCTCCTAGCGCCAGACGTGCCCGCGCTCGTCAGCGCTCGACGTCCGGCGCGTGGTCTTCACCCCGCCGGCCGAGGTGCTCGGCGAGCCAGTCGCCGGCGAGGGCCGCGACGGCATCGAGCGCGCCCGGCTCCTCGAAGAGATGGCCGGCGCCGGGCACCAGCGCCAGTCGATGCTCGCACCGCAGCAGCCCAGCTGCCTGGCGGTTGAGCCCGAGCACGACCGGGTCGGCTCCGCCGACGACGAGGAGCGTCGGGGTGGCGACCAGCGGCAGCCGCTCGGCTGCGAGATCGGGTCTGCCACCGCGCGACACGATCGCGTCGACGCGGCAACCGGGCTCGGTGGCCGCCCACACCGCGGCGGCCGCGCCGGTGCTCGCGCCGAACAGGCCGATCGGCAGCGCGGAGGTGGCCTGCGCGCGGTGCAGCCACGAGACGACGGTCGCGAGTCGCCTGCCGAGCAGCGGGACGTCGAAGACGTTCGCGCGGTCGCCCTCCTCCTCCGGGGTGAGGAGGTCGAACAGCAGCGTGCCGAGACGGCGCTCGCGCAGGCGGGCGGCGACGAGGCGGTTCCGCGGGCTCAGCCGGCTGCTGCCGCTCCCGTGTGCGAACGCCACCACGCCGATCGCGCCGATCGGCACGTCGAGCTCGCCCTCGAGCACGAGGTCGTCGACGGGGATCCGGACTGCCTGCGACATCGCCGGCTCACCCCTCGCCGCCGAGCGCGGTCAGCTCGGCGACCGTCGTCAGCCGCGCCCCGTAGACGGTGACGAGGTAGTCGAGGGCGGCCTCCTCGTCGACGCCCTCGAACGCGCAGACGGCGTCCCGCGGGACGAGGATGCCGAGGCCGTGGCGCAGCGCGCCGTACGCCGTGTGACGCACGCAGATGTGCGTGTGCTGACCGGTCAGGACGACCTCACCCACGTCGTGCTCGGCGAGCGCGTCGCCCAGGCCGGTCCCGTCGAACGCCCCGTAGACCCTCTTGGGGACGATCAGGTCGGACGGCCAGGGAGCGAGCTCGGAGACGACCGCCGCGCCGGGGCTGCCGCGCAGCGCGTGCGAGCCCCAGACGCGCAGCTCCGGGTCGTCGCGCTCGTGCGCGTCGTTGGCGAAGGCGACCACCCAGCCCCGCTCGCGAGCATGCGTCAGCAGCCGCTCGAGGGGCTCGAGGATCCCGATCGCCCGCGGGTTCGCCAGGCTCCCGTGCACGAAGTCCTCGAGCATGTCGATCACGATCACGGCGCGCATCGCCGACACCTCCTAGCCCTTGACGACGCCGAGCGGGACGAGCCGCGCCACGCGGCGCGCGAGACCCGCGGTCTCGACCACGGCGACGACGCGCTCGACGTCCTTGTAGGCGAACGGCGCCTCCTCGGCGAGGCCCTTGTTCGACGGACAGCGCACCACGATGCCCTCCTGCGCGAGACTCCGCCGGAGCTCCGCGCCGGTGATCTCGCTCCGGGCGCGGGTCCGCGACATGCGGCGACCTGCCCCGTGGCAGGTCGAGCCGAGCGAGAGCTCGAGCGCTCCGGGGCTCCCCGCGAGGACCCAGCTCGCCGTGCCCATCGAGCCGGGCACGAAGACGGGCTGGCCGACCTCGCGGTAGCGGGCGAGGGACGTCCGGCGACCCGGCCGGGAAGGCCCGCGTCGCCCCTTTCCGGTGGACGCAGACGAGGCGGCCATGATGGTGCTCGTGCTTCGCGACGTTGTGCGCGACGTCGTACACCTGTCGGGTCGCGGCCGCTGCGGCGGGACCGAGCACCTGCGCGATCGCGCCGCGGACGGCGTGGGCCATCGCGTGGCGGTTCGCGAACGCGAAGTTCGCGGCGGCGGCCATCGCCGACGAGGTACGTCGCGCCCCTCCGGGGAGGAGAGCGGCGCGCAGGCGAGCTGTCGATCGGGCAGCGTCGATCCCGTAGCGGCGCATCGCCGTTCCCATCAGACGGACGTAGTCGGTGCAGACCTGGTGACCGAGGCCGCGCGAGCCCGAGTGGATCAGCACGGTCACCATCTCCGGTGCGAGCCCGAAGGCTCCGGCCGCCTCGGCGTCGAGCACGGCGTCCACCCGCTGGAGCTCGACGAAGTGGTTGCCCGAGCCGATCGTGCCGAGCTGGCCCGCGCCGCGCAGACGCGCGCGCTCGGACACCGCGGCCGGGTCGGCGCCGGCGAGGCAGCCCTCGGACTCCGGTCACGGCGAGGTCGTCCTCGGTGCCGACGCCGAGCTCGCGCACGAGCATCCGCGGCCCCTCGAGGAGCAGCCGATCGAGCGCCGCGCCCTCGAGGCGCAGCTCGCTGCGCTTCCCGGCTCCCGCCGGGATCCGGCGCGAGAGCTCGTGCACGAGCGGCTCCCGGCGGCCACCGAGCTCGGCGGCGGTCAGGTCGAGCGCGAGCAGGCGGACGCCGCAGTTGATGTCGTAGCCGACGCCGCCCGGGGAGACGACGCCGTCGGGCTCGGCCGTCGCCACGACGCCGCCGACCGGGAAGCCGTAGCCCTGGTGGATGTCCGGCATGGCGAGCGCCGCGTCGACGACGCCTGGCAGGGTCGCGGTGTTCTGGAGCTGGTCGAGCGAGCGCGTCCTCGAGGATCGCCTCCAGGAGCTCCTCGTCGGCGAACACCCGAGCCGGCACCCGCATGTCGGGTCGCGCATCCGCCGGGATCTCCCACACGACCTCCGCGATGCGACGCAGAGCAGGTCGCGCCATGCCGCCTCCTCTCGGCGACCGACACCAGCGTGGCACGTCCTCGCCGCGTGCGCATCGGTACAAGCCCGAACCGCGGCCGGTGCCCGATCTCCACGCCGCGCCGGCAGACTGCGGGAACCTACGCGGAGCCGGTCGGGGGTCGCACCGCTGCCGCACGGCGCGCCCGCACGGCATGCTGGGAGCAGGCCGGCAGCCCACCGGCCGGGAGGTCGTGCGCATGGCCGGGACGATCGGGAGCACCGACGACGCATCAGTCGCGGACGCCGCGCTCTTCGTCGACCTGTACGAGCTGACGATGGCGGAGGGCTACCTGGCCGAGGGCCTCGCGGAGCGAGAGGCGACCTTCGAGCTCTTCACGCGGCGGCTGCCGGCGCGATGGGGCTACCTCGTCGCGTCGGGCCTCGACCGCGTGCTCGACCTGCTCGAGAGCTACGCGTTCCCACCCGAGGCGGTCGAGCGGCTCGCCTCGCTCGGCCTGCTCGACGAGCGCCTGCTCCGGCGGCTCGAGGGGCTCCGCTTCACGGGCTCGCTGCGGGCGGTGCCCGACGGCACGGTGATCCTGCCGCACGAGCCCCTGCTCGAGGTGACCGCTCCGCTGATCGAGGCGCAGCTCGTCGAGACGCTGCTGCTCAACACGAGCCACTTCGACGCCCTCGTCGCCGCGAAGGCGTCCCGGTGCGTGACGGCGGCGCGCGGACGGCGTCTGGTCGAGTTCGGTGCGCGCCGTGCCCACGGGCGCGACGCGGGCGAGCGCGCGTCTCGCGCGAGCTACCTCGCCGGCTTCGACTCGACGAGCAACGTGCTCGCCGGTCTCCGCCACGGGATCCCCGTCACGGGCACGATGGCGCACTCGTTCGTCCAGTGCTTCGCGCACGAGGAGGACGCGTTCCGGGCGTTCGCCCGCGCCCACCCGGTCGGGGCCACCCTCGTGATCGACACCTACGACACGCTCGTCGGGGCCCGACGCGCAGCCGCCGTCGCGACCGACCTCGCGCCGGCGGGCGTGCGGATCGCGGGCGTTCGGCTCGACTCGGGCGATCTCGTCGACCTGTCCCGCCGCGTGCGGGCGCTGCTCGACGAGCTGGGTCATCCGGAGGTGGCGATCTTCGCCAGCGGCGGCCTCGACGAGGATGCCGTCGACCGGATCGTGCTTTCCGACGCGCCCGTCGACGGCTTCGGGATCGGCTCCCGCCTCGCGACCGTGGCCGACGCCCCGGCGCTCGACATGGCCTACAAGCTCGTCGCGCTCGACGGTCGCCCCGTGCTGAAGCTCTCGGAGGGGAAGGCGACGATGCCCTGCGCGAAGCAGGTCTGGCGCCTGGAGGAGGACGGCGTGGTGATGCGCGACGTCATCGGGCGCGCCGACGAGCCCGCCCCGGCGCCCGACGCGAGGCCGCTCCTCGTCGAGGCGCTGCGAGGTGGGGAGCGCCTCTGCGACCCCTCGCTCGAGGCGGCCCGTGCGCTCCACCGCGAGCAGCGCGCCTCGCTCGACCCACGAGCCCTCGCGCTGGACGCCGAGCCGACGGTCGAGGTCTCGTGGTCGCCGCTCCTGGTCGCGGAGCAGGCGCGCGCGGCCTCGCGCGTCGGCGCCTGAGAACCGGGCGTGAAGGGCAGGGCGGCCCGGGTCAGCTCTCGTCCGCCGGCAGCTCGCGCGCGGCCGCCACCCGCTCCGCGTAGAGCGCCAGGCGCTCCTCCACGAGCCGGTGGACGGTTCCCGTGGGAAACCGACCGTCGCGTCGCCGACGGCCGGCGGTCAGGCCGGTCGTCACCTCGAGCGCCTCGTCCACCGAGCGCACCGCCCAGACGTGGAACCTGCCCGCCCGCACGGCCTCGACCACCTCGCGATCGAGCATCAGGCTCGTGACGTTCGCCTGCGGGATCACCACGCCCTGCGCGCCGGTCAGGCCGCGCGCCTTGCAGGTCGCGTAGAAGCCCTCGATCTTCCGGTTGACCCCGCCGACCGCCTGGACGCTCCCGTGCTGGTCGACCGACCCGGTGACGGCGATCCCCTGGTCGAGAGGCGCGTCCGCCAGCGCGGACAGCAGCGCGAGCAGCTCCGCCGTCGAGGCTGAGTCGCCCTCGACCTCGTCGTACGACTGCTCGAAGGTGAGCGTCGCCGAGAGCGCGAGGGGCGCCTCCTGCGCGTACGTCGCGGTCAGGTACCCGGCCGCGGTGAGGACGCCCTTCGAGTGGATCGGCCCCGACAGCTCGATCTCGCGCTCGATCGAGACGAGCGAGCCACGACCCGTCGCGACACGCGCGCTGACCCTGGTCGGGCGGCCGAAGGAGTGGTCGCCGACGTCGAGGACGGAGAGCCCGTTGACGACCCCGACCCGGCGGCCGCGCGTGTCGATCGCGATGGTGCCGTCGGCGATCAGCTCGCGGACCCGCTCCTCGAGCAGGTTGGATCGGTACTCGCGCTGGCGGATCGCCCGATCGACGTCGTCGGCCGTCACCACCTTCCGATCCCCTCGCTCGGCCCAGAAGCTCGCCTCGGAGACGACGTCGGAGACGTCGATCAGCCGCGCCGACAGGTGGCGTCGGCTCTCGCAGAGGCGCCCGCCGTGCTCGATCAGCCGGGCCACCGCGGCGCGGTCGAAGTGGAACAGTCCGTTCTCGTGCACCCACCTGCTCACGAACGCGGCGTAGCTGCGCTGGTGGACACGGTTCCACTCGAGCACCGGGGAGAACTGGGCCTTGACCTTGAACAGCTCGCGGAAGTCCTCGTCGAGCGCGTGGAGGACGTGGTAGGCGAGAGGCGATCCGATCAGCACGACCTTGACGGAGATCGGGATCGGCTCCGGTCGCAGACTCGCGCTCGGGGTGCCCGCGAACTCCTCGGCGAGGTTCTCGATCCGCACCGAGCCCGTCCCGAGCGCGCGCTTCAGCCCGTCCCAGGCGAACGGATGCCGGATCACGTCGAGCACGTCGAGCACGAGGAAGCCTCCGTTCGCGCGGTGCAGCGCGCCGGGCTTGATCTCGCGGAAGTCCGTCGTCATCGCGCCGAACGTGGCGCGGTACTCGACGCGGCCGAGGAGGTTGTAGTACGTGGGGTTCTCCTCGACGACGACCGGCGCCCCGCCGGTGCGGCTGTTGTCGACGAGCACGTTGACGCGGAACACGGAGAGGTCGCGACGCTGGGCCAATCCCAGGAGCGTCCGCCCCTCGGCCTCCCCGTCGCCCTCGCCTCGGAACTCGGCGAGGTGGGCGACCATCTCCTGCTTGACGGACTCGAGGTGGGCGAGCACCGCGGGGATCGCCCGGTACCGCTCCTCGAGCTCCCTGAACAGCGGCCCGGTGGCGAAGAGGGCGACCTCGCGGTCGAGCTCGGCGACCTTGACGGCGGCCTGCTTGGCGAGCTCGTGCAGCCGGTGCGCGAACGTCGCGGTCTGCTCCTCGATCTCCTTCCCCGCCCGCGTGATCGCGTCGCGTTGCTCCTCGGGGAGCTCGTCGAACGCCTCACGCGTGATCGGCTTGCCGTCGACCAGCGGGATCGACACGACGCCCGTGATGTCCACCCGCAGCGCGAACCCCCGCTCCGCGGCGAACCGGGTCAGCTCGGCCTCGAGCTCCTCCTGTCGACCTGCGGCCTCGGCGAGCACCTCCCGTCGCCGTCGCGCGTAGTCCTCACTCTCGAACGCACGGGGGATCTCGCGCCGCGCGGCGACGACGAACTCGTCCATGTCGGCGCCGAAGGCGACGCCCTTCCCTGCGGGGAGGCGGATCGCGAGCGGTCGGTCGGGCGCGCGGAAGTCGTGCACGACCACCCAGTCGTCGGGGGTCGGCCGCTCCGAGGCCAGGTCGCGGACGTAGTCGAGCACGGTGCTCCTCCGCCCGGTGCCCGGTGTGCCCGCGACGAAGAGATTGAAGCCCGCGGTGGCCGCGTTGAGGCCGTAGTCGATCGCGTCGAGAGCCCGTGGCTGGCCGATCGTGCCCACGAGCGGCGGCACCTCCTCCGTCGTGGCGAACGGCAGGGTGGCCGGGTCGACCGTGCGGCGCAGCTCCTCGGGCCTCAGCTCGAGTCGGCGCCGCGGCACGGCCGCTCGCGGAGTCGCTCCCATGGCCGGATCCTCGCGGCGGGGCAGCGTCTCGGCATCGGTGTCGACGCTGACCGCGACTTCGGGCGGCCCGTGGTCGACTGCGGTGCTCGAAAGCGTCGTGTCGCCCGCGATCACCCGCCGCCGTCGCCGGGCGCCCGCTCCGCGAGCGTGCCCGCGAGCTCGACGACGACGTCGCGAAACGCGATCGCACCGGGCGAGAGCGTCCGGTCGACGTGCCACGCGAGCGTGATCTCCCGCGGAGCGATGCCCCGCACCGGCACGACGCTGACGCTGGGATCACCTCGGTCGACCGTGAGCTGCGGCACGAGCGCGTGCCCGAGCTCTGCACCGACGAGCCCCTGCACGACGGCGCTCTCGTCCGACCGGAAGACGACGTTCGGCTCCGCGCCGGCCCCGCGCAGGATCGCCTCCCCTCCCTCCGGCCGCCGGTAGCCGACGAGCGGCAGCGACGCGACCTCCCGGAGCGAGACGGCTCGGTCGCGCGCGGCGAGCGGTGAGGAGCGGGGGACGAGCAGGACGTACGGGTCGCTCAGCACGGTGACGGCGTCGAGGCTCGCGTCCTCCGTTCGCAGGAGGAAGCTCAGCTCGAGCGCGCCGCTGCGCAGGCGGGCGAGGAGCTCGTCCTCGTAGTCGGCCTCGGTCAGGCGCACCTCGATGCCCGGCCGGCGGTCGACGAAGGCGCGCATCACCCGCGGCAGCAGCCGGACGCTCGCGCTCTGGAACGTCCCCACGTGCACCGTCCCCACGTCGCCGCGGGCGAGCGCGGTGAGATCGGCCTCCGCTGCGCGCATCGCCCCGGTGATCCGCCGGGCATGTCGCAGGAGCCGCTCACCGGCCTCGGTCAGCGTGACCGTCCGGGTGCCCACGGGGCGGTCGAGCAGGCGCACGCCGGCCGCGCGCTCGAGCGTCGCCATCTGCTGGCTGACGGCCGACTGCGAGTAGCCGAGCGCCCGCGCGGCTGCTCCGAACGACCCGGTGTCGACGATCGCCTCGAGCGCCGCCAGGTGGCGGATCTCGACCCCGAGCAGGCGATCGGCGTTCTTGATCGAACCGGTCATCAACCGGCATTTTACGAATGGGGTCGGCGGGTCGATCCTGAAGGCGTGGGCCTCGTCCCCTCCTCGCTTCGCCCCCTCGCCGCGCTCGCACTGGCGAACGCCGCCGGCGACGCCGCGATCGTCCCGCTGGCGCCGACGATCCGAGCGGATCTCGGGCTCTCGGCGGTGGAGCTGGGCGCGCTGTTCGCCGCCACGACGCTCGCGGTGCTGCTGACGTCCGTGCCGGCGGGCCAGCTCGCGGCGCGCGTCGGCGCTCGCCCGCTGCTGCTCGGCTCCGCCCTCGTTGCGCCGCTCTCCCTGGGCGTGATGGCCGTCTCCCCGAACCTGGCCGTGCTGCTCGCGGGGCGCGTCGCGTTCGGCGTCGCCTTCGCAGTGTTCTGGTCGATCGGCCCCGCCGTCGCGGCCGCCCGACTGCCGGGTGCGTCCGGCTCGGGGGCGATCGTCGCCGCCTCCGGCGTCGGCTGGCTCGCCGGACCGCTGGTGGCGGGCGCGCTGGCCGACGTCCTCGGCTGGCGCCTCCCGCTCGCGATCATCGCCCTGCTCTCCGCGCCGGTCGCGCTCTCCTTCGCGCGCACCGCCGAGCCGGAGCAGGTGGCGCGGCCGGTGCCTCTGCGCTCCACGCTCGGGCTGATCGCCACCTCCACCACCGCGGCCTGGGCAACCGCGACCGCGGCCCTGCTCGGCGTCGTGACCGGGGCGATCGGCGTGCTCGTGCCGACGGTGCTCGCGGACAACGGGCTGAGCGCTGCGGGGATCGGGGCGGCGGTCGCCGTCGCGTCGGCCGTCTGGATCCTGGCGGGGCTGCTCTCGACGAGGATCCGCGGTGGCCGGATCGACGTCAGGCTCGTCGGCGGCGCCGTTGCCGCCCTGGCGGTCTGCTGGGCGCTGCCGTTCGTAAGTCTCTCGAGCCTCGTGGTGGTCGGGTTCCTCGTCCTCGCCGCCGCGTGTCGCGCGCTGCTCGGCTCGGTCCTCTACCCGCTCGCGGCGAGGGAGGCAGGGGGCGAGACGGCGACGGCCTCGCTGAGCGGAGTCCTCAACCTCTCGTGGGCGCTCGCGGCGCTCGTCGCTCCCCTGCTCGCGGGCGCGGCGGTCGAGCAGGGTGCCGTGCGGGCGGCGTTCGCCGTGGTCGCGCTGCTCGCGGCGGTCGTCGCGACCGGCATGCTCGCCCGTGGGCGTCAGGTCGCGACCGCGTAGCGGCTCGCCCGGGTGAACGCGTCACCCAGGCGCCGCTGCAGGTTGGCGACGCTGTATGGTGAGGTCGGCAGCCGCACGCGTTCATCCCGATCGCACGACGACGGGGGAAGGGCTCGGAGGCCAGGATGAACCATCGTGGAGTGCAATCCCTGAGCTGGAGGTGAGCGTGTTCGTCGGAGCCGACTACCCGTTCCTCGACGTCCTGTGGACGATGCTGGTCATCTTCCTCTGGGTGATGTGGTTCTGGATCCTCATCACCGTGTGGACCGACGTCTTCCGCCGGCAGGACATCGGCGGAGGCAAGAAGGCCTTGTGGCTGATCTTCACCATCCTGACGCCGTTCCTGGGCGTGTTCATCTACCTGATCATGAACAACGACGGGATGGCGCAGCGGAACCTCGATCAGATGAAGGCGCAGCGCGCGCAGTTCGACGAGGCCGTGCGGGCGTCGGCCGGCAGCGGGGGCGCGGCCGCCGAGATCGAGAAGGCGAAGGGCCTGCTCGACTCCGGCGCGATCACGCAGGCCGAGTTCGACGCGATCAAGGCCAAGGCGCTCGGTTAGACCCGGGCCGGGAAGGAGCATGTGATGGAAGAGATCGGACCGGTCGACTACGCGATCATCGCGTTCCCCGGGAACGAGTTCCGCGGCGAGATCGCCCCGGCGCTCGCCGACCTCGTCGACGACGGGACGATTCGCATCATCGATGCGACGTTCGTCGCCAAGGACGAGAACGGCGACATCGCGGCGTTCGAGCTCTTCGAGCTCGCACCCGAGGTGCAGGAGGCCCTGTCGAAGCTGGGCATCGAGGTCTCCGGCCTGTTCAACGAGGACGACATCGCGGACGCCGCGGAGGAGCTCGAGCCGAGCTCGTCGGCGTGCCTGCTCGTGTGGGAGAACGTCTGGGCGCGCAAGGTGAGCAAGGCCATGCGCGATGCCGGCGGCGAGCTGCTCGCGTTCGACCGGCTGCCGCACGACGTCGTCCAGGCGGCCCGCGAGTTCGCGCTCGCCGCGGCCGAGGAAGGTGGTGCATAGATGATGCGGCGAAGAGGTCCCGGACTCGTCCGGGTGGCGGCGACGACCGCAGTGGTCGCCGGGACGGCGGGCGCCGTCTCAAATCGCCAGGAGCAGAAGTACGCCGCGAAGGATCAGGCGGCGTACGACCAGCAGATGGCACAGCAGGCGGCGTTGGAGCAGCAGATGGCCGCGCAGCAGGCCGCAGCCGCTCCCGCCGAGCCCGGCCGAGCCCGACTACGTCGCCGAGCTCGAGAAGCTCTCGCAGCTGAAGAACCAGGGCATCATCAGCGACGAGGAGTTCGAGGCGAAGAAGAAGCAGATCCTCGGGATCTGAGCTCCGGGTGCCGTTCCGCCGGGCTGCGCCCGGCGGAACGGCACCTAGAAAGCCACCGAGGAAGCGGTGCGAAGCGGCGCGGCGCGCCGGACGCAGTGCGTGTGGGGCGGGGCAGGCGCCGCCTCTACAGGAACGACGAGAGGCGGCTCCAGAGCCGGCCCTCGAGCTGCTCGCGGAGCCCCTCCGGCGGCCGGCCCTGCGTGCAGCGCGCGATGTCCGGCTCGAAGAGCCGTTCCTCGACGAGGGCGGCTGCCTCGGGGCTCCGCGCGATCATCATGATCTCTGAGTTGCGGTAGAGCGCCCAGGCGTCGAGGTTGACGGTGCCGAAGCTGACGACGTCGTCGGCGACGACCACCTTGGCATGGACGACCGTGCCGGGCAGCTCCCAGATCTCGGCGTCTGCGTCCTGCAGCTCCCGGTAGTAGTGCTTGAACGCGGCGGTCGCCTGCGCGTTGTTCGACGTCTCGGAGACGACGACGCGCACCGCCACGCCGCGCCGGGCAGCGGCGAGGATCCGCTCGATCATGTCGCGATCCGTGAGGTACGGGTTCATCACGTCGAGCCGGTCGCGCGCGCCGTCGATCTGCTCGCGGATCGCCTGCGAGGCCGCGACGTGGCCACCCGGGATCACCTGCGCGAGCGCGATCGGTGTCGTGCCCGGGTCAGCAGGCTCGGGGAAGAGGTGCGCGAGGTCGTCGGGGAGCGGCCCGCCGTGCCCGCGGAAGCTCGTCAGGAACGCCGCCTGGGCCTGACGGACGACGTCGCCGGTGACGCGAACCATCACGTCGTGGAAGCCGCCGTTGGCGAAGTGATCCTCGATCCCCGCGCCTCCCGTCCAGGCGACCGCGCCGTCGATCACGTACAGCTTGCGGTGGTCGGCGCGCCCGACCTCGTCCTGGCGCCGGTCGACGCTCTGTCCGTCGGGGAACAGGCCGTCGCGGTCGAGGGGGAACACGTCGTTGACGACGATCTGCGCGCCGGCCGACGCGAGCCCGGTGAACATCGCGCGCGCCTCCGTGTACGGGCGTGAGCCGAAGCCGTCGACGAGCACGCGCACCTCGACCCCTTCCGTGAGCTTCCGCTCGAGCAACGCCGCCATCTCCATCCCGACCTCGCCCTCGCGCCAGCCGAACATGAGGATGTGGATCGAGGACTCGGCGGCCTCGACGTCCGCGAAGATGCGGGGGAAGAACTGCTTCCCCTCGACCAGCGGCTCGATCGTCGCCGCGGTCGACCAGGCGAACGGGAGGGCGGCATCGTGAGGACGGGCGCCACGCCGTGCCGCGAACGCCTCGGTCGCTCCCCGCGCGCCATCCGGGGTGACGGCATCGGGCGGCGGCGGCCAGCTCGGGCGCTGCGTCACCCCGAGCACGCGGCGATAGGCGAGGCCGAAGGCGCCGGCGACGAGCAGAGGGCCCAGGAGCGCCCGTCTCACGTCGGTTCCCGTGCGCGACCCGTCGACCCCGGCTGCGTCGTCGGGATGCGCTGGGCGAGGAAGAGGGCGACGACGGCGAGCAGGGCGAGGATCGCGAGAGCGGCATCGAGCCCTTCGATGCGGGCGTCTGCGTAGGCCTCGAGCGCGGCGTCGCTCGTGGCGGGATCCACGCCGGCCTGCGCGAGCGCCTCCTCGAGGTCGTCGTCGGACACGAAGGGGACGCCGCCGGCGAGCTCGACCTGCGCCCTGGCCGTCACCTCGGCGGGAATCGCCGGGTTCTCGGCGATGTTGAGCAGGAACCCGCTCGTGACCGCCGCGATCAGCACCGACCCGGCGAGCGCCGTGCCGAGCGAGATGCCGAGGTTCGTCATCGTGTTCTGCACTCCCCCGACCTCCGACGCCTCCTCGTCGGACACCGCCGACACGGTGACGCTGCCGAGCTGCGAGGCGAGCGCGCCGATCCCGAGCCCGATCAGGAGCATCGGCACGAACACGATCTCGGCGCCCGCGTCGACGTCGAGCGCCGCGAGCATGACCACCGTGCCCGCGAGCAGCAGGAGCAGGCCCGAGCGGACGACGAGCCGCGGCGAGACGTCCGGGAACAGCTTCGGGATCCCTACCGCGGCCACCAGGAGCGTGACCGAGAGCGGCAGCAGCTTCACGCCCGTCTCGAGCGCGCTCAGGCCGAGGCAGACCGACAGGAACAGCGGCACGACGAAGAAGAACCCGCCCTGGACGAGGAACTGGAAGAAGAACATCGTCAGCCCGCCGGTGAGCTGCTTGTTCTGGAGCATCGAAGGGCGCACGAGCGGCTCTCCGCCCCGGGCGTCCACCCGTGCCTCCCAGCGGAAGAAGACCCAGATCACGAGGAGACCTCCCAGCATGAGCCAGACCGTCGGCGAGAGCCCCGCCCACGACGGGCCGCCCCCCTTCGGCTGGATCCAGCCCCACTCGCCCGCCCGCAGCACGCCGAACACGAACAGGCCGAGGCCCAGCGCCGACAGCACCGAGCCCACCCAGTCCAGGCGCGGCCGCTGCTCGACCGGCGCGTCGGCGATGCGCCGGGAGAGCACGAGGATCGCCGCGCCGATCAGCACCTCCCCCACGAACACCCAGCGCCACGAGAAGTACGTCGTGAAGAACCCGCCGACGAGCGGGCCGACGGCGACCGCGATCGCGCCGGCCGCCGCCACCAGGCCGTAGGCTCCGGCGCGGCGCTCGACCGTGAAGTTGCCGGCGACGAGCGCCACGATGGCGGGCATGATCAGCGCGGCGCCGATGCCCTCGAGCAGCGACCAGCCGAACAGGAGCACGGGCAGGTTCGGCGCGAGCGCTGTCGTGAGGGAGCCGGACGCGTAGATCACGAGCCCGATCGCGAACGCCCGCTTGCGCCCGATGATCGCGCCGATCTTGGCGCCCGTGATCATCAGGGCGGCCATCACCAGCGTGTAGGCGGTGATCGCGCCCTGGATCCCCGTCACGGTCGTGCCCACGTCCTCCGCGACGGTCGCGATCGACACGTTCATCACGGACGCGTCGAGCGTCATCAGGAACTGCGCCGCCGCGAGCGTGAGCAGCACGGTCGTCGCGCCGTCACGGGGAGCGCTCGTCACGTGCTGTCCACTGGTGCTCGCGCCTGCGTCCGACATCGTCTCGCCTTTCGGTCGCCTCGGTCAGCGAGCGAGGCTACAGGCACCGGTGGCCCGGCGGCAGGGCGGTCGTCATCGTGAGGCCGTTGGCCTGTGCCCGAACCGCTCGACGAGCAGTCCGTGCCGCAGTCCGCGGTCGCTGACGGTGAGCGAGTCCCGACCGAGCTTGGTCATCACTGTCCGCACGATGCAGGCGCCGGCGAGGATGACCTCGGCGCGCTTCGGCTGCAGACCGACGATCGCGCGCCGCTCCTCGGCGGAGCGCGTGCGGTAGAGCTCGATCTGGCGATCGATCTCGGCCAGGTCGAGCACCGTGCCCTGCACGACGTCGGGGTCGTACGCGGCCAGCCCGTGCTTCACCGCGGTGATGTTCGTGATCGCCCCGCCCATCCCGACGAGCGCGTCCGGGGAGGGACGACCGTCGAGCCGGACGAGCTCCGCCGCGATCGCGTCGAGCGCGGCGGCGAGCACGTCGTCGCCGACCGCGCCGTCGAGCCCGAAGCGATCCGTGAAGCGGGCCGCGCCGACGTTCACGCTGAACCGCTCGTCGACCGCGCCGTCGTGCCCGAAGGTGAACTGTGAGCTGCCGCCCCCCGTGTCGAAGACGACGAGCGCACCGCCGGCCAGGCCCAACCCACGCTCGGTCGCGAGGTAGGCCAGCCGGCTCTCCTCGTCGCCAGAGACGGCCTCCACCGTCAGGCCGCAGCGGCTCCGTGCCTCATCCGCGAGGACGGCCGCGTTCGAGGCGATCCGCATCCAGGCCGTCCCGACCGCTGCGATCTCGACCACGCCGGCGCGGCGCGCCTCGTCGACCATGCCCGCGACCGCGTCGACGGTGCGTGCGATGGCAGGGGCGGCGAGCCTCCCACCGTCGGCCAGGCCCTCGCCGAGCCGCGTCACCTCCGCTCGATCGACGAGCGTCGTCCAGTCTCCGTGCGGGTCGCGCTCTGCGAGGTGGAGCTTGACCGAGTTCGTCCCGATGTCGATCACCGCGAACCGCTGTGCGTCGAGGCCCAGGAGGGCACGCAACCCGCGCGGGTAGCTCACGTTCCTCCGTCCGTCGAGCCCGAGCGCCCGGACGGTCGCGATCACCAGCTCCGGGTCCTCCGACTCGAGTGCGATCGTGCGCGTCGGCACGCCGTCGGCGAGCACCTCGGCGAGCTCGGCCAGGCAGCCGTCGATCGTCGTGCGCAGCCGCCGCTTGTGCACCTGCACCGGTCGCAAGCCGCCGTCCGAGGCACCGAGCTCGGCGAGGAGCTCGTCGAGCGAGGTCTGCTGGCGCGTGAGCGCCGGAGACGGCACACGCAGCGCCTCGCAAACGGTTCCGACGTCGTCGGGGGAGAGCGGGAAGGCCGCCTTCAGGACGGGCACCCACTGCTCGAGCCCGTCCGCGTTCACCTCGACGAGCCGCTTGACGTCCATCAGCTCGGCGCGGACCTTGACGGTGTCTCCGTCGTCGGCTCCCGAGAGCAGGTACAGCTCGTCGCTCTCCGTCGCGCTCTCGGGCGAGAGCGCGACGAAGCGCTCCTCGGCGGCCCCGAAGCGCTCGCCGAACGCCCGCCACTCCCAGCGTGGGACGATCGCGGACATCCTCAGCCTCCGTCCTGCGCTGCCTCGGCGACGGCGCGCTGTGGCGCGAGCGCGCGCTGCGGGTCGAGCGTCGCCGGCGTCGCCGCGCTCCGCCGCCGGAGCCACTTGCTCGCCTCGACGACCAGCGGCAGCAGCAGGGCGAGCCCGAAGCAGGCGAGCCACTGGTTCCCGGTGAGCGAGGTCGTGAGCAGGCCCTGCTGGAGCCCTGGCAGCTCGGTTCCGAGGACGATCAGCGAGACCGGCACGAGCGAGATCGCGAGCGCCTTCAGGAGCGGTGACGACACCCCGCTCGCCGGGTCGCGCCGGTTCGTGAGCGCGTTGAAGACGGTGCCGAGGCCCAGCACCACGAACGTCATCGTCAGCGACGCGGTCGCCACCTCGGTGCTCGGGTCGTCGGGCCCGAGCACGAGGGGGACCAGAGCCGCCACGAACAGGGTCGTGGCGTAGAGGGCCCACTGCGTGATCGCCGCCCGGTTCGTGATCGGCAGCTTCGGGTCGCGGGGCGGCCGGTGCATCACGTCGGGCGATCCGGGGTCGACGGCGATCACGACGACCCCTGCCGCGGTCACGAAGATCAGGAGATAGAGCACCATCAGCGGTGTCAGGGCGACCCCGTCGTTGATGTCGAATGCCGTGGCCGCGACGAACAGCAGCACGAGGGCCAGCAGCTGCGTCATCTGGAAGCGGACGTAGGAGACGACCTTCTCGTACACCCGGCGGCCGATCTCGACGGCGTGGACGAGGGTGCCGAAGTTGTCGTCGGTGAGGATCATCCGTCCTGCCTGCTTTGTCACCTCGCTGCCGCTGCCCATCGCGACGCCGATGTCGGCCTGCTTCAGGGCTGCCGCGTCGTTGACGGCGTCGCCGGTCATCGCCACGATCAGCCCCTGCTCCTGCATCAGCCGCGCGAGCCGGAGCTTGTCCTGCGGCGTGACGCGACCGAAGACGTGCAGCTGGGGGAGCCGTCGGGTGAGCTCCTCGTCGGACAGCGCCAGCAGCTCGGCGCCGCTGATCGCGCCCGACCCGAGACCGAGCTCCTCGCCGATGGCCTTGGCGGTGACGGCGTGATCGCCGGTGATCATGCGGACGTCGATCCCCGCGCCGAGCGCGACCTGCACGGCGCTCTTCGC
This sequence comes from uncultured Actinomycetes bacterium, assembly GCA_963703095.1. GTDB lineage: Bacteria > Actinomycetota > Thermoleophilia > Gaiellales > Gaiellaceae > Gaiella. The sequence continues at coordinate 357,946 of OY969787.1, forward strand.
CTCGGCGCGCAGCGGGTCGATGATCCCGACCATGCCGACGAACGACAGGTCGTTGACGAGTCCCATAGGGTCGTCCGTCATCGCCTCGAGCTCGTGGTCCTCGACGAACCGTGCGGCGAAGGCGAGGACGCGGAGCCCCTTCTCGCCCATGCGTGCGTTCGCCGCGTCGATCCCCTGGCGCGCCTCGTCCATCGGCACCTGCGAGCCGCTCAGCGGGCCACCCGCGGTCGCGCAGCGGGCGAGCACGACGTCGGGCCCGCCCTTGACGAGCTGCACGGTGCGCTCGACCCCCTCGATCGTCGCCCGGTGGAAGGTGGCCATGAACTTGTAGTCGGAGTCGAAGGGCACCTCGGCCAGGCGCGGGTAGGCGCGCCGCGTCTCCTCGGCGTCGACGCCCAGCTTGGCTGCGAGCACGACGAGTGCCGCCTCGGTCGGGTCGCCGACGACGCTGCCGTCGTCGCCGACCGTGGCATCGCTGTCGAGCACGAGCCCGAGGGCCAGCCGCGTGAAGTCGGGCACCGGGACTCCGGCGACCGCCGCGATCGAGCCGGTCTTGCGATACCCCTCGCCCTCGACGGTGAACCAGGAGCCGCTCGCGTAGATGACCGAGACCATCATCTCGTTCATCGTCAGCGTCCCCGTCTTGTCGGTGTTGATCGCGCTCGTCGCGCCGAGGGTCTCGACGTCGGTGAGGTTCTTGACCACGGCCTTCGCCTCGGCGAGCTGCTTGGCCCCCATCGACAGGAGGCCCGAGACGAAGGCCGGCATGCCCGTCGGGATGGCGGAGATCGCCATCGCCGTGCCGAGCAGCATCACCTCGCTGAACTCCATCCCGCGGGCCAACCCGACGACGACGATGAACGCGACCGCGCCCCACGCGATCAGGCCGAGCACCTTGGTGAGGGTTGCGAGCTCCTTCTGCAACGGAGAGCGGGTGCGCGTGACCGAGGTCAGCATGGTGGCGATCTGGCCCATCTGGGTCTGCATCCCGGTGGCGGTCACGACCATCGCGGCTGTGCCCCTCGTCACCGCGGTGTTCTGGAACAGCATGTTCGAGCGGTCGCCGAGCGCGACCTCGCCCCCCGGGAGCGGCGTTCGCGTCCTTCGCGACGGGGGCGCTCTCGCCGGTCAGCGCCGCCTCCTGGGTCTCGAGCGTCGCGGAGCGGACGATCCGCCCGTCGGCGGGGACGATGTCGCCTGCCTCCACCTGGACGAGGTCGCCGGGGACGACGTCGACCGCCGGCACGAGGCCTAGCGAGCCGTCGCGGACCACCTTCGCCTGGGGCACCTGGAGGTTCGCGAGGGCGTCGATGCTGGCCCGCGCCTTCAGCTCCTGCCTCGAGCCGAGCACGACGTTGAGCCCGATCAGCAGCCCGACGAGGACGCCGGTGGTCAGCTCGCCGATCACGAAGCTCACGGCCGTGACGGCGACGAGCATCAGGTTCATCGGATCGCGCAGCTGTGTCAGCGCGACCGCCCAGATCGAGGGAGGCGGCTCGCCGGTGATCTCGTTCGGCCCGAGCTGCGACAGGCGGCTCGCGGCCTCGGCGCCCGTGAGCCCGGCTGCCGTGTCGGATCCCAGCGCGGTCGCGACGTCCGACGCTTCGCGCGCGTACGGCTCAGGCTCCGCGACCTCGACGGGCTCGACGGGCGTGCTGTGCTCCGCATCCACGTTGATGTCCTCCTCGCAGTCGAGGCGCAGGCGCTCTCGCCGACTCCACCGAGCAGTGTACGGGGGGTCTCGCATGCGGCGTCATCCCGTCGGGAGGACACGGCTGCCCGACGGGCTCCCTATGCTGTGGCCGTGAGCGAGGCCGCATCCACCGGCGTCTCCGGCTCCGCCGTCGACGCGGTCACGCCGTTCCACGATCCCTCTCGCCGTCGGCGCTTCGTCAAGATCGCCGGCTGGATCGCCGGCATCCTGATCACCCTCGTCGTCCTGCGCCTGCTGGGCGTCGACGTGATCGGCTGGCTTCAGGACTTCTGGGCGCAGGTCAAGGACATCCCCGTTGGCTACCTGGTCGCCGCCGCAGCGCTCCAGATCGCGCAGACGACGTTCAACGGCCTCGCGTACTACGCGATCCTCAAGTACGGGTACCCGGACGCGGGCGTCACGCTGTGGCCGATCGTCACGGCCTACGCAGTCGGCGTCGCCATGAACAACTTCCTGCCGGCCAACATCGGCACGTTCGTGACGCTGCTGATGTTCGTCGCGATCATCCCGGGCTCGACCTTCCCGGGGATCCTCGCGGCCTACATGGTCAACAAGATCTTCTTCACGATCGTCGGCGGCCTCGTCTACCTGTACCTCTTCGTGGAGGCAGGGGCCGCGTTCGACGTCGAGCTCGGCTGGTTCCGCGACCACCCCGTGCTGCTCCTCGGGATGATCGCGGCGGGCGCATTCCTCGTCGTCGTGGTCGCGCGGATCTTCTGGCGCTGGCTGAAGGGGCTGTGGGAGAAGGCGAAGCAGGGCGGCAAGATCCTCGAGTCGCCCAAGACCTTCGCGACCCGGGTGTTGCTCCCGCAGACGATCAGCTACGCGGCGAAGATCGGCGTGATCTGGGTGTTCCTCGCCGCGTACGCGATCCCCGTGACCTTCGACTCCGTGATGAGCGTGATCGGCTCGAGCTCGGCTGCGAACATGACCTCCGTGACGCCCGGGGCGGTCGGGATCACGCAGGCGGCGAACGTCGTCGCCCTGCAGGACTACACCGACGCGGACACGGCCACCGCCTACTCGCTGACGCAGCAGCTCTTCACGACGGTGGTGAACCAGATCTACGCGTTCGTGCTCGTGCTCCTGATCTTCGGCTGGACGGGCGGGAGGCTGCTCGTGACGGACTCGTACGCCGACGCCAAGGTCAAGGCCGAGGAGATGAAGGCCTCACGCGCGAACAAGAAGAAGAACGGCGCGAACGGCGACACCACGTCGGACGCGTAGGCGCCGGGCGCACCGCGCCCGTGTTCCGTCGGCAGGGGCGGGGCAAGCCTCGCCCCTGCGGAGGTGTCTTTGCCGTGGCACGTGGGGGCGCGAATCCCCGCGGCGACCACGCGCCGGATGCGGCAGCGTCTGTGTCGTCCGGCGGCGAGTCCGCCTTACGGTCGTAGGGGCCGGGCCTGCCCGGCCCGGCGGTACCGCGCCTCGCCCTCGGCCGGCCGGCCGGGGCTTGCCTCGCGTTACGTCGCGGCCGGGAGCGGGATCGTGCCCTCGCCCTGCAGCTCGTTCCGCCAGCGCGCGAGCAGCGCGTGCACGGCGGCGGCGCCGAGGAGCGGCCCGTCGGGCACCGAGAGCGTGCGCGGGTGGAGGACGAACGCTCTCGTCTGGTAGCCCCCGAGCCCGCCGTGGAACGAGATCAGCTCCTCGAACGCGCAGCCCTCCTCCAGATCCGGGTCGTAGAAGCTGCCGATCATCAGGTCGGCGACGTTGGGGAAGCCGTCCGTCCGGAGCAGGTGCGACGCGGCGGTCGGCGAGAAGTGCTCGAGCGGATCCTCGCCCTCGATCCGATCCTCGGCGAGATACCGCGCACCGCGCGCGCCGAGCACGACCGGCCCGCGCTCCGCGGAGCGCACGAGCACCCAGCCCACGTGCGGATGCTCGCGCAGCGCCGGGATCAGCTTCGGGTGGCGCTCGTCGAGCTCCTCGAGCGTCAGGCGCCGCCGCTCCTCCATCAGGTAGACGAGCCCCAGGTTGCCCGACCCCATCACGACGACGTTCTTGTCGGAGACGTCGTTCTTCGGCTTCTTCTTCGCGGATCGACCCGTCGCCTCGCCCAGGGCGTGTCCGACCATCGCCGACTGCTCATCGCCACCGGACATGTCGGCGACGTCGCCGCGCGCGAGCGAGCGCTCGACGAGCTCGTCGAGGCCGTAGCCGTTGCGCTGCTTGAACGTCGCGCCCTGCGTCTGCCCGTGGTCTGAGAGGACGACGATCTCGTAGGGCCGCGGCGCATACCGCCTCGCGCGGTCGATCCGGTCGAACTGCTGGTCGAGCTTGCGCAGCGCCTCCAGCGTGTCGGTGCGCTCGAGGCCGGAGTGGTGCGCGACCTCGTCGTAGCTGGAGAAGGTCGCGTACACGGCGGGGCGCCCCCGCATCATGTCGGTCAGCACGCCGTAGACGATCAGGTCGCGCACGATCACGCACATCGCTCCGCGCAGCAGCGGGTAGATGCCGCCCCGGTGCCCGCGCGGGCGGACGTCGCGCCGCGCGGCGCGCAGCGCGGCGGTGACCTCGAGGATGACCTCCCAGCCGAACAGCACCAGCGACCGGGTGACGTTGAACCCGTTCGCGAAGAACGCCCGGTAGCCCGGGTTGGCCCGCTTCTCCGCCTCGATCCGGCTCACGGTGAGGATGACTTCCTCCGCCTCGCCGGAGAGCAGGTTGCCGCGGCTTGAGCCTCCGTTGACGAGCAGGCCGATGCCGGTCGCGTGCCGGCGCTCGAGCTCCGCGCAGTCTGCCGGGGCGGAGCAGGCGATCGAGGTCGCTGACTCCTTCTCGACCCAGCGGAACGCAGGGATGTCGAAGTTCGAGCCGAGCAGGATCCCCGCCTGGCTGGCACCGGTCTGCGACGAGAGGTCGGTCTCCCACTCGACCAGGTCGTGCGTGCCCTCCGCGATCCAGCGCGCCATCGTCGGCGCGTTGCCGTCGCGCATCGCGCGCCGAAGCACGGGGAGCGCGAGGCCGTCGATCTCGAGGTAGAGGACACCGGGCACGTCGGTGTGCTCGCCGCCGCCCTGCCGGCGGGCGATGCGCTGCACGACGCGGAGGGTGTACTCGTCGTCGTCGTTCGAGCCGACGACGACGGCCAGCACGATCGTCACCGCCGCGATCACGAGCGCGGCGAGCAGCGCGTCCCAGAACGAGCCGACGGTGAGGAAGCTCGGGGCGATCTCGGCTGCGAGGACGAGCACGAGGGCATCCACGACGAGCGCGAGCAGAAACCCGAGCGCGACCATGAACGGCAGCCGCAGCGCCGCCACGATCGGCGGCAGGATCGCGTTCAGGACGGCGATCAGCGCCGCGACCAGGAAGGCCCCGCCCTTCTCGAGGTCGACGCCGGGCACGATCGCCGCCGCGAGGTAGACCGCGGCAGCACCGACGATCCACGCGATCACCAGGCGGAGCGGCCGGTACCGGGGCCGCTCAGGCGTCCAGCGAACGGGCTCGTCGAACTGCGGGCTCGTCACGGGCGTGATCCTACGCTTCGACGGCTCGGAGCCGCTCATCCGTTCGGGGTGACGAGCGCCTGCCGGCAGCGCCGTAGACTCCGGATCGTGACCGACCGGGACAGCGCTTCGCGTCGCCGATTCCACTTCAGCAGCCTCAACCCGCGCGCGCTGGCCGTCCGCTTTCTCGCGAACGCGATCCTGATCGGCGTCCTCGTGCTCGTCCTGCCGGGCTTCGAGATCGAGGGTGACCGCCCGTTCCTGTCCGTGCTCTGGCTGGCCGCCGTGTTCGGCGTCATCACCGCCGTGGTCGGCCCCGTGCTCGCGTTTCTCGCACTCCCCTACCTGCTGCAGACATTCGGACTCGTCGTGATCCTGATCGACGTCGTCCTGCTCGGCCTGCTGGGTCTGTCACGCGCGCTCGACATCTCGAGCGTCTGGGCGCTGCTCGTCGGCGCCGTCCTGACCGCAGTGATCGGGTTCGTGCTGGAGAACCTGCTCGGTCTCACGCCTCCGGTGCTCGACGACACCACCGACGGGACCGCGGCATGAGGGTCGGCGCGGTCGACGAGCGGCTCCGCCTGATGCAGGTCTACTCGACGCTGACCCAGTACGGCGTCGACCTCGCCTTCGACCGGAGCCCGTTCGGAGGCTTCCGGCGCTCGATGCAGCAGTGGATCTGGCGTCCGCCCGTGCCGGTCGTGCCGCTGCCCCCTGAGGTGAAGGTGCGCCTCCTGCTGCAGGATCTCGGCCCGACGTACGTCAAGCTCGGCCAGATCGTCTCGAGCCAGGGCCGGGCGCTGCCCTCCGCGTGGGAGGCGGAGCTCGCGAAGCTGCAGAGCGACGTGCGCCCGTTCCCGTTCGAGCAGGTTCGGGAGCTCGTCGAGGGGTCTCTCGGAGCGCCGTTGGAGGAGCTGTACGAGACCTTCGACCCGACGCCGCTCGCCGCTGCGTCGCTGGCGCAGGTGCACCGGGCGACGCTGCGCGAAGGCCGCGTCGTGGCCATCAAGGTGCAGCGCCCGAACATCCACGAGCAGCTGCGCTCGGACGTCAGGATCCTGATGCGCGCCGCACGGGTGATGGAGCGGCGCGCAGCCTGGGCGGAGGAGGTCGACCTGACCGGCGTGATCTACGAGTTCGGGACGACCCTGCTGCGCGAGCTCGACTACTCGATCGAGTCCTACAACGCACGCCGGCTCGCGCGGGTGCTGGAGCCGATCGAGGGGCTGCACGTGCCGACGATCGAGGCGGCGCTGTCGTCCGACACCGTGCTGACGCAGGAGTTCATCGAAGGCGTCAAGTCGACCGACGTCGAGGCGATCGACGCCGCTGGGCTCGACCGGCGCGCGCTGCAGCGCAACCTCGTCCGGGGGGCGGTCAAGATGTTGCTCGTCGACGGGTTCTTCCACGGCGACCCGCACCCGGGCAACGTCAAGGTCGACCTCGAGACCGGGCGGATGACCCTGCTCGACACCGGGATGGTCGGCGAGCTCGACCTGCGCAAGCGGATCAGTCTCGGCGGGCTGCTCTACGTCTCGCGCACCCGTGACGCGGCCGGCCTCGCGCAGTCCCTGCGCTCGCTCAGCACCCCGTTCCGGGACACGGACGACCGCGCGTTCGTGAAGCGCTTCGAGCAGCGCATCGGACCGATCATGGACGCGCCCCCCGGCGAGACCGTCGCACTCGCAAAGCTGATCCCCGCCGCGCTGGACGAGCTCCGTGACAGCGGCTATCGGCTCGACACCCAGCTGACCCTCGCGATCAAGGCGATGACTCAGGCGGAGGCGATCACCGCGGCTCTCGTACCGGAGGCGAAGGGCGCGGACTTCGCGGAGCTCGCCGTCGAGGCGATCGAGGAGCTCGTCCCCGGCGCCCTCAACGAGGCCGCGATCAAGAAGGCCGTGCGGAAGCAGACGATCACCGTCGGCCGGGAGGTCGTCAACAGGCTCCCGTCGGTGCAGGAGGCGGCGTTCTCGTGGCTCGACCAGTTCCAGAAGGGGCAGATCAAGGTCAAGCTCGACCTGAGCGACCTCGACCGGAGCGTCGCCCGCTTCGATGCGATCTCGAGGCTGCTCGCGGTCGCGATCGTCATCACGGGCATGACGATCGGCTCGGCGATCGCCGCCTCGCTCGCCTCGCGCGAGGAGGGCGCGCTCGGGACGCTGAGCGACGTCGCGCTGGTGCTCTACGCGGTGTCGATGGCCGCCGCCGTGGTGCTCGTGATCTCGCTGGCGGTCAAGCTCCGACCGTCTCGGCGGACTCGCCAGCACCGCGACCTCGGCTAGGGCGGCTGATGTGAACCTCGGGCCGACGTCTGGACGCGTGATCGGAGGCGACTACTGTGCGCGATGAGACCGAGGGGGATCGGATGAGCGAGGAGACGCGCGCGGAGCCGACGTCCGCGGAGCGAGCCGGCACGAACGAGCCCGTGGCGGAGGCCCGTGGCTCCGCGACGCGCGCGCGCCGACGCGCGAAGGTCGTGCCGCACCCGTCACGCGCAGAGCGGGAGGCGCGCGGCAAGGCGGCGCGGGCCGAGGTCCCGCGACGATCGCATGCGGCGTTCGAGCCGGGCTCCACCCGTCCGGATCCCGTCGCGCTGCTCGAGGGGCAGGCGGCGTCGCGCGTGCCCGAGCTCGTCCCGATCCGCTACGGCCGCATGCTTGCCTCGCCGTTCGCGTTCTATCGCGGTGCGGCCCTGCTGATGGCCTCCGATCTGTCGGCGACGCCCCGCTCGGGGCTCGACGCGCAGCTGTGCGGCGACGCGCACCTGTCGAACTTCGGCGCCTTCGGCTCGCCCGAGCGCAGGCTCCTGTTCGACATCAACGACTTCGACGAGACGCTGAGGGGGCCCTGGGAGTGGGACGTCAAGCGGCTCGCCGCCAGCTTCTCGGTCGCGGGGCGGGAGAACGGGTATCGCGAGGACGCCCGGCGCGCCGTCGTCGGCGACGCCGTCCGCTCCTACCGGGAGGCGATGCGGCGCTTCGCGAGCATGAGCAACCTCGAGGTCTGGTACGCGCACCTCGACGTCGAGGCGGCGGTGGCGGAGCTCTCCAGGCGGGCCACGCGCAAGCAGGTGAGGGCTGCAGAGGCGAGCATCGCGAAGACGCGCACGCGCGACAGCATGCAGGCGTTCGCCAAGCTGACGCGGATCGTCGACGGCGAGCCCCGAATCGTCGGCGACCCACCGCTGGTCGTGCCCGTCGACGAGCTGCTGCCCGAGCCCATGGAGCGAGACGCGCTCCTCGAGGAGCTTCGCTCCCTGATCCGTCAGTACCGCCGCAGCCTCCAGAACGATCGCCGTGTGCTCCTGGAGCAGTTTCGCTTCGTCGACATGGCGCGCAAGGTGGTCGGCGTTGGCAGCGTCGGCACCCGCGCCTGGATCATCCTCATGCTCGGAGTCGACGAGTCGGATCCGCTCTTCCTGCAGGCGAAGGAGGCACAGCCGTCGGTGCTCGCCGGCTTCGTTCCCACGGGGGACGACGCGAACGATGGAGAGCGTGTCGTCCACGGTCAACGGCTGATGCAGGCGGCGAGCGACATCTTCCTCGGCTGGATCCGTTCCGACAGCGGGATCGACGACGTGCGGCGCGACTTCTACGTCCGTCAGCTGCGGGACTGGAAGGGCTCCGCCGTCGTCGAGACGATGACACCGGAGAGGATGTCCCTCTACGGAAGGCTCTGCGGGTGGACGCTCGCCCGCGCCCACGCCCGCTCCGGGGACCGCGTCGCGATCGCCGCCTATCTCGGCGGCGGGGACGTCGTCGATCGTGCGCTGACCGAGTTCGCCGAGCGATACGCCGATCAGAACGAGCGCGACTTCGCCGCGCTGCAGGCCGCGGTCGGCGCCGGGCGCGTCCAGGCGATCAAAGGTCTGTGATCTGCGCCGACGGGCGGCTCAGACGTCTGCTACGTCTTCGCGGAGCAGCGCGTACATCACGAGACCCGCGAGCGTCATCGCTGCGGCCGCGTACCACGGAGCCCAGCTGATGATCAGGATGCTCTGGACGAGCACGGCGAACGACCAGATGTAGCCGACGACCCGGCCGAAGGCGCCTCGGGAGAGCAGCGAGAACCCTGCGAAGAGCGCGAGCCCGGCGATCGCGAGGTCCCAGATCCCCCAGGCCCAGAGCTGGTCGCCGAACACCGATCCGGTGAGATCACTCACGCTGTTCCCGTCGGCGAGGAAGTCGATGCCCGACACGAGTCGGGCGACGCCGACGGCGAACATCACGATCGCGGCGAAGGTGAGCCACCCCGACCGTCGCCCGATTGCCTGCACAGACATCTCGGTTGCCTCCTCTCGTTCGTCGCGGCGACGGCTGCAGAGCCCGTCGCTGCCCGGTCACGTCGATTCTCCGCCGTCCCGGGAACGGCGGGCCTCACCCCGATCGCATGATCCTGCGCAGCACCGCGGTGGCTCGGGTGCGCGGCGCGAACGGCCGCAGCTCGTCCTGGCCGGCCCGGACGATGCCGACGGTCGACTCGGGCACCTCGTTCCACACGCCGGCGAGCTCGCCGAGCGGCTCGGAGACGACGATCCGGGTCTCGTCCGACAGCTTCTGGAAGACGGGCATCTCGGGGTGCTGCTCGCGCAGCGTGTCCACCGCGGTGCTGTAGAAGAGCGACCGCGAGCTGCCCTCGCTCGAGTAGCGGAACGCCCACACGCTCGCTCCGTCGGTGGTGGCGACGGTCATCTGGATCGGGTGCTCGACCCCGTGCTTCCGGCCGGTCTCCTCGATCAGGCCGACCGCCCGCTCGACCGCGGAGGGCGGGTCGTCCTGCAGCCCGAAGGTGAGCGCCAGATAGAAGAACAGCTCCGAGTCGGTGGAGCCCTCGATCTCCGGATACAGCGAGGGGTCAACGGCGAACGCCAGATCCCGCTTGACTGTGTGGAAGTCGCGGATCAGGCCGTTGTGCATCCACAGCCAGCGCCCATGCCGGAACGGGTGGCAGTTCGCCTGCTGGATCGCCCCGCCCGTCGACGCCCGGATGTGCGCGAACACGAGTGGCGACACCAGATGCCGCGCCAGATCCTTCAGGTTGCGGTCGTTCCACGCGGGCTCCACGGAGTGGAACAAGCCCGGCGTGTCCCCGACCCCGTACCAGCCGAGGCCGAAGCCGTCGCCGTTCGTCGTGGTCGCCCCGAGCCGCGAGTGCAGGCTCTGGTCGATCAGCGAGTGCGTGGGCTTGAGCAGCAGATCCTCGAGCAGGACCGGCGTGCCCGAGTACGCGAGCCAGCGACACATGGTTTCTCCCTTCGCGAGGGATGGCGTTCTCTCCGTGACCTTCGCACAAGGCCGGGTCGCCCGCATGGGATGACGTGCACCGGGCTCCGGCTGAGAGGATGTGCGCCACGGATGACCAACCCCGCGACCCGATCGGCAGGCGAGGGCGGAGAGGGGCCGGGTACGAGGACGGCGTGCCCGGGCGTGAGCGACCGCAACGGGACGCACCGTCACGGGGACGCGATGAACGGGGAATGGGAGCATCGGCGAGCCTCGCACCCACGTCCGACGGGGCGTCGAGGCCGAGGCTGACGCATGGACGACTGGACGCTTGCGACGATCGCCCTCGTCCTCCTCGGCTACGCGGCCTTCTCGCGCGCGTTCGACCGAGTGGGGCTCACGTCGGCGATCGCGTTCACCGCCGCGGGGCTCGTGGCGGGTGAGTGGCTCGGTCTGATCGAGATGGACGGCGGGCAGATCAAGCTCCTCGCCGAGATCACGCTGGCGCTCGTGCTCTTCTCGGACGCCTCCAGGATCTCGGTCGGCGCGCTCCGCCGGGAGGCCGTGATCCCGGTACGGCTGCTGGGGATCGGGCTCCCGCTGACGATCGTCGCCGGGGCGCTCGCGGCGCTCGGCGTGCTGCCGGGGCTCACGCTCGTCGAGGCGGTCGTGCTCGCCACGATGCTCGCGTGCACCGACGCCGCACTCGGGCAGGCAGTGGTCTCCGACGAGCGCGTGCCGTCGCGCATCCGCCAGGGGCTCAACGTCGAGAGCGGGCTCAACGACGGGCTCTGCGTCCCGATCTTCCTCATCGCGCTGGCGGTGGCGGAGGCCGAGGAGACGCCGCTCACCGCCGGGAGCGCTGCGCGCATCGTGGTCGAGGAGATCGGGTTCGGTGCCGTCGCCGGAGTCGCGGCCGGGCTGCTCGGGGTCGCCGCGCTGCGCGCGGGGACCCGGCACGGACTGGTCGAGCGCGGCTGGACGCAGATCCTCACCGTTGCGTCCGCCCTCCTCGCTGCCGGAGTCGCTCAAGCACTCGGCGGGAGCATCTTCATCGCCGCCTTCGTGGCCGGGTTCTTCTTCGGCTGGCTGCGGCGGGGGGCCGGCGGTGAGGTGTCCGACCTCATGGAGCAGGGCGGCTGGATCCTGAACGCGGCCACGTTCGTCGTGTTCGGCGCCGCGATCCTCGGACCGTTCCTCGACGAGCTCACCTGGCGGCACGGCGTCTACGCGGTGCTCAGCCTGACCGTCGTCCGGATGCTCCCGGTCGCGATCGCGCTGGCCGGCTCCGGTGCCCGGTCCCAGACGGTCGCGTTCGTGGGGTGGTTCGGCCCTCGTGGGCTCGCCTCGATCGTCTTCGGTGTGCTCCTGATCGAGGAGGCCTCGCTGGCGGGCGAGCGCACGATGCTGCTCGCCACCGTCGCGACGATCGCGCTCTCGGTCGTCGCGCACGGCGTGAGCGCGGGCCCGCTGACGGCCCGCTACGCGCGCTGGCATGCCGCGCATCCGCGGCGGGAGCAGACGATGGAGGCCGTGGTCGTGACGACTCCGCCGCCGCGCTGGGGCGTCGCCGGCCGTGCCGCGGGGCGGCGGCGGTGAGGCCGGCTCGGCGCGGGGGCCGGACGGAGACGCTGCTCCCGGGCTTCCCTGCGCTCCACGGCTGGCGCCGGAGCGCGCGTCGCGACACGGTGGCCGCGCTCGCCGTGTGGGCGGTGCTCGTGCCGCAGGCGATGGCGTACGCGTCGCTCGCCGGGGTTCCGCCGGTGCACGGGCTCTACGCGGCGATCGCCGCGCTCGTCGTCTACGCGCTGCTGGGGACGAGTCGTCAGCTCAACGTCGGACCGAGCTCCGGGGTGGCGGTGCTGGCCGCTGCGACGGTCGCCCCGCTCGCGGCCGGCGATCCCGACCGCTACCTCGCGCTCTCGGCTGGTCTCGCGCTGCTCACCGGGCTCGTCCTCGTCGTCGCGGGCCTCGTCCGGCTCGGCTTCGTCGCAGAGTTCCTGGCGAAGCCTGTGCTCGCCGGCTACGTCGTCGGGCTCGGGCTCGTGATCGCAGTCGGTCAGGTGCCGGCCCTGCTCGGGCTCTCGGTCGACGCGGACGGCTTCTTCTCGCAGGTGGAGGCTATCGTGCGCAGCCTGGCCGACGCGAACCCCTGGACGGCCGCGACCGGCGTCGGGACGCTGGCGGTGTTGCTGGCGCTGCAGGTGGTCGTGCCGCGCGTCCCGGGAGCGCTCGTCGCCGTCGTGGGCGGCGTCGTCATCGCCCGCCTGCTCGACCTGGCGGCCGAGGACGTCGCGCTGCTCGGCCCGACCGCTGCCACGCGCCCCGACCTCGGACTGCCGACGCTCGAGCTCGACGACCTCGAGCGCCTCACGGCAGGTGCGCTCGGCGTCGCGCTCCTCGCCTACGCGGAGTCGATCGCCGCGGCACGTCGGTTCGCCGCTGCGCACGGCGACGAGGTGGATGCGAACCGGGAGCTCGTCGCCGTGGGGAGCACGAACGTCGCGGTCGGGCTCGTCCAGGGGTTCCCGGTGGACGCGAGCATGTCCCGCACCGCGGTCGCAGACGGTGCGGGCCAGCGCACCCAGCTCGCCGGACTCCTGAACGCCGGGCTCGTTCTGCTCACGATCGCGCTCCTGATGGGGTTCTTCGCCGACCTGCCGAGGGCGACGCTCGCCGCGGTCGTGATCGCCGCGGTGCTGCCGCTCATGCGCACCGGGGAGCTGCGCCGGCTGCAGCGGATCGACCAGGTCGACTTCGCCTTCGCCGCGATCTGCCTCGTCGGCGTGCTCGTGCTCGGCGTGCTCGACGGGATCGTCGTCGCCGTGCTCGCGTCACTCGTCGCGCTCGTCGTCCGCAGCTTCCGCCCGCACACGGCCGTGCTCGGACGTCTCCGCACCGGAGGCGACGGCGACGAGGACTACCGCTTCCGCGACGTCGCCCGCCACGAAGGACTCGAGACGTTTCCCGGGCTCGTGATCTTTCGATTCGACCAGGAGCTCTTCTTCGCCAACGCGCTGCTCTTCCGTGACGCCGTGCGCTGCGCGATCGCCACCGCCCAGACGCCCGTCGAGGAGGTGCTCGTCGATGCGGGCGCGATCACCCACGTCGACACCTCCGGGATCGACATGCTCGTCGAGCTCCACGGCGAGCTCGCCGGCCAGGGAGTCGCGCTCCGCCTGGCCCGGGTGAAGAGCCTGCTGCACGACATCCTGGAGAGAGCCGGCGTCGTCGAGCTGCTCGGCCCCGGCGGCATCCAGCCCTCCGTCCGCGCTGGGGTCGCCGATTTCCTGCGACGCAGGACGGCGACGGCGGGAGATGGGCACCCCGGAGCGCACGGCAGTCGATAGGGTCGCGGCGTGAACGTCGTCGTAGGGCTCCTCATCACGGCCGCCGTCGCGGCCGTCGCGATCACCGTCATGCTGCTCGTCCGGCGGCGTGCGCCCGAGGGCAGCTGGTTCCAGGACGGCGACCGGGCGTCGGGCGTGTTCGGCGTGCTGGCCACGGGGTTCTCGGTGCTGCTCGGGTTCATCGTCTTCCTCGCGTTCACGAGCTACGACCAGTCGCGCACGGGTGCCGAGACCGAGGCGCTGATGGTCGTCCAGCAGGTCGAAAGCGCCCAGCTGCTCCCGGAGGCCGTCGGCCCCACGCTCACGGGTCAGCTCATCTGCTACGGCCGTTCCGTGGTCGGGGACGAGTGGCAGCGCATGCAGGACGGGACGATCGGCGAGTCGATCAACCCATGGGGAGTCGCGCTGTTCCGGACGATCAGCTCCGTCGAGCCAGAGACTGCGAGCGAGCAGTCCGCCTACGACCAATGGCTCGGACAGACGTCTGCTCGCGAGCAGGCGCGTCAGGACCGCGTCCACGGTGCCGTCGGCGTGATCCCGACGACGCTCTGGATCGTCCTGTTCCTGATCGCGGGCGTGATCTTCGCCTACATGCTCTTCTTCGCCGACCCGGGGGAAGGCCCGGTCACGCAGGCGATGCTCATGGGAGGCGTCGCCTCGGTGATCACACTGCTCTTCCTGCTCTTGGCGGCGCTCGACAACCCCTTCCAGGAAGGCGTCGGCGGGCTGCAACCGGTCGCCATGGAGCGCGCGCTGACCCAGATCGACGAGGCGCTCGGCGCCGTCGGCGTCGAGGTGCCGATCCCGTGTGACGCGACCGGAGCCTCGTCGGGGCCGTGAGCGAGCAGGAGAGCGGTCGCGTGGCGCGCTTCGAGCTCGTTGCCACGGTGCTCCTCGCGCTCGCGACGGTTGCGACCGCGTGGAGCGGCTACCAGGCGAGCCGCTGGAACGGCGAGCAGGCCAAGGCCTTCAGCCGCGCGTCGGCGACGCGCATCGAATCGTCCAAGGCGGACGCGCTCGCCAACGCCCAGACCCAGATCGACGTGCTGACGTTCACCCAGTGGGTCGATGCCTACGTCCGCGGCGAGGACGAGCTGGTCGCGTTCTACGAGAAGCGCTTCCGAGAGGAGTTCAAGCCTGCGGTCGACGCCTGGGTCGCGACGAAGCCGTCGACGAACGCGAGCGCGCCGCTGACGCCGTTCGCGATGCCCGAGTACCGCCTCGAGGCGCGTGAAGAGGCCGAGCGGCTCGAGGTCGAAGCGGAAGCGCTCGCGGCGAAGGGCCGCGACAACGTCCAGCGGGCGACGAACTACGTGCTCGGCGTCGTGCTGTTCGCGGCGGCGCTGTTCTTCGCCGGGATCAGCACGAAGCTCGAGACACCGCGGCTGCGCCGAGTGGTGCTCGGCTTCGGCCTGCTCGTTTTCATCGCGACCGCGGTCTGGATCGCGACCTTCCCGATCAGCTTCGCGGTCTGAGGCGCGCTGCGCCCGAGTCAGAGGCCGAGGCGAAGGTCGATCGGCGTCGTGCGGATGGGATGATGCGTCGAGGCACCCCTCGCTGTTGACTGCGCGACAGCTGACCCGAACAGGAGAGATGTGATGCCGATCGTCGAGTACGAGCCTGGAACGACGTTCCCCGGCGTGATCGGCCGCACGGCCGACGAGTCGAGCCCTGCCTGGCCGGCACCGGTGCGGGCGGCCGAGGACGCGCCCAACGTCCTGATCATCGTGCTCGACGACACGGGCTTCGGGCATCTGGGCTGCTACGGCAGCCCGATCAGCACGCCCAGCCTCGACCGGATCGCCGAGGAGGGCCTGCGCTTCAACAACATGCACACGACCGCGCTCTGCTCGCCGTCCCGCGCCTGCATCGTCACCGGCCGCAACCACCACGCGAACGGACTCGCCTGCATCACGGAGTTCGCGACCGGCTATCCGGGCTACAACGGCGTGATCCCGTTCGAGAACGGGATGCTCTCGGAGATGCTGCTCGGGCACGGGTACAGCACGTTCATGGTCGGCAAGTGGCACCTGACGCCGAGCAACCAGGAGACGGCCGCCGGCCCGTACGACCGCTGGCCGCTCGGGCGCGGGTTCCAGCGCTTCTACGGCTTCCTGGGTGGCGACACGAGCCAGTGGCATCCGGAGCTCGTCTACGACAACCACCAGGTCGAGCCGCCGCGCACGCCCGAGGAGGGCTACCACCTGAGCGAGGATCTCGTCGACAAGGCCGTCTCGTTCATCGCCGACAGCAAGCAGGCCGACCCGCAGAAGCCCTTCTACCTGCACCTGTGCTTCGGCGCGACGCACGCACCCCACCACGTGGCGAAGGAGTGGGCGGACAAGTACGCGGGGATGTTCGACGACGGCTGGGACGCCTACCGCGAGAAGACGTTCGCGCGGCAGAAGGAGCTCGGGATAGTGCCCGCCGACACGGAGCTGTCACGCCACGACCCCGATGTCCCCGACTGGGACGCGCTCCCGGACGAGGCGAAGCGGTTGGGAGCGCGGATGATGGAGGTGTTCGCCGGCTTCCTCGAGCACACCGACCACCAGATCGGCCGGCTGCTGGACTTCCTGTCGGAGCTCGGCGAGCTCGACAACACGCTGATCATGGTCGATCTCCGACAACGGCGCGTCCGCAGAGGGCGGCCCCGCCGGGACCACCAACGAAGCGCAGTTCTTCAACAACGCGCAGGAGCCGCTCGAGGAGAGCCTGGCCCACATCGACGAGATCGGGGGGCCGAAGCACTTCAACCACTATCCGTGGGGCTGGACGTGGGCCGGCAACACCCCCTTCCGCCGCTGGAAGCGCGAGACCTACCGCGGCGGCGCCTGTGACCCGTTCCTCGTCGCCTGGCCGAAGGGGATCACGAGCAGGGGCGAGGTCCGGGAACACTACGCCCACCTCATCGACATGGTCCCGACCGTGCTCGACCTCCTCGGGCTGGAGCCTCCGCAGGCGATCCGCGGCGTGACCCAGTCGCCGCTGCACGGGGTCAGCTTCGCGCACGTCCTCGACGAGCCCGAGGCCGAGACCCGCCACCACACGCAGTACTTCGAGATGATGGGCCACCGGTCGATCTACCACGACGGCTGGCGGGCCGTCTGCCCCTGGCCGGGGCCGTCCTTCGCCGAGGCGGGCACGGGGTTCGGGAACCCGATCTCTGCCGACCGGCTGACCGAGCTCGACGCGACGGGGTGGGAGCTCTACCACGTCGCCGAGGACTTCGCGGAGACGAAGAACGTGGCCGCGGAGCACCGCGACCGGCTGATCGCGATGATCGCGACCTGGTACGTCGAGGCCGGCAAGTACGACGTGATGCCGATCGACGGGAGCGGCCTCCTGCGCCTGATGGCCGAGAAGCCGCTGATCGCGCTGCCGCGCGACCGCTACGTCTACAGGCCGCACACGCAGTCGGTGCCGAACTTCGCCGCACCCAAGGTGCTGAACCGGCCGCACAGCATCACCGCGGACGTCGAGATCCCCGAGCAGGGAGCCGAGGGCGTGCTCCTCAGCCAGGGCACCTCGGCCGGCGGGTACTCCTTCTACGTCAAGGACGGCAGGCTGCGCTACGTCCACAACTACGTCGGCCGACAGCTCCTCGAGGTGGAGTCCGAGGACGTCCTCCCGGCCGGCAAGCACGAGCTCCGCTTCGAGTTCGAGCCCACGGGCGAGCCGGATCTCGGCAAGGGCGCCGGGGCACCGGGCCGCCTCCAGCTGTACGTCGACGGCGCCCTGGTCGGCAACGCCGAGGCCCCGATCACGACGCCGTTCATGTTCAACCCCGGCGCCCTGACGTGCGGAGCCAACCCCGGCTCGCCCGTCACCCCCGACTACGAGGGCCCGTTCGAGTTCACCGGCAAGCTCCACACCGTGACCCTCGACGTCGGCGGCGACCTGATCCAGGATCCCGAGGCCGAGCTGCGCTACCACCTCGCCCGGCAGTAGCCTCGGCCTTGCTGGGGCAGGAGCCGACGTCCGTCGGCCGCAGTCTCAGGCGGTGGTCGTCGGCGCGATCGGAGCGCTCGCGGGTGCCCCGTCGGGCGGCTCCTCCAGCGCGCCCTCGAGGTCGTAGCCGAGCGCGAGCCCGAGCTTCGGGGCGGCCGAGACGACGCGCGGCGCCCCGACGAGGGGCACGGCCGCGACGAGCGTCCCGACGATCTCCTCGTCCGTCGCGCCGTGCGCGCGCGCGGCGTCCACGAAGGGCGAGTACGACTGGGGTGCGGCGTCGAGCGCGATCAACGCGCCGATGCTGACGAGCGCGTGGGTCTTCGCGTCGAGGCCCGATGCGACGACGTTCCGCGCCTCGTCCGACTGCACTCCTTCGACGAACGACCGGTCCCTGATCGTCAACCGGCGGAGGGTGACGGCGAATGCGTCCATGCTCGAACCATTGGACGCCGCCGCGTGAGCGCGTGCATCACCCCGAGGGGGTGAAGAGGGGCGGGTCGTGACGCTCGAGGAGCCCGAGGTCGGTCGCACGAGCGACCGCGTCGCTGCGTGACGACGCGCCCAGCTTGCGGTAGATCGAGATCGCCTGCGTCTTCACCGTGTTGCGGGAGAGGAACAGTCGCTCCCCGATCTCGCGGAACGTCAGGTGCGTTGTGAGCAGTGGCAGCAGGCGGAGCTCTGCCGCGGTGAGCGTCGTCTCCAGACCCGACTCCTTCGACGCCGATCCGTCAAGGCTCCTGCGTAGCTCGGCGACCCGGTCGGCTAGGACGCCGAGAAGGGGTCGGCGGCGCAGGACGTCGGCTGCCTGGACGAGCAGCGTCTGCGCCGCGGCCGTGTTTCCCAGCGCTCCGTAGGCGCGCGCCTGCTCGAGGAGGCAGACCACGACGTAGTAGGGGTGAGCGTGGGTCATCGCCGGGCGCAACCGCTGCGCCTCCACGAGGTGAGCGGCAGCGGCGTCGTGATCCCCGTCCACGACGGCGAGCCGCGCGCGGGCCGCGAGGATGATCGCCACCGTCGAGTAGTCGGAGAACTGCTCGGGCTCGACCCACGCGTCGATCCGTGCGAGCAGCTCCGCGGCCGATCCGCGGTCGTCCCGGTCGAGCGCGTGGAACGCGCGCTGCGCGAGCGCGGTCGTCCCGGCGAACGTCGCGCCGAGCGCTGCTGCCGCGTCGTGCGCCTGCTCGAGCTGCTCCTCGGCTGTCTCGAGGTCGCCCGCCATCAGCGTCGCGTACGCGAGGGAGAGCATCGTCGGCGCACGAAGCGGACTGAGGGGGCCGAGTCCCTCGAGGGCCCGGACGGCGTCCGTGCGCATCCGCTCCGGCCCGTGGCGGCAGACGAGCGCCTCGACAGCCGCGATCCAGTCACCGATGCCCGAGCTCCCGTCCGGCATGGGGCCGGCCTCGTCGCCCTGTGCTGCGCCGTCGAGCCACCGCTCGGCCTGGAACGCGCGGCCCCGGAGCGCGTGGACGAGCGCACCGAGCGCGGCCACCTGCGGGTGGCGGTGGAGGAGTGGCCCGCTGTCGAACTGCGACAGCCAGCTCTCCAGGGTCGCGACGCGTCCGGTTCGGTAGAGGGTGAAGCCGAGAGCGACGACGAGCCGTGCGACCCGGTCGAGGTCGTGGGACGCGATCGCGTAGGCCACGGCGTCCTCGGGGAAGCCGTTCTCCTCGCACCAGTCCGCCGCTCGGCGCCGCAGATCGCTGGCCGCGCCCGGCTCCACACGCTCGAGCTCGTCGAAGAGCACCGCCCGGAACACCTCGTGGTAGCGGTACCAGCGGCGCTCGTGGTCGAGGGGGACGAGGAAGAGGTTGCTTCCCTCTATCGCATCGAGCACGGCCTGCGAGCCGACCCGCTGGAGCACCTCGTCGCACAGGTCGGCGCGCATCCTGTCGAGCACGGCCGAGCGACGCAGGAAGACCTGCTGGTCGGGGTGCAGCGGGTCGAGGTGCTCGACCTTGACGTAGTCGTGGACGAAGCGGTCGACCGCCTCGCCGTCCTCGAACGAGGCCCCCGCGCGCAGCGCGAGCACGGTGAGGTACAGCCCGGCAGCCCACCCTTCGTTGACGCGGATCAGCTCTGCCGCCATGGGCTCGTCGAGCTCGGCGCCCCACCGCTCGAGCAGCTCCTCTGCTTCACGTCCCGTGAGGGCCAGCCCCTCCTGCCCGATCTCGACCACGTCTCCCGACGCACGTCGGCGCGCGACGAGCGCGGTGCACTCCTTGCGGCCGCTGAGCACGATCTGCGACCCGGGCGGCACCTCGCGGGCGAGTACGCCGATGACGTCGAGCGTCGCTGCGGCCACCGCGTGCACGTCGTCGAGCACGAGGACGGCGGGCGGCGCCTCCTCCAGGAGCGTCGCGACACGGGCGACGAGCGCGGACGCGGAGCGTGGGCGTCTCGCTCGTGCTGGGTCGGCGCCCAGGCCGCGCTCGAGCGCGGCGACGACGTAGCGAAGCAGGAGCACTGGGTCGTCGTCCCGCTCGTCGAGCGTGACCCAGGCGAACGGTCGCCCGTCGACCGCTGCCCACTGCGTCAGCAGCGTCGTCTTCCCGTACCCGGCCGGCGCGACGACGCTGACGACGGATCGCTGCGACGACGCGCGCAGCCGCTCGAGCAGCGACGACCGCTCGATCGTCGCGTCCGGGCGGAGCGATGGGATGGTCGTCTTGGAGAGCAGCAGATCCTCGGCGCGGCCGTCGGTGACGGTCTCCGAAGCGCGCACCGTCACGCCTGGCCACCCGCACGCGCTGTCTTCGGTCTGCGCGGCCCGACCCAGGCACGGTGTCCGGCTCGCATCGGGTGATCATGCCAGCGCCGGCGCCCTCTGCCCCGTCCCTGCGATGCTCCGACGGTGGACGGCGCTCTCGACCTCG
The DNA here is from genome assembly GCA_963703095.1 of uncultured Actinomycetes bacterium. GTDB lineage: Bacteria > Actinomycetota > Thermoleophilia > Gaiellales > Gaiellaceae > Gaiella. The sequence goes on from OY969787.1 coordinate 378,511, forward strand.
CCTACGCGCTCGCTCTCGTCGTCGCGCTCTGGGCGAACGGCCTTGCAGTGGGCCTCGCCCACCGTCTCGGCGACCTCGCCGCCCCGCTTCGGCGCGCCCGTCTCGTCGCCGCTGTGGCGGTCGTCGACGTCGTGCTCGTGCCGCTGCTCGTGTGGGGGCTCGTCCGGGCGCTGTCCGTGTCGGGCGACTACGCGATCGGCCTTCTGCTCGTCGGGGTCGCGTCGGCCGGGCCGCTCGGCATCGTTGCGACCCAGCTCGCGCGCGGGGACGTCGCGATCGCCGTGGCGCTCGTGGTCGCGCTCGAGGTCGCGAATCTCGTCGCAATCCCGCTCTGGGCGCTGGTGCTGCTGCCCGCCGGCACGGACGTGCCGCTCGGACGGGTCCTCGCGACCCTGCTCGCCTTGGTCGTCGCGCCCGTCGTCGGTGGGATGCTCTGGCGTTTGCGGTCGTCCGACCGCGCCGCACGTCTCGTCCGCCCCCTGCGGTCGCTCTCGGTCGTCGCGCTCGCAGCGGTGGTGCTGATCGTGCTCGTCCGCGACGGCGATGCGCTGGGCGAGACGCTCGACGAGCGCGTGCCCCTCGTGGCGGTGCTGTCGGTCTGTGGCGCGTTCGTGCTCGGCTGGCTCGCCGGAGGCCGCCTCCGGCCGAGGCGCACGGCCACTGCGCTGGTCACCGCCGTGCGAGCGAGCGGGCCTGCGCTCGCGATCGCGGGGACGTCGTTCCCGGATCGCGCCGGTGTGCGCCTGGGGATCGTCGCCTTCGCTCTGGTCGCGCTCGTCGGCTCGACCCTGGCCGCCGTCGTCCTGAGACGGTCGACCACGATGGTCAAGAGTGCCTCAGGGGCGCTCGAGCACGGCTGACGGGTGGACGCGGCTACGCCGCCGCGGCAGCCTCCTCGGCGAGCAGCTCGAGCGCGCTCTTCGTCTTGGTCGCCTGCTTGCCGCCGAGGTCGATGCCGATCGACTCCAGCCACGCGCGCGTCTCGAGCGCGATCTGGAACGCCTCGGCCGTCGGGCACTTCGTCGACAGCTCCAGGATGCGCGAGCCGTCCGGCAACAGCCACAGCTCCGTCACGAACCGGCGGCCGTAGGCCGGCGGCACGAACGCGTCCTTGAGCACGAACACGGGGCCGAGCACGCTGAGATCGCTCAGCTCGAGGCCCTCTGGCGCGTGGGCTGCGAGGAAGGCGCGCTGCTCCTTCGTGAACAGCTTCTTCAACGATCCTTTCCCGAGGACGACGTCGAGCACCTCGTCGTTCGAGGCCTTGCCCCTCATCGACGCGGAGCAGACGTAGCCGCCGGGCATCGCGTCGACCTCGACGTTGACGCTGCCCGACTTCCGCACGTCGTCCGGCAGCTCGGCCGGCACGACCGGCCGCAGCTTCACGACCGTGTCTCCGCTCCGTCCCTGGATCCGCCGTGCCCGCGCGACGACGCCGGCGGCGTTCAGCCGCAGGTCGGGCGTGTCGAAGAAGAACACCTGCCGTACCTGGACGTCGAGCGGGTCGATCCCGAGCGCTCGCACGGCCGAGCGATGGGCCGTGTCGGGAACGGTCACCTTCAGCTCGACGCTGTCCGCGCCCTTGACGAGCGCGAGGAGCTCGCTCAGCTGCTCGTCCGAGAACCGGGGTCGCACGTTCTTGGTCGCCATGTCGTTCCTCCTGTCGTTGTTCCCGAGTGTGGGCGATCAGCGGTCGCCCGACCAGAGCCGTCGTCCGATCCGCTCCAGGCCGCCGCGCGAGAGGAGCCGTTCGCCCGCCGCCCCGGTGCGGCGGCTCTCGAGCTCGCCGTGCAGCGCGCTGTTCAGGATCGGGGCGGTGACGACGATCCGCCCCACGGCCCACATGAAGAACAGCACGGTCGCGAGGACGCCGAGGGCACCGTAGAGCGACGTGGAGGTCTCGAGCTTGGGCCCGAGGAGGTAGACGACCAGCCCGTGCACGACCTGGAAGCCGACCGCGACGAGCAGAGCGCCCGGCAGGAGCGCCGTCCAGGCGGCAGCACCGTGCGGGAGACGCAGCGAGACGAGGAGCCACAGCGCTGCGAGCGGAGCGACCATGACCACGACGACGCCGAGCCACGCGAGCGACGGCCAGTCGCGCAGCCACCACGTCAGCCCGACCACGGCGACGAACACGCACATCCCCGTCGAGAAGACGAGTGAGCTCTGCAGCGGCCGGATCCGCGGCGGTGGCTCGTCCCAGACGAGCGCGTGGATGAGCTGGAGCGCCCTCGCCCCGGTGTAGCCCTCCCACAGCAGCAGCGGCACGCCGGTGAGCAGGAGCCACCAGGAGCTCGAGTCGGCAGCGCGCGCGATGTCCCCGATCGCGTCGACGACCGCCCCGGGGAGGCCCCCGGTCGCCACGGCGTCCTCGATGCTCTCCGCGTTCCCGAGGCCGAGCACCCCGCCGGCGATCAGCCCGAACGGCAGCAGCCACAGGAAGAGCCGGTAGGCGAGGCCGCCGGCGAGGACGCTCGCCGCCACCCCCTGGTTGCGCTCCATCGCGCGGAACGGCACGGCGACCGACGCGTGGCGCTCGGCGGCGCTCCGCGCCTTCGCCTCGCTGGTAGCGAGGGTCTCGCGCACGCGATCAGCGAGCCCCGCGCTTGCGGGAGCAGCAGTCTCGCCGGGTTCGTCTCGGTCCTCGTCGCTGAGCTGGGTCATTGGCTGTCGGCCAGAGCGAACCCCGGCGCGCTGAGCCTACGCCCAGGACGGCGGACATGAGGCGCGTCGTCCTCGTCTCACCCCGCTGATCGTGATCGCCATCCGCAATGCGTTCCGGTCGTCGAGCGCTGGGAGAATGATCGGACGATGAAGGACGGAGCGCAGATGTCGGCCCAGGGCCAGGAGGCCCCCCTCGTGGAGGCGAAGCTCGCCGCGCCGGTCGTGCGACGCGAGGCCGTCGATCGACCGCGCATCCAGCAGGCGCTCGACGCCGGCCGCCATGCTGCGCTGACGGTCGTCGCCGCGCCCGCGGGGTTCGGCAAGACGACGGCCGTGAGCGCGTGGTGCGCGGGCCTGGACGCCGCGCTGGCGTGGGTGACCCTCGACACCGGCGACAACGATCCCGTTCGCCTCTGGAGCTATGTGGCGACGGCGGTCGATCGCGTCCGCCCAGGGCTTGGGCGGGGCGCGTTGCGGCGGCTGGCCATCCCGGGCAGCTCGGTCGAGGACGCCGTCGACGAGCTCATGAACGGCATCGCCGCCCTCGGGAGCGAGCTGATCGTCGTGCTGGACGACCTGCACACGGTGACGAGCGCCGAATGCCTGACCTCCCTCGATCACGCCGTCGCACATCTGCCGGCCGACGCGCACCTGGTCGCCGTCACGCGCGCTGACCCCGCGCTGAGGCTCGCGTCGCACCGCGCGAGCGGCAGGCTCGTCGAGGTGCGCGCCCGCGAGCTCGCGTTCACACGGGACGAGGCGCGCGAGCTGCTCGTGGGCCGAGGTCACCTGGAGCTCGGGCCGAGGGAGCTCGACGTGCTCGTCGAGCGCACCGAGGGCTGGCCGGCCGCGCTCGTCCTGGCCGGGTTCTGGCTCCGGACGGTCGACGACCCGGCTCGCGCGGTGGGGGCCTTCGGGGGCGACCACCGCTTCGTGGCCGAGTACCTGAGCGCCGAGGTCCTCGTCTCGCTCGATCCCGACCGCCGCTCGTTCCTCCACGGAATCGCCGTTCTGGGCGAGGTCACCCCGGAGCTCTGCGACGCCGTGCTCGAGCGCACCGACTCGGAGTCCGTGCTGATCGAGCTCGAGCGCTCCAACTTCCTCGTCTCACGTCTCGGCCGGGGCGGCTGGTTTCGCGTTCACTCGCTCCTCGCCCAGTACGCGCTGGCCCAGCTCGCCGCGGCGGAGCCTGCCGAGGCGGCTCGCATCCACGGCCGGGCGGCCGAGTGGCTCCGATCGCACCGCCTGCCCGTCGAGGCGGTTCGGCACGCCGCTGCGATCCGCGACCACGAGCTCGTCGCACGGATCCTCTCCGAGAGCCACCTATCGCTGATCAGGAGTGGGGCCGGTCGGACGCTCGTCTACTGGGTCGACACGCTTCCGGAGGACGTCGTCGTCGACCATCCGGATCTGGCCGTGGCTGCGGCGACTGCCACGGCGCTCGTCGGCGGGAGCACGACCGAGCAGCGCCGGATCCTCGCGCTCGCCGACCGCGCCGTCCGAGAGCGCCCAGGCCTGGTCGATCCGTACGTCGAGGCGGCCGCGCTCCTCGTCCGGGCGCTGACGGCCGACGGTGGTGTCGGGCGGGCGGTGCTCGACGGCCGACGCGCGGTCGAGCTCGCGGAGAGCGGCCCGGACGAGCTCCTTACGGCGGCACTGGCCGCCTGCGCCCGTGCCCTCTACTTCGCAGGCGATCCCGACGGGGCATCGGCCGTCGCCCTGCGGGCGCTGGAGCATCCGGACATCGAGCGGCGCGTGCCGAGCCTGGTGGTCGCCCGCTCGACGTCTGCGCTCGTCGCCGTCGAGCACGGCCGGCTCCAGGCGGCGCGGAGCCAGGCCGAGAAGGCGAAGGCCGCGGTGGGCGAGATCGGCACGAGTCGAAGCTGGCTCGGGGCCAACGCGTCAGTGGCTCTCGGCTCTGTGCTGGCGGCCGAAGGGCGCCTCGTCGAGGCGGAGCGCGAGCTCGCGGGGGCCGAGCGCTTCTTCAGGGACGACGTCGCGACGGTGCACGACGCCTGGCTCCGCGCGCTCCTCGCCCGCGTTCGCCTGCGTCGCGGCCGGCTGGACGAGGCGGAGGAGACGCTGCGCTCCGCCCGGGCGCTGCTGGACGAGCTCACGGACGCCGGGCTCGTGCCCGCGCTCGCCGACGAGGTGGCACGCGAGCTCGAGCTCGCGAGGTCGCGGGCGCGCGCGGGAGAGCTGCTCGAGCCGCCGAGCACAGCCGAGCTCGAAGTGCTCCGACTCCTGACCACCGATCTCTCGGCTCGCGAGATCGGCGAGCGCCTCTTCCTCTCCCCGAACACGATCAGGTCGCACCGGCACTCGCTCTACCGCAAGCTCGGCGTCCACTCGCGGGCCGAAGCTGTCGCGCGGGCGGAGACGCTCGGCCTGCTCGACGAACCCGATTCACCCGGGTGATCCGCCATCCGCCGAGGTGACCTCTCGGCGGACGGTGCGATCCTCGGGGTGTGGCAGCCCGGACGTATCGGCTCGTCGTCGACGGAGAGCTCGGAGACATGCTCGGGTCGGTCTTCGAGGGCATGACGCTGACGCACCACGAGGGAACCACGACGTTGACCGGCGACCTGCGCGACCAGGCGGAGCTCCAGGGGATGCTCCAGCGGGTGTCTGCGCTCGGGCTCACCCTGCTCGAGGCGAGAGCGATCGACGATCCTCGCGCGGCATCCGGGCAGAGGCCACCGGTACAGGCAGGAGCACGATCGACGACCCGCACCGAGACCCGAAGAGGAGGAAGCTAGCCATGGCAACGACGACCGGTGAAGAGAGGGTCTCCACGACGGTGCCTCTCGACTGGAACGAGGTGTGGTTCACGAACTGCCCGATGGTGTCGGCGAACAACGTCGACCAGGAGCTGGGGTGGTGTCGTGAGGAGTTCAAGAAGATCGGCGTCGAGTACGCCTACTTCCGCCACGCGCCCGAGAACAACTGGTACCCGCACTACATCCACAACCTCGACAACCTGGTTCGCTTCGGGGGCCTCTACCCGCCGATCCACGTCCACGCCGACATCCGGCGCACCGTGCTGCTGGGGGCGACGTGGGTGCACGAGGGCGGCTGCATGGCCGTGCGGGCCGGCGACCCGATCTTCCGCATGAAGGATCTGATGGGGAAGAAGATCGGCATCTCGAAGAGCCTCAACACGATCAAGAACGACTGGTGGCGGATCCAGGAGCACATGGGCATCGAGAACATGCTCAAGCTCAACGACATGACGATGGACGACATCGAGCTGGTCGAGTTCCCCTACCCGGACGACTGGTACGACAAGCCCGAGATGCTGGTTCCGCCGATGAACAACCCGTCGGAGCTGTGGATGCGCCGCGACCACAAGCACGACCTGGCCTTCCGCCCGCTGGAGACCGCGTTGCTCGGCGGCGTCGTCGACGCGATCTACACCCAGAGCAAGGTCCTCCAGCACCTGCAGGAGGCCACCGGCCGGCTCAAGATGATCGAGGACCTGTCCAAGTCCTCGGACTGGACGATCCAGGTCGCCAACACCCCGGCCGTCATCACCTGCACCGACGTGATGGCCGACGAGCACCCGGAGCTGGTGATCGCCTACATGAAGGCGATGATCAAGGTGGGGCGCTGGGCGAACGAGCACAAGCGAGCGGCAGGCGCGATCCTCAATAGGCAGACCTTCTACCTCGACGCCGAGGACACGTACCAGGGCATCAAGGACGTGGACATGGTGCCGAGCCTCAGCGCGATGAACCTGAAGTGCGTCGAGATCGGCAAGGACTTCATGGTCAGCCACGGCTACATCGAGAACGACTTCGACGTGCACGAGTGGGCGCGCCCGGAGTTCCTGGAGAAGGCCGCGATCGAGGTGCTCGAGGAGGAGTGGCAGAGGCGCAGCTGGAGCAAGCTCCCCGAGGGCGGCGGGCTCGAGGCCGAAGGCACGCGGCTCGGCTAGCGAGGAGGATCCGATGACCACAGTCACACACGCCGACCGGCCGGTCGTCGAGGCGCGGCAGACGACGCTCGGGCTCTACGTCACTGCCAAGGAGGCCTACGACATGTGGCAGGCGGACCCCGAGGGCGTGAAGATCCTCGACGTCCGCACGCCCGAGGAGTGGGTCTTCGTCGGCCACGCGCCGATGGCGGTCAGCATCCCGCTCGCCTTCCTCGCCTACGCCTGGGACGACGCCAAGCAGGGGTTCCCCTGGGAGCTCAATCCCGACTTCGTCGAGCTCGTGAAGGCGCGGTTCGCGGTCGACGACACGATTCTCGTGTCGTGCCGCTCCGGAGGCCGCAGCGCGATGGCGATCAACGCGCTGGCGGCGGCCGGCTTCACGAACGCCTACAACATCCTCGACGGAATGGAGGGCAGCGCGGTCGACGACCCCGACAGCGTCTTCCACGGGATGCGCCTCAAGAACGGCTGGAAGGCCTCGGGCCTGCCGTGGACGTACGACCTCGACCCCGGGCGGATGGCCCTGCCCGAGCGCGAGACCGGCGAGCTCCACCCCGGCAACGCCGAGGACTGATCGACGAGCAGCGGGGGCGGTGGGGCAACCCCACCGCCCCCGACGAGAGGAACCGTCATGTCTGAAGGAATCGGCGAGATCCTGGCCTACGCCGTCGGCGTCGCCATCGTCCCGTTTGCGATCATCGCGGTGATCGTGATGATGTTCTCGGTCCGTGAGCCGTGAACGGACCGGTGTTCGTTGCGGGGTGGGTCGTCGCGCAGGCGCCCTGCCCGTGAGCCGCGACACGGGGTTGACCCACCGGGTCGAAAGGGCCACGGCCCCACGTGGTCGTGATGGGCCGTGACGGATTCGAACCTCCGATCTCGGGATCGAGCGTCGCGCCAGAGGGCAGGCCAGCAGAGACACCGTTGGCGTGGTCGGGGGTCGCCGACTGAAGGCCGGGCCGCGTCGTGCGCCTCGTCGGTGCCGTTCCGCGCGTGCGCTGACCGGTTAGGGTCCTGCTGACGTTGTCAGCGGGCGGTGTCTCCGCCGCGAGGCCGCCCCGGGTGAGGAGGTGCCGATGCCGAAGGTCGCGATCGTCGGCGCAGGGCAGGCCGGCCTGCTGGCCGCCCACGCGCTCCGCCTGGAGGGCCACGAGGTCACGCTCCACTCGGACAAGACACCCGAGGACTTCCTGACGAGGTCCCGCCCCACGGGCGTGGCGGCGCGGTTCGACTCGGCGCTCGAGTTCGAGCGGGAGCTGGGGCTCGAGCACTGGGGCGACGTCGCGCCGCACGGAGAGGGAGTGCATCTGCATTTCCTGCCCGAGAAGGGAAACGTCCTCGTGACGCTGCTCGGCCGCCTGTCGAAGCCGTTCTTGGCCGTCGATCTGCGCATGCAGAGCGCCCGCTGGCTGGAGGAGCTCGATCAGCGCGGGGGCCGGATCGAGATCGAGAGCGTCACGCTCGAGCGGCTGGACGAGATCGCGTCCCGGAACGACCTGACCCTCGTCGCTGCGGGCCGCGGCGAGATCATGAAGCTCTTCCCGCGCGACGAAGAGCGCTCCGTCTACGCGAAGCCGCAGCGCTTCCTCGCCATGACGAACGTGACCGGGATCCCGATGGAGCTCCCGTACTCCCCGTGGTTCCGTCCGGTGAAGTTCAACTTCTTCGCGCCCTACGGCGAGGCGTTCTGGGTGCCCTGGTACTCCAAGGGCGGCCAGGCGTGCTGGGGGATGCTCGTCGAGGCCAAGCCGGGCGGGCCGTTCGACGTCTTCCGCGACGCGACGACCGGCGACGAGGTGCTGCGCCGGTCGAAGGAGCTCGTTCGCGAGTACATGCCCTGGGACTACGAGCTCCTGAAGGACGCCGAGCTCGCCGACGAGAACGCGTGGCTGGCGGGGGAGTTCACGCCGGAGGTGCGCCAGGTGGTCGGCACGCTGCCGTCCGGTCGTCAGGTGATGGCGATCGGCGACACGGCGCACTCGCTCGACCCGATCGGCGGCCAGGGTGCCAACAACGGGAACAAGATGGTGAAGACCGTCGTCGAGCAGTTCGCCGCGCGCGGCGAGGGCCCGTTCGACGCCGACTGGATGCGCGCGACGTTCGACCGCTTCTGGGAGCGGCACCACTGGATCGAGAAGTTCAACGACACGCTCCTGGAGCCGCTGACGCCCGCGGGGCGAACCCTCCTCGTCTCGCAGTACGGGAGCGACGGGAAGCCCGGCAACGACAGCCCGCAGCAGGCGATCGCCGACCTGTTCATCGAGAACTTCGACGATCCGGCGCTGATCACCGAAGCGTTCCACGACAAGGCGAAGGCGAGCAAGGTCGTCGAGGACGCGTTCGGGTCGGCGAGGACGCCGTTCGTCCGCGGCGCATTGCGCATCGCCCGGGGGCAGCTCCGGCAGAAGCTCGGTCGCCCGGCGGGGCATCCTGGAACCTGACCCCGACCGCGAGGGAGGGAGTGGCGACGACGCCGAAGGGGAGATCGCGATCGTCACCGGGCGCCTGCATGGGCCCTTCAGGCACGCGCTGTCGCAGACGACGTGCGCCCACTCCCCCGTACGACGCGCCGCCCCCGCAGCTCACGGTCGCAGATCGAGGTCCGTGGCCCGCGGGCGGGCCCCTTCAGGGGGGTCGGGAGTCTGCTCCTGCGGATTCCCGACCTGAGCCGACAAGCATGGGCCGTGAAGGATTCGAACCTTCGACCTTGGGATTAAGAGTCCCCTGCTCTACCAACTGAGCTAACGGCCCGGACGCGGAAGGATAGCGCCGCCTCGACGCCCCGGCGCGCAGGTCGGGCGACGGCGTTGCGCTGTGCGGGAGACATCGTCGCCACAGCGCCCTTGGACAGTCCTTCGCGCTGGCGGGTGGTGTAGCCTCTCGCCCGGTGGTTCGCAGGGGCGCCCTGATCCGCATGATCGCGATCGGTCTCGTCGCGACGATCGTGTCCGTCCTCGTGGCGTGGCGCATCCAGTGGCTGCCGACCTCCGCCTCCGAGGAGATGGACCGCATCGCGTTCGTCTTCTGGTTCGCGACGATCATCTCGATCGTCATCTTCGCGGTGGTGATGGCGGCGCTGCTCTACGCGGTCTGGGCGTTCCGGGTCGCGCCGGGCGACGACACCGACGGCCCGCCGATCCACGGGAACTCGAGGCTCGAGGTCGCGTGGACGGCGATCCCCGCGGTGCTCGTGATCGCGATCGGCGTCGTCACGGCCGTCGTGCTCTCGCGCAACGCCGACGCGGGTGAGAACCCGCTGACGGTGAAGGTGTACGCGCAGCAGTTCGCCTGGTTCTTCGAGTATCCCGACGCGGACGACGCCCGCTCCGAGGAGCTCGTGCTCCCGGTCGACCGCAGCGTCCAGTTCGAGATGACGTCCTACGACGTGATCCACTCCTTCTGGATTCCCGAGATGGGGCAGAAGCAGGACCTCGTTCCCGGGATCACCACCGAGATCGTCGTCACCCCGACGCGCACGGGGAGCTTTGCGCTCGTCTGCACCGAGCTCTGCGGGCTCGGGCACGCGACGATGCGCGCGCCCGTGCGCGTGCTCGAGGAGGGCGCGTTCGCGACGTGGCTCGACGAGCTCGGCGCCCCGGACGAAGGTGGCGGAGGAGCCGCCGACGGCAAGGCAGTCTTCGCGAGCGCCGGCTGCGGCGGCTGCCACGCGTTCACGCCGGCCGGCACCGACGCCCAGGTCGGGCCGGGCCTCGACGACCTCGCGGCCGCCGCCGAGCAGGCCGGCCAGGAGCCCGCGGCCTTCGTGCGCGAGGCGATCGTCGACCCGAACAAGGTGCTCGCCGAGGGCTACCAGCCGAACGTGATGCCCGGGACGTACGGCGAGAGCCTGTCCACCGAGGAGATCGACGCCCTGGTGGCGTACCTGACAGGGGAGGAGTCGCCGTGACCGCGCTCGCCGACCATCCGACCGGCCACGCACCGGAGCACGGGCCGAGCCGCACCCGGCGCGGCATCCTGATGCGTCCGGGGCTCGTGCGCGCCGCCTGGTGCTCGGCCCTCTTCTTCCTGGTCGGCCTCTACCTGGTGGTGGGGATCCGCTGGCTCGCCGGCTGGGAGCCGACCTACGACTGGGAGATCATCGTCCTCGTCGGCGGGATGGTGACCGCGCCGATCGGCTTCCTGCTCGGGCTCGGCGCCTTCGACTACTGGCTCTACTGGATCTCCGGCCGCCCGACCCTGCCCGAGGACCACTCCGGCCACGGGGCGTCGTCGTGGAAGGACTACTTCCGGATCAACACCGACCACAAGGTGATCGGCGTCCAGTACACCGTCACGACCTTCGTGTTCCTGATCCTCGGTGGCCTGATGGCGATGCTGTTCCGCGCCGAGCTCGCGGAGCCAGGGCTGCAGTTCTTCGACGGGCAGACGTACAACGGGCTCGTCTCGGTCCACGCGACGCTGCTCATCTTCACGTTCCTGGTGCCCGTGTTCGCCGGGCTCGGCAACTTCGTGATCCCGCTGATGATCGGCGCGCCGGACATGGCCTTCCCGCGCCTCAACGCGCTGTCGTTCTGGCTTCTGCCGATCGCCGGCGTGCTGTTCATGGCGAGCTTCCTCGCGCCCGGCGGCGCGTTCGCGACCGGCTGGACGAGCTACGCCCCGCTCGCCTCCGAGCAGCCCTACGGCCAGGTGTTCTTCAACATGGGCGTCCAGTGGGCGGGTGCCTCGTCGATCCTCACCGCGCTCAACTTCCTCGTCACGATCATCACCATGCGCGCGCCGGGGATGACCTTCTGGCGCATGCCGCTGCTCGTGTGGGCGAACTTCACGACCTCGCTGCTCGTCGTGCTCGCGACGCCGTTCATCGCCGGCGCGCAGTTCTTCGTGCTGTTCGACCGGGTGATGCACACGAGCTTCTTCGCGCCCGAGGGCGGTGGCTACGTGCTCGGGTACCAGCACATCTTCTGGTTCTACAGCCACCCGGCCGTCTACATCATGATCCTGCCCGGGTTCGGGATCATCAGCGAGGTGATCTCGGTGATGAGCCGCAAGCCGATCTTCGGCTACCGGCTGATGGCGATCTCGCTGATCGGGATCCTCGTGCTCGGGTTCTCGGTGTGGGCGCACCACCTGTACGTGGCGGGGATGGCCGACTGGCTGCGCGTGCCCATGATGATCTCGACCCTCCTGATCGCGGTGCCGACGGGCGTCAAGGTCTTCTCCTGGCTCGCGACGATGTGGGCAGGGAAGATCCACCTGAACACGCCCATGCTGTGGGCGCTCGGGTTCATCTCCGTTTTCGTGATCGGGGGCCTCTCCGGGATCTACCTCGGCTCCGTCGCGATCGACATCCACGCCTCCGACACCTACTTCGTGGTGGCGCACATCCACTACGTGTTCTTCGGCGGCTCGCTGATGACGATCTTCGCCGGGATCTACTACTGGTTCCCGAAGATGACCGGCCGGATGTACAACGAGACGCTCGGCAAGCTGCACTTCTGGGTGACGTTCATCGCGCTCAACCTGACCTTCTTCCCGATGCACTGGGTCGGCCTGGTCGGCATGCCGCGCCGCGTCGCCGACTTCGACGAGCAGTTCGCGAACGTCAACCTGTTCATCTCGATCGCCTCGTTCGCGCTCGGCGCCTCGTTCATCATCTTCTTCTACAACGCGATCGTGAGCTGGAAGCGCGGGCCCGTCGCCGAGGCGAACCCGTGGCGCGCGATGACCCTCGAATGGCAGGTGTCGTCGCCGCCACCCGTGTTCAACTTCGACGAGATCCCGCAGGTCGTGGGCGGCCCCTACGAGTACGGCGTCCCCGGCGCGAAGCACGCGATCCTGACGAGCGAGCCGGCACCGGCGGTGGAAGGGGCCCGCGCATGAGCGCGCACGCCGAGGCCCTCGGCCACGGGCACGACGAGCACCACGGCCCGCCCCCCGCGAACCGCAGCTCGCGGCTCGACCCGACCGTGTTCGGGATGCTGCTCTTCATCGCCTCCGAGGCGATGCTGTTCGGCTCGTTCTTCGCGGCCTACTTCTTCGTGCGGGTGGTCAACCCGAGCGCGCCCGAGAGCTGGCCACCGGAGCCGTTCGAGCTGCCGGTCTTCGTCGCGTCGGTGAACACCGCGATCCTCGTCACCTCGAGCTTCACGGTGCACTGGGCGACCCAGGCGATCAAGCGCAACGACCGCAACGGCCTCAAGGCCGGGCTCGTCGTCACGATCCTGCTCGGCCTGGCGTTCCTCCTGACGCAGGCGGTCGAGTACGCGCACGTGGGCTTCAACCTCGGGGACGGCGCGTTCGCCTCGACCTTCTTCGGGCTCACGGGCCTGCACGGCGCCCACGTCTTCGTCGGCCTCACGCTGCTGACGATCGCGGCGGTGCGCGCGTTCCGCGGCCACTACACGGCCGAGCACCACCACGGCGTCGAGATCCCGGCGATCTACTGGCACTTCGTCGACGTGATGTGGATCGTGGTATGGGTCGCGGTCTACCTGCTCTAGCGCCGCGCTCGGCGGGGTGCCGCGCTGCGCGCGGCACCTAGGAAGAGCTGAGGATGGCGGGACGGCGGCTTCGGCTCGGCAACCCGTTGCGGGACGAGGGGGCTGCGCTCCGGGTCGTGCTGCTCGTGCTGGGGGCGCTGCTGCTCGTGGCGCTCGCTGCGCGGCTCGCCACCTTGCTCGGCGTGCTCGTGTTCCTCGCAGAGCTCGTCGCCGCGACCGTGCTGGTCGTCCGCGCGCGCCGCGAGCGCGCCGCAGCGACAGCGGCGCGAGACGAGCCCCGAGCGCGCGTCGACGACACGCCAATCCCCTAGCGGCCTCCCTGGCACCGCGCGGAGCGGGGTGCCCGCGAAGCGCTACGACCCGGCAGCAGAGGCCACGTACTCCGCGACGGCGTCGATCTGCTCGGCGGAGAGCTTGTCGGCGAAGGCGGGCATCCCGCCGAGGCCGTTCGTGACCCGGTCGACGACGAGCTCCTGCGAGGGCTGCGTCTCGTCGAGGCTCGGGCCGACGGCGCCCGTGGCGTTCGCGTCGGCGAGGGCGTGGCAGCTGCCGCAGCCCTGGGAGGCGAAGATCGCCTTCCCGTCCGTCTCGCCCGGATCGGTGCCGCCGTCACTGCCGCCGCCGGCCGGCGCGTCCGGCTTGCCGTCCTCGTCGACGTCGAGCCCGGCCACCGAGGCGACGTACGCGGCGACGTCGTCGGCATCCTGCCCGGTGAAGATGTCCGCGGGCATCCCCGCGGCGCCCTCGACCGGCGGGTCTGTGACCGGGTAGGCGATCTGGCCCCGGACGACCTGCTGGATCGTGCTCTCGCCCAGGCCGTCCTTGCGGGACTGGAGGAACGCGTAGTCGAGGTTCGGGCCGATCTGGGCGGTCGTGCCCGCGTCGGCGAGCGTGTGGCACGAGCCGCACCCCTCGATGAACAGCTCACGACCGGCGACCCGGTCGCCGCCCTCCGAGTAGCCCACCGTCTCGCCACAGCCGGCCGCCACGGCAGCGAGCAGCGCGCCGAGCGCGATCGCCGCGCGGACCGTACGCGAACGAGGCCTCGAGCGGCGCGTCGTGACGGGCTCCACGGGGAGCGAGTCTACCCGGACGCGGCGCCGGAGGACTGCCGAAGCTGCGTCAGCTGCTGCTTGACGATCGGCACGTTCGGGTCGTCCGGCGCGAGGCGCAGGAACGCCTCGTAGGCCTCGATCGCGGCGGCTGCATCACCGGCCTGCTCCGCCGTCTGCGCGAGCTCGATCTGGACGTTCGGATCGTCCGGCTCGATCGCTGCGACCTTGCGGTAGGCGGCGACGGCGGCGGCCGCGGCCTGGCCCGCCTCCGTCAGCGCGGCGTTCGTCCGGTCGGCCGCGATCGCGTTGATGGTGCGGCCGATCGGGTCGCTCAGCACGGTCTGGTCGTTCGCGCCGACGAGCTGTCCGGGGAAGTTCTGCGTCGCGCCGCCGAACGCCGCGTCGAGCTGCGCGATCTGGGCGTCGCGCTGCTTCTCGCCCGCGAGGACGAGGTAGAGCCCGGCGAGCTCCCGCTGGATCCCGGCGTCCTTCGGTGCGAGTCCCGCTGCGACCTCGAGCGCCGTGATCGCCTCGCTCGTGTCGCCCTCGGTCTGGAGGGCGAGCGACAGGTCCTGCCAGGCGCGCACGTCCTTCGGCCGCTCCTCGGTCGCCGCGCGCGCGTCGGAGACGGACTGCGCCTCGCCGCCGCCAGCGTCGCGGAACACGTCCCCGACCCCGACGCCGCCGGCCCCGACGCCGAACACGACGAACCCCAGGCCGAAGACGAGCGCGAGGAACACGAACATCCACTTGGCATGACGTCGCAGCCGCGGGAAGAACATCGTGTCCTCGTACGAGGACGTCTGCGCCTTGCGCTTCTTCGCCGCCTGCTTCTGCGCCGCTACGGCAGCATCCGACCCCGCGCTCTTCGTGCTGCTCTTGTCGAATCGGGCCATCGCGTGTGTCCTCGCCGGTAGCGGTCCTCGCCGGCTACGAGAGTAGCGGCAACCCGATCCGGGGACCCGCCGTGGATCACGGCCACAACAGGATCTTCAACTGGCGAGAGGGGGGAGCCGTCGAGCGCCACGACCGTCAGGTCGGCGCGCTTCCCCGGGACGAGCGACCCGATCTCGTCCGCGAGGCCGAGCACCTGCGCACCGCCCAGCGTCGCGAGCTCGAGCGCCTCGGCCGCCGAGAGCGCGTCCGGGCGGCCCGCCCGGGCGCGGGCGGCGACCACCGCCGTGCGCAGCTCCTCGAAGAGATCGAGCGACGGGGTCGAGGCGGGGCTGTCGGTCGCGATCGCGACGTCGACGCCTGCGGCACGCAGCTCCGCCAGCGGCGCGACCCCGCAGCCGAGGTAGCCGTTCGAGCGCGGGCAGTGGGCGACGCCGACCTCGTGCTCGGCGAGCAGCGCGATCTCCTCGTCGTCCACGTGCACGCAGTGCGCAGCGGAGAGGTGCGGGCCGAGCAGCCCTTCCGCCGCGAGCAGGCGGATGCCGGTCGTGCCGGGGGGAGGCACGAGCAGGTCGGCGAGCGGCGTCCAGTCGCCGCTGCCGCTCTCGAGCCAGGAGCGCTCGGCGGCGCTCTCGGCCAGGTGGGTCTGCGTCGGCAGCTCCAGCGCCGCGCAGGCCGCGTAGACCTCGGGCGTGCAGGTGTACGGCGCGTGCGGAGAGACGCCCAGCCGGACGCGGTCCGAGAGCACCGGTGCGATCCGCTCACCGATCTCGTGGAAGCGGTCGAGCGCGCTCGCGTCCCGTCCGAACACCTCGACGAACACGATCGCGCGGAGCCCCGTCTCCGCAGCCGCCTCTGCCGCCGCGCCGACGAAGCTGCAGTCGCCGATGGTCGTGATCCCCGACCGCAGGCACTCGAAGGCGCCGACCCGGGCGATCGCGCGCATGTCGTCGAGGTCGAGTCGCTCCTTGCGCCGGACGTGCATCCCGATCCACGGGACGAACGGCAGCCCGTCGCCGAAGCCCGCGTACACCGCGTACTCGATGTGGGAATGGGCGTCGACGAGGCCCGGCACGATCACCGCGTCGTCGAAGCGCTCGCCTGCGCCGAGGTCGGCCGCCGGACCGACGGCCGCGATCAGCCCGTCCTCGCCGATCACGACCGCTCCGTCGCGGATCGGCGCGCCCTCGACGGGCACGACCCAGTCCGCGGAGACGACTCTCACGAGGCTTCGAACGACTCGCGGAGGCTGCGATCCCAGCGGCGCTCCATGAACACCGCCAGCCAGATCGACAGCTCGAAGAGCAGGATCAGCGGCACGACCTCGAGCGTGAGCGAGACCGGGTCGACGGTCGGCAGCAGGATCGCGAAGCTCAGCATCGCCACGACCCCGATCCGGCGGTTGCGCCGCAGCGTGCCGGAGCTCACGACCCCGAGCCGCACGAGCCCGAGGATGAAGATCGGCATCAGGAACGCGACCCCCGACGCGAGCAGCATCACGGCGACGAACGAGAGGAAGTAGCTCGCGCGGATCTGGTTCTGGTAGAGGTCGCTGTCGTAGTCGACGAGGAAGGCGAGGGCCTTCGGCAGCACGATCAGGTACGAGAAGGCGACGCCGACGGCGAACAGCCCCGACGCGAGCACGACGAGCACCGAGATGATCCGCTGGGTGGCGTGATCGACCGCGGGCGCGAGGAAGGCCCAGACCTGCCAGAGCAGGATGGGCAGGCAGATCGCCAGCGCCGCGTAGAAGCTCACCTTGAGCGAGGTGGTGAACGGCTCGGTCACGCCTAGCGTCACGAGCGGCGTGTTCGGCGGGAGCAGCTCCATCATCCACTCGATCAGCCGCTCGTGGAACGCGTACGCGACGCCGAACGCAGGCGCGAGCGCGATCAGGCAGATGATCAGGCGGTGGCGGAGCTCGGAGAGGTGCTCGACGAGCGTCGCCTGCTCGTCCGGCGCGAGACGCCGCGGCATGAAGCGGGCCATGCGCTGACGGGTGCTCTAGGAGACGGTCTCGCGCTCGGTCGTCTTCGACGTGGTCGGCGCGGCCTGCGCCTCGGGGAGCTCGGCGAGCTCGTCCGTGACGTCGTCGACCGGACCGTCCTTGCCGGACACCGAGTCCCTGAACTCGCGCATCCCCTTGCCGAGCTGCCGACCCATCTCCGGGAGCCGCTTGGGGCCGAAGACGAGAAGGAGCACGAGCAGGAGGATCAGGAGCTCCCAGATGCCGATTCCGAAGGGCATGGGGCGCAGCGTACCAGCAGCCGTGAGCGGAATCCCCGCGACGTCCGTCACGTTGGAGAGATCGACGGGCCCGGCCGACGCGCCGGACCCGGTAGCATCGACGAAGAAGACTTCCGGTTTTCCAGAATCGGACTTCATCTTTCCCACGCTCGAACTCCGAACCGAAGGACGTCGACACGGTGGCACTGCTCGAGATCACGAACCTGCACGTCGCGCTTGAGGACGGGACCGAGATCGTCAAGGGTCTCGACCTCGCGCTGGACACGAACGTCAAGCACGCGATCATGGGGCCGAACGGCTCCGGCAAGTCGACCCTCGCGTACGCGCTGATGGGGCATCCGGCGTACGAGATCACCGAGGGCGACATCGTCCTCGACGGCGAGAGCATCGTCGAGCTGGAGGCGGACGAGCGCGCACAGCGCGGCCTGTTCCTCGCCTTCCAGTACCCCCACGCGATCCCCGGCGTCACCGTCACGAGCTTCCTGCGCAACGCGATCAACGCGAAGCGCAAGGTCGCCAACGGCGGGCAGGACGACCCCGTCCCGGTCAAGGAGTTCCGCAGCGAGCTGCTCGCCGCGATGGAGCACCTCAAGGTGCCCCGCGAGCTGGCCCAGCGCTACCTCAACGACGGGTTCTCGGGCGGGGAGAAGAAGCGCGTCGAGATCCTGCAGATGGCGATGCTCAAGCCGCGGATCGCCATTCTCGACGAGACCGACTCCGGGCTCGACATCGACGCCCTGCGCGTGGTCGCGGAGGGCGTGAACGCGCTCGTCGGCCCCGAGATGGGGGCGCTCGTGATCACCCACTACCAGCGGATCCTCAACTACATCACCCCGGACCACGTCCACGTGTTCGTCGACGGCAGGATCGTCGCCTCCGGCGGTGCCGAGCTCGCAGAGCAGCTCGAGGCCGAGGGCTACGAGGCCTTCCTGCCCGCCGGCGTGGGAGGAGAGCAGGGATGAGCGACTCGCTTCAGGACGAGACCGACGTCATCCGCGAGATCGGCGCCGAGTACGGCTACGGCTGGCACGTCGACGACAGCCCGATCTACAAGGCCCCGAAGGGGCTCTCGCACGAGCTGATCGACGTCATCTCCGACCACAAGTCCGAGCCGGACTGGATGCGCGCGATGCGCCACCAGGCGCTCGACGACTTCCTCGCCCGGCCGATGCCGAGCTGGGGCGCCGACCTGTCGGGGATCGACTTCGAGAACATCCACTACTACCTCAAGCCGACCGAGGGGCAGGCGGACAAGTGGGAGGACCTCCCGGCGGAGATCCTCGACACGTGGGACCGCCTCGGGATCCCGGAGGCCGAGAAGAAGTACCTCGCGGGCGTCGGGGCGCAGTACGAGTCCGAGGTCGTCTACCACAAGCTCCAGGCCGACCTCGAGGCGAAGGGCGTGATCTTCCTCGACATGGACTCGGGCCTCCGTGAGCACGAGGAGCTCGTGCGCAAGCACTTCGCGACCGTGATCCCGCGCAACGACAACAAGTTCGCCGCGCTGAACACGGCCGTGTGGTCGGGCGGCTCGTTCATCTACGTGCCGAAGGGCGTCCGGATCGAGATGCCGCTCCAGGCCTACTTCCGCATCAACGCCGAGAACATGGGCCAGTTCGAGCGCACGATGATCCTCGTCGACGAGGACGCCTACGTCCACTACGTCGAGGGCTGCACCGCTCCGATCTACTCGAGCGACTCGCTCCACTCGGCGGTCGTGGAGATCATCGTCCAGAAGGGCGGGCGCTGCCGCTACACGACGATCCAGAACTGGTCGAACAACGTCTACAACCTCGTCACCAAGCGCGCCGTGGCGCACGAGAACGCGACCATGGAGTGGGTCGACGGGAACCTCGGCTCGAAGGTGACCATGAAGTACCCCGCCATCTGGCTGATGGGCGAGGGCGCCCACGGCGAGGTGCTCTCGATCGCGTTCGCCGGCAAGGGCCAGCATCAGGACGCAGGTGGGAAGGTCGTCCACGTCGCCAAGAACACGACCAGCGTGATCACGTCCAAGTCGATCTCGAAGGACGGCGGGCGGGGCGGATACCGCGGCCTGCTCGAGGTCGCGAAGGGCGCGACGGGGGCGAAGTCGAAGGTCGTCTGCGACGCGCTGATCCTCGACGAGGACTCGCGCTCGGACACGTACCCGTACATCGACGTGAAGGAGAGCGACGTCGACCTCGGCCACGAGGCGACCGTCTCCAAGATCGGCGAGGAGCAGCTCTTCTACCTGATGAGCCGCGGGCTGTCGGAGGCGGAGGCGAGCGCGATGATCGTGTCGGGCTTCGTCGAGCCGATCACGAAGGAGCTCCCGCTCGAGTACGCGGTCGAGATGAACCGCCTGATCCAGCTGCAGATGGAAGGTTCCGTTGGCTGACCGGGTTCCGTTGGCTGACGCCAACGGAACCTAGGAGACCAGTGTGGGCATCGTCGTCGAGAGAGTGGATTTCATCTCCGTGCCCGTGACCGACATGGGGCGGGCGCAGCGGTTCTACGGCGAGACGCTCGGGCTGCCGCTGATCCCGGGCGACGGCGCCTGGCCCGAGTACCAGCTCGGCGAGAACGTCAGCCTCTACCTCGTCGACCCGACGAACATCGGCCAGGAGTTCACGGCACCGCACACCTCGTCGATCGCGCTGCGCGTCCCCGACGTGGACGCGGCGAAGAGCGAGCTCGAGGCGAAGGGCGTGACGTTCCTCGGCGACACGTTCGACACCGGCGTCTGTCACATGGCGCTGTTCCACGATCCAGACGGCAACGCGCTGATGCTGCACCGGAGGTACGCACCGCATGAGAGCTGACCTGCTCGAGCGCTACCGCTCGCTCCCCCTCCCGACCACGCGCGACGAGCACTGGCGCTTCACCGACCTGCGGGGCTTCGACCCCGAGGCGTGGTCGGCCGATGCCGCCGGCGCCGCTGCGCCCGTGCGCCCCTCGTTCGTCGACCTGGACGCCGCGGGGATCGCGACGCTGGACGAGCGCGGGCTCGAGATCCACTCGGCGCCCGAGGGGGTGCGCTTCGAGGCGCTCACCGACGCCGAGCCGCTCCTCGGCTCGCTCGTCAAGGCCGACGACAAGCTCCGCGCGCACAACGCCGCCGTGTGGGAGCACGGGCTGCTCGTCCACGTGCCCGCCGGAGTCGAGGTCGAGCGACCGCTCTTCCTCCGCGTCGTGAACGCCGTCGAGGGCGGGTCGCTCTTCTGGCGCGTGCTCGTCGTCGCCGACCCGGGGAGCCGGTTCACGCTGATCCAGGAGACGGACTCGGCGGCGGAGGGCCTCGCCGGCTACGCCAACGCAGCGGTCGAGATCGTGGTGCGCGAGGGCGCCAAGGTCGAGTTCGTCGACGTGCAGAACCTCTCTCGACAGACGTGGCTGTTCGCGTCGAACCACGCGCGCGTCGAGCGGGACGCCGAGCTCGACTGGGTGCAGGGCGGCTTCGGGTCGGGACGCGGCAAGGTCTGGATCCAGAACGACCTCGCCGAGCGCGGCGCGACCTCGCGGGTGACGGGTGCGTACTTCGCCGACGGCGACCAGCACCTCGACTACGACACGTACCAGCTCCACGCGGCACCGGACACGACGAGCGACTTCGCCTTCAAGGGAGCGCTGCGCGACAGCGCCTCGACCGTGTGGCGCGGGATGATCCGCGTCGAGGAGGGCGCGCAGAAGACGAACGCCTACCAGGAGAACCGCAATCTCCTCCTGTCGAAGTCGGCGACGGCGAACTCGATCCCGGGGCTGGAGATCCTGGCCAACGACGTCCGCTGCACCCACGGTGCGACCCTCTCCCCGGTCGACCGCGAGCAGCTCTTCTACCTGATGGCGCGGGGTCTGCCGCGCAACGAGGCCGAGCGGCTGATCGTGCGCGGCTTCTTCCAGGACGTGCTCGACCGCGTCGCGCTCGAGCCGGTGCGCGACGCGCTCGGCGCCGCGCTCGAAGCCAGGATCCCCCAGGCCTGACGCTCACGCTCGGCCCCACGGGGCCAATCGAGCTGACGGGAGTGGTACGTTCGCGGCGGTGCGAGCGCCGCTGACCATCGCCGCCGCGCAGCCGTCCTGCACGGCGAGGGACGTGAGGGCGAACGCACGAGCGCACGCCGACGCGATCCGCGACGCGCGAGCGCGCGTCGTCGTCTTCCCGGAGCTGTCGCTGACCGGGTACGAGCTCGATGCCGACCCGGTCTCGCCATCCGACCCCGCGCTCGTACCCATCGTCGACGCCTGTGCCGAGAGCGGCGCGATCGCCTTCGTGGGCGCACCCATCGCGGAGGACGGCCGCGCGTCGATCGCGACGCTCCGCGTCGATGCGGAGGGCGTCGCGGTCGCGTACCGCAAGACCTTCCTGGGGGGCGACGAGCTCCGCCGGTTCACGCCCGGCGACGGCGCGACGGCGGTGGAGGTCGACGGCTGGCGTCTCGGTCTCGGGATCTGCAAGGACACCGGGGTCGACGAGCACGTGCGAGGGATCGCGGCGCTCGACGTCGACGCGTACCTCGCAGGCATCGTCCACCACCGCGAGGAGCTGCCGGTCCAGGAGGAGCGAGCGCAGGCGATCGCGTCGGCGGCGGACGCCTATGTCGTGTTCGCGAGCTTCGCAGGCGCGACCGGCGGCGGGTACGACCGCACGGCGGGCTCGTCCGCGATCTGGTCGCCCGACGGCACGGCGCTCGCCCGGGCCGGTGTGGAGGCCGGCGAGGTCGTCCGGGCGACGCTCCGACCGTAGCGGGCGACGCGCGACCGGCACGGCCGAAGATCCGCGTTCCCCCCGATGCGAAGCCGCGCGGACGGTGGGAGAGTGGCTGAGTCAGCTTCCAGCGACGTGCAGGAGGTGTGCATGTTCACGTACGTCGGCTTGATCAAGCTCCTGCCCGAGGGCAGAGAGCACATGCAGGAGGCGCCCAAGTACCTCGATCAGATCAAGGGGATCATCGAGGCAGAGGGCGGCCAGCTCGAGGACGTGTTCGCGATCATGGGTCCCTGGGACTTCCTCGCGATCGTCAAGTACCCGGACAACGAGACCGCGTTCCGCGTGCTCGCGAAGATCGGGATGCTCGAGGTGCTGAAGACGGAGACGTATCCGGCCGAGAAGGTGGACGTCTTCCTGAAGACGCTCGTCTAGGGGGTCTCCCAGCCGGGTCGCGCGAGAGGGCCGTCAGCGGCCCTCTCGCCGTCGCGCAGCCCCGGTACGGGGTTATTGCCGATGGCGCGGTGACGTCCCGGTGCCATCATGGAGGTGGCAACGAGAGCGGACTCTCCGCTCCCGGTCGCCAGGATGGCGACCGGAGAGGAAGTGGTCACCGTGACAGTCGCAAAGCTCCTCATCGGGGCAGTCGCGCTGTCCGCCGTGGCCGTGCTGGTGCCTTCCGCGCTCGCGGCCGACCGACCCGACGACCGCGCGGGGACGATCGGCGTCGGTGCCGTCCAGTGGAGACGACACCGGTCGCGCCGATCGGAACCGCCGACACGGTCGAGGCACGGATCGACTCCGGCCTCGACGCGCGCGGATCCGCGGTCGCGCCCACCCGGCCCGGTGACACGGGCGGGACGAAGGGCGTCGGCGCAGTCGTCGCAACCCAGACGACACCCATCGCGCCGATCGGAACCGCCGACACGGTCGAGGCACGGATCGACGCCGGCCTCGACGCGCGCGGCTCGCCGGTCGTGGCCACCGAGCCGATCGCGACCCCCGGCACCGACTGGAGCGATCCGGTCGTCGTCGGTGGGATCGCGGCCGTCTTCGCCCTTCTCGGGATCACCGTCGTGTACATGATCGAACACGGTCGGAGGGGTGGCGGCACCAGCCACCGCGGTACGCCGGGCAGGCCTGCTGCGACGCACTGACGCAGGAGAGGCCCCGGGCGCCTCGGCGCCCGGGGCCTGCGTCCGTCCCGTGCCCGTCAGATGTCCGCGGGGCTACGCTTCGACGATGGACGAGATCGGTCTCTTCCCGCTCGAGCTCGTGCTCCTGCCGACCGAGCGGGTGCCGCTGCACATCTTCGAGCCGCGCTACCGCGAGCTGATCGGCGAGTGCGTCGAGCAGGGGCGGCCGTTCGGGCTCGTCTTCGCCGACGACGACGGCGTGCGCGACGTCGGGACGCTCGCCACGGTGGTCGAAGTCGTCGACCGCTTTCCGGACGGCAGGCTCAACGTGGTGGTCGAGGGAGGCGAGCGGTTCCGGCTGATCCAGCTCACCGAGGGGCGGAGCTTCCACACGGCGGATGTCGAGGCGCTGCTCGACGCCGACGACGAGGCGCCGACGGCGCTCGTCGACCGCGCCGTCACGCTCTTCGAGCGGCTCCTCGGGCTGACCGGCGCCGAGGCCGAGGTGCCCGGGACCGACGGACCGCTCCCGCTCTCCTATGCGCTGGCGGGCCGCTTCGAGCTCTCCGCCGAGCTCAAGCTCGAGCTGCTGCGCGAGACGTCGGAGGCCGCGCGGCTGACACGGGTGTGCGAGATCCTCGAGGGTGCCGCGGCGGAGCTCGAGCATCGCCGCGCGGTGTCCGAACGGGCCCAGGGCAACGGGCACGTCACGCACTGAGCCCGAGCGGAGCTCGGGCTCAGGGGCCGGGCATGCCCGGCCCCTACAGGGTGGCGGAGTGGGCTCAGAGGCCGGGCTGGCCCGGCCCCGACGCGGTGGGGGACGGGGGCGGTCGTGGCGCGACGCCGGCCGGTCGCGGCCGACGGTGAGACTCCACGGCGGGGGTACGATGGCCGAATGGCCACGATCTCCCCAGCCGTCCTGGACGCGCACCGTCTGCGAGCCGACTTCCCGATCCTCGAGCGACCATCACACGGACGCAGGCTCGTGTTCCTCGACAGCGCGGCGAGCGCGCAGAAGCCACGCGCCGTGCTCGAGGCGATGGACTCGTTCTACGAGACCTCGTATGCGAACGTCCACCGGAGCGTCTACGAGCTGGCCGAGCTGGCGACCGAGGCGCTCGAGTCGTCGCGCGAGACGGTGCGGCGCTTCCTGAACGCCTCGTCCGCGCGGGAGGTCGTGTTCGTGCGCAACGCGACGGAGGCGATCAACCTCGTCGCCTACGCCTGGGGCGCCGACAACCTCGGTCCCGGGGACGTCGTGCTCGCGACCCAGCTCGAGCACCACTCGAACTTCGTCCCCTGGCAGGCGGCCGCAGAGCGCACCGGCGCATCGTTCCGCGTCCTCCCGGTCGACGACGACGGCGAGCTGCGGCTCGACCTGCTCGACGAGACGGTCGCAGGCGGCCGGCTCCGCGTCGTCGCCGTCGGTGGCATCTCGAACGCGCTCGGCACCGTCAACCCGGTCGAGCGGATCGTCGCGTGGGCGCACGAGCGCGAGGCGATCGTCGTCGTCGACGCCGCCCAGGCCGCCCCGCACGCGAGCCTCGACGTCCAGGCGCTCGGCGCCGACTTCGTGGCGGTGTCCGCGCACAAGCTCTGCGGCCCGAGCGGGATCGGCGCGCTGTGGGGGCGCGCGTCGCTCCTCGCGGCGATGCGACCGTTCCTCTACGGCGGGCACATGATCGCGACCGTCGAGGACGGGCGGTCGACGTGGGCCGAGCTGCCGCACAAGTTCGAGGCCGGGACGGCGCCGATGGCGGAGGCGGTCGGGTTCGCCGCGGCGATCGAGTACGTGGAGGCGGTCGGTCTCGACGCGATCGCCCGTCACGAGCGCGCCCTCACCGCCCGCGCGCTAGGGCTCCTCGGCGAGCGCGAGTGGGTGACGCTCTACGGCCCACCTGTCGAGCGGCGAGCGGGCATCGTCTCGTTCGGGGTCGCCGGCGTCCATCCGCACGACGTCGCGCAGGTGCTCGACTTCGAGGGCGTCGCCATCCGCGCCGGCCACCACTGCTGCCAGCCCCTGATGCGTCGGCTCGGCGTTCTGGCGACCAACCGCGCGAGCTTCTACCTCTACTCCGTGCCCGAGGACGTCGACCGGCTCGTAGCCGCGGTCGACGTCGCGAAGGCGAAGCTCGGATGAGCGCAGCCGAGGACCGGGCTAGCTCCGTGAAGAGCGCTCAGGCCGCCGTTGGCGGCCGCTTCAGGGGTTGTCGCGAGCTGGGATCCGCTTTTGCGGATCCCAGATCTGCGGGGCTGGCTCAGGCCGCCGTTGGCGGCCGCTTCAGGGGTTGTCGCGAGCTGGGATCCGCTCTTGCGGATCCCAGGTCTGCGGGGCTGAGCACAGCCATGAGCGAGTTCGAGCAGCTCTATCGCGAGGTCATCCTCGACCACTACAAGGCCCCGCGGAACCACGGGCTGCTCGATCCGGCCGACGCGATCGCCGACGGCAAGAACCCACTCTGCGGGGACGAGGTGACCGTGTCGGTCCGCTTTGGGGAGAACGACGTGGTCGAGGAGGTCGGCTTCGAGGGCCAGGGCTGCGCGATCAGCCAGGCCGCGACCTCGATGCTGACCGACCTCGTCAAGGGGCGCACCGCGGCGGAGGTCGCCGCGATGCCGAAGGACGAGCTGCTGGAGGAGATCGGGATCCCGCTCACGCCGGTTCGCCTGAAGTGCGCCCTGCTCGGGCTCGGGGTGCTGAAGGTGGCGCTGCACCGCGCCAAGGGCACGCCGCTGCCGGAGGAGTGGGGCGGCCCGGCCGACGAGATCACGCTGTCGTAGGGACGATGGCCGAGATCGAGCTCTGTCCGCTCTCCGAGCTGCCCGTCGGCGCCCACAGGGTCTTCCCGGAGGTCGGGCCGGAGGGGATCGGGGTCTACAACTGCGGCGGCGTGCTCCACGCGATCGAGGATCGCTGCACGCACGACGACGGGAAGCTCTGCGAGGGGGAGTGGGACGTCGAGCGCTGCGAGGTGATCTGCCCCCGCCACGGCGCCCGCTTCGACGTCCGCTCCGGGGCCGCGCTGACCCTGCCGGCGTACCTCCCGGTCGCGAGCTACCCGGTGCGGATCCGCGACGACGACATGATCGTCGTCGACCTCCCGTAGGGGCGAGGCATGCCTCGCCCGCTCTTCTGCGCCTGCACGTGATGTTGCCCGGCCGGCCACGTCCGGCCCGACGAGGCGTTCCCCTACGGGTCGGCGAGGCGTTCGCGCATCCGCGCCCCGACCGCCTGCAGCGCGCTCAGCGGCCGGATCATCACCGTGAGCTCGCGTACCCGGCCGTCGCCGTCGAGCGAGAACACGTCGACGCCGTCGACGTCGAGCGCGCGCCCGTCGTCCGCCGTGACACGGGCGGTGAAGCGCAGGACGACGCCGTTCCCGCCGTCCTCGTAGACGCCGGTGTAGCGGAGCGGCTCGAGCACCTCGACGACGTGCGCGAGCAGCAGGCCGACCGCCAGCCGCCCCTCGGTCGGACGGTGGAGCACCGGCGAGCGGAGCACGACGTCGTCGCACAGGATCGCCCCCAGCGCGTCGAGGTCGCGCTCGGCCACGATTCGGGTCCAGCGCTCGGCGAACGACCCGGCTGTGCTCATCTCCGGAGACGCTACCGGGGCGGATTTGCGGCCGTCCGACTGCTCTGCGTACACTCGCGTCTACCGCGGAAAGGAGGTGGTCCGGTAGTGAGCGATTCCAGTAGTACCGGCAGCGGAGGTACCAGCGGGTAGAGGCGTGCCCCCGGGACCACCGGGAACCGCCTAGCCAGCGTGGGGGGCTCGCACGACCGTGCGCCGCCGATCGTGATCGGCCGGAAGCGTCTCTACCAATCCACCGCTGGTGTCCGACTCGAGGGGCCGTCCACGGACGGCCCCTCGTCGTGCACGGAGCGCGCCGCGGATCCGGGTCGACAGCCCGACGCGTTCCGTCCCACCGTGTCCGCGCACCTGCGCCGCCACCCGGGCGGCGTGGTCGTACGATCACCAGTAGGCGGAGCTCCAGCTGCAGACGAGGAGCGGGTCGGGCTCGCGCATCGCCCTCAGTGTGCCGTCCGCTCGCGGGTCGCGGCGACGGCTCGGCGGAGCTGCTCGTCGAGGGGCACGAGCTCCTCGACGCCGAGCTCTCGCATGGAGGCGCCACCGTCCCCGACGACGTTGTCGGGGCCTTCCAGCATCCGCAGCTGGTCGCGGGTGAGCACCGCGTCGGGCAGGCGCTCGAGCAGGGAGGCAGGACCGCGGGCGAGCCAGAACGGCACGTGCACGTGCGGTCGTCGCGTGCCGAGCGCCGTCGTGAGCCGCCGCCAGAGCTCGTCCCAGGTCACCGCCTCGGGCCCTCCGAGCTGGACGGGCGGGCCGTCGGCTCCTTCCCGGTCGAGCGCCAGGAGGATCGCGGCGACCGCGTCGTCGATCCAGATCGGCTGCACGCGCTGCGTTCCCGGCCCGAGGACGAGCGTCACCGGCATCGCGCGGGCCAGGCGCAGGAAGCGCGGCAGCGCCCCGCCGTCGGGTCCGAACACGAAGCTCGGGCGCAGGATGGCGTGGCCGATGCCGCCGTGGACGATCGCGCGCTCCGCGGCCCACTTCGCCCGGTAGTACGGCACGGTCGCGTCCGATCCGGTGCCGAGCGCGCTGACGTAGACGAGGTGGCGCACGTCCGTCTCGCGAGCCGCCTCGACGAGGTTCCCCGTCCCGGCGGCCATCACGCGCTCGAACGCCGCCGGGCTGCCCTCGATGATCGAGACCAGGTGCACGATCGACCGACATCCCCGGGCCGCGGCGCGGAGGGATGCCGGATCGCCGACGTCGCCCGTGACGAGCTCGCAGTCGATCCCGCGCAAGGTCTCCGCCGACCGCGCGCTGCGCACCATCGCCCGCACCCGGTCGCCGCGCGCCGCCAGAGCGGCTGTCACGGCGCGCCCGATGAACCCGCTCGAGCCGGTGACGAGGACCGTCATGGGCGCTCGAAGTTCTTCCAGTACCGACTCGGCGTCGGCCCGCGCTGGCCCTGGTACTTCGAGCCCATCCCGTCGGCGCCGTACGGTCGCTCGGCCGGCTCGGCGAGCTGCATGAACGACAGCTGCCCGATCTTCATCTCCGGGTAGATCGTGATCGGCAGGTTCGCGACGTTCGAGAGCTCGAGCGTCACGTGCCCGTCGAAGCCCGGGTCGATGAACCCCGCCGTCGAGTGGATCAGCAGCCCGAGGCGGCCGAGCGACGACTTTCCCTCGAGTCGCGCCACGAGATCGTCGGGCAGTCGCACCTGCTCCAGCGTCGAGCCGAGCACGAACTCGCCGGGATGCAGGATGAACGCCTCGTCGCCGACGACCTCGACGAGCTCCGTCAGCTCCTCCTGCTCGCGCTTGACGTCGATGTAGGGGTAGCGCGAGTTGCGGAACACCCGGAACAGCCGGTCGACGCGCACGTCGAGGCTGGAGGGCTGCATCAGCGCCGGGTCGTAGGGGTCGATCCCGATCCTGCCGTCCTCGATCAGGCGCCGGATCACGCGGTCGGGGAGCACCATCGAGGGGCCATCGTACGCCGTCGGGGAGGTCGCAGGCGCGTCAGGAGTGCGCTACCCTCCTGGACCCGGTGTCCATGCTCTACCCATCGATGGACCCGAACGAGCGCTTTCGCGCCCGCCGGGACGAGATCCGACGCCGCAAACGCCGCCGCCGAGCCTTGGTGCTCGGGACGGCGCTTCTGGCCGTCCTGGCGCTCGCCGGGGGGATGACGCTCGCGGGCAAGGGTCGCCAGTCGGGCGCCTCTGCCGGGGCGGAGCAGGTGGCCGCAGAGGTGGTCGTCACGACCGCGCCGGCAGGGCTCCCTGCGACGGGGCGGCCCCGGCCGCTGCCGGTGGAGGTGCGGGGGGTGCACGTGACCGGCGCGCTCGCGTCGCTCCCGGGCAAGCTCGACGAGTACGTCGCGCTGCGCAAGCACGGGCTGAACACGATCCAGCTCGACGTGAAGGACGAGGGCGGCGAGATCGGCTTCCGTCCCGCCGGCGTCCCGCTCGCGGCCAAGGTCGGCGCCGCCCGGTCGTACTTCGACCCGCGCGCGGTGGCCCGCAAGCTGCACGCCAAGGGGATCTACCTGATCGGGCGGGTCGTCGTCTTCCAGGATCCCGTCCTGTCGCGGGCGCGACCGGATCTTGCGATCCGCCGCCGGGACGGATCCGTCTGGACGACGAACGCCGGGCTCGGCTGGCTCAACCCCTATGACCGGCGCAACTGGGACTACGCGGTCGGCGTCGCCGCGGCGGCCGCGCGCGCAGGCTTCGACGAGATCATGCTCGACTACGTGCGGTTCCCCTCGGACGGCGACGTCGACAGCGCGGTCTACCCGGGCAGGACGTCGGTGAAGCGCGGAGAGGTGATCGCCGACTTCGTCGCCTACGCGCAGCGTCGCCTGCGGCCGCTCGGCGTCCGCGTCTCGACCGCGCTCTTCGGTCTCGCCGCGACCCGGAACCTCGGCATCGGACAGGTGCCCGCGTGGATCTCGCAGCACGTCGACCACGTCAACCCCATGTCGTATCCCGTCCTCTACGGGGGCGGCGAGCTCGGCATCACGAGTCCGTCGGCCGAGCCGGGCGAGACGGTGTTCCGGACGCTCGTCGACTTCAAGACCCAGCTGCGCGGGAGCCGTGCGCAGCTGATCCCCTGGATCCAGGACTGGGGCTACGGGCCGCAGCAGCTGCGCCAGCAGGTGGAGGCCACACGCCTGCAGGGGGCGAAGGGGTTCCTCCTCTGGAACGCCTCGGGCCTCTACACGAAGAGCGCCCTCGCGCCCGCCGCCACGCCCTAGGCGCGCCCGACGCCCGAGGTCACGGCGCGACCCGGACGCGGTGCCAGGCGCCGCCGGCCCGTGTGTAGCGGGCGCGGTCGTGCAGTCGGCCCTCGCGACCCTGCCAGAACTCGAACGCCACAGGCACGACCCGGAACCCGCCCCAGTGGGGCGGGAGCGGCAGCTGCTCCTCCTCGGCGAAGCGCTGCTCGACGTCGGCGACCAGGCGCTCGAGCTCCGCCCGGCTCGCGAGCGGGCGAGACTGCGGCGACGCCCAGGCGCCGACCTGGCTCACGCGGGGACGGGTGGCGAAGTACGCGAGCGAGTCCTCGTCGCTCAGGCGCTCGACGCGCCCCTCGACCCGCACCTGCCGGTGCAGGGGCGGCGCCCAGTGGAAGAGCAGCGCCGCCTGCGGGTTGTCGGTGAGCTCTCCGCCCTTGCGGCTCTCGCGATTCGTGAAGAAGGCGAAGCCCCGCGCGTCGTGTCCCTTCAGGAGCACCATGCGCACGGACGGAGCGCCGTCCCGCGTCGCGGTGGCGAGGGCCATCGCCTCCGGCTCGTGGATGCCGCCGGCGCGAGCGTCTGCGAGCCACCGCTCGAACTGCGCGTCGGGATCCGCGTCGAGGCTCTTCAGGAAGGCGTCGATCGGGGCACGGTACCGGGGCGGCAGCGCCGGGGCGATCGACTACCCTGAGCGGTCGTGGCCGCGACGAAGGCGATCGAGATCCGCACGGAGATCCCCGGGCCGCGCTCGCGGGCCCTGCTCGAGCGCGAGGCGCTCGCCGTCG
This sequence comes from uncultured Actinomycetes bacterium, assembly GCA_963703095.1. Lineage (GTDB taxonomy): Bacteria > Actinomycetota > Thermoleophilia > Gaiellales > Gaiellaceae > Gaiella. Next base: position 409,158 of record OY969787.1, read on the forward strand.
CCCAGCCGCTGATCGTGCATCTCCCGGTCTTCGCCGCGGAGGCGCGGAACGCCACGATCGTCGACGTCGACGGCAACGCCTTCGTCGACTTCGCCGGCGGGATCGGGGTGATGAACGTCGGGCACTCCCACCCGCGTGTCGTGGAGGCGATCGTCGAGCAGGCGACCCGCTTCGCGCACACGGACTTCACGCTGGTTCCGTACGAGGGCTACGTCGAGCTCGCGGAGCGTCTCGGCGCCCTCGTCCCGATCACCGGTGGCACGCGAGCGGCCTTCTTCAACTCCGGCGCCGAGGCGGTGGAGAACGCGGTGAAGATCGCGCGCCTCGCCACCGGCCGGCCGGCCGTGGTGGCGTTCGAGGGGGGCTTCCACGGGCGGACGCTGATGGCGATGACGATGACCTCCAAGGTGCACCCGTACAAGACCGGGCTGGGACCGTTCGCGCCCGAGGTCTACCGCGCCCCGTTCCCCGACGCGTACCGGGGCCCCAGCGCCGCCGACGCGCTGAGCAGGCTCGAGGCGATGCTCGACACGCACGTGCCGGCGTCGCACGTCGCCGCGGTCGTGTTCGAGCCGCAGCTCGGCGAGGGCGGGTTCGTGCCCGCCGACCCGGCGTTCGTCCGCGGGCTGCGGGCGCTCTGCGACGCCCACGGGATGCTGCTCGTCGCGGACGAGGTGCAGACCGGGTTCGGCCGCACCGGCCGCATGTTCGCGATGGAGCACTTCGACGTCGAGCCCGATCTGCTGATCGTCGCGAAGTCGATCGCGGCAGGGCTGCCGCTCTCCGGTGTGATCGGACGTGCCGCGCTGATGGACGCGCCCCACGCCGGCGCGATCGGGGGGACGTACATCGGCAACCCGCTCGCGCTCGCCGCCGCGCTGGCGGTGCTGGACGTGCTCGCCGAGGAGGATCTCGTGGCCCGAGCGCAGGCGCTCGGCGACCGGATCCGTGAGCAGATGCTCGCCTGGCAGGCTCGCCATCCGCGGATCGGCGACGTCCGCGGCCTCGGCGCGATGCTCGCGCTCGAGCTCGTCGACGACCCGGTGACGAAGGAGCCCGCCCCCGAGCTCGCCGAGGCGGTGATCGCCGCCGCCCTCCAGCGCGGGCTGATCCTGCTCAAGTCGGGCGTATCCGGGAACTGCATCCGTGTCCTCTGCCCGCTCACGATCGGCGACGCCGAGCTCGACGACGCGCTCGAGGCCTGGGAGGCGGCGCTCGACGACGTGCTCGGCTGAGGTGCGGCGCCTCCGGCGCCGCACCTAGAGCCAGGTAGGGCGCGGGCGACGTGCCGGCGAGGGCGGGCGAAAGGCGGGCGAGGCATGCCTCGCCCCTACGCCCGGATCGTGCCCCCGGCGCACCGCAGTCACCCCCGTCGTCGGCTCCGGTCACGCCACGCCGCGCGGTTCGGCGGAGGGGCGCTCCGTAACCACCCGTAGGGGCGAGGCATGCCTCGCCCGCCTTTCTCGGTCGCCCGCCTTCCGTTCCGCCCTCCTTCCCGTCGCCCGCGTCAGAAGGCGAGCTCGGAGCGGCGGGCGTGGCGCTCGAGCGCGAGCGCGACAAGCCGGTCGAGCAGCTGCGGGTAGGAGATGCCGCTCGCGGCGAAGAGCTTCGCATACACGCTCGTCGCGGTGAAGCCCGGGATCGTGTTGAGCTCGTTCACGACGACGCTGCCGTCGGGCCGCACGAAGAAGTCGACGCGAGCCATGCCCTCGCAGTCGGTCGCGACGAACGACTCGATCGCGAGCCGACGCACCTCCTCGGCGGTCTCCGCGGGGATCCGCGCGGGGACGACCAGCTCCATGCCCCCGTCCGCGTACTTCGCGTCGAAGTCGTACCAGTCCGCGTGCGCGACGATCTCGCCCACCTCGGAGGCGATCGGGCCGCGGTTGCCGAGCACGCCGCACTCCACCTCGACCCCCGGCTGGAACTCCTCGACGAGCACCTTGTCGTCGTGGCGTCGCGCGAGCTCGACCGCCGGCTCGAGCTCCGCTGACGTCGTGACCTTCGAGATCCCGACCGACGACCCAAGCCGCGCGGGCTTGACGAACACCGGGTACCCGTACGGGTTCTCGACCGGGTCCCCCGGGCGGAGGGTGACGTTCGGGGCGACCGGGACGCCGCGGTCGCGCAGGACGGCCTTGAACAGGTCCTTGTCCATGCACAGCGCCGACGCGGTCACCCCCGAGCCGACGTAGGGGACGCCTGCCAGCTCGAGCAGCCCCTGCACGGTGCCGTCCTCGCCGAAGGGGCCGTGGAGGATCGGCAGCACGACGTCGACCGCGCCGAGCGCAGCCGGCGCAGCGTCGGTGGGGACAGGGAGCGTCTCGGCCGGTGCCGCGCCGATCGCCCCCCGGGATGCGGCCGGCAGCGCCCAGCGTCCGTCACGGCCGATCTCGATCGTCGTCGCCTCGTAGCGAGCCGGGTCGAGCGCCGCCACGACCGACCGGGCAGAGGCCAACGAGATCTCGTGCTCGCTCGACCGTCCCCCGGCGAGGACCGCCACGCGGATCCGGCTCACGGCGTCGGGATCGTCGCCGTCGGGTCCGTCTCGGTCCCGGTGGTGTCGACGGGAGGGACCTCCGTCGGCGGTGGCTCGACGTAGCGTCCGACGGTCAGGGTGACCCTCGACTCCGGCTCGGCCTGCGCCTCGCCGGCGGGATCCTGCGAGATGACGACGCCGTCGAGCGACGGGTCGTCGGTGTCCTGACGGGTGACCGAGACCCGGAAGCCCGCGGCCGTGAGGGTCGTGCGCGCGTCGCCGACGGGCAGCAGCGTGACGTCGGGCACCGCGACCGTCGTCGGGCCCTGCGAGACGGAGAGCGAGATCGTCGCACCCTGGGTCGTGGTCGAGTTGCCGGGGGGGTCCTGTGCCACGACCTCGCCCTCCGGCCGGTCGCTCTCGACCTGCGTGGGCAGCACGGGGAAGCCGGCCGTGTTGAGCTGGGCGGTCGCGATGTCGATCTGCAGCCCGACGACGTTGGGCACTGCGACCTGCTTGGGGCCCTTGGAGACGTTGATCCGGACGGTCGAGCCGCCGACGAGCACGGTGCCCGCCGCAGGGTCCTGAGCGGTGACGGTGCCGCCCGGCCGGGACGAGTTCACCTCGGCGACCGTCACGTCGAGCCCCAGCGCCGTGAGCTCCTGCACGGCCTCGTCGCGCGTCTTGCCGACGAGCGGCGGAACGGTCACCTTCGGCTTGCCGGTGGAGACGACGATCGTCACGATCGACCCCTTGGGCAGCCGGGTGCCGGCCACGGGCTCCTGCTCGTAGACGTAGCCCTCCTCGATCTCGCCGTTCGGCTCGCGCTGGACGAGCTCCTCGAAGCCGTCCGAGCGGATCAGCTCGGTCGCCTTGGCCTCGATCAGGCCCTCGTAGTTGTCGACCGCGACCGGCTCGTTGGCGTCGATCCGCTCCTGCAGGCTGTCCCACACGAAGTAGCCGCCGATGCCCAGCGCGAGCGCGGCACCGAGCGCGAGCAGCCACGGCCACCACGGCCGCCGCGCTCGCACCTCGCCGTCGTACGCGCGGTAGCGCTCGTCGCCGTTGCCACCCGCCGCGGCCGCCGGCCGGGTCGGGGCCACGACCGCGGTCACCGCGGTCGTCTCGCCGCGCAGCACCATCGTGGCGGCCTCGGCGGTCTCCGTGCCGACCGACTCGCCGCGCGCGACGAGCTCGAGGTCGTGATCCATCTCCTGCGCCGAGCGGTACCGGTCGACGGGCTCCTTCGCGAGCGCCCGCAGCACGACGAGGTCGAGGTCGTGGGGCACCTCGTGCCGGTGGGCCGACGGCGGCTCCGGCGGCTGGCTGAGGTGCTTCATCGCGATCTCGACGGGGCTCTCGCCGGTGAACGGCACCTTGCCGGTGAGCAGCTCGTAGAGGACGATCCCCGTCGAGTAGAGGTCGGAGCTCTCGTCCACGACGGAGCCCCGCGCCTGCTCGGGCGAGAGGTACTGGGCCGTGCCGATGATCGAGCCGGCCTCCGTCATCTGGCTCGCGCCGGCCCGCGCGATGCCGAAGTCGGCGACCTTGGCACGTCCCTCGCGGTCGACGATCACGTTGTGCGGCTTGATGTCGCGGTGGATGATCCCCTGGCGGTGCGCGTAGCGCAGGGCAGCGAGCACCTGGCGCACGTACGAGATCGCGACGGGCACCGGGCAGGCGCCACGCGTCACGATCAGCTCCTTCAGCGTTCGCCCCTCGACGTACTCCATGACGATGTAGTACGAGCCGTCGATCGTGCCGCGGTCGTAGATGGAGACGATGTTCGGATGCGAGAGCCCGGCGGCGTGCGTCGCCTCGCGCCGGAAGCGCTCGACGAACTGCTCGTCGTTCGCGTAGCGCTCGTGCAGGATCTTGACCGCGACGCGCCGGCCCAGCTCCTGGTCCTCGGCGAGCCAGACGTCCGCCATGCCGCCCGACCCGAGCCTGCGCTCGAGCACGTAGCGGCCCGCGAAGAGCGCTCCCTGCTTCTGGCCTGTGGTCGACATCGGTCTGGGGAAGGGTACTGGCGGGGCCCGTCAGGGACTCTTCGACGCGGTGGGCAGGAGTGCCTCCATGACGGCACGTGCGATCGGCGCGGCGGTCTGGCCGCCGGTCGAGGCCTGGCGCTCGACGACGACGGCGATCGCCAGCGCGGGACGCTCGTCGGGGAGCCCGGCGAAGCCGATGAACCACACGTTGTTCACGCCGGGGACGCCGGTCTCGGCCGTCCCCGTCTTGCCCCCGACCCGGTAGCCGGGGATGCGGGCGGCGGTGCCCGTCCCGGCCTCGACCGCGCGCACCATCATCTCGCCGATCGCACGGGCGTTCACCGGGCCGACCGCGCGGGAGAGTCGCTTGCGCTCGGTCTTCGCGATCGTCGTTCCGCGCGGCGAGACGACGCGGTCGACGGCGTACGGCGTCATCACGATGCCCGCGTTGCCGACCCCGCCGGCGACCATTGCCATCTGCAGCGGGGTGACGAGCATCCGCTCCTGCCCGAACGCCATGCGCCCCGCGTCGACCTGCGGGTTGCGGTCGGGGTACCAGAGCTCGCCGTCCCGGTACAGGCCGCTCGGCTGCCGCTCGCCGTCGGGCGTCTCGAGCGGCGGGCGCTCGTAGAACCCGAACTTCTCGGCCTGCTCGAGGATCGCCTTGGCGCCGAGCGCCTTGCCGATGTTGCAGAAGACGGAGTTGACGGAGTACTGGAGCGCCGTCGCCAGATCGACGTTCCCGAACGGGTTCGACGTGTCGAAGTTGTTGACGGGCTTCCCGTAGACGGTGCAGTAGCCAGGGTCGTAGAAGCCCGAGTCGGGCTCGTACCGGCCCGAGCCGAGCGCCGCCGCCGCCGTGACCACCTTGAACGTCGAGCCCGGCGCGTAGAGGCCGGCGGAGCCGCGGTTGAGCAACGGTGCGGCAGGGCGGCAGTCGGCGGTGATCGACTCGATCTCGTCGAACCGCTCCTCGACGAGGTTCGGGTCGTAGCTCGGCGACGACGCCATCACCAGGACGCGGCCGCTCCGCGGGTCGAGCGCCACCACCGCACCGCAGCGCGACCCGAGCTGCTCGAGCGCCACCCGCTGGCCGACGAGGTCGAGCGTCGTCACGACCGAGTCGCCGACGATCGGCTCGCCCCTGAGCTCGTCGAGCTGCTGCTGCACGAGGTCGTCGAGGCCGCGGTCGGTGCCGGTGAGGACACCGTTGAGGGACTTCTCGAGCCCCGCCCGGGCGCGCCCGACCGTCGAGTACCCGACGAGGTGCGCCGCGTACCGGCCCTGCGGGTACTTGCGGAAGTAGAGCGTGCGGGCGCCCCGCCGCTCCGCGACGTTCCGGGCGAGCACGCGCTGCGGCGCGAGCACGAGCCCGCGGCGCACCTCGAACTCCGCGACGCGCTGGATCTCGTTGTCCTGGCGTGCCGCCAGCCCGGGGCGCGCCCAGGTCTGCCAGTAGGTCGTCGCCACGACGAGCGCGATCACGAGGCCCATCGCGACGTACGTGACGCGCACGATCTGCCGGTTCATCGCCCACCTGCCGTGGCCACGGAGCGGTGCGAGACGAGCAGGAGCAGGGCGAGCATCACGAAGTTCGCGACGACCGACGACCCTCCGTAGGAGACGAACGGCATGGTGATGCCCGTCAGCGGCACGAGGCGCAGCACGCCCCCGACGATGATGAAGGTCTGCAGCGCGAAGCCGAACGTCAGCCCCGCCGCGAGCAGCTTCGAGAACCCGTCCTGCGCGAGCAGCGCCACGCGCATCCCGCGCGCGATCACCGCCAGGTAGCAGAGCAGCAGGGCCGCGGCGCCGACGAGCCCCAGCTCCTGCGCGATCGCCGAGTAGATGAAGTCGGTCTCCAGGTACGGGATCAGGCGCGTGCCGTCCACCGCCTCGAAGGTGCCCTGCCCGATGCCCGTGCCGCCGTAGCCGCCGTTCGCGATCGAGTAGAGGCTCTTCACGAGCTGATACGAGTCGCAGTTCTGACGCAGCTCCAGCTCGCCGTTGATCGAGCAGTAGACCTTCTCGTCGGTCCAGGGCTCGAGCCAGACGGTCACCCGCTGCTGGACGCGCCCGAGCGCGTTGTAGAGCAGCGCCGCGCCGCTTGCGAACAGGACGAGCCCGACCCCGACGAACAGCGCTCGGCCGGTCGCCACGTACAGCATCGCGAGGAAGATCCCGAAGTTGAGGAGCGCCGACCCGAGGTCGCTCGTCTGGACGAGCACGAGCATCGCCGCTCCCCAGATCACGAGCAGCGGCCCGATGTCCTTGAGCCGTCCCTGCGCCAGCGACTCCCGCTTCTCCCGCAGGTAGCCGGCGAGGAACACGACGAGGAACACCTTCGCGAGCTCGCCCGGCTGGAACTGGAGCGGGCCGATCTGCACCCAGAGCTTCACGCCGTTGATCCGCTCGCCAAGACCGGGCACCGATGGCAGCAGCAGGAGGGCCACGGCGGAGACGCCGAACAGGTACCGGTAGCGCTCGAGCGCGCGATAGTCGTAGCGGAGCAGCCACAGCACACCGCAGAAGACCGCCACGCCGACCGCGACCCAGATCAGCTGCTTGCGCCCGAGCTCGGGGTCGATCCGGTACACGAACACGAGGCCCAGCGCGCAGAGCACCCCGGCCAGCGGCAGCAGCGCGGGATCGGCGAGCGGGGCGATCGCGCGCGTCGCGACGTGCGCGACGAGAAAGACGCCCGCCAACAGCGCCACCGGCACGACCCAGGTCGTGTCCAGCTCGCCCTCGAGAGCGAGCCACGCGCTGGCGAACGCCGCTGAGCCGACGAGCGCGGCGAGCACCAGCACCGCGAGCTCGCGATTGCGCGCGCTCACCGCGTGAGGCCCCACCAGAGCGCGAGGGCCGCGACGAGCGCCAGGGCCGCGAGCAGGAGCAGCGCCGGCCACCGGCTGCCGTCGCCGGCGCCGTGGCGCCGGACGGCGTCACCCGCTGCTCCGGTCTCCGGAGCGGGGGCCGGCCCGGGCTCCGCGCCGGAGCCGTCGGTGACCGGATCCGGCGCGGCGGGCGGGGTCGGCTCGGAGACGGGACGCTCGGGCGGCTCGCCCTCGACCAGCTCGAACGCGACGACGGTGATGTTGTCCTCGCCGCCGGCGTCGTTCGCCGCCGCGACGAGCGCCTCGGTCGCCTCCGACGGCCCAGCCGCCGCTGCGGCGAGCGCGGCGATCGTGGTGTCGGGGAGCATGGACGAGAGGCCGTCCGAGCAGAGCAGGACGAGGTCACCCGGCTGCACCGGGAACGTCGCCGTGTCCACGTCCACGTCGGGCTCGGTCCCGAGCACGCGGGTGATCACCGACCGAGCCGGATGGACTGCAGCCTCCTCCTCGGTGAGGCGTCCGCTGCGCACCAGCTCGGCGACGAGCGAGTGGTCGCTCGTCAGCCGCTCGAGCGCGCCGCCGCGCACGCGGTAGGCCCGTGAGTCGCCGACGTGTCCCACCGTGAGGCTGCCTGCCGTCTCGTCCACCACCACGACCGTCGCGGTGGTGCCCATCCCTGCGGCCAGCGGGTCGGCGGTCGCACGCTCGAAGATCCGCGCGTTTGCGGTGCGCACCAGCTCGGCGAGCTCCTGCTCGCTGCCCGGAGGCGGGCCGGCGGTCTCGAGCGCCGTGGCGGCGAGGCGGGACGCGATCTCCCCCGCCTGCGCTCCCCCCATCCCGTCCGCGACCGCGAACAGCGGCGGGTGGCAGACGAACGTGTCCTCGTTCTGGAGGCGCCGTCTGCCCGTGTCCGTGAGACCGGCGGCCCGACCGATCCTCATGGCTCGACCACGAGGTCCGTGTGCCCGACCCGGATCACGTCGCCGGGCAGCAGGAGGCGCCAGCCGTCGATCCGCGCGCCGTTGACGAAGGTGCCGTTGGTGGATCCTGCGTCCTCGACCCAGAGGCCGTCCGCGCGCCGCTCGACGACCGCGTGCCGGCTCGACACCGTCGTGTCGCCGTCGAGGCGCACGCCGTGCTCCGCGCCGCGGCCGATGGACGCCGTGCCCGTGACCTCGATCGTCGTCCCCGGGGCGACCACCGGGCTCGCGACCACGACCAGCCGGGCGGCCGTCGGCCCGAGCTGGGCGCGCAGGGTGGCCGCCTCGCCGGCCGAGAGGATGATGCTCTCCTGCGGCGTCGCCACGACGTTCCGCGTCGCCGTCCGCACCACGACCCACACGAACAGGTACAGCAGCACGAGGAACGCGACCTTGAGACCGAGCAGCGCCTCGTCGGTCGTCAGCGCGACGCTCACGCGAGCGAGCGGTCGAAGAGGATCACCGTCCCGCCGACGGTGATCCGGTCGCCGTCGGCGAGCGGCGCGCGATCGACACGATCGCCGTTCAGCTCCGTGCCGTTCGTCGACCCGAGATCGACCACCGACCACCTCGCCGCGCCGTCCTGCACCACCTCGCAGTGCCGCCGCGACGCGTTCACGTCGTCGAGCTGCACGTCGCACTCGCGCGAGCGCCCGATCACGACCCGAGACGTCTCGACCGGGACGACACGGTCACCGATCACGAGGCTGACGACCTCGCGGGCCACCTCCTCCGGGGGGCCGTCGTCGGGCTCGAGGGGCTCGACGGGCCGGTAGACCATGGTCACGGGCGGTGGCCCTTCGACGGGCGGAACGACTGGCGGAACGACTGGCGTCACGACCGGCGGCACCACGGGCGGGGCGGAGGGCGTCGGCTCCACCGGCGGGAGCGTCCCCGCCGCCGGCCTCCCTTCGCCGGGCTCGCTCAGGCGGGTCGCGATCCCGAACTCGCCGATCGCCAGGTCGGCGTCCGTCGTCACGAGCACGCGCGGCGGGGTGAGCAGCGCGTAGCCCTCGCGCCGCGCGTGCTCGGCGAGGTACTCCTGCAGCTCGCCGACGAGGGACCCCTCGTAGGAGGCGAACTGGGCGCGATCGTCAGGCGACAGGTAGAGCGTGTACTCGTTCGGCACGTAGACGCGGGAGACCGAGACGGAGCGGTGCTCGTCCATCTCCTTCGCGAGCTTGCGCGCGAGCTCGACCGGCTGGACATGCGTCCTGAACGCACGTCCGAAGACCCCCTCGAAGAGGCCCTCGATCTTGCTCTCGATGCTGCGCAGCACGCTCATCCGTGTGTCCTCGTGACCCGGCTCGACCGGGGATCAGGCCCCGCGCGCGGGGCGTGTCGTGCGACCAGTGTGCCCGACGGGCGGGTCCGGCTCGGTGCCCGCGTTCGCATCCGCCGGTGCCCGCGCCGCGGCGATCACGGCGAGCGGACGTGCAGCGAGGATCGCGCAGCAGAGGAGGGTGCCGAGGAGGATCCCGAGCCACGGGGCAGCGGGGGCCCACAGGACGATCAGCCCGACCTGCCCCACGCCCAGCGCCGCGATCCCGGGTAGTCCGCGCGCGACGGCGAACGGGAGCGCGGCAGCGGCCAGGCCGAGCGCGAGCGCCGTCGTCAGGATCGGCGTCTCCGCGGCGAGCAGGGTGCCGAGCGCGTGGGTGACGTCGGTGGGTCGCTCGGAGCCGGCGATGCCGAGATCGTCGACCACCGTGCCGGTCAGCGGCAGCGGCTCCCCGGCCAGGCCGGCCAGCGCCGCCGCGGTGAGCGCTCCGAGGCCGGCGTGGAGCGCGCGGCGCCATGCGCCGCGGGCGGGCTGGACGGCGAGCGGGAGCAGCGCCAGCAGCCCGACCGCCGCGAGGATCGGCCCCGCGACGAACGCAAGGCCCGCTCGGGCGTCCCGCCACACGACCGCGAGCCAGGCGACCGCGAGCACGCCGTAGACGACCGCTGCGGCCAGCGCCGCGTTGCCGAGCGGGAAGACGGGCGCCGCCAGCGCCAGCGCCAGCCCGAGCCGGGGCGCGCGCACGGTCGCGATCCCCGCTACGAGCGCGATCGCGGCCACCAGCCCGGGAGGCCAGAAGGGCAGGATCGAGGCGCCCACGGCGGCCGTGAGCGCTGCGAGCCCGGCCGGCACGGCCCGACGCTCGAGCGGCACGAGCGCCTCCGTCGGCTTCGGCTTCGGCGCGCGCGCCGGACGGCGAGCCGTCCGAGCAGGGCGCTCTGGGCGCTGGCGGGCGACGACGTACGCCTCGCGGAGCTCCGCTGCGAGCTGCACCGCCGTCGGTCGGCGCTCCGGCTCGACCGACAGGGCGGAGTCGACCGCAGCGGTGAGACGCCGGGGCAGGTCGGGCCGCTTCGCCGACAGCGGCGGCGCGCCGCCGGCGATCGCCCCGGCGACCTGCGGCATCGGCACCCCCCAGAAGGGGTGCGTCCCCGCCAGCGCCTCCCAGAGCATCACGCCGACCGCCCACACGTCGCTGTGGGCGGAGGCGTCGGCGCCTGCCAGCCGCTCCGGTGCGATGTACGCGAGCGTGCCCGGCACGTCGCCGACGGCCGTCAGCGTGTCCGCGTCGTCGAACTGGGCGAGACCGAAGTCGAGCAGCTTGGTCGAGAGCTCGGGGGAGTCCTCGACGATCACGTTGGAGGGCTTGACGTCGCGGTGGACGATCCCCTGACGGTGGGCATGGGCGAGCGCGTCGAGCACCTGCGCGGCCGTCTCGACCGCCTCGCGGTCGGTCAGCCGGCCGGCGCGGATGCGCTCGCGCAGCGTCTGCCCGTCGACGACCTCGTAGACGATGTAGACGTGGCCGGTGTCCTCGCCGAAGTCCAGCGCACGCACGCAGCGGTCGTGGCGGAGCCGTGAGGCCGCTTCCATCTCGCGTTCGGCACGGGCGGCGCGCTTGCCCTCGCGTGGGACGATCTTGAGCGCCACGTCGAGCCCCGTGCGCTCGTCGCGCGCGAGCCAGACGGAGCCCGAGCCGCCGCGACCGAGGGGCCGGAGCGGCCGGTAGCGCGCGAGGACGAGCTCGCGATCGGGGAGCGCGGAGGGGGCGACGGACACCGGTCAATCCCTGTTCTCCGGGAGAGGGAAAGGTCCTTCACCGCCGAAATCTCCCGTACACTCGCCTGGCGAGAGGCCAGGAGGCTGCTGCATGAGCGCCAGAGACGACGACATCCTCGACTTCGATTTCGACTTCGGCGACGAGGTGACGCGTGAGGCTCCCGTGCGCGGCGGCGGCTCGGGCGGCAGCGGCTCGGGGAGCTCGTCGGGCGGTGGCGGACACCCCCGCAGGCCGCGGCTGTCCGCACCGAAGGGCGGCGCGCCGCTCCTCCGGCTGATCGGCCTCGTCGCCTTCGCGATCCTGCTGATCGTGCTCCTCGCCGTGTGGGTGCAGGGGTGCGCCGAGGACGACAAGCAGTCGGCCGTCGACGACTACTACACCGAGATCGGCGCTGTCGGAGCCGACTCCGCCAAGATCGGCGAGGATCTCGCGACGCTGCTCACCACGCCCGGGCTCCAGCAGGCTGAGCTGGAGACGAAGCTGAGCGGCCTGCTGCAGCAGCAGCAGCTCGACGTCGACCGCGCCGAGGCGGTCGACGCACCCGGCTCGCTGACGCCCGCCCGCGCGTACGCCGTGCAGTCCCTCGAGCTCAGGGTGGGCGGCATCCAGGGTCTGCTCGACACGTTCAAGGCGACGAAGGACTCGGACGACGCCACCGCGGCAGGCCAGCGCCTCGCCGTGCAGGGGCAGCGGCTCCAGGCGAGCGACGTCGTGTGGCGCGACCTCTTCCAGGCCGACTCGGACGCGGCTGCCGCCGACGAGGGCGTCGACGGCGCGGCCCCCGCGTCGGTCTTCGTCCAGAACACCGAGCTCTACTCGGCCCGCTCGATGAGCGCGATCTGGAACCGGATCCACGGTGCGTCGACCGGCGGCACGCCGACCGGGCTCCACGGCTCCCAGCTCGCGTACACCAAGGCCCTGCCGAGCGGCACCCAGCTCTCGACCCAGACCGAGACGACGATCACCGTCTCGACCGATCTCGGCTTCGAGGTCGGCGTGACCAACTCGGGCGAGGAGCAGGAGGTGCAGGTCCAGGTCACGCTCACGATCCCCAAGCAGCCGAGCCCCATCGTGAAGACCGGCACGATCGACCTGATCGATCCCGGTGAGACGAAGACGGTCCTCTTCAGCGACTTCCCCGATGTCCCGTTCGGCGAGGGCACGACGATCCAGGTCAGCGTGAAGCCCGTCCCCGGGGAGAAGAACACCGCGAACAACTCGGCCGAGTACCCGGTCGTGTTCACGCTGACGCCCACGTCGTGAGCGTCGAGCTGGGGGTGGCGATCGCCGCGTGCGCCGTGGCGGTCGTGGCGCTGATCGCCGTCGTCGTGGTCGCCCGGCGGCTGCGCGAGCTGAGAGCCGCGCAGCGAACCATCCTGGGTGGATCCACGACCGACATCGTCGAGTTCGCGATCTCGCTCCAGGAGCGGATCGACGACCTCCTCGGCGCGGTCGACGAGGTCGCCGGCGGCCTGACCCGCGTCGACCGGCGCGTGGACTCCGCCGTCACGAACACCTCGGTCGTCCGCTACGACGCGTACGAGGACGCCGGCGGTCAGCAGTCGGCGTCGTTCGCCTTCCTCGACGCGACCCGGACGGGCACCGTCGTCACCGCCATCCAGGGACGGGACTACGCGCGCGTCTACGTCAAGGAGCTCGATCGCGGCACGCCCTCGGCGGCGCTCTCGCCGGAGGAGCAGGAGGCCGTCGAGCGCGCCATGGCCCGCTGACGGCACCGGGCGCGCACCGCTCCCGGCCGGCGGGGCCGGCCTCCGCGGCGCGCTCGCACCGCTCCCGGCCGGCGGGGCCGGCCTCCGCGGCGCGCTCGCACCGCTGAGCGCACCCGGCTCTCCGGGCCCGTGCTCGCGCACTGTGCCCTCCGGCCGTGCGCGCTCAGCGGCACGCCGGTGCCGTCAGCGGAGCGCTCGCGCGGCCCGCGATGCGCGCGGGCCGGGCATGCCCGGCCCCTACGGGGGCGGTGCGTTCCGCCGGAGCCGGTCGTAGGCGCGGGACTTGCCCCGCCCGCTCGTCGGAGCCCAGACACGGCGATCGCCTGGCCCAGGGCCGACGTGCGCGTCGTCGAGCGCCCTACCAGCCCCCGACCCAGCCGCTGAGCAGGCCGTAGGGCTCGCGTCCCACGGGGTCACCGGGGACGGGGCGGAGGAAGTCGAAGTCGCAGCCGGTGTCGGCCTGGAGGACGTGGTCGACGTAGAGCCGGCCGTAGCCGCGCACGTAGCGGGGCTCCGGCGGCCCGAGCTCGTCGAGGCGCCGCTGCACCTCGGCCGCCGGGAGGTCGAGGTCGAGCGTCCGCTCGTGGACGTCGAGCACGATCGGGTCGCCGTCGCGCACCGCCCGCAAGGGCCCGCCCGCGTACGCCTCGGGTGCGACGTGGAGCACGACGGTTCCGAAGGCGGTGCCGCTCATGCGCGCGTCCGAGACCCGCACGACGTCGCTCACCCCCTGCGCGAGGAGCTTGCGCGGCACCGGGATCGCGCCCCACTCCGGCATCCCGGGGCCGCCGCGTGGGCCGGAGTTCCGCAGGACGAGCACCGAGTCGGGCGTGACGTCGAGCGCCGGATCGTCGATCCGCGCCTGGACGTCGTAGACGTCCTCGAACACGAGCGCCGGACCGCGGTGCTTGAGGAGGTGCGGGGATGCTGCGCTCTGCTTCACGATCGCGCCCTCCGGAGCGAGGCTGCCGCGGACGACGGCGATGCCGCCCTCTGCGGCGAGCGGCCGGTCGAGCGGGAGGATCACGGTCTCGTCGCGCACGGCCGCCGCCGCGTACCCGTCCTCGAGGCTGCGGCCGGTGACCGTCGGCGCGTCCCCGTGCAGGAGCGGCGACAGCACCTTGAGCAGCGCCTGCACGCCGCCCGCGTGGTGGAGCTGCTCGACGAGGTGCTCGCCCGAGGGCCGGACGTTGGCGATCACCGGCGTCCGTCGCGAGATCTCGTCGAAGCGGCCGAGATCGAGCGGGACGCCGACGCGGCCGGCGAGCGCGAGCAGGTGCAGCACGACGTTCGTCCCGCCGCCGATCGCCATCAGCAGCGTGACGGCGTTGTCGAACGCCTCCGCGGTGAGGATCTGCGCCGGAGCGAGGCCCTCGCGGGCGAGCTCGACCGCCCGCCGACCGCTCTCCTCCGCGGCGCGCACGCGCTCCGCCGAGACGGCGGGGATCGACGCGGTTCCGGGCAGGCACATCCCGAGCGCCTCGACGACGGAGGTCATCGACGACGCCGTCCCCATCTCGTTGCAGTGCCCCACGCTCGGCGTGGCGGCCGCCTCGAGCTCGTCGAACTCCTCGCGCGTCATCCGGCCGGCCCGCAGCTCGTCGGCGTAGTGCCAGAGGTCGGTGCCGGCACCCAGCTCGCGCCCCCTGAACCACGCGGCCTCCGACGGCCCTCCCGTCACCATGATCGACGGGACGCCGGCGCTCGCCGCGCCCATCAGCTGGGCGGGCACGGTCTTGTCGCAGCCGCCGAGCAGCACCACGGCGTCGAGCGGGTAGGCCCGGATGCACTCCTCGACGTCCATCGCCATCAGGTTCCGGAAGAGCATCGTGGTCGGCTTCATCAGGTTCTCGCCGAGCGAGATCGTCGGGAACTCGAGCGGCAGCCCGCCGGCCAGCAGCACCCCGCGCTTCACGGCCTCGGCGAGCCCACGGAAGTGGAGGTTGCAGTTGACGAGCTCCGACCAGGAGCTGCAGATCCCCACCACCGGTCTCCCCGCGAGGGCGCTGCGCGAGATGCCCTCTGCGTGCAGCGTCGCACGGTGAATGAACCCCGCGAGGTCGTCGCCTCCGAACCAGCGAGCGCTCCGCAGCGGGCTGCCGCTCACGAGGCGCTCCGCAGCTCGCCGAGGAGCGCGACGCTCTCCTCCACCAGCCGGTCGACCTCGCCCCGGTCGACGTTCGTGTTCGTGATCCCGTAGGCCCAGCGGTAGCGATCCTGGTCGAGCACGTCGTCGAGCGACACGTCGGCCACGAGGTCGAGGTCCTCGCTGGCGGCCAGGTAGCCGGCGTAGTCGTTCGTGTAGCCGAGCGTGAGCGTCTCCGGGAAGGGGCTGCGGGAGCGGATCCGCGCGCCCGGCTCGTTGAACAGCTCGAACGGGTTGGCGACGATCGCGACGTCGCCGAGCGCGAGCGCCTGGAGCTCGGCCTCGACCGGCACGTCCGCCCGACGCACCATGTCCGCGTACATCCCGAGCGCGGTGCGCTGGTAGAGCGGCGGGAAGGCCTGGGCCGACGTGGCGGTGTGCACGTCGTCGGCCCACCGCTCGGGGAAGTCCGGGAGCGGGACGGCATCGATCCGTGCGAGCCGGGCCTCGATCTCGTCGAGGGCGTAGGGGATCCGACGTCGACGCAGCTCGAGGCGGCGCGACGCCGCGGCGAGGCGGACGTCCGAGGTGGTCTGCACGCCGTCGAGGGCCGCGACTGCAGCAGCGGCGACCGCCTTCCCGAGCTCGTCCCGTCTCTCGTACGAGTGGGGCGACGCGGCGTGATTGCCGAACCAGTAGTCCCAGCCTGCGACGTCACCGCCACAGCCGGCCAGGAAGAGGCAGTCGGCGCCGGGTCGCGCGCGGCGCACGGCCTCGCGCAGCGGCCCCGGGAAGTCCGCGTTCCACAGCAACGTCTGGCCGCCCATCAGCGTCGCGTGGCAGGCGAAGCCGACGACGACTGCGAGCGGCGACCCGTCGCGCCGGTCGACGGCGATCGCGCCGACGCTGTCGTCGACGGGCCGGTCCGGCACGACGCGGTTGACGGTGATGCCGGGCGCGCGGCCGGTCGCGGCCCCGAGCCGCGCCGGCTCGCGTGAGCGCCAGGCGGCGTAGACGACCCCCGCGATCGTCTCGGGCAGCGCGTCGGCGTACCGCGCGAACGCGGCTGCGTCGCGCAGGCCCGCCACCGTCGACCCTCGCGAGAGGCTGGGCGCGCTGTGGTTGTGGGCGGCGTTGACGAGCACCGCGTGCGCCGGGATCCCGGTCAGCTCGCGGACGCGCTCACGGACGGCGGCCGTCAGGTCGGCGCCGGCGAAGACGAGGTCGATCGCGACGATGGCGAGCTGCGTCAGGCCGTCGTCGAGGACGAGCGCCTGCGCCGTCATGGGGTCGTGGATCCCCTCCGCGAGGCCGGTGCGGGCGGCCCAGCACCCGTGCGGCAGCCCGCACGGCGGGGTGATGTCGGCGCGGGCGACGCCCGCCGCGAGCTCGGTCACGTGGCTCCTCCGTTGGTCGTGGTCACAGGGGCAGGGTCAGCTCCCCGTACGTCTCGGGCCGACGCTTGCGCAGCGCGAAGACGGGGTTCTCGCGCACCCGCTCGAGCAGGCCGGGGTCGAGGTCGGCAGTGACCCAGGCGGTCTCGAGGCCCGGTGTCGTGGAGGCGATCGTCGACCCGTCCGGGGCGAGCACGAACGCTCCGCCGACATGCGTGCTGTGGCCGTCGAACCCGACGTGGTCCGCGTAGACCGCGTACACGCCGTTGTCGCGCGCCAGCACGTCCTGCAGACGAGGCGGGTGCTGCGGGGCTTCCAGGAAGGAGCGCTGCGCCGCGAGCAGCTCGTCGGGCTCCACCTCGCGCTCTGCGCCGTCGAAGCGGAGCGTCCCGTCCGCGGCGAACAGCTTGCGGCGCGCGTGGGGGAGGAGCACGACCTCAGCGCCGCGGAGCGCGAGGACGCGCCAGCTCTCGAAGAAGTCGCTGTCGTGGCAGATCGCGGTGCCGACGCGGCACGGGCCGAGCTCGACCACGTGCCACTCGTACGCCTGACGGAAGCGGAAGAACTCGTCGAACGACGCGTGCACCTTGCGCTGCACGCCGAGCAGGCCGTCCGGGCCGACCAGCACGTACGTGTTGTAGTGCGTGCCGCGGAACGACTCGCAGAAGCCGTAGCCCACGATGACCTCGCACTCCCGCGCACGGGCGACGATCCTGGCCGCGATCGGGCCGTCGACGGGCTCGGCCCGGCGGATGACGTCGGCGCTGCCGTTGTGGCCGGTGACCGACAGCTCGGGGAAGACGACGACGTCACAGCCGGCCTCGGCGGCCTCGCCGATCACGCGGTGGTGCTCCTCGAGGTTGTGCTCCACGTCGAGCTGCCTGCTTCGCAGCTGCACCGCCACCACCCTGCATCGCTGCATCGCCCTGCCCGCTCCCGCCTAGTCGAGCTCGGAGTGGTCGGCCTCGCGCGCGACGACCACGACGCAGTCGCCCTGCGTGGTCGGCGCGATCGCCCGCACCACGCAGACGGTGCCGTCCGTGAGCGCACGGACCACCTCGGGCTCGCGGTCGGGGCGCTCGAGGAAGTGGATCCGGCCGACCGGATCGCCGATCTCGACGCGCCCTCCGAGGTCGACGACGGTCTCCCAGACGCCGGACTCCGGCGCGAGCAGGTAGTTCTCGCGCTCGGTCGCCATCAGGATCCGCTGCTCCGGGAGACCGAGCGCGGCGCGTGTGACGGGCTCCCCGACGAGCACGCCCTCGTGGCGCAGGACGTTGCGCAGGCCCGTCGCCGCCAGCCGGTGCACCTCCGCGGTGACATGGCCGCCCCCGCCGAGCTCGGTCGAGGCGACCACCTTCCCCTGGCGCTCCGCCTCGCCGACGAGCAGCCCCGTGCCCGCGATGTCGATGTAGACGCAGCACCAGTCCGTGTTCCACGCGAGCATCGCGTCGACCATGCGCCGCCGCTGCGCGGGATCCTCGACCCAGTGCATCTCCGCCCAGGGCAGGTGCAGCCCCGAGCGGCCGCCCGAGTGCATGTCGACGACGACGTCCGCGAGCGGGAAGAGCACGGTGGAGAGGAAGTGCGCGAGCTGCTCGTCGGGCGGGCCGTCGGATCGGCCGGGGAACGACCGGTTGAGGTTGGCGCCCGAGGGCCACAGGCGGGTGAAGGCGCGGGCGGCGTCGACGGACAGGCAGGGGACGACGATCACGCGGCCGTGCACGTCCTCCGGCGCCAGCTCCCGCGCGAGGTTCAGCGCCGCGACCTGACCCTCCGGCTCGTCGCCGTGCACGCCGCCGAGCACGACCGCGGTGGGCCCCTCGCCACCCACGATCGCCACGATCGGCACGACCGTCGACGCCCAGCCGGCCGTGTTGGACGAGCGTGGGACGTGCAGGGCTCCGAACCGCTTTCCGGGGCCCTCGAGGTCGATCGTGCAGAGGACGGGCGACCCGCTCATCGCGTCCGGCCGATCCTAGAGGATTGTCGACAATCGCGCTATAGTCGACAATCCGAGCCGGGCGCCGTCCGGCCCCGACCATGTCGAGTCCGGAGGTGCCCGCGTGAAGATCACCGACGTCGAGGCGATCGTCCTGCGCCAGGCGGAGGTGAACGAGGGGATCGCCGACGGGAGCCAGGACGACCTCGTCGTGCGGATCCACACCGACGAGGGCGTCACCGGCATCGGCGAGGTGGACTCGTCGCCGGAGCTCGTGCAGGCGCTCGTGCAGGCGCCGAGCTCGCACGCCGTCGCGGTCAGCCTGCGCGACGTGCTGATCGGCGAGGATCCGCTCGACGTGGAGCGGCTGTGGCAGAAGATGTACCGCGGGCTGATCTACTTCGGGCGTCGCGGGATCGCGATCCACGCGATCAGCGGCCTCGACATCGCCCTCTGGGACATCAAGGGCAAGGCGCTCGGCAAGCCCGTCTACGAGCTGCTCGGGACGCCGCACCGCACCCGCGTGCGCGCCTACGCCTCGATGCTGATGCCGGACACGACCGCCGAGGTGACGGAGGCTGTCCTCGCGCTCAAGGAGCAGCGCTTCACCGCCGTCAAGCTCGGCTGGGGGCCGCACGGCAAGGATCCCAGACACGACGTGGCGCTCGCCGCCGCCGCGAAGGAGGCCGCGGGCGACGACGTCGAGATCATGATCGACTCCGGCCTCGGGTACGTCGCCGACGCGAAGACGGCGATCGACGTCGCCCGCGCGTACGAGCAGATCGGCATCTACTGGATGGAGGAGCCGTTCGAGCCGGACGAGTACGAGGCGTACGCCGAGCTGGCCGACGCGGTCGACCTGCGCATCACGGCCGGCGAGCAGGACGCCACCTGGTGGGGCTTCCGCGAGCTGATCGACCGCGCGCGCGTCGACCTCGTGCAGCCCGACGTGACCCGCTGCGGCGGCATCACCGAGACGCTGCGCATCGCCGAGCTCGCCCGCTCCCAGGGCAAGGAGACCGTGCCCCACGCGTGGAAGAGCGGGATCATCAAGGCTGCGTCGCTCCACTGCAACGCCGTGATGCCGGACGGCATCTGGCAGGAGTACTGCGTCGCCGACACGCCGATCGCGAAGCGGCTGACCGTGCAGCGACTGCCGATCGAGGACGACGGCTGCGTCGCTGTGCCCACTGCGCCGGGCCTCGGCGTCGATCTCGACGAGGACGTGCTGGCCGACCTGCGGGTCAGCTGACGGAACACCACAGGAGGGACGATCCGATGAGCACGACGACCGAAGGCACCGCGGCCGGACTCGCGGCGCGCGCGGCTGCCGTCATCCCCGGCGGCGTCAACAGCGGCCAGCGGCAGGTGCCGGGCCTCGAGGACCTCGTGATCGCCTCGACGAGCGGGTCGACGTTCACCGACGCGAGCGGAGCCACCTACACCGACTACCACGCCGCGTTCGGCCCTCCCCTGCTCGGCCACAACGACCCGGACGTCGACGCTGCGGTCGCAGCGGTCGGCCGGTCGGTGGACAACATGGGCGTCGGCGTCAGCCGTGTCGAGGTCGAGCTCGCCGAGAGGCTCGTCCACCACGTGCCGTCGCTGGAGAAGGTGCTCCTCACGTCGACCGGCAGCGAGGCGACCTTCCACGCTCTGCGCGTCTCCCGGGCGGCGACGGGCCGGCGTCACATCGTCAAGTTCCAGGGCTGCTACCACGGCTGGCACGACTCGGTCGCGATGAACGTCATCTCCCCCGCCGAGAGGGTCGGGCACAAGGACCCGCTCTCGAAGGGCATGCTCCCCGAGGTCGTCGACGCGACGATCGTCTGCCGCTTCAACGACGCCGACCAGGTCGAGCAGGCGCTCGTCGACCACGACGTCGCCGCGATCATCCTCGAGCTGATCCCGCACAACATCGGCGCGGTGCTGCCGCAGCCGGGGTTCGTGGAGCGGCTGCGGGAGCTCGCGACCAAGCACGGCACCGTGCTGATCTTCGACGAGGTGATCACCGGCTTCCGGCACGGCCTCGGCGGCTACCAGTCGGTGCTCGGCGTGACCCCCGACCTGACCACGCTCGGCAAGGCCATGGCGAACGGCTGGCCGGTGTCCGCGATCGGCGGCACGGCGGAGCTGATGGACCTGTTCTCGACGACGCCAGGCCGCCCCGCGTTCTTCGCCGGGACGTTCAACGGCCATCCGGGGACGTCGGCCGCCGCGCTGGCGACCGTCGAGAAGCTCGAGCGCGAGCCCGTGCACGAGCACGTCTTCCGGCTCGGCGAGCGCGCCCGCACGGAGCTGCAGGCGATGTACGACCGCATCGGTGTGCCGGCGGTCGTGTCGGGCTTCGGCTCCGTGTTCCTGACGTACTTCCTCGAGGGGCCCGTCGTCAGCTACGACGATCTGCTGCGCAACGACGTCGACCTGTTCGTCGGCTACCGGCGCGAGCTGATGAAGGAGGGCATCTTCGAGCTGCCGCTCAACCTCAAGCGCAGCCACGTCTCGTACGCGCACACCGACGAGGACATCGACCGCCTCGTCGCCGGCACAGAGGCCGCGGTGACCCGCTACCTGGAGTCGCGCGGGTGAGCCACCCCGTCACCTGCACGGTCGACCTCGGCGCCGACGGGAAGCAGGTCGGCGAGCTCCGGCTCCCGACCGGCCCGGGCGACGGAGCGTTCGTCGCGATCCCGATCGCCACGATCGCCAACGGCGACGGACCGGCGGTGCTCGTCTCCGGCGGCACGCACGGGGACGAGTACGAGGGGCAGATCGCCGCACGGCGGCTCGTCTCCGAGGTCGAGCCGGGGCAGGTGTCGGGCAGGGTCGTCGTCGTCCCGGTGATCTCGACCGAGGCGTCGAAGGCCCACTCGCGCTTCTGGCCGTCGGGGGCGAACTTCAACCGCTCGTTCCCAGGTCGACTCGACGGACCGCCCGACGAGGTGCTGGCGCACTACTTCACGACCGTGCTCTTCCCGCTGGTCGACGTCGTCGTCGAGATGCACTCGGGCGGCGCAGCAGCGCTGATCGTCCCGTGCTCGCACATGTGCGCCGTCGACGATCCCGGGCAGCGCAGGGCGATGCTCGACGGCATGGAGGCGTGGAGCTCCGACGTCCACTTCCTCTACACCGCTGGCGACAACTACCTGCCGACGGTCGCGCAGGCGCAGGGCAAGGTCGTGATCACGACCGAGCTCGGCGGCGGCGGCCGGGTGCCGGCGGCAGTGCACGAGCTCGCCTGGAGCGGGCTCACCAACGTGCTGCGCCACGCCGGCGTGCTCGAGGGCGAGGTCGTCACCCGCGCCTCGCTCGGGCTGCCACCTGCGCGGATCTACGACGCGCGCGGCGCCGACGAGCTCCTCACGACCCTCGGCAGCGGCCTCCTCGACCAGACGCGGGCGCCTGTCTCGGGGCTCCTCGAAGGCCTCGTCGAGCCCGGCGAGGCGGTCGTGCAGGGTCAGCCGATCGGGCGCATCTGGTCGCCTGACGACCTCACCCGGCAGCCGGTCGATGTCCACGCCGCGCGGACGGGCCTCCTGCTCGGGCTCCGTGCGATCCCGGTCGTGGAGGAAGGCACGGGCCTCGCGTTCGTCGGCGAGCTGATCACCCGCGAGGCCCTGCTGGCGGAGGTGGGCGCATGAGCCATCCGGTGAGCTGCACGATCGACTTCGACCGTCCCGGCAAGCAGGTCGGGCACCTGGCGTTCCCGAAGATCACCAACACCGCGGGGTGGGCGAGCACCTTCGTGCACCTCGCGTCGGTGGCGAACGGCGACGGGCCCACGGTGCTGGTGCTGGCCGGCAACCACGGCGACGAGTACGAGGGGCAGGTCGCCGCCTCGCGGCTGCTGCAGGAGCTCCAGCCGGAGCAGGTGTCGGGCCGGGTGATCGTGATCCCGGTGCTGTCGCCGGCGGCGTCGAAGGCGAACACGCGCAACTGGCCGTCCGGCGCGAACTTCAACCGCTCGTTCCCCGGACGGCCCGACGGGCCCCCCAACGAGCAGCTCGCGCACTACCTCTCCACCGCGCTGTTCCCGCTCGCCGACGTCGTGATCGACATGCACTCGGGCGGTCGCAGCGCCTGGTTCCTGCCGTGCTCACACATGCACGTCGTCGACGACCCGGTGCAGCGGAGGGCGATGCTCGAGGGGATGGAGGCGTGGAACAGCGACTGGCACTACCTGTACATCGACGTCAACGGCCACGGCCTGCTGCCGGTCGAGGCGGAGCAGCAGGGGAAGCTCGTGATCACGACCGAGCTCGGCGGCGGCGGCCGTGTCCCGGCGCCCGTGCACCGGCTCGCGTACAGCGGTCTCACGAACGTGCTCCGGCACGTCGGGGTGCTCGAGGGCGAGGTGCAGACGCGCGCCTCGCTCGGGCTCGAGCCTGCCGTGATCCTCGACGGGCGCGACCCCGCGAACATCGTCGTCGCCCCCGAGGACGGCTTGTTCGAGGCGCTGCTCGAGCCGGGCGACCCCGTCGCGGCCGGCCAGACGGTCGGACGGCTGTGGTTCGTCGATCGCCCCGACCGTCCCCCCGTCGAGATCCCGGCGCCGCTCGACGGCTACGTCGCGGTGACGAAGGCGATCCCGGTCACCGAGCAGGGCGACTGCGTCTTCGTGCTCGGGCAGCCGATCGACCGCGCGGACCTGCTCTAGCTCCCGTGAGGGCCTGACAGCGCATGGTCGCCCCGCTCACCGCGATCGGCGACCGCACGTTCGGCAGCCTGCGCCGCCACCGGAACTTCCGGCTCTTCTTCGCCGGCAGCAGCATCTCGTTCATCGGGCTGTGGGTGCAGCAGATCGCCTCGTTCTGGCTGATCCTGCAGCTGACGGGCTCGCCCGTGGCGGTCGGGGCGCTCGCCCTCGTGCACACGCTGCCGATCACGGTGCTCGCGCTCGTCGCCGGCGCGATCGCGGATCGCGTCGATCTCCGCCGGATGGTGCTCGCCTGCGAGTCGGTGCTCTGCGCCCAGGCATCGCTGCTCTGCGTGCTGGCGCTCACGGGCGCGATCACCGCCGAGCACCTGTACGTCCTCGGGTTCGTGCGCGGCATCGCGATGGCGCTCAACCAGCCCGCCCGGCACACCCTCGTCTTCCAGACGGTCGGGCGCGACGACCTGCCCAACGCGGTCGCGCTGATGGCCAGCGTCGGCACGAGCGCGCGCATCCTCGGCCCCGCCGTGGGAGGCATCGTCCTCGCCGTCTCCGGGCCCGCCGAGGCGTTCGGGCTCAACGCGCTGGCCGCGCTGGTGGGGATCGCAGCGATCCTCGCGATGCGGCTGCCGCCCAGGGCGACGCGGGAGGCGCCGCCCGGCGTGCTCGTCGGCGTCGGGGAGGCCCTGCGCTTCGCCGTGAGCAGCAGGCGCGTCGCCGTCGTCTTCCTCTCCCTCGTCATCGTGAGCACGTTCGCCTTCAACTTCGACGTGCTGCTGCCGCTCCTGGCCCGGCTCACCCTCGACGGCGGGCCGCGGACGTACGGGCTCGTCGCCGCCACGTTCGGCGCCGGCGCCCTGACGGGAGCGCTCGCGCTCGCCACGATCGGCAAGGCGCGCGTGCTGTTCGTCCTCGGCGGCGCCGGCGTCTTCGGGCTGCTCCAGCTCGTGCTCGCGCGCCAGGACGAGCTCGCCCCCGTCTGCGCGCTGCTCTACCTGGCGGGGATCGCGTACATCGTCTGGGGCTCGAGCTCCCTCGCGACCCTCCAGCTCGCGGCTCCGGAGCACCTGCGCGCGGGCGCCGCGAGCCTCTACTTCTTCGGCTTCATGGGCGGTGCGCCGCTCGGCGGCCTGATCGCGGGGACGCTGACCGAGCTGGGCGGGACGACGCTCGCGCTGACGGTGGCCGGGACGATCGCCGTCCTGGTCGCGCTCGTCGGCGCGCTCGTGCTCAGGCTCTCCCCCGCCACGCAGCCGGCCACCGCCGAGAGCCCGTCCTAGGACGCGGCGGGCGAGCCGAACGCGCCCTCGCCCTCGAGAGCCTCGATCGTCGCGCCGTCGTAGCCGCAGACCCGACCGAGGACGTCGTCGCGGTGCTCGCCTCTGGTCGGCGCCCTCCGGTAGGTGCGGGGCGCGCCGTCGACGCGCAGCGGCGAGGCGACCTGTCGCACCGTGCCGAACCGCGGGTGCTCCGTCTCGACGACCGACCCCCGCGCGGCGGCCTGCGGGTCGGCGAGCGCCGCCGCGACGTCGTTGACGGGTGCGCACGGAACGCCCTGGGCGTGGAGGGTCGCCAGCCACTCGGCGGTCGGCCGGCGTCGCAGCTCCTCGGTCAGCGCCGCCACCAGCTCGTCGCGGTGGGCGAGTCGGGCGGCGAACCCGTCGTACCGCTGGTCGTCGAGGAGGTCCGGGCGGCGGAGCGCGAGGCAGAGCGCTCGCCAGAAGCGCTCCTTCGGGCAGGCAACGACGATCCAGCCGTCGGCGGTCGGGAAGTTCTGGAACGGGACGATCGAGGGATGCGCGGAGTCGTCGAGGCGGGCCGGGGTGAAGCCGGCGGTCGCTGCCCACGTCGCCACGTAGCAGAGCTCGTGCAGCGCGGTCTCGAACAGCGAGATGTCGCAGTCGCACCCCACGCCCTCCCGCTCGGCGCGCCGCAGGCCGGCGAGGATCGCGATCGCGGCGGCGTACCCGGCCGAGAGGTCGACGAGCGAGAGCCCGCTCTTCGTCGGCGGGCCGCCGGGAGCGCCGGTCAGCGCCATCCAGCCCGCGAGTCCCTGGACGAGGTAGTCGTAGCCCGCCTCGTCCGAGCGGGGCCCGCTGCTGCCGAAGCCCGACAGCGAGCAGCAGACGATCCGCTCGTTCACCATCACCAGGCCGGCGTAGTCGAGCCCGAGCCGCCCCGCGACGCCACCCCGGAGGTTGGAGAACACGACGTCGCTGTGGCGCACCAGGTCGTGGAGGACACGGCGGCCCGCGGGGGCGCGCAGGTCGAGCGAGAGGCTCAGCTTGCCGCGGTTGAAGGTCTCGAAGAAGAGGCTGTCCTCGCCCTCCTGGTAGGGCGGGACGTACCGGCCGACGTCCCCGCCGCTCCCCGGATCCTCGATCTTGATCACCTCGGCGCCGAGGTCGGCGAGCTGCAGGGTCGCCCACGGGCCGGCGCCGTACTGCTCGACCGCCACGACCCTGACCCCCTCGAGGGGTGGTCTGCCACGACCGGCGTCAGGCATGCGAAGCGCTCTCGCGCGCCCGGCGCCAGACCCGGCGATAGTGGGGTCGGAGGTACGTCAGGTGCGCGAGCATCGCCGCCTCGGCGGCGTCCTCGTCACCCCGGGCGATCGCGTCGGTGATGCGTCGGTGGTCGGTGTCGATCCGCCGGTCGAAGGCCGATCCGAGCGACGAGCGGGCGAGGCTCGTCTGGAGGACGGCGAAGATCGGCACCGCCGCCACCTCGAGCAGGGCGTTGCCCGACGCGGCCATCAGGCTCGTGTGGAACCCGGCGTTCGTCGTGAAGCGCGCCTCCGCGCTGCGGGGCCCTGCGTCGTCGGGGATCGCCGCCTCGAGCCGCTCTAGCTCGTCCCTGCCGCTGCGGCGCGCGGCGAGCCGCGCGGCAGGCACCTCGATCAGGGCACGCGCCTCGAGCAGCTCCTCGAGGGTGATGGCGTCGAGCTCCGCGAGCAGGGCGACGTTCGTCCGGAGGAGCCGCGAGGCGTAGTCGAGGCTCGGGCGCGTGACGTAGGCGCCGCCGCGGGGGCCTCTCGTCACCACCACGAGGCCCTCGGCCGCGAGGATCCGGAGCGCCTCGCGGACGGTGGCGCGGCTGACGCCGAGCTCCTCGGCGAGGCTCGTCTCCGTCGGCAGCCGCTCCCCCTGGCGGAGCGCGCCGGACACGATCAGGCTCCGGAGCTGGTCGGCGATCTGCTCGTACGCCTTCCGCACCCGTCGCAGCGGCACACGCTCCCCGTCGCCACCCTGGGCGATCGCGCGCCGGATGCCCTCCAGCGCGTCCTGCCCGTCCCGGCGCTCGGTCATCCGAGCGAGTGCACGGCCGCTCCGCCGTCGGAGCGCGGGTCCGAGGCCGCCCGGTAGCCGTCGGCCACGATCTCCACCAGCTGGGGGCGCGAGAACGAGGCGTGGTAGTGGTAGAGGCTCTGCTCCAGCGGGACGCCTCGGTCCCGGAGCGCCTGCACCGTGCGCTGCGAAATGCGTCGTTCGCAGAACACGGGCGAGCCCTCGCTGTGGAACCGCGGCGCCACGACCGCCTCCACCGGGCTCATGCCGAAGTCGACCATGTCGACGATGCATTGCAGGATCCCGGAGGTCACCGACCAGCCCCCCGGCGCGCCGAGCACCAGCCAGGGCTCGTCGCCGCGGAAGACGATCGTCGTGGCCAGCGCACTGGCGCGAGCGCGGCCGGGGACGTAGGAGTTCGGACGTCCCGGCACCGGATCCATGAGCGCGACGCAGTCGTTCCACGTGAACCCGGTGCCCGGGACGACGACGCCGCTGCAGCTCGTCAGCGTGTGGGTGAGCGAGACGCAGTTGCCCGCCTCGTCGACGACCGTGACCTGGGTCGTGCCCCCGGGCTTGCCGAGCGCGACCGCGTCGGGGAGGACGCCTGCCCGGATCCGCGAGGCGATCTCGTCCGCGTGCTCGTCGGACAGCAGACGGTCGACCGGCACCTCCGCGTACTCCGGGTCGCTCAGGTGTCGGAAGCGAGTCACCCCGCCCCAGGCCAGGGCGGCCGAGACCAGGTAGCCGTGGTCGGGACCGTTGTGCTCCAGGCCGGCCAGCTCGAACCGCTCCAGCACCTTCAGCATCTGGAGGAGGATGATCCCCCCGGCCGGGAGCGCGGTCGTCGCGACGCGCAGGCCGCGGTACGACCCCTCGAGCGGAGCCGAGCACCGGGGCTCGTAGGTCGCGAGGTCGTCTGCTGTGACGAAGGCGCCGTTCCGCTCGAAGTCGGCAGCGATCGTCGCTGCGAGCGCGCCCGTGTAGAGCTCCTCCGCGCCACCGCGGGCGATCGCGCGCAGCGAAGCCGCCTGATCCGGGTTGCGGTAGCGGTCGCCGCGCTCGAGCATCGTCCCGTCCGGCCGCAGCCAGAGGGCCTTCGCCGCCGGGGTCGCGCAGTACTTGTCACGGGGATGGGGGAGACCGGGCAGGTACGGCGCCCGGCAGTACATCGCGACGTACTCCGGCCAGTCGAAGCCCTCCTCGCTCCAGTCGATCGCGGGCTGGAGCAGCTCGGCCCATGGACGGGTGCCGCCGCGGCGGTGCAGCGCGCCCAGCCCGGCGACCGTGCCGGGGGTCATCACGGCCGTGTAGCCGAACATGTTGCGGTCGTCGTCGAAGAGGGCGTAGTGCCAGACGTCCGTGTAGCCCCTGACGTCGTCGACCCACATGTCCGGCCGCATGCGCGACCCGATCCGCGCGGGGAAGGCGAGATCCTCGACCGTCCCCGTGCCTGCGTCGAAGACGGTCGCCCCGCCCCAGCCCCCGAGGCCGCACTGGAACGGGTTGAAGACGGTCTGGGCGAAGGCGGTCGCGACCGCCGCGTCGAAGGCGTTCCCGCCGCCCCGGAGGACGTCGGCGCCGATCTCCGCCGCCAGCGGCTCCGGCGCGACGACGACGCCCCTCACGCGGACGCTCCCGGCTCCGTCTCGGGCTCCCCGACGCCCCAGGGGGCGTCGGTCGCGGGGAACGTCGTCGTCACGCGCGTCGAGCCGCGCCGCGGGATCAGGAACGTCCTGAGGTACTCGATCACGACCTCTCCTCTCTGGTTGATCCCGCGCGAGCGCACCGACACGATCCCCACGTCGGGCTGCGAGCGGGAGGCGCGCAACGACAGCACCTCGCTTTCCGCCCAGAGGGTGTCGCCGACGAACACCGGCGCGGGCAGGCGGATCTCGCTCCAGCCGAGGTTGGCCACGGCGTTCTCGCTCGTGTCCGCGACGGTGAGGCCCGCCACCAGCGCGAGCGTGAACGTGCTGTTCACCAGCATGCGGCCGAACCTCGTGCTCTCGGCGAACGGCGCGTTGAAGTGCACTTGGTTGGTGTTGAGCGTCAGGTTCGTGAACCAGACGTTGTCCGTCTCGGTGATCGTCCTGCCCAGCCGGCTGCGGAAGACGTCCCCGACGTCGAAGTCCTCGAAGAACCGCCCGCGCCACTCCTTGGGCGCCTGGTCGGGCGCCTGGCTCCCGTCGCTGCTCACCGCTCCTCGCTCCCTTCTGCCGATTCGACGACCGTCCGGGCGCGCTGGGCCACAGGCCGATCGACGAGCACGCCGTCGACGAGCCCGACCGCGACCCCCTCCGCGACCATCCGCTCCCACTCCGCGACGATCCGCCGCGCCTGGTCGACCTCGCCGGCCGATGGGGCGAACGACCGCCGGACGGCCGGCACCTGCTCGGGGTGGATGCACAGCTTGCCCCCGAGGCCTAGCCCGCGCGCGGTGCGCGTCTCGCGCTCGAGCATCGCGAGGTCGCGCACGGCCAGGCAGGGTCCGTCGAGCGGAGCGCGGATGCCTGCCGCCGCCGACGCGACGACCACCAGCGACCGGGCGTAGAGCAGCTCCGCTCCCGCGTCGTCGGGGACGAGTCCGAGCGCGGCTCGCAGATCAGCCGAGCCGAGTCCGAGCGCGGCGACGGCGGGGTGCGCCGCCAGCGCGAACGCGTCGCGCAGCCCGCAGGCGTCCTCGACGAGCGCGACGAGCGGTCGCCCGGTCTCCGCGGCGCGGTCGAGCGCTGCCGGGCCGGCCTTCGGCACCACGACCGCGATCTCGCCGGGGAGGGCGGCGAGGGCCGCGAGATCGTCGGCGCCGAGCGCGGTCAAGGGGTCGTTGACGCGCACGAGGCGCGCCGAGCTCGCATCGCCGGCGGCGAACGCGACGAGCGCGTCGCGCGCTGCGCCCTTGCGGTCCGGCGGGACACCGTCCTCGAGGTCCATGACCACGGCGTCCGCTCCGCTCGCCAGCGCCCGTTCCCGCTTGCGCGCGTCGTCGCCCGGGAAGACGAGGAACGCACGCCCCGCGGCGAGGGCGGCTGGGAGACGCATATGTCTGACATTAGCGCTCGTGGTGGATCACCACAAGCCTCGACCGAGCGAGGAGGTGGTGCTCGCACCGTGGCGCGACGCCTCGGTCCGCCGGAGGGGTCGGGGCGTCGGACTAGACGTCGGCCCCGGGCTCGGCTCCCGTGGCGACGACCGCGGCGATCGTCGCGATCGCCTCCTCGACCTCCGCGTCCCCGATCAGGCGGTGCGTGACCAGGCGGAGGCCGTTCGTGCCCCACGGCAGCGCGCACACCCCGGCGGCGGTGAGCCGGCGGAGGAGCTCCTCGGGCTCGAGGCCGGCGCCGGCGGCGTCGAGCACCACGATGTTCGTCTCCACCGGAGCCGCGAGCGAGAGGCCCGGCACCTCGGCCAGCGCCTCCCCGAGCGCCAACGCCCGCCGGTGGTCGTCGGCGATCCGGTCGACCATCGTGTCGAGGGCGACGAGCGCGGCCGCGGCGAGGATCCCCGCCTTGTGCACCGTCGCGCCGCCCAGCCGGTGGAGCACCAGTCGCGCCCGCCCCACGACGGCGTCGCTCCCGGCGAGGATCGTCCCCATCGGCGCCGACAGCCCCTTGTTGAGCGAGAGCGCGACGCTGTTGACGGGACCGGCGAGCGCCGCGAGCGGCTCGCCGAGCGCGACCGACGCGTTGACCAGCCGCGCGCCGTCGAGGTGGACGCGACAGTCGTGCCGCTTCGCGGCAGTCGCGAGACGACCCGTCAGCTCGGCGGAGAGCGGGCGTCCGCCGGCACGCGTGTGCGTGTTCTCGAGGACCAGCAGGGTGGCGCGGGTCTGCCTCACGAGCTCGTCGACCTCGTCCGGGTCGAGCCTGCCGTCGGCGGCCCACAGCGATCGCGGCTCGAGACCGGCGACCTCGACGATGCCCATCCCCTCCGAGGTGAGGACGTGGGAGGCAGACTCGAGCACGACGATGTCGTCCCGCTCGCAGAACGTCAGCAGCGCGACGAGGTTCGCCATCCCGCAGGTCGGCACCCAGATCGCGGCCGCCTTGCCGAGGAGCTCCGCCGCGCGCTCGCAGAGCGCGTTCACCGAGGCGTCCTCGCCGATCGTCGCCCAGCCGAGCTCGGCCGAGCGCATGGCCTCCCACATCTCCTCCGTCGGGAGCGAGCAGAGGTCCGACCGAAGGTCGATCATCGCCGCCGCAGATGGCGGCCGGGCCTGGCGCCCGTGTGCTCCCCCTCGTCGACGACGACGACGCCGTTCACGAGCACGTGCTCGACGCCCCGCGCGTAGTGGTGCGGATCCTCGGTCGTGGACACCTCGTCGAGCCCGTCGTAGTCGAAGACGACGACGTCGGCCGCGTAGCCAGGGCGGAGCAGGCCGCGGTCCCAGAGCCCGAAGTGCGCGGCCGGCATGCTCGTCATCTTCCGGATCGCCTCCTCGAGGCGCAGCGTCCCGCGCTCGCGCACGTGGTGCGTGAGGTAGTGCACGTGCCCCGAGTAGCCGAGTGGGTGCCGGAGGACGTCGGCGAGCGGGCCGTCCTCGGTGACCGTGAAGGTGTCGACGCCGAGGCAGAAGAGCGGGTGCGAGATCATCTCCGCCATGTGCTCGTCGGTGAACAGGCGACCGACGACGAGGATGCTCTCGTAGGCCTCGCCGGCGTCGCCGAGCACGTCGAAGAAGCAGTCCCACGGGTCCTGCTTCGCGACGTCGGCGATCTCGGCGAAGGTGAGCCCGTCCCAGTCGGGGTGCTGCGCGCTCGCCTGGAGGCGCACGCGATCCCACTCGCCCTTGTGGATGAAGCGCCAGTAGCGGTCGCACTCCGTGCGCAGGCGCTTGCGCGCCTCGGGGTCGCGGAGCCGCGCGACTGCTGCCTCCGAGCCGTCCGCGCTCACCCAGGGCGGCAGGATCCCTGCCAGCTGGCCGAGCCCGTCCACGAACGGCGTGGTGTCGGCGAGGACGTCCATCCCCTCCTCCCGCGCGGCCGCCATCATCTCGACCGCGCGCTCCCAGCCGCGGTCGGGCGCGTTCGTGTTGTGCCGGACGTTGAGGTGCGAGATCTCCGCGCGGATGCCGCCCGCCCGCGCCACCTCGAGGAACTCGGCGATGGCGTGGAGGATGCCGGAGTCGCGGTTGCGGACGTGGCTCGTGTAGATGCCGTCGTACGCCCCCGCGATCGCGTTCAGGCGCTTCAGCTCGTCGATCGTCGCCTCGCGCCCGGGGTTGAACTCGAGCCCGGTCGACATGCCCAGCGCGCCGGCCTCCATCGCCTCGCGCATGAAGCCGTCCATCGTCGCGGCCTGCTCCTCGGTCGGCGCCGGGCCGGACACGCCGGCTGCGAGCCGGATCGCGTTGTGCCCCACGAACCACGCGAGGTTCGGGGTGTGGCCCACGGCGGAGATGAAGTCGAGGTGCTCCCCGAACGTGCTCCAGGGGATCAGCGGCCCGTCGTACCCGAACGTGTGGAGGCGCTCCGTCTGGTAGACGCGGGCGGCGTCCGTGATCGGCGCGTAGCTCCAGCCGCAGTTGCCGACGATCTCGGTCGTCACCCCCTGACGGATCGTGCTCTCCGCGGTGGGGTTCGCGAGCAGCGAGAAGTCGCTGTGGGAGTGCGGGTCGACGAAGCCGGGGCAGACGGTCTTGCCCGTCGCGTCGATCACGCGGGCAGCGGACGCCTCGGGCGCCAGCCGCCCGACCTCGGCGATGCGCCCGTCCTCGATCGCGACGTCTCCGAGGAACGGGGGGCTGCCGGTGCCGTCGGCGATCCAGCCGCCGCGGATCAGGACGTCGAGCGCCACGTCACTCCTTCTCGGATGGGAGGCCGCCCATGCTCGGGCCGAGCCGGGGGTCGAGGACGTCGCGCAGGCCGTCGCCGAGGAAGTTGAAGCCGAGCACGACGATCATGATCGCGGCGCCGGGGAAGACGGACAGCCACCAGGCGGCGTCGATGTAGAGGCGGGCGGTGTTCAGCATCCCTCCCCAGGAGGCTTCGGGGGGCTGGGTGCCGAGGCCGAGGAAGCTGAGCGCCGCCTCGGCGAGGATCGCCGTCGACAGGTACACGGTCACCAGCACGATCAGCGGGGCCACGATGTTCGGGAGCAGGTGCCGGCTCATGACCCTGCGACCCGACGCGCCGAGCGCGCGGGTCGACTCGATGTACGGGAAGCCCATCACCTCCAGCACGGCGCCGCGGATCACGCGCGCGAAGGCCGGCGTGATCACGATGCCGATCGCGATCATCGCGTTGCGCCTGCTCGGCCCGAGCAGGCCGGCGATCACGATCGCGAACACGAGCCCGGGGAGCGCGAACATCAGGTCGACGATCCGCATCAGGATCCCGTCGATGATCCCCCGGTTGTAGCCGGCCAGCAGGCCCAGCAGCGTGCCGGCCACGAGCGCGATGCCGACGGCGATGAACCCGACCTGGAGCGAGACCTGCGCGCCGTGGATGATCCGGGCGAGCTCGTCGCGGCCGAGCTCGTCGGTGCCCATCGGGTGCGCCCAGGTCGGCGCGAGCAGCCGGTCGGAGTCCTGCGCGTCGGGGTCGATCGTCCACACGAACGGGCCGAGCAGCGCGACGAGGACGTTGAAGCCGACGATCGCGGCCCCGATGATCCCGATCGGGTTGCGCCACTTGCCGAGCGCGTCGAGCCGGCGCCGGCGGGGCACGGCCGCCCAGTGCGCGTACGCGTCCCCGACCTTCTCGCTCGCGAGCACGGGCTGGTTGGTGGGGCGCGGGTCGCTCACTGCTGCGAGATCCTCGGGTCGAGCCAGCCGTAGACGATGTCGACGATCAGGTTGGCGAAGACGAAGATGACCGCGATCAGGAGCGTCGCGCCCTGCACGACCGGATAGTCGCGGTTGAAGATCGACTGGAGGAGGACGTAGCCGACGCCGGGGAGGCCGAAGATGATCTCGACGATCGCCGCGCCGCCCATCAGGATCCCCACCTCGAAGCCGACGATCGTCACGACCGGGATGAGGGCGTTGCGCAGCGCATGGCGGTAGATCACGCCGCGTCGGAGCACGCCCTTCGCGCGGGCGGTGCGGACGTAGTCCTGGCTCATCACCTCGAGCATCGTCGCGCGCACCATCCGCATGACGATCGCGAGGGTGAACACCGAGATCGAGATCGCGGGCAGGATGAACTGGCTGAGGTTGGTCAGCGGGTCGTCGAAGAACGAGACGTAGGTCAGTGGCGGCACCCAGCCGAACACCCGGGACGTGACGAGCAGCAGGAGGGTCGCGAGCCAGAAGTTCGGGATGCTGACGCCGATCAGGCCGCCGACGCGCGCGGCGTAGTCGCCGGCCGAGTCGCGCCGCACCGCGGAGATCACGCCGAGCGGCACCCCGATCGCGGTCGCGATCAGCAACGACAGGATCATCAGCTCGAGCGTGATCGGCAGGGCGCGCATGAGCACGTCCCAGACGGGCTCGGCGTTGCGGTACGAGTCGCCGAAGTCGCCCTGGGCGACGCCGGAGACCCAGTTCCAGTACTGCTCGGGGTACGAGCCGGAGAGCCCGAGCTGCTCCCGGGCCTCTGCCTTCTGCTCCTCGGTCGCCAGCGCGTCGCCGCCAAGCAGGACGTCGATGACGTCGCCCGGCATCAGGCGCACCATCAGGAAGATGATGATCGAGATCCCGACGATCGTCGGGATCGTCAGGAGGAAGCGGCGCCCGACGAACCCGGCCATCGGGTGCGTCAGGCCTTCCCGGGCGGGATGTCGAGGAAGGCGCGGGGGAGCCCGCTGACACGGGCCCCCCCGGTGGTGCGGTCGAGCGTGACGGTCACTCCACCCACGCGGTCTTGAGACCCGTGTTGAAGTCGCTGAACGCCACGTACATGTTCTTGACCCGCTTGCGCACGACCTGGAACTTCGAGACCGCGACGAGCGGGGACTGGAGCTGCTCGACGAGCAGGACCTTCTGCAGCTCCTTGTACAGCGCGAGGCGCTTCGTCTGGTCGAGGGTGATCGACCCGTTGCCGACCAGGCGCCACATCTTGACGTTCTTGTACTTCGGGTACCAGATCTTGTAGATGGCGTTCGCCGGGTTGAACTCCGAGGTGTACCCGTCGACGTCGCCGCGCATGCCGCGCGCCGTCAGGTCCCACTCGAAGTTGCCGCGGCCGTTGTTGGTCGCGAACGTCCCCGGCTCCTCGGCCTTGATGTTGACCTCGATGCCGATCTGGTCGAGCTGCGACTTGATCACCGCGGCCACCTGGCCGAAGTCGAGCGGCGTCGAGAACGTCGACAGCGTCACCTCGAAGCCGTTCGCGAAGCCCGCCTGCCGCATGAGCGTCCGCGCCTTGGCGAGGTCGTACTTCAGGTAGTTGTTGCGCAGCTCGGCCCGTGAGAGCGGCCAGGGGCCGTACCCGGGCGGGACGTGCCCCGAGTAGTCGCCGAAGCCGCCGTAGACGCGGTCGATGATCGCCTGGCGGTTGATCGCGTGGTTGACGGCCTGCCGCACGCGCGTGTCGTGCCACGGCTTGTCCTCGCCGAGCTTCTGCGTGAACTGGAGCTCACGGAACGCCGCGGTCAGACCGCGGAGGACGGTGAAGTTGGGGTTGTTGAGGAACGTCCTGGCGCTGTCGGGCGACAGCGTCGCGCCGTCGATCGCGCCCGCGCGAAGCGCCGCGATCCGCGACTGCTCGTCGGGGAGCGTCCGCAGCGAGAGCTCGCTGAGGTACGGCAGCCCCTTCTTCCGGTAGCCGCCGTATGCGGCGTACTCGACGCCCTGCCCGGGGACGTAGCTGACGAGCCGGAACGGCCCGGTGCCGATCCCCTGGCGGCCGGCGCTGACCTGGTCGTACATGCCCTCCGGGACGATCGACGAGTACCGGGCCCAGGCGAGGAAGCCGAAGACGCGGGCGTCGGGCTTCTTCAGCTTGAAGCGCACGACGTACTTGCCGCGCGCCTCTGCCGACTCGATCGACGGCACCTGGTTGACGGTCGTCGCGCTTCCGGGCAGCGGGGGCGCGAGCCAGCCCTTCACCGAGTAGACGACGTCGGCGGAGGTGACTTCCTTGCCGTTGTGGAACTTGATGCCCTTGCGGAGTGTGAAGTCGATCGTCCGGTTGTCGACGACCTTCCAGCTCTCGGCGAGCGCCGGCCGCTGGTTGAGCTTCGCGTCCCACTCGATCAGGGATTCGTACATCGGCTCCTTGCCCCAGTGGTTCGCGGTCAGGATGCCCCCGAACGGCGCGATGTGCACCGGGTCCTGCTCGAGCGCGAACGTGAGCTTGCCGCCCTTCTTCGGCGTGGCGGCGATGCGCTTCGGCGCCGCCGTCGCCTTCCCCGCGAGAGAGCCCGTCGCCGCCACCGCGGCACCTGTCACCGCAGCGCGCGCGAGCAGCTCCTTGCGGTTCAGCCCGCCCTCGCTCCGGTCGGCTGCGGCCGGAGCCTTCTGGCTGTCTGACATCTGCCCTGCCTCCTTCCGTCGGTCGTCAGAGGATCTGCCCGACCCTTGGTGCCTCGCCTTGCACGTCGTCATAGAAGACGGCTTCTCGTACCTCGAGGTTTGCAAGCCGCTCGACGGCGTCCTCGTCCAGCTCGACTCCGAGCCCCGGTCCGTGGGGGGTCCGGATCTCGCCGCCGCTCAGGTCGAGGGGCTCGTCGAGCACGTCCTCGAGCTGCAGCGGGTAGTGGGTGTCGCTCGCGAACGCGAACGTCGTCGTGGCCGACACGAGGTGCGCGTTGGCGACCGTCGCGGGCCCGAGCTCGGCCCAGCTGCCGATCGCGCACCACTTCCCGGCGGCCTCCGCGATCGCTGCGATCTGACGTGCGCGCGTCAGCCCCCCTGCCTCGGAGGGATAGACGACGAGGACGTCGCACGCGTCTGCCTTGACGAGCTCCAGCGCCGAGCGGACGTCGGTGCACGCCTCGTCGGCGGCGATCGGCACGCCCACGGAGCGGCGCACCTGCGCCAGGCCGGCGAGATCGAAGTCGGGCACCGGCTGCTCGACGTACTGGAGGTCGTATCGCTCGAGCGCGCGAATCGCCTTGATCGCAGCGGGGACGCTCCAGATCATGTTGGCGTCGATCCGCAGCTTCACGTCGGGGCCGACACGGTCGCGGATCGCCGCGATCGTGTCGTGGTCCTGCGCGAGGTCGCGCCCGACCTTGAGCTTGAGCTCGGTGTAGCCGGCGTCGACGAACTCGGCAGCCTTGCGGGCGTTCGCCTCGGGCTCGTCGATGAACAGGTAGCCGATCACGGGCACCCGGTCGGAGCAGAAGCCGCCGAGCAGCTCCGCGACCGGCACGCCGAGCGCCTTCCCCTTCAGGTCGAGCAGCGCGATCTCCAGGCCGGCGATCGCGTAGTTGGCGATCCGGCTCCAGTTGCGCGAGAACTCCTCCATCCGGTGGACGAGCCACTCGGTGCGCATCGGATCCTGGCCGACGAGGAACTGCGTCAGCTCCTCCTCGATGATCGTGCGGATCGTCGGCAGCGTCGGCCCGGGGGCCTCGCCGAGGCCGGAGATACCCTCGTCGGTGTGGATCTCGACCACGAGCCCGGAGGCGGACTGGCGTACGCCCCCCGGCCACTTGAGCGGCTCGCGCATGGGCGTGCGGACAGCGGTGGTCGTGACGTTGGTGATTCTCACCGACGAGCGCAACGATACGCGGGCCGCCGCGCGATTGTCAACCATTCGGAGATTGTCGACAATGCTGCTAGGGTCCGGGCGGCAGTGGAGGAGGAGTCCCGGTGAGCCCCGACATGATCCCCGCCTCGAGCGCGAAGGCAGGCCCGCGCGGGCAGCAGGTCGTCGAGCGCCTC
Source organism: uncultured Actinomycetes bacterium (assembly GCA_963703095.1). Lineage (GTDB taxonomy): Bacteria > Actinomycetota > Thermoleophilia > Gaiellales > Gaiellaceae > Gaiella. Next base: position 446,374 of record OY969787.1, read on the forward strand.
CGCAACGCGATCGTCGCCGGGCGCATCGAGCCGGGCGAGCGGCTGATCGAGGCGACGCTCTCCCAGAAGCTCGGCACGAGCCGCGGGCCGGTGCGGGAGGCGCTGCGCCAGCTCGAGAACGAGGGGCTCGTGCTGTCCGTCCCGTACAAGGGAGCCGTCGTCCTCGGTGTCTCGGACGAGGAGGTGCAGCAGGTCCTCATCCCGATCCGGATCGTGCTGGAGCGGTACAGCTTCACGAAGGCCCTCGCGCTCATGACCGACGAGGGCTTCGCGGAGCTCGGCAAGCAGATCTGGGTGATGGAGCAGACCGCCGGCAAGGGAGACCTGCTGGGGATGGTCGAGGCCGACCTCCGCTTCCACGAGATCGTGCTCGACGCCTCCGGCCAGCTGCACACCGCGCAGATCTGGCGCAGCATAGAGCCGCGGATCCGCGCGTACTTCGTCCGCTACGGACAGGGCGCGAACCTCCGCGTGATGGCCGACGAGCACCGCGAGCTGCTGGACGTGATGCAGACGCGTGACGTCAGCCGGGTGCTCGGCCAGCTCGAGCGCCACATCGTCGTGCGGACGCCCGAGTCGCCGCCCGTCGCGGCACCGCGCTCCCGCAAGGCGACGACCGCGGCGGGTGCGTCGTGACGGACGAGCTGCTCCGCGTCGAGGGTCTGCGGACGTGGTTCTACACGCATGGTGGCGTGATCCGTGCGGTCGACGGGGTCGACTTCTCGATCGCGGAGGGCTCGGCGCTGGGGGTGGTGGGTGAGTCGGGCAGCGGCAAGTCCGTCACCGCGCTCTCGATCATGCGGCTCGTCGACCCGCCCGGGCGGCTCGAGCCCGGCTCGAAGATCTCGTTCCAGGGCCGCGACCTCGCCTCGATCGACGAGCGGGCGATGAGCGACATCCGCGGCAACGAGATCTCGATGATCTTCCAGGAGCCGATGACCTCGTTGAACCCGGTCTTCCGGTGCGGCGAGCAGATCGCCGAGGCGGTGCGGCTGCACCAGAGCGTCGGCGACCGGGAGGCGCGCGACCGGGCGATCGAGATGATGCGCCTGGTCGGCATCCCGTCGCCGGAGAAGCGCGTCGACGACTACCCGCACCAGCTGTCGGGCGGGATGCGCCAGCGGGTGATGATCGCGATGGCGCTCTCGTGCAACCCGAAGCTGCTGATCGCGGACGAGCCGACGACCGCGCTCGACGTGACGGTGCAGGCGCAGATCCTGGAGCTGATGAAGGAGCTGCGCGAGCGCCTCGGGATGTCGATCCTGCTGATCACGCACGACCTGGGCGTGATCGCCGAGATGGTCGACGAGGTCGCGGTGATGTACGCGGGTCGCATCGTCGAGCGCGGCCCGGTGAAGGAGATCTTCGCGAGCCCGCAGCACCCCTACACGGAGGCGCTGCTGAGCTCGATCCCGCTGCTCGGGATGCGCTACTCGCAGCCGCTGAAGGCGATCAGCGGCATGGTGCCCAGCCCGCTCGACTGGCCGGCGGGCTGCCGCTTCGCGCCGCGCTGCGACTACGCGTTCGAGCGGTGCGTGACCGACGACCCGCCGCTGCTCCCGGTGGGCGAGCAGCAGTCCGCTTGCTGGCTGTGCGAGAAGGGACGGCGGGCCTCGGCGCCGCCGCAGGTGGTGGCGTGAGCGCGACGGCGACGGGCGCCGCCCCGGCCGAGGCCGAGGTGCTGCTCGAGGCGAAGGGCCTGAAGAAGTACTTCCCGGTGCACCGCGGGATCTTCCGCCGCACGGTCGCGCAGCTGCAGGCGGTCGACGGCGTCGACCTCACCGTGCACCGCGGCGAGACCGTCGGCCTCGTCGGCGAGTCCGGGTGCGGCAAGTCCACGCTCGGCCGCACGCTGCTGCGCCTGCTCGAGCCGACGGCGGGGCAGGTCGTGTTCGAGGGCACCGACCTGACGCGCCTCAGCTCGGGTGAGCTGAAGGCCGCGCGCCAGCACATGCAGCTCGTCTTCCAGGACTCGGTCGGGTCGCTCGACCCCCGGATGACCGTCAAGGAGCTGGTCGGCGAGGGACTCAAGATCCACGGGATCGGCGACCGCAAGCGGCGCGAGGCGGCCGTGCTCGAGATGCTCGACCGGGTCGGGCTGCCGCCCGAGGCGGCGGACCGCTACCCGCACCAGTTCAGCGGCGGCCAGCGCCAGCGGATCGGCCTCGCCCGCTCGCTCGTCCTGCAGCCGCGCCTGGTCGTCGCGGACGAGCCCGTCTCTGCGCTCGACGTCTCGATCCAGTCGCAGGTGCTGAACCTGCTCGTCGAGCTGAAGCGCGAGTTCGACCTCACCTACGTGTTCGTCGCCCACGACCTCGCCGTCGTCGGGTACATCTCCGACCGGATCGCCGTCATGTACCTCGGCAAGATCGTCGAGCTCGCCGGGTCCGACGAGCTCTTCGCCCGCCCGCTGCATCCGTACACGCGTGCGCTGCTCTCCGCCAACCCCGAGCCGGTCCCGGGGCGCAAGTCGCAGCGCATCGTCCTGACCGGCGACGTCCCCAGCCCGATCAACCCGCCCTCCGGCTGCCGCTTCAGGACGCGCTGCCCCCTCGCCCAGGACATCTGCGCCGAGAGCGAGCCCCCGCTCGCGGACTACGGCCACGGCCACGTCGCCGCATGCCACTTCGCCGGGTCGCCGCTGCCGGGCGAGCCCGTCGCCGGATGACGTCCGGCGCGGCACAGCCGCTCCTCGACGTCCGGGTCCTCCACGACTGCCGCGTCCCCACCCGCGACGGCCTCACCCTCTCCGCCGACGTCTACCTGCCGCTGGGCGGCCGCGGGCTGCCCACGATCGTGCAGTGGACGCCCTACGAGTCGACCCGGGAGCGCTTCATCTCGTGGGGGGCGTGGTTCGCGCAGCGCGGCTACGCGGCGGTCGTCGTCGACGTCCGCGGGCGCTACGAGTCGGAGGGCCGCTTCACGGCCTGGGAGCACGACGGCCGGGACGCGCACGACACGCTGACGTGGGCGGCGGCCCAGCCCTGGTCGAACGGGAGGATCGGCACGTGGGGCCGCAGCTACGGCGGGCTCGTGCAGTGGCAGCTCGCCCACCTCGGCCACCCGAACCTGCAGTGCATCGCGCCGCAGGTCATCCACGACGACTACTTCTGGGACGGCTACTGGACCGGCGGTGCGTTCCAGCTGGCGCTGACGCTCGGGGCCGCGGCGCTCTGGTCGAGCGCGCTGGCGCTGATCACCGGGCCGAGCGCGCGCGACCTCCTCCTCAACGACCGGGTCTTCGCGCACCTGCCGCTGATCGAGCTCGACGAGGTGACGATCGGCCGCGAGGTCGACTACTGGCGCCTGTGGTGGGAGCACCAGACCAACGACTCCTACTGGCAGCAGTTCCGGCACCGCCCCGAGAAGGTCGACGTGCCGATCTTCCAGCAGGGCGGCTGGTTCGACCCCTACTCGGGCTCGCACCTGCGCTCGTTCGCAGCGATCGGCGACCGTCTGCCGAACCGCGTGCTGATGGGGCCCTGGTCGCACGAGGAGGAGGTCGAGTCGTTCAGCGCCGACGTCGACCTGACCCCCGCCCTGACCGTGATCCGCGACCACGAGCTCGTGTTCTACGACCGGTTCCTCAAGGACGAGTCGAACGACTGGGATGCCCGCCCGCCCGCGGAGCTGTTCGTGCTCGGCGCGAACGAGTGGCGCGCCGAGCGGGAGTGGCCGCTCGCTCGCACCGCCTTCACGCCGTTCCACCTGCGGCGCGGCGGCGCGCTCTCGCTCGACCCGCCGTCGCCCGACGAGCCGGCCGACCGCTACGCCTACGACCCCGCCGACCCCGTGCCGACGATCGGGGGCGTCAGCTCCGTCCTGACGATGACCCAGGGCGCGCAGACGCCGGTCCGGCCCGGCCCGCTCGACCAGCGCGTGCTCGAGGCGCGTGACGACGTGCTCGTCTACACGACCGAGCCGCTCGAGCGCGAGCTCGAGGCGATCGGGCCGGTCGACGTGGTGCTCTACGCGGCGTCGACCGCGCGGGACACGGACTTCCTCGTACGGGTCTGCGACGTCTTCCCGGACGGCCGCTCGATCGTCCTCACCGAGGGGATCATCCGCGCGCGCTACCGCGGCAGCGTCGAGGGCGAGTCCGTCGAGCTGCTCGAGCCGGGCGAGGTCGCCGAGTACCGCATCCGCTGCTACCCGCTGGCGAACGTGTTCCTGCGGGGTCACAGGATCCGTGTCGACGTGACGAGCTCGAGCTTCCCGCGCTTCTCCCGCAACCTCAACACCGGCGAAGACGTCGGCACGGGCACGCGGATGGAGATCGCGCACCAGACCGTGCTGCACACGCCGGCGTACCCGTCGCACGTCGTCCTGCCTGTCGTCCCGGCGTGACGCCGGCCCGCTTCCCCACCCACGAGGCCGAGGACCGGCTCCGTCGGGTGCGGGAGGCGGGCGGCGAGGTCGTGCCGCTGCACGGGACGCCCTCGCCGGCGCTGCCGGGGCACGTCGTCGCTGCGGTCGCAGAGGCGCTCGGTCGCCCGCAGGCCGCCCCGGCGCCACGGGGGCTCGGGCCGCTGCGGGAGGCGCTCGCGCAGGAGGTCTCCCGGTCGACGGGCCGCAGCGTCGACCCCGGACGTGAGCTCGTCGTCACCAACGGGGCGATGCACGCCCTCGGCCTCGTCCTCCGGAGCCTGCTGGCGCCCGGCGACGAGGTCGTGGTGCCGGCCCCGTGCTTCTTCTTCGAGGGGCCGATCCGCTCGGCCGGAGGCGTCCCGGTCTACGTCCCGTCGACCGTCGACGACGGCTGGACGTGGGACGTCGACGCGATCGAGCGCGCCGTCGGGCCGCGCGCGAGGGTGCTCCTGCTCTGCAACCCGGGCAACCCGACCGGCGTCGTGCCGTCGCCGGAGACCGTGCAGGCGGTGGCGGACGTGGCCGGACGTCACGAGCTCGTGCTCGTCGCCGACGAGGCGTACGAGGCCTCCGTCTGGGCACCCGCCCGGATGACCTCGGCCTTCCCGCTGGTCGAGCGGGGGCTGCTCGTCCGCAGCCTGGGCAAGAGCCTCTCGCTGCCGCAGCTGCGGGTGGGTCTCGTCGCCGGCCCGGCCGACCTCGTCGAGCCGGTCGCGGTCGCCCTGGAGTGGGACGTGCTGCGGGTGGGCCTGCCACAGCAGGCGGCGGCGCTCGCCGCGCTCGAGGGCCCGCGGGGCTGGCTCGAGCAGGTGCACGCGGGGTTGGCCGCCGATCGCGACGTGGCCCTGGCCGCTGTCGCCGCCGTCGGGGGCCTCGACGGGGCACCGCCGGACGCGGCGCCGTTCCTGTTCGTCTCGTCCGGCGAATCGACGGTCGGGGACCGGCTCGTCGCGGCGGGCATCCCGGCGGTCGACGGCGTCCACTTCCAGGCGCCGGGGTGGGCGCGCGTTCCCTTCGGCGGCGCAGCCGCGGCCCGCGCCGAGCTCGACCGCGCGCTCGCGCGCTTCGCGGAGGGCACGTCGTGAGGATCGGCGTCCCGCGTCGCACGCTGGCGCTGACGGCGGCGAACGCGCTGTCGGCCGCCGGACAGGGCCAGTTCATGTTCGTGCTGCCCTGGATGCTGCTCGCGCGCGGGCACTCGCCCACCACGGCGGCGCTCGCCACGGCGTTCGTCTACGTGCCGCTGCTCGTGACGACGATCCCCGCCGGGCTGACCGGCGACGGCACCGACCCGCTGCGGCTGCTCCGGCTCTCACTCGGGGCGACGCTCGTCGCGTCCGCGCTGTACCCGCTCGTCACGCTGGCCGGCGCGGACCTCTTCTGGCTCGTGCTCCTCGCGGCGTTCGTCGCGGGGACGACGCGCAACTTCTCCGAGGCGGCGCTGCTGCGTGGGATCGGCGACACGACGCGTGGGAGCGGGATGCTGCGGGCGCACGCCATCCGCACGACGGTCAACCAGGCCGCGATCTTCGGCAGCCCGTTCGTCGGGCTGCTGCTCTTCCGGCTGGGCGGCACCGACGCGGTGATGCTCGGCATCTGCGCCCTGCAGCTCGCTGCGCTCGCCGTCCTGGTGCCCGTCCCGCCGATCGGGCCGAGCGCAGCCGACCGCGAGCGGCCACCCCTCGCTGTCGGGCTCGCCTCGTTGCGCGGCAATCCGCGCCTGCGCCGGATCGGCTGGGTGAACTTCACGTGGAACGTCTTCTCGGGCGCGGCGCTCGGGATCATGCCGGCGGTGCTGCGAGAGCACGTCGGGATGGACGAGGTGACCGCCGGGGCCACGCTCGTCGCCGGCGCCCTCGCGGTCGTCGCGCTCACGCTGCCCGTGGTGCGCACGGGACAGAGGCGTGTCGGGCCGCTCGCCACCTTCCTGCTCGCCGTCGCGATCGAGGGCGCGGCGCTGCTTCTGCTCGCGGACGGCTCGGTGATCCTCCTGGTGCCGCTCGTCTACGTCGTCTTCCTGCTCGCGAACAGCTCGGCCGCCGCGTCGCTGAACGGCGCCCGGGCGCTCGAGGTCGAGACCGATCACCAGTCCTTCCTCAACCTGATCCTGATGGGCGCCGGCCTGATCGGGTTCGTGCTCGGCCTCGTCCTCGCCGCAGGGCTCCTCGGCCCGCTCGACTTCACTGCGGTGCTCCTGCTGATCGGCGTCGGGATGGCGCTCACCGCTGCGGGGTTCCGCCGTCCGCTCGTCGCGACGTGAGCCTCGACCTCGTCATCCGCGGAGCGACGATCGTCCCGGGTGACGGGCCCGCGTTCGGCGGCGACGTCGGGGTCGAGGACGGCCGCATCGCGCTCGTGGCGCCCGGTGGAGCGCCTGCAGCCGAGGGGGCCGAGGTGGTCGAGGCCGCGGGGCTCCTGCTCTGCCCCGGCTTCGTCGACCTCCACACGCACTCTGCGCTCGCGTCGTTCGCCGACCCGCTGCTCACCCCGAAGCTCGCGCAAGGGTTCACCACCGAGGTGATCTGCCCCGACGGGCTCGCGCCCGCACCGGTCGAGCGGGCGCGCTGGCACGAGCGACGCGACTACCTCCGGCCGCTCGAGGGTTCCGGGCCGGCCGAGTGGACGTGGAGCTCGTTCGCCGAGTACCTCGACGCGCTCGACGAGACCCGTCCCGCGCTGTCGCTCGTCACCTCGGCCGGGCACGGCGCCGTGCGCGACCTCGTGATCGGCCGCGCCGACCGGCTGCCCGACGGCGCGGAGCTCGCGAGGATGCGCGTCGAGGTGCAGGCGTGCCTCGCCGCTGGTGCCAGGATGGTCTCGTTCGGGCTCGTCTACCTCCCGGGCGCCCACGCGGCCACCGAGGAGCTCGTCGCCGTCGCCGAGATCGCGGGCGCCGCCGGCGTGCCGATCGTGCCCCACGTCCGCAACGAGGGGCACGGCCTGCTCGGCGCGGTCGACGAGATGATCGAGGTGGCCGTGCGGTCGGGAGCGCCGCTGCACGTCTCGCACCTCAAGTCGCTCGCGGACGAGACGCTCGTCGGGCCGCTGCTGGAGCGGCTCGAGGCCGCGAGCGACGAGCTGCCGGTGACGTTCGACCAGTACCCGTACGGTGCCGGGAGCACCCTGCTCGCGAGCATCCTTCCCGCGTGGGCGCAGGAGGGCGGCGCGGCCGGCACCCTCGCGCGCCTGACGCGCGCGTCCGACCGCGCACGCATCCACCGCGACGTCGAGCACGGCCTCGCAGGCTGGGAGAACATCCTCGGCACGCTCGGCCCGGAGCGCATCGAGATCGCGAACGCGGCCGAGCCACGTGCCGACGCCGTCGGTCACACGCTCGCCGACCTCGCCGCGAACGGCTCAAGTGACACGTTGTCACCTGGTGCGGTGGACGCCGCGCTCGACCTCCTGCTCGACACGCGCCTCGACGTGACGATGATCCTCCACTACGCGAGCGACTCCGCTGTGCGCACGATCGCCGCGCACCCGCTGCAGCTCGTCGGCTCCGACGGGATCTTCGGGGCGCGTCCCCATCCCCGCCTCTACGGCACCGCGCCGCGCTTCCTCGGCCGCCTCTGCCTCCGGGAGGGGCTGCTATCGCTCGAGGAGGGAGTTGCGCGGCTGACGAGCCGCGCCGCGGAGCTGCTCGGCCTGCGCGACCGGGGCCGCGTCGCCGAAGGGCTCCGGGCCGACCTCGTCCTCCTCGACCCGACCGCGTACGTCGACACGGCGACCTACGCCGACCCGTGCCGCACGCCCCCAGGGGTGGTCGGCGTCTGGGTCGCGGGCCGCTGCGCGTGGCGCGACGGCGCGCCGACGGGCGCCCGCGCCGGGGGCGTCGTGCGCTGACGCGCGGCCTACGCGGGAGGGCCGTCGGGCACGGCGCCGAGCTGCTGCATCATGGTCAGCGCGTCGAAGACGCCCCAGTGCTCGACGACCTTCCCGTCGTCCCCGAAGCGCATGATGTCGATCAGCTGGACGTCGACGGCCCTGCCCGTCGCCGGCATCCCCATGAAGTCGCCGTCGTTCGTTCCGGTCGCTCGCACGCGGGCCACGGCCTTGTCACCGCTCGCGATGACGTCCTGCGGCTCCATCCGCAGGTCGGGGAACGCTGCGCGATACATCCGGAAGAACGCGATGACCCCGTCCTTCGTCGGCTCGAGGCCGGGCGTCTCCTCGTGCTCGACGAAGTCGTCGGCCAGCAGGTCGCCGAACCCGTGGACGTCTCCGGCGCTGATGAGCTCGTAGCAGCGCCGCATGGTCCCCTCGTGATCCATCCTCGCCTCCCGTGTCGTTCGCGCGAGTATAGAAGGCCCGCATCCGGCGGCTGTCGTCGCGGCTACCCCTGCCGCTCGGCGAGCAGGCGCACGAGCTCCTCCGTCGTCATGACGTCCCCGAACGCCGAGTAGACGTTCACGAGCGCGGCGGTGTGCTCCTGCTCGCTGCGGGCCGCGTTCGCGTCGCCGACCATGATGCAGCGGTAGTCGAGCATCATGGCGTCGCGCACCGTCGACTCGCAGCAGACGTTGCTGACGGCTCCGACGACCACGAGCGTGTCGACGCCCGCGGCCCGGAGCCGTTCGTGGAGATCCGACGAGCCCTGGACGAACGGGCTGAACCTGGTCTTGCAGACGATCTCGTCCTCGGGTCGCCGGTCCATCCCGCAGAACGTCCGATGACCGAGCGCGCCGGGGCGGAGGTAGGAGCGCCTCGCCGCCTCGCCCTCCTCCTCCAGCCCCAGGAACCCGAGGTGGTTCGACCAGGTCGCGAGCCCCTCGTCGGTCACCGTGTGGTGGATCCAGCAGACGGTGCCTCCGGCGGCGCGGACGGCCGCAGCCAGTCGGTTGACGTTGGGCACGACCTCGACGGCGGTCGGGACGTACGTCGGCCCGAACTCCGGCTGCAGGAAGGCGTTCTGCATGTCCACGACGAGCAGCGCCGTCCTGCGGGGATCGAGGTCGCCGAAGAGCGGGCCGTCGCCGCGGCGTGCGGCGACCCGGTCGACGATGAACGGGGGGATGTCGGCGCGCGGCATCGCTCTCCTGTCGGGACGGGGGAAGGCCGATTGTCGCCGAGATCGTCGGTACCGGGCGCCGGCATGGCGAGCGACGATGGCCGGATGTATCGTCGGCGTGTGCCCGAGCTGAACGCCATCGGCATCACCGTCGCCGATCTCCGTCGTTCGATGCAGTTCTACCGGCTGCTCGGGCTCGATCTCCCGGAGGACCCCGAGGAGGGTCACGTCGAGGCGACGATGGCCAACGGCACGCGGCTGATGTTCGACACCGAGGAGGTCGTCCGGAGCTTCCTCCCCGGCTGGACGCGCGTCGACGGCAACCAGCTCTCGCTCGCCTTCGAGTGCGAGAGCCCCGCCGAGGTCGATGCGGTGTACGAGCGCGTCGTCGCGGCCGGCTTCGAGGGCGAGCAGGCGCCCTGGGATGCCTTCTGGGGCCAGCGCTACGCGCTTCTCGGCGACCCGGACGGCGTGCGGGTCAACCTGTACGCCCGGCTTGCGTAGCGGGTGACGCCCCGAGGGGGCGCCCTGCGCCGGGGTCAGAGCCCGAGGCGCTCGTCGAGGAGGCTCGAGACAGGCCAGGCTCCGTCCGACGTGTTCGAGATGACCGTGCGCGTGACGTTCGCGCGCGGCGCGTGCACGGAGCTGAAGGAGACACCCGCGTCCATCCCCTCGAGCATCACCGCGTCGGCGGATGCGTGCAGCCAGAACCCGAGGCCGTACCGCCGTCCGTGGGACGGAGCGTCGCTGCGAGGGCGGACCATCTCCGCGACCTGCTCGATCGGCACGATCCGGCCGCCGAAGATCGCGGCCCACAGGGAGCTGATGTCCGCGGCGGTCGAGTAGACACCGCCGTCGCCCGAGCCTCGGACGGGGAGGTGGAAGACGTTCGTCCGCCACGTGCCGTCGACCTCGAGGTAGCCGTGGGCCGTCCGCGCCGGCAGCTCGTCCGAGCGCAGGAACGCCGTGTCGGGCATCCCCGCCGGCTCGAGCACGCGGCGCCGCACGAGCTCGTGGAAGGGCGTGCCGCTCACCCGCTCGGCGATGAGCGCGAGCACGACGTAGCCGCTGTTGCAGTAGGCGAAGCGCTCGCCGGACGCGGACTTCTGCGGGTGCCCGTCGAGCACCACGACGTAGTCCTCGGTCGTCGCGAGCTCGTGGACCGGGACGGGCATCAGATAGTCGTCGACGTCGAGCTCGAGCTCCTCGTCGACGTAGTCGCCGATCCCCGAGCGATGGGCGAGCAGATGCTCGACGGACACGTCGTCTCCGATGAGCGGCAGGTCCTCCCCGAGGATCGAGCGCGCCGTCGTCGTGAGCTCGAGCTCGCCTGCCACTACCAGGCTGACGACGGTGAGGGCCGTCAGGCCCTTCGTCCCGCTCGCCAGACCGAAGCGCGTGTCGACCTCGTTCGGGATCTCGTGACCTCGATGCGCGAGCCCGTACGCCTTCGCGATCTCGACCCGGGCGCCACGGTCGACCCGAACGACGCCGGAGAAGCCCGTCTCCGCGGCGATCGTGTCGAGCTCGAGCTCCACTGCGGACATCGGACGACGGTATCCGAGGCGTCTCCCAGCGCGGCGATGGCCCGCTCGTCTTGCGAGCTCGAGGAGGCACCTATGCCCGACGACCGTCTGCTCGACACGCCAACGACAGCCACTTCGCCTGCGGGGCTCGTGGCGCATCCGAGTGGACGATCACGGGCACGACCGTCGATGGTGCCGCCGTGGACGTGCGTGGCGGTGCCATCGGGACGTTCGACGCCGGCGGGCTCGTCGCGCGCAAGGGCAGCTTCTGGAAGATCCGCGACGCGTAGCGGCAAACGGGGGCTCGGCGGCCATCGGGTCGACCACAGCCGGGGAGCCGCCTAGCATGGGTGGTCTGAGCGATCGACGCCCCGAGGGCCACGCAGGCCCGTCGACGACCACCCTGGAGGCGCAGTCAGCCGTGCGCCAGGTCGACGACTGGCTCGGTGACGTCTCGGACGACGATTGGAGCGAGCCTGCAGGCAGACGTTCCGCGCCGCGCCGCGACGTCATCCACGACGACGTGGCGGCGTCGCAGAGCGGCCGCGGGAGCGAGCGCGACGAGGATCCACCCGCTCGCGCAGCCGCCGCCGGCGGGGCTGTCCGGCGGCGACGCGTCGTCGCCGGCCTCCTGTTCGCGGCGATGCTCGTGATCGGGGCCGGCGTCGCGGTGCTCGTCGCACGCGGAGAGGACGAGGCACCTGCACCAGCCGTCTCCGAGCCGGTCACCACCACCCCCGAGCAGACGGACACCGGCACGTCGTCGGCGCCGACCACGACCGCTCCCTCGGACACCTCGACGGCCCCGACGACGACCACGCCGTCGACGCCGGACGCCTCCTCGTTCACCCTCCCCCAGGGCGTCAAGCTCCGGCGTGGCGAGGACACCGACCCCGAGCTGACCGCCGCTCTCCAGCGGGCGCTGCTGAGCGCCGGGTACGACCCCGGCCCGATCGACGGCACCTACGGTGAGCAGACCGAGGAGGCCGTGATCGCCTTCCAGGAGGCGAACGACCTCGCCGTCGACGGCGTTGTCGGTCCCGACACCGCAGCCGCGCTGAACGACGCCCTCGCAACCGGCTGACGCTCCCGCGCTGGCGTCGTCGGGATGCCGCCCCAGCGAGAACACCGCGACGTCGTGCTAGCCCGTCCCGCCGTCCTCGTCGGTGGCAGGCGCGTGCTCCCAGCCCGCCGCCACGAGGGCCGACCCGACGGCGTTCGCATCGTCCCCCCACACGGCGAGGTCGACGTCACCGTGGGCGCGCGTCACCGCGCCCACGTGGAAGTCGACGGCCCAGCCGCCGAGCAGCCAGTGGTCGACGCCCTCGCCGTCCAGCAGCGCACCGACGTCCGCGAGGAGGGCGAGCTGCCGATTCGAGTCGCTGTGAGGATCAAGCTGTCCCATTGCTTCGACGAGGTATCGACCCTCATTGCCTCGGCGTGCGGAGCGTCCCGCGGTCTGCCAGCGCTCGAGCCGGTGCAGCGTGCTGCGCCGGGTGAGGAACCGGGCGGACAGCCAGGCGGCGCCGGCGAGGTTCACGAGGAGGACCAGGTTCAGGCCGAGCGCTGCCGTCCGCTCCTGACCCCGCGACGGCTCGTGCGGCAGCCGGCGCGCGTCAGGCCAGCCGCCGGATGACGGTCGCCCGGATCGGCGCGGCGAGCAGCTCCAGCAGCGGCGCGTACACGCCGGTCGCGGCAGCCTCCTCCATGTGCGCGAGCCGAGCCTCGGCGGACTCCCACTCGGCGATCTCGATCAGCAGGTCCGGGTTGTCGAGAGCCTCGTAGCGCGCGCTGCCGATGAATCCGCGTTGGGTCGCCCCCTCCCGCGCCACGATGCTGTCGAGCAGCGCTGCGAGCTCAGCGCGCCCACCCGGCTTGGCCTGCAGCTCGACGATCACCTCGATGGGCACTGCACTCTCCTCACTGTGGCTCGACTCCGGTGGAGCGGCGTGGTCGGGAGTGTCCAGCGCCGCCACCCCCGCCCTCGCGCCGCGCCGGCTTCGGCTCTTCGAGCGAGTACTCCCACCCCTCTCGCCACGCGAACGGCGCGTCGAGCAGGTCGTCGAGCGCCTTGCCGTTCGCAACGCCTTCGAGGGCGTACCAGGTCGCCATGTGCCCGATCACCAGCACACGATCTCCGTCGCGCTCTCGCACGAGCTCGTGCAGGAAGGTCTCGACCCGCCGCACCGCCTCGCGCCAGCTTTCGCCGTCGGGGAAGCGCTCGTCGAGCGACCCCGGCCCGTCGGCGTCCAGCTGCGCCCGTGGGGCCCCGTTCACACGGCCGTAGTCGCACTCCCGCAGACGCGGCTCGCGGAAGATCTGCATGTCGGTGCCGGCGAAGGCGATCTCCGCCGTCTCCACGGCGCGCCCGAGGTCCGAGACGTAGACAGCGGCGATGCCGTCGCTGCGTCGACGGCCGCCAAGCGCTCGGGCCAGGCCACGGCCTCGCTCCGACAGCCTGCCGTCCAGCCATCCCGTCGCGCGCCCCCGCTCGTTGTCCTCACTGAGCGCGTGCGTCTCGAAGACCAGGGCCAGGGCCACGACGACTACCGTACCGCTTGCCTCCGGCGGCGCTGGCCCAACTCGAGCACCTGATCGTCACGAAGGTCGAAGCCCACTCGTCCCGAGATCATCACGCCGATGTGCCGGGCCTCGCACCACTCGCCTCCAGGGGCGCATGTCGGTCGACCATCGCCAGCCCGGATCTTGAACCGTGCGCCCAACGGTCATGCCCGCCGGGGAATCGGATCGTCTCGTCGGGGTCGGAGAGCTCTTGGGGACGTCGGGCACGGCAGGAAGATGACCGCATGCGAGGCGAGTCCTGGGTCTCTGGACGAGAACGCGGCACACCACTGCGGCAGGGGCCGATTGCATCAGGCAGCCGCGTGTGAGATCCTCAGCCCTCCAGGGAGGCCTCCCGTCGAGGGGGAGGAGTGGCATGCGATGTCGCTGTGGCGCGACTGGGCGCCCTCCACCCAACGCTCCACCTATCGTGATAGGAGGCGCCGTGAGGCTACCTTGGATCGTGACGTTGGCGGCGGTTGCGCTCGTGCTCGTTGGTGTCGTCGTCGGGCCGGTTGGTGCGGGCCAGACCGCGCTTCCGGCCGGGAACCTGGTGAAGAACCCCGGCGGCGAGGTACCGCTCGGCGGTGATCTCTGGACGAGGAACATCCCTCCAGCGGCGTGGCAGAAGGAAGACGTCGCGGCTCCCGACGGCCGGGTAGGGGCAGGCGTGCAGGTCGTGCGGTACGCCAAGAACGAGGCAAACGGCGTCCTCGGGACGGCCCGATCCGCGGCTATCGCCGGCGGCAAGAACTACTTCTCAGGCGGGTACGTGGCGAGCATCTCGACCGCGTATCAGATGATCGACGTCAGCGGGGCGGCAGCCGACATCGACGCGGGCGGGGTGAAAGCCTGCCTGTCGGCCTACCTCGGCGGCTCGCTGAACTCACCGGCCGCCGCACGTGTTGATCTTCAGTTCCTGGGCGAGGACGAGTCGTCGCTCGGGCAGCTGCGGATCGGCCCGGTCACCAGGGCTCAACGGCAAAGCCAGTACGCACTACTCCGCCGTGCGTCCGAGACGGCGGTGCCGACCAGCACCCGGAGGCTTCGCGTGTCCTTCACGGCGGAGAATCCAGGCGGTGTGAGCAACCTCGGATTCGCGGACAACATCTCGGTCGCGCTGGTCAAGGGAGGAGCGTGTGATCCCGTCCTTGACGTCAAATGCGTGAAGAAGGCGCTTGTCGCAACCGTGACGCCATCGGCGGTCGCACCGACGCAGCGTGTGCGGTTCGCGGTCAAGGGCGGCAAGACCAAGCAGGCCACAGCCGCGCGCTCACCGCACACCAGCCGCTTCACGATGGACGGGCTGACCGGCAGGCTGACGGTCACCGCCACCGTCTCGCAGAAGGGCGGAGGCACCATCGCACTCACCAAGAAGTCGCGACGCTGCTAGCGGCACCCGACCGATCAACGAGCGGTGGGTCTCCAGGCCCTCACCAGATCGAGGGCCTGGAGACCGGCTGCTTCATCCGAAGGCGCAGCCGACAGGCTTGCCGCCGAGCTGATCGTGCGCTGAAGGCGTCACAGGGCGTCCATCCGACGATGACCGTCGCGGCGCGTTCAACCCCAGCCGAGGCGCCTGTCTGCTGCCCGAGTGGCTCAGGCCAGGATCCGCGCGCGGACCTCGGAGCCCCGGCCTTCGCCGCGCTCGGGCGGGTGACGGCGACCGCGGCGGAGCAACGCGCCGGTTGCCGGCTTATCACTCGTCGGCGTAGTACCGTCGCGGCGACGCTTTCCCGCGCATGCGTCACTGAGGAGGCCCAATGGGCATACGAGGCATCGACCACATCGACCTCGCGGTCACCGATGTCGACCGCTCACTTGCTTTCTACCTCGGCATGCTTGGTCCGATCGGCCTCGCGGTGGAGGGCCGGTTTCGGACGTATCGGGGAACCGAGGATGTCGTCTACCTCGGCTTCGGTCAGGCTCATGTTCCGGGCGCCCAACCCGAGACTCGCCTGGGCCTCCGGAAGGCTGACGGCGGCGAACACCGCTACTTCGACGTCGGGATCGAGCACCTCGCCTTCACCGTCGGCGATCCGAGCGAAGTCGACGACGCGTATCAGCGCTGTCTGAGCATGAACGCCCGGATCC
Organism: uncultured Actinomycetes bacterium; assembly: GCA_963703095.1. Lineage (GTDB taxonomy): Bacteria > Actinomycetota > Thermoleophilia > Gaiellales > Gaiellaceae > Gaiella. Next base: position 461,935 of record OY969787.1, read on the forward strand.
ACTGCCCGCCGGAAGAGGAGTCGGACCTCCCGGGCTACTACGCGTTCTTCGTCTTCGACCCCGACGGGATTCGAATCGAGGTCTGTCACTGGTCCGATCACGTGCGCAAGCAGTGGGACGAGAGGCAGTATCTCGAGATCGAGCCGTAGACGTCCCGCCAGCCCGGGTTCGGAGCAAGCAAGGGATCGCGCGGACGACCGGCTGAGCCAGCGTTCGGGAGCGTCACCCGGCGAGGCTTGGGTCGCGCGCGACGGCACGCCGCGACCGGGTGCAGCAGGATCGCGTCCTGCCGCCACGCTCAGGAGCGATCAGGAAGGGCCTCCTCGTGAGGGGGAGGAGGGGCGTGCTCAATGCCCGACAGCGTCGGAGTCCGGGATCCCGGACTCGCCGCGGTCGAGCGCGCTGATCCTGCCCATCTCCTCGTCGCTCAGCTCGAAGTCGAAGAGGTGGAGGTTCTCGGCGAGCCGTTCCGGGTTCGACGATCGCGGGATCGCCACGAGCCCGAGCTGAACGTGCCACCGCAGGACGACCTGGCTCGGCGACCTCTCGTGCGCCGCTGCGATGCGTCCGATCACGGGATCGTTCCGCAGCTCGGCGTTGGAGGAGCCGAGCGGGCTCCACGACTCCGTGACGATGCCGTGCGCCTCGTGGTACGCACGGCTCGCGCTCCTGGTCGAGTGCGGGCTGAGCTGGATCTGGTTCACGTCGGGTGTGATGCCGGTCTCCTCGACCACGCGCTGCAGGTGTGCCGGCTTGAAGTTCGACGTGCCGAGGGCGCGGAGGCCGCCGCCGTCGACGACCGCCTGGAGCCCTCGCACCGCGTCGACGTACCGATCCTGGTCGGGGTTCGGCCAATGCACGAGCATGAGGTCGATGTAGTCGACGCCCAACCGCTGCGAGCTCGCCTCGAATGCCTCGCGGACGCCGGCGACGCTGTGCCACCGCCGGTTGAGCTTCGTCGTGATGAAGATCTCGGAGCGATCGATGCCCGACGCGCGGATCGCCTCCCCGACGGCGGCCTCGTTGCCGTAGCTCTCGGCGGTGTCGACCAGCCGATAGCCGACCTCGAGCGCCGCCAGCACCTGACGGAAGCACTCGTCGCCCTGGAGCGGCGACGTGCCGACCCCGACCACCGGGATCTCGACGCCACCACGCAACGGGAGAGTCGGAGCGGGCTGGGTCATCTGAACCGCCTCCCTTCTGTTGAGCTCGTTGACCTCGAGTGTCGTCTCGGCCCCGCCGTGCCGAAGCGAGCTCCACCCCCGGCCCGAGTGCCCTGGCCACGCGCGGTCGTCCGGCTCCCCTGGCGGGGCATCGTCTAGATCCGTATGTCGCAGATCAGGCGGGTATCAGGCGGCGGCGCCGAGTCTCACAGCGACTCGAGCCCCGTCCGGAAAACCGCTGCCAGGCAGCTTCGAGCTAGGTCAGGCTTCGACGAGGATCACGAGCGTCTCGGCGAGGACGCCGTCGTGCTCCATCGCCTCGGCCGCACCGGGAGCCTGCATCGCTGCCATCAAGGTCTCCATGTTCGGAACGTCCATCAGCACGCCGACCCGGGTGCGATTCTCCGGATCGACGAAGGTGCGGATGTTCGTCACGCCGAGCGGGCCGAAGAACTCCTCGCGCTTGGGTGACGCGAGCCAGTGGTCCGTGTCCTTCACGTCGTGGTAGCCGATGATCGTGGGCACCGCTCCTCCTTCGCGTCGAACGTCGTTGGCCGGGATCCGGGTGCGGGGAGCCTATCTCGTCGTGCTCTCGACGTCGCCTGCGCCAGTGTTCGGGAGTGTCATCAGAGCGGTTCGGGGTTTCTAGACTGGCTTCGCCATGCTGGGTGGAGCGATGAGTGGAGAGCTGAGGCAGCTGTTCTCCGCCGCTGGCTGCGACGGGTTCCTGTGTTCGAGGGATCTGGACGGAGACGGAGGAGTCGAGCTGGAAGCGGATGAGGAGGTCATCTCGGCGTCCGTGTTCAAGGTGCTCGTGGCGCTGGCCTTTTTCAGGCTCGTGGAACTGGGCGAGCTGGATCCGATCGAGCGGGTGCGTGTTGATCCGGGCGCATCACTCGGTGCTCCGGCGGGTCTGTCGATCTTCGACGACGAGGTCGAGTGCTCGATGCGTGATCTCGTGAGCTCGATGCTCACCGTCAGCGACATGATCGCGAGCGACGTTGTGATCGATCGGATCGGGATCGACAGGGTCAACGCCCTGGCGCAGGAGCTCGGGCTCTCGAAGACCGTCGTGGCCATGAACGTGAGCTCGATGTTTCACCATCTCGCACGCGACGTTGGCTTCGAGAGCTGGGAGGCTCTGGCTGGGCATGCATGGGAGGACGACGGTGAGGTTGATCTCGCCCACCAGCGGATCCTTCAGGCGGCGGTCTGCGACCCGACGAACGCGATGGCGACCCGGACAACCGCACGAGAGACGACTGAGCTGCTCGCCTTGATCTGGGACGGTCTGGCCGGGCCGCCAGAGGCGTGCGCTCGTGTTCGCTCCCTGATGGGAAAGCAGCTACAACGCGAACGCATCGCGCGCGCTTTCAAGAACGACGGCGACGTGCGGTTCGCGGGAAAGACCGGAACCTTTGGCGGACGCTACCGCAACGAAGCGGGCGTGTTCGAGTTCCCAGACGGCGGCCGGTATGCGGTGTCGGTGTTCACGCGCAGCCATGAGCTCTACACGCGTCCCCTCGACATCGACGACGCTATCGGTGAGGCGACACGCATCGCCATCACCGAGATCAGGTCGCGCCGAGGCTAGACCTCACCAGCCTGCGCCAGCGTTCGGGACTGTCACACGAGTCGGAAGATGCCCGGCGCGCGTGCGGCGGTCGGCTCTCGCTCCATCGTCAGGAGGGGGAGGTGTAGGACGTGCGCTCCGCGAGCGTGACCATGTTGACACTGGGCTCGCCCTCGATGCCAGCGTGTGCCATCGCTTCGGGCAGGCTGGGGTCGGCGCTGAAGGATTCGGCTGCCTCGACCGTCGGGAAGTCGTTGTGGACGACGAGCTGGAGCGGATCGCCGAGCGGGTGGTAGATCCGGTGCTCGATCTGGCCGTAGCTGCGTCGAACGCTCTCGTGCTCGTCGAACGCCCGCTTCCACTGCTCATAGTCGCCCACTCTGTGGTGGACGGCGAGCGTGACCCCGGCAGTCCCCTCCGCGTACCGCTTCTGCTCGACCCGCTCGATCACTCCCAGCCACGGCTCGTCCGTCACCCCGGCCCGCTCCATCGCCGCCGCGAGCGACGGATCGGCCATGAGCGAACGCGCGGCGGCCTCGCTGGCGAAGTCGTTGTGCACGACGACCCGGTTCGGGTTGTCGACCGACCGATACACCCGATGCTCGAGCTGACCATGGCTGCGGCGGACAGGTTCGTGCTCGTCGAAGACGGTCTTCCAGACGTCGTAGTCCGCGACATGGTGGAAGACGACGAGCGTCACCATCGCGGCACCATCGCCTCCGACAGCCAGGCCATCAGCAGAGTGTCCGAGGGCCGCTGCACCTCAGCCGAGTCTTCAGGATCAAGCGCACCGGTGCAACGCGAAGACTCGCCTGGGCGAGTGTTCGGGGATGTCCCTTGAGCGCGCTGCCCGGAGACTCGATTGACCGAGTCGTTCGCGAGGCCCTGGAACGAATACGGTCCGTCCCAGCTGTATGGTCGTTGAGCGACGAAAGCAGAAGAGCCCTCGTCGTTCGGACCAGAAGCCAACGGAAAGACTGCGCCATGCGTGAGCTGCGACCTGGTGTCTGGCATTGGCAATCGCCGCATCCCGACTGGGACGGGGAAGAGGGGTGGCCCGAGCTCGTCTCGTCCTACGGGATCGAGCTCGGCGACGACCTCCTGCTGTTCGACCCGCTCTCCGTTCCCGATGAGCTGCGCGAGCGCGCGGCCGCCGTCGTCCTGACCGCGCCGTACCACGAGCGCGACGCGCGTCGGCTTGGCCTGCCCGTGCACACGCCGCCCGCGGACACCTGGCAGGACTGGGTCGAGAAGTTCGGCATCGATCCCGACCGCGTGCGCGGCATGGAGAGTGAGGATCTCGCCTGGCTGCGCGCGGGCGAGGGCGAAGGACACTTCCACGGTCCCGGGCAGTGGCCGTTCGGCATCACTGCGTACGCGGGTCGCGAGGACAACGATCTCATCCTCTGGCTGCCGTCGATCGCCGCGCTTGTCAGCGGCGACTCGCTTTCCGACTTCGGCGACGGGCTGGACATCCAGCTCGGTGGTCGCAAGCACGTGACGCGCGACGATGTCGTCCGACGGCTCCGTCCGCTGCTCGAGCTGCCGGTCGAGCTCTTGCTGCCCGCGCACGGCGAGCCGACGGATCGCGCGGCGCTCGAGCGCGTGCTTTCCTGAGCGTCGCCCCATAGCTCGGACGGGGTGACGCATCAGTGCGCCAGCGTTCGGGAATGTCACCCGGGCGGGCAGCTTCGCGGTGGCGGGGCCGGCGGGTGGTCCCTTCAGCCGTGGGCGTTCGGCGGGGCAGTGGCTGCGGCAGGCGGGATTCCGTCCCGCATCCAGGCGATGTTCTCCGTGATCTCCCGCTCGGGGTCGGAGCCGAGATGGCCCGCCTCGTCCATGGCCACGATCGCGCCGGGCACGTGCTCGGCGAGCCAGTCGCCGTGGCCGCGTGGGACGAGCACATCGGATGAGCCGTAGCGCAGCAGCACCGGCACGCTGATCTCGGCGGGATCGAAGCCCCAGGGCCGTGTGAACGCGAGTGAGTCGTCGACCCAGCCGAAGACGCCGCCGAGCGCCTGCTCCCGCAGCGACTCGCCGAACATCTGCAGCAATTCCGGACGTTCGAGCTGCTCGCGATCCGCCTGGCTGAGCTCGAACTCGCCCAGCACCGCTGCCCCGGGATCGTCGTCGAGCTTGGCCATCATCTTGGCCCGTTCAGTCGTCAGCTCCCTGGTGAGGACGTCCTCGCCCGCGAGCGCCCAGCCGAACTCCTTCACGTTCTCCGGGTCCATGCCCACGAACCACGCCTCCTGCTCGAGCCCCTCGAGGCCATAGGGCGCAACTCCGACGGTGCACACCGCGCGGAGGACACGATCGGGGCATCGCGCCGCAGCCGCAAGCGCGTGCGGCCCTCCGCCCGAGCCGCCGGTGACGCCGAAGCGATCGAGGCCAAGGTGGTCGGCAAGCAGGAGCAGATCGTCGACCTCGTCCACGATCCGGCGGCCACGCCGGCGCTCAGAGCGCGCATAGCCTGCCCGATCGTGGGTGACCAGCAGCACACCCAGCTCCTCGTACAGGCCCTCATGCGGCCAACGGTCGAAACGACAGCCAGGCGTCCCGTGATTTCCCATGACCGGAAAGCCGCTCGGGTCACCCCAGGTAGCGAACGCCAGCGTCCGCCCATCCCGCGCATCAACCGTTCCCAGCCACTCAGCCACAACGGCCCGAGCCTATGTCAACAGCCGTCGACGCGCCAACGACGGCACCGCAGCACCAGATCGTCCCCTGGCCAGTGTTCGGGAATGTCATCCGACAACGCACGGGTACCGAAAGCACGACTCCGCGCATAGGCGAGTGCATACTTCGGGGGATGAGTGAATCGATGACGTTCACAGCCGTATTCACTCCCGACGAGAACGGGTGGACGATGGCGCAGCTTGCCGAATGGCCGGCTGTCGTCACGTGCGGTCGAACCGTGGACGAGGCGCGCGCGATGCTCCTGGACGCTGCGCACGAGATGATCGCCTCCTACCGGGATCAAGGTCGCGAGCCACCAGTGGGGGGCGGCCACGCCGAGCGGGTCACGATCGACCTCGCTGCAGCGTGAGGCGTCAGCAGCTCGAACGTCACCTCGCCGAGCATGGCTGCCAGCTCCTCCGCGAAGGGTTCAGACACTCGATCTGGCACAACCCCGTCCTCGATGCACGCGCCCCGGTTCCACGCCACCGCGAGATTCCGATGGGCACCGCCCGGGCGATCTGCCGGCAGCTCTCGATACCGCCTCCAGCCGGCCCCCGCTGAGCTTGGGCAACATCGAATGCGTGCGCCAGCGTGCGGGAATGTCGCTTGAACGATGGTCACGGATCGGTCAGGATCGCAGCGTGGCAATCGGGACGCTGCGCTGCTTCGTGATTGACGTCGAGGACATTGAGGCCGGCGTGGCGTTCTGGTCAGAGGTGACCGGGATCGCACGGATCTCGTCCGAATGGCCCGAGCACTTTGCCTATCTCGGCTACGAGGACGAGGAGACCTGGAGGCACGAGATCATCCTCCACCGCGTGCAGACGTCGAAGCCTGCACCGGGCGGAATTGACGAGGCGCGGCGCCTTGACCCAACAGCGAACCGTGCGCACATCGACATCACGGTGGAGGATGTCGATGCTGCGATCGCCCAGATCGAAGCGATCGGCGGCCGGTTGAAGTACCCGCCGACGGTGTACCCCGTACCGCATGCGTACAAGGGCGCTCGACCGGTAATCGACTGGGCGGTGATGCAGGACCCGTTCGGGAACGAGTTCTGCCTCGTCCGCGAGCTCACACGCCCGGAGCTCGAAGCCTTGGCCGTCGCGTCGGAGCGGGGCCCTGCCGAGGACGCACATTGGCGCGCCGTCGCCCGCAACGCTCGAATCGCCGGCTAGAGCTACGCATCAAGGATCACCACGCCACGATGCGCCAGCGTTCGTGAATGTCACCCGAAGCGCGCTCAGCGGGGTAGTTGCCGCTTCAGTTCGCGCCGGAGGATTCTGACCCATGCCGGTGTACGATCGGATCTCCTCACGAGGAGTTCTCGCGGGTGTTTGCAGAGCCGCAGGCGATCGTCGGTCGCGCGGAGGAGCTGAGGAACCTCGGCGAGTTCCTCGACGGCATCGAGGCCGGCCCGATCGGGCTCGTGCTCGAGGGTGAGCTCGGGATCGGGAAGACCGCGCTCTGGAAAGCGGGTCTCGCGACGGCAGGGGATCGGTCGTACCGCGTGCTCGTCTGCCGACCGATCGAGTCGGAGACGCGGTTGGCGTATGCAGGACTCGGGGATCTGCTGGCCGACGTTCCCGAGGAGGCGCTGGGAGACCTCCCGGGGCCGCAGCGGCAGGCGCTCGAGGTGGCGCTCCTGAGGAAGGAGCCGGAGGGGCAGCCGTCGCAGCGGGCAGTGGCGATGGGAACGCTGGGGGTGTTCCGTGCGATCGCCGTCGAATCGCCGATCGTCGTCGGCATCGATGACGTGCAGTGGCTCGATCCGGAGTCGGAGGATGTGCTTGCGTTCGTTGCGCGGCGTCTGAAGGGGGAGCGGATAGGTGTGCTCGTCACGCGGCGCTCGGAGCGTCCCGCTGCGGTTGCCGGCGATCTCGAGCGGGCCTTGGCGGAAGGCTATCTGGGCCGGGTACGGCTCGGGGCTCTCGCGCCGGCAGAGATGGATCGTCTGCTGGTCTCACGTCTCGATGCGCGCCTGTCGGAGCGATCGCTGGAGCGCCTTCACGATCGATCCGGCGGTAACCCCTTCTTCGCGCTCGAGATCGGCAGGGCGTTGCAGCAGCGCGAGGATCTCTCCGATACCGACGACGTCCCGATCCCCGCGAGCTTGCACGAGCTCGTTCGCGACAGGCTCGCGCTTCTGCCTCGAGCAGCTCGCGAGGCAACGGAGATCGCGGCGGCGCTGTTGCGGCCAACCGTGGAGCTGATCGACGCGGTCAGGGGCAGCGACGACTCGGACGCTACGATCGAGGCGGCAGCCTCGGCGGGCATCGTAGAGCTGGATGGCGACCGCGTGCGGTTCGCACACCCGTTGCTCGCCTCGATCACGTACGCGCAGATCCCGTCGGGCCAGAAGCGCGCCCTGCACGCTCGACTGGCCGAGATCCTCGAAGACCCTGAGGAGCGAGGGCGTCATCTCGCCCTGGCGGCCGAGAGCCCCGACGCCGAGGTCGCGGAGGCGCTGGACGAGGCTGCCCGGCGGACACGAGCGCGGGGCGCGCCGGGATCGGCTGCGGAGCTGTGGGAGCAGGCTCGCCGTCTGACCCCGGCAGACGCGGGAGACGAAGCACGGCGGCGCGGGCTGGAGGCGGCCGAAAGACGCTTCGACGCCGGAGAGGTCGGTCGCGCGCGGGCACTGCTGGAGGAGGTTGTTGCCGAGTCAGCACCCGGACGGGAGCGCGCCAAGGCGCTCTTGCGGCTCGGCTGGGTGTCCACACATGTCGAGGGGTTTCATGCCGCCGAAGAAGTCTTCGCGGCCGCGTTGGCCGAGCACCCCGACGACCTCGCGCTTCGCATCGAGATCGAATTGGGACTGGCCTGGTGTTATCACATGACACGGGGGATAACTGCGGCCGGAATCCAGGCGCGAAGCGCCCTCGAGCTCGCGGATTCGCTCGGTGAGCCAGCCCTCGTCGCTGGTGCGCTGTCCGGCGTCGCGTTTCTCGGAGCGCTGGGCGGCGATGCGATTCCACTGGCGACGATCGAACGCGCCCTCACTCTGGGCCACTCGCCGCAGTGGTCGCAGATTCTCGGCCGACCCGACTGGATCCACGCGATGCTCCTGGAATGGGCAGGTGAGCTGAACGTCGCCCGCGCCCACTTCGAGGGCCTCTACCGGGCCGCAGTCGATCAAGGCGACGAGCACTCGTTGCCGTTCATCCTCTACCACTTCGCGCGCATCGAGCTCCTGACGGGGAACTGGGAGCAGGCGAGGAAGCATGCGCGTGAGTCGCGCGAGACGACTGTGCAGAGCGGGCTGGCAATGCACTATCCATTCGCTCTCGTGGTCGATGCGCTCGTCGATGCCCACCTCGGCCTCGCCACTGCGGCGCGGGCGAAGATCGAGGAAGGGCTGAAGGCGGCAGACGAGCTCGGCAACCGGTCGGCCGGCTTCGAGCTGCTCGCCGCCCTCGGCTTCCTCGAGCTCTCGCTCGGAAACGTGGACGAGGCCGATCTGGCGCTCAGCCGCCTGGCCGCGGCGGTCGAGGAGACAGGCCTTCGTCAGCCCGCACTGTTCCGCTTTCACGGGGATGCGATCGAGGCGAAGATCGCGCTCGGCCAGTGGGACGGCGTCGAAGCGCTGCTCGCCCGGCTCGACCAGCTCGAGGCGACGCCCTGGGTGCTCGTCATGGCCTGCCGTGGCCGCGCCCTTCTGGCCGCAGCCCGCGGCAACCTCCGCGCCGCCTCCCAGGAGCTCGAGCGCGCCCTCGCGCTCCACCACCGGCTCGAGGAGCCCTTTGAGCGCGCCCGCACGCTCGTCGTCCTCGGCAACGTCCTTCGGCGCGATCGGAAGAAACGTCCCGCTCGCGAAGCTCTCGAGAGCGCACTGGAGATCTTCGATCAACTCGGTGCCGTCCTGTGGAAGACGAAGACGCACGCCGAGCTCGCACGCATCGGCGGCCGCGCGCCTGCACCCGCCGGACTGACACCGACGGAACAGCGAGTCGCAGAACTGATCGCGTCAGGGCTGTCCTACCGCGAGACGGCCGACGCGCTCTTCATCAGCCCAAAAACGGTGCAGTGGAACCTCTCGAAGATCTACCGCAAGCTCGGCATCCGCTCTCGCTCCGAGCTCCCCGCGCGACTCGCGGCAGAGCACGACCCACAGCCCCGCTGACCGAGCGGCTGGTTTCCCACCGCCTCTGACGCACTAATCCCGGCCAACCGGCCGGTTTCGCCCCGCACCGCCCCACCCTACCTTCGTGTCATCAAGTACCGACTACGAAGGAGACGCCATGTACCCGCACGTCGTTCAATTCGAGACACGAAGCCAACAGTTCGAACTCCCGAGCCAGCTGATCCGCGAGCGCAAGCAAGCCCGAGCGGGCAAGATCATCGACCACTCATCAGTACTGACCAGAATTCGCTCAGCCCTCACCGACCGAGGCCTCCGAGGCCCGACCGCGCCCTCTCCGCGGTAGCACCGACCACTAACCAGTACCCCTCCTAGCGGAGCGCGGGAAGGTCATGACTTGACGGTAACCCGCCGTATGTGCGCACACCGTCGTGTGCGCCAGGGTGATCCCATTCGGCGACCGCGCGCTCGCGCCGGCTGCGTCGTCGATCGGGCATGGGACTACGCGCCCTCGAGCCGCCGCAGCTCGCCGCGGCGGATCTTGCCGGTCACGGTCGTCGGCAGCGACTCGACGAACGCGATCGCGCGCGGGTACTCGTACGCGGCGAGGCGCTCGCGGACGAACGCCTGCAGCTCCGCGGCGAGCGCGTCCGACGCGTCGATCCCCGCAGCGGGGACGACGAAGGCCTTGACGATCTGCCCCCGCTCGGGGTCGGGTGCGCCGATCACCGCCGCGAGGACGACGGACGGGTGCCGGATCAGGCAGTCCTCGACCTCGCCGGGTCCGATCCGGTACCCGCCGCTCGAGATCAGGTCGTCGTCGCGTCCCACGAAGGTGAGGTAGCCGTCGGCGTCCTCGCTCGCCTGGTCGCCCGTCCGCAGCCAGCCGTCCCGCACCTTCTCGGCGGTCGCCGCCTCGTTCCGCCAGTAGCCGAGGAAGACGACGGGGTTCCCCTCGACGCGCAGGCAGACCTCGCCGTCGATCAACCTCACGTCGTGCCCCGGGTAGGGCAGCCCCATCGCACCGGGGCGTGCAGGCCACGCCGAGCAGCTCCCGACGAGCAGGTTCGCCTCCGTCTGGCCGTAGAACTCGTTGAGCCGCACGCCGAGCGCCTCCTCGCACCAGGCGGCAGTCTCGTCTCCCACCGCCTCGCCGCCGCTCGCGAGCGTCCGCAGCGCGAGCTGACGCCCGCCGGCACGCCGGATCAGCCGCAGAGCGGTCGCCGGCATGAAGACGTTGCGCACGCCGACGTTCGCCATCAGGTCGAGGGCCTGCTCCGGATCGAACTTGCCGCCCCGGAACGCGACCACGGGCCGGCCGTGGTAGAGGGACGGCATCAGGATGTCGTAGAGCCCGCCGATCCAGGCCCAGTCGGCGGGCGTCCAGGTGACGTCGCCGGGCTGCGGGAAGAAGTCGTGCGACAGCTCGAAGCCGGGGAGATGCCCGACGAGGACGCGGTGCGCATGCAGTGCGCCTTTCGGGGGACCGGTCGTCCCCGACGTGTAGACGAGAAGCGCCGGTGTGTCCGGCGTCGTCACGACGGCGTCGAAGGCGGGTGCGGCGCGGGCGAGCAGGTCGTCGAGCTCGCGGTCGACGTCGATCAGCGGCACGTCCGCGCCGAGCGCGCGCACGCGCTCCAGCGCGTCCGTCTCGCCGAGCACCAGGCGCACGTCGGCGTCGCGCAGTCGTACCTCGAGCGCCTCGGGTCCGAACAGCGTGCTGAGCGGCACCGCGATCGCCCCGAGCTTCGCGAGCGCGACGTGGGCGACCGGCGTCTCGGGCCGCTGGGTGAGCAGGAGCGCGACGCGATCGCCGGGGCGGACGCCCTGTGCGCGCAGGACGTTCGCGAGGCGACCGGCAGACTCGCGCAGCTCCCCGAAGGTGACGGTGCGCGTGACCGCTCGCCCGTCCGTGACGAGGATCGCCGGGTCGTCCGCCGGGTGACGGTCGACGACCGCCGAGCCGAGGTTCAGGTCAGCGGGCAGCTCCCAGCGGAACCCGGCCCGCAGCTCCGCGTACGACGCTCCGTCACGCATCGGCCCAGAGACGATCCAGCAGCCGGAGGTAGACGCGCGTCGCGCGGACGAGCTCGGCGACGGGCATCGACTCCTCGTCGGCGTGCGCGCCGTTGCCTCCGGGGCCGTGGTACACGGTCGGGATCCCGCCGACCGCCTGGAACACCGCCCCGTCCGCGACGACCTTCAGCCCCTGGGGCTCGAGCGGTCGGCCGGTCTCGTCCTCGTAGGCGCCCTGCAGCGCCTTGACGAGCGGGTGCTCGGGATCGATCCCGTAGGCGTCGCGCACCAGCCGGAGGTCGAGGTCGATCTCGACGCCCTCCGCCTCGGCGATCGGGGCCAGCAGGGCCTCGAACTCCTCGCGCACGGCGGACAGGCTGTTGCCCGGCGCCCAGCGGCGCGTGCCCACGACGCGACACGACGCAGCGTGTCGGTTGTAGAAGTCCCCGCCGTGGATCTCGCCGACGAAGTACGTCTCGGCCCCGACCCAGGGGTGCTCGGTCGCGGCGAGCTCCTCGGTGCGCCGCCGGATCGCCTCCACCACGCGCGCGGCGGCGAGCAGCGGGTTCGGGGTGCCGGGTGGCGTCTGCAGCTCATGCGTGGCCATCCCCGGGCGGGTGATCGTGATCTCCACCGTCGCCTGTCCCATGTGCGCGATCGGCAGGGTGTGCGACCCGAGCTCGCAGACCACGGCCAGGTCGGCCTCGAAGCCCCCATCCGTGAGCAGCCAGGTGAGATCCTCGCCGCGCCCACCCGGCGCCTCGTGGAGCCCGATGCCGACGACGATCAGCTCGCCGGGGAACGGGCGCCGCTCGCCGGCGATGCGGACTGCCTCGAGCGCGCAGACGCAGGCGCCCTTCATGTCGGCGGCCCCCCGGCCGTGGACGACCTCGCCCTCGACCCGAGGCGGCGCGTGCGGGATCGGGACGGTGTCGAGGTGGCCGTTGAGGACGATGCGCGGACCGGGCAGACCCCCCGCGAGCCGTCCGACCACGATCGGCGTCGCAGGGAACTGCTCGTCGAGGAGCTCGACGTCCATGCCCGCCTCGCGCAGGCGGTCGGCGTAGAGCCTCGCCGCAGCGGCGGTGTCGCGGGTCGGGCTCTCGACGGACACGAGCTCGAGGGTCAGGTCGCGTAGGCGTGCAGGGTCGACGTGCTCGATCATCGGGCCTCCGTTTGCGGGACGAGTCGACGCGCAACCGAGGTCGGCGTCGTTGGACGACGAGTGCTCTGTGAGTCTCGCACCCTCGGACGGCGGAGGTGACGAGGCGTCCCGTACGCGGACGACGCCGGGGTCTCGTGCCGTCCTCGAGAAGAGCCCATGTCAGCGTGCGACGCGGAAGCCGATATGGGCCTGGCGACGCCCGGGATGGCTGCGACTGCGGAACGCGCAGCGGCCCCAGCGCAGGCCGGGGCTGGCGAACGAGCCGCCGCGAAGCACGCGCTCCCCGGGAGCCGCCGTCGCCTCGCGCCCATCGGTCGGGTCGAAGGGGTACGGGCGGTACAGCGACGAGACCCACTCCCAGACGTTGCCGGTGAGGTCGAGCGCGCCGCACGCGGCCGCCCCGAGCGGGCGGGCGTCGGCGGGCTCGGGCGAGCCGGTCTTGCCGCCCAGCCCGACGACCGCGCGACCCTCTGCGACCTCCTCGTCCCCCCAGGGGAACCGCCTCCGCCCGCCGCCGCGCGCCGCGGCCTCCCACTCCGCCTCGGTCGGCAGTCGCGCCTCGGCCCAGGTCGCGAACGCGCGCGCGTCGTGCCAGTCGACCCACGTCACGGGAACGTCGTCGGCGGCCGCCTGGCCTCCCTCCACCCAGTGCGGAGGCGCACGGTGCCCGGTCGCCTCGACGAAGCTCGCGTACTGCGCGTTCGTCGTCGGCGTCCGGGCGATCTCGAACGGCGCGAGCCCGACGACGTGGAGGGGCAGCTCGTCGGGGAGCGCCTCGTCCCAGGGCGCCCTCGCGGGGTTGCGCCCGATGGCCACTCGTCCACCCTCCACGTCGAGCCACGCCACCGTCGTGTCGCCGACGCCCGCGTCGGCAGCCGCGCGGATGCCGACGTACGGGTCGGTCGCCCACCGACCCAGCGGGTGACGGGTCGCGCACCGCGCCTGTCCTGGCGTGTGGATGTAGGCACCTCCCCGCGTGACGCGCGGCCCGGGGACGTCGGGAGCCTCGCGGCCGTCGTGCGGATCGTAGGGGTACGGCCGATAGGCCGTCGACGTCCACTCCAGCACGCCCCCGGCGAGATCGAGCGCGCCCGTCGGCGATGCGCCGGCCTCGCGCCCGCCGAGCGGCGCTGGGCCGCCGATCCCGGTGGCGAGGTCGGCGTGTGCGGGGGTGGGAGGCTCGTCGCCCCAGGGCCACAGCCGTCCGTCGGTGCCTCCGGCCGCGACCTCCCACTCGGCCTCCGTGGGCAGCCTGCCGCCGATCCAGGCGCAGTAGGCGCGCGCGTCGTCCCACGAGACGTAGGTGACCGGCACGTCCTCTGCACCGTGCGGGCACGAGCGACCCGGCCACGAGCAGGGTGGAGGGTGACCGGTCGCGGCGACGAACGCGGCGTAGTCGGCGTTCGTGACGGGCTCGCGCGCGATCCGGAACGCGCCGACGACGACCTCGTGCCTGGGCGCCTCGTCCGTGTCGGGCGGATGCGCGGCACGGGGGTCGCTCCCCAGCGTCGCCGGCCCGCCTGGCACCGCGCACCACGTGATCGCGCTCACGCGGACGCCGTCTCCGCCGGGATCACAGGGAGGACGACGTGGGACGGGTGGTCGGCGTCGACATGGACGGTCTGGTGGGCGACGACCTGATGGGTGTGGCGGCCCATCGGCTCACCGGTGTTCGGGTTGACGTCGAGGCGCGGCCAGTTCGAGGACGAGATGTCGATCCGGATGCGGTGGCCGACGTCGAACAGGTTGCTCGTCGCCCAGAGCGAGATCACCACGGGCACGGGCACGCCCGGCTCGAGCAGCACCTCGCGGTCGAAGCCCTCGCGGTAGCGGCAGCGGATCACGGAGTCGACGAGGAGCATGTCGAACCCGTCCGGGTAGTCGTCGCTCGGCGGGTGGACGTCGACGAGCTTCGCGGTGAAGTCGGTGTCGAGCGCGCTCGACGAGACCCATAGGCGCACGAGCGCCGAGCCGGTCACCTCGACCGACTCGGCGAGCGGCTCGGTCTGGAAGACGAGCACGTCGGGCCGCTCCGAGAGCCGCGGGTAGGGGGGCTCGGAGCCGAAGAAGCGCGGGTCCTCGCGCTGGTCGGCCGGCCCGGGTGTGAGCAGGTCGCGGAGCCGCAGCACCGGATGGAGGAAGCGCGCCCACGCCTGCTCCATCCCGGAGTCCCCCTCGGGCAGCTCGCCGATCGCGCAGTACGCGCCGCCGACCGTCGGCACGGGGTGCGCGGGGTCGAACGCGTACCGGAGCGGCTCCGCGTCGGCCGGCGGCGGCTCGTCGCGCAGCGCGCCGTCGCCGTGCAGCCAGAAGGTCGTCTCCACGCGCCGGGCGAGCGGCCACTCCCGCTCGGAGCGCCAGCGGCCGCCGTGGTCGAGCTTGCCCTCGGGCGTCATCCGTCCCGAGCCGCCGCCCATCACGAAGATGCGGATCGGCGCCTCGCCCTCGGGCCCGGGCGTCGGCTCGTCGGGGAGCCAGCGCTCGAACCAGTCGAGCTGCTCGGCGAAGTAGCGCTCCACGCCCCAGACGCTGTCGGCCCCGAAGTCGACCTCGTGGCACCAGGTCGCCTCGCCGCGCATCCCGACGTGGCTCCACGGGCCGAGCACGAGACGCTGCGGTGAGGTGTTCCGTGCCGCCATCGCGGCCCAGTAGTCCGCGTCTGGGCCGGCCCACGGATCGAACCAGCCCGACGAGACCGTCATCGGCACGTCGGCGTGGCGGTCGAAGTGCGCCGTGTAGTCGCACTCCTCCCTCGCCCACCACGCGTCGTACGCGCCGCGGGTGGAGTAGTCGATCAGCGTCTGCTCGAGCGTCGGCACCAGCCGCAGCGACGTCTGACCTCGCGTCCAGGGCGCTGCCCGGAAGAGCTGCCGGAGGTTGCGCAGGTCGTCCCACACCTGTCCCGAGAGCGCCGGATCGTGGAGCACCTCCTGCGCGTCCTGGGCGTGGATGAAGAGCGCCCAGAGCATCTGGCCCTGCATCGCCCCGCCCTCCCGGGCGCAGTTGGCGTAGTTGTTCGTCGTCACGACGTCGGGCCAGATCGCGCTCAGGTGGGGAGGCCGCTCGAAGCGCCGTGCGCACCTGCACCTGGCCGGCGTACGACGAGCCGACCGTCCCGACCCGCCCGTTCGACCACGGCTGCGCCGCGATCCACTCGACGATGTCGTAGCCGTCCCGTCCCGTGTGCGGCGTCGCCGAGTGGAAGTACGTCCCCGACCCCTCCGAGCGGTAGCGGTCGCGCATGTCGACGAGGACGACGTTGTAGCCACGGGGCACGAACCAGTCCGCGATCTCGACGTACCGCTTCGTCGCCTTGTCGTAGGCGGTGTGGCACATCAGCGTCGGGAACCGTCCCTCCGCGAAGGAGCCGTCGACACCGGGTCGGTAGACGTCGAACGCCAGCCGGACGCCGTCCCGCATCGGGACCATCACGTCCAGCGCGGCGACGATGCCGTACCGCACGGCTAGACCGGGATCACCGGGAGCACGACGTGGGACGGGTGGTCGGCGTCCGCGTACACGGTCTGCTCCGCCACCACCTGGTGGGTGTGGCGGCCCATCGGCTCGCCGGTGTTCGGGTTGACGTCGAGGCGCGGCCAGTTCGAGGACGAGATGTCGATCCGGATGCGGTGGCCGACGTCGAACAGGTTGCTCGTCGGCGGAAGCTCGATCGTGACCGGGTAGACGTCACCCGGCGTCATCATCACCTCGCGGTCGAAGCCCTCGCGGTAGCGGCAGCGGATCACCGAGTCGTTGAGCAGCATGTCGAATCCGTCGGGGTAGTCCTCGTTGGGCGGGTGGACGTCGACGAGCTTCGCGGTGAAGTCGGTGTCGAGCGCGCTCGACGAGACCCACAGGTGCACGCGCGTGCGCCCCGTCACCTCGACCGGTTCGGCGAGGGGCTCGGTCTGGAAGACGAGCACGTCGGGCCGCTCCGAGAGCCGCGGGTACGGCGGCTCCGAGCCGAAGAACGCGGGTCCCTCCTTCTGATCGACGGGGCCCGGCGTGAGGAGGTCCCGCAGCCGCAGCACCGGGCTCAGGAAGCGGGCCCACGCCTGCTCCATCCCCGCCCCTTCGGCCGGGAGCTCGCCGATCGAGCAGTAGAGGCCGCCGAGCGTCGGCACCGGATGAGCGGGGTCGAACGTGAAGCGGCGGGGCTCGGCGTCCGCAGCAGGCGGGGTCGTCGAGAGGCTCCCGTCGCCGTGCAGCCAGAAGGTCGTCTCCACGCGCCGGGCGAGCGGCCACTCCTGCTCGGAGCGCCAGCGGCCGCCGTGGTCGAGCTTGCCCTCGGGCGTCATCCGTCCCGAGCCGCCGCCCATCACGAAGATCCGCACGGGCGCCTCCTCGGCGGGCGTCGGCGGCGGCTCGTCGAGGAGGTGGCGGTCGAAGTAGGCGAGCTGCTCTGCGAAGTACCGCTGCACGCCCCAGACGCTGTCGGGGCCGAAGTCGACCTGGTGGCAGTAGGTGGAATCGCCGCGCATCCCGACGTGGCTCCAGGGGCCCACGACGAGCCGCATCGGCGAGGACTTCCGCTCCGTCATGGCCGTGAAGTACTCCGTGTCGGCGGTCGGGAACGGGTCGTACCAGCCGGTCGACATCGTCACGGGGATGTCGGCGTGCTGATCCCAGAAGAGCGTGTAGTCGTGCTCGACGCGAGCCCAGTACTCGTCGTAGGTGCCGCGGGTGCAGTAGTCGATGAGCGAGTCCTCGAGGGTCGGGACGTGTCGCAGCGCCGTCTGGCCGCGCTGCCACGGCGTCGCGCGGAAGAGCTGGCGCAGATCGCGCAGGTCGTTCCAGACGTCCTGCTGCTTGTCCGGGTCGTCGGCGATGTCCTGGGCGTCCTGCGCGTGGATGAAGAGCGCCCAGAACATGTGCTGCTGCATCGCGCCGCCCTCGCGGCACTGGTTCTGGAAGCTGTTCGTCGGCACGACGTCGGGCCAGATCGCCGTCAGGTGCGGCGGCGCCTCGATGGCGGTGCGCACCTGGGTGATCGCCGCGTACGAGCTCCCGACGGTGCCGATGCGGCCGTTCGACCACGGCTGCGCGGCGATCCACTCGCAGATGTCGTAGCCGTCGCGCCCGGTGTGCGGCGTCGCTGCGTGGTAGTAGACCCCCGACCCCTCCGAGCGGTAGCGGTCGCGCAGGTCGATCAGCACCGTGGTGTAGCCCTTGGGGACGAAGAAGTCGGCGATCTCGCTGTAGCGCCTGTCGGTCTTGTCGTAGGGCGTGTGGAGCATGATCGTCGGAAACCGTCCCTCGACGACGTCGCCGTCGAGCGCCGGTCGATAGATGTCGAAGGCCAGCCGCACGCCGTCGCGCATGGGCACCATCACGTTCTTCGACAGGACGATGCCGTAGCGGTCTCGCTCGCTCATGCCGCCTCCTTCTCGATCACGAGGTTGCCGACGTCGTCGACGCGGACGGTGAAGCCTGGGTGGACGACGGTGGTGGAGTCGAACTGCTCGACCACGACGGGCCCGCGCAGCAGCGTCCCGGCAGGGAGCGCCGTGCGGTCGTGGATCGGGCAGTCGACGTAGTCGCCCGCTTCCGCGAAGAAGACGGGCCGGTGCTCCTTCGCCGCGGGGGTCTCCCCGGCCCGCAGGTGGCGCAGCGGCGGCTTGGCGATGCGGCCGACGCTCGTCAGCCGGAGGCTGACCACCTCGACCGGCTCGCCCGGCGCCGCGAACCCGTAGGTGCGGTCGTGCTCGACGTGGAAGCGGTCGAGCAGGTCGTCCCCCGCCGCGATCGTCAGCTCGTAGCTCTGCCCGACGTAGCGCAGGTCGACCTGGCGCAGGAACTCGATCGACTCGCCGCCGACCCCCTCGGCCTCGAGCTCGGCCCGGCCAGCCTCCTCGAGCCGCGCGAAGGTCGTCGCGACCTCGCCGTGGTCGAGCTCCTCGAGGCGGCGCATCATCGTCACGGCTGCGTCGCGCTTGAGGTCGGTCGTCAGGAGCCCGGTGGCCGAGAAGATGCCGGGGCTGGCGGGGATCAGCAGCGTCGGCATCTCGGCGTCGCGTGCCAGCGCGTTGGCGTGCACCGGCCCCGCGCCGCCGAAGCCGACGAGCACGAAGTCGCGCGGGTCGTAGCCGCGCTGCACGGAGATGAGGTGGAGGGCGTTGACCATCGCGGCGTTCGCGATCTCCACGATCCCGTTCGCCGCCTCGGTGACGGAGATCCCGAGCGGCTTCGCGCAGCGCTCCTCGATCGCCCGCCGCGCGCCCGCGAGGTCGAGATCCATCTCGCCGCCGAGGAAGTAGCGCGGGTTGAGGCGGCCGAGGACGACGTTCGCGTCGGTCACGGTCGGCTCGGTGCCTCCGTTCCGGTAGCAGACAGGGCCGGGGTCGGCACCCGCGCTGCGGGGCCCGACGCGCAGGAGCCCGCCCGAGTCGATCCACGCGATCGAGCCGCCGCCCGCGCCGATCTCGACGAGGTCGACCACGGGCGTGCGCACGGGGTAGCCGGAGAGCGACAGCCCGCCGATCCCCGCGCCCGCGTGCCCGCCGACGTTGTAGTCCTTCGTCACGGACGGGCGGCCGTCCTGGATCAGGCCCACCTTGGCCGTCGTGCCGCCCATGTCGAAGGAGAGGATGTCCGGCCGGCCGAGCGTCTCGCCGAGGTACGCGGAGGCGATCACGCCCGCAGCGGGACCGGACTCGACCATGAACACCGGTCGTGACGCGGCCGCATCCGAGCCGAAGATGCCGCCGCTCGACTGCATCACGAGCAGCTTCGCCTCGACCCCGGCCTCGGCCAGCCGCTGCTCGATCCGCTCCAGGTAGCGCTGCACGACCGGGCGGATGACCGCGTTGATCACGGTCGTCGAGGCCCGCAGGTACTCGCGGATCTCGGGCGCGACGTCCGACGAGAGGGAGACGGGCACGCCGGGGAGCTCCTCGGCGAGGATCTCGCCCACCCGGCGCTCGTGCTCGGGATTGACGTAGGCGTGCAGGAGGCAGACGGCGACCGACTCGACCTCCTCGCGTCGCAGCACCGCGGCCGCGTCGCGCACGGTCTCTTCCTCGAGCGGGCGCAGCACCTCGCCCTTCGGGCCGAGGCGCTCGCCGACGACGACCGCCCGGTCGCGCGGCACGAGCGGGCGCGCCTTCTCGAACTGCGTGTCGTAGAGGGTCGGGCGCACCTGACGGGCGATCTCGAGCAGGTCACGGAACCCGTCCGTGGTGACGAAGCCCGACCGCGCGATCTTCCCCTCGATGATCGCGTTGGTGGCGACGGTCGTCGCGTGGACGACGAAGGTCACCTCGCCGGCCTCGACCGCGCCCTCCTGGAGCGCACGCGCGGCGGCGTGCATGAACCCCTCGGAGGGGTCGGAGGGCGTCGTCAGCACCTTGGCGATCGACACCTCCCCCGTCTGCTCGTCGATCAACGTCGCATCGGTGAACGTGCCCCCGATGTCGATCGCGAGGCGAACGCTCATCGTGCTCCTCTCAGGTCGCTGGTCGCCGTCTCGTCGACGTGGCGGTCGACGACCGCCACCCGGTAGTGCTCCCACGCGCGCTCCACGCTGACCTTGCCCTCCAGCACGTCGCGCAGGACGCGCTGTGGGTCGCGCTCGTCCGGCGGGCCGAAGCCCCCGCCGCCGCAGCTGCGGATGCTCACGACGTCCCCGGCGAGGAGGTCGGTCGTGCTCTTCGAGCCGAGCCGCGTCTCGACGCCGTCGCGGATGAGCACGTACTCCGCCACGCGCGCACCGTCGCCGCCGAAGGCCCCCCAGGGCCCCGCCCTGTCGCGGTCTGCGAGGATCGTGAACGTCGTCGGCCGGAGCACGCGGAAGTCCTTGCGCAGCCCGAGCCCGCCGCGGAAGCGCCCCGGGCCGTCGGAGTCCTCGATGAGCGACAGCTGCGCGATCTGCACGGGGTAGTTGAGCTCGGTCTCCTCGATCGGCGCGTTCTCGGTGTTCTGGCCGTTGGCCTGCACCGCGTCGGGGCCGTCGCTCGCGTGCCGCCCGCCGTAGCCGCCGGCCAGCGCCTCGTAGAAGCACGTGTAGCTGGCCGTGGCGACGTCGAGCGAGCCGAACCCGGCCTGGCACATCATCCCCTTGGTGCCCGCGGGGATGCGCTCCGGGAACGTCTCGACGAGGGCCCGGAACATCACCTCGACGAGCCGCGCCATCGTCTCCCAGCCGCCGACGACCGGAGCGGGCCAGACGCAGTTGGTCACCGTCCCCTCCGGGGCGTTCAGGGTGAAGAGGCGGTAGAAGCCGTCGTTCACCGGCATGTCCGGATCGATCAGGACCTTGAGCGTGTACGCGCAGGCGGAGAAGGTCATCGCGTACGTCGAGTTGACGGGCGCGCGCCGCTGCGGGTCGGAGCCGGTCGTGTCGAAGCGCAGACCGTCGACGCCGATCTCGATGCGGGCCTGCAGCCGCACCGGCTCGTCGGTGTAGCCGTCGTTGTCGACGGTGCCCTCAGCCTCGTAGACGCCCGGGGTGAGCGCCGCGATCTCGGCGCGCACCCGCCGCTCGGTGTAGTCGAGCAGCTCCTCCATGGTCGCGAGGAGCGTCTCTCGCCCGTGGCGGCGCGCGAGCGCGTCGATGCGGCGCACGCCGGTGGCGTTGGCGGCGAACTGCGCGCGGAAGTCGCCGGCGGTCTCGTGCTTCGAGCGGATCTGGGCGAGGATCAGCCGGAAGACGTCGTCGACGACGACCCCGCCCTCCACCACCTTCACCGGCGGGATGATCACGCCCTCCTGGAAGACCTCGCGGAACGCGCCGATCGACGCGGGCGCACCGCCGCCGACGTCGACGTGGTGCGCCAGGTTCGCGACGTAGCCCACGAGCTCGCCGCCGACGTGCACCGGGGAGATGAGGCTGACGTCGTTGAGGTGCACCCCGCGGGGATGCGGGTCGTTCGTGACGATCGCATCGCCGGGGCCGAGGTTCTCCGGCCCGTAGCGGCGGATCGCGTAGGGCACCTGCTGCACCATCGAGCCGAGGTGCACGGGCTGCGTGAACGCCTGCGCGACGGTGCGCAGCTGCGCGTCGAAGAACGCGCAGGAGAAGTCCGATCGCGTCTTGATGTTCGTCGAGTAGGCGCTGCGCTTGAGCGCGAGCACCATCTCGTCGGTCGCCGCGACGAGCGCGTTACGGATCACCTCGAACGTGATCGGATCCACGGCGCTCATGTGCGCAGCTCCGCCGTCGCCGCCTCGTCGACGCGCCGGTCGCGGATCACGACTCCGTAGACCTCGCGCGCCCGCTCCACGCTCACCTTCCCCTCGAGCACGTCGCGCAGCACGCGCTCGGGGTCGCGCTCGCTCGGCGGGCCGTAGCCGCCGCCACCGCAGGTGCGGTAGCTGACGACGTCACCGGCCTCGATCGACACGGTCGACTTGGCGCCGAGCGGCGTCTCGACGCCGTCGCGCACGAGGACGTACTCCGCGACGCGCCCGTCGAGCCCGCCGAACGCTCCGGCAGGACCCGAGCTGGTGCGGTCGGCCAGCACCGTGAACGTCGTCGGGCGGTCGAAGAGGAAGTCCTTGCGCAGCCCGAGGCCACCGCGGAAGCGCCCCGCGCCGTCGGAGTCCTCGACGAGCGAGAGCTGCGCGACCTGCACCGGGTAGTTGGCCTCGGTCTCCTCGACCGGCGCGTTCTCCGTGTTCTGGCCGTGCACCTGCACGGCGTCCGGGCCGTCGCTCGCGTGGCGCCCGCCGTAGCCGCCCGCGAACGTCTCGAGGAAGCAGGCGTACTCGTTCGTGACGGCGTCGATCCCTCCGAACCCGGCATGGCACGCCATCGCCTTCGTCCCCGCAGGGAGCCTGGTCGGCAGGGTCGGCAGGAGGGCGCGGA
The DNA here is from genome assembly GCA_963703095.1 of uncultured Actinomycetes bacterium. Classification (GTDB taxonomy): domain Bacteria; phylum Actinomycetota; class Thermoleophilia; order Gaiellales; family Gaiellaceae; genus Gaiella. The sequence goes on from OY969787.1 coordinate 484,420, forward strand.
AGATGACGTCGACGAGCCGGAACTGCGTCTCCCACCCGCCGACGACCGGAGACGGCCACGTGCAGCTCGTCACGCTCCCCGCCGGAGCGTCGAGCCGGACGAGCCGGTAGAAGCCGTCGTTGACGGGCAGGTCCGGGTCGATCAGGCACTTGAGCGCGTACGCGCAGGCGGAGAAGGTCTGGGCGTAGGTGGAGTTGACCGGCGCGCGCCGCTGCGGGTCGCTCCCCGCCAGGTCGAACGCCACTCCGTCGGAGGTGATCTCGACGCGTGCTCGCAGTCGCACGGGATCGTCCGTGTAGCCATCGGTGTCGACCGAGCCCTCGGCCTCGTAGACCCCGTGCGGGAGCGCGGCGATCTCGGCACGCGTGCGACGCTCGGTGTAGTCGAGCAGCTCCTGCATCGCAGCGACGATCGTCGCGTGGCCGTGGCGCGCGACGAGCGCCTCGAGCCTTCGCGCGCCGGTGGCGTTCGCCGCGATCTGGGCTCGGAAGTCGCCGGCCGTCTCGTGCTTCGAGCGGATCTGGGCGAGGATCAGGGCGAACACGTCGTCGACGATCCGCCCTCCCTCGACGACCTTCACCGGCGGGATGATCACCCCCTCCTGGAACACCTCCCGGAACGCCCCGATCGACGCCGGCGCGCCGCCACCCACGTCCACGTGGTGCGCCAGGTTCGCCACGAATCCGAGGAGCGCGTCGCCGACGAAGACGGGTGAGATCAGGCTGACGTCGTTCAGATGGACGCCGCTCGGGTACGGGTCGTTCGTGATGATCACGTCGCCGGGCCCGAGGTGCTCGAGCCCGTAGGTCCTGACCGCGTGCGGCACCTGCTCGACCATCGAGCCGAGATGGACGGGCTGGGTGAACCCCTGCGCGACGGCGCGCAGCTCGGCGTCGAAGAACGCGCACGAGAAGTCCGCCCGGGTCTTGATGTTCGTCGAGTACGCGCTCCGCCGCAGCGTCAGCACCATCTCGTCGGTCGCCGCGACGAGCGCATTACGGATCACCTCGAACGTGATCGGGTCGAGACGTCCCTGGCCGGCCCCGGCTCCCGGCGGGCGGAGCCCGCCTCCGCCGGCGCCTGACGCCGCTCCCGGCACCCGGCTCTCCGGGGCCGTACTCATACGTACTGTCCCCTCCGGCCGGGCACCGGGAGCGACGCCCCAGGAACGCCTCGAGCGCTCGACGCAGTTCGCCGTCCGGCGATCACGTGCGCGGCGCCACGGACGCTGCTCATGCGCGGTTGCCCGCCCCCCACACCGAGCTGAACGTACGCCCCTCGGCGAATCGGCGGCCCGAGAGCGACGAGATGTCGACGGGCACCTCGGCCCCCGCGATCGTCGCGGCGAGGGACTCGCCGATCGTCGGCCCGATCTTGAAGCAGTGACCGCTGCCCCCGAAGGCCGAGTAGTAGCCGGAGATCTCCTCCTCGCCGACGATCGGGTACCAGTCGTCCGTGATGTCGTAGACGCCGGAGTAGCCGGTCACGAACGCGCCGCCGTAGCCGGGCTGCAAGAGCGTGTCGCGCAGCGCGGGCAGGCGCCGGGCGAGGCGCGGCACCATGAAGTCGAGCGCCTCCTGCGTGACCCCGTCGTCGTAGTCCTCGGGGTCGGCCGGCTCGACGTGCTTCGGCCAGCCCTGGCCGACGAGCACCTTGCCCCCGTCGTAGTTGCGGAAGTAGAGGCGCTGCAGCACGTCCGACATGACCGGGATCTCCCCGAAGCCCGCGGGCGCGTCGAACACCGCCTCGTGCTCGCGGCTGAAGCGCAGCGGGTAGTCGATCCCGACCATCCGGCCGATCCGGTCGCCCCACGGCCCGCAGGCGTTGACGACGACGTCCGTCGCGATCTCGCCCTCGGTCGTGACGACGCCCGTGACCTTGCCGCCGGCCGTCTCGATCGCCAGCACCTCGCAGCCCTCGCGGAGGTGGAGCCCCTGGCGGCGCGCCGTCTCGACGATCGTCTGCACGGTCAGCACCGGGTTCGCGTACCCCGACGTCTCCTCGAAGCAGGCGAGCGCGACGCCCTCGAGCTCGAGCTCTGGCCAACGGTGCCCGACCTCCTCCGGTGAGAGGAGCGAGGTCTGCACGCCGAGGCGCTGCTGCACCGGCACGACCTCGCGGAGCGCCTCCGCCTCCTCGGGCGGCGCGATCACCATGTACCCGACCTGGGTGAAGCCCGTCGGGCCGCCGAACGCCTCCTCGCTGCTCGCGAACCACCCTGCCGCGCGCACGGCGAGCCGGATCGCGACCTCGTTCGTGTAGTGCTGTCGGATGTGGGCGGCCGAGTACTGCGACGACCCGCCGCAGACCCTGCCCTTGTCCACGAGGACGACGTCTCCGTAGCCGAGCCTGGTCAGGAAGTGCGCGGTGCTCGATCCGATGATCCCCGCGCCGATCACGACTGCGTCGGCCTTGCCGATCACGCCCGTCTCCTCTCGTCTCGCGCTGCCCTGGTCGCCCCGTCGTCGACGAGGCCCTCCTGCCCGGTCACGACGCCGTACAGCGCCTGCGCCGCCTCGACCGACACCTTCCCGTCGCGCACGTCGGCGCCGACCGCCGCGGGGTCGCGCTCGAGCGGATCTCCCCACCCGCCGCCACCCGCCATCCGGTGCACGACCACGTCCCCCGCCTCCACCGTCGTCGAGAACATCGCCGGGAGGATCGTCTCACTGCCGTCCGGGTGCTGAACCACGTTGCTCGACGTCCCGCCCGGGAGCCCGCCCGCCAGCCCGTAGGGGGCGTGGCGGGCACGATCCGAGCGCACGATCAGCGAGGTGTCCGGGGTGAGACAGCGCCAGACCCGCTCCACCGCCAGGCCGCCGCGGTGCAGGCCGGCGCCGCCCGTGTCGGGCACGAGCCCGTAGCGCTCGACGACGATCGGGTACTCGGATTCCGCCACCTCGATCGGGATGTTCGCCGCCAGGCTGGCCGGGTTCGTGAGGCCGTCGTTGCCGTCCGCCTCCGGTGTGCCGCCCCACGTGCCGACGACGAGCTCGTAGAAGACGAACCGCTCTCCCGTTCCGGGGTCGTCCGCGCCGAAGATCGCGAGCGTGTTGCCGCCCTCGCCCGCGGCCGGGACGCGATCGGGGATCAGCTGCGCGAGCGCCCCGTTCAGCGCGTCGAGGATCCGGAACCCGGTCACGCCTCGCATCGAGGAGGCCGCCGGCATCACGACCTCGGCGATCGTGCCGGGCTTCGTGATCACGGTCACCGGTCGAAACGCGCCCGCGGTGTTCGGCACGTCCACGGTGAGCGCGCAGCGCACCACCTGGTACACCGAGGCGAGCACGAACGACCGCGTGCTGTTGAGCGCGCCGCGCACCATCGGCGCCGACTCGCTCAGGTCGGCGATCACCTCGTCGCCCTGGATCGTGATCGTCGCCGTGATGGCGACGTCCCGCTCCTCGACGCCGTCGGAGCCGAGCCAGTCGGTGAAGGTCGCCGTGCCGTCGGGCCACGTCGCGATCTCCTGACGGACGAGCCGCTCCGTGTAGTCGATCAGCGCGTCCATCAGCCCGGCCAGCGCCTCGGCGCCGTGGCGCTCGGCGAGCGCCTGCAGCGCGCGCTCGGCGACCGAGCACGCAGCGACCTGCGCCCCGAGGTCGCCGAAGGTCATCCGCGGGATGCGCACGTTCGCCTCGATCAGCCGGTGCACCTCCTCGACCGGCTCGCCCTCCGCGTAGAGGCGGAGCCACGGCATGCGCAGCCCCTCCTGGAAGATCTCGGTGTTGTCGCACGCGCTCGAGCCCGGCAGCCGTCCGCCGACGTCGCCGTGGTGCGCCGTCGTCACGGCGAAGCCGAGCAGCGCGCCGTCGAGGTGCACCGGCTTGACGACGAACACGTCCTGCAGGTGCATGCCTCCGTCGAACGGGTCGTTCATCACGTAGACGTCGCCGGGTCGCAGCCTGTCGCCGTAGCGGGCGAGCAGCGACTCGATCGCTGTCGGGATCGAGCCGAGGTGGAACGGCACGCTCACCGCCTGCGCGACCGTCTCGCCGCGCGCGTTGCAGAGCGCGCCCGAGAAGTCCATCCCGTCGCGGACGACGGTCGAGTGCGCGGTGCGCGTGATCGTCGTCGCCATCTCGTCGGTGATCGACTGCAGCGCGTTCGCCACGATCTGCAGCGTCACGGGATCGGGCGCCGAGCTCGAGCGCCCGCTCACGCGCTCGCCTTCCGCTCGAGCACGAGCGTGCCCGTGCCCGCGTCGCGACGGGCGGTCCAGCCCGGCCGCACCACGACGGTCGTGTCGTACTCGTCCACGAGCAGCGGCCCGTCCACCCGGTCGGCGCCGATCCCCGAGCGCGGGCGCACCGCCACGTCGGCGGTCTCCTCGCCGAGCCACATCCGACGAGTCGCCTGGCGGTCGGGCGCCGGGGCGTCTGCGAGGTCGAACGAGGCCGTCGCTCTCGACGGCCCGAGCGCGGCGAGCCGGAGAGCCCGGACGAGCACCGGCGACCCCGGCTGCCCGCGCACGCCGTAGAGCACCTCGTGCTCGTCCTCGAACCGCGCGCGCAGCCCGGCGAGCAGCTCCCGGTCGACGGGGCCGGACGGCAGCTCGACCTCGATCTCCCAGCTCTGCCCGCCGTAGCGGAGGTCGGCGGTGCGGACCCAGGTCGGGTCGCCCTGCCCGGCGAACGCCCGTCCCAGCGGTCGCTCCATCTCCGCGAGGAGCGCCGTCACGGCTGCGGGATCGACCGTGTCGACGTCGAGGTGACACGGTCGCACCTCGTGGAACTCCGGCCGGGCGAAGAGCAGCCCGACGGCGCTGAAGAGGCCGGCGACGGCAGGGACGAGGATCGTCCGCACGCCGAGGTCCTCGGCGAGGCCGCCGGCGTGGACGGGCCCCGAGCCGCCGTACGCGATGATCGCGAAGTCGCGGGGGTCGCGCCCCTTCTCGGAGGACACCGACCGCAGCGCGCGCGTCATCCGGGCGTTGGCGATCCGGTGGATCCCGTCGGCCGCCTCGAGGATGCTCAGCCCGAGCGGCCGCGCCACCCGCTCGACCGCTGCCTCGGCGAGCTCCCGACGGATGGTGATCTGCCCGTCGGCCACCTGCCCTGCGGGCATGAGCCCGAGCACGACGTTGGCGTCGGTGACGGTCGGCTCGCGGCCACCGCGTCCGTAGCAGGCGGGGCCGGGGTCGGCCCCCGCGCTGCGCGGGCCGACCCGGAGCCCGCCGGCCGGGTCGAGCCAGGCGATGCTGCCGCCACCGGCCCCGACCTCCGCGATGTCGATGGTCGGGATGCGGAGCAGCTCACCGGAGCCGCGCATCAGCCGGCTCCCAGCCGACAGCGATCCTCCGACCTCGTACTCGCGTGCGCGCGAGACCGCGCCGTCCTCGATCAGCGACGCCTTCGCCGTGGTGCCCCCCATGTCGAACGCGATCGCGTTGGTGATCCCGAGCCGCTCCGCGATCCCGAGCGCAGCGACGACACCCGCCGCCGGGCCCGACTCGAGCGCGAGGACGGGCCGCACGGCCGCGTCCTCCGCGGCCATCACGCCGCCGGAGGACTGCATCAGCGTCAGCGGCGCAGTCACCCCTGCCGCGTCCAGCCCGCTCCGGATCGCCCCGACGTAGCGCCCCATCAGCGGCCGGACGTAGGCGTTCACGACGGTCGTCGCGGTGCGCTCGTACTCCCGCTGCTCGCGGAGGATCTCGCTCGAGAGCGAGACGACCAGGTCGGGCGCCTCGTCGGCGAGGATCGCGCCGATGCGCTCCTCGTGCGCCGGGAAGCGGTACGCGTGCAGGAGGCAGACGGCGACCGACTCGATCCCCTCCGCGAGGAGCTCGGCCGCGATCGCGCGCACCCCGTCCTCGTCGAGCGGCCGCATCACGGTGCCGTCGGCGCCGACGCGCTCGTCGACCTCGAAGCGAAGCCGTCGCCGGACGAGCGGCGGAGGCTTGCGCCAGAACGGGTCGTACATGTGGGGGATCCGCAGACGCCGCAGCTCGAGCACGTCGCGGAACCCGCGTGTCGTGAGAAGCGCGGTGGCCGCCCCGCGGTGCTCGAGCACGGCGTTGGTCGCGACGGTCGTGCCGTGCACCACGGCGCCGACGGCGGGCTCGCTGGACGCGAGCGACGTGACGGCCTCGACCACCGCCACGTCGTACGCGGGTGGGGTGGAGAGCACCTTCCGCACGTGCGCCCGCCCGTCGGGGGCGTGGAGGATGATGTCGGTGAACGTGCCACCGACGTCGACCCCGACCCGTGCGCTGTCGCTCGTCTCCGCCATGCGGTATCTTCGCGATATGAAATCGCAAATCGCGGCGCGAGCATACAGGAGCCCGTGACCCGCGTGAAGGCGGCCGCGCAGGTGCCGACAGCGCGCATCGCTCCGATCACGCGCGCCTCGGTGGAGCAGCAGGTCGCGCGGGCCCTGCGCGACATGATCGTGCGCGGCGAGCTCCCGGAGGGCACGCCGCTCGTCCAGCGCGACCTCGCCGAGCGGCTGGGGGTGTCGCAGACGCCGGTGCGCGTCGCGCTCGGGGAGCTCGAGCGCGACGGCCTCGCGGAGGTGAGCGAGACCGGGCGCGCCCTCGTGAGCCGGCTCACGCGCGAGGATCTCGAGGAGCTCTACGCCGCCCGGCTCGGGCTGGAGGGCCTGGCCGCGCGTCTCGGCGCGGCAGCGGTCGGCGAGACCGAGCTGCGCGCGATGCGGACGATCCTCGCCCGCCTCGACCGGCTCGCAGAGCGGCGGGACGTCGAGCCGTACCTCGACGACCGGTGGGAGCTCCACGCGACGTGCTACCGCGCGTCGGGACGGACGCGCCTCGTCGCGGAGGTCGAGCGCCTCTTCCGCCGCGGGGTGCGCTACCACCGCATCGTGCTGGCCGACGCCGACCGCTTCGCGCGCTCGATCGCCTCGTACCACGCCTTCGTCGAGGCGTGCGAGCAGCGCGACGGCGAGGCTGCTGAGCGCGTCGTGGCCTCGAGCATGCGCTGGGCGGTCGACGCCGCAGCCGGCTCTCTCCCGTCCGAGCGCGAGGAGGACGCGCCCTGAGCGCCCTGCCGACCTCCGCGGCTCTCGTCTCGGCCGGCGGCGATCGCGTCGGGGTCGTGCTGGGTCTCGAGCCGGCCTATGCCGGTGCGCACGCGTGCGGTCCGGCGCTGACCGTCCGCGTCGCCCCCGGCGACAATCTCGCGCTCCACCACGCGCTCGCCCGTGCGCGCACCGGAGACGTGCTCGTCGTCGCCGCGGGGGGCGAGCAGCGGACGGCGCACCTCGGTGACGTGATCGCGGCAGCGGCCAGGGCTCGCGGTGTGGCGGGAGCGATCGTCGACGGAGCGATCCGCGATCGATCCTCGCTGGCAGAGATCCGCTTCCCCGTCTTCCACCGCGGCACGTCGCCGCGCGGCCCCGGGAAGACCGGGCCCGGCGCGATCGACGAGCCGGTCGAGCTCGCCGGCACGCGCGTCGAGCCGGGCGACCTCGTCTGCGCGGACGCCGACGGGATCGCCGTCGTCCGTCGGGCCGACCGCGACCGCGTGCTCGCAGCCGCCGCAGCCCTCGACGAGCGCGAGCGGGAGCTGCGCGCGGCGATCGCGGACGGCCGGTCGACCGTCGAGCTCCTGTCGCTGCCGGAGCTGCGATGAGATCGGGCCGGCCTCGGGTGACGCGCACGTGAGCGTCGACGTCGTCATCCGCGGCGGCACCGTGCTCGACGGCACCGGCCGGCCACCTCGCCTCTGCGACGTCGCGCTGAAGGACGGTCGCGTGAGCGCCGTGGGGGACGCTCCCGGCGAGGCGACCGCCGTCGTCGACGCGGCGGGGCTGATCGTCGCGCCGGGGTTCGTCGACATCCACAGCCACTCGGACTACACGCTGCTCGTCGACCCCCGGGCGGTGAGCGCGATCCACCAGGGCGTGACCACCGAGGTGATCGGCAACTGCGGGCACGGGTGCTTCCCGGTGCGCGACGTGCGCCTCGCGCGGACGGCGATCTACGGCTACGACGACACGGTGCCGCTGACGTGGTCGGGCGCGGGGGAGTACCTCGCGCGCCTCGAGGCCGCGCGGCCGGCCGTGAACGTCCTCAGCCTCGTCCCGAACGGACAGCTGCGGCTCGCCACCGTCGGGCTCGCCGACCGCCCCGCGACGACCGCCGAGCGCGGCGCGATGGCGGGCCTCCTCCGAGAGGCGCTCGCCGAGGGCGCCTGGGGGTACTCCACCGGGCTCGAGTACGCGGCCGAGACCGGGGCGACCGAGGAGGAGGTGACGGAGCTGGCGGCCGTCGCCGCGGGGGAGGGCGCGTGGTACGCGACGCATACCCGGCTGCGCGACGAAGGAGCCGCCGACGCCGTCGCCGAGGCGATCCGCACCGCCGAGCACGCGGGGACGCGCCTCCAGGTCTCGCACCTCGTGCCGCGCAGCGGCCCCGAGGAGTCGGATCGCTGCATCGAGGTCGTCGACGCGGCGCACGACGCCGGGCTCGACGTCGCGTTCGACATGCACACGCGCACCTTCGGCCTCACCCACCTGTTCGCGGCGCTGCCCGGCGAGGCGCTCGCCGTCCCACGGGACGAGCTCGCGGCCCTGCTCCGCGACCCGGCGCGCCGCGACGCGATGCGCGGCTACCGCAGCATCCTCAGCGCGAGTGGCGACTGGGGCCGCGTCGTGCTGCTCGACAGCCCGTTCTGGCCCGAGCTCGCGCGTCGCGATCTGGCGTCGATCGCCGCGGAGCGCGGCACGGAGCCGTTCGACGCGGTCTGCGACCTGCTGCTCGGAGCCCTCGACGAGCCGCACCGGCTGATGGTCGTCATCCACGCCTACAGCGAGGCGCAGCAGCGCGTGGCCTTCGCGCACCCGCTGTGCATGCCCGGCTCCGACGCGACGACGCTCGCGCCCGACGGCGCGCTGGCGGGTAGCTCGTTCCACGGCGCGTACACCTGGGCGTCGTGGTACTACCGATTCATGGTCCGCGACGAGGCCCTGCTCGCTCCCGAGGACGCCGTCCGCCGGCTCACGAGCCTCCCGGCGGAGCGCATCGGGCTGACCGACCGCGGCGTGCTCCGCGAGGGCGCGCGCGCCGACGTGGCCGTCTTCGACCCGGCGACGCTCGCCGACCGAGGCACGATCTACGAGCCGAACCAGCTCGCGGAGGGCATGCGCCATGTCTTCGTGAACGGCGTCCACACGCTGCGCGACGGCGACCTCACCGGCGAGCGCGCAGGGATGGTGCTGCGGCGATGAGGGCGGAGGCGGCCCCGGAGCTGAGCGCCGCGCTGGTCGAGGCGCTCGGCGACCCGACGCGGGTGACGGACGGCGCGTCGGAGCTCGACCTCCACGCGAGCGACATCACCTTCCACCGGCCTCGCCGGCCCGACCTGGTCGTGTACGCGACGTCGACCGCCGACGTGTCGGCGGTGCTCGCGATCGCGGCCGAGCGGCGCGTGCCGGTGACGCCGTTCGGCGCGGGGTCGAGCCTCGAGGGACACGTCATCCCGGTCGCGGGGGGGATCAGCCTCGACCTGACCCGGATGGACAGGATCCTCGCCGTCTCCCCCGATGACCTGACGGCGACGGTGCAGGCCGGCGTCACGCGAGGGGCGCTCGAGCGGGCGGCGGGGGAGCACGGTCTCTTCTTCCCGGTCGACCCCGGAGCCGACGCGACGCTCGGCGGGATGGCGGCGACGAACGCTGCGGGGACGACGACCGTGCGCTACGGGAAGATGCGGGCGAACGTGCTCGCGCTCGAGGCGGTGCTGCCCGGCGGCGAGGTGATCCGTGCGGGCAGCCGTGCGCCGAAGACCTCCGCCGGGTACGACCTGCTCGGGCTGCTCGTCGGCTCGGAGGGGACCCTCGCGGTGATCACGGAGCTGACGCTCCGGCTCCACGGGATCCCCGAGCAGGCGGCCGTCGCGCGTCTCGCCTTCCCCGACGTCGAGGCGGCCTGTCGCGCGGCGAGCGCGATCGTCGCCGCCGGCGCCGGCGTGACACGGGTCGAGCTCCTCGACGGCTGGACGATCGGCGCGATCAACGCCTACCGCGGCACGGCGTTCCCGCAGGTCCCGTCGCTCTTCGTCGAGGCTGCCGGCAGCGAGGGGACGGTCGCCTCCGACCTCGAGCTCGTCCAGGCGATCGCCGAGGGGGAGGGCGCCGTCGAGGTCGTCCACGAGCGGGACCCGACCGCGCGGGCGGCTCTATGGGCGGCCCGGCACGCGTCCGCCTACGCGTCCGCGGCGGCGGCGCCGGGTCGCGGCTCGCGCTCCACCGACATCTGCGTCCCGCTGAGCCAGCTCGCGGCGGCCGTCGGCTTCGCCCGCGCGGAGGTCGAGCGCCGCGGGCTGATCGCCGGGATCGTCGGCCACGCCGGGGACGGCAACGTCCACCTCAGCCTCCACGTCGACCCCGACGACCCGTCCGAGGTGCGCTCGTCGGACGAGCTGATCGAGCTGCTCGTGACCGACGCCCTCGCCCGCGGCGGCACCTGCACCGGCGAGCACGGCATCGGGCTGGGGAAGGTCCACGCCCTCGAGCAGGAGCACGGAGACCTCGTCGGGCTGATGCGCGGCGTCAAGCAGGTGTTCGACCCGCTCGGGATCATGAACCCCGGCAAGGTGCTCCGCCTGGACGCCGGTGACGCGAGCACCCGGACGGCCGTCCCGGCGGGATGAGGTGCCCTGCTACGCTCGCCGCACGTGCATCAGGTCCTCGTCCTGAACGCGAGCTACGAGCCCCTCAACGTCTGCTCGGTGCGCCGTGCGCACGTGCTCGTCGGGAAGGGACGCGCCGAGGTCGTCGAGCGGCACGCAGAGCCGCTGCGGACGGCGACGACCGCCTATCCCCGCCCGCACGTGATCCGTCTGACGACCTACGTCCGCGTGCCCCAGGCCGTGAAGCGGCGCATCTCGCGTCGGGCGCTCTTCGCCCGGGACGGGTGGCGCTGCGTGTACTGCGGCACGAGCGGCGGTCGGCTCACCCTCGACCACGTCGTGCCGCGCTCGCGCGGGGGCACGTCCGTCTGGGAGAACGTCGTGACGGCATGCGCGCCATGCAACCTCCGCAAGGGGAACAGACTGCTCGATGAGGCACGGATGTCCTTGCCGCGGACGCCTCGGGCCCCCGCGCCGGTGCTCTTCATCCGGCTTTCGGCGCAACGGGTGCCCGAGACGTGGCGCACGTACCTCTCGCCGTTCGAGAACGACACGACCGGGATGGCGACCGCGGCGGCTTAGGGGGCGAACGCGCCGGGGCCAGCGCTCGGCGGCATGGACCTCCGGGCCGTCAGGGCCACGCGCCCGCGCGCTGGACGTGCCCGGGCAGCTCCCGACCGAGCACGCCGGCGAGCCACCTGGCGGTCTCGATCAGCGCGTCGAGGTCGACGCCCGTCGCGATGCCCTCCCGCTCGAGCAGGTAGACGACGTCCTCCGTCGCGACGTTGCCCTGGGCCCCCGGGGCGAAGGGGCAGCCGCCCACGCCGCCCACCGACGCGTCGACCACTGTCGCTCCGGCCTCGAGCGCCGCGAGCACCCCGGCCGCCGCCGTCCCGCGCGTGTCGTGGAGGTGGACGCCGACCGTCTCGCGGAGGGTGCGGACGCAGCGCTCGACCTGGCGCGCGACCTCGGTCGGGCCGGCGACGCCGATCGTGTCGGCGAGCACGATCGCATCGGCGAACGTCGACGCGCGCCCCGCCAGGTCGTACACGCGCCCCTCGTCGACCGCCCCCTCGTACGGGCAGCCGAAGGCGCAGCTGAGGATCACGGTCACCGGCCGACCGTCCTTCCGAGCGCGGAGCGCCACTGCCTCGGCCCTGCGCAGTCCCTCGTCGACGGACGAGCCCCCGTTCTCGGCCTGGAAGCGCTCCGTGGCGCCGAACGTGACGTGCACTGCGCCGAGCCGAGTGGTGGCGAGCCGGTCGTAGCCGCGCTCGTTGAGGACGAGGCCGGCGAACGTCGTCCCCGGCGCGGCGGTGAGCGCGGCGGCGACCTCCTCCGCGGCGGCCATCGCGGGCACGAGCTCGTCGCGCACGAAGCTGACGGCCTCGACGCTCGCGACCCCCGCGGCGGCCAGGCGATTCGCCAGCTCGGAGCGCGTCGCGGGCGGCAGCGGAGACTCCGACTGCAGGCCGTCACGGGGTGCGACGTCGCAGATGCGCACCGGGTCAGGCGTCCGCTTCCTCACGCGCGCATCGTCGCACGCCGGGACGGGCCCGGCGCGACCTCAGGCGGCGACCGTCTCCCAGCCCTCGTCGCGATCGGCCCGGTACGACCCGATCACGCGGATCCGAGCCGTCTCGTCGTGCATGTCGCGCAGCGCGGCGGCGAACCCGGGATCGAGCGGATGGGCACCGAGCACGCAGTCGAAGCGGTAGTCGAACGGCCGGGTCGGGATGGGACGCGAGACGAGCTGCACCATGTCGATGCCGCGCTTCGCCAGCGGCTCGATCGCCGCGTGCAGCGCCCCCGGCTTGTGCAGGGTCTCGAAGGTGAGAGCCGTCCGCCACTCGCCGTGGCGGCGGTCGAGACGGGTGTACGGCGCGAGCGCCGCGAACCGCGTGTACGCACGGTGGTCGCCGACGTCGTCGGCGAGCACGACGAGCCCGTGCATGCGCGCCGCCCGCAGGCTCGCGATCGCGACCACCGTCGGGTCGCCGAGCTCCGCGACCGCCGCCGCGGCGTCGCCCGTGGTCGCCGCGACCATCGCGGTCGCGCCGGGCAGCGACGCCAGCAGCCGGCGGCACTGGTCGAGCGCCATCGGATGCGACCTGATCTCGCGAATCTCCTCGAGGGCGAGCTCGCCCGTGCCGACGAGGCAGTGACGGATCGGCAGGATCGCCTCGGCGACGATCGACAGCGCCGAGTCGTAGAGCAGGTCGTGCGTCTCGTTGACCGGGCCGGCGAGCGAGCTCTCGATCGGGAGCACGCCGTAGGTGCACGCCCGCGACGTGACCGCCGCGACGACGTCGGCGAACGACGGCTGGGCGACGAGTCGCGCGGCGGGGAAGAGCCGGTCGCAGGCAGCGGCGGAGTGCGCGCCCTCCCGGCCCGGGTATGCAACGGTGTTCTCGTTCGGGGTCATGCGTGCCTTTCGGATCGGACGTCCGCCCGTCTCGTTCTGCTAGCCGGCGCGGGGCGGGAAGCGGGTGCGCCGGCTAGCGCCGAAAGGCGAAGCCGAAGGAGACCGCGAAGGTCGCGCAGAGCAGGTGGCGGGCGCGGGCGGTCTCCATGGAGCGCGAAGGGTAGGCGAGCGTCGCGCTCCGCGCAACAGCTCCTTCGCCGACGCAGGCCAGACCCGTGCCAGACACCGGATCCTGTCAAGGGGGTTCCGTGCCGACTTCGTGCCAATCGCTCCACAGGCCACGATCCGCATGGGAGCTGGGATGCGTGCCACGTGCGCCGCCGCTCCGGGCATCGGCGCGGTCGTCGAGGCCCGTCGGTTCGTCGATGACGTCTGGCGCGGCCATGCTCGCAACGGCCGACTTGACAGCGTGACGTGTCAGGCACCGGCTCCGCGCTCGGTCGGGGAAGCCCGGCGGAGGCGGCCCAGGCTCGCCGCACGCGGTGGCGACGAGGTCAGGAGCCGAGCGCGCGGAGCACCGCATCGCCCACCGCCGCCGTCGTCGCCGACCCACCGAGGTCCGGCGTGGACGCCTCGACGATCGCCCGGTCGACTGCGAGCTCGAGCGCGGTCGCGTCGTCCGGTCTGCGCAGGCCGTGCCGGAGCATCAGCGCGACGGAGCGCAGCATCGCGGCGGGGTTCGCGATCCCCTGGCCCGCGATCTGCGGAGCCGAGCCGTGCACCGGCTCGAAGATCCCCGGCCCGCCCTGTCCGAGCGAGGCGGACGCCGCGAGCCCGAGACCACCGGTCACCGCCGCGGCGATGTCGGAGAGGATGTCGCCGAAGGTGTTCTCGGTCACGACGACATCGATCGACTGGGGGTCGGTGACGATCGTCATGGCGAACGAGTCGACGAGCGCGTGGTCGAGCGCGACGTCGGGGTAGTCGCGCGCGCCCATCTCCGTGACCACGTCGCGCCACAGGCGCGAGGTGTGCATCACGTTCACCTTGTCGACCGACGTCAGCCGCCCGCCTCTGCCGCGCGCGATGTCGAACGCGACGCGCGCGATCCGCTCGACCTCCGGGCGCGTGTACTCGCACGTGTCGAACCACGTGCCGTCCTCACGGATCCCCTTCGCGCCGAAGTAGAGCCCACCGACGAGCTCGCGGACGATCAGCAGGTCGATCCCCGCCGCGCGGGCGGGGCGGAGGTTGGCGAACACGTCGAGCGCCTTGCGCAGGCCGAGGAGCCCCTGCTCGGGCCGCACCGCCTGCCCTTCCAGCTCGGGCAGCCCGACGGCCGCGAGCAGCACGGCGTCGGCCTCGCGGCACGCTGCGAGCGTCTCGTCCGGGAGCGGTGTTCCCTGGGCGAGGATCGCGTTGCCGCCGAACGCATGCGAGGAGTGCTCGATCCCGAGCGCATCGAGCACGCGCGTCGCCTGGGCGGCGACCTCTGGCCCGATCCCGTCCCCGGGGAGGACTGCGACGCTCACCGCGAAGGCTCCCCTGGCACTTCCTCGCTCCGCGAAGAAGTGCCAGACGCGAGCCCGCGCTCGTATGCGTTGATCGCATCCTCGTGCGTGAGCGTCAGGGCGATGTCGTCCAGCCCCTCCAGCAGGCGATGACGGGTCGACGGGTCGATCGCGAACGGCACCTCACGGCCGTCCGGGACCACGACGACCTGTCGCTCGAGGTCGACGGTCACCTCCGAGCCCGTGTCAAGGTTCACCGACTCCATCAGCCGCTTCACCTCGTCGTCGGGGAGCTCGACGATCACCATCCCGTTCTTCGAGGCGTTCGTGCGGAAGATGTCCCCGAAGGACGGCGCGATCACGACCTCGAAGCCGAAGTCGGACAGCGCCCACGCGGCATGCTCCCGCGACGAGCCGCAGCCGAAGTTGCGCCCCGTGACGAGCACCTTCGCGCCTGCGAACTCGGGCCGGTTGAGCTCGAAGCCCGGCACGGGGTTCCCCTCGCCGTCGTAGCGCCAGTCGTAGAAGAGCGCGTCCTCGTAGCCCGTGCGCCGGATGCTCTTCAGGAACTGCTTCGGGATGATCTGATCCGTGTCCACGTCGGGCCGGTCGAGGATCGCGACGCGGGCGGTGAGCGATCGGAACGGCCTCATGCCGGGACCGGCCCGGAGACGAGCTCGCGGACGTCGACGAAGTGCCCGGCGATCGCCGCCGCGGCCGCCATCTCCGGTGAGACGAGATGCGTCCTCCCGCCGCGCCCCTGGCGGCCCTCGAAGTTCCGGTTGGACGTCGACGCGCAGCGCTCGCCGGGCGAGAGGATGTCGGGGTTCATCCCGAGGCACATCGAGCAGCCCGCCCGGCGCCAGTCGAACCCGGCGGCGACGAAGATCCGGTCGAGGCCCTCCTGCTCGGCCTGAAAGCGCACCTTGGCCGAGCCAGGAACCACCATCGCGTTCACGGTGGCTGCGACCCGACGGCCGTCGACGATCGCTGCGGCCGCACGGAGATCCTCGATCCGCGCGTTCGTGCAGGAGCCCAGGAACACGCGGTCGATGCGGATCTCGCGGATGGGCGTCCCCGCCCGCAGCCCCATGTAGTCGAGGGCCCGCTCGACCGCCAGCCGATCGTCGGGGTCGTCGAAGGACGCCGGATCGGGAACGGAGCCGGTCACGGGAGCGACCATCCCTGGCGTCGTGCCCCAGGTGACCTGCGGGACGAGCACGGATACGTCGACGACGTGGTGCGCGTCGTACGTTGCGCCGGGGTCGCTCGGGAGCGCGCGCCACCGGGTCACCGCCTCGTCCCAGGCTGCGCCACTCGGTGCGCGGGGCCGGCCCTCGAGGTAGGCGAACGTCGTCTCGTCCGGCGCGATCATCCCGGCCTTCGCGCCCCACTCGATCGACATGTTGCAGACCGTCATGCGACCCTCCATCGAGAGCGCGCGGACCGCGTCGCCGCCGTACTCGACGATGTGCCCCACCCCGCCGCCGGTGCCGAGCTGGCCGATCGTGCCGAGGATCATGTCCTTCGCAGTCACGCCGGGCGGACGGTCGCCCACCAGCTCGACGAGCATGGTGCGCGGGCGGCGCTGCGGGAGCGTCTGCGTCGCGAGCACGTGCTCGACCTCGCTCGTGCCGATCCCGAACGCGAGCGCCCCGAACGCGCCGTGCGTGGAGGTGTGGGAGTCGCCGCAGACGATCGTCATCCCCGGTTGCGTGAGCCCGAGCTCCGGTCCGATCACGTGCACGATCCCCTCGCTCCCCGAGCCGGTCGCGTGGAGCTCGATCCCGAACTCCGCGCAGCTCGCGCGCAGCGCGTCGAGCTGCGCCCGCGCCATCTCGTCGGTGACGGGCCCCTCGGTGGTCGGGACGTTGTGGTCCATCGTCGCCACCGTCAGCTCGGGGCGGCGAACGGTGCGCCCGGCGAGCCGGAGGCCCTCGAACGCCTGGGGCGATGTCACCTCGTGGACGAGGTGCAGGTCGACGTAGAGGAGGTCGGGCTCGCCCTCCTCCGACCGCACCACGTGCGCGTCCCACACCTTCTCGGCCAGCGTCCGCGGCACGCGGCCATCGTACGCGAGCCACCCCGCTCCGAGACGGACCTGTCTGAAGTGGCGTCTTGCTAACCAGCGAAGTGGCGCTTATCCTGAAGAGGTGGCAGTGGCTGCAACCCACCTCGAGGTCGGCATCCGCGAGCTCCGCGACGGGCTGAGCCGGTACCTCGCGCTCGTCGAGGAGGGGGCCGAGATCACGGTCACCGATCGTGGCCGACCCGTCGCCCGGATCACCGCTCGTGAGACGGCGCTCGACCGCCTCGTCGCCGCCGGCGCCGTTCGTGCTCCGCGCCGACCGAAGTCGCCGTCGTCCACGCTCCCCCGGTTCCCGGTCAGAGGCTCGGTGAGCGAGCTGGTCTCGGAGCAGCGCCGCTGAGCGCGTACTTCGACACCTCGGCGCTCCTCAAGCTCGTCCTCGACGAACCCGGCGCTCCCGAGGCAAGGGCCGCTTGGGATGCCGCGACTCGCCCGTTGACCAGCCGGCTCGCCTACCCTGAGGCGCGCGCCGGGCTCGCGCTTGCGAGCCGCACGGGTCGGCTGCCCCGCGGTGAGGTCGGGCCGCGGCGTGCGATCGACCGCATCTACGACGAGCTCGAGGTGGTCGACCTCAGCGACGAGGTGGCCCGAGTCGCCGGGGGGCTCGCTTCGCGCCGAGCTCTTCGCGGAGCCGACGCGGTGCACCTCGCGTCTGCGCTCGCCGCGCTCGAGCCCGGTGCCCTGCTCGTCACCTGGGACACGTCGCTCGCCGACGCCGCGACCGCCGAGGGCCTTGCCGTGCTCGCCTGAGTCGGTCAGGCGGTCGCGAGCACCTCGTCCAGGAACGCGTCGGCGTCCGCGGCGATGTGCACCGGCGCGTACGTGTGCGCCACCGCGCCGGGGGTCTTGAGCCCGTCGCCGGTCACCAGGAGCACGACGCGGTCGTCGCGACCGACCTCGCCCGCCGCGATCGCCGCTTGCAGGGCGCCGAGCGTGACGCCGGTCGCGGTCTCGCCGAACACCCCGGTCGTGCGCGCGAGCAGGGCCATGTTCTCGCCGATCTCGTCCTCCGGGACGGCGTGGATCGAGCCGTCGGTCGCGCGCGCGGTCGCGACCGCGAAGTCGCCGTCCGCCGGGCTGCCGATCGCGAGCGACCGCGCGATCGAGGAGGGCCGGACCGGCTGGACGGGACGTCGCTCGCGGAACGCCGTCGCCACCGGCTCGCACCCTTCCGCCTGGCCGCCGACCTGCCGCGGCTGCGGGCCGTCGAGCAGGTCGAGCGAGACGAGCTCCGCGAAGCCCTGGCCGACCTTGTGGAAGAGCGCGCCTGAGGCGATCGGGATCGCGAGGACGTCGGGCGCCCGCCAGCCGAGCTGCTCGGCCAGCTCGTACGCGATCGTCTTCGACCCCTCGGCGTAGTAGGAGCGGAGGTTGACGTTGACGAAGCCCCAGGGGAGCTCGAAGGCGAGCTCGACCGAGAGCCGCGAGCAGTGGTCGTAGTGCCCGTCGACGGCGTAGAGCGTCGGACCGTAGGCGGCGGCTGCCTGCAGCTTCTCGGGCTCCAGGTCGGCCGGGACGAACACCGCCGCGTGCATGCCCTCGGCGGCCGCGCGGGCGGCGACCGCGCCGGCGAGGTTGCCGGTCGACGAGCACGAGAGCGTCTCGAGCCCGAGCTCCTGGGCCTTGCGGGCCGCCACGGCCACGACGCGATCCTTGAAGGAGTGCGTTGGGTTCGCCGTGTCGAGCTTCAGCCAGAGCTCGGCCACGCCGAGCTCCTCGGCGAGGCGGGGTGCCGGGACGAGCGGCGTCCAGCCCGGCGCGAGGCGCGGCTCCTCCGGTGCCGTCACCGGGAGCAGCTCCGCGTAGCGCCAGATCGACTGCGCCCCCGCGGCGAGGCGCTCGCGCGTCACCCGGGCCCGCAGGCGGTCCCAGTCGTAGATCGGGTCGAGGGGGCCGAAGCAGCGGCTGCACGTGCCGACCGCCTCGAGCGGGTGCTCGGTCGCGCACGCGCGACACGAAAGGGACAGGGCTGGCATGGGATCGACCTCCTCGACTCGCTCGACATCCGACCGGGTTTGGCACCGTGACCCCTGTCCGGGGCGGGTTGCCGAGGCGTCACAGGGCCGGTCCCTCAGCCTCTCTCGATGTGGAGCGAGACGGATCCCGCGTCCGTGCGGCAGGCTACACGAAGCGTGCAGCCGTCGCACCCACCGGCCGGTGGGTGGGTGCCGTGCGTGGGGGGCGAGAGCGAGGGGTCGGCCTACTGCTCGTAGGCCGACCGCAGCACGGCGCCGTCGGACGCCGACGAGACGAGCGTGGCGTAGTTCGCGAGCACTCCCCGTCGGTGCCGTGGCTCGGGTGCCCGCCAGTCGGCGAGGCGAGCGGTGAGCTCCTCGTCGTCGAGCTCGACGTTCAGCTCGTGCCGATCGACGTCGACCACGACGACGTCCCCCTCGCGCAACGCCGCGATCGGCCCGCCGCGTGCGGCCTCGGGCGCGACGTGCCCGACCATGAACCCGTGCGTCGCCCCGGAGAACCGGCCGTCCGTGATCAGCGCGACCGAGTCGGAGAGCCCTTCACCGACGATCGCGCCGGTGACGTGCAGCATCTCCCGCATCCCCGGCCCGCCCACGGGGCCCTCGTACCGGATCACGACCACGTCGCCCTCGGCGATCGCCCCTGCCTTGACCGCCGCGAAGCACTCCTCCTCCGAGTCGAAGACGCGTGCCGGGCCGCGGTGCACCGTCCGGTCGTGCCCGGCGAGCTTCACCGCACAGCCCTCGGGCGCGAGGTTGCCGTAGAGCACCGCGACGCCGCCGCGGGCCTTGATGGGCGTCTCGATGGGCACGACGACCGTCTGCCCCTCCGTCTCGACCGCCTCGTCGGCGATCTGGCCCATCGTCCGGCCGTCGACCGTCCGCGCGCCCTCGTGGAGCAGGCCGGCCTTCTTCAGCTCCCGTGCGACGAGGGCGACCCCGCCCGCCTTGTGCATGTCGTTCGCGTGCCAGCGGCCCCAGGGCTTCATGTCCGCGACGATCGGCGTGCGGGCCGAGATCCGCTCGAAGTCGTCGATCGTGAAGTCGATCCCGAAGTCGCGTGCGATGGCGACGAGGTGGAGCACGCCGTTGGTCGAGCCGCCGGTGGCTGCCACGGAGGCCACGGCGTTCTCGAAGGACTCCTTCGTCACGAAGGAGCGGGGCGTCACGTCGTCCCGGACGAGCTGCACCGCCAGGCGGCCGATCTCGTAGGCGGCCCCCTCCTTGGCGCGGTGCATCGCCGGGATCCCGTTCGTCCCGAGCGGTGAGAGACCGAGGAAGTCGAGGATCGTCGACATCGTGTTGGCGGTGAACTGCCCACCGCAGGCGCCTGCGCCGGGGCACGCCGCCGACTCGAGCTCGTGCAGGTCGGCCGCGGAGATCCTGCCCGCGGCGTGGGCGCCGATCCCCTCGAAGACGTCGCCGATCGACACCTCGCGCCCGCGGTACACGCCCGGCGCGATGGAGCCCGTGTAGAAGGCGACGGCCGGGATGTCGAGCCTCCCGATCGCCATCGCCGCGCCCGGGTTCGTCTTGTCGCAGGCGCACAGCTGCACGAGCCCGTCGAACAGGTGCCCGCGCACGACGAGCTCGATCGAGTCGGCGATCACCTCGCGCGACACCAGCGAGGCGCGCATGCCGGCGGTCCCCATCGAGACGCCGTCGGAGACCGCGATGGTGTTGAACTCCATCGGCGTCCCCCCCGCGTCGCGGATCCCGCGCTTGACGTGCACGGCGAGGTCGCGCTGGTTGAGGTTGCACGGCATCGTCTCGATCCACGTGGTGCCGACGCCGACGATCGGCTTGGCGAGATCCTCGTCCGTGAAGCCGGTGCCCTTCAGCATCGCGCGTGCGGCGGCGCGGTCGGGGCCGTCGGTGAGCGCGGCGCTGTGCCGCTTCGCGGGGTCGGACGGGGTGTCGTAGGGGGTCGTCACGCTGGGCCTCTCTCGATCGGGTTGGCGGGGTTCCGGCACCACTCGCTGAACGAGCCGGGGTACATCCTGACGCGTTCGTGACCGGCGAGCACGAGTCGCTGGACGACGACGCAGGCCGTCACGCCCGAGCCGCAGTAGACGGCAAGCTCGGCGCCGGCCGGAAGTTCGGCGGGGAGGGGCGCCTCGAAGTGCGCGTTGCGGGCACCCGGGATCCGCCCCGCGACGGGGTCGAGCGGCTCGACGTCACCGCGCCAGCGCTCCGGCGCGCGCGCGTCGAGGAGCACCAGCGACGGGTCGCCGAGCCTGGCGCGGATCTCGCCCATCTCGATCACGTCGTCGGAGCGGAGCCTGGGGTGCAGCCCGGTGGCCAGAGGGTGGTCCTTCGCTGTGCCGCTCTCGAGCGGGCCGGCGTACGCACGCAGGTCGAGCGTCCCGGCGGCATCGTGACCGAGGTGGCGCAGGAGCCACCAGCAGCGCGCCGCCCAGCCGCTGCCGTCGTCGAGCGCGAGCACGAACGCGGAGGAGTCGACGCCCGCGGCGCTGAAGGTCGCCGCCAGCTGCTCCGGGTCGGGCAACGGGTGCCGTCCGCCGGTCGCGGGGTCGGACGGGCGCCCGCTGAGGTCGTCCTCGGGGTCGAGGTGGTGCGCGCCGGGGAGGTGGCCTGCGTCGTAGACGGCGCGGGGTCGACAGTCGAGGAGCAGCGCTCTCAGAGCGCCCCCCGTCCGGCGACCGCGAGCGGCAGGACGTCGTGCCGGCGGAACCGCTCGCGCAGTGCCGGTGTCGCGGCCCCGACGTCGTCGACCCAGGCGATCACCGTCGGGCCCGACCCCGAGAGCGTCGCGCCGCGCACGCCCGGCGATGGGTCCGCGCGGAGCGCGTCGAGCACCGCGGAGGGTCGGAACGGCTCGTGCAGGGTGTCGCTCAGCGACTCGACGAAGAGCTCGGCGTCTCCCGTCGCGATCGCGGCTCCGAGCAGCGCGGAGCGCCCGGCGTTGCGTGCCGCGTCCGCGTGCGGCACTGTCGTGGGCAAGCACTCGCGCGACGCGGTCGTCGACGTCCGCTCGCGCGGCACGAGGGCGACCGGTGCCAGGGGAAGCCTGTCCGCGATCCGCGTCGCCCGCCCGTCCCACGCGAGCGTCACGCCACCGAGCAGCGCTGCCGCGAGGTTGTCGCCGTGGCTCTCGAGCGCGAGACCAGCGCGCACGAGCTCGTTCGGATCCGCTCCGGGCGCGGCCGCTGCGAGTCCCAGCGCGATCGCCGCCGCCGAGGAGCCCAGGCCGCGTTCGAGCGGGATGCGGTTGTGGAACCGGAACCGCTTTCCTGCCGGATCGGCGAGCAGGGCGTACGCGCGCACGGCGAGGTTCGTCCCGTCCTCCGGGAGCTCCCCGGCCCCCTCCCCCTCGACGAGCACGCCCTCGCCCTCGGTCACCTCGAGCTCGTTCCAGAGGTCGAGCGCCACGGCAGCGCAGTCGAACGCCGGCCCCAGGTTCGCGGACGTCGCGGGAGCGTGGACGATCATCGCGCTTCCCTAGCGCTTCCGCGGAGCGGAAGCGCTCGCGATCGCGTCGGGGTCCGCATCCACCTCGATCGTCGGTGGCGCCTGCGCTGCGGCGATCTCGCTGTCCTTCAGCCCGTGGCCCGTGATCGTGACGACGATGCGCTCGCCCTCCACGGCTCCGCGGCGCAGCGCGGCGATCCCGGCGGCTGACGACGGCTCGCAGAACAGGCCCTCGGTCGCGGCCAGCAGACGCCAGGCGGCGAGGATCTCCTCGTCGGGCAGGGTCACGACGTGCGCGCCGGCCTCCGCCACGGCCCGGGCGTGCGCGGGCTCGCCGATCCTGATCGCCGAGGCGACGGTGTGGCGCCGGTCGGCCGCCTCCGCCGAGACGATCGGGACGGCGACGCCGAGCTCGCGCTGTGCCTGCGCGTAGGAGGAGGTGTTGCCACCGCCCCCGTACGGGATCACGAACGCGTCGGGCACCGCGCCGAGCTCCTCGACGATCTCGAAGACCGCGGTCTTCTGGCCTTCGCGGCGAAACGGGTTCAGCGAGTTGACGAGCTGGTGCGTCCCCCGGCGGGCAAGCTCGCGCGCCGCGTCGAGCGCCTGGTCGAAGTCCCCGCGCACCTCGAGCACGGCGGCGCCGAGCATGCGCGTCTGCGCGACCTTCGCTCCGGCCACCGCTCCCGCCGGGCTGAGCACGACGGCGCGGATGCCTGCGCGCGCGGCGTAGGCGGCGGCAGAGGCCGCCGTGTTCCCGGTCGACGCGCAGATCACCGCCTCGGCTCCCTCCTCGACCGCCTTGGAGACCGCCACCGTCATGCCCCGGTCCTTGTACGAGCCCGTCGGGTTGGAGGCCTCCCACTTCAGCCACAGCTCGGCCACCCCGAGCTCCGAGCCGAGCCGCGGCGCGCGGAGGAGGGGGGTCGAGCCCTCTCCGAGCGACACCACCGGCGTCGCGGCGGACACCGGGAGCCGGTCGCGAAACCGCTCGATCAGCGGCAGGGTCACGCGCCGACGCCACCTGGCACGTCGCGGCGCAGCCGGGATGTGCCTACGCCCATCCCAGCCCCTCCACGCCCCGGTCGGAGACCACCGGGATCGCGCTCGCGCCCCCTCGGGACTCGGGCAGCCCGCGGATCGCGTCGAGGGCGTCGGCGACGCTGCCGGCGGCGGCCTCGTGAGTGATGACGTGGAGGACGGCGCAGTCCGCGCCGGGCCGCTGCACGAGCCGGGCGACGGAGACGTCGTGCGCCGCGAACTCCTGCGCGATCCGGGCGAGCACGCCGGCGCGGTCCTCGACCTCGAGGCGGAGGTACCAGTTCGAGGCGAGCTCGCCGGGAGGCATCCGCTCGAGCGAGCGCCACACGGGATCGTTCTGGAGGAAGCCCGTCCCCGTCGTGCCGATCACGGAGACCATGTCCGCGACGACGGCCGATGCGGTCTCGATCCCCCCGGCGCCGGGGCCCTCGAGCGTGATCTCTCGGATCGCGTCGCCCTGCAGCATCACGGCGTTGAACGCGCCCTCGACCGCGGCCAGGGGATGGTGGGCATCGACGAAGGCCGGCCCGACGCGGACGTCGACCCGGTCTCCCGCGAGCGTTGCCCGGCCGAGGAGCTTGAGGCGCATGTCGAGCGCGCGCGCGGCGGTGACGTGCTCCTCGGTGACCCCCTCGATCCCCTCGACCTCCACCCACTCGATCGGGACGCGGGTGCCGAAGGCGACGGTCGCCAGGATGGCCGTCTTGGCTGCTGCGTCGACCCCCCCCACATCGTCCGTCGGGTCGGCCTCGGCGTAGCCGAGGCGCTGGGCCTCGGCGAGCGCGTCGGCGTACGAGCGCCCCTCCTCCATCGCCGAGAGGATGAAGTTCGTCGTGCCGTTGACGATCCCGAGCACGCGGTGGACGTTCGTCACCACGAGCGACTCGCGCAGCACCTTGATCACCGGGATCGCCGCGCACACCGACGCCTCGAAGCGCAGCTGGACGCCGTGCTCGGACGCCACCCCGAAGAGCTCGGGCCCGCGACGGGCGACGAGCTGCTTGTTCGCCGTGACGACCGAGCGGCCAGAGCGGAGCAGCGAGAGCACGAGCTCCCCGGCCGGCTCGACCCCGCCCATCACCTCGGCGACGACGCGGATCGAGGAGTCGTCCAGGATCGCCGCCGGATCGGTCGTGAGCACCCCGGACGGCGCGTCGAAGCCGCGCGGCTTGCCGTCGTCGCGCACGAGCGCGCGCACCACGCGCAGCCTGTGGCCGGTCGCCCGCTCGATCTCGTCGCCCTGCTCCTCGAGCAGCCGGTGCACCGCGGACCCCACGGTGCCGTACCCGAGCAGCGCGACGGGGACGTCAACCGATGCCATGGGCGACTCTCTCTAGGCGTGAGGCCGGCGTAGCCGGCATCACGCCCCCTCGCGGTGCATGAGCGCGCGGAGCTCCTTCCCGACCGCCTCGAGCTCGGTGCCCTCGGCCTCCGCGCGCAGCCGCTTCAGCTCGACCTCGCCGGCGTCCATGTCGGCGATCCACCGCTTCGCGAACGCGCCGGAGCGGATGTCGTCGAGAATGCCCTGCATCGACTCGCGCACGTGCGCGTCGACGACGCGCGGCCCGCTCACGTAGTCCCCGAACTCCGCGGTGTCGGAGATCGACCAGCGCATGTGCTGCAGCCCGCCCTCCCAGATGAGGTCGACGATCAGCTTCAGCTCGTGCAGGCACTCGTAGTAGGCGACCTCGGGCTTGTAGCCCGCCGCGACGAGCGTCTCGAAGCCGGCGCGGATCAGCTCGGCGGTGCCGCCGCAGAGCACGGCCTGCTCGCCGAAGAGATCCGTCTCGGTCTCCTCCTGGAAGGTCGTCTCGAGGATCCCCGCTCTCCCGGCGCCGATGCCCGTCGCGTAGGCGAGGGCGGTCTCTCTCGCCGTGCCGCTGGCGTCCTGGTGCACCGCGATCAGCGCAGGCGTCCCGTAGCCCTCCGTGAACAGGCGCCGGACGACGTGGCCGGGCCCCTTCGGCGCGACCATGACCACGTCGTGGCCGGCAGCCGGTGCGACCCGGTCGTAGAGGACGTTGAACCCGTGCGCGAAGAGGACGGTCGCGCCGTCGGCGAGGCTCGGCTCGACCCACTCGCGGTACACCTGCGGCTGGACCTGGTCGGGCAGCAGCATCGACACGAGCTGCGCGCCCGCGACGGCGTCCGCCACCGTGCGCACCTCGAGTCCCGCGGCCTCCGCGTCGCCCCACGAGGTCGAGCCCTCGCGCAGGCCCACGACCACCTGCACGCCGGAGTCCCGGAGGTTGAGGGCGTGCGCGTGGCCCTGACTGCCGTAGCCCACCACCGCCACCGTGCCGGAGAGCAGCGAGAGGTCGCCGCCCGAGAGGATCGTCGCCATTGAAGTCCCTTTCGGATCAGGGGTGGAAGCCTGCCCACCCGAAACATTCCTGTGCCTCGAGGTCGAGCTCGAGGTATATCGCGCCCAGCGCTCGCCCGCGCCGAGTGCCCGTCCTAGGGGTCTCTCGCAGAGAGACCCCTAGTTGATCGCCGCGAGCCGTCGGCCGGCCGGGCGCGTCGAAGCCCGGGCGAGGCCGATCCGGCCCGTGCGGACGCTCTCGAGGATCCCGTGCGGGCGGCAGAGCTCGTGGAACGCGTCGAGCTCCTCCGGCGTTCCGACGAGCTCGAGCACCACCGCGTCCGGGCCGATGTCGAGCGCACGGCCCCTGAAGGCCTCGGCCGTGGTGATCAGCTCCGCCCGCCGGTCCGGGACGACGCTCACCTTGATCACCATCAGCTCGCGCTCGACCGACTCGCCGGGCACGAGCTCCGTCACCCGCAGCACGTTGACGAGCTTGTGGATCTGCTTCTCGATCTGCTCGAGGGAGTGCTCCGAGCAGTCGACCCGCATCGTGATCTTCGAGATGCCGGGCCGCTCGGTCGGGCCGACGGCGAGCGACTCGATGTTGAAGCCCCGGCGCGCGAACATCGTCGTGATCCGCGTGAGCGCGCCCGGCTTGTCCTCGACGGTGACGGAGATCGTGTGCCTCATGACAGCTCCGCCTCGACGGGCTCCGTGTACTCGATCATGTCGAGCGCGGCGGCGCCGGCCGGGATCATCGGGAAGCACTGCTCCGCGGGATCGACGCGCACGTCGACGACGACCGTGCGGTCGAGCGCAAGCGCCTCCTCCAGCGCGCCGCGCACGGCGTCGGGCTCGGTCACGACCATCCCCACGCCGCCGTAGGCCTCGGCCAGCTTCGCGTAGTCGGGCACGTCGTCGGTCAGGTGGACGTGCGAGCGTCGCCCGTCGAAGAACATGTCCTGCCACTGCGTGACCATCCCGAGGTACCCGTTGTTGACGAGGACGACGACGATCGGCAGGTCCTCCACCGCTGCGGTGACGAGCTCCTGCGCGGTCATCTGGAAGCACCCGTCTCCGTCGACGCACACGACCTTCGCCTCCGGGCGGGCGGCCTTCGCCCCGATCGCCGCCGGGATCCCGTAGCCCATCGTCCCGAGCCCGCCCGAGCTGATGAACGTCCGCGGCCGCTCCGGCAGGAGGTACTGCATCGCCCACATCTGATGCTGGCCGACCCCCGTGGTGAAGACGACGTCCTGGCCGGCGGTGAGCTCCTGGAGCGTCTCCATCACGGCCTGGGGCTTGATGAAGCCCTCCTCCCGTCCGTAGCGCAGCGGGTACTCCTCGCGCAGCCCCTCGAGCCGCCGCAACCACGCCTCGGGGGCCGGCGCGCCCTCGGCGCGGTGGCGCGCGACCTCGTCCGCGAGGGCGGCCAGGGCGGGCTTGAGCGGGCCGACCACGGGCACGTCGGCGGCGCGCAGCTTCGAGATCTCCGCAGCGTCGATGTCGAGGTGCACGACGGTCGCGCCGGGGGCGAACGCCGAGAGCTTGCCGGTGACCCGGTCGTCGAACCGCGAGCCGACGGCGACGAGCACGTCGCACGTGTTCATCGCGATGTTCGACCATTTCGCACCGTGCATCCCGGGCCAGCCCATGAACAGCTCGTGGGTCTCCGGGAAGGCGGACTTGCCCATCAGCGTCGTCACGACCGGCAGTCGACCGATCTCGGCCAGCCGCAGCAGCTCGTCGCACGCGTCCGCGTTGAGCGTCCCGCCTCCCACGTAGAGCACGGGCTTCTCGGCTCGGGCCAGCACCTCGGCCGCCTGTCGGATCTGCAACGGGTGCACCTTGCGCGGCGGCTTCCAGCCCGGGAGATCGACGCTGTCCGGCCAGACGAAGTCGAGCTCCGCCTCCTGGATGTCGCGCGGGACGTCCACGAGCACCGGGCCGCAGCGACCGGTGCGGGCGACGTGGAAGGCGGCCTTCATCACGGCCGGGATCTCCCGCGCCTCCTGGACGAGCCAGGAGTGCTTGACGATCGGCATCGTGACCCCGGTGATGTCGCACTCCTGGAAGGCGTCGGTGCCGATCAGCGTCGAGCGCACCTGCCCCGTGATGCAGACGAGCGGGGTCGAGTCCATCCAGGCGTCCGCGATCGGCGTGACGAGGTTCGTCGCGCCGGGACCCGAGGTCGCGATCGTCACCCCGACCCGGCCCGAGGCGCGGGCATAGCCCTCCGCCATGTGCCCGGCGCCCTGCTCGTGGCGGGCGAGCACGTGGCGCACGCTCGTGCCCCGCGCCATCGCGTCGTACGTCGGCATGATCGCCCCGCCCGGGATCCCGAACATCACGTCCACGCCCTCCGCCTCGAGCGAGCGGAGGATCGCATCGGCGCCTCGGATCCTCATCGGTGCACCCCCAGTGCGAATTCGGTGTCACGTCGCGCGCTCGGCAGCAGCCCGAGCACGGCATCTACGAGCTCCCGGGTCGTGGCGACCACACCCGGGGCATCGGCGCGACCCATGGGACGCGGGCGGGCAAGCGCGACGCCGAGGCTCTCCTGCAGCGCATCGCTCGCGGCCCTGCGCCCGAGCCCCTCGCCGAGCAGCAGGGCGGTGGCGAGCAGCATCTCGCTCGGGTCGACGACCCCGTGGCCTGCGTCCTCGTGCCCGGTGCCGTGAGTCGGCCCGAACAGGCCAGGCCCCGTCGCGCCGACCTCACCCCGTGCGAGCAGGCACGGCGCGCCGGTGCGCGGCGCCTCGGCCACCGCCTCGCCGAGCACGCCCTCCGCCACGACCACGCCCGCGGCGCCCGCCGCGAGTGACCGCAGTGCGTCCGCGAGCGACGCGTGCTCGACGTGGACGCCGACATGGCTCTCCGCGTGCCGCTCGACCAGCTCGCGCCAGCCGGGGCCGACGGAGACGGAGGTGAGCCGGCCTGCGTCCAGCCGTGCGGCGGCGAAGGCGCGCGCGACCGCCAGGTCGTCCGCCGCCTCGTGCAGCGGCCAGAGGACGGTCGTCGCACCGTCCGCGCGGAGGGCGCGGACGACCCCGACGGCGAGGTCGAGCTCGGCGCGCACGCCCGCGAGCGCTGGAGCGTCGCCGCCGGCGACGAGCACGGCGTCGGCGTCGTGGATTGCCCGTCGTGTGGCCGACGGCAGCGGGTGGCCCGAGCGGGCCACGGCCTCGGTGTCGTACGGCGGGTGGATCTCGTCCACGCGGAACCCGTGGTGGCGGGCGAGCTCGGCGAGCGCGCGACTCGCGGCGGCCGTGATCTCGGGCCCGATCCCGTGCCCGGCGAGGCAGGTGACGACGTACGCGCCGCCGCGCGCCGTCAGGGTCGAAGAGTGGCTGTGGCGGGTGGTCGTCGAGTGTGTGGGGGTCACGCTGCTGTGCTCCTTCCGTCGCCCGCAGGCGCTCGGGTGGCGTCGTGTCGGTCGGCGTGTGCGCCCTGCGTGCGGCGCGTGAGCGTCGTCTTCCCCCTCAGCGGGGGATGACGAGAATCAGCTCGATGCCGACGCCGGTCGCGACCGCGGACGGCGGTACGAGCTCGGGGACCGATACGGCGTGGCGGAGCATCCTGTACCGCAGAGTGCCCGACCGCGGCCGGGGTGTCAACCGGGAGGCGGTGAGCGTTCGGTGAAGCTCCTTGCCGCCCGCAGCGCATTTCTTTAGGATCGATAGCGATGTCGCCGTCGACGACCGCCGGGATGGGCAAAGTCCCCGCCGCGAGCGCCCCGTTCGCGATCGTCGCGCGCAGCGCGCGCTAGCCGGCCTCCTCCCGCCCCGCCGGACTAGCCACACACCGGCGGGAGATCGTCCGCACCCCGACCCCCGAGCGAGAAAGGCCAGCCGCCCGACCAATGACCCGCCCCCTGCACGACCCCTCCGTCGAGCGCGACGCATGTGGCATCGGCCTGGTCGCCGACGCGGGCGGGCGCGCCTCGCGCGAGGTGCTCGACCGGGCCCTCGCCGGTCTCGGGGCGGTCTCCCATCGCGGGGCGTGGGCGGCCGACGGCGTCACGGGAGACGGGGCCGGGCTGCTCCTGCCGCTGTCCGAGGCGCTCACCGGGGTGCGTGGCGGGGGCGTCGCGATGTGCTTCCTCCGCGAGCCCTGGCTGAAGAACGTCGTCGAGGAGGCATGCCGCGGCGAGGGCCTCGAGCCCGCGGGCTGGCGTGAGGTCCCGCACGACGTCGCCGCGCTCGGCTCGACGGCCACGGCGAGCATGCCGAGGATCGCGCAGCTCCTCCTGGCCCCGTCCGACGCAGCGGATGCGGAGCTCCGGGCGCACCGCGCCCGCCGCCGGGCGGAGGCCGTCCCGGGCGTCTACGTCGCGTCGCTCTCCTTCCGCACGGTGACGTACAAGGCGCTCTGCGCAGCCACCCAGCTCGCCTCGTTCTATCCCGACCTCTCGGATCCGGCGTGGGCGGTGTCGTGGGCGATCTTCCACCAGCGCTTCTCGACGAACACCGAGCCGAGCTGGGAGCGGGCCCAGCCGTTCCGCCTGCTCTGCCACAACGGCGAGATCAACACCATCGAGGGCAACGCCGCCTGGATGGAGGCGCGCGAGCGGGCCCGCGGGGTCGCGCACGGCCTCGCGCCCGCGCTCGACCGGAGCGGATCCGACTCGGCGCTGCTCGACAACGCGCTCGAGCTCGTCGTGCGCTCGGGGATCGACGTGCGCGAGGCCGTGACGATGCTCGTCCCGCCCGCCTGGCAGAACGACCCTCGTGTGGACGACCAGGAGCGGGCCATGCACCGCTACCACGCGATGCTCGTCGAGCCCTGGGACGGGCCTGCCGGGCTCGTCTTCACCGACGGCATCGTCTGCGGGGCGGCGCTCGACCGGAACGGGCTGCGCCCGCTGCGGGTCGCCGTCGCGAGCGACGGGGTCGTCACGGTCGCCTCCGAGGCCGGCGCCATCCCGCTGGCCGAGGGGTCGACGGTCAGGCGCGGCCGGCTCGGCCCCGGGCAGCTGCTCTCGATCGACCCCGACCGCGGCCTGCTGTTCGACGGCGAGCTGAAGCGCGAGCTGGCGCGGCGTCGGCCCTACGCGAGCTGGGTCGAGGAGACGCTCACCGCCCGCGTGCAGGGCTCGCCGGTCGACGCCCCCGACGAACCGCTCGGCCCCCGCCACGTCCTGCACGGCTACACCCGGGAGGAGCTGAACCTCATGCTCCGCCCGATCGCGCAGACGGGTCACGACCCCACGTACTCGATGGGCGACGATGCGCCGATCGCACCGCTCGCCGGGCGCGGCAGGCCCCTCTCCTCGTACTTCCGCCAGCGGTTCGCGCAGGTCACGAACCCCGCGATCGACCACTACCGCGAGCGCGCCGTGATGTCGATCGCGACCCTTGTCGGCCCGCGCGCGCCGCTCGACGCGGCCGGCCCGCTGGAGCCGCTCGACGTGCTCCCGTCGTTCCTGGTCACGCCCGCGGGGCTCGAGGGGCTGTCGCCGCTGCGCGTGGACGCGACCTTCGGCTCCGACGAGGCACTCGGCCCTGCGGTCGACCGGGTCGCGGACGAGTGCGCAGACCGCGTCGCCTCCGGCGCCACCCGCATCTGCCTCACCGACGCCGGCGCGGGAGGCGAGCGGGCGCCGATCCCGTCGCTGCTCGCGGTCGCGGCGAGCCACGACCGCCTGGTCGAGCGAGGCCTGCGCACCTCCTGCGCGCTCCTCGTCGAGAGCGACGAGCCGCGGGACACGCACATGGTCGCCACGCTGCTCGGCTACGGCGCCGACGTCGTCTGCCCACGGCTCGCGCTCGAGACAGTGGCGCACCTCGCCGCGATCGACAAGGTCGGCGGCGACCGTCCGTCGCCCGACGAGGCGCAGCACCGGCTGCTCGCGGCCCTCGAGGACGGCGTGCTGAAGGTGATGTCGAAGATGGGGATCGCCGACGTCGCGAGCTATCGCGGCGCCCGCCTGTTCGACGCCGTCGGGCTCGACCGGCGGCTCTGCCGTCGGTTCTTCGGCGGGACGCCGTCGGCGATCGGCGGCATCGGCCTCGACCGCCTCGAGCAGGACGCTCGCGCCCGGCTCGCGGCCTCGACCTCCGAGCGTCCCGAGCTCGAGAACCCCGGCTTCTACAAGTTCCGCAAGGGCGGCGAGCCGCACGCGACCGACCCCGAGGTCGTCGCCGCGCTCCAGGAGGCGGTCGGCGCGGCTCACGCGCTCGTGAAGGCGGTGAAGGGGGAGAAGCTCGACCTCTACGAGCGGTTCGCAGCCATGGTCAACGAGCGAACGCCCATCGAGCCGCGCGACCTCCTCGAGCTCGTGCCCGCCGCCGAGCCCCTGCCGCTCTCGGAGGTGGAGCCGGTCGAGTCGATCGTCAAGCGCTTCTCCGGCGGGGCGATGTCGCACGGCGCGCTCTCCGCCGAGGCCCACGAGACGATCGCGATCGCGTTCAACCGTCTCGGAGGGCGCTCGAACTGCGGCGAGGGCGGCGAGGATCCGGCGCGGTACCGCGACGAGCGGAACTCGCGCATCAAGCAGATCGCCTCCGGCCGGTTCGGCGTGACCGCGGAGTACGCGGCGTCCGCGGACGAGCTCCAGATCAAGGTCGCCCAGGGCTCCAAGCCGGGCGAGGGCGGCCAGATCCCCGCGCACAAGGTGACGGAGGAGATCGCGCGGCTGCGGGGCACCCAGCCCGGCGTCTCGCTGATCTCGCCGCCGCCGCACCACGACATCTACTCGATCGAGGATCTCGCCCAGCTGATCTTCGACCTGCGCGAGGTGAACCCCGAGGCGGACGTCTCGGTGAAGCTCGTGTCGGAGACCGGTGTCGGCGTGATCGCGGCCGGCGTCGCGAAGGCGCACGCGGACGTCGTCCACGTCGCCGGCGCAGACGGCGGCACGGGTGCGAGCCCGCTCCCCTCGATCAAGCACGCCGGCGCCCCGTGGGAGCTGGGCCTGGCCGAGACGCAGCAGGCGCTCGTCGCGAACGGCCTGCGCGGACGGGTGCGCGTGCGCGTCGACGGAGGCTTCAAGACCGGACGCGACGTCGTCGTCGCGGCGCTGCTGGGGGCCGACGAGTTCTCGTTCGGCACGGCGCTCCTGCTCGCCGAGGGCTGTCTGATGGTGCGCTCCTGCCACCTCGACACCTGCCCGGTCGGGATCGCCAGCCAGCGGCCGGAGCTGCGGGCGAAGTACGCCGGGACGCCCGAGATGGTCGAGGCCTACCTGCGCTTCGTCGCGCTCGAGGTGCGCGAGCTGCTCGCCTCGCTCGGGCTGCGCACGGTCGACGACGCGGTCGGCCGCGTCGACCTGCTGCGCCAGCGCCACACGGGCGATCCCTCGGCCGACGCGCTCGATCTGCGCCCGCTGCTCGCGCGGGCCGGTCAGGGGCACGCGCGCTACGTCGGCGAGCCCGTGCCGCACGAGGGCGATCGGCTCGGCGCGCTCCTGCACGCCCAGGGCAAGGCGGCGATCACCGGCGCCCGGCTCGTGGAGCCCGGCTACCAGATCACGAACGCCGACCGGTCGATCGGCGCGCGGCTCGGCGGCGCGATCGCCAAGGCGGTCGGGTCGGGCTCGCCCGCCGGCCGGGTGCGCGCGCGCTTCGAAGGGGCGGCGGGGCAGAGCTTCGGCGCGTTCCTCGTGACCGGTGTCGAGCTGAGCCTCGTCGGAGAGGCGAACGACTACGTCGGCAAGTCGATGAGCGGCGGGAGGATCGTGATCGCCCCGCCGGCCGACGACGCCGGCGACCCGTGCCTCGCGGGCAACACCGTGCTCTACGGCGCCACCGGAGGCGAGCTGTTCGTCGCGGGGAGCGCGGGGGAGCGCTTCGCGGTGCGCAACTCGGGCGCCATCGCGGTCGTCGAGGGCGTCGGCGACCACTGCTGCGAGTACATGACCCGCGGCACCGTCGTCCTGCTCGGCGCGCACGGGCGCAACCTGGGCGCAGGGATGACGGGCGGTGAGGCGTTCCTCCTCGACCCCGACGAGACGCTGGTGAACGGCGACCTCGTGACCCTCGTCGAGCTCGAGCGCGGCGACGCCGAGCGGCTGCTCGCCCTGATCGAGCGGCACCGCGACCTGACCGGCTCGGCGCGGGCCGCGGCGCTGCTCGCCGACCCGCACGCCAGCCTGCAGCGGTTCCGTCGGCTCGTCCCGCGCGCGACCGCGGACGAGCGCGACGAGGTCGTGGAGGAGCGCGCGACGGCCTGACGCGGAGGCGGACGCCCGCATCCCGCATAGTCTGCGATATTCGTGCATACTATGCGCTCCATGGCCTATGTCACCATCGTCGGCGCCGCCGGGTACACGGGGCAGGAGACGCTCGATCGCGTGCTCCACCACTCCGAGCTGGAGGTGTACGCGGTCGGGTCGGACACGCTCGCAGGGAGCGATGCGACCGCGCTCGACCCGCGCCTCAACCGGAACGGCGGCAAGCGCGTCCCGCACTTCATCACCAACCAGGCGGCGCTCGCCTGCGAGGCCGACGTGACGTTCCTCTGCCTGTCGCACGAGGAGGCCGCTAGCGTCGAGCTTCCGTCCCGGGGGGTCGTCGTCGACCTCTCGGGCGCGCACCGCCTCGCGGACGCGACCCTGTACGAGCGCTGGTACGGCTTCACTCATCCGCGTCCCGAGACGCTCGGGAGCTGGTCGTACGGGCTGCCCGAGCTGACGCCACCGGAGGGGCGGTTGATCGCGAACCCGGGCTGCTACGCCACGGCGATCCTGCTTGCCCTCGCCCCGGTGAAGGACGCGATCGACCCCGACAGCGTCGTCGTCGATGCGATGTCCGGGATGACAGGGGCCGGGCGGACGCCGAAGGCGACCACGCACGCGGGCTCGGTGCTCGAGAACGTCGCGCCGTACAAGGTCGGCCGACACCAGCACGTCCCCGAGATCGCGCAGCTGCTCGGGTACCCGGTCTCGTTCACGCCGCACCTGCTGCCGCTGCGCCGCGGGATCATCGCGACCTGCAACGTCCGCTCGACGGGTCCGGCGCTGCGCCCGCTCCTCGAGCAGCACTACGCGACGAGCCACGTGGTCACCGTCCTGCCGGAGGGGGTCTCGCCCGAGCTCGCCCGGGTGCAGGGCACCGACGGGGTCGAGCTCGGCGTGTTCGAGGACTCGTTCACGGGGCGGTCGATGATCGTCTGCGCCCTCGACAACCTCGGCAAGGGTGCGGCCGGGCAGGCCGTGCAGAACGTCAACCTGCTGTTCGGCTTCGCGGAGACGCAGGGGCTGCGGCTCGCCGGCGTCCCGGTCTGAGGGGGCGTCGTGTCCGTCACCGCCGCGAGGGGCTTCGAGGCCGCCGGGGTCGCAGCGGGGATCCGTCCGTCGGGGCAGCCCGACGTCGCGCTCGTTCGCTCGACCGTGCCCGCGGTGGGCGCCGCCCTGTGGACGGCGAACCGGGTGCAGGCGGCGCCGGTGCTCGTCTCCCGTCGCCACCTCGAGCGCGCCCAGCCCCAGGCGGTGGTCGTGAACGCGGGCGTGGCGAACGCCGCGACGGGGCCCGACGGCGAGGCCGACGCGGAGGCGACCGCCGCCGCGGTCGCGACGGCGCTCGAGCTCGACGCCTCATCGGTCGTCGTCCTCTCGACCGGCGTGATCGGCGTCCGGTTGCCGCTGCCCCAGGTGCTGGCGGGCGTCTCGGCCGCCGCCGCTCGCCTGTCGCCCACGGGAGGCGACGAGGCTGCGACGGCGATCCTCACGACCGACTCCGGGCCGAAGACCGCGGTGCGCTCGACCGGGGGCTTCACCATCGGGGGCATGGCGAAGGGCGCCGGGATGATCCATCCCGTGCTCGCGACGATGCTCGCGGTGATCACGACCGACTACGCGCTCGAGCCCGGTGAGGCCGAGCCGGCGCTGCGGGCGGCGGTCGAGCGGTCGTTCAACCGGATCTCGGTGGACGGCGACTGCTCCACGAACGACGCCGTCGTCCTGCTCGCGAACGGGGCGAGCGGCGCGCCGCGCGCTCCGGACGCGTTCGCGGCAGCGCTCGGCGAGGTGTGCGACGACCTCTCCCGTCAGATCGTCGCCGACGGCGAGGGGGCGACCGTGGTGCTCGAGATCGTCGTCACCGGTGCCCGGGACGACGGGGAGGCGGCTGCGATCGCCCGACGCGTCGCGACCTCGCCGCTCGTGAAGACCGCCGCCTTCGGGCGCGACCCGAACTGGGGCCGTGTGCTCGCCGCGGCCGGCTCCGCCCCTCACGACGGCGGCTTCGCGTCGCTCGACCCGTCGCTGCTCGCCCTTGCCTTCGACGGCACGCCGGTGTTCGCCGACGGAGCGCCCACCGGCCTGGTGCCGGAGCTCGGCGGCCCCGCGTGTCGGATCGAGCTCGACATGGGCCTCGGCAGCGGCGAGGCGCAGTACCTCTCCTCCGACCTCACGTACGACTACGTGCGCATCAACGCCGAGTACACGACGTGAGCATCGTCGTGCTCAAGCTCGGCGGCCGGGTCGCGGCCGACGCCGCGCGCCGCGCGTCACAGCTGCGGGCCGAGGGTCACGACGTGGTCGTGGTGCACGGCGCCGGCCCGCAGATCACCGCCGAGGTGGAGCGTCGCGGGCTCGCGACGGCCTTCGTCGAGGGGCGTCGCGTGACCACCGCCGAGGTGCTCGAGGTCGTCCGCGAGTCGCTGGCGGAGGTCAACGCCGAGGTCTGCGCTGCGATCGGCCCGGACGCGCTGACGCTGTGGGGTGACGCGGTCGGGCTGCGCGCCCGCAGGGTGGAGGCGCTGGGCCTGGTCGGCGATCCTGAGCCGACCGCGCCGGCCGAGGTGCGCACGGCGCTGGCCGCTGGTCGCATCCCGGTGATCGCGCCGCTCGCCGAGGGGCCGCTGAACGTCAACGCCGACGAGGCTGCCGCTGCCCTCGCGGTCGGGCTCGGCGCGGAGCGGATCCTGTTCGTCACGGACGTGCCCGGCGTGCTCGTCGACGGTGCGGTGGTCGCGCGGCTGGACGCCGACGACGCGGCGGCGCGGCTCGCCGCGGGCGCCTTCGAGGGCGGCATCGTCCCGAAGCTGACCGCCGCCGTCCATGCCGCACGCGGTGGCGTTTGCGCCTCGATCGGCGCCACCGAGGTCGTCGCGTCCGGCGTCGTCGGTGGAGAGGTCGTCGGAGGCGCTGGCGCAGCCGGCGTCGTCCGAGGAGGGGCCGTCGGATGAGCCCATCCAGCTCGAGTCCCTCGCTCCGTCGCCTCCCGTGCGGGCCACCGCTCCAGGCGGGGGGCGCCCACGCGGCAAGTGACAACTTGTCACTTGCCAGACGCTCCACGCCGGAGGACGCCGGCATCGGCGGGTCGGGGGCAGCGGTCGCGTGATGGGCGGCGCGGACGTCGCCGGGCGCGGATCCGGACGCGAGCACGTGCTCGCGACCTACGCTCGTGCGGACGTCACCATCGTCGAGGGCGAGGGCTGCAGGGTGCGCGACGACGAGGGCGGCTGGTACCTGGACCTCGGGGGCGGGATCGCCGTCGTCTCGCTCGGGCACCGCCACCCGGCTGTGACCGCGGCCGCGCACGCGCAGCTCGACCGTCTCTGGCACGTGTCCAACCTCTACTGGACCGAGCCGATGCTCGCGCTGGCCGAGCGCCTCTCCGCACGGGTCGGGGGCGCGCAGGCGTTCTTCTGCAACTCGGGTGCCGAGGCGAACGAGGCCGCGATCAAGGTCGCGCGGAAGGCGACGGGCCGGCCACGGATCGTCGCGCTCGAGGGCGGCTTCCACGGGCGGACGCTCGGCGCCCTCTCGGCGACGGGGCAGCCGTCGAAGTGGGAGGGCTTCGGCCCGCTCCTGCCGGGCATCTCGTTCGCCCGCCCCAACGACGTCGAGTCGCTCGAGGCGGCGATCGCGCCGGGTGGCGAGCTGGCGGCGATCATGCTCGAGCCGATCCTCGGCGAGGGAGGCGTCGTGCCCCTCGACCAGGCCTTCGTGGACGTGGCCGCGGAGATCGCCCGCGAGGTGGGGGCGCTGCTCTGCGTCGACGAGGTGCAGGCAGGCATCGGGCGCACCGGGACGTTCCTCGCGTGCGAGGGGCTCGGACTCGAGCCCGACCTGATCACCCTTGCGAAGGGGCTCGCGAACGGCCTCCCGATCGGCGCGCTCCTCGTGCGGCCCGGTCCCGCCGCGGCGATCGGGCCGGGCGACCACGGCTCCACCTTCGGGGGCAACCCCGTCTCCGCCGCCGCGGCCTGCGCGGTCGTCGACGCGATCGATGACGCCCTGCTGGCCCACGTCGTCGAGATCGGCGAGCGGCTGAGCGCCGGGCTCGCGTCGCTGCCGGGGGTGCTCGAGGTGCGGGGTCGCGGCCTGCTGCTCGGTGCTCGCCTCGACCGCCCTGTCGCCCCTGTGGTCGACGCCTGCCGGGCACGAGGCGTGCTCGTCCTCTCGGCCGGGCCGGACGTCCTCCGCCTCACCCCGCCGCTCGTGCTGAGCGCGCCGGAGGCCGACGAGGGCCTGTCGGTGATCGCAGACGCGCTCGCGGCCCCGGGAGCGGATGCATGATATGCGAACACGATGCATGCTATGAGCCGTAGCGTCCGTCAGCAGGCGATCCTCCGCCTCGTCCGCGAGGGTGCGATCTCGACCCAGGCCGAGCTCGCCGCGGCCCTCCGCGAGGAAGGTCACGACGTCGTCCAGACGACGATCTCGCGGGACGTGCAGGAGCTCGGCCTCGTCAAGGTGCGCGCTCCGTCGGGACGCCTCGTCTACGCGGCGCCGGGAGCCGGCGACGCCGACCGGCTCAAGGCGATCGGGGCGGCGATGCGCCGCTACGCGATCGGCGTCGAGGACGCCGGCCCGCTCGTGGTCGTCACGACTCCGTCCGGCTACGCCAGCGCGCTCGCCCAGGCGATCGACGAGGGCCGTCACCCCGACATCGCAGGGACGATCGCAGGTGACAACACCATCTTCCTCGCGCCGAGGGCGACGACCACCTCGCAGGCGCTCTCGCGCGAGCTCGCGGGCCACCTCGCCGACGTCTCCTGAGATCGGGGAGAATCCGAGCATGACGCTCTGGTCCGGACGCACCGGTGGTGGGCTCGACCCGGCCGTCTGGGAGTTCCTCCATGCCGACGACCGGGAGCTGCTGCCGTACGACTGCGAGGCGAGCGCCGATCACGCGCGGCGCCTCCACGCGGCCGGCCTGCTGACCGACGCCGAGTTCGCGCTCGCCGAGGAGCGGCTGGCGGCGATCGCGCTCGATCCCACGGGGCTCCTCGACAGCGACGAGGACGTTCACTCCGCGATCGAGCGCCTGCTCGGCGACGTCGGCCGCAAGATCCACGCCGGCCGCTCCCGCAACGACCAGGTCGCCGCCGCCTTCCGCCTCTACGTCCTCGACGCCTGCGCGGAGGCCCGACAGGAGGTCGACGCGCTCGCCCTCGTCGTCCTCTCCTTCGCCGAGTCCGAGGCCGAGACCCTGATGCCCGGGTACACGCACCTCCAGCGCGGCCAGCCGGTGACGCTGGGGCACCACCTGCTCGCGTGGGCGGAGATGCTCGACCGCGACCGCACGCGGTTCGCGGCGGCGGCCACCGCGGCGGAGGAGAGCCCGCTCGGCGCCGGCGCGCTCGCGGGGTCGACGCTGGGACTGCCGGCGCCTCCCGGCCAGATGCGCAACTCGATCGACGCGGTCGCCGACCGCGA
Source organism: uncultured Actinomycetes bacterium (assembly GCA_963703095.1). Lineage (GTDB taxonomy): Bacteria > Actinomycetota > Thermoleophilia > Gaiellales > Gaiellaceae > Gaiella. The sequence continues at coordinate 523,343 of OY969787.1, forward strand.
CTTCGCGCTCGACTACCTGTACGCGGCGGCGATGCTCTTCCAGCACCTGTCGCGCTTCGGCGAGGAGATCGTGCTCTGGTCGACGTCGGAGTTCGGCTTCGCTCGCCTCCCCGAGTTGGCCGCGACGGGGTCGTCGATGATGCCGCAGAAGCTCAACCCCGACGTCGCGGAGCTGGTGCGCGGCAAGGCGGGAACCGCGATCGGGCGCCTCACGGGGCTGCTGGCCACCGTCAAGGGGCTGCCGCTCGCGTACGACCGGGACCTGCAGGAGGACAAGCCCCCCGTGTTCGCCGCGCGCCGCGACATCAGGCTCGCGCTGCAGGCGATGACGGTGCTCGTCAGCGGCCTCGAGGTCGACCGCGAGCGGCTCGCCGCTGCAGCAGCCGACCCGCTGCTGCTCGCGACCGATCTCGCCGAGGATCTCGTCAAGGGCGGTGTCCCGTTCCGCGAGGCGCACGAGCAGGTCGCCGCGAGCGTCCGTGACGGGTCGTACCGTGCGATCGGCTCGGCCCGGGAGAGCGTGGCGGCGAGGCCCGCGCCGGGGCCGGGCGACGTGGCGGCCGCCGTCGCCGCTGCCCGCCGCCGCTTCGGCTCGTCGCTCTAGCCCCCGCGCGGCTCCGGCTCCGTCGCGGAGCCGAGGCTGCGCACAATCACCGATGCGCCGGGGGCGCGCCGCCGCCATCCTGGAGGCGAAAGGAGGCTCGTCATGAGCAGACGGAAGCAATCCGTCCTTCGTGTCGTGCCGCGGAGACGACGGCACGGCGCTCTGACCGCCGCCGTGCAGGCCCTGCCGCGACGTCGCCGCAGCGGGCGGCTGGGGCTCGCGCTCGCCATCCCCGGCGCGATCGGGCTCGGCAGACGTCGTCGGAGGAGGACGGACATCGCGCTGGACGTCGCCCTGCCCGTCGTGCTGAGGCTCGGGCGCGCGAGGCGACGCCTCGTGCCGGCCGCGCTCGCGGCAGCGGTGCCGCTCGGCTACGTCGGCCTCGTCCGGCCGCGGCTGGTGCGACTGGGCGCGACGAAGGAGGAGGCCGGTCGCGCGCTCCCTGGCGACGACCTGGTCGAGGGCGCCCGGGGCCGGGCGACGATGGCAGCGACGATCGACGCTCCCCCGGAGGCGGTCTGGCCGTGGCTCGCGCAGATGGGGCTCGGCAGGGCAGGGTGGTACAGCGTCGACCGGCTGGACCTGTTCGGCGGCTCGAGCGCCGAGGAGCTGCATCCGGAATGGCAGCAGATCGCCGTCGGCGATCGGCTCGAGTCCTCGCCGGAGGGGAAGACGTGGTTCGACGTCGCGCTGCTCGAGCCGGAGCGGGTGCTCGGCCTCACCTCGCGGGTCGACCTCCGCCGGGGCGTCTCGGTGCCGGTCGGGGAGCCGCTGCCGCGGATCGCCGGCGAGAGCTCGTGGGTGTTCGTCCTCGAGCCTCGGGGTGAGGCGACGCGGCTGCTCGTCCGCACCGGCGGTCGACAGCGGCCACGGCTCGTGGGGCTCGTCAACCCGCTGGGCTGGCTGCCCGTGCACGCGCTGATGCAGTGGCGCCAGCTCCGCGGGCTGGAGGAGCGCATCCGTCCGATCCGCTCGACTGCCGGCGCGGAGGTGCACGAGGCCGAGGCCGAGCTCGCACGGTCCGCGTGAGCACGTGGTGGCGCCCGGCGACACGCCGGGCGCCACCTGGCCGCGAACGTCGCTGACACCGCAGGTCGCAGTCGCCCGCCGTCGCTCGGGCGAGTTGTCTCGACCGGTTCGCTGATCGCTCAACGGCGCTTCTTGGCCGGCTTGAGCACCGGACCGGGGATGGTCGTGCACGAGAGGTTCGCGCGATCCCAATCGCACTCCTTCGACAGGCGGAAGTTGCGCAGGACGACGTCCAGAGCGTCGATCGAGCACTCCCGGTCGATGCTGCGAGTCGCGAGGTTCAGACACGCGGTATGCACGACCGTCCAGCCGGGGGTGATCATCGTTATCGCTCCGCCCGTCGTTCCCGAGACGTAGTAACCGCGGACGCCACCAATTGTGGAGAACCGCGACTTCGCAGAGCCTGGATCGGTCGCGCGAACCAGGGCCGTGTACGCTTCGAGCGCGACGCGCGGCGTGCGGACAGAGATCATGTCCTCCGCTGCGTCGCAGAGCAGGGCTCTCTGCTGCTTGGACAAGAACGGGAACCCGTTGCAGTAGGTCTTGGCGTTTCTCACGCGGACGTCACGTCGCTGGAGGTCGCTCACCTGTGCGATGAGCGTGATGGCTCCGGACTTGCTGCCGAGGGACCACGTGCAGACGTAGTTGTTGGCTCCGAGGATCGCGACGGATTCGACCACGCCCCTCGACTTCTGCGTCACCTCCGCTGCCTGCTCGTCGGTCATTATCGGCGCGCAGTCGTAGTCGGTTCCGAAGTACGGGTCGTTGCCCGCGCTCTTCGCCGTGGCCGGCGACAGCAGCGCGAGCGCGACGAGTGACGCGATGAGGCCGCTGAATCCAAGTCGCCTCACTTCGCCACCTGCCCGACGACGGCGCTGACGTTGTCGACGAAGCCGCACGGGCCCGAGCCGGCGCGCGAGCCGGTGAGCGTGACCTTCACCTGCCGGGCGCCCGCGGGGACGGCACCGGTCTTCGTGCGCGGCTCGACGCGGGTGACGCCCTGGCGCTGGAGGTACGTCGGCCCGACGAGCTGGATCCGCCTGCCGAGCGCCTTGCCGGCCGCGTCGAGGAACACGGCCTGCGCGGTCGCCCGGTTGACGGTGCCGTTGTAGCCGCCGAGCTCGGCGGACAGCGTGAGCACGATCCCGCCCTTGTCGATCCGGGCGCCCCAGCGCGCGAGCGAGGCGGTCTGGGTCGCCGTGCCGAGGTTGACGGTCTGGCCTGGCGCGGCGAGGCAGCCGACGAAGAACTTCGCGCCGGAGCCCTTCGTGCGATTCGGCGGATCGGGAGCCCAGCGGAAGCCGTTGTAGGGGGCGGTGTAGAAGCCGCCTGTGGTCTCCCAGGCGGGCACGGGCAGAGGTGTCTCCGCCGTGTCGGGAGTGGCGGGCCCGAGCTCGGCACCCGGGTTCTTGAGCAGGTTGCCCGAGAGCGCCTTCGGCGCGGGAGCTGCAAGCGCCGCGATCGGCAGGAGCGCGGCGGCCATGAGCGAGAGCAGTGCGAGACGCATGAGGTGTCCTCCTTCGGTGGTCACGGCCGCTCGACGAAGAGCAGGCCGAGGTGGGTGTCGGTGAGGTCGCCGGTGTCGGAGAGCAGGAAGTTCGAGGTGATCCAGCCGGTCGCGCCGTGGAGTCGGCCCGTGCCCTCGACGACCTCGAGCAGGGCGGCACCATGGCGGAGGTAGGAGCGCGACGACGGCCCTGCCGCGTGACGCTCGGCCGCGCGCACGCGGAGCGTCGTGCCGCCGCCGAAGTCGACCTCCCCCTCGACGGGGCCCTCGTCGTCGAGGGTGACGCGGAACACGGCCTCTCCGGCGCCGACGTCCTCGAACCGGCCGTGGGGGCCGTCGCGATCGACGACCGAGACGAGCATCGCGCTCGAAGCCCGGGCGGCGACGCGCGCTGCTGCGCCGTCGCCGTCGGCCTGGCCGCGGAACTGGAGCGCGTAGGTGATGGGTGCGGTGTGCGTCATCGGTCTCTCCTCGGCGGCCGGGCCGGTGCGCCCGGCCCGGCCGCTCGTGGCTGGTGGCTACGGGACGATGCGGAGCACCTCGCCGCCACCCGGCGTCACCGTCTTGTTCGTGACGTACAGCGCGCCGTTCGAGGGGTTGATCGCGATCCCGGCCGGGTTGAGCAGGGCCGCGCCGGTCTCGAGCACCGTGCGCGTGCCGCTCGGGGAGACCCGCACGATCTGGCCCGGTCCGCCGAGCCCGCTCGGGCTGGAGGCGTACTGAAGGACGTACAGCGTGCCGTCCTTCGCAAACGCCATGTCGATGATCGACTTGAAGCCGCTGAGATGGACGGTCGGCGTCCCGCCCGGCACGACCTTCCAGATCGACGCGGCTCCCGCGCAGAACGGGAAGCCCGTCAGCCCGCCGACGTACAGCGCCTTGTCCGGGCCTCGGACGACCGTCGTCGGGACGAACTCCGACGTCGGAGGAGCGGGCGGACCCTGGACGCCTGGAGCGGCCGGGATCCGACAGCCGACCGGGTTCTGGGCGCGGGGGAACGTCGCGACGAGCGACACCTTCCACTTCCCCTTCATCTCGAACAGCGCGTTCGCCCCGGCGTCGGCGACGAAGACGCTCGACGGCTCGGCGAGGATGCCGTAGGGGTTCGAGTCGACTGGGCCGTTCGCCGGGTTGAAGGCCTGCTCGTACGCTGCGATGTCGGCGACCGTCGTCCGACCGCCGTTCGGACCCGTCTTCACGAGCCTGCCGAACGTCTTGCCTCGAGCGGCCGGGCTCGAGCGCGAGGCAGGGGTGCCACCCCAGCCGACCGAGACGTAGGCGCGACCGCGAACGGCGACCGAGATGTCCTGCGGGCCCGTCACCTCGGCGAAGGGCTGGTTCGGAGCGTCGCTGCGCCAGGAGGGCCAGCCGGTCTGGTCGCGATCGGTGTCCCCGGATCCGGATGTCTGGCCGGCCGTGAGCACGGAGATCGAGCCGCTGCGGCTGACGCAGATCGGCACGTTTCGGGGCGGGAGCGGCATCGTGCTGCCGGCGGTGCACGCGGCGCTCCCGTCGCCCGCCTCGGCGATCAGCAGGTCGCCGGTCGGCGCGAACGTGAGACCGCGCGGGCTGTTGAGCTTGGTCATGACGGTCGTGATCGTCGGCGCCGAGGTCGCCGACGGCGCGATCGCCGTGACGCTCAGCGCGAGCAGCGCGGGAAGGGCGAGCGCCGCGGCGGCGATGCGCCGCCGCCGGGCCGTCCCGGGGTGTCCTCCGTCCATCGAGGTGCTCCTCTCGTCCGTTCGGTTGGAGTGCGTCGTCCGCAGGCCCCTACGATCGGCGGCGACCCCGGTCGCTCGCGCCAGGGGGCTACCCTGGTCCTTTCCGCCGGAGGACACCCTGGAGCTCGTCGGCCGTCAGCAGGAGCTGGATCTCGTCACCGCTGCCCTCGAGGACGCGCGTGCCGGCCGTGCGCGATCGATCGCGTTCGTGGGCGAGCCCGGGATCGGCAAGACGGCGCTCCTCGACGCTGCGCGCAGGACAGGCGACGCCCTCGGATTCGTCGTCGTCCAGGCCGTGGGCACGCCTCCGGAGCTGGAGCTCCCCTATGCCGGGCTGCTCGCGCTCCTGCGTCCGTTTCGGGAGCTCGAGGGGCGGCTGCCCGACCCGCAGCGCGCCGCGCTCGCGTCCGCGCTCGACGCAGGGGAGGAGGCGGCCGGCCGATTCGCCGTGGGTGCTGCCACGCTGGGTGTGCTCGCAGCGGCGGCGGAGCGCCGTCCGATTCTCGTGCTCGCCGACGACGTCCAGTGGCTCGACGAGCCGACGCTCGACGCGCTTGCGTTCGCGATCCGCCGGCTCGACGCTGACGCGGTCGCGCTCGTCGCCGCCGCTCGCCCCGGCGGTCTGGGGCGACTCGACGGAGTGGTCGGCGCGCACCTGCTGGGGCCGCTCTCGTCGACGGCCGCTGCGGTCGTGCTCGACGAGGCAGCCGAGCGACTCGACCCTGACGTCCGGGAGCGGATGCTGGCCGCGGCAGGAGGGAACCCGCTCGCGCTGCTCGAGCTCCCCGCCCGGCTCACGTCACGCCAAAGGGAGGGCGGCGAGCCGCTGCCGCCCGTCCCGCTCGCCGGCAGCGCGCTCGAGGAGGCGTTCGCCGCCGCCGCACGCGGGCTGCCCGACGAGGCCCGGATCGCGCTCGTCGTCGCGGCACTTGGCGAGACCGACGAGCTCGGCGGCCTCGCCGCGCCGCTCGGTGCGCTCGGCTGTGCGCCGGACGCGCTCGAGCCCGCTGAGGCCGCCGGGCTCGTCACCCTCGGTCGCGGGCGCGTCGCGTTCCGTCACCCGCTCGTCCGCAGCGCGGTCGTATCGCTCGCCGGCGACGCCGTCCGTCGTCGCGTGCACGGCGCGATCGCCCACACGCTTCCGGTCGGCGAGCGTCGGGCGCTGCACCGCGCGGAGTCGACGATCGGGCCGGACGAGGAGGTCGCTGCCGAGCTGGAGGACGCCGCCGCAGGCCTCGCCGCCGTGACGGCCGCCGGCCTGCTCACGCGGGCCGCGGACCTCAGCGCCGACCCGGAGGCCCGTGCGCGCCGGCTCGCGCGCGCGGCGGAGGAGGCGCTCCGGGCGAGCAGGCTCGAGCAGGCCCGCGAGCTCGGCCGCCGTGCGCTCGAGGCATCGGATCCCAGCTCCCTGACTCACGGCCGCGCCCTGTCGACGCTCGGCAGGGCGACCCGCCGCGACGGACCCCCGGCCGAGGCGATCCGGCTGCTGACCGATGCGGCGGGCGTGCTCGCTGCGCACGACCCGCGTGCGGCGGTCGACGCGCTCGGCATCGCCTTCTTCGCCAGCCTCCCCGCAGGGCGGCCAGCCGACACGGCGCTGCTGTCCGAGCGCCTGGCCGCCCTGGCAGACGACCGTCAGCCTGGCGAGGCAGCCCTCGTCGCGCTGGCCGAGGGCGTCTCCCTCGTGCAGACCGGGAAGGGCGTCGTGGGCGAGCGCAGGCTGCGAGAGGCCCTGGCGACGGCGTCGACCCTCGGCGGCGCCGAGCGGTACGTCGAGATCATCGCGGCGCTGTGGCTCGAGGATCACGAGCCCGCGTTGCGGGGGGCGGTCACCGCGCTCGAGGAGGCGCGCAACGCCGGCGACCTCGAGGCCGTGCCGATCCTGCTCCGATTTGCGGCGTTCCCACTGGCGCGACGGGGTCGACTCACCGCCGCGTACGCGGCCATGACCGAGGCGCTCCAGACGGCCGCCGAGCTGGGGCAGACGACCAACGTCTGCGATTCGCTCGCGCACTGCGCCTACCTCGAGGCGCGGCTCGGGCTGTTCGACCGGTGTGTCGAGCACGCTCATGAGGCGATCGACCTGGGGAGCCGCCTCGACCTGCGGTGGTTCGCGATCCACGCCACCGGGCAGCTGGCGCTTGGCGAGCTCGGGCGCGGCCGGCCCGACGCGGCGATCCAGACGCTGGAGCGGCTCCACGCCCGCAACCGTGAGGAGGGTCTCGTCGACCCTCACGATCACTACTTCGCCTTCCTGGTCGAGGCCTACGTCCGCGTCGGTCGGCACGATCTGGCATGCGATCGGCTCGCGGAGGAGCGCGTGCTCGTCGCCGCGGTTCCGCGCCCGTTCGACCTCGCGCTGCTCGAGCGCAGCGAGGGCCTGCTCGTAGGCGACGACGCGTTCGCCGAGCGCTTCGAGCGATCGATCGAGCTGCACACCGACGAGATGCCGTTCGAGCTCGCGCGGACCCACCTGCTCTACGGCGAGCGCCTGCGCCGTAGCGGGGAGCGACGCCGCGCGCGCGAGGAGCTGCGCCGCGCGGAGGGCATGTTCGAGCAGCTCGGCTCGACCGGCTGGGCGGAGCGCTGTCGGCTGGAGCTGCGGGCGAGCGGCGCGCGGCTGCGGCGGGGGCCGGAGGCGAGGGACGAGCTGACCCCGCAGGAGCTGCAGGTGGCGCTGCAGGTCGCCCGGGGGCAGACGAACCGCGAGATCGCCCAGACGCTGTTCCTGAGCCCGAAGACGGTGGAGTTCCACTTGACGCGGATCTATCGCAAGCTCGGGCTCAACGCGCGCGCGGAGCTCGTCGAGCGGTTCGCCGACCAGGTCTGACGCACGAGGACACGCGGCGGTTGCGCGGAACGGTGTGACGGCGTCGCCGTCCGGCGACGTAGAGGAGACGACAACGATCTCCGGAGGCCCACCATGAAGCGCATCGCCGTCGCAGCCGTGCTGCTGCTCACCGCCGCCGCCCTCGCGGGCGTGCTCCGACCCGAGGGCGCGAAGGCCGTCGACGACCCGTCGACCCAGCGCGACACGCTCACCGTCAACGGGACCGGGGTCGTCCGCAGCGTCCCCGACCGCGCGTCGATCTCGGCCGGCGTCGAGACGCGCGCCGCGTCCGCCGAGGCCGCGCTCGCCGCGAACGCCAAGGCGATGGACAAGGTGCTCGCCGCGCTGCGCGCTGCGGGCGGCAAGGACGTGACGACCTCGAGCGTCTCCCTCTCGCCGCGGCAGACGCCCGAGGGCGTCGTCGACGGGTTCGTGGCGACGAACATCGCGTCGGCGACGTTCCCGCTCGCGTCGGCCGGCAAGGCGATCGACGCGGCCGTCGCAGCCGGTGCGAACACCGTCTACGGCCCGTCGTTCACGTTCTCCGACCAGGAGGCGCTCTACCGCCAGGCGCTCGAGAGCGCCGTCGGCAACGCGAAGACCCACGCGGACACGCTGGCCGCGGCCGCAGGTCGCGCGGTCGGGCCCGTGATCTCGATCGTCGAGGGCTCCGCCGGCGGCGTGCCGATCTTCGCGAAGGCCGAGGCGGTGTCCGACGGCACGCCGGTCGTCTCCGGCGAGCAGGAGGTCTCCGCCTCCGTCTCGATCACGTACCAGCTTCGCTGACCCACCACCCCCTCCTGCGGACGGGGGCGGCCCTCGCCGGGCCGCCCCCGTGCCACGGTGTCCAGGCGCGAAGCGGCTACGCGGCGCCGCTCACCCCGCGAGCGAGCCGATCGCTCACCTCTCGGCCTCCGCACTGCGCGGCGGCGCGAGCTTCTGATTCGTCTCCCGCAGGCGGGCCGACATCGTCTTCAGCAGGTTGACCGCCAGCCGGGGGTCGTCCTCGAGCCGCCGGTGGACGGTCTTCTTGTCGACCTCGAGGACGCGCGCGTCCCCGACCGCCCGCGCGGTCGCCGAGCGCACCTCGTTCTCGAAGATCGCCATCTCCCCGAAGAACTCGCCCGGCTTGAGCGTCTTCAGCCGCCGCTCCTCGCCGCCTTCCGTCTGCACGATCTCGACCTCGCCTGACTGGACGACGTACATCGTGTCGCCCTTGGCGCCCTCGGTGACGATCACCTCGCGGTCGCGGAACTGCCTGCCCGCCGGCACCGAGTGCTCGGTGCCGTAGCCGCCCGGGACCGGGATGTAGAACTCCGGGTACCCCCACATCCCGTGCTCGGAGACGTCGAGCCCGGCCGACTCCACGTGCGGCTCGGTGCGGATCCCGACGGTGACCTTCATCAGCCAGAGGATCGCGAACGACGCGGTGAACGTGAACGCGCCGACCGCGACGAGGCCGAGAGCCTGGATCCCGAGCTGGTGGAGTCCCCCTCCGTAGAAGAGGCCGGCCCGGCCCCAGTCGAGCCGCTCGGCGAGCTCGGGCACCGTGAGGAACCCGAGGGCCAGCGTGCCCCAGACGCCCGACATCCCGTGGGCGGCGAGCGCGCCGACGGGGTCGTCGATGCGCAGCCTCTCGACGAGCAGCACGCCGCCGACGACGATCGTCCCGGCGACGAACCCGATCAGGATCGCCGCCCACGGGGCGACGAACGCGCACGCGGCGGTGATCGCCACGAGCCCGCCGATCGCGCCGTTCAGCATCATCGACAGGTCGGGCTTCTTGATGATCGCCCACGACGCGACCGTCGCGCCGATCACGCCGGCCGCCGTCGCGACGAGCGTGTTGAAGGCGACGTAGGCGAAGAAGCCCACGCCGCCGTAGTCCACGCTCAGGGTCGAGCCAGCGTTGAAGCCGAACCAGCCGAACCAGAGGATGAACACGCCGAGGGTCGTGTACGCCATGTTGTGCCCGGGGATCGCGTTCGGCTTTCCGTCTGCGCCGAACTTCCCGATCCGCGGGCCGAGCAGGAGCGCTCCGGCCAGCCCGGCCAGCGCGCCCTGGTAGTGGACGACGGTCGAGCCCGCGAAGTCCTGCATCCCCTTGGCGAACAGCCAGCCGTCGCCGCTCCAGATCCAGTGGGCGACCACCGAGTAGAGCACCGTGTAGATCACGCCGAAGGCGATGTACACCCACAGCCGGGTGCGCTCCGCCATGGCCCCCCACACGATCGCGAGCGACACCGCCGCGAACGCCGTCTGGAAGAGCAGCGCCGCGCCGGCCGGGATCGCGCCGAACCACGAGAACGGATCCGCGCCGACCGCGAGCAGCTCGTCCACGGAGGGGACGAGGCCAGAGCCGCCGACGAGGCCGTTGCCACCGTCGCCGAAGGCGATCCCGAACCCGACCGCATAGAAGACGATGGTCGCGATCGCGAGGACGAGGGCGTTCTTCGCCGCGATGTGCCCGACGTTCTTCATGCGGGTGAGGCCGGCCTCGAGGAAGGCGAACCCGGCCTGCATGAAGAGGACGAGGATGCCCGCGAACAGCACCCAGATGGTGCTCGCAGCGAGAGCGAGGTCCTTGTTGCTCATCGAACACCGCCCTTGGTCGAGGGATCGGGACAGCTGTCCGCTGTGCGGCCCGTCGCGGGCGAAGCCGGGCGTGGCCCGGCGAGAGCCCAAGTGCGAGTCGAGCTCTGCACGACGGCGAAGGAGGGGGCTCGTGGGGGAACCATGGGTTCCCCCACGTCGATGCTGCTCATACGGTCTCCACCTCCTCGAGGCGTGCGCCGGTGCGGTTGTGCGTCACCGAGTGGACGGGGGACATCCAGCAGATCCCGTCGCCGCTGACGTGGCCCGTGCGGGCCGCGTCGACGATCGCGGCGAGGACGTCCTCGGCGATCTCGTCGCGGACGACGAACGTCATCAGCGCCTTGGGCAGGAACCGCGACTCGAACACGCGGCCCCGGTACTCGTGCGTGATGCCCTTCTCGCGGCCGTGTCCGACCGCCTCGACCACCGTCACGCCGACGTGCCCGGTGTGCTCCTCGACGGCCTCCATCACCGTCTCCACGCGGTCGCGGACGACCACTGCCTCGACCTTCATCACCGCTGTGCTCTCACGGGAGCTCCTTCGGACCAACGCAAAACGCCCCATCCGCACGGCCATCGTCGGCCGGGAATGAGGCGTCGCTGCCTGTGAGCGGGGCCGTCATCGCCCCCGCCAGTGGCGGACAGGCTAGCGAGGGGGGCCGACGTCCGCAAGCGCAGCGGACTGGCGGAGCGAGACGTCGGGTGCTAGCCTCTCGCGCGCGATGTTGCTCCGGTTCTAGGACACCCGTTGCCGAGGCCCGCCCCGCGGAGCCTCACTCTGCACGTCCTGGAACGCACGACCCGAAGGAGCATCCGTGAAGACCGCACCACACGTCCGCAGTGACGTCGCCGTCGAGACCGACGCGCTGCGCAAGGAGTTCACCCGCAAGGACCGCCGTCGCGGCCGCCGTCGCGTCGCGGCGCTCGACGATCTCACGCTGACGATCCCGCGCGGCGAGTGCGTCGCGATCCTCGGCCAGAACGGCTCGGGCAAGTCGACCATGGTTCGGCTGCTGTCGACCCTGCTCCTCCCCGACGGGGGCAGCGCCCGGGTGTTCGGGCACGACGTGGTGCGCGACGCGAAGGCCGTCCGTCGCCTGGTGAACAGGGTCTCGGTCGAGGCGAGCTTCTTCAAGAAGATGTCGCCCGCAGAGAACCTCCAGTACGCGTCGCGCTTCTACGGGATGACCCCGCGGGACACCGTCGACCGGATCCCGGCGATCCTCGAGCGCGTGGGCTTCCCCGCCGACCGGCGCGGCGAGCCGATGGAGAACCTCTCGCGCGGGATGCAGCAGAAGGTCGCGCTCGCTCGGGCGCTGCTGACGAGCCCGGTGCTGCTCCTGCTCGACGAGCCCACGACCGGGCTCGACCCGCGCTCCAAGCTCGAGGTGCAGGCGTTCGTGCGCGAGGTCAGGGCAGCGCACGACGCCACGATCCTGCTCTGCACGCACGACCTCGCTGAGGCCGAGGCGCTCGCCGAGCGCGTCGGGATCCTCGATCGCGGCCGATTGCTCGCGCTCGAGCCGGCCGACGACCTCAAGGCGCGCTACGGCGCCGACACGCTCGAGGAGGCGTTCTTCGTCGCGACCGGGCGCGGGTTCGAGGACGAGCTCGCCGAGGAGGACGAGAGGGAGGTGTACGCATGAGGAGCATCGCGCTCTCCGCGCGGGAGGAGCTGATCGGCCTCGCCGGGGTCGTGGAGCGGAACGTCTACCTCACCCGGCGCTACATCTACTGGGACGTCGCGTTCTTCGTGTGGACGGTCGCGAACACGTTGACGATCGTCTTCATCGCCAAGGGCTTCGAGGCGACTGGCGGGGAGATCGACGTCGACCGTGCGACCACGACGCTGCTGATCGGCGCCGTCGTGTGGGCGTACCTCGGGATCATCTTCGAGTTCATCACGGAGACCGTCGCGTGGGAGCGGTGGGAGGGGACGATCGAGTACACGTTCATGGCGCCGCTCTCCCGGGCGATGCACCTCGGCGGGTCGGGCGTCTTCGCCGTCCTCTACGGCCTCGTGCGGGCGGTGCTGCTGTTCGTCGTCGTTGCGCTCTCGTTCGGGCTGGCGTTCCCGGACGCGGACTTCGCGGCGGCCCTGGCGATCCTGATGATCGCGTCGGTGTCCTTCTTCGGGATCGGGATGATGACCGCCGTCCTGCCGCTCGTCTCGCCGGAGAAGGGCGCCCAGCTCGGCTTCATCGCCCAGGGGATGCTGCTCGTCGTCTCGGGCGTCTACTACCCCGTCAGCGTGCTGCCGGCGTGGATGGAGTGGCTCTCGACGATCTCGCCCGCCACCTACGCGCTGCGCGGGATCCGCGCCTCCGTCCTCGACGGCGCGGGGCTCGCCTGGGCGGACGTGTGGCCGCTGCTCGTGATCGGCGTCGTCTCGATCCCGCTCGGCCTGTGGGTGTTCGGCCGCGGCGAGGTGTACGCGAAGCGGAACGGCAAGCTCAAGCGGAGCGGGTGAGGTGGGCCTCGTCCTCGCTGCGGCGGACGACGACGCCCGCCTCGACGCCTGTCTCGCGATCTGGGACGCGATCACGCCCGCCGAGCCGGCGTCCCCCGAGGTCGTGCGCGCGCGAAACGCCCGCGAGCCGCGGCGCCTCTACGTGCTCGCCACCCTCGACGGCGTCCCGGCGGCCTGCGGCTTCGCGGGGCCGTCGCAGACCGAGGGTCGGGGGTTCGTCTCGCCGCGAGTGCTCCCGGAAGCGCGGCGTCTCGGGGTCGGGACCGCGCTGCTGCTCGCGCTCTGCGATCACCTCCACGCGTCCGGGTTCGCGCTCGCGACCGCTCACGTCGACGGCCACGATCCGGCCGCGGTGGCGTTCGCCGCGCGGTTCGGGTTCGTCGAGACGGGTCGGCAGGTCGAGCAGGTGCGGGCGCTCGGCGAGGAGCGGTCCGTCGCGCCCCCGGAGGGGATCGTCTTCACGAGCGTCGCCGAACGGCCCGCGCTGCTGCAGGAGGTGTTCCCGCTCGCCCTGCAGGGCTACGCGGATCTCGCGTCCGTGGACGACGTGACGATCTCACTCGAGGAGTGGCTCGAGGAGGAGGCCACCATCCCGGCGGCGTCCCTGGTCGCGCTCGCCGCGGGGGAGGCGGTCGCCTACAGCGGCCTCTCCGGCACGCGCGAGGCCGCGAGCGACGGCCTCACCGTCGTGCGTCGCGACTGGCGCCGCTGCGGGCTCGCCTGCGCGCTCAAGCGCGAGAAGCTCGCTCGCGCGGCGGCCCTCGGGATCGCGGAGATCGCGACCTGGACGCAGGAGGGAAACGCCGGGATGCGCGCCGTCAACGAGCGCCTCGGCTACCGGTACCGAGAGCTCGTGCTCGACGTTCGGGCGCCCCTGCCGCTGACGACGAGGAGGGGCGCGTGAGGGCGACCGTCGTCGCGCAGACGGACGCGACGTTCGCGAGCTTCGCCCCCTACGTCCCGTCGCTCGCCGACGACGGGCGGGTGGCGTTCCAGACCTCGCTCACGGACGGTGGCTCCGGTGTCTTCACGACCGACGGCGGCCCGCCCGAGCGCCTGCTCGGGCCCGACCTCGTCGAGGGCGTCGTCAGCCACCCGGACGTCGACGCCAGCAGTCGCGTCACGGTCTACGTCGAGCGTCTCGGCGGCCGCGGCCGCGCTCTGCTGCTGGTCGCGGGCGACCGGCTGACGGAGCTCGCGGCGGTGGGCCCCGCGCTCGCCTGGATCGGCCCGGCGGGACCGACCATGGACGAGGAAGGGCGCGTCGCCTTCCGCGCCGACACCGTCGATGGCTCGCACGCGGTGCTTCTCGCCGACGAGGGGGGCAGCGTGGAGGTGGCCACGAGCGCGGACGGCGTCTGGACGGGCTTCCAGGGTCTCCCGCTCGCGCTGCCCGGCGGTGGGGTCGGCCTGCGGGTCGATCGGGCCGACGGGAGCGAGGCGATCGTCGTGCGCGAGGCGGACGGCGGGTGGCGAGCGGTCGTCGAGACGGGAGACGGTCGGTTCCGCGCGCTCGGGCGGTTCCCGTGCGCGAACCGGGAGGGGGCGATCGCCTTCGCCGCCACGCTGGCGGGCAACGGCGCGGACGCCGTCGTGGTCGACCGCGGTAGCGGGCCGGAGATCGCCTTCCACGCAGGCGATGCGTTCGCCTCGTTCCGCGGCGCGCTGATCGCGGGCGACGGGTCGCTCGTCGTGCTCGGGACGCCTCGCGGCGGCGGTCTCGGGCTCTTCCGTGGGTCGGACCCGGTCCGCGACCGGCTGGTGGCCGTCGGGGACGAGCTGCTCGGCTCCGTCGTCGCCGATCTCGCCGCGAACCCGGTCTCCGTCAACGCGGTCGGCCAGGTCGTCACGCGCGTGCGCCTCGACGACGGCCGCGAGCTCGTGCTCCGCTTCGATCCCTGAGCCATGCGCCTGCCCGCCATCCCGGTGTACGTCGGCCTGCTCTTCGTCGAGTCGGTGGCGAGCATGCTCACGTTCACCGTCACGAACCTCTACTTCGTGACCGAGCTGGGGATGAGCCCGCTCGCGCTCGTCCTCTGCGGCACGGCGATGGAGCTCGCGATCTTCCTCTTCGAGGTGCCGACCGGGGTCGTGGCGGACACGATCAGCCGGCGGACCTCGATCGTGATCTCGTACGTCGTGATCGGGGTCGCCGTCCTCCTCTTCGCCCTCGTCGAGAGCGTGCCGCTCGTGATCGCGGCCTACGGGCTCTGGGGGATCGGCTACACGTTCCAGTCGGGCGCGTTCGACGCCTGGATCGCGGACGAGGTCGGCACCGACCGCCTGACGCGGATCGTCCTGCGCGGAGCGCAGGCAGGCTGGGCCGGCGCTCTGCTCGGCGTCGTGCTGAGCACGCTCGTCGGGGGGATCAGCCTGCGCGTGGCGATCGTCGCCGGCGGCGTCGTGATGCTCGCGATCGCGGTGGCGCTCGCGCTCGTCATGCCGGAGACCGGGTTCCGACCGCACCGCACGCCGGAGGAGGGCGGCATCCGTGCCTTCACCGCGACCGCGACGCGTGGCGCACGTGCCGTCCGCGGTCACCCGCTGCTCCTCCTCCTGCTCGGGATCGCCTTCGCCTACGGGGCCTGGACGGAGTCGTTCGACCGGCTGTGGGTCGCGCAGTTCCTCGCGGTCGGGCTGCCGTCGGGCGTCGCCGACGTCACCGCGATCGGGGTCCTCACCGGGGTCGCGTTCGTCGCGGGCATCGCCACGAGCGAGCTCGCAGCGCGCCGGCTCGGCGACGCGCCGACACGGACGCTCGCGCGCGTGCTCACCGCGCTCAACGCCGTCCTGCTCGTCGCAGCGATCGGCTTCGCGCTCGCGGGCTCGTTCCTGCTCGCGTGCGCCGCGTACCTCGTGCTGGTCGGCGTGCGGTCGTTGGTCGCTCCGCTGACGAGCGTCTGGGTCAATCGCACGATCGAGGACTCGAGCGTGCGTGCGACGACCCTCTCGGTGGTCAGCCAGGCCGACGCGGTCGGGCAGGTGGCGGGCGGCCCTGCGATCGGGGGCGTCGCCACGGCGTTCTCGCTGCGCGCGGGACTCGGTCTCGGTGCGCTGCTGCTCGCCCCTGCGCTGGTGCTCTACGGCCGCGCGCTCCGTCGCCTGCCGCACGTCGACGAGACCACCTGCTAGCGTTCGGACGTCTTTCGAGGCGACGGGGCCTCGGACGCGTGGCGATCGCGCCTGCGTCCGGGCCCTTTTTCATTGGCGTTCAGTCGGCAGTTCGAGGAGGAGAGTGCGATGGCGAGACCCAGAGCGGCGGCGGCGAGCCGCCCGGCGGCACGGTCGACGATGGTGAAGAGCAAGGATCGGGCGACCTCGAGCGTCGCGGAGCGCCGCGCGGTGCTGAAGCGGATCAAGGACGAGGGCGTCGAGCACGTCCTGTTCTGGTTCACGGACCTCGAGGGCCACTGCAAGTCGTTCGCGATCACCCCGTCGGAGATGGAGGACGCGCTCAACGACGGCATGGGGTTCGACGGCTCGTCGATCACCGGCTTCAACGCGATCGAGGAGTCGGACATGGTCGCGATCCCCGATCCGAAGACGTTCCAGATCATGCCCCGGCCCGTCGACGAGCACGGGCACGCGCTGGGATCGAAGGTCGGCCGGCTGATCTGCGACGTCGTGAAGCCCGACGGCACCCCGTACGAGGGCGATCCGCGGTTCGTGATGCGGCAGGCGCTCGCGCGGATGAAGTCGCTCGGCTTCGACACGTTCAACGTCGGCCCCGAGCTCGAGTACTTCCTCTTCGAGGACGCCGAGGGCACCAAGACCCTCGACGAGGGCGGGTACTTCGCGATGACCGCCCAGGACGCGGCCACCGAGGTGCGCAACGACACGATCGCGGCGCTGGAGTCGGTCGGGATCGACATCGAGTACCACCACCACGAGGTCGCGCCGTCGCAGCACGAGATCGACATGCGCTTCGACGACGCCCTCGCGATGGCGGACAAGACGCTCACCTACCGGCTGGTCGTGAAGGAGGTCGCCGCCTGGCACGGGTACTACGCGACCTTCATGCCGAAGCCGCTGTTCGGCGAGAACGGGTCGGGCATGCACACCCACATGTCGCTCTTCAAGGGCGGCCGCAACGCGTTCTTCGACGCGAAGGACCCGCACAACCTGTCCAAGACCGCCAAGGCGTTCATCGCCGGCGTGCTCGTGCACGCGCGGGAGATGTCCGCAGTGCTCGCGCAGTGGGTGAACTCGTACAAGCGGCTCGTGCCCGGGTACGAGGCCCCCGTCTACGTCGCCTGGTCGCAGCGGAACCGCTCGGCCCTGATCCGCATCCCGCTCTACAAGCCGGGCGCCGAGCAGGCCACGCGGGCCGAGATCCGGTGCCCCGACCCGGCCTGCAACCCGTACCTCGCGTTCGCGGCACTGCTCCACGCCGGCCTCGAGGGGATCGAGAAGGGCTACGAGCTGCCCGACGAGATGACGACGAACCTCTATCGGCTCTCCGAGGCCGAGCGGGTCGAGCGTGGCATCGTCGCGCTGCCGGGCTCGCTCGGCGAGGCGGTCGAGGAGCTCGCGAAGTCCGACCTGATGGAGCGGGCGCTCGGCGAGCACATCTTCCCGCGCTACGTCGAGCTCAAGCGGCGCGAGTGGAACGAGTACCGGATCCAGGTATCGGAGTGGGAGCTGAACCGGTACCTCGCCAGCGCTCTAGCTTGCTTGCGAGCGCATGGCCCGCATGCGGCGGGCCATGCGCCGCAGGTATCCCTCGGGCCCGGCTGCGCCGGGCGTGAGGGCAGATCCCTGAAGTGGCCTGCCGCCGGAGGCGGCGGCCAGACGACCTCGCCGGCGATCGGGTGATCGCTGGTGCGGTCACGGCTGTCCGCTCGACCACGGTCGCGGCCGGAGGCCGGCTTTGCCGGCCGGGAGGCCCGCTGTGGGCCGCTCGTGCAGGCGGTGAAGGAGGGGGCTCGCGGGGGAACCATGGGTTCCCCCGCGTAGAACGACCACGGGCCCCCACAGGGGACCCGCGATCGGCCGTCAGACACAGGCCATGCCGCTCGCCTTGCGGCAGGAAGCCTGCACCTGGATCTTCGCGCATCCCGCGAACGAAGTCCAGTAGGGACGAGGCCTGCCTCGCCCGCCTTTCGCTCCCTCGCCCGGCCTCGTGCGCTCGCGAGCCCGGCCCTAGGACGGCTTCCAGACCATGAGGGCGACGATCGCGACGATCGCGACGAGCAGCGACGCGTTGAGGGCGAGGTTGAGCGGGTCGCGGAGGCGGCGGGCGAGCTCGTCGCTCGGTCGGTCCCCGTCCGCGGCGAGACGCTCGGCGAGCTCCCGTGTGTGCCGATCGCCTCGACCCGCGACCGCCCCGACGACGAGCAGCCAGGCGACGAGCGCGAACGTCGCCGACAGCCACGTCGCGCCGTAGTCGAGGCCGATCTCCTCCACGAGCCAGAACCCCGCCCCGAGCGTCAGCAGCAGACCGCCTGCGACGACCGGGACGAGCGGCCGCACGGCGCGCAGGAGGAGCGCCTGCTCGGAGGGCAGCGTCCGGCGGGTCGCCGCGATCCGGAGCGTCGCCGCCGTGATGCTGCCGCCGACGAAGAGGAACGCACCGGCGAGGTGGAGGAACAGCGGCCACTCGGTGCTCACGGAGCAGACCGTAGCGCCACCACGTCGGTCGCAGTCGCGCCCCGGTAGCCTGACCCGTCGGTGCTCGACGTCCTGCGCATCGTCCACATCCTCTCGGCCTGCGTGTGGGTCGGCGGGACGGTCGCGCTCGTCTTCGTCGGCGTGCCGGCCATTCGGAAGCTCGAGGGCGAGGCGCGGGCCACGGCGATGCGGGCGCTGGGGCGTCGCTGGCGGCCGCTGGGGTGGAGCGCGATGGGCGTCGCCATCCTCTCCGGCCTCTGGCTGACCGAGATCCACGGCGGCTTCAACCGGCAGGCGCTCGACACGGACTTCGACCGCACGCTGATCCTGAAGTCCGTCCTCGTCGTGCTGCTCTGCGTCGGGGCCGCCGTGCACGACTACGTCCTCGGACCGCGGCTCCAGCGCGAGCTCCGCACAGGTGATCCGCAGGCGCCGGTCACTCGCTCGCGCCTGATCGCGGTCGGCTGGTTCAACTTCGCGCTCACGATCGCCGTGCCGGTGCTCGGCGCTGTCGTCCTCGGCTACCTCGACTGATGACGGCTCAAGTGACAAGTTGTCACTTGAGGGTCTCGAACCGTGGCCTGAGCAGGGCGGTCGGCCGACCGAGCCCAGGCAGGCCTGGACGCCCGCGCGGACGCGCCGTCGCCCGGCGCACGACGGGTCTGGGCTGATGGACAGCGCCGCCCGGCACCTGGCGCTCCTCTCCCGGACGATCGAGGTCGTCAACTCCTCGCTCGAGCTCCAGGACGTGATGGAGGCGATCGCGCACGAGGTCGCGGCAGCGCTCGAGACAGACGCCTGCTTCGTGTACCTCTACGACGACCGCGCCGACGAGCTCGTGCTCCGCGCGACGCACGGGACGCGCGTCGAGGACGCGACGATCGCGCCGCGCATGCGCCGCGGCGAGGGCATCACCGGCGTCGCCGCCGGCGATCGCGCGCCGGTGATGATCCCGTCGAAGGCGCATCTCGACCCACGCTTCAAGGCCTTCCCCAACCTTCCGGAGGACGACTACGAGTCGATCCTCGCCGTGCCGATCCTCGCGCGCGACGTGCTCGAGGGCGCCCTCAACGTCCGCACACGGGAGCCACGCGCCTTCACCGACGCCGAGATCGCGCTGCTCACGGCGATCGCCTCGCAGGTCGGGCAGTCCATCGAGCACGCGAAGCTGTACGCGCAGGCGCGCAGGAGGGTGGAGGAGCTCGAGGCGCTCGGACGGATCTCCGAGGCGGTCTCGGAGGCGCTGTACCTGGAGGAGTCGCTCGAGGCGATCGTCACGACGACGGTCGAGTCGCTGCGCGCGACCGGGGCGGCCATCGTCCTGGAGGACGGGAGGATCGCGTGGCCCGAGGGCCGGGCGGGCGCGCACGCGGTGCGCCTCCCGCTGCGCTGGCGCGGGCGCGCCATCGGCGAGCTCGTCGTCGACCGCGACACCCCGTTCACCGACGACGAAGGACAGCTCCTCGACGCGATCGCGAGCCAGGCGGCGGTGGCGCTCGAGCACGGGCGCATGGCGCTCCGAGGCGTGCTCGCCCAGGAGATCCACCACCGGGTGAAGAACAACCTGCAGACCGTGGCGTCGCTCCTCCGGCTCCAGGCCCGTGCGGAGGGCGTCGACCCGCGCAAGGCGCTGGGGGACTCCGTCAACCGGATCCTCGCGATCGCCGCCGTGCACGAGGTGCTGACGGAGCACCGCGAGGACGCCGTCGACCTGCACGAGCTGATCGACCGACTGCGGTCGATGCTCATGCAGGGGCTGGCGCACGGGAAGGACGTGACCGCCGACCTCGCCGACGTCGAGCTGGCGGGGCAGCGTGCGACGGCGCTCGCGCTCGTCTTCAGCGAGCTGTTCGGCAACGCGCTCGAGCACGGCGGTGACCGCATCTCGGTCGTCCTGCGGCGCGACGGCGACGACGTCGAGTTGACGGTCGCCGACGACGGCCCCGGGTTCGACGATGCAGCCGACGGGACGGGGATGTCGATCGTGCGCGCACTGGTGCGCGACGAGCTCGGGGGGAGCCTCGACCTGGTCGACGCAGACGGGCTCGCGGCGGTGGTGCGGTTCCCCTCGGCCCCGCCGGCCGCACCCCGCTCCGTCCCATAGGGCCGAGGCCGGCCCGCCCAGCCGTCTCGGAGCGCGGGCGGCAGCTCGTGCCTCGAGCGAGCCCCCGGATCGGTCGTCGGATCGACTACGCTGCCCGGGTCGGGGGCGACGTCGCGCCCGGGCTCGCGCCGACGGGGGCGCCGCACGGAACGCTGCCGTGCACCGTCCGCTCCCCCACGACGCCACGAGGTGCCCAGATGAAGATCCTGATCGCCGAGGACGAGACGATCATCCGTCTCGACCTGCGCACGCTGCTCGAGAAGGCGGGCTTCGAGATCGCCGCCGAGGCCCGCGACGGCGAGGAGGCCGTCGAGCTCGCGCGCCGCGAGCAGCCCGATCTCGCGCTGCTCGACGTGAAGATGCCGAAGCTCGACGGGATCGAGGCCGCGCGGCGGATCCTCGACGAGCGGCCGATCCCGATCGTGATGGTGACCGCCTACGGCGAGCAGGAGCTCGTCGCGCGCGCGGTCGAGGCCGGGGTGTTCGGCTACCTCGTGAAGCCGTTCCGCGAGTCCGATCTGCTCCCGGCGATCGAGACCGCCCGCGCACGCCACGAGGAGCTGACGACGTTGCGCGAGGAGGCGAGCTCGCTCGCCGAGGCGCTGGCGGCGCGCAAGGCGATCGAGCGAGCCAAGGGGCTCCTGATGGAGCGCGAGTCGCTCACCGAGCAGGAGGCGTTCGCGCGCCTGCGCAAGGCGAGCCAGATCTCGGGTCGTCCGCTGCGCGTCGTCGCCGAGGCGCTGATCGCGACGCTCGACGCCTGACGTTCGGGCGCGTCAGCCTGCGACGCGCGGCAGCGCCCAGAGCAGCGACGTGAGCGAGAAGCCGTCGAGCACCTCGCCGCGAGCGATGGCGGCCCGCAGCTCGGCGACGGGCACCCACTCGACTCGGGCTGCCTCGTTCGGATCGGCCTCGCCGACGTGCTCGGCTCCCTCCGCGGTGAACACGTGGAAGAGCTGGTCGCTGAGCCCGTTCGTCGGGTGGAAGCTCCCGACCGGGTGCACGCCCCGTGGCCGCCAGCCGGTCTCCTCGAGCGTCTCCCGGACGGCCGCCGCGGATGGAGTCTCGCCTGGATCGACGCGTCCGGCCGGCACCTCCCAGCCCCAGGTGTCCGTCACGAACCGGTGCCGCCAGAGCAGCAGGACGCCGCGGTCGGGATCGTGGACGACGAGCGACGCCGCGTCCGCGGTGCTGCGCACGACGTGGTGCTCGAAGCGCTGTCCGTCGGGCAGCTCGACGTCGACCAGGGTCAGCCGGATCCAGTCGCTCTCGTAGAGCGGCCGCTCGCCGTGTGTTCGCCAGCGCACGTCAGCGAGCGTAGCGGCGGTCGGGCCGCGTCAGACCGCGCCGAGCAGCCGCTCGTCCTCGCGACGCCGCGCGCCGCGCCGCAGCGCCCAGCCGGCGAGCGCGATCAGCGAGAGCGGCGCGAGCACGATCGCGGCGGAGAGCAGGACGACGCCCTCCCAGGCGAGGACGTCGAGCGCGCGGTCGATCGTCCGGTCGAGCCGACTGGGGACGGGGATCGCACCGGCGCTGCGGTCGGTGCGCAGCTCGAGCTGGACGGTGGCCTCGGCGGCCTCGCGCGTGGTCGCATCGCGCTGGGTGCGGAGCGCTGCAAGGGTGGCGACGAGCTCGTCGCGCCGCACCTGCAGGCGCGCACGCTCCTCCGACGACAGGTCGTCGTCCGCCAGGCGTGCCCGCACGGTCGCCAGCGCCGCACGGGTCTGGCGGAGCTGGAGCTCGACCCCGTCGAGCGAGCCCTGGAGGTCGTCCACCTGGACGCGCTGGTCGACGATCGTGCCGAGCGCCGAGAGCTGCTGGATCGCGTCCTGCGCGGCGGTCGCCGGGACGCGCAGCGAGAGCGACGCGGAGCCGTCCTCGCCGGAGACGACGTTCGAGGTGACGACATAGCCGCCCAACGTGCGGGTGATCCGTAGCGCCTCGCCCGCCGCGGTCGCGAGCGCGTCGCCGTCGTCGACCCGCAGCGTGATGGCGGCGGTGATCCGCTGTGCGCGGCTCGCGTCGGCACCCGCCTTGGCGCTCGGCGGCGCCTGGGCGGAGAGCGCCTGGTCAGCCGTCGCGGACTCGCCAGCCGATGACCCGATCGCGACCGAGGTGGTCGGCTCGTTCGCCGGAGCGGGCCGGGTGATCCCGATCGCCACCGCGCCCGCGACGGCGACCGCCGCCGCGGCGGGCACGAGCGCGAGCGCTCGACGATGGCCGAGCAGACGCTGGAGCAGGGGCTCCGGCACGGTGGGCTGCCGCTCTGCCGTCTCGGCGACCTGCGCCCGCAGCGCCTGCGAGGCGACCGGGCGGGTAGCCCGCAGCTCGCGGGTGATCTCAGCGGTCGTCATCGGTGCGCATCCTTTCCTCGAGGCGCGTCAGGGCCCGGCTGAGCCGGGTCGACACGGCCGTGGGGCTGATCCCGAGCACACGGGCGGTCGCCTCGCCGTCCAGCTCGAGCACGATCCGCAGAGCCAGCACCTCCCGCTCGCCGGCGCTGAGCGCGGCCACCGCGGCCTCGAGCTCCGGCGAGAGACCCTCGACGAACGCGCCTTCCACGCGCTCGGGGGCCGCGGCGGCCTCCTCGCGCCGGCGCCGTCTCGACTCCGCACGGAACCAGTCGAGCGCGGTGCTGCGGGCGATCCCGAGCAGCCAGGTGCGGGCGGTTCCGCGGCGCACGTCGAAGCGCGACCAGTGCCGCAGCGCCCGCTCGAAGGTGGCGGACGCGAGGTCCTCGGCGGTCTCGCGGTCGCGGGTGAGGTAGAGGAGGTAGCCGAACACGTCGTCGAGGTGGTGCTCCGCGGCCTCCGCGAACGTCCGCGGTGCCGCAGCGGGAGCGGTGGTCGGGCGGTCGAGCGTCATCGCGTCCACACCCTCTCTACGCCGCCGACGCGCTGCCGCGTCACGTCCTGCGGGAGGGTCGACCCCGAGGGGTCGGACGCGGCGAGTGTCGGCAAGGCGGGCGACGTGCGATTCGGAAGAGCGGGCGAGGCATGAACGGCGGGCGAGGCAGGCCTCGCCCCTACGGGGACGACGGAGAGGCCGAGGAGGACGGCGCCGGGGCCGTCTCCGCCTGGCCCGCCTCGAACAGCTCCTCCCACCGCGCGAGCTGGCTCTGCAGCTCCTCGCGCGCCGCGGTGTGCGCTGCCAGCGTGTCCATGTTCGTCCAGTCCTCGGCCAGGCGCCCCTCGAGCTCCTCTACCTGGCGCTCGAGCCGTGCGACCTGAGCCTCGACGCGCTCGAGCTCGGACGGGCCCGCGCGTCGCGGGCGCTCCTTGCGCGGCCGCGGCGCTGCCGGCGTCGCCGGAGCGGGCTCGTCGCGACGCTCGCGCACGAGGTCGGCCCACGCGCCGGCGTACGAGCGCAGCGCGAGGTCCTCGACCGCGACGATCCGCGTCGGCACCGCGTCGAGGATCGCCCGGTCGTGCGAGACGAACAGCACGGTGCCGGGGAACGCCTCGAGCGCAGCCTCCAGCGCCTCCCGGCTCTCGAGGTCGAGGTGGTTGGTCGGCTCGTCGAGCACGAGCAGGTTGGCCCCCGACGCGACCACGTGCGCGAGCACCAGACGGCGGCGCTCGCCGCCGGAGAGCACCGAGACCTGCTTCTCGTGCGCTTCCCACCCCGAGAAGAGGAACTTCCCGAGCAGCGACTGCGCCTGGGGCCGGGTGAGACCGGTGGCCGCGACCGTCGCGTCGAGCACCGTCCCCCGCTTCGGCAGCTCGACGTCGTGCTGGCTGAAGTACGCGGGGATCACGCCGTGGCCGAGCTTGACCGAGCCCGCCTCCGGCGAGCGGAGGCCGAGGATCGTCTCCAGCAGCGTCGTCTTGCCCGAGCCGTTCGGCCCCACGAGGGCGACGTGCTCGCCCCGCTCCAGCACGAGCTCCGCGTCTCGCAGCAGCTCCTTGTCCCCTGCCACCACGTCGAGCCCGCTCGCCTCGAGCACGATCCGCCCCGTCCTGGCCGGCTTGAGGAAGTCGAAGCCCAGCGAGCGCCGACGGGCCGTCAGCGCCTCGAGCTCGCCCTTCGCCGCCTTTCGCTCCTTCTCGAGGCGGGCGATCTGGCTGAGCTTCGCCTGCGCCTGCTTCGCCTTGCTCTTCTTGTAGCGGAACCGCTCGACGAAGCGCTGGAGGCGCTCGATGTCGACGCCGACGCGGTCGACGGTCGTGGCCACCGCCGAGGCGCGAGCAGCCTTCTCCATCCGCCAGGCCGACCACGGACCGTCGAAGAAGAACGGCTTCGGACCACCGAGCTCGAGCACGGCCGTGGTCACCGCCTCGAGGAACCAGCGGTCGTGGGCGACCAGCACGACGGCGGCGTCGCGCGTGGTCAGCTCCCGCTCGAGCCACTCGAGGCTCTCGATGTCGAGGTGGTTGGTCGGCTCGTCGAGCAGGAGGAGATCGGGATCCGAGGTGAGCGCTCGTCCGAGCGAGGCGCGGGTGAGCTCTCCGCCGGAGAACGTCTCGAGCCGCCGGTCGAGGTCGTCATCGGCAAAGCCGAGACCGCGCAGCGTGGCCGCGGCGCGGTCGCGCCAGGCCCAACCGCCGGCGTGCTCGAGCCGCGCCTGGGCCTCGCTATAGCGGCGCAGCGTCGCGTCGGCGTGATCGCCGTTCGCCATCGCCGACTCGAGCCGCCGCAGCTCGTCCTCGATCGCCACGAGGTCGGCAGCGCCCGAGAGCGCGTACTCGCGCAGCGTCAACCCCTGGTCACGTGGTGGCCGCTGGTCGTGCAGCGCGACGCGCGTCCCCTTCGCGAACGCGAGCTCGCCGCCCTGGAGCGACGTCTCGCCGAGCAGAGCGCGCAGCAGGGTCGTCTTGCCCGCCCCGTTCGGGCCGGCCAGCGCGAGCCGGTCGCGCCGGCGCAGCGTGAACGAGACCCCGTCGAAGAGGGGGTCTCCCGCGAACTCCTTGCGGAGCGCCGAGGCGATCAGCACGGCCACGACGTAAGGATCGCGGAGATCAGCGCCGCGTGACGGACGAGATCACCCGAACGGGGTGCTCGGCCGTCCGGTCAGTCGCACGGTGGGCGCTGCCGGAAGACAGTACGCCCCCAGAGCGCCTTCATGTCTTGCGGTCGAAGCAGGCGGCCCAGACCCCGGCAGGCGTCTGCACGGTGCCGGGCCAGCTCGATGGGCTGTCTCCCGCGACCGCGCCGCCGACCAGGGGTGCGCTCCGCTTCGTCAACGTCCGCGCCGGCTGCCGCAAGAGCGAGCGCCGAGCGTCGTGGTCACAGGTCGGGCCCAAGGGCCCGGTCGGTGACAAGGGCCCGGACGGCGTGCAGGGGCCTGCCGGCCCCCAGGGCGCGAAGGGCGAGCGCGGCGACTCCGGCCCGCAGGGTGACGCCGGGCCGCAGGGCGCCCAGGGGCCGCAGGGCGACCCGGGGCCTGTCGGCCCCCAGGGAGCGCAGGGGCCTGCCGGCCCCCAGGCCGACCGGCGCGCAGGGTCCCGCCGGTGCCCAGGGCGACCCCGGTCCGCAGGAGCCGCAGGGCGTGCAGGGTGACCCAGGCCCCGCCGGCCCGCAGGGCGACCCCGGCCCGGCCGGGCCATCCGACTCCCAGCTGCCAGCGGCGGCGTCGGTCGTGTCGGCTGCCAACGCGGCGACCGGCGTGCTCGTCAACGCCACGAAGACCTGCCGGGCCGGGACGAAGATCCTCGGTGGTGGCGCCACCTCCACGGTCTCGGGCGGCGCGCTCCAACCGCGTCGCGCTCGTCTCGACCTACCCAAGCTCCGGCACCGCCTGGACGGCGACGCTTCGCGTGCTGTCCACTCTCGGCGCGGGTGTCACGGCGACGGTCAAGGCGTACGCCGTCTGCACCGTCTGAGGGGTCACCGGATCCTCACCGGGCCTGGCTGGCGTCCCGACTAGTGTTCCCGGCGTGCCGGCGACGGACCCAGCCCGCCTGACGATCGACACGATCCGCGCCCTCGCGATGGACGCCGTGCAGAAGGCGAACGCCGGTCACCCGGGCACCGCGATGGCGCTCGCGCCGATCGCGTACGTGCTCTACGCGGAGGAGATGCGGCACGACCCCGCGGCACCCGACTGGCCCGGGCGCGACCGGTTCATCCTCTCGGCGGGGCATGCCTGCATGCTCCAGTACGCGGCCCTGCACCTCGCCGGGTACGACGTCACGCTGGACGACCTGCGCCAGTTCCGTCAGTGGGGCTCCCGCACGCCTGGCCATCCCGAGCGCGGGCACACCGCGGGGGTGGAGACCACGACCGGGCCGCTCGGGCAGGGGTTCGCGAACGGCGTCGGGCTCGCGATCGCCCAGCGTTTCCTCGCCGAGCGCTACGACCGCCCGCTCCACGGCATCGTGGACTCGTGGATCTACGCGATCTGCTCCGACGGCGACCTGATGGAGGGCATCAGCCAGGAGGCGGCGTCGATCGCGGGGCAGCTCGGGCTCGGTCGGCTCGTCTACGTCTACGACGACAACCGCATCACGATCGACGGCTCGACCGCGATCAGCTTCGACCGCGAGGACAAGGTCAAGCGCTTCGAGGCGCACGGCTGGCACGTCCAGCGGGTCGCCGACCCGAACGATCTCGACGCGCTGCGCCTCGCGTTCGCCGCCGCGCGCGCCCACGACGACCGGCCCTCGCTGATCGTCGTGCGCACCGAGATCGCGTATCCGGCGCCGAACGCCGCCGGCACGTCGAAGGCGCACGGCGCGCCCCTCGGCGAGGCCGAGGTGCGCGCGACGAAGGAGGTGCTCGGGTTCGACCCGGATGCGACGTTCGTCGTGCCCGACGCGGTGCGCGCGCACATGGCGGGCGTCGCCGAGCGGGGCCGCGCCGCGCGCCTGGCCTGGGAGGAGCGCCTCGCGGCGTGGAGCGCCGTCGAGCCGGAGCTCGCCGCCGAGCGGGAGCTCGACCTCGCCGGCCGTCCGCGGGACGGCTGGCTCGACGCGCTGCCGACGTTCGCCGTGGGCACCGACATCGCCACGCGCGACGCCGGGAAGACGGTGATGCAGGCGCTGAAGCCGTTCACACCGACGATGATCGGCGGCGCCGCCGACCTCGTCGAGTCGACGAAGACCGAGCTCGAGGGGGCAGGCGTCTTCGCCGCCACCCACGCGGGGCGCAACGTCCCGTTCGGGATCCGCGAGCACGCGATGGGCGCGATCGTGAACGGGATCGCGCTCGAGCCGGGGATGCTGAAGCCGTTCGGCTCGACGTTCCTGATCTTCTCCGACTACATGCGCCCCGCGGTGCGTCTCTCCGCTCTGATGGGGCTGCCGACGGTCTGGGTGTGGACGCACGACTCGGTCGCCGTCGGCGAGGACGGCCCAACGCACCAGCCGGTGGAGCACCTGATGAGCCTGCGCGCCATCCCGAACCTGTGGGTCGTGCGCCCCGGCGACGCCAACGAGACGGCGCTGGCGTGGCGGATCGCGCTGGAGCGCGCGGACGGCCCCGTCGCGCTCGCGCTCAGCCGGCAGAAGCTGCCGACGCTCGACCGCGACGAGGTCGCCCCGGCCGCCGGAGCGCTGCGCGGGGCGTACACGCTCTGGCAGCGCGACGAGCGCCGGCCCGACGCGATCGTGCTGGCGACCGGCTCGGAGGTGCACGTCGCGCTCGAGGCCGCGCAGTCCGTCGCGGCGAACGTCCGCGTCGTCTCGATGCCCTGCTGGGAGCTCTTCGAGACGCAGGACGCCGACTATCTCGAGGACGTCCTGCCGCGTGGCGTGCCGCGCGTGTCGGTCGAGGCGGGCGTCACGTTCGGGTGGGAGCGCTGGGGCGCCGAGCAGCGCATCGGGATCGACCGCTTCGGCGCGTCAGCGCCGTACCAGCGCGTGCTGGACGAGCTCGGGATCACCTCGTCGGCCGTCGCGCGCGCGCTGCGGGAGGTGCTGTCGTGAAGGTGGCCTGTGGCTTCGACCACCGCGGCACGTCGCTGCGCGACGCGGTCCTCGGGGCCGTCGTCCGGGCGGGGCACGACCCCGTCGACCTCGGCGTCGCTGACGACGCCGAGCGGGTCGACTACCCGGACGTCGCTCGCGACGTGGCGATGGCGATCCGCTCCGGACGCGCGGAGCGCGGCGTCCTCGTGTGCGGGTCGGGTGTCGGCGCCTCCGTGGCCGCCTCGAAGATCCCCGGGATCCGCGCCGCGATCTGCCACGACGTCTACAGCGCGCACCAGGGCGTCGAGCACGACGACCTGAACGTCCTGTGCCTCGGCTCCTGCGTGATCGGTGAGGCCGTCGCCGGCGAGCTGGTCGTCGCGTTCCTGGGTGCGCGGTTCGTGGGCGAGGGTCGCTATCTCGCCCGACTGAAGAAGCTCGAGCGACTGGAGAAGATGGTCGATGGCTGACTCGCGACTGCATGCTCTGAGCGCGCTCGGCGTGAGCGTGTGGATCGACTCCCTGTCGCGCGAGATGCTCGCCTCGGGGGAGCTGGCGCGGCTGATGGTCGACGACGCCGTCGTCGGCGTCACCTCGAACCCGACCATCTTCCAGAAGGCGCTGGCCGAGGGCGACCGCTACGACGCCCAGCTCGCCGCGCTCGACCCCGAGCTGTCGCCGGTGGACGCCTTCTTCGCGCTCGCCGAGGAGGACATCCGCAGCGCGTGCGACCTCATGCGCCCGGTCTTCGAGCGGACGGCAGGGGTCGACGGCTGGGTCTCGCTCGAGGTCGATCCCATGCTCGCCTACGAGCGCGAGGCGACCTACGAGCAGGCGATGCGACTCCATGCCGAGGTCGACCGGCCGAACCTCTACGTGAAGATCCCCGCGACGCTGCCCGGCCTGGGAGCGATCGAGGACTGCATCGCGAGGGGGCGGTCGATCAACGTCACGCTCATCTTCTCGCTCGAGCGCTACGCGGCCGTGCTCGAGGCGTACGTCCGCGGCCTCGAGCGGCGGGCGGCCGCAGGCGGCGACCTCGGGAGCGTGTCGTCGGTCGCGAGCTTCTTCGTCTCCCGGGTCGACACGGAGGCCGATCGCCGGCTGGCCGAGGTCGGCCGCCCCGACCTGCAGGGGCGGCTCGCGGTGGCGAACGCCAAGCTGGCATACGCGCACTGGCAGGAGGTCGTCGCCAGCACGCGCTGGTTGGAGCTGGCCGCCAAGGGCGCTCGGCCCCAACGCTGTCTGTGGGCGTCCACCTCGACGAAGAACCCCGCCTATCGGGACGTTCTCTACGTCGAGGAGCTCGTCGGCCCGGAGACGGTCAACACGATGCCCGCGGAGACCGTCACCGCGTTCCAGGACCATGGCGAGACGCGGCTCAGCCTCACCGAGGGCGTCGACGAGGCGCGTGGGCTGCTCGGCGAGCTCGCAGCGGCCGGCGTCGACTACGACGACGTCGTGGCGGTGCTCGAGGCGGAGGGCGTGGCGAAGTTCGCGGAGTCGTTCGTCGAGCTGCTCTCCGGGATCGAGGCCAAGCGCGGCCACGCCGCGCCGTGAGCGAGCGCCCGAACCCGCTGCTCGAGGGGCTCGGGCTCCGGCGTCGCCCCGACCCGTGCGCCCTCGTGATCTTCGGCGCCTCGGGCGACCTCACCAGGCGCAAGCTGTTCCCGGCGCTCTACGCGCTCGCAGTGCGCCGACTGCTGCCCGAGCGGTTCGCGGTCGTCGGCGTCGCTCGCACCGAGCAGACGACCCGGCAGTTCGTCTCGGCCATGCGCCAGGCGGTGAAGGAGCACGCCCGCGACCCGTACCGACGGGACGTGTTCGAGGAGCTCGCCGCGGGCGTGCGCTACGTGTCGACCGACTTCGCCGACGACGCGGGCGAGGATCGCGTCGGCGACGTGCTCGACGAGCTCGACCGCACCCGCGGCACGGCGGGCAACCGCCTCTACTACCTCGCCGTCCCGCCGCAGGCATTCCCGGTCGTCGTGCGGGAGATCGGCGAACGGCGCCAGCGCGAGGACGGCTGGGTGCGGCTGATCGTCGAGAAGCCGTTCGGCCACGACCTCCCCTCGGCGCACGCGCTGAGCGCCCAGGTCGCGCGGTGGTTCGCCGAGGAGGAGATCTTCCGCATCGACCACTACCTCGGCAAGGAGACCGTCCAGAACATGCTCGCGCTGCGGTTCGCGAACGGCATCTTCGAGCCGATCTGGAACCGGCAGTTCGTCGACCACGTGCAGATCACCGTGGCCGAGTCGATGGGGATCGAGGGGCGTGCGGGGTTCTACGAGGGGGCGGGCGCGATCCGCGACATCTTCCAGAACCACCTGCTGCAGCTCGTCGCTCTCACCGCGATGGAGCCGCCGATCGACTTCACCGCCGACGCCGTGCGGAACGAGAAGGTCAAGGTGCTGCGGTCGATGCACACGCCCGGGCCGAAGTCGGTCGTCCGCGGTCAGTACGGACGTGGCTGGGTGGAGGGCGCGGAGGTCCCGTCGTACCGCGAGGAGGCCGGGGTCGATCCCGGATCGCTCACCGAGACCTACGTCGCCGCCAAGCTCTACGTCGACAACTGGCGCTGGGCCGACACCCCGTTCTACGTGCGCGCGGGCAAGCGCCTGGCGCGGCGCGAGACGACGATCGCGATCCAGTTCAAGCGCGCGCCGCACCCGCCCTTCGAGGCCTCCGCCGGTGACGGCCTCAGGCCCAACGTCCTGCTCGTCCAGATCCAGCCGGACGAGGGCGTCTCGCTCGCCGTCGGCGCCAAGGTGCCGGGCGCGGGGATGTCGATCCGCACGGTGCACATGGACTTCCTCTACGGCGGCGCGTTCCGCGAGGGCGTGCCGGAGGCCTACGAGCGCCTGGTGCTCGACGCCCTGCTCGGCGACGCGACGCTCTTCACCCGCTCCGACGAGGTCGAGGAGCAGTGGAAGCTCGTCGACGCCATCGTCGGCGCCTGGGGGCGCGATCGTCCCGCCTTCCCCGACTACGCCGCCGGGACGTGGGGGCCGGCCGCGGCCGACGAGCTGCTCCATCGCGACGGGCGCTCGTGGCGGAGGCACTAGTGCTTGTTTGCGCGAAGCGGGAATCCGCGGGAGCGGATTCCCGCCGCTTGATCCCCCGGGTCCGCCTGCGGCGGACGCGGGGGCAGAGCTCTTCCTGTTGCGCGAAGCACGGATCCACGGGGGTGGATCCGTGCCGCTTGATCCCCCGGGACCGCCTGCGGCGGACGCGGGGGCAGATCCCTGAAGGATCGAGGGGCGATGGTGCGCTGACGGGTGCTCGGCCGGCTGCGCCGGCCTCGGGTGGGGTGCGATGACCGGTGTCTGGCACCGTTGGAGCGATGACGTGACGGGGTCGTCACAGGGTCGGCACAGGTGTTCCACAGGCGCGGGGTCGAGGGCTGTGGGGGTGCGGCGTCTCGCTGTGGAGCGATCGGCACGGACTCGGCACGAATCGCCCTTGACAGGATCGGGTGTCTGACACCATGGGAGTGCCATGGGCGTCGTGAGCGAGATCGAGCGCACGCTGGCACGGCTGCGGCTCGCGCAGTGCGACGACGGCGTGGCCGACCTCCGCACGAGCACGATGACCCACGTCGTCTGGGCGCCGCCGAAGTGGCTGCCCCGCGCGCAGAAGGTCCTCGCGGGGCTCGCGGAGCGTCATCCGGCCCGCACGATCTTCCTCGTCCCCGAGCCGGGCCGCGTCGACCGCGTGAGCGCCCGGGCCACGCTCCGCGACTTCCCGATCGGCGACGGGCGCGAGGTGCTGTCCGAGGTGATCGAGGTGCGTCTCGCCGGGCGCGCGGCCGAGCACCCGGCGTCGATCGTGCTCCCGCTGCTCATCTCCGACCTCCCGGCGTTCTGCCGGTGGCGGGGCGAGCCGGCGTGGGGCGGCGGCGCGCTCGAGGAGATCGCGTCTGTGTGCGACCGGCTCGTCGTGGACTCGTCGGAGTGGCCGCGCGTGCCGGACGGGTACGCAGGTCTGGCGGAGCTGTTCGAGCGGCTCGCGGTCTCCGACATCGCGTGGCGTCGAACCGAGCCCTGGCGGGGGCGACTCGCCGAGCTCTGGCCCGGGATCCGCTCGATCCGCGAGCTGCGCGTCGATGGCCCACGCGCGGACGCGAGGCTGCTCGCCGGCTGGCTGCGGTCCCGGTCTGCGTCGCCCGGTGGAGCTCGCCGGTCGGAAGGCTGACGAGGTGACCGGCATCCGGGTGGACGGCGAGCATCTCGACGTGCCGACCGCGACGGCGGGATCCTGGAGCGATCTGCTGTCGGCCGAGCTCGACACGCTCGTCCGCGACCCGATCTACGAGGCCGCGGCTCGCGCAGCCTGAGGGCCGCCATGCGGGGCGAGCGGCGCTGTCAGCCTGCGAGTCCGGCCGCGGCGACGGCGCCCAGCAGCGCGCCGTGGAGGTGCCCGTTCGACGAGATCGCCGAGCCGCCGTCGATGCGTCGCTGGCCGCGGAAGTCGGTGAACGTGCCCCCCGCCTCCTCGACGACGACCTGCACGGCCGCGAGATCCCACGGTGAGACGCCGATCGCGTCGATCGCGCCGTCGATCGCTCCCTCCGCGACGAGCATGTGGCCCCAGAAGTCCCCGTAGCCCCGCGCGTGCCAGGTCTGCTCTGCGAGCGACGGCAGTGGATGCTCCAGCGCGAACGAGAGGACGGCATCCTCGACCCGGTGGATCGCGGACACGTGCACCTGGTCGCCCTCGACGTGTGCTCCGGCGCCCCGCTCCGCCCACCAGCGGCGATGCAGCGCGGGCGCGCTGACGACCCCGAGGCGCACCTGCCCCTGCTCCTCGAGCGCGATCAGCGTCGCCCACACGGGGACGCCCCGGAGGTAGTTCCGGGTGCCGTCGATGGGGTCGATCAGCCACCGCCGAGCGCCACCGCCGGTCGCGCCCTCCTCCTCGCCGAGCACGGCGTCGTCCGGGCGCTCCTCCGCCAGGATGGCGCGGAGCGCCTCCTCGACCGCGAGGTCGGCCTCCGTCACCGGCGTCGCGTCGGGCTTCGTCTCGACGCGCAGATCGCGCGCGCGGAAGCGGCCGAGGGAGATCCCGTCGGCCGCGTCCGCGAGGCGGAGCGCGAGCTGCAGGTCGGGGCTCATGCCCCGGACGGTACTACCGCGCGACGGTGAACGTCGGACGAGCGATCCGCACCGGCACCGGCCGCGACCACGCCATCTCCGCCTTGCGGAGCTGCGCCTGGTTGAGGCCGCGCACGCGGTAGTACCAGGCGCCCGACGAGAGATCGAGGAGCGTCGAGGTCGCCAGCGTCACCTTGGAGCCGACCGGGCGCCAGGGATAGCGGCTCTTCGACCACTGCACCTCGTAGGCGGTCGCGCCCGTGGCGGGCTGCCAGGCGACGAGCGGCGTCGAGAAGACGACGGGTCGGCGCTGGGTCGAGGCGAGCATCCGACCGCTCGGGCTCAGGCCGGAGACGAACGGCGCTCCGCTCTGGGCCCCGGTGACGACGGGGTCGCTCTCCTTGCCGAAGCTCTCGACCCGACCGGCCGCACAGGCGTCCTGGGGCGTCTCGACGTCCCAGTAGCCGGTCTTGGTGCCGTCGGCGTTGGTCGCGATCGCGACCGGCACGACCGTCCAGTAGTAGCGCGTCGTCGGGAAGTCGATGTCGGGGAGGTCGACCTTCGAGCCGACGAGCGTCTGCGACTCGTCGACGGGACCCGTCTCGGTCGATCCCGTGGAGCCGCTCGTGCCAGCGGCGGGCGCCTCGGCGGTGCGCGTCTCGCTCGAGACCACGCTCCGCCAGTCGCTGCCGTACGTCGGGCCCTCCGAGGTGCCGTCGGCGGGGACCTTCGACTTGGGCGCGGCGGTCTCGAACCCGGTCGGGTCCGCCGGCAGGGCGAGCGGCCCAGTGGTGCGAGGGGCGAAGGCGGGGCTGCCGACGACCGAGCCGCGGAACACGATGTTCACGCAATCGCGGTCGGTCGCCGCGTAGACCCGGAAGAGGGTGTGCTGCTGGCCGTCGAGGCCGGTGTCCCCGGAGAACGTGAGGCCGGGCATCAGCTCGTGGGCCGAGCGCTTCTTCGCCGAGCTCGAGCGATCGGACAGGGCGAAGCGCACCTGGAGCTTGCCGGCGGCAGGCGGGGCGCCCTTGGCGGTGTAGAGGGGGCTCCAGGGCCCGTACGAGACTGCGGGCAGGCCGTTCGGGATGGTCCCGAACACGCGCCGCACGGCGCGGACGCGCCACTTCGCGGTCGACCACCAGCCGCTGTCCGCGCGGTGGAAGGTGAAGAACTCGCGCAGGTCGGCGACGTTGGTGTGCGTGGAGAACGACTTGCCGATCTCCGGGTACCAGACCTGGTAGCCGGTGGCACCGGTGACGGGCGACCAGCGGACGAGCCCGTTCTGCGTCTTCAGCGGCGCGGGCACGCTGGGCCAGCGCATGTTGAAGGCGAAGGGCTTCGACCACGCGGTCGGGCCTCTCTCGGTGACGGCGCGGACACGGGAGTAGAGCGCATAGGGCTGCCCGGTGAACCACGGCAGCGCGACGTCGATCGACACGGCGGGCACCTTCAGTGGCGCGATCATGGCCGCCTCGGTCTCGGTGCTCGTCGACGCGCCGGTGGTGCCGGCCGCGGGCGCGCTCGTCGACCCGGTGGTCGCGGGCACGTCTGCCGGCACGGGCTTGCACGCCTTCGCCGGCCCGACGCCGTAGGCGACGTTCGACCAGACGATCGCGTTCTCGGTGAACGTGCGGCTCGTCGCGAGCTCGAACTCGTAGCAGCGCGCGCCGCGGACGGGTGCCCACGAGAACGCGGGCGTCCGCGGGAAGACCTGGCTGAGCGGCTCGGTGGGCTTGAGCAGGAACCCGCGAAGGTTCTTCGGCGGCGCAGGCCGCTTCGCATCCTTCGCGAGGGCGGCGCCGGAGACGAGCGTCGCCGCGAGGAGCGCGACGCAGACGGTGGCAAGGCGAGAGGTGCGCATGACACCTCCTTTGTCGGCAGGCCCGGACGGCCCCCGCAGTCCCTCGAACGGGGGATGCCCGGCGTGGTCGTCGAGCGGCCCGTCGGGTGGCTCAGTCGAGCTGCAGGGAGACGAGCGCGACGAGGCAGGTGCCGACGAACAGCGCCAGGAGGAGCGCGAGGAGCGCCCAGCCCAGGCGGTTGTTCCGGCGCGCCAGCTCGGGTGAGAGCTCTAGACCACCAGGGGGTCGACGGCTGCCGCGACGAACAGCAGCGCGAGGTAGGCGAGGGAGTAGTGGAAGAGCACGACGGCGTTGCGCCGCGACGCGTCGACCCGCAGGCGCCACGCGAGGAGCACGAAGTACGCGCCGAGCAGCCCGGCGGCGACGGTGTAGACCGGTCCGAGCCAGAGCCCGACGCCGAGCGTGAACGCGACGAGGACGACCGAGTAGAGCAGGATCTGCCGCGTCGTCTCCCGCTCCCCCCGCGTGCCGGGCAGCATCGGGACGTCGGCGGCGGCGTAGTGCTCCTTGATCATCAGCGCGAGCGCCCAGAAGTGCGGTGGCGTCCAGAGGAAGACGATCAGGAAGAGCCAGAGCGCCGGCAGCGCGAGGCTCCCGGTCGCGGCCGCGTAGCCCACGACCGGTGGCACGGCGCCGGCGGCGCCGCCGATCACGATGTTCTGGTCGGTCGAGCGCTTCAGGTAGCCGGTGTAGACGACGACGTAGAAGAGGTTGCCGACGAGTGCGAGCACGGCGGTCAGCACGTTGACCGTCGAGGCGAGGAGCGCGAACGACAGCCCCGAGAGCGCGAGGCCGAACTCGAGCGCGCGCGGCGCTGCTACGCGTCCCGCGGCGACGGGTCGCGCCGCGGTGCGCTCGCCCATCAGCTTGTCGATGTCCGCGTCCATCACGTGGTTGAGCGCGCTCGCGCCGCCGCACGCGAGCGCGAGGCCGGCCATGGTCGCGAGGAACAGCCAGGGATCGGGCCAGCCACCGGCGCCGACGAACATCCCCGCCGCGCCCGTGAGGAGGAGCAGGGTCATGATCCGCGGCTTCGTCAGCGTCACGTAGTCGCGCAACGATCCGAGCGCAACGCGCTCGCCGCGCAGCGACACGGCGAGCGTCACGAGCGTCGCGGCGAGCGCGGTGCCGGCCACCGCGACGTGGAGCACGACGGCCCAGCGGGCCGAGTCGGCCCAGGCGACGACGCCGCCCGTCGCGACCGCGCCGAGCATCGCCGCCACGGCGACGGCCGCCGGCGCGACGAGGGCCGGGTAGGCGGCGATCGCCATGACGAGCACGGAGACGAGCAGCGGCAGCGCGACCAGGGTGGCTCCCCAGTGAGCGCGACCGAGGTCGAGGGTCGCGCTCGCCACGACGATCGCCGTGGCGGCGGCAGCAGTCAGCGCGCTCAGCCGGAGGAACGGCCCGGGAGCGAGCGCGCTCGGTTGGCGTCTCACGGTGTGGCTCCGCGGGAGCGTGGGGGTGCCGGGCCCGCCCGGCGCCTACAGCGCACCCTTCTCCTTCAGCGCGCGGCGGAGGTCGTCGAGCGGGCGGGCGCTCTCCACCGGTGGGAGGGTCGTGAAGTTACCCGGCGGCGGTGGCGACGTCGTGTACCACTCGAGCGTGTCCGCCTGCCACGGATCGTGGCCTGCGCGACGGCCGGTGGTGCTCCGTGCGACGGCGAGCGCGAACAGCGCGAGGCCGGCGACGAGCCCCACAGCGCCGACCGCCGCGACGAGCCCGGCGGCGCTCGCATCGTCGATGGTGATCCCCGTGCGACTCGGCTGACCCTGCTCGCCAGCGACGACCCGACCCACGATCAGGAGCACGGCCGAGGCGAACGCAACGACGAACGAGAGGCTCACCAGCCGCTGGTCGAGGAGCCGGCCGAACAGCTTGGGCCACCAGTAGACGAGCGCACCGACGAGCGCGAACGCCGCTGCGCACCAGAGCGCGTCGACCCGTGCCGCCGCCGCGGTCGTCCCGGCGAGCTCGTCGTGGCGCACTGCGAGCAGCAGCGCGACGATCCCGCCCACGATCGTCAGCGCCAGGCCGCCGAGCGCGAACGGGACGGGTGTGCCGAGGAGGTGACGACCGGCCCCGCGCAGTCCCTCCACGAGGAGGACGAGGGCCGCGGCGACGAGGGGAATGGTCGCGAGCAGGGCCAGGATCGCGGCCCACCGCTCGCCGGCGACGTCGTCTGCGCTGGGCACGATCGCGAGCAGCACCGCGCCGGAGACGAGGCCGAGCGTGACGAGGCGTCGGCTCGGCAGCGCACGGCGGGCGAACGCCGACACGATCTCGGCGGCTGCGGCGAACGCCGGGACGAGCGCCACCGTCGCGATCCCCTGCCCGAACAGCCAGCCGTAGCCGCCGGCGAGCCCGTCGTCGGTCAGATACCAGTCGAACGTGCCCGGGTTCTCTCGCTCCAGCAGCAGCAACCCGTTCGCGAGGACGAACAGCGGCGCGAGCACGAAGCACGCGAGGGCGTAGATCCCGGCCCCCTGGACGAAGAGCGGCAGCCGCTCGAGCGTCATGCCGGGCGCGCGCGAGCCTTGGATCGTGCTCACCAGAGCCACCGCGGTCGCGAGCACGGCCAGCCCGAGCAACAGGAGGCCGAGGAGGCGAGGAGCCTCCGCACCGCGGTCGGGGTCGACGGCGAGCGCCGGGACGGTCGTCCACCACGAGCGCGGGGCGTCCCCGGCACCGAACGGCGACACCAGCACCGCGAGGGCCCCGAACGCGCCGAGCCAGAGCCCGACGCTCGCAAGCCCCGGCGCGGCGATCGCGCGCGCGCCGACCATCAGCGGCACGACGAAGACCGCGAGACCGAGGACGAGAGGGACGAGCACGAAGAACTGGAGGAGCGTCTCCTCCATCGTCACCAGCGACGCATAGGTTCCCTCGCCCAGGAACGAGCTCTCGGCGGTCGCGGTCTGGATCCCGGAGAAGACGGCGAGGACGCCGCTCACGAGCACAGCGACCCCGGCCACGCCGAGCCAGAGGACGCCGATCCGCTTGTGGTCGGTGCTGAAGACCCAGCTGGCGACGCGCCCCCGCTGCCACTGGGGGGTGGACGGTCTGGTGTGCGTCCCGGTGGTCACCAGACGTGGCCCCGCTCGCGCGCGGAAAGATGGTCGCGGCTGATCTGGACGATCGGGAGGGACACGCGCTGGCATTCTAGGCCCATGACGGACGGTGGTCGAACCCGAACGGTCGTGAGACTCCCGGCCGACGTGCAGAGGCCCTTCGACGTGTTCCTCAACGCCGTGCCGCAGGTGGAGGGGCGTGACTACGTGGTGCGGGACGGCGAGCTCGTCTTCGAGCGGCCGCTCGCCCGGGAGCGCGTCGGCCTCGGCCGGTGGACGTCGATGATCCTCGGCATCGCAGGCTCGTACGGCAAGGACGACTCGGTCGACGTGGCCTACGTCGTGGACGGGCAGCGGCGCGTGGCGGCGAAGCTGCCGTTCGAGGCCTGACCTCGTCGGACGTGCACGAGACCGTCGACCGGACCGTCGCGAGCAGGGCAACGAAACCGCAACACGACCGACACCCGCCCACAACGTCGGGTTGATCCTCTCCTGACATCGGGAGCGTTCAATCTGGTGAGATGACGAGCGCGACCCTCACCCAGCCCCGCCGCGACGAGAGAGCGGACGTGACGCGCTGGCGCATCGAGCGCCTGCTCGCAGCCGGCTACGACGGCGACTCGGCGCTCGTGCTGGCGCTCGACCGCGACGTCGACCTCCACCGCGCCGTCTCGCTGCTCGAGCGCGGGTGCCCGGTCGACACGGCGCTGGCGATCTTGTTCTAGCTCGCGAAGGTCGGGATCCGCAGGAGCGGATCCCGACCCGCTTGATCCCCGGGTCCGGCTGCGCCGGACGCGGGGCAGATCCCTGAAGGTTCGTGGGGCGAGACGGTGCGCTGGTGGGCGCTCGCGCGGCTGCGCCGCGCTCGGCTCCTTGTTTCGCAGGCAGGAATCCACCGAGTGGATTCCTGCGCGGGGATCCCTCATGCCTGGCTGCGCCAGGCGTGAGGGCACATCCCTGAAGGATCGTGGGGTGGGAGGTGCGCTGGTATGGCGCTCGGGCGGCTCGCCGCCCTCGGGGGCAGCTTGGCGGCGCGTCGGGTCCTCGACCGGTGTCAGGCTTCAGCCTGACACCACGCGCTCACGCTCGGCCTGCGGCCTCCGCGGCGGTGCGCACGCGGACCGCGTCGGCGAGCGAGAGCTGCCCCGGCTCGAGGCGCCACGACCAGTTCTGCGGGCCCACCTCGCCGGGCCGGTTCATCCGCGCCTCGCTCCCCAGCCCGAGGATGTCCTGCACCGGGAGCACCGCGAGCGAGGCGGCCGAGGAGAGCGCCTGCTCGACGATCGACCAGGAGTCGCGGTCGGGCAGCCCACCGGCGAGCGTGTCGGTGTCGTGGGTCGACGTGTAGACGACCTGGCTCTCACGGTGGTTCGCGAGCCGGTGCGGGCTCGAGGCGAGTCCCTCGAAGGCCCACAGCATGATCACCATGCCCGGGAAGCCGAGCTCGTCGCGCAGCGCGATCACGTCCGGCGTGATCAGGCCGAGGTCCTCGGCGATCACCGGCAGCGGGCCGAGCTCGGCCTCGGCGGCCCGGAAGAGGGCTGCGCCCGGTCCCGTGCGCCAGTGCCCGTGCCGCGCGGTCTCCTCGCCGGCGGGCACCGCCCAGTACCCGGCGAAGCCGCGGAAGTGGTCGATCCGGAACACGTCGGACAGCTCGAGGGCGCGACGCATTCTCGCTATCCACCAGCGGTACTCGTCACGCGCCATCGCGTCCCAGTCGTACAGGGGGTTGCCCCACAGCTGGCCCTCCTCGTTGAGGTCGTCCGGCGGGGCGCCGGCGACGACCTCGTCGACCGGGAGGAACAGGTCGGGGTGCGCGCGGTGGTCGCAGCCGTCGACCGCGACGTAGATGGGGACATCCCCGATGATGCGGATCCCGCGTCGGCGTGCGTAGGCGCGCAACCCCTGCCACTCGCGATCGAAGCGGACCTGGTCGTCGACGGCGCCCTCGCCCGCGTAGGCCGCCCAGTCCTCGATCCAGCCCGCGTGGCGCTCGGCGAAGGCTCGCGCCTCGGAGCGGGGCACCGCGTTGTCTGGCTCGCAGAGCAGCTCCGGCCAGGCGGCGAACGCCGAGGGAGACGCGTACGGCGAGCCGAACGCGTCCGGCGGGTTGAGCGGGAGGATCTGCCACCACCGCGCGCCCGCGGCTGCGAGCCAGTCGACGAACGCGAACGCCTCGGGACCGAGCCGGCCGCCGGGGAGCGAGGTCGGGTGGAGCTGGATCCCGAGGGAACGTTCGAGTTTCACGACGAGAGTGTTTACCGTGTGACGGCCGATGCCTGCCGACCGGATCGTCCTCGCCGACCTCGAGCCGCAGGTCGACTGCGGCCGCTGGCCCGCCAAGGCGTGCGCCGGAGACCGGGTGCCCGTCGCCGTCACGGTCGTCCGCGACGGCCACGAGGTGCTGCGCGCCGTCGTGCGCTGGAAGGCCGCGGCCGGTCGCTGGCGCGAGGAGCCGTTGACCGCGATCGGCGGCGACCGCTTCGCAGGGTCGTTCCCCGTCGAGCAGATCGGCCGCTTCCGCTTCGCCGTGGAGGCCTGGGTCGACCGGCACGCAGGCTGGCTCGACGAGCACGATCGGAAGAGCGCGGCGGGCCAGGCGGACCTCGCGGGCGAGCTGTCGGAAGGGGCGTTCCTGTTCGGGCCGGGCAACGTGGAGGACTGGCGCGGACGAGCGGGGGCGCTCGCGGAGAAGCAGCGCCACGGCAAGGTGCGCAGCGCCGTGCTCGAGGTCGACGTCGAGCGCCCTCGGGCGCGCGAGGGCGCCTGGTACGAGCTGTTCCCACGCTCGTGGGGCGGGTTGGGGGGCGTCGCGGAGGTGATCCCCGACCTCGCCGAGCTGGGCTTCGACGTCGTGTACCTGCCGCCGATCCACCCCATCGGCGAGACGAACCGCAAGGGCCGCAACAACGCCGCCGAGGCGCTGCCAGGGGATGTCGGCAGCCCCTGGGCGATCGGCTCGGCCGCGGGAGGTCACGACGCCGTCGACCCGGCGCTGGGGACGCTCGCCGACCTCGAGGCGCTCGTCGCGACCGCCGCCGACCACGGGATGGAGGTGGCGCTCGACTTCGCGATCCAGTGCTCCCCCGATCATCCGTGGCTGACCGAGCACCCGGAGTGGTTCCAGCACCGGCCCGACGGCTCGCTCAAGTACGCGGAGAACCCGCCGAAGCGCTATCAGGACATCCACAACGTCGACTGGGAGACGCCCGACCGCGAGGGGCTGTGGGGCGCGCTGCGCGACGTCGTCCTGCACTGGTGCGGCGCCGGCGTCCGCGTGTTCCGCGTCGACAACCCGCACACCAAGCCCGTCCCGTTCTGGGAGTGGCTGATCGCCGAGGTGCGGAGCGCGTTCCCCGACGTCGTCTTCCTGTCCGAGGCGTTCACGCGCCCGGCGATGATGACGACCCTCGGCAAGGCCGGCTTCTCGCAGAGCTACACGTACTTCACCTGGAAGACCGCGAAGTGGGAGCTCGTCGAGCTCGTCGACCAGCTTCGCTCGTGGTCGACGTTCCTCCGGCCCAACCTCTGGCCCAACACTCCCGACATCCTCCACGCGTCGCTCGTCGAGGGCGGCCGGCCCGCATTCGAGTCGCGGCTCGTGCTCGCAGCGACCCTCTCGCCGAGCTACGGCATCTACTCGGGCTTCGAGGCGTGCGAGAACGTGCCTGTCCGCCCCGACAGCGAGGAGTACCTGGACTCCGAGAAGTACGAGGTCAAGCAGCGGCGGCTCGAGGGCCCCCTCCTGCCGCTCGTGCGCCGGCTGAACGAGATCAGGCGCGCGCACCCTGCCTTGCGCCGGCTCGACGGCCTGCGCTGGCTGGACACCGCGAACGACGGCCTGCTCGGGTACCTCCGCTCGTGGGAGGATGATCTCGTGCTGGTCGTCGTCAACCTCGATCCGCGGGCCACCCAGGCGGGCGTCCTCGACGTGCCCGGGGATCTCGGGCTGCCGGCCGCGTTCACGGTGCGGGACGAGCTGGGGGGCGGCGAGTGGGGCTGGTCGGTCGGCCGCAACTACGTGCGACTCGAGCCCGGCCAGGCGCACGTCCTCACGGTGGCGCGAGCCGGCGACGCCGGGTGAGCGCGCTCGGCATCGACGACCTCGACCTCTACCTGTTCGGCGAGGGTCGCAACGAGCAGCTCTGGCGGCTGCTCGGAGCGCACGCGCGCGACGACGGCGTCCGCTTCGCCGTGTGGGCGCCGAACGCCCGCGCGGTCTCGGTCGTGGGCGACTGGAACTACTGGAGCGAGGGCGCCGATCCGCTGGCGCCGCAGGGCACCTCGGGGATCTGGGCCGGCGTCGTCGATCACGCGGAGGAGGGGCACCGCTACAAGCTCGCGATCACGCACCCGGACGGCGTCACCAGCCTGCGCGCCGACCCGTTCGCGACGCGCGCGGAGCCCCCGCCCGACACGGCCTCGACGGTCTTCCGCTCGCGCCACGTGTGGCACGACGAGACCTGGCTGGCCCGGCGCGCGGCGACCGACCCGCTCGTCTCGCCGCTGTCGATCTACGAGGTGCACGCCGGGTCGTGGCGGAAGGGGCTCGGCTGGCGCGCGCTGGCCGACGAGCTCGGGGCGTACGTGGAGCAGACCGGGTTCACGCACGTCGAGCTGCTGCCCGTCATGCAGCACCCGTACGGGCCGTCGTGGGGGTACCAGGTGACCGGCTACTACGCGCCGCTCGCGACGCTCGGAGATCCGGACGACCTCCGGGCGTTCGTCGACGAGCTGCACCGTCGCGGCATCGGCGTGATCCTCGACTGGGTGCCGGCGCACTTCCCCAAGGACTCGTGGGCGCTCGCCCGGTTCGACGGCACGGCGCTCTACGAGCACGCGGATCCGCGGCGCGGCGAGCACCCCGACTGGGGCACGCTGGTCTTCAACACCGGACGGCACGAGGTGCGCAACTTCCTCCTCGCGAACGCCCTCTACTGGCTGGAGGAGTTCCACGCCGACGGGCTGCGCGTGGATGCGGTCGCGTCGATGCTCTATCTCGACTACTCCCGCGAGAGCGGAGAGTGGGTGCCGAACCGGTACGGCGGTCGCGAGGACCTCGACGCGGTCTCGTTCTTCCGGGAGCTGAACGAGATCCTCCACGCCCGTCACCCGGGCGCGATGGTGATCGCCGAGGAGTCGACCGCGTGGCCGGGCGTCTCGCGGCCGACGTCGAGCGGCGGGCTGGGCTTCACGTTCAAGTGGAACATGGGGTGGATGCACGACACGCTCGGCTACCTGGCGCACGAGCCGGTGCACCGTCGCTACCACCACGACGAGCTGACCTTCTCGCTCGTGTACGCCTGGGACGAGAACTTCGTGCTGCCGCTCTCGCACGACGAGGTGGTGCACGGAAAGCGCTCGCTCCTGCGGAAGATGCCGGGCGACGAGTGGCAGCAGCTCGCGAACCTGCGAGCCCTGTACGGGCACATGTGGGCGCACCCGGGCAAGCAGCTGCTGTTCATGGGCGGCGAGATCGCCCAGGGCGTCGAGTGGTCCGAGGCCGCGTCGCTCGACTGGTACGTGCTCGACTACCCCGCGCACGCGGGCGTGCAGCGGCTCGTGTCCGACCTCAACCGCGCGTACCGCGCCGAGCCGGCGCTGTGGGAGGTCGACTTCGCGCCGCACGGCTTCGAGTGGCTCGTCGGCGACGCGCGCGACGACAACGTGCTCGCGTACCTGCGCCGCTCGGCCGACGGCACGCGGGAGGTCGTCTGCCTCGTCAACCTCTCCCCGGCCGTGCGCACGGGCTGGCGGCTCCCTCTGCCCCGGGCGGGCACGTGGCGCGAGGTGCTCAACACCGACGCCGCGGCCTACGGCGGGACGAACGTCGGCAACCTCGGCGCGATCGTCGCCGAGCCCGTGCCGCTCCACGGCCGGCCGTTCTCGGCCGCCGTGACGCTGCCGCCGCTCGCGACCGTGTGGCTGGCACCGGGCGACGAGCGCGAGTAGCCTTGCGCGGTCGAGGCGAACGAGCGAGGAGGGCGTGATGTCGAGGAGCGGGATCCTGATGGCGACGGGTGCGGCGCTCGCGCTGCTGGCCATCGCCGCGGGGTGCGGCTCCGACGACGAGGCGGGCTCGACCGAGACCACGGACGCGTCCGTCGCGAACCAGCCGCTCACGACAGAGCAGTGGGACACGTACACCGAGGCGCGTGCTTCGTTCACAGACGCGAGCGAGAACGCGCGGGAGAAGCTCGCCACCTGCGGATACGCCACGACCAGCGCGGAGCAGCTGCAGCGATGCGTCGGGGACGCGTACTCCGACCTCGCCGACGAGACGGCGGCGTTCGCCGACGTGCTCGAGACCTTCCAGGGGACGGTCG
The DNA here is from genome assembly GCA_963703095.1 of uncultured Actinomycetes bacterium. GTDB lineage: Bacteria > Actinomycetota > Thermoleophilia > Gaiellales > Gaiellaceae > Gaiella. The sequence goes on from OY969787.1 coordinate 568,012, forward strand.
AGGGGGCGTGCGCGGACGCGCTGGACGCGTTCCTCAACTACGCCCGCCCCTACCAGGCGACCGCCGAGGAGATGCAGAGGGTGATCGACGAGGGCGACCTCGCGGCCTACCCTGCGATCTCCTCGAACTTCGACGTCGTCTCGGCGGGAGGCAAGGAAGAGGCCGAGGCGTTCGAGGAGAGCTGCCAGCCCGCCTAGCGCCGCGCGACGAGTACCGTTCGCGCGTGCCCGGCGACAACAGCATCCGCGTCAGCGCGCTCGTGCGCGAGTTCCGGAAGGGCCCGCGTGCGGTCGACGGGATCGACCTCCACGTCGACCCGGGTGAGATCTACGGCTTCCTCGGCCCGAACGGCGCCGGGAAGTCGACCACGGTGCTGATGCTGACGACCCTGCTCCCGCCGACCGCCGGGACGGCGGTCGTGGGCGGCTACGACGTCGTGCGGGAGGGCTCGAAGGTGCGGTCGGTGATCGGCGCGGCGCTCCAGGAGGCCGCGCTCGACCCGCTGCTGACCGGACGCGACCACATGAAGCTCCAGACGATGCTGCACGGCCTGTCGAAGGCCGATCGCGCGCTCCGGCAGGGCGAGCTGCTCGACCGCGTCGGGCTCACCGAGGCGGCCGACCGCAAGGTCGGCGGCTACTCGGGAGGCATGAAGCGACGGCTCGACCTCGCGCTCGCGCTCGTCCACCGACCTCGGATCCTCTTCCTCGACGAGCCCACGACCGGCCTCGACCCGCAGAGCAGGACCGCGCTGTGGGAAGAGGTCGCGCGGCTGGCGCGCGACGACGGGGTGACGGTGTTCCTCACCACGCAGTACCTCGAGGAGGCGGACGTGCTCGCCGACCGGGTCGGGATCATCGACCACGGGCGGATCGTGGCCGAGGGCACGCCGACCGCGCTGAAGGCGGAGATCGGCCGACCGAGCGTGCACGCCATCCCGTGCCGTCCGGAGGACGCGGGGCGTATCGCAGGCTTCCTCGGGCGGTTCGGGGAGGCGCTGCCCGGGGACGAGCTCGCCGTGCGCCTCGCCGAAGGGCTCGGCCTGGCCGACGTCGTCCGCGCGATGGACGCCGACGGCATCGTCGTCGACGACATCGAGCTGCGCGCGCCCACGCTCGACGACGTGTTCCTCGCGAAGACGGGCCGCACGCTCGAGGGGGCCGCCGAGGAGGCGGAGCCGGCGTGAGGCGAGCGCGGTGCGCGCCTCGAGGTGCCTGGCTGAAGCCAGGCACCGCCTCCCTGCGCGAGCTGCTGCCGCGTCTCGGTGGGTCTGCCCCCGGTGCCTGGCTTCAGCCAGGCTCTACCCGGCCCAGAGCCGCGACGGCCAGGAGATGAGCGTCCTCGCGACCCAGGTGGGCGCTCTCGCCCGACGCTCCGTCACGCGCACGGCACGGCAGCCGGCGAGCGCGATCCCGCCGCTCGTCTTCCCGCTCGCGCTGATGGCCGTGAACGCCGGCGGCCTGCAGCCCTCGACCGACCTCCCCGGCTTCCCGACCGACTCCTTCCTCGCGTTCGCGCTCGCCGTGCCCTTCATCCAGGGGGCGCTCTTCGCGACCATGAACGCGGGCACGGACCTGGCGCGCGACATCCAGACGGGGTTCTTCACGCGGCTCTCGCTCACGCCGATGCGCGGGACCGCGCTGCTCGCCGGGCAGCTCGCGGGGATCGTCGCCCTGGGTGTGCTGCAGGCAGTCGTCTACATCGCCGTCGGCCTGCTCGTCGGCGTCCGCTTCGCCTCCGGTCCGGCGGGCGTCGCCCTGCTGCTCGTGTTCGCGGCGCTCGTGTCGCTCGGGTTCGGCGCGCTCGGCACGTTCCTCGCGCTGCGCACCGGCTCGGGCGAGGCGATCCAGGGGCTCTTCCCGGTCCTGTTCGTGTTCCTGTTCATCTCCTCCATGAACACGCCGCTCGAGCTGATCGAGGTGGACTGGTTCCGCGCGCTCGCGACGCTGAACCCGGTCTCCTACCTGATCGACTGCGTCCGCAGCCTGATCATCACGGGGTGGGACCTCCGGGCGCTCGCGCTCGGGTTCGGCATCGCCGTTCTGCTCGCCGTCGTCGCGATCGCGGCGGCGTCGTGGGCGCTCGCGCGGCGGCTGGAGCGCACATGAGGCTCTGGTCGGTGGCCCGCGGCGTGGCGTGGCGCACGCTGAAGAACGTCCTGACGACACCGTCCCTGCTGGTGCCGTCGCTGATGTTCCCGCTGTTCTTCTTCGTGGCGTTCGCCGGCGGTCTCTCCCAGGTGCAGAACGTCCCCGGCTTCGACTTCGAGGGCGACTACACGTCGTTCCAGTTCGTGTTCGTGCTCCTGCAGTCGGCGGCCTTCGGCGGGGTCTTCACCGGGTTCGGCGTGGCGCGGGACTTCGAAGGCGGCTTCGCGAAGCGGCTGCTGCTCGCCTCGCCCGACCGCAAGGGGATCGTGGTCGGCTACGGCGTCGCAGCCATCGTCCGCTGGCTGATCACCGCCACGCTGCTCACGGTGATCGCGCTCGTCGTCGGGATGGAGGTCGGTGGGTCGGCGTCGCAGGTCGTCGGCCTGTACACGCTCGCGCTGTTGCTGAACATGGTCGGCTTCGGGTGGTCGGCCGGGATCGCGATGCGGTTCCGCACGATCCAGGCCGGGCCTCTGATGCAGATGCCGGTCTTCCTGCTGCTCTTCTTCGCGCCGGTGTACGTCCCGCTCGACCTGCTGAGCGGCTGGCTGCACACGGTCGCTCGGCTCAACCCGATCACCTACCTGCTGGAGACGGGCCGGGGGTTCATCGCGGGCGACCCGGTGCACGTGGCGCTCGCGTTCGGGCTGGCCCTGCTGCTCGTCGCCGTCTTCTCCCTCTGGGCGCTGCGCGGGCTGCGCGCCGCGGAGGCGGCGGGCTGATGCGAGACGTCCTCGCGGGACAGTCGCTGCCGCTCGGTGCGCGCTGGGACGGGCGCGGCACAACGTTCTCGCTCTTCTCCCGCCACGCGACCGGCGTCGAGGTCTGCCTGTTCGACGAGACCGGGCGCGAAGAGCGCGTGCCGCTCCGCGAGCGCACGGCGTTCGTGTGGCACGGCCACCTGCCAGGGGTCGGCCCCGGGCAGCGCTACGGCTACCGGGTCGACGGGCCCTGGGATCCCGCGCACGGCCACCGCTTCAATCCCGCGAAGCTGCTCCTCGATCCGTATGCCCGGGCGATCGAGGGCACGGTGAGGCCGACGCGCGCCCGCTCGCTCGCCTACGTCGCGGGGCACGAGAACACCGCCGACACCACCGACTCCGCGGACGGCGTCCCGCGGTCGGTCGTCATCGACCCCTCCTTCGACTGGGAGGGCGACACGCCGCTCCGGCGGCCGTGGGACGAGACGATCCTCTACGAGGCGCACGTGAAGGGCTTCACGAAGCTGCTCGGCGCCGTCCGCGAGGATCTCCGCGGCACGTACGCGGGGCTCGCCTCGGAGCCCGCGATCGCCCATCTGACGTCGCTCGGCGTCACGGCGATCGAGCTGCTCCCGGTGCACCACATCGTCGACGAGGCGCACCTCGTGGACATGGGCTTCTCGAACTACTGGGGGTACTCGACGATCGGGTACTTCGCGCCGCACGCCGGGTATGCCGCGACGGGGTCGGGTGGGGAGCAGGTGCGCGAGTTCAAGGGCATGGTCAAGGCGCTGCATCGCGCCGGGATCGAGGTGATCCTCGACGTCGTCTACAACCACACGGCCGAGGGCGGAGTCCTTGGGCCGTCGCTGGCCTTCCGCGGGATCGACAACGTCGTCTACTACCGCACCGATCCCGGCGACCCGCGGCTGTACACGGACGTCACGGGCACCGGCAACACGCTCGATCTCTCCGACCCGAACGTGCTCCGGCTGGTGCTCGACTCCCTCCGGTACTGGGCGGTCGAGTGCCATGTCGACGGCTTCCGGTTCGACCTGGCCTCCGCGCTCGGGCGGGATCCTGCTCACTTCGACCCGTCGGCGGCGTTCTTCGACGCGATCCACGCCGATCCCGTCCTGTCCCAGGTGAAGCTGATCGCGGAGCCGTGGGACGTCGCCCCGGGCGGTTACCAGGTGGGCGGCTACCCGGTGCTGTGGAGCGAGTGGAACGGGCGCTACCGCGACACGATGCGCGACTTCTGGCGCGGCCACACGGCGGTGGCGGCGTTCGCCCAGCGGTTCACCGGCTCGAGCGACGTGTTCGCCGACGACGGGCGGACGCCGTTCGCGTCGGTGAACTTCGTCACCTGCCACGACGGGTTCACGCTCCGCGACCTCGTCACCTACGAGCGCAAGCACAACGAGGCGAACGGGGAGGCGAACCACGACGGCACCGACGACAACCGCAGCTGGAACTGCGGCGTGGAGGGGGAGACCGCCGAGCCGGAGGTCAACGCGCTTCGCGACCGCCAGATCCGGAACGTGATCGCGACGCTGCTCCTCTCGCAGGGCACGCCGATGCTGCTGGCAGGAGACGAGCTGCGACGCACGCAGGCGGGCAACAACAACGCGTACTGCCAGGACAACGAGCTCTCGTGGCTGGACTGGGCGCTCGACGAGCGGGCCGAGGAGCTCTGCGCCTTCACCCGCCGCGTCGTCGCGCTGCGCCGCGCCCACCCGGTGTTCCGGCGACGGTCGTTCCTCACGGGCGAGGAGCACATGGGATCGGGCGCGCCCGACGTGTGGTGGTTCCGACCCGACGGGCGCCGGATGACCCAGGCGGACTGGGGGCGCGGCGACGCGTTCGCGCTGGGGGTCTTCCTGAACGGCGAGGAGATCCCGGGCCTGACCCCGGAGGGCGAGCCGGTCGTCGACGAGTCGTTCATCGTGCTGTTCAACGCCTGGCGCGACCCCGTCACCTTCCTGCTCCCGCCGACCCGGTTCGGCCGACGCTGGGCGCACGAGCTCTCGACCGCCGAGCCGCACCTGCCGCCGAGCGAGCACGAGCTGCCCGCCCGCGCGCCCGTGACCGTGGACGGGCGCGCGCTCCGATTGCTCCGGCGGACGGGTTAGCCCCGACAGGCTGCCCCACACCCTCTTCGTGCGATCAGCCGGGTCGGGCGATGCGCTCGGCGAGCTCCGGCGGCACGACGGAGTCCGGGTCACGCAGCCCGCCGAGCGCCGCGTGCACGCCGACGAGCGCGGCGTAGAGCGGCGGACAGGTGGGGCACCCCTCCAGGTGCTGCTCCACGACGCGCGCCTCGTCCCGGAGCAGCGTGCCGTCGAGGTAGTCGGAGACGTGCTGGCGCGCGCTCCAGCAGGACAGCGGCACCCCGGCCAGCGCCTCGCGCCGCTCATCACCGGCCGCCAGCGCGCTGACGAGCGCCATGCGGCCGCGGCGCAGTCGCTGCTTCGCCGCAGGGAGGTCGAGCTCGGACATGTCTGCGATCTCCTTCACCGTCAGCCCTGCCACGTCGTGCAGCAGGACGGCTGACCGGTACGCGAACGGGAGGCGCACGAGGGCGTCCTCGAGCTCTTCGCGGAGCTCCGCCCGCTCGACCACCGACGCGGTGTCGACCGTATAGGCGTCGTCGTGCCAGCGTTCTTCCATCTCCTCGACGAGCACCTCGCGGGCCGACCGGCGGGCCCGGTCGACCGCGAGGTTGTGCAGCACGCGCCGCAGCCACGCCTCCACCGGTGCGCCGCTCGTCGGCGGGCCGTGGCGCAGCGCCCGGGCGTACGTCTCCTGAACGAGGTCCTCGGCGAGTGTGGGATCCCGTGTCAACGAGCGCGCGAGCCGGGTCAGCGACGGGCCGTGCGCCCTGGCGAGCGCGTCGAGGTCGAAGGGAGCCGGCGCGCGTGCCGTCCGGGTCACGTGGCCGTCGTCCTGCGGGCGGGGCACGTCGAGATCCCGAGCAGCGGGTAGAGCGGGCAGAAGCCGACGAGCGCGGTCGCGGCCATCACGGCGCCGACGGCCAGGAGCGCGATCCCGAGGACCGAGCCCGGGCCGACGAGGAGCGCGGCGACCACCGCGAGCGGTGCGACGACGAGCGCCCGCAGGATCCGGTCGGCGCGACCCATGTTCTTCTTCATGATGCCCTCCTTCGGGTGTGGATGGTCTCACCCGGTAGACGCACGAGCGCCCCCGAGGGATACACGCGCCGAAGCAGTGGCGGTCGGCGCCGGGCCGACCCGCTATGGCGCGTCGGGCGGAGGCGCCTGGAGCACGCGGAGGCACGCGTCGACGACGCGCGGGTCGAACTGCGTGCCAGCGGCCTCGGAGAGCCGCCGGAACGCCTCGTCGGCCGCGAGCGCCTGGCGATACGGGCGGTCGCTCGTCATGGCGTGGAACGCGTCGCAGGCGAAGATGATGCGGGCCTCCAGGGGGATGGTCTCGCCCTGGAGCCCGTCCGGGTAGCCGCGACCGTCGTAGCGCTCGTGGCAGGCCCGTACGATCGGCCTGACGTCCGAGAGCTGCTCGATCGGCGCGAGGATGCGCTCCCCGAGCTCAGGATGGCGCTCGATGACCTCGCGCTCCTCGTCCGTGAGCGGACCCGGCTTCATGAGGATCGAGGCCGGGATCCCGATCTTGCCGATGTCGTGGAAGAGCGCCCCGAGCTGGATGCGCTTGAGCGTGCCCGCCTCGAGCCCGAGCTCCTGCCCGACGCGCAGGGCCATGTCGCAGATCCAGCGCGCATGGGAGGACGTGTACTCGTCCTTCGCCTCGAGCGCGTTGGCGAGCGCCTCGACCGTGGAGAGGAACGTGCGCTCGAGCGTCTCGAAGCTGCCGGCGTTCGTGATCGCGAGGCGGGCCTGGTTGCCGATCCCCTCGAGCAGCTCGAGCTCGCGCGTGCCCGTCGAGGGCTCGATCGCGACCGCGAGGACGCCGAGCCCCGACTCGAGGTGGATCGGCACCACGGCGTGGGTCTCGCCGCGCCCGCGCATCCCGAGCACTCGGGCGATGCCCTCGGCTTCATCCGCCGAGAGCAGCCACGGGCCGTCACGGTCGGAGAAGCGGGCGACGATCTCCGCGGGGATGCGCAGCGCACCGCTCGTGGACAGGCGCTCCCCCGAGACGGCCGCCAGGCACTCGAGCTCCCCGGTGTCACGGACGGGCAGCCACAGCGACGCGCGCCGCGAGCCGATGATGCGTGCCGCGCCGCCGGTCACCCGCGCCGCCACCTCGGCCAGGTCGGTGAGCGACGACAGCTCGCGCGAGAGCTCCAGCAGGGCCTTGGCGCCCTCCGCCTCACGTCGCTCGGCCTCGTAGAGCCGGGCGTTGACGAGCGCGACGGAGGCGTGCCCGGCCAGCACCTCGAGCAGGCGCAGGTCGTCGTCGTCGAACTGGTCGCGCCCGAGCTTCGACACGACGATCACGCCCTCGACCGAGGTTCCATAGCGCAGCGGCACGGCGAGGAGCGACTCCTCGATCTGCTCGGTGCCCTGGATCAGCCGGCCGATGCCGCAGCCGGCGGCGTCTCCGGTGAGGAACGGCTCGCCCGTCGCAGCCACGTGGCCGGTGATCCCCTCGCCGACGCGGGTGGCGAGCACCTGCAGCGCCGGTCCCTCCCCGATGAGGTCTCCGCGGAACGCGACCGGCACGAGCTCGTCGCCGTCGCGGACGAACACCCGGCAGTTGTGGTAGTCGATCAGCTGGCGGAGCTCGTCGGCGATCGTGCCGCCGATCTCGCTCACGTCGTTGAGGCGCGCGAGCTTCGTGGAGACGCCGTGGAGCATCTTGAGGTGCGCGATCGAGCGCACCTCCTCCGCCCGCATCGGGCTCGGTCGCTCGGAGCGCTCCTCCTCGAAGAGGATGATCCGCCCCTTGCCGGTCGCCTTCGCGGTCATCATCGCGATCTCGCCGCAGGCGACGAGCTCGCGTGGGTTGGCGGCATGCTCAGGCCCGCACGCGATCCCCACGGACACGCTCATCGGGCCGACCACGTCGAAGGCGGTCGCCGCGAGCCGCTCGGCGATCCGCTCGGCGAGGCGGAAGGCCTCCGACGGCCCGGAGCCGGGGAGGACGATCGCGAACTCCTCGCCGCCGATCCGGCAGACCGCGTCCGTCACGCGGACGCTGCCGCGGAGGATCTCCGCGATCCCGGCGAGCACCGTGTCGCCGATCGCGTGGCCGTACACGTCGTTGACCCGCTTGAAGTCGTCGAGGTCGAGCATCACGAGCCCGACCGTGTCGTGGCTCGCGGAGGAGCGGACGAGCTCGCTGCGGAGACGCTCGTGGAACGCGCGATGGTTCCAGAGACCGGTGAGCGAGTCGGTCTTCGCCTGCTGCTCGAGGGAGGCGCGGATGTGGGCGTTGTCGATCGCGAGCGCGGCAGCATCGGCGAACCGCACGACGAGGCGGAACTCGTCCTCGGTGAACTCCTGGAACCCGAGCCGGTAGATGTTGAGCGTCCCCTTGAGGTGCCCCCGCGCGATCAGCGGGGCGGAGATCAGCGACTCGGGGTCGGGTGTCGTGTTCGCGACGAACCGCACCCGGGGGTCGAGCTCGGCCCGGTTCGCGAGCACCGGCTCGCGCTGCTCGGCGGCCCAGCCGGTGATCCCGACGCCGTAGGGAAACGGCGGATCCTCGAGCACCTTCGCGGCGTCCGTCCCGCTCGCGTAGACGGCGCGGAGCTCGCGCATCGCGTCGTCGGCCTCGTAGAACGTGATGTCGTCGTAGGGCACGAGCTCGCCGACGGTGTCGGCGATCCGTTGGAGCAGGTCGTCGAGGCTCTGCTCGGACAGGACCTCGTGGAAGACGTCCGCGAGCTTGCGGTACGACTCGACCAGCGGGTCGTCGGGGCGGGAGACCGCCGCAGGGCTGTCAGCCGGAGGTTGCACCGGGAGCACCCACCTCATCGGCGCATGTCCGTCGGGGCTTGAGGGCAGCTATCCGGTCGACTGGAGATGGCTGTCTCGGGCGCCGATACGCACGATGTGCAGGTGCTTCCCGGGAAGGAGCCGACGGCTGGGCCGTCGAATCCGCGTCGCGTGATGCGCGCGCTGATCGGCGTCGCCGTGGTCGCCGTGCTCCTGCTCGTCGCTGCCCCCCCGGTCGGCGCGACGGAGAGCGGGGTCGGCCGGGCCTGGTTCCTGCGCGGTGGCGTTCCCGTGTCCGTGCAGCGGGCCGCCCCGAACGTCCCGGCGCTCGTCGGGGCGCTGCTGGCCGGCCCGCGCGCCGCGGAGCGCGCACGCGGCATCTCGACCGCGATCCCGCCCCGGACGGCCGTTCGCTCCGTCATCGTGCAGCGGAGGGTCGCGACAGTCGACCTGTCTGCCTCGTTCGCGCGCGGCGTCGACCGCGGCGTGTTGCGCGAGCGGATGGGGCAGCTGGTGCGCACCGTGCTCTCCGTGCCCGGCCTGCAGTCGGTGCGCGTGCGCATCGAGGGCGGCGTGCCGCTCGGCCTGTTCCCCGGCTACGACCTCCGCCGGCCTGTCGGCGCACCGCTCGACACGGCTCTCCGTCCCGCGGGCACCCGTGACGTCCAGCAGGCTCTCGTCGACCTCGGGTTCATGGACCGGCGCGGACTCACGGGGCGGGTCGATGCCCACACGTCCACCGCCGTGCTCGCGTTCCAGAAGTGGGCCGGGCTGCCGCGCGACGGCGCGCTCACCGCGGCCACGGTCGAGGCGCTGCTCGGCGCGACGCGCCCGCAGCCCGCGCTCCGGGCGCCGGGGCGGCGCATCGAGGTCCAGCTCGGCCGACAGCTGGCCCTGCTGATCGAGAACGGGCGCGTCGTCCGCACCGTGCACGTCTCGACCGGGGCGGGCGGCGCGACGCCGCTCGGCACGTTCCACGTCTACCGGAAGGAGCGGTACTCGTGGTCGGTGCCGTTCTCGGTGTGGCTCCCGTGGGCGAGCTACTTCGTCGGCGGCGTCGCGTTCCACGAGTTCGGCTCGGTGCCGACGTATGCAGCGTCGCACGGCTGCATCCGCGTCAGCCACTACGACGCCGAGATGCTCTACGGCTTCGCCGACTTCGGCGCGCAGGTGGACGTCTTCCGCGAGGTGAGCGCATGAGCCGGCGCGGCGTCGCCGTCACCGTCGCGGGAGGCATCGGGCTCGTCGCGGCGGTCGTCACCGCGGCCGTCGTGGCGGCGGTCGCGCTCGTCGCGCTCGGCCTCCCGGCCGAGGGTCGGGCCGAGGACGCGCCGCCGACCACCGTCGAGACCCCTTCGCCGTCGGTGGCCGCCCGGCGTCCGAACGTGCTCGTGGTGGCGCTCGCGCCCGGCGATCCCGTCCTGCAGGCAGGCGTCGTCCGCGGCCGCGACGTGCTCCTCGCCCGCGGGTTCGAGGTGGCGGTCGCGCGTGCGATCGCCGATCGCCTCCGCATCCCGCGGGTGCGGTTCGTGCGCGCTCCGTCCACGGAGCGCCTGCTCCTCGGCGACGCCCCCGCCTGGGACGTCGCCCTCGCCGCCGTTCGACCCACGCGGCTCGCCTACGACCTCGGCTCCGTGACCCGTCCCTACCTGGCGACCGACACCGTCGTCCTCCTCCGTCGGGGCACGGCTCGCCCCCGGACGCTCGACGAGCTCCGCACCAGGATCCTCTGCGCGATCCGCGCCACCGAGGCGGCGCGCACGGCGACGTGGCTGAGGCCCGCGCAGCGGGCGATCGTGGCACCCGGCCCGGCACGCCTCGTGCGTCTCGTCCAGACCGGCGCCTGCGACGCGGCCCTGCTCGACCCGACCGCCGCCGCCCTCGTCGTCGAGGGCCACCGCGCCGTCCTCGGCCCGATCGCGGCCCGCGTCCGCTGGGACGGCGGGCTCGTGGCGCTCGTGCATCGCGACGCCCCCGTGCCCGCGGCAGCGGTCGATCGGGCGATCGTGGCGCTCCGCGCGAACGGAGCGCTCGGTCGGCTCGCCCGCTTCTGGCTCGGCTTCGACCCGGCAAGCCTGCCGATCATCCGCTGACCGCGGGGCTTGGCCCCGGCCGGCATCAGGGGACGCTCGGCTGCGTCGCCGCGGCCTCGGCCCAATACCGGTTCAGCGACCCCTGCACCTTCACGGCCCAGACGATGCCGGGGATGATCAGGAACCCGAACGGGAAGAGCCACAGCCCCGTCCAGCCCGTCACCGGCTTCGGCTTCCCGTCGCCGGCGTACATGTTCCCGAGCTCCGACGGGATCACGAAGGCCATCACCGGCTGGAGGACGAGCCAGATCACGAGACCCAGCACGCCGCCGACTCCCTCGCCCGTGCGCCGCTTCATCTCGTCGCACGTCTTGTAGGCCCAGTAGATCCAGTAGATCCCGAACGTGACGATCCCGATCAGGATCACGAACCAGACCCCACGCTGCTGCCCCAGCGGTCCTGTGTTCACGCGTGCTCGCTCCTCGTGGTCGAGAGTGACCTGTCGGGGGAGAGGCTACGCGGGGCAGCGGCCGGCGCGGAACGCCGGCACCTCGCCGGCCGGGAGCACCCAGGCCCAGCGGCTCCCCGTCCAGACCGCGTTCACGCTGGCGTTGGTGGCCGGGTAGACCTGCGTGGCGTCCGCGATGCGGAAGCGCAGCACGACCCGGGTCGAGCGTCGCTGCGGGACGCCGGGCGACGCGAGCGGCGCGGTGCGCTTCGAGACGAGCGTCGTCGAGGCGAGGCGGTAGGCCGACAGGCTGGGGTCGGTCGCGCGGCAGCGGACGAACTGCTGCTTCGTCGCCACGCGCTGGTGCGCGGGGTGCAGCAGGGTCCAGGCCTCCGCGTAGCGCGCCTCAACCGTGAACCGGAGCACGCGCTTCATGAAGGCCTCGGGCGACTCCGCCGCTCCACCGGACGGCGCGGCGACGAGCGTCACCAGCGCGACGAGGGCAAGTGCGCGGCGCATCGTCAGAGGGTACGCGGTCCCGCCCGGGCTGCGCCAGCGCTCACTCCCGGTCATCGGGCTCCCGGCCGAGGACGAGCAGCGCGGCGAGCGTGGCCAGCGGGAGGACGACGGCCGCGACCACCCACCCGACCGGACCGATCAGCGACAGTCCGACGATCACGAGCGGGACGCCGATCACGAGCGCCACGACGATCGCCGTCATGCGCACCAGGCCCATCTCCCGAGGCTACGCATCGCGGCACACCGGCCGTCGCGTGCGCTCGCCGGAGAACGACGCGCTGCACGCGTTCGCCCGACGTCATGGCACGCCGAGGCCCCGCCCGGACGAGGGCACGAGGCCGGTGGCGCTCTCACCGTGTGCGAGTCCGTGAAGGCGGCAGCGGGAGGAGATCCGCGGCGTGCTGGTGCCCGACGCGCGCCGCGTCAGGCGTCCGATGGCTGTCCGAGCCAGAGCTCGGCGGCGAGCAGCTCGGCCACGCCGGTCTCGACGAGCGTCGCAACCAGAGCATCGTCGGCGCCCGGGTAGGAGACGCGGAGCGCGGCTCCGTCGGTGGCGGCGCCGACGGCGACGATCGTGCTGTCGCGCTGTCGTGCCCACTCCAGCACTCCTGCGTCGAACCGCGAGCCGGGGAAGAGGAGAGCGGTGTAGCCGGGGTGCTTGGAGAGGTAGACGTCTACGTGCAGCCAGTCCCCCGTCTCCGCGGCGTCGGCCGCTAACCGCGGCCCCTCGCGCAGCATCAGCGCCGACTGCAGCGCCGACGAGATCCGCTCGGCCGGGGCGATCGTGTGGATCGCTCGCGCGGCGCCGGCGAGCTCGACGAGCCGTCCGAGCCACCCGTCGCGCGAGGCGCGCAGCGCCGCCCCCGCCTCTACTGCCGGTCGCAGCTCGCCGATGCTCGGCGAGCCGGTGAGTCGTCCGACGAGCGCGAGCAGCACCGCCAGCGTCGCCTGGAAGCTCACGCACGCGACGCCGCCGCCCTCCGGCCCGACCGTGAGCGGGAGGACGACGTCGGCGTGACCCTCGATCGCCGAGCCCGGGACGTTGGTGATCGCGACCGTCGTGCTCGTGCCGCGGTGCCGCGAGAGCGCCTCGATCGTCTCGGCGGTTCCGCCCGAGGCGGAGATGCCCACCACGAGCGTCCCGGGCCGAGGCGAGCTCGGCAGCCCCGTCGACGCGAGCTCCGCGTGCGCGTCGACTCCTCGCGCTCGCAGGTGCGCGGTGGCGGTCAGCGCCGCGAAGCGCGAGCTGCCCATCCCCAGGAACAGCACCCGCTCGACGCCGTCGGGAGGCAGCTCTCGGAGGGGCGATCGACCGGCGTCGTACGCGTCGAGGACGCGCGCGAGCCGCTCTGGCGCCGAGAGGACGTCACTCAGGAAGCCGTCGGGGCTCACGCCGCGGACGCCCGCTCCAGGAGGCGCTCGAGCGCGAGACGTGGCGCGTACGACCACTCCGGGAGCACCGTCGCAGCGTAGATCACCTCGTGGAGCTCCTTCTCGAGCTCCCAGGCGAGCAGCAGCCCGTCGTCCACCGGAAGCCCGGCCTCGCCGGCCGTTGACGCATACCCCTCCAGCGCGGCGCGACGGGCGCCTGCGCTCCATGCGAACGCGTCCCCGAGCGCGGCGCCGAAGTCGAGCCGACGCGCGGCGGCGGCGGCCGTGTGGTCGAGCGAGAGCAGCAGGCAGGCCACGTCCCGCAGCGGCGATGCATGTCGGCGCCGCTCTTCGAGTGGACGCCCCGGCTCGCCCTCGAGGTCGATCACCACCGGTCCGTCGGGCGACGCGACGAGCTGGCCCACGTGGAGGTCGCCGTGGCAGCGGATGAGCGGCCGGCCGGCAAGGCCTCGGAGCTTCTCGAGCGTCTCGCCCGCGACCGCCCGGGCGGACGCGAGCACCGCCCTGGTCTCGTCGGTCGCCAGCTCGATCGCCGCGGCGAGCCTCGCGGCGGCGGCGGCGGTCGCGCGGGCTCCGTCCTCGTCGGTGGCGAGCACTACGCCGAACGCCGCGGCCAGGTCGACGTGGAGCCGTCCGGTCGCCCGTCCGAACGACTTCGCGTCCGCCACGAGCTCGTCGAGCGCTCGTTGGTCGTCGCGCGCAAGAGCGGCTCGCAGCCGCTCGATCAGATGCTCCCAGCCGACTGGCTCCCCCGGGACGAACGCGTAGACGCATGCGATCGCCTCGTGATCGAGCCCGTGCCGGCGCACGAGCGCCCCGCCGAAGCGTGGCGCGCTGGTCGATCCCACCGAGGTCAGCCCCGCGAGCAGCTCCGGTTCTGGATGGACGCCCTCCTCGAGCCGGCGGTAGCACTTCACGACGAGCCGGTCGTCGAGGACGATCGAGGTGTTGGACTGGTCGGCGGACAGCGAGCGTCCGACCGGGGAGCCCGGTACGGCGACGGCGCCGGGCACCGCGGCGAAGCGCCCGGCGATGCCGTCGAGGCTGCCCCCCTCCACGATCACCGAGGCCAGCGCGGGCCAGAGCGGATCCTCGGGCCCGGCGTCGACCAGGCCGGTCCCGTCGATCCGCGCCGGGATCGCGTAGCGATCACGATCCCCGCCCTGGACGGCGTCGAGCACCACGAGCAGCGCCCCGTCGCTGTGGGGCAGCTCGACGGCGTCGACGAGGACGACGTCGTCGACCGGCCGGTCCTTGCCCGCGAACCACCGAGCAGCGGCGAGCCGCTCGCGGTCGAGCGCCCCGACGGCCCGCTCGAGCTTGGCGCGGGTCATCACAGGCCTTGACGGCATCTTGCGGATCTCGTAGGTTCGCGATCCATCGGGACGGAATTGTCGGAAAAGCGTGGCGACGATAGCGGAATCCGGGAGCGGTCCCCGGGCGGGCGCGCTGTGCGCCTCGACGACCTCGACAGGCGGATCATCGCCGTTCTGCAGACGGACGGGCGGCGGCCCTTCAGCCGCATCGCCGGGGAGCTCGAGGTCTCGGAGAGCGTCGTCCGCTACCGCGTCGGGCGGCTGGAGGAGCACGGGTTGCTGCAGATCGTCGGCATCGCCGACCCGATCCGGATCGGCTTCGACCGGATGGCGCTGCTCGGCATCCGCGTCCGGCCGGGCACCCTCGAGGACGTGTGCGCGGCGGTCGGTGCCCTGCCGGAGACGAGCTACGTCGCGGAGACCGCCGGCTCCTTCGACCTCTTCGTCGAGGTCGTGTGCCGCGACACGGCCCACTTCGCCGACCTGCTGAAGCAGCGTCTGCACACCATCGCCGGCGTCGTCTCCGTCGAGTCGTTCCTCGTGCTCGGCATCCACAAGCTCGCCTACGGCTGGGGCGTCCCCGGCGTGGAGACCGCCGAGACCGTCCCCCGTCCCGCCACCACCCCGACCTAGGAGCGCCATGGCCGACGGCAAGACGATCGTGTTCTTCCCGGAGGGGGCCTACGGCCCCACGAACAACTGCGTCGCGATCGGGCAGATCCTGCGCGAGCACGGCCACCGGGTCGTGTTCGTGCTCGAGGAGTCCTTCGCCGGCACCCTCGAGGCACAGGGCTTCGAGGAGCGTCTGATGCGCCTCGGGCCACCACCAGCGCAGGAGGAGGAGCCCGGTCAGTTCTGGAAGGACTTCATCCGCGACACCGCGCCCGTGTTCCGCACGCCCACGATCGACCAGCTCTCCGGGTTCATCGCGCCGACGCTCGAGGCGCTCTGCGACGGCGCGCGGTACGTCGACGACCGTCTGGCGGAGATCTTCGGCGAGCTCGAGCCCGACGTGATCGTGGAGGACAACGTCGTCTGCTTCCCCGCGATCCACGCCGCCGGCAGACCGTGGGCGCGCATCGTCTCGTGCAACCCGCTCGAGATGAAGGATCCGGGCATCCCACCCGTGTTCTCGGGCTATCCCGCCGGCGACCGTGACGGCTGGGATGGCTTCCGCGCCGAGTACCTCCGCTCGACGGGTGAGCTCCACGCGTCCTTCTCCGCCTTCTGCGAGGAGCGCGGCGCGCCACCACTGCCGCCGGGGGAGTTCGTCCACGAGTCCGACCGCCTCAACCTCTACCTCTACCCGGCGGAGGTGGACTACGCGCGCGAGACGCCGCTCGCCGGTACCTGGCACCGGATCGACACGTGCGTGCGAGACGTGACCGAGGCCTTCACCGTTCCCGACGAGCTCACACACGTCGAGGGCGGGCTCGTCTATCTGTCGCTCGGCAGCCTCGGCTCGGCCGACGTCGACCTGATGCGGCGGCTCATCGACGTCCTCTCGCGGTCGCCTCACAGGTTCGTCGTCTCGAAGGGTCCGCAGCACACCGAGTACGACCTCGCGGACAACATGTGGGGCGCCGAGTACCTGCCGCAGCCAGCGATCCTCCCGCACGTCGACCTCGTCGTCACCCACGGGGGCAACAACACGACGACCGAGTGCTTCCACTACGGCAAGCCGATGATCGCCCTGCCGCTCTTCTGGGATCAGTACGACAACGCCCAGCGGGTGCACGAGACCGGGTTCGGGCACCGGCTCGCCACCTACGCGTTCGAGGAGCAGGAGCTCCTCGACGCGGTGGAGCGGCTCCTCGCCGACACCGCCCTGCAGACGCGGATGCGTGCCGTGGCGGCGCGCCTGCAGGCCGACCCCGGACGCGTCCGGGCCGCCACGCTGATCGAGCGGCTCGCACGCGACGGACAGCCCGTCACCCGATGACCCGCTCCACGACACAGGAGGCACCCTCTATGACGCACCGCCGCTCCACGCGCGCCGCCGTGCTCGCCGTGCTCGCGATCGTGGCCGTCGCCGTCGCGACCGGCACCGCGACCGCGCGCTCGTCTGCCGTCACGCTGACGATCTCGAACTGGGACGCGTACACGCCGAAGGACCTGATCCCGAAGTTCGAGAAGGCCACCGGGATCAAGGTCAAGCTCGCGAAGCACACGACGAACGAGGACATCATGGGCAAGCTCGAGGCCCAGAACGGCGGCGGCTACGACATCGTGTTCGTTTCGGGCCCGTTCGCCGAGTCGCTCAAGAAGCGCGGCTGGGCAGCCCGCCTCGACCGGACGAAGATCCCGAACCTGAAGAACCTCTACCCGGCGGCGTTCAAGCTGGCCTACGACACGGGCAACCGCTTCTCCGTCCCGTACACGTGGGGCACGACGGGCCTCTGCTGGCGCAGCGATCTGACCAAGGCCCCGAAGAGCTGGAACGACCTGCTCAAGCCGTCCGCGGCGCTGAAAGGCAAGATCACGATGCTCGCCACCGACCGCTGGCTGATGCTGCCCGCGCTCAAGGTGCTCGGGTACTCGATCAACACGGTCAATCCCGCGCAGCTCGACCGGGCGGCCGCGCTGCTGAAGGAGGCAAAGGGCGGTCTCCTCGCATACGACGACACGACGTTCTACTCGAAGCTCGTGTCCGGCGAGGCGCACCTCGTGCAGGCCTGGGACGGCTGGTGCAACTACGGCATCGCCGAGAACCCGAAGATCAAGTTCATGATCCCCAAGGAGGGATCCGACGTCTGGGTCGACACGATGGTCGTCCTCGCGAAGAGCAAGAACCAGGAGGCCGCTCACCAGTTCCTGAACTGGGTGCTGCGGCCCGACAGCGGCAAGGCCGTGACCGAGCTCGTGCTCTACAAGACGCCGAACGAGAAGGCGATGGCCCAGGTGAAGAAGTCGCTGGCCAAGACCTACCCGAACCTCGCCATCCCGCCCAAGGTGCTGCTCCGCTTCCAGACCGAGCGCGATCTCGGCAAGGCGCAGCCGCTGTGGTCGCGGACGGTGTCCGAGATCATCGGCTAGCAGCCGGTGCGCCGCCGGCTCGGCAGCGCGGCACTCGTCAGCCCCGCCCTCCTCTGGTGGGCGGGGCTGCTCGTGCTGCCGGTCGGGCTCGTGCTCGCGTACAGCTTCTTCCAGCGCGGGGTCTACGGCGGCGTCGTCTACGACTGGACGCTCGACAACTACCGCCGCGCCTTCGACTCCCTCTACCTCGACGTGCTGTGGTTCTCGCTGCGCGTTGCGATCGAGGCGACCGTCGTCTCGCTGCTGATCGGGTACCCCGTCGCCCTCTTCATCGCGACGCGGCCCACGCGCTGGCGGACGGTGCTGCTCGTGCTCGTGATCCTCCCCTTCTGGACGAGCCTCCTGATCCGGACGTACGCCTGGATCGTCCTGCTCAACGACCAGGGGCTCGTCAACCGCGTCTTCCGCGGCACGGGTCTCGTCGACGAGCCGGTGCGGATGCTCTACAACGAGTTCGCGATCGTCCTCGGCATGGTCTCCACCTACCTGCCGCTGATGATCCTGCCGATCTACGCGGCGCTCGAGCGGCTCGGCCCCGAGCTCGGCGAGGCCGCCGCCGACCTCGGCGCGAACGCTTGGCGGCGGCTCGTCACCGTGATGGTGCCGCTCACCCTCCCCGGGATCGCGGCGGGCTGCATCTTCGTGTTCGTCCCGTCGCTCGGGAACTTCATCATCCCCGACCTGCTCGGGGGCGGCCGCCGCCAGATGGTGGGCACGCTCGTGCAGGGCCAGTTCCTCGAGGCGCGCGACTGGCCCTTCGGGGCGACGCTCGCCGTGTCGCTGATCGCGATGCTGCTCGCGCTCGTCGTGCTCCAGGCCTGGCTCGCGCGCGGCCGGGAGGAGCGGGAGGTCGCGGGTGCGGTCTAGGGAAGGAGACCTCGCGCTCGGCGCCCTCTTCGTCGGGACGCTCGTCTTCCTCTACCTCCCGATCGCGGTGCTGGTCGGGCTGTCCTTCAACGAGTCGGGGCTGCCGACGTCCTGGGGCGGCTTCTCGACGAAGTGGTACGGGGAGCTCGTCGACGACCAGGAGATCCGGGACGCGGCGGTCGCGACGCTGATCGTCGCCCTCTGCACCACTGCCGTCGCGGTGCTCGTCGGCACGCCACTCGCGTTCGGGCTCGCCCGTCTCCGCTCGCGGCTGCTCGACGGGCTCGTCTACGTGCCCATGATCATCCCCGACATCGTGCTCGCGATCGCGCTGCTGTCGGCGTTCAACCTCGTCTTCACGCAGAAGCTCGGCCAGCAGCTCGGTCTCTGGTCGATCGTTCTCGCCCACGCCACGTTCGGCATCGCGTTCGTGGCGATCGTCGTCGCTACCCGCCTCGCGCACTTCGACCACTCGACGGTCGAGGCGTCCCTCGATCTCGGCGCCTCCGAGCTCAAGACGTTCCTGAACGTCACGCTCCCACAGGTCGCGCCCGGCGTGATCGCAGGGGCGCTCATCGTCTTCACGCTCTCGGTGGACGAGTTCGTGATCGCGTACTTCACGGCGGGAATCGAGGTGACGCTCCCGATCAAGATCTACTCGATGGTCCGCTTCGGGGTCACGCCGGTGATCAACGCGCTCGCGACGGTCGTGCTCGCGGTCAGCATCCTGCTCGTGCTCGGGTCGCTGCGGCTCCGCGGCCGGGAGAGCGTCGCGTGAGCGACCTCCGCGACGTGATCCGGATCGAGGGCGTCACGAAGCGGTTCGGGGTGGTGACGGCCGTCGACGACGTCACGCTTTCGATCCGCGAGGGCGAGTTCTTCGGGCTGCTGGGGCCGAGCGGGTGCGGCAAGACGACGCTCCTGCGGATGCTCGCCGGCTTCGAGAGCCCCGACGCGGGGCGGCTGCTGCTCGACGGGCGCGACCTCGTCGGCGTGAAGCCGTACCGACGCCCGGTGAACATGATGTTCCAGTCGTACGCCCTCTTCCCGCACATGACCGTCGAGCGCAACGTCGCCTACGGCCTGAGGATGGAGGGGGTCGGGAAACGCGACGCGCTCGCGCGCGCCCACGAGGCGCTCGAGCTCGTGCAGCTCGGGCACCTCGGCGGCCGGCGTCCCGCGCAGCTCTCGGGCGGTCAGAAGCAGCGCGTGGCGCTCGCCCGGGCGCTCGTGAAGCGGCCGCGCGTGCTGCTGCTCGACGAGCCGCTCTCGGCGCTCGACCGCCAGATCCGCGGCGAGATGCAGATCGAGCTCAAGCGCATCCAGCACACGGTCGGGGTCACCTTCGTGGTCGTCACGCACGACCAGGAGGAGGCGCTGACGATGGCCGACCGGATCGCCGTGATGGAGCACGGCAAGGTCGTCCAGCTCGGCAGTCCCGAGAGCCTGTACGAGACCCCGGGCACGCCCTTCGTGGCACGGTTCCTCGGCGATTCGAACGCGTTCGGCGGGACGCTGAGCGTGCGGGACGGCGTGGCGACGCTGGTCGACGGCGAGGCGCGGTGGCTCGTCGATCCGGGTCAGGTGGCCCGTGCCGGGCTCGCGGACGGCGCCGAGGCGACGATCGTCGTCCGCCCCGAGCGCATGACGATCGCCGGTGTCGGCGCAGCCGTCGCCGCGGACGCGAACGCGCTGAGCGGAACGCTCGCGGAGACCGTCTACCTCGGCGCCGCGCGCAAGCTCGTCGTCGACCTCGCCGACGGGCGGAGCGTCCAGGTGCGACTCGAGTCTCGTGCCGAGGCCGCAGGGCTCACGGCCGGCGACGCCGTCGTCGTCGCCTGGCAGCCGGACGACGGCGTGCTCGTCCCCGGCCGCGTCGCCTGAAGCGATCCCGACCCGTGGGCGCTCAGCCGCGGCGTCTCGACGCGTCCTTCGCGTCGATCTCGTCGAGTCGTGCCTGTACGAGCTTGCGCACCAGCGCCTTCGGCAGCGGCCGGTCGACCGGGAACTGCAGCGTGCCCTTGGACGCCGTGCGGCACCAGGTGGGTATCCCCGAGACGGTCGCCAGGACGCTGCCGCTGTGGGGGAAGTAGGAGCAGTGCTTCTTGAACCCGTCGAACCCGGCGACGGCCACGCCGCCCACCTTGAGGCACGGCATGGAGTAGCTGAGGCACTCCTCAGCGTCGGGGAGCAGCTCGCGAAGCGTCGCTCGCAACGCGGCGAGCGTGTCGCGCTGAGGCTGCGGAAGCGTCGCCAGATGCTCGCCGATCGGATCTCCCAGGCCCATCACGTCACCGTTCTACCAGCGGCCGGGGCCGGCGCCAGGCAGGCATGATCTGGCCTCCGCCCCCGTAGCTCAGTGGATAGAGCAGCGGTTTCCTAAACCGCGTGCGCAAGTTCGATTCTTGCCGGGGGCACTGCGCTGGAAGCCCGTGACGACGCCATTCGTGGCGGGTCGCCTCGATGCACTCTCAGGACCGTCGAAGAGAGCGGCCCGCCGCTACCGATGAGCCGCCGGTCGAGGGTCCGCTGGGGAGCGTCGTCCCCACGCTCGACGTCCCGCGCTCTTCCACTTCCACGTCCCAGGTGACCACTCGCCCGTTGCGCCGCTGCAACGCCGCTGCAACGCCGCTCCCGTACACGTCACTCCGAGTCGACCTATTGTTCCCGCAGATCGCACGAAAGCGAGGATGCGCACGTGCACCTGAGCGACGACCCGCGGGTCGGCACCGCGCTCGCCGGCTACCGGATCGAATCGCTGCTCGGGCTCGGCGGCATGAGCGTCGTGTACCTGGCCGAGGACCTGCGGCTCAAGCGGAAGGTCGCGCTCAAGCTGCTCGATGCAGGGCTCGCCGAGGACGAGTCGTTCCGCGACCGGTTCCTGCGCGAGTCGGAGCTGGCCGCCTCGATCGACCATCCGAACATCGTCCCGATCTACGAGGCCGGGACGGCCGAGGACATCCTCTTCATCGCCATGCGCTTCGTCGAGGGGCGTGACCTGAACGCGCGGCTCCAACGAGGCAGCCTGAACCCGGCCGAGGCGATCGGCATCGTCGTCCAGTTGGCCAGCGCTCTCGACGCGGCGCATGCGCGCGGCCTCGTCCATCGCGACGTGAAGCCCTCCAACGTGCTGCTCGACGCGGGCGCCCGTCCCGACGGCTCCGACCACGTCTACCTCGCGGACTTCGGCCTCACGAGACTGGTCTCCGAGGAGGCCGCGATCGGCGACGACGGCCACCTCCTGGGCACCATCGACTACGTCGCCCCCGAGCAGATCGCCGGGGCCGAGATCGACGGGAGGGCCGACGTCTACTCGCTCGGCTGCGTGCTGTACGAGTGCCTCGTCGGGCAGCCGCCGTTCCGGAGTGACTCCGACCTCGCTGTCGTGTTCGCCCACCTCGAGACGGAGCCGCCGCCGCCGAGCGCCGTACGCCCGGAGCTGCCGGCGGCTCTCGACGCCGTGATCGCGATGGCGCTCGCGAAGGACCCGGCCGAGCGCTACCCGACCTGCCGTGACCTGGCCGGAGCTGCGCTGGCTGTCACTGTCGACGAGGCTGGCCGCCTGCTCGCCGACGCCGCCTCGCGTGCCGCCGCCGGCAGGAGCGATCTGAGCGAGGTCGAGGCCGAGCTGGCCGGTAAGGTCGTCGACCTCCAGGTCGCCCGTGACCAGGTGCGTGCGCTCTCGGGCCCGGCCACCCCGACGCGCGTCGCCGCCGAGGGCGTGTGTCCGTTCAAGGGCCTGGCGAGCTTCGAGCCGGTCGATGCCGACTACTTCTTCGGCCGCGAGCGGCTCGTCGCCGAGCTCGTCGCCCGTCTCGTCGGCGCCGGTTTCCTCGGCATCGTCGGTCCCTCCGGGAGTGGCAAGTCGTCCGTTCTCCGCGCCGGTCTCCTGCCGGCGCTTGCCGGCGGCGTCCTGCCGGGGAGCGCGGCGTGGCGGCGACTGCTGCTGCGCCCGGGCGAGCGGCCGCTTGAAGAGCTGCGTCGCGCGCTCGTCTCGGGAGCAAGAGATCCTCTCGCCGAGGCGCTCGACGCGTTGCCGACCGGCGGGCGTCTCCTGATCGCGGTCGACCAGCTCGAGGAGCTCTTCACCGCCTGCAGGTCGGAGGCCGAGCGCGCTGCCTTCGCCGACACCCTGGTCCGTGCGGCCTCCGATCCGCACGGTCGAGCAATCGTCGTCGTCGCGCTGCGTGCCGACTTCTACGGGCGCTTCGCCGTCTACCCGGGGTTCGCCCAGGCGCTGGGCGGAAACCAGGTCCTCGTCGGCCCGATGCAGGCAGCGGAGCTCCGACGTGCCGTCGAGCTACCCGCCGGCCGGGTCGGGTTGCGCCTGGAGCCGGAGCTGTCCGACGCGCTCGTCCGCGACGTTGAAGGCGAGCCCGGAGGGCTGCCCCTGCTTTCCACCGCCCTGCTCGAGCTGTGGCAGAAGCGAGAGGACAACGCCCTCACTCTGACCGTCTACCGCGAGTCCGGTGGCGTGCACGGCGCCGTCGCGCGGCTGGCCGATGGCACCTACGCCCGCGTCCCCGACGGTCGCAGACAGCTCGTACGCTCCATCATGCTGCGCCTGGTCGGCGAGGGGGAGGGCGAGGCGTCGGTGCGCCGGCGCGCCCCTCTCGCGGAGCTCGATCTGGAACGCAACGAGGATGTGGCCGACGTGCTCGAGATACTCGCCGACGGCCGTCTCGTGACCGTGTCGGACGGAGCTGTCGAGGTCGCACACGAGGCCCTGCTGCGCGAATGGCCCCGCCTGCGCGAGTGGATCGAGGAGGACGCCGAGGGGCGCCGACTGCGCCGCCACATCACGCAGGCGGCGACCGAATGGGATGCGACAGGGCGCGACGAGGGCGAGCTGTACCGTGGCGCGCGTCTCGCTGCCGCCCTCGACTGGACGTCCGATCACGCGCTCGACGTCAACGAGCTCGAGCGCGCGTTCGTGACCGAGAGCCGCGAGGCCGCCGAGAAGGAGACGAAGCGCGTCGGACGCGTGAACCGCCGCTTGCGCGGCCTGCTCGCAGGCGTCGCCATCCTGCTCGCGGTCGCCGTCGCCGGCGGGACGTTCGCAGTCATCCAGCGCGGTGAGGCACGCGACGCGGAGGCGGCACAGCTCGTGCAGCGCCTTGGCGCGCAGGCGCTCGTCGAGGAAGATCTCGACCGTTCGCTGCTGCTCGCGCGCCAGGCTGTCGCGATCGCAGACTCGCCGCAGACCCGCGGCTACCTGCTCGCCGCGCTTCGACGCAGCCCTGCTGCGATCGGGATCATGCACGGTGACGGCGAGGTGCTTCGGGAGATCACGATCAGCCCCGACGGGAAGACGCTGGCAGTGCTCTCAGGCAGCGGTGGGGTTCTCCAGTTCGATGCCGATACCAAGACGCAGCGCGGGGAGCTCCTGGCGCACGGAGACGGCGCCGGCCAGGCGAGCCTTGCGTACAGCCCTGACGGGCGAATGCTCGCCATCGGCAGCGATCACGTCCTGCGTCTCGTCGACGCGGGCACGCGTGAGCAAGTGGCCGAGACGGTCGTCAGCGGGGTCGCCACGCGCATCTTGTTCACGAAGGACGGGTCGCGGCTCGTCGTCCTCCTGGCGCCAGGCACCTCCGCTCAGGATCTCGGCGGAGCCGACGCGCAGATCACCGTTCTGGATGCGGCGACGCTGGAGCCGATCGGCCGCTCGATCGAGCCCGAAGCCTTCGTCGGTGCGTACGTCGGCTTCTGGTTCGCGTCACCCCAGATCGCGATCACACCCGACGATCGCTCACTTCTCACCGCATCGGAGAACGGTCAGCTGGCGGTGTGGGATCTCGCGAGCCGTCGGAAGAAGCGGACGCTACGCATCGAGGCGGGTACGGCTCCCGCGCTCGCCGTCAGCCCTGACGGCCGTACCGCTGCGGTTGGCAGCGAGCATGGAGTACAGCTCGTCGACCTCCGGTCAGGGGCCGTTCGAGCGGCCACCGGCGATCTCACGGGGACTCCGAACTGGGTGCTCTTCAGCCCGGACGGCGAGACGATCGTGGCGACGAACCGGGACAAGACGGTGACACGTTGGGACGTCGACTCGGCGGCGCTCCTGGAGACGCTGCACGGCCACTCGAACTTCGTTCAGCAACCAGTCTTCAGTCCCGACGGCGAGACGCTCTACACCGTGAGTCACGACGGCGCCGCGATCGCCTGGGACCTCACGGGCAGCCGCCGGCTCGGACGACCCTTCACCTTCACCCACGACCGAACCTTCGACAAGGCCGGCTACGACGGCCACCCGGGGGAGCTCAGCCCCGACGGCCGTCTGATCGCCGTCGGTCTCAAGGAACGGGGCGTCGCTCTCTGGGACGCGCGCACGCTCACGCCCGCCGGGCCTCCATTGCTCGAAACGGGTGGTGAGGTCAAGACGCTCGGATTCTCGCCCGACGGGCGAACCCTTGCAGCGGTCACGAACGACGATCTGACACTCTGGGCGACCGGCTCGCGATCGCGGCTCCACGGGCCCCTCCCTGCCGGCGCCGGCGATCTCGTGATCGGCGTCAGCTTCAGCCCGGACGGCAAGACGGTCGCCACGTCGAGCCAGTTCGGCGTCCTGCTCTGGGACGTGGCAACAGGCGCCAGGCGGGGTGAGATCGGAAGCGGCGAGGACGCGCTCGACGTTGCGTTCAGCGCCGACGGGAGGATGCTCGCGATCGCTCGCAGCGGAGGGGCGGAGGTCTGGGATATGGCCAACCGCTCGAAGATCGCCGCTCTGCCGGGTGACGCAGCCGTCGACTACAACTTCTCCGTCGCCCTCAGCCCCGGCGGTCGAACGCTCGCCGCCGGTGGGTTCGGCAGAGTGGTGCGCCTCTGGGACGTCCGCACCCGGAAGCTCCTCCGCGAGCTCGACCAGGGCGGCAACGGAGCGTTCACCCTCGAGTTCAGCCCCGATGGCCGGACGCTCGCCGTCTCCGGGTTCGAGCCGGCTGCGTCCCTCTGGGACGTTGCGACAGGAGCCCAGATCGGCCCGCAGCTCACCGCAGGTGACCGGCGGACGATGATCGATCTGTCCAGCGACGGACGCCAGCTGCTGGAGACCCACGGCAATGGCCACGGAGCGGTCTGGGACGTCGACCCCGAGTCCTGGAATCGCCGGGCCTGCAGCCTCGCGAACCGGACGCTGACGCGGGAGGAGTGGAACACCTTCCTCCCGGGTCGGCCGTACGAGCCGGCGTGCCGCCCCTGAGATCGGCTCAGCCGCGGATCGACCAGGTGAAGCGCGTCAGGGCGGCCGGCGGTGCCAGGCCGCCAGGGCGTAGACCCCGCCGCACGAGCAGGGTCGGCGGGGTGGCCTCTCGGGCCAGTCTCAGCCGCGCTGCGCCGAGGCCCTCACGGTGCCACCTCGCCGACAGCCCGACGACGAGCAGGCACGCCTCGTCGCTGGCTTCGAGCATGCCCTCCTCGCCCGGCGGGGTCAGCAGCGGCTCGGCCGAGATCCCCAACACCCGCTGGACGGCGAGAGCGCCATGGGAGAGCAGGCGACTCGCGTCGCGCTTTCCTCGCTCCGGCACCGCGGCGGCGCCTGCGAGCCGAAGCGGCGCGCCGGTGGCGCGAGCGAGCCACGCGCCGAGCTCGACGGCCGCCCAGTCGTGGTCGGCACCTCCGAACGGCACGAGCACAGGACCATCGGGCGTCGGGCTCCGAGCGATGAGCAGCGCCACGTCGCAGGGTGCGTTCTCGAGGAGAGCGGTCAGCTGCTCGTCGGGGGATCCCTCTGCCAGGAGGTCGCCGGGCGCGTCGGCGAGCAGGAGATCGACGTCGAGCTCGCCGGCGAGCCGCGCGAGCTCCTTGCCAGGCGCCGCCGACGTGAACGAGGCCGCACGGGCCGCGACACCGTGGCCTGCGAGCACCGACCGGCGCTCCTCGAGCCAAGCCGACGCAGGTTGGAGGTCAGCCGCCTCCGAGACGAGCCTGGCGAGGATCACGGCGCGGCGCGGGTCTCGCGCGAGCGGCTCGGCCACTCCCAGCAGCGCATCGACGCGGGTCTCGTCCGCGATGGCGACGAGGATCGACCGCTCGGCGATCACCCCCATACGGGCTGGCGTCTTCGCTTCGACGTCCAGCGAGGGGTCCTGCCTCAGGATCGCACGCTCCAGCTCCTGGAGCGCCGGGCTCGGGTCGATCCCCAGCCCGTCGGCGAGCGCTCGACGCGCATCCCGGTACGCGTCCAGTGCCTCTCCCTGTCGACCCGACCCGTACAGGGCCCTCATCTGAAACATGCGCAAGCGCTCGCGGTGCGGGTGCTCGGCGACGAGTGCTTCGACCTCTGCGACCAGCTCGTCGTGGCGACCGAGCCCGAGATCGGCGTCGATGCGTAGCTCTACTGCGGTCAGCCGGATCTCCTCGAGCCGTGCGATCGCCGCCTGCGCGAAGCTCTCGTAGGTGAACTCCACGAGCGCCGGACCGCGCCACAGCGACAATGCGTCGCGCAGCCGCTCCGACGCATCGGCCGCCAGGCCCCGGGCCAGCAGGCTCCTCCCCTCGTCCACGAGCCGTTCGAAGCGGAGGAGGTCGAGCTCGTCCGACTCGACGCGGAGGACGTAGCCCGGTGATCTCGTCGTCAGCACGTCCTGCGGAAGCGCCTTGCGGAGGCGCGAGACGATGACGCGCAGCGCGGCCGCAGCGTCCTCGGGCGCGTCCGTGCCCCAGAGGTCCTCGATCAGCCGGTCGGAGGGAACGACCTCGTTGGCGTGGAGGAGGAGCACCGCGAGCAGCGCTCGTGGTCTGAGCCCGCCGAGCGGGAGTGCGGCACCCTCGTGCCACGTCTCGAGCGGTCCAAGAACCCGGAACTCCATGTGCGAGACCTCCGGCCGGGGACGCTAACAGCCCATGTTTCAGAACTGAAACCGGCCTGAAACGCGCAGGGCCGACCATCGGCGCGATGGCCCGAAACCAGAGGAGGTCTCCGATGAAGATTCGATGCGCGATGCTCGCGTCGTTCGCGCTCGTGGTCACGCTGACGACCGTCGCAACAGCCGCCCCCGAGGCGGCCAAGAAGCAGCGGGTGGCGATCATGACGGGAGCGGGGAAGACGACGCTGGTATCGGACGTCGCGCTGATACCGCTCCAGGGCGGCCCGCTCGAGGCGGACACCGGAAAGCTCGTCGCAAAGTCGCAGAAGAACGTCGGCCCGGTGACCCTCAAGGGCCGTCGGGGGACGCTCGTGATGCGATTCACGCAGAACTGGGCCGAGCTCGGAGGCGGCTTCAGCGCCTCGACCGATACCTGGACGGTCGTGCGCGGGACGGGTCAGTACGCGGGCGCCACCGGAGGCGGCACTGGCCTCACCGTCTGGCACGAGGGCACGGACGACTGGAGCGGGCGCGCGGAGGGCGTCCTCACCCTTCCCTAAGCAGGCCGGCGACGGGCGGCGCGCTGCGGCGCGCCGCCCCGCGACTCATCAGGGTCAGGCGCTCGCCTCCGAGGCTCGTCGGCGGGCCGGTCGGCACGGCCGAGGGGAGTGCCGGAGTGCGCCCCCTCCACCTGCATGGCCGGCATGCCTACGCGTGTCGTCCCTCTGAAACGGATCTGAAACCCCGGCCGCGCAGTCTCACTCCCAGCACAGCACCGCACGAACAGGAGGGGGGCTGGACATGAACGACATCGCCAGGTTGGCAGCGGCGGCCGCCGCGGTGGTTTCGCTCACCGCTGTCGGTCTGCTCTCGCCGTCGTCGGCGCCCGCGGCGACGGGCAAGCCCTTTCGACAGTCGGTGACCGAGGACGGCGTCCGGTTCACACTCCGGGTGCCCGGGGTCGGGCTACGCGCATCGGAGGGCTGGGCGAAGTACAGCAGCATCCCGACAGCGACGTCTCCCGGAGGGCCGATCTCACTCAACAGGTCGATCATGGGGCCGCAGGGTGCGGAGGCGATCATCTACTGGACGAGCTTTCCCCACGGCGACCACGCCAGCCCGTGTGTCCGTCTGCTGAGGCG
Source organism: uncultured Actinomycetes bacterium (assembly GCA_963703095.1). Taxonomy (GTDB): domain Bacteria; phylum Actinomycetota; class Thermoleophilia; order Gaiellales; family Gaiellaceae; genus Gaiella. The sequence continues at coordinate 596,302 of OY969787.1, forward strand.
TTCGATCGGTCGGTCGGCCGCCAAGCTCGCAGCAGCGGTGGCGACCGCACCTGGCACCGAGCTCGTCAAGGGGCCGTCGAGCGTCACCCTGGGAGGACGCCAGGCCAAGCACGTCGTGCTCACCGTGCGCAAGAACGTCGGCTGCGACCCGGGGTTCTTCTTCAGCTGGCGCGACGTGGACGGTGGGCCGTTGTGGCCGACGACGAATGCGGGTGACACGATCCGGGCCTGGATCGTCAAGGTGGACGGCACGCTGCTCTTCATCGCAGCCGCGACGACCAGGCAAGCCACCGCGTGGCTTACGAAGGAGGCCCAACAGATCGTCGAATCGATCAGGTTCGGTCAACCTCCTCCCGGCCCGTCTCCGAAGGCCAGGTTGTCCTCGCCGGCCGACGCCACGAAGGCGCCGCGGGGCAACGTGCTCATCGAGGTCAGGTCCGGAGACGTCGACGACAGCCGTGGGCGCTTCACCATCTCGGGCGCGATCTCCGATCGCGGAAGCTACTTCGACACCGCGGTCTACCGACCCGCGCGTCGCTACGACCTCGTTCGCACCCTGGTCGGCACGAAGGGAACCATCCGGATCGAGGTGGGCTTCCTCGAGCCGTTTCCATGTCAGTGCAACTGGAGGATCAGCAAGGCGACGAAGGCATACGCCGGAGTGCGTGGGCGAGGGCACGAGGAGGGCATGTACGGGCCGCCCGTCGTCCTGACGATGAGCGGATCGATCTCGCGGTAGCCGCCTGGTCGCCGGACAGCAGCTCGGCCCCTGCGGTGCTGCTCCTGCTCTGGCCCGTCGCCGGCCCCGGGGCAGCGGGCGGAGAGCCCACCCTCAACACGTGTTACCCGTCTGAAACGGACGCGTAACGGAGCAGCTCGATCGTCGGAGGCGACACAGCTCGATCGAGAGCGCGTCTCCACCATCGAAGGAGGAAGACATGAGCATGCGCACACTCGTCGCAGCCGGGCTCGCGACGGCGGTGGCCACCGCTTCCGTCGCGGTCGCGTTGGCCGGGCAGAAGGATCGGTATAGCCCCTGGGAGGGCGCCGCCGCTGTCGCGGGGCAGGTGAACACGGCGGCGATGGAGGGGTGCCCGATCGTCTCGCCGGACGGCCTGAGCCTCTACATCGCGTCCAACCGTGCCGGCGGCGTCGCGGGGAACACGGCGAACGACATCTGGATCGCCCGTCGGACAGACGTGAGCGCTCCCTGGGGAGCGCCCGTGAACATGGGCGAGCCGGTCAACAGCGCGTCCAGCGACTACTGCCCGTCGCCGATGGGTGACGACGAGTTCCTGTTCGTGAGCACCCGGCCGACGGACTCGAACGGCACCCCCAGCTGCGGTGGCGCCGACATGTACAGGCTCGATCGCAGCGGCGGGGTGGCCAAGGCGGTCAACCTCGGCTGCACGGTGAACAGCAAGGGCTCGGAGTGGAGCCCGTATCTGCTCCAGGCCGACGGCAAGACGTGGCTGTACTTCTCGAGCGACGGGTTCGGCGGCAAGGGGGGGCAGGACATCTTCCGCAGCCGCTTGCGCGCCGGTGGCTTCGAAGCCCCGGTCGAACAGCCACGGCTGAACACGACGTACAACGAGTTCCGCCCCAACCTGCGCAAGGACGGCCTGGAGATCGTGTTCGACTCGGATCGTCCGGGTGGCATCGGAGCGACCGATGTCTTCTCGTCGACCAGGGCGACGCTGCACTCCAACTGGGACGAGCCGTGGCCGGTCACCTCAGGAGGCGTCAACAGCGCGGCCGGCGAGTCCCGGGCCAGCCTCTCGTGGGACGGAACCACGCTCTTCGTCGGGCGCGCCGGCGACATCTACACCGCCACCCGCACCAAGCTCGGCGGAGACGGCTGAGCGCAACGGGGTGGGCGCCGGGACGTCCGGCGCCCACCGTCGACGCGACTGCCGGGACCGTCCGAGATCGTGGACTCAGGGCCGCGGCAGCGTGCGGATCGAGCCGGTGGTCGCGCCCCCGTCGACGAGCAGCGTCTGCCCCGTCACGTACGCGCTCGCGTCGGAGGCGAGGAAGACGACCGCGCCGGCAAGGTCGTCGGGCGTGCCGGTGCGCCGCATCGGGATCCGCTCGAGGACGGAGGCGATCCACTCCTCGTCGCGGAACAGCACCTCGTTCTGCGCCGTGCGGAACCAGCCGGGGGCGAGGCAGTTGACCGTGATCCCGTGCTCCGCCCACTCGTCGGCGAGGCTCATCGTGAGCTGCCGCACCCCGCCGCGGCTCGCGGTGTACGGCGCGACGCCCGCGAACCCGAGCACGCTCGTGAGCGAGCCGATGTTGACGATGCGGCCCCAGCCGCGCTCGATCATCGACGGCACGACGGCCTGGGCGACGAGGAACGCCCCGCGGAGGTTCGTGTCCACCACCGTGTCCCAGTCCTCCGGCGTCACCTCGAGCGCCGGCTTGCGGACGTTGCACCCCGCGTTGTTGACCAGGACGTCGATGCGGCCGGTCGCCGCGAGCGCCGCCGCGGTCGCGGCCGCGATGCTCTCGGGCTCGCGGACGTCGAGCTCGACGGGGATCGCGCGACGGCCGAGCCCCTCGAGCTCGGCGCACGTGTCGTCCAGCGCCGAGCGGGTGCGACTCGTGACGACGAGATCCGCGCCCGCCCGCGCGAGCGCGGCCGCCATCCCACGTCCGAGCCCCCTGCTGGCACCGGTCACCAGCGCGACCCGGCCGGAGAGGTCGAAGGGGCCTGCTCCCATCGTCAGCCGCTCCCGCCCGGCGGCGTCAGGATCACCTTCACGAGCCCGGGGGTCGCCGCGTGCAGCCGGTCGAACCACTGCTGCCCCTCCTCGAGCGGGGCGATCGCGCTGATCAGCGGGTCGACGTCGACCGCGCCGGTCGCGAGCAGCTCCACGGCCCGCTCGAGCTCGCCGGACGACGCGCACGATCCGACGAGGGTCAGCTCCCCCGTCACGACCGCCTGGAGCGGCAACTCCGCCACGGGGGTGACGTTGCCGATGAGCACGACGCGACCGCCGCGCCGGGCGCACGCGACCGCCGTGCCGATCGCCGCCGACACGCCGACCGCCTCGACCACCGCGTCGGCTCCCTGGCCGTCCGTCAGGTCGGCGATCGCGCGGGTCACGTCCGGGTCGTCGGCGCGGAGCGTGGCCTCGGCGCCGAGCCGACGCGCGAGCGTCAGGCGCTCGTCGGCGAGATCGAGCGCGACGACCCGGGCCGCGCCTGCGACGCGCAGCGCCTGCACGACGAGCAGCCCGATCACGCCGCTACCGACCACCGCGACGGTCGCACCGGCGACGTCTCCCGCCAGCCCGACCGCGTGGAGCGCGACCGCCAGCGGCTCGCCGAACGCCGCCCGCTCGAACGTGAGCGCGTCGGGAAGGGCGACGAGCGCGCTGCCGGGCACGGCGACGAGCTCCGCGAACGCGCCGTCGCGGCGGTAGCCGGCGAACGACGCGCCGAGCACCTCCCGCCGCTCGCAGAGGTTGAGGCGGCCCGAGCGGCACGCCGGGCACGCGCCGCACGAGAACGTCGACTCGAAGGTGACGCGGTCGCCCACCGTCCACGACCCTGCGCCGCTCCCGACGCGCGCCACGACACCGGCCGCCTCGTGCCCCGGCACGAGCGGCGGCGTCCGGCGACCCGAGGTTCCGTCGTAGCCGTGCACGTCGCTGCCGCAGATCCCGCACGCTCGCACCGCCACGAGCACGTCATCGTCGCCGAGCTCGGGCGCGGGGACGTCCACGTATGCGAACCGCGACGGATCCTCGAGACGCAGTGCCTTCACGGGCCGCTGACGCTACCGCAGCCAGGGAGGAGGCAGGTCAGCCTCGTGCCCTGGCGATCGCCTCGACGGTCCGGTCGATGTCGTCGGCGCTCGTCGACCAGTTGGAGACGGAGACGCGGAGCAGTCGCTCTCCGCGCCAGGTGGTCGCGCCGAGCCAGCACGTCCCGTCCTCCTGCACGCGCCGCTCGACGCGATCGGTCTCGTCCTCGTCGCCGACGCGGACGAGCACCTGGTTGAGGACGACGTCGTTCATGACCGCGACCCCGTCGATCGCGTCGAGCCCTGCCGCGAGCCGCCGCGCGAGCTCGCAGCAGCGGTCGACGAGGTCGGCAACGCCCGTCCGCCCGAGCGCGCGGAGTGCCGCCCACGTCGCAAACCCACGGGCCCGCCGTGACGACTCGGGCACGAAGTCGCCGCCGCCGAACGTCCTCCCGGCGACCTGCCCCGTGAGGTACGACGCGGTGTAGGCCATCGCCGTCGCGTGGACGTCCGGATGCGCGCAGAAGGCGTACCCGGCGTCGTACGGCACGTTCAGCCACTTGTGGCCGTCGCACGCCCACGAGTCGGCGTCCTCGATTCCCGAGACCAGCGGGTACGTCCGCGGGCTTGCGGCCGCCCAGAGCCCGAACGCGCCGTCGACGTGCGTCCAGCCTCCGGCGGCGCGGGCGGCGGCGGTGATCGCGGCCAGGTCGTCGCACGCGCCGGTGTTGACGTTGCCCGCCTGCGCGCACACGATCGTCGGGCCCTCCGGGGACGCTCGCAACAGCTCGGCGAGCGCGGTCGCGTCCATCGCGCCCGAGCCTGTCGCCGGCACCTCGACGAGCGACCGCTCGCCGAGCCCAAGCAGCCGCAGGGTGCGGTCGATCGTGGCATGCCGCTCGGCGCTCGCGTAGACCCTGACGGCAGGTGCGCCGTTCAGCCCGTCCCGACCGACGTCCCACCCGTGGCGCTGGAGCACCTGCCAGCGCGCGGCCGCGAGGCCGACGGTGTTCGCCGCCTGACCGCCCGTCACGAACCCGACCGAGGCGGCGGGGGGCAGGTGGAGGAGCTCCTTGAGCCACCCGCCGGCGACGTCCTCGAACGCGAGCGCGGCGGGCGAGGTGGCCTCGTTGAACGCGACCTGATCCCAGCCGGCGGCGACGACCTCCGCGACGAGCGCGGCGTCGAGCGAGCCGCCGACGACGAACCCGAAGTAGCGCGGTCCGGCGGAGGCCATCAGCCCAGGCCCAGCTGCCGTGACGAGCTCGTCGAGGATCGCCTCGAGCGGGGTCGGCGCGTCCGGCAGCGCCGAGGCGAGCGCGCGACGCACGTCTTCCCGAGACGCGATCGGGGCGACCCGGGCCGAGGGCAGACCGACCCTGTACTCGTGGACGAGACTCGCTGCCCGCTCGAGACCTCGCCGCAGCTCGTCCATCGGCGGATCATACGAAGCCGGTTCTCGCACGACTTCCGTCGGGCGCGCACCTCGTCCCCGCGCCGCGCCCTCGAGCCGGCTCGGAGCGCCGGCGCCGTCAGTGATTCCCACGATCCACGGCGCGGGTTCCGGGCAACCTCGCTCAGCGGTCGCGCCGATGCCCTCGGGAGCGAGGTGGCGAAGCATGGGCGCGTACCGCGACGCCCGACCCCTTCGACGGGGCACGCACCCGCGAAGCCGGGCCAGCGCCGCTCGATGCTCCAGGAGGAGGCGCACGATGACCCGCAAGCTGCTCTGGGCGTTCCTCGCGATCGGTGTCGTGCTCGTCGCGATGCCGCTCGTGATCTCGATGCCGGGGAAGGCGAACGCCGGCGAGAGCATGATCCAGCAGTTCGAGCCGATCATGCAACCGGCCAACGTCGAGACGACGGTCCGGTACTACGAGGATGTCTTCGTCCCGCTGGGGCAGGTCGCCCCGGCGTTCAACGACCAGACGGTGGCGACGTTCGAGGGCTACCTGACCGGGATGAGCGCGCTGCCCACCGAGGCGCAGAAGCTGGTCGGGCAGATGGCCGCGTCGAGCGGCGCCACACCGGAGCAGGTGCAGGCGCAGATGGCGAAGGAGTATCCGGCGCTGAGCGGGATGCTGCAGACGATGCCGCAGATGCAGAAGGACTTCGGCGGGATGATCTCGATGATGAAGGCGAACACCGCGATCTTCTCGCAGGTGCCCGCCGGCCTCGCGCACTACAAGCCCCTCGTCGAGACGATGCAGGCGGAGGTCGACGACTACGCGCAGGTCAGCAGCCTGCCGGACTTCAACCTCTTCACCGTGTTCTTCATCGTCCCCGGCCTGCTCCTGATCGCGCTCGCCGGCTTCGGCCTCTGGCAGACGTCGGAGCGCCATGTCCGTCGCGCCGTCACGGGCGGCGTGCCGACCCCGACGCACTGAGAGACGACGTGACGACCACGGCGCGCCCGGCAGGCTGCCGGGCGCGCCGTGGTGCTACGCGTGCTCGGGCCGGACGGCGTGCGCCGTCAGCGCCTCGATCGGGACGACCGCGAGCGCCCGCTCGTGCGTCGCGCCCAGGACGACCGGAGGCGCACAGCCGGCGCGGTGCGCCTCCAGCCACCGCGCGGCGCAGACGCACCAGCGGTCGCCCGGTTGGAGGCCGGGGAAGCCCCACTCCGGGCGCGGGGTGGACAGGTCGTTCCCCGCCGAGCGGCTGAACGCGAGGAACTCCTCGGTCATCACGGCGCAGACCGTGTGGCTGCCGACGTCCTCGGGCCCGGTCGAGCAGCACCCGTCGCGGTAGAAGCCGGTCAGCGGCGCCGACGAGCAGGGCAGGAGCTCTCCGCCCACGACGTTCACATCGGGCTCGCGCGCCATGCTGCTGCCTCAGCCGCCCGCGAGCTTCACGCGCCGACCCTGCTGCGTCAGCCGGGCGGCCACGGCGTCGCGATGGTCGCCCTGGAGCTCGATCGCGCCCGCTTTGACGGCGCCGCCGGAGGCGCAGCGGCGCTTCAGGTCGCTTGCGACCTCCTGCAGCTCGCCGGCCGGGATCCCGCGCACGACGGTGACCGTCTTGCCGCCACGTCGGCCCTTCTCGCGGAACACGCGGACGACCCCGTCGTCGGGGAGCGGCGGCCCGGCCGGCGGCTGCGACCGCCCATGACGGCCGCGGGAGCCACGGCGCTGGTCGCCGTCGTCGGTCGAGTAGACAAGTCGGCTCTCGGCCACGGGACGATCGTACGTCGTGACGACGGGCAGGATGGGGGCGTGGCACCACGAGCTCCCCTGACGGCTCGCGCCCGGCGGTCCGCGATCCGGGCGCTCGGGAGAGCGCACGTGCTGCTCTACCGAGCCACCCGCGGACGCGTGCTGGGGCGACTCGCCGGCATGCCGGTCGTGCTGCTCACGACGGCCGGGCGGCGCTCCGGCCGACCGCGCACGGTGGCGCTGACCACCATCCCGCACGGCGACGCCCTGCTCCTCGTCGGCTCGTTCGGGGGGTCGGACGAGCCTCCGGCGTGGCTCCTCAACCTCGGCGCGCACCCGCATGCGACGGTTCGGTGGGGCAGCGCTCGCTGGGAGGCGACCGCGCAGGTCGCGTCCGCGGAGGAGCGCGAGCGGCTGTGGCCGGTCGTGGTCGCGGCCCACGACGGCTATGCGCGCTACCAGGCCCGCACGGCGCGTCGCATCCCGGTGGTGCTCCTCAGGCCAGGGGAAACGGGCACGCCGGTGCGCGATTCACCGGATGGCGACGCGGCAGCGACCGCGTAGGCTGCAGGTGAGAGGAGGAGAGATGACAGGCTCCCGCTCCGTCGAGCTCGTGCCGGCCCGGACGGTGGGCTCCGACAGGGCGCGCACCGTGTTTCGGCGACTTCGCCTGGTGGCCGCCCTGATGGTGGTCGTCGCCGGTGTCGACCTCGTCTCGGCGTTCCTCGGCGGCTCGCCGATCCCCTCCGCCGTCGGGTTCGGGCTCGCCGTCGTGCTGCTGGCCGTGGTGCTGGAGCTCGGCGTCGTCCTGTTCACGACAGGCGAGAGCGACCGGCCCGCCCGCTGATCCGCCTGCCGGGCGATCTCAGGGCAGCCAGGCGTCGGCCTGCTCGGCCAGCGCCCGCGCCGGGAGGCACACGCCGCCTCGCTCCTGCACCGACGCGATGAAGCGGTAGTAGAGGCGGTCCCAGCCGCGCGCCGTCGGCGCGTCGAAGCGATCCGTGTGCCAGAGCACCGAGAAGCCGCCGCCGTGCGTGGCCGCCCAGTCGACGATCGCATCGAGCCGCCGCTCGGACTCGGCCGCCGAGAGCCCGAGGTACCGCTCCTCCCCCAGCGTGCCGTCCATCACCGCGAGGGGGATCTCGACGAGCCGCGCCGGCGCGTCGGCCTTCCAGTCCCAGGGCCGGAACGGATGGGCGATCCCCGCCCGGAAGCCCGGGGCGTCCGCGAAGCCGAGGGAGGTGTCGTAGCGGAAGCCCAGCCCGGCGAGCGGGACGAGGTTCTCCTCGACGTCGACCCGGAGGTAGTGGTAGCGGTGGCCCTCGATCGGGCCGGCGAGCGCCTCGAGCACCTGCTTCTCCTCGGCGAGCAGCTCGAGGTCGGCGGCGGCCGTGTAGCTCCCGTGCAGCCCGACCTCGCCGCCCCCGTCGAGCAGCGTGCGCACCAGCTTGGGGCGGAGCCGCTCGTACGCCTCCGGCGCCGCCCCGTCCGCCGGGTGCCGATGGCCGGCCATGACGAAGAACGTCGACGAGACCCCGTGCGCCGCCTCTGCGGCCAGCACCTGCTCGAAGCGCCAGTTCGGGTCGGTGCCGCGCAGCTTGTGCAGCGGCACCGCGGCGAGCGCCCGTGCCTCGCGCAGGGCCGCGCGGCCCTGTCGCGCGAGCACGTTGTTCTTGAGCCGCGCGGCCGCCCCGCGGAGGCCGATCCGCGTCCAGCGCCACGGCGTGTCGATGTCGTGCGTGAGGGCGACCGCGAACCGCGCGTCGCTCCAGCGGGGCGGCTCGAGCCCGAGCCGCGACCGCAACCGCTCCAGCGGCGGGTCGAGGGGGTCGAGGCACGAGGCGGACGCCGGGAAGCGGTCGTGGCGGTCGCGCGCCGTGCCGCGCTCCTCGCGGCGGGAGAGGTGGAAGAACGCCTCCGCGACGTCGCACCCCTCGGGTCGGACGCCACGCTCGACGTCCTCCCAGGCCGCTGCGACGTACGGGACGGCGTCGTCGCCGAGACGCAGGTCGCGTGCGCCGAGGGTGTCGAGCACCCACCGTGACCGCCGCTCCACCTGGGCCGGGATCACGCCGCCCTCCGGAGGATCCCCGCCAGCTGGGCGGCCTGTGGCCGCAGGTCGTCGCGGGCCAGCACGGCGTCGACGTACGGAAGCCGTGCGCCCGCGGGACGGAGGCTGCCGACGAACGTGATCGCCCACCGGCGCCGGTCGTCGGCGCGCTGTCGCGCCACGGGCAGGCGCTCGCCGAGCAGGTCGGAGTAGGCGATCCGCGGCAGGTCGACCCCGCAGGCGGCGGCGAGCCCGTGCCACTGCCAGAGTCGAGGGTTCACCTCCATCAGCTTGTAGCTGCCGTCCCGCGGGTCGCGCTTGAACTCGACCTGGGAGAGGCCGTGGAAGCGGAGCGCGGCGAGCAGCGCGAGACCCTGGTCGACGACGTCGTCGACCCACCGGGCCTCCCCGACCCGGCACGTGCCGACGCCCGGCGGCGTCTGGCGCAGCTTGCGACCGCAGAAGACGCCGAGCGCCTCTCCGTCGCGCGCGACGTAGCTCCCCAGCGTGTACAGCTCGTCGTCCCCGCCGGGGATCCACTCCTGGACGATCGGGTCGTGCGGCCGCGCGCGGTCGAACGCCTCCTCCAGCTCCTTCGGCGTCTCGCAGCGGAACGCCTGGCGCCCGAACGCCCGGCGGAACCCGATCGGGTCCGACGGCTTCACGAGCACGGGGAAGCCGAGCTCCTCGGTCGGCGCGTCGGCCATCCGTGGGATCGCGACCCCGGCGGACCGAGCGGTGGTGAGCTGGAAGCGCTTCGACTGGATCTGCTCCAGCACCTCCCAGCCCGGGGCGGGCGTGAGGAGGTTCGGCCCCAGCGAGAGCGCGTTGCGCGCGACGGCGTTGAGGTAGGGGTCGTGGGAGCAGAAGACGGGCGTCGGCGTCGCGAGCTCGTCGAGCAGGGATCGCAGCACGGCGACGAATCCGGCCTCGTCGGCGACCGGATCCGGGCATGCGCGCGGCTCGACGTAGCGCGAGTGGAACCCGAGCGCGCCACGGCGATGGTCGAGCCCGATCACGCGGAGGCCGCTGCGCCCGAGCGACCGAGCCGTCGCCAGGCCGTTCACCCACCCGACGTCGCACACGACGGTTGCGGCCCTCGGCGCGTCGCTCACCCGCGGGATTCTACGAGAGCGTCGACCACTCGCCCGAACCCTCTGCGCGGTCCGGGCCACAGCGGAGCGGGAGGTGGGGCTCGACACCGGGCAGCGCCTGCCGATACTGGGTCGTATGGAGACGCTTCCCACCTGGCTCAAGCTCGTCGCAGTGACGAGCCTGCTCGCCGAGGCGACCGCGGCCGCGCTGCTCCTGTGGCGGCCGCGACGGCCGGCTCCGGCCGTGCGCGCGCGGTCCGGCAGCCGCTAGCGCCGCCCGGTGAGCACGGCGGCCGCCGGTCCTCGGCCAGAATGCAGCCGTGCCCCCGCGCAGCCCCGCGACCCCTTCCGCTCTGACGCGCGCCCTCGCGGCGTCCGGGCTGGCGGTGCTGCTCCTCGGCGCGGGCTACGCCGTCGTCACGGCGCTCGACGACGGCGACACGACGGAGGTCGCGGAGCGGACGGCGACCGAGCCGGCCACCACCGCTGCGCCGACCCCGCGCGTCCCGGCGACCGCTCCCGCGCGTCTCACGGCCGCCGGCGTCCTCGATCCCGAGGGCGACGGGGTCGAGAACGACGACCGCGCCCCGCTCGCGGTCGACGGCGACGCCACCACCTCCTGGGCGACCGAGCGCTACCAGCGCTTCTTCAAGCAGGGGGTCGGGCTCGTGCTGGACGCGGGGGCCCAGCGTCGGCTCCAGCGGCTCGACGTCGTGACGGCGACCCCCGGCTACACCGCCGAGATCCGCGTCGGACCGACGGCCACCGGTCCGTTCACGACCGCGGGGAGCGAGCGCGAGGTCGACCGCCTCACGCAGTTCGCGCTCGGCGGCCGGCGCGCCCGGTACGTGGTCGTCTGGATCACCGACCTGCCCGACGGCTCCGCGGCCGAGGTCGCCGAGGCCCGGCTGCGTGTGCGCCGGGCCGGCTGAGCCTCCCGCTCACCTCGTCACGAGAGCAGACGGAGCAGCACCGGCGCGAGCACGATCTTCGCGATGATCGCGAGCGGCACGACGGTCGCGTAGCCGACGTTGACCTCGGTGTCGTCGTCGTGCTGCTCCGAGGCGTACGCGAGCACCGCCGGCTGCGTCTGCATCCCGGAGACGATGCCCGCGAGCGCCGGCACCGGGAGGCGGAGCAGCAGCGCCCCGGCGAGCACCGTGACGAGCGACGCCGTCGCTGCGACGGCGATCGAGGCGGCGACCACGCCAAGCGCGTCGCGGCTGAACGCCGTGTCCCCGAACGCGTCCCCCGCGTTGACGCCGATCCCGGCGAGGAAGAGGACGGTGCCGAGCTGGCGCAGGGTCAGGTTCGCCGAGTGCGGCAGCTGCCAGACGACGGGTCCCGTGCGACCGATCGCGCCCAGCGCCAGCCCGACGATCAGCGGCCCGCCGGCGAAGCCGAGGCTGAAGGAGCCCCCGCCGGGCAGCGGCACGTCGACCGCGCCGAGCAGCAGGCCGAGCGCGACGCCGACGCTGAAGGAGAGCACGTCGAGCTCGCGCAGCGCGCGGTACGAGTCGCCGAGGTGGGTCGCGATCTCGCCAAGGCGCTCCGGCGGCGCGACCACGCGGACGCGGTCGCCGAGCTCGAGCACGAGATCCGGGGTCGCGACCAGGTCGACGTCACCGCGCCGCACGCGGGTGACGGTGCCCCCGAACCGGTGGGGCAGCTCGAGCGCAGCGACCGGGCGACCGGCGACCATCCGGTTCGACACGACCATGCGCCGGAAGTCGACCTCCGAGCGCTCGAGCTCGAGCCGCTCGTCGCTCTCCCTGCCGAGATGCGCCACGGCGACGGCGACCGCCTCCGCGGGCCCGACCACCGAGACGAGGTCGCCCGGGCGCGGCGCGATCTCGTCGTGGGCCACGGACAGGTGGTCGCCCCGCTTCAGACGTCCGAAGGCGACCGCCCAGCCCTCGCGATCGCGGAGGGCGCCGAGCGAGCCCAGACCGGTCGCCTCCACCACCGCCGTCCGCACGACGATGGCGGCCGGCGGCGTGGGGGGCTCGGTCGCCCCGCGGCGTCGCACCACCCAGAAGACCGCCAGCAGCGCGACCGTCACGCCGATCGGGTAGCCGAGCGAGTAGCCGACGAGCACCCGCCCCGACGCCGCGTCGAACGTCTCCTCGGGCTCGATCTCCCGGAGGGCCTCGAGGCTGGCGGCGAGCGCCGGGGTGTTGGTGAGACCGCCTGCGTAGGCGCCGGCGGTCTCCTCGGCGCCCAGCCCGACCGCGAGCCCGACCGCGACGATCGCGCCCGCCGCGGCGCAGAGCGCGCCCAGCACCAGGCCGTTGGCACCCGCGCCACGGCGGCGCAGGGCAGCGACGAAGCCGGGGCCGGCCGCGAGTCCGACCGTGTAGACGAACAGGACGAGGCCGAGCGTCCAGATGGCGCGAGGGACCTTCAGCTGAGGATCGGCCATCCCGAAGGCGAGGCCGACGAAGAGCACGGCCGCCACGCCGAAGCCGAAGCCGCCGATGCGCACGCGGCCCGCCAGGTAGCCGATCGCGGCGACGACGAAGACGAGCAGCAGCGGGTCGTCGCGGAGGAGGCTCACCGCCGCGACCGTCCGATCAGCGTCCGCTCTCGCGGGGCATCCACCGGAACCGCCGCCAGGCGACGAGGTAGCCGGCGAGCCCCCAGGCTGCGACGACAGCGATCGCGGTGGGGTCGTCGGACATGGAGCCGTCCTCCAGGTACACGAGCTCGAGCAGCCGGTTGAGGTAGGTGAGCGGCAGCAGGTCGGCGATCGTCTGGAGCACCTGCGGGTAGTCGCGCGTCGGGCCGAAGGAGCCCGAGAGGAACGCCATCGGGAGGATCACGAGGTTGACGACCGCCGAGGCCCCCTCCGCCGACCGGATCAGCGAGGCGGCGCCGAAGCCGAGGCCGGCGAACGCGATGCCGCCGAACAGCACGACGAGGCCGAGCTGGGCCCACCGCTCCGGGCCGTCGGCGCCGTACAGGCTCATCCCGATCCCCAGCGTCAGCAGCATCTGCAGGACGAACACGACCATCACCGAGGCGACGACCGCCAGGAGGTAGACCCGCGCGTCGAGCGGGGTCGCGCGAAGGCGCTTGAGGACCCCGTTCTCGCGCCGGATCACCTGCGTGATCGCGAGCCCGCCGAAGGTCGTGTTGGCGCAGCCGTAGCCGATCAGGCCGGCGAGCAGCACGTCCGAGAGCGGCCGGCCGTCGACCTCGCCGTCGTAGACGGCGCCGAGCAGCAGGTACAGCATCGGCGGGAACACGAACACGAAGATCGCGGCCTCCCGGTTGCGCCAGAAGAGCCGCTGCTCGGCGCGGAGCTGGTGGGCGAGGTGCGTCACGGCTCGACCGCCGCCTCGTCCTCGAGCTCGACGGGCTCCCCGACGAGGTCGAGGTACACGTCCTCGAGCGTCGGACGCCGCACCTCGAGCCCCTCGAGCTCCCCCCCGGCCGCCAGGGCGCGCCCGGTCGCCTCGTGCAGCACGCGCGTCGGCTCGCCCGTGCGGACGATCACCTCGCGCCCGTCCTCGATCCAGCGCACCTCGGTCTCGAGGGCGCCGTGCACGAGGTCGGACGGAGCGCCCTCGGCGACGATCATCCCGTCGCGGAGCACGGCCACGCGGTCGGCGAGCTGCTGCGCCTCGTCGAGGTAGTGGGTGGTCAGGAAGATGGTCTTGCCGAGCTCGCGCAGCGACCGGACCATCTCCCAGGCCGAGCGGCGCGCGGCGGGGTCGAAGCCGGTGGTCGGCTCGTCGAGGAACACGAGCTCCGGGTCGCCCACGAGCGCGACGCCGAGGTCGAGCCGGCGCTTCTGGCCGCCCGACAGCGTCTTCACGCGGGTGTCGGCCTTCTCCGTCAGCCCCACGAGGTCGATCACCTCGTCCACGTCCCGCGGCTGCGCGTAGTAGCCGGCGAACAGGCGGTGCGTCTCGCGCACGGTCAGCACGGGCGGGAGCTCGGACTGCTGCAGCACGACCCCGATCCGCTCCCGGAGGCCGCGATCGGCCTGCGCGGGGTCGAAGCCCAGCACGTCGACCTCGCCCGCGTCGCGGTCGCGGTAGCCCTCGAGGATCTCGACGGTGGTCGTCTTGCCGGCCCCGTTCGGCCCGAGCAGCCCGAACACCTCGCCGCGCGCGATCGTGAGATCGATGCCGGCGACCGCCTGGAGTGTGCCGTAGGCCTTGCGCAGGCCCCGCACCCGGATCGCGACGCTCACGCCGGCTCGACCCCGTCCCCGTCCTCGAGGTCGACCTCGACGACCGTGGTGCCGCCGACCGGGAACCCGGGGTCGTGCCCGGTGAGCGCCAGGGCGATCTCGGAGCAGTCGGGCTGGTGGCCGACGACGGCGACGGGGCCCGTGAGGCCGACCAGCGCTCGCGCGAGCGCCGCGGCCGTCGCTCCGGGGGCCAGGCGCGTGTCGACGAGCACCGGGACCCCGAGCTCGCGCCCGACCAGCTCGGCCGTCTGCCGCGCACGGAGCAACGGGCTGGTGAGGACGACCGCCGGTGGGTCGGCCGCGTCACGCAGCAGCCGACCCAGGGCGTGCGCCTGCTCGACGCCGGCCGGCGTGAGCGCACGGAGCGCGTCGGGCTCGCCCGGAGCCGACGCCGCGTGGCGGCACAGGTGGACGCGCATCGCGGGCGAGCATAGTCGCGGCGCGCGGCCCGACCGCTCGGGTGACCGCTCCCCCTCCCGCGCTTCGCCCTCCCGTAACCCGCGCGTAAGGAACAGCCCGTATACAGGGGGTGTGGACGATCGCACGATCGGCAGGGCGGCGTTCCTCGGCCTGCTCGGCGCGGGCGCGGCCGGGCTCTTCGTCGCGCGGGACGCCGCGGGCCTGCTGGGACGGATCGTGCCCGACCGGGTTCAGGCGGTCGTCCCGACCTCGGGCTGGCGCATCTACTCGATCGGCTCGTCGCTCCCGACGATCGACCCTGCCGCCTACCGGCTGCGGATCGACGGTGCCGTCGAGCGCCCCGTGACCCTCGACCTCGACGACCTGCGGGGGCTCCCGTGGGCGACCCAGGTCTCCGACTTCCACTGCGTCACGGGGTGGTCGGTCGAGGACGTCGCCTGGGGCGGGGTTCGGTTCGCGGACCTCCTATCCGCGGCGCGACCCCTGCCGACGGCGCGGCTCCTCCGGTTCGTCTCCGAGGAGGTTCCCTACGACGACACCCTCACGCTCGAGCAGGCGCTCGCGCCCGACGTCATGCTCGCGCTCGACATGGACGGGGCGCCGCTGTCCCGCCCGCACGGCGCGCCGACCCGGGTGGTCGTCCCACGGATGTACGGCTACAAGAGCGTCAAGTGGGTGAGCCGGATCGAGCTTCTCACCGAGCCGGACTACCGTGGCTACTGGGAGCAGCGCGGGTACGACCGCGACGCGTGGGTGGGCGGCTCGAATGGCCTCGGCGCCTGAGCCGGGCGGACAGGCGCTGGTCGAGCGGTTCGGGCGCACCGAGCGCGCGCTGCACTGGGTGCACGCGACCGGGTTCCTCGTGATGCTCACGAGCGGGCTCGTGCTCTACCTCCCGGTGCTGTCGGAGGTCGTGGCGCGCCGCAACCTCGTCAAGAACGTCCACCTGTGGACCGCGCTTGCCTGGGCCGTCGCGCTCGTCGCGATCGTCGTCCTCGGGGATCGCCGTCGGCTCGCGGCGGACTGGCGCGAGGTCGAGGCGATCGACCGCGACGACCGCCGCTGGCTGACCGGCCGCCGTGCGCCGCAGGGCCGGTTCAACGCCGGTCAGAAGCTCAACGTGATCCTCACCGTGGCGTTCGCGCTGCTGTTCGCCCTGTCCGGCTTCTTCCTGTGGCTGGGCGAGCGCGACCACACCTTCCTGCTGGACGGAGCGGGCACGGTGCACGAGGCGCTCACGCTGATCTCGCTGGCGCTGCTCGTGGGGCATCTCTACCTCGCGCTCGTCCACCCGACCACCCGGCACGCCCTGCGCGGGATGACGACCGGCGAGGTGCGATCCGACTGGGCCGCCGAGCACCACGCGAAGTGGCTGGACGACGACAGGCCGGTATAACCGGGGCGTGCCCGCGTACCGCTACGTCGTCGCCGACGTCTTCACCGACACGCCGCTGACCGGCAACCAGCTCGCGGTCTTCACGGACGCGCGCGCGCTCTCCGACGAGCTGATGCAGGCGCTCGCGCTGGAGATCGGCTTCTCGGAGACGGTGTTCGTGCTCCCTCCCGAGCAGGGCGGGACCGTGCGGATCCGGATCTTCGACCCGCACGTCGAGATGCCGTTCGCGGGCCATCCGACGCTCGGCGCCGCGTTCGTGCTCGGCGCGCCGCTCCAGCTCGGCGTGATCGAGCTCGAGACGGGCGTCGGCATCGTGCCGGTCACGCTCGAGCGCGACCAGTCGGGGAGGATCGTCTTCGGCCGCATGCAGCAGCCCGTGCCGTCCGTCGTGCCCGTCGAGGAGTCGGCGGTCGTGCTCCGGGCGCTCGGCGTCGAGCGGGCGACGCTGCCGATCGAGCTCTACGACAACGGCGCCCGCCACATCGTCGTCGCGCTCGTCGACGAGGCGGCGGTCCTGGCTCTCCGACCGGACGCGGCGGCGATCGCCGCCCTCGGGGTCACCGGGGTCAACTGCGTGGCGGGCGACGGCCTGCGCTGGAAGACCCGCATGTTCTGGGCGCACGGGGAGGACGCTGCGACGGGCTCGGCGGCAGGCCCGATCGCGTGCCACCTCGCGCGGCACGGGCGCATCGCATGGGGCGACGAGATCGTGCTCACGCAGGGCGCGGAGATCGGGCGGCCGTCCGTCCTCCACGCCCGGGCCGACGGCGGGGCCGGGCTGATCGACGCGGTCGAGGTCGGCGGCTCCGCGGTCGTCGTCGCGCGTGGCGAGTTCCGCCTGTAGCGCCACCCCGTGCGCTCGCACGGGCGTCGGGATCGGTCGTTCCACCCGGGCTGCTGCGGTCGTGGACGTCAGACGACGGCGACCGCGGTGATCCCCTCGAGCTCGGGCGACAGCGCCGACCAGAAGCGGCCACCGTCGCGCGAGACGAACACCCGCGCGTGGGAGGCGTAGACGAGGTCGTCGGGATGGTCGGCCGAGATCGCGAGCGCCACGCCCGCCGGGAGGCCGCTCCCGGCCTCGGACCACGTCGCGCCCGCGTCGTCGGAGATCGCCAGCGGGGGCCGACGGTCGAGCAGCGCGACGATCCGAGCGCCGCAGCGCGCCGTTGCGACGACGAGCGGCAGGCCGACGTCCTCACCGGGCGCCGCGTCGACGTCGTCGTCGACGAGCTCCCACGTCGCCTCGTCGACACCGAGCCGCGCGACGCCCAGGGCGAACGCGACGAGCACCTGCATCAGCGGGCGATGATCGTCGAGACGAACCGGCTGGCGAACGCTCCGGCCTCGCCCGGCGTGGCGCCTCGCAGGCGCTCGACGGCGTACGCGACGAGGAACGAGTCGCCGGCTCCGGTCGGGTCGACCGGTCCGTCGACGGGGATCGCGTCGACCCGGGTGGCCTCCTCGCCGGACAGGATCACTGCGCCGCGCGACCCGAGCGTGAGGACGATCTCCGGGACGCCGAGCCCACGCAGGTGCTCTTCGTCCGTCCCGCCGCAGAGCGCCTCGGCCTCCTCGTCGTTGAGCTTGAGCGCCGTGACGTGCTCGAACACCCGGCGGTCGACGTCGTCCGCGGTCTGGAGCGGCCCGAGCGTCCCTCGCCGGACGAGCCCCTGGGCGTCCAGCACGAGTCGATGGCCGCGCGCGGTCAGCGCGCCGAGCGTCGCCAGCGGGAAGTCGTCCCGCGTGAGGGCCCCGACCAGCACCCACTCGGCGTCGCCGATCGCGTCGGCGACCCAGCCGCCGACGTCCTCCGGAGTCCACGGGTCGCCCTGCTCCTCGAGCCGCATGATGCGGCGGTCGCCCTCGTAGTGGAAGGCGAAGCGCGTGGTGTGGCCGGCGGGCCGCCAGACGACCGGGAACCCGAGCGCCTCGACGGCCGGCAGGAGCGTGCCCCGATCCTGTTCGGCGCAGCGGCAGACGAGCACCACGTCGGCGTCGGGGTTGATCCGCCGCAGCGCGGTGCCGCAGTAGAAGACCGCGCCGCCGGGGCGCGGCGGCCCGCCGGCGACCTCGTCGAGGACGAGGTTCCCCACGATCGCGGAACGTGGCATCGCGCGATGCTAGATGGCCGCAGCCCTATGACGCGCCCGAGGCCGGCGGCGCCTCGTCGCGATCCTCGAGGTAGGAGGGCGCCGCGCCCACCACGACGTCGACCGGCCCGTCGCCCGCGCCCTCGAGCCGGTAGCGGGTCCCCAACGGGAGGTACGCGGCGTCCCAGCGGTCGAGGGCGAAGGTCTGCGTCACGCCGTCGAGCGTCGCCTCCACCGCGAGCCGGCCCTCTTCGACGAACACGAGCACGTCGCCGCCGCGGGTCGCCCACGGCGTCGCGCCGCCCGGGAGGAGCCGGACGGTGGCGACCGTCAGGTGCTCCGTGCTCGCGATCAGCCCGACGAGCGCATCGCCGTCCAGCCCATGCGCGCGCTGCGCCGGGGAGACGGGATGCAGGGTGCGGCGCGACGGCCCCACCGCGCCGGGCAGCCGACCCAGCTGCTCCGGGTGGCCGTAGCGCCACCGCTCCCGGGGGAGGTAGGGCCGCGTGCGTGCGTACGGCCCGGACGTCCCGGTCGAGGGCGGGGGAGCGAACAGCTCGAGCACGCGCACGGGCTCGGGGCCGTAGGAGAACCCGTGGTGCCAGGTGTCCTTCCGGAAGAACGCGCTCTCCCCGGGCTCCAGTCGGAGGACCTCTCCGGTCTCCGGGTTGGCGAGGACGAAGGTGCCCTGCAGGACGTGGAGCACCTCGTCCGCGCCGAACACGGTGCGAAAGTCCTCCGAGTGGCGGAAGCAGCCGCCGGGCTCCATCCCGAACACGATCGCGTGGAGCAGACCGCTCGAGACGTAGATCCAGTCGTCCACGAGCCCCGCATCGGGATCGCCCCAGGTGTGACGCGTGACCCCGGCGAACGGCAGCGCCGTCGGGCGGTCGAACGTCGGCCGTGGCGACGGGCTATAGCCCATCGTGGCTGCGGCGGTCGTGGGAGCGGTGCGCCTCCTCGGCGGCGAGCAGCGCCGCGTCGTAGAGCGGCTCCGGGAACCCGGACGTGAGCTCGCGCGCGAGCCCGTCCGCGCCGGAGCCCTGCGCGGCGAGCATCACCTCCAGCGCATGCAGGGCGTGCTCCGGACGGGTGAGCGGGGCGGCGCCCGTCTCCACGCAGTCCACGAGGTGGCGCAGGCCGTCCGTCCACTGCCAGTGCGGGTCGGTCTCCGGCATCACGCGCCAGCAGCCCTCGTCGTTGCGCCACAGCTCCCAGCCCTCGGGGGCCCAGTCGTCGCCGAGCAGCTGCGCCGTGCCCTCGGTGCCGTAGAGCTCGATCGCGGGCGAGCGGTAGCGCTGCATCGTGAACCCCGTCGTCACGACGCCGAAGCGGGCGTCGCCGAAGTCGAGCAGGACGTGGGCGTTGTCGTCCGCCTCGACCGCGATGCGACGGCCGTGCACCTCGCGCTCCGGGATCGCCGTGCCGACCATCGCGCTCACGCGTCGGGCGGGGCCGAAGAGCGCGCAGAGCGATGTGACGTTGTAGACGCCGAGGTCGAACAGCGACCCTCCGCCGGGGCGGTAGAACCACTCGCCCCACCACGGGCCTGCCCAGCCGTAGCGAGCGCGCGCAGAGACGAGCCGCCCGATCGCGCCGGCGCGGACCGTGGTGAAGATCGCGCGAAAGGTCGGACTGAGGAGGACGTGAGGCGCGCAGACGAGCACTCCTCGCGTCGTGCGCGACAGCTCGACGAGCTCACGGGCCTCGTCGAGGTCCGTGGCGAGCGGCTTCTCCACGAGGACGTGCTTCCCCACCTCGAGCGCGGCCCGCGTCAGCGCTGCGTGCTCGTTCATGCTCGTCAGGACGAGGACGACGTCGACGTCGTCGCGCGCGATCAGGGTCTCCGCTCCCTGGAGCTCCGGCTCGACGCCGTAGCGCGCTGCGGCCGCTCGCCGCTTCGCCGCGTCCGGGTCGAAGACCGCGCTCACACGAACGCGCCCGTGTGCGGCGAGGCGGTCGATCATCCCGGCGTACGGACCGGCGAACACGCTGCCGCAGCCGAGGACGCCCAGGCCGAGGCTCACGTCGTCCCTCGCGCCGAGGCGTAGTACGCGTCCGTCCAGGCCGGGTGGTCCACGTCGAGGCCGCGCGCGACGCCGATCGCAGCCGCCAGCGCGACGAGCGCGGGGAACGAGGTGACGGCCGCCAGGCGCCGATCGGCGCGCTCCCCTCCGGGCACGCGCACGACCGTCGCCCCGCGTGCCGCGCAGATCGCCTCTGCCTCGTGGACGAGCGGGTCGGGGCCTGTGGGCACCGTCGCGACGAGCTGGCCGCTGCGCAGCGCGTACATCGCCGAGGTCGCTCCCTCGCGCGTCTCCACGCCCTCGGCGGGAACGGCCGCGACCTCTTTGAGGAGGAGCGCTCCCTCGAGCGCCGCCGCCCAGGCCGGTCCCGGGCCGAGCACCACGGCTGCCTCGGGGTCGGGCAGCACCAGGTCGTCGAGCCAGCGCTCCGCGTCGGCGCACGCGTCCGCGAGCGCGGTGGGCAGCGCGCCGAGCGCGCGCCGCAGCCCGTCGTCGTCGGTCAGGGCGGCCCACACGTCGAGGACGGCTGCGACGTTGCCGCAGAACCCCTGGGTGTGGGTGACCGCCTCCTGCGAGACGATCGTCACGTGGACGGCCGCGTCGGCGCGGCGGCCGATCGTCGCGGTCGGGGTCGCGGTGATCGCCGCGACCGGGCCGGGAACGCCCGCGTCGAGCGCCTCGATCACGTCGCGCATCTCCCCCGACGAGGAGATCGCGAGCAGCGCGTCCCCCGACCGCCAGCGGAACGCTCCGCGGGCGAGGAGGCCGGCCGGGAGCGCGACGACCTCCGGGCCGCGGGCGCTCTCGAGCGAGGCCAGCCACAGCGCGACCGCGGCGTAGTACGCGGCGCCGTTGCCGGTCGCGATCACGCGGCGCACGCTGGCGTCGCCGATCAGAGCGGCGACCTCGCGCACCCCGTCGCGCTCGGCGACGGCTCTGTGCAGGGTCTGCGTCTCGCGCCAGAGATGCGTCTCGCGCCAGCCGCGATCCATGGTCGGCGACCATACCAACCACGCCGATCCCATACCAGTCGCGGACCGGTGTGGAACTTGACCTCGACCGGTTCGTGGCCGATACTCCCGCGCCATGACGACGTCTCTCGTCGGGCCGCGGCCCCTGCACGACCAGGTGCGAGAGGCGATCGAGGCGCAGATCCTGTCGGGTGAGATCCCGGCCGGCGCGCGGCTCCACTCCGAGCGTGACCTCGCCGACCGGCTCGGCGTGAGCCGCGTGACGGTGCGGCGCGCGCTCGACGCGCTCGAGCGCGAGGGCCTCGTCCGCGCCACTCCCGGCAGCGGGCGGTTCGTCCGCGGGTCTGCGCTCGCCGAGTCGCCGAACGAGCTGCTGAGCTTCACGGAGCTCGGGGAGCGACGCGGGCTGGGCGCGTCGTCGGTCGTCCTGCGCACGAGCGTGCGGCCCGCGACGCTCGAGGAGGCGGAGCGGCTGGGGATCGCCCCCGGCGCCGACCTGTTCGAGCTCGACCGGCTGCGCATGCTCGACGGCGTGGCGGTCGCTCTCGACCACACGCGGATCCCGCTCGCGATCGCGCCGTCGCTGCCCGACGTCGACTTCCGGACGACGTCGCTCTACCGGGTCCTCGCCGACGCAGGCGCGGACGTCGCCCGCGCCGACTACTCGACCGAGGCCTGCGCGGCGACTCCGGGGCAGGCGGAGCAGCTCGGGCTGAGGCCCGGCGACCCGCTGCTGCTCGCGCGCACCACGAGCTACGACGACGCCGGGCGGACCGTGGAGCTCGGCGAGACCTACTACCGCGGAGACCGTTATCGCTTCCACGCGACCCTCGTGCGGGAGCGGCGACCACCAGGAGGAGGACGACCAGCATGATCCGCTCCCGCATCCCGGGTGGACGGGCACGTGGCCCGCTCGCCCTCGTCGCGACGCTCGTCGTCGCGCTCGCCGTGCTCGCCGGGCAAGCCACCGGCGCCGGCACGGCGACCATCACGCTCGTCGTGCAGAACGGGGAGGGCGGCAACGACGCCCGCATCGCCTCCCTGAAGCGGCTCGACGCGCTGTTCGAGAAGGCGAACCCGGGCGTGACGATCAAGCACGTCTCGAAGTCGTACGCCGACCTCGTCAAGACCGACGCGCTGCAGCTCTCGGGCTCGAACCCACCCGACGTGACGCACGTCAACCAGGGCCTCGGCGACCTCGGGCAGCTCGTCAAGGCGAAGCTGCTGACGCCGCTCGACCCCTACGCGGCGCGGTACGGCTGGGGCAAGCGCCAGTCGGCTCAGCTGCTGACGATCGACGGACGGGCGACCGCCGACGGCAAGATCGGCAGCGGGAAGCTGTACGGCATCTCGACGACCGGCGACTGGGTCGGCGTCTTCTACAACAAGGCCGAGATGAAGGCGCTCGGCATCGCCGTGCCGAAGACGCTCGCCGCGTTCGAGCAGGCGCTCGCCAAGGCCAAGGCCGCCGACAAGACGCCGATCGCGTTCGGCAACCTCGACAAGTGGCCCGGGATCCACGAGTTCCAGTCGGTGCTGATGGCGATCGCCCCCCCGGCGCAGGTCGGGAACACGATCTTCGGCAAGCCGGGCACGAAGTGGTCGACGGCCGCCGTGGTCAAGGCGGCGGCGACCGTGCAGAAGTGGGCGAAGGCGGGGTACTACTCCGACGGCTTCGCCGGTCTCGGCTACGACGACGCGACGAAGCGCTTCCAGCAGGGCGGCGCCGTGTTCACGATCACCGGCACGTGGAAGGCAGGCGACATGGCGACGTCGCTGGGGAGCAAGGTCGGCCTGATGCTCCTGCCGAGCGCCCGGGCCGGAGCGGCGTCGGGCGCGCTGGCGAGCGGCGGGCTCGCCTGGGCGATCCCCGCAAAGGCGAAGGACAAGGCGTTGTCTGCCAAGTACATCGACTTCATCACGAGCCCCGCGGCCGCGAAGGTGATCCAGGCGGCGGGTGACGTGCCGGCGATCCCCCTGAAGTCCGGCGGCGTCGGCGGCGTCCGTGGCGATGCCCTCGCCGGCTGGGCGAAGCTGAGCAAGAGCGGGGCGATGGCCGGGTACATGGACTGGGCCACGCCGACCTTCTACGACACGGTGACGGCGGCGGTGCAGGAGCTGATGGCCGGGAGGATCACGCCGTCGGCGTTCGCCAAGAAGCTCGATGCCGACTACCTGAAGTTCCACAGGGGCTAGGCCGCCGGCGTGGCAGCGGCTGCGACGGCCGACGCCTCGCCGGAGGCAGGGATCCCGCGGAGCCGGGGGGACGGCCGTCCCCCCGGCGAGCCGCGCCGGATCGGCTACCTCTACGTCCTGCCGGGGCTGCTCGTCTACGCGGCGTTCGTGCTCGTCCCGTTCGGGCACACGTTCTGGATCTCGTTCCACGCCTGGGACGGGATCACGCCCTCCACCTGGGTGGGGCTCGACAACTACCGGCAGGTCTTCACCGACCCCCAGGTGCGCGAGACGTTCACGCACGCGCTCGTGCTGATCGTGTTCTACGCGCTCGTCCCGCTCGTGCTCGGGCTGCTCCTGGCGGCGCTCCTGTCGCGGATGCGCGTCAGAGGGATCGGGTCGTTCCGCGCGATGCTCTTCCTCCCGCAGGTCGTCGCGCTCGTCTCCGTCGGCATCGTCTGGCGCTGGATCCTCGCCCCCGACGGGCCGCTCAACGAGGCGCTGCGCGCGATCGGGCTCGGGTCCGTCGCCCGCCCGTGGCTCGGCGACTTCACGTGGGCGCTGCCCTCCGTCGGCCTCGTCGGCACCTGGGTGATGTTCGGCCTCGCGATGGTGCTGCTCGTGGCAGGGGTGCAGAAGATCCCTCTGAGCCTCTACGACGCCGCGCGCGTCGACGGCGCCGGGCCGGTGCGTGAGTTCTTCGTCGTGACGCTGCCTGCGCTGCGGAACGAGATCGTCGTCGTCCTCGTCCTGACGACGACGACCGCCCTGCGCAGCTTCGACCTCGTCTACGTGATGACGGGGGGCGGGCCGGGGACGTCGACGAGCGTGCCGTCCTACCGCCTGTACACGGCGGCGTTCCAGACGGGCGAGGCGGGGCTGGGAGCTGCGATCGGCATCGTGCTCGCGATCGCGATCTTCGCCATCGCCTTCGGCATCACGCGGCTCGGGGAGCGGGGGGACGCGTGACCGGCACGTTCGAGCGCGCGGTCAACTACGGGCTGCTCGTCTTCTTCTCGTTCGCCGCGCTGGCACCGATCGTCGGTGTGATCCTGACCGCCTTCCACGACCCCGACGCGCTCGTGGCGGGGCTCTCGGTGCCCGACCCCTTCACCGTCGAGTCCTTCCGGCAGGCCTGGGACGAGGGCGGGTTCTCGTCGTCGCTGCGGACGAGCGCCGTGATCACGCTGACCACCGTCGTCGTCTCGACGGTGCTCTCGGTGCTTGCGGGCTACGCCTTCGGGACGATGCGCTTCCGGGGCGCGACGGCGCTCTTCTACGTGTTCCTGTTCGGGCTGCTGATGCCGTTCGAGGCGACGATCATCCCGCTCTACTTCGACTTCCGCCGCCTCGGGCTGACCGACACCGTCTGGGGCGTGATCCTGCCGAGCACCGCGCTCTCCATCGCGTTCGGCACCTTCTGGATGCGCGCTTTCTTCCGCTCGGCGCCGCGCTCGCTGATGGAGGCGGCGCGCATCGACGGCGCCTCGAGCATGGGCACGCTCCTGCGGATCCTCCTCCCCTACGGACGGCCGGCGATCCTCACGATGGTCGTGCTCGTCTTCATGTGGACGTGGAACGACTTCCTGCTCTCGCTCGTGATGCTCTCGGGGCAGAACATCCTCACGGCGCCGCTGTCGCTCGTCTTCTTCCAGACGCAGCGCACCACCGACGTCCAGCTGCTCGCCGCCGCGTCGATCATCGTCGCCTTCCCGGTGCTGCTCGTCTACGTCTTCCTGCAGCGGCACTTCATCCGCGGCATGGTCTCCGGATCGCTGAAAGGCTGAGCGGATGGCATCGGTGACCTACGATCGAGCGGCCAAGCACTTCGGTGACGTCGTCGCGCTGCACGAGCTGTCGCTCGAGGTCGAGGACGGCGAGTTCATGGTGCTCGTCGGGCCATCCGGCTCGGGCAAGACCACCGCGCTGCGGCTGCTCGCCGGGCTCGAGGCGCTGACCAGCGGTGACATCCGCATCGGCGCCGACCTGGTGAACGAGATGCCCCCGCGGCGTCGGGACATCGCGATGGTCTTCCAGGACTACGCGCTCTACCCGCAGATGTCGGTGCGGGACAACCTCGCGTTCGGGCTCAAGATGGCCAAGGTGCCGCGAACGGAGATCCGGCGACGCGTGGATCTCGCCGCTGCCGCGCTCGGGATCGAGGAGCTGCTCGGACGAAAGCCGCGTCAGCTCTCGGGTGGCCAGCGCCAGCGGGTGGCGCTCGGTCGTGCCCTGGTGCGCGAGCCGAAGGTGTTCCTCATGGACGAGCCGCTCTCCAACCTCGACGCGAAGCTGCGCGCGCAGACGCGGGGCGAGATCCGCCGGCTGCAGCGCGACGTCGGCACGACCACGGTCTACGTGACGCACGACCAGGTCGAGGCGATGACGATGGGTGACCGGATCGCGGTGATGAGCCAGGGCCGCCTCGAGCAGGTCGGCGACCCTGACACGGTGTACTCCCGGCCCGCCAACACGTTCGTCGCCGCGTTCATCGGCAGCCCGGCGATGTCGCTGGTCGAGATGTCGCGCGCCGACGGGTCGCTCGTCCGCGGCCCGCTCCGCGTGCCGCTCGGCGAAGCGGCGGACACGCTGCCCGACGCCGTCGTCGCTGGAGTGCGGCCGGAGTGCTGTCGGGTCTGGGGCGATCGGCCGGATCTCCTCGGGCCGCTCGAGGGGACGATCGAGTACGTCGAGGCACTGGGCCGGGAGACGTTCATCGGCGTCCGCGCAGCCGACGGGGCGCAGTTCGTCGTCGAGGTCGACGGGAACGCGCGGGCGACCATCGGCGACGCGCTGCGGTTCGGGCTGACGCCCGGGGGCATCCATCTCTTCGCCGCGGACACGGGCGCGGCCCTGACGAGGGTCTGAGGCAGGCCGTGGCCCGGATCCGACTCGCGTACCTCGGCGGCGGCTCGACCCGCGCGGTCGGGACGATGGCGTCGTTCATCCACCACCGGGGCGCCGACTTCGACGGCTCCGAGGTCGTGCTGATCGACGTCGTCCCCGACCGGCTCGCGCTCGTGGAGACGCTCGCGCGCAAGATGGCCCGAGCGCGTGGCCTCGACATCGCCGTGAGCTCGACGACCGACAGGCGCGCGGGACTCGACGGCTGCGATGCGATCCTCTCGAGCTTCCGGCCGGGCGGCTTCGAGGCCAGGGCGCTCGACGAGCGCACCGCCAACCGCCACGGGCTGATCGGACAGGAGACGCAGGGGGTGGGAGGGTTCTTCATGGCGCTGCGGGCGATCGAGGTGATGAAGGCGCTCGCCTCCGACATCGAGGCCGTCTGCCCGCAGGCGCGCGTCTTCAACTACACGAACCCGGTCAACATCGTGGCGCAGGCCTGGACCACCCGCACCGCGATCCCGCTCGTGTCGCTCTGCGAGGGCCCCTACTACTTCACCGCCGAGCTCGCGGAGGCCGCGGGGCTCGACCCCGCCCGGGTGAGCTCGACGATGGTCGGCCTCAACCATGCCTGCTGGAGCGTCGAGCACGCCTACGACGGCGCCGATCTGATGCCGTACGTGCAGGCTGCGGCGCGGGAGCGGCTCGGGCCGGGCTCGACGCTCGACGTCACGCAGCAGCGCATCCTCCGCCTCGCAGCCGTGATGGAGTCGATCCCCGCCGACTACTTCCAGTACTACTACTGGCGCGACGAGGTGCTCGCGGAGCAGCGTGCGAAGCCCACGACCCGAGCGGAGGACATCCTGTCCTGGGTGCCGGGGTACTGGCGGCACTACACGGAGCAGGCCCAGAGCGACGATCCCGTGCTCGACCCTGCTCGCTCGCGCGGCGGCATCCACGAGCTCGAGCTGGCGATCGACGCGATGCACGCCGTGTTCAACGACACGGGCGACGTCCTCCCGGTGAACGTCCCGAACCGCGGCGGGGCGCTGCCCGGGTTCCCCGAGGACGTCGTCGTCGAGATCACGGGCAGGTGCTCGAGCGGGTGGATCGAGCCGCTGCCGCAGCGGCCGCTGCCACGGCACGTGCTCGGGCTCGTCGAGATGCTCGCCGAGTACCAGGTGCTCGCTGCGGAGGCTGCCTGGGAGGGCACGCGCACCGATGCGATCAGGGCGCTCGCCGCGAACCCCCTCGTCCAGTCCGTCGACCGGGCCGAGGCGGTGTACGACGAGCTGGCCACCGCGCACGCCGCCCATCTCCCCGACCGGCTGCTCGCCCGATGAGCATCGTCCTCGGCGTCGACGGCGGCAACACCAAGACGGTCGCGCTCGTCGCTCGGCCGGACGGCACGGTCGTGGGCGCGGGGCGGGGTGGCTGCGCCGACATCTACGGCGCGCCCTCCTTCGACGCAGCGATCGGCGAGGTCGCCGTGGCCGTCCGTGCAGCGCTTCCCGAGGGTCTTGGACCGGAGGAGGTCTCGACCGCCGTGTTCAGCCTCGCGGGCGCCGACTGGGACGAGGACAAGGCCGACCTCCGGGCCGCCCTGGCGCGGATCGTGCCGGCGGCCGAGGTGGTCGTGCTGAACGACGCGATCGGGGCGCTGCGCGCAGGGACGACGGACGGCGTCGGCGTCTCCGTCGTCGTCGGCACCGGGGGCTGCGTCGGCGCGGCGTCGGCGGACGGCCGGGAATGGCATTCGAGCTGGTGGGCGCTGCACACCGGAGCCTGGGCGATCGGCACCGACGCGCTGCACGCCGTGTACGAGGCGGAGCTCGGCATCCGCGCCGCGACCTCGCTCACCGACGCCGTGCTCGACGTCTTCGGAGCGGCGACCGTGGAGGACGTGCTGCACGCATTCACGCGGCGCGGAGGGCGGCGAGCGTGGGACGCGAGCCTCCTCGCCCCGTCCGTGCTGCGCGCGTGCGCCACCGACGAGGTCGCGGCAGCGATCGTCCGAGCACACGGCGCAAAGCTCGGTGACATCGCCCGCGTGGCCGTCGCCAGGGTCGGGCTCGAGCCCCCCTTCCCGCTCGTCCTGCTGGGTGGTGTCCTGCGGGGAGAGGGCTCGCAGCTCCTCGTCGACGAGATCCTCGCGCGCGTGCCGCAGGCGGATCCCCTCCGGCCGACGAGCGAGCCGGTCGCCGGCGCCCTGCTGGAGGCGCTCGACCGCGCCGGCGCCGTCTACGACCCGGCGCTCGTCGAGGCGACGATGCCCGGCGCCGACCTCTACGAGACCGACCCCGACCGCCGCGAGCTCTGATCCGCCGCGGCCCGGCGGGCGTGGGGCCGATCAGTCTCGAGCGGGCGCAGCCCGGAGCCGCCGCCCGGCCGCCGCGACGGCGAGCGCGACGCCGAACGCGGCAGCGAAGCTGGGCAGCGTGGCGCCGATCCCCCACGACGGCGGGTCGAGTCGCTGCACCTGCTCGACCCACCAGGCGGGGCCGGTCGGCGCGAGCCACTGGTAGACGACGAACCCTGTCGCCCAGGCGCCGATCATCCCCGGTCGCCAGGGAGGGCCAGCGAAGACGTCGTCACGCGCGTAGCGTCGACCGGCCAGCAGCCAGTCCGCGAGGAGCACGGCGAACAGCGGGACGAAGAACGATCCGAGCAGGAACAGGAAGGACTGGAACGAGATGAGCTCGAGGAGGAGCGCGCCGAGCGTCCCCAGCGTCGTCGTGGCGATGACGAGCGCGCGCTGCGGGAGGTGGGGGAGCAGGTTCTGGAGCGAGACGGCACCGGAGTAGGCGTTCGCGAACGCCTCGTCGGTCTCCGCCACCGTCAGGGCGACGAGCGCGACGATCGCGGCGGCGCCACCGGCGGCGACGGCTGCGGGGAGCGCTGCAGCGTCACCCAGGCCCTGCGTCAGCACGAGGCACGCACCGAGTGCGAGCAGCCAGACGTCCGGGACGAGGTATCCGAGCCCTGTGCCCCAGAACGCCGCGCGTGGCGAGGTCGCGAAGCGCGTGTAGTCGGCTGCCAGCGGCACCCACGAGACGGTGACGGCCACGACGACGTCGATGCCGGCCCAGAGCGAGAGCCCTCCTTCGCCCGGCGCCGACCATGCGTCCCCGAGTCCTCCGTCGCGCAGCGCCCACCAGGTCAGGTAGCCGACGGCGATCGGCACCGCCCAGACGGCGACGCGGCGGAGCACGCGTCGGGACACCGCGACCGGCCCGAGCAGGCCGAGCGCGAGAGCCGCGCCGCCGAACACGAGCGTCCAGGCCCAGCGCGCTTCGAACCCGAGCAGCTCGTCCGAGAGCGCGGCAGCCGCGGTGGCGATCACGACCAGCTCGAAGGTCGTCCAGCCGATGCACTGCACGACGTTGATCGCGGTCGGGAGCAATGAGCCCCGCGTCCCGAGCGGCGCGCGCATCAGCGCCATCCCCGGCACGCCGGCCTGCGCGCCGATCGCGCCCGCCGTGCCGACCATCGCGTTGCCGATCACGCCCCCGACGGCGATCGCGACGAGCGCCGTGGGGAGCGACAGCGCCGGCACGAGGATCGCGCCGGCGACGATCACCAGGAGCGAGACGCCGAGGTTGCCCCACAGGAGCGCGAGGTCGCCGCCCGAGAGCACGCGCATGCGCGGCGGGACTGGCTCGATCCCCCACGACGTCGTCTCGTCCGGCACGTCGGCATCCTAGGGCCGAGGGCCGCGTCATTCCTTCGCGGTGCGATCCGGTGCCAGACACCGAACCGTGTCAAGGCCGAGGTGTGCCGATTTCGTGCCAATCGCTCCACGCCGTGGATCTCTCGCTCCTGTTGCCTGTACTGTGAACGAATGCCGAGGAAGCCGAGAGCGTGGACGGAGAGCGGCATCTATCACCTCTTCTCGCGGGGCAGCAACCGCCAGGCGATCTTCCTCGCCGAGCCCGACTACCACGATTTCGCCGGCTTGCTCGACGAAGCCCTGAGCCGCATGGCGATCGACGTCTTCGCTTGGGCTCTCATGCCGAATCACTGGCACCTCATGGCGCGGAGCCCGGCAGGCGGCCTGTCGACGCTCATGCAGCGGGTGAACCACCGGCACGCGCTGCGGTTCGACAAGCGATGGGGGAGGCGGGCGCACCTCTTCGAGAACCGCTTCGGTGCGGTTCTGCAGGAGACAGAGGACCAGCTGCTCTGGACGTTGCGGTACGTCGTCAGAAACCCTGTTGAGGCCGGTCTGTGCGCGTCGCCCGCTGACGCGCGGTGGACGAGCTTCGCGGCCACGGTCGGCCGAGCGCCGGTTCCTGCGTACCTGCGGGTAGACGAGATCCTCGGCATGTTCGGCCCAGATCCGCAGACGGCCAGGGGCCGATATCTGGAGTTCGTCCTCGACCCATCGCCGGGAGCTCGCGTCAGTCCGTCCGGACTGGAGCTGATCCAGGCGTGGGCTGCGTAGCCACACCGCCTGGGGGGCAATCGGCACGAAGTCGGCTCGCTCTCCCCTTGACAGGAGCAGGTGTCTGGCACCGAGGCCTGAGCACGGCGCCCGCGACGGCGGAGCAGCGAGCCGTCGCGCCGTCAGCCGAGGAGCTTGCGCAGCACGTAGGGCAGGATCCCGCCGTGACGGACGTACTCTCGCTCGCGCGGCGTGTCGAGACGGAGCACCGCACGGAACGCGCGGCCGTCCGCGGTGACCTCGACCTCACGCGCCTCGCCGTCCTCGAGCCCCGTGATCGAGAACACCTCGCGCCCCGTCAGCCCGAGCGACTCGCGGCTCTCGCCGGGGAGATGCTGGAGCGGGAGGATGCCCATCATCAGCAGGTTCGAGCGGTGGATCCGCTCGTAGCTCTCCGCGATCACCGCGCGGACCCCGAGCAGCTTCGGCCCCTTGGCCGCCCAGTCGCGCGAGGATCCCGAGCCGTACTCCTTCCCTGCGAGGACGATCGTCGGGACGCCCTCGGCCCGGTACTGCTCGGCGGCGTCGAAGATCGTCATCTCCTCGTCGGAGGGCAGATGGACGGTCCACGTGCCCTCCGACCCGGGGACGAGCTGGTTGCGCAGCCGGACGTTGGCGAACGTGCCCCGCACCATGACCTCGTGGTTGCCACGGCGCGAGCCGAGTGAGTTGAACTCCTTGCGATCGACCCCGTGCGCCAGCAGATACTGCCCCGCGGGCGAGTCCGGCTTGATCGATCCCGCCGGCGAGATGTGGTCGGTCGTCACGGAGTCACCGAGCGAGACGAGGCACCGCGCCCCGACGACGTCCTCGATCGCCCCCGGCCCGGGGGCGATGTCGTCGAAGAACGTCGGACGCCGCACGTAGGTCGAGCCCTCGTCCCAGTCGAACAGCGCGCCCTCCGGCACGGGCAGCTCTCGCCACGCGGGATCGCCCGAGTACACGTCCCCGTACGTCCGCACGAACATGTCGCGACCGATCGCTCCCTCGACCACCTCCTGCACCTCGGCGCTCGAGGGCCAGACGTCGGACAGGTAGACCGGCTCGCCATCGGGAGCGTGTCCGAGCGGCTCGGTCGCGAGGTCGACGTCCATCGACCCGGCGAGCGCGTACGCGACGACGAGCGGCGGGGAGGCGAGGTAGTTCGCGCGCACCTCCGGGTGGACCCGGGCCTCGAAGTTGCGGTTGCCCGAGAGCACGGCACAGGCGACGAGCCCGCCCTCGGCGAGCGCCGCCGAGATCGGCTCCGGGAGCGGCCCCGAGTTCCCGATGCACGTCGTGCAGCCGTAGCCGACCGTGTGGAAGCCGAGTGCCTCGAGGTACGGCGTCAGCCCCGCCTGGTCGTAGTACTCGGTCACGACCTTCGAGCCCGGGGCGAGGCTCGACTTCACCCACGGCCGGCGCGTGAGGCCGCGCTCGACCGCCTTCTTGGCGAGCAGCCCGGCTGCGACCATCACCGCGGGGTTGGAGGTGTTGGTGCAGGAGGTGATCGCGGCGATCACCACGGCGCCGTGATCGAGCTCGACCGTCTCGCCGTCCTCGAGGTGCGCCTCGACGAGCGTGGCGACCGCGCCTCGCTCGACGCCGAGACCCGGCAGGGCCTCCTCGAAGGCCGCCTTCGCCCGGCTCAGCGGGACGCGATCCTGCGGACGTCGCGGGCCGGCGAGCGAGGGCTCGACCACCCCGAGGTCGAGCTCGACGACCTCGGTGTAGGCCGCCGGTGCGGATGGGTCGTGCCAGAGCAGGTTCTCCTTGCAGTACGCCTCGACGAGCGCCACGTGCTCGTCGCTTCGCCCCGTCAAGCGCAGGTACCGGAGCGTCTCGTCGTCCACGGGGAAGAACCCACAGGTCGCGCCGTACTCGGGCGACATGTTCGCGATCGTCGCCCGGTCGGCGAGCGGGAGCCCGGCGAGCCCCTCGCCGAAGTACTCGACGAACTTCCCGACCACGCCCGTGCGGCGGAGGATCTCGGTGACCGTCAGCACGAGGTCGGTCGCGGTCGCGCCCTCGGGGAGCGACCCATGGAGCCGGAACCCGACGACCTGCGGCACGAGCATCGAGATCGCCTCACCCAGCATCGCCGCCTCGGCTTCGATCCCGCCGACCCCCCAGCCGAGCACTCCGAGCCCGTTGACCATCGTCGTGTGCGAGTCGGTGCCGACGAGCGTGTCCGGGAACGCACTCCCGTCCCTCGCCTCGACCACGCGGGCGAGGTACTCGAGGTTCACCTGATGGCAGATGCCGGTGTTCGGCGGGACGACCTCGAGCGCGTCGAACGCGCCCTGGCCCCAGCGGAGGAACGCGTAGCGCTCACGGTTGCGCTGGAACTCGAGCTCGGCGTTGCGCGTGATCGCGAGCCGTGTCGCGAAGTCGTCAACCTGCACCGAATGGTCGATCACGAGCTCGGCCGGGATGAGCGGGTCGACCCGCGACGGGTCGCCGCCGAGCCGTGCGATCGCCTCGCGCATCGCAGCGAGGTCGACGACGGCAGGCACGCCCGTGAAGTCCTGCAGGAGGACGCGGGCCGGAGCGAAGCTGACCTCGCGCGACGGCTGCGCCGTCGGGCTCCAGCCCGCGACCGCTTCGATGTCGGCGGCCGTGACGGTCGCTCCGTCCTCCCGGCGCAGGACGTTCTCGAGCAGGATCCGCAGGGTGTAGGGAAGGCGCGCGACGTCGAACCGCGACTGCAGCGCCTCCAGCCGGAACACCTCGTGCGTCGCGCCGGCGGCGGTCAGCGTCGAGCGAGAGGCGAACGAGTCGGGGTGGGTCATGACGGTCCTCTCTGTTCCTTTCAGATGAACACCAGTTTCTTTGAAGGATACAGGGCCGGCCCCCTGCGGTCAACCGCCGCCCAGCTCGGCACTGATGCGCGCCGCGCAGTCGACGACCAACGCCGCGAGACGCGCCTCGTCCTCGGGCTCGAAGCGCTGCGTCGGCACGCTCAGGCCGACCTCGCCGACCACGTGCCCGGCCGGCCCGAAGACCGGGGCGGCGATCCCGATCCCACCGAGCCGTCGCTCCTCCTGGCTGAACGCGTACCCCCGCGCGCGCACGTCCGCGAGCACCTCTTCGAGCTCGTCGCGGCTCGTGATCGTGTGCTCGGTCGCGGGCGCGAGACGGGTGCGCTCGACGATCGCACGCCGTTCGTCCTCCGGCAGGAAGGCCATCACCGCCCGACCGCTGGCGCCCGTGTGCAGGTCGCGCCACTCGTGCAGCTGTGACACGAACCGGAACGGCGCGTCGCTCTCGACGACCGCGACCACGCACGACTGGCGTCGCACCGGGTCGTAGAGCCCGAGCGTCGCCGTCTCGCCGCTCGCCTCGACGAGCGCGCGCATGTGTGGCAGCGCCGCAGCCCGAACGGGGTGCGTGCCGGCGGCCGTCCAGGCGAGCCGCAGCAGCTCGGTGCCGACGCCGTAGCCTCCGCCTGGGTCGTCCTGGCGCACCAGCCCCTCCTCCTCGAGCAGCCCCAGGAGCCGGTGCACGGTGCTGGGGTTCATCTCCACCCCCTTGGCGATCTCGCGCACCCCCCAGGGGCCGCCCTCGCGTCCGGCCATCCAGCCGAGGATCCGGAAGGCCCGGCCGATCGGGTTGCGCGCCCCGCGGGCGGCCGACGACGTCACGTCGGGATTCTAGGAAGCCGCGAGACCGGCAGCGCAGTCGGCGCCACTGCATCGTCGAGCAGGCGCAGCCCGCGCGCCCGGCGGCGCCTCAGTCGAGGTGCTCGAGGTAGAACGCGGCCGCCCGCTCGTGTCCCTGCAGATCGAGCTCGTCGACGACGAGGCGGCCGAGCGCCTGGAACGCCTCGCGCTCGCGTCCCGCGCTGCGCAGCGCGAGCGCGTGGAACACCCGCAGGCCGGCGTGCGCCGGGTACTCGGCGACCGCGCCCTCGAGCACGTCGACCGCCTCGCCGTGGCGGCGGACGTTGCGCAGCGACGAGCCGAGCCCGAGCAGGGCCTGGGGTCGCAGCGGATCGGGCAGTCCGCCGGCGAGCGCCTCGCGCCAGCAGGGGATCGCCGCCTCCTCGCGCCCAGCGCGGTCGTGCGCGCAGGCCTCCTCGAAGCGGGTGCGCGCGGCGTCCCTCACGCGTCGCGTCCCGAGCGCGAGCCGCGCAGGCGCTCGATCCCCCGCTCCGTCAGCGACGGCGTCGACGGGTCGAAGTGACGCGCGACCGCCTCCGCATACGGTCGTGAGACGCGGTGCGCGTACCCACCGAACCCCTCGTCCCACAGCGGGCGCAGGTCCTCGCTGTACGGGTCGAGCAGGTGCTGGCGTCCGACCTTGCGTGCCGAGTTGAAGAAGGCGAAGCCGATCCCGACCGAGACGTCGAGCATCGTCATGCCCTCGCGCTCCGCGGCCCGCCGGATCGCCTGGTAGACCCGGGCCAGCTCGTCCTGGGAGGGGAGGGAGGTGGCATCTCGCCGCATGTCGTCGAGCGATCGCCGGAGCGCCTCGACCTCGAGCGGGGGGATGTCGATCATGCGCGCGGACGTTCCCGAGACGCCCTGGAGCGCGGCGAGCAGCTGGTCGACGGAGTCGATCCGCACGTCGCGAGGCAGCAGCCCTTCGCGCACGAGCTCGCGGACCAGCGTGTCGAGGTAGGCGCGCGATCCGCCGGTCACGTCGGCAGCCGCTGCGAGCACCCAGAGCGGCGAGAAGCCGAACGCCGCGATCGAGCCGAGCTCCATCGCATTGCCGACCCCTTTGCGCATCGCGAGTCTCGACGCGTCCGGCTCGTGCTCGAGCTCCGGCGGCGAGCGGGCCTCGACCCCGCCGACGAGCTCCGTCGTCACCCTGAGCAGGTTCTTGGCGGTCGCCTCGTACAGCCGCGAGGTCCGCACGACGCGTGGCAGCGCGAGCTCGAACGTCTCGTGCACGCTGCCGCCGAGCGATGCAGCGAGCGCGCGGACCAGTCGCTCGGGGAGCGACAGGAGGAAGGAGATGCGCGCCACGGTCGTTACCATCATCGCCGATGCCGACCGAGACGATCCACGCGCTGCTGCAGGCGGCCTTCCCCAACGCGGTCGTGGAGGTGACCGATCGAACCGGCACCGGTGACCACTTCCACGTGCTCGTCGCCGCGCCGGCGTTCGACGGGCTGTCGCTCGTCGAGCAGCACCGCCTCGTCAACCGGGCGCTCGCCGAGCCGCTCGCGGACGGGACGATCCACGAGCTCCGCATCACGACGAAGGGAACAGCATGACGTTGCGCGACCAGATCCAGCAGGTGATCGAGACCGAGCAGGTGACGATCTTCATGAAGGGGACGCCCGATCGCCCGGCCTGCGGCAACTCCCTGCGGGCGTTGCAGGCGCTGTGGAGCGCGGGCGCGCCGATCACGGCGGTGGACATCCTCCCCGATCCACGCATCCGGCAGGAGCTCTCCGCCCTGACCGACTGGCCGACGATCCCCCAGGTGTTCGTGAAGGGCGAGCTGATCGGCGGTGCGGACATCACGGAGGAGCTCTCCGCCTCCGGTGCGCTCGCGCTCAAGCTCGACGAGGCGCTCGGGCCCGATCGCGAGCAGGCCGTCCGGCTCGTGGCCGTCGATCCGTCGCAGGGCTGAGCGCGGCACGCGCGCACTGCGGGCGACAACTCCCGCTTAACGCGGCTGAACGCGGTGTTCACCGGGTGAGCGGTACAACGGGGACATGAGCGCTTCCCCCGACGCCGCCCGCGAGCCCAACCCCTCCCCCGAGCGGCGCCGACCGGGAGCGACCGTCGGCGCGTTCGCCGCGCTCGCCGCCGCCGCCCTCCTCGGCGGCGGCGCGGCGCTCGCCGGCGCGGTCGCGCTGGGTGCGCTCGACGATGCGGGGTCGACCGTGACCACCGTCGTCGAGCCCGAGACTGCAGCGACTGCCGCCGACGGCGAGCGGCTCAGCGCGGGCGAGATCTACCGGCAGGCCGGCAGCGGCGTCGTGCAGGTGACGACGTCAGGGGCGGGCGGCGGCGGCCTGGGCTCCGGCTTCGTGATCGACGACGAGGGCCACATCGTCACCAACTTCCACGTGATCGACCAGGCCGATGCGATCGAGGTCAGCTTCTCGAACAAGGACACCCTCGACGCGACGCTCGTCGGGAGCGACCCGTCGACGGACCTCGCGCTCCTCAAGGTCGACGCGGGCGCCGGGGCGCTGACCCCGCTCGTGCTCGCCGACTCCGATCGCGTCCAGGTGGGCGATCCGGTCGTCGCGATCGGCAACCCGTTCGGCCTCGAGCGCACGGTCACCTCCGGCATCGTCAGCGCGCTGCAGCGGGCCGTGACGGCCCCCAACGGCTACACCATCGACCAGGTCATCCAGACCGACGCCCCCATCAACCAGGGCAACTCGGGCGGTCCGCTGCTCGACGGGCGCGGTCAGGTGATCGGCGTCAACTCGCAGATCGAGACGGCGGGTGGCTCGTCCGGCAACGTCGGCATCGGCTTCGCGGTGCCGTCGAACACCGTCAAGAGCGTCGTCGGGCAGCTCCTCGAGGACGGAGTGGTCGACCGCGCCTATCTCGGCATCACGCTCGCCGAGGTCGACGACGGCCTCGTCGACGACCTCGGGCTCGACCGGCCCGGCGTGCTCGTCCAGACCGTCCAGCCCGACAGCCCTGCTGCCGCAGCCGGCCTTCGGGGCGGGAGCGAGTCGCGGGTCGTGGCGGGTCAGAGCTACGTCCTCGGTGGCGACCTCGTCGTCGCGATCGACGGCGCGCCGGTCTCGACGATCGCCGGTCTGCGCGCCGAGCTCATGAAGCGCGAGCCCGGGGACACCGTGACGCTGGACGTCGTGCGCGACGGCGTGACGAAGACGATTCGCGTGGAGCTCGGGCGCCAGCCCGCGTCCTTCGGCGGCTAGCCGGCTCCGCGCACCCGCTCGGGCCGGGTCCTCGCCTGCCACCGGCCCGCCGAGACCGCCCGCCCGGGCGGTCTCGCGTGCTGCGTGCAGAGCCGTTCGCGCTGCGACTATCGTGCCGGGATGCAGGACGCCGCACAGCAGGTGGGCTCGATCACGTTCGAGGACGAGCCGGCCGCGGACGACGAGCTGTGGCGCTCCGACGACGGCGCCGACCACGCGGGCTGGTGGTGCGTTCGGACGGATCCGTTCCCGTGCCCGGCGGACGGCTGCACGTTCGTCGCAGAGTTCATGACGGCCGCACACCTCGTCCTGGTGTGGCAGGAGCAGGACGATCCGAACCTCCTCTGGCACGCACAGCGGGCGAAGGAGGTCGGTCGCAACCCCCGGATCGTGGCGTACGTCCAGTCGTTCGGCCCGAGCGCCTCCTACTACGCATGGGAAGCTGCTGGTCGCCCCGTGCACGGCATCCGAGGCAAGACCGGGGTCTCTCGGTGAGGGGTGTCGGCCGATGACCGAGGTGACCGAGACGATCCGCGTCGACGGGTTCCGGTGCGAGCGCTGCGTCGCCCGCCTGGCGGCGGTGCTCGAGGGGCACGACGGCCTGCTCGCCGCGCGGGGCACCCTGATGGGCGACGTGACCCTCACCTACGACGATGCCGCTACGACGCGTGCGGCGCTGCTCGAGGCCATGCGCCGCGGGGGCTTCTACGAGGCGCGGGCGTCCGTCGCCGCGGAATACGACGGCGTTCACCACCGTTTCACCAACGCGTAGGGCCATTGCTACGGTAGATCGGTGGACGGGCTCGAGTCGGAGACCGATGCGCGTCGGGTTGCGGGCGAGGCTCGCGACAGGGTGCGCTTCGAGGAGGAGGCGCTCGCGCTCGCCGACCAGGTGTACCGGGTGGCGCGGCGGATGGTGAGGACACGCGAGGAGGCCGAAGATCTCGTCCAGGACACGTACGCGAGGGCGTTCCGCAGCTGGCAGTCGTACACACCCGGCACGAACCTCCGGGCGTGGCTCCTGCGGATCCTCACGAACCTCAACCTCGATCGCGGTCGGCGCGTCCAGCGGCGACCGGACGAGACCTCCCTGGACGAGGGCGACTACTACCTCGCGAACCGCATGGCCGAGCAGGCCGGTGAGCAGGTGCTCGACCAGGAGCGCGTGGTCGAGCGCCTGTCGCAGGACTCGATCGTGAACGCGCTCTCGGACATCCCCCACGACTTCCGCGACGTCGTCGTGCTCGTCGACATCGGCGAGTTCAGCTACGCCGACGCCGCGCAGATCCTCGACATCCCCATCGGGACGGTGATGTCCCGGCTGCATCGCGGTCGCAAGCTCTTGCGGCAGAGGCTCGCGGAGGAGGCGGTGGCATGAGCGGTCACGGTCCGTGCGACAAGTGCGAGGAGCTGCTGCACGGCTACCTCGACCGGGAGCTCACCCAGGCCGAGCTGGCGGAGGCGGAGTCGCACCTGAACGGCTGCGACTACTGCCGTCGGCGGTATCGCTTCGAGGAGACGCTCCGCAAGTACATCCGCGTCAGCTCCACCGAGCGCATGCCCGTCGGGCTGATGGAGAAGCTCCGGGAGCTGCGCGGGCAGACGCTGTAGGGGCGAGATCGCTCCGGCCCCGGCGGCGCGGTCTGGCCCCGGTCGCCAGGATCGGGCGTCGTTCCGGCGCCGAGAGTCGGCGCCCACGCGGTCGTCGCGCGCGGCGATGATGAGGACCCCGCGGGAGGGTTGGGGGTTTGGGATGGGACCGGATGCAGGCCCGCAGCTCTGGCGGAGTCGGGTGCCCTGCATGTCCCCGATCGGCCTTCGAGCCGTGGATCGCCGAGGCAACGACCCGTGACCGCGTGCGGCGCTAGAGCGCGTCTGGTGCGGACGTCGCGGGGAGGTCGCCAGGCGCATCGACGTCCCCAGGAGAGCCGAGATCGTCGCATGGGACGAGTCGGGCAGTGAGGCT
Source organism: uncultured Actinomycetes bacterium (assembly GCA_963703095.1). Taxonomy (GTDB): domain Bacteria; phylum Actinomycetota; class Thermoleophilia; order Gaiellales; family Gaiellaceae; genus Gaiella. Next base: position 635,733 of record OY969787.1, read on the forward strand.
CCTGAGCCCCTCGTCCGGGACGTCACCCCAGGCCGAGCGCTCGACGAGGAGCGGATGGCCGCGCGCGCCGTCGTACGAGGCCGCGACGACCGGCCCACCGCGGGCGCGCCAGTCGGACACGATCCGTGCGATCGCCTCGGGTGCGAGAAAGGGGCCGTCCGCGAGCACCACGACCGCGGCGTCGACGTCGGACCCGAGGGCGGCGAGCCCGCAGCGCAGCGAGGCTCCGGGGCCGACCTCCCAGTCGCTGCAGCGCACGAGCCGAACGGGTCGACCGACGAGGTCGTCGAGAGGGTGCGCGCCGGCGACGACCACCGTCTCGTCGACGGGGCTGCGTCGCAGCCGCTCGAGCACGGACGGGAGCAGCAGCCGCTGCTTCGGACCGCCGAAGCGGGAGCCCTCACCCGCGGCGAGGACGACCGCGGCGACGCCGCTCACCCGGTCTCGGCCACCGTGACCGACTCCACCACGATCGGCTTCAGCGGCAGCTCCGTCACGGCGTCGCCCTGCGCGTCGATCGCGTCCACGACGTCGAGCCCGTCGGTCACGCGGCCGACGATCGCGTACTCCGGTGCCAGCCCCGCGTCGGCGGTCACCACGAAGAACTGGCTGCCCGCCGTCCCGGGCGGCTCGACCGCCGTCTTGGCCATCGCGACGACGCCGCGCTCGTACACGGCGTCCTGCGCGGGAGCGTCGACGGTGGAATAGCCCGGCCCGCCCGACCCGGACTGCGTCGGGTCGCCACCCTGGATCACGAAGCCGGGGACGATGCGGTGGAACACCGTGTCGTCGAAGAAGCCGTCCCGGGCGAGCGCGACGAGCGAGGCGCTGGTCGCGGGCGCGGATGTCTGGTCGAGCGTGACGGTGAACGTGCCGCAGCTCGTCTCGAACGCGAGGGTGTACGTCGTCTCGGGGTCGAGCCGCTCTTCCGGTGCGGTCGCGCCACCGTCCTCGCGTGGTGCCGGGGCGTCCACGTCGGCGCAGGTCGCGTTCCCCGAAGGCGCAGGCGCTTCGCCCGTCGTTCCATCCTCGGGCGTCGTCTCCTCGGCGGTGGCCGAGGACGGCGTCCCCTCGTCGGAGCCGCAGCCGACGGCTGCGAGGAGGGCGAGCACGCAGAGCAGGAGGGCGACGCGCACGGGCTCGCCTACGCGTTCGTCACGGAGAGGACGCTTGCGAGGTGGACCAGCCGGAAGGCGCCGCGGCTCGTGCGGCGCGCGAGCGCCTCGTCGTCGCTCGTGCCGGCGAGCTCCCAGAGGTCGCGGGTCACGAGGAGCAGCTCGCGCAGCTGATCGGTCTCCTCCCGGTGCCCGTTCGCCCGCTCGTCGCACGCGTTCAGCGCGAGCCCGAGCACGCCGAACGTGTCTGGCTGCCGCAGCCAGAGCATCGTCGAGGCCATCGTCAGGTACTGGTGGATGCGGGCGAACGTGACGGGATGGGCGACCTCGTCGGGGCCTCGCGGGGCGGTCGGGTGCACGGGAGGCAGGCCGTCGGCGATCCGCGCCGCGGTGCCGCCGAGCAGCATCCGCACCTCGTGCGGATCGAGCCCGGCCGCTCGGGCGGTGCGCACCGCCATCAGCAGGGAGTTCGGCTGGCGTCCGTAGGGGTAGTCCGAGGCGTAGACGACCTGCTCGGGGGGGACGACGCGGAAGAGGTCGAGCAGGTCGAGCGGGCTCCACACGGAGGTGTCGAAGAACACGCCCGCCCGGCCGGCGAAGTTCGCAGCCATCGCGGCGAGGTCGACGATGCCCGCGTGCGCGATCACGAGCGCCGGCGGCGAGTGCTTCTCCACGAGCCGAGCCAGGCCGTCCGCGATCGGCGGCAGCCCGCGCCCACCGTGGATGAGGATCGGGACACCGCGTTCCGCCGCGAGGGCGAACACCGGCTCGAGCCGCGCGTCGTCGGGCAGGAACCGCTGCGCGCGCGGATGCAGCTTGATCCCGCGTGCGCCTCGGTCGATCGCGCGCTCCGCCTCCTCGATCGGCGTCTCGTTCAGGTCGAGGCGGACGAACGGCACGAGCATCCCGTCGGAGGCGGCGGCATGCGCGAGCGTCCTGTCGTTGGCCGCCGAGAAGGCGGGATGGCGGTCGGGCTCGTCGAGGCAGAACACGAACGACCGGGTGATGCCGTAGGACCGTTGCACCTCGAGCAGCTCGTCGCGATCTCCCACCATCCCGTCGATGTCCTCGCCGAGGTGCGTGTGCGCGTCGAAGACCTCGGTGCCCGACGGCAGCTCGGCGCGGGCGAGCTCCGCGTAGCGCTCCAGCAGCTCGTTGGCGCGATCCAGGGCGTCCACCCTCGCAGTGTACGGTCAGGTCTGGCCGGCGACCGCCGCGACCACGCGCTCGACGAAGGCGGCCTCGGGGACGCTTCCCGCCCAGGCCAGACGGTCGTCGACGACGATCGCCGGGACGCCGTGCACGCCGTGCCGGTCGGCCTCGGCCGGGAACTCGGACGCCTCGACGGCGATCGCGGTGACCTCGGGCAGGGCGAGGGCGCAGCGGGTCGCCAGCAGCACGGCCGGCGGGCAGTGCGGTCAGGTGGGGGTGACGTACACGAGCAGCTCGAGCGGCCGGTCGAGCGCCGCGAGGCGCGCTCGCGACGCGGGCGCGAGCGAGGGCTCGGCGCGACCGGCTTCGGCGATGGCGAGGACGAGGGACGTGAGCTCGTAGCCGAGGGGCATCCCCCGGTAGACGAGGCCGTCCCCGATCGTCAGCTGCGGCCAGGGCCCCGGCTCCTGCCGCTCGACGACGTCCAGCGTGACGCGGTCGGAGAGCGCGCAGACCGCCTCGACGACCGTCCGGGTCTCCGCGCCGGGGTCGATCATGCCGCCGCCGGCTGCGAGGAGCGCGACGGAGACCGCGGTCGGCCCGAGCTCGAGCCGGACGGCCACGTCGCGCTCCAGCCCGGCGAGCGCGTCGCCGATCGCGGCCGCGTCGCGCTCGGACAGCGCGGTCACGTCGACAGCGAGGCGATCTTCTCGCGCAGATACGCGAGGTACGGCTCGGGATCGATCGTCGACGAGCCGGTGAGCCGCTCGAGCGTCTCCTTCGGCGTCAGCTTGCGCCCGAGCGAGTACACGTTGTCCCGCAGCCAGCTCGAGAGCGTCAGCAGGTCGCCCGCGGCGAGCTGGTCGTCGAGGTCGGGCAGCGCCTCGTGCACGATCCGCCACAGCTGGAGCGAGATGACGTTCCCGAGCGCGTACGTCGGGAAGTAGCCGATCCCGCCGCCCGACCAGTGGACGTCCTGGAGCACCCCGTCCCCGTCCGCCGGAACCGCGACGCCGAGGAAGTCGCGCATCCGCGCGTTCCAGATCTCCGGCAGGTCGGCGAGGTCGACGGTGCCCTCGACCATCTCCTGCTCGAGCTCGAAGCGCAGGATGATGTGGAGCGAGTACGTCGTCTCGTCGGCGTCGACCCGGATCAGGCCCGGCTCTGCGCGGTTGATCGCCCGGACGAACGCCTCGAGGGGGACGGAGCCGAGCCGGGGGAACGCCTCCTGGAGCGGCCCGTACCAGTGCTCCCAGAACGGACGGCTCCGGCCGACGAGGTTCTCCCACGTCCTGCTCTGCGACTCGTTGATCCCGAGCGACGGCGCGCCGTGGAGCGGCGAGCGGAGGAGCGAGTCCGCGATCCCGTGGGCGTACAGGCCGTGCCCCGCTTCGTGCAGCGTCGACCAGATCGACTCGAGGTCGTCCGGGCGATAGCGGGTCGTCAGCCGGACGTCGCGGTTCGAGAACGACGTGCAGAACGGATGGGCCGTCGGGTCGAGACGCCACGCGCCCTCCGCCAGGCCGATCGTCGCGAGCACGCGCTCGGCGAACCCCCGCTGGGCGTCGACCGGGAAGTCGCCGTGCAGGAACGACGCGTCCACCTCGGGCGCCTCCGCGATGAGCGCCGTGAGCGCGGGCCTGAGGATCGCGAACACCTCGCGCACCTCCTCGGTGCGCATCCCGGGCTCGTAGTCGTCGAGCAGCGGCGTGTACGGGCTGTCGTCCCACTCGAAGCACTCGACGTACCGCCGCTTGAGCTCGACGTTGCGTCGCAGGTAGGGGAGGAAGGACGCGAAGTCGTCGTTCCGGCGTGCCTCGACCCACGCGTGGTGACCGCTCGCGGCCGCACGAGTCATCTCCTCCTGGAGCTCCGGCGGGACGCGGCGGTCCTTCTCCCAGTCGCGTCGTGTGACGCGGATCAGGCTCGCGTCGTCGCTGTCGTAGGGGAGTGACTCCTCGAGCGGGGCGAGACGGTCGAGGAGGCGTCCGATCTCGGGGTCCGTGAAGCGCTCGTGCGCGATGCGCCCGAGGGTCGCGAGCTGGTCGGCGCGGGCGTCGGTGCCGAGCGGGGGCATCGAGACCCGCTGCTCCCAGCCCAGCACGGCGGCAGCGCGCGAGAGGTCGGCGATCTCGGCGAGCCGAAGCCTCAGATCCCGCAGGGCCGCATCCACGATCAGAGCCTAGCCGCGTGCGCCACGGGCGCGGGCAGGTGCGGCCCGACGGCTGCGCGGGCCGGAGCGCGCGTCGTGCTCCACCGCGCGGCGCCGCGGGAGTAGGCACTAGGATCGGTCCCATGGGCGACGTCCTCGTGATCGGCGACACCGTCCGGTCGCCGGAGCTGCGCCACGAGGTGCCGCTGCTCGTTCCCGACCCCTTCTGCTACCTCGAGGTCGACGGTGCGCCGCACGTCTTCGTCGGAGCGATGGAGGCCGACCGGATCGCCGAGGCGGCGCCGTCCGTGCGCGTGCACCCGCTCGAGGAGATCGGCGTCGACGAGCTCGTGGCCGAGGGGATCTCGCTCGACGAGCTGCCGCTCGAGCTCTCCGTGCGAGCCTGCGCAGCCGTCGGTCTGCGCTCTGCCTCCGTTCCGCGCTGGTTTCCTGCCGCTTTTCTCGACCGGCTGCGTGCGGCAGGGGTCGAGCTGACGGTCGACCAGCGCCCCTTCGACCTCCGTCGTCGCGTGAAGACGACCGCCGAGCTGGACGGGATCCGCGTCGCGCAGCGCGCCGCCGAGGACGGGCTCGCCGCGGGCGTCGACCTGCTGCGGGCGGCCGAGCCGCGTGGGGCGGAGCTCGTGCTGGACGGCGCCGTGCTGACCGTCGAGCGGGTCAAGGCCGCGGTCGCGGCGCGCTTCGAGGAGCACGGCTGCGTCGCCGACGAGTTCGTCGTCGCACCCGGCTGGCAGGGTGCCGTCGGGCACCACATGGGCGACGGCCCGATCCCGGCCGGCGTCCCGGTCGTCTTCGATCTCTGGCCCCGCGATCGACGGTCGGCCTGCTTCGCGGACATGACGCGGACGGTGTGCGTCGGCGACCCCGGCGACGAGGTGCGCGGCTGGCACCGTCTCACGCGTGACGCGCTCGAGGTCGCCCGCGCGCGCGTCCGCGCGGGCGTGGCGTGCCAGGAGATCTTCGACGCCGTGTGCGACGTCTACGAGGAGGCGGGCCACCCGACGCAGCGAACCAAGCGTCCGGGCGAGGTGCTCGCCGACGGCTTCTTCCACGGTCTCGGCCACGGCGTCGGCCTCGAGGTGCACGAGCCGCCCTACCTCTCCCGTCTTCCCTACGGCGAGCTCGTCGCCGGCGACGTGATCACGCTCGAGCCCGGGGTCTACCGCCGCGGGGTCGGCGGCGTGCGCCTCGAGGATCTCGTGCTCGTCACCGAGGACGGCTGCGAGACCCTGACCGACGCGTCCTACGATCTGGAGGTCCGACCACGATGAGCGACCAGGCGATCGACACCCTCTCCAACGAGGTGCGACGCTTCCCGCCCTCACCGGAGTTCGCCGCGGCTGCCAACGCCCAGCCCGGGATCTACGACGAGGGCTTCGAGGAGCTGTGGGCGCGCTGCGCACGAGAGCGCGTCTCGTGGTTCACCCCGTTCGAGCAGGTGCTCGAGTGGGAGCTCCCGAACGCCCGCTGGTTCACCGGCGGAGCGCTCAACGTCGCCTACAACTGCGTCGACCGTCACGTCGAGGCCGGGCTCGCAGACCGGGTCGCCTTTCACTGGGAGGGCGAGCCTGGTGACGTGCGCACGCTGACCTACGGCGACCTTCAGCGCGAGGTCGTCCGCTTCGCCAACGCGCTCAAGGAGCTCGGCGTCGGGAAGGGCACGCACGTCGCGATCTACATGGGGATGATCCCGGAGCTCGCGATCGCGATGCTCGCGTGCACGCGCCTCGGGGCGCCGCACACGGTCGTCTTCGGCGGGTTCTCGGCCGATGCCCTCTCCGACCGCATGATCGACTTCGGCGCCGAGGTGCTCCTGACGCAGGACGAGGCGTGGCGTCGAGGGGGACGTGTGCACCTGAAGGCGACCGCCGACGACGCGATGGCGGTCTCGCCGAGCGTCCGTCGGTGCCTCGTCGTGCGACGGACCGGCGGCGACGTGCCGATGACGCCCGGCCGTGACCACTGGCTCCACGAGCTCGACCTCTCCGGCGATCCGGCGACCTGTCCGTGCGAGCCGATGGACAGCGAGGACCTGCTCTTCCTGATGTACACGTCGGGCACGACCGCGAAGCCGAAGGGGATCGTCCACACGACGGGGGGCTACCTCGTCGGGGCCGCCACGACCCACCACTACGTGTTCGATCTCAAGCCGGAGACCGACGTGTTCTGGTGCGCCGCCGACATCGGCTGGATCACCGGGCACAGCTACATCGTGTACGGGCCCCTCTGCAACGGCGCGACCTCGGTGATGTACGAGGGCACGCCGGACTTCCCGGACAAGGATCGCTGGTGGGCGATCGCGGAGCGATACGGCGTGACGATCCTCTACACGGCGCCGACGGCGATCCGGGCGCACATGAAGTGGGGGCCGGAGCACGCCGAGCGCCACGACCTCAGCAGGCTGCGCCTGCTCGGCACCGTCGGGGAGCCGATCAACCCCGAGGCGTGGATGTGGTACCACCGGCACATCGGGGGCGAGCGCTGCCCGATCGTCGACACGTGGTGGCAGACCGAGACGGGGATGATCCTGATCACGCCGCTGCCCGGGGTGACCACGACGAAGCCGGGCTCGGCGACCCGGCCGTTCCCCGGCGTCTCGGCAGGGGTCGTCAACGAGGCGGGCGAGCGGGTCGCCCAGGGCGGGGGGTACCTCGTCCTCGACCGGCCCTGGCCCGCGATGACCCGCGGGATCTACGGCGACGAGGCGCGCTTCCGTGCCACCTACTGGGAGCGCTACCCGGGGCTCTACTTCGCGGGCGACGGAGCGCGAGTCGACGCCGACGGCGACTTCTGGCTGCTCGGGCGCGTCGACGACGTGATGAACGTCTCCGGTCACCGCATCTCGACGATCGAGGTCGAGTCGGCCCTGGTCGACCACCCCAGCGTCGCCGAGGCTGCGGTCTGCGGCCGGGCCGACGCCATCACGGGACAGGCGATCGTCGCGTTCGTGACGCTGAAGGGCGGCGAGGAGGGCTCGGTCGAGCGGCTCGAGGAGCTGCGCAACCACGTCGCCGCGAAGATCGGCCCGATCGCCAAGCCGGCGAACGTCGTCTTCACGCCCGAGCTGCCGAAGACCCGCTCGGGGAAGATCATGCGCCGGCTGCTCCGCGATGTCGCCGAGAACAGGCCCCTGGGGGACACGACCACGCTCGCCGACCCGGGAGTCGTGCACGAGCTCGCCGACCGGGCGGGCGAGACGCCTACGGACGAGTAGCCCCTCGCTCGCTACACGCCAAGCGCACGCTCGAAGGCTTCGAGCGTGCGCCGGACGTCGTCGGCGTCCGTTCGCCAGCAGGAGACGGAGATCCGGATCGCCGCCCGCCCCTCCCAGACGGACGGCCCCATCCAGGCCTCGCCCTCGCGCTGCACCGCCGCGAGGACGGCGGCCGTCCGTTCGTCGCTCTCGAACCGCAGCAGCACCTGGTTGAGCACGACGTCGTTGAGGATCTCGCAGCCGGGGAGGCGCGCGAGGCCCACGGCCAGCTCTCCGGCCCGGCTGCAGCTGCGCTCGACGAGCTCGGCGACGCCGCGCCGTCCCAGCGAGCGGATCGCCGCCCAGACGGGGAGCGAGCGCGCCCGGCGGGAGAACTCGGGCGTGTACCCCATCGGATCGCGGGCGACCTCCAGCTCGGACACCGCGAGGTACGGGGCGGCGTACTCCATCGCCGCAGCGTGCATTCCCGGGTGCGCGCAGATCGCGATCCCGCAGTCGTACGGAACGTTGAGCCACTTGTGCGCGTCGGTCGCCCAGGAGTCCGCACCGGCGTGGCCGCTGACGAGGTGCGCCAGCGACGGGCTGGCCGCGGCCCAGAGCCCGAACGCGCCGTCAACGTGCACCCACGCACCCCGAGCGTGCGCCGTCTCGACGATCGCCCCGAGATCGTCGAACGCACCGGTGTTGACCTCACCTGCCTGCGCGCACACGATCGTCGGCACGCCCTCGTCGAGCTCTGCCTCGAGCAGCTCCACGCGCATGCGGCCCTGGGCGTCGCACGGCACGACCCGCTCCTGCGCGCGGCCGAGCCCGAGCAGGCGCAGGGCGCGCGAGAGGGTGACGTGTCGTCTCTCTCCCACGACGACCCGCAGCGGGGGCGCGCCGGCGAGGCCCTCGACGGGCAGGTCGTGGCCGATGCGCGCGTAGACGGCGTGGCGGGCCGCGGCGAGTGTGGTGACGTGGGCCATCTGACAGCCGGTCACGAAGGCGAACGACGCATCCCCGGGAAGCCGGAGCAGGTCGAGCACCCAGCTCCCGGCGATGGTCTCGAGCGCCGCCAGCGCCGGGGTCGGCTCCGCAAGGCCAGCGTTCTGGTCCCACGCGGAGACGAGCCAGTCCGCCGCGAGCGAGGCCGGGAGCGCGCCCCCGATCACGAAGCCGTAGTACCGGCCGGATCCCATCGCGGCGAGCCCGGGCTCCGCCGCCGCCGCCAGCTCCTCGATCACGGCAAGTGGCTCCATGCCGGTCTCGGGCACGGGCTCCGCCAGGGCGTCCAGCATCGTCGCGTAGTCGGCGTCGGGCCGGATCGGGCGGGTTCCGAGGCTCTCGAGATAGCCCGCAGCGATCTCGGCGGTTCGGCTCAGCAAGGCGCGCTCGTCGGTCACTCCCGGTGTCTAGCAGACCCGCCGCCTTCGGCCCGCCCGGTGAAGCAGCCGTGCGGGGGCGCCGCAGGGGCGTGCCTCTGCTGCCGACCGTCGGACGGATCAGGCCGAGAGCAGCTGCTCGAAGCGCGTGGGATCGTCGAACGGGCCGATGAGCGCCAGGCGCAGGCCGCCGCCGAGCAGGTCGTGCGCGACGCGCTGCACATCCTCGACGGTCACCGCGTCGAGTCCGGCGAGCACCTCCTCGGGCTCCGTGGCGCTGCCTTCGAGCACCTCCCGGCGCAACCCGAACATGATCGTCGCGTGGGGGCTCTCGAGACCGAGCACGAACCGGCCCTTCGCGAACGCACGCGCCTTCTCGAGCTCGTCCGTCGGGACGGGCTCGGTCGCGGCCTGGCGGAGCTCATGCGCGACCGTCGTCACGGCGTCGTCGATCCGGGTGATGTCGACGCCCGCCTGCGCTGCGATGGTGCCTGCGTCCGCGTAGGAGCTGTTGCCGCAGAAGACGTAGTACGCCAGGCCCCGCCGCTCGCGAACCTCCGTGAAGAGGCGTGACGACATGCCGCCACCGAGGACGGTCGCGAGCAGCTGCACGACGTAGCGATCGGGATGGCCGGTGGGGTACGAGGGAGCGCCGAGCACGATGTGGGCCTGATCCGACTGCTTGGTGTGGATCCGGACGGCCGAGCCGTTGCCGATCGGGGCGAGCGGGTCAGGTGTGCCGGTGGGCTCCGCGGGGACGTCGCCGAGCAGCTCCTCGAGTCGCTCGTGCAGGCCGTCCCCGATCCGGCCGCCGAGCCCGATGACCGTGCGCTCCGGCCGGTACCAGCGCCCGAGGTAGTCGAGGAACGTCTGGCGCGTCGCCGCACGCACGGTCTCCTCCGTCCCGATGATGTCCCAGCCGAGGGGCTGGTCGCCGTACGCGTGGCGGTCCCACACGTTGCCGACGTAGCTGCGCGGCGTGTCGGCGTACATGTTCATCTCCTCGACGATCACGCCCTTCTCGCGCTCGATCTCGTCCGCGTCGAACAGGGAGTTGCGCAGCATGTCGACGAGCACGTCGAGCGCGATGTCCCGCGTCTCGGCCGCGCACTTGACGTAGTAGGCGGTCACCTCCTTGCCGGTGAACGCGTTGAACTCGCCGCCGATCCCGTCGATCTCCGTCGCTATGTCGCGCGCCGTCGGGCGCCGCTCCGTGCCCTTGAAGAACATGTGCTCGGCGAAGTGGGCGATCCCGCTCTCCTCACGCCGCTCGTAGCGGGACCCTGACGCGAACATGACGAAGCACGCGACGGACTGGGCGCTGGAGATCGGCGCGGTGAGGACCCGCGTGCCGTTCGACAGGATCGTGCGCTCGAAGGTGGGCATCGGGCCATCGTAGCCACGTGCCCCGGGGATCCCGCCGCGACACCGCTCGCGTCGGCGAGGGTCAAGGTGTACGGTCGCGCGGTGACCCTCGATCAGGCGCTCGCGGTGTGCGGTGCCGTCGTGGAGCGGGCAGACGGCCCCGTCTCGGTCGTCGTGGCCGACGCCCACGGCGAGATCGTCGCGGCGCAGCGCATGGACGGCGCTGCGCTCGACACCCTCGAGAACGCCAGGCGGAAGGCCTACACGTCGGCCCGCAGCGACGCGACCACGACCCGCGCGCTCGCGGCGAAGGTGAGCGGCGCCCCGACCGAGCTCGCGAGCTTCGATCCGCAGTTCTCGTTCTTCCTCGGCGGCGTCGCGATCTTCGTCGACGGCCTCCGGGTCGGCGCGGTCGGCGTGAGCGGGCTGCCGGGGGAGGTCGACGAAGGGCTGGCGGTCACGGCGATCCGCGCGGCGGGTCTCGAGCCGCCGACGGAGCGGTAATCGCCCCGGCGGCTCCTGCCTAGCCGTGCGGGCGCGCGCGCCAGGCGGCGAGCAGCTCGCGCTCGCGGTCGGGAGCGAGCCCGACGCCCTCCACCGGCTGGGCGTGCTCGAGCGCGCCGCGGACGGTCTCCACGATCGGGCGGGGCACGAGTCCCGCCTCGCGGGCGCGCGTCGTGGCGACGTCCATGAAGTGGCGCCAGTCCTCCTGTCGCTCGTCCACCCAGACGGGGAGCTCCATCCACTCGCCGACCCCTTGCTCGACGAGGAACCCGGGATCGACCGCCTCGAGGTCGACCTCGGCGCCGGTGATCGACCGGGAGCCCTCCAGCACGTCCGCGAACGAGAACGTGCACGTCGCGTTGTACGTGCCCGCGACGCGACCCTCTGCGCAGCGCACCAGCCACGCGCCGAGGTCGCGCACATCGACTGCCTGCACCTGGCGGTCGAGCGGGGCCGGGACGAGGACCTCGCCGCCTCGGGCGATGCGGTGGGGCCAGTACGTGAACCGACCGGTCGGGTCGTGCGGACCGACGATCAGCCCTGCGCGGACATGCGTCGCAGCTCCCGGGAACGCGGCCTCGACGACCGTCTCGCACCGTGCCTTGAGGGCGCCGTAGTCGGCCCGCACGTCCTCCGACGCCGGATCGGCGAGCACGGCGACCGGGGCCGTCTCGTCCACGGGCGACGCGAAGGACTCGTACACGGAGATGCTCGACACGAACACGTAGTGCTCGACCGCGCCGCGGAGCAGCTCCGCCCCCGCGGCGACGATCCGCGGGACGTACCCCGAGGTGTCCACGACGGCGTCGAACGTGCGGCCCTCGAGCGCCTCGAGCCCACCGTCACGATCGCCGCGCAGGCTCTCGACGCCGGGCCAGGCCGTGGCGTCCGTGCCCGACCGGTTGAACGTCGTGACGTCGTGGCCGCATGCCAGCGCCTCGGCGAGCACCGCCCGACCGAGGAACCTCGGCCCGCCGAGGAGGAGCAGCCTCACCGCAGCTCGTCGATCCCCGCGAGCAGGCGGTCGACCTCGTCGACCGTGTTGTAGTGGACGATGCCCGCCCGCACGGCGCCGTCCTCCTCGTCCAGACCGAGGTGCCGGATCGTCTCGAGCGCGTAGTAGTTGCCCCACCAGACCGCGACGTCCCGCTGTGCGAGGTGCTCCGCGACGGCCCGGGCGGTGCGGCCCTCGACCGAGAAGCAGAACGTCGGCACCCGGCCCTCCATCGTGGGGAGGCCGTGGAGGCGTGCGATGTCCGGCAGACCGTCGAGGAAGCGTTGGCCGAGCGCGCGCTCGTGCGCGGTGATCGCCTCCCAGCCGAGCTCCTCGAGGTAGTCGACGGCCGCGACGAACCCGGCGAGCAGCTCGTGCTGGCACGTGCCGAGCTCGAAGCGGTGCCCCGCGGGCTCGTCCGCTGCGGGACGGACCTTGTAGGGGTGCCACCCGCGCAGGAGCTGCTCGCGGCCGAACGCGAGCCCCATGTGCGGCCCGAAGAACTTGTACGGCGAGCAGAGGAGCACGTCGACCCCCCAGGCGGCGACGTCGATCGGTCCGTGCGGGCCGAAGTGCACCGCATCCGCCCAGGCGAGCGCCCCGACCCCGTGCGCGAGCTCCACGATCGCCCGGACGTCCGGCGCGGTGCCGACCGAGTTCGCCGCGACGGGGAAGGCCACGACGCGGGTGCGATCGCACAGCTGGGCCTCGAGGCTCCCGAGGTCGAGCGACAGGTCGTCGTGGACGTCGACGAATCGCACGACGATCCCGAGGTCGTGCGCGAGGTGCAGCCAGGGCGCGACGTTCGCGTCGTGGTCGAGCCGCGTGACGAGCACCTCGTCGTCGCGGCGGAGCTCCCGGCCGAGCGCGCGCGTGAGCAGGAAGTTGAGCGCGGTCATGCTCTGCCCGAACGCGACCTCACCCGGGTCGCAGCCGAGCAGCGCGCCCGCCCTCTCGTGGGCGAGGTCGACGAGCGCGCTCGTGCGACGGGACGTCTCGTACGGTGCGCCCACGTTCGCGTTGTCGCGCCTGAGGTAGTCGGCGACCGCGTCGATCACGCTGTCCGGGCACTGCGTCCCGCCAGGCCCGTCGAAGAACGCGAGGTCTCGCTGGAGCGCGGTGAAGCGTCGCCGGACAGCGGCGACGTCGAGCAGCGTCGCGCTCATGCGCGCAGCACGCCGTTGACGGTCCAGCGGTACGTCGGCGCCGCCGTCAGGGACGCTCCGACGAAGCAGTCGCGCTCTCCCTTCGCGAGGAGCGCAGCGAGCGCTTCGCCGTCCGGCAGGGGGTCGAGCACGAGGTCGAGATCGACCTCGATCTCGACGAAGGCGAACCGTCCGTCCTCCTCGCGCCGCGTGACCGTGCCGCGCGCACGACCCGACGACTCCACCGCGATCGTCGCACGGTCGGCGTGGTAGCGCAGGCTCGTGAGCACGCAGCGGCAGAGCCCCGCGAGGAGGAGGTGCTCCGGCGTCCACTCGCCCCGCCGGGTCCCCGGGAGCGTCGAGCCGCCGCGGTCGCCCGTCGCGTTCCACTCCTCGTCGACCTCGACGGCGAACTCGAACACGCGGGGGCGAGCGCTCATCTCGGGGCCAGCCTAGACGAGCGGTCGCGGCAGGCGCTGCTCCGTCGTCCCGAGGTCGCGCCGGTCCGTCCGGTCCCTCGCCTACGGTTGTCGCTCGATGCAGCGGTTGCGGCCGTTGAGCGAGCAGGAGTGCTACCTGCGCTGCTACGGGTGGACGGGAACCGACGACGTGCGGGTCGTCCGCGACCTCCCGGCCGCCGGGGACGACGCAGCGGACGCGGTGCTCACCGAGCGGATCCGCCTCGCCTTCGAGGCACGGCTCGCCGAGCGTGAGGCCGAGGCGGCCTGACCCGGGCGAGACGCCGAGCGCCGTCCCCGACGTCCTCGCGCCCGGCCTCGACGTCGTCTTCTGCGGGATCAACCCCGGGCGCTGGTCGGACGCTGCGGCGGCCCACTTCGCGAATCCGCGCAACGACTTCTGGCGCCTCCTGCACGCAGCCGGGTTCACCCCGCGGCTCGTCGACCCCTCCGAGCAGCGCTCGCTGCTCGCGCTCGGCATCGGCGTGACGAACGCGGCATATCGGACGACGGCCGGGTCGGGTGACCTGCGTCGATCCGACTTCGCGGGAGCGGCGGAGCGGCTCGAGCGGCTGGCGGTCGAGCTGCGGCCGAGGGTGATCGCCTTCGTCGGCAAGGAGGCGTATCGCGGCGCGTTCGGCAGGCGGCCCGAGCATGGGCTCCAGGAGCGCCGACTCGGCGACACCGCGCTCTTCGTCCTCCCCTCGACGTCCCCCGCGAACGCAGCGGTTCCCTGGGAGGAACGGCTGCGGTGGTTCGCCGAGCTTCGGCGGCTCGTCGAGTGAGCTCATCGTGCACGGCACGCCGACCAGGCGCGGATCGTCGCGCTCGGCGAGTCCCCGTCGAGCGGGGCGACTATGCAAACGCGTCTGCGTACCGCGCCAGGACGAGCTCCCAGCCCGTGTCGTAGCCGGCTCGCATCGTCTCGCCGTCGGCGAGGGTCTCGAACCCGCGGTGCTCCACGTCGACGCGGGTGCCGCCGGCGGACTCGGTGAAGCGCACCTCGAGCTCCGTGCCGAGGCGCTCCGGGTTGACCTGCCAGGCGATCACGAGCCGGTGCGGTGGCTCCCACGTCAGCACGGTCGCCCACGTCGCCCGTTCGCCGCTCGTCGCGACCTCGTACACGGTGCCGCCGACGTGCTCCTCCCAGACGACCTGCTCGACCTCGCCGGGGTGCAGGGCGTGCGTGTCGGTCGGCCACCAGGTCCCCACCTCACGCGTGAAGACGGTGAACGCTCGCTCGGGATCGCAGTCCACCGTGCGCGTCTTGACGATCGGCGCCGATGCGACGCCATCCACGGTCTCGGTCATCTCGTGCTCCTCTCCCGCTCGACCGTCTCCTTGTAGCGGTCGAGCGCGTCGTCCCAGAAGGCGTCGAGCCAGGCGCGCATCTCGGCGATCCCGCGCTGATCGACGGCGTACACGTTGCGCGTCCCCTCGCGGCGGAACGTCACGAGCCCGGCCTGGCGCAGCGTCCTGAGGTGCTGCGAGACCGCGGGACGGCTGACGGGGAGGCGTCCCGCGAGCTCGCCCACGGCTGCGGGTCTGCCGCGCAGCAGCTCGAGGATCCGTCGCCGCGTGGGGTCGGCGAGCGCGTCGATCGGGCTAGTGTAAGCACTCACTTACGGTAAGTATGAACTTACCTACTGCAGAAGTCAAGCGCTCATGCGGGATCCGGCGCGCCGCACGCGGTCGAGCTGCGATCTGGTGCCAGACACCCAGTGCTGTCAAGGGCGCACCTGTGCCGATTGTGTGCCGATCGATCCCCAGGCGCTGGACTACCCGCGCCAGTGGTTCGTGAGCGGCGTGCGCCAGTCGCGGCCGAAGGCGCGCGGGCGAAGCTTCACCCCGGGTGGTGCCTGGCGGCGCTTGTACTCCGCGCGGTCGACGAGGCCGAGCGTGCGGTCGACGACGTCGGCGTCGAACGCGGCGAGCAGCTCCTCGCGCGATCGGTCGAGCTCGACGTACTCCTCGAGCACGAGGTCGAGCACCTCGTAGGGAGGCAGCGACTGGTCGTCACGCTGATCGGCGCGAAGCTCGGCGGTCGGCGGACGGTCGATCGTCGTCTCGGGGATCAGCTCGCGCCCGGCGCGGTCGTTGAGGTGTCGCGCGAGTCGGAAGACGTCCGTCTTGAACACGTCCTTGAGCAGCGCGAAGCCACCCGCCATGTCCCCGTAGAGCGTGGCATAGCCGACCGCCATCTCCGACTTGTTGCCAGTTGTGACGACGAGCCATCCCTCCGCGTTCGAGAGGGTCATGAGGATCGTGCCCCGCGCCCGGGCCTGGAGGTTCTCGGCCGCGATGCCGTCCACGCCGCCGAGCGCCTCGTGGAAGGACGCCACCACCGACTCGATGGCGATCTCCCGGAAGTCGACGCCGAGGTTGTCGCTCACCTCGCGTGCGTCGTCACGCGTCTCGGAAGAGGAGAAGCGCGAGGGCATCGACACGGTGTGCACGTGCTCGGCGCCGAGCGCGTCGACGCAGATCGCGGCGGTCACGGCGGAGTCGATCCCGCCGGAGATGCCGAGGATCACGTCCGAGAAGCCGTTCTTGCGCACGTAGTCCCGCAGCCCGAGGCCGAGACCGAGCCGGATCTGCTCGAGCTCCGAGGCGAACGGCGCCACCTCGCCGGCTCGGACGTCGGTCGAGCGCGAGGCGGGCGAGCCGAGGTCGAGCACCGTCGTCTCCGGGGCGCTCGCCCGGGATCGCCCGAGCTCCCGCCGCCGGACGTCTTTCAGCCGCCGCCCGATCGCCTCGAGCGGATCGACGTCCACGACCAGCAGCGCCTCGTCGAACCCGGGTGCGCGCGCGAGCACCTCGCCCTCGTCGTCGAGCACCACCGAGTGACCGTCGAAGACGAGCTCGTCCTGCCCGCCGACGAGGTTGCAGAACGCGAGGTATGCGGCGTTGTCCCGCGCGCGTGTCACGAGCATCTCCTCGCGATCCTCCGCCTTGCCGACGTGGAACGGCGAGGCGGAGGCGTTCACCAGCAGCTGGGCGCCGGCGAGGGCGAGGTCGGTGGCGGGCGGGCCGGGCTGCCAGACGTCCTCGCAGATCGTCGGGCCGATCAGCGTCTCCCCGAGCCGGAGCAGCAGCAGCTCTCGACCCTCCGCGAAGTAGCGGTGCTCGTCGAACACTCCGTAGTTGGGGAGGAAGTGCTTGCGGTAGACGGCGCGCACGGCCCCGTCGGCGCAGACGGCGAGGGCGTTCGCGAGATCACGGTCGAAGAGCGGGCACCCGACGAGCGCGGTGACGCCGACGCAGCGTCGCGCGATCTCGTCGAGCGCCTCGGCCGAGGCCCGAACGAACCCCGGTCGGAGCAGCAGGTCCTCGGGTGGATACCCGGTCACCGCCAGCTCGGGCAGGAGAACCAGGTCGGCACCCTCGCGACGGGCCTCGTCGACGGCGCCCACGATTCGCTCGACGTTCCCGTCGAGGTCGCCGACGACGACGTTGATCTGCGCGAGAGCGAGACGCACCACGGGATCCGTCTGCCACTCTACCCCCGTGCCGAAGACGCTCACGATCGCGCGACGATTCCGAGGGCCTGTCGACTCGGCGAACGGCGGCTACGCCGCCGGACTCCTGGCCGGCGTGCTCGGCGGCGCGGTCGAGGTGACGCTGCGTCTGCCGCCGCCCCTGGAGCGGCCGCTCGTCGTCCGGGAGGACGGTCACGGAATCGTGCTGATCGACGGGGAGCGCACGGTGGCGGAGGCACGACACGCGGACCCGGTCGTGGTGCCGCCTCCTGCGCCTGGCTTCGACGAGGCGGCGTCGCTCGCGCGGGTCGGCCCCGGGGGCTGGGGGAACCCCGCCTTCGCGGAGTGCTTCGTCTGCGGCGCGCGGGCCGACGGGTCGGGGCTCGACATCCACGCGCGCCCGGTTCCCGGTCGCGAGCTCGTCGCAGCCGTCTGGGAGGCGCGCGAGGTCGCTCCCGAGATCGTGTGGGCGGCGATCGACTGCCCCGGCGCCTACGCCGTCGGCGATCCCGGTCGGGGCGAGCCGCTGCTCGCGCGGATCACGGCCAGGATCGACCGGCTCCCCGGGGAGGGCGAGCGATGCGTCGTGATCGGCTGGGCGCTCGGCGTCGAGGGGAGGAAGCTGCACGCGGCGACGGCCCTCTTCGGCGAGGACGATCGTGCGCTGGCGGTCTCGCGCCAGCTCTGGATCGAGCCGCGCGCGTGACCCGGCCGCCCCCTACGCTCGGAGCGCTGCGGGGCGGGCGTGACTCCTCCCGTGGGCGCCGTCGGGCTACGCCGCGGCGCTCCGCGGCGTGAGCGCGACGAGCAGGCCACCGTCCTCGTCGTACGCCGGGAAGAGGTCGAGCGTGACCGGGCGTTCGATGCCCGCTCGCGTTCGGAGGGTGGAGGGCTTGCCGAGCTGGCGGACACCCCACTGGCGCACCGTCTCGACGGCGGACGCGTCCGAGAGGCCGAGCGCGTCGACGAGCTCCCGTCCCATGAGGTCGGCATCGCGGAACCCGGTCAGCTCGAACACGTTCCTGCCCACCGCCAGCACCCTGGTGCCCGCATCACAGACGACGAACCCGGTCGCCGGGGCCGGGTAGTAGTCCTCGAGCAGCTGGAAGAGGAAGCCGAAGCCACAGCTGCGGCATTGCGCTGCCTGGTTCGAGAACCCCTCGAGCCCGTCGCTGTCGATCGACCGCTCGCGGCAGTTGGGGCAGATGTAGACGGGCACGCCGTGATCGTAGGCACGGCTACCCGGCTCGTGCGGCTCCGTCCACGACGCGGGCACGAACCCGTCGGGCGACGGGGAGGCACGATTGACGTCGTTGCGGGATCGGGCCGCGGGTCACGACCGCGACGCCGGCGAGCCGATCGGCCGCCACGGCCCCGAGGCGAGCGTCGGTGGTGGTCCTGCTCGGCGTGCCAGTGGGATCGGCATGATCAGCGGATGGCCGCGACGCCCGACGTGCTGTGGAGGCCGGACGCCGACGCCGTCGAGCGCGCGACCCTGACCGCGTTCGCGCGCTGGCTGGGTGAGACCCGCGGGCTCGAGCTGCCCGACTACGGGGCGCTCTGGCGGTGGTCGGTCGAGGATCTCGAGGGCTTCTGGGGAGCGCTCGCGGAGTTCTGCGAGGTGCGCTTCTCCACGCGCCCGGAGCGGGTGCTCGGGTCGCGCGCGATGCCCGGCGCGGAGTGGTTCCCCGGTGCCCGGCTCAACTACGCCGAGCACCTCGTCCGCGGGCACGAGTCGGGCGCGGTCGCGCTTCGTCACGCGTCGGAGCTGCGACCGCTGACCGAGACGACGTGGGAGGACCTGAACGCGCTCTCGGCGCGGATCGCCGGCGGTCTGCGCGCGCTCGACGTCGGGCCGGGCGATCGCGTGGCCGCGCTCCTCCCGAACCTCCCCGAGACGGTCGCCGCGTTCCTCGCGACCGCGTCGCTGGGCGCGATCTGGTCGTCGGCGGCGCCGGAGTTCGGGCCGCGCGCGATCGCGGATCGGTTCGCGCAGATCGAGCCGAAGGTCCTGCTGGCGGTCGACGGGTACCGGTATGCGGGCAAGGACGTGCCCCGTCTCGATCAGCTCGCGATGCTCCTGCGCGAGCTCCCGAGCGTCGAGCAGGTCGTGGTGCTGCCGTATCTGGAGGCGGCGCCGAGCCTCGCCGCGATCCCGCACGCGCTCGCATGGGAGGCGTTCCTCGACGGCGGTGACGGGCTCGGGCTCGTGTTCGAGCAGGTGCCCTTCGACCACCCGCTGTGGGTGGTCTACACGTCGGGCACGACGGGCTTGCCCAAGGCGATCGTCCACGGGCACGGGGGGATCCTCCTCGAGCTGCTGAAGAAGATGCGCCTCCACCTCGACCTCGTCAGAGGGGATCGCTTCTTCTGGTTCACCACCACCGGCTGGATGATGTGGAACTTCCTCGTCGGAGGCCTGCTGACCGATGCGGAGGTCGTGCTGTACGACGGGAGCCCCGGCCACCCGGGCCCCGACAGGCTGTTCGACCTCGCCGAGCAGGCGGGGATCACGGTGCTCGGCACGTCCGCCGCCTACCTCGGCGCGTGCATGAAGGCGGACGTCCGGCCGCGAGCAGGCCGATCGCTGCAGGCGCTGCGGGCCGTCGGGTCGACGGGCTCGCCCCTGGCCCCGGAGGCGTTCGACTGGGTCTACCGGGAGCTCGGCCCGGACGTCTGGCTGTTCTCCACGAGCGGAGGCACCGACCTGTGCACCGCGTTCGTCGGGGGCGTGCCGACGCTGCCCGTGCGACGCGGTGAGCTCCAGGCGCCCTCGCTCGGCGCACGCGTCGAGGCGTGGGACCACGACGGGACGTCTCGCGTCGGGCAGGTCGGCGAGCTCGTGATCACGGCGCCGATGCCGTCGATGCCGCTCCGCCTGTGGGGTGACGACGACGGCGTCCGCTATCGCGAGAGCTACTTCGGCCGTTGGCCCGGAGTCTGGTGCCACGGCGACTGGATCGAGATCGCCGAGCACGGGGGCGCCGTGATCACCGGTCGCTCAGACGCGACGATCAACCGCGGGGGCGTGCGGATCGGGACCGCCGAGCTGTACCGCGCGGTGCTCGCCGTGGACGACGTCGTCGACGCCCTCGCGGTCGACGTCCCCGCCGACGGCGTCGACGGGCGGCTGCTGCTCTTCGTCGTGCTGCGGGACGGGACGCTCGATGGCTCGCTGGCCGCGCGGATCCGGGGCCAGATCCGCACGGAGTGCTCCCCGCGACACGTCCCCGACGAGGTCGTCGTCGTGCCGGCCGTCCCCCGGACGCTGTCCGGCAAGCTGCTCGAGGTGCCGGTGAAGCGCATCCTCACGGGCACCCCGGCGGAGGACGCGGTGAGCCGCGACGCGCTCGCCGACCCCGCCGCTCTGGCCTGGTTCGAGGCGTACGCGGCCCAGGTCGCCCCGTCGCCGTAGGCGGCGGGGTCGGCCTGGCGGGGTCTCAGAGCGCACGGAGCACCCAGAAGGACGCCATCCCGAGGGCGATGGCGAGCCCGAGGCTGCGCGTGCGCCACGCAACCGCCCCGGAGAGCGCAACGGCCAGCAGGCGGATCTCGCCCTCGCCGCGGGAGCCGGCGATCGACGGCGTGACGAGCGCGGCGAACACCGCGATCGGCACGAAGTGCAGGAACCGCAGCCAGAACGGGGGCAGCTCCCGGTGAAGCGCGAGCCCGGCGAACCGCGAGCCGAAGGTCACGGCGACCATCCCGGCGCACGTCAACCAGAAGCTCATGCGACCTCCCGAGCCGCGTCGTCGAGCCCGCGCTCACCCGGGGGTGGCTCGCCGCGAGTCAGCCACGCCCCGACCAGCGAGCCCCCGACGCCGGCGAGCAGGATCGCGACGCCTCCCGACAGCCTCTGGGCGAGGAGCCAGGCGAGCGCACCGGAGGCGACCGCGACGACGAGCTCGGAGCGGCGTCGCACGAGCGGCACGAGCAGCGCGACGAAGGCGATCGGGAAGACGAGATCGATGCCGAGCGCGGCCGGGTCGCGGACTGCCTCGCCGAGCAGCGACCCGGCGAGCGTCGCGAGGTTCCAGGTCGCGAACAGGCTCAGCTCGGTGCCGAGCAGGAACCGGAAGGTCTGCACGCGCGAAGCGACCGTGACGCCGTAGGCCTCGTCCGTGAGGAGGAAGGCCGCGACGGGTCGCTGCCCGCGGGTGAGGGGGATGGCTCGGCCGAGCGACAACCCGTAGAGGACGTGGCGCACGTTGAGCAGGAACGTCGTCAGCACGATCGCGACGCCGCTGCTCCCGGCGGCGACAAGGCCCACCGCGCTGATCTGCGCGCTCCCGGCGAAGACGAGCAGCGAGAGCGCCTGGGTCTCGACCACGGAGAGGCCCGCGTCGCGCGCCAGCACCGCGTAGGCGACCCCGAACGGCACCACCCCGAGCCACAGCGGCACCATCGCCGCCACCCCACGCCCGAAGTCCCGCCGTCCGCGGCGCCCGTCCATCGGAGGACGGTAGCCAGTCCCCTCTGTCCCGCAGGCGGGAATCCACCAAGTGGATTCCCGCGCGGGATCCCTCATGCCTGGCTGCGCCAGGCGTGAGGGCAGATCCCTAAAGGATCGTGGGACCGGGGAGCGCCGGCTGGCGCTCGGGCTGCTGCACCGCCCTCGGTTGTTGCGCAGGCCTGATCCACGGAGTGGATCGGCGCTTGATCCCCGGGTCCGGCTGCGCCGGACGCGGGGCAGATCCCTGAAGTTTCGCGGGTCGGGATGAGCGCCGGTTGGCGCTCGGGCGGCTGCGCCGCCCTCGGCCACTGTTCCGGCGGGCGCGAGCTGCGCGATGGCTGTGCTGCGCGAACGAGCGGTCGGCGGCCGTTCTGTGGGCGACGCTTGGCGGCCGGAGGCCGGCTTCGCCGGCCGGGAGGCCCGGAGCGGCTGTCCGTGCTGCGCGCTGAAGGAGGGGGTGCGTGGGGGGAACCATGGGTTCCCCCACGAAGAAACGCCCCCGGCTGCGGCTCCCGGGGGCGTTTCGATGGGCATCCCCTCCCGGGGCGGTGATCCGGAGCTCGTGGCTCTGCGGCCCAGCCACGTTGTTCTCCGTGCCACCGCCTGGTGTCGGTCGGTGCCCGTTCACCGCGCCTGGCGTCCGGCTCGGTGCTTGGTGCACTGCACTCTAGGGGCCATGTCCCAAGAAGTCAAGTACCTCGGTCAAGTGATTTTCGCTATCCTGTAGTTCACTCGATCCATCTCCAGCCGAGGGAGCACGAATCCCCCTTCGGGGGGAGCGCGCGGAAGGAGCCCAGGGCGTTGACTGAGACCCGGATGACGACCGAGACCGCCACGGGGCAGTCCGCCCGGCCGACGGCACCCGCCGGCCTCGGCGACCGCGTGCGCGCGCTGCGGATCGGGCGCGGTCTCACGCAGACCGAGCTTGCCGGCGAGCGCTTCTCGAAGGAGTACATCAGCCAGATCGAGCGTGGCAAGACGCGCCCGACGAGCGAGACGGTCGCCTGGCTCGCCGCACGGCTCGAGGTCGACGCCGACTACCTCACCCGCGGCGTCGCCGCCGACGTGCGCGATCGGGTCGAGGCGATCCTGGCGCGCGCGGAGGCGCTCTCCGAGTCGCACGCCTACGCCGAGTCGCTCGAGGCGTTCAGGCTCGCCCGCGCGGAGACCGGAGCGACCGGGTCTGCCGAGCTCGAGGCCCGAGCGCTGGCCGGCGAGGGCTGGGCGCTGATGCAGGACGGTGACGTGCGCGGGGCAACCGAGGTGCTGCAGGTCGCCCGCGAGCTGACCGAGCTGCCGCAGTTCTCCGACGTCGAGCGCGCGGACGTGCTCTTCCGCCTCGGCTGCTGCCGCTACAAGCTCTCGAGCATCGCCACTGCGCTCGCCCTCTTCGACGAGGCGCTTGCCCTCTCCGAGCGCTCGGGTCTCCCG
Source organism: uncultured Actinomycetes bacterium (assembly GCA_963703095.1). Taxonomy (GTDB): domain Bacteria; phylum Actinomycetota; class Thermoleophilia; order Gaiellales; family Gaiellaceae; genus Gaiella. Next base: position 658,580 of record OY969787.1, read on the forward strand.
TGCGATCGGCTCCGGGCCCAGATCCTCAGCTGGCGATCGCGGTGCCGCCGGAGGCAGCGCGACTTCGAGGCCGCGCGCGAGGACGCCGCGCAGGCGCTCGAGCTCGCGCGGGCGGCGAACGACCCGCGGGTCGTAGCGGGGGCGTACTTCCAGGCGTCGTTCGTCGCCGAGAAGATGGGTCACCTGATCCTGTCGCGCCAGTACGCGCAGCAGGCGCGGGCGATCTACTCGGAGCTGAACGACGATCGCAACTTGGGCCGCATCATGCTGAACCTCGGCGGCCTGCAGCTCCTGCTCGGGAAGCCCGGGCAGGCGATCGAGCAGCTGAACGCGTCGTTCGCACTCGCCGTCGAGGCCGGCTCGCAGCCGGACGCCGCCCAGGCCCTGGGAAGCCTGGCAGCGGTGCATCTCCAGCTCGGAGAGCTCGAGGCCGCGGACGAGCACGCGCGCAAGGCGCTCGAGCTCCTCGACGGTCGGGACGACTTCCTCGACGAGATCGGCCAGTCAAGCCTCGTGCTGGGCCGGTCGCTCCTGGAGCGAGGTCGTCTCGACGAGGCCGAGGAGTGGTTCAGAAGGGCCGACGCCGCGTTCGAGCAGATGGCGTCCGTCGGCCACAGGGCGGGGGCGTGGGTCGCGCTGGGGGATCTCGCGGAGCGTCGAGGAGACGCCCGTGAGGCAGCGCGGCTGTACCGGAACGCCGCAGAGGCGCTCCAGGTCGTCCGCTTCTGAGAGAGGAGGAAAGCCCATGTCTCACGCCCGGTTGCTCCTGCTGCTGGCCAACCTCGCGCTCCTCGCGGCGTTCGTCGGCAAGTTCAAGCCGAACAAGACGTTCTCGGACGGCGACTAGGCGCTGCGGGTCCCGACCCGGACGCGCGAGCGTCCGCCTGCGGCCCTCCAGCGTCACGATCGTCGCGACGAAGCGGCGGCCGTCCACGCCCGCGACGATCACTGAAGGAACGTCACCCGCAGCGCCCCCGGGAGACCCCGGGGGCGCTCTGGCGTCCGGGAGCGGCAGCGCGGTGCCCGGCCGGCGGCGCTCACGGCGTGACGGTGAGCACCGAGGCGCCGTGCGTCTCGAGGGCGGTCGCCTCGTCGACGACGTGCTCGCTCGGCGCAGGCCCCGGCACCTGCTCGGCGTAGGAGGCGATCGCCTCGTCCATGGTCGCGCAGCGGCCGAGCTCCTCCGACAGGAACCAGCGATGCTCGAGCACCTGGTGGTAGATCTCGGCTGGCTCGAGCTTGCCGCGCAGGTCACCCGGGATCGCTGCGAGGGTCGGCTCGTAGACCTCCGCGAGCCAGCGGTACGAGACCACGGGATCGGGGAGGCGCGCGCGCTGCTCCCGCTCGATCTGCTCGCGGAAGCCGAGCAGATCGTCAAGGAGCCGCCGGGCCTGGCGGGAGAGCTGCTCGACCTGAGCGGCGCCGACGAGCTGCCGGAGGGGATCGACCCGATCGAGACCGCCGAGGCCGTGGCGCGACGCTACGAGCGGCTCTGGGAGGAGCTGACGCGCGAGGAGCTGATCCGCCCCGACGAGCGCCATCGCATCAACGAGCGGCTCGAGCGCCTCCACGAGCTGGGCTTCGACACCGACGGGCTGGAGCTCGTCGGCGAGGGCGGCGCCTTCCGGCTGCGCGTCAGCCCGCGTGTGGTCGAGCCCGGCTACAACCAGCGCAGGCTCGTCTCGCTCACGGGCCTCGAGGTCCAGGAGAACCAGCGGACGAGGAGCTGCGCGAGCGCGTCGAGCAGGTGCTCGCGCAGGTTCGGCACGCCGCTGCCGCGGAACAGCGCGCGGTTGGCGGACGAATCGCACGACGTGGCGCGAGATGCCGCGCACGACCTCGACGACCCGCTCTGACGACCACTCCTCGAGCGGGACGTCCCAGGGGAGATCGAGGAAGTCGGGTGTGCCCTAGCCGGTGACGATCTGCAGGCGCACGGCGTCGCGGTAGTCGCTCGAGCCGCGCCTGGACGTCGCGCCCCGTGGGCGGGCGTGAGCGAGGCGGCGCCACCCCGCGGCGGGTGCCGTTCGAAGGGCGGGCGAGGCATGCCTCGCCCCTACAATGCTCCGCGATGGGTCACGTGCTCACCGAGCTCCCCGTCGGCGAGCGCGTCGGGATCGCGTTCTCGGGCGGGCTCGACACGACCGTCGCGGTCGCCTGGATCCGCGAGAAGGGCGCGATCCCCTACGCGCTCACGGCCGATCTGGGGCAGCACGACGAGGAGGACGTCTCCGGGATCCCCGCGCGCGCACGCGAGGTCGGTGCGGAGGAGGCGATCCTCGTCGAATGCAAGCCCCAGCTCGTGCACGAGGGCCTCGTCGCGCTCCAGTGCGGCGCCTTCCACGTCTCGTCGGGCGGCAAGACGTACTTCAACACCACGCCACTCGGGCGCGCCGTCACGGGGACGATGCTCGTCCACGAGATGCACGAGCACGGCGTCGACATCTGGGGCGACGGGTCGACGTACAAGGGCAACGACATCGAGCGGTTCTTCCGCTACGGGCTGCTCGCGAACCCGGCCCTGCGGATCTACAAGCCGTGGCTCGATCCCGTCTTCGTCGCCGAGCTCGGCGGGCGCGCGGAGCTGAGCGACTGGCTCGCCGAGCGCGGCCTGCCGTTCCACCAGAGCAAGGAGAAGGCCTACTCGACCGATGCGAACCTCTGGGGCGCGACGCACGAGGCGAAGGAGCTCGAGCTGCTCGGCCGCTCGATGCACATCGTCGAGCCGATCATGGGGGTCCGGCACTGGGATCCGTCCGTGGCCGTCGAGCCGGAGCACGTCGTCGTCGAGTTCCGCGAGGGCTGGCCTGTGGCGCTCAACGGCGTGTCCTACGACGACCGGGTCGCGCTCGTGCTGGCGGCGAACGCGATCGGCGGGCGGCACGGGCTCGGGATGTCCGACCAGATCGAGAACCGCATCATCGAGTCGAAGAGTCGTGGGATCTACGAGGCGCCCGGGCTCGCGCTGCTCCACGTCGCGTACGAGCGGCTCGTCAACGCGATCCACAACGAGGCGACGATCGACAACTACCGCACCATGGGCCGGCGTCTGGGCCGACTCCTGTACGAGGGCCGCTGGCTCGATCCGCAGGCCCTCATGCTCCGGCAGAGCCTCCAGCACTGGGTGGGCGCGACCGTGACCGGGTCGGTGACGCTCGAGCTGCGCCGCGGGGACGACTACACCATCCTCGACACGGTCAGCGAGAACGCCACCTACCATCCTGAGCGGCTCTCGATGGAGCGCGTCGAGGACGCGGCCTTCGGCCCGCTCGACCGGATCGGACAGCTGACGATGCGCCAGCTCGACATCGAGGACTCGCGCGACAAGCTCGGGCTGTACGCCCGCCTCGGCCTCACGGCCGCGAGCGACCCGTTCGGGATCCTCGGCACGGGGGACGAGGAGCCGGTCTAGTTCCGCGAAGGCCTGATCCACCGAGTGGATCAGGCCCGCTTGATCCCGCATGCCTGGCTGCGCCAGGCGTGCGGGCAGATCCCTGAAGGGGGCGCGCCCGCGCGCCCGCTCTGGCGGGGGCGTGCGCTCGCTCCGTCCGAGCGAGTTGAGGGTCGTGAGCGGTGCTTCTTCTAGGCGCGAGTCCGCGAAGCGGAGTCGCGCCAAGCGGAGGCGTTCACGAGGTCACGTCTCCGCGTGGGCGCGCTCGACGACGATCACGGGCACTCGGGCGGCCGGGCCGAGCCGGAGCAGGGCCCGCACGAGCTCGGCGCAGTCCTCCGGGCGGATCATCTCCGCGCCGTCGATCCCGGTCCACTCGGCCATCGGCGTGTCGACGAACCCGGGGCAGAGCGCAGTGGCCCGCACGCCCGAGGCCGCCTCCTCGCGGACGAGCGAGCGGGTGAGCGCGATCAGCGCCGCCTTCGAGGCACCGTAAGCCGCGAGCCCCGGGGTGGGCATGGTGCCGGCGATCGACGCGAGGTTGACGACCAGACCGCTGCTCGCGCGAAGCAGCGGCAGCGCCTCCCGCGTGACGAGGAACGCGCCTCGGAGGTTGACGGCCTGCTGGAGGTCGAACGCCTTCGTCGAGGTGTCCGCGATCGCCCCGGCGATGCCGACGCCCGCGGAGCTCACGAGCACGTCGAGCCCGCCATGGGCTTCACGGTGGGCGGCGACGAGTCGAGCGCAATCCTCCTCGTGCGTGACGTTCGCCGCCACGGCGAGGGCCCCGAGCTCGGCGGCAGCCGCCTCGAGCCGCTCCGGGGTTCGGGCCGCGAGCGTCAGCGCGAACCCCTCGTCGCGGAGCATCCGCGCGATCGCGAGGCCGATGCCCGACGACCCTCCCGTCACGAGTGCGCTGCGCACCGTCGCATCCTCGCACGAAAGGCGAAGGCCGCCGAGGGGGGCGGCGGCCTTCGGTCGTGCTGGGGAGAGGAGATGGGATGGATCTCCGTCCCGACGATTGTTCGCCCTCGGTCGGACGGATCCTCCGCCCGGGCCGCCTCTCGCCGTCGAGCCACAGCACGGCCGGGCCTCGCGCGGTCGTCTCTACACTCGACGGAGTGACCGGTCCGACGCTCACCAGCCTCGCGAAGGCCGGCGGCTGCGCTGCGAAGTACTCCGCAGCCCGGCTGGAGACGCTGCTCGGCGGGCTGGTCACGCCGGGTGTCGACGACCTGCTCGTCGGGCTCGACCCGGCCGACGACGCGGCCGTGTACCGGCTCGACGACGAGCGGGCGCTCGTCTTCACCGTCGACTTCTTCCCGCCGGTGGTCGACGATCCGGCGACGTACGGCCGCATCGCCGCGACGAACGCGCTCAACGACGTGTACGCGATGGGCGGCGCCCCGCTGCTCGCGCTCTCGGTCACCGCGTTCCCGGAGGAGCTGCCGACCGAGGTCCTGGGCGCGGTGCTGCGCGGCGCCGGCGAGGCGGTGCGGGACGCAGGTGCGATCCTCGCCGGCGGTCACACGATCCGCGATGCGGAGCCCAAGTACGGGCTGGCAGTCGTCGGTCTCGTCCACCCCGAGGGCGTGTGGACGAAGAGCGCCGCCCAGCCGGGGGACGCCGTGCTCCTGACCAAGGGGCTCGGCACCGGTCTGATCCTCCAGGCTCGGCGCGACGGCGTTGACCCGGACGGTGCGCTCGAGGCCGCGATCGAGGCGATGACGACGCTCGATCGCGACGCGGCCGACGCCATCCGGCCGTTCGAGCCGAGCGCGGTCACGGACGTGACCGGCTTCGGGCTGCTCGGGCACGCGCACGAGGTGGCGGAACGGTCGGGGGTGCGGATCGTGCTCGACGCCGCTGCGCTGCCGGCGCTGCCGGGCGCGCTCGAGGTCGCCGCGGCAGGCGTGCGGACGGGCGGTGAGCGCCGCAACCGGGAGTTCGCCGGGGCGCACGTCGAGGTGGCGTGCGACGCGCCTCACGAGGCGCTCGCGTACGACCCGCAGACGGCGGGTGGTCTCCTGATCGCGGTGCCGTCCGACCGCGCCGTCGTCGTCGCCGCGGCGTTCGTCGCGGCTGGCCTCCCGCTGTGGCGGATCGGCGCGGTCGAGCCCGGCGCAGGCGTCGCCCTCGCCTGACGCGCCGGACTACACTCGCGCACGTGGTCTCGCTCCGCCGCGCGCGCACGCCGGTCGCCCCGAAGCGGTTCCTGACGCTCTCGCTCGCGTCCCTCGTCGCGCTGCAGTTCGTCGTCACCTCCGGCGCGTTCGTGCGGCTCACCGGATCCGGGCTCGGGTGTGAGAACTGGCCGCGATGCGGATCCGCGCCCTTCCCGACGAGCGCCGCGGGCTACCACGCGTTCGTCGAGTTCGGCAACCGGCTGATCGCGCTGGTCGGGATCGGCCTCACGCTCGTCGTCTGGCTGGCCGCGCGCCGCGTCGAGCATCTCGACCACCGGGTGCGGCTCACCGCGCTCGCCGCATTCCTCGGCACGGTCGCGCAGATCCCCCTCGGCGGCGTCACGGTGATCCTCGAGCTGCACCCGCTGGCCGTGATGTCGCACTTCCTGCTCGCGCTCGTCGTCACCGGGCTCGCCGTCGTCGTGGCGCTGGAGGCCTGGTCGCACCACCGCGGACTGGCGCCTTCGGCAGCCCCCCGCTGGCTGCGCGCCGCCGCCGGGGTCGGCGTCGCCGCGTGTGCGGTGATGGTCGTCACGGGCGCGGTCGCAACCGCCTCGGGACCGCATCCGGGCGCCGACGAGGACGTCCAACGGCTCGGCCTCGGCATCACCGACACCGTCTACGTGCACGTGCGCGCGACCGCGGTCTACGGGATCTGGCTCCTGCTCCTCGGCTGGCAGCTCGTCCGGCGACGTCGCGCGCTGCCGGGCGTGGTGCGCCTCGCCGGCGTCCTCCTGGTGGTCCTGCTGGCGCAGATGCTCGTCGGCGAGATCCAGTACCGCAACGCGCTGCCCTGGGGGCTCGTGCTCGTCCACGTCACGCTCGGGGCGGCGATCTGGGGCCTGACCGTGGCGGTCGCGCACACCGTGTTCCGGCCGCCGTTGCCACTCGCCGCATCGCCTGCAGGCACGGAGATCGGCCACGCTCCGGCGGGCGACGCCGTCGCCTCGCCGCACTAGCGCGGCCAGCTCGTCACGGGCCGCCACCCCGTCGTGACGCCCGAGGCGAGTACGCTTCGTCCGTGGAGCCCGAGCTGCTGATCCACGAGCGACCCGTCCTGCGACGGCCGGTGCTCGTCTGCGCGTTCTCGGGCTGGAACGACGGGGGTCAGGGGGCGACCCTGGCGGCCGAGTTCCTCTGCCGGCACTGGGGCGCCGAGCGGTTCGCGGAGATCGATCCGGAGGGCTTCCTCGACTTCCAGTCCACGCGGCCGACCGTCGTGCTCGACGACGGGCTCACGCGGCGCATCGAGTGGCCCGAGACGGTCTTCTACCACGCGCGCCTGCCGGGCGAGGAGCGGGACGTGGTGCTGCTGATCGGCGTCGAGCCCAGCTACCGATGGCGGACGTTCTGCGGTCTTGTCACCTCGCTGGCAAGCGAGCTCGAGGTGGAGCTGGTGGTCACGCTCGGAGCGCTCCTCGCCGACGTGCCGCACACGCGTCCTGCGCCCGTCACGGGGGCGGCGACCGATCCGCGGCTCGTCGAGGAGCTCGGGCTCGAGCTGTCGCGCTACGAGGGCCCGACGGGCATCGTCGGCGTGCTCCACGACGCCTTCCGGCAGGCGGGCGTGCGCTCGGCGAGCCTGTGGGCGGCGGTGCCGCACTACGTCTCGCTCGCACCGAGCCCTCGGGCAGCCCGTGCGCTGGTCGGGCGGCTGTCCGACGTGATGGGCGTCGCGATCGACGCCACGGAGCTCGACGAGGCCGAGGCCGAGTACGCCCGACACGTGAGCGAGGCGGTCGCATCGGATCCGGACACCCAGAGCTACGTCGAAGAGCTCGAGCGCCGCTCCGACTCGATCGAGCAGCTCTCGGAGGGCGGGGCGCTGCCAACCGGCGACTCGATCGCCGCCGAGCTGACGAGGTTCCTGCGCGAGCAGGATCGCGAGCGCGACGACGACGACCCCGAGCGGCCCGCGTAGAGACGGTCAGGCGGCGGCGGTGGCCTCCGTCTCGGGCGTGCCGTCGGCAGGGTCGCCCGCTGGCTCCGCTGCCTCTGCCTCCGGGGGCGCCTCACCCTCGGGGACGGCCGCTGGCGCGTCGCCGGCGACGGACGCGGCTGCTCCCCCGTCGGGCCGTTTCTTCTTGCGGCGACGACGGGACTTGCGAGCGGGCGCCTTGGGCGCCGGCAGGTCGTCGGCGAGCGCGCTCGCGATCTCCTGGATCGACCCGAGCGCCTCGCGCGCCTCGTCGAGCCGCTGCGTCGCCCGTGGCGTGTAGCCCTCGGCCGAGGCGAGCAGCGCGGCGCCGACGGTGAGCGGGAGCGCCTTCGCGATGAGTGCCAGCTGGGCGACGTTCTCCTCGTGCCGATGTCCGCGGGAGTTCGCGACTGCGCCGAGCAGGCGCTTCCCCTCGGGGAACTCCTGGCTCGCCTTGCGATCCAGGGTCTTGCGCACGGAGCGCGTGAGCCGCCAGGTCCAGCGTTGGAGGATCTGCTCCGGCGCGCTGGCCTTCCCCTCGCCGATCGCGCGCAGGAGGATCCGCACGCCCGCGACGCGATCCTTCTCCCACGGCGGGGCCTGCGTGACGAGCGTGACGAGGTCGTCGAAGTCGGCGCGCTCGACGGGCGTCGCGACGCGGTCGGCGAGCGCCGTCATCCGCAGCCGGCGGTTCGGGTTCTCGGCGGCGCAGATCGAGAGGAACGTCTCGAGCGCGCCCTTGTCGGCACGCCCCTCGGCGAACTTGCGCGCGAAGTCCGCGCGCTGGTCGAAGCGGATCTGGCGGCCCGCGATCGTCGCCCAGAACCGCTGCTCTGCGTCGTCCAGGAACTTCGGGTCGACGCGCTGCCACTCCCGCTGGATCACGGCGAGGCGGCGACGGACGTCCGGTGTGACCGGGACGAGCCAGGGCGCGGGCGAGAGGCGCCTGCGAGCCCGGCGAGACGACCGACGTCGTGGCGCAGGGGTGACGCGTGCGCCCTCGCGGTAGAAGTCCGCGTCGAGCAGCGAGTGGAGCGAGACCACTCGCTCGGCATGCGTCGCCCCCTTCGGCACGAAGTCCACGACGATGCCCGCCTCCTTGCGCGCGTGCGTCCGCATGATGCGGCCGATCCGCTGCTGGTAGACGCGCTTCGACGCGGTCGGCGCGAGGTGCATGCACACGGTCGCACGGGGCGAGTTCCAGCCCTCGGCGAGCAGCTGGGCGTTGACGAGGACGTTGATCTCTCCGCGCTCGTAGGCCGCGAGCGTCTCGGCCAGCTCGCGCGGCGGCGTGCGCCCCGAGACGGCCATCGTCTTCAGGCCGGCCGCCCGGAACTCCTGGGCGAGGTTGTAGGCGTGCTCGACGCCGGCCGCGTAGACGATGCCCGGCGTCGGACCGAAGCGGTCGCGGTAGAGACTCGCGGCCGCCTGGTTGAGAGCGGTGTGGTCGAGCGCCGCGGCGAGGGCGCGCTCCTCGAAGTCACCGCCGACGATCGGCACGGAGTTGATCGCGGCGACCGGCGGGACGCGCAGCGAGCGCAGAGGCGCGATCAGCCCGCGCCGCGCCGCGTCGGCGAGAGGCAGGTCGTCGACCGATGCCGGGAAGACGTCGGAGACCTGCTTGGCGATCAGCTCCTCCGTCGCGGTCATCCCGATGTAGAGGGGCTCGTGGAAGGCGCGGATCGCAGCGCTCGTCTTCTCGCCGAGCGCGGTGTGGGCCTCGTCGCAGATCACGAGCTGGTACGCGTCGCGGGAGAGCTCGGTCGCGTGGCGCGCGAACCAGGCGTACGTCTGGATCGTCATCGGGTCGGAGCGCAACGGCTCCTTGCCGGCCTCGATCGCATCCGTGAACCGCGTCCCGTAGCCCTCGTGCGTCAGGTCCCGCCGGAACTGATCGACGAGCAGTCGCCGGTGCGTGAGGATCAGGACACCGAGCTCGCGGGCGGCCTCGACGAAGCCCGCGGCGGCGATCGTCTTGCCCGACGCGGTCGGGTGACGGAAGCGGTAGCGGCGGATCGCGCCGGGATCGGCGGTCGACACCTCGCCGAGCTCGCCCTCGACGTCCTCGTCGAGGATGCCGGCGTCGATGTCCTCGTCGTCCTCCGCCTCGGGCTCCTCCTCGAGGTCGACGGCCGCTGCGCCGTTGCCGTTGCCGTTCGCGTCGAACCCGCGCTGGGTCGCGGCGATCAGCTCGGTCAGCATCCCCGCGAGCGCGTCGATCTGGTGGCGGCGCAGCGCGGTGCCCGAGGCCGTCGCCGGCCCCTCCGAGGCCAGCACCCGCTCCAGGCCGAGCATGAGGCCGTAGCGCACCTTCCACGCGGGCGACGGGGTGCGGCGCCCCTCGTCGATCTCGGCGACCGCGTCGTCGAGCGCCGCGCGGCGGGCCGTTCCCGGCGCGAGGGCGACGCCCGGGTCCTCGCCGGGATGGACGAAGGGCTCGCCGAACCAGCGCTCTGCACGGAGAGCCTCGGCTGCCAGAGCTTCGGCCTGCTCCGACGAGTGTGTCGGGGTGATGGTCGATTCCTGCATGTCCGCAGCACCCTCTGAGGTGCCGGCGGTGCTTTCTGCGTTTAGAGGAGTCGGCCCGCTCGACGACGACGAGCTGCGAGCGCGGACGACGCCGGGAGAGTACCGGACGGGGCGGCCGCGCGGGGGTGGTCAGCCGCCGCGGGAGGCGAGCGTCGCCCCCGTGACCCTCGCGGAGACCCCCTCGTCGTCGAGGTGGCGCGTGATGCCGCCGCGGAAGAACGGGAACCCTGCTCCGAGGATCAGGCAGGCGTCGATGTCGGCGGCCGACTCGACGACCCCCTCGTCGAGCAGATGACGGCACTCGTCCGCCAGCGCCTCCAGCAGCCGCTCGTGGATCTCGTCGACGCTCGCGCGATCCTCGCGCTCCGCGAGCTCGGGGAAGGCGCCTGCGGCGAGCGTCTCCAGCGTGGGTGAGAGCGGGAAGCGGTCCGGAAACGCGTCGTGCATCGTGTGGAGGACGTGGTTCGCGACCCGGGGGCCGACCAGCCCGAGCAGCGCCGACGGCGGCATCGGCAGACCGAGCCGCAGGGCCGCCTCGTCCGTCTCCTCGAACGTGCTGCCTGCCTCGACCGCCTGCATCAGCACCGACGACTGGCGCGTCAGCAGGCGGTTGACCACGAACCCCGGCGCGTCGCTGACGAGGACTCCCCGCTTGCCCAGGCGCTTGGCGACGTCCCACGCCGTCGCGAGCGCGTGGTCGTCGGTCACGGGGGTGCGCACGAGCTCGACGAGGGGCAGCACGGCGACGGGGTTGAAGAAGTGCATCCCCACCAGCCGCTCCGGGTGCGCCAGCCGCTCCCCCATCGCGGTCACCGACAGCGACGACGTGTTGGTCGCCAGCACGCACGTCTCCGAGACCACCGCCTCGACCTCGCCGAAGACGGCGCGCTTCGTCTCGAGCTCCTCGAACACGGCCTCGAGCACGAGATCGCACCCGTGGTACGCGCCGGCGTCTGCGCCGGCCGCGACGACCTCGCCGAGGAAGCGGGCCTTGGCCTCGGTCAGGCGTCCGCGGGCGACCAGCTTGGCGAGCTCGCCGCGGATCGTCTCGACGGCGTGGTCGGCGCGTCCCGGCTCGACGTCCGTGAGGATCACCGGCACCTCGAGTCGGCGCAGGAAGAGCGTCGCGAGCTGCGCGGCCATCAGCCCCGCGCCGACGATCCCGACCTTCCGGACGGGATGCGGCCGGACGGCGGGAACGCCGACTCCGCGCTTCACCCGTCGCTCGACGACGTCGAAGGCGTACACGGACGCCTGCGCCTGCTGGCCGGGGAGGAGCTCCGCCAGCGCGTCCTCCTCGGCCGCGTAGCCCTCCTCCACGGTCCAGCGGGCGGCTCCCTCGATCAGGTCGAGCGCCCGGTACGGCGCGAGCGCCGCTCCGTGCACGGCCTCGTCGACACGCGCCCGGGCACGGGTGCACACGTCGTGCGCGTCGCCGAGGTCGGCGTCGAGCGCACGCTTGCCGCCGCCGCCCTCGATGTGAGCGACGAGGATCGCGAGGGATTCGTCGACGAGCTCGAACGGGTCGACGACGTGATCCACGAGCCCCAGCTCGAGCGCCTGGGGCGCCGTGAGCATGCGGTTCCGGTCGAGCGGGTTGTCGACGATCACCCGCACCGCGCTGGTCGCGCCGACCAGCCTGGGGAGGAGCTGCGTGCCGCCCCAGCCGGGGATCAGGCCGAGGAAGACCTCCGGCAGGCCGAGGTGCCGGGCCGACGAGGCGACGGCGCGCAGGTCGCAGTGCAGGGCGATCTCGATGCCCCCGCCGAGCGCGACGCCGTTGATCGCCGCCAGCGTGGGGAACGGGAGCGCCCTCAGGCGGCCGAACAGCGCATGGCCGGCGACGCCGCCCTGGCGGGCGCGCTCCGCCGTGATCCCGGGAAACTCCGTGATGTCGGCTCCTGCGGCGAACGAGAAGGGCTTCCCCGTGAGGAGGAGTCCGACCCAGGCTCCGGCCTCCAGCTCGTCCAGCGCGCGTGCCAGGTCGGCGAGGGCGTCCGCGCCGAAGGTGCTCGGCTTCTGCCAGTCGGCACCGTTGTCGATCGTCAGGAGCGCGACGTCACCGACCCGCGTCATGGCGCTCCGAAGGTGGAAGCGGGTCACGGGGTCGTGAGCGCGATCGGCGTCAGCCATGCCGCAGGTTCTCCCAGAGCAGAGCAGCTCCCATCCCCATCCCGACGCAGAGCGCCGTGATCCCGTAGCGGACGGCGGGGCGCTCGCCGAGGCCGAACGCGAGCTGTGCGATCAGCCGCGCGCCGGTCGCCGCGAGGGGGTGCCCGCACGCGATCGCGCCGCCGTACGGGTTCAGACGCTCGTCGTCGGGCGCGATGCCGAGCCCGTCGCACCAGGTCAGAACCTGGACGGCGAACGGCTCGTTCAGCTCGACCAGGCCGATGTCGTCGAGCGTCAGCCCGTGCCGCTCGAGCAGCTGACGCGTGGCCGGGATCGGGCCGAGGCCCATCAGGTGGGGCTCGACCCCGGCATAGGCGAACCCGACCAGGCGCATCGTCGGCTCGAGCCCGAGGGAGCGTGCGGTGCCCTCCTCCGCGAGCAGACACGCCGTCGCGCCGTCGGTGAGCCCGGCGGCGTTGCCGGCGGTCACGCGGCCGCCCGATCTGAACGGCGTGCGAAGGTGCGCGAGCCTCTCGACGGTCGTGTCCGGTCGGAGGAGCTCGTCGCGGTCGGCGAGCGCCCAGCCCTCGTGGGTGAGGACCGCCATCGGGACGACCGTGCGGCCGAAGACCCCGTCCGGTCCGGCGGCCCACCCGGCCGCGGCGCGTCGCTGGCTCTCGGCGGCGAAGCGGTCGGCGTCGTCGCGGGTCAGATGGGGGAAGGCGTCATGCAGGTTCTCGGCGGTCTCGCCCATCACGGCGGCGCTCCGGTCGATCAGGCTCTCCGCGACGAAGCGCGGGTTGAAGTCGACCTCGTCCCCCATCGGGTGGTGCCCCATGTGCTCGACGCCACCGGCGACCGCGAGGTCGCAGGCCCCCATCGCGATCTCCCCTGCGGCGGCTGTGACAGCGGTCAGCGCGCCGGCGCACATTCGGTCGACCGCGAAGCCGGGCACGGTGTGCGGCAGGCCGGCGAGCAGCGCGACGTCACGACCGAGCGTCAGACCCTGGTCGCCGACCTGCGCCGTCGCGGCGATGACGACGTCGCCGATCCGCTCCGCGGGGACCGCCGGGTTGCGGCGGAGGAGCTCCCGCACGACCTTGACCGCCATGTCGTCCCCGCGCGTGCGGGCGAACAGGCCGCTGTGCCCCGCCTTGCCGAACGCGGTGCGGACGCCGTCGACGACCACCACCTCACGCAGCTCCCGTGGCATCGGGGGAGCATATCGCGACTGACTGACCGTTCAGTCAGCAGCGATCGTGCGCATTCGCACGGGGAGTGCGACGGGATCCTCGGCCCGCGGTCGAGCCCGAGTCGGGGTTCGAGGTCAGTCTCCGGCCGCGAGCTCACGCGCCCGCGTCATCGCCGCCTGGATCGCGTTGAGGAAGGCGGCGCGCACACCTGCCGACTCGAGCTCGCGGATCGCGGCGATCGTCGTGCCGCCCGGCGAGGTGACCATCTCCCGCAGCTCGACGGGATGGAGGCCCTCGTCGCGGAGCTGCTTCGCCGTGCCGAGCATCGTCTGGACGACGAGCTGCGTCGAGATCTCCCGGGAGAGCCCGAGCAGGAGGCCCGCCTCGATCATCGCCTCGGCGAGCAGGGCGAAGTACGCGGGCCCGGAGCCGGAGACCGCCGTGACGGCGTCCATGTAGCGCTCCGGAACGCGCACGACGGCTCCGAGGTGGGCCAACGCCTCTTCGGCGAGGGTCACGTGGGCGTCGTTCGCATGCGCGCCCGCGCACAGCCCTGCGATCCCCTCGTGCACGGTCGACGGCGTGTTCGGCATCGCCCGGACGACCGGGACGCCCGCGGTGAGCCGCCGCTCGATCGTCGCGGTCGGGATCGCGGCGGCGACGGAGAGCACGGTCTGCTCCGGCGAGATCACCGGTGCGACGCTCCCGAGCAGGGCCTCGATGTCCTGCGGCTTGACGGCCACCACGATGAGAGCCGCGCCGGCTGCGACCTCCTCGTTCGAGGTCGACGTGGCGATCCCGTAGCGCTCCGCGAGCTCTGCCGCCCGCTCCGGCCTGCGGCTCGAGGCGACGATGTCGTCGGTCGTGCGCCAGCCGGACGACAGGAGCCCGGCGATCAGCGCCTCCCCGATCTTGCCCGCACCGAGGACGGCGATCCTGCGCTCGTCGACAGACATGGCACCAGTCTAGTGCCGTGCCCGATGACGGCTCGGCTCCATCGTTCAGGGCCGCCGAAGGAGACAGGCTACGCGGCGCGGGCCTTGCGTCGGGCGATCCGGGCAGCGTCGAGGCTCGCGCCCGGGATGAGGCCGAGCGCCGCGCCGCGCATCAGCGTCTCGCCGGCGAGCCCCTGCCACTCGCCGTAGCGCGCCAGGAGCGAGGCGGTCTCGTGCGGTTCGACCCAGCGTCCCTCGAGCGCCGAGTGGAGCTTCACGAGACCGAGGTCGCCGACCAGGCCGTGGTCGTAGCGACCGAGTCCCTCCAGCGCGATCACGCCGACCGACCAGGGCCCGATCCCGCGCTCCCGTGTCAGGCGGGCGAGGACGACGTCCGTCGGGTGACGCCGGAGCGCCTCGAGGTCGATCGTCCGGACGAGCCGCGCGAGCGTGGTCGCACGGTGTTGGGCGAGCCCGAGCCGTCGCAGCTCGACGGGCGCGAGCGACTGGAGCGTGGGCTGCGTGACGACCTCCTCGCCTACCGCGCGGGCGATGGCTCGCTCGATCGTCCGTGCCCGCCGCGCCTCGATCAGCTGGCCGCAGACCGCGCGCAGGGTCGCGTGCGCGACCGTCGCCAGCCGCAGCGGGCGGTAGCCGACGAGCGCCCGGGAGGCGAGGCCGAGCAGCGGATCCTGGGCGAAGCGACGGTGGAACGGGGCCGTGTCGTCGTCGACCGCGAGCATGAAGCGCGCGAGCTCGAGCGACTCCTCGTCGGGCGCACGGACGACGACGCGCCCGTCGGGCCGCTGCCACGCCTCGGCGCGTCGTCCTCCCGGCAGAGATCCCGTCCAGCGGCCCGAACGCGCCATCAGCCGGAGTCGGTACGGCCCGCGGGGCACGATCGCAGCTTCGAGCACGGCCGCAGGCTAGAGGAAGGGACGGATCGCGCGCCGCCTCGCTCTTGTGGAGCGATCGGCACACTTCCGGCACGAACCCTCACAGCGTTTGCTGGCAGGGTGTCCTGGCTGCGCTTGCCGACAGCGTGCGCTCACAGTCGTTTCTGCCAGCGTTGCCTGCCAGCGCTGCCTGGCAACGGAAGGTGCCAGGCAGCGGCCATCGGCTGCGCCGGCGCGCCGGACGGGAGCTGCCAGTCGAGGGGATCCCAGGAGACGAGGCCGGCGGCGAACGGCGTCGGGCACAGCGGGCAGGGGGGCGCGTGTCGGCCGGCGTCCGTACCGTTCCGTGACGATGCGGATCGCCGACACGCTCTCACTCCGCTCTCGACGGCGGAAGCTCGACCTGTTCCTCCGTGAGCTCCGCCCCACGGGGGCGACGACCGTGCTCGACGTCGGCGTGGACGAGGTCTCGCTCGGTGAGGCCGGGGGCGAGTCCGGGTGCACGACGCACAACTTCTTCGAGGAGCGCTACCCGTGGCCCGAGCGCGTCACCGCGCTCGGGCTCCATGACGGAGCGCGGTTCCGTGCGCGGTATCCGGGCATCACCTACGTCCAGGGCGACGCCTGCGCGCTGCCCTTCCCCGACCATGCCTTCGACGTCGTGACGTCGAACGCGGTGATCGAGCACGTCGGCGATCGTGGGCGCCAGGAGCTCTTCGTCCGCGAGGCGCTGCGGGTCGGCAGGCGGGTGTTCCTCACGACGCCGAACCGGTGGTTCCCGGTCGAGGTGCACACGCGTCTGCCGCTCGTGCACTGGCTGCCCGACCCCGCCGCGCACCGGCTGTACCGCTCTCTCGGGAAGGCCTGGGCGGTCGACAACCACCTCCTCGGCCCCCGCGACCTGCGCGGGCTGTTCCCCGTCCCCGTGCGGATCGTCAACCTCGGGATGACACTCGTGGCGATCACGTGACGGAGCGACTGCCCCGCCTCGTCCTGCTCGTGCTGATCGTGGGGCTCGCGCTCCACAACGTCGTGATGGCCCTGCTCCACGGCGCCGGGGTGACGGGCGTCGCGCTCGACGTCGTCGCGGCGTGGAAGGAGACGCTGCTGCTCGTCGGGCTGGCCGCCGCCGTCGTGGCCGTCGGGGCGGTTCCGCGACTCCTCTGGCCCGACCGGCTCGCGCTCGCGTACACCGCGGTCGTCGTCGCGTACCTGGTCGTTCCCCAGAGCTGGCTCGGCGGCGAGGCGACAGCGCGCGGGGAGCTCCTCGCGGCCCGTCACCACCTGCTGGCCGTCGGCGCGTACGCGCTCGGCCGTCTGGTGCTCGTGACCCCGGCGTGGTGGCGACGCGTCGGGCTGGCGATCGTCGCGGTCGCGTGCGGCGTCGCGGTGCTCGGCCTCGTCGACGTCTACCTCGTCCCGCTGCAGTGGTGGCGAGACTCGGGGGTTCCGGGCTGGTTCGGCGAGCAGCTCGGCCTCGTCTACCGCTGCCTCTCCGGCCTGCCGGAGAACTGGATCCTCAACACGGGCGACGAGCAGGAGCCGCTGCGCAGGCTGGTGTCGACGTTCCTGAGCCCGCTCGCAGCGGCGTACCTGCTCGTCGTGGCGCTGCTCCTGCTGGCCGCCGCCCGACCTCGGCGGTTGACGATCGCAGCGGCCGCGCGTCGCGTACGTCGGCCTCCTGTGGACGCACACGCGCGCCGGCTTCATCGGCCTCGCCCTCGGGCTCGTCGTCCTCGCTCTCCTGCGACGGGACTGGCGTCCGGCCGCGCTCGGGGTCGGGTCGCTGGTGGTGTCGGTCGCCTTCGTGGCGGCGTTCCCGACGATCGGGCCGACGACGTCCTACACGGCGGCCGAGCTCGTGTGCCTCCGGGAGAACGCAGCCGCCGTCGGTGGTGAGGTCGACGAGGACCCGCTCACCGGGGACGACGCGTCGACCCGCAGCCACCTCCGCAACCTCCGCGACGGCCTCGAGACCGTCCTCCGGCACCCGCAGGGCTACGGGCTCGGCAACGCAGGAGTCGTGGCCTCGCGGACGGGCGTCGCGATCCGGGCCGGTGAGTCGACGTACACCGAGCTCGGGGTCGACGCGGGCGTCCTCGGGCTCGCTGCGCTCGTCGGCTGGCTGGGGACGCTGCTCGCTGCGCTGCGACGGCGATCGGCCTGGCTGACGGCGTCGCTCGCCGCGGTGGCCGTGATCGGTCTGCAGACCGACGTGCTGGGCGTGCACTGGATCGCCGTCGTCGTGTTCGCGCTCGCCGGGGCCGCCCTGCGGCTGTCACCCGGCGACCCGGCGCCCGAGGACGCGGTCTGACCGTCAGGGGGCTTCAGCCCGGAAGAGGCGGGCGAGGCATGCCTCGCCCCTACGACGATTGGTTCCCAGCCGACCCGAACGAGCGGCGCCGGTCGGCGTCGGCCTCGTCGACGAGCTGCCCGTCGCGTCCCACGTAGCCGTCCTTGCCGCCGACGACGAGCACGACGAGATCGTCCTCGGCGGCGTTGGAGATCCGCCGCGGGGTGGTCGACTCGACGTGGACGAGGCCACCGGCGCCGACGACGTGAACCGCGCCGTCGACCTCCACCCGCGCAGTGCCCCGGTGGACGAAGTAGAGCTCGTCCTGCTGCTCGTGGAAGTGGAAGAAGCCCTCGAAGCCCGGCGGCATCACGATCGCGTTGACCCCGAAGGCGGTCACGCCGAGCGCCTGGCGTACCTTGCGGAAGCCGTAGCCGTCACCGAGCTCGTCGAGCGACGAGATCGCATGTGCCATGTCTACCCCTTCCCGAGGAGCGCGTCGATCGTGCGGCGCAGCCCCTCCTCGAATCCGACGGTGGGGACGTAGCCGAGCACGTCGTGCGCGGCAGTGACGTCTGCCCACGACTGCTCGACGTCGCCCGGGCGGGCGGGCTCGTAGCGCTTCTCCACGGGTCGGTCGAGGAGGCGCCCGACGGTCTCGGCGAGGTCGTCCACCGTCTCGGAGCCCCCGGTGGCGACGTTGAGCACGGCGCCCGCCGCGGACGGCGCGTCGCCGGCCGCCAGGTTCGCCGCGACGACGTTCGCGACGAACGTGAAGTCGCGGGACTGGCGGCCGTCGCCGTAGACGGTCACCGGCGCTCCCTCGGCGATCGCGCGGATGAACAGCGGCACGACGGCGGCGTACTGCGAGCTCGGATCCTGGAACGGCCCGAAGACGTTGAAGTACCGCAGGGCCACCGTCTCGAGCCCGTAGACGCGATGGAAGCTGACGCAGTAGCGCTCGGCCGCGAGCTTCGCGACGGCGTACGGCGAGATCGGGTTCGCGGCAGCCGTCTCGACCCGCGGGAACGTGCCGCCGTCCCCGTACACCGAGGAGGAGGAGGCGAAGACGACGCGCCGCACGCTCTCGTCGCGGGCGGCGAGCAGGACGTTGAGCGTGCCCTCGACGTTGACGGCGGTCGACGTGAGGGGATCCTGCACCGACCGCGGCACGGAGCCGAGCGCGCCGAGGTGGTAGACGACCTCGCTGCCGCGCACCGCGGTGTGGACGCGCTCGTAGGAGCGCAGGTCTCCCTCGACGATCTCGACGTCGGGCGCGACGGCCGACAGGTTCCCCCGGTTGCCGGTCGAGAAGTTGTCGAGCACGCGCACGGCGTCGCCGCGCTCGAGCAGCGCACGCACCAGGTTCGCCCCGATGAAGCCGGCACCGCCGGTGACGAGGGCGCGCGTCATGCCGGGCGCTCCGCCACGACGTGGAGGTTCGCGAACAGCGTTCCGGGCTGGGCGGGATCGGTGAAGCGACGGACGCGCCGGTCGAGGCCCTCGGCTCCGGCGTTGATCGCGGCCACGAGGGGCTTGGCGAGGCCACCGGCGCGCGCGCGCCGCAGGCCGAGGTCGAGGTAGAGCGAGGTGAGCATCCCGAGACAGGCCATCGTGCCGGAGGCGGGCGTCACCCTAACCGAGGCCCAGGTCGCGCTCCGGCGGAAGAGGAGCTCGAGACCGGCGTGCGTCCAGCGCCAGTGATCCTTCGGCGACGGGTGGTAGGCCATCACGCCGTGGGTCGAGAGGAGCACCCGTCCCCCGGGCGCCGTCACGCGCGCGAGCTCCGCCACGACCGCGGCCGGGTCGTCGACGTGCTCGAGCACCTGGATGCAGAGGACGACATCCGCGCACGCGTCGGGCAGCGGGAGCTCCTCGGCGGCGCCCTTGATCTCGGCATGCGGGTTGTCGACCGGGTCGACGCCGACGTACGAGGCCGCGAACGGCTCGAAGAGCGGTGCATACGGCTTCTCGCCGCAGCCCACGTCGAGCACGCGGTACGGCCCGAGGTCGCGGTGTGCGCGCGCCGCCTCCTCGTCGAGCCAGCGGACGAGCGGCGCGCGCACCGCGTAGGTCGGCATCGACCGCGGCGGATCGAGGCGAGGATCAGTCATCGACCGCCGCCAGGCCGAACGACAGCCAGGTCATCGCTGCGAGCGGGATCGCGGGCACCACGCCGAGGCCGTTCCAGACCCCGGCGGCGACGAGGATCCCGCCGGCGCCGACGAGCGGCACGACGCTCGACGCGCGACGCAGGCCCAGTCCCAGCCCGGCCGCGACGACCGCGAGCAGCAGGCCGAAGCCGACCAGACCCCAGTCGGCGAGGACGGCGATGGGGAGGTTCTGCACGCCCCAGGGGTGCTCGGGAGACGGGAACGTCTCGGCGGGTTGGTCCGGGAAGCGCGCGCGGGCGGCCTCGAGGTGCGGGCCGTAGGCGAACTCGTCGTTCGAGCCCTGGAAGCCGGCGCCGAGGATCGGGTGGTCGAGGAAGATCCTGACGCCGATGTAGGCGAGCACGGTGCGCTGGGCGTAGCTCTCGACCTGACCCGTGTCCTGCGCGGGGCGGATGCCGAGGAACTCGGCGAACTCCTCGATCGCGCTGCCGCGCATCGTGGCCGTGCCGGCGAGCACGGCAAGGACGATCGCGCCTGTCGCCACGACCGAGCGACGCGTGGCGCCGAAGCGCCGGACGCCGACGACCGCGAGGACGACCGCGGCGAGCACGAGGCCCACCACCCCGGTCATCGCCCCGGAGAGCACGATCCCGAGCGCCCCCGCCACGCCGGCCGTGATCGTGAGGCTCCGTGGCAGGAGGCCTTCGCGGGTGAGCAGCGCGACGAGCGCGACCACGAGCACGAGCCCGGACAGCGCGGCGAGGTCGTGGTAGCCGACGAACGACGGCTCCCTCTGCGCCGGCCGTCGCCCGAGGAACTGGTCGACGAGGCCGGCGAACTGGAGCGCGGCCCAGAGCGTCGCGGCCGCCGAGGTGAGGACGAGGGCGGCCAGCGGTGGGATCGCGTCCCGTCGCGTGCGCACGAGCAGCGGCACGGCGACGGCGAGCAGCGCGTACTCGACGAACCCTGCCGCCGCCACCAGCCGCGCCTGCCAGTCCGTGGCGTCGTCTCGGAGCACCGGCCAGGCGACCGAGAGCAACGCGTATCCGCACAGCCCGCCGAGCGACGCCCACAGCCAGCGCCCCCGCGCGAGCTGTGCCGCGCCGTCGCGCACGAGGAGCGCGATCGCCGACGCCACGACCACGGCGACCGCGAGATCGGCGAGCGAGACGTCGATCGACGTGCCGCCCGCGGACAGGCTCATGGTCGGCTGGTGCTCCTCGTGGACGAAGAGGAGCGGGATCGCCGCGGCGAGCACCGCGGCGCCCACCGAGACCCGCGTCTCGGCCACCGCGCCGCGCGCCTGCGGCAGCGCGCTCGGGAGAGGCTGGGACGCCAAGAGCGCCCACTATACTGGCGCCCTCTGATGCGCTCCCGGCTCCTCTGGCGTCGTGCGGCGACGGCTGCCGGGCTCTACGTGTCGGTCGCGCTCGGGATCGTCGCCACCGTCGTGGTCGCACGTCGCCTCGGCCTCGACGACTTCGGCGTCTACGCGACGGCGCTCGCCGCCGCCTCGTTCTTCCAGGTCTTGCTCGACCTGACGGTCGAGGACGCGCTGACCAAGGTCGGCTTCCGGTACGTCGCCGCGGAGGAGTGGGGCAAGCTGCGCCGTCTGTTCGGCGTCGCGACCCGGCTGAAGCTCGCTGGCGGCGTGCTCGCCGCGCTCGCGCTCGCGCTGCTCGCTCCGGTGGCCGACGCGCTGTTCGACGCCGACGGGCTGACGACCGCGATGCTCGTGGCAGCGCTGCTCCCGCTCGCCCAGTGCACCGAGAACGTCTCCGCCTCGGCGCTGCTGCTGCGTGGCAGGTACGACCTCCGCGGCGCCTACCAGATGCTCTCGCAGGGCCTCAAGCTGACCGCTGTCGCGATCGGGGCGCGCTACGGGGTCGTCGAGGCGCTCGTCGGCGTCGTGCTCGCCCAGGCGCTCGCCACCGGCGCGGTGTGGATCCTCGGCCGGCACGCGCTCGCGCGCTTCCCGCAGGCGGCCCCCGAGCCGCTCGGCGAGGATCGCGATGGGATCCGCTCGTTCGTGCTGCGGTCCAGCCTGGCGACGGGGGTCGTATCCGCCCGCACGACGCTCGCCCCGCTCATCCTCGGCGTCGTCTCCAGTCCGACGCAGGTCGGCCTGCTCCGCATCGCACAGGCGCCGCAGAGCGGGTTCTCGGCGGCCAGCTCGCCGGTGCGGCTCATCCTGCTCACCGAGCAGACCCGGGACTGGGAGCACGGACGCGAGCGGCGGGTGCTCGCCGGCGTGAGCCGCTACATGGTGGGCGCGGCGGTGATCGCCGTGGTCGCCGTGCCCGTCTTCCTCGTGGCGATGCCGTGGCTCGTCGAGGTCGTCTTCGGCGAGGAGTACCTCGGCGCGGTCGATGCGGCGCGCATCGTGCTCGTCGCCGCGGCGATCCACCTCGTGCTCGGCTGGACGAAGTCGCTGCCCACGACGATCGGCCGGCCTGGCCTGCGCATCGTCTCGCACGGGATCGAGACGGCGGTGCTGCTCCCGCTGACAGCGCTGCTCGGCGCCCGCTGGGGCGTCACGGGCGCCGCGGTCGCGGTCCTCGTCTCGAGCGTCGCGTTCGCGATCGTCTGGGCGGTGCTGCTGCTTCGCGTCCGCGCGGACGCCGACGTCCGCGCCGAGGCCGGCGCCCGTGAGGCGCTGGCGCCGTGAGGGCCGTCGTCGTCAGCGGGATCTGGCCGCCCGACGTGGGCGGGCCTGCGAGCCACGCGCCGGCGTTGGCCCGCTTCCTCGTCCGTCGCGGCCACGCCGTCGAGGTCGTCACGACCGCGGCGTCCGCGCCCGCTGCCGAGGCGTTTCCCGTGCGCTGGGTCTCGCGCCGGCTACCCCCTGGGGCGCGGCACGCCGCCGTCGTGGCGCGGGTCGCGCGTGCCGCCCGCGGGGCGGATGTCGTCTACGCGACCAGCATGGTGCGACGGGCGGTGGGCGCCGCGACGCTCGCGCGGCGTCCGGTCGTCGTCAAGCTGGTCGCCGACGAGGCGTACGAGCGCGCCCGCCGCTCCGGCCGCTTCCCGGGCTCGCTGGAGGAGTTCCAGACGTGGCCGGGGGAACGGCGCGACCGGGCGCTGCGACGCTCGCGCACCGCGGCGCTCGGCCGCGCCGCGCACGTCTTCGTCCCGAGCGGGTACCTGCGCGACGTCGCGCTCGGCTGGGGGCTCGACCCGGCGCGGATCTCCGTGCTGCCGAACCCCGCACCGCCGCTGCCGGCGCTGCCGTCCCGGTCAGAGCTCCGCACTCGGCTCGGCGCTCCCCCTGGGCCGCTGCTCGCGTTCGCGGGCCGCCTCACGTCGCAGAAGGCGCTGGGCGACCTGCTGTCCGCGCTCGGCTCCGCCGAGGGCGCGACCCTGCTCCTCCTCGGCGAGGGGCCGGAGCGCGAGGCGCTGGAGCGAGAGACCGCGCGGCTCGGTCTGACCGGGCGCGTCCGCTTCCTCGGCGGGGGGGTGCGCGACGACGTCCTGCGGCTGTTCGCGGCTGCCGACGCGGCGGTGCTCTCGTCCGCGTGGGAGAACTTCCCGCACACCGTCGTCGAGGCCCTCGCGGTCGGCACCCCCGTCGTGGCGACGGCCGTCGGGGGCGTCCCCGAGGTCGTCGTCCACGAGGACAACGGGCTGCTCGTCCCCGCGCACGACGTGACAGCGCTCGGCGCCGCGCTGCGACGGATCACGACCGACGACGACCTCCGAGCCCGTCTCGCCGCCCGAGCCGCGCCATCGGTCGCGCACCTCGCAGAGGACGTCCTGCTCGTGCAGGTCGAGGAGCAGCTGCTCCGGGCGGTGGACCGGTGAGACGCTCGCTGCTGATGGCCGGCCGGATGCGGTACGCGATGCCGCTCTCTCCGTCGCTGCGGGCGAAGTTCGACGCGCTCGACGCGGTGCTCGACGTCCGCGTGCTGGGAAGCCGCGGAGCGGTCGACGGGGAGGTCGACCCGCGCTTCGCGCTCGTCGCCCCGATCCGTCCGCGGAGGCTCGACGGCGCCGTGTTCTACGCCCTCTTCCCCTGGCGTCTCGCCCGGACGCTCCGCCGACACCGGCCCGACGCCGTGCTCGTCCAGGGCGCGCAGGAGACGGCGCTCGCGCTGCTCGGCCGCACGCTCGCGCGCGTGCCTACGAGGGTCGTGGCCGACGTGCACGGCGATCCGAGGGCTGCGACGCGGCTGTACGGCTCTCCGCTCCGGCGGGCGCTCTCGCTGCCGGGCGACGCCCTCGCCCGCCGCGCCATCCGCCGCGCCGACGGCGTCCGGACGATCTCCGCGTACACGTCCGGACTCGTTCGGGGTCTCGGGGTCGAGCCCACCGCCGAGTTCCCTGCGTTCATGGATCTCCAGCCGTTCGAGACCGATCGGCCGGCGCCCTTCCCCGCACGGCCGACGGTCCTGTTCGTGGGGGTGCTCGAGCGCTACAAGGCGGTCGACGTGCTCGCCGACGCATGGCGGATCGTGGCCGGACGGGTGCCCGACGCCGAGCTTCGCCTGGTCGGTCGCGGCACGATGACCGACGTGCCTCGCTCGCTGGCGGCCGAGCTCCCGGGGCGCGTGCGCTGGGACGCGGTGCTGTCGACGCCCGAGGTGGCGCGGGCCCTGGACGAGGCGACCGTGCTGGTGCTGCCGTCGCGGTCGGAGGGGCTCGGGCGGGTGGTCGTCGAGGCCTTCTGCCGCGGCCGGGGCGTCGTCGGCAGTCGTGTCGGGGGGATCCCCGACATCGTCGAGGACGGGATCACCGGCCTCCTCGTCCCGCCCGCCGACGCCGACGCGCTCGCGGCGGCGCTCGAGCGCGTCCTCGTCGAGCCGGGGCTCGCGTCCTCGCTCGGGTCGGCGGCGCACGCGTCCGTCGGGTC
Source organism: uncultured Actinomycetes bacterium (assembly GCA_963703095.1). Taxonomy (GTDB): domain Bacteria; phylum Actinomycetota; class Thermoleophilia; order Gaiellales; family Gaiellaceae; genus Gaiella. The sequence continues at coordinate 682,996 of OY969787.1, forward strand.
CTGGCTGGTCACCCCGGCGGAGTACGCACACCGCGTGCGCACGCTGGTCGACGCCGTCTGCGCACCTGGCGTGAAGAGCGGGGGAGCGGCGTGAGGCTCGTGTTCGTCACGCAGCAGGTCGATCCGGCCAGCCCGGTGCTGGGCGCGACCGTCGCGAAGCTCCAGGCGCTCGCACGCCGCGTCGACGAGCTCGTCGTCCTGACGGACACCGCCGTCCCCGACGTCCTCCCGGAGAGCTGCGTCGTGCGTCGCTTCCGCTCGTCGACGCGCGCCGGCCGCGGGCTGCGCTTCGAGTCGGCGCTCGCGCGCGAGCTCGTGCGGTCGCCACGCCCGACCGCGGTCGTCGCGCACATGTGCCCGATCTACGCGGTGCTCGCGGCACCGCTCGCCCGACCCCTTCGCGTGGGCGTGCTGCTCTGGTTCACGCACTGGCGAGCGAGCCGGCTGCTGCGCGCCGCCGAGCGGGTCTCGACCGCCGTGATCACCGTCGACGCACGGACGTTCCCGCTCCGCTCGGGCAAGGTCGTGCCGATCGGGCACGGCATCGACCTCGCCGACTTCCCCTGCGTCGAGCGCGCCGCGGGTGGTCGGTCGCTGCGGCTCGTCGCGCTCGGGCGAACGTCGCCGGCGAAGGGGCTCGACACGATCGTGCGCGCGCTGGCGCTCGTCCCCGGGGCGGAGCTCACGGTCACCGGGCCCTCGCTGACCGAGGAGGAGCGTGCGCACCGCGCCGCGCTCGAGGCGCTCGTCGCGGAGCTCGGCGTCGGCGATCGCGTGCGGATCGAGGATGCCGTCCCCCGAGAGCGCGTGCCGGCCCTGCTGGCGGACGCGGACGCGCTCGTCAACAACATGCGGGCCGGCGCCACGGACAAGGTCGTCTTCGAGGCGGCTGCGACCTGCCTGCCAGTGCTCGCCTCGAACCCGGCGCTCGACGGGCTCCTCCCGCCGGCGCTTCGCTTCCCCCGCGACGACGCCGACGCGCTCGCCGAGCGGATCACGACGCTCGCCACGTCGGACAGAGCGGCGCTCGGGCGAGGTCTGCGCGAGGTCGTCGAGCGCGAGCACGGCGTCGACGGGTGGGCGGAGCGCGTCGTCGCGATCGCGTCGGGCGGACGACCGTGAGCGAGGTCGTGCTGCACGTGGCCAAGGCCTCCGGCATCTCGGGCTCCGAGAACCACCTGCTCGCGCTGCTCCCGCGACTGCGTGAGCGCGGCTGGGACGTCCGCCTCCTCCTGCTCCACGAGGACGAACCGGGCGCCTGGGAGCTGGCCGGTCGGCTCGACGACGAAGGGATCCCGGTCGAGGGCGTCCGCCTGCCGCGAGCCGCTGATCCGCTCGCGTTCTCGCGCATCCTGCGCGTGGTGCGGCGCAACGCGCCGGCGATCCTCCACACGCACCTGGTGCACGCCGACTTCCACGGGCTCACCGCCGGCCGCCTCGCCGGGGTGCCCGTGCTCGTGAGCACGAAGCACGGGTTCAACCCGTTTCGATCGTCCCGGGCGTTCGCGGCGGGCGATCGCGCGGTCGGGGCGCTGGCCGACGTCAACATCGCGATCTCCGCCGGGCTGGCGCGGTACCTCGAGCGCACCGAGGGCTTCCCACCCGGCACGTTCGAGATCGTGCACTACGGGATCGAGCCACGTGACGAGCCGCCGCCGCCCCCTGCGGAGCCACGGCTGGCGATCGTGGGTCGGCTCATCCCGATCAAGGGGCACGGCGACCTCTTCGACGCGCTCGAGCGCGTCATGGTCGAGGGCCTGGCGCTCGAGATAGCCGGAGACGGCCCGCTTCGGGGCGAGCTCGAAGCGGACGTCGCCGCGCGCGGGCTCGGGGGAGCCGTGCGCTTTCTGGGACGCGTCGCGCCGGCCGACCCGGTCATCGAGCGCGCCGCGATCGTCGTCGTCCCCTCCCACGGCGAGGGCTTCGGCATGGTCGCGCTCGAGGCGATGGAGCGAGGACGCGCCGTGATCGCGAGCGCGGTGGGCGGGCTGCCCGAGATCGTCGAGGACGGGGTGACGGGCCTGATCGTCCCTGCCCACGACCCCGAAGTCTTGGCGGGCGCGATCCGCGAGCTCGCGACCGATCCCGCCCGCTGCGCCACGATGGGGGCTGCCGGTCGCGAGCGCGCCCTGACGGCGTTCTCGCAGGAGCGCTGCACGCTGCGGACGGAAGAGCTCTACCGGGGAGCGCTCGCCTCGGCGGCCCGTCGCCCTCGACGCTCGCGCAGGAGGCTCCAGGAGCGCTCCAGCGCGAACGCCGCGAGCAGCGCGAGCAGGAAGTCCCACGGCGCCCGGTAGCGCACCGTGCCGGCGAACACCATCGCCATCACCGTGTTGAAGCCGAGCAGGAGCGCCACGAGCGCCACGAGCCGTCGCGGCGCGAGGAAGGCGCCCCAGAGCGCGAAGGCGTACAGCAGCACCATGTAGAGCGGCTCGACCGTGCGCTGGGCGAGCTGCGCGAGGCCCTGCTGCGTGTCGTCGTCCGCCTCCACCGACAGCAGCGGCGACCAGAGCATCGTGACGGCCTGGAGGGCGAGCCTCGCCTTCTCGCCCGGCTGCTCGCGCCAGAACGTCTCGACCTCGTCGCGGTAGAGGCGCATCTGCGCGCACTCGTCGACGGTCGTCGGCGTGCCTCCGAGCGTCAGGTCGGCGGCGAGCTCCGGCCACGGTGGCGCACCGGCGAGCTCCGGGACGTCGTCGATCCATCCCCCGCGCGCCAGGATCTCGTGCGTCGCCGGGTTGTTCGCCTTCCACAGCGCCCGCGCGTCCGTCGTGAGGGCGAGACACCCTACCTGCACCTGGTTGCGGGCGACCCAGGGGGCGAGCACGAGCGCCGCGGCGGCCACCGACGCCGCTCCGACCAGGGCGGCCCGCCCGAGCGGCCGTATGCGCCAGACGAGGAACGGGGCGAGCGCGAGCGGCAGGGGCAGCAGCCGCGAGTTGCCGAGGATCGCGAGCCCTGTCACCGCGCCCGTCGCGACCGCGAGCAGCCACGACCGACGCTCGTGGGCGAGCAGCGCCAGCAGCGTGATCAGCGCGAGCAGCAGGCTGTCGAGCACCTCCCGGTTGACGTGGACGTCGTGCCAGACGACGTAGGGATGGAGGGTCGCGACCAGCGCCGCGATCACTCCGACCCGCACGGACGCGACGTGGACGCCGATCGCGAGCACGACGAGCGCGGTCGCGACGGCGACCAGCACCTGGGCGAGCCCGACCGCCAGCCACGAGCGGTCGAACGGCCAGTAGAGCCCGGCGAGGAACCAGGCGTAGAGCGGCTGCGTGTAGGCGGACGGGACCCCCGGCAGGAACCCGAAGGTGCCGCTCTGGACGAGCGTCGTCGCGAAGCGGTCGCTCTTCTCGACGTACTCCTCGAGGATCGTCTCGCGCTCGACCGCCAGGACGAGCAGACGTGGCAGCGCGGCCGCGAGGACGACGACGGCCACCGCGCCACGTGGTATCCGTTGCACGGTGGGCGCCACGACTCCCGAACGGTACGTCGTCGTCTCGTGCCACGTCGAACGACCGCTGGACGACCGCGTCTGGGAGGCGTTCGCCGCGTTCCAGCGGCGACGGCCGGGAGGCGTCGCGATCGCGGCTCTCATGCGCCCGCCGGACCGCTCGGCCGGTGAGGTCGACGACGACCGCTGGCTGGCCCGGGCGCGCGCGGCGGCCGCGCTCGGGCCGCTCGGGCACCACTGTCACTGGACCAGCCCCTCCCACGCGCGTCCCACCGCGGGGTCGGGCGACCCGGGGGCGCGGGTGCTCGCCGAGGGCGCCTGGCTGGCCGAGCACGGGGTCGGCCCGACGCTCTTCTGCGGCGGAGGCTGGTACACGGACCACGGGGTCGCCGCCGCCTGTGCGTCGCTGGGCTACGCGGACTGCACCCCGCGGGCGGTGCGACCTGCGTACCTCGCCGCGGATGCTCGCTGGGCGGAGCTCGCAGAGCCTGCCCGCCTCCGACTCGCCGACGGAGCCGCGCTCGTGGCCCTGCCCACCACCCACTCGGCAGGGGATGCCCTGCGCGCGGCGCTACGCCGGCGGCTGCCGGACCGGGTCCACGCCTACTTCCACGACACCGACCTCGTCGACCGTCGGCGGCGACTCGTCGTGGAGGCCGCGCTGCGACTCCTGGGTCGGCGACGCGGCGGGTGGGCGCTGGACGAGGAGGCGAGGGCGGTCGCGGCAGGCGCGGCCACGGTCGAGTGGGACGCGGTCGCCCGGGGAGGAGCGGGCGGGGAGGGGTAGTACGATCCTCTCGTGCCGACCGAGGCACCCCCGACACCACGCGAGGCTCCGCCGCCGACCGGCGCCGACGACGTCCCGGCGGAGGACGTTCGCAAGCAGCGCCCCTATCTGCTGCGCCCGACCCCCTGGCGCGGGCTCGTGCGGCGCGGCGTCAGCGTCGCCTCGCTCGTCTTCCTCGACGTGGCGGGGCTCGCGCTCGGCATCTACCTCGCGTTGGTCCTGCGCTCGATCGTCTACGGCGACGAGATCTACTGGTCGCTGCTCTGGGACACGGGTCCGCGGGAGTGGCTCCCGTTCCTGGCCCCCATCACCGTGCTCGTGTTCCTGCAGGCCGGGCTCTACTCGGCGCGCGAGCGCCGAGCCGGCCCGGGGCGCGTCGTGGGCTCGCTCGTCCTCGTCGCGCTGATCGTGCTCGCGTTCGGACTGGGCACGGAGTACGAGTTCACGACGACCGCCCTGATCCCGACCGCCGTGGTCACGTGCGCGATCGCGATCGGGCTCCTCCGCGCGGCGTACGAGTCGATCTCGCTCGAGCTGCTGAAGGTCGCGGGCGTCCGCCGTCGCGTCGTGCTCCTGGGCGAGGGCGAGCGGCTGCTCGACCTCCATCGGCAGCTGCTCGCGTCGCGCGGTGGGATCGGGATCGACGTGGTCGGCGGCATCTCCGGAGCCGAGGTGCCGGGCCTGGTGTCGCTCGGAGCGGGGGTCGTCGACGTGGACGCGGTGCTCGACCGCGAGCGACCGGACGAGCTGATCCTCTCCGAGACGGACTACGACGAGGCGACCGTCCTCCACGTCGTCCAGCTCGCGCACCGGCGCGGCGTGAAGGTGAAGCTCGCGCCGTCGACGACCGAGCTGCTCGTGCACGAGGGCGAGTACGTCCCCGGAGGAGGCGTGCCGCTGTTCGAGCTCCGGCCGCCGATCCTCGGAGGCGTCGCGTGGGCGGTCAAGCGCACCTTCGACCTCGTCGTCGCGTCGATCGTGCTCGTCGTGGGTCTGCCGGTGTGGGCGCTGGTCGCGCTCGCCGTGAAGCTCGAGTCACGGGGCCCGGTGCTCTTCGTCGATCGGCGGATCGGGGTCGGGGAGCGTGAGTTCGGGATGCTCAAGTTCCGGACGATGGTGGCGGGCGCCGCCGCCCTGCAGCCTGCGCTCGAGGAGAGCAACGAGGCGTCCGGCGCCCTGTTCAAGATCCGCGACGACCCGCGGGTGACCCGGGTCGGCGGCGTCCTGAGACGCCTCTCGATCGACGAGCTCCCGCAGCTCGTCAACGTGCTGCGAGGAGAGATGAGCCTCGTCGGGCCGCGCCCGCTGCCGCTGCGGGACGACGCGCTCCTCGAGAACTGGCATCGCGCCCGGTACCTCGTGCTGCCGGGGATGACGGGCCTCTGGCAGATCTCGGGCCGCTCCGCCCTCGACTTCGACGACCTCGTGCGCCTCGACTTCACCTACATCGAGAACTGGTCGCTGCTGTCCGACGTCTCGATCATCGCGAAGACGATCCCCGCCGTGCTCTTCGGGCGCGGCGCGTACTGAGTCGCAGGGTCTCGCGAGCGCCGCGTCCGCCGTCGCCGCGTGGCGCGGCCGGCCGCCCAGGTGTCAGGCTCCGGATCCTGTCAAGTCGTCCCATAGCGTCAGGGGGCGCGCGTTGGTGCGTGTTGGCGAATCCGCATGGTCACTGGCCCTATGAGCTGTGGATCGGTTGGTGCGAACTCGGCACGAAACCCCCTTGACACGATCGGGTGTCTGGCACCGGGTTGCGCCCGTACCGGCTCGGCGGGGACGGGGTCGGCGGGTGACGTCCCTACACTGACGCCTCGTGCGCGCGCCACGGATCCTCGCTGTCGCCTCGGCGGTCGACCTCGACTACCGCTATGGGTGCACCCCCGCCTGGTGGCAGCTGTGGAAGGGGCTGTACGAGGCGGGGGCCGACCTCGTCGTCACGCCGTATCGCGGCCGTCCCGTCGAGTCTCCGTGGTGGCGGGTCGCCCCCAACCCGACGTACCGCGAGGGCGAGGCCTACGCGGCGCTGCGCGACGGTCTCGCGCGCGTCAAGGGCGACCGGTACCTCCGCCGTGCGGAGGAGAGCCCCGAGGAGAGCGCGCTCGACCGCCTCACGCGAGAGACGATCTGGAAGGTCGTGACGCCGCGCTGGCGCAGGCACCTCGAGCGGCTCGTCGAGGCGGAGCGCCCGGACGCGGTGGTCGTGTTCACGGTCCCGATGGCCCACTTCCGCGGGATCGCGACGTTCCTGCGGGAGCGCTTCGCGATCCCCGTCGCCTTCTACGACGGCGACGTGCCGATGAGCCTGCCGGAGTTCGGCGGCATGGACACGGGGTTCAACTACTACCACGGCGCCGATCCGTCCGAGTACGACCTCGTCTTCTCGAACTCCGACGGAGGGGCTCCGCGGCTGCGCGAGCTCGGCGCACGTCGGGTCGAGCCGGTGTACTGGGCCGCCGATCCCGAGTTCTTCCGTCCTCTCCCGGTCGCCAAGGAGCTCGACGTGCTCTTCTACGGCTACGGGGACAAGTTCCGCCGCGAGTGGATGGCGGCGCTGATCGGAGAGCCGAGCCGACTCGATCCTCGCATCGACTTCGGCCTCGGCGGCAGGGACTTCCAGGGCGACGTGGGACGCGCCCGACTGCTCGGCGACGTCCCGTTCAACTCCTTCGCTCGCGCCATCTCCGCCGCCCGCGTCAACCTCAACGTCACGCGTCGCTCGCACGCGACCGTTCCCGGCTCGTCCACCTGCCGGCCGTTCGAGCTCGCCGCGGCGGGCGCCGCGATCGTCTCCAACCCGCACGAGGGGATCGAGCGCTGGTTCGAGCCGGATCGCGAGCTGATCGTCGTCGAGGACACCGCGGGGGCGCTCGCCGCCTATCACCGGCTCCTGGACGACCCGGCGGAGGCAGCGGCGATGGGCGCCCGTGCGCGCGAGCGCGTGCTCGACGAGCACACCTATGCACACCGGGCGCGTCAGGTGCTGCGTGCCCTGGGGCTCGAGACGGCGGTGCCGGCATGAGCCTCGGTCGGGTCGTGGCGATCGTGCCCGCCTACCGGGAGGAGGACGCGATCGCGGGCGTCGTGGACGAGATCCGTGCCTTCGACCCGACGATCGACGTCGTCGTGATCGACGACGGCTCCCCCGACCAGACGGCTGCCGCTGCCGCGCAGGCGGGGGCCAACGTCGTCCGTCTGCCCTTCAACCTCGGGATCGGCGCCGCCGTGCAGACAGGGTTCAGGTTCGCGCTCGAGCACGGCTACGACACCGCCGTCCGACTCGACGGCGATGGGCAGCACGACCCCACCGAGCTGCCGAAGCTCTTCGCCGCGCTCGAGCCGGGTGGCGTCGACGTCGTCACGGGCTCGCGCTTTCTCCACGGTGACGGGGACTACCGCCCTCCGCTCGCCAGGCGGATCGGCATCACGTGGTTCGCGCGCCTCGTCTCGCTCCTCACGCGGCAGAAGGTGACCGACACGACCTCGGGCTTCCAGGCGCTGAACCGCCGTGGGATCGCGCTGTTCGCACGCGACTACCCGAGCGACTATCCGGAGGTCGAGGCGACCCTGCTCGTGCTCCGCTCGCGGCTGCGGCTGGTCGAGGTGCCGGTGACGATGCGCGAGCGCGAGACCGGCTCCTCGTCGATCACGCTGCTGCGCTCGGTCTACTACGTGCTCAAGGTGACGCTCGCGCTGCTCGTGGCGATGGGACGCCGGGCGACGCTGCCGTCCGAGGAGCCGGAGCGCGCATGACCCCCGTCCGGGTGTCCGTCGCCGCGGCGATCGCGGCCACGCTCCTGATCCTGATCGTCCTCGAGCTGATCCGGGGCCGCCGGCTGAAGGAGCGCTACGCGCTGCTGTGGCTCGGCACGGGCGTCGCGCTGCTGGTGCTCTCGCTCTGGCGTGAAGGGCTCAACACGATCGCGGACTGGCTCGGCGTCGAGAGCTATCCGCCGGCCATCCTCTTCGCCGCGGCGGTGCTGTTCGTGATCGTCGTCCTCCTCCACTACTCGACCGTGCTCTCGAAGCTGACCGACGACAACGTCCGCCTCGCCCAGGAGGTCGGACTGCTGCGCGAGCGGATCCGGGCGCTCGAGGCTCAGGGAGTCGCAGCGGGCGGGGAGAACGCGAAGACGTCCGACCCGACGACGCGCCCGTCGTAGCGCACCGTCGCGGCGACGCGGTACACGGCGCCGGGGACGGGAGCGGGATCCGTCCACGTGGTGCCGCGGGTGACGCCGACGACGGGGGAGACGAGGTTGCAGCGGATCGCGCCACCGCCGCCGAAGCTGACGCAGGCCACGTCGCCGTCGGGAGCGGCTCCCGGAGTGCGGTAGACCCGGTAGGCGACGTCGGCGCGCCAGTCGCGGCTCCAGTCGAGCGTCACGCCCCCTGCAGCGCTGCGCGCCGCGAGGGACAGGTCGTTCTCGACGGGGACGAGGGTCGTGGCCTCGCCTTCGACGTGGAGCAGGAGCTCGTCCTGCCCCTCTTCGAGAGGGGGCAGCACCGACACGAGCAGCAGCGGGACGGCCACGAGCGCGGCCACGCCCACGAGCGCGCCACGCGCGGGCATCGGCCGTGCGCCGACCGGACGCGCCGCCCGATCGCCGAGCGAGCGCCACAGCGTGGGCACGAGCACGACGATCGACGCGAGCAGGAGGAGGTACGCCGGCCAGGCGGGCATGAGCAGCCGCCAGAACGTGTTGGCCTCGATGCTCGCCTGGGTTGACGTGCCCTTCACCACGACGAACGCCGCGAGCCACCCGGTCAGCAGCACCGCGATCGCCGGGCGGAAGCGCGCCACGGCGACGGCGCCGGCGAGCGGCGCCCACTGGAAGAGACGGGCGCTCCAGAAGTACTCGCGCAGCTGCGCCATCTGGCTGCGCCAGTGGTCGATGTCGATCTCCACGTAGCGTCCCCAGTCCGCCTCGCGCCACCACCGCTCGACGTCGACCGCCGCGACGTGCGCCAGCGCCAGCCGCGTCTCCTCCATCCCGAGGAGCGGCAGCTCGCCCTGGGTGCGGACCTTGAAGATCCCGAGCGCCGCCACGCCGACGAGGGCCGGCAGCACGAAGCAGCCGAGCTCGCGCCAGCGTCTGGTGACGAGGAGCGCGAGCGCCGCGCCGACCGCGAGCAGCCCGTTCGGCGGCTTCATGAGCACCGCGAGGGCGAGCACCGATCCGGCCAGCGCAGCATCCGTCCAGGAGCGGCCGTCGATCGCCCTGACCGTCAGCGCCGCGACGAGCAGACCCGCCACCATCGACGGGTAGTCGGCCATCGCGGTGAGCCCGATGCCCTGCGGCAGGAACTGGTCGATCCAGCGCTCGTGGTAGCGCTCGACGAAGAGCGGGATCGCGACGTACGGCGCCACGATCCACAGCACGCACGTCCAGAGCGCGAGGACGCGGCCCCCGATCCGGGTCGCGATCTCCCAGAGCGACCACAGCGCGAGCGGGCCCAGCACGAGCACGTTCAGCGCGACGATCACCGGCAGCTGCTGCACGAACGTGCCGCCGGCGAGCCAGGCCGCGGGGATCAGCACGATCCCCCAGCCCGGCGCGATGTCGCCGGGGGGCAGCACACCGTGACCGATCGACCACGCATTGCTCGTGAACCAGATCTGGTCTCCGCCCTGGAACCAGACCCACCCGTTGTGGGTCGCCACGAGCAGCCCGAACAGCGCCGTCACCGCGATCTGCGTCAGCGCGAGGACGGCGAGGGTCCGCCGTGGCCGCGCGATCGCGCGATCGATCACGCCGAGCGCCGGGCGCGCGACACGCGTGCCGACGGCCGCGACGCTCACGCCGCGACGCGGGCGCTGCGATACCACGCGACGGTGCGCGTGATCCCGTCGCGCAGCGGCACGCGTGCCCGGAATCCGAACGCCTGCTCGGCGCGCGAGGTGTCGAGCTTGCGCCGCGGCTGCCCGTTCGGCCTCGAGGTGTCCCAGCGGATCGCGCCCTCGTAGCCCGTCGCCGAGCGGACGAGCTCGGCGAGGTCGCGGATCGCGATCTCCTCGCCCGTCCCGAGGTTGACCGGATCGGGGTCGTCGTAGCGCTCCGCCGCGAGCAGGAGACCCTCGACGCAGTCGTCGACGAACAGGAACTCCCGCGTCGGGGATCCGTCGCCCCAGAGCACGATCTCCTCCTCGCCGCGCTCCCGTGCGTCCACCATCTTGCGGATCAGGGCCGGGATCACGTGCGAGGTCTCGAGGTCGAAGTTGTCCCGCGGCCCGTAGAGGTTCACCGGCAGCAGGAAGATCGCGTTGAGCCCGTACTGCTCGCGGTAGGCCTGCGCGCCGACCAGGATCGCCTTCTTCGCCACGCCGTAGGGAGCGTTCGTCTCCTCCGGGTACCCGTTCCAGAGGTCGTCCTCGCGGAACGGGACGGGCGCGTGCTTCGGGTACGCGCAGATCGTCCCCGCGATCACGACCTTCGGCGTCCCGTGCAGGCGTGCCTGCTCCAGGACGTGCGCGCCCATCATCAGGTTCGCGAACCAGTAGCGGCCGGGGTTCGCGCGGTTCGCGCCGATGCCGCCGACCTCGGCCGCGAGGTGGAAGACGAGCTCGGGCGCCGGCCTCGTCGAAGAGCCGCGCCGTGTCGTCCATCGAGGTGAGATCGACCTCGGCACGGCGAGGGACGACGACGTCGTGCCCCGCCTCGCGGAGCCGCTCGACGAGGTGCGAGCCGACGAACCCGGCGCCGCCGGTGACGACGACCCGGCTCACGTGCCCTGTGCGAGCGGCGCGCCGACGGGCAGCCAGTCGACCCGGCCGAGCCAGCGGTCGCGGTTCTCCGCGTACCAGCGGATCGTGCGCAGCACGCCCTCCTCCCACGAGACGCGCGGCTCCCACCCCGTCTCGCGCGTCAGCTTCTCGTGGCCCACGCGCAGCGCCATCACGTCGGTCGCCCCGGGGCGGAGGCGCTTCTCGGTCGTCACCACGTGGCGGTCGTCGGGCCAGAAGCCGTGCTCGATGCCCGTGCGGACGATCAGGTCCGCCCAGTCGGCCATCGAGATGTTCTCGCCCTGGCCGTAGACGTAGACGTCGCCGGGAACCCCCTGCGCCGCCACGGTGAGGTGGCCGCGCACCCCGTCGGTGCAGAAGCAGAAGTCCCGCAGCGGGTCGAGCGCGCCGAGCTCGATCTCGGGTCGCGACAGCGCCTGCGTGACGATCGTGCCGGTGACGTAGCGCGGGTTCTGGCGCGGACCGTAGTTGTTGAACATCCGTGTGACGACGCCCGGCACGCCGAACGCGTCGTGGTAGTTCATCGTCAGGAAGTCCGCGGCGACCTTCGCCGTGGCGTAGATCGACTTCGGGTTGATCGGCGAGCGCTCGTGCAGGATCAGCGAGCCCGCGTCGTCGAAGTCGTGGTGGTGTGCGACGTCGTCGCGGACGTTCCCGTACTCCTCCGAGGTGCCGGCGGTGTCGAACTTCTCCAGCTCCAGCCCCCAGTCGACGATCGACTGGAGGAGGTTGAGCGTCCCGATCGTGTTCGCCATCACCGTCTCGTAGGGGCGGTGCCACGACTCGCCGACGTGGGCCTGGGCGCCCAGATGGAAGACGTACGGCTTGTCGGGTGCCTCCTTCAGCTCGCGGACGAGGTAGTCGATCGATGTTCGATCGGTGAGGTCGGCGAAGTGCACCTTGAGCTCGCGGCGACGGTGCCCGATGTTGTTGAGCGCTCCGCTCGAGGTGGCGCGCACGAAGGCGTGCACGTGCGCGCCGAGCTCGAGCAGCGCCTCGGTCAGGTGGGAGCCCATGAAGCCGTCGGCGCCGGTCACGAGCACCGTGCGACCCGCGTACGCGTCTCCGAACTCCGTCCGCAGCGCGGTGAGCTCGCCGTCCGTCCAGATCGTGTCGTTCGCCATCGTCATTACCCTTCCGCGTCGGTGAGCAAGCCTAGCGCCCGCACCGGCCTCGGATCGCTGGCGACAGGAGCGGTGACCGCCGCCGCGCTCGTCGTGCAGACGGGCCTCGCCGCGCTGGTCGGCGTGATCATCGCACGCGAGTTCGGTCGCACCGCCGAGACGGACGGGTTCTTCGCCGCCTACGGCGTGTTCATCGTGCTGGCGCTCGCGGCGAACGCGATCCGCCTCGTCGTCCTGCCGCCGCTCGCCCGCGCGCGAGACGACCGCCGGCTCGGCCAGGAGACGGCGGCCTGGGCAGCGGCGCTCGGGACGATCGCGCTGCCGATGCTCGCCGTGACGCTCGTCGCCGCCGGGCCGCTCGCCGCGCTGCTGACGGGCTCCGGGCCGGCGGTGTCCCAGGACACGGCGGCAGACGCGCTCCCGCTGCTGACGCTCGCGGGCATCGGGCAGGTCTACGCGGGGCTCGCGGCGAGCGCGCTGGCCGCGCTCGACGACTACCGCACCGCGGCGCTCGGGTACATCACCGCCAGCATCGTCGGGATCGGCGTCATCCTCGCGCGGCTCGACGAGGGCGTCGTGGCGGTCGCCGAGGGGATGGCGCTCAACGCGCTGCTCGCGGTCGCGATCCCCGTCGCGGCGCTGGCGATCCGGGCACGGCGCGCGTCGATGCCGGCGATGGGGGTCCGCCCCGCGCGGACGACGCTCGGGAACCGGATCAGACGCGCGGGACGCGGGACGGCGCTGCCGCTCGGCCTGCAGGCGGCGTACCTCGTCTGCCTGCCGCTCGCGGCGCGTGAGGGCGTGGGCGCGGTCACGAGCTTCGGCTACGCGTACATCGCCGGGTCGGCGATCGTGGCGATCACCGCCGCCTCGCTCGGCCTCGTGACCTCGGTTCCGCTCACGAGGCTCGGGCTCGACCGGCACCGGGTCGCCCACCACGTCGTCGCGAGCTCGTGGCTCGCGCTCGTCGCGGTCGGAGCGACGGCCGGTCTCTTTGCCGTGGCGGGCGAGCCGATCGTGGCCTGGGTGCTCGGTGCCGAGTACACCGCGGCCGTCGGGACGGAGCTCGGCCGCCTGGTGGCGCTCTTCGCTCCCTGGATGGTCGCCGCGATCGGGTTCTCCGTGACCCTGCCGCTCGTCTTCGTGGCGCAGAGCGACCGGCGGCTCATGCTGCTCGGGCTGCTCGTCGTCGCGGCGCAGGTGCCCCTCGCCGTCGTCGGGCAGGCGCTCTTCGGCCTCACGGGGCTCGTGCTGGCGCTCGCCGCCACGACGGGCATCGCGTTCGCCGGGCTCCTCCACGTCTTCCGCGCGACGAGGGAGGCGCTCCTCGGCGTCGGGGCGGCGGCGGCCGTCGTCGGGGCGCTGGCGGCCGCATCGTTCGCCGTCGCCGCTCTCGTCCCGTCGGCGGAGGCCGGCGGCCTGCTCGGCCTCGGGCTGTACGCCCTCGCGCTCGTGGTCGTGCGCCCGCGCGGGCTCCGATCTGCTGCCCGGTACCTGCGGACGCTCGCGTAGGAGGTCGTCAGCGACGGCGCGCGCGCTCGACCACCCACAGGCCCGCGCGCGTGCTGAAGACCCTCTGCCTGGCGGAGGCGACGACGCGTCTGCCGGGCGGCAGGTACCCGAACCGCATGCGCGCGCCGGTGGCGGCGTCCGCTCCGGCGAGGAAGGCGGGGGCTCCGTCCGCGACCTTGACCACGTGGGCGGTGCGGAAGCTGACCGCGTCCTCGAGCCGCCAGTCGGGGCTGTCGCGCACGAAGTCGACGATCGCGGCCACCGCCGGCAGGTAGGCGTCGTCGAGCAGCACGTGCCCCCCGACCTTGACGTGCGGCGCGAGGTACCACCAGTCGAGCACGGGATACGGGAAGCCGTGCGCGCCGTCGATCAGCACGAGGTCGAGCGCCCGCGGCTCCCAGGCGGGCAGGACCTCGTGCGACGGGCCGATCAGGAACCGCACCCGTGAGGCGTCGATGCCCCGTGCCGCGCACGTCTCCTCCAGCCGCTCCCGCTCGCGCGGGTCGGGCGTCACCGCCTCGTGGTCGACACCCGACGCGGCCAGCACGATCGTGCTGGCGCCCGAGCCCGTCTCGATCGTCGCCCATCCCGGCTGCACGGTGCGCTCGAGCCAGCCGAGCGCGTCCCACGCCAGGCCCCAGTACTCGCCGCCTCCGTGGAGGCCGGGCGGAGCCGCGCGGAGCTCGTCCGTGAGGGGGTTGGCGCTCACCTGCGCCGATTATCGGCGGTCCGTCGGCGGGCTCGGCGCATAGACTCGTCCGTCGTGCCCGGACGCGCGCTCGTCACCGGGGTCGGCGGCCAGGACGGTGCCTTCCTCTCCGCTCTGCTGCTGGAGCAGGGCTACGAGGTGGTCGGGATCGGCCGTCGGCCACCCGCCGCCTACGCCGACAACCTCGCAGCGGTGGCGGATCGAGTCGTCTTCGCGCACGCCGACCTGCTCGACCAGGCGGCGCTCGCACGCGTCCTGCGCGAGGTCGAGCCCACGGAGGTCTACAACCTCGCGGCTCCCTCCTTCGTCCCGCGCTCGTGGGACGAGCCGGTGCTCACCGCCGAGTTCGCTGCGGTCGGCGCGACGTCGCTGCTCGAGGCGATCCGCGAGGTCGACCCGACGATCCGCTTCTACCAGGCGTCCTCCAGCGAGATCTTCGGCGAGCCGCGGGAGACGCCGCAGACCGAGACGACGCCCCTCGGGCCGCTGACCCCCTACGGCGTCGCGAAGGCGTACGCCCACTTCATCGCCGGCAGCTACCGACGGCGCTACGGGATGTTCACGTGCTGCGGGATCCTCTACAACCACGAGTCGCCGCTGCGGCCGACGGACTTCCTGCCCCGCAAGGTGGCGCGCGCGGCTGCCGCGATCTCGCTCGGGCTCGAGTCGGAGCTCGTGCTCGGGGACCTCTCCGCGCGGCGCGACTGGGGCTACGCGGGCGACTACGTCCGCGCCATGTGGCTGATGCTCCAGCAGGACGAGCCCGCCGACTACGTGGTCGCGACGGGCCGGTCGCACAGCGTCGAGGAGCTCGTGGCATGCGCCTTCGACGTCGTGGGCCTGGACTGGCGCGACCACGTCCGCAGCGACCCCGCCCTCGTCCGCGGAGCAGCCGAGCTCCACGATCTCGTCGGCGACGCGTCGAAGGCTCGCCGGCTGCTCGGCTGGGAGCCGACCACGAGCTTCTCCGAGCTCGTCCGCATGCTCGTCGAGGCAGACGTGGCGGCGCTTCAGGCGACGAGCCCGTAGACGTCGTCGTGGGCGCGTGCGGTCGCGTCCCACGTGAAGCGGGCGGCGCGCGCGGGCCCCGCTGCCGACAGCTCGCCGCTCCGCCGCAGGGCCTCGCGGATGCCGTCCGCGATCGCCTCGGGCTCGGTCGGGTCGAACAGGACCGCGGCGTCCCCGCACACCTCGGGCAGCGAGCCGGCCGAGGATGCTGCGACCGGGCAGCCGCACGCCATCGCCTCGACGGGTGGCAGCCCGAAGCCCTCGTACAGGCTCGGGAACACGAGCGCGGCTGCCCGACGGTAGAGCCCGACGAGCTCCTCGACGGGCACGGTGCCCCGCACCTCGACGCCGTCCGGCAGCTCGGTCGCGTCGTGTCCCGCCCCGGTGAGCAGGAGACGCAGACCCGGGTGCTCCGCCCTCACCTCTCGGAACGCCTCGAACAGCCGCGCGTGGTTCTTGTGCGGCCACGGGCGGGCCGGGTAGAGGAGCAGCTCTTCGCGGACGACGGCAGGGTCGGGTGTGAAGCGGGCGTGGTCGACGCCGAGGTGGATCGCGTGCACGCGGTCGGGCTCGAGCCCGAGGCGCTCGACGGTGCGGGCGCGCACCCACTCGCTGATCACCACGACCCGATCCGCGCGCTGCGCTGCGCGGTCGTACGCCAGCCGGCGGAACAGCCGCTCGCCCCTGGGGAAGAGCTGGGGGAGGTCGAGGTGCTGGACGTCGAGCAGCGTGAGCACCGTGGGCCGCCGTGTCGGTGGCACCGGCACCGTCAGCGGATAGTGCACGACGTCCGATCGGTCGAGCTCGGCCCGGAGGGCCCCGGGCCGCAACCGGGCGCCCGCCATCGCGCGGAGCCGCCTCGCAGTCGTCGTCGCGGCCGGGTACCCGGCGGCCACGGTGCTCGACAGACCCCCGCCCGCGTCGGGCGCGAGCGGTGGGACGAGGGCCGCGTACTCGTGCCGTCCCACGCGAGCGAGCGCGCGGGTCAGCTCGCATGCGTACGTCTCGCTCCCTCCCGAGATCCCGGGAACCAGCGTCAGCAGGGCGAGACCCACGCGCATGCGGCGATGCTACGTGCGCCACGGCGGGCCGAAGGGTGGACGTGCCCACGGGGTTCGCTGCGCGAGACGATGATCCACCGGCGCGCGGAAGGGCGCGGGCCGGGCATGCCCGGCCCCTACGACGGGTGGGCTCGGGGGTGGTCTCGCGGCCCCGAGCGCCAGCCAGCGCACCTCGTCCCCTTGATCCTTCAGGGATGTGTGGAACAAGCCGAGGGCGGCGGAGCCGCCCGAGCGCCGATCAGCGCTCCTCCGGCCCGCGATCCTTTAGGGATGTGCCCCCGCCGTCGGCGGGGGATCGCCGCGCGGGAATCCACTCCAGTGGATTCCCGCCTGCGGAACAAGCCAAGGGCGGCGGAGCCGCCCGAGCGCCGATCAGCGCTCCTCCGGCCCGCGATCCTTCAGGGATGTGCCCCCGCCGTCGGCGGGGGATCCCCGCGCGGGAATCCACTCCAGTGGATTCCCGCCTGCGGGAAAGGACAGGGCTACACTGGCGCGGTGCCGGAGGAGGGCAGCGTGAACGGCCCGGTCGGCCGGGACGTCCCGGCCGACGAGGTGGACGTGCGCGCGCTGCTCGAGGCGCTCCGCGACGAGGTGCGCCGTTCCGGGGCCGAGCCCGGCGGGGAGTCCGGGTCGGCCGATCGCGCGCTCGCGCGCGCGGAGGCGGAGCGACTCTGGCCGGTGAGCGCGGACCGGTCGCTCCGGCTCCGACCGGGGTGGCGCGGCGCCGTCGGCATCCCCGTGAAGTGGGTGCTGCGCAAGCTGATGCGGTGGTACGTCGAGCCGCTCGCGTACGACCAGCGATCGCTCAACGCCGCGCTCCTCCGCCTGATCGACGACCAGGAGGAGCGCATCCGCCGGCTCGAGGGGGAGCTCGCGGAGGCACGGGGCGGCTCGTGAGGATCGCCGTCTGCCGTCCACAGGTGCCGTTCGCCCGCGGCGGCGCGGAGATCTTCACCGACACGCTGGTCGACGAGCTGCGGGCACGGGGGCACGAGGCGGACGTCGTCTCGATCCCGTTCAAGTGGTATCCGGGAGCACGGGTGCTGACACAGGCGTTCCTCTGGCGGATGCTCGACCTCGACGAGGCCGACGGGCGGCCGATCGACCTCGTCGTCGCGACGAAGTTCCCGTCGTACGTCGTTCGGCACCGGGAGAAGCGCGTCTGGCTCGTCCACCAGTTCCGGCAGGCGTACGAGCTCGACCGCACCGGCCTCGGCCAGTTCGGTGAGTCCGCGGAGGACCGCGCCCTCCGCAGGAAGATCCACGACCTCGACCGCGTCGCGCTCGGTGAGGCGACGCGGCTCTTCGCCACGTCGGGCAACGTCGCGGGCCGGCTCGAGCAGTCGACGGGGCTGCGGGCCGAGGTGCTGCCGCACCCCCCGCAGATGCTCGACTTCCGCTGCGAGCCGGCCGAGGGCTTCGTGCTCAGCGCCTCTCGGCTCGATCGAGCGAAGCGCATCGACCTGCTCGTCGACGCGGCGGCGCTGGACGGGACGCTCGAGGTCGTCGTCGCGAGCGACGGGCCGGATCGGCCCCGACTCGAGGCGCTGGCGCGCGAGCGCGGCGTGGACGGCCGCGTCCGCTTCGAGGGCCGCGTGACGCCGGAGCGGCTCGCCGACCTGTACGCGCGGTGCGCCGCCGTCTACTACGCGCCGATCGACGAGGACTTCGGGATGGGGCCGTACGAGGCGTTCCTGTCCGGCAAGCCGGTGATCACGGCACCCGACGCGGGGGGCCCGCTCGACGTCGTGCACGATCGGCGCACCGGGCTCGTGGTGCGCGCCGAGTCGTCGGAGATCGCCGCGGCGGCTGCCTGGCTGCGCGATCATGCCGAGGAGGCTGCCGCGTTCGGGCAGGCGGGCCGGGCGCTCGCCGAGGATGTCACCTGGGATCGCGCGATCGGGAGGCTGCTCGCGTGAGGATCGCCTGGTTCTCGCCGATGCCGCCGGAGCGCTCCGGGATCGCGGACTACTCCGCGCTCGTCCTGCCGGCGATCCGCGACCGGATCGACGTCGACGTCGTCCGACGCGGCAGGCGCCGCCCGCCCCGGGGCGTCGACCTCCCCGTGTACCACGTCGGCAACGACCCGGAGGCGCACGGCTGGATCGTCGAGGCGCTCGGGCGGACGCCCGGGCTGGTCGTCCTGCACGAGATCGTCCTCCATCACCTCGTCTCGGGCATGACCCTCGGCAGGGGCGACGCGCGCGGCTATCTCGACGCGCTCGAGCGCGAGGGCGGGCTGGTGGCGCGCCTCCTCGGCCACGCCGTGATCGAGAAGCGGATCCCCCCGCTGTGGGAGAGCCGGGCGGTGGACTATCCGCTCGCGCGCGGCGTGCTCGACCGCGCGACCGGGCTCGTCGTGCACTCGCGCTACGTCCACGACCGCGTCCGCGGCATGGGCTACCGGCGACCCGTGCACGTCGTGCCCCATGCGGCGTGGCCCGATCCCGGGATCGGGCCGGCCGCGGTCGCCGGCGATCCCCTGATCGCCGCGTTCGGCAACATCAACGACAGCAAGCGCGTCCCCCAGCTGCTCGAGGCGTTCGCGCGTGTCAGGCGGCGCCACGCCGGCGCGCGCCTGCTGCTCGTCGGAGCGCCGTCCCCGGGCTTCGACCTGGAGCGACGGCTCCAGCGGCTCGGGCTCGACGACGACGGGATCGAGGCGACGGGATTCGTCGACGAGCCTCGTCTATGGGGCCTGATGGCCGCGGCCGACGTCCACGTCGCGCTGCGGCATCCGACGATGGGGGAGACGTCCGGGACGGTCGTCCGGGCCCTCGCGCTCGGCAAGCCGCTCGTCGTCAGCGACGTGGGGTGGTTCTCGGAGCTTCCCGACGAGGCGGCGCTCAAGATCGCGGTGGACGAGCACGAGGTCGACTCGCTCGCTGCTGCGATCGAGCTGCTCGCGACGCGCTCGGACGTGCGCGCAGCCATGGGCGCGGCCGCGGCAGCGCTCGCGTCGGGCCCCCACGCCGTCGAGCGCGTTGCCGAGGGCTACGTCGCCGCGTTCGAGGAGGTCGCCGGCGGCGGCTCCGTCGCCGACGCCGTGCTCGGGGAGGTCAGCGCGGCGGCAGCGGCCGTGGGGATCGCGCCCGGCACGGGCGAGGCCCGCGAGCTCGCGCAGCGGCTCGGCGAGGTCGACCTCGGTGCGTGACGCGCTGCGGCGCGTCCCCGCCTGGGCGTGGCTCGGCGGCATCGTCGTCGGGTCGGCGCTGCTGCGGCTCTGGATGGTGCGCGGGATCCCGGCTCCGTTCGTCTTCGTCGACGAGCTGATCTACTCCGAGCTCGCACGCAGCCTCGCGGCAGGGGACGGCTACGCCGTCCGCGAGACCCCGGTCACCGGCTACAGCCTGCTCTACCCGCTGCTGATCGCTCCCGCGTACGCCGCCTTCGACGACCTCACGCAGGCCTACGCGGCCGCCAAGGGGATCAACGCGGTGGTGATGTCGCTGTCCGCGGTGCCTGCGTACCTGCTCGCTCGGCGCGTCGCCCGGCCGGGCCTGTCACTGATCGCCGCCGGCGGCGCCGTCGTCCTTCCCTCGATGGCGTACACCGGCACGATCACCACCGAGAGCCTCTTCTACCCGGCCTCGCTCGTCCTGGCCCTGCTCCTCGTCCGCTGGCTCGAGCGCCCGTCGATCGGGCGCCTCGCCGCGCTGCTCGGGTCGCTCGCGACGGCGTACGCGACCCGCTCGCAGGCGCTCGCATTCGTGCCCGCGATCGCGACCGCGCCGCTCCTGCTGGCGTTCCTGCGCGGCCGGATGGCCGAGCTGCGCCGGTACGTCCCGGTGTACGTCCTCCTCGCGTGCGCGACGATCGGCCTCGCTGCGCTCCAGGCGATCCGCGGCCGCTCGCTCACCGACCTGCTCGGCGCGTACAGCATCGTCGGCGAGGGTGGCTACGACGTGGGCGAGGCGCTTCGCTACTGGCTCTGGCACGTGGAGGAGCTGGCGCTCTACGCAGCCGTCCTCCCCGTCGCCGCGCTGCTCGTCCTTCTCGCGCGCGGTCGGGCCGTGCCGCCGCGCGTCCAGGAGCACCTCGCGACGACGGTCGCGCTCCTCGTCTGGTCGACCGCCGTGGTCGGTGCCTTCGCCTCTCGCTTCGCGTCGGACCGCGTCCAGGACCGCTACCTCTTCTTCCTCGTGCCGCTGCTCGTCGTGGCGCTCGTCGCCTGGGTCGAGCTCGGCGCACCCCGACCCCAGCCGGTTGCAGCGGTGGCGGCGGGCGTCGCGCTCGTGCTCCCCCTCGTCTTCCCGTACGTCCGCTTCATCGGCGAGCCCGCGAAGTCGGACACGCTGGGGCTGATCCCGCTGTGGGCCTGGAACGACCACCTCGTCGCGGGTCGCTACTGGGTGACGGTCGCGGCGGTCGGCCTGCCGCTCGTCCTGCTCTTCCTGCTCGTCCCGGCTCGCGCCGCGATCGCCGCCCCGCTCGTCGTCGTGGCGCTCCTGGCGATCGCCTCGCGACCCGTCTGGTCGGGGCCGCAGGGCTTCGTCGCGGCGGGCACGGGTGCGCTCTTCCAGGGGATCCGCGGGGTGGAGCGGAGCTGGATCGACGCGGAGGTGGGGGCGGGCGACGAGGTCGTCGCGCTGTGGACGGGCCGCGCCGACCGGTTCACCGTCAACCAGAACGAGTTCTTCAACCGGCGCGTCGGTCGCGTCCTCTACACGGGCCAGCCCACGCCGGGCGGGATCGGCGAGACCCGCGTCACCCTCGGGCCGGACGGGGTCTTCCGCGGCCCGGACGGCGGCCCGGTGCGGGCGCCCTACGCCCTCCTCGACGGCTCCGTGACGCCCGACGGGATCGTCGTCGCGCGCGACGAGCTGCTCGGGACCACGCTCTGGCGGCTCTCCGGACCGCTCAGCTCGACCACGCGCGTGACGGGCCTCTACCCGAACGACACGTGGTCGGGCCGCACCGTGACCTGGAAGCGGCTGCGCTGCGAGCCCGGGAGGCTCGTCGTGTCGCTCCGGAGTGACCCCAGCCTCTTCACCGAGCCGCAGGTCGTGCGGGCGGCGACGACCTGGGTGGGAGGCGGGGCCGAGGCCACAGCGCGGGTCGAGCCGGACGGGCGGGCCACGCTCCCGATCGCGGTCGCGCCCTCCGCCGACGGATCCTGCGTGGTCGCCTTCACCGTCGAGCCGACCGCGGTGCCGGCCGAGGTGATCCCGGGCTCCGGGGACGACCGCGTCCTCGGCGCGCACTTCGACGCGTTCGCCTATACCCCACGGGCATGAGGATCGTCGTCGACGTCTCCCCGCTCTCCCATCCCCGCACAGGGATCGGGAACTACATCCTCGGCTCGCTCGGCGGGCTCGCCCGCGCGGCGGTGGCACGCGGACACGAGGTGATCGCGTTCGCGCCCACGAGCCTGCGCGGGCCGGAGCGGATCCGCGAGGCGCTGGCAGGGCTCCCGGTCGAGCAGCGGCTGCTCCCGCTGCCCGCCTCGCACGCGCTCCGCACCGCCTGGAGCCGCGCCGGGCGTCCCGCGGTCGAGCGCGCCGTTGGCCACGTCGACGCGTTCCTCTTCACGGACTGGATGTACCCCGCCCAGCGTGCCGGCGTGCGCGCGACGGTGTGCCACGACCTCGTGCCATTCCACCATCCGGAGTGGTGCACCGCGCGGACGGTGGCGATGCACACGCGGAAGGGGCACCACGCCGCGCGCACCTGCGACGTCGTGTTCGCCAACTCCGCCTTCACGGCCGCCGACCTGGTCGCCACGCTCGACGTCCCCCCGGAGCGGATCGTGGTCGCCCCGCCCGGGCTCGGCGCAGGCCTCGGGCCCGAGGGCGCTCGCACCGATCTCGGCGGCGTCGCGGCTCTCGGCGTGGGGACGATCGAGCCGCGCAAGAACCTCGCCCGCCTCGTGGAGGCCTGGCGCCTGCTCGACGGCGAGGTGGGGCTGGCGCTCGCCGGCGGCGAGGGGTGGGGCGACCGGCCGGATCTCGCCGACCCGCGGATCCGCCGCCTCGGCTTCGTCGCCGACAGCGCGCTCGGAGCCGTCTACCGTGGTGCGGCCGTGCTCGTCTACCCATCCCTGTTCGAGGGCTTCGGCATGCCGGTGATCGAGGCGATGGCGTGCGGGACGCCCGTCGTCGCCTCGGCGCATCCGTCGCTCGACGAGGCGTGCGGCGACGCGGCGATCCGCGTCGACCCGCTCGACCCCGCCGCCATCGCGGACGGCATCCGCCAGGCGCTCGCCCGCCGGGAGGAGCTGGTCCCGCTCGGCCTGCGTCACGCGGCCCGGTTCGACTGGGACGCGACGGGACGCGTCATGCTCACTGCGCTCGAGGAGCGGCAGCGGTGACTGCGCATCGGCGGCCGGTGGAGGTCGCGATCGTCGTCCGTCGTCCGGGCGGTGAGCAGGGGCGCGAATACCTCGTCCTCCTGCGCGCGCCGGACAAGCTCGGCTACTGGCACCTCGTCGCGGGCGGTGTCGAGTGGGACGAGGAGCCGGCGTCGGCAGCGGCGCGGGAGCTCCGGGAGGAGACGGGGCTCGACGCACCCGTCGTCGCGCTCGGCGAGCCGCTCGCCTACTCGCTCGCGGACGACCCGGAGCCGGTGCGCGCGCGGTTCGCGCCGGGGACCACGCACGTCCGCGTCCACTCGTACCTCGCCGACGCGCCCGTTGGCTGGGAGCCCCGGCTCGACGACGAGCACGTCGACCACCGCTGGCTGCCCGAGGTCGAGGCGATCGCGCTCCTCCACTACCGCGAGCCCCGCGAGGCCGTGCGGAGAGCGTCCGCGCAGCGCGACCCACGGGGGGACGGCCCGGGCTCAATGAAGGCCGGCATCGACACGTCGCCGCTCGCGCAGACCCGCGCCGGCACGGCCCGGCACGTCAAGGGCCTCCTCGACGCGCTGCGCGGCCGACGGGGGCTCGAGCTCGTCGGTCTGAGCGCCGGACGTGGCACCGGACGGCTCGCGACGGTCAGGCGCGACGTGCTCTGGTACCCGTTCCGGCTCGGGCACGCGGCGGCCGGCCTGGACGTCCTGCACTGCACGACGTTCCGGGCGCCGCTGCGCCCGCGCTGCCCGCTCGTCGTGACCGTCCACGACCTGGCCGTGGTCCGGTACCCCGAGACCCTCCCCCGCTGGCACCGGGAGACGGGCGCCCGGGCGCTGCGCGCGGCGCTGCGGGTCGCCGATGCCGTGGTCGCGGTCTCCTCGTCGACACGCGACGAGCTCGTCGCGCTGATGGGCGTCGACCCGTCCCGCGTTCGCGTCGTCCCGAACGGCGTCAGCCCGGTGTTCGCGCCCGACGGGCCGCGAGCGGAGGGCGAGTACGTCCTCGCCGTCGGCACGCTCGAGCCGCGCAAGAACCTCGCACGCGCGGTGGAAGCAGCCCGGCTCGCGGGACGCGAGCTGCGCGTCGCCGGGATGTCGGGGTGGGGAGGGGTCACAGCCGACGGCTGGGTGGGCGAGCCGACCGACGACGAGCTCGCCGCGCTGATCCGCGGGGCGAGCTGCGTCGTCTACCCGTCGCTGTACGAAGGCTTCGGGCTGCCTGTCCTGGAGGCGATGGCGTGCGGCACGCCCGTGGTGACGAGCTGCGGTGGAGCGACGGAGGAGGTCGCGGGCGGGGCCGCGGTGCTCGTCGATCCGCTCGATCCGGAGGCGATCGCTGCGGGGATCCACGAGGCGGAGGCCCGAAGGGACGAGCTCGTCCCCCGTGGCCTCGATCGGGCCGCGGCGTTCCCGTGGAGCGTCGCGGGCGATCGGGTCGAGGCGCTCTGGCGGGAGCTGACGTGACGCTCGTGGTCGTCGACGCCGACGTCCTCGGTCGACGCCGCACCGGGGACGAGACCCACGTCGCCAACCTGCTGCGCGCGCTTCCCGGGCCGGCCGCCGACGCCGGGCTGCGGCTCGCCGCTGTCACGCGGCATCCCGAGCTGGTGCCGGCCGGGATCGACGCGCACGAGCTCGCGACCGGCTCGCAGGAGCTCCGGATGGCGTGGACGCTGCCACGCCTGCTCCGACGGATAGGGGCCGATCTCGTGCACACGCAGTACGCGCTGCCGCTCCGCTGCCCCTGCCCGGCGGTCGTGACGATCCATGACCTCTCGTTCGAGCGCGACGGAGCTCACATGGGCGCGCGCGACCGCGCCGTGTTCCGCCGTGTCGTGCCCCGCGCCGCGCGGCGGGCTGCCCGGGTGCTGACGGTCTCGGAGCGGACGCGGCGCGACCTCGTCGAGCTCTACGACATCGAGCCCGGCCGCATCGTGCTCACGCCCAACGCGGTCGATCCGGCGTTCACCCCCGTCGCTCCCCCGGATCGCGGGCCGGCCGTGCCCGCGTACGCGTTGGCGGTCGGCGCGATCCAGTCCCGCAAGAACCAGGAGGCTGCCCTGGCCGCCGCCCGCGAGGTCGGGCTCGAGCTCGTCGTCGTCGGCCCCGTGAAGGACGAGGCGGTCGCGGCGGCGCTCCGCGCCGGCGGCGCGCGGCTCGAGGGCTACGTCGCGCTCGGGCGGCTCGTCTCGCTCTACCGCGGCGCGAGCTGTCTCGTCCAGGCCTCCCGATTCGAGGGGTTCGGGCTGCCCGTCCTGGAGGCGATGGCCTGCGGCACACCGGTCGTCGTGGTGGACGAGCCGGCCCTCGTCGAGGTCGCGGGCGACGCCGCCGTGATCGTGGCGGAGCACGAGCTCGCCGAGGGCATCCGTCGCGCGCTGCGCGAGCGCGACCGGCTCGTCGCCGCGGGCCTGGAGCGGGCGGGGGCGTTCTCCTGGGCGGAGACGGCGCTCACGGTCGTGCGCGCGTACCGGGAGGCGCTCGGTCTGTGAGGGTCTCCGCGGTCGTCGTGTCGCACGGACATGCCGTCGAGCTAGAGGCGCTGCTGCCCGCCCTCCTGCCACAGGTCGACGAGCTGGTCGTCGTCGCGAACCGTCCCGGCTCGCTGCCGGCTGCGCTGCCGGGCGGCGTTCGCTTGCTGGAGAACGGCAGGCCACTGCCCCTCGCGGCGAACGTCAACCTCGGGACGGCGGCGACGACGGGCGAGCTCGTCCTCAACGCCACCCCCGACGCGGTGCCCGCACCCGGGGCCGTCGCCGCGCTGCGCGAGGTGCTCGAGGCCCGACCGCGCGCCGGCATCTCTGGCCCCCAGATGGTCTGGCCGGACGGCAGCTGGCAGCCGTCGCGGCGGCGCTTCCCGACAGTGCTCGGCACACTCGAGCGTCGCACGCCGCTCCGTCACCTGCGCGGGACGTACGCACAGCGTCAGCATTACGCGCTGGACGAGCGCCCGACCGAGCCCGTCCCGTGCGACTGGATGCTCGGCGGGTTCCTGCTCATGCGGCGAACGATGCTCGACGAGCTCGGCGGCTGGGATCCGGGCTTCCGGCACTACGTCGAGGACATCGACCTCCAGTACCGGGCCGCCCTCGCGGGCTGGGAGCGGTGGTACGTCCCCGACGCGCTCGTCACGCACGCCTACGCCGCGGTGATCGACAAGCGCTGGCTCTCACGGCACACGCTGTGGCACCTGCGCGGCATGGGGCGCTTCGTCCGCAAGCACCCGTCGACCCTGAGGGCGCTGTGAGCAAGGCGGATCAGTACGCGCGCCAGGCGCACGGCTGGAGCGAGGCGAGCTACGCGGATCCGCGGTCGTACCTCGACCACCGCGCCGAGCTCGTGGTCGAGCTCGGCGCGTCGCTCGCGCCCGGCGACACCGTCCTCGACCTCGCCTGCGGCGACGGCGGGCTCGGACTGCACCTCCGCGCGCGCGGCCTCGTCTACCGCGGGGTCGACGCGGAGCCCGCGATGGTCGCCGCCGCCCGCGGCCTGCTCGGCGACGCGGCGTCCGTCGAGGAGGGCGATCTCGACACGCACACCCCCCCGGAGCCCGTCGCGTGCACGACGGTGTTCCGCGCCATCTACTACGCGAGCGATCGGGAGGCGTTCTTCCGCCGGGTGCGGGGGTTCACGACCCGGAAGCTCGTGTTCGACCTCGACCCGCGCCGGTTCGACGTCGACGACGTTCGGGCCGAGCTCCTGCGCGCCGGATTCGCGCGCACCGCGCTGCGACCGTTCCTCCTGCCCCAGACGCGGAGCCTCCCGGGGCCCGTGACGGCGGCGCTGAGGTCGGCCGAGCGGTCGGGCCCGCTGGCGCGTGCGCTGCTGCGCGTCCGCTTCACGTACATCGTCGCCGCCGTGGTCGAGCCCGACGGGCTCACCCGGCCGGCGTGAACCCGAACCCCACCACGGCGCCGAGCTCCCGTCGATCCGAGAGCCGCTCGTCCACCTCCGCGGGCACGAAGGTCTGTGCGAGCACCTCGATCCGCCAGGGCCCCGGGGGAGCGGGGAAGACGACGTCTCGCACACCGCACGTCGGGACGAACACGGTCTCGGCTCCCGTCTCGCGGTCGATCGCGGGCTGCTTGTCGGGTCCGACGCCGATCGTCCCGATCCGCACGCGGACGAGACCCGGAAGCGCCTCGCCCTCGTAGCAGGACGTCTCGCGTGAGAGCCGCACCGTCGCGAAGCCGTCGCCGTCGTCGGCGACGTCGAAGCGGTTGTAGGCGGCGCTGGCGCCCATCCAGCCGTCCGCGTAGACGCCGATCTGGTTCGCCTTCAGTCGGAGCTCCTCGCCGATCCGGACGAGCGCGGGCCCCGTCTCGGTGCGGCGGCCGACCTCCTCGCCGGAGACCTCGACGCCGTTGACCGCCAGCACGTAGTCGGTGTCGGGTCTGGGCCAGAGCGTGCCGTCCGGCTCGGCCAGGTCGGGCGTGAGGGTCGGCCCCGGCCCGGGCGCCGTGCCGTCGACGCTCCAGACGTGCTCGATCGAGCGGTTCCAGAACTCGTCCGACCAGATCCCGGTCGGGTCCTGCACCTGCTGGCCGAGCACCGTGACGCCCTCGCCGTCGGTCGCCTGATCGATCCAGTCGTGCGGGTCGGCGAGGTTCTGCTCGATCCGCGCGGAGAGGTCGTGCTCGCCGATCGCGGCGTAGACCTCGTTCGTCAGGTTCCAGGTCAGGAGGAGGGCGGCGAGCGTCACCGGGAGCCAGACGATCCTCCCCGACCGGCCGCGAACGAGGCCGAGCGCGAGCAGCGCGACGACCGACGCGACGACGAGGACGACCAGCGCGGTCTCGATCCGCTCCGCCGGCCAGGACAGCTCGCGGTTGAGGAAGGCCAGGATCGAGAGCCCGTGCGCCTCGTAGTAGGGGAAGCTGTCGATGCCGCGCACCACAGGCGTGGCGGCGACGAGGGCGAGCACGACGCCGCCGGCCGCCACGACGGCCCAGACGGGAGCGGCCATCCGCTCGAGGAGCAGGGCCGCCGCCGCGAACGCGAGCGGCGTGAGGTAGATGAGGTTCCGCTCGACGATCAGGCTGGAGAAGATCGTGGACAGGTACGCGCCCTTGATCGCCGCGTACCAGCAGAACACGACGACGGCCGAGGCGCTGACGGTGACGAGCGAGCGCACGCCGGGCCGCGCCTTCTCGGCTGCGGGCAGCCCGAGCAGCGCCAGGAGCGCGACCACGGGGAGCACGCCCACGCCGATCGTGAAGGCCCCGGCCGCCCAGACCCCGTACTCCAGGACGCGACCCTTCCAGAACCCCGTCGCGATCTGCCATTCCTGCGAGAGGTGGCCCATCAGCGCCGAGAGCGCGAGGAGCGCCCCGATGCCGAGCACGATCGCCCCGATGGCGTCCCACCGCGTCCAGGTCGCGCGCCAGCGGCGCACGAGCGGCGTGCGCCAGGCGACCGCGAGCAGTGCCAGCGCGAGCGTCACCAGCAGGGCCACGAGCTGCGAGCGGATCGCAGTCCCGAGCGCGCCTGCGCCAGCCGCGAGGCCGATCGTCCGCCAGGTCGGGCGCTCGACCGCGCGCACGGCGAGCCACAGCGCCAGGGTGGCAGCCGGGTAGGCGAACGGCTCCTCGACGAGGATCGGCGCGTACGAGAGCGCAGGCGCCGCGATCGTCGCCACGGCGGCGAACAGCGCCCAGGGGCGCGACACGACCGTGCGGGCGATCCCGTAGGCGGGGAAGATCGCGAGCGCCATCACCAGTGCCTGCGCGTACTTCAGCGCCTCGTAGGCGACCGCGACCGACGGGATCCACCAGAACGGCGCGGTCAGCCAGGGGACGAGCGAGTGGAACCCGTACGCCTCACCGCGCCGAGCCGCCGTGCCGGACTCCGCGATCGAGCGGGACAGCTGCGTCAGCTCCAGCTCGTCCGTGAAGATCGTCAACGTCTCGCGCCGCCACCCCTGCCACGCGTAGAGCGTGACGAGGAGCAGGTAGGCCCCGACGAGCACGAGGATCGCCTCGTCGGGGCGCCCGCGTCCGCGAGGGGCGTCCCGCGTGGAGCCGCTCACCCGGCCGCCCCGACGAGCGCCGGCTCGGCCGCGACCCTGACCGGGACGCCCTCCGATCCACAGGCCGTCCTGATCGCCGCGACGCTGTCGGCAGCGTGGGGGAGCGCGACGACGACCTCGTCCGGTGCGAGCTCCTCGATCGCGGCGCCGACCTCCTCGAGCGTCCCCACGACCGGTGCGCCGAGGACGCGGCGCCGCTGGAGCCGAGGGTCGTCGTCGACGAACCCAACGACGCGCATCCCCTCCTCGCGCAGCGACCGGGCGACCCCGCGGCCGGCGATCCCGGCGCCGACGACGAGCACCCGCCGGCGTCCGGCGTGCCGCGCGCTCGGCAGGAGCCGCTGGGCGAGGCGAGCGGCCACCGCCAGCGCGGTGAACAGCAGCGCGTCCACGAGGAACACGCGCGCGGGGAAGTCGCCGAGGTCGCGTGTGAGCGCGAGGATCGCCCAGGCGACGAGCTCCGACGCCCCGCAGGCGGCCACGAGGGCGCCGAAGTCGGCCGGCTTCGCGTACCGCCACGCCCGCCGGTAGACGCGGAGCGCCACGAACCCGACGTAGCGGACGCCGAGCAGGACGGGCAGGGCGGCGAGGAAGGTCCCTCGCTCGGCGTCACCGCCGAGACCGCCGAGCACGAGCGCGTATGCGCCGAGGAACGCGACGCAGGTGAGCGCGAAGTCGACGAGCACCTCTGCCAGTCGTCGCGGCTCCACCACGAGTGCGTGACGGAGCCGGGTGTCGCCCGGCCGGCCGGCCCGCGCGCTCTCGCTCAGCTCCCCGAGGAACGCTCCGAACTGCACCAGCAGGACGAAGCTCGCGAGCACCCCCACCGCGGTGAGCGCGGGCCGGTCGAGCACGTTGTACGCGACCGCCGTCGCCCCGAGCACGACCGCGATCGACGCCAGCAGCCCGACCGCCTTCGCCTCCGAGAGCCCGTAGTAGACGAGCCGGTGCGAGGTGTGGTCGGTGCCGCCCTGGGTGACCGGGCGCCGCTCGTGCAGTCGCTTCACGGTGACCAGGGTCGTGTCGAGGATCGGGATCGCGAGCACGAGCAGGGGCAGCAGCATCGTCGCGACCGTCGTTCCCGCCGTCGTCCAGCTGGAGGCGAGCCCGAGAGCCGCGAGCGCGAACCCGAGCACCTGGCTCCCGGCGTCGCCCATGAACACCGTCGCCCGCCGACCGGGGCGGAGGTTGAAGGGCAGGAAGCCGAGGCACGCGAAGCCGAGCGAGAGCGAGAGGACGAGCACCGTGTCGTTCTCGTGGACGGTCGCGGCGTCGATCGCGAAGTAGGCGCACGCGACGGTCGCCAGCGTCGCGGCGAGCCCGTCCATGTTGTCGAGGAGGTTGAAGGCGTTCGTGATCCCCACGAGCCAGACGAGCGCGACGGCCACGCCGAGCACGTCGTTGTCGATCAGCTCGACGCGCAGCCCCGCCGCGATCGCGATCCCGGCGGCGGCGAGCTGCGCGAGCAGCTTCGTGACGGGGCGCAGGTGGCGCGTGTCGTCGATCAGCCCCGCTGCGAACAGCAGGGCGCAGCCCGCAGCGATTCCCGCCAGCTCCCAGGTCGGCTCGACCGCGCCGGTCAGCAGCGCGACCGCGATCCCGGCGAACAGCCCCGTCGCGATCCCGACTCCTCCGAAGGTCGGCGTCGGCCGGTCGTGCCAACGCTCGCCCGTCGGCACGGCGACGAGCCGCTCGCCGACCGCGGGGGAGCGGAGCAGTGCCCAGAGGACGAGGGACGCGACGGGCAGCGCGACGACCGTGACGGCTGCGCTCACAGCGCGTAAGGGTACTCCCCGATCGGGCCGGATCGGCGCTGCGCGTCGCCGACCGGTTCCGCGCGCCCCCGGCGCCGCGCCGCGGTCGGCCGCGGCCGTGGACCCAGGGAGGGGCCGTAGACTGGGGCGCCGATGCGCGTCTACGGCGACCTGCTCCGGTACCGGGAGCTCTTCGGCAGCCTCTTCCGGCGCGATCTTCGCGCGAAGTACAAGGGCTCGGTGCTCGGTCTCGCCTGGTCGCTCGCGCTGCCGGTCGCGCTGATGCTCGTGTACCTCGTCGTCTTCTCCGTCCTCTGGAAGGCCGAGGCGACCGACCTCGAGGACTACTGGCTGTTCCTGCTCTGCGGCCTGCCGCCGTGGGTGTTCCTCGCGTCGTCGCTGCAGACCGGGGCGCGCAGCCTGCTCGAGAACGCGAACCTGATCCGGAAGGTGAGGTTCCCCAGGCAGCTCGTGCCGTTGTCGGTCGTCGCGACGCAGGTGGTCGCGTTCGCCGCGATGGGGGCGATCGTGCTCGTCCTCTCGCTCTTCGTGCGCGAGGGCGCGCGGGCGACGGCGTGGCTCGCGATCCCCGTGGGCGCGCTGATCGTCGCGCTCGTCGCAGGGCTCGCCCTGACCGTCGCGTCTCTCAACGCCGTCTTCCGCGATGTTGAGTTCGTCGTCGCCGCTGCGCTGTTGCCGTGGTTCTTCCTGACCCCGATCCTCTACCAGCTCGAGGATCTGCCCGGTGCGGCCGAACACCCCTGGCTCGTCGACCTGCTCCACTGGGGGAACCCGCTCACGCCCGCGATCGAGTCGTTCCGCGCCCCGCTCTACGACGGCACGCTGCCCCCGCTGGCCGATGCCGTCTACCTGGTCGTGTCGGCCGCCCTGGCGCTGCTCGTGGGCGCGCTCGTCTTCACCTCCGTCGACGACCGGATCGCGTCGGAAGCCTGACCAGCGCGCGCCCCTCGAAGAGCCCGGCCGCGCCCGCGTAGGCGGGGAGCCCGTCCCAGTCGTCGGGCTCGAGGCCCGCGACGAGCGAGGGGAGCAGCAGCGGGCGGCCGAGCCGCGGGTTGCGGCCCGACGGCCCCCACGGGGCGAGCCGACGCTCCGCTCGCCGCCGCTCGAGCGCCCCTCCGGTCGGGACGAGGGCCGGCCCGACGGCCTCCCATCCCTCGGCGTGCGCGTCGAGGAGCAGGCGCGACCAGGAAGGCTCGGGCTCGGCGCCGGCGACGAGGTGCGCGACCGCCGCGGGCTCGTCGTCCACGATCTGCTCCTCCTGGGCGCCGAGCGCAGCCCGGGTGCGCGGGTCCTCGCCGCCGTGGACGACGACCGCGAGGCGACGGTCGGCGATCCGGGGCTCGACGCTCACGTCGACGTCGAGCGTGGGCACGCCGACCTCGGAGAGCCAGAACCGATGCTCCTCGACGAGGTCGAACCGGAGCACGTAGCGACCGGGCGGGCGCGGCGCGTCGATCGGCACGTCTAGCTCGACCGTCTCTCCCGGGCCGACAGGTCGCGCGAACGGCGTCCGCAGACCGTCCCACACGATCGCGTTCCCGCGCGGGTCGAGCCAGTGGTAGGCGACCAGCAGCCCCTCCCCGCCGCGCGAGCGCCAGGTGGCGCTGCCCGCGTTCTCCATGGCGAGCCCGGCGACCACCCGTGTCCCGGCACGCACGACGCCGAGCCGGCAGCTCCCCCAGCGAGGTGCGAGCGGATCGACGGCGGCCCGGCCCTCCACGGCGACGAGTGTATGCGGGTCTCGTGACACCTCGGTCGAGGCCCCCGCGGCTACGCTCCGAGCATGACCACGCCGCTGCTGGTGCGTGCCGCCCGGGGCGAGCCGGTCGAGCACACGCCCGTCTGGTTCATGCGCCAGGCCGGGCGGTCGCTCCCGGAGTACCGGGCGATCCGCGAGCGCCACCGCTTCTTCGACGTGGCGCACACCCCCGAGCTGTGCGCCGAGGTCACGCTCCAGCCGGTGCGTCGCCACCACGTCGACGCCGCCGTGCTCTTCGCGGACATCATGACGCCGGTGCTCGGGATGGGGCTCGGCGTCGAGCTCGTCGAGGGCGTCGGTCCGGTCGTCGAGCACCCGGTGCGCAGCCGGGCGGACGTCGACGCCCTGCGCGTGCCCGACGCGCTCGAGGCGTTCGCGCCGGTGCTCGAGGCCGTCTCCCTCGTGCGGGCCGAGCTGCCGCCCGAGAAGGCGGTGATCGGCTTCTGCGGTGGGCCCTTCACCGTGGCCGGGTACCTCGTCGAGGGTCGTCCCAGTCGCGAGCTCTCACGCACGAAGGCGATGATGCTCTCCGACCCGGGCCTCTGGGACGCGCTGATGGATCGACTGAGCGAGACGTTCGCAGGCTACGTCCGCGCCAAGGTGGCCGCCGGCGCCGACGTGATCCAGCTGTTCGACTCCTGGGTGGGGGCGCTCTCGCCCGCGCTCTACCGCGCGCGCGTCGCGCCGTGGAGCGCCCGAATCCTCGAGGCCGTCGACGCGCCGACGATCCACTTCGGCACCGGGGCGAGCCACCTGCTGCCCGAGCTCGCCGCCGCCGGAGGAGACGTGATCGGGCTCGACTGGCGGCTGCCGCTCGACGTCGGCGCGGCGCTCGTGCCCGGACACGTCGTCCAGGGGAACCTCGACCCCGCTGCGCTGCTCGCCCCCTGGGACGTGGTCGAGCGCGAGGCGGTCGACGTCGTCGAGCGCGCAGCCGGCTTGCCTGGCCACGTCTTCAACCTCGGGCACGGCGTGCTGCCGGAGACCGATCCAGACACGCTGACCCGGCTCGCCGGGCTCGTGCAGGAGCGCACGCGGACGGCGGTGCGCGCGTGAGCGGCCACGCGATCCTCGCGGCGTGAGCGGGAGCCGACCAGGAGACGGCAGAGCCGTCCGCGAAGGCGCGGGCGTGACGTCGGGCGAGATCCTCGTCGAAGGGGCGTCGCGACGCTTCGTCGTACGCGCGCGCGAGACCCACACGCTCAAGGATCTCGTCGTGGCGCGGGGTCGCACGGGAGCCCAGGAGGTCTGGGCGCTGAGGGGCGTCTCGATGCACGTCGCGCCGGGGGAGGCCGTGGGCCTCGTCGGCCGGAACGGCTCCGGCAAGTCGACCCTGCTGCGGCTGATCGCCGGGATCATCCGTCCGACGAGCGGCACCGCAGCGGCCGGGGGCCGCGTCGGGTCGCTGCTCGAGCTCGGGGCGGGCTTCCACCCCGACTTCACGGGACGCGAGAACGTCGAGCTCAACGGTGCGCTCCAGGGGCTCACCCGAGCCGCGATCCGCGAGCGGTTCGACGAGATCGTCGCCTTCGCGGAGCTCGAGCACGCGATCGACCGCCCCGTGCGCACGTACTCCTCCGGGATGACGATGCGGCTCGGCTTCGCGATCGCTGCGTTCCTCGAGGCGGACGTGCTGCTGCTCGACGAGGTGTTCGCCGTCGGCGACGAGAGCTTCCAGCGGAAGTGCTTCGGCGTGATCTCGACGTTCAAGCAGCGGGGGGGGACGATCCTGTTCGTCTCGCACGACGCCTCGGCGGTCGAGCGGCTCTGCGACCGGGCCGTGCTGCTGCGTGGCGGGGAGGTGGCCTACGACGGGCCGGTGCACGAGGCGCTCGCCCGCTATCGGCGGGCCCTGGCCGAGGACGACGACGCTCCGGCGGCGAGCGGCGGGCTGCGGTCGGCCGACGGGGAGATCGTCGACGCGCGCCTGGTCGACGTGGACGGCGCGCCGCGGGAGCGGTTCCTGGCCGGCGAGCCGATCGCCCTCGAGCTCGAGGTCGTGGCGCAGCGCCCACTAGACGGTCCGAGCCTCCACCTCGAGCTTCGCGACGCCGCGGGCCTGCTCGTGGTCGACGAGCGAGGCGCCCTCGAGCCACTCGGCTGGACGGGGGAGCCCGGGCGCCTCCCGGTGCGGCTCGACCTCCCCCGCCCCCCGCTCCAGTTCGGTCGCTTCCGGCTCGCGATCACGCTGCTCGCCGACGATGGCAGGGTGGTGCACCGCGTCGACGACGGTCTGCCGCTCCTCGTCTACCCCGACGGCGACGGCCGCGGGCTCGTCCGGGTCGAAGGAACGTGGAGCTCCGCCGCGAAGGAGGGCACCCCATGAGCTACAAGACCTGCCCCGACTGGCCGACCCTGATGGAGCTCGCACCCGATCTCCAGTTCAAGCACATGACCGTGCGCGAGGCCCAGCTCCCCTTCGAGGTCGTGTCGCAGCTCCCCGCCGAGCTCTCGCTCGACGAGATCGAGATCTGCTGTGACGTCGAGCACCACGTCGTCAACGCCGGGCACTCCCATCCCGCTGTCGTCGCAGCGCTCGTCGGCACCCACTGGTTCGAGGTGCGCGAGTGGGCGACGTCCGGTCCCGGCGCGAGCGCCGGCGCCAGCGCAGCCTGACCCACGCCGCGCGCTGCAGGCTCGTCGTCGTCGTCGTCGCCGTGGCGGCGCGTACCCTCTCCGCGTGATCGTCGTCGTGCCGTTCCGGGCGGGAGGGAAGAGTCGGCTCCCGGTGGACCTGCGGACGGAGGTCGCGCTCGCGATGCTCGGCGACGTGCTGGAGGCAGCGGTTGCCGTCGGCGAGACGCACGTCGTCACGGCCGACCCCGGCGCCGCGCTCGTCGCGGAGGAGCTCGGGGCTCTCGCGGTCGCCGACCCGGGCGAGGGGCAGGGCGAGGCCGTGCGTGCCGGCCTGCTGGCGGCCGACGGCCCGTGCCTCGTCGTGAACGCCGACCTGCCGCGCGTCAGGCCCTCGGACCTGGGCGCGCTCGCGATCCCGTCGCGCGTCGGCCGCGTCGGGCTCGTCGCGGCACGGGACGGGACGACGAACGCGCTCGCGCTGCCCTTTCCTGAGGTGTTCCGGCCGCTCTACGGTCCCGGCAGCGCCGCCCGCTTCCGAGCCCACGCGGCGGCGCTGTCGCTCGGACTCGACGACCTCTCGCTCCCGAACCTCGTCGACGACGT
Organism: uncultured Actinomycetes bacterium; assembly: GCA_963703095.1. GTDB lineage: Bacteria > Actinomycetota > Thermoleophilia > Gaiellales > Gaiellaceae > Gaiella. The sequence continues at coordinate 718,429 of OY969787.1, forward strand.
CGACACGATGGCGGATCTCGAGCGGCTCGGCTCCCGCGCGGGCCGACGAACCCGGACGCTCCTGGCCGCGGTGAAACCGTGACGGCCGTGCAGCAGTCCGCATCGAACGCCACCCGAGCCCGTGGCCGCGGAGTCAGCCCCAGTGACAAGGTGTCACTCGGGCTGTTCGTCCGGGGGCGAGGGAGGGGCCTCGGGATGGGCGGACGAGGGGTGCGAGCCGGCGCGGCAGCGGGATGTCCGGGACGGGCGGGGGCGGCAGGAGCAGAGGACGCGTGAGGGTGGTCTGCCTGTCCGGTGGCGTCGGCGGGGCGAAGCTGGTCGCCGGGCTGCATGACCTGATCGCGCCGGGGGAGCTCACCGTCGTCGGCAACGTCGGCGACGACGTCGAGGTGCTGGGCCTGCACGTCTCGCCGGACCTCGACTCGGTGCTCTACGCCCTTGCAGGCCTGAACGACGTGGAGCGCGGCTGGGGGCGCGCCGGCGAGACCTGGCGCACCCTCGAGTCGGCGACCTCCTGGGGCGGCGAGTCCTGGTTCCGGCTCGGGGATCTCGACCTGGGGCTCCACCTCGTCCGCACGCAGGCGATCCGGGCGGGAGGGACGCTGTCCTCGGTGACCCGGGCGCTGACGCGTGCGGCCGGCGTCGCGACGCACCTCCTCCCGGCCACCGACGACCCGGTGCGGACGCACGTCCTCACCCCCGCGGGCCGCTTCTCCTTCCAGGAGTGGTTCGTCGCTCGGGGGCACGAGGACGAGGTCGACGCGGTCGAGGTCCAGGGCGCCCAGACGGCCGCTCCGGCGCCGGGCGTCCTGGAGGCGCTCGCCGAGGCGCAGCTCGTCGTCCTCGCCCCGAGCAACCCGTACGTCTCGATCGGCCCGATCCTCGCGGTCGCGGCGATCCGCGAGGCGCTGGAGCGTCGTGGCGCGCCGTGCGTCGCGGTGAGCCCGCTCGTCGCGGGGCGCGCCGTGAAGGGGCCGCTCGACCGTATGCTCAAGCGCATGGCCGGTGCCGCGACCCCCGCGACGATCGCCGCTCGCTATCCGGGGCTCGTCGATGTGCTCGTCGTCGACAGGGCAGATGCGGACGCGTCGCTGCCCGGCGGACCGAGGCTGGCCTGCACGGACATCCTGATGCCCGATCGCGACGCCGCGCGCCGGCTCGCGCAGACGATCCTGGAGGAGCTCACGTGAGAATCGCCGTGCTGGGAGGAACGGGCTCCTTCGGGTCCGCGCTCGCCGTCCGTCTGCGGGAGGCCGGGCACGACGTCTGCATCGGCTCCCGCGACCCGGACCGAGCCGCCGCAGCTGCGGCGGAGCTGGGCGTCGAGGGGCGCGGCAACGACGAGGCCTGTGCCGGCGCCGATCTCGTCGTGCTCGCGACGAAGGCCGACGCGGCGGTCGCCACCGCGCGCGAGCTGCGCGGTCCGATCGGCACGACGCCGGTGCTGTCCGTGGCGGCGGAGCTCAGCTTCGGACCGGGGGGCGTCTCGCCCACCGAGGAGGCGACCTCGATCGCCCAGCGGATCCAGGACGAGCTCGACGCGCCGGTCGTCGCGGGCCTCCACTCGCTCGCCGCCCGCAACCTCGGCGGCGACGAGGCCCCGGACGAGGACACGCTCGTCTGCGGCGACGACGCGGAGGCGAAGCGGCTCGTGATCGAGGTGGCCGAGGCGGTGACCGCGGGGCGGGCCGTCGACGCCGGGCCGCTCGCGAGCGCCCGGGCGCTGGAGGGGATGACCGCGGTGATCGTGAACGTCAACAAGCGCTACAAGGCGCACGCCGGGCTGCGCGTCACCGGGCTCCGTTGACGGATGCCGTCGACCGCCCCGCCTCGGGGCGCCGCTCGCCGAGCGGAGGGAGCGCCGTGGCCGAGGAGGTCCGCGTGCTCGCGCTCCGGGGGATCCCGGAGCTCGAGGAGGGCGACGACCTCGCGCTCCTGCTGCACCAGGCGGCAGCGGCCGCCGGTGGCCTGCGCGATGCGGACGTCGTCGTCGTCGCGCAGAAGGTCGTCTCCAAGGTGGAGGGCCGCGTCGTCGCGCTCGGCGACGTCGAGCCCTCGGAGCGCGCTGTCGAGCTCGCCGGTCCGACGGGTGACGCTCGTCACCTCGAGTGGATCCTGCGCGAGTCGCGGTCGGTCGTCCGGTCGCGACCACCGCTCGTGATCGCCGAGACGCGCCATGGGTTCGTGTGCGCCTCTGCCGGGGTCGACGCCTCGAACGCCAAGGGGCCGGGCACGCTCGTGCTCCTCCCGCTCGACCCCGACGCCTCCGCCGTGCGCCTGCGCGAGCGCCTCGGTGCGCTCGCCGGCGTCGACGTCGGGATCGTCGTGAGCGACTCCTTTGGTCGTGCATGGCGCCAGGGGACGACCGAGGTGGCGCTCGGGGTCGCCGGGATCAGGCCGCTGCTCGACCTGCGCGGCACGGTGGACGGGGCAGGGCACGAGCTCCGGTCGACGCAGATCGCCGTCGCCGACGAGCTCGCCGCCGCCGCCGAGCTGGTGATGGGCAAGACGGACGGCGTCCCCGCGGCTGTCGTGCGAGGGGTGGACGTCCGCGGTGAGGGCAGCGCGCGCGACCTGGTCATGCCACGCGAGCGGGACCTCTTCCGATGAGCGGGCTCTCCGGTCTCGAGCGTCGCGTCGTCGACGCGCTCGCGGAGCGTCGAGACGAGATCGTCGCGCTCACGTGCGACCTCGTCTCGCTCGACACCACCGCCCGAGAGCCCGGCGACGCCCCACGGGACGAGGTCGCGCTGCAGGAGCTCCTGGCCGCGCGGCTCGAGGCGGTCGGCGCCGTCGTCGATCTCTTCGAGCCGGACGCGGAGGCGCTCGCCGGCCGCCCGCTCGTCCCACCCGGGCTCGACTTCGCCGGGCGGCCGCAGCTGATCGCGCGGCTCACCGGCGTGGGTGGAGGTCGGACGCTCGCGCTCAACGGGCACATCGACGTCGTGCCGGCGCACGCCGCCGACGGCTGGACGAGCCCCCCGTTCGCTCCCGAGGTCAGGGACGGCCTTCTCTACGGGCGCGGGAGCTGTGACATGAAGGGCGGCATCGCTGCGATGACCGTCGCCGCCGAGGTGCTCGTCGGTGCCGGCGCGCTCGCGGGTGACCTCGTGGTCGCGACGAACACGGACGAGGAGTCGTCGGGCGCCGGCGGCACGGCGCTCGTCGAGCGCGGGCTGCGCGCCGACGCGGCGATCGTGACCGAGCCCACGGGGCTCGAGGTCTGGACCTGCTGTCGCGGGTCGAGCTACGCAACGGTGACGGTGGACGGCCGCGCGGGTCACACGGAGATCCCTCAGCCGGCCTGGCGGGACGGAGGCGCGGTCAACGCGATCGAGAAGGCCGTCGTCGTGATCGAGGCGATCCAGGCGCTCCGCGAGCGCTGGGCAGCCGACCCGACGCTGACTCATCCGGCCCTGTCGCGGCCCGACGCGCTCGTCACCGTGGCGCGCGCCGGCGACTGGGCCGTGACGATCCCAGGGTCGTGCAGCCTCGTGCTGGGCGCGCTCTTCCTGCCCGCGCAGGCGGCTGTCGACGGGCTCGCCGGCGACGTCGAGCGCGAGGTCGAGGCGTGGGTGACGCGCGTGTGCGCCGAGCGCGACGACTGGCTCGCTGCGCACCCGCCACGCTTCCGCTGGGAGCCGCAGGCGGTGATGCCCTACGAGATCGCGGCGGACGAGGCGATCGTCGGCGTGACGGAGAGCGCGCTCCGAGCGCTCGGCGTCGAGCCGCGGCGCACGGGGCTCGACTCGTGGTTCGACGCTGCCACGCTCAGCGTCCTCGGTGGCGTCCCGGCGATCGGGCTGGGCCCGAGCGGGCTCGGACGCGACGGCGTCCCGGTGGCGCACACGGTCGACGAGCACGTGCCCGTGGCCGACCTCGTCCGCACCGCGCAGGCGCTCGCCGTCGCGGCGCTCCGCTTCTGCGGCACCGCGGCTTGACCCGGCGGGGCCCCCGCCGCTACCGTGGCTGCGTGCGGATCGCGCTGTCTCTCGTCGCCGTGGCCGTGACGCTGGTCGTCGCCGGCGTCGCCCTCGCAGCCGGGAACCCGAAGGCGGGGAAGACCGTCTGGAACGCGAACGGCTGCGGTGGCTGCCATACCTTCAAGGCCGCCGGCTCGAAGGGCAAGGTCGGCCCGGCGATCACCAAGGCGGGGGTCGCGGCCGACGCCAAGCGCGCGAAGAAGAGCGTGCCGGCCTACATCCGGGCGTCGATCGTGGCGCCGAACGCGTACGTCGTCAAGGGCTACCGCAAGGGTGTCATGCCCGCGTACACGCGCCTCTCGAAGAAGCAGCTCAACGATCTCGTCGCGTTCGTCCAGAAGGGCTGACCCCGTCACCACCCGCAGGGCGCGATAGGCTGTTCGCCGTGCCCAAGTACGCGATCTGGGGAACGTCGACCTCTCCTGCCCACACGGCATGGGTCGAGTCCATTGGGGCCGTCTTCGAGCGCGACGGCTTCGAACGCGTGGACGACATCGCCGACGCCGACTTCGTCCTGAACATGTTCGACGCCTCGGAGCCGAAGGCGTTCCGGCGCCAGTCGCGCGGGACGTACTCCGCCTCCTTCTACGAGCTTCCCGACGTCCCCGACGACGTGCTCAAGACGAGCTACCCGATGCTCGTCCGGACGCTCGCCAACGTCGTGGTGCTGCACGTCCCCGGCGCGGGCGTCTGGTTCACGACCATGGAGCGGGGCACGTACAAGATCTCCGACGACCCGGCGGAGGTCTTCGAGCGGCTCGCACCGCTCGCCAAGTCGAAGCTCGTGATCGACAACGAGTTCGTCTCCGACCTCGAGCCGGAGCTGTGGGGCGGCGACGAGGTGACCGCCGACATCGGCGCTGCCGGCAAGCGGATGCAGGAGCTCGACCTCCTGCCCGCTCCGTTCCCCGTGCACGAGTTCCTGGACGAGCGCGACCTGCGCCACGTGATGCGGCTCTACCAGGTGGGCGGCCTGTCCTACGGGAACCTCTCCGCCCGCAAGGACGAGACCCGCTTCTGGATGAGCGCGAGCGGCGTCGACAAGTCCCAGCTCGAGGTGCCGTGTCGCGACATCCTCCTCGTGACGGGCTACGACGAGGAGAACGCGAGGATGGTCATCAGCGTCGCACCGGGGATCGAGCCCCGGCGGGTCTCCGTCGACGCGATCGAGCACTGGATGATCTACCAGGCGCATCCCGACGTCGGCGCGATCCTGCACGTCCACGCGTGGATGGAGGGGATCCCGGCGACGGACATCAACTACCCGTGCGGCACACAGGAGCTCGCCGAGGCGGTCGCAGAGCTGATCGACCGTGAGCCCGATCCCTCGCATGCCGTGATCGGCCTGCGCAACCACGGCATCACCGCTACCGGGGACAGCCTGACGGAGATCCTCGATCGCATCGAGGCGAAGCTCCTCCGCCAGGTCCCGATGACGTAGCGCTCGCGCCCCGAGCGCGCCGCTTCCGGGCGGCAGAGCCGCCCTCGGCGCCGACGCGCCCTGGCCGGCGGGCTCACGCCGGGCAGAGCCCGGCTCCGCCCGCCTCTCGACGCTGACGGCGCTCCAGTCGGGGGCCCGTGCTCCCGCACTGTTCCCCCTCCCTGCGCACCGTCAGCGCCGAGCCAGGACACGTCGTCCGCCGCTCGCCGTCCGACCGCTCCGGGTCGATTGATGCCGCCGTCCAGGGCGGAGCCGCCGTCCGCGGCGCTCGCGCGCTGGGGCCGTCGCCCGGGTCAGCGGCGCAGCGCGGCCTTGAGCATCGCCCGGAAGACCTCGGGCGTGAAGGCCGCCACCTGCACCGGCACCGGCTGCTCGCCGCGACGCTGGACGAAGAGCCACGGCGTGCCGGGGACGCCGCGTCGCTGCGCCTCCGCCAGCACGGCGTTCGCCTGCCGACGCACCGACGCGCTCTTCGCGTCGCGCACGAGGCGCTTGCCGTCGAGCCCGCGCACGTCCCGGGTCAGGCGGCGCACCGCCGCGTCGTTCACGAGCCGATCCAGCCGCTCCTGGTTCTCGTAGAAGAGCTCCGCGACGTGCCAGAGCCTGTTCTGGCGGCCGGCCGCCAGCGCGTAGAGCAGCGCAGGCTCCGATGCCGGTGTCACGACGCCGAGTCCGCGGAAGTCGACCTTGACCCGGCCGGGGCGGACGAACTCGCGGACGATCGTCGGGAAGGCGTTCGCCATGAGGTCGCGACAGTGCGGACAACCGAGATCCTCGTAGATCAGCAGGGTCAGCGGCGCGCCGGGTCGGCCAAGCACGGTCCCCTGCTGAGGGATCCCGGCGAGGAGCGCGGTGCCGGGCGACGCGGTCGAAGCCGTCGAGGGGGCCACGCCGACGAGCGCCGCCGCCGCGCATGCGGCTGCGGCGCCCGTCAGAGCCGCACCCAGCGTCCTACGAGCCACCGAGGGCGTCGTCGAGTATCGGGCGGAAGGCCTCCACGGAGAACGCGGTCGGCTGCACCTGGTAGGCCTCCTCGTCACCGACCTGGACGAAGAAGGTCGGGGTTCCCTGCACCTGCTTCTGTTGAGCCTCGTTGCTCATGGTGGTGATCTGCTGGCTCACCACGGCGCTCTCGGCGTCCTCCTGGAGCTGCGTCCAGTCGAGGTCGAGCGCGGTCGCGATCTGCTCGAGCAGATCGTCGCTGACCCAGCCGGAGTTCTCCGGCCCCTGGTTCGCGTACAGGAGCTCCGTGTACTGCCAGAGCTTGCCCTGCTCGCCCGCCGCGAGCGCGTAGCGCAGCGCCTTCTCCGAGTCCGAGCCGAGGAACGCCAGCCCGGCGAAGCGCATCTTCACCTTGCCCGGCTCGACGTACTCGGCGACGACGTCGGCCTGGCCCTCCTCGGTCCACGCCTGGCAGACCGGACACTGGATGTCCTCGAACGTGATCAGCGTGACCGTGGCATCGGGGTTCCCGAGCACGGCGCGCTCCTGGGGGATCCCGTCGAGGTACGCCGCAGAGCTCACGTCGACGCTGTCGTCGCCTCCGCCGAGCAGGAGACCGCCGATCACGACGGCTGCGACGACGGCGGCACCGGCCACCAGGGCGATGAGCAGATTGCGGTTGGGGCCCGTCTTGGACCCGGGAGCGGGTTTCTTCGGCATCGGAGGCATTGCGGAAGTCTGCCCGAAGGCGGGGCAGCGCGTTTCCGCGATGATGCGCGCATGCACGGCCCCGATCGAGAGCGTGCGCTGGTCGAGGCCGGGATCGCGATCGCCTCGGAGCTGGAGCTCGACGCGATCCTGGAGAAGCTGCTCGTCACCGCAGCGTCCCTCACGGGCGCTCGGTACGCGGCCCTCGGCGTGATCGGCCCGGGCGGTGGGGGCCTCGACCGCTTCCTGACGTACGGTCTGACGGACGCGGAGCACGCCGCGATCGGCGCGCCGCCGCGTGGGCGCGGGATCCTCGGCGTGCTCATCCGCGAGGCGCGCCCGCTCCGCCTGCACGACCTCAACCGCGATCCCCGCGCGGTCGGGTTTCCGCCCGGGCACCCTCCGATGTCGTCGTTCCTGGGCGTGCCGATCCTGCTGCGGGGCTCGGCCTACGGGAACCTCTACCTGACCGAGAAGCGGGGCGGGGAGGACTTCACCGACGCCGACGAGGATCTCACCACGCTGCTGGCGGCGCAGGCTGCCGTCGCGATCGAGAACGCACGCCGTGTCGAGCGCGATGCGCTCGCGCGCGCCGTCCAGGCACAGGAGACCGAGCGCCACCGCCTCGCGCGCGAGCTCCACGACGGCACCGGGCAGGCGCTGACCTCGATCCTCCTCGGGCTGTCGGGCGTCGAGCGAGCGACGACGCTCGGCGACGCGCGGGCAGCCGCCGCGGCGCTTCGGGATCTCGTGGTCGCGACGCTCCAGGACGTGCGGCGGCTGGCGGTCGAGCTGCGACCCAAGGCACTCGACGACTTCGGCCTCGGCCCGGCGCTGGAGCGGCTCGGGCAGTCGGTGCGCGAGACGTCGGGGGTCGACGTGCAGGTCGGCGCCCACCTCGGCGCTGCGCGCCTTCCGGCAGACGTCGAGACCGCCGTCTACCGTATCGCCCAGGAGGCGCTCGCCAACGTCCTCCGACATGCCGACGCGCGGCACGCCAGCATCGTCGTGACCCGCAGGGAAGGGAGTGCATCGATCGTGATCGAGGACGACGGCCGCGGCTTCGACGTGTCCGCCCCCGTCGAGGGGATGGGGCTCGCCGCCATGCGGGAGCGCGTGAGGCTGCTCGACGGCACGCTCGTCGTCGAGTCGCGCCGGGGCCACGGGACGACGATCCTCGTCGAGCTGCCGACCCGAGGTGTGAGCGCGTGAGCACCATCCGCGTCCTCGTCGTCGACGACCACGCCGTCGTCCGGTCGGGGCTGAGGCTCGTGCTCGAGCGTGAGGAGGGGATCGAGGTCGTCGCGGAGGCGGGCACTGCCGACGAGGGGATCCGGGCGGCACGGCTCGAGAAGCCGGACGTCGTCCTGCTCGACGTCGTGATGCCCGGCCGCAGCGGGCTCGAGGCCGCTGCGGAGATCATCAGCGCGTCGAAGGGCGCCCGCGTCCTCGTGCTCTCGATGCAGGACGACCCGACGTACGTGCGCGAGGCCTTCGCCGCGGGAGCGAGCGGCTACATGCTCAAGGAAGCTGCCGACATCGAGCTCGTGCAGGCCGTCCGCGAAGTCGCAAACGGGGGCCGGTACGTGCACCCGACGCTCGGGGCGCGCCTCGCCCAGGCGGAGGTCGAGGCGGCGCGACGGGCAGCGGACGACCCGCTCTCCGAGCGGGAGCGAGAGGTGCTGCGCCTGCTCGCGCTGGGCCACACGAACCAGGAGATCGCCAAGCAGCTCTACATCTCCGTCCGCACGGCGGAGACTCACCGGGCGCACATCATGCAGAAGCTCGGCCTGGGAACGCGCGCCGAGCTCGTGCGCTACGCGCTCGCCAACGGGATGCTCGACGAGACCGCGCTCTAGAGGCTCGACGCACCCTGGCCCGTGAGGGGTGGCCGGGATGGCAGGCGTGCCCGACCGGGCAGGGTCGCCAGGCTACGCCCCGCGTCCGAGCAGTGACTTCTTGCCCTTCGGCTCCTCGTGCGCCTCGACGACCGAGTGGGTCACGAGCACCGGGCGACCAGCGTTCCGGATGACGTTGCCCGAGACGCTGCCCATCAGCAGCGTCAGCACGGTGCCGTACCCGTGGGTGCCGACGGCGATCAGCCGCGCGTCCCGCTCGGCGGCGAACGCGCAGATCCGCTCGGCCGGATCGCCCGTCAGCAGATGCGTCTCCACGTCCACGCCGGCAGTGCGTGCGCGGTCCTCCGCCGACGCGAGCGCCTGCTCGGCATGTCCGCGCTCCGCGTCGAGGAGCTCCGAGAGGACGGCCGTCGGCGGGTACGCGAGTCCGAAGTCTCCCTGGAGGGCCTGCCACACGGTCACGATCGCGAGCCGGTCGCCGGTCTCGCGGGCGAGCGCGATCGCCTCGTCGACTGCCGCGTCCGCGGCGGGCGACCCATCGGTGGCCACGACGATCATGCTCATCCGTCGCCATCGTGCGTCGGGCCGACGACGCTGTCATCGGGTGAGGCGCGAGAGGGCCTGCGGCTTTCCCGCAGCATCAGCGATGACAGTTCCCGATTGACCTCGTCCGCAGATCCAGTCAGACTGCCGCGCGTGGGTCAGACAGCGGTGATCATCACGATCGCGTACTCGATCGCGGTCCTCCTCGGCAGCGCGATCGCGTTCGTGATCTGGCGGTCGACGTTCTCGTACGATCCGGAGGCCGACACGCACACCTGGTCGCGCCGGGAGACGACGTGGCTCGTGATCGTGGTCGTCGGCCTCTTCGCCCTGCTCGTCGGGACGATCTTCTACGTCCCGTACGGCTCCTCCGCCGGGCCGCGCAAGCAGGTCGTTCGGGTGACGGGAGTGCAGTTCGCGTGGGCGGTCGCCCCGACCGAGGTGCGCGCCGGGGTGCCCGTGGAGTTCCAGCTCCGCACCCGTGACGTCAACCACGGCTTCGGGATCTACAACCCGGACGGCGACTACGTGACGCAGGCCCAGGTGATCCCCGACCGGACGCAGACCCTCGTCTGGACCTTCGATGACCCCGGCACGTACCGGGTGCTGTGCCTCGAGTTCTGCGGGTCGAAGCACCACGAGATGATCACGGAGTTCGAGGTCGTCGAGTGACGGATCGCGACGTCGCACGCTCGCTGACGCTGCGCTACACCGTCGCGTCGACCGTGATCCTCGCGGCATCCGGTCTGCTCGGCGTCCTCCTGCGCTGGAGCCAGGCCGTGCCGGACGCGCGCTTCGGCGACAACTTCTGGTACGCGATGATGACGGCCCACGGGCTCGGCGCCTTCGTGGGCTGGGCCGCATTCGCGGTGATGGGCCTCGCCTGGTGGATCTTCTACTCGGTCGGGTTCCCGACCCGCGGCTTCGGGCTCGTGATGGCCAGGACGAGCTGGTGGCTGATGGTGCTCGGTGTCGCCGGCGTTGTCGTGACGACGCTGATCATGCAGTTCGCGGCGTCGTGGGTGTTCCTGTACCCGCTGCCGTTCGAGAGCGCGGGCGAGTGGGGGAACTGGGCCACCGGCCTGTTCTCGTTCTCGGTGCTGCTCGTCGGGCTGTCGATCGTCACGTGGTGCTTCGGCGTGCTCCACACGGCGGTCAGCCGGGAGGCCCTCCACGCGGTGAAGACCTCGATCTTCAACCGCCTCGGGCTCTCGATGGGCTGGGGCTACCTGTTCCCGAAGACGTTCGCGACGAACCCGAAGCCCGTCCCGTACCCGGTGATCCCGCTCGCCGTGATCGGGATCGACATGATCATCGCGACGCTGCCGCTCGCGGGGCTCCTCATCTGGCAGATCTTCCAGTCGATGGGCGTCGTCGGCGGCGCCGACAGCCTCTTCGCCAAGAACATCCTCTGGTGGTTCGGACACCCCGTCGTCTACCTTCTGCTGTTCCCGGCGGTCGCCGCGTACTACTTCCTGATCCCGCGCTACGCGGGCCGGCAGCTCGTCGCCGGCAACGTGATCGCCATCGCCTGGACGGTGGCGGTGATCGCCAACGTCACCGTGTGGGCGCACCACATCTACCTCGACTACCCGGACGACTCGGTGCAGGCCCAGATCAACACGGTGATGCAGCCGATCACGTTCTCGCTCGTGCTGCCGTCGGCGCTGTCGCTCTACAGCCTCGGGTTCACGATCTACCGGTCGCGGTTCCACTGGTCGGCGGCGTCGACCGCGCTCTTCCTCGGCCTCGTCGGGTGGCTGCTCGCCGGTCTCTCGGGGGTCGTCAACGCGACCGTCGCGTTCGACGTGATCATCCACAACACGCTGTGGATCGTCGGGCACTTCCATCACATGGCGATGCTGAACATCGGGCTGCTGATCTTCGGCGCGGTGTACGCCCTCCTGCCCGAGCTCAGCGGCAAGGCGCTGTACAGCGAGCGGATGGCGCTGATCCACGTCTGGACGACCTTCACGGCAGGGATGATCTTCTTCGGCATCTGGCTCGTGCAGGGCCTCGACGGCGGGCCGCGCCGATTCTCGGTGCTCCCGAGCGACTACGACGACCTCACCCGCTGGTCACTGCCGTTCGTCTTCGTCCTCGCTGCGGTGCAGGTGCTCTTCTTCTGGAACGTCTTCCAGACGCTGCGCGGCCGAGGTGGCCTCGCGACCTTCGACGAGCGTGGCCTCCCGCTGCCGTCGGAGAAGCGCGAGTGGTCGATCCCGGTCGCAGAGGCGACGCTCGTCCTCGCCGCGCTCGCCCTCGCCGGCGGATTCGCGCTCGCCGGCTACCTCGTCGGGCGGGAGTCCGGCGACGCGGGCACGACCGTGACCGTCACGGAGGGCGGCGGGACCGGTGGTCAGACCGAGGAGCCAGGCGGCGAGGCCGCTGCTGGGGCCGAGGTGTTCGCGACCGCGGGCTGCGGCGGCTGCCACGTCTTCACACCGGCCGGGTCCATCGGAGAGGTCGGTCCGTCGCTCGACGGCACGACGCTCTCCGCCGACGAGGTCTCGGCGCTCGTGGTCGCCGGCAAGGGCGGGATGCCCGGCTTCGGCGAACGACTCTCCGAGGAGGAGATCGCCGACCTCGCCGCCTACGTGACGGGCGGCACGGACGCGACTCCCTAGCCGGCGGCGTCGACGGCCAGCGCCGCGAGCGTCCGCCCGACGAGCGGCGCGAACTTGAACCCGTGTCCGGAGCAGGCGGAGCCGACGACCACGCGTCCGTGACGCTCGAGGACGAAGCCCTCGTCGGCCGTGTTCGTGTAGATGCAGGTCTCGGCGCCGAGCGCCGCGCCCGCGTCGGGGAACCTGCTGTGCGCCCAGCGCTCGGCCCACGAGGCGATCGCCGGGTCGGGCGAAGGCTGATCGTCGGGATCGGTGACGGCGCCCGCGTGGTGGAGCCCGACCTTGAGGCCCAGCCCCGGCGCGCTCAGCGCGAACCCCGCCTGTCCTGTGCGCGCGATCCCCGCGTCCGCGGTGGCGACGCGTGCGTAGTCGACCAGCGACGGCAGCGCGGCTGCGCGGGGGTGATCGACGTAGGCCACGGTCTCGCGCGTCGGCACGACGGGGAGGTCGATGCCGAGCGGCGCGAGGAGACCTGTCGACCAGGCGCCAGCAGTCACGACGACCGCGCGCGCCTCCAGTGAGCCGCCGTCCGTATCGAGGTGCACGAGGCGTGGTGTGACGCGCAGCGCACGCACGACCGTCCGGTCGACGAGCTGCGCACCGGCATCCGCCGCACCGGCGAGGAAGGCGGCGAGCGCCCGGTCCGCGCGGGTGGTCCCGCCATCCGGCTGGAAGAGCGCGCGCTCCCCGTCGTCGAGCGCGATGCCGAACCGGTCGTCGACCTCGCGGGGCGAGAGCGTCTCGAAGCGAACGCCGCAGGCGGCGAGCGCCCGGGCGATGTCTGTCGTCTCCTCCCCGAGGTCGAGCGACCCCGTGTGGGCGAGCAAGGACTGCGAGCACTCGGCCTCCAGCTCCCGCCAGCCGTCGAGCGCGGCCTGGGCCATGCGCACGAAGCGCTCGTCGCCGTAGCCGAGCCGGAAGATCCGTGTGGCACCGTGGCTCGAGCCGCGCACGTGGCCGGGCTCGAACCGCTCCAGCAGCACGACGCTTCTTCCCGATCGTGCCACGGCACGGGCGGTGGCCGCGCCTGCGATCCCTGCGCCGACGATCGCGACGTCGGCCGCGCGCCCCATTCCTCGCTAGCGCGCGGCGGCGCTCTTCGCGGCCTTCGACGCCGCGCGGGCCAGAGCCTGGTAGGCGGCGGCGACCTCGCCCTCCTCGCCCGAGGCCTCGGCGGCCTCGACCTCGCGGACGCGGCGCGCGACGCCGGGCTCGATCGGCTCCTTGCCGTAGGCCAGCATGCCCTCGCTGACGCCGGTGCGGCGCGAGATCTCGCGCAGCACCTGGAGCGACGGGATCCGCTCGCCGCGCTCGATGCGCGAGATGTACGCCGCGCTGCAGCCGGGGAAGGCGAGCTCGCGCTGGCTGAGTCCCGCGGACTCGCGCGCCTCGTGCACCCGTCGGCCGACAGCGACGGGGTCGTCGAAATGCGGCGTCCGTGCGCGTTTGAAAGTCATATCTACATGACACTATCGTGAACGTCGGTCGACGTCACGTCGAACCGTCGCGCGGAGCGCGTGCGGAGCGACCGCTGCCGGTCAGACGCGCGCGCGGAGCGTCGAGTTGACCTCGACGACCCCCGGCACGCGGCGTGCGAACGTGGCGAGGATCCGTGCCTCGTCCGCCGACTGCAGCTCGCCGGCGAGCTCGACGACGCCCTTCTCGACCCTGATGTCCACGTTCGCGGGATCGAGCCAGAGATCGTCGCGCATCGTCCGCAGGATCTCCGCTCGGATCGCGTGGTCGTCGCGCGCGAACGCACGGACCAGGTCGGCGCGCGTCACCAGTCCGACGAGGCGCCCCTCCTCGTCCACGACGGGAAGTCGGTTGATCCCCTCGGCGAGCATCGTCGACGCCGCCTCGGTGATCGGACGCGCGGGCGTGATCGTGATCGCCGGCGACGTCATGGCCTCGTCGACGGTCATCGCGTCGAACCGATCGTCGAGCGGCGGCCCCTCGAGGAAGCGCTGGAGGGCGCTCGTCTTGGCTCCTCCGTCGACCTCCTTCGCCAGGATGTCGGCCTCCGAGAGCACGCCCAGCACATGGCCGCTCGAGCCCACGACGGGCAGACCGGAGATCCCTCTCGACGAGAGCGCGCGTGCCGCGTCCTTCAACGAGTCGTCAGGGACGGCGGTCAGCACATCGATTGTCATCAGGTCGGCGACCTTCATGGCATCCTCCTCGCTCGGGGCACCTCGATCGTCGTCTCGACGCGTGCACGCCGCATCCGTTGCCGTCCGCAGAGCGCTGCGGGCTTCACGCGTGCCTGGGCTCGGCCCGGGATGTCCCCGGACGTCATGCGAGTCCCCGATCGGCCAGCTGATCGGGGTGCGCGTCGGCTGTCGGTCGGGATCGCTCCCGCGCGAGCAGGCCCAGCAGCGACCCGATGTCGAGGTCGTGCTGCATCGGGTGGCGCAGCGGCGACGAGACGTCGATCTCGTAGTGGTTGCGCCGGCCCACGCGCACCCGCGTGACGTAGCCCTCCTCGACGAGGTCGTTGACGATCGCCTGGACGGCCCGCTCGGTGATCCCGACCTCGCTCGCGACCTCGCGGAGCCGGACGTCGGGGTCCCGCGCGATGCAGAGCAGCACGTGCGCGTGATGCGACAGGAACGTCCAGCGCCCCGTGCTCACGTGCCGCTCTCCACCGCGGCCGGCGGTCCGCCGACCCCCGTGCCTCCGCGGTCGTCGCCGGCGCCGCCGCGGGTGCGCAGCAGCGACAGGCCGATCGCCGTCAGGAGGATCGCGAGGATCACCAGGAGCGACAGCCAGATCGGGATCTTCCAGACGTCGGTGAGCAGCATCTTCGCGCCGACGAACACCAGGATCAGCGCCAGTCCGTGGGTGAGGTACGCGAAGCGATCCATCATCCCCGCGAGCAGGAAGTAGAGCGAGCGGAGCCCGAGCAGGGCGAATGCGTTCGCCGCGAAGACGATGAACGTGTCGTCGGTCACCGCGAAGATCGCCGGGATCGAGTCGATCGCGAAGATCAGGTCGGTCGTCGCGAGCACCACGACGACGGCGGCCGTCACCGTCGCCCCCGGCCAGACGCGCCGCATCAGGCGGAGTGCGATGTTGCGCTCGGGGTGGATCTCCTCGCTGCTGTGCGTCGCGAGCTTGATCCCGGTGGCGACGAGCAGCGCGCCGAAGAGGTAGATGGTGAAGTGGAACGCGTCGAGCAGGGCCGCGCCGGCCGCGATGAAGATGCCGCGCAGCACGAGCGCCATCACGATCCCCAGCGAGAGCAATGGCCCCTGGCGCTCCGGCGGGATCGCGAACGTCGCGAAGATGATCGCGAAGACGAAGATGTTGTCGATCGACAGGCTGCGCTCGATCAGGTACCCGGACAGGTACTCGCCCGCGCTCGTCCCGCCGTCCATGAGGAAGACGACGAACGTGAACCCGATGCCGAGCGCCAGCCAGCCGATGCTCCACATCAGCGAGCCACGAAACGTGATCCCCTTGCGACCGAACAGGAAGAAGTCGACCGCGAGCAGGGCGAGCACGGCCGCGATGAAGAAGAGCCAGAGACCCGGGCCGACGTCCACCGCCCGAGGTTACCTGAAGGAAACTTCAGAGATAGCGGGTTACACCCACGGATACACCAGCCGAGGAATGGCTCCCCCGTTCGAGGGACGCTTGAATCGCACCATGACGATCCAGGCACCCACCACCCGGCCGTCGCTGACGATGCGGCAGAAGGCAGTCGTCGCGCTGATCGCGGCCGGGTGCTCGAACGACGAGGTCGGCGAGCGACTCGGGATCTCGCCGCGGACGGCGAAGGCGCACAGCGACGCGTTGCGGCACAAGCTCGGCGTCGCCCGGCGTCGGCACATCCCCGCCGCCTACCGGCTCCTGACCGGAGAGGATCCCTACACGCCGTCCCTCGTCGTGCTCCGCACCCCACGGAGCTGACGGCAGGGCGCCCGCGGCCCGCCCCCGCCGGCCGTGGGCGCCCTTCTTCCCCTCGTGGTCGTGCCGGGCGACGTCCTTCCCTCATGACGACCGGTGCAGTAGGTTCTCCGCCCACGATGGGCGAGTCACCCCGCAGACCCCGGGTCCGGCGTCGGCGGATCGTCGAGCGTCCGCGTCTGCTCGGCACCCTCGACCGCTCACGGGCGCGGGTTCGCACGCTCGTCGCCGGGCCCGGCTACGGCAAGACGATCCTGCTGGAGCAGTGGGCGCCGCGCGGCGGCCGGGCGGTCGGCTGGTACCGGGCACGGCGGTCGGCTGCCGACGTCGCAGTCGTCGCGCGCGGCCTGCAGGCCGCCGCCGAGAGCATCGTCCCCGGCGCCGGGAGGCGGATGCTCGAGCGTCTGTCGGTCACCGACGATCCGGAGCGGGAGGCCGTGCTGCTCGCCGAGATGCTGGCCGAGGATCTCGACGACTGGCCGGAGGAGGGATGGATCGTCGTCGACGACTACCACCATCTCTCGGTCTCGGCCGCCTGCGAGGCGTTCGTGGAGACGATCGTGTCGCGCTCCGGTGCCCGCCTGCTGCTCGCGAGCCGGGTTCGTCCCTGTTGGGTCGAAGGGCGCGAGATCCTCTACGGGAACGTCCTCGAGGTCGGCCAGACGATGCTCGCGATGACAGCCGAGGAGGCGGGTGAGGTGCTCGAGGGCGGCCGGGCCGATCTCGCGACCGGTCTGCTCTCCCTCGCCGAGGGGTGGCCGGCCGTGATCGGGCTCGCCGGCATGACGCCTGACGTGACCGAGATCGACGCCGATCTCCCCGAGACGCTCTACGAGTTCTTCGCGGACGAGATCTACCGTGCGCTCGACCCACGCGTCGCCAGCGGCCTCGCGGTGCTCGCGGCGATGCCGATCGTCGACGAGGAGCTCGCGACCGTCCTCTTCGGTCGAGACCGGGCCGAGCTCGTCTGTGGAGAGTCACTTGCCCTCGGGATCCTCGACGACCGCGATGGCCGCCTCGAGCTCCACCCGCTGGCCGCCGCGTTCCTCGCCAAGACCGCTCGGGTTACTGGCGTGCCCGGCATGGACGCTCTTGTACCCCCGGTTCTGGCCCTGTACAGGCGTCGACGCGACTGGGATGCGGCAATCGAGCTTGCGACCAACCATGGTGGGCGGGTCGACGTCGAATCGCTACTGCTGGAGGCACTTGATGACCTGCTCAGTGCGTCGCGGCTCTCGACGCTGGAGTTCTGCACGGACAGAGCAGGGGCGCACATTGGCGAGATCCCTGCTGTCCTGGTCGCCAGAGCGAGTCTTGCCCTGCGGCAGGGCTTCAACCTCCGTGCGCAGGCATACGCAGAAAGCGCGCTCGAAACCACCGATGCCAGCCTCCGGTGTCGCGCGCTCATGGTCGCAGCCGACGCCGCACACGTCGGATCGCGTGAACGGATCGCGCTGACCTACTACGAGGAGGCAGAGCGGCTGGCGCCGGACGCGGGCCTCGAGCGTAAGGCTCAGTGGGGACAAGTCATGGCTGCTACAGCGCTCGAGCTGGCCGAGGCTCCGGCGATGTTGGAGCGCCTGAGTGAGTCAGCAGAGGCGCGGGTGGATCCATCAGCTGCGGTACGCGAGGCTGATAAGAGGGCTGCTCTCGGTCTGCGGTTTGGTGCGGTCAAGACCCTGGCTGAGTCCCGGAAGGTCGCAGAACTGCTCCCGCAGGTTCACGATCCCGTGGTGCGATGCTCTTTCCGCGCTACATACTCGTGTGCGCTCAACCTCGCCGCTGAGTACGAGGCTGCGATAGCGGTTGCTGGCGAGTTGCTAGCCGAGGCGTCTGATCTGCGGATTGACTTCGCGCTTCCCTACGGTTCGCTGATGAGAGCAGCCGGGCTCGCCGGGACACGACGCTTCGAAGACGCACATGCGGATCTCGACCAGGCGATCGTGGACGCTCGTCGGTGCTCGGATACCTTTGCCGAGCAGGGCGTCTACGCAGCTCGCGTGCGAGCCCTTCTACAGCAGGCTCGGGCAAGGGAGGCGTGCGGCCTTGAGCCACCGAACCTGGGCGGTGCCTTACCCGGGATGAGGGGCGAAGTCATCGCTTCGCGGGGACTCGCCCTCGCATGCACAGGCCGTCTTGATGAAGCTCTTGCCAGCGCGTACGAAGCCGCCCAGATCACCCGAGGAATTGAAGCCGCGATCCTTGTCAGATGCATCGAGGCTCTCGTCGCTCTGAAACGACGGGACGAGTGCATGCTGCCCAAGCTTCGCTCCATGATCGAGGAGGCCTACCGTGCCGGAGGGGTCGACCTCGTTGTCACGACCTACCGGGCGAGCCCCGATGTGCTTGGCGCACTCCTCAGCAGTCCTGAGACAGCAGAGATCACGGGGTTCATCGTTGCCCGGGCTAAGGATCAAGACTTGATGAGTGCACTCGGCGTTGCCCCTGGCGACGCGCTTGACCCCGTCAAGAAGCTGTCTGCTCGCGAACGTGAGGTCTACGACTTGCTTTGCCAGGGGCTCTCAAATCCTCAGATCGCACGCCGGTTGTTCATCTCGGAGGCGACGGTCAAGGTTCACGTCCAGCACGTGTTCGATAAGTTGGGAATCCGTTCTCGGAAGGCCCTTGCGCTGGACGCTGCGAGCCGAAGTCGGAATCAGGCGACACCGAGCACAGGCTCAGGGGGCGCGGCTGGGGCAGTCTCGTAGACAGACGGTGTCTCGGTCGGTCGGAACTCCGGGCTTGTAGCTGTTCTGTACGCTTCGTCGGCCCCTGCCAGGATCGCCTCGAACGCCGCAACGACGCTTGTGTCGAATTGGCTTTCTACGGCCTGTGCAAGTCGGAGCCGCGCAACCCGGGTCGGCATCGCCTCGCGATACGGACGATTCGACGTCATCGCGTTGTAGGCATCCGCGACCCCGATGATCTTCGACAGCAGCGGGATTTCGGATCCTGGAAGGCCGTCCGGATAGCCCTCCCCATCGATCCGTTCGTGGTGATGTCGGACAACTCGTGCGATGTCCTCGTAGGCGGCTACCTCACGCAGGATGCGCTCCCCGATTGCCGAGTGCTCTTGCATTTGCTTTCGTTCGTCGAGCGTCAGCGGACCGTCCTTCCCGAGGAGGCTGGGAGGTAGCCCGACTTTGCCGACGTCATGCACCAGGCCGCAAAGGAACGCTCGCTCCTGTTCTTCGGGCTTCAGCCCCATCCTTCCCGCGATGGCTCGGCAGTAGATCGCGACGGCTCGAGAGTGTCCGGCCGTGTACGCATCACTTGCCTCGAGGGCTGTCACCAGCGAAACAGCGAACGAGAGGTTCGACGCCTCGAGTCGCTCGGTGAGACTGCGCTGACTCTGATACATGCCGAAGAGTCGTTGCGCTGCAAGCGCTGGGATGAAGAAAAGCGGCGCCGTCCAGGGTGAGACGTCTGTATACGCAAGTGCGAGGATCGCGACGAGCGGTGCGTAGAACGGAACAGACGTAAGGAGCAGCGGGCCGAGGGCGGCGAGAACGTTGCCGGGTCGATTGCCGCGTACCCGCGCTGCGATCGCGGCGAAGCCAATGTCAAGGAGTTCGGCCACGAGTGCGCTCGCCATCGTTGCTGCAAGGAGGCCCCCGAAGCGGTAGTCGGTCGCCGCTAGGACCTCGACGGCCACGAGACCCGACATCGCACCGGTGAGGAATCTCGAGCTCGTATAGGAGAGCCACTTGAGGCGTGGTGCGCGATCAGGATCTCTCGGTGCAAACAGCTCTGGATCCCCAAGCATCGAGGCTGCGTTGACCACCGCTGCAGCAAGTGGTCCCCAGAGAACGGCTGCAAACAGGGTCGGGAGCAGCGCGATCGACATCTGCGTGGTCTTCGTCACCCACACGCCGCTCCTCTCGGCAATCGCGTTCACGGCGGAGAGCGCCAAGACAGCCCAGACATCACCGAGGTCGTACCCAAGGAGCAGCAGACCGCAGGCCACTAGAGCCGCGGTAGCCGACACCGTGATGGCGTAGCGCTTCGTCCTCACCTGGGTGGAGTCAGCCAAGACTTGCTCTATCCCTCGATCGAGCTATACGATCCCTATTGCCGTCAGTTCCCAACCTAGGAGCAACGATGCGAAAGGCCATCCGTCGTGTGCTTCGTGTTTCCGCCATGAGCGGCGCGAAGGACTGGTAGTTCGCCGTCCCATCCTGGTTTCGCGCTCACGACCGGGCATCCCTCTTTCGGGGTATCCCGGTGCGAGAGCCGTCCGTGAAGCCAGGGTGTGACGAGCGACGAGAGAGAGAACGCGTCAGCCGATCAGCCCACGCCGGAAGCCGACAGCTACGGCGTGGGCCCGGCTGCGCGCTTGCAGCTTGGCGAGCAGGTGACGTACGTGCGACTTGACCGTCTCCTCCGAGAGGAAGAGCCGCTGCCCGATCTCCCTGTTCACGAGACCGTCGGCGACGAGCTGGAGCACCTCGATCTCGCGGGCCGTCGGGTCCTGCTCGAACTCGCGGGCGGGGGTCGAGGAGAACGGGATCACCGAGCCGGCGCGACTCCCGCCACGCCGAGCAGCCGCCGCTTCGAAGCGGCGGCTGTGATCGCGGTAGCGATCCAGGATCTGCTTGCGCTCGGCAGCGTCCACGGTGCACCTATCGGCGTCCTGCCTGGCGCCCTTTAGGGCGACGCCCTCGCCCGAACGAGGGACGCCTCCGCCGGGATCACGTCAGACGGAGCTCACGCGGTGCGCGCGCGCCCGAGGATGGGGTTGGGCCGACCTTCGACTCAGGCTGCCGCGAGCGACGCGAGCTCGCGGATCGCCGCGAGACGCGAGAGCGCCTGGCCCTCGAGCTGGCGGACCCGCTCCCGCGTCAGGTCGAGCTCGTGCCCGATCGCCTCGAGCGTCCACGGCTCGCCCTCGAAGCCGAAGCGCAGCTCCAGGATCCTCCGCTCCCGCTCGGGCAAGGCGTCGAGCGCGCGGCGGACACCCTGCCGGCGAAGGGACTCCTCGGCCTCGTCGAACGGATCGGGAGCTTCGCGGTCGGCGAAGAGATCGCCGAGCTCGCCCTCGTCGTCGGCGCCGACGGTCTGGTTGAGCGAGACCGACGCGTGCGCTGCTCCCATCGCCTCCTCGACGTGCTGGATGGGCAGCCCTGTCGCCTCCGCCAGCTCCTCCTTGGTCGCCTCGCGACCGAGCTCGACCTCGAGCCGGCGCGCTGCCCGGGAGAGCTTCTGCTGGCGCTCCACCACGTGCACCGGCACGCGGATCGTGCGGGCGTGATTCGCGACGGCGCGCTGCACCGACTGTCGGATCCACCAGGTCGCATAGGTCGAGAACTTGAACCCCCGCCGCCAGTCGAACTTCTCCACTGCCCGGTTCAGGCCCAGGGTGCCCTCCTGGATGAGGTCGAGGAACGGCACGCCGAGGCCTCGATACCCCTTCGCGATCGACACGACGAGACGGAGGTTGGACTCGATCATGTGGCGCTTCGCCGTGGGGTCGCCGCGCTCGATGCGCTTCGCCAGCTGCACCTCCTGCGCGGCGGTCAGCAGCCGGTGCTTCCCGACGTCGGCGAGGAAGAGCTGGAGCGAGTCGGCGGCGCCCGAGAGAGACTCGGCTGCCCACACGGCGGCCTCCTGCGCCTCCTTCTCCTCGCGCTCGCGCTCCTCGTCCGCCCGCTGCGGGGCGCCGATCTCGAGGCCCATCGCCTCGAGCTCGCGCTGCACCTGCTCGAGCTCGTCGGGGGCGAGCTCGTGCTCGGTGGCGAAGGCCTCCAGCTCTGTGGCGTCGATCCAGCCGCGCTCCTCCGAGCGCTCGACGATCCCACGGAGCTGATCCATCTCGAACAGTTCGATGAGCTGGTTCTGCGTCAAGCCGGTCTCAATCCCTTCGCGTTGCTCGGCGGAGCACAATCTCGTCGGACTCTACGCGCAAATCGCCTGTTTTCCAGGGCTCGGTGGATGATATTGATGTCACAAGGCCGCAACGAGCGTCAAAGGCCGGGTATTCCAGTGGGCGAAGGGCCGGTCTGCGCGTGGCGGTCGGGGCGTGACGGCCAGCGACGCTCGGGGGCGTCGGTGGACGGAAGACCCTACCAGGGTCCCCGGACTCCGCCAACCCAGATCGGTCAGGAGCGCCGGCCAGGGCGGCGGCGAGGGGTCGCCGGTCCGCGTGCGCGCCGCTCGGCCAGCAGCTCGAGCGCCCGCTCGACGGTCAGCGCGTCGACGTCGTCGCCGCGCTTGAGGCTCGCGTTCGTCTCGCCGTCCGTCACGTACGGGCCGAAGCGGCCGTCCTTCACGACCAGCGCCTTGCCGCTGCCCGGATCCGGGCCGAGCTCCTTCAGCGGCGGCTTGGGCGCGCCACGGCCTCGGCGCTCCTTTGGCTTCGCGAGGATCTCGAGCGCCTCGTCCGTCGTCAGCGTGAGGAGCTGGTCCTCGCTCTCGAGCGACCTCGTCTCCGAGCCCTTCTTCACGAACGGTCCGTAGCGGCCGTTGGACACGACGATCTCCTCGCCGTCCGGAGCCTCGAGCGTCCGGGGCAGCGAGAGCAGCTGGACGGCGTCGTCGAGCGTGATCGTGTCGAGCGCCATGCGCTGGAAGAGCGACGCCGTGCGCGGCTTGCCCTCCTCGCCGTCGGGGAGCACCTCCGTGACGTACGGGCCGTAGCGGCCGTCCTTGGCCACGATCGTGCCTCCCCGTCTCGGGGTGCGTGCCGAGCTCCCGCTCGCCGGACGGGCGGGCGAGGAGCTCCTCGACCACCGCTTCCGTGAGCTCGTCGGGGATCACGTCGTCCGGCAGGCTGACGCGGCTCTCGCCACGCTCGACGTAGGGGCCGTACTTGCCGACCCTGACGACGAACTCGTCGCTCTCGCGCAGCCTGATCGAGTTCACCTCGCGCGCGTCGATCTCGTCCAGCTGCTCGGTCACGAGGCGGTGGAGCCCCGGATCCTCGCCGTGTCCACGGTAGAACCGGGTGAGCCACGCATTGCGCTGCTCGTCACCCGCGGCGATCCGGTCGAGGTCGTCCTCGAGCTCCTTGGTGAAGTCGTAGTCGACGAGGCTGCGTGTAGTGCTCCTCGAGCAGCTTCGTCACCGCGAACGCGAGGAAGGTCGGGACGAGCGCCGTGCCCTTCTTGAAGACGTAGCCGCGGTCCTGGATCGTGCCCATGATCGCCGCGTACGTCGACGGGCGACCGATCCCGCGATCCTCGAGCGCCTTCACGAGCGAGGCTTCGGTGAAGCGGGCCGGCGGACTCGTCTCATGGCCCTCTGGGAGGAGCTCCGAGGCCGTGACGTCCTGCCCGACCTGGAGGTCGGGCAGCCGGCGCTCCTGCTCGTCGTCCCGCGCGTCGTCGGCGCCGGTCTCGTACGCGAGGAGGAAGCCGGGGAAGGTGATCACCGTCCCGGCCGTGCCGAACGTCGCCTCCTCGCCTGACGCGGTGGTCGCCCCGAGGCGGATCGACACGGTCCGACCGGCGGCGTCCTTCATCTGCGACGCGATCGTGCGCTTCCAGATCAGGTCGTAGAGCGCCAGCTCGTCGCGGGAGAGCTCGCCCTTCAGAGCGGACGGCAGTCGGAACGCGTCGCCGGCCGGGCGGATCGCCTCATGCGCCTCCTGCGCGTTCGCGACCGCTCGCTCGTACCGGCGCGGCGTGTCGGGGACGGTCTCCGCACCGTACATCTCCGCGGCCTGCGCCCGGGCCGCGGTGAGCGCGGCGTCGGAGAGCGTCACCGAGTCGGTGCGCATGTAGGTGATGTAGCCGTTCTCGTAGAGGCGCTGCGCGACGCGCATCGTCGTCTGCGACGAGAAGCGCAGCTTGCGGCTCGCCTCCTGCTGGAGGGTCGACGTGCGGAAGGGCGCCGTGGGGCTCCGGCTGTACGGCCGCTCCTCGACGGACTGCACCGAGAACGGGCGGCCCGCCAGCGCCTCCGCCAGACCTCGCGCCCGGGGCTCGTCGAGGACCACCACGGCGTCGCGCGGCCGCCCGTCCGGGCCGAAGTCGCGCCCCTGGGCGACGCGGGCGCCGTCGAGCGCCACGAGCCGGGCTTCGAACGAGCCCGGGTCGAACGTCCCGACGACGTCCCAGTAGCCGGCGCGCACGAACCTGATCCGCTCCCGCTCCCGCTCGACCACGAGCCGGGTCGCGACGGACTGCACGCGTCCGGCCGAGAGCCGGGGCATCACCTTCCGCCAGAGCACCGGCGAGACCTCGTAGCCGTACAGGCGGTCGACGATGCGACGCGTCTCCTGCGCGTCGACGAGGCTCTGGTCGATCTCGCGCGTGTCCTCGAGCGCGCGGCGGATCGCGTCCTTCGTGATCTCGTGGAAGACCATCCGCCGCACGGGGATGCTCTTCTTCGGCTTGAGCACCTGCAGCAGGTGCCACGCGATCGCCTCGCCCTCTCGATCCTCGTCGGTCGCGAGCAGGAGCTCGTCGGCATCCGCGAGCTTCTTGCGCAGGTCGGTGACCACGCGCTTCTTGTCGCCGTCGACGACGTAGTAGGGCTCGAAGTCGCCGTCCACGTCGACTCCCAGCGCGCCGAACCGTCCTCGCTCCTCCTTCGGGATCTCGGACGAGCGACCGGGCAGGTCGCGGATGTGCCCGATGCTCGACTCCACGACGAACTCGTCGCCGAGATACCCGGCGATGGTCTTCGCCTTCGCAGGCGACTCGACGATGACGAGGCGACGGCCCATGACGCGCAACACCGTAGCGAGGTTGTCAAGCGGCGCAAGCGTCCGTTGCGGACGTATCCTGGCCCGGCATGACGGATGCACCCAGGCCGAGCCTCTTCTACCTCGTCGTCGGCGGGCTGAGCTGGCCTGTCCTCCGCGGCCTCTTCCGCGAGCACGCGATCGGCCAGGAGCACCTGCCGGCGAGCGGTGGCTACGTCCTCGCGTCGAACCACCTCTCGAACTTCGATCCGTGGCCGCTCGGCGTGCCGCTCTACCCCCGCAGGTACCTGCGCTTCATGGGGAAGTCCGAGCTCTTCTGGTTCCCGCTCGGCGTGGTCATGCGCGCCGGCGGGGCCTTCCCGGTCAGGCGCGGCCAGCGCGACGAGGAGGCGATCGCGACCGCGGTGCAGCTGTGCCGGGACGGGCATGCCGTGGTGATGTTTCCCGAGGGCACACGCCGGTCGAAGGGGCTCCGCAAGAAGCATCAGCCGCGGTGGAGGAGCGGTGCCGCGCGCATCGCCCTGGAGGCCGGTGTCCCGCTCGTCCCGGCGGGGATCCGCGGCACGGACCGGCTGTCGCGGCTCCCTCGGCTGCGCGTCGCCTACGGCCCGCCCATCCCGGTCGACGATCTCGCCGGGCTCGAGCCTGCCGAGGCGGCGTCGGTCGCGACGGAGCGCCTGCGCAGCGAGATCGAGCGGCTCGAGGCCTCGCTCGCGTGAGCGCGCCCCTGCTCGCCCTCGACGGGGACTCGTTCGCGCACCGGGCGTTCCACGCACTCCCTCGCTCCATCCGGCGAGCCGACGGCCGGCCGGGCAACCTCCTGACCGGGCTGACCACGATGGTGCTGCGGCTCTGGCAGGCGGAGCGTCCCCGGGCGGTCGTCGTGGGGTGGGACACGCTCGGCGTGCCCACGTATCGCACGGACCTGCACCCGGGCTACCAGGCCGGTCGCGAGTTCGACCAGGAGCTCGTCGAGCAGCTCGAGCTCGCGCCGGACCTCCTGGCCGCAGCGGGGATCGTCTGCGTCAAGCGCGCGGGCTTCGAGGCCGACGACGTGCTCGCGGCGGCAGTCGCGTCGGAGAGAGCCCGGGGCGGGTCGACGCTCGTCGCGACGTCCGATCGCGACGCCTTCCAGCTCGCGGCCGACGACGTCACCATCCTCCAGCCTCGCCGGGGCGTCAGCGAGCTCGCTCGGATCGGCCCGGCCGAGGTCGTGGCCGCCTACGCGGTCGAGCCCTGGCAGGTTCCGGACTTCATCGCGCTCCGCGGCGATCCCTCCGACCGCATCCCGGGAGCGCGCGGGGTCGGCGCGAAGACCGCCGCCTCGCTCCTCGCGGACGGAGCGACGCTCGAGGTCCTTGCTCGCCGCCGGCCGCTTCGAGGCCGAGGCCGACGCCCTGCGGCGCTATCGGGCGGTCGCCACGCTGGATCCCGGGGTGCCGCTGCCCGACCTGCCCGACCAGACCCCCGACTGGCGTGCGTGCGCGACCGAGGCTAGGAGGCTCGGTCTCGGCGGCCTTGCGACACGGCTCGAGGAGGCCGCGTGAAGACGATCTCCCACCCGTCGTTCGCCCGTCTGCACCCCACCAGCAGGCACCACCACCCCGAGCGCGAGGAGCGGCTCGCCGTCCTGCTCGCAGCGTTCCCGGAGTCGAGCGAGGGCGCCCCGGCGACCCGTGCTCAGGTCGAGCGCGTGCACGACGTCGAGTACCTCTCCCGCGTCGAGGGGCTGCGAGAGGAGACCTGGCTCGACGGCGACACCCCGGCGGGGCCGACCTCGTGGGAGGCTGCGCTCCTCGCGGCTGGCTGCGCGATCGAGGCCGTCGAGACGGGCGGGTTCGCGCTCGTGCGCCCACCCGGACACCACGCCCTGCCCGACCACGCGATGGGCTTCTGCCTGCTCGGCAACGTGGCGATCGCGGTGCGTCACGCTCAGGACGCGCTCGGGATCGGCCGCATCGCCGTGATCGACTGGGACGTGCACCACGGCAACGGCACCGAGGCCGTCTTCCGCGGCGACGACTCGGTGCTCTTCGTGTCGCTGCACCAGTGGCCGTTCTACCCCGGGACGGGTGGCCCGGGGACGAGCGACGCGACGACCCTCAACCTTCCCCTTCCCGCCGGCTCCGACGACGCCGTCTACCGCGCGGTGTTCGCCGACGAGGTCGAGCCGGCCGTGCGCCGGTTCGCGCCCGAGCTCGTGGTCGTGAGCGCCGGGTTCGACGCGCACGTCGACGAGCCCATCGCCGACATGGCCGTGACGGCCGACGGCTTCCGGGATCTGGCCGCGCGGTGTGCCGCGCTCGCTCCACGGGTCGCGGCGGTGCTCGAGGGCGGCTACAACCTGCACACCCTTCCGGGGCTGGTCGGAGCGGCGCTCGCAGGCTTCCGGGCCTGACGCCGCAGAACGATGAGACGGCCGGGGTGCGGCCCGGCCGTCTCGCTGTGGTGTCCACCCACGCTGCCCGTCCCACCGGGAGTGCGCGTCGTAGGGGGTCTATCGGCGCGGCGGGCGCGTCGCTGGATCGCCCAGGGGTGACGGATCGTCATCCCCCGCCGCGGGGGATCAGGCGTGGGTGCCTGCGAGACGCTCGAGCGCCTCGCGCCGCGACGACACGCCGAGCTTGCGGAGGAGGCTCTTCACATGGGAGCGCACGGTGTGCTCCGAGATGAAGAGGCGGGCCGCGATCTCCTCGGTCGTGAGGTGCTCGTCGAGCAGGAGCAGCACCTCGACCTCGCGAGCCGAGAGCAGCGACTCGATCTCGCCGGGCACGCCGCCGATGCGTCCTCCGTCCCGAACGCGCTCCATGAGGCTCCGCGCGACCGCTCCGGACAGCGCCGCCTCTCCGTGCGCGACGCCGCGCAGGAACTCGGCGATCCGCTCGGGCGGCTCGCTCTTCAGCAGGTAGCCGGCGGCGCCGGCCCGGATCGCCGCCAGGAGGTTGTCCTCCGTGCCGGACGCGGTGAGCACCACGACCTCCGCCAGGGGCGCTGCCTGCCGGATCAGCGGGAGGGCGGTGAGCCCGTCCATCCCCGGCATCGTCAGGTCGAGGAGCACGAGCTCGGGCTGGAGGTCTGCTGCGAGCTCGATCGCCTCTTCCCCGTCGCTCGCCTGGCCGACCACCTCGAAGCCTCGGTGCTCGAGCAGCGACGAGAGCGCCTCGCGCGTGAGTGGGTGATCGTCGACGACGAGGATCCGCTCGGGCATCAGACCCCTTATCGGCACGAACCCCGCTGCCGATGAGAGTGTGGTGACTGCTGGGGCGCGCCCGGAGGCCTACCGCTCGTGGCTCGTAGGCGAGCTCGTCCTGGTCGCGGTGCTCGGGCTCGGGACGCTCTCCCTGTGGGCCACCGACCGGCTGGGCGGGACGACGCTGCCGGAGGCGCGGATCGCGCTCCTCACGGCGGTCGCCGTGGTCGCCTCGATCGTCGCCGTGCTCGCCGCGATCCGCTTCATGGTGGAAGGGCGTGCGATGGACGTGCTGCTCTCGAGCGCGTTCCTCGTCGCGGCGCTCGGGTCGCTCGCATTCGAGGTCGCTCCGCTGCTCGACGGGCCGGGGCGGACGGTCGGCCAGACGTGGGCGGCGATCGGCGCCGGGATCCTCGCCGCAGTCCTGATCGCGATCGCCCCGTTCTCGACCCGGCGCGTCAACGAGCGAAAGCGCGTGCTCGCCGCCTCGATGGGCGGCGTCGGGCTCGCGGCGCTCGGTGCCTCCGTGGCCGTCGAGCTCACCGGCCGTGCGAGCGTGGGCGAGGGGACGATCTCCGCGGCCGGGCTCGGCGTCGCCTTCGCGACGCAGGCGGCGCTCGCCGTCGCCGCGACCGTCGGGTTCGGGCTGCGCTTCCGACGCCACGGCCGCGACCTGGACAGCTGGCTCGCGCTGGCGATGACGCTGGTCGTGTTCGCCGATCTCCACTACGTCCTCGTCCCGGCGGCCGGTAGCAACGACCTGCTCCAGGGCGACTTCCTCCGGCTCCTCTCCTACGGCGTCCTCCTCGTCGGCGTCTGGCGGGCGATCTCGCAGGCCGAGTTCGGCCGCGCGGTCGCGGAAGAGCGCTCCCGGGTGGCACAGGAGATCCACGACGGGCTCGCGCAGTACCTCTTCGCGATCTCGACCCACGTCAGCATGCTCGACGCGGGTGCGCCGCTCGAGACCGTGCTGCCCCGCCTCAAGCAGGCCGCGACGTCGGCCCAGCAGGAGGCTCGCTATGCCGTGCTCGCCCTCTCCTCCGCGGGCGGGACGGCGCCGTTCGACGCCGCCTTGCGCCGCTACGTCGAGGTCCTCACCGCCGACGGCGCCCTCGACGTCGAGCTCGAGATCGACGGCGCCGTGCGCCTCGCGGCCGACGAGCAGATCGAGATCTTCCGCATCGTGCAGGAGGGTCTCGCCAACGCGCGTCGGCATGCCGGCGCCCGACGGGCCTGGGTCGAGCTCGGTCTCCGCAACGGCCGGCGCGTCGTGATCGTGCGCGACGACGGAGTCGGCTTCGAGGAGGGCGCCGGGGGCGCAGGGCAGGGGCTCAAGAGCATGCGGCGTCGGGCAGCCGCGATCGACGGCGGCTTCAACCTGCGCTCCTCCCCCGAGGACGGGACGGCGATCGAGGTCGTCCTGCGGGCTGCCTGACGGATTCCTGCTCGAACGTCGCCGGTCCGATCCGCGTCCGCCCGGATGCGCTCCGGGACGACCGCTGCGACCCTCTGGATGCAGAGGAGGTGCATCGTGAGAATTGCCATGGCGCCGCTCGGCGTCCCCGGACGGGCATCCACGACGCACGGCGTCGCCAGCAGGCGTCTGCGGCGGCTCGGGATCGGTCTCTTCTTCGGGTCGGTCGCCGTCAACGCCGCGCTCGGCATCGCCGCGCTGGTGATCGGCGAGTTCAGCGAGACCCACGGCAAGATCCTGCTCTCGTCGCTCTCGGTCACGGGCGCGCTCGTGCTCGCCCTCGCGTGCCTGCCGGCCTGGGAGCGCCGTCAGCTCGGTCCTGTGCCGCCGATCGGGGCAGGCCTGGGGGTCATCGCCTTCGGGCTGGTGATCGTGTCGCTCTGGACCGGGGGCGACGACGAGGTGCTCGGGCGGACGATGGGGAGCGCCATGGTCGCCGCCGTCGCCTGCGCCCTCGCCTGCGTGCTCGCGCTGGCGCGACTCGCACCGCGCTACCGCACCGCGTTCCCCGTCGCGCTCGGTCTGACCACCGTCGCCGCGACGATGCTGGTCGTCGCGATGTGGACGGAGCCCGAGTCGTCGTGGTACCCGAGGACGTTCGGCGTCGTCGCCGTGCTCCTCGCCGCGACGGTCGTGTCGATCCCCGTGCTGGCGCGTCTGAGCCGCACGGCCGTCGAGGAGGCTGCGGCCACCGTGGAGCCGGTCGCCTTCTGCCCCTTCTGCGGGGCGGAGGTCGAAGCCGCAGCGACGGTCGACTGCCGGTCGTGCGGGCGGTCGTTCCGCGTGCGGACCGAGGCGAGCCCACGCGGCTGACCGGTGTGTCGGAACGGGAGCCCGCTCGCGCAGATCCCCCCGCTCCGATTCGGTCGTGCAGCGCGCTCGGGTTGCCGGTCGTGTCAGCGGCGGGCTCCGAGGAGGCGAGGCGTCGGCTCGAGCGAACCGCTCGACGCGATCAGCTACGAGGTCGGCGTGCGAGCAATAGAGAAGCCCTGCGTCGCAGGGCTTCTCCGTAGCAGGCCTGTAAGCCGGATTCTGTCGTGGATGGCCATCTGTCTAGGCCGGCGGTTGCCCGCCGGCTCGAGCGGCGTACCCGGTCCCTCGGCGGGCCGCGTCGTCGGGACCTGCTTCGCCTTGCACCGGACGGGGTTTGGCGAGCCGCCGTGTCACCACGGCGCTGGTGGGCTCTTACCCCACCGTTTCACCCTTACCCACGATCGCTCGTGGGCGGTCTCCTCTCTGTTCCACTTTCCGTCGGCTTTCGCCGCCTGGGGTTTCCCCAGCGTCCTGCCCTGCGGTGTCCGGACTTTCCTCGGACGCATGTGCGCCCGCGGCCATCCGGCCTGCACCCGCACGGTAGCGCGTCGTGTCTCTCCTGTCAGCGGCGCCCCGCGGCTCCCGCTCGCGTTCCGTGGGGCGGCGGCGGCTCAGCCGGCGGAGCCGGACGCGACGCGTGGCAGGACGACGTCGGGGATCTGCCTGCCGTCGGCGAGCAACGAGCGGCATTCGGCGCAGGCGAGCACACCACGCAGGCGCAGCACGAACTCCCCGCAGCACGGGCACTCAAGGCTGGCTCCGCGGCTGAGGGCCAGGAGCTCCTGGTCGAGCGTGCGCGCAAGGGGGGTGACCGCGCTCATCGCAGGCTCCGGAACACCCCCACCACCCTGCCGAGGATCCGTACGTGGTCGGCGAAGATCGGCTCGAGCGACGCGTTCTCGGGCTGGAGCCGAACGCGGCCGTCGGCCTCACGGTAGAACGTCTTCACCGTCGCCTCGTCCGCGCCCTCGTCGTTGCCCGCGAGGGCGACGACGATCTCGCCGTTGCGCGCGTCGTCCGCGCGCTGCACGACGAGCGTGTCGCCGTCGAGGATCCCGGCCTCGACCATCGAGTCGCCGTGCACCGTGAGGAGGAAGTCCGCCCCCCGGCCGAGCGGCTCGGGGACCGCCACGACGTCGTCGACGTTCTCCTCCGCCAGAAGCGGCGCGCCCGCGGCGACACGCCCGAGCAGCGGCAGCCGGGCGACGTCCGACGGACCGGACGCCTCCACCCGCCGGTGGCCCGTGAGCTCGATGGCGCGCGGCTTGGTGGGATCGCGCCGGATCAGCCCGATGCGCTCGAGCGTTGCGAGGTGGGCGTGCACCGTCGACGGCGACGCGAGCCCGACCCGCTCGCCGATCTCCCGCACGGTCGGCGGGTAGCCGTGGCCGTCGACGTACTCGACGAGGAAGTGCCAGATCTCCTGCTGTCGGGCGCTGAGCGCGGCTTCGGCGTGCACGGGGTGCCTCCTGAAGGATGGGGGGACGAACATGTGTTCGTCTCCCAGGGTAGATCTCCTTCCGGACGTCGTCAACCCGGGATCCGGCGGCGCGAACGTTGACACCCTCGGCGACGGCGCACCCGTCGTGAAGCGGAAAGCGGCCCCGCGGGGCCGCTTCACCTCATGCGCTGGAGAGGACTTGAACCTCCACGACCGCAATGGCCACTAGGCCCTCAACCTAGCGCGTCTACCAATTCCGCCACCAGCGCGTGGACTCGCAGTGTAGCGGGGTCAGTCGAGCAGGCGGTAGAGCACGACCGTGTTCGCCGTGAACAGGACCGCGACCACGACGGTCAGCCGTGTGAGGTTGCGCTCGACGATGTGCGTCCCACCCTGCGAGGCAGGCGAGAAGCCGATGCCGCCGAAGCCCGTGTCGCGGCCCGAGTGCATCAGCACGAGGGTGACGAGGGCTGCCCCGAGCAGCACCTGGAGGACGGCGGACACGGCAATCATCGCGCGCGGCATCGTACCGGTGGCGGCGCTACCCTCGCCGGATGGCGGCGAGCGACGAGGCGCGGGCTCGGATCCAGCGCCTGCTGGTGACCGGCGACAACCGCCTCAAGCAGGGCGTCGACGTGGCGAAGGCGCGCGAGAGCTACGAGCAGGCGCTCGCGGTCGCCCGCGAGGCAGGCATCGAGGACGCCGTGCGACCGCTCGTGGAGCTGCGGCTCGCCGACCTCGACCGTCTCGGGCGCTCGTCGGCACCGGGGTCGGGCGGAGCCGCGCCTGCCTAGGCGGCTGAGGCGGCACGGGCCAGGAGCGCCTCGATCCGCGCCGCCTGCAGGCGAACGTCGTGCGCCTCGGCGGCGCGCCGGGCGGCGAGGTTCGGTCGTGCCAGCGCCGCCGCGTCGTCCAGTCCGGAGCGCAGCGACGTCGCGTCGAGAGGGTCGACCAGCACACCTGCCCCGGACGGGACGAACTCGGGCGGCCCGCCGACGCGGGTCGCGACGACGGAGCGACCGGAGGCCATCGCCTCGAGCGTGGCGAGGCCGAACGGCTCGACCAGGCTCGGCTGGCACACGACGTCCGCGGCAGCGAGCCACGCCGGCACCTCGTCGTGCGGCACGCGCCCGGCGAGCAGCACGCGAGTCCGCCCCTCGAGCGCGCCACGCAGCGGGCCGTCGCCCACGAAGGCGAGCGAGCCCTCCCCACGGTCGGCGAACGCGCGCGCGAGCGCGAGGACGTTCTTGCGCTCGGTCAGCGAGCCGAGACAGAGGAAGGCCGTGCCCACGGGATCCCAGCCGACCGACGCTCGAGCGTCGCCGGCGTCCCGTGGGGCGAACCGGTCGAGGTCGACCCCGCAGTCGATCACGTCGGTCTTGCCCGCCGCCTCCGGAACTGCCGCCACGAGGCGATCCCGAAGCCACGAGGACACTGCGATCACGCGTGCGGCGCGGCGGACCGTCCACCGCGTCGCTCGGCGGAGCGGCTCGTGCTCGGCGTTCGCGACGTCCTGCCCGTGGGCGGTGACGACGAGAGGGGCTCGACCCGCGAGGGCGCCGAGCAGGCCGGCTGGGACGAGGAAGTGCGCATAGACGACGTCCGGCGCGAACCGTCGCGCGGTGAGGGCGACGTCGCGCGCGAGGCGCAGGTGCCGTGACCGCCCGCCTCGCCGGTCGACCACGGCCCGCTCGAGCTCGTGGCCTCGCGCTGCTAGCTCTCGCTCAAGGGACGCGACGAACACCCCGAGGTCGGGGGTGCCGGTGCCGGGGTACATCTGCGAGACGAGCAGGATCCGCATCCCGCGAGTGTAGGGCCGGAACTCGCCCCGCCCGGTGCCCGGTCGCGGGCCAGCCCGGTCGTCAGCCGCGGGTGACCTGGAGGACGCCGAGGCACATCTCGTCCGTCGTGCCCTCGCCCCAGAGGACGTACCGCGGCTTCGGGCGGGGTCGGATCGTCGCCCGGAGCGACTGGTCGTGCCGGCAGGTGACGCGGAGCACGTCACCCGGCTCGGCGCGCACCGGCTCCTGGAGCACGTACGAGGCCTGCCAGTGGAAGTCCCAGCGCGGGATGTCGAGCAGGACGCGCGCCCGCGGCGTTCCCGGGTTCAGCTCGACCTTCACCGAGCGGCCGAGCAGGTGCATGTGGCCCGCGACCGCGTGGATCGTCGTGGGCGCGCCGACCGGGCGGTCGCACGTCGAGATCTGCCCGGCGGGCGGGTTCGCCGGGTTCTTGCGACAGATCAGCAGCAGGCCGGTCGGGAACAGGGCGGCATCCTGGCCGAATCTCCGCACCTGGTCGAACTGCGCGGCGGTGCGGTCGCAGAGCGGACCGCGCTCGCCCTGCGCGCAGGGGAGCTCGACGGGCGCGGGCAGGAGGGTCGTCTGGACGGGTGTCAGCCGCTCGGTCGCGGGCACCGTCGTGAGGACGGCGCGGGAGCGATCACGAGCCTTCCCGTTGAGGAGGTTGTAGTGGACCTGCATCACGATCCGACTGCCCCGCGGGAGCTCGATCCCGATCCCGTCGGGGAGGCGGTCGCCACCCCAGCCGGGCGCCCAGGCGGCGATCCAGCCCGCGTCGTCGAGGAACGCCGTCGGGCTCGCGCCCCTCGAGCCGCCCTGCGGCACGCCGCTCCCGCCGAAGCACGTCCAGCCCTGGCCCTTCGCCTCGCGGTCGATCCGCTCGGCGGCGGCGACGCTCCCGGGCAGCACGCGGTAGAGGATCACGTGGTGCACGAGCTCGGCGGCGCCGGGCTCGATCCGCGCGGAGGTGACGAAGGCGTCGTCCGCGAGCCGCGGGTCGAGCAGGAAGCAGCGATAGTCGTCGGTGGCCCCGCCGGACGCCGACGGCGTGTAGGGCGTCGGCATGCGCAGGTCGAGGACGCGCTCGCCGCCGCGCGGCGCGACGATCCGCTTCGCCGGCGAGCCGACGGGCGTTCGGGCGCGCGGCGCTCCCGGCCTCACCAGCTGCGCGCGCGCCCAGCGGAGCAGCGTGTCGCGCTCGGTGCCGTCGAGCGTCCGCTGATCCTGGCCGACGTAGCGCGGTGAGGAGGAGCCCGGCGGCCAGGGTGGCATGCGCCTCCCTTGCACAGCGGCGACGATCGCTGCCGCACGGGACGCCACGTCGGCCTCGGTGCGGAACGCGAACGGCGCGATCCCCCCGAGCCGGTGGCACCCCGCGCACGTCTCGCGCACGATCGGCGCGACGTCCCGCGCGAAGTCGGGCACGGCCGTCGTCGACGCGACCGCTCGCGGCCCGTCGCCGCGCGTCGCCGCGAGCGCCGCGAGAGGGATCGCGAGCGCCACGGCGACCAGGCTCGCGACGCCTGCGACCGCGCGGCGGCGGCTGTGGGTCTCACGGGCCACGGCTCGCGCCATGGTACGGACTCCGGCGCACCGCCCGTCGGCGGTCTCTCTCAGGGACGTGGGGCTGCGTCGTGCATGCCCCACTGCTCGCGCAGCGCGCCGCAGAGCTCGCCGATCGTGCAGCGCGCCCGCAGCGCCTCGCGCAGCGACGGGAGCAGGTTGGCGTCGCCGGCGGCGACGCGACGCACCTCGGCCAGCGCCGTCTCGGCCGCCGCCGCGTCGCGACGCGCGCGCACCGCGGCCACCCGCGCGCGCTGATCCCGCTCGAGCTGCGGGTCGAGACGGTGGAGCTCGAGCGGCTGCTCCTCGTCCCCCGCGAAGCGGTTGACCCCGACGATCACCCGCTCGCCGCTCTCGACCTCCTGCTGCCAGCGGTAGGCCGACTCCTCGATCTGGCGCTGCACGAAGCCCAGCTCGATCGCGGCGACCGCACCGCCCAGGTCGTCGATGCGCCCGATCAGGGCGGTCGCCTGCCGCTCGAGCTCGTCGGTGAGCGCCTCGAGCGCGTAGGCGCCGCCGAGCGGATCGGCGGTGTCGGTCGTCCCTGCCTCGTGCATGAGGATCTGCTGCGTCCGCAGCGCGAGCGTGGCCGCCTGCTCGGTCGGCAGCGCGAGGGCCTCGTCGAAGCCGTTCGTGTGCAGCGACTGGGCGCCCCCGAGGATCGCCGAGAGCGCCTGGACGGCGACGCGCACCACGTTGTTCTCCGGTTGCTGGGCGGTGAGCGTCGAGCCGCCGGTCTGCGCGTGGAAGCGCAGCGCCTGCGCCTTCGGGCTCGTCGCACCGAAGCGGTCGCGCATGATCGTCGCCCACATCCTCCGCGCCGCGCGGAACTTGGCGACCTCCTGGAGGACGTGGTTGTGCGCGTTGAAGAAGAACGAGAGGCGGGCGCCGAACGCGTCCGGCGACAGCCCGGCGGCGATCGCGGCCTCGCAGTAGGCGATCCCGTTGGCGAGGGTGAAGGCGAGCTCCTGGACGGCCGTGGCCCCCGCCTCGCGGATGTGGTAGCCGGAGATCGAGATCGTGTTCCAGTGCGGCAGCCGCTCGGCGCAGTAGGCGAACACGTCGGTCGTCAGCCGCATCGACGGCCGGGGCGGGAAGATGTAGTTCCCGCGCGCGACGTACTCCTTGAGGACGTCGTTCTGGACGGTGCCGCGGAGAGCGGTGCCGGGAATCCCGCGCTCCTCGCCGACGAGCTCGTAGGCGAGCAGGAGCAGCGCCGCCGGGGCGTTGATCGTCATCGACGTCGAGACCTCGTCCAGGGGGATGTCCTCGAGCAGCACGGCCATGTCGTCGACGCTGTCGATCGCGACGCCCGTGCGGCCGACCTCGCCGTCCGCCAGCGGGTCGTCGGAGTCGTAGCCGAGCTGGGTCGGGAGGTCGAAGGCGACCGACAGGCCCGTCTGGCCGCGCCCGAGGAGCGTGCGGAACCGCTCGTTCGTCTCGGCCGCCGTGCCGAACCCGGCGTACTGCCGCATCGTCCACGGCCGGCCCCGGTACATGTCCGGGTACGGGCCGCGCGTGAATGGGAACGCGCCCGGCGCCTCCGTCGCCGCTCGGGGCGCGTCGTCGGGGCCGTACCAGGGCTTCAGCTCGATGGTGCCGTCGAGCCGACGGGCTTCGCCGCTGTCGGGGGTCCGCGGCTCCGGGGGCTCGGCCATCTGCGACATCGTATGTCGGCTCGGACGGGCCGACCCGTGCACCCACCCTCCGAGCTCCTGCGCCCGCTGCTGGCTCAGGTCGCCCGGCGGGCGCCGGGAGCGGGTGCCCTCCCTACAGGGCTCCGCCGGCGCGGCGGATCGCCTCGAGCGCGATCCGCTCGCCCGTTGCGACGTGCGTCGAGATCGCGGCCGCCGCGGCGTCCAGGTCACGGGCCTCGAACGCGTCGACGATCGCGCGGTGCTCCGTGGCCAGGTAGGCGCCGCCCTCGACGTGCCCGCCGCGGATCACCTGCATCATCAGGTTGACGGAGAGCTCGCGGTAGAAGCGCGAGAGCTGCTCGTTGTCGGCGAGGTCGACCTGGAACTCGTGGAACGCGGCGTTCGCTGTGTCCCACTCCTCGTGGGAGAGCGCGACCGTGGTCGCCTCGCAGAGGTGGCGGAAGCGCTCGAGCTGGGCTCCGTCCAGCCGTCCGACCGTTCGCGTCGCGGCGTGGAGCTCGAGCGCGAGGCGGACGCCGTAGCCGTCGACGAGCACCTGCTCGGTCACGGGCGTCACGAAGTACCCCCGGCGCGCCTTCACGCTGAGCAGACCCTCCGACACCAGCCGGGTCAGGGCGTGATGCACCGGGCTGCGCGACACCCCGAGCTCGGAGGCGAGCTCGTGGAGGCTGAGCTTCGCGCCCGGGCCCGGCTCGCGCGCCAGGATCCGCTGACGCAGCGTCTCGTAGACCTGGTCGTTGAGGTTCGTGCGCGGCAGGACCGTCGTCATCGGGGCAGATGTAACATGACAGACGCCTCCGGGGGCAACACGTCGCCGGCTCGCGGCCGCGGACGGCGCAGGTTCGTGCGAGGGCGGACGCCTGCACGAGTCCGCCTATACGCTCACGCGATGAGGATCGAGGTACGGCTGTTCGCGGGGCTGCGGGAGCTCGCGGGAGCGCGCCAGCGGACGCTCGAGCTCCCGGACGGGACGAGCGCAGGGGAGGTCTGGCCGGCGCTCGGGCTCGGCGACGAGCCACCCGGGCTGCTGCTCGCGGTCAACCACGCCTACGTCGAGCGCACCGTGGCGCTCGCCGACGGGGACGAGGTGGCGCTGATCCCGCCGGTCTCCGGCGGGGCGTTCCGCCTCTCGGAGGACCCGCTTTCGCTGGACGAGGCGGTGCGCGAGGTCGCGGCGGACGAGGCCGGGGCGATCGCCACGTTCGTCGGCACCACCCGCTCCCGCTCGCGGGGTCGAGACGTGGTTCGCCTCGAGTACGAGGCCTACGAGGGCATGGCGGAGCAGGAGATGGAGCGGATCGCCTCCGAGCTCCGTGCGCGGTACGAC
The DNA here is from genome assembly GCA_963703095.1 of uncultured Actinomycetes bacterium. Classification (GTDB taxonomy): domain Bacteria; phylum Actinomycetota; class Thermoleophilia; order Gaiellales; family Gaiellaceae; genus Gaiella. The sequence goes on from OY969787.1 coordinate 756,359, forward strand.
CTCCTCGCCGTCGCGATCCACCACCGCGTCGGCGTGGTCGGGATCGGCGAGCCGAGCGTCGTGATCGCCGTGTCGGCACCGCACAGGGCCGATGCCCTCGCAGCGTGCGCCGACGCGATCGACACGCTGAAGCAGACCGTGCCGCTCTGGAAGAAGGAGGTCTACGTGGGAGGCGAAGAGTGGATCGGCCAGGGTTCCTGACCTGCGGTCAGGAACCCTAGGAGACCTCGTGGTGGAGCACGACGCTGATCCGACGCGGGACAACGAGCTGCCGATGCCGCTGACGGCGCCGGAGCCCGTGACCGCACCCGAGCCGCGGTCGCTGCCGCTGGAGGCCCCGTCGCGGCGCTCGTGGGTCGCTCGACTCGTCGCGCCGGTCGCGATCGCGATCGGGCTGATGGTCAAGTTCGGCGCGTTCTCGCTGAAGTTCTTCGGGATCTTCCTCGCCGTCGGCGGGTACGCCCTCATCTGGGGGCTGCCGTTCGCGGTCGGCTTCGTGCTGCTGATCCTCGCGCACGAGCTCGGGCACTACGTCGAGGCGCGCCGCCTCGGGCTCGATCCGCAGCTGCCGGTCTTCATCCCCTTCCTCGGCGCGTACGTCGCGTTGCGCAACACGCGGTTCGACCCGTGGGTGAACGCCCGCGTGTCGCTCGCGGGGCCGGTGGCGGGCGGTGCGGCCGCGCTCGGCGTCTACGTGGCCGGCGAGCTCGGCGACTCGCGGCTCCTGCTGGCGCTCGCGTACGCCGGCTTCCTCGTCAACCTGCTGAACCTCGCTCCGGTGTGGATCCTCGACGGCGCGCACATCCTGCGCTCGTGGCGCGTCCTGCGGCGCGGCGGCGGCCGGCCGAGCGCGGGCGAGGCGCGGCGACTCGGCGCGATCGTCGCCGTGACCTCGGTCGCCACCGCTGCCCTGCTCGCGCTCGGGATGCTCGCCGCGCACGTCCCCCAGGAGCGGTTGTGACCCAGGACGGGAGCATCGACCGCATCGTCTTCGAGCGCTCGCACGAGACGCTCGCGAGCGACGTGTCGCTGATCGCCTCCGAGTTCCTCGCGGGGTTCCAGGCAGTGCAGCGGATCGATCGCCCCGCGGTGTCGATCTTCGGGTCGGCGCGGGTGGGCGAGACGTCCTCCGTGTACCTCGCCGCGCGGGAGACGGCCCGCCTGTTCGCCGAGGAGGGGTTCGCGGTCGTGACCGGCGGGGGGCCCGGCGTGATGGAGGCGGCGAACCGCGGGGCCCGCGACGCCGGTGGGCTCTCGGTCGGCTTCAACATCGTCCTGCCGCACGAGCAGGCGATGAACCCGTACTGCGACCTCGGCCTGACCTTCAAGCACTTCTACGCCCGCAAGACGATGTTCGTGAAGGCCGCCGAGGGCTTCGTGATCTTCCCGGGCGGCTTCGGGACGCTCGACGAGCTGTTCGAGTCGCTGACGCTGATCCAGACCGGGGTGATCGAGTCCTTCCCCGTCGTCCTGTTCGACAGCGACTACTGGGAGGAGATGCTCCACTTCATCCGCGTGGAGACGCTCGACGGCGGCCTGGTCGCGGAGCACGACGTCGAGCGGCTGCGCGTGACCGACGACCCTGCGGAGGCGGTGGAGCTCGTGCTGGGACCATGGCGGGCGCGGCAAGGGGGAGCCGCATGAGCGACGGGCTCGGCGAGGCGGTCGCCGCGATCCGCGAGCGGGCGTCCGTCGACCCGGCGGTCGGCGTGGTGCTGGGCAGCGGGCTCGGGTCGTTCGCGGACGCGGTCGAGGATCGCGTCTCGATCCCCTATGGCGAGATCCCGGGCTGGCCCGCCTCGACGGCGATCGGGCACGCCGGGACGCTGGTGCTGGGCGCCTTCGGCGGCGTGCCCGTCGCCGTGATGCAGGGACGCGCGCACCTGTACGAAGGGCATCCGCCCGCGAAGGTCGCCTTCGGCGTGCGGGTGCTCGGTCTGCTCGGCATCCGCTCGCTCGTGCTGACGAACGCCTGCGGCGCGATCGACACGTCCCTCGAGCCAGGGCAGCTCGTCGCGATCTCCGACCACCTGAATCTCCAGGGGGCCTCGCCGCTGGTCGGGCCGAACGACGACGCGCTCGGGCCGCGCTTCCCGGACATGTCCCACGCCTATGACCCGTCGCTCCGCGCCGCCGCGCGCGACGCCGCCGGCCGCCTGGGGATCGAGCTGCGCGAGGGCGTCTACGCCGCCTGGCTCGGCCCGGCGTTCGAGACGCCGGCCGAGATCCGCATGCTGCGCGCGCTGGGCGCCGATCTCGTCGGGATGTCGACCGTGCCCGAGGTGCTCGCCGCGCGGCACATGGGCATCCGCTGCCTCGGGCTCTCGTGCGTCACGAACATGGCGGCCGGCATCCTCCCGGAGCCGCTCGACGCCGAGCACGTGCTGCGGGTCGGAGCAGCGGCGTCGGGGAGCCTGGTCGCGCTCCTGCGCGAGCTCGTCCCCGCGCTGCACTGAGAGCGCGAACCTCAGCGCGCGGGCCGGTAGCGAGCCGCGAGCCAGGAGGGCGACACGCCCAGCCGGTAGAGCAGCTTGATCGAGCCGACGCGCAGCAGCGTCCGCACCTCGCCCTGGCTGCGCTGCCTGCGGGCGGAGCTCGTCACCCGCAGCGGCAGCACCTCGAAGCTCCCCTGTTCGCGGAGTCGCCGGACGAGGTCGTAGTCCTCCATGATCGGGAGGGCGGCGTAGCCGCCGATCCGCTCGAACGCGGCACGGGACACGAAGATCGCCTGGTCGCCGTAGACGCCGAGATGGAACGGCCTGCAGACCGCAGCCGCGGCTCGGTACGGCAGCGCCCGCCGGTCGTGGGCGAGCGTGAACGCCCCGCCGTCCCGGTGGGCGAGGATCGAGCCGATCGCCTCCCCGGCGCCGTCGGGCAGCGTCGTGTCGGCGTGGAGGAAGAGGAGTGCGTCGCCGGCAGCGGCGGCAGCGCCCGCGTTCATCGCGTCGGCACGCGTCCCCGGTCGGCGCAGCACCCGGGCCCCGGCGCGCGTCGCGACCGCGACCGTGGCATCCCGGCTGCCGCCGTCCACGACGAGCACCTCGCAGCCGACGATCGTCTCGCGCGCCCGGCCCACGGCGCCACCGACCGTCGACTCCTCGTCCAGCGTCGGGACGACCACCGAGATCAGGCGGTCAGGCACGGCGTCCGAGCCGAGCATCGAGACTGAGCCGCGCCCCCGACGGGGTCAGCGCGACGACGAGGCTCAACGCGATCAGGAGGACGTACGTCCAGAGCCACTCGTCGGGTGCGCGAACCACGAGCAGCGTGATCGCGACGGCCTGGGCGACGCCGAGGAGCGCGCCGATCCGCGTCCACAGGCCGAGCAGGAGCGACAGCCCGACCGCGAGCTCGGCGAGGAAGACGAGCCAGCCGAAGACGGTGAAGTGCGGGATGAGCACGTCGGCCGCCAGCGTGCGCAGCGGCTCGACCAGTGCGTGGTCTGCCGCGAGCTCGAAGCTGTAGAGGAGGCCCTCCGGATCGTCGCGACCGAAGTCGGGCGGCAGCTTCCAGGCGAGGTTGGCGAGCCAGAGCACACCGAGCAGGATGCGTGCCCCGGCGAGGACGAGCAGCGTCTGCTCGCCGTCGCCGGTCGCACGTGACGGCGGGAGCGTCACAGCAGGTCTTGCCCCGTGAGCGCCCTTCCGAGGAAGTCGACGAGCAGGTCGGTGGTGGGCGCCATCACCGCGGCCGCCCGCGCGTCGCGGAAGAGCCGCTCGAGCGGCAGCTGGCGGGAGTAGGCGGCTCCGCCGCAGACCCGCATCGCGGCGTCGGTGACCTCGATCGCCATCTCTGCGCACGCGGCCTTGGTCGCGAGCACTCCGAGCTGCGCCTCGGGTGCCCCGGCATCGAGCTGCGAGGCGAGCTCGTACAGGAGCGCCCGGGCCTGCATGTGACGCACCTTCGCGTGGCCGAGCCGCGCGCGGACGGTCGGCAGGTCGGCGAGCGACGTGCCGGTGTGCGTCATGCGGGACGTCGTGACGTGGGCCGCGGCGAGCTCGACAGCGGCGCCCGACAGCCCGACGCAGCACGAGGCGCAGCCGAGCACGAACCAGGGCAGCGTCGCCTCGAGCATCACCTCGAGCCCGCCCTGTGGTGAGCCGAGGCGCCGCTCGGCCTCGACGCGCACGCCGCGGAGCGCGACGGGTGAGGACCCGTTGCCGCGCATGCCCATCCCATCGAACGGGCCCTCGATCCGGAGCCCCGGCGAGGCGGCGTCCACGAGGTAGAGCTCGGTCACGAGCGGGTCGTCGAAGCCAGGCGCGCCGACCGCGGTCACGTACGAGTCGGCGTGCTCCGCGGCGGTGACCCACGACTTGTCGGCGTCCAGGACGACGCCTTCGGCGTCCGCTGTCGCGCGCGAGGCCTGCGCCCAGAAGTGGCTGCGCGTGCCCTTCTCCGAGAAGGCGATCGTGGTGAGGTGCTCGTCTGCGGCGATCGCCCGGAGCGCGTCGGCCTTCGGGCCGCTGTCCTCGGGGGTCGTGGCGAGGAGCGTCTGCGCCGCCACGACGTGCATCGTGTAGATCATCCCGGTCGAGCCGCAGGCCGCGGCCACGCGCTCGATCGCGCCGGCGATCCGCATCGCGCTCGCGGGTCGCCCGCCGAGCCGGTCGGGGAGGCCGAGGCCCAGGAGCCGTGCCCGGCGGAGCGCATCGACGCTCTCCGCAGGAAAGCGTGCTTCCCGGTCCACCTCGGCGGCATGGGCGGCGATCTCGCCGGCGGGGATCTCGATGGCCAGCGACTCGTGTGCGGCGAGGATGCTCACGGCGTGTCTCCCTCCTGTCGGGGACGTGCGTCAGCGCGGAGATGCGCTGCCACACCGGACTCTGCACCGTCCGCGACGAGCTGCGCAATGAACTCTTTCGTACGAGGCCCCGGCACGTCGCCCGCGGCAGCGAGCGCCGCGAGGTCGTCGGGCGTGTCGACGTCGCTCCAGGTCTCTAGAAGCTCGACCGTGAGGCCCGCCGCGCGGCAGCGCGCCAGCGTCGTGTCGAGCACGGCTGGGGTCGACCATGGGATGCCGACGAACGGCTCGGCGAGCGCCTCCCGCATGCCGACGAGCCAGTAGCCGCCGTCGGGACAGGGGCCTAGCACCACGTCCGCTCCGGCACGGAGCGCCGAGAGGGCGGCGCGGAGGCTGCCCTCCGGGAGACCGGGGACGTCCGAGGAGACGAGGAGCGCCGCATCGCGCTCGGCGAGCGTCTGGCGCATCCCGGTGAGAAGAGCGTCGCCGAGTCCCGATCCCCGCTGATGGATCAGCACCGCTCCTGGGCCCGCGAGCGCCGCGAGGGCCTCGCCCTCCTCGGCCCGCGCATGGAGGATGCCGACGTCCTCCACCTCGCGGCGGCAGCACTCGAGGGTGTCGAGCAGCATCGCCCGCGACAGCGCCGCGGCTCCCTCCTCGCCGAGGCGTGGGACGAGACGCGTCTTGACCCTGCCTGGGACCGGAGCCTTGGCGACGATCAGAGCACGCGCTCCCCGACCGGGGGGCTCGATCACGCTCACCTGACGTTCCGCACGACGTCCTCGCCGGCCGGGCGGCCAGACACCGAAGCCAGGAACGCCTCGAGCGCCGCGTCGAACGGCAGCGGCTCGGCCGCGACTCGCAGGTCGACGTCGGTCACCCCGTGGCGCACCGTCGGCGCGAACGGGTGCAGGAACGCGCCCTCGGCCGTCAACGTCAGCTCGGGGAGGACGTCGTCCGGCCCGAGCTCGACGCCGAGGCCCTCGAGGTCGGCCTTGCCGCGCCGCACGACGCTCCGCACGAGGTGGTCCTCGTCGGGGATGCCGAGGCTGCGATGGAGCTCGCACAGCTCGTCGAGGCCGCCGGGCGGCTCGTCGGCAAGGGTCGTGGCGATCCGCACGTGGTGTCCCCTCGCGCGGAGGCGACGGATCGCGTCGAGCACGGCGGCGTGGTTGCCCGCCCCCCGCAGCGCGTCGTTGTCGGCTGGGGTGACCGCGTCGAGCGAGAGCTGGAACGAGAGACCGGCACCCGCGAGCGGGTCGAGGCGATCGAGCACGCGACGTGTGAAGAGGTGGCCGTTGGTCAGCGCGAGCGTCGGCAAGATCTCGGTCAGCGCGGCGAGCGTCGCGGGGAACGACCGGAGCATGAAGATCTCGCCGCCGGTGACCCCGAGCGATGCGAAGCCATGGTCGCGGGCGGCCGTCGCTGCGGCGACCAGCCGCGCATCCCCGAGCTCGCGTCGGTCGGCGATCCGCGGGCTCGACTCCGTGAGGCAGTACGCGCACGCGAGGTTGCAGTGATACGTCGCGTACAGCCAGAGGCGGTTTCCCGCACGACCCTCTGCGACCGCTCGGTCGAGCCGGTCGCGCAGCGCTCTCGTCGCCTCCGCCGCCATGTGCCGAGTGTCGCACGCCGGCGTCGCTGCGCGCCGACGCGCATCCGGCCACGCCTACACTCAGCAGATGATCCGGAGCCTGCGCGACCTCCCGTCGGTCGACCGGATGCTCGCCGACCCGCGTCTCGCAGACGCACCTCGGGGGGCGGCGCTCGCGGCGGCCCGTGCCGCGCTCGAGCACGCCCGGGCCGCGCTCCGCGCCGGGGAGGAGGTCGGCGACCCGGTGGTGGACGCGCGAGCGGCGCTCGAGCGCGCGACCAGGCCGCGTCTCCGGCGCGTGGTGAACGCGACAGGCGTGATCGTCCACACGAACCTCGGCCGTGCGCCGCTGCCGGCCTCTGCGCTGGCGCGCGTGGAGGAGGTCGCCCGCGGGTACTCGAACCTCGAGCTGGACCTCGAGACCGGACGCCGCGGCTCGCGGCACGATCATCTCGAAGCGCCGCTCGCGCAGCTGACGGGAGCCGAGGCCGCCCTGGTCGTGAACAACTGCGCCGCGGCCGTGATGCTCGCCCTGGCGGCGCTCGCCGAGGGACGCGAGGTCGTCGTCTCCCGTGGCGAGCTGGTCGAGATCGGCGACGGGTTCCGGATCCCCGACGTCCTCGCACGGTCGGGTGCCACGCTCGTCGAGGTCGGGACCACCAATCGCACGCGCGCCGGGGACTACGAGCGCGCCATCGGGCCCGACACCGCCGTCGTCCTCCGTGTCCACCCGTCCAACTTCCGCGTCGTCGGGTTCGCCGAGCAGCCCAGGCTCGCCGACCTCGCCGCGGTCGCCCATGCGCACGAGCTCCCGCTCGTCGACGATCTCGGCTCCGGCGCGCTGGTCGACCTCGGCGACGAGCCGACTGCGGCCGCCAGCCTCGCCGCGGGTGCCGACCTCGTCTGCTTCTCGGGCGACAAGCTCCTCGGCGGGCCCCAGGCCGGCATCGTCGTCGGTCGCGCGGCTCTCGTCGAGCGGCTCCGTCGGCATCCGCTCCACCGCGCGCTCCGCGCCGACAAGCTCTGCCTCGCGGCTCTCGAGGGAACGCTCGCGCTCTACCTCGACCCGGCCCGTGCGCGGCGCGAGGTGCCCGTGCTGCGGATGCTGGAGGAGCCGCTCGCCTCCGTCCGTGCCCGTGCAGCGCGCCTCGCCGCGCTCGTCGGCGGCGACGTCGAGGAGACGGTCGGGCGGGTCGGCGGCGGTGCTCTGCCGGTGACCGACCTGCCGAGCGCCGCCTGCGCCGTCGACGCCGCCCTCGCAGAGCCCCTGCGCGCGGGCGACCCTCCCGTCCTCGGCATCGTCCGCGACGGCCGCCTGCTGCTCGACGCGCGCACGCTCGCGGACGACGAGGTCGAGGTCGTCGCCCGAGCTGTCGCAGCCGCAGAGGCGACCGCGGACGATGGGGCAGCCGACGCCGGAGGAGCCCGAGCGGGCACGTGATCGCGTCTCTCGCCGAACGCCCGGCGACGCATGTGACAAGTTGTCACTTGCGGTTCCGCCGCCCCTGCAGGGCGGTCACCGGGTCGAGGTCGGGTGGTCGCCGTCGGAGGACTGCGTGTCGCTGACGATCGGCACCGCGGGTCACGTCGACCACGGCAAGACGCGTCTCGTCGCCGCCCTGACCGGGAAGGACACCGACCGCCTGCCCGAGGAGCAGCGGCGGGGGATCTCCATCGATCTCGGCTACGCACCGCTCGAGCTGCCCGACGGGCAGCGCCTGTCGCTCGTCGACGTGCCGGGGCACGAGCGGTTCGTCCGGGCGATGGTCGCCGGCGCGACCGGCATCGACCTCTTCCTGCTCGTGATCGACGCGGCCGAGGGGGCGCGCCCCCAGACGCACGAGCACCTCGCGATCCTGCGTCTGCTCGGCGTTGAGAGCGGCGTCGTCGCAGTGACGAAGGCCGACAGCGTCGACGCGGAGACGGTCGAGCTGGCGGTCGAGGAGGCCCGTGAGCTCGTCCCGGGTGCCGAGGTGGTCGCGGTCAGCGCCCTCACCGGGGCCGGCCTGGGCGACCTGCGCGCAGCGCTCGCCCGGGCCGCGTCTGCGGTCGTGCCGCGCCGGGCCGAGCTGCCGACGCGCCTGGCGGTCGACCGGGCCTTCTCCCTGCGCGGCATCGGCACCGTCGCGACCGGCACGCTGTGGTCGGGCAGCGTCGGGGAGGGCGACGAGCTGCGGCTCGAGCCCGCAGGCGTCAACGTGCGGGTGCGCAGCGTCCAGGTCCACGATCGTGCCGTCGACCGGGCCGAGGCGGGCCAGCGCGTCGCGGCGGCGCTCCCGGGGGTCGAGCGCGCGCAGGTCGTGCGCGGCGACGTGCTCGTCGAGCCGGGCGCGTACCCCACGTCGTACCGCCTCGACGTCGTGCTCGAGGAGCTGGAGCCGATCGCCGACGGGATCCGGCTCCTCGTTCACCACGGCACGAGCCGTGTGCCCGCCCGGGTCGTGCGCGTCGGCGAGCGCTTCGCCCAGCTTCGCCTCGCGGAGCCGGTCGTCGCGGCGCGCGGCGACCGCGTGGTGCTCCGCGCGGAGACGACGGTCGGCGGTGGGCTCGTGCTCGACCCGGCTCCACCGCGCCGCGTCGACGAGGCCCGGCTCGTGCTGCTGGAGCGCGGCGACCCCGCGTCGATCGTCCGTGCGCTCGTCCACGCACCGGTGCGGACCGGCTCTCTCGGCGGACGCGCGCTGCTCGACCGTGCCGAGCTGGAGCAGGGTCTCTCGGCCGTTCGCGTGGTCGGGGACTGGGCGCTCTCCGACGCATGGCTCGCCTCGCTCCGCGCGGAGGTGCACGCCCGGCTCCGGGCTCGGGCCGAGTCGTCGCCGCTCGACCCGGGGCTGTCGCTCGCCGAGCTGCTCCCGGCCGCGCCCTGGGCGGCGTCGGTGCTGCCGCTCCTCGAGCTCGAGCGGCGGGACGGCAAGGCCTATCTTCCCGGGACGGCTGCCTCGCTCGGCGATCGGTCGGCCGCCGCCGCGGCGCTGGAGGACGAGCTCGCCGCCGCCGCTCCGGCGGCTCTGCGGGTCGACGATCGCGAGCTCGCGCGCTTCCTCGAGCACGACGGCAGGTTGGTGCGCCTGGGTGACGGCTTCGCCGTCGGCGCGGCCGCCTACGCTGCGGCGCGCGACACGCTCGTGGCGGAGTGCGAGACGGCCGGGGAGATCACGCTCGCGCGATTCCGCGACCTGATCGGGGTCGGCCGCCGCGACGCGCAGCTGCTCCTCGAGCGCCTCGATGCGGATGGTGTCACGCGGCGCACCGGCGACCGCCGCGTTCTCCGACGTCGGGGAAACCCGTAGCGGGATCCGCCGGGTTCCCGGATGCGGGCGGGTCGTGCCCGGGCGACGATGGTGGCGGTCACGGAAGGAGACGACGATGGCGAAGACGGTCGCGGGCAAGCCTGCCGAGGCAGGCGACCTGATCGAGATCACGGGGCACGCCGTGGGTGACGCCCCTCGCAAGGCGGAGATCCTCGAGGTCCTCGGTGGCGAGGGCCACGAGCACTACCGCGTCCGCTGGGAGGACGGCCACGAGTCGATCTACTTCCCGGCCGACGACGCCCGGATCACGGCGGGCAAGCACCGGACGAAGCGGCGCACCCGCGCATAGGGCAGTCAGCCCTCATCCCTCGGGCCGGGCCGGGGAGCCCGGCCCCTAGGGTGCGGCCGGCGGGTAGGAGCGTGGCTCCCACTCGGGCTCGAGGTCCGTCCCGACGCCCTCTGCGATCCGGTTGATGTAGTTGAAGTACGCGATCACCTGGATCGCGTCGTGGATCGCGGCGTCGTCCAGCCCGACGGCTCGCAGGGCGTCGGCGTCGGCCGCGCCGACGGAGGCCGGCGCGAGCGTCAGCCTCTGCGCGTAGTCGCACAGGGCGCGCGTGCGCAGGTCCAACCCGGGAGCGAGCCGATAGTCGTGCTCGGCATGCCACGCGAGCTCCTCTGCTGCGCCCTCGGCACGGAGGTCGTCTGCGTGCGCGCGTCGTCAGTAGTGGCACTCGTTCGTCGCGGACACGACCGTCGCCAGCAGCTCGCGCTCCTGCCGCGAGAGCGCCGAAGGGCCGAACATGACCGCCTTGTAGAGCTCCATCGACCGTCTCAGCACGGCCGGCCGGAGGCTCATCGAGCGGACGATGTTGTAGACCTTGCCGGCGCGCTGGACGGCGGCGTCGTACTCCTCGCGCAGCGGGCCGGTCGCGTCGTCGGGATCGATGAGGCCGAGGTGGGCGATGCGCTGATCCTGCCAGAGCCGCCCTAGGCCCACCTTCATCCCACCCTAAGGGCGCTCCGCGAGGCTCCCCCGAGTCCACGAGCCGAGGAGAAGGAGCAGACGATGACGACACCACAGCACATGCCGGCACAGACGCAGAACGACATCGGTCTCGGCCAGACCGGGCCGAAGCGATCGTGGGCCGCAGGGCTCACCTCGCTCTCCTGCAGGATCGGGCTCGTCGTCGCGACCGCGCTCGTCGGGAGCGCGTCGACGGCCCTCGCTGCCGGCGGGACGTCGGACACCGGCAGGGTGATCACGAAGGCGGGCGTCGAGCTCGTCACGGCGGGAGGCGCCCCCCGCTACGTCACGACCTCGCAGACGAGTGCCAGCTGGCGCTTCCAGCCCGGCGTCGGCGGCCTGGCCGAGCTGCGGTGGGGGCAGGGTGGGCGGCCCGTGCTCGTGTCGCTCCGCACGTCGCGCTAGCGGCCCTGGCCCGCGCGCGCCCGACGGCGGTCCCGGTCTCCCGCACCTGGGAGGCCGGGAGCGGCCGGCGCCCGCTCCCGGCACGAGCCTGTGGGTGGAAGACTCTCGGACGTGTTCGCCGTGCTCGTGACCGGGCCACCTGGTTCCGGCAAGACCGTCACGCTGACCGCGCTGCTCGATGCGTTGGCCGCGGATGGGATCCCCCACGCCGGCGTCGACGTGGACGAGGTGTCGTGGGCCTATCCGTTCCCTGACCTCGCACAGCGCTGCGAGCATCTTCGGGCCTGGCGTGACTCCCACGCGAGCGCCGGGGCGACCCTCGTCGTCGTGGCCGAGGTGATCGAGTCACAGGCGCATCTCGCCGACGTGCTCGCGGCGCTCGGTGCGGACGATCACCTGCTGGTGCGGCTCCGCGCGGATCCGGCGACCTTGCGGGAGCGCATCGTCGCTCGCGAGCCCGACGGATGGCTCGGTCTTGGACGCCTCCTCGACGAGACGGAGCGTCTGCAGGCCACGATGCCGTCGCTGGGAGGGGTTCACGTGGTGCTCGACAGCGAGCAGCTGACGGTCACGGAGATCGCGGAGGGCATCCGAGCGGCGCGTGCCGACGTGCTCGCGGCCGACACCTGACCGGCGGCACGGAGGGGGCTCAGGGCGCGTCGTCCGACGACCGTGGGCGGGCCGCCCTGCCGACGGGAGGGCGTGGCGTCCCGAGCGGGATCGTCGAGAGGTCCGGCTCGGGCTCCGCCGTGCGAGCGGCGCCATGACAGCGCTTGGTCTTCAGCCCGCTCCCGCAGGGGCACGGGTCGTTGCGTCCCGCTGCGGCGACGGCGGCCGCGAAGGCCGCATCCTCCCGCGCGACGAGCGCCATCACCTCGGAGGCTTCCTGCCCCGCACGGATCAGCTCGACGATCGCCCGTGCCGGCCCGTCGATGTGCCGGAAGAAGCGCATGTACCCCGCGCAGAGGTAGTTGAGCCCCGGCTCGCCGTCGGGCGTGACGAGGAAGCGGTTCTTGGGGCACTCGCCGTGGCAGGCGAAGCGGACGTCGCAGTCGCGGCACATCTGCGGCAGCGCGTCGCGCTTCGCGAGACCGAACGAGCGCTGCTGCTCCGAGCCGACGAGGTCGACCATCGGCAGCCGGCGGATGCTGCCCAGCCGGTGCTCGGGCTCGACGAAGTGGTCGCAGGAGTACAGGTCGCCGTTGTGCTCCAGCGCGAGCCCGTAGCCGCAGGTCTCGTCGAACACGCAGAGACCTGACCCGGCCGCGCCGTAGAAGTTGCGCAGCGCCGCCTCGAACGTCTGCACGAAGACGCTGCCGACGTCTCGGCGGAGCCACTCCTCCCAGATGGTCACGAGGAAGGCGCCCCACTGGTCTGGCAGCACCGACCGCTCCGAGACGCGCGTGCCGTGCATCGGGTCCGGCAGGTCGCCCTCGTCTCCGAGCCGCTCGACGACGGGGATGAGCTGCATCCAATCGGTGCCGACCTCGTCGCGGAGGAACCGGTAGACCTCGAGGGGATAGTCCCCGTTGAGCCGGTTGACCGTGGTGAGGACGTTGTACTCGACGCCATGCTTCTGCAGCAGGCGGAGTCCACGCATCACGGAGTCGAACGTGCCGTGCCCGCCCTTGTCGACCCGGTACCCGTCGTGCAGCTCGCGGGGCCCGTCGAGCGAGATCCCGATCAGGAACCCGTGCTCGGCCAGGAACGCTGCCCACTCGTCGTCGATCCGCGTGCCGTTCGTCTGCAGCGTGTTCTCGACCGTCATCCCGTCGCGCTTGTGACGCTCCTGGAGCGCGATCGCGCGGCGAAAGAAATCGAGTCCCATCAGGGTTGGCTCACCGCCCTGCCACGCGAACGTCACTGCATCCGAGCGGTGTGACCCGATCAGCTGTTGCACGTACCGCTCGAGCACCTCATCGGTCATCCGGAAACCGGAGCCGGGGTAGAGCTCTTCCTTGTCGAGGAAGAAGCAGTACGAGCACGCGAGGTTGCAGACCGCGCCTGTTGGCTTCGCCATCACGTGGAAGCGCGGCGGGACGCCCGTCTCGTCGGAGACGGGCGTCCGCTGCACCTGCTCGGTCGAGCTCACGTGCGGCTCAGTGCCCGCCGGTGAGGGCGGCCTCGAGCCGCGCCTGCGCCTGGTCGACCGTGAAGCTCGCCGCCTTCATCCGTGGCGGGTACTGGAGGAAGGTCTGCAGGAACCCGCCGACGATGTCGTTCAGCGGATACAGCATGAACGCGCGGTCGAGCACCCAGTCCCAGTACGTGTTCGACGTGGTGTCCGCCCGCTCGAACGGATCCGTGCGGAGGTTGAAGATCTTCGGCACCCGGAGCGGCGTGAAGGGCTCGGCCCACACCTGGAGCGTCCCGCGTGCGCGCTGCTCGAGGAAGACGAGCTTCCAGTTGTCGTAGCGGAGCGCGACGAGGTCCCCGTCGTCCGAGAAGTAGAAGAACTCCTTCCGTGGGCCCTCCCGCTCGTGACCCGTCAGATGCGGCAGCAGGTCGTAGCCGTCGAGGTGCACGCGGAACGTCTTGCCGGCCGCCTCGTGCCCCGTGAGCAGCTTCTCCTTGACGTCCGGGTCACCGGCCGCCGAGACGAAGGTCGGCAGCCAGTCGAGGTGGCTGACGATCTCGTTCGAGACCGTGCCGGCCGGGATCCTCCCGGGCCAGCGGACGATCGCCGGAATGCGGAAGGCGCCCTCCCAGTTCGTGTTCTTCTCGCTGCGGAACGGCGTCGTCGCGGCGTCGGGCCAGGAGTTCTGGTGCGGGCCGTTGTCGGTCGAGTACATCACGATCGTGTTCTCGTCGATCCCCAGCCGGTCGAGGGTGTCCAGCACCTTCCCGACGTGCTTGTCGTGGTCGACCATCGTGTCGTGGTAGGGCGACTGCCACTCGCCGGCCTGTCCGAGGCTTCGCTTCTTCGTGTACGTGCGGAAGTGCATGTGCGTCGTGTTGATCCACACGAAGAACGGCTTGCGCCTGTTCACCTGTCGCTGGATGAAGTCGACGGCGCGGTCGACGATCTCGTCGTCGATCGTCTCCATCCGCTTGCGCGTCAGCGGGCCGGTGTCCTTGACGGTGTGCTTCCCGCCGCTCGTCATCCGGCAGTCGAGCACGCCCCGCGGACCGTACCGCTCGCGGAAGTTCGGGAACCGCTCGGGGTTGGGATAGTCCGGGCTCTCTGGCTCCTCCTCCGCGTTGAGGTGGTAGAGGTTGCCGAAGAACTCGTCGAAGCCGTGCATCGTCGGCAGGTGCTCTTCCTGGTCGCCGAAGTGGTTCTTGCCGAACTGCCCGGTGGAGTAGCCGAGCGGCTTGAGCAGCTCGGCGATCGTCGGATCGTCGCCCGAGAGGCCGAGCGGCGAGCCCGGCATCCCGACCTTGCTGAGGCCGGTGCGGTAGACGCTCTGGCCCGTGATGAAGGCCGACCGGCCAGCGGTGCAGCTCTGCTCGCCGTAGGCGTCGGTGAACCGCACCCCCTCCTCGGCGAGCCGGTCGATGTTCGGGGTGCGATACCCCATCAGCCCGTCGCTGTAGCAGCTCAGGTTGGTGATCCCGATGTCGTCACCCCAGAAGACGACGATGTTCGGTGGTGACCCCTCCGCCATGTGACGCTCCTTCCGGGCTCCTCGAGATCGACTGCGTGCACCCTCCACTCTGTCACGTGGAGGGGCGGCTGGGCAATCGCCGTCCACCCGGCGGCACGGGTGCGGCTAGCCTGGGCGGCGGAGCGGCATGGGCCCGGTGGCCCAGCAGGTCTTCAAAACCTGTGCGGCGTGGCAGCCCCACGCTCGGTCGGTTCGACTCCGGCGCCGCTCCGTTCGACGGACACGGGCATCGGGCTTCGCTCAGACCGCACGTACCTCGGCATCGGGGATCGCCGCCAGGAGGTCGTCGATCCTCGTCTCGAACACGGCGTGCGGTGTTCCCGCTGCGCACCAGACCCGCTCGAAGCGGCGCAGCGACTCGTCGACGATCGTCGGCAGCTCGGAGTCGTGCCCGAGCGGAGGCACTCCCCCGATCGCGAAGCCCGTTGCCGCGCGGACCTCGTCGGCGGTCGCCGGCCGACCCTCGACGGCGGTCACGCGTCGGTCGCCTGCGCAGAGCACCATCGTTGGCGCATCGCCCACGACGAAGACGAGGGACTTCACGATCTGCCCCACGTCGCAGCCGCATGCAGCGGCGGCCTCCGCTGCGGTGCGGGTCGAGTCCGGGAGCACCCGCACCTCGGCGTGGAGCCCGCGGGTGGCGAGCCGCTCCTGCACCTTGACGGCGGTGGGATGCACGCCCAGAGCGTAGGCCGTCAGCCGACGCGACGGATCGCAGCCGGCAGGGGTAGCGTTCGCGTGGGATGAGCGCACCGGCCAGGCGTCGGCACCGGCTCGAGCTCGATGCCGTCGCCGCCCACTGGCAGCTCGCGCTGGACGCGGCAGAGCGGGCGCTCCACGCGGCGCACGGATCGCTGCCCGACCCCGAGCTCCACCGCCGGGCACAGGGCCTCGTCGCGGAGCGGCAGGTCACGGCCTCCCTGCTCCGGCTGCTCGCCGACGCCGCCTCGGTCCAGCCGGCGCCGTGGCTCTCGCCCGTTCCCCTGCGGCCGGTCATGCTCGGCCTCGACGACACGGTCCGCGCGTGCCTCTTCGACCTCGAGGGCGTGCTCACCGACAGCGCGGCGCTCCACGCGTGGGCCTGGGGCGAGGCCTTCGACGAGCTGCTGCGCCGTTTCGGCGACCGGACGGGGCGGTACGTCGTCCCGTTCGACCGGGAAGCCGACTACCGGGCGTACGTCGAGGGCCGGCCGAGGCACGACGGGGTCGAGACCTTCCTCCGCAGCCGGGGGATCCGGCTCCCGGTCGGGCTGGCCGAGGATCCGGCGGGGATGGAGACGGTCTACGGGATCGCGCGGCTCAAGAGCGAGGCCCTGACCCACCGTCTCGACCAGCAGGGCGTCACCGCGCTCCCCGGTGCGCGCAGGTACCTGGAGGCCGCCGGGCGGCTCGGCCTCGGGCGCGCGGTGCTCTCGGCCAGCGTCAGGACGGCGGCGATGCTGGAGGTCGCCGGGCTCGCGCCCCTGGCGGAGGAGCGCGTCGACGCCGATCGGATCCGCGCGGAAGGCCTGCGCTCGCGTCCCGCGCCTGACGCGGTGAGGAGCGTCTGTCGTCACCTCGCAGTCGAGCCGGTGGAGGCCGTCGCGTTCACGAGCAGCCCGCTCGGGGTGGAGGCGGCCCACGCTGCGGGGGTGGCGGTGCTCGGCGTCGGCGTCGGCTCGATCGCGGAGAGCCTGAGCGCGGCGGGTGCGGCGCACGTCGTCCCGTCGCTCGCTTCGCTGCTCGACGTTCGCCTCACCACGGGGTTGTGAGCGACCGCAGGAGCGCCGCTCCTCCGTCGCCGGTGGGGCGCGTCAGTTCGCGAGCCCCTCGCCGCGGAGCATCGTCCCGAGCGTCTCGCGGAGCACGCCGAGGTCGAGCCGGACGAGCTGCCAGCCCGACAGCTGGCGCGTCGCGTCGACGTACGCGAGGTCGCTCGCCTGGAAGTCGGCGTCGGCAGCGCCCTTGCTCGCCTGCGCCGGACCGGTCCAGCCGGCCATCACCCGCAGCCGGTAGTCGTGCCCGCGCGCGACCTGTGCCTCGACCATGCGCTGCGGCCAGGGGCGGGGCCCGACGAGGCTGAGGTCGCCGCGCACGATGTTCCAGAGCTGCGGCAGCTCGTCCACGTACCAGCGCTTGAGCAGGGCACCCGACCACGTCAGGTTCGCCGCATCGCCCTCCCACACGCGGGCGTTCCCCCCCTGCGCCGCCACCTCTGCCATCACGTCCTCGCGCAGCACCCGGAACTTGAGCAGCTCGAACTCGCGGCCTCGCGAGATCCGTCGCTCGCGCACGAACCAGCGGCCGCGCGCGGACGGGTGGCGGACGTGGTCGAGGGCGATCGCCGTCGCTGCCGCGGCGAACAGCGGCGAGGCCGCGAGCGCGAGCGCGGCTCCGCCGGCGCGGTCGAGGACGCGCTTCTCCGTCGGGTACGGAACGGGCTCCGGCACGCGCCGACCCTACTCCGTCGCACCCTGTCGCGCGCCAGCCGTCTACGCTCGCGCGATGCTGTTCCTCGCCGTCCTCGCCGCAGGGCTCGTGCTCGGCGCCGCCGCCCGCGTGCTCCTCCCAGGGCGGTCGCGTCTCTCGCTCAGCGCCACAGCCGTGGTCGGGATCGCGGGTGCCGGAATGGGGCTCACCGCCGCCGAGCTGCTCGGCGGGGGCGCTCCCCTGCGCATCGGGCTCGCGCTCGGGTGCACGGTGGTCCTGCTCGTGCTCGTCACGGTGGTCGAGCGGAGGCGCTCGCCAGGCCCTGCGACGACGCTCGACCTGATCGCAGGCGGTGAGACAGGCACGGTGGAGCTCAAGTCCACCGCCCGGCGCAACTTGAGCAGCGGGGAGAAGGACGCGCGGATGGAGCTCGCGATCGCGAAGTCCGTGGCCGGGTTCCTGAACGCGAACGGCGGGACGCTGCTCGTAGGCGTCGGCGACGACGGCACGATCCTCGGCGTCGAGACCGACTACGAGCTCTGCCGCAAGCCCGACCGCGACGGGTTCGAGCTCTGGCTGCGCGACTTCCTCGCGGTGCGCCTCGGCACCGGCGCGCTGGCGGACGTCGAGCTCTCGTTCACGAGCGTCGAGGGGCACGACGTCTGCCGGATCGACGCGTCCCCGTCGGCGGAGCCGGTGTTCCTCGCCCAGACCGGCGGAGCGCGCACCGCCGACCTCTACGTGCGGATGGGCAACTCCACCCGCAAGCTGCTCACCGACGAGGCGCTGGCGTACGCACAGCGGCGATTCGGGTAGCCGACTGCGGCCAGGCCACCGCGGCGGGCGCGTCAGCCCTGCGCGCGATGCTCGACGGTGACGTCGAGATCGTCTGCGCGCGGAGGCAGGCGGGTGACCGCGGTCGCGTCGGCGTCGCCCACCTCGAGCAGCGTCTGCTCGACCGGAGGGCTGTACCAGGCAGGGTCGACCGTGGGCACGACGGTCGACGGCACCGGGACCGGGGGCTGGGCGAGCAGCAGCTCCTCGCGGCGCCGGTCGGCACGCGAGGCGGCCCACTCGATCAGGGCGACGAGCACCCAGGCGCCGATCATCACGCCGGCGATCGCCACGGCGTCGAGGTCGGCGATCGCCGCCGCCGCGGCGCAGGCAGCGAGGAACAGCGCCTCGAGCAGCAGCCGGGGCGCCGCGGGCCTGCGCCGCTCCGGCGCCTCGAGCACCGAGAGCCACGTGTGACCGTCGTCGTCCGGACCCTGTTCGGGCGGCAGCGGCGTCGCGGCCCTGCGCACGTCGTCCCGGAGCGCGGCGACGGACGCCGACAGCTCGCGCAGCGCCTCGGCGACGTCGGGCTCGGGGTGCGGGTCGCTCACGCCTCGTCGCCCTTCATCGCGTCGATCGCCTCCTGCGCCCGCGCATGGATCGCAGCCCGCCGCTCCTCGATCGTCGCCCCCGCCGCGGCGTCGTCCGTCGCGTCCACGGCGCCGGCGGTCGGCCGCGCGCCGTCGTCGGGCGCTCCCGTCGCCCGCACCTCGTCGAGCTTGCGACGGAGCTCCTCGGCGGGATCGGGCGCCGAGCCGGGCACCTCGACGGGCCGCGCGTCGTGTCGCCAGCGCTGGTAGAGCTTCGCCAGCGCGGCGACGCTCGCAAGTCCCGCCATCCAGCCGAACAGCCTGCGCATCGGTGCGATCGTACCGCTCCGCGCCGCTGCTACCCTTGCCGGGCTTCCTGCCACGCCACGCGTCGCCGTTTCCCGGGCGCCGCAGCCACGGCGGGGCCGACTCAGACCGAAGGAAGGAGACAGGGAACGCGTGACCGAGTACGAGATTCTGCTGCTGCTGGACCCCGACCTGGCCGAGGACAAGCAGGCCGAGGTCGTCCAGCGCACGCGCACGTTGATCGAGCAGGGCGGCGGGACGTTCGAGCGCCAGGACGTGTGGGGCCGTCGGCGACTCGCCTACGAGATCGACCACAAGGAGGAGGGCGTCTACCACCTGCTCTCCTTCACCGCCACGCCCGAGACGTTGGACGAGATCTCCCGCGTGCTGCGGATCGACGACGGCGTGATGCGGCACATGGCGACGCGTCGGATCGAGGGGGTCCTGCCGGGCCCGTAGCGGCGCCCGCCCCGATCGGCGAGGATGTCGGTGCCGCGCCCGCTGACGCCCCGGAGGAGGAGTAACGATGGCTTCCATCAACCGTGTCGTCCTGGTCGGCAACCTGACCCGGGACCCGGAGCTGCGGCACACGCCGTCCGGGACCGCCGTCTGCTCCCTGCGCCTCGCGGTCAACACGCGGCGCAAGGACGAGACCGGCCAGTGGGTCGACAAGCCCAACTACTTCGACGTCACCGTCTGGGGCGCCCAGGGCGAGCGCTGCGCGCAGTACCTGGCCAAGGGCCGGCCGGTCGCGATCGACGGCCGCCTCGAGTGGCGGGAGTGGGAGAGCCAGGACGGCGGCAAGCGACAGGCGGTCGAGGTCGTCGCCGACTCCGTCCAGTTCCTCGGCAGCCGCGACGGCGGCGGGGAGGGCGGCGGCGGCGGGTACATCCCGGCCGAGACCCCCCAGCAGACGGCGACCGCCGACTTCCCGGCGTCTCCGACCGACGACGACATCCCGTTCTAGGAGCGAATCGCGCATGGCACAGAAGACCCAGACCCCGCGCAAGCGGCTCGGCCCCGGCGCCGTGGGCGGCAGGCGCAAGAGCTGCCACTTCTGCAAGGACAAGGTGGCCGAGGTCGACTACAAGGGCGTCAACCAGCTGCGGCGGTACGTCTCCGAGAAGGGCAAGATCCGCAATCGGCGCATCACGGGCGCCTGCCGCCGTCATCAGCGGCAGGTGGCCGCCGCCGTCAAGCGGGCTCGCGAGATGGCACTGCTGCCCTACGTGCAGGGATAACGATGGAGATCATCCTTCTCCAGGACGTCGACAAGCTCGGCCTGAAGGGCGAGGTCGTCGACGTCAAGCGCGGGTACGCCCGCAACTTCCTCCTGCCGCGGAGGCTCGCGGAGGTCGCGACGCCGGGACGGGTGGCCGAGGTGCGCCGCATCGACGCCGAGCGGGCCAAGCACGAGGCACGCACGGCCGAGCAGGCAGCGGCGATCGCCGACACCCTCACGAAGACCGTGCTGCGCTTCGAGGTGAAGTCGGGCCCGACCGGCGCGCTCTTCGGGTCGGTCACCGCGACGGACATCGCGGAGGAGCTCTGGCGGACGCGCAAGGTGCGCGTCGACCGCCGGAAGATCGAGACGGACTCGATCAAGCGCATCGGCCGCTACAGCATCCCGGTGCACGTCTACGAGGGCGTCACCGCGGAGGTGAAGACGCTCGTCGTCCCCGAGGGCGGGGAGCTTCCGCCCGAGGAGGAGCTGGCTGCGATGGAGGCGGCCGAGGCGGCCGAGGCCGCTGCCGCCGCGGAGGCGCGGGGCGAGGTCGTCGCCACCGACGAGCCCGTGGCCGCGGCAGCCGATGACGTGTCGGCGGCCGAGGAGCCGGACGTCGAGCCCGACGGGGACGAGCTCGAGGACGTCGACGCCTGAGCGGCGACGGAGCCCCGCAGCGCCTGGGAGGGCGGCCGGAAGGCCGCCCTCCGTCGTTCACGGCCCTCCACAGGCGTCCTATCGGCTGTGGACGAGCGCGGGAACTCCGCGCTCTCTGCGCTGAATCCGTCCACAGCGCCCCTGTGGAGCGATCGCGCAGAGGCCCAGGAGATCCGGCCGATGCTTGTGGAAGAATCGCAGAACACGTGTTCGTTGTGCCTGCATCCGGCCGTCTCCGGGGTCGCGCCTCCCACGCCGTGCGCTGTCCATCGCATGCGGTTTGCACAGGCCGACGCCAGAGGCCGGGAACGGGTTTGATGCGACCGTGACCGAGCTGGCCACCCCTCGCGCTCAGGCCGTCGTCCCGCCCCAGAACCTGGAGGCCGAGGAGTCGGTGATCGGCGCGATGCTGCTGTCGCCGACCGCGATCGGAACCGTCACCGAGATCCTCGACGCCTCCGACTTCTACCGCGAGTCGCACGGCACCATGTATCGCGCGGCGCTCGCCCTCTGGGCCAAGGGCGAGCCGGTCGACGCGATCACGCTCACGGACGAGCTGGAGGAGCGGGGGGAGCTGGAGCGCGTCGGCGGCACCGCGCGCGTCGCGGAGCTCGCGGCGCTCGTCCCGTCGACCTCCAACGTCGAGCACTACGCGCGGATCGTCAAGGAGACGGCGACTCTGCGCGCGCTCATCCGCGTCGGCCAGGAGATCAGCCGGCTCGGCCAGGAGCGACCCGGCGAGACCGTCAACCTCGTCGACCAGGCCGAGCAGATGGTGTTCGACCTGTCGCAGAAGCGGGTCACCGGTGACTTCTCGCACATCGAGGCGCTGCTGAAGGAGAGCTTCGAGCGGATCACGCACCTCTACGAGGCCGGCGTCGACGTCACCGGCGTCCCGTGCGGGTTTCGCGACCTCGACCGGCTCACCTCGGGGCTGCAGCCCGGGAACCTGATCATCCTCGCGGCCCGACCGTCGATGGGGAAGTCGGCGCTCGCGCTCTGCATCGCCGCGAACCTCGGCGTGCGCCAGGGGATGCCGGTGGCGCTGTTCACGCTCGAGATGTCCAAGTCCGAGGTCACGCAGCGCCTCATGTGCAGCGAGGCGAAGGTGGAGTCGAACAGGCTTCGCTCGGGGAAGCTCGCTCCCGACGACTGGCCGCGGCTGACCTCTGCGTGCGACAAGCTGATGAAGGCGCCGATCTACGTCGACGACACCGGCTCGATCACGATGATGGAGCTCCGCTCGAAGGCGAGACGACTCAAGTCGCGCGAGCCGAACCTCGGCCTGATCATCGTCGACTACCTCCAGCTGATGACGTCGGGCGCGAACGCCGAGAACCGCGTCCAGGAGGTCTCGCAGATCTCGCGCAACCTGAAGGTGCTGGCGCGCGACCTCGACGTGCCGATCCTCGCGCTCTCGCAGCTCTCGCGCGCGGTGGAGGCGCGCACCGACAAGCGCCCGCTCCTCTCCGACCTGCGTGAGTCGGGGTCGATCGAGCAGGACGCCGACCTCGTGTTCTTCGTCTACCGCGACGAGTACTACAACCCGGAGGACTCCGAGGCGCAGGGGCTCGCCGAGGTGATCCTGGCGAAGCACCGCAACGGACCGACCGACGCGGTCAAGCTGAGCTTCCTCAAGCGGTACGCGAAGTTCGCGGACCTCGCCGGCGCGTAGGACCGGCGCTCGGAGGAGCGACGCTGGTGAAGCTGTACCCCGACGTCCCGTCCCGGCGGACGCGCGCGATCGTCGGTGACGCCGTCGCGCTCGTCCTGCTCGCGCTCGCGGCCCTGCTAGCGGTGTGGGTGCACGACGCGGTCACCGGGCTCTCCGTCCTGGGGGCTGGCGTGAAGGACGCGGGCACGGCGATCGAGGACGGCTTCCTGACGGCCGCGGGCGCGGTGGACGGGCTCCCGCTGGTCGGCGATCCCATCGCGGACGGGCTGCGCGATGCGGGCACGGGCTCCGGCGGCGAGCTCGCCGATCTCGGCCGCGCGGGGGAGGAGCGCGTCGAGCGGCTCGCGCTCGTCCTCGGGTTCACGACCTTCCTCCTCCCTGCGCTGCTCCTGCTCGCGGTGCTTCTCCCGCGGCGCCTGCGACAGGTCCGCGACCTCACCGCCGCGGACGCGATCCTCTCGGGCGTCGCCACCGAGGAGCACCGCCTGCTTCTCGCGCGTCGCGCCGCCTTCGGGCTCTCGTACGCCAGCCTGCTGCCGCACACTCGCGACCCTCTCGGCGATCTCGCTGCGGGACGCCTGTCCCCGCTGATCGCGGCTGCGCTCGACGACGCGGGCGTCCGGCCGGGACACCTCGTCGGCTCGCCGGCGCCTGCCGACGTGTCCTAGTCGGCGGTCAGCTCCCGGCGCGCGCGACAGGGTGTTGTGCCGACCACGCGGCGTGGGCGGCGTGGACGTCGAGGCGCTCGGCGGCGTCGAGGGCCTTCCGCGCGTACCGCGATGTGTCCCGGCCGAAGGCGCCGCTGAGCACCCAGCGGCGTGTCAGGCGCACGAGCCGCAGGCGATCGCTCGTCACATCGGGCGTCCGCTTCGGGTCGATGTAGACGGCGACGGCGAGCTTCTTGACGAGCGCTGGGTCGGCCGGCCCTCCGGTGGCCTGCTCGAGCCGGTGGGCGACGAGCGCGGCGACCACCTGCAGCTCCCGGACACCGACCTTGACGGCCAGCCCGATCGAGGTCGCAGTCGAGGCGACCATCACCCACGGGACCCGCGTGAACCGCGCGCCGCGGGCCATCGTCCGCACGACCGGGGTCGCCAGCATCACCACTCGCTGGACGTTGTCGGCGAGCGCCTCGACGTCCTCCGTGCGGGTGAGCAGCCGCCTGCCCTCGTCCGCCGTGGTCACCCGCTCACCCGTGAGCAGCACGCGGTCGATCGCGCGATCGACCAGCAGCGCCACTGCCTCGAAGAGCTCCTCCAGTCGGAGCTGCGCACCCGTCGCGGCTTCCTTGCCGGCGGACGCCGCCCGCTCGCGCGGGCCGGAGAGGATGACCGACCGACGATCCACGGGGCCAGTGTAGGGGCCGACCCGTCCGACGGGTCGTGCGGACCGCCGCCTCGCGGGGCACGTCGCAGGCGCTCCAGGGCTGCGGACGAGCCTTCAGTCGCCGCGGTCTCCGGAGGCAGGGGTGACGAACGCCTGCTGGATGAGCGCGACGGTGCCCACGACGAGCGCCCGCGCGTCGAGCACGTGACCCCGCCCTGCTCCCAGCGGCCCGGATCGTCCGGCGCCGCGTTCGAGGGCGGCGCCCGCGAACCACGCCACGTAGTCCTCTGCGCCGGTGAGCGTCGCGTAGTCGAGCGCGCCGCTCGACGTGTCGATGTCGTGAAGCGTCACCCAGCGTCGCTCGCCGTCGACGAGCAGCGGGCAGCGCCACGTGCTGCGACGCTTGCCTCCGACCGGGGCGATCGCCTCGGCGTGGTGCACGAGCGTGACGGTCGAGAGCGGAGCGCCGAGCACCGCGACCTGACCGCCGTGCTCGACGACCCGCGCGTACGGCGTGCCGGCGCCGTAGGCGTCGTCGAGCGGGTGCGGGAGCGCGATCGCAGACGCTGCGGCGCCGACCGCCGAGACGCCGGCCTCGGGATGGCCGGAGTGCACCGCCCCCGGCCACGACCGGAGCGTCTCCGCGAGACGGCCGTGGTCCCGGCGAGCGGGCGCCACCCGCGGGTCGTAGGGAGGCTGCTCGGCCAGCACGAGGGCGCGGTCTGCCGGCGAGAGGGCGTCGAGATCGTCCGGAGGCGCGTCCTCCCAGCCCGTGTAGGCGACGAGCGTCCCGTCGGGTCCGACGGCGTCGAGCAGCGCGCGCACGACCGTCTCGGCGCCGCCGACGACGTGGCCGAGCGCGGACATCCGGCAGTGCACGAGCGCGACGGAGCCCGAGCGGAGACCGAGCGCGCGGAGGTCGGCGGCGAGGGTCGAGCGGCCGACGAGCACGACCGAAGCGTAGAGCGACGGTCGAACACGCGCCGCAGGACGGCGCTCGTCGTGCTCCACCACGAGGGCTCGCTCACGCTATCCCTAGAATGGGGCCCGTGCCTTCGACCGTGATCGTCGGGGCGCAGTGGGGCGACGAGGGCAAGGGCAAGATCGTCGACCTGCTCGCGCAGGAGTCCGACCTCGTCTGCCGCTACCAGGGCGGCCCGAACGCCGGCCACACGATCGTGGTGGGCGACGAGACGTACAAGATCCGTCAGATCCCCTCCGGCATCGTCGGCGGCGTCGCGAGCGCGATCGGCGCCGGGTGCGTCGTCGACCCGGGCGTGGTGATCGGCGAGCTCGACGACCTCGAGGCGCGTGGCCACGTGACGAAGGGGCTCGTCTTCCTCTCGGGCAACGCCCACCTGATCATGCCGTGGCACGTGGCGCTCGACGGGGCCAGAGAGCGGAAGCTGGGCAACCTGCAGATCGGCACGACGCGCCGCGGCATCGGCCCGGCCTACGCCGACAAGGCGACGCGCATCGGGATCCGCGTGCAGGACCTGCTCGATCCGAAGATCCTGCGCCAGAAGGTCGAGCTCGCCGCGGGCGAGAAGAACGTCTGGCTCGAGCGGGTCTACGGCCTCGAGCCGTTCGACGTCGAGGAGGTGGTGGGCTCCACGCTCCGACACGCCGAGCGCCTCGGGCCGTACGTCGCGGACACCTCGCTCCTCGTCGACCGTGCGCTGCGAGAGGGCAAGCGGGTCCTGTTCGAGGGCGCGCAGGGGACGTTGCTCGACCTCGATCACGGCACGTACCCGTTCGTGACCTCGTCGAGCCCCATCGCGGCCGGCGCGGCGGTCAGCTTCGGCATCGGCCCGCAGCGGATCGACGAGGTGCTCGGGGTCTCGAAGGCCTACGTGACCCGCGTCGGCGAGGGCCCGTTCCCGAGCGAGATCGAGGGCGACGCTCAGCAGCGCGTGCGGGAGCTCGGCGGGGAGTTCGGCACGGTCACGGGGCGCGAGCGCCGATGCGGCTGGCTCGACCTCGTCGCGCTGCGGTTCGCGGTCCGGGTCAACGGCATCACCTCGCTGGCGCTCACGAAGCTCGACGTCCTCTCGGAGTTCGCGGAGATCCCGATCTGCGTGCGGTACCGGCTGCCGGACGGCAGCGAGACGGAGGACTTCCCGGCCCACCAGAGCGACTTCCACCACTGCGCGCCGGTGTTCGAGACGCTTCCCGGGTGGGCCTGTGCCCTGGACGGCGACGCGCTGCCGCCGGCGGCGCGCGCGTACGTGGACGCCGTCGCCGCTGCGCTCGACGTGCCGGTGACGCTCGTCGGCACCGGTGCGGCCCGCGAGGCCGTGCTCGCGCTCGACTGAGCGGCGCCCGCCACGGCTCCGCGTAGACTCGCCGCGTGCGCGTGCTGCTCGTCGGGTCGGGGGGTCGGGAGCATGCGCTCGCGTGGGCGCTCGAGCGCTCTCCCACCTTGACCGAGCTGCACGCCGCGCCGGGGAACCCCGGGATCGCGGCGCTCGCCGCCTGTCATCCGATCGTCGCCGAGGACGGCGAGGCGGTGCTCGGGCTCGCGCGGGCGCTCGCCGTCGACCTCGTGGTGATCGGGCCCGAGGCGCCACTCGTCGGTGGCGTCGCGGACACGCTCCGACACGCTGGGGTCGCCGTCTTCGGGCCGTCTGCGGCGGCCGCCCGAATCGAGGGGTCGAAGGCGTTCGCGAAGGACGTGATGGCTGCCGCGGGTGTGCCGACCGCCCGACTGCTCGACACGCCCCGGGCGCCGTGCGTCGTCAAGGCCGACGGGCTCGCGGCGGGCAAGGGCGTCGTCGTGTGCCGGACCGACGAGGAGCTGGCCCGGGGTCTCGACGCGGTGCGGGCCTTCGACGGGCCGATCCTCGTCGAGGAGCTGCTCGAGGGGCCCGAGGTCTCCCTGTTCGCGATCTGCGACGGCGCCGACGCGCTCGCGCTGCCGCCGGCACAGGACTTCAAGCGCGCCTTCGACGGCGACGAAGGGCCGAACACGGGCGGGATGGGCTCGTATGCGCCCGCTCCGGGCATCAGCGGAGCCGATGCCGACGAGCTGCTGGCGACGGCCGTCCGCCCCGTGCTCGCCGAGCTCGCCCGGCGCGGTGCTCCGTTCGTGGGGACGCTCTTCGTCGGGCTGATGCTCACCGCCGCCGGCCCGCGGGTGCTGGAGTACAACTGCCGCTTCGGTGACCCCGAGACGCAGTCCGTGCTCCCGCTGCTCGACGGCGACCTGCTGCAGGCGCTCGCCGCCGCCGCGACCGGCGACCTCGGCGCGACGACCATCGGGACGGCGCCCGGCGCGTGCGTCACCGTCGTGCTCACCGCCGGGGACTATCCGGCCGGCAGCGATCGCGGCTCTCCGATCCGAGGCATCAGCGCGGCGGAGCAGACGGGCGCGCTGGTGTTCCACGCCGGCACCGCGCTCCACGACGGCGCTCTCGTCACGAACGGCGGCCGCATCCTCGGCGTGACCGCGGTCGAGGGGACGCTTCCCGAGGCGCGGGCGAAGGCCTACGCCGCGGCGGATCTGATCGCGTTCGACGGCGTGCGCCGCCGCGATGACATCGCTCTCGCGGCGACATCGCTGTCCGACTGACCAGCGGTGGCGCGCCTGCGCCGGGGCGGGTCCGACGCCACGGGCGACCGGCTGCGGCGAGTCGAGCGCGATGCGGGAACGGGGTTCCGAGGGCCCCTCTACAATCGTGGAAGTGATCGCCCGCTACTCCCGTCCGGCCATGTCCAGCATCTGGTCGGAGGAGGCCAAGCTCGAGCGCTGGCTCGCCGTCGAGCTCGCGGCGCTGGACGGATGGGCGGCCGTGGGCGTCGTCCCGGCCGAGGCCGTCGCGGCGATCCGCGCCACGGCCGTCGCGCCGAGCCCGGACCGCGTCGCCGAGCTCGAGCGCGCGACCAATCACGACGTCGCCGCGTTCGTCGACGCCGTCGCCGAGGGGCTCGGCGAGGAGGGCAGGTGGCTGCACTACGGCCTCACCTCCTCCGACGTCCTCGACACTGCGCTCTCGCTCGCGGTGCAGGAGGCGGGTGCGCTCCTCCTGGAGGGCGTCGACCGCGCCCTCGCCGCGGTCGTCACCCGGGCGGAGGAGCACCGCGACACGCTCTGCGCCGGACGGACGCACGGCGTCCACGCCGAGCCGACGACGTTCGGGGTGAAGCTCGCCGGCTGGGCCTTCGCCCTCGAGCGCGACCGGGAGCGGCTCGTCCGCGCGATCGACGGGTTGCGGGTCGGGAAGCTGTCGGGAGCCGTGGGCACCTACGCGGCGATCGACCCCGAGGTCGAGCGGGTCGCCTGCGCACGACTGGGGCTCGAGCCGGCGCCGACCTCGACCCAGGTGCTCCAGCGCGACCGGCACGCCGAGCTGCTCTCGGCCCTCGCCCTCGTCGCCTCGTCGCTCGATCGGTTCGCGACCGAGATCCGCCACCTCGCCCGCACCGAGGTGCGCGAGGTCGAGGAGCCGTTCGGGCGCGGTCAGAAGGGCTCGTCTGCGATGCCGCACAAGCGCAACCCGATCACGGCCGAGCGGATCTGCGGGCTCGCGCGCGTCGTCCGGGCGAACGCGCTCGTCGGGCTCGAGAACGTCGCGCTCTGGCACGAGCGGGACATCTCGCACTCTTCGGCCGAGCGGGTGGTGATCCCGGACTCATTCCTCGCCGTCGACTACGCGCTCGACCGCTTCGCCTGGCTCGTCGAGGGTCTCGTCGTGCGCGCGTCACGCATGGAGGAGAACCTGTGGTCGAGCCACGGGCTCTTCTTCAGCCAGCGGCTCCTGCTCGCGCTCGTCGAGTCCGGGCTTCCCCGCGACGACGCCTACCGGCTCGTCCAGCGCAGCGCGATGCGCGCCTGGGACGAGGGGCTGCCCTTCCGCGACCTCGTCGCGGCGGACGGTGACGTGGCCGGCCGGGTCGACCTCGCCGCGGTCTTCGACCTCGGCGCCTACACGCGTCACGTGGACGTCCTCTTCGAGCGCCTCGGCGCGCTGGCCGCCCGACGCGGTCTCCTGGAGCCGACCCGTGCCTGAGGCCGTCCACCTCGCCTCCGGGAAGGTCCGCGAGCTCTACGCGCTCGACGACGAGCGGCTGCTGCTCGTCGCCTCGGACCGCATCTCCACCTTCGACGTCGTCCTGCCGACGCCGATCCCCGACAAGGGTCGTGTGCTCACCGGCCTGTCGGCGTTCTGGTTCGCGCGGACCGCGCACCTCGTCCCCAACCACCTCCTCGCGTTGCGGCCGGACGGCCGCTCGATCGAGTGCCGACGGCTCGAGATGCTCCCGGTCGAGCTGGTCGTGCGTGGGTACCTGTCCGGCTCCGGGTGGGTCGACTACCGCGCGACGGGCGCGGTCTGCGGTCACGTCCTCCCCGCCGGGCTGCGCGAGTCGGAGCGGCTGGCCGAGCCGATCGTGACGCCCGCGACGAAAGCGGCCGAGGGGCACGATCTGAACATCACGGAGGAGGAGGCGGCGGAGCTCTGCGGCGCCGACCGATACGTGGCCGCGCGGCAGGCGGCGCTCGCCCTCTATGCCTTCGGGGCTGCCCACTGCGCGGAGCGCGGGATCCTCCTCGCCGACACGAAGTTCGAGCTCGGGGTCGACGGCGACGGGGTGGTCACGCTCGCGGACGAGGCGATGACACCCGATTCCTCGCGCTTCTGGCCGGCCGACGGCTACGCGCCGGGCGGCCCGCAGCCGTCGTTCGACAAGCAGTTCGTGCGCGACTGGTGCCTCGGCACCGGCTGGGACCGCACCGACCCCGGCCCCGAGCTCCCCGACCACGTCGTCGCCGGCACGCGCGCTCGCTACGTCGAGGCGTTCGAGCGCGTGACGGGGACATCGTTCGACTCCTACGTCCTGAACCCCGAGGTGGTGCTGTGAAGCTGACCGTGCTGATCCGGCCGAAGGTCGGGATCCTCGATCCCCAGGGAGAGGCGGTGCGCGACTCGCTCGAGAAGCTCGGCTTCCCGGTGCGAGCGGCGAGGGTGGGGCGGCTCGTCGACCTCGAGGTCGACGGCGACGACCCCGCCGAGGCGCGCGCCCAGGTGCAGCGCATGTGCGAGGAGCTGCTCGCGAACCCGCTGATCGAGAGCTTCGAGATCGTGGACGGCGACGGGTGAGCGCGCCGCGCATCGCCGTCGTCACGTTCCCCGGCTCGAACGACGACGGGGACGCGGTGCTCGCGCTCGGGCAGCTCGGCGCCGAGGGCGTCCCGGTGTGGCATGCCGAGACCATGCTGCCACCGGGAACGGCGGGGATCGTGCTCCCCGGCGGCTTCTCGTACGGGGACTATCTGCGCTGCGGCGCGATCGCCCGGTTCGCGCCCGTGATGGACGCCGTCGGCGCCTTCGCCGCTGCGGGCGGCCCCGTGCTCGGGATCTGCAACGGCTTCCAGATCCTCTGCGAGGCCGGCCTGCTGCCCGGGGTCCTCCGGCCGAACCGCCAGCAGCAGTTCCTCTGCGAGGACGTCGAGGTCGTCGTCGAGACGACGCGCGTCCCGTTCACCGCCGGCTGCGCGGTCGGCGAGCGGCTCGTGATCCCCGTGAAGCACGGTGAGGGAAGCTGGTACGCGGACGACGACCTCCATGCCGCGGTCGTCGACGCCGAGCAGGTGGTGCTGCGGTACGTCGACGACGTCAACGGCGCCCGTGACCGGGTCGCGGGTGTGGCGAACGAGGCGGGGAACGTCCTCGGCCTGATGCCCCACCCCGAGCACGCGGTCGACCCCCTGCTGGGGCCGATCGGCGGGATCCCGATCCTCGAGGGTCTGATCGCGGCGGCTCGGGAGCGGGTCGCAGTCGGCGTCTGACCGCCGGGCTCACGGGCGTACGTCTCCGACGAGCGCCTCGCGCAGCCCGGGCGTGCGCTCGAGCGCCTGCCTCAGCGCGTCGAGGTCGCGCGCCCGCAGCGTGACCGGCCCGCGCCGCGCCGTGCCGTCGGTGGTGTAGGCGACGCGGACGAGTCGCTCGCCGTGCTCCGTCTCGACCAGCTCGACGACCGTGGCGAACCGCCTGTCGCCCGACCGCTGCTGCACCTTCGCGGTCTCGAGCACGCGTGCCTTGCCCCACGGCGTCGTCGTCATCATGGACAACGTAGCGGCGCCCTCGTCACGGAGGTGTCGCAGGACCGTGGCGGGATCGTGCCGCGCGGGGCTACGGCAGCGCGACCACGATGTGCGGGCTCACGACCCGGGTCCGTCCCAGTCGTCCCAGCGGAGCACGAACGGTGGGAAGGACTGCCGGCGGGCGCAGGCCGTGTCGAGTCCGGCGCTGGTGCCCGTGACCATCAGCTCGTCGACCAGCTGCTGGATGCAGCGGTACCCGATCGTCCCGTGGCCGGCCGTCCGCACGACCGCCACCCGCGCATTCGGCATCGCGGCGTGCAGCGCGACGATCGTGCGCGACGGCAGCTTCGGATCCTCGGCGCCCATGGTGATCAAGGCTGGCACCGCGCTCCGGACGGGTGCGTCGAGGCCCTCGCTGTCGGCGAGCGGCGGCGTCGCGCTGCAGACCGCGGCGAGCTGCGGGGCCGATCGTCGCATGGCGTCCTCGATGTACGTGTCCTCGCTGAGGCGCGCCGTCTCGACCGGGTCGGCGGAAGCCCAGGGCTCCGAGCAGCGGATGGCGTAGTACATGACCTTCGCAGGCTGCCCCGTCTCCCCGGCGAGCGCAGCGACCAGGTCGGGCCCGAGCCGGTCGACCGCGACCGGGACGCCCCGCGCGGCCGCTGTGCGGAGGAAGATCGGAAGCACCCGCGCCGTGCGTGAGCCTCCGTCCGTGAGCGTCTGCACGAGCCCTGCGAAGAGGTCGGCCGTGACGGCGACGCCGGCCGCGCGCACCGGCCCGCTCTCGAGCTGGTCGAGCACGAGCGCAAGGTCGCGGGCGGGGGAGGGGAAGGCGGTGCGGCAGCGGGGCGCACGCGTGCACCGGGCGGCGAGGCGGTCGAATGCGTCCTGGTAGCTCCGCGCCCACGCCTCGAACGGGTGCGTGCCCAGCGCGACCCCGCTGTCGAGCGTCGCCGTCGCGACGTGCTCGCCATGCCGGGCCAGGTACGCCTGGGCCGTGGCGACGCCGTACGAGATCCCGTAGAGATGCAGCCGCTGGAAGCCGAGGGCCGCGCGCACCTGGTCGAGATCGTCGGCCGCGTCGTTCGTCCCGTAGAAGCGCGGGTCGCCGTCGAGTCCCCCGAGGCAGGCTGCCCACCACGCCCGCACCTGCTCGGCCGTCGGCTCGGACGGGATCGTCGTCGGCAGCGGACAGAAGAGGGGGTTGGAGTCCCCCGTGCCGCGCTGATCGACGAGCAGCAGATCGTGCTTCGTGACGGCGTCCCCGATGAGTGGTGGGAACCACGCGGCGGTGCCGTCGGAGGCGGCCGCCCCGCCGGGCCCTCCCGCCAGGAAGGCGATCGCCTCGCCGGAGCGCAGCGAGGGGCTCCTCGCGGGCACCACGATCACGTTCAGCCCGATCCGGCGCCCCTCCGGGTCGGCCCGGTCCTCGGGCACCTCGAACGTGCCGCACCAGCGCTCGCCACACGCCTCGAGCCACGGCGCCGGAGGCTCGGCTGCGCCCGTCGGAGACGGGAGGACGAGCGCGACGACGGCGCCTACGAGGACGACCAGTCTCCGCATCCCCCGCAGGATGGCCCGCTGAGCCGCCGTCCGCATCGGGGCCGGGCCCGACCCCTCTCGCGCAGGACTACGGATCCTCGTCGATCCGCTCCACGACGCGGAAGCGGGCGCAGACGAGCAGCGTGTCGTCGTCGATCGCGACCGGGGGATCGCGGAGCGCAGCGGTCATCTCCGGGCTCGTGAAGAAGCGGACGTGCGCGTCGTGCCACTCCTGCACCGTCGCGAAGCCCTCGCCCTCGTCGATCGCGAACGCGAGGTCGACATCGCCCATGCGCTTCACCTCGACCTCGGTCGTCTCGATCACCGCGACCCCGCGTCCGTCGGAGTCGACGACGAGCTCACGCGTCCCCACCTCCTCGACGGGCGCTCCCTCGCGTCGGTACTCCTCGAGCAGGCCGCAGGTCGCCGTCTTCTCACCGCGGAGCACGGCCGCGACGAGCGTGTCGCGGAGCGGCCCAGGGAAGCCGAACTCGGCGATCGGAAGGTCGCTCGCGTCGCCCCTCGCGGCTGCTCCGGCTCCCATCGCTACGCGGGCGGGAGCCCTCCCGGCGTCTCCGGCGGCGGAGCCGGCACGGCTGGTGGCAGGGCGTCGACCGCCGTCGTCGCCGCGTCCCCCCGCAGCCTGATCCCTCGCAGGCGCTCGACGGGGTCGGCGCTCACGGCCTCCGGATCTTCCCGGCGCACGAGCGCGCCGAGCACCTCGATGCCGATCGCAAGCAGCACGGCGTAGGTCAGGAGCGACAGCGGGCGACCGAATTGCGCGGTCGGCTGCCACCAGATGAGCAGCAGCAGCAGTGCCGCTGCGGCCGGGTAGGCGAGCCCACGGCGGGCCAGCACGGGACCGAGGCCGTGACGCACGCGGGCACCGAGGCCGCCGTCGGAGGACAGCCACAGCCCGACGAAGGCGGAGACGCCGAGGATGATCACGGTCCACGCGCCGTCGGCGAGGAGCGCGGTGAGGATCCCCCACACGTGCTCGACCGCCTCGTCGGTCGAGGTGGTCTGGGACAGCTCGTCGACGACGATCCGCCCGGCGACCCGTCGCACGACGAGGATCAGCACGCCCACCGCGACGAACCCGATCGCGACCGCCCGCAGCTCCCGCCGCCGGCGGCCGCGTGCGAGCGCGATCGCTGCCGCGAACAGGCCGAGCGCGACGAACGGCAGGACGGGTGCGATGGAGCGGAAGAGCTCGGTCGCCTCCTGCGCGGTCTCGAACTCGTCGACCTCGGCGAGCTCGATCACGCCGACGCCCTCCGGGAGCCGGTCGACGACGTCGCCGAGGAACTCGAGCTCGCTCCCGAGCTCGACGACCGCCTCGCGCAGGTCGAGCACGAGCATGCCGTCGCGCGTCTCGACGCCGCGGAGCTCGTCGGCCAGCGCGCGCTTCGCCAGCCGCTGCGACTGGACAGCAGAGGCGATGAACAGCGCCTGCACCCGCGGCCGGCCCAGGAGCTCGTACGCCGCCCGGTCGCCGAGCTGGCGCAGCGCGCCGGTGAGCGGGCCTGCGAGCCCCCGCTGATCCTCGGGGAGCTGTGCCTCGAGCTCTGCCTTCACGTCGATGTTCGCGAACAGCTGCTGGCTCAGCGTCGCCGCGAGCTGCTCGCGGATCTCCTCGTCGGCGACGAGCTCGGCGGCGGTCTCCTCGAAGGTGTCCTCGTCGAACACCTGCCAGTTCACGTATGCAGCGAGGACGCCGACCGCCCCGATCAGGAGGCCGAGCACGACGAGCGTGCGCGCGAGGATCAGGCGGCCGCGGGAGGCGACCGGTGCGGAAGCGGTTGAGTC
Organism: uncultured Actinomycetes bacterium; assembly: GCA_963703095.1. GTDB lineage: Bacteria > Actinomycetota > Thermoleophilia > Gaiellales > Gaiellaceae > Gaiella. The sequence continues at coordinate 790,343 of OY969787.1, forward strand.
GGTCATCCGAGGTTCCCTTCTGCTTCGGTCGATGCGGCTCCATCGGCGGTCGCGGCCACGGCCTTCGCGAACTCGAGCTGCTCGCGGTAGGTCTTCGTGACCTCGCCGAGGATGATCTGGATCATCGCGGCCAGCGGCACCGCGATCAGCGCGCCGATCACGCCGAGCAGCGCGCCGAACAGCGCGACCGCGACGATGATGAAGAACGCCGACAGGTTGACCGCCTTGCCCTGGATCGTCGGCGTGAGGAGGTTGTTCTCGACCTGCTGGTAGACGAGCACCACGGCGAGCATGATCAGCGCGGCCGTCAGCCCCTCCTCCGCGAAGATCACCACCGTCAGGACGAAGCCGGCGATCGTCGCGCCGATGTTCGGGATCATGTCGAGGAACCCGGCGAGCAGGCCGAGCGCGAGCGCGTAGCTCGAGCCGAGCAGCCAGGCCGTCGTCCCCTGCACCGTGCCTGCGATGGTTGCGATGATCAGGACGCCGATCGCCCAGCGCGACACCATCTCGGTGATCCGGTCCCACAGCTCGAGCCAGACCTCCTCCTGCCCCGTGGGCAGGACGCTGGCGAGCGAGCGCTTCAGATCCTTCACCTCGCACAGGAAGAACAGGCAGATGAACGTGATCAGGAAGATCGTGACCCCGAACGAGAAGACCGACCCCGCGAACCCGACGAGCTCGCTCAGCGCGTTGGGGACGGCGGCAGCGACCTTCTCGGCGCCGCCGCTGACGTCGTCGGCGGCCCCGGTGTCGCCGAGCCCGCTGAGCTCGTCGGAGGACTTCAGGTCGTCGACGATCTCGGGCAGGTCCTGCAGCAGCCCCTGTAGTGAGCGGAGCATCGGGATCGCGAGCACGAGCGCCAGCACCGCGGCGGCGACGAGCGCGCCCAGCACGGTCACCGTCGCGGCGAGTCCGCGTCCCAGTCCCGTCTTGCGCTGCACCAGCTGCACCGGGCGCTCGAACACGAGCCCGAGGAACACCCCGACCGCGACGACGAGCAGCATCTCGCGCACAGACACGAGCGCCCACGTGAAGAAGACGAGCGCCACGGCGAGGAGCAGCGTCTTGATGGTGATCGTGACCTGGAGCGCGCGGCCGGTGTCCACGGCCGGGACTCTACTCGGGTGCGCGGAGGGCTGATCGTCCGGAGGGGATGAAGCGGCGCCGGCTCGCTACGCTGACGCGATGGCAACCTTCCTTCACACCATGGTTCGGATCACCGACCCGGAGCGCTCGCAGGCGTTCTACGAGGCGCTCGGGTTCCGCTTCGAGCACGACATGGACATCGTCCGGGACGGCGTGCGCGAGGCGACGAACTACTTCTTCTCGATCGGCGATGCGGAGAACGTGCTCGAGCTGACGTTCAACCACGACGGCCGCAGCTACGAGATGGGAACGGCGTACGGGCACATCGCGATCGGGGTCGACGACCTCGACGGCACGCTTGCGCAGCTGGCCGGGCAGGGGATCGAGCCCGAGCGGCCGCCCTACCAGGTGCGCGAGGGCGGCTCGCGACTGTGCTTCGTCCGCGATCCGGACGACTACCGCATCGAGCTGATCGAGCGGGCCCTGGCGTAGCGCCCGCAACCAGGAGCAGCGTGGCCGATCGGCCACGCTGCTCCGGTGCTCGACGCGCTCCACCCCATGGCCAGAAGCGCCTCGTAGCTCGGCGTCGAGTCGACGGGCGCGACCTCCGCCTATCCGATCCTGGCCGAGTCAGTCGGCGAGCTGAGCGCACACGTCGACCATCTGTGCCCTTGAGGAGAACCCGCTGATGGCGCCGGAGCTGTCCCAGACGAGGTCGACCGAGCCGGTGAACACCAAGGTGCGTCCCTCATTCGTGTTGCCCGGCCCTTCGTCCCCCGGCCAGAAGTTGAACCCGAGGACGCCGCTCAGGGTCGAGCGCGCCGTCCCGTCTTCCTGTGGGATGAACGTCGCGCTGCCCTGCAGCTCGAAGGTGACCGACCTGCCATTGGCCAGGTTCGTGAACCTGTCGACGTGCCGACCGGTCACCATGGACCTGCCGCTCGCGAAGTCCGAGATCGCGTGGTTGCCGCCGATCACCTGCACGCTCACGCCGTCCGGCGCGATCGACGCGGGGCAGAACTCGAAGTCTCCGGGAAGCTCCACGTACGGGGGTTCGCCGATGGCGATCCTGTGCCGATCCGGCTTCGTCGCGTTCGCGACGGGCGCCAGGAGAGCTGCGCAGAGAACGGCGACAGCGAGTGTTGTGAATCGCACGATGTCCCTCCCTCTCCCGCCACGACGGCGGGCGCTCGTTGGGGTGCTTCGTCGCACCGACCGGTGCGACGTCAGCGTCGTCCACGGTGGCGTCGTAGCGGCCGTCGCAGTCGAGTGCCGGGGTCGACCCGTCGCCCCGGGGAGGCGGAGCGCGGGGCAGCACGCCCCGCCCTCCGCCTCCGACGTGCCTTAGGCCGGGCAGGCCCCCTTCTGCAGGCGGGAGCTGCCCTCGTCGGCCGCGAACGCCGTCCCCACCTCGTCCGCGGGGTAGGTCTCGGGCCTGAGATCCAGGTACGAGCTGGTCCCGTCCGGCTGGAGACTGGCGTTCGGCGTCCACGCGGGAACGGTCACCGACTTCTCCGAGCCGACGATGATGCAGCGCCCGTCGGGCAGGATGACGTGCGCACGGTTGTGGGCTGCAGCCGTGGGTACGAGCAACAGCGCCAGGGCGGTCACGGCGAGCGCCCCCTTGATCAGTGTGAGGCCCTTCACGGCTCTCCTCCTTCGTGCTCGGTTCGCCCACGCCGTCGACGTGAGCCCGTCGATGGCGACATGCCGTCCGCGCTGGACCGTCTCTGCGCCGAGTGCCTCGCCTGAAGCGCGAGCGCGCGCGCTTGGTCGACGGTGAGCGTCATGCCGTGGCACTCACGTGCGTGACGCCGCACCTGGTCGACGAGCTCCGCCTCGTGTTCGGCCGAGGTTTCGAACCCGCAGTCGCAGTGCAGTACGGTTGTCGCCATTGCCCAGCGACCGTAGGACGTCGCTGCAAGAAGGAGGCAAGGTTTGGGCAAGGGGATCGTCTAGGTGAGCCACCGGCGGTGAAGATCTCCCTCACCGGTCGCGTCACGCTCGAGATCGACGATCGGGTGATCGACGAGGCGCAGCTCCCCGGCCGACAGGGTCGGCTGCTCTTCGTGTACCTCGTGGTGGCCGAGGGCAGACCCGTGCCCCGGCACGAGCTCGCCGACGTCCTCTGGGGAGACGCGCCTCCCGCCACCTGGGAGAAGGCGCTCACCGTGCTCGCGAGCAAGCTCCGACGCCTGCTCCCCGACCCGTCGATCCTGACAGCCGCCTTCGGCTGCTATCGGATCGAGCTGCCGCATGGCACCTCGGTCGACGTCGTCGAGGCCGCGGCTGCGGAGAACGCCGGCGAGCGGGCGCTCGAGGCTGGAGCGCTCGAGGAGGCCAGGGTCGAGTCCGAGCGAGCGGTCTCGCTCCTCGTGCGTCCGTTCCTCCCGGGAGAAGACGGCGACTGGGTGGAAGCCAGGAGGCGCGCGCTCGCGCATGTCCGTGAGCAGGCGCTCGCGACCCTTGCCGAAGCCGGCCTTCGAGCTGGCGACACCGCGACGGCCGGTCGGGCGGCCGAGCAGCTGATCGGGCTCGCACCGCTCCGTGAGAGCGGCTACCGCAGACTGATGCAGGCGCATGCGGCGGCCGGCAACCGCGCAGAGGCGCTCTCCGTGTACGAGCGCTGCAGACAAGTGCTTGTAGACGAGCTCGGCGCGTACCCCTCACCGGAGACCGAGGCGATCTACCGCACCCTGCTCGATCTGCCCCTGGCGGAGGCGTCCGCCGAGGGGCTCGGCGCCTTCCCCTCCGCCGAGACGGACGGAAGCCCGCCCGCCTCGCCGACGGCCGACCCGGCGGCGTTTCGCGCACGAGGTCGTCCGAGGCGGATCGTCGCGGTCCTCGCCTTCGCTGTGCTCGCGCTCGCGCTCGCGGGCGTGGCGGTGGCGTTCGTCGTCGCGGGCTACGACGAGTCGGGGAGACTGGCGATGCCCGGGGACGCCGTCGCCGCTCTCGACGAGCGCGGACGCATCAGCTCGGCGGTGACGGTCGCCGGCCCGCCGTCGCAGCTCGCCGTCGTCGACGACAGTCTCTGGGTCGGCACCTCGACCGGGGTGGTCCGTCGCGTCGCGCTCGAGCGCGAGACGGTGGTCGAGTCGGTTCGCGTCGGGGAATCGGTCGACGGGCTCGCAGCGAGCGAGGACGCGGTGTGGGCGACGAGCGCCGAGCGGGGGGCGGTCGTCCGGATCAGCCCGGAGACGGGTGACGTCGTCCAGACGATCGACGTCCCAAACGGCCCGCGCGGCATCGCGGTAGGCGAGGGAGCCGTCTGGGTTGCGAGCCTGTACGCGCGCACGCTGAGCCGGATCGAGCCCCGCAGCGGCTTGCGCGTCTGGGTGCGCCCGGTCGGGGGCTCCCCGATTCGGGTTGCCGTCGGGGCCGGCTCGGTCTGGCTGAGCAACGAGAGCGATGCGCAGGTGACCCGGGTCGACCCGCGCACCGGACGGATCCTGCAGCGGATCGGCGTCGGCAACGCACCGGGGGCGATCGCGACGGGTGCAGGTGCCGTCTGGGTCGCGAACACGCAGGACGGCACCGTCTCGAGGATCGACCCGGCCACGAACACCGTCGTTGCGCTCGTGTCGGTCGGCGACGGGCCTACCGACCTTGCGGTGTCCGGCGAACGGGTCTGGGTGGCGAACGAGCTTGCGGGCACGGTGGTCGCGATCGATCCCGCCACGAACGACGTGGTCGCGACCGTCGACACCGCCCAGCGGCCGACGGCTCTTGCTCTCGCCGGAGAGCGGCTCTGGATCGGGACGCGGGACGCGTCGATCGCGCACCGGGGCGGTACGTTGCGCGTCGCGAAGGCGGTTCTGGAGGAGACGATCGACCAGGTCGACTACTCGGCGCTCTGGTCTCTGAACCTGACGGGAGACGGGCTGACCGCCTATCAGCACTCGGGTACGGCCACGCTCGTCCCCGACCTCGCCGTGTCGATCCCGACGCCGACGGACGCCGGACGCACGTACACGTTCCAGGTGCGGCGCGGCGTGCGCTACTCGAACGGCGAGACCGTGGGGCCAGCGGACTTCCGGCGTGCGATCGAGCGGCTCTTCCGGCTGAACGCTGCCGCGCCGCCCTACTACGACGCGGTCGTCGGGGCGGAAGCCTGCCGGCGACGTCCGGCGACCTGCGATCTCTCGAAGGGGATCGTCGCCGACGAAGGCGCGTGGACGGTGACGTTCCGGCTCACACGGCCCGAGCCGAACCTCCTGCACGCGCTGGCGCTTCCGTTCGCGCACGCTGTCGCTCCCTCCGCGCCGCGGGGGCTCGTGACGAGCAGGGGGCTGCCCGCGACCGGCCCGTACGTCCTGAGCGCGCATCTCCCTGGCCGCGGCCTGAGGCTCGTCCGGAACCCGCGCTTCCGGGAGTGGTCTCGCTCCGCCCGTCCGGACGGGTACCCGGACGAGATCGTCGTGACCGACGCGCGAGACGAGGCGGCCGTGATCCGAGGGGTCGAGCAGGGGCGCTTCGACGTCGGGCTCGTCGACCGGACCGACGCCGCCACCCTCGACCGGCTGGTCGCCCGCTACCCGGATCGCGTGCGGCTCGACCGGACTCTTGGAACGCTGCTCCTTGCGCTGAACACGACGCGGCCTCCGTTCGACAGCCTCGCCGCGCGCCGTGCCGTCGCCCACGCCCTCGATCGGGGGACGCTCGCGCACCTCACCGGCGGGCCGCGCAGCACCGAGGTCGCCTGCCAGCTGCTGCCACCCGACTTCCCGGCGTTCGAGCGCACCTGCCCGTTCGGCTCGGGCGAGTCCGCCGGCAGCGACGACGGCACGTGGCGTGCGCCCGACCTCACCGAAGCCCGCCGCCTGATCGACCGCTCGGGCACCGCCGGCGCACGGGTCGTCGTTCGCACCTGGCCGCTGTGGGCCGCCGAGGCGCGCCACGTCGCAGGGCTGCTCCGCGAGCTGGGCTACCGCGCAAGCGCCAGGATCTCGTCGGCGGAGGAATGGCTTCGGGATGCCTACGGGCCGACCGAGACAGCGCAGCCGGTGCAGATCGGGCTGTCAGGGTGGCTGATCGACTACGTCGCTCCCTCGACGTACTTCGATCAGCTGCGCTGCGGGGCGATCGACCCCTCGCGCCACTGCGACCCCGCGATCGACCGCCTCATGGACGAGGCGCTCGCGCTGCAGCCGGTCGACCTGGCCGCCGCCGACGTGCTGTGGGCGAAGGTCGACCGCAAGCTCACCGACCGGGCGGCCTGGATCGCCTATGGCACACCGAGGCTGCTCCGGTTCCTCGGCCCCCGGGCGGGCAACTACCAGGCGCACCCAGTCTGGGGCACGCTTGTCGACCAGCTCTGGGTTCGGTGAAGAGGCTGGGCCGAGCGAGGCGGACCTCGAAGGATCCTCTCGGCGGGCGCAAACGCCACCAGGGCTGGGCCGCGGTCGGCGGGGCGCTGGAGCGGGCCCTTGGCCCTCGGGACTCGATCTCTACAGGCGCTCGAGCACGATCTCGGCGGGGAGGTCGCCGCGCTCCGGTGCCGGCTCGAGCTCGACCCGCGCGCGCGCATCGGCGTAGACGAAGGTCGTCACGAGTCCGACGAACGGCATCGTGGCCGCGTAGACGAGCCCGGCGACGACGTTGAGGAGGCTGAGCGGCGCGTCGACGACGAACACGAGCAGCGCGCCGAGGAGCGGGCCCGTGACGGTCGCGACCAGCGCGCTGACGCCGACGAGCGAGGCGACGTGGAGCCAGCGCCGGCGGACGAGCGAGCCGCTCCGCCGGAGCGCCGCGAGGCCGCCGAGGCCCTCGATCTCGACCACGGGGGCGATCAGCGCCCAGCGCACGGCGAGCCAGGCCGCGACCGGCAGCAGCAGCGTCGTGCTCGAGAGCGCGACGACGACGCCGACGAACACGGCGATCGCTCTGAGCAGCGGCCGCACCCGGCGCACGGCGAGGCGGTAGGCGTCGAGCGGCCCCACGTCTCGGTCTTCGTCGAGCTCGACGACCGCGCAGGCGGTCGCCGCCTGCACGAGCCCGAGCCCGAGCAGCGTGAGCGAGACGCCGATCACGACCGCCACGTACGCGAACGAGCCCGCGGTCTCCCCCGTCACGTCGAGCCCGACGAGCTGGAGCGCCTGGAAGAGCGCCCACTGGATCAGCGCGATCACGAAGCCGAGCGGGATCAGCAGCAGCCCGATGCCGAAGAACAGGAGCGGCCGGCGCACGAGCAGCGACGCCGATGCGGACAGGATCTGCCCCCAGGTGCGGCGGCGCGCGAGGCGCTTCGGCGCCGTCGGCGTCCACGTCGCCTTGACCGCGAGCAGGACGAGCAGCCCGACGACGGCGCTGAGCGCGAGCAGCACCGGCAGCGGGTTGCGCAGGAGCTGCACGAGCCCCCTTGAGCCGGTCTCGATGGCGGTGCAGAAGAAGTCCGTCGTGCTCGTGCCGAGCACCCCGCCTGTGGGGACGGCGAGGCTCGAGTCGCGCCAGTCGTCCATCCACGCGATCGGCTCGGTCCATTGCGTCTTCATGTTCGGGCCGGTCGGGCCGTTGAAGAACGCCTTCTGCAGCTCGCCCCAACGGCCCTCGAACGTGATCCACGGGAACGCCTCCCGCGCGGCCGCCGGGTCGCTCGGGATCGTCAAGACCGTCGGGCGCAGCTCGCGGTGCGGGCCGCGCGTGTCGTCGCAGCCGACGCCCGCGGAGGCCGAGTTGCCGAGGTAGAGCGCCGCGGTGAACTTGTTCGCGTGCGACCCTGCTGCGGGGTAGGCGACCGGGTGGGTGCCGTCGACGATCTCGAGCTTGTCGTCCCCCCAGTCAGCCCGCTCGGCGCCCTCGTGCGCGCTGTAGCCGACCTCGACGGGCTCGCCGCGCAGCGCCTCCTCCGGCGTGTCGGCGTCGAAGACGAGCTGGATCATCTCCCAGTCGCCCTCGTGGGTGTTGTTGAAGTCGTTGAAGATGTAGAAGAGCCAGTATTGGAGGGCGAGCCTGCCGGGTGTGTCCGCCTGCCGCGCGACGTGGGCGTACACCGCAGGGGTGTGGCCCTCCGTGATCCGCTTCGACCACTCGTCGTAGATGCACGCCGGGTCGAGCGCGTCGCCGGGGAAGTCGAGGTGGTACTCGAAGCGGTCGGCGAGGTCGATCGCGTCGGGCCCGATCTTGACGAGGTCGGTGGGGTTCCACGGTCCCCGGAAGGCGACCTCCTGGTCCCCGAACAGCAGGTTCACGTCGATCGGCTCGAACGGCTCCCCCGGACCGCACGAGCCGCCGCGCTGCTGTACGACGCGGACGACCGGCGCGTACTTCTCCGCGAGCGCGCGCTCGGCGGCGACGTCCGCGCTGGCACCCGCCGGCAGGGCGAGAAGGAGCGCGCCCGCGGCGAGCGCGATCAGGACGAGCCGTGGCACCGTCGCATGCTCGCATACGCCGCGGTTGGGAGTCCGGGCAGCCGGCGGCACGCGCGTCGGAGTCGGGCCGGGGCGGCCTCAGCCCGGATCGGCTCTCCGACAAGGAGGCGGCAGCCCGACGCGAAGAGGTCGAGTCAGAGGTAGAGCCACTCCCGGAAGGTCGTCGGTCGACGGGGCAGGTGGGGACGAGGGGCGCGCTGCGACGACGAACGGGGTGGCTCCCGCCTACTGCGGCTCTGGAGGCACGACAGCGCCGGTCAAGGCGTCGCAACTCGTACCCGGCGCACGAAGTCCGTCACCGACGTCACGCCGAGCGGCGAGCTGTCGAAGCGTGTGTCGTAGATCGGGCGATACACGTCGAAGAGCCAGAGGATCAGCGTGATCAGGCCGGCGAAGAACAGCCCTGTGCCGAGCTGGAAGGCATCGCCGGCAAGGAGGCTGTGTCCGAGAAAGACGAGGGCGAGATTGACGATGACGAGAGCTGCGAACCGTGCGACCGCCCACGCTCCCCCGGCACGGCCGTCCAGGGCAAAGCGCATGCTGATCGCGGTGTTCGCGCCGACGATCAGGACGACGCCGAGGGCCACCTGGAGCGGCGGCGCCTCGAGGTTCGGGAGGACTGACGCGAAGATGATGCCCAGGAGCCCGAGGAGCGCGACCTTCTCGGCCAGCTCACCCCAGACCACCCTGCGGCGGTGCAGACGGTTGGAGTAGCGCGCATGCGCATCCCGAACCGACGTCACGAGCGGATCAGCGGCGAACCGCCAACCCCACGCGGGCTCGGGGAGCCGCGGACGCACGACGAACTGCGCCACACCGAGCAAGATGATCACGCCAAGCGCCATCACGACACCAACGGCAGGGTTCTCGACGATCGTGTCCGTCATGTCGCGTTGGGCGATGTGAATCCAGTACTCCTGCGGCAGCTTCACGAACACCCAGAGTCCGGCTGCCGTGAGCAGCCAGAACCGTGCCGACACCCGGCTCGGATCGAACCTGAGCCGGACCACCTCGACCACGATGAAGAAGTACTCGAACGTGTTGGGGAAGAGGAGCAACATCAGGCGAGAGTCGAGCAGCTCGAAGAGCATCACGCCGACCAGCCGGTAGTAGAAGAGGAACTGGGAGATCCTGAACGCCGCATCGCTCGTCCAGTTCCGCATCGTCGCGAGATAGGCGATCGCGAGGTAGTAGATATCGAGCGCCTTGTCCCAGCTCTGGTACGGCCCGTCTGCCGAGAGGTCGACGTCCGTGAACTGGGCCAGCACCCCGTTGTCGATCGCGTCGAGCAGGAGCGCCGCAATGATCACGAGCGGGAAGCGAGGAATCAGCAGCGGTACGAGCAGCCGCGCCGCGACGACCACAACGACGATCCCCGTGTCGTCAGCGGCCAGGTCGGCGAGCAGATCGGGCACGACCAGCGCCATTCGCGCATGGATACCATAGTCCGGTGGCGCGCATGGGTAAGAGGCGGCCCGCCTCGCGCGCCCTGCGCGCGCGGGCACGGGCGCATGCGGAAACGGCTCGAAGCACGGCCGAGCGGGTAGCGGCGCGGGCTGCTACGGAGCGCCGCCGCCACGGCACGGTCGACGCAGCGTTCGAGATGGTCGACCACGACTCGGAGGTCGGCGGCGGGATCATGGCCGGTGCGCTCGCGTACCGGCTGTTCATCTGGCTGCTGCCGTTCTCGCTCGTCGCCGTCGCCGGCCTCGGGTTCGCAGCGGAGGCGAGCTCGGAGACCCCGGCGGACGTCGCTGACTGGATGGGCCTGGCAGGCATCGTGTCGAGCTCGGTCGCGGACGCGGCGAGCAGCTCGGCCCGCTGGTACGCGCTCTTCATCGGCATCCCGCTGCTCGTGTACGCGACCCGGAGCCTCCTGCGCACCCTGATCGTCACCCACCGGCTCGTGTGGACCGACCTGCGCGGCGCGGTACCGAAACCGACGCTCCTCTTGACCCTCCACCTGCTCCTCGTCCTGCTCGCCTACTTCGTCGTCACGGGTCTCGCGAACCTGGCGCGAGGATGGTCGACCAGCGGCGGCCTGCTCGTGACGCTGCTTGTCCCGATCGTCTATGGCGCGCTCTGGCTCCTCGTCTCGGAGCGGCTCCCGCACGGCACCGCCTCCCGGCGCGACCTCCTTCCCGGCGCCGTCCTCTTCGGCCTCGGGATCGAGGTCCTCCAGATCGTCGGCGCCTACTTCATCGCACCACAGGCGGAGAGCAGGCAGGGCACCTACGGCTCGCTCGGCATCGCGGCCGCGCTCCTGCTCGGGCTCTTCTTCATCAGCCGCCTCCTGATCGGCACCGCCGTCGTCAACTCGACGCTCGTGCGCCGACGCGAGCTCGCGGGCAGGGCGCGGGTGCGTCCCGAGGCACGCGATCGCGCCGCGCGGCCGGGAAGGGGCAGTATCGACGCGACGCCGCGAGGCGCCGTGGCGTCCCCCACACATCCCGAGAGAGAAGACGAATCGTAAGCCGGACGGTCGAGCCCGGTTCCACTGCTTCCGTCAGGCGACGGCGCAGCCCGGCTCGATTTCGATCGTGGCGTGGTGGATGCCGTCGCGGTCGAGGATGGCGAGGTACGGATCGGGGTCGAATGACTCCGCCGAGAGAACGCCCGTCCCCTGCCACGCACCCTCCGCGAGCAGCTCCATCGCGACGACCGGATTGAAGCCGGTCTGCCACGCCACGGGCTGGAGCCCGAAGCGGCGCATCGTGTCCTCGGCATCGCACATCTGGTAGTGGAAGATCTCACGTGGCTTCCCATCCTTGAGGCCGGTCACGTGCGTGCCCACGAGCGCGCGGCCGGTCATGTGCTCACCGAGCGTCGCGGGATCCGGTAAGAGCGCGGCCACGACGTTGCGCGGCCGGACCTGCTGGCCGTCCACCGTGATGGGGTCGGTGCGGTCGAGGCCGATTGCGTGGAGCACCTTGAGGGCCCCGATGAACTCCTCACCGAGCGCGAACTTGAAGGTCACCCGGCGAGCGTTCAACACGCGCGGGATCATCGTGACGTCCTCGTGCTCCACGTGCACGCATTCGACGGGCCCGATGCCCTCCGGAAAGATGAACCGCTCCGGCTCTGCGAACGGCGGCAGCGTGAAGAAGCCGCGCTCCCGTTCCCACACGATCGGGGGGTTGAGGCATTCCTCGATCGTGGTCCAGATCGAGAACACCGTGGCGAACGGGTAGCCCTCGATCCGCAGGTCACCGCCTGCACGAATGTTGATGTCGTGAACCTCGTCGAACAAGTGCTTGGATGCGTGGGCCGCGAACACCTGGGCCAGACCGGGGCTGACTCCCTGCCCGACGAGCGCGAGTCGGCCGCGGTCGCGCCACGCCGCGTCCATCCCGAACTGCTCGTCGCCCAGCTTGACCCCGGGCTGCGCGTAGGGGTCGGTCGGGTGGGGCGTTGACAAGCTGACCGCCATGTCCATGTAGTCCACATCCGCGGCGAGCGCTCCCCGGAACACAGGCATCACGAAGCGCGGATCGACGGCGTTCATCACGAGATCCACGTCGTACGCCCGGGCGAGCGCTTCCACGGCGCCCGCATCCGATGCGTCGACCTGCGCGACGGGATGACTCGCGGCATCGCCGATCGAGTCGGCCACCCTGCGGACACGATCGAGGTCGTGGCCGGCGAGCACCATCTGCTCCAGCCATGGCCGACCGGCGCTCAGGCGCGCGATGCCCTCACCGACAGTGCCGACTCCGACCAGCAGGACCCTCATGCGGCGCTCATTGCCGCGCGAACGCGGCGCGGGCCTCAGCCGCGAGATCGATGAAGGCTTCACCGCTGACGTCGACGACCACGCGTTTGATCGTGCCGCCGGCGAACGGCCACGGAGCCTCGCCGACGTAGTCGTCCGTGACAGGTGAGGCGCCAGAGCGTCCGACGACGAGGCCGCCGCCGCCGAGCCCGAACTTGCCGGGCTGGGTCATGATCGTCGCCTCGCCGACGGCCTTGTCCCGGATGTGGAGCGTGAGCTGCCCCTTCGTCGGCATCCCCTGGCCGTCCGGCTCGAACGTCGCCGAGAGGACGACGTGCCCGGTGGGAATCGTCTCGTCGGAGACGACCGTCTGGACATGGTCGCCGATGAAGTTGTAGACGTAGACGAGCTTGCCTTCCTTGACGTAGAGAGCGTGACCGCCGAAGCGGGAGCCCTGCGAGAAGATCACGCCGCCGGCCTCACCCGAGTCGATCTCCATCTCGGCGGCGATCGTGTACCCGCGGTTGCGGATGTTCGGCGCAACCGACTCGGGCACGTCCGTTCTGTCCGGGTAGTAGGTGTAGCGGGTGCGTGGGCTCGAGAGCTGGGGCCGCTCGGTGCCGAGGATCTCGATCGCACCTCGCGACTCGAGCGGCAGCGCCTGGTAGGTGCCGGCCTCGACCCACCACAGCGCGATCAGCTCCTGGAGCTTCTCAGGGTGCTCTGCGGCGAGATCGTGGCACTCGCTCGGATCGGTGGTGGTGTCGTAGAGCTCCCAGCGCTGCTGGTGGAAGTCGCCCCACGACTCCGGTGCGGCCGGCACGGCGGTCGCGGCCTTCCAGCCCTTGTGCCAGATCGCCCGTGTTCCGAGCATCGAGTAGAACTGCGTCTCCTTCGACGGAGCCTCCGGATCGTCGAGGCTGTTCTTGAAGCTCACGCCCTCGAGCGGCTTCTGGGTGTAACCGTTGACGACATCCGGTAGCTCGATGCCGAGGCACTCGAACACGGTGGGCACGATGTCGACGGCGTGGTTGTACTGATGGCGGAGCTCACCCAGTGCCTCGAGCCCTGCGGGCCACGACACGATGAGCGGGTCGGCGGTGCCGCCCTCGAAGTTCGCGTAGCGCTTCCAGAGCTTGAACGGGGTGTTGAACGCCCACGCCCACCCGGTCGGGTAGTTGCTGTACGTCCTCGGGCCCCCGAGCTCGTCGAGGTACTTCAGGTTCTCCTCGATTGTGTCGGGGAGACCGTTGAGGTACTTGTTCTCGTTGACAGATCCGTTCGGCCCACCCTCGCCCGACGCGCCGTTGTCGGAGACGAGCACGATGATCGTGTTGTCGAGCTGGCCGCTCTCCTCGAGGTAGTCGAGCAGCCGCCCGAGCTCGTGATCGGCGTGGCTGAGAAAGCCCGCGTGGACCTCGGCCATCCGGGAGAACAGCCGCTTCTCGTCGTCGGAGAGCGTGTCCCAGGGCCGGACGCGGTCGCCCTCCGACCAGGGCTTGCCATCGTGGCTCGTCGTGTCGGCGTACGGGTCGATCGGCGAGAGCTCTGCCTCGGGCGGGACGATCCCGAGCTCCTTCTGCCGTGCGAAGACGACCTCCCGATAGGCCTCGTAGCCCATGTCGAACACACCCTCGTACCTGTCGGCCCACTCCTTCGATACGTGGTGCGGCGCGTGCGCCGCACCCGGGGCGTAGTAGAGGAAGAACGGCTTGTCCGGCGCGATCGCCTTCGCGTCCTGGACGAACTCGATCGCTCTGTCGGTGAGGTCGACCGTGAGGTGGTAGCCCTCCTCGGGAGTCATCGGCGCGGGAACCGGATGGTTGTCGTAGACGAGGTCCGGGTACCACTGATTTGTCTCACCGCCGAGGAACCCGTAGTAGCGCTCGAAGCCACGGCCGAGGGGCCACTGCCGCTTCGACGAGGCGAGGTTCATCTCGTCCTCGGCGCAGAGATGCCACTTGCCGACCAGGTACGTGTTCCAGCCCCGCTCGCCGAGCACCTCGGCGATGTTCGCACACTCGAACGGGACATGGCCATTGGCGTTCGGGAACCCGGACGTCGCCTCCGTGATGCAGGCCATCCCGTTGGTGGTGTGGTTGCGGCCCGTGAGCAGGCACGAGCGTGTCGGCGAGCACAGAGCCGTGGTGTGGAAGTTGGTGTACGTCAGACCGCGATCGGCGATCCGCTGGATGTTCGGGGTTTCGATCAGCCCGCCGTAGGGCGCCATCGCGGAGAAGCCAACGTCGTCGAGCACGACGTAGAGCACGTTCGGCGCCCCCTCGGGCGCGATCGGCTGGGTGAAGGGCGACCAGTCCGGAATCGAGTCCTTGATGTCGATGTTGACCGTTCCCTTGAACGGTTTGGCCATGATCCCCTCCATCACGTAGCTGTCATCAGGCCATGACTATCAGGTCTCGTGCGGAGGCAGTCGCAGTCGAAAGTGGCGACGATGGGGTTGCCCATGGCCGTGAGCGGTGAAGCTCGGTGGCTCTGAGGAGCGGCAAAGCTCAGCTCGCCATGGCCGACTACGTGCGGCCCAGCGACGAGCCTGGCATGCCTACGCGGGGTTGGACTGCTCCGCGACCCAGCGCACGGCGTCGTCGTGCGCACGTTGCACGGCGGCGCCGATGCGCTCGTCCCCCGCGTAGACGTTTGCGTCGCCGATCGTCGCGGTGATGTTCGTCACGATGAGCTGCTCGATGATGCGGTCGCTGTCGGAGACGATCACCAGCTTCGAGCCCACCTCCTGAAGTGACTCTGCATAGCGTCGCAATACGTCCATGAAGGTGGTGCCGAGATCGGAGCGGCCGCGGAGCCGGAGGATCACGACAGAGTGAGACGATCCTTCGACGACGGTGGGCAGCGCCGCCTCGAAGACGGGTGCCGCAGCGAAGAAGAGGCTCCCGTAGGGCTGGAGCACGACGACCTCGCTCGACGGGAGTGCGGAGGGTGGGTCGGTCTCGATCAAGGTGCCGTCGTCGTAAACCCAGCGCCTCACCGAGACCCCGTTCGACTGCCGGACGACGTAGAGGATCACTGAGAGGCCGACGCCGACGAGGACGGCGTACTGGAGCGGGATCAGCGTTGTCAACGCGAACGTGGCGACCATCACCGCCTTCTGGATCGTGCCGGTCCGCCACACGGATTGCAGGTCGGCAGGCGTGATGGTGCGGATCCCGATCAGGATCAGCAATCCCGCGAGCGCAGGCATGGCGATATGTCCGATCGCGTCGCCGAACACGACGATCACGACGACCATTACGAGCCCGGCAATGATCGGCGCCTGCCGTGACCGCGCGCCCGCGGCCTTGTTCAGCGCCGAGGCGGAGACCGAGCCGCCGACCGGCATTCCCTGCAGCAGTCCCGACGCAACGTTCGCAGCACCCTGGCCGACGAAGTCACGGGACGCGTCGGGATAGGTGCCATCGGGGTTGACGAAGTTCGAGGAGATTGCTGCCCCCTGCACGAGCGCGACGAACGTCAGCGCCAACGCGGGAACGACCAGCGCCGGCACCGCAGCCAGCGACGGCCAGACCGGGGTCGGGAGCCCGTCGACGGCAACGCCGAGGTCGTCCAGCGTCGCGACACCCGGCCAGCCGAACACAGCAGCGACCCCGGAGGTGACGACGACCGCGACGACGAGGCCGAGAGCGCCGACCCGCGTTCGTTCGAACAGGATGATCAACCCCACGGTGGCAAACCCGACCCCGAGACTCGCCCAGTCCAACTGCCCCGGCGACAACACGGTGTTCACCGCCCGGAAGACGCGATTCGAGCCCTCCGCCGCGTATCCGGTCAGGTTCGGAAGCTGACCGAGCACGATGTTCACACCCACGGCGTTGATGAACCCGACCAACACCGCGTTCGAGACAAAACGCAGCACGGCACCCAACCGCAGCAGACCCGCCGCGAGCATCACGACGCCCGTCAGGATCGACAGCGTAAACAGCGCCCCCGCACCGTCGGGCCCATGCACCCGGGGGACGTCGGCGATCACCATCGCCATCGCCCCCGTCCCCTGCACCACCATGAACGCCGACGACGCAGCCGTGGCGCCGACGATCGTGCCCACGAGATAGCCATACAGCCCCGAGACGGGATTCACCCCCGCAAGCAACCCCGTCGCGAGACCGTCAGGGACGCTCTGCACTCCGAGCACGAGCCCTGCCGTCGTATCCTCTCGCAACGTCTCGCGCCGAAGCCGAAAACGGCCCTTCACATGGTCTCCCCGGCGCGCCTATCCACGACCTAGAACCCCCAGATCACCGGGACGAGAAGCATAGCGACGGCGCCGAAGAGGGCGATCAGCGGCAGCCCGAGCTTCCAGTAGTCGCCGAAGCGGTACCCACCGGGGCCCATCACCATCAGGTTCGCCGGAGTCGCGACAGGCGTCAGGAACGCCGCGGCGGCGGCGACCGCGATCGCGATCAGCACGGGCTTGGCAGAGACGTCCAGCTCGGCGGCAGCCGACACGCCGATCGGGATCACGATCAGCGCCGTCGCCATGTTGCTGATCAGCTGCCCGAGCGCGAACGTGAGCAGCACGAGCCCGAGCACGAGCGCGCGCGGGCCCGCGTCGCCGACGAGGTCGACGATGCCGTCGGCGAGCCGTGCGGCGGCACCCGTCTGCGTCATGGCGGTGGAGAGCGGGATCATCCCTGCGACGAGGATCACCGTCGTCCAGGCGATGCCGCGATAGGCCTGCTCGATCGAGAGGATCCGGCCGAGCACGATCGCGCCGGCCGCGAGCAGCCCCGCCACCACCGACGGCACCGCGCCCGTGGCCAGCAGCGCGACCATCCCGGCGAGCACGACCAGCACGCCCTTCGCGCCCGCACCCAGCGGCACGACCTGCCGGCGGACGAGCGCAGGCTCGTCGACGGCGAGCACGTCGGGATCGACCTCGAGGTGGTGCTCGAGGTGGCGCCACTCGCCCTGCAGCAGCAGCACGTCGCCCACCTCGAGCGTCGTCTCGCCCGAGCGCTCCTCGTCGCGACGCCGGACCGCGAGCACGACGAGGTCGCCGCTCTCGGTCACCATCCCCGGGAACGCCGTCTGCCCGACCAGACCCGAGCGCGGCGGGATGACGACCTCCGCCACCCCCGACCGTCGCGTGAAGAGCGCCTCGTCGCCGAGCGCGTACTGGTCGGCGAGCGTCCGGGCGAGCTCGCCGAAGTCGCGGGTGATCCCCTGTGGCCGGCGTTCCGGGAGCAGCCGATCGCCCAGCACCAGGACGATCGCCATCGTCCCGACGAGCAGCGGCACGCCCACCAGCCCGAACTCGAGGAAGCCGATCGCGCCGACCCCGGCGTCGTCGGCAGCCTCCGAGACGATCACGTTGACGGGCGAGCCGGTGAGCACGAGCAACGAGCCCGCGTGTGCGGCGAAGGCGAGCGGCATCAGCAGGCGCGAGGCGGGCCAGCGCAGCCGCATGGCCATCACGACCACGACCGGCAGCAGCGCTGCGACGGAGCCGTTGACGCTGATCAGCGCGGTCAGCACTGCGACGAGCCCCATCATCAGCAGCAGGACGCGGGCCCGACTGCCTCCGGCGCGGGCGATCAGCTCCTGTCCCGCCCACGCCGTCACGCCGGTCTGGTCGAGTGCCTCGCTGACCACGAACAGCGAGGCGATGAAGAGGACGGTCGGGTCACCGAAGCCCGCAAGCGCCTGGTCGAGCTCGAGCACTCCGGTCGCCCACAGCGACAGCGACACGCCCACCGCGACGAGCGCCACGGGCAGCTTGTCCCAGACGAACACGGCGATCACTGCCGCGAGGATCAGGAAGACGATCGTCTGCTCGCTCACGGCTTGCGTCCGTCGACGTCGACACGGACCTCTCCCGACACCGCCAACGCCTCAGTCGAGGCGCACGGGAGAGCCGGGGCCGAGCGGGATCCCGATCAGGTACCAGGCGGCGAAGAAGGCCGTCCACACCACGATCAGCGCAAGCACGAACGGGAGCATCATCGAGACGACGGTGCCGATGCCGGCGTCCTTGCGGTAGCGCTGCGCGAAGATCACGATCAGCGGGAAGTACGGCATCAGCGGCGTGATCACGTTCGACGGCGAGTCGCCGACGCGGTAGGCCGCGAGCACCGTCTGCGGAGCGACGTCGAGGCGGAGGAAGAGCGGGATGAAGATCGGGGCGAGGATCGCCCACTTCGCGATCGCCGCCGGCATGATGAAGTTCACGAGGAACGAGCACGAGGATGAGGCCGATCAGCAGCCAGATCGAGCCGATGTTCGCCGACTCGAGCCAGTCGCCCAGGCTCACCGCGGCGACGGTGGGGATGTTCGAGTAGCTGAAGTACGCGATGAACTGCGCGATCAGCAGGAAGAGGAAGAGGAGGGCCGCAAGCCCCGCCCATGCCTTCGTGATCGCGGCGAGCACCTGGTCGCTCGTCGTGATCGTCCCGGCGCCGCGCCCGTAGGCGAATCCCGCGGCGAAGAAGATGATCGTGATGATCACGATCAGGCTGTCCATGAACGGCGAGTCGCCGATGATGTCGCCGGTGAGCGGGTCGCGCAGCGGTGCGTCGGGCAGGACGGTGAGCAGCGTGATCACCGCGATCACCGCCGCCGTGGCGATGAGCGCGTAGCGGAGCCCCTTTGCCTCGGCCTCGGGCGTGACCTCCGGTCCCTGGTCGGCATCGAGCGAGGCGTCGTCGCTCTCGCGTGACGGGTCGTGCGGGCCGAGACTGCGCTCGACCACACGGGTGGCGACGAGGGTGATCACCAGCGTGAGCAGGATCGTCGAGCCGATCCCGAAGTAGAGGTTCGCCGCCAGGTCGATGGACCGCTCCGGGTCGACCAGCGCGATGGAGTCGTTCGTGATCTCGGTGAGCACGCCGTCGAGCGGCGTGATCAGGAAGTTGACGCCGAAACCCGCGGCGACCCCGGCGAATGCGGCTGCCATCCCTGCCAGCGGGTTGCGGCCGACGCTCTTGAACGCGGCTGCCCCCAGGGGTATCAGCACGAGGTACCCGGCGTCGGAGGCGACGCTGGAGAGGATGCCGATGAAGACGATGAACGGCGTCAGCATCGCCTCGGACGAGACCGCCACGAGCTTGCGGATCAGCGCCCCGATCAGGCCGGAGGCCTCGGCGAGGCCGACGCCGACCATCACCACGAGGATGATCGCCACCGCCGCGAAGTTGCGGAAGTTCGAGACGAAGGAGGTGAACATGAACCGGATCCCGTCGGCCGAGAGCAGGCTCTGGATCGACGCGGTCTCCGTGACGATCTCGTACTCGCCCTGCTGGATCGACGCGTCCGGGAGCCCGCCCGAGGGCTGGGTCGACCCGCCCTGCACGACCTCCTCGACCTCGATCGGCGGCGGCTTCGCGACCTCGTAGGTGACCTTGACGTCCGCCCAGGCGAGCAGGAGCGAGAGCACGATCACGCCGACGCAGAGCCAGAGGAAGATGATCGCCGGGTGCGGCATCTTGTTGCCGCCGCGCTCGATCGCGCCGAGGATCCTCGTCGTGAAGCCGCCGCCGGGATCAGCGGCCGGCGGCGGTGGTGCCGACTCGCTCACGCCTCGCCTCGACTGCGGCTGAACGCCTCGGCGTAACGTCCGAGGAACTCGGTCTCGACGACCACCGCCTTCTCGAACTCCTCGCGCAGCACGCGCTCGTTCGGCGCGTGGATGTTCGCGTAGCCGTCCGTCGTCCCGAGCAGCAGCAGCTCCGCGTCGGGCATCGCCTGGTGCAGCGCCGCGACGAGCGGGATCGATCCGCCGCTGGCTGCGTACGAGGCCTCGACGCCCCAGGCAGACAGCATCGAGGCGCGCGCCGCGCCGTAGGCGGGACCGGTCGTGTCTGCGAAGAACCCGTTCCCGATCTCCCGCGGGTGGACGGTCACGTCGATGCCGAAAGGCCGTGCCTGCTCGAGGTGACGCACGACCGCTGCCTGCGCCTCGGCGGAGTCCTGGCCCGGATGCACGCGGACGTTGATCTTCCCCCGTGCCCGCGCCTGGACGGCGTTGAGCGCGGTGGCCACCGATGGCACGTCGATCCCCGTCACCGTGATCGCCGGTCCCGACCACACCCGAGAGCCGAGGTCGCCGGTGCCGATCAGCGGGAGGTCGTCGAGCACCTCGGCGAGCTGCCGGAACTCGTCCTCGCCCGGCCCCGCGCCGGTCCACGGCTCGCGCCGGAGGCCCGCGACCGTCACGTCGCCGTGCTCGTCGTGCAGCGAGGCCAGCGCGTGGAGGAGCGCGATCAGAGCGTCCGGAGCGGCGCCGCCGAACTGGCCGCTGTGCTTCGGGCCGGCCAGCGTCTCGACCTCCAGCTCGATCTGCGCCATGCCACGCAGCCCGATCGTCAGCGTCGGCACGCCGGGTCGGATGCTGCCCATGTCGGCGATCAGCATCGCGTCTGCCCGGAACGGCTCGGCGTTCGTGGCCGGGTAGTCGATCAGGACGCTCCCGACCTCCTCCTGCCCCTCGATCACGACCTTGATCCCGACCGGTGGCCGCCCGTCCCAGGCCCTGAGCGCGCCGATGTGCGTGAGGATGTTCGACTTCGTGTCGGCGGCGCCGCGCCCGAAGATCGCGCCATCCCGCGTGGTGGCCTCGAACGGCGGTGAGTCCCACTTCGACTCCTCACCGGCGCCGACGACGTCGTAGTGGCTGTAGAGCAGGACGGTCGGCGCGCCGGGCGGCGCAGGGATCTCGCCGGTGATGATCGGCGCCGTGTTCGGCAGCTGGAGCGAGCCGAGGTGCTCGACGCCCGCGTCGCGGAAGAGCTGAACGACGGCGTCGTGCGCCTCCTGGAGCGCCGGCCGGGTCTCCTCCGGGTAGTCCGACGCCGAGACCGAGGGGATCGCGACCAGCTGCGCGAGCTCGTCTTCGAGCTGCGGCATGAGCTCCGGCACGCGTCCGGCCGCGGTTGCGACGTCCACATCTCCTCCTCTTAGGGGGGGACGGCGACGCCGTCCGCTGGGCAGCATGATCCACGGACCGGCGGACGCTGGTCAAATCGGAGCCGTCGAAGCGTCCGTCTCCTGTGCCTCCGGCGGTCATGGCAGGGTTCACCCATGGACGAGCCGACCGTCGAGCGCGCCGACCTCCCCGTCCTGGGCCAGCTCGCCCGGCCCCGCAAGGTGTTCTCGACGCCTCCCGGCCGGCGGCGCTACCGCAGGGCGACCGACGTGTTCCTGCTCGTCCCGGCCCTCGTGGCGCTCGCCGTGCTGGTGGTCGCCTACCCGCCGTCGCGGTTCGAGCGCACGCTGATGGCCTTCATCGCAAGCTTCCCCGCCTGGCTGGAGCCGGTGTGGGAGACGCTCTACGGCGCACTCGTGGTGTGGGCGGTCGTTGGACTGGTCGCGGCGCTCCTGACGCGCCGCCTGCTCGTCGTCGTGGCCGCGGTCGGCGCGGCGCTCGGGGCGATCGGGCTGGCGGCCGTCTCCTCGTGGGTCGCGGTCGGCAGCTGGCCCGAGGGCGTCGGCATCCTGAAGCTCCGCACCGGGGAGAGCTCGTTCACGGTGCTCGGGCTCGCGGCGTTCGTGGCCGTCGCGCTCGTCGCGGGCCCGTACCTGGTGCGGCCGCTGCAGCGGCTGGGCACGTGGCTCCTCGTGCTCGGCTCCGTCGGCGCCTTGCTCGCCCAGATCGCTTCGCCGAGCGCGACGCTGGCGGCATTCGCGATCGCGTTCGCCGCCGCGGCCGCCGTGCGTCTCGCGCTGGGCACCTCCGCCGGCCATCCCGAGACGGAGGCGGTGGTCGCCTCGCTCGCCGAGCTCGGGATCGCGGTCACCGAGCTCCAGCCGGCCGCACGACAGCCGGCCGGCGTCTTCGTTGCGCGCGGGGTCGACGCCGACGGGGCGCCGCTGCTCGTCAAGGTCTACGGGCGCGACGCCTACGACACCCAGCTGCTCGAGAAGGCCTGGCGGACGGTCTTCTACGCGGACGACGGCCCACGCGCGCGGCTCTCCCGGATCGAGGCGGCCGAGCACGAGGCGCTCGTCACCCTGCTCGCTGCCCAGGCGGGGGTGCACGTGCCGGGGGTCGTCCTCGCCGCGGAGTCCTCGGCCGGCGACGCGCTGCTCGTCCTGCGCGACGCGCGGCAGCCGCTCGACGGGCTTCCCGTCGACCGGCTCGACGATGCGCTCCTGCGCGAGGCGTGGTGCGTGGTCAGCGCACTCGGCGACGCGCGGATCGCGCACCACCGCATCGGCCCGGACACCCTGGCGCTGCTCGACGGGCGGGTCGGTGTCGTCGAGCTCGACCGTGCCACGGTCGCCGCGCGGGACGACCAGCTCCTGCGCGACTGCGCGCAGCTGCTCGGGACCGTCGCGGCGCTGGTGGGGGTCGAGCGCGCCGTCTCGGTCGCGGCCGACGCCGTCGGCGATGAGGGCCTCGTCGAGCTGCTGCCGTACCTCCAGCCCGCCGCGTTCGGCCCCACCCTGCGGCGGGCGCTGAAGTCCGCGGAGATCGACGTCGACGATCTCCGCGCCGCCGCGGCCGAGGCCGCGGGCCAGGATGCGCCCGAGCTCGTCCGGCTGCGGCGCGTGACGTGGGGGACGGCGGTCCAGGTCGCGCTGCTCACGCTCGCCGTGACGACGCTGATCGGGGCAGCGAGCGGGCTCGACTACGAGGAGCTGCGCAGCACGCTCGACGACGCGCTCTGGGGGTGGGTCGTGCTGGGGTTCGTCGTCGCCCAGCTGCCGCGGCTGGCGCAGTCGCTCTCGACGCTCGGCTCCGTCCCGGCGCGCCTGCCGTTCGGGCCGGTCTACGCGATGCAGCTCGCCACCGGGTACATGAACCTCGCGCTGCCCTCCAACTTCGCGCGCATGGCGGTCAACATCCGCTTCTTCCAGCGCCAGGGCGTCCCGCCGGCGACCGCCGTCACCTCGGGTGCGATCGACTCGTTCGTGAGCACGGTCGCGCAAGCGGTGCTCCTCACGTTGCTGGTGCTCTTCTCGAGCGCGACCCTCGACTTCGACCTGGGCTCGCCGTCCGGTCCCCCGACGCGCGCCCTGGTCGCCGTCGTCGTGCTCGCGCTGCTACTCGTCGCCATCGCCCTCGCGGTGCGGCGGATCCGCACCGGGATCCGTGAGCGAGCCGCCCGCTGGTGGCCGGACGTGAAGGCGACGCTCGCGAGTCTGCGTGCCGGCAACAAGCTCGGCCTGCTCGTCGGCGGCTCCGTCGGGGCCGAGGTGCTGTTCGCGATCGCCCTCGGCACCTTCGCCTACGCGATGGGCACCGAGATCGGGCTCGCCCAGCTGCTGCTGATCAACATCAGCGTCTCCCTGCTCGCGAGCTTCGTCCCCGTGCCGGGTGGGATCGGCGTGCAGGAGTTCGGGCTGACGCTCGGGCTGACCGCCGCGGGGATGACAGAGGAGGCGGCGCTCGCGGCGGTGCTCCTCTACCGCGCTTCGACGTTCTACCTCCCGCCGCTCTGGGGGTTCGTCGCGATGCGCTGGTTGCAGCGCAACGGGCACCTGTAGGGGCCGGGCGTGCCCGGCCCTACCCGAGGGCGCCGATCGCGTCGCCGACGAGCTTCGCGCCGATCAGCAGCAGGAGCACGACGAGGATCGCCGCGCTGTTCGCGGTCATCCAGTCCCGCAGGCGAGCGAGGGTCGGCTCGGCGCGCGGGCCGAGCAGCGCCGACAGGGCCAGAGGGACGACCACCCCGACCGAGCCGATCGCGACGAACACGGCGTAGGCGCCGACCTGCGCCGCCGCGCTCGCGCCGGTGCCGGCGATCGACGCCGCGGCGGCCGCCCCGAGCAGCAGCGTCTTCGGGTTGAGCGCCGACGCCGCGAACCCCGCCAGCGCGAGCTTCGCGCCGGAGAGCCGGTCGACGGCCGCGGCCCATCCCGGGAGCTCGCCGCGCTCCTCGCCGGCCGGTCGATCCCGCCACTGGCGCACGGCCAGCACCCAGAGCGCGAGACCGAGCAGGAGCTTGGCCACGCTCACCCACGTCGGTCGCTCGCCGGCGTCCTCGTCGGGCGCGACGAGGAGCACGACGGCGCCGACCGCCCAGAGCCCGGCGATCCACCCGGCGAGCAGCGCCAGCCCCTTGCGCGTGCCGTGCGGCGTGGGAAGGATCAGCGCGACGAGGACGATCGGGATCGGGGTCACCGCGACGGCGACCGCGAGGACGAGGATCTCGCCAAGCGCCTCGGTCACGGCGAGACGCGAGCCTCGTGGTCGCTCGGGGCAGAGGAGGCGAGCACGTCGAGGCCGAGCGCCCGGGCGAGGAACCGCGTCGCGCGCACGCCCCGGACGCTGTTCCCCGCGGTGTCGAGCGGCGGGGAGTACGTCCCCAGGCCACCCTTCCCGGGGGAGACCGTCACGATCCCGCCGCCGATGCCGCTCTTCCCGGGCAGGCCGACGTCATAGAGCCAGTCGCCCGACGCCTCGTACAGCCCGGCGGTCGTCATCACCGCGAGCGCGTGGCGCGCGGTCTCCGGCCTACGACTCGCTCGCCCGTCACCGGGTTGACGCCACCGTCGGCGAGGGTCGCCCCCATCACCGCGATGTCCCGGGCGGTCACCGCGAGCGCGCATTGCCGCGTGTACAGCTCGACCGCCTCGCCCGGCGCGCACCCGAGCGCTCCCCGTGCGGAGAGCGCAGCGGCCAGCTCGCGATTGCGATGGTTCGTCGCGAGCGCCGAGGAGAGCACCTCCTCGTCGAGCGGGAGCGCGCGGCCGGCGAAGGCGGACAGGCCCGCGTGGATGCTGCGCCAGCGCGCGTCCGCGTCGGCCGCGGGGACGATGCTGGTCGTCGCGATGGCGCCGGGGTTGACCATCGGGTTGGTGCGCCCGTCGGGCGATCGCTCGACGGCCTCCAGGGCGTTGAACGGGAGGCCGGTCGCGTTGACGCCGATCCGGCGCCGCGCCTCCTCCGGGCCGAGCGCCTCGCACACGAGCGCGAACGCGAACGGCTTCGACACGCTCATCAGCGGGAAGACGCGGTCGGCGTCGCCCGCGGCGTGCGCGGCGCCGGTGACCGCCACGACGCAGAGCCCGAAGGCCTGCGGGTCGGCGCCCGCGAGCGCCGGGTAGACGTCGGAGAGGGAGCCCTCGTCGACACCGCGGTAGCGCGCGTGCGCCTCCTCCAGCAGCGCCTGCACATGCGTGGGCTCGGGCAGCGATCCCGTCGAGACGAGGCGCGGGACGGCCGTGTCGTCGGCTGTGCCCATCGCGGCGGAGCGTACGCGAGGTGCGTGTCGCGATCGCCCCTGCATGCCCGGCGGAGAGCCGGGCACGGGCCGCGGTGTGGCGGCGCTCGGCCGGGCGGCGCGTCACGTCGCGGCAGGCCGTTGTGCCCGGCTTCAGCCGGGCACCCGAGCCCGCAGGCGTCGAGCGCTTGACGTCATGCATATCGCGATATATCGTGTGCGCATGCAATACGTCGAACGACGGGAGGAGAACGGTCTGTGACGACCTTCACCATGGCCGCACCCCGGTGCGGCAACCGACACCGAGCGCTGTGGCTGATGGCCGCCGAGAGCTCGGGCCGGCCGCGGCACCGTCGCCGGCACCACCGCGGGGACGCGGGCTTCGGCCCTGGGGGACCGCGCTTCGGCGGGCGCCGCGCGGCACGAGGGGACATCCGCGCCGCCGTGCTCGCCCTGCTCGCCGAGGGGCCGATGCACGGCTACCAGATCATCCAGGAGCTGAGCGATCGCACGCAGGGCGCCTGGCGGCCGAGCCCTGGCTCGGTCTACCCGACGCTCCAGCAGCTCGCTGACGAGGAGCTCGCCCGCGAGACGACCTCAGACACCGGCAAGCGCGTCTACGAGCTGACCGCTGCAGGCCGCGAGGCTGCCGCGGCGAGCCCCGCCCCCTGGGAGGCGCTCCTGGCGGAGGACGACGACCCGCTGGTCGCTCTGCGTGACCTCGTCGGCCAGGTGATGGCCGCGACGCGCCAGGTCGCGGGCGCGGGCTCGCGCGAGCAGATCGAGGCGGCGCAGGGGATCCTGCGCGACGCCCGCAAGCAGCTCTACCGGTTGCTCGCCGACGGGTAGGAGCTCACCCGGTCGCCGGCAGGTCGACGCGCGTCTCCGGCACGAGCTGGAGGCGCACGTCGACGGTCGCCAGGCCTGCGCCGTCGAGCTCGGCGCGCAGCTGCTCCGGCTGCGGGCTGGGGAGCTCGCCCACCGCTCGGACGAGGATCGCCCCTTGCCGGGGCTCGACCTGCACGACCTCCCAGCCTGCGGCATCCGCCCAGTCGCTGGCGATCCGCTCGACCTCGCGCACCGCGAGCGTCTCGTCCACGATCCGCGCCGTCGAGCCCGCGAGCGGCAGGCTCAGCGTGACGACGAACGCGACGACGAGGATCGTCGCCCACCGTGAGCTCAGCCGCGACGGCGCGCCGGCCCGGGCGGCAGAGCGTGAGACGCGGTAGAGCGCCATCACCGCCAGCCCGGTGAGCAGGATCGCGCCGACATTGGTGAGGAAGAGGAGCAGCGCACCCGTCGCCTGGCCTCCTTCACCCGCCTCGAGTGCCAGCCCGACCACCGCGAGCGGTGGGACGAGCGAGATCGCGATCGCGACTCCTGGCAGCGTGTCGGACACGTCCGAGCGGACGAGCGCGAAGGCCCCGACCGCGCCGGTCGCGATCGCCGCGACGAGGTCGATCAGGCGAGGGCTGACGCGGCCGGCGACCTGCGAGCTCGTCTCGGCGGTGACCGGAACCTCTGCCGCGAGCCCGACCACGTAGCCGACGACGATCACCGCGAGGGCCCCCGCGATCGTGAGGGCGAGGCAGAGCGCGAGGTTCCGGCCGTCGCCGATCGTGACCGCCAGGACGATGCCGAGGATCGGCGTCATCAGCGGAGCGACGATCATCGCCCCGATCACGGTCGCCGTCGAGTCGGACACGACGCCGGCCGAGGCGATCACCGCTGCCAGCAGCAGCAGCGTCCAGTACGCCGTCAGCTTCGCGCCACGCTCCGGACCGTCGAACAGCAGGCGCTCGCGCATGCGGGTGATGTCGGCCTGGGAGACGGTCGGCACGGCGTCCGAGTCTGCGGGCGGCTGCGGACGGACCACCCGCGACGCGGTAGGTTCGCGGCGATGGCCTTCGTGCTGGACACGCGCACCGCCGCCTCATGGGCGGTGGCGCACGGGCTCGCTCCCGTGGACGTGGTGGTCGAGGCGGAGGAGCTCGCCGGGGGCGTCTCGGCGACGGTGGTCGCGCTGCGGGTGCCCGCGACGGGCCGAGCGTGCGTGGTGAAGCAGGCGCTGCCACGCCTGCGGGTCACCGACGAGTGGCTCGCCACCCAGGAGCGCACCGAGACGGAGGCTGCTGCGATGGTGCTCGCCGCGGCGCTCTCCCCCGGGGCGGTGCCGCGTGTGCTCGCCGTCGACCCGGCGACGCACGTGATGGCCATGGAGCTCGTCGAGGGCTGCGCCAACTGGCAGGCTGAGGTCGGCGAGGGTCGTGCGCATGCCGAGGTGGGGGAGTGGGCCGGCCGCACCCTCGGGTCGTGGCACGCCGGCACGGTCGGGCGTCCGGACGTCGCCGAGCGGTTCGGGTCGATCGAGGCGTTCGAGCAGCTGCGGCTGAACCCGTTCCACGAGACCGTGATGGAGCGAGTGCCGCAGCTCGCCGACCTGATCGCCCCACGGGTCGACGTGCTGCGACACGACCGCCGCTGCCTCGTCCACGGGGACTACTCGATGAAGAACATGCTCGTCGGCCCGTCGGGGCCGTGGGTGCTCGACTTCGAGGTCGCCCATCTGGGCAATCCGCTCTTCGATCTCGGCTTCTTCCTCTCGTTCGTCGTCCTCTCCGCGATCCACTGGGAGCCGCTCGCACCCGAGCTCCGGCTGCTCGGGGACGGGTTCCTCGTCGGGTACGCGTCCGCTGCCGGGGAGGGGTTCGCCGGCCCAGAGGACGACGTCGTCGCCCACACCGCGTGCCTGATCCTCGCCCGCACCGACGGGAAGTCGCCCGCCCAGTTCCTCGACCCGGTCTCCCGCGTCCGCGCGCGCGAGGTCGGCACGGCGCTCCTGCGCTCGCCCGAACGGGGCCTCTGGTCGTGGCGCTGATCCAGCGCGTCCTCGCCTGGGAGGCGCTCGACTCGCGCGGCACGCCGACCGTCGGCTGCGCGGTGCGGCTCGACGACGGCGCCGAGGGGGAGGCGCTCGTCCCGTCGGGGGCCTCGACCGGCCGACACGAGGCGCACGAGCGTCGTGACGGCGCGGAGCGGTACGGCGGGAAGGGCGTGCAGGGAGCGGTCGGAGCGGTGCGCGACGAGATCGGCCCCGCGCTCGAGGGGCGCGAGGCCTCGGACCAGGCAGGGATCGACGGCGTCCTGCGAGCGCTCGACGCGACGCCCGACCTGAGCCGGCTCGGCGCGAACGCGGTGCTCGCCGCCTCGGTGGCGTGCGCGACGGCCACCGCGCGGTCTCGAGGGCTGCCGCTCTGGCGGCTGCTCGCTCCCCAGGGGCCTCCGCTGCTGCCCTTGCCGATGGTCAACGTCCTCTCGGGTGGGGCGCACGCCGGGCGGATGCTCGACGTCCAGGACTTCCTCGTGGTGCCGCTCGGGGCGGGTGGGTTCGGGGAGGCGATCGAATGGGCGGCCCGCGTGCGCGCGGCGACGGCCGAGGCGCTCCGGCGGCGCGGGCACGAGGTCTCGCTCGTCGCCGACGAGGGCGGTCTCGGCGCGCCACTGCCGACGAACCGCGCGGCGCTCGACCTGCTGCTCGAGGGGATCGAGGCCAGCGGCCTAGCGCCGGGAACGGAGGCGGCGATCGCCGTCGACGTCGCCGCGACGCAGCTCGTCGCGCCCGACGGCTACGCGCTCGCCCGAGAGGGCCGCTCCCTCCGGGCAGGAGAGCTCGTCGAGGAGCTCGCCGCGTGGATCGACGACTACCCCATCGTCTCGATCGAGGACGCGCTGGGAGAGGACGACGGCGACGGGTGGGGGCTGATCACCCACCGACTCGTCGAGCGGATCCAGCTGGTCGGCGACGACCTCTTCGCGACCTCGCCGGAGCGGCTCGCCCAGGGGATCAGCGAGGGGATCGCGAACGCCGTGCTCGTGAAGCCGAACCAGGTCGGGACGCTCACCGACGCCCACCGGGTGGTCGAGCTGGCGCGCGACGCCGGCTACGCCACGGTCCTGTCAGCCCGCTCCGGGGAGACCGAGGACGCCTGGCTCGCTGACCTCGCCGTCGGGTGGCGCACCGGGCAGATCAAGGTCGGCTCGACCATGCGCTCCGAGCGGACGGCGAAGTGGAACCGCCTGCTGCGGATCGAGGCGGAGCACCCCGACGCGGTGTTCGCCGGGCGCCACGCGCTCGCACCATCGCGGCCCGTCAGCTGACGGGGTCGACCACGCGGTCGAGCCCGGTCACGATCTCGGCGAGCGCCTGAACGCACAGGGGGTCGTAGTGCGATCCAGCGCTGGCGCGGAGCTCCGCCAGCGCCTCGGTGACCGAGCAGGCGGTGCGGTAGACGCGATCGCTCGTCAGGGCCGAGTACGCGTCGGCCACCGCGACCACCCGAGCCTCGAGGGGGATCTCCTCTCCCGCGAGGCCCTCGGGGTAGCCGGACCCGTCCCAGCGCTCGTGATGGTGTCGGACGATCGGCGCGGCCTGCGCCAGCCCGGCGATGCGCGTGACGATCTGCTCACCGACCTCCGCATGCGTGCGCATGACCGCCAGCTCGTCCTCGTCGAGCGGTCCTGGCTTCGTGAGGACGGTGTCGGGGATCGCCACCTTGCCGATGTCGTGCAGCCAGCCGCCGAGCCGGCAGCGCAGCACGGCGTCCTCGGTCAGGCCGAGGCTCTCGGCGATGCTCCGGGAGAGCTCGGCGACCTGCCGGACGTGGCGCTCGGGGAGGCCCTCACGCGCGCCCGCCGACAGCGCGAGCGCCTCGGCCAGGCGGATCGCCTCGGGCTCCTCTGCTGCGATCTCCTCGGCGGTCAGCTCGGTCACGAGCCTCGTGCGGTTCCGGCCGGCGCGCTTCGCGGCGTACAGCGCCCGGTCGGCCGCGTCGACGATCGCCTCGACCGACCACAGCCCGTCCGTCGCCAGGGCGCAGCCGGCCGACGCGGTCACCCGGAGCAGCCGGCCGTCCGGCAGCGGCACGGGCGTGTCGGCGATCGCCTTCCGCACTGCCTCGGCGATGCGGCGCAGCGCGCGGTCGCTTCCCACGCCCGGGACGACGACGCAGAACTCCTCGCCGCCCCACCGCCCGACGACGTCGTAGCGACGGACCCCGGCTTGCAGGCGGCGGGCGACCGCGCGCAGCACGGCGTCGCCGGCCGCGTGACCGTAGACGTCGTTGACCGCCTTGAACTGATCGAGGTCGATGAGCAGCACACCGGGCAGCCGACCGTCCCTCCGGGCGCGCTCGAGCTCTGCCATCAGCGCGTCGATGACGTGGCGCCGGTTGTAGAGACCGGTCAGCGCGTCCGTGCGGGACCGCCGCTCGAGCTCCTCCCGCGCGCGGATCTCGGCCGTCACGTCACGGCCGACGTACACCATCAGCCGCTCCTCGGCGTCGAACGCACCCGCCCAGGACACGTGCAGGACGTCGCCGTCCCGGCCGATGCAGCGGATCACTCGCGGCTCGGTGCCGGAGCTGCCGAAGGCACGACGGGCCGCCTCGACTGCCCTGGCGAGCTCGTCCGGGTGGACGAACAGCCCCCAGCTCGTGCCGTCGAGCCCGCCGGGGCCGACGCCGAGCAGCCGCTCGGCGGCGGGGTTCGCGAAGCAGACCCGCTGATCTTCGTCGAGCGCGAGGATGAGGTCGTTCGCGAGCTCCACCACGCGCTCGAATCGCTCCACGGCGGCCAGCCGATCGGCCTGCGCGCGCTCCAGCGCCGCCTGCGTCTCGACCTCGGCGGTGACGTCGAACACGACGCCGAGCAGGACGACCCGCCCACCGATCCGACGGGGCACGGAGCGCTCGCGCACCCATCGCGTGCGACCGTCGACCCCGCGCACCCGGTAGGTCGCCTCGGCCGGCTCGCCCTCCACGCGGTGCGCAAGGTCGTAGAGGGCCTCGTACGCCGGGTAGTCCTCGGGATGCACGCACGTGTCGAACGTGCGGTTCGCGTCCGCGTAGGCGACCTCGCCGCCGATCAGCTTCTCGATCCCCGGCCCGTGGAAGATCGGCAGGTACCAGCCGCTGTCGCTCATCTCGCCGGCGAAGAGGAACGCGTCCACTGCTGCCGCGATCGCCCAGAGCATCGCGTCCGGGTCGTCCGCCGGCTGAGGCATCTCGGGCGCGGGCCCCGACACCGCGCGGTCCTGGAGCGTCGCCACGGTCGAAGCCCCGAACGAGGTCACAGACACGCGCAGAGGGATCGCCGAGCCGTCGGGGCGCCTCGCCTCGGTCGTGACCGTGCCCCTGCCGCGCCAGTCGTCGGGGAGCGAGCCGAGCAGGTCTGCGAAGCTCGTCCCGACGAGCGCCGCGCGATCGCGGGCGAAGATCCGCTGCGTGTCGGGGTTCGCGTACGTGATGCGCCCGTCGGAGCCCACCACGACGGCGCCGTCGAGCACGCGCTCGAGCAGGTCGACGACCCGGTCCAGGGAGACGGTGTCCATCCGGAGACATATCGACCGCTGCGCCGGACTCCGTGAGCGCTCGGATGGCCGGTTCTCCGTCCCGAGGAGTGCGGATATCCGCACGGTCGCGGCGTGCGCCCCCTGCGAGGCTCCGGCCGTCCGGAACGTCCCGAGAGATCGAGGAGATCACCCATGTCGCAGCTCGTCGAGAACAGCACCCTCGCCGCCGGCCCGCTCGCGGCGTCGCCCGACATCGTCGTCTTCCCGAACGACCCCCGCTGGGACGAGGCGCGACAGGCGTGGAACCTCGCCGTCGACCAGCGCCCGGCGCTCGTGGCGCTCCCCCGGTCGGTGGCCGAGGTCGTCGCGGTGGTCGAGCACGCCCGGCTGCTCGGACTGCGCGTCGCGGTCCAGGGGACGGGTCATGGCGCGTCGGCCCGGGCTGCGCTCGACGGTGCCGTCCTCGTCAACACGAAGCACCTGACCGGCGTCGAGATCGACGTCGAGCGGCGGGTCGCCCGTGTGCAGGCGGGGACGATCTGGGCGGACGTCGTGGCGGCCGCGGTCCCGCACGGCCTCACCGCGCTCCACGGCTCGGCGCCGGACGTCGGCGTGGTCGGCTACGCGCTCGGCGGCGGCGTCGGCTGGTTCGCGCGCAAGCACGGGCTCGCGTCCTCGAGCGTCCTCGCGGCCGAGGTCGTGACGCCGGCCGGCGAGCTCGTCCGGGCCGACGCAGAGATGAACAGCGACCTCTTCTGGGCGCTGCGTGGCGGCGGCGGCAGCTTCGGGGTCGTGACGGCGCTCGAGATCGCGCTCCTCCCGGTCACCGAGGCGTACGCCGGGTGGCTCGTCTGGCCGATCGACCGGGCCTCCGAGGTGCTCGGAGCGTGGGCGGCGTGGACGAAGACCGCGCCGGACGAGGTCACCTCGGTCGGCCGGCTGCTCCAGATCCCCCCGATCCCCGAGATGCCGGATCTCCTGCGCGGCCGCCAGCTCGTCGTGGTCGAGGCCACGTACCTCGGCGACGAGGCCAGCGGGCGGGAGCTGCTCGCTCCGCTCCGTGCGCTGGAGCCGGAGCTCGACACGTTCTCGACGTGCCCGGCGATCGCGCTCACCGAGCTGCACCAGGATCCGCCGCAGCCGGTTCCGGGGGTGGGCGACGGCCGGCTGCTCGCCGACGTCGACGACGACGCCGTGGCAGCGATCACGGCGGCTGCGGCGATGGACGGAACCTCGCCGCTCCTCTCCGTCGAGCTCCGCCACCTCGGGGGAGCGGTCGGTCGTCCCGATCCCGAGGGCGGCGCGCTGTCCCACATCGAGGCCCCCTACGCGCTGTACGCGGTCGGCTCGCCGATGGGCCCGGTGACCGGGGAGGCGATCGTCGAGCGGATCGACGAGCTCGCGACCGCAGCCGAGCCCTGGGACAGCGGGGCCGCGTACCTCAACTTCGCCGAGCGGCCGCGCGACGCGCGCACTCTCTTCCCCGACGGCGTCGCCGAGCGGCTCGCCGAGGTCAGGGCGACGTTCGACCCGGATCGCGTGATGCTGGCGAACCACGTCGTCTGAGCCTTCTCTCCGAGGTGCGGTTCGGCCGGCCGCAGGCCGGCCGAACCGCACCTCGGAGTGCGGCTATCCGTACCTCGCAGGGTGAGTTCGCGTTGGTAGCGTCGCCCGCATGAGCCAACGCGAAACGAACCCCTGGATCGTCCTCGTCCTCGTCTGCCTCGCGCAGTTCATGGTCGTCCTGGACGCCACGATCACGAACGTCGCCCTGCCCTCCATCCAGCGCGACCTGAGCATGAGCGACGCCGATCTCCAGTGGATCGTCAACGCGTACACGCTCGTCTTCGGCGGCTTCCTGCTGCTCGGGGGCCGCGCGGGCGACCTCATCGGTCGCAAGCGCGTGTTCCTCGCCGGCGTTGTCCTGTTCACCGCCGCCTCGCTCCTGTGCGGGCTCGCGCCGAGCGACACGTGGCTGATCGTCGCACGCGGCCTGCAGGGTCTCGGCGCCGCGCTCGTCTCGCCGGCGGCGCTCTCGATCGTGACGACGACCTTCGCCGAGGGCGCGCAGCGCACCAAGGCGCTCGGCGTGTGGGCCGCGATCGCCGTCGGCGGCGGCGCGATCGGGCTGGTGCTGGGCGGCGTCCTCGTCGACGCCCTCTCGTGGGAGTGGATCTTCTTCGTCAACGTCCCCGTCGGGATCGTCGCGTTCGCGCTCTCGTTCGTGCTCGTGCCCGAATCGGTCGACGAGCATGCGCATCGCAGCTTCGACGTCCTGGGGGCGATCACCGTCACCGGCGGCCTGGTCGCGCTCGTCTACGGGATCGTCCGCTCCGCCGAGCTCGGCTGGGGCTCGGGCGAGGTGCTCGGCTTCCTCGCGCTCGCCGCGGTGCTGCTGACCGCGTTCGTGCTGATCGAGCTCCGCGCCAAGGCGCCGCTCGTCCGGCTCGACATCTTCCGGGTGCGCACGCTGCGCGCGGCGAACGTCGCGATGCTGCTCGTCGCCTCCGGGCTGTTCGCGATGTTCTTCTTCAACACCCTGTACGTCCAGCGCGTGCTCGGCTACTCGGCGCTCGAGGCGGGGGTCGCCTTCCTCCCGTTCACCGCCGGGATCATCATCGGCTCCGGGATCTCGCAGAAGCTGATCCCCGCGCTCGGCGCGCGGGAGACGCCGGTCCTCGGCCTCGCGATGGCGGTCGTCGGGATGCTGCTCTTCCTGCGGCTCACGCCGGACGGGACCTACGTCGCAGACCTGCTCCCGGGGATCATGCTGACCTCGATCGGGATGGGGCTCGTGTTCGTGCCGGTGACGCTGATCGCGACGAGCGGTCTGCCGACGGAGGATGCTGGGCTCGCCTCGGGTCTGTTCAACACCTCGCAGCAGATCGGGGGCGCGCTCGGCCTCGCGATCCTGTCGACCCTCGCGACGAGCCGGACGACGGACACGCTGAACGGGCTCGGGCGCGAGCCCTCACCGGCCGACCAGGCGAGCGCCCTCGTCGACGGCTTCCACGTCGCCTACCTCGCCGGCGCGATCCTGCTCGGGACCGCGGCGGTGGTGCTCCTGGCGATGCTGCGGCGCCGCGACGTCCACGCCGTGGCCGAAGGCGAGGTCGCGGTCAGCGTGGCATAGGGGCAGCGGGCGTGCCCCGCCGGGCGCGACGGAGGACGTCCCCCGGGCGGGCCGGGCACGCCTGGCCCTACGGGGCGAGCTCGGCGCCCCCGACGAGCACCCGGTCGAGTGCGAAGGCGTCGTCGAGCACGACGAGGTCGGCACGCGCGCCCACGCGCAGTCGTCCCAGATCGGGCCGGCGGACGAGCTCGGCCGGCGTCGAGGTGACCGTCGCCACCGCCTCGACGATCGGGACGCCGAGCTCGACCAGCGTGCGAAGGCCCCAGACGAGCGGCCGCACCGCGCCGGCGAGCGCGCCGTCCGCCGTCCGCGACACGCCGTCCACGACCTCCACCTCCACGTCGCCGATCGCGAAGGCGCCGTCGCCGAGCCCGGCCGCTGCGATCGCGTCGCTGACGAGCACGAGCCGCCCGCGGGCGGCCCGCCACGCGGTCAGCAGAGCCTCGGGCGCGACGTGGGCCCCGTCGGCGATCACCGTCACGGTGACGTCCTCACGTGCGAGCGCTGCGCCCACCGTCCCGGGGTCACGGTGCCCGAAGCGGCGCATCGCGTTGAAGAGATGCGTCACCGACCGGGCGCCGAGGTCGAAGGCCGCCGCGGCCTGCACCGAGGTCGCGTCGGTGTGCCCGAGCGAGACGACGAGTCCCTTCGAGACCGCGGCATCGATCACCTCGTCGGCGCCGTCGAGCTCGGGAGCGATCGTCAGCGTCGTGACGGCGCAGCCGCAGAGGAGGAACGACGCCAGCAGGTCGACGTCGGGATCGCGGAGCCAGCGCGGGGGATGGGCCCCGGCGCGGGCAGGGGAGAGGAACGGCCCCTCGAGGTGCGCGCCGACGATCGCGGCGGATCCGCCGAGCGCGGCCGCCTGCCCGACGGCGGTGAGCGCGTCCCGCACGGTCTCCGGCGGCGCGCTGATCAGGGTCGGCTGGTAGGCGAGCACCCCGTCCCGGGCGAGCGCCCGTCCGAGCTCGAGCAGCTCGCCCGGCTCGGCGCGCAGCACGTCGACGCCTGCGTAGCCGTTGACCTGCAGGTCGACCATCCCCGGGATCGCCAGGCCGCGCCCACCCCGCTCCAGCCCCACGGCGGCGACGAGGCCGTCGTGCACCTCGACGTCGCCGCGCACCATGGCTCCGTCGACGATCGCCGCTGCCACCCCGAGGCGCACGAGGCAAGCCTACGGGGCCGCTTGCCCGGCCGACGCGCGATCACGTAGCGTGGCCGCGTGGAGCGGGCCTCCCCCTTCGACCTGACCGGCCGCCGAGCGGTCGTCACCGGATCGTCGACCGGCATCGGACAGGCGATCGCGGTGGCGCTCGCGACGGCGGGCGCGGACGTCGCGGGGATCGCGCTCGACGACGGAGCCGAGACGGCACAGGCGATTCGGGCGCTCGGGCGCGAGGCCCACATGCTCGTCGGGGACACGTCGCGCGTCGCCGACGTCGAGCGGCTGGCGAGCGAGACCGTCGAGCGGTTCGGCGGGATCGACATCTGGGTCAACAACGCGGCTCGGGGGCTCGTGCGCCCCTTCCTCGAGACGAGCGACGACGACTGGCACGCCCTGCTCGGCCCGAACCTCCACGGCTACGTGCACGGCTGTCGCGCGGCTGCCCGCCGCATGGTCGAGCAGGGGACGGGAGGGAGGATCCTCAACGTCAGCTCCGCCGCCGACGTCCAGCCGCTCGCGAACCTCAGCGCCTACATCGCGGCGAAGGGTGCCGTCGTCGGGCTCACGCGCACGCTCGCGCTGGAGCTCGCGCCCGCGCGGATCACGGTCAACGCGATCGCGCCCGGAGCGACCGACACCCCGCTCAACGCGAAGGCGTACACACCGGCGGTACGCGCCGCCTACGAGAGCCGGATCGCCCTCGGCCGGATCGCGGTGCCCGAGGAGATCGCGGATGCCGCCGTGTTCCTCGTCTCCGACGCGGCACGGTACGTCACCGGGCACGAGCTGCTCGTCGACGGGGGGCTGACGCTCAACGGCACCGTCGGCCACGCGCTCGACTGACGCGCCGGGGGCCGCGAACCGCCATGATCCCGCCATGCGACCGCTGAGCGAGCTGCGGGCCGGCGTCGTCGGGACGGGGTTCGTCGGCGCCGTCCACGTGCAGGCGCTGCGCGCGCTCGGCGTCGACGTGGTCGCTGTCGTGGGATCGAGTCCGGCGCGGGCCGCGTCGAGCGGGCTCGCGCCGGTCGCCGAGAGCCTCGACGCGCTCCTCGCCGACGCGTCCGTCGATGTCGTGCACCTGACGACGCCGAACCATCTCCACCATCCGCAGGTGAAGCAGGTGCTGGCGGCGGGCAAGCACGTCGTCTGCGAGAAGCCGCTCGCGATGACCTCCGCGGAGTCGGCGGAGCTGCTCGACCTCGCGCGCGCGTCCGGGCTCGTCCACTGCACGAACTTCAACCTGCGGTTCTTCCCGCTCGTCCACGAGGCGCGCGCGCGTGTCCGTGCAGGGGAGCTCGGCGAGGTGTGGAACGTCCACGGCGGCTACCTGCAGGACTGGCTGCTGTACCCGACCGACTGGAACTGGCGGCTCGAGCCCGACCGGGGCGGCGAGCTGCGCGCGATCGGCGACATCGGCTCGCACTGGATGGACATGGCGCAGTTCGTCAGCGGACAGCGCATCGTCGAGGTGTGCGCCGACCTGGCGACCACGATCCCGGTCCGTCGCCGCCCCGTCGGCGAGGTGCAGACCTTCTCGAGCGCCGACGACGTCGAGCGCGTCGACGCGCCCATGAGCACGGAGGACCTGGGCCACGTGCTCGTCCGCTTCGACGGCGGCGCGCGGGGTGCGTTCAAGGTCTCGCAGGTGAGCGCGGGCCGGCGCAACCACCTCCACTTCGAGGTGGACGGCTCCCGCGCGGCGCTCGCGTGGGACGCCGAGCGGCACGAGGAGCTCTGGCTCGGCTCCCGCGACGGCGCGAACGGGCTGCTGCAGCGGAACGCGGCGCTCATGCACGCCGACGCGGCTGCGCGCACGTCGCTTCCCGCGGGTCACGCCGAGGGCTGGGTCGAGACGTTCCGTGAGCTGTACCGCTCGGTCTACGCGGCCGTCGCAGCGGGCGCGATGCCGGCGAACCCGGACTTCCCGACCTTCGACGACGGCCACCGCGCGAACGTCCTGGGCGACGCGATCGCCCACTCGAACCGTGAGCGACGGTGGGTTCAGGTGACGAGCGTGGAGGTGGGCACGTGAGGCTCGGGGTCATGACCGCGGCCCTGCCGCGGATGTCGTTCGGCAAGGTCGCCGACTGGGCTGCCGCCAACCAGTTCGGGATGATCGAGGTCGCGTGCTGGCCGAGGGCGACGGGCAGACAGCGCCGCTACGCCGGGGTCTCGCACATCGACGTGACCTCGTTCGACGCCGGCGCGATCCGGGAGACCCTCGATCGCACCGGCGTCGAGATCTCGTCCCTGGCGTACTACCCCAACAACCTGCATCCGGACCCGCAGGCGCGCCGCGCCGCGAACGCGCACCTGAAGAAGGTGATCGATGCCGCGGCGACGCTGGGCGTGCCGATCGTCGGCACGTTCGTCGGCAAGGACCCCCGCAAGACCGTGCCGGAGAACTTCAAGGAGTTCCGCAAGGTCTGGCCCGGTCTAGTCGCCTACGCCGAGTCGAAGGGCGTCACCGTCGCGATCGAGAACTGCCCGATGATCTTCAGCTGGGACGAGTGGCCCGGCGGCACGAACCTCGCCTCCACCCCCGCGGTCTGGGACGAGATGTTCTCGATCGTGCCGTCAGAGCGGCTCGGCCTGAACCTTGACCCGTCGCACCTCGTCTGGCTGATGGTCGACCACGAGCGGGTCGTGCGCGACTACGCGTCGCGGATCGTCCACGTCCACGCGAAGGACATGGAGATCGATCGCGAGGGGCTGTACCGGCATGGCACCGGCTCGCTCGGCATGGGGTGGCAGATCCCGCGGCTGCCGGGGCTCGGAGAGGTCGACTGGGGCCGCTTCATCGGGCAGCTGTACCGCGTCGGCTACGACTACGTCGTCTCGATCGAGCACGAGGATCGCGCGTTCGAGGCGACGCCGGAGCTCGTCGAGCGAGGGTTCCTCATCGCCCGCGACGCGCTCGCGCCCTACATCCACTGAGCGCGGGCACCGATCTCGTGGCGGTCAGCCGCCTGGCCTCGGCGGGGCTGCTCGTCGGCTCGCTGGCGCTCGTGGCCGTGGTCGCGGCGCTCGGCGGGATCGCGACGTCGCGCTCGGTGGGCCAGGGCTCGTGGTACGAGAGCCTCGACCGTCCGCCGTGGAACCCTCCGAGCTGGGTCTTCGGGCCTGCCTGGACGGCCCTCTACGCGTTGATGGCCGTCGGGGCCTGGCTCGTCGCGCGCGAAGGGCTGGAGCGGTCGGACGTGCAGGTCGCGCTCGCCGCGTACACGATCCAGCTCGGCCTCAACCTCGGCTGGTCGTGGGTCTTCTTCGGCTGGCGCAGGCCCGGATGGGGGCTGGTCGAGATCCTGGTCCTCCTCGTGGCGATCGTCGTCACGGCCCTGCTGTTCCACCGGGTCTCGGAGATCGCGGCCTGGCTGCTCGCGCCCTACGTCGTCTGGGTCGCGTTCGCGACGACGCTGAACGCCTGGATCGCGCTGCGGCGCTGATCGGTCGGCGGCGCACTCGCGCTGGTGCGCGTCAGCGCTGGCGCGCCTGCGCGCGGCGCTGCTGCTCCTGCGGCGCGGGGCGCAGCATGAAGTAGACGGTCGATCCGAGGATCGGCAGCACGAGGATCCCGACGAGCCAGAGGAACTTCGCCACCAGGGTGAGATCGGGACGCCCGATGAGGCTCGCGAGCGCGTAGCCCCAGAGGATGAGCACCGGGATGATGAAGCCGATCAGGAGGATCCACTGGGCGGCGCTCAGCGCGAGCACGGACGGCACGCGTGCGAGCCTAGCTCATCATCCGCTCTAGGATCGTCCCGTGGCCGTGCGCGAGATCGTGACGATCGGGCATCCCGTCCTCCGACACGAGGCCACGACCGTCCCGGACGGCGAGATCGGGTCGGACATGCTCCGGGCACTCGTCGACGACCTGGTCGAGACCATGCGCGCGGCCGGAGGGGCCGGTCTCGCCGCGCCGCAGATCGGCGTGTCGCTGCGGGTGTTCGTCGTCGAGGTGCGCGACAACCCGCGCTACCCCTACAAGCCGAACATGCCTCTGCGCGCGCTCGTCAACCCCGAGGTGCGCCCGCTCTCCGGCGTGGAGTTCGAGGTCGTCGAGGGCTGTCTGTCGATCCCCGATCTCCGCGGGCGGCTCCGCCGACATGCGGAGGTCGAGGTCTCGTACACGACGACCGCGGGGGAGCGGGTCACCGAGGCGATCCGCGGGCTGTCCGCCGGGACGTTCCAGCACGAGCAGGACCACCTCGACGGGATCCTGTTCGTCGACCGGGTCGACGACCCGCGCTCGTTGACCACCTGGGCGTCGTACCGCGCGTTCCACGAGGAGGCGTTCACCGCCGAGGCACGCGCGATCGTCGCTCGCTGGGGCTCGTAGACGGGCGCCTTTTGTGCTGATCACCACAAGATCGACGCCTTATCGGATCCAGGAAGATCATGTATGGGATCCGAAAAGACGCATATCTGACCCTTGACGGGAGTTGGAGCCAAGTCTAGGATCCGAGAATGCCAAACTCGGGTACGACGACGATCAGCCCGACCCGCATCTCCACGTCGGGCTCCGCTCCGGCCCACAGCGGTCGCGGGGCCAGCCTGCGGCCGGCCGGTCGCTGGGCGACGGGGCCGACGCGCGCCGAGGGCCTCGAGTGCACCTGTCCCGACTTCTGCGAGCGGGATCACGAGCAGGACTGACGGGCAGCCGGGGCCGGCCGCTCGTCGGCCGGCCTCGGCTGCGCTGAGCCGGTAGCGTCGCCCGCGTGCGCGTCGTCGTCGTGGGAGCAGGCCTCGCTGGGCTCGCCGCCGCCGGGCCGCTCGCACGTGCCGGGCACGAGATCGTCGTGCTCGACGCCCGTGACCGCGTCGGCGGTCGCGTCTGGTCGCGCGAGCTGGCGAACGGCGCGGTCGTCGAGATGGGTGCCGAGTTCGTGCTCCCCGGGCACGACGTGCTCCGCGCGACCTGCTCGCGACTGGGCCTCGAGCTCGAGGACAAGGGCATGTTCTACGGCGAGCGGGAGCCGCGCGGAGCGGACGTCGGCCCGGAGCAGCTGCACGTCGCGGTCGACGCGGTGCGCGCCGCGCTGGATGCGCGCGCGGATCACGGTGCCGGCATCGACGCGGCGCGCTTCCTCGACGGACTCGATCTGCACCCCGCCGCGCGCGAGACGATCCGCGCGCGGGCCGAGGTCTCGTGCGCGGCGACCGCCGACCGCTTCGCCGCGGCTGCGCTCGCGCACCTCGCCGCGATCTCGAGAGATCCGTGCCCGACCGTGCTCGGCGGAAACCAGCGGATCGCGCTGCGGCTGGCCGAGGAGCTCGGCGCCGCGGTCAGGCTCGGCGCTGCGGTCGAGCGAGTCACGTGGGACGAGGCCGGCGCGCGCGTGCGGGCCGGCGGGGTGGAGGTCGAGGCCGACCGCGTGGTGCTCGCCCTGCCGGCGAGCGTGATCGGGCGGATCGTCTTCGCGCCGGTGCTCCCAGCCTCGCTCGCCGAGGCGTACGCCGCGGTCTCCTACGGCAACGCCGCGAAGCTCTTCGTCCCGCTGCGCTCCACGCCACCGCCGAGCGCCGTGCTGTCCGTGCCCGAGCGGTACTGGACGTGGACTGCCGCCGCCGGCGCCGGCGCCGGCGTCCAGCCGGTCGTGCATGCGTTCGCAGGCTCCGCGCCTGCCCTCGCGGCTCTGCGGCTCGACGAGGGATCCCGCGCCTGGGTCGAGTCGGTCACCCGACTCCGACCGGACCTCGAGCTCGCCGCCGACGGCGCGGTGCTGTCCACCTGGGACGACGATCCGTGGGTCGGCGCCGCCTACGCGTGCGACGTCCCCGATGAGGGGGCGTGGAGGCCGGTCGGCCCGTTCCACGCCTGCGGCGAGCACACGGCCGGCGCGTTCGCAGCGTTGATGGAGGGGGCGCTGCGCAGCGGGCGACGCGTGGCTGACGAGATCCTCGCCAGCTGACCGCACTCGACCGGTGAGGGCTCAGGGCGACGCGAGCGCGCGCTCGACCGCTGCCAGCTCGTCGTCCGAGAGCTCGAGACGATCGAGAGCGGCGACGTTCGCCTCGAGCTGCGCCACGCTGCTCGCGCCGACGAGCGTCGACGTCACGCGCGGATCCCGCAGCGTCCACGCGAGCGCCAGCTGCGCGAGCGACTGGCCACGGGCCGCGGCGACCTCGTTCAGCGCGCGCAGCCGGTCGCGGAGCTCGTCGGTGAGCCGGTCGTGCGGGAAGTACCGGCTGAACGACGCCCGCGAGCCCTCCGGGATCCCGTCGAGGTAGCGGTCGGTGAGCAGCCCCTGCGCGAGCGGCGAGAAGACGATGCAGCCGATCCCGAGCTCGCCCACCGCGTCGAGCAGCTCGGGCTCGATCCAGCGGTCGAGCAGCGAGTAGCTCGGCTGGTGGATCAGGAGCGGCGTCCCGAGGTCGCGCAGGATCGCGGCGGCCTGGTGGGTCTGCTCGGCGTCGTAGGAGGAGATGCCGGCGTAGAGCGCCTTGCCCTGGCGCACCGCGGCGTCGAGGGCGCCCATGGTCTCCTCGAGCGGCGTGTCGGGGTCGAAGCGGTGGGAGTAGAACACGTCGACGTAGTCGAGGCCGAGGCGGCACAGGCTCTGGTCGAGGCTGGCGAGCAGGTACTTGCGCGAGCCCCACTCGCCGTAGGGGCCGGGCCACATGTCGTAGCCGGCCTTGGTCGAGATCACGAGCTCGTCGCGGTAGGGCGCGAGGTCGGTCGCGAGCAGGCGGCCGGCGGTCTCCTCGGCCGACCCGTAGGGGGTGCCGTAGTTGTTCGCGAGGTCGAGGTGGGTGACGCCGAGGTCGAAGGCGCGCCGCACGATCGCCCGGCTCGTCGCGAACGGCCGGTCGTGGCCGAAGCTGTGCCAGAGCCCGAGAGAGAGCGCCGGCAGCCTGAGCCCGCTGCGCCCGCAGCGGCGGTAGTCCATCCGGTCGTAGCGGGTGGGGTCGGCTTCGTAGCCCACGAGCCGAGCCTACTAGGCCGCTTCGCGGTGATCTCGGGCGGCCCGACGGCTCAGGTCGGGCTCTGTGCAGCCTGGCGCGCGTGGGCGCCGACGAGCCGCTCGTCCGTCGCCGGGTCGACGAGGTCGATGGGATCGCTGCCGTCCGCATTGAGCGTCTGGAATGCGTAGTCGCCCTCGCCCCGGATCACGGTGACGAGGATCCCGCCGTCAGGGAGCCACGCCGGCAGCGCGAGTCACGTGTCGGACGGCGTCGTGCGGGTGAGCCGCGTGGGTCCGTCCCGTCGGGCCGCACGGTGTAGAGATCCTGTCTCGCTCGCACCGCCGCCCTCTTCGCCCCGTGCTCTGCCCCCCTCGCCGTGGGAGGGCGATGGGGGCGTGGCTTCAGCCTCGCCCCCGCAGCGCACGCCGCTCAGCCGCCGCGGGCGGCGACCTTCACCGCCTCGCTGATCGTCGGGTGCGTGTGCACCGTCGCGAGCAGCGGGGCTAGCGTTCCCCCCGGGGCGTTCATCGCGACCTGCGGGCCGGGCAGCAGATCTGCGCCGTCGCGTGCCAGGATCCCGACGCCGAGGATCTCGCCGGTCGCGGCGTCGAGCACGAACTTCACGCGCCCGCGCCGGTCGCCGATCGCCCGCGCCTTGCCGCGGGTGCCGACGTCGGAGCGGCGCACCTCGACCTCGTACCCGGCTTCGCGCGCCTGGCGCTCGGTCAGCCCCGCCGAGGCGAGCACCGGGTCGGTGAAGATCGCCCGCGGCATCGTCCGGTAGTCGGGCTCGACGGCCGTGCCGTCGAGCATGTTCGCGACCGCGATCGGCGCCTCGTACGTCGCGACGTGCGTGAAGAGCATCTCGCCGTGCGCGTCGCCCGCCGCCCAGATCGACGGCACGGAGGTGCGCAGCGTCCGGTCGGTGGCGATCCGGCCCTCGGCCGTCGCGATCCCGAGC
The DNA here is from genome assembly GCA_963703095.1 of uncultured Actinomycetes bacterium. Taxonomy (GTDB): domain Bacteria; phylum Actinomycetota; class Thermoleophilia; order Gaiellales; family Gaiellaceae; genus Gaiella. Next base: position 834,164 of record OY969787.1, read on the forward strand.
TCCTCCAGCCCGAGGCCCTCGACGTTCGGCGCCCGACCGACCGCCGTCAGGATCACGTCGCCGACCACGCGGTTGCCGCCGGCGCAGGCGACCGCCGGCCGGCCGTCCACCAGCTCGAGGCGCTCGACCGCCGAGCCCGTCAGCACCGCGACGCCCTCTTCCTCGAGGTACGCCTTGAGCAGGTCGCCGAGCTCCTCGTCCTCGCCGTGGGCGAGGTGCTCGCCACGCTGGACGATCGTGACGTCGGCACCGAGCCGCCGATAGGCCTGGGCGAACTCGAGCGAGACGGCGCCCGCCCCCACGCAGACCAGGTGCCCCGGGAGCGTGGCCCAGCCGGCCGCGAGCAGGTCGTCGCTCGTCACGGTGGGCACCGTGTCCGCTCCCGGCACCTCGAGCCGCTTCACGCGGGAGCCGGTCGCGACGAGGGCGTGGCGGAACGTGACGCGCATGTCGCCCGCCTCGACCTCGTGGGGGCCGACGAGGCGCGCCCGTGCGCGGACGAGGTCGACGCCGCGCTCGGCGAGCAGCCGCTCGTAGTAGTCGCTCCCCTCGTCGATCACGTGGCGCACCCGGGCCATGACCGCGGCGAAGTCGACGTCGACCGAGCCGAGCCGGATGCCGAACTCGGCAGCCCGTCGTGCGTCGTGCGCGATCTCGGCGGCCCTGACCAGGGCCTTGGTGGGGATGCACCCCCGGGTGATTCAGGTGCCGCCGAGCGCCGCCGGCTCGAAGAGGACGACCTTCGCGCCCTTCCGCACCGCCGTCAGGGCGCCCGAGATCCCAGCCATGCCGCCGCCGAGGACGGCGACGTCGTAGGGGTGGCCGCTCATCGCCGAAAGCCTACGCTCCGTCCGCACGTCGCCACGCCGGGAGCACGGCCGCCGTACGATCACGCCGATGCCGTTCCGCTTCGCCTACGGACGCCGGCCGACAGCCGCGCTCGACGGGATGGTGGCCTCGAGCCAGGTCGCCGCGAGTCTCGCCGGGGTGCGGATGCTGGAGCGGGGCGGCACGGCGGCCGACGCCGCGGTCGCCGCCGCGGCGATGCTCTGCGTGACCGAGCCGATGTCGACGGGGATCGGCGGCGACTGCTTCGCGATCGTCGCCCGGGGGACGACGGTCGACGGCCTCGACGCGGCCGGGCCGGCGCCCGCCGGCGCCACGCCGCTCGAGCCTGTCGCCGAGCGAGGGCCTACCTCGGTGACCGTCCCGGGCGCCGTCGCCGGGTGGGCGGCGCTCTCGGAGCGCTACGGGCGCCTCGGGCTCGACGCCTGCCTCGCGGACGCGATCGACGCAGCGGAGCGAGGGTACGCCGCAGGCTGGCACAGCGCCGAGGCCTGGCGGACGAGCCCGGCGCCGCCGGAGCTCGGCCGTCCGCCGGCGTTCGCGCAGCGCGTCCGGCTGCCGGAGCTCGCCGCGACGCTGCGGGCGATCGCCGAGCAGGGGCCTGACGCCTTCTACCGCGGAGCCGTGGGCGAGGCGATCGCGTCGTGCAGCTGGCTCGAGGAGAGCGACCTGACCGGCTTCTCGCCGCGCTGGGTCGAGCCGCTGCGCCTCGGCTACCGCGGCACCGAGGTGCTCGAGCTGCCACCGCCGGGGCAGGGCGTCGCCGCGCTCGAGGCGCTCGGGATCCTCGAGGGTCTCGAGCCCACGCTCGTCGGCCGGGTGGCGAGCGTCAGGCTCGCGCTCGAGGACGCGCTGGCGACGGTTCGCGACGGCGCGGACGTGAGCGGGCTTCTCGATCCCGCGTACCTCGCACGGCGCCGGGCGGAGGTCCCGGGTCCGGCGAGCGAGCTCGCCGGGGGGACCGTCTACCTGTGCGCGGTCGACGGCGAGCGGTTGGCGGTCTCGTTCATCCAGAGCCTCTACGAGCGCTGGGGGTCGCTCGTCGTCGCTCCGGGCACGGGCGTCGTGCTCCAGAACCGCGGTGCCTGCTTCGCGGTGTCCGGCCGGGTCGAGCCCGGGCGACGGCCGTACCACACCATCATCCCGGGGATGCTCTTCCGCGACGGGGCGCTGCTCGGGCCGTTCGGGAACATGGGCGGGTTCATCCAGGCGCAGGCCCACGCACAGCTCGTCGCCGGGCTCGTCGACGACGGGCTCGACCCGCAGGCTGCCCTCGACCGGCCGCGCTTCCGGGTCGACGGCGAGGTCGTCCGGCTCGAGGAGGGGCTGTGGTCGCACGCCTCCGAGCTCGAGGCTGCCGGCGAGCAGGTCGTGCTCGACGAGGACACCGCCGGCTTCGGCGGCGGGCAGATGATCCTGCTCGACGGCGACGGCCTGGTCGGGGGCACGGATCCGCGCAAGGACGGCTGCGCGCTCGGCGTCTGACCGCCGCGCGACGCTCGCCGTGCGGCGCGACGCTCGCGCAGCGGGCATCCTGCGGGCCATGATCTCCGATCAGCCGCTCCGCGTCACGTTCCTCGGCACCCGCGACGCGGCGGTGCGGCCGGGGACGTACACGAGCTCGCAGCTCGTCACGCTCGGCGAGACGGACGTGCTCGTCGACGCCGGGCTCGGCAGCGCCGCCCAGCTCGCGCGGGCAGGGCTCGGGCCGGATGAGCTCGAGGCGATCGTGCTCACCCACTGGCACCCGGACCACGTCGCCGGCCTGCCGAACCTGCTGCGGCGTGGCTGGAGCGGCGGGACGGTGCCGAAGGTCTTCGCGCCGCCACCACCGGCGACCGCCGGCCTCTGGCGGAGGCTGAAGGCCCGGGGCATGGCCCGCATCCTGTCCCGGCTGGACGTGATCGAGGTGGGGGAGACGATCGAGCTCGGGTCGCTCCGCCTCGAGGCCTTCGCGACCGAGCACGGCACCCCGTCGCGCGGGTGGCGGTTCACGGAGGCCGGCGGCGGCGACCGCGTGGTCGTGATCCCTGGCGACTCCCGTCCGACCGTCGAGATCGCGGAGCGGGCGGCCGGCGCCGATCTGCTCGTGTTCGAGGCGACGTTCCTCGACCGTGATCGGGAACGAGCCGTGCAGAGCTCCCACGCGACGGCCTACGAGGCGGGTGTCCTGGCGGGCGAGGCCGGCGTCGGCGCGCTCGCGCTGACACATCTCTCCGCCCGGTACCCGCGGTCGGAGGTGGCGGCCGAGGCGCAGCTCGCCTTCGACACGGTGCTCGTCCCGCGTGACCTCGACCAGGCGGTGGTGGCTCCGCGCGACGGCGCCGCGCACGGCGTCGTCACATTGGGCCCGATCGCGCGCTCCGCCTAGCGAGCCGTCCGATCCTCTGCGATCAGGCCGAAGAGGATCCCGTCGACCCAGCGGTCGTCGCGGCGGTACGCCTGCCGTCGCACCCCCTCCCGGACGAACCCCGCGCGCTCGAAGAAGACCGCGCCGCGCTCGTTGAAGCCGTAGACCTCGGCCTGCACGCGATGGAGCCCATGCGCGTCGAGCAGCTCGGAGACCAGCAGCTCGAGCGCGGCGGCCGCGACCCCGCGGCCGCGGGCGCGACGGTCGAGCGCGAGACCGCTGACGCTCGCGATGCCCGAGCGCCTGTTGACGCGCTCCCAGGTGACCGTGCCGCGCGCCTCGCCGCTCTCCTCGATCACGAGCACGCCGAGATCCTCCGTCTCGCGCTCGGCGCGCTCGATCTCGGCCAGGATCTCCTCCGGCGTGGACGGGCGGACGGCGGCGAGGAACGCCGACACCTCCGGCTGGGAGACGAGCTCGGCGAGCCACGGCACGTCTCCGCGCACGGCGCGGCGCAGCGCCACCTCCGTCACGTCCGCGCCTCCGCGACGCGCCGGGTCCGGCCGAGCGCCCCCGAGCCCAGCGCCACCCCGGCGAGGATGAGCGCCAGCCCGACGAGCGCCGCCGCCGTGATCGTCTCGTCGAGCAGGAGCGCTCCGTACACGAGCGCGAACCCGGGCATCAGGTACGTCACCAGGCTGAGACGGCGGGCGCCGTAGAGGCGGATGATCCGGAAGAGGAGCAGCTGGGCGAGCGCCGTGCCCAGAAGCGCCAGGGCCACGAGCGAGCCGACCGCGGTCGCGGTCGGAGCCGTCGGCGGCTCGAGCAGCGCCGGGCCGGCGAGGTACAGGCATCCCCCGATCATCGACGCGGTCGCGAGGACCGCCCCCGGGCGACCCGAGATCCGCAGCTGCCCGTAGATGCCGGCCGACGCGTAGCAGACGGACGCCGCGACGACCGCGAGCGTGCCGACCACGGTGCCGGTGCTCGAATCGGGGCTCCCCCCGGCGAGGATCGCCACCCCCAGCAGGCCGAGTCCAACACCCCCCCAGCGCAGCGCGCCGATGCGCTCGTGCGGGAGGAAGGGGAGCCCGATCAGCAGCGAGCAGATCGGGACGGTCGCCTGGGCGATCGCCGCGACGCCCGAGTCGATCCGGGTCTGGCCCCACGCGACGAGCCAGAACGGGATCGCTGCGTTGAGCGCGCCGAGGACGAGGGCCTCCCGCCAGGTCGCACGGAGGTCGGCCAGCGCAGTGCGGAGCCCCGTCGTGGCCACGAGGTACGCGAGCAGCGCGATCGCTGCGATCGCCGTGCGCAGGAACATCAGCGACGCCGGGCTGAAGCCTCCCTCGACGCCGACCTCGATGAAGAGGTACGAGGCGCCCCAGAGCGCGGCGAGCGAGAGCAGGAGTGTCGAGTAGCGGTTCACGGCCGGTCGTCGCGGGTCGCGCCGCGGGGACGGGCGAGCCCCGTGGCGAACGCCGTCCCGACGAGCACGAGCCCAAGGCCCGCGAGGGCGGTCATCGTAACCACCTCGTCGAGGAACACCGCTCCGTAGACGAGCGCGAACGCCGGCACGAGGTACGTGACGAGGATCGCTCGCGACGCGCCCGCGCTCGCGATGATCGCGAAGTAGAGGAGGTAGGCGAGCCCCGAGCCCAGCGCGCCGAGCGCCGCCACGGCCGCGATCGCCGAGGGGGTCGGCGCCTCCTCGGGGAGCTGCACGAGGGCAAGGGGGGCGATCAGCACCGCGGCCGTCGCGAGCTGGCCGATCGACACCTGCAGCGGCGGCAGCGACCGCACGGTGCGGCCGGCGTACAGCACCGACACCGCGTAGCAGAGGGCGGTTCCCAGCACCGCGACCGCGCCGAGCACCTGCGCGCCCTCCTGGACGCCGACGAGCAGCGCCACCCCCACGAAGCCGAAGGCGATCCCCGCGAGGCGGATCCCGCGCACCCGCTGGCTCGGGTCGATGCGGCTCGCGAGGAGCACCGTGAAGATCGGCGCCGCCGCCTGGATCACCGCCGTCAGACCGGAGTCGATCCGCGTCTCGGCGAAGCCGAGCAGCCAGAACGGGAGCGCGTTGTTCAGCGCTCCGAGGACGACGAGCGGGACGAGGTGACCTCGGAGCGGCGCGAGCCCGCCACGGCCGGCGAGCAGGGGGAGCAGGACGAGGACGCCGACGACGAGCCGGCCGAGGACGACGACCGACGGCTCGAGCTCGTCGACCCCTAGCTTGATGAACATGAACGACGAGCCCCAGATCGCGGAGAGGAGGAGGAGCAGGGCGGCGTCGCGGCGGGTCACCACTCGATACTGACCGTCGGACGCCGTGCGGGGGCGAGAGTGCGGATCCGTGACAACCCCGAGGCGAGTACGGGCCTCTCCCGCTGACGCTCGATCGCGGGACATGGAACCATGGAGACGTGGCGTCTCACGCCCTCACGTCCATCGTGCACGCCCTCCCCTTCTGCGACGCGTTCGCGCAGCGGGCCGGCAGCAGCGCCGCGCCCGCCCGCGCAGCGGGGACGGTGGACGTCGGAGCGCCGCGACCGCTCCCTTCCGGGGCGAGCGCGCGCATGCGGTGATCGTGGCCGGGCCGGACACGACCGCGGCACGGCCGCCGGCGTGGCACACGCTCACGACGGGCGAGGCGTGCGACCGACTCTCCTCGTCGGCGCGGGGCCTCGCCTCGTCCGAGGCCCAGCGCCGACGCGCGGCGGTCGGGCCCAACGAGCTGCTGGCGGTCGAGCCCCCGTCGGCCTGGGCGCTCCTGCGCGCGCAGTTCCGCAACGTGCTGATCGTCATCCTGCTGATCGCGACCGGGCTGTCGGCGATCCTCGGACACCCGATCGAGGCGATCGCGATCACGGTGATCGTCGCCTTCGCCGTGCTGCTCGGCTTCGCCCAGGAGTACCGGGCGGAACGCGCGATCGAGGCTCTGCGAACGATGGCCGCGCCGACCGCCAGCGTGCTCCGGGACGGCCAGGAGATGGAGACGCCAGCCCGTGATCTCGTCCCGGGCGACGTCCTCGTGCTTCGAGCAGGCGATCGCGTCGCCGCGGACGTGCGGCTGCTCGAGGCCGTCGGCCTCCAGGTGCAGGAGGCGGCGCTGACCGGCGAGTCGCTCGCGGTCGAGAAGTCCGTCGACGCACTCGACGACGCCGCGGTGCAGATCGGTGATCGCGTCGACATGGCCTACGCCGGAACGGCCGTGACCTATGGGCGCGGGCGCGGGCTCGTCGTCGCGACGGGGATGGCGACCGAGTTCGGGCGTATCGCGGGGATGCTGGCGACGGTCGAGGCGGGTCGCACCCCCCTGCAGCGGAACCTCGACCGGCTCGGTCACCTTCTGGCACGGGTCGCCGTGGCGATCGTCGCGGTGATCGTGCTCGTCGGCCTGCTCCGCGGCCAGCCGTTCGTCGAGATGCTCGTCTTCGGGACGGCGCTCGCAGTCGCGGTCGTCCCCGAGGCGCTCCCGGCGGTGGTCGCGATCTCGCTCGCGCTCGGCGTGCAGCGGCTGGTCGAGCGACAGGCGCTGATGCGCCAGCTCGCGGCGGTCGAGACGCTCGGGAGCACGTCGGTCATCTGCTCGGACAAGACTGGCACCCTCACCCGCGACGAGATGACCGCGCGGCGCGTCTTCGTTGGCGGCGCGTGGGTGGACGTCAGCGGCGCGGGCTTCGCGCTCGAGGGCGCCTTCACGCACGAGGGCGAGCCGATCGACGTCCGCGATCCGGCCTCGCATGCGCTCGCGGCCCCACTCCGGCGCTTGCTCGAGGCGGCCGCGCTCGCGAGCGACGCGACGGTCGCCTCCGGGGACGACGACGACTGGCAGGTGCGTGGCGACCCCACCGAGGCCGCGCTCGTCATCGCCGCGGCCAAGGGGGGGCTCGACAAGTCCGAGCTCGACGAATCGCTGCCACGTGTGCACGAGATCCCGTTCACGTCCGAGACGAAGCGCATGACGACGCTCCACGCGACCCCGGGGGGTGACGTCGTGGCGTGCGCGAAGGGCGCGCCCGAGGTGATCCTCGCCGGCTGCGAGCGCGTGAGCACGGACGCGGGCGAGGTGGCGCTGGACGACGACCGTCGTCGGGCGGTCTCGCTGGCCGCCCGGGAGATGGCGGAGGGCGCGCTCAGGGTGCTGGCGGTCGCGGCGCGAGCCGACGCGACGCCGGAGGGCGCCGAGCGCGACATGACGCTGCTCGGTCTCGTCGGGCTGATCGACCCACCTCGGCCCGAGGCCCGCGCCGCCATCCGCACCTGTGAGGAGGCGGGGATCCGCGTGGTGATGATCACGGGTGACCATCCGGTGACGGCCACGGCGGTCGCACACGAGCTCGGGCTCGCCGCGGCCGGTCGCGTGGTCACCGGCTCGGAGCTCGAGGCGATGGACGACGCCGAGCTCGCGCGCGACGTCGACACGATCGACGTCTACGCACGCGTCTCGCCCGAGCACAAGCTCCGCGTCGTCCGCGCGCTCCAGGCCGAGGGGCACGTGGTCGCGATGACCGGGGACGGCGTCAACGACGCGCCGGCCCTGAAGCAGGCGGACATCGGGGTCGCGATGGGGATCACCGGCACCGACGTCGCGCGCGAGGCGGCCGCGATGACGCTCACCGACGACAACTTCGCGAGCATCGTCGCCGCGGTCGAGGAGGGCCGCGGCATCTTCGGGAACATCAAGAAGTACCTCATGTTCCTGCTGTCGTCGAACGTGGGCGAGGTCGGCCTGATGGCGGGAGCGGCCGTGGCCGGGCTGCCCCTGCCGCTCACCGCGGTGCAGATCCTCTACGTGAACCTCGCGACCGACGGGCTGCCGGCCCTCGCGCTGTCGGTCGACCCGCCCGAGCCCGACCTGATGCGTCGCTCGCCGCGCGACCCCAGGGTCGGGGTCTTCACGCGACCGGTCGTGACGCTGATGCTCGTGGCCGGGGCATGGGCGGCGCTCGTCAACCTGGGTCTCTTCTGGGGCCTGCTCGAGTCCGGTCGCAGCGAGGCCGAGGCGATGACCATGACGTTCGTCTCGCTCGTCCTGATCCAGTTCTGGAACGCCTTCAACTTCCGCTCGGATCGGCTGTCGGCCCTGACCCGCCCGTTCGCCAACCGGTGGCTGAACCTCGCGATCGCCTGGGAGCTCACCTTGCTGCTCGCGATCGTGTACGTCCCGTTCCTGCAGGGGCCGTTCGGGACATACGGGCTGTCAGCGACCGACTGGGCGCTCGTCGTCGGCCTCTCGCTCACGATCCTGCCGGTGATCGAGGCCGCGAAGTGGATGGAGCGGCGCGGCTGGTTCGGGTCCCTCGCGTGACCCACGGCGGCGTCGGGGCGGGCCGACCTTCGACGAAGGTCGTCGGGCACCGCGGCTAGACTGACCGTCTGAGCTCGACGCTCGAACAACCGCTCCACCGTCAGCTCGGCCTCACGGACGGGGAGCTCGACCGTATCGTCGAGCTGCTCGGGCGGGAGCCGAACCACTTCGAGCTCGCGGTGTTCTCGCTCCTGTGGTCGGAGCACTGCGGGTACAAGCACTCGGCGCTCCTGCTGCGCCGCCTGCCGAGCGAGGGGTCGCGTGTGCTGCAGGGGCCGGGCGAGAACGCCGGCGTGCTCGACCTCGGCGACGGGCTGGCGGTGGCCTTCAAGGTCGAGAGCCACAACCACCCGTCCGCGGTCGAGCCGTTCCAGGGAGCAGCGACCGGTGTCGGTGGGATCCTCCGCGACGTCTCCGCAATGGGGGCGCGCCCCGTCGCGCTCCTCGACGGCCTGCGCTTCGGCGCCGACGACGACCACTTCTCCCGCGCCGTCGGCGGCATCTCCCACTACGGCAACTGCGTCGGCGTGCCGAACGTGGGTGGCGAGGTCGTGTTCGACGACGCTTACGCCTCGAACTGCCTCGTCAACGCGATGTGCGTCGGGCTGCTCCCCGTCGAGCGCCTCACACGCGCGAAGGCGACCGCGATCGGGGCGCACGTCGTCGTCTACGGCGCCACCACGGGGCGCGACGGCATCGGCGGCGCGTCGGTGCTCGCGAGCGCGGAGCTTGGCGACGGCGACGCCGACAAGCGGCCCTCCGTGCAGGTCGGCGACCCCTTCACGGGCAAGCGGCTGATCGAGGTCTCGGTCGAGCTCGTCGACCGCGGTCTCGTCCTCTCCCTGCAGGACTGCGGCGCGGCGGGGCTCGCCTCGAGCCTCTCGGAGATGGCGGCCGACACGGGGATCGACGTCCACCTCGACCGCGTCCCGCTGCGCGAGGAGGGCATGGAGCCGTGGGAGGTGATGATCTCGGAGTCGCAGGAGCGGATGGTCGCGGTCGTCGCGCCCGATCGGCTCGCCGAGGTCGAGGAGGTGATCGACCGCTGGGAGCTCCACCGTGCGGTGATCGGCGAGGTGACAGCGAGCGGGCTGCTCCGCGCCGTCTGGCACGGAGAGGAGGTCGGGTCGATCCCGGCGCGGCATCTCACCGCGGACTGCCCGCGCTACGCCGTGGAGCAGACCCCACGCGCCCCACGGGTCGAGGCGGCGACGACCCTGCCGCCCACCTCGACGGCTCTGGTCGACCTCCTCGGCTCACCGCAGCTCCGCTCGCGCGGCTTCGTCACCCGACGCTACGACCAGCTCGTCCAGTCGCGCACGGTGCGTCGGCCCGGCCTCGACGCGGCGGTGCTGCAGCTGCGCCCCGGGACGCGCGGCCTGGCGCTGACGCTCGATGGGCAGGGGCGCGTCGGCGCGCTCGCACCGCGCGTGGGCGGGATGCTCGCGATCCTCGAGGCGGCGCGGAACGTCGCGTGCGTCGGGGGCGAGCCGCTCGGCTTCACCGACTGCCTCAACTTCGGCAACCCCGAGAAGCCCGAGATCGGCTGGGAGCTCGCCGAGACGATCGAGGGGATGGCGCTCGCGTGCGAGGCGCTCGGCGTGCCGATCGTGTCGGGGAACGTCTCGCTCTACAACGACACCGACGGACGCTCGATCGACCCGACGCCCGTGGTGGGGTGCGTCGGTCTCGTCGCCGACGTCCGCCGCGTGCCCCGCGGCTGGCGCGAGGGCGACGTGGTCGTGCTCGCCCGGTCAGCCTCGCCCCTCACGTTCGCGGGCGCGGAGGCGCAGGCGCGCTGGGGGACAGTGAGCGGCGAGCCTTTGCTCGACCTCGCCTCCGAGGTCGAGCTCGTGCGGTGGACGACCGCGACCGCACCGAGTGCGTCGCTCGTGCACGACGTCTCGGAGGGCGGGCTCGCGGTCGCGCTCGCGGAGGCCGCGCTCTGGAGTGGAGTCGGGATCCGGTTGGACGGCTGGGGCGAGGCTGAAGCCACGCCCCGGACCATGGGCGGCGTGCCGTCAGGTGGGGGCGTGGCTTCAGCCTCGCCCCTCTCGTCCCTCGAGCTGTTTGGCGAGATCGGCGGCCAGGTGCTCGCCGCGCTGCCAGCCGACCAGGTCGAGGTCGACCCGACCGGCGCGGCCGTCGAGGTGCGGCGGCTGGGGGTGGTCGGGGGCGACGCGGTGCTGGGCGTGCCGCTGACCGAGCTGCGCGCAGCCCACGAGGGAGGTCGGGGCTGATGTGCGGCGTGTTCGGGATCCGCTCGACGGAGCGCGACGTCGCGCGGCTCACATACTTCGGCCTGTTCGCGCTCCAGCATCGTGGCCAGGAGTCGGCGGGGATCGCCGTCTCGGAGGGTGGGCGCATCACGACCCTCCGGGATCTCGGGCTCGTCTCCCAGGTCTTCGACGAGGAGCGGCTCGCCGGACTGCACGGGCAGGTCGCGATCGGGCACACGCGCTACTCGACGACGGGGGGCGCGAGCTGGGAGAACGCGCAGCCGCTGCTCCACCGGGTCGGCGAGCGCACCGTCTCGCTCGCGCACAACGGGAACCTCGTGCACCTCTCGCTGCTCAGGGACGAGCTGCTCGACCAGGGCGCGCGCCTCGGCTCGACCTCGGACAGCGAGGTGATCGCAGCGCTCCTCGCCCGCGACCCCGCCCCGATCCAGGACGCAGTCGCGAACACGATGCGGCGCGTCGACGGGGCCTACTCCGTCGTCGCCGTCGTCGACGACACCCTGGTCGCCTTCCGCGACCCGCACGGGATCCGTCCGCTCTCGCTCGGCCGGATCGGTGCCGACTGGGTCGTCGCGTCGGAGACCTGTGCGTTCGACCTGGTCGATGCCGTGCCGGTGCGCGACGTGTCGCCCGGTGAGGTCGTGTGGATCGACGACGACGGCCTGCACGCGATGCAGGCGGTCGAGCCGGCCCGACCCGCGCTCTGCGTGTTCGAGGCCGTCTACTTCGCCCGACCCGACTCACGGCTCGGCGGCGGCGAGGTGCACCAGATGCGCGTGCGGATGGGCGAGCGCCTCGCCGAGGAGTCGCCGGTCGACGCCGACCTCGTGATGCCGATCCCCGACTCGGGGACGCCCGCCGCGATCGGCTACGCCAAGCGCTCAGGGATCCCCTACGAGGAAGGGCTGATCAAGAACCGCTACATCGGGCGCACCTTCATCCAGCCCGACGAGGAGCTGCGGCGGCGTGGCATCCGGCTCAAGTTCAACCCGCTCCAGGAGGTCTCCGGGCGCCGGATCGTGATCGTCGACGACTCGATCGTCCGCGGGAACACGATGCGCGCCCTCGTCCAGATGCTGTTCGACGCCGGCGCCGCCGAGGTGCACGTGCGCGTGTCCTCGCCCCCCGTGGTCTCCCCGTGCTTCTACGGCATCGACATGGCCGACGAGGAGCAGCTCGTCGGCGCCGACCGGACGGTGGAGGAGACGCGTGCCCTCATCGGCGCGACGTCGTTGGCCTACCTCTCGGTCGCGGGGATGCAGGGCGCGACCGGCCTGCCCGCCTCCTCGACGTGCGCAGGGTGCTTCACGCGCAGCTACCCGACGCGGATCCCCGACACCCTCGCCGTCGCGAAGCACCGCTTCGAGGGGGCGGGGGTGCACCCGTGAGCCGCACGCCGACCGTTGCGTGAGGCGGGGCATCCGGCTTCGCCGGATGCCTAGGAGAGCAACGAGCGGCGACGCTCTCGGTATCGCAGCACAGGTCTTGCTAGGTCTCCGGCGCAGCCGGAGACCCTGGCGCTACTTGTGCCGGTAGACGATGCGACCCCGGTTGAGGTCGTACGGCGAGACCTGCACGCTGATCCGGTCGCCCGGCGCCATCCGGATGCGGTAGCGGCGCATCTTGCCCGCGGTGTACGCGATCAGCTCGTGGCCGTTGTCGAGCGCCACGCGGAACATGCCGCCCCCGAGCGCCTCGAGCACCTCGCCCTCCATCTCGATCTTGTCCTCGGCCACGGCCGTCCTCCTCTCGCGCCATTCGGATGCGCGGCCCCGCCTTGCGGGGCCGCGCACACGCTGATGCTCAGGTCATCCGGCCTGGACGACGTTGATCGCCTCAGGCCCCTTCTGGCCCTCGCGGGCCTCGTACTCGACCTTCGCGTTCTCGGCGAGCGACTTGAAGCCGCTGCCGACGATGTTCGAGTGATGCACGAACAGGTCCTTGCCACCCTCGTCGGGGGTGATGAACCCGTAGCCCTTCGCATCGTTGAACCACTTGACGGTTCCGGTTGCCATATGAAAAACACCTCCCCTCACCCTCGGTCGAACGGGTAAGGAAGGCGTCGGCCCTCCGGTACTCGCTCTCGATTTCGCCGCGAAGGGTACCTGCTCGGAGCCCTTCGCGCCTGGTGCGCATACACTCGGTCACGTGCCGTCGGAGGAGCAGACGTACGCCGCCGCCGGGGTGTCGCTGGCGACCGCCGAGTCGATCGTCGAGCGCCTGCGCGACGCCGTCGCGACGACCAGGACGGAGCGCGTCGTCGGAGGGCTCGGTGCCTTCGCCGGCCTGTTCGCGATCGACGAGTCCCGGCTGCTGGCCGCCTCGACGGACTCGGTCGGCTCGAAGCTCGTGCTCGGCAGGCGCGGCGACCGCCTCCGCTGGTGCGGCATGGACCTCGCGGCCCACGGCATCAACGACGTCCTCACGACCGGAGCCGAGCCGCTGTTCTTCCTCGACTACGTCGCCGCGAGCACGATCGACCCCGAGCAGGTCGCCCAGCTCGTCGAGGGCGCGGCCGAGGTCTGCCGTGCCGCCGGGTGCGCGATCCTCGGCGGCGAGACCGCGGAGCTGCCGGGCATCTACCGGGACGAGGAGCTCGACTTCTGCGGCACGGTGGTCGGCGTCGTCGAGCGGGCGGCGCTGATCGACGGCTCGCGGATCGAGTCGGGCGACGTCGTGGTCGGGCTGCCGTCTGCGGGCATCCACGCCAACGGCTTCTCGCTCGTCCGGAGGATCGTCGGAGACGGGCCGTTCGACGCCGACCTCCTGCTGCCGCCGACGGTCTGCTACCTCGACGCCGTGCGCGGGCTCCGCGCTCGCGCGGATGTCAGGGGCCTCGCGCACGTGACCGGCGGGGGAATCGCCGGCAACCTCGCGCGGATCCTGCCCGACGGCGTCGGCGCGGTCGTCGACCCGTCCGGCTGGCAGCGGCCGCCGGTCTTCGCGTGGCTGGCCGAGCACGGCGTCGCCGAGGACGAGCTCCGTCGCGTGTTCAACGTCGGCGTCGGCTACTGCGCGGTCATGCCGGCGGCTCACGCGACCGATGCAGATGTGGTGATCGGCAGGATCGAGACGGGGGTGCACGGCGTGGAGTGGGCCGACCGATGATCGGCGTGCTCGTCTCCGGCTCCGGCTCCAACCTGCAGGCGCTGCTCGACGCGGGGCTCCCCGTGGTCGCGGTGGCGTCCAACGTGGAGGGCGCCGGCGCGCTCGAGCGCGCCGCCTCGGCCGCGATCCCGACCGGGGTCTTCCCGCTGGAGCGCTACCCCAGCCGCGCGGAGCGGGATGCAGCCCTGGCGGACTGGCTCGAGCAGCGCGGCGTGCGACTGGTCGTCTGCGCCGGGTACATGCACCTCCTCACACCTGAGTTCCTCGCCCGGTTTCCCCGGCGCGTCGTCAACGTCCACCCGGCGCTGCTGCCGGCGTTCCCGGGGGCGCACGCCGTCGCGGAGGCGCTGTCCGCCGGGGTCGCGCAGACCGGCGCGACCGTGCACCTCGTCGACGACGGCGTCGACACCGGTCCCGTGCTGGCGCAGGAGGCCGTCCCCGTGCTCGCCGGCGACACGGTGGAGACCCTCCACGCGCGGATCCAGGCCGTCGAGCACCGCCTCCTGCCCGAGGTCGTCCGGGAGCTGACGGCGGCGTGATCCGGCGCGCCCTGCTCTCCGCGTACGACAAGTCCGGGCTGCTCGCCTTCGCCAAGGGCCTGCACGAGCTCGACGTCGACCTCGTCGCGAGCGGTGGCACCGCTCGCCTGCTCGCCGACGACGGCCTCCCCGTGACGGACGTCGAGGACCTCACCGGCTTCCCGCCCATGCTCGGGCATCGCGTCGTCACGCTCCATCCCGCGGTGCACGGCGGGATCCTCGCCCGCCGAGACGTCCCCGACGACGGCGACGACCTCGAGCGCCACGGGATCGAGCCCATCGACCTCGTGTGCGTGAACCTCTACCCGTTCGAGCAGACGGTCGGCCGGCTCGACGTCGCCTGGGACGAGGCGATCGAGAAGATCGACATCGGCGGGCCGGCGCTGCTGCGCGCCGCGGCGAAGAACCACGCGTTCGTCGTGCCGATCTGCCGCCCCGACGACTACGACGTCGTGCTCGAGGAGCTGCGCGAGACCGGCGACGTGGGGGAGGACCTTCGGCGCGAGCTGGCGGAGCGGGTCTTCGCGACCACCGCGGCGTACGACGCCGCCGTCGCGGCGTGGCTCGGGGGCGAGCGGCTGGCGCCCGAGACCCTCGTGCTCGCCTTCGACCGCGTCCGCGGTCTCTCGTACGGCGAGAACCCGCACCAGGAGGCGGCGTACTACGCGCAGCGCGGCGCTCGCACGCATCTGCTCGCGCGGGTCGAGCAGGTGCACGGCAAGCCCCTGTCGTACAACAACCTCAACGACCTCGCGGCCGCGCGGCGGCTCGCGCTCGAGCTCGCCCGACCGGCCTGTGTGATCGTGAAGCACGCGAACCCGTGCGGGGTCGCCGTCGCGGACACGATCGACGAGGCCTACGCAGGCGCCCTCGCCTGCGACCCGGTCTCGGCGTACGGCGGCGTCGTCGTGCTCACCCAGCCGGTCGGCGCGGCGCTCGGCGAAGCGCTCGCCGAGCAGTTCGTCGAGGTGCTGCACGCACCGGGCCTCGACGCAGCTGCACTCGAGGCGCTCGCTCGGAAGGAAGGGACGCGCGTGCTGGTCGACCGCGAGCGGCGCTCGCCCGTGCTCGGCGAGCGCGATCTCCAGCGCGTCCCGGGCGGGGTGCTCGTCCAGAGCCCCGACGACGGCCCGGATCCGCTCGATGCGATGACCGTCGCCTGCGGCGCGGCGGACGCCGAGACCTGGGAGGACCTCCTGTTCGCCTGGACGGTCGTGAAGCACGTCACATCGAACGCGATCGTGCTCGCCCGCGCCGGCCGGACGCTCGGGATCGGCGCCGGCCAGATGAGCCGGGTCGATGCGGTGCGGATCGCGGTCGCGAAGGCGCGTGAGCACGGACACGACCTCACCGGCGCGGTGCTCGCCTCCGATGCCTTCTTCCCCTTCGCCGACGGCCCCGCGCTCGCGCTCGAGGCAGGCGTGAAGGCGATCGTCCAGCCGGGTGGCTCGAAGCGGGACGACGAGGTGGTCGCAGCGGCCGCCGATGCGGGGGCCACGATGGTCATGACGGGCCGCCGCCACTTCCGGCACTAGCGCCTCGCTTCGCTCGGCGCGGGCCGGGCAGACCCGGCCCCTACGCGGGCTCCGCGCTTCGAGCAGCCCCGCGGGGCGGCGTCGCGCCCGGCGCCAACGGCGGTGCCCGCTCGCGGATGCCGCTGTAAGGATCCTGTGGGGAACCCACGAACGAGGGGTGGAGGGCGCTACGGTGGCCGCCGATCCCGCATGCAGCGGCTCGCGACCCGTCACGTGGTCGCGCAGACCGCGCCGGCTTCCTCATGACTCATGCCCTCCGCACAGGACTCGTCGCGCTCGTGCTCGCGCTCGTGCTGGCGTGGGCCGGGGCCGCGCCAGCGGGTCGCGCGGACGCGTCGCCCGATCTGAAGCGCGTCGAGGTGACCGTCGAGAGACCGCGGGCGCAGCGCGCCGAGCGCGGTGCGCTACCGCTCGGCGCCCGCGCCGTCCGGCTCGCTCGCCGGTACGTCGGCGTCCCGTACGCCTGGGGCGGCGCATCGCCGTCGGGCTTCGACTGCTCCGGGCTGATCCACTACGTCTACGGCCGTCTCGGACTCGAGCTGCCGCACAACGCCGCCGCGCTGTACGGCGTCGGCCGTCCCGTGGCGGTCTCCGGCCTGCGGCCGGGCGACCTGGTGTTCTTCAGCGGCCTCGGCCATGTCGGCATGGCGGTCGGCGGGGGCCGCTACATCCACGCCCCGCAGAGCGGCGAGCGCGTCGAGGTCGCCTCGCTCTCCGAGCGCGCCGGCTCCATCGTCGGCGCCCGCCGCCTGCGCTCCTGACCGGCTCAGCCGGTGGGCTTCACGGCGCGGACGATGGCGGAGTGCATGCCGTCGGCCACCGCGTGGGTCGGTGTGACCTCGACGTCGGCGAGCCCGGCTTCGCGCAGTCCGCGCTCGAACTCGCCGATCGAGAGCGCGCCGGCGATGCAGCCGGTGTAGCTCCCGCGCTCGGCGCGCTCCGACGCCGACAGGCGATCCTCCGCCACGATGTCGGCCAGGCCGACGCGGCCGCCCGGACGGAGCACGCGAGCGATCTCGCGCAGCACGGCGGGCTTGTCGACGGACAGGTTGACCACGCAGTTCGAGATGACGACGTCGACGCTCGCGTCGGGGAGCGGGATCTGCTCGATCGTGCCCTTGAGGAAGCGCACGTTCCCGACGCCCGCCTCGCGGGCGTTCCGCCGGGCGAGATCGAGCATCTCGTCCGTCATGTCCACCCCGTACGCCGTGCCCTCCGGGCCGACCCGACCGGCGGAGAGGATCACGTCGATGCCCCCGCCCGACCCGAGGTCGAGCACCGTCTCGCCCGCACGGAGCTCGGCGACGGCGGTCGGGTTCCCGCAGCCCAGGCTCGCGAGCGTCGCGGCGGGTGGGAGTGCGGCGTGGTCGTCGGCGTCGTACAGCGCGGCGCCGAAGCCGCTCCCGATCTCGACGTCGGCGCAGCAGGAGCTCTCGCCGCAGCCGCAGCCTCCCCCGGTCTCTGCCGTTCGCGCCGCCTCCGCGTACCGGGCGCGAACCTCCTCGCGCAGCGCCTGGGCGTCGTGCCCCGTGCTGGTGCTCATCTCGCATCCTCCTCAGGGTCGTGTGAGCGTCGACACGCGGTCGAGCGCCGTTCGGTCGATGGTGTAGAAGGCCCACGTTCCGCGCTGCTCTCGCTCGAGCAGACCGGCGGTGACGAGCTTCTTCAGGTGGTGGCTGACCGTCGGCTGCGTCAGCCCGAGGACCGGGACGAGGTCGCAGACGCAGACGGGCCGCTCGCTCGTGGCGAGCAGGTTGACGATCCGCACGCGGGTCGGGTCGGCGAGCGCGCGGAAGACCGCAGCGGTCGCGTTCGCCTCGTCGTCCGACAGCGCCGGTGAGTCCAGCGGGGCGCAGCACGCGACAGGTGTGACCGGCGCGACGGAGAGCGGGAGCGGGCGTGCGTTCTTCATCGACATTCTTAAATATAGACGAAAATCGATACGTTGGTCAAGACCCTCCGCGCGTTGTGGCGATCTCGGGAGCGGGCCCAGAGGAGCGCATGCACGAGCCTGGCCGAAGCCAGGTGCTCAGCGGACCGCGCGGAGCAGCCGGGAGCCCCGCCGACCTGGCCGGCGAAGGCGATCGTCTACGCTTCGCGCCCGATGGCGCCGACCTTCCCGACCGTCCTCGAGCTGATCGGCAACACGCCGATCGTGCGCTTCGACCGCTTCGGCCGGGAGACGGGCGCCACGCTCCTCGCGAAGCTCGAGCTCCTCAACCCCGGCGGCTCGAACAAGGACCGGATCGGCCTCGCGATGATCGAGGCCGCCGAGCGCGACGGCCTGTTGAAGCCGGGTGGCACGATCGTCGAGCCGACCTCGGGCAACACGGGCGTGGGGCTGGCGATCGCCGCTGCGCGCAAGGGCTATCGCTGCATCTTCGTGATGCCCGACAAGATGAGCCAGGAGAAGATCTCGACGCTCAGGGCCTACGGGGCCGAGGTCGTGATCACGCCGACGGCGGTCGAGCACGACTCGCCCGAGAGCTACTACTCCGTCTCGGATCGGCTCGCCGAGGAGATCCCGGGAGGCTTCAAGCCCGACCAGTACTCCAATCTCGCCAACCCGGAGGCGCACTACCGGACGACGGGCCCCGAGATCTGGGAGCAGACCGGCGGCGGCGACATCGACGCGATCGTCGTCTCGGTCGGCACCGGGGGCTCGATCACGGGCATCGGCCGGTACTTCAAGGAGCACCGGCCGGAGGTGCTGATCGTCGGCGTCGACCCCGAGGGCTCCGTCTACACCGCCGACGAGGAGCACCCGATGCACCCGTACCTGGTCGAGGGCATCGGGAAGGACGCGTGGCCCGAGACGATGGATCCGACCGTCGTCGACCGCTGGATCCGGGTGTCCGACCGCGACTCGTTCCTCACCGCCCGCCGGCTCGCGCGCGAGGAGGGCCTGCTCGTCGGCGGCTCGTGCGGGTCGACCGCCTGGGGCGCGCTGCAGCTCGCGCAGGAGCTCGGCCCCGAGGCGCGCATCCTGATGACGTTCCCCGACGGCGGGCGGTCGTACCTCTCGAAGTTCCACGACGAGGACTGGATGACGCAGTACGGCTTCGTCGAGCGGATCGCCGCGCAGCCCACCGTCGACGAGGTGCTGCGGTTCAAGCACGGCCATCACGACCAGCTCCCCGAGCTCGTCACCATCTCCGCGTCGCAGAAGGTCGGGCAGGCGATCGACCTGATGCAGCGCTACGGCATTTCGCAGCTGCCGGTCGTGCGCCACGACCCGCCGGCCAGCGTCACGGACGTGATCGGGTCGCTCCAGGAGCGGGGAGTCCTCGAGCGGGTCTTCCGCAATCCCGACGCGCTCTCGGAGGACGTGGCGGTCGCGATGCAGCCGCCGTTCGGCGCGGTCGACACGACCGACGGCCTCGATCGCGTGTTCCAGGACCTGAGCGGGCGTCGCGAGGCGGTGCTGGTCGCCCGCGGGGCGGAGCCGGTGGCGATCCTCACGCGCTCCGATCTGCTCGAGTTCCTCGCCTCACGGCGCACCCACGTCGAGCGCTGAGCGGGCGCCGGGCCGCACCTGCGCTCACCGTCCGCGGGCCGGAGCGCCCGCCGGCGAGCGGCGCGCGTGCCCCCGCCCCTCGCGGCGAACGGTGGCGACCACCGCGCCGACGATCAGGACCGCGCCGGCGAGCGTCGTGGGCCCCGGCCGCTCGGCGAGGATGGCCGCGCCGAGCGCGACGGCCACGAGCGGGTTGACGTACTGGTGCGTGACGACCTGCGAGATCGGCGCGTTGCGGAGCAGCCATGCGTACGCGGTGAAGCCGACCACCGAGCCCACGGTCGCGAGGTACGCCCACGCGGCCACCGGCCCAGGCTCGAGCGCGTCGCGGGTGACCTCGGACCACTCGCCCCAGATCGTCCCGGCGAGCAGCAGCGCCACCCCACCGCCGAGCATCTGCCAGGCGGTGGCGACGAACGCGTCCGCAGGGAGCGAGGTGCGCGTCGAGGCGAACGAGCCCCGCGACCAGCACATCGTCGCCGTGAGCATCACGAGCAGACCGACCGCCGTCGTCGCCCCGGCCGTCACGCTCCCGACGCCCACGACGAGCACGAGCCCGACGAGCCCGACGAGCGCGGCGACCAGTGTGGCGCGCGGGACGCGCTCACCTGCGAGCGTCCGCCACAGCACGACCTGCAGGGGCACCGAGCCGGCGATCATCGCTGCGACCCCCGAGTCGATGCGGAGCTCCGCGACGTGCACCAGCCCGACCCCGGCGCCCAGCATCACGCCTCCGACGGTCAGCGCGGTGAGCGCCTGACGGCGGGGGACGACGAGCGAGCGTCGCAGCGCGGCGAGGATCGCTGCCAGGAGCGCCGCCGCCAGCAGGAAGCGCGTCCCCGCGGTGAGCAGCGGCGGCAGCGTGCGGACCGCGAGCTTGATCGCCAGGTACGTCGAGCCCCAGACGACGTAGACGACGGCGAGCGCGACCCAGACCCGGGCGGCGTGCGACTGCCTCATGCCGGGGTGAACGTGGTAGCGTCGCGTTCCGGGAGACGGGGACGCCAACGCCGGACAGGAGGCACGAGATGGGATTCCTGGACAAGCTGCTCGGAAGGACGAAGGAGACTGCTTCGACGGCGGCCGAGAAGGCCGCCCCGGCGGTCGACAAGGCCGGCGAGGTCGCCTCGAGCGCCCTCGGAAAGACGAAGGACGTGACGAAGGAGACCGCCTCGACGGTGGCCGAGAAGGCCGCCCCGGTCGTCGACAAGGCCGGCGAGGTCGCGTCGAGCGCGCTCGACAAGGCGAAGGACGTGGTCGGATCCGGCCAGAGCGAGGCCGAGCAGGCCGCCGGCGACGCGGGCGCAGCGGTGGAGCAGGCCGCCGGGGCGGCGTCCGACGCCGTCACGGGCGACGAGGGCGCACCGCCGGCCGCCTGAGGGGGACGCGTCGGGCTCGTCCCGGCCGAGCGTCGGCACGATCCTGCCGGCTCGACCTACGCCGTCGGCGCGAGCGCACGACGGTCGGCCGTCGCCCGGTGCCGCCCGATGAACGAGGCGGCGTGGCCGCGCTCGTTCGCCTGCGCGAGCTCCTGCTCGTCGAGCGCCCCGATGCGGTGCAGCAGGCTCAGCTCGTCGCGGAGGTGGGTGCGCATCATCTCGGGGCCGTCCGTTGCGATCGTGAAGGCGACGCCGTGCTCGACGAACCGGCGGAAGGTCTCCCGGACGGCGTCCTCGTCGGGCAGCGCCTTCGTCAGCAGGTTCGAGGTGGGGCAGATCTCGAGCACCGTCCCCTGCGCCCGCAGCTCGGCCATCAGCCCGGCGTCGCGTGCGGCGAGGATCCCGTGCCCGATCCGGTCGGGACGGAGGCGCTCCACGACCTCGCTGATCTCCTCGAGCCCGGTCTCGCCCTCCTCGCCCACATGGATTGTGACGCCGAGCCCGGCCTGCCGGGCAGTCTCGACCATCGGCGCGAGCGCCGCGTAGTCGAACCGCAACCCCCCAGGGCGTGGCCCGGCGATGTCCACCCCGACGACGCCGCGATCGGCCCAGCGGATCGCCTTCTCGACGATCACCTCGTTCTGCCGGCGGTCGAACGTGCGATCCATCATCAGGATCAGCCCCGCGCGCACCTGCGGGTACTCGAGCTTCGCGAGATCGAGGCCGCGGATCGCTGCCAGGATGATGTGGTCGAGATCGCGCTCGCCGCCGCGGTTGCGCTTCATCGGGTTGAAGCGGAGCTCGAGCGTGGTGATCCTCTGTGAGCGGTACGCGCCCCCGATCGCGGCGTGCACCGACCGCTCGACGGCGAGCGGGGAGGACTGGATGAGCTCCGTCCAGTGGTAGATCGCGTCCAGCGCGTCGAGGTTCTCGACGCCGCGCGGGTCCGACACGGTGACGAGCGCGTCGAAGGCCCAGTAGTCCTTCACCGGGAGGGCGATGCCCTGCTCGTGCGCGAGGCTCCACATGATGTCGGAGGCGACGGAGCCGCCGAGGTGCGTGTGGAGCTCGGCGAGGCCTTCGTCCGCGAGGATCACGGCGTCAGTCTATGCGTCGCGTCCCGCGCCGCCTCGCGCGCTGCACGTCGGTCGGCGAGCCTCGCCTCGCGGGCCCCGCGCCGATCGACGAGCTCGGCGTTCACCGCGGTCGCGACCACGACGGCGTAGCCGATCCCGTACAGCGCCAGCAGGATCCCGGCGGCGAGACCGAGCCCGCCGTAGGTCTCCTCCTTCTCCCGCAGGTACGGGTAGAGGACGAAGGCGACCAGCGCGTGGATGACGATCAGGGCGGCCGTGAGGAACAGCGCCCCGGGGAGGAGGTCGTGCCAGCCGCGGGCCCGGTTGGGCAGCCACCTGGAGGCCGCCAGCCACAGCGCCGGGACGACCAGGAACGCGCCGAGCGTGAGCATCACGTCGAGGATCCCCCCGAACGCCCCGCCGAGCCCGTCGACGATGCTCCGACCGAAGACGATCGCCGTGAGCGCGCTCAGCCCGACCAGCGTGGTCGGGAGCGGACGAGGCATGCGGGCGAAGCGCACGCGCCACACGAGCGAGTGCATCGCGCGCACCGAGCGCACGAGTGCGTAGGTGGCGTAGAGGAGGACGAGGCCGCCGACGATCGCGCCCGACAGGAGACCGGGGCCGCCCGTGTCGGCGGTCGCCCCCGAGATCGAGGCGGCGACGAAGCCCGAGAGCCCGAAGTCCTCCGTCGCGCGGTCGGGGTCGATCGCGTCGTCGGTGAAGAGCCCGACGACGAACACGACGACGAGCGCGAAGGGCAGCAGCCAGACGAACATCCGATACGCGAGCAGGGCGGCGAGGGCTCCCCCGCCGACGCGCTGGAGACGTCGGCTGACGTTCCACCCGAGCTCGGCGAGCGGGCCGAGCGACCCGCGTGTGGTGGCGTCCTCCGCGATCGCGAGCAGACGGATCCTGGCGCGGCCGACACGCCCCGTCCCCGCCGGGGTGTTGGCGAGCTCGCGGAGCGTCTCGGCCAGGGAGGGTTCACCGGAGGGGATCGGGTCGACCTCTGCGCCCATCGTCGCAGAGCGTATCGGCGCGCTTCGCGCGTCAGGCGGCAGGGGGCAGCGCCGTGTCGACGACCCGGCGCAGGGCGTGCAGCCACGACGGATCCACCGTGTGCGGCACCGGGGTCTCGAGCCGTACGAGATCGGCGCCGGCAGCCGCCATCGCGTCGGCGGCCTCGGCGCCGAACCGAGCCGGGATCACCGGGTCGAGGGCGCCGTGCGCGACCGCGACGGGGAGGCCCGCCGCCCGCGTCAGGTCGAGCGCGAAGCCGGGCACCCGAGGGAGGAAGCCCGACAGCGCGAGGATCCCGGCCGGCCGCGGCCGCTCCGGGCCGAGCGCGAGCGCCCAGCTCATCACCGCCCCCTGGGAGAACCCGCCGAGCACTATCCGGTCGCTCGGCACCGGCAGGGCCTCGAGGAGGGCCGCGAGGAGCGGCACGGTCGCGAGGAACGTCTCCGGATCGGGGGTGGGGATGCCGCCCAGCCGGTACCAGTGCCGGCCTCCTGGCGGGAGCGCCAGCGGTCCCCCCGGAGTGACCCCGAGCAGCCGGCGCTCGGGGTCGAGGAGATCGAGCAGGCCGTAGAGGTCGTGCTCGTCCGCTCCGCGCCCGTGGAGCAGCACGAGGGCGCCCTCGGGGTCCCCGGCCGCCGGGCGGAGGAGGTGGACGAGGCCGTCGGCGCTCACCAGCCCTCCCGTGGGTTGGAGATCGGTGTGAGGATCGGCTCCACTTGCGCGCGGAGGTGCTCGAAGGCAGGCGGCAGGATCAGCGTCTCGCCCAGGTGCTCGGGGTCCTCGTCGACGGCGAAGCCGGGGCCGACCGTCGCGAGCTCGAAGAGCACCCCGCTCGGCTCCCTGAAGTACACGGAGCGGAACCAGAAGCGGTCGATCACGGGCGTCGGCCGCGCGCCGGCGGCCGCCACGCGCTCCTGCCAGGCGGCGTGGTCGTCCATCGTCGACGACCAGGCGACGTGGTGCACCGTGCCCGCGCCCGGCACACCCGGCCCGCTCGCCGGAGCGGGGTCGAACGCGAAGTGCCCGCCGCGCTCGGCACCTCGTGCCTCCCAGGACGACTCGCCGGTCGGCCTGAACGCCAGCACCTCCTCGAGCAGGGCGCGGCTCCGCTCCGCGTCGGTGCTGAACGCGCGCACGCCGTCGAAGCCCTGCAGCGCGTGCTCGACGGGGATCCCAGGGTGGTGGGCCACGAGCGGCGCGTCGCGGGCCTCCACGACGACGAGCTCGAGGCCGAGCCCCTCGGGGTCGTCGAACCGCAGCCTCCCCTCGCCCCGCGTCGTCGCGACTCCCTCGGCGCCCAGCCGGGCCTCCCAGAAGTCGAGTGCCGCGTCGGACCCGATCCGGAAGGCGATCGTGTGCACCATCCCCGGGCCGGGGCGTCCGCGCCTCGCCCCCGGGTACTCGAAGAACGTGATGTCCGCTCCCGGGCTGCCCCGCTCGTCGGCGTAGAAGAGGTGGTAGACGGTCGGGTCGTCCTGGTTGACGGTCTTCTTCACCAGCCGGAGGCCGAGGACGCGGACGTAGAAGTCGACGTTGCCCGGCGCATCCCCGGTGATGCACGTCACGTGGTGGATGCCCTCGAAGCGCATGCCTCTCTCTCCCTTCGACCGCGCGACGTGGACGTACGACGCGCGGGCTGTCATTGTCGGGGTCGCGGATTCTCGCACCTGCCCAGGTATAGTACTTGCACATGCAAGCGTTACGCATCATGCCTCTCAGTGCCCGCGAGCTCGCAGCTTGGCGCGGGTTCCTGCGCGTCCACGCCGGCCTCGTCCGGCAGCTCGATCACGAGCTCCAGGAGGCGCACGGCCTGCCGCTGCACGAGTACGAGGTGCTGCTCCTGCTCGCGGGCGCGCCCGACGGGCGGCTGCGCATGACCGAGCTCGCGGACGGCGCGCTCCTCAGCCAGAGCGGGCTCACACGCCTCGTCGACCGGCTCGAGCGGGCCGGGCTGGTCGTGCGGGAGCGCTGCGAGCAGGATCGGCGCGGCCTCTATGCACGCATCAGCGAGGAGGGCCTGCAGCGCTTCGGGGAGGCCCGGGTGACCCATCTCGAGGGCGTCCGCTCGCGCTTCCTCGACCGGTTCGAGCCGGAGGAGCTCGACGCGCTCGCCGATGCGTGGGAGAAGGTGCAGCCCGGCGCCGCCCGGTCGGCATAGGTGCGACCCGTCCCTGCGCGACACGGCCCCCTCGCATAGGCTCCCGACGTGAAGATCGGCATCGTCGTGCCGTTCTCGTGGTCGTTCTGGGGGGCGGTCGTCGAGCATGCGGAGCTGCAGGCGGATGCGCTGGCAGCGCGCGGTCACGACGTGCGCCTGATCATGGCCAACGACCCTCCGGGGCAGTTCACCCGCGTGCTGCATCCGCGCGTCGGCCGGCACGGCGACCCGCCGCCGCACGTGATCCCGGTGGGCCGCTCGGTGATCGTGCCCGCCAACGGCTCGCTGCCCAACATCAGCCTCAGCCCGCGGTCCTTCTTCCGGATCCGCCGGGTGCTCGAGCGCGAGCGGTTCGACGTGCTCCACCTGCACGAGCCGATGACGCCGGCGATCTGCATCGGGGTGCTGGCCATCGCGCGCGAGCCGATCGTCGCGACCCACCACGCCTCGGGCGACCTCGGCTGGATGAAGCTCGGCATGCCTGCCTGGGGGTTCCTGATGGACCGGGTCGACCAGCGGATCGCGGTCAGCGAGCGGGCCCGCGACTCGGCCGACCGGTGGCTCGGCGGGCCGTGGGAGGTGATCCCCAACGGGGTGCTCATCCCCGACGTCGTCGATCCGGCCGGCAGGGAGCACACCGTCGTCTTCGCCGGGCGCCACGAGCCGCGGAAGGGGCTCCAGGTGCTGCTGCGGGCGTGGCCGGAGATCCACCGCCGCACGGGGGCGCGCCTGAAGATCGCCGGCGCCGACCCGCTCGCCGTGGCGCTGCTGATGAGCCGCGCGCGCGTGCACGACGACGGCATCGACGTCCTCGGCTTCCTCGCCCAGGAGGAGCTGACCGCGTTGCTGACCTCGACCAAGGCGCTCGTCGCGCCCTCGCTCGGTGGGGAGAGCTTCGGGATGGTGCTCACGCGTGCGTTCGCGTGCGCCACCCCGGTCGTGGCGTCGGACATCCCCGGCTACCGGGAGGTGCTGACGCCCGAGACGTCCATCCCGGTCGAGCCGAACGACCCGGAGGCGCTGGCCACGGCGGTCGAGCGCCTGCTCCTCGACGAGCCGCGCCGCGTCGCGATGGGCGACGCCGCCCGGCACCTCGCGCTCGAGAGGTATGCCTGGTCGGACATCGCCGTGCGCCTCGAGGCGGTGTACGAGCGCGTGATCGAGCGACGCCGGAGCCGGGTGGCGGCGTGAGCCGGCTGCGGGCGTTCTTCGCCAACCCGTGGACGCGGGGGATCCTCGTCCTCTGCTCCCTCGGTCTGGCGCTCCTTGCGATCTGGTGGCGTGGGCCCGACTGGGACTCGGTCTACCACGCCTTCGACTTCGTCAGCTGGTGGTGGATCCTGGTCGCCTTCGGGCTCAACCTGCTCTCGGTCCTCGCCCGCTCCCTCTCCTGGAACATGACCATCCGGCAGGCGCTTCCCGATCCCCACCCGTCCTTCTCGCACGTCTTCACCGCTTTCGGCGTGGGGCTGCTCGGGAACGCCGTGCTGCCGGCGCGGGCGGGCGAGCTGGCTCGCGTCGCGGTGCTCCGTGGGCACGTCGAGCACGGCCGCGGCACGAGCGCGACGCTCCTCGGCACGGTGTTCGCCCACCGGCTGTTCGACCTGTTCCCGGTGGCGCTGCTCGTCGTGTACGTGCTGCTGACGGCGAAGATCCCGCACTGGGCGGTCACGGCGCTGGTGATCGTCGGGCTCGTCGGCGTCGGGCTCCTCGCCGTGGCCGCGCTCGCCGCTCGGCGGCACCACCGCCCGCTGGACAGCTCGGGCACCGTGCTCGCGCTGCTGGCGATGGCGCGGCAGGGTCTCGCGGTGCTCCGCACGCCCGCGTCGGCGGTCGGTGCGATCACGCTGCAGACGATCGGCTGGGCGCTGCAGCTGCTCGCCGTGTGGGCGGTCACCGCCGCGTTCTCGATGGACGTCCCGCTGCCCGCAGCCGCCCTCGTGCTGCTGCTGATGAACGTGGCCACGATCTTCCCGCTCTGGCCGGGGAACGTCGGCCTCCTGCAGGCGGCGGTCGCGTTCCCGCTCGTCCGCTACGGGGTCGCCTATCCGACCGGGTTCGCGTTCGGGCTCGTCCTCCAGGCGCTCGAGATGTCCGTCGGCGTCGGCGTCGGCCTCGTCTCCCTCGGGCGGGAGGGGCTCTCGTTCGCGGCGCTCAAGAAGATGGAGGAGCAGGAGGAGGACTCGGCGGAGGACGCGCTCGAAGAGCTCGCCCACGGCCTCCCGGCGGACGACGAGGAGCCCGTCACGGCCGGCCGCTGAGGCGCGCGGGGGCGCCGGCTTGCATCCGTCCTCGGCCTGAGGGAAGATTCCTGTCGTGCGTCACGTCTAGTGCGCAGACGGTCACTTCCGGGCCGGGGCAACGAAAGGAGCACCGCAGATGGGCGAGCAGAGCGACAAGACCGTGGATCGCGTCGTCAACGAGGACGCCGACGCCGAGGACTTCGAGGGTCACCGCCTCCAGGACGGCACGACCGACAGGACGATCGACCGCACGGTCGACCGCACCGTCGACCGGCTGGACTCGGGCGCCGAGGACGACTTCGAGGCACATCGCTTCGTCGACCGGACGCACGACCGCACCCACGACCGCACGCACGACTGAGAGCACGAGCGGCGCGCCGGTTCGCGCCAGCGCACTCTCCGAGGGGCCGGGCGCCACGCGCCCGGCCCCTGTCACGTCCGGCGGCTGAGCACGCGCTCGAGCGCCTCGAGCAGCGCCAGGGCGTCGCCGTCGTCGTCCGCGCGCTCCACCAGCGTGGCCAGCCGGGCGACGACCGAGGTCGAGGCGTCGCCGATCAGCGCCTCCTGCGTGCGCCGTGCCGAGCGCAGGAGGTCCAGGGCGAGCGCCGCCTGGTGCGCGAACTGCGTCAGCAGGCTCATGTCGGCGAGGCCGAACGGCTTGTCGGTCGGCCGGTCGAGCACCTCGAGCACGCCGATCACGCGCTCGTCGACGATCAGCGGCACCGCGACGAGCGCGTGCGGCACGTACCCGGTCTGCTCGGCGGTGGCGCGCGCGAAGCGAGGATCGGCCGCGAGGTCGTCGACGACCAGCGGCTGACCGGTGACGACCACCCAGCCGGCGATCCCGGTGGAGGACGGGAAGCGCATCCCCACGAGCTCCTCCTGACCGGTGCCCGAGATGGCCTCGAAGACGAGCTCGTCGGCCTCGTCGTCGAGGAGGAGCACCGATGCGGCCTCGGCGCCGAAGATGGCGCGGGCGACGTCGACCACCGACTGCAGGAGCGCACGGTGGCCGCCCTCGGAGCCGAGCGCACCGACCGCCGCGGCGGCGTCGAACGCGTCTCTGGTCATTCGCTTCCTCCGGTGTTGTCGGCGGTCAGGTAGAGGACGTTCTTGAGCTGGAACGGCGTCAGCTCGGGGTGCTTCGCCAGTACGAGCGCCGCGATCCCGGCGACGTGGGGCGCGGCGAAGCTGTTGCCGGTGCAGCGCATGGTGCCGCCACCGGGCCAGGCGACGTCGACGTCGATGCCGCGCGCGAAGAACTCGACCGGGGGATCGGGGTTCGCGAACCAGGACAGCGGCTCCGACCCCTCGTGGCTCCCGACGGAGACGACCGAGGCGAACTTCCACGGGTAGCTCTCGACGGGCATGTTGTGCGCCGACGCCACGAGCACCGTGCCCTGGAAGTACGCCTCGTCTGCGAGGTCGTGGAGCAGCGCGGCGAGCTGGCGCTTCGTGGTCGAAAGGCTCAGGTTGACGACGCGGTGGCCGGACTCGACGGCGTGCCTGAGGCCGGCGAGGATCAGCTCCCCCGTGCCGGTCGCGCCGGCGCCGAGCACGCGCACGGAGTGGATGCGGCACTCCGGCGCGAGGGAGCGCACGAGGCCGGCGCACGCGGTCCCGTGACCGCAGACGTCGCCCTGCTCGTCCGGGACGATCGTCGCCCCGCCCTCGTCGTCGAACACCGCGGCGACGGCGCTCTCCAGCCCGCCGATCAGGGGATGTGCGGCGTCGACCCCGCTGTCGAGGATGCAGACGTCGACGCCGGCCCCGGTCGACCCACCGAACGCCCAGTCCCGCGTGATGCGATCCGGCCAGGTCGGGGCCACGGTGATGTCGCGAGCCGCCTCTGCGGGCAGGCTCCAGGCGGGCAGCAGCCGGTCGCTCATCGCGGCGACACCGCGCCCACCACGGCCGCCGCGCGTGTGGAGCGAGCGTCGCCCGGGAGCGTCGTGAGGTTCGTCTCGACGAGGACCGCGGCTCCGCGGGCGGCCGCGGCGGCGAGCTCGCGCGCCACCACCGCGTCCGGGCGGACGTCGGGTCGGCCCTCCGCGGCCGCTAGCGCCGCGAGCTCGGCGACATCGGCCGCCGCCTCGGCGATCGCGAGCGGCTCGTCGGCGGCCAGGCCGAGCGCGCGACCGAGCCGGGCGTCCCGGTCCTCGCCGGGGCGAGCGGGCTCCCGGAGCGCTGCGAGCGCCGCCGCGAAGGCGGTGACGTCGTCGTCGGCCAGCTCGAGCAGGCGGTCGCGCAGCGTCGCAGCCTGCGCTGCGATGCCCGGCGCCTCCTGCCAGCCAGGCGAGGCCCGGGCGACGAGGCCGACCAGCGCTGCCGAGAACGCAGCAGCGACCGCGGCGGCCGAGCCGCCCGCCGCCGATGGCGCGGACGCCCCGAGCTCGTCGACGAGCTCGGAGACCGTCAGCTCGGGTATCCGTCCCTCGTCGCTCACGACGTGAGCCGTCGACGGAGCAGCTCGACCGTGCCGGCGCTCGGCGAGACTCCCGCACGGGCGAGAGCCTCCTCGAGGTCGGCGACCACGCGAGCGCGGAACGCGGCGTCCGCGCTGGCGCGCGCGACGAGCTCGTCGATGCCGGCGCGGGCCGCCGGCAGCTCCTGTGCTGCCTCGAGCCAGCCCGCGGGCGCCGGCGGCAGCAGCCGCAGCAGCTGGGCGATGCGCTCCTCGTCGTGGTCGGTCGATGCGTCCATCATCCACTCGACGCGGTGGTGACCGCTTTTCTTCCCTCGTCCTCGCCGGTGAGCGCCGATCGGAGCCGCATCAGACACCGCGAGATGCGACTTGCGACAGTGCCGGCCGGGAGGTCGAGCGCTGCTGCGATCGTGCGGTAGCTCTCGTCGCGGCAGAAGAAGCGGTCGAGGATCTCGGCGCAGTCCGCGGACAGCGACGACAGCGCGAGCCGGACGTCGAGCGCCTCGTCGAGCTCGGCCAGGGCGTCGTCCACGCACGCCTCGTCGCGGAGCTCGGCGTCGGCCTCCGCAGGGCGAGCCCGGACGCGGTCGACGCAGCAGCGCCGCGTCGTCTGGGCGATCCACGGGCGCAGCGCCTCTGGGTCGCGCAGCGTGTGGAGCCGCTCGAAGACGCGGGCGAAGACCTCCTGGAAGGCGTCCTCCGCCTCCGCGCCCTGGAGGCCGTAGCCCCGGACGGCGATCGCGTGGACGTACCTGCCGAAGCGCTCGACGAGCTCCCGCCACGCGGCCTGGTCGCCCGCACGGCAACGCTCCACGAGCTCCGCGTCGGGCACCGCGAGGCCCATCGGCCCAGTCGCGCGCTACCGCGCCTGGCTCGAGCGGAGCCGCTCGGCGAGGATCTCGAGCAGCCGCCAGGCGACGTCGGGCCGCACCTCGACGAAGCTGCGGAAGCTCCAGACCGGAAGCGCGAACGTCAGCATGTCGGTGGTCGCCGTGATCGTCGCGGTGCGGGCGGACTTGTCGACGAGGGCCACCTCGCCGAACGAGTCACCGGGACCGAGCCGCCCGACCTCCTTGCCTGCGACCGAGACGGTCGCCTCGCCTGACTCGACCACGAAGAAGTTGAGGCCTGTCTGGCCTTCCTTGGCGATCTCCGTGCCGGCGGGGAAGTCGCGCTGGATGAAGTCGCTCGACAGCTTCTCGAGCGTCTCGTAGTCCACGTCCGAGAAGAGCGGGATGCCGACGAGCAGGGCTGTCGATGGGTGCGCCATGCGGGCGACTCTACAGGGTGCTCGAGTCGCTGTCACGGCGTGCGAGCTGCTCGATCCGCAGCTCGGCGGCGTCGAGTCGGCGGGCGCACTCGAGGTAGAGCTCCTCACCGCGCTGCCACAGCTCGATCGCCTCGTCGACGCCCACGTCGCCCTGCTCGAGCCGGGTGACGATCCCGTCGAGCTCGAGCTGCAGTGCCTCGATCGGCACGTCGTCGGCGATCGGCTCGTGCGCGGGCTCGCTCATGGACGGACCTCGTCCACGGTGGCGTCGAGCGCCCCGCTCGCCAGCTCGACGGCGATCCGCTGACGCGGCGCGACGTCGAGCGCGCTGCGCAGGGCGGATCCGTCCACCCGCACGATGGCGTAGCCCCGCGCGAGGGTCGCGTGCGGCGCGAGCGCCTGGAGCCTGGCACCGGCCGTGTCGAGCATCGCCCGCCGCCGCTCCAGCATGCGCTCGGGCGCCTGGCGCAGCCGGACGCGGCGCCGCTCGAGGAGCTCGCGCTCGCGCTCGAGACACCGGCCGACGGCCGAGCGGGCGCGGAGGCGACGCGCCGCGAGCCGCTCCCGATCGCGGTGCAGCCGGTTCCGGACTCCGCCCGCCATGCGCACGCGAGCCGCGTCCAGGCTCGTCCGCAGCTCGGCCAGATCGGGTACGACGAGTCGCGCGGCCGCCGTCGGCGTGGCCGCCCGCACGTCGGCCGCGAGGTCGCAGAGCGGTGCGTCCTGCTCGTGCCCGACCGCCGAGACCACGGGCACGGGGCAAGCGGCGACCGCGCGCACGACGCGCTCGTCGCTGAAGGGCAGCAGGTCCTCGAGGCTGCCACCGCCTCGGGCGAGGACGATCACTTCGACGTCCCGGCGCGCCGCGAGCGCCTCGAGGCCCGCGACGATCCGGGCGGCGGCTCCGTCCCCCTGGACGCGGGTCTCGGCGATCACAAGGGTCACGGCCGGGCAGCGCGCCCCGATCGCCGCGACAACGTCTCCACGAGCCGCGGCGTCAGCGCCGGTGAGCAGGCCCACCACACGCGGGAACGGGGGGAGCGCGCGCTTGCGTGCTTGGTCGAAGAGGCCCTCGGCGGCGAGCTGCCGCTTCAGCCGCTCCAGCCGGGCGAGCAGGTCGCCGGCGCCGACGGCCTCGATCGCGGTCGCCCGGAACACCAGCTCGCCGCGTGCCTCCCACAGGTCGAGATCCCCTCGCACCTGCACCCGTGCGCCCTCGACCGGCGGGATCGGGAGCGCGTCGAAGCGCGTCCGTCGCATCTGCACCGGCAGCGTCGCACCGGTCTCGCCCTTCAGCGTCAGGAAGACCGTGGCCCAGGCCTCGTTGCGGCGCAGCCCGCTCACCTCTCCTTCGACCCAGACGCCGCGGACGCGCTGGACGTAGCCCCGGAGTCGCGCGTTGAACGCCTCGACGGGGTAGATCCTGCGCTCGCCGCTCTCGACCGTGCTCACGCGCCGAAGCCTACGTCGTGACCGGGTGCACGACGTGGTCTGCCGCATCCGTCGGGGTCTACCGCACCTGTCGGCGGTGTGCCGCCCCCTGTCGGCGATCGACCGCATCGGTCGGCGGTGTGCCGCCCCCGTCGGCTACCGCACCGGCCGCCTACCGCACCCGTTCGGCTCCTACCGCACCCGTTCGGCTACCGCATCGGTCGGCGGTGTGCCGCCCCCGTCGGCGGTTCACCGCACCCGTCGTAGGGGCGAGGCATGCCTCGCCTGCTCTTCGCTCGCCTGGAGCGCCCGCCGACTGCGCGCCGGGCGGGCTACAGCAGGATCTCGGTCGCCGTCGCCGGGCTGCACCCCTGGCGCAGGAGCTCCACGCAGGTGTGGAGATCCGCCTCGCTCACGGCGAGCCGCTCGGCGAGCGGGAGGGGGAAGCCGGCTTCGATGAGCACGTGCAGGCGCCAGCTCTCGACCTTGGACTGCTCGTCCTCGCGCCACACGGGTGTCTCGGTCGCCTCGGCCATGGTGAGCGGGTGATTCGTGCTGGATCGGACGATCCCTCCCGGCAGAAGTTGGCTCGCCAGGGCATGCGACCGCGGCGTGCCGGCGGCCTCACGCCTCGTCGAGGCGTCGCGCCAGCTCCTCGTGCGCCAGCAGCTCGACCGTCCGGTCGAGCTCCCGCTGGAGGCGGGACAGCGCGTCCTCGCGTGCCTCCCGGAGACGCTCCTCGACCTGGAGCAGCCCGATCTGGACGTGCCGCTCGACCTCGCGCTCGAGCACCCGCTCGAGCCGCTCGGTCTGACGCTTCTCCCACTCGACGAGGATCACGTCGAGCCGCGCGCGAACGTCCACCTCGGCCTCCTCCAGCGACGCTGCGATCGCGGCCTCCCGCTGACGCAGGCGCTCGGTCGTCTCCTCGACCGCGCGCCGCCGCTCCGCGGTGCTCGACTCGAGCTCGTCGAGCGCCTCGCCCACGGCCTGGCTCGCGGCCCGCTCCACCTCCTCGCGCAGGCGCAGGACCGTTCGGCGCTGCTCGTCCGCGGTGGAGCCCAGCGCGGCCGCATCCGCCTCGATCCGGGCCTCGACGTCCGTCAGCGCCTGGCTCTGGTGCTGCGCGAGTCGCGCGAGCTGCTGCTCGAGGTGGCGCTGCGCGCGCTCGAGGTCGTCGGTGAAGCCGCGCAGGCGCTCCTCGAGTCGGCGCTCGGTGCGCGCGAGCGCGTCGGCCAGCTCCTCGCCCGCCCGGCGCTCACGCTCGAGGAAGGCGACGCGCCGCTCCTCCCCGAGCCGCCGCTCCTCCTCGACGAGCCCGCTGATCGACGCTGCGCGCTCCCGTGCGAGGACCCGGCGCATCTCGTCCGCGTGGAGCGCGGCCTCCTCCTGCACCACGGTGCGAACGGCCGCTCGCGCCTGCTCGACGAGCCGGTTGGTGTCGGCTGCCCTCGCACGCGCTCGCCTGAGGGCGACGAGCAGGACGAGGACGAGCACGAGCGCCGCCACGAGGCACCCGGCGAGGATCCACACGGTCACGGGCGGATCGTAGTGTCTGACCCTGCAGCCACGAGGGCGCGCGCCGTCGGCGCTACGCGAGCCGCAGCGCGACCAGCGCGGCGGCGAGGAGGATCGTCGACGCGGTCAGCAGCCGCAGCGCGGCCTCCGGCGCCGCGACGAGGCTGGCGGCCCCGAGCTCCTCGCGCTCGCCGCCGCGCAGCTCGATCACCCCCTCGACGGCGACCGCGTCGCGCCTCACCTGGCGCGCGACGGTCGAGAGCCGCCGCTGCGCCAGCGACAGCGCCGTCGCCCAGGCGGCCGCGAGCACGACCTCGGCCCGGAGCGTCGCGGTCTGGGCGACGTAGGCCGTCACGAGCGGGAAGGCACCCCACGACAGCGCGAACGCGAGGTCCGTGTGGAGCCGCCCGCCGAGGAGCTCGAGGTTGTACGCGGGCACGAGGAACGCCCCGATCGCGATCAACGGCAGCAGCCAGAGCGTCGTCCGCGTCGCGACGACCAGGCCGATCGCGCAGGCGGCCGCGACCGACGCGATCGCGGCGCCCGCGAGCACGCGTGAGTCGATCGTCGTCTGCAGCGGCCGGCCGGCGAGCTCGTCCAGGGCATGGGCGCCGATCCCGAGCGCCAGCGCGAACGCGAGCACCGTCAGTCCGAGGCGGCCCCACACGACCTCCGCCGCCAGGCACCCGCCCACCACGACGTACGCGAGGTGCCAGGCGGTGTAGGGGAGATGGAGCAGCGTCACCCAGGCGCGCCAGCCCGTTCGACCCACCGCGTAGAACGCTGGCGCCGCCACGCTCGGGCGATCGGCGTCAGGCGTCACGTCCCCCGCCCTTCGGGGCGTCGGCCGAGCGTCGCCCCCAGACCACGACGCCGCCGCCGAGGCTCATCCGGCGCAGGTGCAGGTCGACGATGCCCGCGTCCCTCCAGAGCCCCAGCAGCCTCGGTTCCGGGAACCGGGCGTGGAAGCCGCGGATCGACGGGCCGAGGAAGCGCCCGACGTCGTGCCAGGCCGGCGAGATCGCACGGCCGGCGAGCGGGAGGCCGAGATCGCAGTAGAGCGTCCATGGGCGGCGCCAGATGCCCCGGGGGACGCCGAACTCGAGCATCGCGATCGTGCCACCCGGCCGGACGACGCGCGCGAGCTCCGTGACGGTCGCGCCCGGGTCGTCCACGTAGCGCAGCAGGTACGTGAAGGTCAGGTGGTCGAAGCTCGCGTCGCGGAACGGCAGCGACTCGGCCGACGCCTCGACGAGCACGGCGCCGGGTCCGAGTCGCGCACGGGCCTGCGCGAGCATCCCGGGGGACTGGTCGACGCCGGTCACCGACAGCCCGCGGCGCAGGAGCGACTCGGCGACGAGCCCGGTGCCCGTGGCGACGTCCAGGACCTCGCCCCCGTCGGCCGGGATCCGCGAGACGAGAAACCTGCGCCAGCGCGGATCCTGGCCGAACGACAGGAGCGCGCCGACGCGATCGTACGTCGGCCCGAGAGGCTCGAAGAGCGTGCGCGCGTGGGTGCGACGGGCGGACACGTCGCTCTATCCTGGCACGGTGGGACTGGTCGACGATCTCGAGCGGATCGCGGCGGCCGCGAGGCTCCACGCGACCGACGCGGCGCTGAGCGCCGTGCTTCCCGCGGAGCCTGCGCGCGGGGTCAGGGCCTACGTCTGCGCGTTCGAGCGGGCCGACGGCGGCCGGTCGTGGCTCGTGCTCGACGGCGCCGGCGACCCGGTGGTCGACCGCCGGGAGGCACGCGACGCGGTCTCGATCGCGGCGCTCTGCGAGCTCGCCGAGGAGGCAGCCTTCCCGGGCGACCTCGACGAGCTCCGTGCCGAGCTCGTCGCCCTGCGCATCACCGAGGCGCCTGAGGGGATCGAGGAGGCCGAGGACGCCGCCGCAGCCCTGCAGCAGGCGGTCGGCGCTCCACCGATCCTCGCGACGCCGGAGCGGCTCGACGCGCTCGGCCGGGCGGCCCTCCGGCTCGAGCGCGCGCTCGACCCCACGGCGGCCTCGCCCTTCGCCGCGGCGATGCGCGGCGCGCAGGGCGTGGTCGACGAGCTCTGGAGCGAGGTCGAGGCCCGCTACCGCACGCCGCTCGGCGAGCCCCCACGCCCGTAGGAGCGGGGCCTGCGCCGCCCGTCCGTCTCGACCGGGGCATGCTCGCGTCCTCTACGCTGCGCGCATGGAG
Organism: uncultured Actinomycetes bacterium; assembly: GCA_963703095.1. Lineage (GTDB taxonomy): Bacteria > Actinomycetota > Thermoleophilia > Gaiellales > Gaiellaceae > Gaiella. The sequence goes on from OY969787.1 coordinate 870,324, forward strand.
GGCGGCGGCTTCTTCCCGTTCGGCGGCGATCCCGAGGATCTCCTGCGCGGGCTCCGCGACTTCGCCGAGCAGCAGGCGGAAGGGGTCAAGGAGGCGCAGCGCGAGCAGTTCGCCACGCTGACGCTGAGCACGGCCGTCTCGCTGACCGAGGCGGCCCTGTCGCGCATCGACGCGCACGGCACGGTCGACGAGCAGGCGGCGGCGCTGCGCGACGCGATGCGGGTGCTCTTCCCCGAGGCCGTCGCGCTCGTCTCCGCAGCGCGTCAGGGGTTCATGCGCGAGTCGTCGTAGGGGCGGGGCTTGCCCCGCCCGGGCCTGCGCTCAGGCCCCGGCGTCCAGGTGCGACGGCCCTGCGGTCACCTGCGTCCCCGTCTCGCCCGCCACGAGCGCTACCGCGTCCTCGAGCGCGCCGATCGCCGCACGCCTGCCCTCGCCCCGCTCGACGAAGCGGCAGGCCGCCTCCACCTTCGGGGCCATCGAGCCGGGCGCGAACCGCTCGGCGCGCAGGACGGCGGGCGTCGTCGCGCCGAGCGGCGTGGCGTCCGCCGTGCCGTGCGCGCGCTCGACAGCGGGGACGTCGGTGAGCAGCACGAGGACGTCCGCCGCGAGACCCTCGGCCAGCCGCTCGGCCGCCAGGTCCTTGTCGATCACCGCCTCGACCCCGTGCAGCGCGCCATCCGCGCCTGCGACGACGGGGATGCCACCGCCCCCGCCGCAGACGACGAGCACGCCCGCGTCGACGAGCAGGGCGATCGTGCCGAGCTCGACCACCAGCCGCGGCTCCGGCGAGGCGACGACCCGTCGCCAGCCCGCGCCGTCGGGGGCGACGGTCCAGCCACGCCGCTCCGCCAGTGTCCGTGCCTCGTCCTGCGTGTACACCGGGCCGATCGGCTTCGTCGGGTGGCCGAACGCCGGGTCGTCGGCCTCGACGACGATCTGCGTGAGCAGCGTCGCGACGTCACGCCCGGGAAGGGCGTTGCGGAGCTCCTGCTCGAGGACGTAGCCGATCATCCCCTCGCTCTCCGCCCCGAGCACGTCGAGCGGCGTCGGCGCCCCCGGGAGCGCCGCAGACTGGAGCGCGAGCAGGCCGACCTGCGGCCCGTTGCCGTGGGTGACGACGAGCTCGCAGCGGTCGGCCACCGGTGCGAGCGCGACGACAGCTCGACGGACGTTCTGCCGCTGCAGCGCGGGGTCGAGCGGCTCGCCACGGCGCAGGAGCGCGTTGCCCCCGAGCGCCGCGACGACCCGCACCGCTCAGGCCTCCCACCGCTGCGCGATCAGCGCGAGCAGCAGCGCCTCCTCGGTCGGCATCCGGTTCTCCGCCTGCTGCCAGACGACGGAGCGGGGGCCGTCGAGCACCTCGGCCGTCACCTCCTCGCCCCGGTGCGCCGGCAGGCAGTGCATGAACACCGCCTCCGGCCGGGCGAGCGCGAGCAGGCGCGCGTCGACCTGGTAGGGCCGGAGCGCGCGCAGCCGTTCGGCCCGGTCGTCCTCGTCGCCCATCGAGACCCAGACGTCGGTGTAGACGGCGTCGGCGCCGGCGACTGCCTCCTCCGGTGAGGTGACGACCTGCGCCGGGATCCCCTCTGCGAACCCGGATGGCGCGGCGATCACGACCTCGACGCCCGCCAGGGCACCCGCCTCGGCGAGCGACCGCGCGACGTTGTTCCCGTCTCCCACGTAGGCGACCCGGAGACCGGTGAGCGAGCCGAAGCGCTCGCGCAGCGTGAGCAGGTCGGCAAGCGCCTGGCACGGGTGGTGGTCGTCGGTCAGCGCGTTGATCACCGGCTTCGACGCGTCGGCCGCGAGCGCGTCGACGGTCGCCTGCGCGAACGTGCGCACGACGATCGCAGAGGCGTAGCCCGAGAGCGTGCGCGCCGTGTCGCCGATCGTCTCGCCGCGCCCGAGCTGGAGCTCGTCCGGACGAAGGACGAGCGGCAGCATGCCGAGCCGCTCGGCGGCGGCGGCGAACGAGACGCGCGTGCGGGTCGACGGCTTCTCGAAGAAGCAGACGATCGTGTCGCCCCGCAGCGCGTCGACGAAGCCGTGCGGTCGCTGCTTCATCGCAGCCGCGAGGTCGAGCACGGCCTCGAGGCCGGCCGCGTCAAGGTCGGTGACGCGGAGGAAGTGGCGGGGGATGGCGGGCGCCCCGAGGTCGGGCATCGCTGCTCCTTTCGCTCAGCCGGTCGAGACGGTCAGCTCCTGGTGCGCGAGACGCTCGAGCGGTGCGATCACGTCGTGCAGGGTGGGATGGCCGAGCTCGTGCAGCTCGTAGCGCGCGCGGCGCAGCGGGTGGCGCACCCGGATGAGGCGTGCGAGGTCGAAGGGCGTGCCGACGACGACCACGTCGCACTCCACGCGGTCGATCGTCTCCACGAGCTCGCGCAGCTGGTCGGCTCCGTACCCCATCGCCGGCAGGACGGCGCCCACGTGCGGATACCGGGTGAACGTGTCGGCGATCGAGCCGACGGCGTAGGGGCGCGGGTCGACGAGCTCCGCCGCCCCGGCCTCGCGTGCGGCGACGGTGCCGGCGCCGAACGCCATCCCGCCGTGCGTGAGCGTCGGCCCGTCCTCGACCACCAGCACGCGCGCGCCCTCGAGCGGCGGGCCCGGGTCGAGGCTCACAGGGGACTCCGCCCGGATCACCGTCGCGTGCGGGTTCACGGCCGCCACGTCGGCGAGGACGCGGTCGACGTCCTCCGCGGGCGCTGCGTCGACCTTGTTGACGACGACGACGTCGGCCATCCGCAGGTTGGTCTCGCCGGGATGGTAGGCGAGCTCGTGTCCCGCCCGAAGCGGGTCGGTGACCGTCACGTGGAGATCCGGCGCGAAGAACGGGAAGTCGTTGTTGCCGCCGTCCCACACGATCACGTCGGCGTCCTCCTCGGCGCGTTCGAGGATCGCGCCGTAGTCGACCCCGGCGTACATCACCATCCCGAGCTCGACCGGCACCTCGTACTCCTCCCGCTCCTCGACGGTCGGGTCGGCGGCGTCGATGTCGGCGGTGGTGGCGAAGCGCTGGACGCGCATCGCCTCGAGGTCGCCGTAGGGCATCGGGTGCCGCACGAGCGCGACGCGGAGCCCGGAGGCGCGCAGGAGCCCGCCGATCCGACGACTCGTCTGGCTCTTGCCGCACCCCGTGCGAGCGGCGGTGACGGCGATCACCGGTCGGCGTGCCCGCAGCATCGTCGCCCGGGGGCCGAGCAGCCTGAAGTCGGCCCCGGTGGCGAGGACGGCCGAGGCCCGGTGCATCACGTCGACGTGCGCGATGTCCGAGTAGGCGAAGACGACCTCGTCGACCTGGTGCTCGCGCACGATCGCGGCCAGCTCGGCCTCCGGCCTGATCGGGATCCCCTCCGGATACCGGGGCCCGGCGAGCGACGCGGGGTAGACGCGGTCGTCGATCCCCGGGATCTGCGCCGCGGTGAAGGCGACCACGCGGGTCGTCGGGTCGTCGCGGAACACGACGTTGAAGTCGTGGAAGTCGCGTCCCCCGGCCCCCATGATCACGACGGTGCGCATCGCGCCTCCTCTCGGGTCCAGCCTCCCGCGCGGCACCGTGCGGACGTGGGACGGCCGGTCGCTTCTCATTCGACCCGACCGCGACGAGCGCTCCATCGGCGAGGACGCCGATCCCGCTGCGGTGAGCCCGCAAGTGACACGTCATCACTTGCAGAGACGACGAGCCCCTGCGCGCCGCGGTACTACGCTGGAGGCCGATGGACGCGCTCGACCGGATCGTCGCGAGGACGCTGCCGATCGTGCCCCGCTCGATCGTGCAGCGCGTGTCGGCGCCGTACATCGCCGGGCCCGAGCTCGGCGATGCACGGCGCGTCGTCGCGGAGCTGAACGCGGCAGGAAAGCTCGCCACGATCGACGTGCTGGGAGAGGAGATCAGCACGCCGGCCGAGGCCGAGGCGATCGCGGGGGCCTACCGCGGCGTCCTCTCCGCGATCCGCGACGACGACCTGGGCGCCAACGTCAGCGTCAAGCTGACCGCCCTCGGGCTGGAGGTCGATCGCGCTCTCTGCCGGGCGCTCGTCGAGGACGTCGTGCGGCATGCAGGGTCGCTGGGGACGTTCGTGCGCATCGACATGGAGGACTCGGCCTGCACCGACGCGACGCTCGCGCTGTACCGGGAGCTCCGTGAGGTCGGTCTCGACAACGTCGGCATCGTCCTCCAGGCCGCGCTCCGCCGAACGCTGTCGGACATCGCGTCGCTTCACGACCTGCGGCCACGCGTCCGTCTCTGCAAGGGGATCTACGTCGAGCCGCCCGAGATCGCGTTCCAGGAGGCGAAGGTCGTGCGCCGGCACTTCGTCGCGTGCCTCGACGCGCTGCTCGAGGGCGGCAGCCACGTCGCCGTCGCGACGCACGACGAGGAGCTGATCGCAGCGACCCTCACGCGCGTGGCGCACCTGCCGCGAGATGCCTACGAGCTGCAGATGCTGCTGGGCGTTCGCCAGGGTCGTGCGACCGAGCTCGTGACGGCCGGGCACACCGTGCGCGTCTACGTGCCGTTCGGACAGCGCTGGTACGAGTACTCGCTCCGCCGCCTGCAGGAGAACCCTGCGATGGCGACGACGATCGCGAAGGCGACGCTCGGCCGCGTCGTGGGCCGACGGGCCTGACGGCGGGTCGCGCGCGCCGCCGAGCGGGCACGACCCTGGTCCGTCAGCCCGACGGCCAGCCGAGAGGCTCGGCGAAGGGCCGTCGCCATGCGGCGTGCAGCGCCGGTCCCACCGGCCCGGTGCCGAAGGCGATCGGATCGACAGCGGCGAGCCCCGCGTACTGCGCCTCGCCCCACCGTCCCGCATAGCGCATCCACGACGGCGTGGTCGCCGACACCGGCACGACCGTGGGCCGCACCCGTCGCCCCTCGGCGGCGACGTCGACGGGCACGATCCGCAGCGCCTCGAGCACCGTCCGGCCGAGCTCGGGCCAGCACGCCACCTCCTGGCGCCGCGTCCCCGGGCCGAGCTGGTTCGCGTGCGACCCGAGCGAGACGTAGACGAGCGGGTGCGTTGCCGTCCGTCTGGCCCGCCGCCACGTTCGCCGCACGCCGCTGCAGTGCCGCGACAGGGCCAGCGTCACCGGTCGCTCGCGCGCGTCGAGCAGCACCGTGACGGACTCCCAGTCGCCCTCGTGGGCGCGCCAGACGGTGCCACCGGGACCGGTCTGCGACCAGACGTCGTACGGGTAGAAGAGCCAGTACAGCAGCGCGACGCCGGTGCGCCGCCGGAACACCGCTCCGTACACGGTCGGCGGTGCGGCATGGGCGGCCTCGGCGTCCGCGTAGCAGGTGAGCGCAGGCGGTCCGTCGATCGCGCGGCAGAGGCGCTGGTCGAGCCTCGTCTGCGCCCCGCCGACCGGGAGCGGCCCGGGGACGACCTGCCACGTCCCGTCGGGCGCCCGGGCGGTGAGGTCGCTGTCGGCGAGGAAGCCCTCCACCGGCACCGGAGCGAACGGATCGTCGGGGTGGAGGACGAGGATCGGCGCGTGACGCTGGAGGAGCGTCGTCGCGGGTGTCGCCGACGAGGCCGCGTCGGCCCCGGTGACGACGAGACCGACGATCGTCGCGCAGGTGGCGGCGCAGATCGCGACGGACGCTCCGCCGCGGCTCACTGTGACGTCCGCACGCGGCGGAACGCCTCGAGCGCGCGGTCGAGATGCTCGGGCCGGAGCGCGGCGGAGACCTGGATCCGGATGCGCGCCGTCCCCTCGGGCACCACGGGGAAGCCGAAGCCGGTGACGAACACGCCCTCGTCGAGCAGCCGCTCGGACAGCCGGATCGCCTTGGCCGTCTCGCCGACGATGATCGGGACGATCGCCGCGTCGCCGGGCAGAGGCGACCAGCCGTCCTCGACGAGCGCTGCGCGGAGCAGGGCCGTGTTCGAGCGGAGGGTCGCGACGTGCTCGGGGTCGGTGCGCAGCAGCTCGATCGCACGACGGGCGCTGCAGGCCACAGTCGGGGGGAGAGCGTTCGAGAAGAGCTGCGGTCGCGAGCGCTGCGCGAGGAGCTCGCAGACGGCGGCACTGGACGCAACGTAGCCGCCGGCCGCGCCGCCGAGCGCCTTCCCGAGCGTGCCGGTCACGACGTCGATCTCCCCCAGCAGCCCGAAGTGCTCGGCGGTGCCTCTCCCGGTCGCGCCCATCACGCCCACGCCGTGCGAGTCGTCCACGAGCACGACCGCGTCGTGCGAGCGGGCCAGCTCGACGATGTCCGGGAGCGGCGCGAGGTCGCCCTCCATCGAGAAGACGCCGTCGGTCACGATCAGCTTGCGCGCGTCGCGCGGCGCCGCGGCGAGCCCGTCGCGCAGCGCTGCCATGTCGGCGTGCGGATAGATCACCTTCGCGGCCGGCCGCGCGAGCCGCATCGCGTCGACGATGCTGGCGTGGTTGAGCGCGTCGGACAGCAGCACCGTGCGCTCGTCGGTGAGGGTCGGGATCACGGCCTCGTTCGCGTTCCAGCAGGAGACGTAGCTCAGCGCCGCCTCGGTCTGGGACAGCTCCGCGATCGCGCGCTCGAGCTCGACGTGCGGCGTGAACGTCCCGCAGATGAACCGCACCGAGGCGGTGCCGGCGCCGTAGCGCTCGAGCCCCTCGATGCCGGCTCTGACGACCTCGGGGTGCGCGGCGAGGCCGAGGTAGTCGTTCGACGAGAGCACGACGACCTCGCCGCGTCCCTCCATCTCGACGATCGGCCCCTGGGGCGAGAGCAGCGTGTTGAAGCGCTTCAGCGTGCGCGCACCGCGGAGCGCGTCCAGCTCCGCGGTGACGGCCGCCTGCAGGCGCTCGTTCACGACGCGCCCCCCGGGGCGAGCACGATCATGCACCCCTCGCCGGAGGCGAGCACGTCGAGAGCGAGCTTGCGGACGGCGCGCATGGTCTCCACGCCCGTGATGATCGGGTGTGGGTCGGCTGGACGCATCGTGGCGCCGCCGGAGGCCCCGTGCGGAGATCCCCGGATGCCGCGTCGGCGGTGGCACCGCTCCCTTCACCTCCGGTTAAGAGCGCCCGCGACCCTTGCGGTGAGCGCACGCCGCGTTGGTACCCTTCCGCCCATGAGCTCCTGGGGCCTCTACTTCGCCTTCCTGATCCCGCCGCTGATCCTCGGCTTCTGGATCCAGCACCGCCTGAAGCACACCGTCGCCCAGCAGATGCAGGTGATGACCTCCTCGGGGATGACGGGTGCGCAGATCGCGCGCCAGATCCTCGACCACAACGGCCTGAGCGACGTCCCGGTCGAGCCGTCGCCCGGCGGGCCCCTCTCCGACCACTACGACCCGCGCAAGAAGTCGGTCCATCTGTCGGAGCCGGTCTACGCCGGGAACGCGGTCGCCTCGGCCGCGATCGCCGCGCATGAGGTCGGTCACGCGCTCCAGCACGCCAAGGGCTACAGCATGTTCAAGGTCCGCTCCGCCATGTGGCCCGCCGTGGCGTTCGCGTCCAACGCCTGGATCTTCCTGCTGATGATCGGCGCGTTCATGCAGCTGACCGGGATGATGACGCTCGCGGTCGCGCTGTTCGCGGTCGTCGTCCTCTTCCAGCTCGTGACGCTGCCGGTGGAGTTCGACGCCTCCCGGCGGGCGATGAGCCAGCTGAAGGACATGGGCCTTGTCTCGGCCTCCGAGACGGCCGGCGCGGGCAAGGTCCTGCGCGCCGCCGCGATGACGTACGTCGCCGCCGCGCTCGCAGCCCTCTCGCAGCTCGCCTACTACGCGCTCATCTTCCTCGGCAACCGCAGCTAGGGAGATCGGCGTGACGCCGTCCGGACGTCGCCGCGACGCGGCCGCCTGTGAGCGGCCGCGGTCGGCGACCCCTTCGCGATGCGCCCCGTCGCGCTGATCCTGCGCGCGGGCGCCGTGGTCGCGGTCGCGGCCGTCGGCGTCGCTGCGCTCGTGGACGGCGCTCCTCGCCCGGTCGTCGTGCCGCAGGCGGTCGCCGCGCCCGGCAGAGCGGACGAGATCGGGGAGGAGGAGCGCGTCGTCGTCCCGAAGCGCCGAGCGCCCAGCGCGCTCGTCACGATCGCCGCGACCGGGGACATCGTCATGGGCTCGACGCCCGCGCTGCCACCGGACGGCGGCCGCTCGTTCTTCTCGGGCGTCCAGGCCGACCTGGCGGGCGACGTCGTCCTCGGCAACCTGGAGGGGACGCTCTCCACCGGCGGCGTCTCCAAGTGCGGTCCTTCCAGCACGGACTGCTACGCGTTCCAGACGCCGCCCTCCTACGCGAAGTGGCTGCGGCGGGCGGGGTTCACGGTCGTCAGCCTCGCGAACAACCACGCCTTCGACTTCGGCGCGGGCGGTCTCCGGCAGACGATCGCCGCCCTCGACCGCGCGCGCGTCGCCCACACGGGCCGGCCCGGGCAGGTGACCGTGCAGCAGGTCGGCGACGTACGGGTCGCGATCGTCGGCTTCGCCGCCTACCCGTGGGCGGCGTCGCTCACCGATCTCGGCGCGGCGCGGGCGCTGGTGCGGAAGGCGTCGGACGTGGCGGACGTCGTGATCGTGACGATGCACGGCGGCGCAGAGGGCAGCGACCGCCAGCGCGTGCCGTACGGCACGGAGACGTATCTGGGCGAGAACCGCGGTGACCTGCGGCGCTTCTCGCGGGCGGTCGTCGACGCGGGCGCGGATCTCGTCGTCGGGCACGGGCCGCACGTCCTGCGCGGGATGGAGTGGTACCGCAAGCGGCTGATCGCCTACTCGCTCGGGAACTTCGCCGGCTATCGCGTCTTCGCGCTGGGTGGCCCGCTCTCCACGAGCGGCATCCTGCGGGTGACGCTGCGCGGGGACGGCACCTTCGAGAGCGGGACGCTGGTGCCCACCCGCCTCGTCGGCGAGGGCGTGCCGGCGCTCGACCCCGCCGAGGCCGCGCACGGCGTCGTCCGCACGCTCTCCCGTCAGGACTTCGGCAAGCGCGCCGTCAGGATCGACCGCAACGGGGTGCTGGCGCGGCCGTAGGGGCCGAGGGCTGCCTCGCCCGCCGTTCGACGCCCGAGGCGGGATGGCAGGCCGGACGGGCCCGGCCCTGCGCTGCCCCGACGCCAGCGGCCTCGGGCCCCTAGCGCGTGGTGAAGATCCAGTCGTTCGCCTTGGCCTGCATGTGGCAGGACGAGCACAGGGCGCCCTTGGCGAGCACGCCGTAGCGGGAGCCGGCGAGCTCGAACTCGATCCACTGCCAGCGCCCCTTCACCTTGCGCGCGATCGCGATCTGCTTCGGCTTTCCCTTGACGCCGGGCTCGGCGATCGACTTGACCACGACCGTGCCGTTCGGGAACCGCTTGGCCTTGCCGCGCGGCTTGCTGGCGAACACGTTCTTCACGCCGTTGTGCGCGCCAGGGGCCGTGATCGGCTTGCGGTTCAGCTTCTTCCACTTCGCGTACCCGTTGGTGTACGCGGGGAGCCCGTCCGCCGCGCTCTGCGCGGATGCGACCACGGCCGCCGCTCCGGCGAGCCCGAGGGCGAGGATCAGGACGACCACTCTGGTGCGCATGGGCTCCATCATGGCGATCGGCACGTCGCCGGGGAAGAGCGCGGGGCTTACGAGTTCATGAAGATGCGGACGGGCCGAGCGCCCACGCCGGTTGCGAGGCCTGCACGGGCCGTGCGACACTGGGCGCGAAGCGACCGGGGAGGGCTGCGGAGCCGTGAACGAGCTTGTCCGTCCGCTGGAGCGGCGCATCCGGGCCGCGCGCCGGGGTGCGCGTGGATCGACCCGCGTGCTGCTCGTCGAGGCGATCGGCCCGCTCACGATGCTCGGGGGCCTGTTGTGGGCGCTGGCGCAGCCGACGCGGATCGTGTTCCTCCACCCCGAGGGGAAGGGCGTCTACGACTGGCTCGTCCAGGGCCCGCTGCTCGCGGTGCTCGTCGGGCTCGTCTTCGCGCTCGTCGTCGCGCCGGGGCTCGTCGAGGACCTCGAAGCCGCTGAGGGAGATGGCGCCTCGGGCTGAGATCGCGCACTGGGCGTTCGCCGCCGGCATCCTCTTCTTCGGGCTGATCCTCCTCGCCGAGGCGGTCGTGGGGTCCGAGGTGTTCCGCCGGCGCGCGTGGCGTGCGTACCTCTGGCCGCTGCTCGCGATCGTCGCAGGGCTCTTCCTCTGGCTGGTCACGATCCTCTCGACCTTCTCGACCCTGCACGTGATCGCCCACGGGCTCTGGGCGCAGATGGCGATGATCGCCGGCGGCGTCAGGCTGGGCGTCGTGCGCGGCAAGCTCACGAGCCCGGCGTGGTCGCTCGTGACCGCCGCGGCGCTGCTCCTGTCGGGCCTCTCGTTCGTGCTGCACGAGCAGAACGGCTGGCTGTTCTCCCGGGCGGCGTTCCTCCATCACCTGATCGGGTGGACGCTCATCCTCGCGACGCTCTTCCCGGTCGGCGAGGCGCTCCGGCCGCGCCGCACCGTGTGGCAGGCCGGCTTCGCGCTCACGTTCATCGCGATCGCCGTGATGCTGTTCGCCGACCGGGACGGCGCACCCATCTTCGGGCACCTCTCCGACGTGGCCGGGGGCGCCCCGTGAGCAGGGCGATGCTCATCGGCGCCGCAGCGCTCGCGTTGCTCCTCGTCCTCCCGGGCGCCGCGTCGGCGCATGCGACGGTCTCGTCGACGCAGCCTGCGCTGCAGGAGCGGCTCGAGGCGGCTCCCGGCGAGGTGCTCGTGCGCTTCGACCAGAGCGTGACGATCGGCCCCGACCCTGTGCAGGTGCTGCGCGCCGACGGCCGTGCGCTGCAGGGGCCACCCGACCTGCGCGAGGGCGGCCGCGTGGTCGCGGTCTCCGTGTCGGGACTGGAGTGGGGGGAGGCGTACACCGTGCGCTGGCGTGCGACCTCGTCCGACGGTCACACGATCTCCGGCGTCTACACGTTCGGCGTGGGCGTCGACGCCCCCCCGCCGACCGAGGCAGTGGGCGCCAGCGGGCTGACCTGGCGGGACGACGTCGCGCGGTGGGCCCTGTTCGTCGCCGTGTCGGTGCTCGTGGGCGGGCTTGCGTTCCGGCTGCTCGTCCTGCCGGGCGAGGTGCCCCGGGCGGTCGAGTCGCGCACGCACCTCGTCACCACGGTGGCGGCGTTCGCCGCGATCGACGTCGGGATCGCCGGCCTCGTGCTCCGCAGCCAGAACGCGCTGCAGCTCCCGCTCGTCGACCTCCTCTACGGCGACCTCACGCCGTTCGCGACGAAGACGAGGTTCGGGATCGCATGGATGGTGACCACGATGGGGTTCGCGGTGTGCGCTGCGCTGTTGCTCCTCGCCTGGACGCTCGATCGGGCGCGGCTGCGCTGGCCGACCCTCGTGCTCGGCCTGGTGCTGCTGACCGCGTTCTCCCTGTCGGGGCACCAGGCGACCGAACCGGGATCGACCTTCGTGGGGCGGCTCGCGGACTGGCTCCACCTCGCCGCTGCGGCGCTGTGGGTCGGGGGGCTCGTCATGCTCGCGACCGTCGTGTGGCGGATCGCCCCCGAGCTGCGGAGGGAGACGTTCCTCCGCTTCGGACGCATCGCGACAGCGCTCGTGGCGGTGCTCGTGCTCGCGGGCACCGTGATCTCGATCGAGCGGCTGCAGGCGCCGTCGGATCTGTGGGAGTCGTCGTACGGACGGGTGCTCGCCGTCAAGCTGGTGCTCGCCGCGCTCGCGCTCGGCTGGGGTGGCGTCCACCACGTCCTGATCCGGCCCCGGCTCGAGCGCGGCGCCGTCCACGGGGGACGCGTCGGAAAGAGCCTGCTCGGCGAGAGCACGGCTGCGGTGGTCGTGCTGCTCGCGGCGGCCGTGCTCGTCAACGGGACGCCGCCGTCCGCCGATCCTGCGGACGGCGTCCAGGTCGCCGACGGGCGCTAGGGCACCAGCACGAGCGCTCCGCGCACCTCGCCCGCCCGCAGGCGGGCGAGGGCGGTCGTCGCCTCGGCGAGCGGGAGCGCCTCGACGTGGGTGCGCACAGGCACGCGGGGCGCGAGCGCGAGGAACTCCTCGCCGTCGCGTCGCGTCAGGTTGGCGACCGAGCGGACGGCGCGCTCGCCCCACAGGAGCTCGTACGGGAACGCGGGGATGTCGCTCATGTGGATGCCCGCGCAGACGACGACCCCGCCCTTGCGCACCAGCTCGAGGGAGCGCGGGACGAGCTCCCCGGCGGGCGCGAAGACGATCGCCGCGTCCAGCTCCCACGGCGGCACGTCGTCCGTGCCCCCGACCCATGTCGCGCCGAGCGATCGGGCGAAGGACTGCGCGTCGTCGTCCCCCGGCCTCGTGAGCGCGGCGACCTCGCGCCCTTCGTGCAGCGCGACCTGGCAGACGATGTGCGCCGCCGCACCGAAGCCGACGAGGCCGACGCGGGCGGCGTCGCCGGCCATCCGGAGCGCGCGATAGCCGATCAGGCCCGCGCAGAGCAGGGGCGCGGCCTGGAGGTCCGGGTATCCGTCGGGGAGCGGCAGGCAGAACCGCTCGTCCGCGACGCAGAGCTCGGCGAAGCCGCCGTCGAGGTCGTAGCCCGTGAAGCGCGCGGCGTCGCAGAGGTTCTCGGCGCCCGCGGTGCAGAAGCGGCACGTCCCGCACGTCCAGCCGAGCCAGGGCACGCCGACGCGCGCGCCGGGGGCGAGCCCACCCGCGCTCTCGATGACCTCCGCCACGATCTGATGCCCCGGGACGAGCGGCAGCTTCGGTCGCGTCAGCTCGCCGTCGACCACGTGGAGATCGGTGCGGCAGACCCCGCAGGCGATCACGCGCAGCAGCGCCTGGCCGGGCCCGGGAGCAGGATCGGGCAGCTCGGTCGCGCGCAGGGGCGTGCGCGGGGCGTCCAGCACCATGGCTCGCACGCTCCCATCGTGACACCCCGCGGTCCTCCGGGCGCCGGCTTGCGCCGACGCGCCACGGGCGCCCGTCGGGGCTTGTGGCTCTGAGCCACGAGCTCGCTCTCGGGCGCGCGGGCCCTCGACGGCCGCCTCGGGTGCCCGGCAGGGCGGTCGGGGTCGGCGGCGTCCGATGCCCGACCGGGGGGTGAGGTGCGCGCGAACGTGCTCGGTGCTCGGCCCTCGGACGGTCGCCACGAGTACGCTCCGACGATGAGCGACCTGCTCGACTACCGGCCCGAGTTCCCGATCCTCGAGCACTCGACGTACCTCATCAATCACTCGCTCGCGGCGATGCCGCGCAAGGCGGAGGAGCGACTCGCGGAGTACGCGCGCATGTGGCGCGAGCGAGGGATCCGCGCGTGGGGCGAGGGCTGGTGGGAGACGCCGATGGTGGTCGGCGATCAGGTCGGCCGCATCGTCGGCGCGCCCGCCGGCTCCACCGTCATGCACCAGAACGTGGCCGTCGCCGAGGCGGTCGTGCTCAGCTGCTTCTTCCCGATCGACCCCCGCCGCAATCGGGTGGTCTACGAGCGCGCCAACTTCCCGTCCGTTCGCTACCTCTATCAGGCCCAGCCCGACCTCGAGGTCGTCGTCTGCGACGACGAGGAGGCGATCGTCGACGCTATCGACGAGCGGACGCTGCTCGTCCCGATCAGCCACGTGCTGTTCAAGACCGCGGAGATCCAGGACGTCGGGCCGATCGTGCGGCGCGCGCACGAGGTGGGCGCCCACGTGATCCTCGACTGCTACCAGTCCGCAGGGATCGTGCCGGTCGACGTCACGGCGCTGGGCGTCGACTTCGCCGTCGGCGGCTCCGTCAAGTGGCTCTGCGGCGGTCCCGGCAACGGGTGGCTTTACGTCCGTCCCGATCTGGCGGAGCGCCTGAGGCCGACGTTCACCGGGTGGCAGGCCCACGAGCAGCCGTTCGGGTTCGAGGAGGAGATGCGCTACGCGCAGGGGGCGGCGCGCTTCCTGACGGGCACGCCCAACGTCCCGGCCCACTACGCCGGCACGGCGGGGTACGACCTGATCGAGGAGATCGGCGTCGACCGCATCCGCGCGAGCTCGCTCCGGCAGACGCAGCTGCTGATCGACCTCGCCGACCAGGCGGGCTTCGAGATCCGCAGCCCTCGCGACCCGGCTCGCCGCGGCGGCACGGTGACGGTGCACGTGCCCGACTTCGCCGCCGTGCATCGCGAGCTGACCGAGCGGGAGATCCTCTGCGACTTCCGACCCGATGCCGGCATCCGGCTGGGACCGCACTTCTTCACGACCGACGACGAGCTGCGCTTCACGATCGAGCAGATCGGTCAGATCCTCGAGACCGGGGCGCACGAGCGTCATCGCGGCGTCGTCGCGCGCCACTGAGCACGGCGGCTCACGACCTCGAGGCCCCGCCCGACGCGGGGGTCGCCGGCTTCCTGCTCGGCGCGTTCGGGATGTTCGCCTCGATGTACTCGACGCAGGCGATCCTGCCCGAGCTCTCGCGCGACTTCGGCGTCAGCCCTTCGCGCGCCGGGCTGACAGTCTCCGCAGTCATCGGCGCGATCGCGCTCGGGGCATGGCTCTGGGGGCCGCTCTCGGACCGGATCGGACGCGTGCGCGCGATGCGGCTCGCGAGCCTCCTGCTCGTCGGCCCCACGCTGCTCGTCGCGCTGGCGCCGACCTTCGAGGTGCTGGTCGCGGCGCGCGTGCTGCAGGGCCTGTGCATGCCAGGGCTGCTCGTGGTCGGTGCGCCCTACGTCGTCGAGCGGCTCGTGCCCCGGGTCGGTGCCCGGGCGATGGGGTGGTACGTCGGCGCGCTGGTGCTCGGCGGCCTGGTCGGGAGGGTCGGGGTCGCGCTCGCCACCGGCGTCGTCGGCTGGCGCGTCGCCTGCGCGGCGCTCACCGCCCTCCCGCTCGCCGCCGCCGTCGCGATGCGAGGGCTCGTGGACGGGCCGCCCCCCGCCCGCAGCAGCCGTCCGCTCCGCAGCCTCGTCACCGTCCCCCTCGTCGCCGTGACCGCCGTCGGCTGCGCGCTGTTCCTGACGTTCGTCGGCACCTTCACCTACGTCCCCTACCGACTGGAGGAGCCTCCCTTCGACCTCACGGTCTCCGCGGCCAGCCTCGTCTTCGGGCTCTGGGTCGTCGGTGCGGCGGGTCCGGTCTTCGGTCGCGTGGCCGAGCGCGTGGGCTGGCGGCGGCTGGCCGCCGGCGCCGTCGTGCTGGCCGGCGCGGGCATCGCGGTGAGCGTCCCCGACCGGCTCGCGGTGCTCGTGCCCGCTCTCGCCGCAGTGGCGGTCGCCATGTTCGCCGGGTACACCGCGGCGCAGCTAGGGGTGGGGGAGGTCGCGCTCGCCGATCGGGGCGCGGCGAGCGCCTTCTACTTCAGCGCCTACTACGCCAGCGGTGCCGTCGGCGCGTTCGCGCCAGGGCTCGCGTGGGAGCGGTGGGGCTGGACGGGCATCGTCGTCTGCGATGCGCTCGCCCTCGCGGTCGCGGTGCTCGCGCTCCTCGCGCTGGCCGGGCACGGGCGTCGCGGGCTGGACGGTGCCGTCGACGCCCCTTACCCTCCGGGGCTATGACCAGTCGGAGCCGGGAGGAGGGCGTCCTCGCGCGGATCATCTCGACGGTCGGCTCGTCGCTCGAGCTGGACGAGGTGCTCGCGTCGGTCGTCGAGCTGCTCTCCGATGCGAGCGCGGTGCGGGCGTGCTTCGTGTACCTCGTCGACGACTCGGGCGACCGGCTCGTCCTGCGCGCCGCGGGGGAGCCGTACGCGCACCTCGTCGGCGAGGTCGCGTTCAGCCGGGGGGAGAGCCTGGCATGGTGGTCGCTGGAGCACCGAGAGCCTGCCTTCATCCGCGAGCGCGCGCTCGACGACCCGCGGACGAAGGAGGTGCCCGAGTTCGAGGAGGACCGCTTCCAGTCGCTCGTCGCGGTGCCCGTGCTGTCGCGAGCAGGCGACGAGATCGGGGCGATCACGGCGCACACCGAGGCGCCTCGCGAGTTCACCGACGACGAGGTCTCGTTCCTCGTGACGGTGGCGCGGCTGGTCGCGGGGGCGATCGAGAACGCGAGCCTGTACGAGGAGAGCCGCCGGCGCGTCGAGGAGCTCGAGCAGCTCACGGCGCTCGCCGAGAGCATCGCCCAGGCTGCGACCCTCGACGCGCTCCTCCCGCTCGTGGCCCGCGCAGCGCGGTCGCTGCTGCACGCGAGCGCCTGTCACCTCTACCTCCTCGAGGGCGGCACCGAAGAGCTGGAGTGGCGCGCGTCGGACCCGCCCGACGACGATGCGCGTCGCACGCTCGGTCTCGCGGAGCTCGGCCCGGAGCTCGCGCGCGGCGGCCGCGCGGCCCGCGTGTCGGTGCCCCTCGTGGCCGGAGACGAGCTGGTCGGCCTCCTCGTGGCCCGCGACACGGCGTCCATCGAGCTCGCGCGTGCCGTCGCGAGCCAGACCGCGGTCGGCGTGCGGAAGCTCCAGCTGATCGAGCGACTCACCGAGCGCAACCTCATCAAGGAGTTCTTCGAGGAGCTGGCCGGCGGGCGTGAGCGGGGCGACCTCGTCGGTCGAGCGACGAGGCTCGGCTGCGACCTCGAGGCGACCCACGTGGTGCTCGCGGCGGCACCAGCCGACGTCGCGCTGGCGCAGGCGCTCGCCTCGGCGTTCCCGGGCTCCCTCTTCGACCTCCGCGAGGAGTCGCTCCGAGGGCTGCTGCGCCCGCCGGCCCGCGGCGTCGAGCGGCTCGTCGAGGGCGTTCGCCGGGTGCACGCCGAGCTCTCCGCGCCCGTCGCCATCGGCCTCTCGGCGCCCTGTGCGGGCGTCGCCGGCTACCCGGACGCGTTCGAGCAGGCGCGTCAGGCCCAGCTCGGCGCAGCCGTCCTGCACCGCGAGCCGGCGCTCGTCTCCTTCGAGGAGCTCGGCGCGTACAAGTACCTGCTCGGGATCGCCCTCGACCGCTCGTCGAGCGACGCCACCATGGCCGCGATCGAGCTGCTCGCCCGGTACGACGAGGCGCGCGGGGCGTCGCTGGTGGCGACGCTCGAGGAGTTCCTGCGCCGCCACGGGTCGATCAGCGCGACCGCCGACGCCCTCCACGTCCACCAGAACACGCTGCGTCAGCGCCTCCGGCGCATCCAGGAGGTCTCGGGCATCGACCTCCGACGGGACGACTGGCTGATGGTCGAGATCGCAGTCCGCCTGGTGCGACTGCGGCGGGCGCTGGGGACGGTGAACACGGACACACCGCGCCCGTAGACGCTGGAGGAACCCGCCATCGCGCTCCGTGGCGGGGGAGTGATAGAACCGTGCCTCCGACCCCAGGGAGGGCCGATGGCACCTGATGCAGCGACGCTCGACGGCATCCGCGCACAGATCGCAGAGCGTGGGATCGAGTTCATCTTCGCGCAGTTCGTGGACATGTACGGCCGACCGAGCGCCAAGCTCGTCCCTGCCGCGGAGCTCGACGGGCTCGTGGAGGACGGCGCCGGGTTCGCCGGCTTCGCCGCGGGCGAGATCGGTCAGCGCCCGAGCGACCCGGACATCGCTGCCATGCCGGATCTCGCGAGCTTCACGCCCGTCCCGTGGCAGCCGAACCTCGCGCGGTTCGCCTGCGACGTGACGGTCGAGGGCGAGCCCTGGCCGTACTGCCCCCGCACGATCCTCCGGAACGTGCTCGCGCGCGCGGCCGAGCAGGGCTACACGTTCAAGATCGGGATCGAGCTCGAGTACTTCCTCGTCCAGCTCTCGGCCGACGGCTCGATCGAGCTCTTCGACAAGTACGACACGCTCGAGAAGCCCTGCTACGACATCGCGGGTCTCACGCGGCAGTACGAGTTCCTCACGAAGGTCTCCCGCTACTGCAACGAGCTCGGCTGGGGGAACTACGCCAACGACCACGAGGACGCGAACGGGCAGTTCGAGCAGAACTTCCAGTACGCCGACGCGCTGACGACGTGCGACCGCGCGATCTTCTTCCGCTACATGGTGCACACGCTCGCGGAGCACCACGGCGCGATCGCGACGTTCATGCCGAAGCCGTTCACCCACCTCACGGGCAACGGCTGCCACTTCCACATGTCCCTCTGGCGGGGCGACGAGAACGTCTTCCTCGACGAGGCCGACCCGCGTGGACTGGGGCTCTCGGCCGACGCGTACCACTTCGTCGGCGGTCTGAGGGAGCACGCTCGCGCGTACAGCGCGCTGACCGCGCCCACCGTCAACTCCTACAAGCGGCTCAAGGCCGGCACGACCTCGAGCGGTGCGACCTGGTCGCCGGTGTGGATCTCCTACGGCTACAACAACCGCACGCAGATGCTGCGCATCCCGGGGCCGGGGCGGATCGAGGACCGCACGGTGGACGGCTCCTGCAACCCGTACCTCGCGGCCGCCGCGATCCTCGCCTCCGGTCTCGACGGGATGGCCCGCGGGCTCGACGCCGGCGAGCCGAACGGGGAGAACCTCTACGACTTCACGTACGAGGAGCTCACCGCACGCGGCCTCCGCTCGCTGCCCGCGAACCTGCTCGACGCGGTGGGCGAGCTCGAGCGGGACGACGTGCTGCGCGCCGCGCTCGGCCGCACGCGCGAGAGCGAGGACTACGTCGACTACGTCGTGGCGGTGAAGCGCAACGAGTGGTTCCGCTTCCACGAGCAGGTGACGCCGTGGGAGCTCCGCGAGTACCTCACGCGGTTCTGAGGGGTCGGGCCGTGAGGGCACATCTGCTGCGCAGACGTGCCAGGGGGAGCAGCACCGCATGTGGAGGAATCCTCCATATCCATGGCCTCAGATCCGCGCATTCATCCCTCGTCCACGGGTGGTGACTGGCACTATCCTCCACTGCAGGTGGAGGATAGTGCCACGCTACGCGCGTCGCCGGAGGTGCGGTCTGAAATGTGCGGGATAGTCGGTCTCTTCGCGAAGACACCGGAGATCGAGGAGCGCCTCGGCGTCCACCTCTCCGCGATGCTCGTCCAGATGTCCGACCGGGGCCCCGACAGCGCCGGGGTCGCCGTCTACCGGGATCCGGCCCCGAGCGGGTGGTCGAAGCTCACCCTCTTCTCGCCCGACCCGCACGAGCACTGGGGCGGGCTCGGCGACGAGCTGCGCGACGCGTTCGGTGACTGTGACGAGCCGGAGGTCCGGGCCAGCCACGCCGTGCTCCGCGTCGCCGCCGACGCGGCCGAGGCCGAGTCCTGGATCCGAGCTCACCGCCCGACCATCCGGGTGATGAGCGCCGGCCGCGTGATCGAGATCTACAAGGAGGTCGGCCTGCCGACTGCCTTCGCGCAGGAGTTCCGGCTGACGGACTTCCACGGCACGCACGCGCTCGGGCACACGCGCATGGCCACCGAGAGCCGCGTCACGACCGAGGGCTCGCACCCGTTCTCGACGGGGCTCGACCTGTGCGTCGTGCACAACGGCTCGCTCTCGAACCACAACCGCCTGCGTCAGAGCCTACGGCGCGAGGGGATCGAGTTCCGCACGGAGAACGACACCGAGGTGGCAGCGGGGTACCTCGCGTGGCGGCTGCGCGAGGGCGCGACGCTCGAGCAGGCCCTCGAGGGCTGCCTCGACGACCTCGACGGCTTCTACACCTTCCTCTGCGGCACCGAGGACGGCTTCGCGGTGCTCCGCGACCCGATCGCCTGCAAGCCCGCCGTGCTGGCCGAGTCCGACGACTGGGTCGCGATGGCGTCGGAGTGGCGTGCGATCGCCGTCCTGCCGGGCGCGTCGGACGCGCGCATGTGGGAGCCGGAGCCCGGGGTGGTCTACGTGTGGGAGAAGGCGGCGGTGGCGTGAGCGTCGAGATCGCCGCGGGCGTCGAGGTCGTCGACCTCGCGACGACGCCGCTCCGCGAGCTGAACCAACGCCTCCACGACGTCGCCGGCGGCGCTCCCGGCCCACGTCACTGGCGGGTCGTCAACCCCAACGGCGCCCACGCGATCGCCTGCGGGCTCGACGCGGAGATCGAGGTCGAGATCGAGGGGCATGCGGGCTACTACTGCGCGGGGATGAACAAGCTCGCGACCGTCCGCGTGCACGGCAACGCGGGCACGGGCGTCGCCGAGAACATGATGTCCGGCCGGGTGATCGTCGAGGGCAGCGCCAGCCAGTCGGCGGGCGCCACCGGCCGCGGTGGCCTGCTCGTGATTCACGGCGACGCGTCCGCGCGCTGCGGGATCTCGATGAAGGGGATCGACATCGTCGTCAGGGGCTCGGTGGGGCACCTGAGCGCGTTCATGGCGCAGACCGGCCGCCTCGTGGTCTGCGGCGACGCGGGCGACGCGCTCGGCGACTCGATCTACGAGGCGCGGATCTACGTGGCCGGTGAGGCCAAGGGGCTCGGCGCCGACTGCGTCGAGAAGGAGGTGCGCGCCGACCACGTCGACGAGGTGCGCGGGCTGCTCGAGAGCGCAGGCATCACCGACGTCGACCCGGCGTCCTTCCGCCGCTTCGGCTCGGCGCGGCAGCTCTACACGTTCAAGGTCGACAACGCGGGCGCCTACTGATGACCGGCTGCGACGTGCGCGCTGGCGCGGCGCCGAGCCCGGCTCCCACGACGTCCGGGGGCGGAGCGTGACGGCGACGGGCGACGACTGGGCGCTGCGCGAGTCGTACCTCTACGACCGCAGCGTGATCGCCGAGATCCAGCGGGCGGCGCGCGAGGGGATCTACGACATCCGCGGGTTCGGCGCGAAGCGACGGCTGCCGCACTTCGACGACCTCCTCTTCCTCGGCGCGAGCGTGTCGCGCTATCCGCTCGAGGGCTACCGCGAGCGCTGTGCGACCGACGTCGTGCTGGGGACGCGGTACGCGCGCAGGCCGCTGCAGCTGAAGATCCCGATCACGATCGCGGGGATGAGCTTCGGGGCGCTCTCCGCGCCGGCGAAGGAGGCGCTCGGCCGCGGCGCGACGGAGGTCGGCACCTCGACGACGACCGGGGACGGCGGGATGACGCCCGAGGAGCGGGGCCACTCCGAGCTGCTCGTCTACCAGCTGCTGCCCTCGCGCTACGGGATGAACCCCGACGACCTGCGCAGGGCCGACGCGATCGAGGTCGTGATCGGCCAGGGCGCGAAGCCAGGCGGGGGCGGGATGCTCCTCGGGCACAAGATCTCGGACCGCGTCGCCGCGATGCGCGACCTCCCCAAGGGCATCGACCAGCGCAGCGCGTGCCGGCACCCGGACTGGACGGGACCCGACGACCTCGAGATCAAGATCGGGGAGCTGCGCGAGATCACCGACTGGGAGAAGCCGATCTTCGTGAAGGTCGGGGCGACGCGCACCTACTACGACGTGCAGCTCGCGGTGAAGGCCGGCGCGGACGTGATCGTCGTCGACGGCATGCAGGGAGGCACCGCCGCCACCCAGGACGTCTTCATCGAGCACGTCGGCATCCCGACGCTCTGCGCGATCCCACCGGCGGTGCAGGCGCTGCAGGAGCTCGGGATGCACCGCGAGGTGCAGCTGGTGGTGTCGGGGGGCATCCGCACCGGGGCGGACGTCGCCAAGGCGCTCGCGCTCGGCGCGGACGCGGTCTCGATCGGCACGGCGATGCTGATCGCGATGGGCGACAACAGCCCCGAGTACGAGGAGGCCTACCGGTCGATCGGCAGCTCGGCCGGCTTCTACGACGACTGGCAGGCCGGGCGCGACCCGGTCGGGATCTCGACGCAGGACGACGAGCTCGCCGCGCGGTTCGATCCGATCCTCGGTGGCCGCAAGGTCGCCAACTACCTGCGCGTGCTGACGCTCGAGGCGCAGACGCTGGCACGGGCGTGCGGGAAGTCGCACGTCCACAACCTCGAGCCCGAGGATCTCGTGGCGCTGACGATCGAGGCGTCGCTGATGACCGGCGTCCCCCTCGCCGGGATGCAGCGCGGGCTGCTCGACGAGGTCGCAGAGCGGGTCGCCCTGGCGCTGGCCCGACAGGGCGGGAACGTGCCCGGCACAAGCAGCTGACGCTCTGAGCACCCTGCGTCGCGGGATGCGATAGGCGGAGCGCCAGGCGCGCTCGGCGGCCCTCGGACACCCGCCGTCGACGGCCCCGCGTGACCTCGGTGCCCACTCCCGCGGCCTCGCATACGATCCGTGTGTGACTCCTTCCGGCCCGCGGAGCGCCGGGGCCGCCGATCATGCGGCGACGATCGACGATCGTGCCGCCCGACGCACGGAGGACGCCGCCGGCCCCGCGCTGATCGAGCTCGAGGGCGTCGCGAAGCGCTACCGCCTCGGTGAGGTCACCGTCACCGCGCTCGAGGACGTCGACCTGCGCGTCGGTGAGGGTGAGTTCGTCGTCGTGCTGGGGCCGTCGGGGAGCGGCAAGACGACGCTGCTCAACCTGATCGGCGCGCTCGACACGGCGACGAGTGGGCGGATCGTCGTCGGGGGGCGGGAGATCGGGAGCGCGAGCCGCAAGGAGCTCTTCGCCTTCCGCCGGCGCACCGTCTGCTTCATCTTTCAGAGCTTCAACCTCTTCCCGGGGCTGACGGCGCTCGAGAACGTCCAGTTCGGGATCGACGTCGCCGGCCGGGAGGACGGCCCGTCGGCTGCCGACCTGCTCGGTCAGGTCGGGCTCGGCGACCGCCTCCGCCACTTCCCGCACGAGCTCTCGGGCGGCGAGCAGCAACGGGTCGCGATCGCCCGCGCGCTCGCCACCGGGAACCCGATCGTGCTCGCCGACGAGCCGACGGGTGAGCTCGACTTCCAGACCGGCGCGCAGATCCTGGAGCTGCTCCACGCCCAGACGCACACGTCGGCACGGGCCGTGCTCGTCGTCACGCACAACCGCGAGATCGCGCGGGCCGCCGATCGCGTGATCGAGCTCTCGAGCGGTCGGGTCGTCTCCGACGGGCCTCCACCAGGAGGGCGCGCAGAGATCGCCGAGCTGCGGTGGTAGGCATGGGACGCCGGGCGCGACTGTGGCTTCGCTGGTCGTGGCGCGACCTGCGCGCCCGGTGGCCGCTCGTGACGGCGATCGCGCTGGTGATCGCGATCGGCACGGGCCTGACCGCCGGTCTCGGCAGCATCGGCAGCTGGCGCGTCGCCTCGCTCGACGCCAGCACGGAATTGCTGCAGGCCCACGACCTGCGACTCACGCTCACCGAGGGGAGCTTCGTCCGGGCCGGCGCGCTCGTCGCGGCGGCCCGAGCCATCCCACAGGGCACGGCCATCGAGGAGGTCGAGGAGCGCCTGCGCGGAGAGAGCCAGCTCGACGCCTCGGACGCGTCGCGAACCGTGCTCGTGCCCGGACGGATCGTGGGGGTGGACGTCGCCGACGGCGGCCCACGCATCGATCGGATCGACGTCGTCGCGGGGCGTGGCTTCACGGGGACCGACGACGGCGCCGCGGTCGGCGTGCTCGAGCGCGAGTTCGCCGCGTACCACGGTCTCGAGCCGGGAGACGAGATCCGCGTCGCGGGTGGGATGCGCCTTCGCACCGTCGGCACGGGCAGCACGCCGGAGACGTTCTACGTCGTCCCTCCCGCCCAGTCGTTCGGGACCCCGGGCGCCTACGGGATCCTGTTCGTGCCGCTGCGGACGGCGCAGGCGCTGCTCGGTCGGTCGGGCACCGTCAACGAGCTCGTGCTCACGCTCGCCCCGGGGGCCGATCCCGAGGCGGTCGGCGCCGAGCTCGAGCGGGCGGTGGCGGACATGCTGCCGGGCGTCGGCGCCACGGCGTTCACGCGCTCGGACGAGACGCTCCAGCGCATCTACGAGGACGCCGCCAACGACCAGCAGCTGATGAGCGTGCTCGCGCTGTTCGTCCTGGTCGGCGCCTCCCTGGCCGCGTTCAACCTGATCGGCCGCGTGGTCGAGGCCCAGCGGCGGCAGATCGGGGTGGGGATGGCGCTCGGAGTGCCCGCGGCCAAGCTGGCGCTGCGTCCCCTGCTCCTCGCCGCGGAGGTCGCCTTGCTCGGGGTCGTGCTCGGGGTCGGGGTCGGCCTCCTCGTCGGCTGGGCGTACGGCTACGCCCTGGCGGAGCTCCTCCCGCTGCCGGTGATCGAGACGCCGCTCGAGCCCGGCGTCTTCCTCCGGGGCGCGGCGGTCGGCTTCGTGCTCCCCTTCGCGGCAGCCGTTCTGCCCGTCTGGCGGGGCGTGCGGATGAAGCCGGTCGACGCGATCGAGACCGGCTACCGGGCCGCGGCGGGCGGGGGCCTCGCCCCGCTCGTCCGGCGGGTTCCGCTGCCGGGCGGCACGTTCGCCGAGATGCCGATCCGGGACACGCTGCGGGCGCCGCGGCGCACGCTGATGACCGTCGTCGGGCTCGGCGCGGTCGTCGCCGTGATCGTCACGTTCCTCGGGATGATCGACTCCTTCTCCGCCGGCATCGATCGCGCGGCCGCCGAGGCGCTCAGCGGGGATCCGTCGCGGATGATCGTCCAGCTCGACCGGCCCTACGAGATCACGAGCCCCGAGGTGGAGCGGATCCTCTCCGCGCCGGAGGTCGGCGCCTCCGAGCCGACCCTGCGCCTGCCGAGCGTGCTCGTCTCGGAGGGGAGGACGGTGGACGTCTGGGTCGAGCTCCTCCGCCCGGGCGCCGAGCTGTGGCAGCCGAGCGTGAGCGACGGGTCGTTCGAGCCCGGCACGGACGGCATCCTCGTCACGGAGAAGGCGGCACGGGATCTCGGGGTCGACGTCGGCGACGAGGTCACCCTGCGCCACCCGCGCCGCACCGGTCCGGCGACGTTCGCGCTGGTCGAGAGCGCGGTCGAGGTCGTGGGGCTGACCCCGAACCCGCTCCGGTTCTTCGCCTACATGGGCTCCGGCAGCGCCGAGCTGATGGGCCTCGCAGGAGCGACGAACGTCGTCTCCGTCGCGCCTGCGTCCGGGGTCGCGCAGGACGATGTGACCCGTGCGCTCTTCGGGCTGCCCGGCGTCGCGTCGGTCGAGCCCGTCGCGGCGAGTGCGAGCGCGCTTCGCGACTTCATCGACGACTTCACGATCGTGATCCAGGTCGGCGCCCTCGCCCTGATGGCGCTCGCGCTCCTGATCGCGTTCAACTCGACCGCCATCAACGCCGAGGAGCGCGCCCGCGAGCACGCGACGATGTTCGCCTTCGGGCTGCCGGTGCACAGGGTGCTCTGGATGGCGGTCGTGGAGAGCCTGCTCAAGGGCGTGCTCGCGACCGTCCTCGGCATCCTCGGGGGGCTCGCGCTGATCGGCTGGGTCTTCTACGCGTTCCTCCCCGAGGTGCTGCCGGAGGTCGGTGCGACGATCACCCTCTCGCGGACGACGTACGCCGGCGCCGCGCTGGTCGGCGTCGTCGCGACCGCCTTGGCGCCGCTCCTCACCGTGCGGCGCCTGCGGCGGATGGACGTGCCGTCGACGCTCCGGGTGGTCGAGTGAGGCGTCGCTCGGAGCCTCTCTCTCGTCGGCGTGCCGTCGTCGTGCTGGCGGGGTGACTCGACAGCCGGCGTCAGCCCGACCAGCCGAGGGCGAGCGAGATCGCCCGGGTCCGCTCGAGCAGGTGCGGCAGCGCAACGCGCACCTCGGCGCGCCCGAAGCGGACCGACGGCCCCTGGAGCGCGACGATCGCCGCGAGCGCCCCGGTCGACGACCACACCGGGGCCGCGACTGCGTTGAGGCCCGGCTCGCGCTCTTCGTACGCCTCGGCATAGCCCACCGCACGCACCCGGTCGACCTCCTTCGCCAGGTCTGCTCGGGTCGTCAGCGTCCTCGGCGTGAACGCTCGGAACGGGCCGGTGGGCAGCGCTCTCCCGGAGAACGCGAGCATCACCTTGCCGGCCGACGTCGCGTACCCGATCGACGGCCGGCCGAGCTGCGTGACGTGCTGGACGTAGTGGGCGCTCGGCACGAAGTCGACCGTGACGGCGTCCTCCTCGCCGGGGACGTGCAGCGTCGCCGTCTCGCCGGTCACGCGGACGAGCTCCTCGAGGTGCGGGCGCGCGACCCGGCGGACGTCGAGCCGCTCGAGCACCGCGTTCGCCAGGCGGACGATGCGCACCCCGAGCCGATAGCGCCCGGAGTCGGGGTCGTGCTCGACCAGTCCCGAGGAGCTGAGCGTGCCGAGCTGGCGCGAGACGGTGCTCGGCGGCAGCCCTGTCCTGCGAGCGATCTCGTTCGTGCCGAGGTCGCCGCCCTCGGCGAGGGCGTCCAGCACTGCGACGGCCCGGTGGGCCGCTTCGATCCGGCGCTGCGACGGTTGACGGCGTGCGCTCATGCTTGTATCGTGCTGTCGCGCTGACCGCGACGGTATTGCGTACAGCGCAACGAGCCTACCACCGATGTCGCTCCTCGTCACCTGCCCCAACTGCGGCCCGCGCGAGATCCACGAGCTGCGCTGCGCTGGTGAGTCGACCACGCGCCCGACCAGCACGCCGACGCAGCGCGAGTTGAACGAGTACGTCTACTTCCGCCGGGGCGAGTGGGGCGTGCAGCGCGAGTGGTGGTTCTGCCGCTCGTGCGAGGACTGGTTCCTGGCCGAGCGCCACACGTACACCAACGAGGTCGTCAGGACGTGGGCGCCCGAGGCACGGCCGGCTGCGCCGAACATGCCAGGGGGAGCAGCGGCGTGAGGCTCTCCGAGCGCCCGGGGGAGCGGATCGACCGCTCCCAGCCCGTCACGTTCAGCTTCCAGGGGAAGCAGATCGAGGCGTTCGACGGTGACACGATCGGCTCGGCCCTCTACGCCGCCGGCCAGCGCGTCTTCTCGCGCTCGTTCAAGTACCACCGACCACGCGGCCTGCAGTGCTGCGTCGGCCACTGCGCCAACTGCCAGATGACGGTGGACGGGACGCCGAACGTGCGCGTCTGCACCACGCCGGTCACACAGGGCGCAGTCGTGAAGGGCCAGAACTACCGGGGCTCGCTCGAGCGCGACCTCATGCAGGTGACCGACAAGCTCGGCGGCCCCTTCACGCCGCCCGGCTTCTACTACAAGACCTTCATCCGGCCCCGGAAGGCCTGGCCGCTCTACGAGAGATTCCTCCGCTCCGCGGCGGGGCTCGGCGAGCTCGACCCCGCGGGTGCTCGCGACTACCGCGTCGACGTCGAGAACCGGCACGTCGACGTGCTGGTCGTCGGCGGAGGACAGGCGGGCCTCGCGGCAGCGATCGAGCACGCCGGGCAGGGCAGGCACGTGACGGTGGTCGACGAGGGGCCGGAGGCGGGCGGCACGCTGCTGGGCGATCCCGTCGGCGCGGCCAGGGCCGGCGAGCTGCGCGCGGCGGCGGTCGCGGCCGGCGTCGAGCTCCTCGCCCCGGCGATCGCGATCGGGCTGTTCGAGTACAACTTCGTCCCCGTCCAGGTCGGGAACCTGCTCGTGAAGTTCCGCGCGGGCACGGTCGTGATCGCCGCGGGGATCGTCGAGCAGCCGCTCGTCTTCCCGGGCAACGACCTCGTCGGCGTGGTGCTCCCCGAGGCGGTGCGGCGCTTCGTCAGCTACTGGTCGATCAAGCCCGCCGAGCGCGCGGCCGTGATCACCGCCGACGACCGCGGCCTCGCAGCCGCCGACGACCTTCGCGCGGCCGGGGTCGAGGTGCCGCTCGTGCTCGACCTGCGCGAGGGGCAGCCGCCGAACATCGAGGCGTCCGGGCGGAGAGGCCGTGTGACCGGCGTGACCGTCAACGGGGCGTCCACTGCCTGCGACCTCCTCGTCATGAGCGGCAGTCCTCAGCCGAACGTGAAGCTGCTCGCCCAGGCCGGTGCCCGGGTCGAGTACGACCCCTCGCGGGGGATCTTCGTCCCGACCGATCTGCCGGCGAACGTCGAGGCCGTCGGAGCGGCCGCCGGGGACGTCGGCGAGCCGGCCGTGCCGGAGGCCGTGCTCGGCCACCACGGCGACAAGTGCTTCGTGTGCTTCTGCGAGGACCAGACCACCAAGGACCTCAAGTACGCGATCGACGAGGGCTTCGACTCGATCGAGCTCGCGAAGCGGTACACGACGGTCACGATGGGTCCCTGCCAGGGCCGGCTCTGCAGCACCAACGCGATTCGCGTGTACGCGAAGGCGAAGGGCGTCGACGAGAACACGATCGGCACGACGACCGCGCGGCCGCCCTACACGCCCGTCCCGATGGGGCTCGTCGCGGGCTACCCGGAGGAGCCGGGGAAGCGCACCTCGCTCCACCACCGTCACAAGGATCTCGGCGGCAGGATGATGTGGACCGGGGCCTGGCGCCGGCCCCACTCGTACACCGCCGACCCGGGAGACGAGGCGCAGAACGTGCACGAGGCGGTCGGGCTGATCGACGTCTCGACGCTCGGCAAGATCCTCGTCCAGGGCCCCGACGCCGGCGCGTTCCTCGACCGCGTCTACCCGAACCGCTTCTCCGACCTGAAGGTCGGGCGCGTCCGCTACGGGGTGCTCACCGGCGACGCGGGGCGGATCATGGACGACGGCACCGTCGGCCGGCTCGACGACCAGACCTTCTACGTGACGACGAGCTCGACCGGGGCGGACGGCGTCTACCAGTGGTTCACGTGGTGGAACGCCGTGTGGTTCATGGACGTCCAGTTCGCCAACCTCACCGGGGCGCTCGCGGCGATCAACGTCGCCGGCCCGAAGGCCCGGGAGCTCATGCAGCGGCTCTCCGACGACGACTTCTCGAACGAGGGGCTCGCATACCTGGACGCGAAGCATGTGACCGTCGCGGGAGTGCCGACGCTGGCCCTGCGCATCGGGTTCGTCGGCGAGCTCGGCTACGAGCTCCACCTGCCGAGCCCGCTCGCCGAGCACGTCTGGGACGCGCTCCTCGACCACGGCGCCGATCTCGGGGTCGCGCCGTTCGGGCTCGAGCCGCAGCGGATCCTCCGGCTGGAGAAGGGCCACGTGATCGTCAGCCAGGACACCGACTCCGAGTCCAACCTCCACGAGGCGGCGATGCCGTGGCTCGTGAAGAACGACAAGGAGTTCGACTGGGTCGGCAAGTGGGCGACCCAGCAGGTGGCCGACCGCGGCCTGCGGTGGATGCTCGTCGGCTTCACGAGCCCGAGCGGCGTGATCCCGGTCGAGGGCGGCCAGGTCGTCGTGGACGGGCGCTCGGCCGGGCGCGTGACCAGTGTCAGGCACTCGAAGGAGCTCGACCAGGTGATCGGCCTGGCGATCGTCCCGCACGAGCTCGCGGTCGAGGGCGGCACCTTCGACGTCCGCGTCGACGGCGTCAACCACCGCATGGACGTCCATCTCGGGCCGTTCTTCGACCCTGCGGGCGAGAGGCTGAAGGCGTGACGACCGTGTCCCGTCCGTCCAGGTCGCTCCCCGAGACGCGTCCGGAAGGGCCGATCCGGTGTCAGACACCGGGTTGTGTCAAGGGCGCACGTGTGCCGGATGTGTGCCGATTCGTCCACCGGGGGCTCGCATGAGCGCGCTCGGGTTCCTCTCGCCCTCGAGCGCAGCCGACGCGAAGGGCTTCCACCCGGTCGCCCGCACGTCGATGGACCGGCGCCAGCGCGAGGCCGGCGCGACGTTCGAGGAGCGCGGCGGCTGGCTCGTGCCGGTCTCGATCCCCGGTGAGGCCGAGCGGCTCGACCACGTCGGCGTGGCGGACCTGTCGCACGTCACGAAGCTGGAGGTGCGACCGGCGGGGGAGCCCGCGACCGGTCGCGCGGTCGTCTGGTATCCGCTCTCGCAGCGGCGCGCGCTCTGCTTCTGCCATGTCCCCGAGCTGCCGTCCGTCGAGGAGCAGCTCACCGGTCGCACGGTGTACGACGTCACCGCCGCGCTCGGGATCCTGGCCGTCGTCGGCCCGGAGGCGGACACGGTGATCCGACGTCTGACCCACCTCCACCACTTCCCGTCCAGCGGCGAGGTCGCCCACGTCAACGCGCACGTGCTGAAGCCCGGCGACGCCTACTGGCTCGTCTTCCCCCAGGAGCTCGGCCACTACCTCTGGAGCGTCGTGGTCGACCGCGCAGCCGCGCTCGGCGGCGGGCCGATCGGCGTCGACGCGCTGCCGCAGGGGGCGATCGCGTGAAGGACATCTTCCTCAAGAAGGAGATCATCCGGCGCCCCGCCCCCCTGCGGCGCCACTACGACGTCGTGATCATCGGCGCGGGCTCGCACGGCCTCGCGACCGCGTACTACCTCGCCAAGCACCACGGGATCAAGGACGTCGTCGTCCTGGACAAGAGCTACATCGGGTCGGGCGCCGCCGGGCGCAACACGACGATCATCCGCGCGAACTACCGCACCCCGGAGGGCGCTGCCTTCTACAAGGAGAGCGTGGCGCTCTACGAGAAGCTGTCGGCCGACCTCGACTTCAACCTCATGTTCTCGCAGCACGGCCACTTCACGCTCGCGCACTCCGATCGCTCGCTCGTGGTGCAGAACGAGCGCGCCGAGGTGAACAAGCTGCTCGGGATCGACAGCCGCGTGATCGACCGCGACGAGGTGAAGCAGCTCTGCCCGCAGATCCACGTCGGCGACGACGTCACCTGGCCGATCCAGGGCGCGCTGTACCACCCTCCGGGCGGGATCATCCGGCACGACGCGGTCGTATGGGGCTACGCGAAGCAGGTCGGGCGCGCGGGGATCGACATCCACCAGGGCGTCGAGGTGACCGGGTTCGACGTCCGTGACGGCCGCTGCCACGGCGTGCGGACGACACAGGGGGACATCTCGGCGGGCGTCGTGCTCAGCGCGACGGCGGGCTGGTCGAGCCCCGTCGCGAAGCTGGCCGGCGTCCCGCTGCCGCTCACCACGAGCATCCTGCAGGCGTTCGTCACGGAGCCCGTCAAGCCGTTCCTCGACAAGATCATCGTCTCGGCGCAGATGCACATCTACGTCTCGCAGACGGATCGCGGCGAGTTCCTGATCGGTGCCGAGGTCGAGCCCTATCCGACGTACTCGAACAAGGGCACGTTCCCGTTCATCGAGTATGCGACCCGGCACGTGCTCGAGCTCTTCCCGCAGCTGCACGCGACACGGATCCTCCGCCACTGGACGGGCCTCTGCGACATGAGCCCGGACTACAGCCCGATCATGGGGCTCACCGAGCTGGACGGGTTCCTCGTCGACTGCGGCTGGGGCACGTACGGGTTCAAGGCTGCGCCGATCACGGGCGTGACCCTCGCCGAGCTGATCGCGACCGGGAAGACGCCCGCCCTGATCGAGCCGTTCAAGCTCGAGCGCTTCTACACCGACACGCTCGTGTCGGAGCTCGCCGCCGCAGCGGTGAGCCACTGACCGTGTCGGCGCTCGCGCGCGGGGCAGACGTCGCCCCTCCGCGCACCCCATCGTCGACCCCATCCCGTAGGGGCCGGGCCCGCCCGGCCCGCGCCTGAGGAGGATCACCCCATGCTCTCGAGCCTCGAGATCGCACAGAACGCGACCATGCGCCCCATCGCCGACCTCGCCGCCGAGTACGGCATCGCCGCCGACGAGCTCGAGCTGTTCGGGCGCTACAAGGCGAAGGTCGAGCTCTCGATCCTCGATCGGCTCGCCGACCGGCCCGACGGGAAGCTGATCAACGTCACGGCGATCACCCCGACGCCCGCCGGCGAGGGCAAGACGACCACCTCGGTCTCGCTCACGCAGGGCCTCGCGAAGCTCGGCCGACGGCCGATGCTCGCCCTCCGCGAGCCGTCGCTCGGGCCGGTCTTCGGCGTGAAGGGCGGGGCGGCCGGCGGCGGCTACGCGCAGGTCGTGCCGATGGAGGACATCAACCTCCACTTCACCGGCGACATCCACGCGATCACCGCGGCGAACAACCTGCTCTCGGCGCTCGTCGACGCGCACGTCTTCCACGGGCACGAGCCGGCGATCCAGACGGTCACGTGGCGCCGCGCGATCGATGTCACCGATCGCTCCCTGCGCAACATCGTGACGGGGCTCGGCGGCCACAAGAACGGCGTCCCCGCCGAGTCCGGCTTCGACATCACCGCCGCCAGCGAGGTGATGGCGATCCTCGCGCTCGCGACCGACATGACCGATCTCCGCCGGCGGCTGGGCGCGATCACGGTCGGCTACACGGCGGCGGGCGACCCCGTGACCGCCGAGGACGTCGAGGCCGCGGGCTCGATGGCCGTGCTCCTCAAGGAGGCGATCAAGCCGAACATCGTCCAGACGCTCGAGGGACAGCTCTGCCTCATGCACGCGGGGCCCTTCGCGAACATCGCGCACGGCAACAACTCGATCATCGCCGATCGCGTCGGCCTCAAGCTCGGCGAGTACTTCATCACCGAGTCCGGCTTCGCCGCCGACCTCGGGATGGAGAAGTTCATGGACATCGTCTGTCGCGTGGGCGGGCTCGTGCCGCACGTGGTGGTCGTCGTCGCGACCGTGCGGGCGCTCCGCCACCACGGCGGCGGCGACTACACGACGAAGTCGGACATGGCGCAGATGCGCGCCGAGGTGGAGACCGGGATCGCGAACCTGGCCAAGCACATCGAGAACGTCCGCGCGTTCGGCATCCAGCCGGTCGTCGCGATCAACACCCGTCCCGACGACGAGCCCGAGCTCCTCGAGCTGATCAAGGAGCGCTCGCTCGAGGCGGGCGCGTTCGGCGCTGCCATCCACGACGGGTTCGGGAAGGGGGGCGACGGCGTGCTCGAGCTCGCCGAGGTCGTCGTGGCGGCAGCCGACGCCGAGTCGGACTTCCGGATGCTCTACGCCGACGACGAGCCGATCGCCACGAAGATCGAGCGGATCGCGACGACCGTCTACGGTGCCGACGGCATCGACCTCGCCCCTGCGGCGCGCGACGCGATCGCCCGGTTCGAGAAGCAGGGCATCGCGCACCTGCCGATCTGCATGGCGAAGACGCACCTCTCGCTCTCGCACGTCCCGACGGATCGCAACCGACCGACGGGCTTCACGGTGCCGATCCGCGACATCCGCGCCTACACGGGCGCCGGGATGCTCGTGCCGCTGTGCGGCGACATGCTGCAGATGCCCGGCTTCGGCAAGCAGCCCGCCGCCTTCGCGATCGACCTCGGCGCCGACGGGGAGACGGTGGGGCTGTTCTAGCTGCGCGAAGGTCGGGATCCGCAGGAGCGGATCCCGACCCGCTTGATCCCCGGGTCCGGCTGCGCCGGACGCGGGGCAGATCCCTGAAGTTCGAGGGGCGGCGGTGCGCTGGTTGGCGCTGGCGCGGCTGCGCCGCGCTCGGGCTTGTTGCCCGCAGGCAGGAATCCCCGGGAGGGGATTCCTGCGGCGTTGATCCCCGGGTCCGGCTGCGCCGGACGCGGGGCAGATCCCTGAAGTTTCGAGGGGCGGCGGTGCGCTGGTTGGTGCTGGCGCGGCTGCGCCGCGCTCGGGCTTGTTGCCCGCAGGCAGGAATCCCCGGGAGGGGATTCCTGCGCTTGATCCCCGGGTCCGGCTGCGCCGGACGCGGGGCAGATCCCTGAAGCTTCGAGGGGCGGCGGTGCGCTGGTTGGTGCTCGCGCGGCTGCGCCGCGCTCGGGCTTGTTGCCCGCAGGCAGGAATCCACCGAGTGGATTCCTGCGCGGGGATCCCTCATGCCTGGCTGCGCGAGGCGTGAGGGCAGATCCCTGAAGGCTCGTGGGTCGTGAGATCAGGTGGTTGGCGCTTGGGCGGCTGTCGCCGCCCTCGTGTGACCGTTCGCGCAGGTGGCCAGTTCGCCCTGTCCCGTTGCTGACGTTCGATCGGCGCGAGCGCGTGCTCTGTCCCGAGCGGGCCAGCGGGCCGGCCCACTTCAGGGGTGTGCCCCGCGTCCGGCGCAGCCGGACCCGGGGATCCCCCGCGCAGGAATCCACTCGGTGGATTCCTGCCTGCGGGACGAGGCTAGTCCCGGAGGATCCAGAACACGACGGCCTCGGTGTCGGTCATGTTGCGCCAGCCCTCGACGGTGGCGGCATCGGCGGCGAGGGCCTCGCCGGCCCGCAGGACCGGCCCGTCGTCACCGAGCAGGACCTGCACCAGACCGGTCGCGACGATCACGAGCTCCGATCCACGGTGGGTGAACTCGGGCGCGATTCGGCCGCCTGGCGACAGTCGCAGCGTGAACGCGCGCAACCCGACACCGGGGTCGTCGAGGAGCGGGGCGACGCGATCGACCGCCGACAGGCGAGGATCGTCCCGGCGCGCGAGTCGGTATCCGCTCGTGTCCTTGCCACGGAGCAGCTCGTCGAGGCTGACGCCGAGGCGGCCGCTCAGGTCGAGGAGGGTCTCGAGGGACAGCCCCCGTTTGCCTCGCTCCGCCTGAGAGATGGCCGAGGCCGAGACGCCGGCGATCTCCGCCACCTCGGCCTGGGTCAGATGTCGCTCGCGCCGCAGCGCTCGCAGGGCCGTGCCCAGCCGGCCCGCTGCCGGCGCCGACTCGAGCCTGAGCCGGCCGTCCACGACGCTGTGCCGCAGAACGGTGCCCTCGACGCCGGGCGGGCGACCGACGGCCTTGACCACGCGGACGTCGCCGGCGCTCACCGCGATCACGCACTGGGTCACCTCGCCGATGCGCCGTCGGAGGTCTGCGACCGCCGGCTGCCGCAGGTAGGACCAGTGCGCGATCGCCCCGAGGCCGAGCAGCCGAGGGCAGGTCCGGGAGAAGAACCGCCAGGCGCCGTCCGGCCCCCAGCGCTCGATCAGCTCCTCGAACGCGTCGAAGACGATCAGGTCGCGGCGTGACATGTCCGAGCGGCTCACGATCGCGTCCGGGAGGAGGTCCGGGTCGTCGAGAGGGGAGCCCGGTCGCGCGTCGACCACGTGGAAGCCGTGGAGCTCGCTCGTGACTGCGGCCGGGCTGCGGCGGGTCGTCACGACGGTCGCGGTGTCGAACGTCGAGGCGGTGCCGGCGATCGCATCCCAGAACGGGCGACGATCCTCGACGGCCTCGAGCTCCCAGACGACGTTGTCGCCCCAGAAGAGCCCGCCGAGCGCGCGGTCGAGCTCCGGGATGCCGCTCGTCGCCGTGGTGGAGCGGTCGGAGAGCCGCGCGGTCACGGCCTGGCCTCGCGCCGACGGACGGTGGGCGGCGCCGCTCGTGTCGTTGCCGCCGTCCGCATCGCGGCCGTCACCGTAGCGGCGATGCGTCCGCCCACCGGCGGGCTCTAGTGGACGATGAGCACGTCGCAGCGCGCGCGGCGCTGGACGTTCTCCGACACGCTGAACCCGAGCATCCGCTCGACCACGCTCGGCTCGCTCGTCCCGACCACGATCAGCGCAGCTCCTCGCCGCTCTGCGATCTCGACGATCGCCTGCGCCGGCTCGCCGACCGCCGTCGCCAGCTCGACCGTCGTTCCGCGATCACGATGCGGCGCGACCGCCGAGACGGTCGCGGCGTCCACCCCCGGGAGCTCCGTCGCGTCGACGACCACGGGGGTCACGCTCGCGACCACGAGCGTCGTCTCGTAGAGACGTGCGAGCTCCGCCGCGCGCTCGAGCGCGCGCTCTGCGGCGGGCGATCCGTCGTAGGCGACGACGATGCTGCTCATCGAGTGACCTCCCCGGGGTTGCTGGACGGCGGCTGCATGTCGTCGCTCCGTGCGGTCAGGCCGCGTCGGTCACCGGCTGGTCGTCGTCGACGAGCCCGAGTGCGCGCGCGATCCGCTCCTGCCAGTCGGGATGTCGTTGGACGCACGTCGGGCACGCTCGGACGAGCGAGCCGCTGAGCGCAGGGTGGCTCGCGCTCGCCGTCGGCGGAACCTCGAACCGTCCCCACGCGGCTCCGGAGATGAGCCCGTCTGCCTGCTGGCGGTCGCAGATCGCGCACCGCAGGTACAGCCGTGCCACCTACCGGATCACCTCTACCACGGCCCGATGAACGGCCCGTCGACGTCCGCGAGCAGGAGCACCACGACCACGACGATGCAGAGCAGGGAGAGCGCGAGCATGAAGGGAGCGACCCTCGGATCCTCCTTCTGCTTGGCCGGGAAGTCGATCTGCTTGTTCGCCATGGCTCCTCCTCACCCGACCTGACCGGTGTCGGGGGGACGGTCGAGCGCGCCGGTCGCGCGCAGGGCCTCCGCCTGGTGGTCGAGCTTCCCGTTCTCGAGTCGGACGAACCCGATGAACGAGATGAGCATCACGGTGAACCCGAGCACCGTGAGGATCCAGGTGCCGGTCGAGCCCCCGCCGCCCCAGGTCCAGAACTCGGCGATGTCGTCGCCCCACTCGTCGAACGGAAAGCTGTCGAACATCGTGGACCTCCTTCCTCAGTCGGCGGCGCCCGTGCGCGCCGGCGTCCTGTCGTCCTGCGTCTGCCAGTAGGAGTCGAGCAGCACCGGTGCCGCGTCGACCTCGCGCCCGTCCGGCTCGATGATGATCTCCGGCACCCGCTCGAACTCCGGGTAGAAGTCCATGCCGAACTCTGCCATGTCGAGCCCTTCCAGCTCGACCTCGGGCGGGACGCGCAGGAGGTTGAGCTTCTTCAGCAGCAGGCTGATCAGGTACCCGGGCAGGAACGCCAGCGGGAGGAAGGCCATCATCCCCATCAGCTGACCGCCGAGCGAGCTCTCGACGTTGTTGATCCCCGTCGGGTAGCCCCCGGCGAAGATCCCCACGAGCAGCACGCCGTAGAAGCCGCACACCCCGTGCACGGCGATCGCCCCCACCGCGTCGTCGAGTCGCAGCTTCTTCTCGATGAACGTCCCCGACCACACTGCGACCATGCCGCCCGAGATCGAGAGCAGGTACGCGAGCGAGGGGTGGTAGACGTCCGCCCCGGCAGACACCGCGATCACGCCCGCCAGACCGCCCGACAGCGTCCAGAACGGGTCGCCCTTGCTCGCGAACCACCCGCCCGTGAAGCCGCCGGCGAAGCCGATCGTGATCACCATCGCGATCGTGCCGAGCGTCGTCGGCGAGCCGTAGATGTTCAGCCAGCCGGGGAACGACGTCGAGGTGATCACGAGGCAGGCGGCGTAGAAGCCGTAGAAGCCGGTGAAGATGAGCATCAGACCGAGCAGCGTCAGGTGGGTGTTGTGCCCTCTGAAGCTGCGCGCTCGGCCCTGGAGGTCGTACTTCCCGATCCGTGGGCCGAGGTTGAGCAGCACCCCGAGCGTGAACGCTCCCGCGACCCCGTGCACGACGAGCGAGGCGATCGCGTCGTGGAAGCCGAAGCGCGTCGTCAGCCAGCCGCCGGAGCTCCAGCCCCAGGCGGCATCCATGATCCAGACGAACGAGCCGAGGACGGCGGTGAGGATCAGGTACGCGGACAGGCGCACCCGCTCGATCAGGGCGCCCGACATGATCGAGCCGGTCGTCCACGAGAAGAGGAGGAACGCGAGGAAGAAGATGAGGCTGAGGTGGTCCTGGAGGTTCGGGCCCGCGGAGGCGCTCCACGGCGCGGTCAGCCCGCAGAAGCCCGGGAGCGCGTCGGGGCTGTCGTGGCCCGACTTCGGCCACCCTTCCTCGAAGCAGCCGTAGACGTACCAGCCGAAGTAGTAGAAGGTCGGCGTGACGACGGCGATCGTCAGGATGTTCTTCATCGCCGTCGACATGAGGTTCTTGCGGCGGGCTGCGCCTGCCTCGTAGGCCATGAAGCCGGCGTGGATCAGCCACATCACGACGACGGTCCAGAAGTAGAACTGCTCGGAGAGGACCTGCGAGTCGAGCGCCAGCTTCTCCTCGAGCGCCGTGATGCGCTCCTCGACCGTCTCCGCCAAGAGCAGGTTGATGCTCGCCAGGGACATCGTCAGCCCTCCTCGCCGCAGCAATGCTTACGAACCGCTCGAACCTACGAAACCAAACGGCGAATGTGTATGGCGTAACTCGCCATACTTGTCCGCCGGTTCATGGAGGCATCTCCATGTGACGTCCGTCGCGATCCGGGCGCGCAGGCCCCGTCGGATCGATCCGCGGCGCAGCCTGCGGCGCGACTGATGGGCCGGTAGATCGGCGCTTCGAGGGTCGGGCCGGACGGGCGCCGGAAAGGCGAGGGGCGAGCCCGGCCTCGCCCCTACCGGCGACCGTTCTCGAGGATCTCGCCGGTCCGGGCGTCGACGACGACGACCTGCACGCGCGTCGGGCGCTGGGCGGTGCCCTGGTACATCGACACCGCCCAGAGCGGGTCGGCGTTCACGCCCTGGCGGAAGAAGCGCACCTGCACCTCATCGGGCTCGAAGGCCTGCACCTCGCTGGCGATCTCGCGTGCCTGCTCGCTCGTCACGTCGCCCGACGAGCCGCAGCTCCGCGCCGCGAGCAGCGCGACGGCCAGCACCGCGACGAGCAGCAGGACACGGCCGAGCGGCCGGTCCCTAAGCCCGCGCGTGCTGGTGCCGTCGGACGGCGGCGTAGATGCGGAGGGCGATGTAGCCAACGAAGTGGGTCAAGAACACGAGGAGCAGCCACCAGAACCACCAGACGTAGTGGGGTCGTAGCTCCCGGAGCTCGATGACGGTGAGGTAGAGGGCGAGCAGCAGCGTCAGCAGCATGACCGGCGGCGCGAAGCCGAGGAGGATGATGACGATCACGCGGCCATCCTACGGGTCTGTCGGTGCGGCCATGCCGCGGCGATCTCGGATCGGGCGGCGCCCGGCAGCGATCGGCGCGGGTGTCGCCCGGGCCTCCAGGACGTCGCAGGCGTCGGCCGCCGGCCGGGTGGACGGTCGCACCGACCCCGGGAATCGGAGGGACTCAGTGGACGATCAGCACGTCACACGTCGCCTGGCGCGACACGGCGCCGCTCACGCTCTGCCCGAGCATGCGCTGCATGAAGCCCAGCTCCCGTGTGCCGACGACGATGAGGTCGGCGCCCCGCTCCTCCGCGAGGGTGACGATCGCCTCTGCGGGCTCGCCGATGGCGGTCACCGTCTCGACCGAGACCCCTGCGCCCTCGAGCGTCGCCCGCGCGTGCGCGAGCTCCTCGGCGTGGGCCTCGGGCGGGTCGGTCGGGTCGACCGCCCCGCCGCCGCGTGGGCCGTGCGCGCCGACAGCCGCGACGCTCGTGACGATCACGGACGCGTCGAACGCCTTCGCGAACACCGCCGCCCGGTCGAGGGCGCGCTTCGCGGGCTCCGTCTCGTCGTACCCGACGACGATCGTCTTCATGCCGTCCTCCTGGATCCCGTGGGTTGTGCGACGCACGGACGGTCGTCCGTCGTCGTGGCGTGATCCTCTCGCACCCGGAGGACGGAGGCAAGTGCCACCGTCCTCCGCATGGGCCCAG
The DNA here is from genome assembly GCA_963703095.1 of uncultured Actinomycetes bacterium. Lineage (GTDB taxonomy): Bacteria > Actinomycetota > Thermoleophilia > Gaiellales > Gaiellaceae > Gaiella. The sequence continues at coordinate 909,171 of OY969787.1, forward strand.
TGCTCAGCTCCAGGGGTACGGCGAGCTCGAGACCGGATGCAGGTCGCCGGTCGCGAACCGCTCGAAGCGGAACGGGTAGAGCAGGCTCGAGTGCTCGCCGCACAGCACCTTCGCGACCTCCTTGCCCACGCCGAGCATCTTGTAGCCGTGGTTCGAGTCGAGGATGCAGTACACGTTCGGCCTGATGTGGTCGAACACGGGGAAGTTGTCGACGGTGAACGCCCCCATGCCGCCGGAGCGTGCCTGCTTGTAGCTCGCGCGGCAGCCCTCGAAGCGGCTCATGGCGTGCGACAGCGCGGCGCACCACATGTCGGGGAAGTCGGGGTCGACGTCGGTCGTCTGCGGGTACGGGTCGATCGAGGCATCGGGGCCGACCTTCGTCGGCGAGGCGCCGCCCTGGACGCCGTGGCGATCCTGCTTGTAGTAGATGCCCCACAGCTCGTCGGTCACGAGTGCGCCCTCGTCCGTGTAGAGCGGGGCGTCCGTGTCGAGGTGGATCACAGGCGGCATCGACCCGTCGGGGAGCGTGAACAGCTGCGGGTCGACCTTGATCTCGCCCTCCTGGAGGTTCCAGTACGTCCACATGGGCTGATCCTTGGCGACGTCTCCGCTCGGCGTGTGGACGTCGATCGTGTCGGGCATCCCGAGCATCGACCAGAAGCCCTTGGCCCACGGGCCCGGCGCGACGACCACCTGCTCGCCGACCTCGATCGTGCCCTGGCTCGTCTCGACGGCGCTGACGCTCTCGTCGTCGCGGAACGCGAAGCCCGTGACCTCGACGCCGGAGACGACGCGCACCCAGCGCGACTCGCACTTCGCGACGAGGCCGTTGATCGAGTCGACGTTGTACGCGAAGCCGCCCTTGTGCTCGTGGAGGCAGACGGTGACGCCCTTGGCGCGCCAGTCGGGGAACATCTCCTTCATGTGCGCCGCGACGGCCGCCTCGCCGAGGATCAGCTCGGACGCGTAGCCGATGCGCTGCTGGCGCTCGAACACCTCGGTCAGATCGCTCTCCTGCACCTGGGCGCCGAGCGCGATGTAGCCGACGGGGTTGTAGGCGTAGGCAGCGGGGTCGGACTCCCACACCTCGACGTTCGCCGCCATCAGCTCGCTCATCGCGGGCTGGAAGTAGTTGTTGCGCACGACGCCGCAGGCGATGCCCGACGCCCCGGCGCCGGGCGAGTGCTTGTCGAGCACGACGATGTCGGAGCCGGCGCCGAGACCACGTGCCTCCAGCTCCAGCGCGAGGTGGTAGGCGGTCGACAGGCCGTGGATGCCGGCGCCGATCACGACGTAGGCGGACGAAGCGGGAAGCGTCATCTGTTGCCTCCTAGGCAATACCGTTTCAAAAAGGGTAGGATCAGCGTACCATGCCGTCCTCTGCCGGCCAAGGGCGCGATCGCGCTCGCCGCATCGGGGCAGTCGAGCGCGCGCTTCTGGTGCTGGACGCGCTCGGCGACGCGGGGGGCGAGGTCGGCACGAACGAGCTCGCCCGCCGGACGGGCGTCAACGCGTCGACCGTCTCGCGTGTCCTCGCGACGCTGGGTCGGGCCGGGTACGTCGAGCAGACCGAGAGCGGCCGGTATCGGCTCGGACTGCGGCTGCTCCAGCTCGGCAGCGCCGCGCTCGACGGCCTCGACCTCAGGGCGCTCGCAAGACCGCTGCTCGAGGAGCTCGCGCGCGAGACCGGCGAGACGGCGACGCTGTCCGTGCCCGGCGAGCAGGACGCGATCACCGTCGACTTCGTCCGCAGCCCGAGCGCGGTGCAGGGCGTGGCGCAGGTCGGGCGTCCCAGCGTGCCCCACGCGACCGCGACGGGGAAGGTGCTGCTCGCGTTCGGGCCCGGCGGTCCGGGCGACGGGCCGTTCCAGCGCTTCACGCGGCGCACGATCGTCGCGCCGGCTGCCGTGCGGAGAGAGGTCGAGCGCACGAGAGCCCAGGGCTGGGCCGATGCGGAGGGCGAGCGCGAGCCCGACCTGGCTGCGCTGGCCGTCCCCGTCCGGTCGACTCGTGGAGAGCTCGTCGCGATCCTCGGCCTGCAGGGGCCGTCGAACCGGTTCGGCGCGGCCGCCCGCGCCCGAGCCCTGCCGCAGCTCGTGGCCGCCGGCGAGACGCTGTCGCGTCGGCTGGGCTGGGCCCCTTAGGGGCGGGGCCTGCCCCGCCCCTACGGCCAGATCAGGCAGGACGTCCGGTCGCGCAGCGCGCGCAGTGCCTTCCAGTACCGCCGCCGCGGCATGCGCCTGGGATCGGCGCCCACCACGACCACCGCCGGATCGCGTTCGCGAACCACCTCGATGAGCGCGTCGACCGGCCGCGGCGTGAGCAGGCGCAGTCGTTCGGTCCGAACGCCGAGCGACGCCGCGAGCGTCGCCGGGCGCTGCAGCGACGCCTCGACCTCCTCGTGCACGATGGAGTACGGGACGGGCATGCCGGCGGCCGGGTAGAAGCGGCCCCCGACGACGTTGACGACGAACAGGGGCTGGCCGGCCTCGACCGCCGCGTCGACGGCGAACGCCGCCGCGTCGTCCAGCAGCGGGACGTCGAACGTCGCGAGCAGCACCGCTCTCGACCGTGCGGACGGTGACGGCGAAGCGACGCGAGGGACGTCCGTGCCCGCCCTCGCGCCCACCCTGCTCAGTCCGCCTCGAGCTTCCAGCGGGCGGTCAGCCGTGTCACCCGCTCGGTCGCGCGTCCGCGCACCCTCGGCAGCACGAGCAGGCCCCAGCTCATCACGAGGATGAACAGGAGGAACGCGTAGCGGACGTCCCCGAACACGGCGGCCGGCACGAGGACGGCCGCGAACAGCAGCGGCGGGCCGATCGTGAGCCACTTGTAGCGCCGCATCCCGGAGACCAGGGCGGCGTACTCCGCGGGCGGGATCACGGAGGTGTCGTACGTCTTGCCGCACTCCGGACAGGCCCACCGCTCGCCGTAGGCGACCTGGCCGCGGGTGCCACAATCGCAGGTCAGCGTGATCGGCGGCTTCGCCACGGCGGCGATTCTACGGCGCGACGACCGTTGCCCGTGGCGCAACGGCGGCTTGACCCATCCGCCAGGGGTGTTAGGTTCGCACGCACGGCCGGGGGCAGGCCGGGGCTCGGACTGACGGAGGGATCCCTTGGCGGTTGCAGAGGTAGAGGAACGACAGCTCCTCAAGACGCTTCGGTGGTACGACGGGTTCGTCATCGCTCTCGCGAACCCCGGCTTCCTGCTCGGGTCGCTCGGCTACTCGGTCGGTGACCTTGGCGGCTGGGGCGCGGCGATCCTCTGGGGGATCTCGGCGATCGTGGCCGTGTTCATCAACACGATCTACTCCGAGCTCGCGACGATGTTCCCGGACAAGTCGGGCGGCCTCGCCCTGTACGCGCACGAGGCGTGGCGGAAGTACACGACCCTGATCGGTCCGATCGCCACCTTCGGGTATTGGATCGGCTGGTCGGTCGTCCTGTCCGTCTTCGGGCTCTTCATCGGCTCGATCGTCCAGGGCGCCTGGTTCGCGGGTGAGCCCGGTGGCAGCTACCTCGCGGGCGACGGGTACTTCTCGATGTTCGGCCTGACCGAGGTCGGTCTGCCTGCGCTGATCGCGATCGGCTTGATCCTGGCCGTCTGGCTGTTCAACGTCTTCGGCGCGCGCGTCGGCGTCACGTTCGGCTACATCGCCGGCGCCCTCCTGATGATCCCGTTGTTCGTGATGATGATCATGCCGTTCCTCAACGGCTCGTTCGACAGCGCGAACCTCCAGAACAACCTCAACAACGACGGGCTCGCCTGGGGTGGCCTGCAGCTCGCGCTCGTCTGGCTGTGGCTGATGTGCTGGTCGGCGTGGGGCGTCGACGTCTGTGCGACGTTCGCTCCGGAGTACAAGGACACCGTCCGCGACACGAAGCTCGCGCTCCGCTCCGCGGCGCTGTTCTCGCTGTTCGTCTACATCCTGCTCCCGATCGCGTTCGTCGGGGGCGCTGGGGCGGAGAGCGTTGCCGGCTACGACTACGTCGGCGGCATGCTGACGATCCTCGACACGGACTCCGAGTTCGTCAAAGACCTGCTCGTGGTCTGTCTCGTCGCGAGCTTCGTGATCAGCATGAACACCGCGACCGCCGACGGCGGACGAGCGCTCTACGGGATCTCGAAGGACGGGATGACGATCAGACAGCTCTCGACGCTGAACCGGTACTCGGTGCCGGGCACCGCGATGACGGTCGACATGGTCGTCAACATCCTGTTCGTGCTGCTCGTCGGGAACATCTTCGGAATCCTCGCGGCCTCGAACCTCGGCTACGTGCTCGCGCACATGTTCGCGCTCTCCGGGTTCGTGCTCCTACGCCGCGACCGTCCGAACTGGCCACGACCGATCAAGCTGTCGGGGATCTGGGTGCCGATCGCCGGGGTGCTGGCCGTGTGGTGCCTCATCCTGACGATCGTCGGGTTCGGGTGGTTCCAGACCGCGGCCGGCGGCTACGGCGGGACGAAGGAGAAGATCATCGGGCTCGGCGTGCTCGCGATCGGCCTCCTCCTCTTCTTCTTCCGGAGGATCGTGCAGGAGAAGGAGGCCCCGCACTGGCGCGAGGACACGCCGACGATGCCTCCCGCCGCCTCGTAGAGAGGTCGACACGTGGGCGTCGGGGCGGCCGGGAGGCCGCCCCGACGCGTTCCCGGCCCAGCGGGCCGACCGGCATGGCGCGTCGGTCGGCGCTTGCGTCAGTCGACGATCTGCAGACCGAGGGCGGCGGCGAGCGCGGGGGCGTTCGCGAGCACGTCGTCGAACGCGATCTGTGCGCCGCGGAGGCTCTCGAGGCCTCGCGCCCCGAGCAGGTCGCAGCCCTGCAGCAGGACGCGCTTCACCGTCACCCCCGAGAACGTCGACTCGCGCAGGTCGCACCGCTCGAACCGCACGTCGGTCAGCCGCGCCCCCTGCAGGTCGCACTCGGACATCCGGCAGTCGTGGAACTCGACGCGCTCGAGCGTCGCGAACCGGAGACCGACGAGATCGAGCCGACAGTCGACGAACGTGACGTCGGTGAGGGCCGACTCGCCGAGCTCCGAGCCCGTGAGGCGGCTCTGGCGAACGGTCACCCGGCGGACGCGGGTGCGGCGAGCGGCTGCATTGACCTGGTCGGCGTGTTCGACCACGGCGTCGGTGAGGTCGCCGAGCAGATCCAGCGGCACGGCGTCGGGCTCGAGGTCGGGTGGGTACGGCGCGCGGACGGGCTCGGGCTCCGACACGCCGCGATCGTAGTCACCGACCGCTGTGACCCTCCGGAGGCACGGGTGTCGCGTGCCGGGGACGGCACGAGCCGCCCCCGGCACCGTCTGCTCTTGTCGGCCCGGGCTAGTGGCCCGCCGGGCGCTCCCAGCCTTCGAGCACGGGCGGCGCCCAGTCGGTGCCGACGGTGCGCGAGCCCTCGACCCACGGGCCGAGCTCGGGCTGGGGGAACTTGCAGTGGATCTCCTTGAGCTGGATGCCGTACGAGCTCCCCGACTGGAGATGCTTGACCAGCACCTTCCGCGCGATCTCGTCCTCCCGTCCCTCGGGGATCGGGAAGTAGATCTTGATGAACGAGTTCGAGTACCGGTCGAAGACGGCCGGGACGCCCTCCTCCTCGAGGAGCGTGATGTCCTCGAGCCAGTTGATGTCCTCGCCGGGCGTCGCGGCGAGCAGGTCGACATCCTCGACGAGCGAGATGTCCTCCTGGTGCGGGAAGCGGTGGCCTGCGAGGAACTCGGCGTCGATCGACTTGATCTTCTCGGGCTCCGTGTAGGCCAGCTCGTGGCTGTGGGGCTGCTCTGCCATCGTCCCTCCTACCGCTCGATCGTCCGCAGGTGCTCGACGTTCTCCGCGTGGCGGAGCTGGAGGTTGTCCTCCTCCTTCTGCGCGAGGAGCTTCTTGACCTCCGACAGGATCTGGTTCTCGGTCACGCCCACCGTGTAGCTCGTGCCGGCGAGCGGCACCTTGGCGAGCGCCGACGCCTCGACGGTGAGGGCGGCGAGATCCTCCGGCTCGAGCGAGTGCACGTTCGTCTTGCCGCACGCGCGCGCGAGCATCTGCAGCTCCATCGTCATCGCCGTGAGGAAGTTGTAGACGCGCTCCGCTGCCTCCTCGACGACCAGCCGCTTGCGCAGCTCCGGGTCCTGGGTGGCCACGCCGACGGGGCAGCGGCCGGTGTGGCAGTGGTAGCACTGCCCGGCCGGGACGCCGACGGTGCCCTCGTAGTCGGTGACGCCGGGGATCTCCTTGTTGCAGTTGAGCGCCATCATCGCCGAGTGCCCGATCGCGACCGCCTTGGCGCCGAGCGCCAGGGCCTTCGCGATGTCGGCACCGTTGCGGATGCCGCCCGCGACGACGAGGTCGATCTCGTCGGCGAGTCCGACGTCCTCGAGCGCCCGCCGCGCCTCCGGGATCGCTCCCATCAGCGGGATGCCGGTCTCCTCGGTGGCGATGTGCGGCCCGGCACCCGTGCCGCCCTCGGCGCCGTCGAGGTAGATGATGTCCGGCCCGCACTTCGCCGCCATGCGCACGTCGTCGTAGACGCGCGAGGCGCCGAGCTTGAGCTGGATCGGGATCTGGTAGTCGGTCGCCTCGCGGATCTCCTGGATCTTCAGCGAGAGGTCGTCCGGCCCGAGCCAGTCGGGGTGCCGGGCGGGAGAGCGCTGGTCGATGCCCGCCGGGAGCGAGCGCATCTCGGCGACCTGCTCGGTCACCTTCTGACCCATCAGGTGGCCGCCGAGGCCGACCTTGCAGCCCTGACCGATGAAGAACTCGCAGGCATCCGCGAGCATCAGGTGGTGCGGGTTGAACCCGTACCTGCTCTGGATGCACTGGTAGTACCACTTCGTCGAGTGGTCGCGCTCCGGCGGGATCATCCCGCCCTCACCCGAGCAGGTCGCCGTGCCCGCCATCGAGGCACCCTTCGCGAGGGCCATCTTCGCCTCGAGGGACAGCGCGCCGAAGGACATGCCCGTGATGTAGACCGGGATGTCGAGCTCGATCGGCTTCTTGGCGAACCGCGCGCCGAGCACGGTCTTCGTCTCGCACTTCTCGCGGTAGCCCTCGATCACGAAGCGGGTGAGGGTGCCCGGGAGGAACACGAGCTCGTCCCAGTGCGGGATGGGCTTGAAGATCGAGAAGCCGCGCATCCGGTAGCGGCCGAGCTCGGCCTTGATGTGGATGTCGTTGATGACCTCGGGGGTGAAGATGCGGCTCCGCCCGAGGACGTCCTTCTTGCCAGGTCCGTTGTCGCTCATCGGTTCACCTCTGGGCGGATCGAGATGCGGGACGAAAGGCTGTGCGAAAGGCGGGGCGAAAGGCGGGCGAGGCATGCCTCGCCCCTACGGGGGGTTGCTCTCATCGCAGGCGCTGGCATCAGATCACCAGCTTCTTCTCAGCCGGCTCGAGCGAGTCGTAGTTGTAGAGGACCTTGCCGCAGACGAACTTCTGGAACTCCGGCGGCGTGCCGAGGTCGTAGATGCGGAACTTGCGCTCGATGAACTCGGTGTCGGCGTCCGTCCACTCGCCGGGGACGCAGTCGATGCCGAGCGACTTGACGGTGCCGGCGACGTAGATCTCGCCGTCGTACATCGAGTCGCCGAGGCCGGGGCCGACGTTGCCGCAGATCACCTGCCGGCCGCGCTGCATCATGAAGCCGTTCATCGAGCCGGCGTCGCCGAGCACGATGATCGTCCCGCCCTTCTGGTCGATCCCGGTGCGGGCTCCGACGCGGCCCTTGATCACGAGGTCGCCGCCGCGCAGCGCGGCGCCCGTGAGCGAGCCGGCGTTCCCGTCGACGACGACGACGCCGCTCATCATGTTCTCGCACGCCGACCAGCCGACGCGCCCCTTGACGAGCACCTCGGGCCCGTCGATGATCCCGCAGGCGAAGTAGCCGAGGCTGCCCTCGAAGGTGATCTTGCACCGGGTGAGGATCCCGACGCCGAGCGAGTGCCGGCCGGCCGGGCTCTGGATCACGACCTCCTTGATCCCCTCCTCGTAGACGAGGCGGCGCAGCTCGAGGTTGATCGTCCGCGTCGTCAGCTCCTTCGCGTCGAACGTCGCCACGCCGTCCTCGATCACCGCGATGCGCGGCGCCTCGGCGACGGGCTCGGCGAGGCCGCGCGCGTCGTAGCTGATCTGCCGCTCCCCTACCGTTGCCATTCCGTGCCTCCGCTTTCCTCGTGGGATCCGGCGACGGCGCGTGACCGCGCGTGGCGGCCGAAGGGCGATTCACTCGCCCGCAGGCCAGCTCCGCGGTGTCCGGTGCACGGCCCCGAAGGAGGGGGCACGTGGGGGAACCATGGGTTCCCCCACGTCGCTACCGCTGCCATACCAGCACCTCCCGCTCGAACGGGTCGTAGGTCTCGATCTCGTGGTCGACGATCTGGCGGATGGCGATCTCCTCGGAGGCGAGAGCGACCAGCTCGTCCGATTCGTAGAGCACGAGCGGCTTCGCGGCGAGCTCGTCCTTCGCGACCCCGAGCTCGTCCTTCGTCACCGCGATGTAGGTGAACACGCCGTCGAGCTCGTCGAGGGACTTCTGCATGGCCTCCTTCAACGAGCTGCCGTTGCTCATCTCTTGGGCGAGGTAGACGGCGATGATCTCGGAGTCGCACTCCGACATGAACCGCCGGCCCGCGCGCTCGAGGCGGCGGCGCCAGTAGAAGTAGTTCGTCAGCTGGCCGTTGTGGACGACGGCGACGTCCGAGTACGGGTACGCCCAGTACGGGTGGGCCCCGGCGATGTCGACCTCCGACTCGGTCGCCATCCGCACGTGGCCGATGGCGTGCGTGCCGTTGAACTGGTCGAGGCCGTACGTCTCGTGAACGCTCTCGGCGTCGCCGAGGTCCTTGACGATCTCGAGCGACGAGCCGAGGGAGAGCACCTCGGCGTCCGGGATGTCCTCGACGAGGTCGGCGAGCAGCTTCAGCTCGCCGTCGTAGTCGAACGAGACGCGGAACGCGTACGGCGTCTCCTCCTCCACCTCGTGCACCTTCGCCCCGAGCGCGGCCAGCCGTGACTCGACCTCGAAGCGGTGCCGGCGCAGCCGGTCTTCGTACTCGAAGTCGCGCGGCGTGTTGGCATCCGCGAGCTTGTAGCGCATGACGAGGTTGCCCTTCGCCGGGGTGCCGTAGAGGGCGTAGCCGGTCGAGTCGGGCCCGCGGTGCTTCATCGACTGCAGCATCCGCGTCATCTCGTCGCCGATCGGGTGCGACGCACCGTCCCGGTAGATGATCCCTGCGATTCCGCACATGTCAGGCGTGACTCCCTGCGTCGTGGTCTGCCCGGGCAGGGCGCACCCGGCCCCTATGGGAGGACATCGAGGTACTCGCTGACGTCCCAGTCGGTGACGGTGGCGCAGTAGCGCTCCCACTCGTCCCGCTTGTAGTGCATGAAGACACGGTACATATCGCCCGGCAGCGCGCTCTTGACCACCTCGTCGCGCTCGAGGGCGTCGAGGGCGTCGCCGAAGGTCATCGGGATCTTCTTGACCTCCTTGCCCTGGCTCATCGCCTCGTAGATGTTCCGCTCCTCCGGCGTGCCGGGGTCGAGCTTGCGGGTGATCCCGTCCTCCATCGCCTTGATCAGCACGGCCATCGACAGGTACGGGTTGACGGCCGAGTCGACCGAGCGGTACTCGAAGCGCCCCGGCGCAGACACGCGCAGCGCGGTCGTCCGGTTCTGGAAGCCCCAGTCGGCGAAGACCGGCGCCCAGAAGCCCGTGTCCCACAGCCGCCGGTAGGAGTTGACCGTCGAGGCGGTCACCGCCGTGAGGGCGCCGAGGTGCTCGAGGATGCCGCCGATCGCGTAGAGGCCGATCTTGCTCGGCATCTGCACGTCCTTGCCCTCGGGCATGAACATGTTCGTGTCGCCCTTCCAGAGCGAGATGTTGTGGTGGCACCCGTTGGCCGACACGCCCATGAACGGCTTCGGCATGAAGCACGGGAACGCGCCCATCTCGCGCCCGACCTGCTTGCAGATCTGGCGGTACGTCGACAGGTTGTCGGCCGTCTCCTCGGCGCGCGCGAAGTTGAAGTTCAGCTCGAGCTGACCGGGCGCGTCCTCGTGGTCGCCCTGGATCATGTCGAGGCCGAGACCCGCCGCGTACTCCATCACCTTGTGGATCAGCGGCTGGAACTCGCTGAACTGGTCGATGTGGTAGCAGTAGGGCTTCGAGAGGCCCTCGACCGACGGCGTGCCGTCGGGGTTCTGCTTGAGCCACATCATCTCCGGCTCGGTGCCGGCACGGAGGTGCAGGCCGGTCTTGGCCTCGAACTCGGCCTGGATGCGGTGGAGGTTGCCGCGACAGTCCGAGGTGAGGAACGCGCCGGGATCCTCGCGCTCCTCGCGGTTGCGGAAGAGCGTGCACCAGACCCGTGCCACCTTCGGATCCCACGGGAGCTGGGCGAACGTCTCCGGCTCGGGGATCCCGACGAGCTCGGGCGCCTCGGGCCCGTACCCGATGTACTCGCCGTGCCGGTCGGTGAAGAGGTTGGCGGTGGCGCCGTAGACCAGCTGGAAGCCCTTGCTCGCCATCGACTCCCAGTGCTTGGCCGGGACGCCCTTGCCCATGATGCGGCCGGTGACCGAGGGGAACTGGTAGTAGATGTAGTCGACGCCCAGCGCGTTGATCTGCTTGCGGACGTCACGCACCCTGGCGGCGCGCCCCGACGCGGAGACGAACGCCTCGAGATCGGTCTGCTTCTTCGCGCGCGCACGCGGCGTCGCCTTCGCGGCGGCGCGGGTACGGCTGGCTCTCTCAGCCACGGGGGTCCTCCTTGGTGGTATGCGGTCGCGCGAGCGCGCCGACCAGGTGGCGGCGCAGGCTGGCGCTTGTCATCCGAGCGGGTGCATCGGGAGCCCCCCGGTTCTACGCGGCGAGGTGTCGGAGTGTCAAGCGGTCATTGCGTTCTGTGCAACGGCTTCGCGCTCTGTGGCTCGGGCGCCCGCCAACGCGCGCGCCTCCGACGGGTGCCGCGGCTGCCTTCGACTAGCCTGCCGACATGAGCGAGACCAGTGGAGAGGTGCTGACCGCCGCCCAGAAGGCCGCGCTGGAGGCGGAGCTCGCCGAGCTCGAAGGCCCTCGCCGTGCCGCTGCGATCGAGGCGATCGCGACTGCGCGCGGGTTCGGCGACCTCTCGGAGAACTTCGAGTACCACGCGGCGAAGAACGAGCAGGGGCTGCTCGAGGCGCGGATCGCGAAGCTTCGCGATCGACTCCATCACGCCGTGGTCGTCGACCACGACACCGACGACCACGTCGGCGCCGGCTCGATCGTCCAGATCGAGGACGAGGACGGCGAGGTGATGGAGGTGACGATCTCCGCCGTCGGCGGCGTCTCGCCCGACTCGCCGCTGGGGCGTGCGCTGATGGGCGCCGGGATCGGCGATCGCGTCCAGGTCGAGGCGCCGCGCGGCGCCTGGTCGGCGACCGTGCGCGCGATCAGGCGGTAGCCAGTCCCGCAGGCGGGAATCCCCTCCCGGGGATTCCCGCGCGGGGATCCCTCATGCCTGGCTGCGCCAGGCGTGAGGGCAGATCCCTGAAGGATCGTGGGGTGAGAGGTGCGCTGGTCGGCGCTCGGGCGGCTGCGCCGCCCTCGGGCGGTTCAGCAGGCCTCGGGCCTCAACGCCATCGGTGCCGGTGTCAGGAGACGACGGTGTCAGACACCGGATCCTGTCAAGGGGGAATCGTGTCGATCGTGTGCCGATCGCTCCACAGCCGACCCGGCGTAGGATTCGGGCATGCGGGCGGCGATCGTGACCGGCGCGGGGAGCGGGATCGGGGCCGCGTGCGCGTTGCGGCTCGCGGAGGACGGCTATGGGCTCGTGCTCTCGGGGCGGCGGCTCGCGCCGCTCGAGGCGGTCGCGGGCGAGCTCGAGACGGCGATCGTCGTCTCCGGGGACGTCGGCGATCCTGATCACGCCGACGCGCTCGCCGCGGCAGCCGTCGAGGCGTTCGGGGGCGTCGACGCGGTGGTGCTCAACGCCGGCGTCGGCGAGTCCCGGCCCGCGGGTGACGAGACGCCGCAGGGCTGGGACGCCGTGCTGCGCACGAACCTGACGGGTGCCTTCCTCGTGGCGCGCGCCGCGCTGCCGTCGCTCGTCGAGCGCCGGGGTGCGCTCGTCGGCGTGGCCTCGGTCAACGCCTGGCGTGCCGGGCCCGGCTGGGCCGCCTACTGCACCTCGAAGGCCGGCCTCGTGATGCTCGTCCAGTCGATCGCGCGGGACTACGGCCCGCAGGGCGTCCGCGCCAACGCCGTGCTCCCCGGCTGGGTGCGCACCCGGATGGGCGACGAGGACATGGATGCGCTCGGCGAGACGCGGGGGATGGATCGGGAGGAGGCGTACCGCGCGACGCACGCGCACGTCCCGTTGCGCCGTCCCGCCGATGCGCCGGAAGTGGCCGAGGTGGTGTCGTTCCTGCTCTCGGACGCCGCGGGGTACGTGAGCGGCGCCGCGATCCCGGTCGACGGCGCAGCCTCCGTCGTCGACGTCTCCTCCGTCGCGTGGGACGCATGACCACCCCGCTGCACGACCGGCTGCCCGAGCTCATGCGCCGCGAGGAGGAGCGGTTCGCGATCGAGCATCCGCGCTCCGCGGCGCTCGCGCGCGACGCGCACGCCCACCTGCTCGCCGGCGTGCCGATGCACTGGATGGCGAAGTGGCCGGGCGGCTTCCCTCTCTTCGTGGCGGAGGCCGAGGGCAGCCGGTTCGTCGACGTCGACGGCCGCGAGTACGTCGACTTCTGCCTGGGCGACACGGGCGCCATGAGCGGGCACGCGCCACCTGCAACGCTGCGGGCGATCGAGCGTCAGGCCGCGCGGGGCATCACGCTGATGCTGCCCTCCGAGGACGCTCTCTGGGTCGGCGCGGAGCTCACCCGCCGCTTCGGCGTGCCGCGGTGGCAGCTCGCGCTCACGGCGACCGACGCCAACCGCTTCTCCATCCGCCTCGCCCGGCACGTGACCGGGCGCCCGAAGGTGCTGGTCTTCAACTGGTGCTACCACGGGACGGTCGACGAGACGTTCGCGACGCTCGTCGACGGCGTGGTCGGCCCGCGGCGGGGCAACCTCGGGCCGCCGGTGGATCCGCGCGAGACGACGAAGGTGGTCGAGTTCAACGACGTGGCGGGCCTCGAGACCGCGCTCGCCGACGGCGATGTGGCGCTCGTGCTGACCGAGCCGGCGCTCACGAACGTCGGCATCGTCCACGCCGAGCCGGGCTTCCACGACGCCCTGCGCCGGGCGACCCGCGAGACCGGCACGTTGCTCGCGATCGACGAGACCCACACGATCTGTTGTGGGCCGGGCGGCTACACCGCGGCCCATGGGCTCGAGCCCGACATCGTCACGATCGGCAAGCCGATCGCCGGCGGCGTGCCTGCCGCGGCGTACGGCTTCACGGCCGAGCTCGCCGACAGGGTGACGGCGTCGATCGAGCTGGAGGACGTCGACGTCGGCGGCGTTGGCGGCACGCTCGCGGCGAACGCGCTGTCGCTCGCCGCGATGCGAGCGACGCTCGCGGACGTCCTCACCGAGGGGGCGTTCGCGCGGATGATCGAGCTCGCGGAGCGGTGGACGGAGGGCGTCGAGGAGGGGATCGCAGAGAGCGGGCTGCCGTGGCACGTGACGCGGCTCGGCTGCCGGGCCGAGTACCTCTTCGGGCCCGACTGGCCGCGCAACGGCACGGAGGCGCACGCCGCCGGCGACTTCGCGCTGGAGCGCTACATGCACCTCCACGCGCTCAACCGTGGGATCCTCCTGACGCCGTTCCACAACATGGCGCTGATGTCGCCGTTCACCACCGCCGAGGACGTGGCGATCCACACCGCGGTCTTCCGCGAGGCCGTGCTCGAGCTCGCAGGAGCGGCCGCGTGAGTCCGCCGCCCGGCGTCGCCGTGTACGCGAAAGACCTCGCCATCGTGGCCCGGTTCTACGCGTCGGTCGCGGGGCTCGGCGTCGTCGAGGAAGCGGAGGGGCACGTCGCGCTCGCCTCGGACACGCTCGATCTGGTCGTGGTGCGCATCCCCGCCGAGCTCGCCGAGGAGATCTCGATCTCGTCCCCGCCCGCCCGCCGCGAGAAGACGCCGATCAAGCCGCTGCTGCCGGTCGACAGCATCGCCGCGACCCGTCCCGTGGCGGCAGCGCTCGGCGGGGTGGTCGATCCGGCCGAGCGCGAATGGCGCTGGCAGGGCTCGACCGTCTGCGACGGTCACGATCCCGAGGGCAACGTCTTCCAGCTGCGCGAGCGGCGAGACTGAGGCTGCGCCTGAGCGAGGACCCGGGAGGCCGCCCCCCCGAAGGCACGGCGCGGTGTGGCGGCAGCGTCGCGCCGTGCGCGCCGCTCGCCGACGAGGACGCCCGACGCGCGCCGTTCAGCCGAGCGACGCCAGGCGATCGCGGATCGCGCAGGCCGCGGCGGGCGCGTGCGGCTCGTCGCCGTGGCGGAAGAACGCGAACGTCTCGATGCCACGCCCGACCAGACCGCCGACGTGGGCGGCGATCGCGTCGAGCTCCCGGTCGCCGTAGGCGAGCTCGCGGAAACGGAGGTACGCCCAGCCGGCGTTCCCGCGCTCGTCGCCCACGCGCACGGCGCCGGCCTGAGCGAGGCGCTCCTCGACGCCGTCCCAGCTCGGGTCGCGCAGGTCGAACGCCCAGCGGACGCGAGGATCGGACGAGCGGAGCACGAGCTCCACGAGCCCGTCGTCGCGCGGGGCGTCGACGACGAGCCGGACGCACCCGAGCCGCTCACCCAGAGCGAGGACGCGCTCCTGGAACACGTCGAGCCTGCGCTCAACGCCGGGCGGCGCCTTGACGGCGAAGCGGAACGCGGCCGGTACCTGATCGCCCCAGCGGCGGAACTGGTCCTCCGACGGCAGGCGGTAGGCGGTGCTGTTCAGCTCGACCGCCGGCAGCCGCTCCGCGTAGTGCGCGAGGAACGCGTCGGCCAGGAGCCCCGCCGGGTAGAAGCCGGGCTGCCACGACCGGTAGCCCCAGCCCGACGTGCCGGCCAGCGCCCGCGCGGCGGGAGCGGGCGACGGGGCCGGGCTCAGAGGCGTCGGATGGCGTCGCCGGTCGAGACCGTGCCCGGCACGACGACCTTCGCGTTCACGCCGCGGAGGCGCAGCTGCCGTCCTTCGGGCGAGTTGACGAACTTCAGCGCGTCGCTGCCGAACCGGGCCGAGAACTTCGCACACCCCGTGTGCGGCTCCTCGGAGATCTCCACCACAGCCTGTGCGCCGATCGCGAGCCGCGCGCCGACCGGCAGCCCGTCCATGTCGAGGCCCATGTCCACGACGAGGTTGTCGCCGGCGATCGGCCACCGCTCGGGCGCGGCGATCAAGTCGAGCATCCGCGACGACATCAGCGTCAGCTGGTTGCCCGGGTCGAGCGAGCCGTCCGGCAGCGTGACCGTCCTCGTCGTCCGCCAGCGGTCGCCGACGAGGCCGTTCTGGGTCGTCAGCTCGGCCGTCGAGGGCGTCTCGCGCTCGCCCTCGGCCGGGCGCACGACGATCAGCGCCAGCGTGCCCTCGTCCGAGGGCAGCGCGCGAAGCTCCGACAGGCGCGCGTCGAGCGCGTCCCGCGTCGTGTGCGGCTCGTCGGTCACGAGGGCCCATGCTGCCTGCTCGACCGGTGCGCGGTCAACCCGCAGTGGAGCGTCGCGCCGCTCGTAGCGGACGAAGGCGAACGGGATCCCGCTCTCCGAGACGCGGGGCTCGCGCGCCGTCTCGACGAACGTCTCGCGGTCGAAGGGCGGGAACGCAGTGTCGCCCTCCACCTGCAGGTCGACCTCGGTCAGCACGAGCTCGTCTGCCAGCGGCAGCGTCGCCGCATAGAGCTCGGCGCCGCCGATCACGAAGACCCGTGGCGCGTCGGCGAGGAGCGCCAGCGCCTCCTCGACCGACCCGGCGCGCTGCGCGCCGTCGGCGTGCCAGCCCGGATCGCGCGTGACGACGACGTTCCGCCGGTCCGGGAGCGGGCGGAACCGCTCGGGGAGCGAGTCCCAGGTGCGGCGTCCCATCACGACCGCGTGCCCCGTGGTCAGCTCGCGGAAGCGCGCCATGTCCTCCGGGAGGTGCCAGGGGATGCCACCGTCGCGCCCGATCACCCCGCCGTGGGCGACGGCTGCGACGAGCGAGATCCTCACACCGCGACCGGCGCGCGGATCGCCGGGTGGTGCCGGTAGCCGACGACCTCGAAGTCCTCGAACGCGTAGTCGAAGATCGACGGTGGCCGCCGGCGGAGCTCGAGGGTGGGGTAGGGGAAGGGGTCGCGCGTGAG
Organism: uncultured Actinomycetes bacterium; assembly: GCA_963703095.1. Lineage (GTDB taxonomy): Bacteria > Actinomycetota > Thermoleophilia > Gaiellales > Gaiellaceae > Gaiella. Next base: position 925,439 of record OY969787.1, read on the forward strand.
CTGGGTGGCGATCTGCTCGCGGTGGTTGTCGTAGACGTGACAGTCGCCGCCCGTCCAGATCAGCTCCCCGACCTCGAGGTCGCACTGCTGGGCGAGCATGTGCGTCAGCAGCGCATAGCTGGCGATGTTGAAGGGGACGCCGAGGAACACGTCTGCGCTGCGCTGGTAGAGCTGGCAGCTGAGGCGGCCCTCCGCGACGTAGAGCTGGAAGAAGGCGTGGCAGGGAGCGAGCGCCATCCGCGGCAGCTCCGACACGTTCCAGGCCGACACGACGATGCGACGGGAGTCGGGCTCCTCGCGCAGCAGCCGCACCGCCTCGGCGATCTGGTCGACGTGCCCGCCGTCCGGCGTCGGCCAGCTCCGCCACTGGACGCCGTACACGGGCCCGAGGTCGCCGTCCGCGTCGGCCCACTCGTCCCAGATCGTCACGCCCCGCTCCTGGAGCCAGCGGACGTTCGCATCGCCGCGCAGGAACCAGAGGAGCTCGTAGGCGACGGAGGGGAAGTGCACCTTCTTGGTCGTGACGAGCGGGAAGCCCTCGGCGAGATCGAACCGCATCTGGCACCCGAACACGCTCACCGTCCCCGTGCCCGTCCGGTCGGCCTTCGGCGTGCCGTGCTCGACGACGTGCCGCGCGAAGTCCTCGTACTGCGTGCGGACGGGGAGGGTCTCGGGGCGCGTCGACATCGCCACGACGACGATAGCGCTCGTCCCGGCGGGTCGGCGACCCGCGCCGCCCCTCACCCGCTCGACCGCAGCACCACCCCGCCCGGCGGGAACGCCTGCACCACCGTCCACGCGGCATCGGCGCCGACGGCGGAGGGGACGGTGAGGCGCACCGTGGTCGACCTGCCGGCGGCGGTCAGGAAGCGTCCGACGGCTGTCGTGGAGGCGGGGCCCGTCGCGACGCGGAGCTCGTACGCCCCGCCCTGCGGGGGCTCGGGGAGCCCGTCCGCCGTGAGCTCCACGGGCCGGTTGCCCGCCGCGTCCCGCGCGAGCACGAGCACCTCGCCGGTCGCGCCCGCCGCGCCGGTCAGGGCCACGGTGTCCGCGGGCTGCTCGGGCGCCCCGCCGCCGCCGACGACGTACCCCGCCGCGAAGAGCACGGCCCCGACCGCGAGCGCCGTCGCGAGGGCGGTGAACCGGTAGCGGCGGACGCCGGGAGCGCCACCCGGCTCGGGCGGGTCGTGCAGCGTCGGGGGGAGCTCGGGCGGCGCTCCGACCTCGAGGAGCGTCGCGTGCGCCCGCTGGAGCCTGGCGATCTCGCGCGGGCCGAGGCCCTCGAGCAGCTCGCCGGCGGCGCCCGGCGCGCCACGGGCCGGTTCGCGACCGTCGGGGAGCTCGAGGAGCGCGAGGCCGGCACGCGCCCGCGCCCGCACCGTCTCCCAGGGAACGCCGAGGTAGAGCGCCGCGTCGCGGAGGTCGAGCCCGCCCCAGGTGATGAGCTCGACGATCGCTGCCTCGTCCGGGGCGAGATCGGCGAGCGCGCGGTGAACCTGCCAGCGTCGAGCTTCGGCGTCCGGGTCGGGCGGCGGCCCGTCGGCCACGGCCTCGGGCGATCGCTCCAGGTGGCGTCGGATCGCGGCCAGCGCGATGTCGTGGATCCAGCCGTCGGCGACCGCGACCGCCGGGTCGAAGCGCGGTGCCTCCGCCCAGACGGCCCCGAAGACCGCCCGCGTCGCCTGCTCGGCGTGCTCGTGGTCGACCGCGTGGGCCAGCGCGAGCCCGTAGGCCGGCCGTGCGTAGCGTCGGTACAGCTCGTCGTACGCGGGGCGATCCGACCGCGCGACGCGCAGCAGGAGCACGTCGTCCGAGAGCCGCTGCCGCGGTGTCGGCTCCGGCTGCGGGGTCGCGGACGCCATGCCGACGATCGCCGCGAGGCTCGCCGGGGGGCGGGGCCTCCGCCCCGCCCCCCGGAACGGCCCTACCCGCGTGCGGCCTCGTACTTGGCCGACACGGCGTCCCAGTCGACCACGTTCCACCACGCGGCGAGGTAGTCCGGACGCCGGTTCTGGTAGTTGAGGTAGTAGGCGTGCTCCCACACGTCGATCCCGAGGATCGGCGTGCGCCCCTCCATCAGGGGCGAGTCCTGGTTCGGGGTGGACTCGACCACGAGACCGCTGCCGTTCCACACGAGCCAGGCCCAGCCGGAGCCGAACCGCTTGACGCCGGCGTCGTTGACCTGCGTCTTCAGCGCGTCGAGCGAGCCGAACGCCCCGTCGATCGCCGCCGCGAGCTCGCCGGACGGAGCGCCGCCGCCACCGGGGCCCATGATCTCCCAGAACAGCGTGTGGTTGGCGTGGCCGCCGCCGTTGTTGCGCACCGCGGTGCGCTTCTCCTCGGGCACCCGGCTCAGATCGGCGATCAGCTCCTCGATCGGCAGATCGCCGAGGTCGGTGCCCTCGAGCGCGGCGTTCAGGTTCGTGACGTACGCCGCGTGGTGCTTGTCGTGGTGGATCTCCATCGTGCGCGCGTCGATGTGCGGCTCGAGCGCGTCGAACGCGTAGGTCAGATCGGGCACGGAGTGCGCCATTCCCGGCTCCTTTTCTCGGTCGATTCGACTCCCGTCCCCAAGGATATGCTCCCGGACCTCTCGTCCCGCGCCGATCGAGGAGCCACCATGACCGCTATCGAGGAGATCGCCCCCCGCCCGCTCGACCCGCGGCTGCTCGCGCTCGACGGGATCTCTCGCACCACGATGGAGGCGCATCACCGCCTGTACCGCGGCTACGTCGCCAAGCGCAACGAGATCGTCGGGCTGCTCGCGGGCGCGGATCGCGACGCCGCGAACCAGGTGCACTCGGAGCTGCGGTCGCTCAAGGTCGAGCTCGCCTTCGCGCTCGGGGCGATCAAGAACCACGAGGTCTACTTCGGGCACCTCGGCGGCGGCGGTGGCGATCCGGACGGCGCCTTCGGCCGACTCGTGGCACGGGACTTCGACTCGGTCGCCGCCTGGCGCGACGATCTGCGGGCGACGGCGATGGCAGGCCGCGGCTGGGCGTGGACGGCGTACGACTGGGACGAGCGCCGGCTGCTCAACCTGATCGGCGACGCGCAGAACACCTTCCCGATCTGGAACGCGACGCCGCTCGTCGCGATCGACGTCCACGAGCACGCCTACTTCCTCGACTACCAGACCGATCGAGCGGCGTATCTGGACGCGTTCTTCCGGAACCTCGACTGGACCGCCGTCAACGGCTGGGTCGCCTCGTACGGCATTCCGCAGTAGCGAGCCGAGACGCGTGGGCGCAGGGGGGCCCGAGCGGCGCCGAGGCCGGCGAAGCCGGACGAGCACCTCTCGGCGCACCATCTGCCCTCGAGGCTTCAGGGGTGTGCCCCCGGCATCCGGCGTCAGCCGGAGGCCCGGGGATCCCGCGCAGGAGTCCGCTGCTGCGGACTCCTGCCTGCGGAGCAGGGCGGGCGTCGCTCCGCTGCGCGGAGCCACGCCTAGTACCCTCCCGGCGTGCTCGAGGGTGCGCTGATCGTGCTCGGCGGCTACCTGCTCGGATCGATTCCCTTCGGGCTGGTGCTGCCGCGCCTCTTCCGTGGGGAGGACATCCGCGAGCACGGCAGCGGCAACGTCGGGGCGAGCAACGTGTTCCGCGTGTACGGGCGCTCGCTCGGCGTCCCCGTCGCGCTGCTCGACGTGGCGAAGGGCTTCGTCCCGGCGTTGGTGGGCCTGCAGGTCGGCGGCGAGTGGGTGGGCGTCCTCGCCGGCGCCGCTGCGATGCTCGGCCACGCGCGACCGGTGTGGCTCGGCTTCTCGAAGGGCGGGAAGATGGTCGCGACCGCCGGCGGCGTCAGCTTCGCCCTCGCACCGCTGGCCGCTCTCGTGTGCCTCGCGATCTGGATCGTGGCGTTCGCGCTCACCCGGTACGCGTCCGTCGCGTCCCTCGTGACCGCGATCTCGCTGCCCGTGCTGTGCATCGCGCTCGGCGCGCCTTGGCCCGTGGTGGGCTTCGCGGCGGTTGCCTGCCTCGGCGTGGTGGTGCTCCACCTCACCAACATCCGGCGCCTCGTCGCCGGCACCGAGCCGAAGTTCCGTCGGCGTCCCCGCACGGTCGCGGGGTAGGGCGGGGCTCAGCCCGGGAGCGTCAGCCAGTCCTCGAGCGTCGTCTGCCGCCGCGCCGGCGCCCCGCCCTCGAGCTCACGCCGGATCTCGCCGACCGTGCCCCAGCGCTCGGCGACCACGTCGTGGTCGTGGATCGTCTCGAGGTTCACCTGGCGCGAGAGGACGAAGTCGTCGTCGTCGAGCCCCGGCGCCGCGTCCAGCAGCCCCTTCAGCGCGACGCGCACCGAGTCCTCGACGAAGCGGGGCTGGAGGTGGGCGTGCTCGACGACGAACAGCTCGTCGGGTCGCTTGAGGAGCTCGAACACCGGTGCGCTCATCGACTCCTCGACCACGCGCACGAGATCCTCCGCATCGAGCTCGCGTCCCGTGCCGACGAGCAGCGTGCCGCGGCCGCGCTGGTTGTGCGTCGCGATCGGGACGAGATCGAGGATGCGCTCCGCCTCGGCCTCGGCGTATCCCTCCTCGGCCAGGCGCTCGGCCGCCCGCCCGCGCACGAGTCCCTGCGCGCACGGGCACGCGTTGATGCCGGTCGCCTCGACCCCGACGACCCTGCGCGTGCCCGCCTCCGTCGCAGCGGCGATGCCGACCAGCGAGACCATCTCCTGCGTCGGCAGACCCGTCACCGGGGTCACCCGGCGGAGCGGCCACCGGGCGCTGATCCGCACCTCGGCGCGGAGCGCGTCCTGGCGGCCGACGATCTCGTGCGCGATCCGCTCCGCGAGCGCCTCGACGAGCAGCCCCTCCCCGAGCACGACCCCCTCGATCGCCTCGTCGAAGAGCTCCGGGAAGCGCGACATGTGGACGCCCTTCTGCGAGCGGTGGAGGTCGACGGTGCAGTCGATCGTCGCCGCCATCAGCATCTCCTGGTCGCCGCGGCGGACGCGAACGGCCTTCTGCACGCCTGTCACCCCGGCGCGTGAGAGCGCGAGCCCGACAGGCGGAGCCGACGCCTGCATGTCCTCGACCCTGGGGAGCTCGGTCACGCGCGGACCGTAGCACCTGGCCCTCGCGCGCCGACCGCCCGCGCCGGTCGGCCTAGACGGCCGTGTCCAGGCGGCGCAGCCGGAGCATCGCGACCACCCCGAGGGCCGGACCGAGCGCGAGGAGCCAGAAGGCCCAGCGCCAACCTGCCTCGTCGGCCACCAGGGGGACGAGCCAGATCGTCGCGACTGTGAGCGTGAACCCGGCAGCGAGCTGCACGGCGAGGGCTGTCCCGACGTACGACTGATCCGCATGCTCGGTCACCAGGGTCGAGAAGAGCGCGGAGTCCGCGACGACCGTGATCCCCCAGAAGACGGCCACGACGAGCGCCAGTGGCGTCGGCAGGAGAGCGATCAGGATGGCGCAGGCGGCGGAGCAGAGCATCGCCCCCGCTGCCACCTCCTCCCGCCCGACCCGGTCGGCCAGCCGGCCGGCGACGACGCAGCCGACGGCGCCGACACCGATGACGGCAAAGCTCACGAGCGCCGCGGTGGCCTCGTCAGCGACGAGCTCGTCACCTGCGAACACGAGGAACCACGCCCACATCGCGTACAGCTCCCACATGTGCCCGAAGTACCCCAGGGACGCGAGCCTCACGCGCGGGTTGGCGAGTGCACGCCCGATCTGGCGCGGGTCGAATCGGGCGCGCGGAAACGCGTGTGGGCCCTCGGGAACGCCGACGAGGGTGATGAGGCCGCCTCCGACCGTGAGCACCGAGCTGACCGCGATCACGGCACGCCAGTCGGCGCCGCCCAGCCCGCGGACGAGGTACGGAACGGCAGAGCCAAGCGTCAGGGCTCCCACGAGCGTCCCGAGCGCCGCGCCGCGACCACGGAGGAACCAGGTCGCCATCAGCTTCAGCGCGGGCGGGTAGACGCCGGCGAGGAAGAACCCGGTGAGGAGCCGCAGGGCGATCGCCGTGGCAGGCCCGTCGGCGACCAGCAGGAGAGCGTTAGCCGCCGCCGCGCCGACGGCGCCGGCGAAGACGACCCGGTGCGGCGCCACGACGTCGGCGAGCGTCAGCGCAGACGACGCGAGCGCACCGGCGACGAAGCCGAGCTGGACGGCGATCGTCAGCCAGGCGCCCGCGCTCGTCGAGAGGGCCCACTCGGCACGGAGCTGCGGGATCACCGCCGAGGCCGAGAACCACGTCGTCATCGAGAGGACGAGCGCAGCCGCGAGGAGCCCGAGCGCCCGCCGAGGCGTGGTGGTCACGCCAACGGCTCGGTCCACACCAGCGCTGTGCCGTCGAGCACGACGGTGCCGTCGGCGAGGGTGATCGTCGTTCGCAGGCGCGTGATCGGCTTGTCGTCGCGGGCCTCGAGCACCTCGACCTCGGCGGTGATCTCGTCCCCAGGCCGCACCGGCGCCTTGAAGCTCCAGTCGACGTGGAGGAAGACCGACCCCGGCCCCGGGAGATCCTGCGCGACGACGGCGTTCAGGAGGCCCGACGTCACGCCGCCCTGGACGATGATCCCGCCGAACCGACTGGCCGCCGCCCGCTCCGCGTCGAAGTGCAGGGGGTTGCGGTCCCCGGTGATCTCGGTGAAGAGCGCGATGTCCCGCTCGGTCACGCGGCGGGTACGGCGGGCCGTCTCGCCGACGACAGGCACGCCCGGAGTCTGGCAGCCGGGACCGGCCGGCGCCACGGGCGTGCGGCGTGGCTCACCGGCTCGGTTGCCCTTCGCGGCTCCAGGGTGGAGGATCCGACGATGCGAGGTGCGCCGGGAGCCGAGCACGACGGTGACGCCGGTCGCGGGCGTCGGGGGCGCGCAGCCCGCGCAGCCGCGGTCGCCGACGGGCCCGCGACGCTCGCCCCCGGGTACAGCGGCGGGCAGTACCGGCCGCTCTCCGTCGCCGACATCGAGCGCATCCACGACGCCGCGCTCGAGGTGCTCGAGCGCATCGGGATCGCCGACCCGATCCCCGAGATCCTGCGCTACGCCCTGCCGCGCGGATGCTCGGTCGACGAGCGAGGCAGGCTGCGCTTTCCCCGCGACCTCGTCGAGGAGCTGCTCGCGGGCGCGTGCCGGCGGTACGTGCGCCATGCTGTCGACCCGGCGCTCGACCGCGAGCTCGAAGGAGAGCGCGTCTACTTCGCGACCTCGGGCGAGGCGGTCACCGTCCTCGACCACGCGACGCGCACCTTCCGCCCGTCGACGCTCGTCGACCTCTACGACGCCGCGCGCCTCGTCGACCGCCTCGACAACGTCGACGGCTACGGCCAGCCGTTCATCGCCACGGAGCACAGCGCCGACCTGTTCGTCCACGACGTCAACGCCGCCTACGCGGCGGTCGCGGGCACCCGCAAGCCGATCTCGCTCAGCGTCGCCACCGCCGAGCACCTGGAGCCGCTGATCGCGCTGTTCGATCTCGTCGCGGGCGGTGACGGCGCGTTCCTCGAGCGCCCGTTCTGCACCGTCGGCGGCTGCCCGATCGTCTCGCCGCTGCGCTTCGCGCGCGAGAACGCGGAGGTGCTCGTCCGCGCGGCCGAGCTCGGGCTCGTCTACGACATCGCGGTCGCACCGCAGGCCGGCGCGACGGCGCCCGCCGCGCTCGCCGGCACCCTCGTCCAGTGCCACGCCGAGACGCTCGCCTGCCTGTGCGTCGCGAACCTGGTGCGGCCGGGGATGCCGTTCGACTACGGCATGTGGCCGTTCGTCTCCGACCTCCGCACCGGCGCCTTCACGGGTGGAGGCGGCGAGGAGGCGCTGCTGATGGCGGCGAGCGCACAGATCGCGAACCACCTCGGGCTCCCGTCGAGCGTCGCGGCCGGGATGACCGACGCGAAGTCGATGGACGCGCAGGCGGGCTACGAGAAGGGCATCTCGATCGCTGCCGCGGCGCTCGCCGGGGGCAACCTCGTCTCGGCCTACCCGGGCATCGTCGGCAGCCTGATGGGCCAGTCCTTCGAGGGCCTCGTGATCGACAACGACCTGCTGGGAGCGGTGCAGCGCCTGCTCCAGGGGATCGAGGTCACCGACGAGTCGCTCTCCGTCGACGTGATCGCGGAGACGGTCACCGGCATCGGCCACTTCCTCGGTCACGAGCAGACCCTTCGGCTGATGCGCAGCGAGTTCCGCTACCCGGAGCTCGCCGACCGCTCCGCGCCGGGGGCGTGGGAGGAGGAGGGCAGCCCCGCGATCGTCGACCGAGCGCACGAGCGCGTGCGCGAGATCCTCGGCTCGCACTACCCCGTGTACGTCGCGCCTGCCGTCGACGCGGAGATCCGCGCCCGCTTCCCGATCAGGCTCGATCCCGGGGACACGCGCCCCGGCGGGGCGCGCTGGTAGCCGTCAGGCGGACGGGGACGGGCGCGCGGTCGCGTCGAGATCGCGGAGCGATCGCGCGAACGGCGTTGCGAGCGCCACGGCGACCAGGACCAGCGAGAGGCCCACGAACGTCGCCTGCAGGCCGATCAGCTCGATCAGTGGGCCGGCGACGAGGAACCCGATCGGCCCGGCAGCGTAGGCGAGCGACGTGAGGATCCCGACCGCGCGCCCCCGGAGCCGGTCGGGGGCGCGCTCCTGCAGCGCCACGCTCGTGATCGGGTTGACCGGGCCGAAGCACAGCCCCGTGAGGAAGCCGAGCGCGAGCAACGCGGGGAACGGTGGCAGCATCGCCATCCCGAGCGCGGCGAGCGACGTGCCGACGAGCCCCACCACGACCACTGCGCGTCGTCCGAGGCGGTGCCCGACAGCGCCGTACGCGAGCGCGCCGAGAGCGCCGCCGCCGCTCATCGCCATCAGCAGCGCGCCGAGCCTCCCGGGCGCGTCCTGCGCCTCGAAGTACACGGGCAGGAGGACACCTTCGATGGGCACCCAGGCGCCGACGAGCGCCGTGTAGACGATCGTCAGCGTGCGCAGCGTGGGATCGCGCCACACGAAGCGCAGGCCCTCGACGCTGGCGTGCCAGAACGAGGCCCGCCCGCCGTGCTCGTGCGGCGGTCTCCCCGCTCCCGGGATCCGCACGAGCAGCAGCACGAGCGCGGAGACGGCGAACGCCGCCGCAGTCACCCAGAGCGTCGCCCGGGCGCCGACGAGCGCGATGAGCAGACCGCCGATCCCGGGTCCGATCAGGTACGCGACGCCGAAGACCGCCTCGTGCACCCCGTTCACACGCTCGAGGCGCATCCGCGCTGATCCGGCCGCCTCCGGGAGCATCGTCTCGCGCGCGGTCGCGCCCGCGGGGTCGAACGTCGCTCCGGTCGCTGCGAGGAGTGCGAGGACAGGGAGCGAGAGGACGTCGAAGGCTGCGGCCAGCGGCACGGCCGCGACGCTCAGCCCGCTGAGCACGTCGGACGCGACCGACGTCCGTCGCCGTCCGACCCGGTCGACGATCGTCCCGGAGACGAACGCCGAGAGCGCCAGGGGGAGCGCCGCGGCGGCGGCCACGATGCCCACGTCCGCGGCGCTGCCGGTGAGCTCCAGCACGATCCACGGGAACGCGACGAGCGCGACCCCGTTTCCCGCAGCCGACAGGAGCGTTGCAGCCTCGAGTGCGACAAGCGGCGCCCAGTGGCGATCGCGAGCACCCGTCGTGCGGCTCACGTGCACCTAGCGCAGCAGGCGCGACAGTCGGCGGTCCTTGAGGACGCGGCCGCCTGTCTGGCAGGACGGGCAGTACGTGATCGTGTGCTCCTCGAAGTCCACGCGTCGCAGCTCGTCGGCGCAGCGCGGGCACGGCTGCCCGAACCGGCCGTGCACCTCGTAGACAGCGCTGTCTCCCTTCCCGGCGAGGCGCAGCTCGAGCGCGCGCCGGAGGTCATCCTCGATCGCCCCTGCGAGCCCGGCGACCTCGGCGTCGTCGAGGTCGGTGGACAGCCGGAACGGGGAGAGCCGAGCGCGCCAGAGGATCTCGTTCGCGTGCGCCCGCCCGATTCCCGCCAGCGCCCGCTGGTCGCGCAGCAGCGGGTGCAGCTGGCGCCGCTCGGCGCGGAGGATCGCCGACAGGCGCTCCGCGCCGAGCCCCAGAGCATCCGGCCCCAGGTGCGCGAGCTCCGCGTCGAGCGCCGCGGGCGAGAGGAGCCAGACCCCCGCCCGCCGGCGCTTGCCCGCCTCGGTGAGGACGAGCTCGGCGTCGTCCGCGAAGCGCACCCGGAACATCGACGTCTTCGGGCGCTTCCCCTGGGGCGGGAGGTACCGGAGCCGGCCGGCGCTCATCAGGTGCACGCGAAGCACGATCTCGCCGTCGGCGGTGGGGAAGAGGAGGTTCTTGCCGCGCCGTCCCGCACCTGCGAGCCGTCGTCCGACGAGCGCGGTGGGGGGCGGGTCGAACGACTTCAGGGTCGCGACGTGCTCGGCGCGTGCGCTCTCGATCGGAGCGAGGCGGACGAGCGGGTCGAGCTCTCTCACCCAGGCCTCGACCTCGGGCAGCTCGGGCATGGCGCCAGCGTACTGCGCCGCCGCGGGTGGGTGCCGCCGCCCGCGGGCGCAGTGGCCCGAGCGGCGACCGACCCGGTGGACGCGGTCCCATCCCAAACCCCCACCCGCCCACGGGGTGCCCATTCTCGCAGCGGGCGACGCGCAGGTGTGTGCCGCCTTCGTGCCGATTGTGGGCTGATTCGAGCGACCCCGCGTCGGGTCGAGCCCCCGTCGACGCAGACGGACTACGCTCGCCCGGTGGAGCCGCTCGTCGTGGAGGTGACCCGGGGTGACGTCGTCGAGGCTCGCCACCGCGTCCACGCCGTCGCCGTGCGCGGGAGCGCCACCGAGCTGGTGGCGGGCGACGCGGAGCTCTCGACGTACCTCCGCTCCGCTGCCAAGCCGGTTCAGGCGCTCCCGGTGGTGCGGGCGTGCCCTGGGCTCGACGACGAGCAGGTCGCCCTGTGCTGCGCGTCGCACCTCGCACGCCCCGAGCAGCTCGCGGCTGTCCGGCGGACGCTGGCGCTCGCCGGCGCGACCGAGGACGAGCTCGAATGCGGGGCCGACCCGACCCGTCTGGAGCACAACTGCTCGGGCAAGCACGCCGGCTTTCTCGCGCTCTGCGCGGCGAGCGGCTGGCAGCGCGCCGGGTACCGCCTGGCGGGGCATCCGTGCCAGCAGGCGATGCTCCAGGAGGTGGCCGCGGTGACGGGCATCCCCGCCGGCGAGCTCGTCACCGCACCCGACGGCTGCGGCGTGGTGACCTTCGCGGTGCCCCTGCGCGCGGCCGCGGCGATGCTCGCCCGGCTGCGCGAGCGCGAGGGCGCGATGAGGGTGCTTCGGGCGATGCGGCTGCACCCCGACCTCCTGCGCGGGCCCGTCGCGGCAGACGCGGTCGTGATCCGCGCGCTCGACGGGTGGATCGCGAAGGGCGGTGCGGAGGGGCTCTTCTGCGCGAGCGCTCCGGACGGGCTCGGGCTCGCCCTCAAGGTCGAGGACGGCGCGTTCCGCGCGATCCGGCCCGCGCTCGAGCTCGTGCTTGAGCTGCTGGGCGTGCCGGTGGAGGGCATCTCGGATCCGCTCGTGCGCAACAGCCGCGACGAGATCGTCGGCCTGCTCCGCGCGCGCGAGGGGGCTGCGTAGACAGCTGGCAGAGAGGCCCCGCACGGGTGCCGCGGGAGCTCGGAGCGACGTCGGCGACGCGCGGAGAACCACCCTTCCCAAACGCCGAACCCGTCTATACGATGCGGCGCCTAGTGGATCTGGGGCCGGGGCCTGGGGAGGTCCGGCTCCTCGTTGGAACGGTGGTTCGGTCTCCGTCAACCGCGAAGGAGAAAGAGAGGTCCATGCTCTCCGCAGACATCGCCCTTCCGGACGTCGAGGAGCTGCACAGGCTCGTCGATCAGGGGCAGGAGAAGGGGTTTCTGACGTACGACGAGGTCGCGACCGCGCTCGAGGACGTCGACCTCACGAAGGAGCAGGTCGAGGACTTCACCGCGTACCTCTCCGACCAGTCGATCGAGCTGGTCGAGGGGGAGCAGCACAAGACATCTCCGCTCGAGCTGGCGCCTGCGGCTCCTGCCGAGGAGGAGGTGAAGGCGGCGGCGCCCAAGCTCGACCTGACGGTCGAGCCGTCGCTCGACTCATTGCGGCTCTACCTGCGCGAGATCGGCAAGGTGCCCCTGCTCACCGCCGACCAGGAGGTGGCCCTCGCCAAGCGGATCGAGCGCGGCGACATGGCCGCGAAGCAGCACATGATCGAGGCGAACCTACGGCTCGTGGTCTCGATCGCGAAGGGGTATCTGGGGCGAGGGCTGTCGTTCCTCGATCTGATCCAGGAGGGGTCGCTGGGGCTGATCCGCGCCGTCGAGAAGTTCGACCACCGGAAGGGGTTCAAGTTCTCGACGTACGCGACGTGGTGGATCCGGCAGGCCGTGACCCGGGCGATCGCCGACAAGGCGCGCACGATCCGGATCCCCGTCCACATGGTCGAGAAGCTCAACAAGGTCGTGCACATCGAGCGGCAGCTCGTCCAGCGCCTGGGGCGGGAGCCGCACCCGGAGGAGATCGCCGAGGAGCTCGACATGACGGTCGAGGAGGTGCGCGACATCCTGCGGATGTCCCAGCTCCCGATCTCGTTGGAGAAGCCCGTCGGCGAGGAGGAGGACTCCTCGCTGGGCGACTTCGTCCAGGACGAGCAGGCCGAGTCGCCCTTCGACACGGCCTCGGTCTCGCTCCGGCGGGAGGACATCGAGCTCGCGCTCGCCTCGCTGCCGCTGCGCGACCGGCAGGTGATCGAGCTGCGCTACGGGCTGAACGGCGACACGCCGCGGACGCTCGAGGAGGTCGGTCGCGCGTTCGGGGTCACGCGCGAGCGGATCCGCCAGATCGAGAACAACACGCTGAAGAAGCTCGAGTCGCTGCCCGAGGCGCAGGCGCTGCGCAACTGCGTGTAGTCGGGTGTCGCGCCTGCGGCGCGCCACCTAGGAGGGCATGGAACGACGAGGGGGCCGCTCGAGCGGCCCCCTCGTCTCTCCGCTGCCGGAAGGAGCTAGCTGGCGGGCGGAAGCAGGACCTTGTTGATCACGTGGATGATGCCGTTCGACGCCTTGACGTCGGTCGCGATCACCTTGGTCGAGCCGTTGAGGAACACCGAGCCACCGCGCACGGCGATCTTGACGGGCGCGCCGTTCAGCGTCGTCGCCGACTTGCCGTTGAGCGTCACGACCTTCGACGCCGGCACCTTGCCCTTGACGACGTGGTAGAGCAGGACGGCCTGGAGGGCCTTCTTGTCCTTGGCCAGCTTGTTCAGCGTCGCCTTGGGGACCTTCGCGAAGGCCGCGTCGGTGGGGGCGAACACCGTCAGGTTGGCGCCCTTCTTCGACAGGGCTCCAGCGAGGCCGGCGCTCTTGACGAGCGAGGTGAGGGTCTTGAACTGCCCAGCGCCGACGGCAGTCTGGACGATGTTGCCCATCTTGTCGTTCTGCTTCGCCGAGCCGGCGGTCGCGGGAGCGACGATCGCCGCGAGGGCGAGCGAGGCGACCGCGAGCGTGATGAGGGTCTTGCGCATTGCTGTCTCCTTCCGGACGTTGCGTTCGATCTTGTCGAACTTCTGTCCAGATATACGGTGGCCGTGCGCGACCGGATCACTCCGCGCGGGTGCGGCGCCTGCGGCGCCGCACCAAGGGTGGTGCGACGAGGTGTCGTCAGCGCGCCGAAGTGCCGCTCAGGTCGCCAGGAGACCGGCTGCGCCGAGCGCCCGGAGGCCGGCGGCGCGGATGTCGCTCTCGATCGTCGCGACGTCGGCGACGAGCGGGGTGAACGCCCGCACCGTCACCCAGGCTGCGCCCCCGTCGATCCCCGTCACGAGCACGCGCGGCTCGTCGATCGTGCCCGGCACCGCCGCCGCGGCCTCCCTCAGGGTCTCGAGCGCGCGGTCGAGCGGCACGCCGAGCCCGACCGGGAACGCTGCCGACACGGCCCGCCGCGGGTCCATGATCGTCCGGTTGACGATCGGCATCGCCGTGAGCTGGCTGTTCGGGATGAAGACGCGGCGATCCTCGTCGGTGCGCAGCGTCGTGTAGAGGAGGGTCAGCTCCTCGACGTAGCCGGTGTGCTCGGCGATCGTCACGCGGTCGCCGAGGCGCAGCGGCTGGCTGAACGCGACGAGCATCCCGGAGCCGAGGTTCGAGAGCGGCGTGTTGAACGCGAGTCCGGCGAACAGCGCGAGCACGGCGCTCGACGCGAGCAGCGCGCGCGCGATCTCCTGGGTCTGCGGGAAGATCGAGAGGACGTTCCAGACGCCGATCGTCGCCACGAGTGCGACGAGCACGCGCTGGAGCATGAGGAAGGTCGTCCGGCGCTGGGCTGCGCCCTCCGGTCGGCGGCGTGCGACGCGGGCCTCGTACACCGTGTAGGCGCGCTGGAGCGCCCAGCGCAGGACGAGCACGACGACGAGCCAGACGAGTGCGGTGAGGAGTGCCTCGACGGTGCGATCGCTCATCGCCGACGATGTTCGGCCTGTGCCGTGGCAGTTCCTCTCGCGAGGGTTCGGCCGTCTGTGAGGCCGAACCCAAGGAGAGCACCGTCGGCAGGGGGCGCGCTCGGTTCCGGGAACGCGCTGACCGCCGGGCACGTGTGAGCGGCGCGAGCGAAGACGGCGGCCCCTTGTGGGCCGGCGGGCCGGCCTCTTCAGGGTTCTTGCGTGGAAGGAAGCCGCAATCGCGGCTTCCGTGGTTCGGCCGCGCAGCGGCCGAACCCCACTTGCAGGCTAGATCGTCGGCTCGACCACCGGCTCGTGCTCGAGGGCGAACGCCTCGTGGAGGGCGCGCACCGCCTCCGGGATGCGGTCGCGGTCGATCATGCAGGAGACCTTGATCGGCGAGGTCGAGATGAGGTGCAGGTTGATCCCGAGGTCGGCGAGCGTGCGGAACATGGTCGCCGCGACGCCCGGGTGCGAGCGCATCCCGGCCCCGATCAGCGACACCTTCCCCAGCGAGTGGTTCTCCTCGACCGTGAAGTCGCCGAGGTCGCCGCGCGTCCCGTCGATCGCGGCGAGCGTGGCCGGCACGTCGTCGGCCGGGACGGAGAACGAGAGCTCGGCTCCGACGTGCACGACGTTCTGGATGATCGTGTCCACGCTGACGTTCGAGGCCGCCACCGCATCGAAGATCGCTGCGGCCACGCCGGGCCTGTCCGGCAGGCCCGAGAGCGTGAGCACGACGTCGCTCTCGGAGTGGGTGACGGCGGTGACGATCGGCTGCTCCATGCCTTCTCCTTCCTGGACCCAGGTGCCCTCTTCGTCCGAGAACGTCGAGCGGGCGTGGATGCGGACTCCGTGGTTGCGCCCCAGCTCGACCGAGCGGAGCATCAGCACCTTCGCGCCCGAGGCGGCCATCTCGAGCATCTCCTCGTACGAGATCACGGGGATCTTGCGGGCCTGCGGGACGATGCGCGGGTCGGCGGTGAACACGCCGGGGACGTCCGAGTAGATCTCGCAGGCGCCGCCGAGCGCCGCCGCGAGGGCGACCGCGGTGGCGTCGGTGCCGCCCCGGCCGAGCGTCGTCACGTCCTTCGTCACCGGTGAGAAGCCCTGGAAGCCGGCGACGAGCACGATCTTCCCCTCCTCCAGTGCCTCGTGCACTCGGATCGGCTTGATCGCGGCGATCTTCGCCTTCGTGTGGGCCTCGTCGGTGAGGATCCCGGCCTGCGAGCCGGTGAACGACACGGCCTCTTCGCCGAGATCCTGGATCGCCATCGCGACGAGGGCGCACGCGATCCGCTCCCCGGTCGAGAGGAGCATGTCCAGCTCGCGCGGGTGCGGGGTGGGCGAGACGTCCTTGGCCAGCGCGATCAGCGAGTCGGTCGTCTTGCCCATCGCGGACACCGTGCCGACGACCTTCAGGCCGCGGCGCTTCGCGTCGACGAAGCGCTGCGCGACGAGCCGGATCTTGTCCGGGTCGGCCACGGACGAGCCGCCGAACTTCATCACCACCGTGTCGAAGCCGGGGGTCGTCGCCATGCGGAGATGGTGCCTACGCCGTCAGGCCGGGGCGCCGGTACCGGCGCGCGTACGGCGGGACGGGGATCTCCTCCCGCAGCGTGGGGGAGGGAACCGGCGCGAGCGCGCGCACGACCAGGGGGATGTGGCCGGCCCACACGTCCAGCGCGGCGTCCTCGGTCTCGTCGTCGTCCGGTCCGCCGTCGCGGACCTTGGCCGACGCCTCGTCGAGCGGGAGCCAGAGGACCGAGGTCGCCTTCAGCTCGCCCGCAGTCGGCTGCCGCGCGTCGGCCCAGCGACCCGGCAGCAGCCGCTCGGTGAGCGCCTCGAGCGCGGCCCGCTTCTCGTCCGTGCCGCTCACGGGCGTCGCCGTGCCGAGCACGACCACGGAGCGGTAGTTGACCGAGTGCTCGAACACCGAGCGCGCGAGCACGATGCCGTCGAGCAGCGTCACGGTCAGGCAGGCCGGGATCCCGTCCCGCAGCGCCCGCAACGACCGGGCTGCGGTGGAGCCGTGGATGTAGACGCGGTCGTCGACGCGCGCGTGGAGCGTCGGGATCACGAACGGCTGCCCGTCGTGCACGAACCCGAGGTGGGCGACGAGCGCGGCGTCGAGCACCGCGTCGATCGTCTCCCGGTCGTAGCGCGCCCGGTCGTGCACGCGCCGCACGCGCGTCCGGGCGGACGGTGCGCGCAGGGCTCGCTCGCGGGCGGTCGCCATCGCTCGACAGCGTAGACGGTCGCCTGACGCGCTCAGGGGGAGCCTCGACGGCGGCCCGTCGGCCGGCCGGCGGCCCCGGGAGGAGGACCGCCGGCCCGCCGACGGACCACCGTTCGCCGCGGCTAGGCGGCCGCGACGGCGCGCTCGATGCGCTCGCGCGCCTCGGCGGCGAGCGGCTCCAGCGCCTGGTTGCCGGCGAGCGCCATCGCCGCGTTCGGCTCCATCGCGGCGATCCGCGTCGTCTCGCCGTCGGCGCGGACGACGACGTTGCACGGCAGCAGCACGCCGAGGTCGGGCTCGAGCTCGAGCCCCCGGCTCGCGAGGTGCGGGTTGCAGGCGCCGAGGATCACGTAGGCAGGCGTCTCGACCCCGAGCTTGGCGCGCAGGGTCGCGCTGACGTCGATCGTCGTCAGGACGCCGAACCCCTCGGCCGCCAGCGCGGTCGTGACCCGCTCGACCGTCTCGTCGAACGGCGCCTCGAGGTCGCGGGTGATCGCGTACGCGGTCGTCTGCATCACGCGGCCTCGGCCGGTGCCGTCAGCCCGAGCTCGGTCTCGAGCGCGGCGAGCGGCCGCGCGCCGACGAGGGTCTTCGCGGGGGCACCGCCCTCGAAGAGGATCAGCGTGGGGATCCCGCTGACGCGGTACGTCGCAGCCAGTCCGGGATCGGCGTCGACGTCGACCTTCGCCACCGTGAGCCGACCGTCGTGGCGCTCGGCGAGCTGGTCGAGGATCGGCGCGATCAGCCGGCAGGGCGGGCACCAGGCGGCCCAGAAGTCGACGAGCACGGGCACGTCGGAGGCGAGGACGTCCTGCTCGAACGTCTCGGCGGTCACGTGGATCGGGGTCATGGGTGTCGGTCTCCTCGTTCGGGGATTCGATAACACAACTATACAACGGATGAGTTGTTATAGCTATTCCCATGCGCTCCCCGGCCGGCGCAACGGGCGCGCAACGACGACGACACACCGCAGCAACAGATCGTTACGTCGCGCACACGAGTCGCGCCGTATCACGTACGAGATGCAGATCGAGCGCCCCAGCACCTGGACGGACTGGTACCGGTTCGCGCGCGACACGCTCGAGCTCTCGCCGGTCGAGGCCGCGCAGTACGCGACCGCGCGCTTCGTCGAGCAGGAGAACCGTGCCCGGTTGCGGCACGACGCGGCCACCGGTCGCCGATCGCCCTGCGGACTGACCCGCCCGCCTCCGGTCCGCCGAGAGGAGCCTGGCTGAAGCCAGGCACCACCCGCCGGTCGCACGGTACTGCGACCGGTGCCTGGCTTCAGCCAGGCTCCCCGCCCCGGGCCAGCGTCTCGGCAGCAGCATCCCGCCGCCTAGGATCGGCGCATGAGCGCGCTCGAGCAGCGCTACCGCGCCCGCAGCCTGTGGCTCGACGGCCTGCCGGAGTCGCTCGCCCCTCGCCCGTCGCTCGAGGGCGACGCGGAGTGCGACGTCGCGATCGTCGGCGCCGGCTTCATCGGCCTCTGGACGGCGTACGCGCTCGCGGTCGGTGAGCCGTCGCTCCGGGTGCGCGTCGTCGACGCCGAGATCGCCGGGTTCGGCGCCGCCGGGCGGAACGCGGGGTTCGTGTCCGCCGGGATCGCGGGGGAGGCGCGGGTCTACGAGGCGCGCGGCGGCGCCGACGGCGTCCGCCGCGCCGAGCGCGCGATGGTCGAAGCGATCGACGACATCGGTCGGGTCGTCGCCGCCGAGGCGATCGACTGCGGCTGGGTGAAGGGGGGCTCGCTGCGCATCGCCACGTCCGCGGCGCAGCTCGACCGGGTCCGCCTCGGCGTCGCGGCCCGCCGCGCCCGCGGTCTGGGCGAAGAGGACGTCCGGCTGGTGAGCGCCGATGAGATCCGGCGGCGCGTGCGCATCGCAGGCGTGCTGGGCGGCGCGTTCACGCCGCACTGCGCCCGCGTCAACCCCGCAGCGCTCGCGCGTGGGCTGGCGGCGGCGCTCGAGCGGCGGGGCGTGGTGATCCACGAGCGGACCCGGGCACTGGCGCTCGGGCCGGGCCGCGTCGACACCGACCACGGGACGCTTCGCGCGGAGGTCGTGATCCGGGCGACCGAGGCGTTCACGACGCTGCTCGCCGGCCACGACCGACAGCTCATCCCCGTCTACTCCCACATGCTCGCGACCGAGCCGCTGCCCGCCGAGCTGTGGGACGAGATCGGCTGGGCGGGCCGCGAGACGGTGGCCGACCAGCGGCACGTCTTCCGCTACGGCCAGCGGACGGCGGACGACCGGATCGCGCTCGGCGGCGCCGGGGCCACATACCACTTCGGCAGCGCGCTGCGCGAGGATCGCGAAGGCGACCCCGCTGCGCTCGCGCGGGTCGAGCGGACGCTGCGCGCCTGGTTCCCGATGCTCGAGAGCGTCCGGATCACGCACCGCTGGGGCGGCGCCTTCGCGACGCCCCGCGACTGGAGCATGGGCGTCGGGCTCGATCGCCGGAGCGGCGTCGGCTGGGCGGGAGGCCTGGCGGGGCACGGCGTCGTGGCGAGCAGCCTGTGCGGGCGTACCCTCGCCGACCTCGTCCTCGGCCGCGAGTCCGAGCTCACGTCGCTGCCGTGGGTCGGGCACGAGAGCCGCCGGTGGGAGCCGGAGCCGCTGCGGTTCGTCGCCACCTGGCTCGTCCCGCGCGTCCTGCGCTCGGCGGACCGGGCGGAGGATCGGGGCGCCCGACGGGCGCGTCGTGCCGCGCTCGTGCGGCGGTTCACGCCCGGTCGCTGAGGCGGCTGTGCGGCGGCGCTCGGCCGTCAGCCCCCGAGGAGGGTGTCGGCGATCCGCTCCCCGACCAGCACGGCGGGCACGTTCGTGTTCGCGCGGGCGACCGTCGGCATCAGCGAGCAGTCGGCCACGACCACGCGGTCGAGGCCGTGCACGCGGCCGCGACCGTCGCACACGGCGAGGGGGTCGTCGGAGGCCCCCATCGCGCAGGTGCCGACGGGGTGGTAGTAGTGGACGTGCGTGCGGCGGATCGCGTCGCGCAGGTCGACCGAGCTCCCGGGGGAGAGCTCCTCGCCGATCAGCGTGCGGAGCGGCTCGGTCGCCGCGAGCTCGCGCGCCAGCGCGACGCCCTCCACGAGCACCTCGAGGTCGTGCCCCTCGGGATCGGTGAGGTAGCCGTGATCCATCACGGGCGCGTCGTCCGGGCGTGCGCTCGCGAGCGTCAGGCGCCCCCGAGAGCGCGGCTCCATCGCGCCGACGGCGAGGATCGTCCGTCCGGCGAGCAGGCTGTGCTCCGGCGCGGCGACCGGGATCAGGTGGAGGTCGTAGGGGCCGCTCGCACGCGAGGAGCGCAGCTTGCCGAGCGTCTGCTCCTCCGGCACGAAGCCCGCTGCCTGCGCAGCCGCGATCGCCGAGCGCAGCGCCCCGCCGCCCGCGAAGTCGAGCTCGACGAGCGGGTGGTCGTGCAGGTTGCGCCCGACGCCGGGGAGCGCATGGGTCACGGCGATCCCGTGGCGCGCGAGCTCGTCGGGGTCGCCGATCCCCGAGCGGAGGAGGATCGCCGGCGACCCGTAGCTCCCGGCGGCGACGACGGCGGTGGCGGCCCGGACGCGGAGCTCGACGCCGTCGCGCCACGCGACGACCTCGACGCCGTCGACGTCCACGGCGAGCCGGTCGCAGAGGGCGTGGTCGACGACCCGCAGCCCCGGACGCCCGCGGGCCGGATCGAGGTAGGCGAAGGCGGTGTTGACGCGCACGCCGTCCTCGACGTTGACCGGCTCGATGCCGAACCCGACGCCGCCGTCGAGGTCGTGGAGGTCGTCGGCGCGCGGCCACCCCAGCGCGATCGCCGCATCGAGGCAGGCCCGATGGAAGGGGCCGACCTCGTCGTCGCGGTAGACGCGGACGCGGAGCCGGTCGAGCGCTCGCGCGAGGAGCGGGCGGATCGCGTCGGCGCTCCAGCCGGCGTCGCCGCTCGCGCGGGCCCAGCCGTCGTAGTCCTCCGCGCAGCCGACGGCGACGATGCAGCCGTTGTGCGACGAGCAGCCGCCGATCACGCGGGCGCGCGGCAGGTCGACCGTGCCTCGCACGGGGTGCAGGTCGCCGGTGTCGTAGCCCCACGAGTGCGAGGTGACGAGGGCGGCGCCGTCGAGCAGGTCGGCCGGCCACGCGCCACCAGCGCGCGGCCCGTAGTCGGGCCCGGCCTCCAGCAGCACCACCTCGGCGTCGCTCTCGGCCGCGAGGCGCCCCGCCACGACGCACCCGGCGGTGCCGCCGCCGAGCACGACGACGTCGCAGGCGAGGCGGTCGACGGTGGAGGCCATCGCCGTCGATTCAACCGGAGCGCGTGCCGCGGAGCGGCGGGAACCGGGTGCGGAGCCCGTCGGCCAGCACCTGGAAGAGCAGCTCGTCGCGCGGGAGGCCGGCGAGCCGGTGGGCGCCGAGGCTGCGCAGCCGGACGCCGGCGGGGAGCGGGGTCGCCGCTCCCCGGGTGCGCCCGGACACGACGACCTGGCCGCCGTGCGCCACGGAGCAGATGCGCGCGACCGCGTGCACCGACAGGCCGATGTAGCCGGTGTCGGTGAGCGTCGGCCGTCCGGTGTGGATGCCGGCCCGCATGCGCACCTCGTGCCCGCCGGGCCAGTCGTGCCCAGGCGTGGCCCGCTGGAGCGCGACAGCCGCCTCGAGCGCTGCGCGCGGCTCCTCGAACACGGCGAACACCTCGTCCCCGTGCACATCGACCGTGTGGCCGCCGGCGCGCCGCACCGACGCCGAGACGACCGAGCGCGCCTCGCGCAGCAGCGCCGGGTAGGCGTCCCCCGCGCGTTGCAGGAGCGCGGTCGAGCCCTCGATGTCGGTGAGGAGGAACGTCACCGCTCCCGTCGGCAGCGACGGCGCGCGTCGCTGCGCCGCGCGGAGCTGACCCGTGATGAACCCGACCGGCATGATCCCGTGCCGCTTGGCCGCGTTCAGCAGCCGCTGGCGCGCCCGGTCCTTCGCCTCGTCGCTCTCGAACCGGACGCGGTCGAAGCGCGCGAGCGCGTTGCGGACGTGCGCGGCGTCGTGGATCGGCAGCCGGCGCTGCCCACCCGAGTCGACGTAGGCGAACGCCCGGTCG
The DNA here is from genome assembly GCA_963703095.1 of uncultured Actinomycetes bacterium. Taxonomy (GTDB): domain Bacteria; phylum Actinomycetota; class Thermoleophilia; order Gaiellales; family Gaiellaceae; genus Gaiella. The sequence goes on from OY969787.1 coordinate 947,152, forward strand.
GGCAGCTTCGCCCGCTCGCGCGCGGTGAGGCGTGCCACGCGCCCGAGCGTAGACGACGAAGCGCCGGCACGACGGGCTCGCCGGGGAGCGCCGGGCACGCGTGCTCGGCGAGCGCCCGTCAGCGCGGGCTCAGACCAGCCACGCGCCGTGCTCCTGGACGACGACGCCGTCCAGCTCGATCCGCCCCTCGGCGAGATCCTTGACGAGGTCCCAGTGCATCGCGCTGACGTTCGTGCCGCCGCACTCGGGGAAGCCCTGTCCGATCGCGACGTGGATCGTGCCGTCGACCTTCTCGTCGAACCACACCTGGCGAACGTCCTTCGGGAGCCCACGGTTGCAGCCGATCCCGAGCTCGCCCAGACGGCGCGACCCCTCGTCCGTGTCGAGCGCCGCCAGCAGGAACGCCTCGCCGGCTCGGGCGGACGCGTCGACCACCACGCCGCCGGCGAAGCGCAGGCGGATCCCCTCGCAGCGGTTCCCGTGCAGCAGCGCCGGGTACTCCGACAGCTCGATCACGCCCTCGACCGAGCCCTCGACCGGCGAGGTGTAGATCTCCCCGCCCGGCATGTTCAGGTGGCCGTCGTCGATCGCGAAGCGCCGACCGGCGACCGACATCGTCAGGTCGGTGCCGGCCGCGACGATCCGCGCCTGCTCGGCGCGCTCGAAGCGCTCGGCGAGCCGTCCCATCCGCTCGCGCTCGGCGTCCCAGTCGCGCAGGCACGCTGCGTAGAGGATGTCCGCGTAGCGCTCGAGCGTGACGCCGGCGTCCTGCGCGAGCGCGAGCGTGGGGAAGGGGCAGCACACCCACGGCTGTAGGGACACCCGCTCCTGATGGGGCTGCACCGCCCGGCGGAGCGCGAGCCGCCGCTCGGGTGAGAGCTCCGACCCGTCGACGACGTTCTCCGGGGAGAAGACGATGATGCGGGCGTCGAGCGTCTCGCGCAGCTGGGCCTCGCTGGGCGGCAGTCGCTCGAGCAGCTCCTCCGGCGCGTCGGCCGCCCACACCGACGCGAGCGGGAACGGGTCGAGGTCGACCGTGGAGAGGCGCACGAGCGGGTAGGCGCCGCGCCTGGCGATCGCCCGCACCAGCGCCTCGACGAGCGGTCGGGCGAGCGGCGTCGCGTGGATCACCACCTGCCAGCCCGGCTGGACGTCGAGCGAGCGCGCGACGAGCAGCTCGGCGAGGCGCGCGACGCGAGGATCCCCGTTGGTCTCCGTCACCTCGCCAAGCCTACGATGCGCCTGTGGTGGACGCGTCCGGATGGAGCGCCGTGGACGCTCCCGGCTGGTGCCTGAACATGCTCGCGGCCGCGAGCGTCCAGCCCGGGGAGCGCGTGCGGATCGTCGTCGACGAGCCCTTGCGGCGGGCGGGAGAGGAGCTCGCTGCGGCGGTGCGAGCCGCGGAGGCGACCTCGAGGCTCGTCGTGTTCCCCGTGGAGCGGCCGATGCGGGTCCCCACCGACGAGCTCCTCGACTCGGCCGCCTGGGCGGACGTGTCGCTCGGCCTCCTGCGGGAGACGTTCGCCGACGAGCTGCCGGCCCGCCGGCAGCTGATCGACGTCCTGCTCGCTCACGGTGGCCGGGCCCTGAGCAGCGACGAGATCGACGAGGCGACGCTCGCAGGCGAGCTGTCGCAACCCATGCCGAGCGTCGAGGCCGAGGCGCGCGCCGTGCTGGCCGCCGTCGAGGGCGCACGCGAGCTGCGGCTGCTCGGCGCCGCGGGCACCGACCTGCGGCTGCGCGTCGACGGCCGGCGCTGGGTGGGCGACTGCCTCCCGCTCGAGCCCGGCGGCGTCGCCAACTTCCCAGGCGGCGAGATCTGCATCGCGCCGCTCGCCGACGGCGCCGACGGCGTGCTCGTCGCCGATCTCACGATCCCGTGGGGCCCGGCGGCAGGCCTGCTCCCCGAGCCTGTGGTGCTCGAGTTCGAGCACGGTCGCGCGCGCTCGATCCGCGGCGGAGCGGCGGGGGAGCGGTTGCGGCAGCTCGTCGAGCGGGCCGGGACGGGGGCGGACGTGATCGCGGAGCTCGGGATCGGGCTCAACCCCGCTCTCCGTCCGCGCGGCCATGTCCTCTTCGACGAGAAGGCCGCCGGCACGGCGCACGTCGCGATCGGCAACAACACCGGGCCGTACGGCGGCGACAACGTGGCCGCGATCCACGTCGACTGCGTCCTGGCCGCGCCCCGGCTCGAAGCCGACGGCGTCCCGGTCGAGCTACCCGCCGGCTGACCGCTCCGCCCGCGGCAGCGCCGCGGCGAGCGCCTCGACGTCGGACGAGGTGTTGAGCGCGTGCACCGAGAGCCGCACCGCCCCCTCGACGGCTGCGCAGCGGACGCCCTCCGCGCCGAGCGCGGCCACGAGCCGCTCCGCCTCGAGCCGCGGGTGCCGCACGGCCACGAGCGTCGACGCCTCGTCGGGCAGCTCGGAGCCGGCCGGCGCGTAGCCGCGCTCGAGCAGCGCCTCGCGGATCGTGCCTGCCAGTACGAGCGCGCGACCCGCCCGCTCGGTCGAGCCGAGCTCGTGCAGCAGCCCGAGCGAGGCCCTCGTCCCGGCGAGCAGCGGGAGCGAGGGCATGGTGGGCTCGAACCGGCGCGCCTCGTCGTCGGGGACGAGCGAGAGCTCGGCGTCGACGTCCTCGGCGAGCGACGCGTTCTTCCAGCCGACGAGCGGCGGCGCGAGCTCGGCGACCGCGCGGGCGGAGCAGTAGGTCGGCGCGAGCCCGAACCCGGAGCAGAGGAACTTGTAGCCGTGCGCCGCGATCACGTCCGCCCCGATCGCGGGCGCGTCGAGGTCGAGCACGCCCATCGCCTGCGCCGCGTCGAGCGCGAGCCAGATCCCGCGCTCGCGGCAGAGTGACGCCAGCGCCTCGACCGGCGCCCGCGTCCCGGTCGAGCGGCTCACGAGGCTCACGGCGACGGCGCGCGTCCGGGCCGTCAGCAGCTGCTCGACGTCCGCGAGGTCGAACCGTCCGCCACGGTCCGGGATCCAGCGGACGACGACCCCGTGCCGTCGAAGGTCGAGGAACGGCGCGAGGCAGCCGACGAACTCCCGCTCGTAGAGGACGACCTCGTCGCCCGGCCGCCAGTCGAGCCCTCGTGCGAGGAGGCCGAGCCCCTCACCGGTGCTGCGGAGCAGGGCGATCGCGCTCGGCTCCGAGCGCAGGAGCCGCGCCGCCTCGCAGCGCACCTCCTCGAGCAGCTGCGTCCCGTCACCCGGCGCCGGCCCGGCGCTCGCGTGACGCTCGAGCGGCTGCGGTCGCCGCGACGACGTGGCGGCGGGGCAGGGGCCCGAGCGTCGCGTGGTCGAGGTAGACCTCTCGTTCGAGCAGCGGGAGCTCGGCGGCGCGGAGCGCGTGGATCGCGTCGTCGGTGAGCACGGTGCAAGCCTCGCACGCCGCAGGCCCGTCGGACACACGTTGGCGCCGATGCCATCATGATGGCATGTCGCGTATCATGATGGCATGGTGCGTCGCCAGATCCAGCTGACCGAGGAGCAGGACGAGGCCGTGCGCCGCGAGGCGCTCGAGCGCGGGCTCTCCATCGCCGCGGTGATCCGGGTGCTCGTCGAGGAGTCGCTCCGGCGCGACACCGCCGCGCGGCGCGCGGCCGCGACAGCGGTGATCGGCGCGCACGCGAGCGGCCGCCGGGACGTCGCCTCGGAGCACGACGCGCACCTCGCCGACGCCCTCCGCGGGTGACGGCGTTCGTCGACACGTCTGCGCTCTACGCCGTCCTCGACCGCGACGACGAGGCGCACGCCGCGGTGGCGCCCGTCTTCCGGGAGCTGCTCGACGACGAGTGGCTCGTGACCTCGAGCTACGTCGTCGTGGAGACGAGCGCTCTCGTGCAGAGCCGTCTCGGGGTCGCCGCAGCGCGTGACCTGCACGAGCGGCTCCTCCCCGCCCTCGACGTGTCCTGGGTGGAAGAGGACGTCCACCGCGCCGCCGTCGCAGCGCTGCTCGCCGCCGGCCGACGCGATGTCTCGCTCGTCGACCACGTCTCCTTCGAGCTGATGCGCCGCGGGTCGATCTCGACAGCGCTCGCCGTCGACGCCCACTTCGCGGAGGCGGGGTTCGACGTCGTCCCCGCCGAACGTCAGCGCCAGTAGCGCTCGGACGCCCCGGCTACACTCCCGGCTGCGCCCTCTTAGCTCAGTCGGTAGAGCACCTCCATGGTAAGGAGGGGGTCAACGGTTCGAGTCCGTTAGAGGGCTTCGAGAAACCGCCTGGAAACGGGCGGTTTCTCATTGCTCGCTCACCTCGCGTCGCGGCCATCTTCTCGGGCGATGTGACCAAAAGGTGACCACGGCGGGCTTCGAGGATCAGAATCCTCGACCGAAATCGCACCCCGCTCCCTTGAGTTCTGCGATGACGTGGGCGTAGGTGCTGAAGAGGACTTCGAGGCTGTGCCCCATCTCGTCAGCGATCTCCGCAGGGTTGGCCCTCTCTGCGAAGAGCATGCTCGCGTAGCTCTGCCTGAGGTCGTAGGGCTTTGCGATCCCGAGAGGGTTCGCTGCGGGCTTGAAGATCCGCTTTCACCAGTTGCGGTAGTCATGGTCCTCCCAGAATCCCCCATCAGCGGTGGGGAAGACGAGAGCGGTGTCGTCCGGACGACCTGAGGCAAGCTTCCACTCGTTCAGATCCTGGACGACGGGCTTCGTCAGGGGGACGACTCGCTCCTTGCCGGTCTTGGTGCTCTTCTCCTCACCGAGAGAGACGGCTCTGATCACGAAGACGCTGTGTTCACGAATATCGCCCCAACGGAGCGCCAAGGCTTCACCTGGTCTCAGCCCCGCGTAGGCGATCAACGAGACCAGGGTCTTGTCGCGTCGTGAGGCAAGCCCAGATTCATTGGCTCGACCTTCGACGTGCTGCGGGCGGCTCGGTGGCCGCCCGCAAGAGTCACGTCCTGTGGCTGGGTATCAGGGGAGCGGCGGGTAGATGTTCCGCCCCGCCCGTTGACGAGACGCCGATCATCCGGCGACGAACATGAGGAGCACCACGAAGGGGGCGAGCGCGTTGCACACGATGCCCAAGACCCCCAACGTGTGCCTACCAGCCCGGTAGGAGACAACTCCCAGTGCGATCCCGGTGGGCAGTGGCCCGAAAACCAGCAGCACGATCGCGACTACTGCATCGTCACTGAGTCCCCCTGTGTCAGCGGTCTCGACGAAGGCGATCGCCCATGCGACGAACAAGCCGACGAAACCGACCGGCGCCAACAGCAAGGAGACGATGCCCTCAACTAGCCCGCCGTGCGGCCGCTCTGGGACTGGAGACGTGGATCCCGATACTGGCATCGCCTCACCCAACCCCACCGTGCCACCCCGCCGCCAACCGGGACATCAGGGCGGTCGCCGATCCCGGCTACGGGACTACCGAGACCGCGCCGCCAGGATGAACAAGACGCCCGCCACGAGGGGCGTGCCCGCAGCGGCGAGCAACAAGGAGAGGCCCCAGTGCGTGTTGTTCCACCCTGATCGTGGGTGGGCCGGTCGGGTACTGGATCGTCGGTCGACGCTCGCTCGGTTGGCTCTCTCTAGTCGGCAAGCACTCGCACGCTGGTGCCGTCGACGTTCATTACGGACACATTGTCCCCGGGGCTCCAGCCGATGAATGCGACTTTCGTGCCGTCCGGTGACAAGTCGGGGTCGTACTCGGCGCCCGTCGATTCCGTGAGGTTGCGCAGGCCGGTGCCGTCGACGTTGACGATGAGGATGTCGTTGTCGCCCACGACGACGAGTCTCCGGCCATCAGGCGACCAGGAGATCGGTTCGCCGCCGGACGAACTGACAAGCCGAGGCGCATTCGTTCCGTCGGCATTCGCGACGTACAGGCCCGACGCCGACGGCGCAATACCGTTGAACGCGATCATCGTCCCGTCCGGTGACCACGCCGGACCTTCCGCGGCCTTGAGCGTCGTCTTCCCGGCGCGCGATGGTCTCGGCGCAAGCTTCCGTCGCCCCGTCCCGTCGGCGTTCATGACGGAGGTCGTACCGAAGTAGTCGGCAACACTCCGGGTGTGCGTGAATGCGATCATGCGGCCGTCGGGTGACCACACCGGCCCGTCCTCGTCGATTCCCGGTGTGCGGGTCAGGCTGCGGGCGTTCGACCCATCGGGAGCGATCACTCCGATCTCGCCCCCCGAGCAGGAGTGGAGAGACCCGCGACACCAGCCCTGCACGTAGGCGATGGCGCGTCCGTCCGGCGACCAGGACGGGCTGTGTTCGTCGATCTCATCGGTGTCGGTCAGCCGTTTCTCGTTCGAGCCGTCGGCGTCGACGACGAACAGGTCGGTGTCATCCAACCCGCCGGGGCCGCCTGTGAATGCGATCCGGGTGCTGTCGGGCGACCAGGCGAAGGAATCGTTGTAGCCGCCGGCAACGGGCCTCCTGCTGCTCCCATCCGCGTTCATCACGACGATCTCGCCCCAGTACACCATCCCCTGAACGTCGTTGTAGTAGCCGTCGACAAAGGCGATCTTGCTGCCATCGGGCGACCACCGCGGATCGGCGTACACACTCACACCCGAGGAACGTGCGCTGCACGCTGACACCGAGCCTGTAGCGAGCGCAGCTGCGATACCAATGAGCGTCGCACCGACCGCGATCGAGGTGATAGCCACTCTTGGATGACTACGAAGAAGCCCCAAGCCGCCCCAGAACGCCAACGCTGCAAAGCCGCAGTAGATCAGGAGCACCTCTAACGCCCAGCCGCCTGCCCCCCAGGCGTAGGCCATGAGAGCGCCGAACACCCCACCGAGCACGAGCAGTACTCCGAGCACAATCAACACAACCCCAAAGAACACGCGCATTCGCTTGCGCCAACTGGGCACATGTCGTGCGGGGATGGGCTGCCCCACAGGTCTACTCGTTGGTCGCCCTGGCCCGGAACGCACAACTGCTTGCGCAGCAGCAAAGTCGTCAAGCGACGCCCGTGGCCCCGGCCTACCTGTTGGCTTGTCCGGCCCTGGCGCAGGCACATGCCTCACCCAACCCCACCGTGCTACCAGCCGCATCCCGTGGCATCAGCGACGCCGCTGGCCCTGCCTACGCGGAACTACTGGCTCGAGCCGAAGACCGTAGCGATCACACACGCGAGCAGCCACAAAGTCACGAAGCTGATCAACAGGACACGGCCAGCGCGGCGACTGAGCGCCGATCCGTCGACCAGCATGGCCACCCCGAGCAGGAACGGAACGCCCGCCATAAAGGCCATGACGAGAACCCGTTCGATCGCTTCACCGACGGATTCAACGGCGTCCGAATACCCCCAGAACATCATCATGTCTATGCCGGCAAGAGCGGTAATCAACACTCCGGTGACGAAGAGAAGCCACCCTCCGAGCCGCAGCCCGATCCGCGACCTACGCGACCTGCTCTGTCCCGAGGGCGCTCCGGCCCCCAGCGGCGCGACCTGGACATGTCCCGCGATCCGGATCGCCACAAGCGCCACACCCACGGCCACCGGGATCCCGATCAGCACACCAGCCGTCAGGCTCGACATACGCGTCACCCAACCCCACCGTGCTACCAGCCGCATCCCGTCGCATCAGGGCGGTTGCCGATCCCGGCTACGGGAGTGCCGTGTTCTGGCTTGTGCTCAGTAGTTGTCGGTGATCGTGTGTCAGCGCGCTCCCTGATGTTCCCGGCCGGGGGGCGACGGGACACTCCGGGAGAGGAAGGAGGGGGGCATGGCTTCAGTGTGGCTCACGGTGCTGTTCGGCGTCGTGATCGTCGCGGGCACGGTCGCTGGTCTGCGCATGCAGGGCACCCCGGACGAGCCGCGGCGGCGGGACGGCTGGATGCAGCCGATCGCATCGGTGCTCTGGGTGCTCGGCGGGATGATGGGCGTCTCTGTCGTCATGTTGCCCGCCTTGGCGCTGCATAGTCTCGTCACGACGGGTGATGCGTGGCCGGAGGAGTACCCGTCGAGCCTCGTCCCCGATGCGGCGCTTGTTGTCATGGCGCTCGTCGTTGTCGCGCTGTTCGCGGTCGTCTTTGCGCAGTGGTGGCAGCCGCTGTACGTGTTCGGTGTCTATTCGGGCGTTACGTGGCTCGCGTCCTTCGATCCGTCTGGTGAAACGTCCTGGCTGGACGCGTGGCGGGACGGGATCGTTTGGTTGGCGGGGATCGCCGCGCTCGCAGCGACCGGGATCTTGCTCCGCCTGTTCACCCACCACTTGCGCCGACGCGAGGGCGCAGCGACGGTCGGCACGCTCCTTCGTCTCTACGGGGATGCTCTGCGATCGCGAACGCACCGGCGACGAGTTCACCCGCCGACGACCGGCTGACGCTCCACCAACGCCACCCAGCCACCTTCCGCTGACCGCATCAGGGCAGTTGCCGATCCCGGCTACGGGCTACCCGTCTCCAGTTCCCGCTCTCCGTGACGCTGTTGAGGATCTTGGTGCGACTCGATCAGCCGAGCGCCTCTGCGATTCGCATCTGCTGGGCTTGGGCGACCCGAACCGTCTCTGAGCCATCAGTTGTGACGATGCCACCGCTCACGCAGAACGAGACGATGTTCCGTTCGCGCCACACGACCGTGAAGGCCGACGATCCTTCGTGCTCGGCCTTGAACGCTGTCGTCTCATCACCGGGCTTCTCTTGGATGCTGGCCTGCTCGACTTTGATGCCGTCCTCCTTGGCCTTCTCGGTTGTCCGTTCGATCTTGCGGCGTTATAGCTCCTCGGCTCCCTCGCTAGAGCGGTACACCACCGAGTGGCAGTAGATCACGGGGAGGTTGGGACTCTCGAACTGGATGCCATAGCCCCCGACACGCTCCTTCTTGATGAGGGCGATCTCCTGAGGCGTGTTGTCTTCGAGAGCCTCCTCAAGGCTCGATGGCCCCGTCTCTGCCTTGTCGATGCTGTACCCGGTTGAGATCGGAAAGCTGCGGGACGAGTTCCATAGGGTTGGGCGTCGAGACGCTCTCGCTGTCTCCACCACCACAGCCTGCAAGAACCAGCGCAATGACCGCCGCGACCACAAGGAGCCACGTTCTTTGCATGGTCACGCGCCTCTCCACCTTCTAGGTACGCGCAAGTGTCGCCAAATAGCCCAGTGACCCGCATCAGGGGATCCGACAATGAGGCCCTCGCGGGCTCCGGCAACACCGCCCCTTACGGCCCGAACATCTACCCACCGCTTCCCTGATACCCAGCCACAGGACGTGACTCTTGCGGGCGGCCATCGGGCCGCCCGCAGCCGTTCCAGGCGACGGAAACAGCGCCGTCACCGACGGGACGTGATTAAGACTGGCTCCTTCGGGAGTAACGTTGGCCCTCGATGTCGGTCTACGCTGATCGCGGTGCGCGAGTGGCGAAGAGCTGCGGCCAGCGTTCTTCTCGTTGTCGCTGGGCCGCTCGGCTGGTGGGTCGCATGGCCGCAGGTGTCACCTGAGTACGGTGGCTGGGAACCTGCCGGAATCACCGGGCTGATCTGGCTTGGCGCTGGGCTTGTGCTCATCTTGTTGTCGTCGCGATTTCCAAGACTGGTCGGATGGCTACTCATCGCGTTGAGCCCGTTCTTGCTCGTTCTTCACCTCTTCATGGCGGGGATGTCGGAATGGAGTGAGCGGCACTCGGAGGGCGCGCCATGGGGCGATCCGCTGTTCCTCGTGGCCACGGCTGGGCTTCCCCTCGTCGCAGGCGTTCTACTCGCGACCGTTTCTCACGCTCGCTGATCCTTGCGGAAGCACGCGGCTAGCCGCTCGCTCCGTGGTCGCGGGCAGCCGGTTCAGCAACCCCGCTGATGGCGGTTGGTGTGCGGTCGAGCAGTGTGCGGGGTGAAGGAGGCCGTTATGCGCCGGGTGCTGGTGCTTTCGGTGGGGCGTTGACGCGAGGGGCAGGTGCGCGTCACATCTGGCGCTCTCGTTCTGCGTGTTCGCGCAGCCGCAGGTCAGCGAGGTCACCGATGCCGTGTGGTCACGCTTGAGGGAGAGTTCGTTTGGGAGGTATCTGTGGTTTCGGTGAAGACTCCTCCAGGCTGGCATCGCACCCAGCAAGGGCGGTTGGTGCGCGATCGACCCGGACGGTCGGGCCGCTTGAGCAGACGTCTGGTTCGTGACCGCAACCCGGAGGGCGTCGTGCGAGCGCTCAAGCTCGTCGTTCTCGCGCTGCTCGCGCTTGTGCCGCTGTTCGCGTTCGCGCAGCTCGTGCTTGCCCGCGGCGAGCCGACGCCGTTTGCGGTGACGGCCGTGGGATTCGGTATCGCGATCCCGCTCTGCTGGCTGCTGCCACGGTTCGCCGGAGCCGTCTTGGTCGTCTCGGCCGTCCCGTTGCTCGGCCTGATGTGGTTCGGGATCTCGTTCGGCCATTCTTGGAGCGGCGAGGATTGGTCGGCGGCCGACGTGCTGATCTTGGTCGTCCTGCCCGCGGTGCCGCTGTCACTCGGAGCGCTGCTCTTTCTCGCTGGCAGCGTGGCCCGCGAGTACCGGCTGGTGCGCACGCGCCGCCAGGTCGCCTCGGTGATCGTCGCCGCCGGGCTTGCGCTGGCTGCAGCCGCGGGAGCGGCCGTGTCGCTCGACCAACGCGGCATGCACTACGCCGCTTCGCCGACCTGGAGCCCCGACGGCCGCTGGATCGCCTACGCAGGGAGCACGCTCTACTCGGACGTCGACCGCAACTACGGGGGCATCTACGTCCTTCCAGCTGACGGCGGGCGCGAACGGGCGCTGACGAGGACGGGTTGGGACGACCTCGCTCCGGCTTGGTCGCCCGACGGGTCGAAGATCGCCTTCGTCCGCGAAACGTGGTCGAAGGCGTTCCTCGTCGTCGTCGAGCTTCGAGACCGGGACCTCCCGTCGCCTCGCCCCGGCACTCGGCGTCACAGCGGACAGCTTCCCACAGCCCCCGAGCTGGTCTCCCGACGGGCGAAGGATCGTGTTCACGGGAGCGGGCGACCGCTCGGACATCTTCGTGGTGAGCGCCGACGGAACCGGCCTGCGAAACCTCACACGCAGCCCGACAGCAGACGACCACAGTCCCGCCTGGTCACCCGCCGGGCACCTCATCGCCTTCGTCAGTGCCCGCTCGCGAGGTAACGACCTCTACGTCATGCGCGCGAACGGCGACGACGTACGCAGGCTGACGTCAACAGAGTCCAAGAACGAGCGTAGCCCGGCCTGGTCGCCCGACGGACGTCGCATCGCGTACGTCCGCGGCTCGTATCCCGCCAACGTGTGCGTGATGAACGCCGACGGACGCGGAGTCCGCGCGCTCACCGCCAGTGGCGGCGACGAGCTTAGCGGGCTCGCCTGGTCCCGGGACGGACGCCGGATCGCATACGCCGGAGGTCGCTCGGGGGACTCACACATCTACGTCGTCGATGCCCGCGGGCGCTCGCTCCCGACAAACCTCACATATGCGTTCGACGAAGGCTCGTACAGCCCCTCGTGGTCGCCCGACGGAGCACGCATCGTGTTCGAGCGCGGCCAGGAGACCTGGATCATGAACGCGGACGGAAGCGACGCACACGAGATCTTCCGGTAACTGGAACCCCGTCAGCGTCGGGCCCGGCCGCTGAGTGGAGATGCAGTCGACCGCCTTCGCTGCCCCGCTGTGTCCGTGGCAGGGTGTGTTCAGACATGTGGCTCCGCGCGCGATTGGAAAGCCCGGCGGAGTGTCCCGTGCTCTGGGTGGCTGTGCGTCCGATGGTGTGGACGCTGGGCACCCTGAGTCAGTACCGACTACTGACATCCGTATACGCGCCACTCCCCGATGACACGGGCGCGGCGATGTTGTTCTCTTAGTTCAGGGAGTGGCTCCGGGCCACCTTGACGCCGTGACCAGGCAGGTCATCGAAGCGTCACGGCGCGAAGGAGGCCCACGATGAGGGACTTCAATCGACACCGTCTGGTGGCCGGGCTGCTGCTCGCGTTGGTCGCCACGTTGGCGTCTGCAGCCTTGCTCGCCAGTGCTGCGGCTGCAGGCGGGTCTGCGTACACGATCATCAACCTCGGCACACTCGGCGGGGGCAATAGTTACGCGACTAGCATCAACGATGCGGGGCAAGTCGTTGGCTACAGTTACACGGCGGCGAGCTATAGGCACGCCTTCCTATGGACTGAGGAGGGCGGGATGGTCGACCTCGGCGCTCTCTCGACATACGGAGAGAGTTTCGCGGAGGCCGTCAACGCGAGCGGCCAGGTTGTTGGCGGGGCCTACAACCCTAGTCACGCGTTCTCGTGGACCGAGGAACACGGGATGGTCGACCTCGGCACCCTTGAAGGCACTGGACTCTACAAGTACAGCTCCGCCACCGGGGTCAACGACAACGGTCAGGTCATTGGCCGGAGCACTGTCGCGGGCACTTGGCAAGCGTTCTCGTGGACGAAGGAAGGCGGGATGATCGACCTCGGCACACTCGGGGGGTCGTCAAGCACCGTGTGGGCGCTCAACAACAGCGGTCAGGCGGTCGGAGGTAGCTTCACGGGCGACGGGGTGGGCCACGCCTTCCTGTGGACTGAGGGAAGCGGGATGGTCGATCTGGACACCCCGGACAGTTGGGGCAGTGTTGCCTACGACATCAATGGCCCAGGCCAGGTTGTCGGCCAGAGGGGCCTCCACGCATTCTCGTGGACGCCCGCGGGTGGCATGGTCGATCTAGGCACGCTCGGCGGTTCGAGCAGCAGAGCCATGCGCGTGAACGAGGGCGGTCAGGTTATGGGTGTAAGTAAGACCGCGAGTGGTGACGAACACGCGTTCATCTGGACTGAGGAAGGCGGGATGGTCGACCTCGGCGGTCTCGGTTCGAGATACTCGTACAGCCAGCCCTCAGCACTCAATGACAACGGCGAGGTCGTCGGATACAGCAGAGGCGATGACGGCTGGTATCACGGTTTCGTCTGGAGCGAAGGCGACGGGATGGTCGACCTCGGCGCTCTCCCAGGTGTGATGACGAGCACACAAGCGTCGGCGATCAACAATCACGGCGACATCGTCGGTTACAGCGGTTATCACGCAGTCCTCTGGACGTCCTCCATGGACACGACCCCGCCCGAGATCACCGTCCCCGGCGACCTGACCGTCAACGCGACCAGCCCCGACGGCGCAGTCGTCGAGTTCACCGCGACAGCGACCGACGACGTTGATGGGAGTGTCTCGGTGGACTGCACGCCTGCTTCGGGCAGCACGTTCGCCATCGGTGACACGACCGTCGTCTGTACGGCTGAGGACAACTCGGGAAACGAGGCGACAGAGAGCTTCACGATCCACGTTGCCGGTGCGATGGAGCAACTTGACTACCTGTTCGCTGCCGTCGAGGGCATCGGGCCGGGTACGAGCCTCGCGGACATGGTGTCCGAGGTGCAGGCTGCTCTCGGAGGCGGCGACAATGCCGAAGCCTGCGAGATCCTGAACGCCTTCGTCAACCATCTCGAAGCGCAGGCTGGCAAGCACGTCGACGCACTGGTCGCAGACGCTCTGATCGCTGATGCCACCCGCCTCAGGGCAGTGCTCGGCTGCTCAACCTAGAACGTGTCAGGACGACCATTGGAGGAGGCCCACGCACACGGGCCTCCTCTATCGTGCGGACGAGTGACGAGGCCGATCCTGACGGTTCACAGATCGGCGCCGTGCTCCGGGGACACCAAGAGTGCGGCCGATGGGGCGGCAACTCCCGCCCCGTTGCCAAATTCGTTTCGATCAGGCGCACGCCGACCGCGATGCCCGGCTCCGCGATCCCGCAACCCAAGCGTTCATGCGGGATCCAGCGAAGCCCTCTGACGGACTCGAACCGTTGACCCCCTCCTTACCATTCAGGTTCGAGGCTAAGGCGACCGTTGCGGCTCGTTGCATTCCGTTGTCCCATCGGGCTTGTTGGGGTAGCTAAGACCGAAGGACGCAACGGCTCACACCGCTCTTGGACGGGCTGTGTCCACATTCTGGTCACTACACGCGCCGCCCGGATTTCGTCCTCCGCGCCGACCTTCTCCGCCTCGGTCGCTTCCTGGAACACGTGCCCGTCGGTGTTGATGAGGGTCAGGTTGGGCGAGTGACCCGTCTGTCGGGCGATCTCGATGATGCTCCTGCCCTCCTCGGAGAGGAGCGAGACGTCGTTGTGGCGGAGGTCGTACGGCCGAGCGTCCGGGTACCCAGCCGCGGCAGCGGTGGGCGCGAGCATCTGTCGGCGCCACAGCACACGGGGGTCGGAGGGCGCGGCAGAGGTCGGACTAGCCGACGATGGAGCGCACGAGCCGCGCGTACCCCGCCTGCTGGCCGTCTCGGTTCGGGTGGTAGCTCTCAGTGAGGCTGGGAAGCTGGAGGCCGTTCAGCCACGCCGCCGAGGAGCAGGTTGCGTGACCGGCGAACGGGGTGATGGCGCTCAGGTAGCTGAAGCCGAATGCTGCCGCCCGGGAGGCGATCACACGGTCGAGCCCGTCGGCGAGTCGGTTCGCCCTCGAGCGCTCGGCCGACGTGATCCCCGGCGTGATCTGGCAGCCGGTGCTCGAGAACACCCGTGGGTAGCCGAGCACGACGACCTTCGCGTCGGGCGCCCTCCGCTGGATCGCCGTGTACACCCTGTCGAGCCGGGGGCCGAGCAGGCTCGAGAGCGTCGACCGCGTCCTGTCCAGGGAGGTCGAGCAGTCCAGGAGGGTGCACCGCGCGATCAGCTCTGAGAACCCGATGTCGTTCCCGCCGATGGTCACGGTGACGATGTCGGTGCCGCTCGACACCGACCGGATCTGCGTGCGCATGAGGCTCGCGGTCGTCGCACCCGAGCATGCGACGAACGTGAGCGCGGTGTTCGGGCGCTGCTGGGAGACCAGCCAGGGGTACGCGTACGTGCCACGCGCGCAGGAGCGCGAGAGCGTGTAGCTGCCCGTGCCGACACCCGACGAGAAGCTGTCGCCGAGCGCGACGTAGCGGTCGCGATCCGCCGCTGCCGGTGCCGACCGCGCAAGACCTCCGACGACGACCGCAGTGAGCACGGCGAGCAAGACGACCATCCGGGTGGCTCCCAGGTGGCGCGGTCTCCCCACGCGTCCACGGTAGCGGAGCCCTCGAAGCCCCGAAGCGGACTGTCCGCATGCCTAACTCAACCCCTTCGTCCTCCTTACAGAACCCTGACTCCGAGTGCGGAGGGATGGGAGCAGGAGGTGGTTCCATGCGCCTCGCGCAGGTCCTCGTGCCGATGGCGCTGCTCGTCCTCGCTACGGCCGTGCCACGAGGGCCGCACGAGACCGCCCGGGACCGCGCGAGGCCCCGGATCGCTGCCCATGGTAAGGAGGGGGTCGACGGTTCGAGTCCGTCAGAGGGCTTCGCTGGATACCTTCTGGCAGGGTTGACCATCGGGTCTGTCCGGCCGGCGGGAGCCGCCGCCAGCGGACGAGATCGGTACGAGCGCCTGCCGAAGCCCGCCGCCTGCGGAAGCTCTGCCGGCGCTACCCGCCCTTGGGGCTCTTCGCGTCTCGCTGGGCCTGGGCGATCGCTGCCTCGATGTGCTTCGCGAGCTCTTCCGCGTTGGCGGCGATGCCGTCGACGGCGCTGCGCTTGCTCTCCTCGTCCTCGTCGGAGGTGACCTCCACCCGTATCTCGCGGGGTGGGCGGGTCTCACGGCCGAGTCCGCTGAAGGTGCGCTCGATCATCCCCATCACTCCATCAGCGGTGCGCTCGGCGAACTCCTCCATGCGTCGCTCGAAGTCCTTCTCCCACTCCTTCTGCCGCGCCTTTCGGTCGGCGCGGGACGTGCGGGG
This sequence comes from uncultured Actinomycetes bacterium, assembly GCA_963703095.1. GTDB lineage: Bacteria > Actinomycetota > Thermoleophilia > Gaiellales > Gaiellaceae > Gaiella. Next base: position 962,851 of record OY969787.1, read on the forward strand.
CGCGGTCGGCGGCTCCTGCGGGGTCTGTCCCGCAGCGGAGGGGGAGAGGCCCGTCGCGACGCCCTCGATCTCGAGCTCATAGACACGCTCGGGCTCGTCGATGTCCTTCAGGTGGCGCTCGCCGAGGGGGAAGACCGAGACGCCCGGAGGAAGGGTCGATCCCACGAGCGCGCGGGTCGTCTCCGAGAGGAGGACATGGCCGCCGCCGCAGGCGCCGCACAGCCGGGCGGCACGCACGACGTCGAGACCGAGGTAGCCCTCCTCCCCGACGGTCGGCTCGCCGGTGTGCAGCCCGATCCGCATCCGCACCTCGAGCCCGCCGGGCCACTCGTGGGTGACGTGTGCACGCTGCACCTCGGCCGCTGCCGCGACGGCGTCGCGCGCGCGGACGAACGCGAAGAAGAACGCGTCACCCTGCGTGTCGATCTCGACGCCGTCGTGGGAGGTGAAGGCGTTGCGGACGAGCCGGCGATGGGCGGAGAGGACGGACGCGTACTCGTCGCCCAGCTGCTTCAGCAGCGTGGTCGATCCCTCGATGTCCGTGAACGCGAACGTCACGGTGCCGCGGGGCAGCTCGGGCATGGTCCGATCCTAGACCCCGTGATTCCCGAGTACGAGGCCTCGCCGTTGGCCACCTCTTCGGCATCAACGCGCGACCGACCGATCGTCAGCGACTCGGCGCGCATGACCGGTCAGCTGGGTGAGCGGGCCCCCAAGAGCTCAGGCTTCGGTGAGCGCGGAAGCAGCTGGTGCCGGGCGGTCACGCGACCTCCACCACCGGGGCCTCGTAGAGGTCAGCCGACTCGAGGGTCATGCCGAGCCCGCTGATGATCTGCTCGCGGAAATCCGCCATTGCCGTGTGGGCTGCCTCTGCCGCCTCCCGGCTCTCCCAGAGCAGGACGGCCTTGGCGCGGTGGTTCTCGGTGTCGAACAGGGCCACGTACCCGGCGTACCCATCCTGCTGGCTCAGAGCCGGGATCACCCTCTCGCGGATCGTCTGAATCGCCTGTTCACGGTTCTCCGAGAGGGCCCCTGACATCGAGATCAGCCGTGCGTACATCGCGAAAACCTCCCCTGAATCGCTGTCACACCCGTCTGCCGATCATATGGACTGAGTAGCCGCACGGCCGTGCCCGCGCTGCCCTCCTCGTCGCTCGATGGTGAGCAGGGGGTCGACGGCTCGCTCCGTCAGAGGGCTTCGCCTCGAGGCGGTGGTCGTCGTCGCAGGGCGCGTCCGCTCTCGCAGTACAGTCCCTGACATGGCGTCGAACGTCCCCGCGTGCTGCCGTTGACGGTGCTCGCTGCTGTGGGTCATGTCGGCTGACCAGCCCACACCGCGCCGACCCAACGTCGTCATCTTCCTCACCGACGACCAGGGCACGCTCGACGCCGGCTGCTACGGGTCGACCGATCTCTACACGCCGCACATGGACCGGCTCGCGGCCGAAGGCGTGCGCTTCACGCAGGCCTACGCCCACACGGTCTGCTGCCCGTCGCGGGCGATGCTGATGACCGGGCGCGCCCCGCAGCGCAGCGGCGTCACGGACTGGACGCAGGGCGACATGAAGGCCGAGCTCGGCGTCAACATGGCGCTCGAGGAGGTCACGCTCGCCGAGGCGCTGCGTGACGCCGGCTACCGGACGGCGCTCTTCGGCAAGTGGCACCTGGGCGCCGCGGAGAGTCACGGCCCGACGGAGCAGGGGTTCGAGACCTCCTTCGGCCTACGCGGCGGGTTCATCGAGAACTACACCCACTTCTTCCTGCACGGGCGGGGGTTCCACGATCTCTACGAGGGCACGACCGAGGTCTTCCGTCGTGGTGAGTACTTCCCCGATCTGATGTCCGAGCGCATCGTCGACTACGTCGATCGGCACCAGCACGAGCCGTTCTTCCTCTACTGCGCGTTCAACATCCCGCACTACCCCGAGCAGGCCGACCCGGCGTTCGACGAGCGGTACGCGGACATGCCGATGCCGCGCCGGTCGTACGCGAAGATGGTGTCGACGACGGACGACCGCATCGGGCGCGTGCTGGCGAAGCTCGACGAGCTCGGGCTGACCGACGACACGATCATCGTCTTCCTGTCCGACAACGGGCACTCGGCCGAGGACGGCGACGGCATCGCCGTCGACGACCACGCCAGCGGGTTGCCCAGGGGCACCTACTACCTCGCGCACGGCGGGGGCGGGAACACCGGCCCGTGGCGCGGCCACAAGGGCACGTTCTACGAGGGGGGCATCCGCGTGCCGGCGATGATCCGCTACCCGCGCGCGATCGGTCGCGGCGTGGTGCGCGATCAGGCGGTGACGGCCTGCGACGTGATGCCGACGGTGCTCGAGCTGTGCGGCGTCGCGCCGCCGGCGGGGGTGGTGCTGGACGGCCGGTCGCTCCTGCCCATCGTGCGCGACGACGCGCCGAGCCACCACGACGTGCTGCACTGGCAGTGGATCGACCGCTGGGCGATCCGCGAGGGAGACTGGAAGCTGATCGGCGTGGGCGACGAGCCGCTCGAGCTGGTCAGCCTCGCGGACGACGAGCCCGAGCGGGTCGACCACGCCGCCGACCAGCCCGAGCTGGTGGCCCGGCTGCTGGCGCTGCACGTCGCCTGGCTCCGGGAGGTCACGCCGAGCGGGTAGGCGAGCGCCCCCCTCGTGCGTCCACTGCCTCAGACCGAGACGCTGACGCGCAGGAACGTCGCCGGGATCGAGGTGGTGTCCTCGCTCGGGCTGGCGTTCTGGCTGTTGAACAGGGCGTCCAGCTCGGCGTGGAGCTCGGCCTCGCGACCGTCGGCCGCCGCGGCTTCGAACGCGTTCATGGTCGGCCCGTAGTACGTCCTGAACCGCGTGAGGAGCTCCGACGGTGGCCCGGGGAAGTCGAACCTGTAGGTGTCCCGCTCGAAGGAGATGCTCTCCTCGGGCACACCCGCACCCGCGAACCGCTCGATCACGTTCTCCTCGACCCCCCAGGTCATGGGGCTGACGAACCCTTCCGGCGGCGGTGGGGAGTAGGCGGAGCTGATCTTGAGGATCTGCGCCACGAGCGTCGGATCGTTGGGGATCCAGTTCCCCATCACGATCCGGCCGCCGGGCCGGGTCACGCGCACGACCTCCTTGGCCACGTCGGACGGCCTCGGGGCGAACATCGCTCCGAAGATGCTGACGACGAGGTCGACGCTGCCGTCGCCGACCTCGTTCAGGTCGGAGGCGTCGCCTTCCTGGAATCGGATGTTGGTGAGGCCCGCGCTCCGCGCCCGTGCGTTGCCGGCCGCGACGAGGTTGCTGGCGATGTCCACGCCGAGGACGTCCGCCCCGCGCCTGGCCGCCGGCAACGCCGTCGTCCCGTCACCGGAGCCGAGGTCCAGGACCTCGAGCCCGTCGGTGATCCCCAGCTTGTCGACGAGCTCCTCGCCGCTGTCGCGCATGGTCTCCGCGATGCGCGTGAAGTCGCCCTTCTCCCAGAGTGCCTTGTTCGGATTCATCGGCTCGATCCTCCCGTCCGTGCAGGTGAACGACGTGTGCACCGCCACCGTCGCTGGCGCAGACACCGATGAGGGTGCGGCCAGCCGTACATCGGCCGGCGGCCAGCCGCACTTCGCCCGGCTCGACGACACGTGGAGGTGGTCCGCGGAGCGCCGCTGCGTCTCGCGTGCCGATGCGCAGGGTCCGTTCTGCCGGCCCTCTTGAGGCCGGGGAGCTCGTGCCGGGCGAGCGACGGGGGACGGGAATGACGGTACAATCGACCGCCGCGGGGCTATAGCTCAGTTGGGAGAGCGCCTGGATCGCACCCAGGAGGTCGTCGGTTCGAGTCCGACTAGCTCCACCTCGGGAACCCCTGTCGTCTGGCGGGGGTTTTCGCGTCGAGGGGGCAGATGTCCTGGCGCCGTTTCGAGAGTTCTGAGAGCCGCTGGTGCCTCGATCGAGGGAGGCCGCAGGGTGGCTCTGTCGTCTATCTAGACAACAGACATCGAAGAGCTGGCAAGCGTCCTCCTCAGACGACGCCGACCATCGCCGCGGCCGGTGACGCAGGCGAGCGATGTGGGGCTTGCCCGCGGTCGTTAACCAGGGTCGATCTCGCGGCTCACGATCCAGGCGTGCTTTCCGACCTGCCGTCCTTTCGTGAACCCGTGCTGCTCGAACAGCTCGGCGGTCGCGCTGAACAGGAACCGGCCGTGCGCCTCCCGCCCGGCAGTGACCTCGGAGATCGCCTCGACGCGACCGCCCCCGGCGGCGGCGATCTGGGCGAGTGCGCCCTCGAGCCCTGCCCGTGCGACTCCACGGCCGCGATGGTGCTTGTCGACGAAGATGCAGGTCATCCGCCAGTGCGCACGAGGCGGCGGGTCCTTCGCGTACTCTCGGTGGTGCTTGAGCCCGAGCTCCTCCGGGCTGCCGTACTGGCACCAGCCCTGCGCGAGGCCGTCCTCGTCAAAGACAAGGGCGGCATGCGCCCGCCCCGCCCTGACCAGCTCCTCCTTCAGCGTGCGGGGATCGCTGACGCCCCGTATGTACTCACAGTGATGGGCGATACACCAGCACCCCCCGTAGACTCCATTGTTGCGCTCGACCAGCTCCGCGAAGGCGTCCCACGTGGACGCGTCGAGCGGGCGGGCCTTGTAGGAGCTGCCTTCGGCCCGGTTTGGCGCTCTGTCCATCCCTCGACGATAGACGCTCGCTCATGTGACACTCCCGAACACTGGCGCACGCCACGAGCCTCTTGCACGGGGAGGACGCAAACCCTCAGCTCACCCCGAACACCGTTCGATGCAGGCCGTGTGCTGGGGCCGGCCTTACAGGCCGCCGTCGACGGCCCGGAGGAACGGCGCGGCGGCGGCGCCCATGGTGGAGCCGCCGTCGTTGGTCAGCAGCACGACGCATGCCTGGGAGCGGGGCAGGTAGAGCATCATCGCGACGTAGCCGAACCCGCTGCCCGCGTGGCCGTAGTGCTCGAGACCGTCGAGGTCCGGCAGGCGGAGGACACCAACGCCGAGCCCGTATGCGGCGGCGAATCGGCTCGGCCGGGTCGTCGACCGGTCGGAAGTCGAGCATGGCGGCCAGCGACTCGTCGCTCACCAGCGCCCGGTCGTGGAACAGGCCCTGGCAGAAGCGGGCCAGGTCGAGGGCGTTGCTGTAGACCGGCGCGTCCTTCAGGTCCTCGAACGCGGTCTTGGGAACGGCGGTGATGTCGTCGAAGTTGGTGTCGCCGTCGAGGTCGTACCACTCATGGGCGACAGGAATGTCCTTCGGAATGGGCCAGGTGGGTGTGAGCCACATGCCGTCAATCCCGAGCGGATCGAGCAGCCGGGCCCGGATCAGCTCGGCGATCGGCTTCCCGGTCTGCAACGTGAGCACTTCGCGCGCGAGCCGGAACCCGGTCGTCGAGTACCGCCATTCAGTTCCGGGAGGGAACTCCCCCTTCCCGACGAGTTCGGTGAGCATGTCGTCGACCGTTCGGGAGCGGGCCAGCCACGCCCTCGACTCGTCGAGCCCTCTCTTGAAGGGTGAGGACGGGTGGTCGACCCACTCGGGGATGCCGCTGGTGCTGGCGACCAGCTCTCGCAGGGTGATGCGCGGGTCGAGCTGCGGATAGCCGGAGATCCACGTGCCGAGCGAATCGTCGAGGCTGACGACTCCTTCGTCGACGAGTTGCATCAGCAGGGTGGTGACAAAGGTCTTGCCGACGCTGCCGATCTCGAAGAGCATGTCGGGGGTCATCGGGATCATCGGGCTCCCGCTCCGCACCGAGTGGCCGGCGGCACCCGTCCACGGCTTGTGGCCCTCCGCCACCACCGCGGCGGTCACACCTGCCCCGTTGCTGGCGATCACCGCCTCGTCGAGGATCTGCTGCAGTTCGTCGCCGACGTCGATCTCCCGGGGCGGGCCGACACTTCGATCACCGCCACACGCGGCAAGCAGAAGCGCAAGCACAACCGCAAGCAGAACCCTGCGCCACAACCTCACGCCCATCGCGGCCTCCTGCCACCACGAGCATGCCCCAGATCACAGCCGAACGCATCCGTGGCGCTACCTACCGCCCGGCGCGGAACCACTGACTACTCCGCACGCGTGGGCGACATGTCGCGAGGGCTCGCCAGACCCTGCGAGTTCAAGGGACAGTCCCGCTCACTCGCACACGCTCTCGGTCTTGCTGGGCGATCGCGCCTGTGGCGCTCGTCCCGCAGGACCGAGAGCGCGTGCGAGCGAGCGGGACTCATCCACTCGACTGCGCCTGCACCGGGTGCTAATCCGGGTCGAGGTCATCCTGTGCCCGGCGGCTGACGCGGCTGGTCTTCAGGCTCCGCCTTCAGTCGGCTAGCCGCACCGCGCAACCCCATGGCCCCAACCCAGGAGGTCGGCGGTTCGAGTCCGCCTAGCTCCATAGCCTGTCGTCAGGGCGACAACGACCGAACGGCGTACACCCGCCACGGATCGGGGATGCCCTTGAGCTCGTGCTCACCGCGGTCCTCCAGCTGCAGCCCTGATCCGGCCACGAGATCCTTCACTGTGCTCGAGACGAGCACGTCACCGGCCGCAGCGAGGGAGGCGATTCTCGCCCCGACCGAGACCGCCAGGCCGACCAGCTTTCCGTCGCTCACCTCGCACTCTCCGGTGTGGAGGCCTGCCCGGATCTCGATGTCCAGCGTGCGAAGACCGTCGCGGATCGCCATTGCGGCGTGCACGGCCCTCGCCGGCCCGTCGAAGGCAGCGAAGAAGCCGTCGCCGGCCGTGTCGAGCTCCCGGCCCTGGAATCGCGCCAGCTCTCTGCGAACGACTGCGTGATGCCGTTGCAGCAACCCGCGCCAGCCTGCATCGCCGAGGCGGGCGGCAAGCTCGGTCGATCCGACGATGTCGGTGAACAGCACCGTCGCCAGGACCCGCTCGGCGTCCACGTGCTGGGAGAGACGGGACACGAAGTCGCGCGTCGCCTCCATCGTCGCCTCGTGCGCATCATCGTCGACCCAGGTGTAGATGCCCTCGAACGGGGGGAGCTCGGCGACGTTCGCTCCGCGGATTCGCTCGGCCGTGTAGTGCCCCGGCCCGGGCTCCGCCGGCCTCGGAAGGATCAAGGTCGGTACGCGGACGGCCGGAAGGACGTCGCTGACGTCGAGCTCCATCTCCGTGCGGAAGGCCGTGACTGCAGCGGCCGGGCTGAGACTGCGGCGCATGCCGCTCACGAACCAGTCGCGAAAGCCGTTGTCCGCCGCGACCTCCGGCGCCCACTCGCGACAGAGGTCTTCCAGAAACTCCCGTTCTCCCCAGCTCGCGCGGAGCGCGGCGAGCCGCGTTCGCCACTCTTCCTCGGTCGGCGCCCACGGGTAGTCGGTGGAGCGTGTGCCTCGTACCCTCGGGTCGAAGAGGACGAGGCCCGCGCAGCGGTCCGGATAGGTCGCCGCGAAGAGCACCGCCACCCCGGTCGCGCTCGCGCCGGTCCAGAGCACGGCGCGCTCCGAGCCGACGGCATCCATGACCGCCCGGATGTCGTCCATCGCCGTTTCGGCGGATTGCACGTCGCGCGGGCGATCCGAGAGCCCGGTCCCGCGCTTGTCGAGCATGAGCAGCCGTCCGCATTCGGCCAAGCCCTCGAGGTGGCGGACGAGGAGCGGCTGCTCCCACGAAGAGGACAGATCGCCGGTAACCGAGCGCACGGACACGAGGTCTGGGTGTCCATCGCCGACCACTTGGTAGGCGATGGCGACGTCACCACTTCGGGTGTACTGCACGTCCGGGGCCGGCATCGCCCGAGTCTCTCCCATCGTGACTCAGTGCGCCAGCGCTAGTGCAACTGCTCGACCACCGTCGCACTGGGAGGAGCGGCCAGCAGCTCGAACAGGGGCGCGAACGCGCCCATGGCTTCGCTCTGCGTCATCCGCTCCCGCGCCTCGGCAGACTCCCACTCGCTGATCTCCACCGCCCTGTCGGGGTCGTCGACGACCACGTAGATGGTCGCGCTGTCGCAGCCGGCAGCCCGCATGGACTCGAAGTGCTGTGCGACGAGGCTCTCGAACAGACGCACGAACTCCGCACGTCGGCCCGGTTGGGTGGTGAACTCGGAGATCGCCTTGACTGCCACTGGGAATCCTCCTTCGTTGTGGATGCAGTCGATATCACAGGACGTGCTGCTCCGGTCCCCTGCGCGAGCCGGACTCGTGCCTGTGGGTGAGCCTCCTCTGGAGGACGAAGGGGGACGTCGACCTGATCCGGACCAGCTCACAGAGGCGCCCCGCCGCAGCCCGAGGTCGACTCGGACGGATGTTGTAGTATCATGCGACAATGCTGACCGTGCCTGATGCGGCGAAGCGGGCGGGTCGTGATCCCGAGACGATCCGTCGCTGGATCCGTTCGGGTCGGCTGCCTGCCAGGAAGGTCGGGACGCAGCACGTGATCGAGGATGCCGATCTCGACGCGTTGCTGGCGGAGGGCACGGTCCTTCCTCTGCCCGCCGCCTGGCGCACGACTCGCTCAGGGGCTCGGATGCCGAACGTCCCCGCGGCCGTCGCGCGATCGCGTGCCGGCCGGTGACGCTCGTCGTCGACGCGAGCGTCGTGGTGACTGCCTGCCTGTCGGAGGCGGGACTGTCGCCGCTCGGAGACGAGCATCTGATCGCACCACCGCTGCTGTGGTCGGAGGCGCGCTCCGTGTTGCACGAGCTCCGCTGGCGGGATGAGATCGGCGTGGCAGACGCAGACGCCGCCCACGCAGCCCTCGCTGCGGTGCGGATCGAGCGGAGCGACGATCCGCGTGTCGGCCCCGGTGCGTGGCGTATCGCCAACGCGCTCGGGTGGGCCAAGACGTACGACGCCGAGTACGTCGCGCTCGCCGAGCTCCTGGGCTGCAGGCTGATCACCCTCGATGCACGGCTGCGACGTGGCGCGGACCGACTCGGTTTCGTCATCACGATCGACGAGCTCTGACAGGCGCTGACGGCGCAGCGGTCGGCGACGACGGAGGCTGGCGCATCGCGCGCGAGATGCTCCACCCGGACGCGTAGCTAGGTCAGCCGGTTGAGCTCGATCAGGAGCTCGCGGAGCTGGTCGAAGCGCTGTGGGCCGAGCTGCTCGGCCCAGGCGGTCTCGACCTCGCCGACGGCCTCGCGGATCACGCGCACCGCAGCGACGCCGCGCGGAGTCAGGGCGATCCGCTTCGAGCGAAGGTCGTCGGGATCCGCTCGACGCTCGAGATATCCGAGCCGTTCGAGCTCGCCGAGCAGGTAGTTCAGGGCTTGCTTGCTGATCCTCAGCCGGGCGGCCAGCTCCGACGGCCGGGCCCCCTGTGGTCCCGGGTACTGGAACACGATCAGGTACGCGGCGTCGAAGTCCTCGAAGCCTCGCTCGTGCAGGCGATCGAGCATGTGCTGCTGCACCGCGTCCCACGGCAGGCGCAGGAGCGCGCCGATGAGCGGCGGCCCGAGCGGCCTCTCCTCACCCCCGGAGGTAGTCAAGTCACTTGACGGATCGCTCTTCGACATGTATCGTCAAGTAACTTTACCAAGTCCCGAGAGGAGGAGCATGGTGACCACGACGATGCGCGACGAGATCAAGGTCGGTGGCATGGCGATCCGCTTTCTGGTCGATGGCGAGGAGTCGGGAGGGTCGGTCGCAGTCTTCGAGTTCGACGTCCCGACCGGGACACGGGTCGCCGCCGGCCACAGCCACGACGGCTACGAGGAGACGATCTACGGGCTCGAGGGAGTGCTGACCTGGACGCTCGAAGGCGCGCCGATCGATGTCGGGCCCGGACAGGCGCTTCTCATCCCGCGCGGCGTCGTCCACCAGTTCGACAACGTCGGCGATGTCGATGCGAAGGCACTGGCGGTCGTGACGCCCGGCATCCTCGGCCCCGACTACTTCCGCGAGGTCGCGGCCATCCTCGATGCCGCAGCCGATGGGCCACCCGACGTCGGCGCGCTGGGCGAGGTCATGCGTCGGCACGGCCTCACGCCCGCCACGTGATGCCACAGGGGGCGTCAGCCGCCGGCGGCGCACCCGGATCCCGTATGAACAGACGAGACGACGCGACAGGCTGATCGGCGAGCTCCGCGGCCTGCTCGCAGCGTCGTGCGTGGAGGCGCTCGAGCCGGACCTCGTCATCCTCGACGAGTTTCAGCGCTTTCGCCATCTCCTCGTCGACGAACCCGACAGTGAGGCAGCGAGTCTTGCTCGTGCGCTCTTCGACTGGGAGCGCCCAGAGACCGGCGAGCACTGCCGCGTCCTGATGCTCTCGGCGACTCCATACCGAGCGCTTACCGTCGCCGGAGACGGCGGCGACGACAACCACCATGAGGACTTCCTCGCCACGGTTCGATTCCTTGCAGACAGCGATGCCCGCGCGGATGAACTACGCGGCCTGCTGCGCGACTACCAGCGTGGGCTATACAGCAGCGCCCCTGGAGCCTCGGAGCGCCTGCGCGCGATCGGAAGCTCGATCGAGGGCTTGCTCACCCGCTACATCGCGCGGACCGAGCGCATCGGCGCCGCCGGCGAGCACGACGCGATGCTCCGCCACGTTCTTCGGGTTGCGTCGCCCACGCCCGCCGACTTGCACCAGTACCTGCTCGCCCAGGACGTCGCCCGTGAGCTGAATCAGCACGATGTCACCGAGCTCTGGAAGAGCGCTCCTTACCTCCTGAACTTCCTCGACGGCTACAAGTTGCGCAGCCGCTTCGACGTGGCCTGCAAGACACCGGACCAGGCATCCGAGCTCGCGGCGCTGCTGAACGCGACGAGTGCTGACCTGCTCGACCGCGCGACGTTGCATGCATACGACGCTGTGGATCCTGGCGGTGCGCGCATGCGCGAACTCGCCAAGGACGTGATTGACAGCGAGGCATGGCGCCTGCTGTGGATCCCACCCTCGCTCCCCTACCACGAGCTGGGGGGCGCGTACGCGAGCCCACGGCTAAGCGGCTTCACCAAGCGGCTCGTCTTCTCCGCCTGGCAGGCCGTCCCGCGTGCAGCCGCTGGCCTGCTCAGCTACCTCGCAGAGCGACGGCTCACGCTAGAGGCCGACTCGAGTGCACAGAACACGCCCGAACGCCGAGCAAGCCAGCGGAACCGGCTCGCCTTCGCGATCGGAGCGAATGAGCGGCGCACAGGCATGCCCGCACTCGCGCTGCTTTACCCGTCGCCGACGCTTGCCGCCGCCGCCGACCCTCGCGCATTCGCCACCGAGCATCAAGCAAACACGATCGGGGAGCTGCTCACATGGGCCCAAGCTCGGATCAGCCCACTACTCGAGCGACTGCCGCGCGGGACCGCAAAGGGCGACATCGATGAGCGCTGGTACTGGGCTGCACCCCTCATGCTGGACACCGACGCCGAATGGTGGGCCTATCGCGAACTGGCCGGGGAGTGGACTAACTGGGACAAGCGAGCTTCCGCGCAGGAGAGCCGCTGGCAGGACCACGTGGAACTCGCGCGCTCCGCTGTGGATGGCACACTCAATCCGGAGCTGGGGCGGCGTCCGGAGGATCTTCCCGAAGTACTCGCCAGATTTGCGGTCGGTGGTCCGGGAACGCTCGCGCTGCGAGCACTGACCCGTGTGACCGGGCTTCCTGTTGGGTCGCTCGACGCCCGGCTGGCGGCGGCGCGGGTTGCGTGGGCGCTCCGGGGATTGTTCAACGCGCCCGAGGCAACGGCACTGCTGCGCGCAGGCCGCGCGTCGCCGGACGACACCTACTGGCGCGAGGTGATGCGCTACTGCACCGATGGATGCCTTCAGGCAGTGCTCGACGAGCACGCCCACGTGCTCATGGAATCCGAGGGCGCGTCGAACGAGCCGCCTGAAGCGGCGGCCGCTACCGTCGCCAATGCAATGATCCGGTCTCTCGCGCTACGGGCCTCGCGGGTCAACTACAGCCACCTTGAAGTCACCGACGACTCGGTGGCTCCCAAGGCCGAGCGGCTTCACACGGCGTTCGCCATGCGCTTTGGCGACGAGGAAGGCGGCGGTGAACCGGCCGACGGCGAAGCTCCCGCGCGGGCGTCGCAGTTGCGCGAGGCGTTCAACTCCCCATACTGGCCTTTCGTGCTGATCAGCACGTCGGTCGGGCAGGAGGGCCTCGACTTCCACCCTTACTGTCATATCGTCGTGCACTGGAACCTCCCCAACAACCCTGTCGACCTCGAGCAGCGCGAAGGCCGTGTCCACCGCTACAAAGGCCACGCAGTCCGCAAGAACGTGGCGCTGAAGCACGGCGCAGGCGCGCTCGCCGATGGAGGTGACGCGTGGTCGACTGCGTTTGGGCTCGCTTGCCACGACAGGCTCGAAGCCGACTCGGAGCTCGTCCCGTACTGGGTCTACCCGGTCGAAAACGGCGCCAAGGTGGAGCGGCACATTCTCGCCCTCCCGTTCAGCCGCGAGCTCGATCGCGTCAAGCGCCTCCGCGACGCGCTCGCTGTCTACCGGCTGGCCTTCGGGCAAGCCCGTCAGGAGGACGTTATCGAGCATCTCCTCGGTCGTCTCGGCCCTGAGCGTGCGGCCGCTGTCGCGGCCGAGCTGCGAATCGACCTACGCCCTCCGCGACGACCGCAATACCCGGATAACCCGGAGACATTCGTGGGCGCTCGGCCTGCCGTCCGATCGGCGGGAGGTGGACGTTGAGGCGTTGCGGTAGAAAGAAATCTGAGGTCGGTTGACAGTTGACGACTTCAACGGCTTGCTGGAGCCCACGGGCAATAGCGACGACCTGAGGGAAGGCGGACAGCGCTACAAAGCTGGACTCGAGAACTGGTACCGCGCCTACTTTGCGGAGCGCCCAGAGCTCGCCGACGCGGATCACGATCGGAAGGCCCGCGACCTCACCGCCGCGCTACCGCCGGGGTGGGCGTCGCTCGGTGACTGATTCCTGCAGGCGCTACATCAGCCATGTTGAGCAAGGCACGAACATCGTGCTCTTCGCACGACTTGGCAGCGACCGCGCTTTCTGGTGCCTCGGACTGGCCAGCTACGTCAAGCATGAAGGGGATCGGCCAATCGCCTTCGTATGGAGGCTCCATCACCGGCTTCCCGGCGACCTGTTCACGTCGTTCGTTCGCGGCTGCCGCCGCCTAACCAAGCTAGAACAGCCGGTTCTCGTTGCGCGGTCTGCGGGCCTGCTCCGGGAAGCGCTTGATGCCGACGCCGTCGAGCGCGCCGGTGGCCGGGTGCGTCGGCGAAGCGGGGGAGGAGGGTCTTGAGGTAGCCGCGCGCCTGGCCGTTGCCGCGTTCGGCGGCGGCGGTGATCGCGCAGACGAGGTCGGCGCACTGCAGCCCGATCGAGTAGTGGCTCGGGCCGAGGAAGAGGCCCTCGACGATGCGGTCGAGTCGGGAGTAGGGGCTGCCGTCGGTGGTCAGGTCGGCGAAGAAGCGGCGCAGCCGGGCGTCGTCCTCGCGGAAGCGGCTGTCGACGACGATCATCCCCACGTCGTCGGCTGCCTGGAGCAGCAGCTGGAACCGCTCGGCGAGGAACATCAGCCCGGTCGCGTAGGTGTCCTCGTCGCTGGCGAAGAACTCGGGTGCGGCGGTCGAGGCCGAGCTCGATGTCGAGCAGCGTGACGTAGCAGCGCAGCGGTGAGCGGGCGAGCGCGGCCACGACCGCGTCGGCCAGGACGGGAGGCACCTCGCCGGTGCGGATCCCGTGCCACTTCACCTCGCGCTCGACGGGCCACCCGTTCGCCTCCAGCGTCCCCTGCCACAGGTCGCGCAGCAGGTGCCAGTCGCTGTCGCGCAGCGCGACCCCGCCGAGCGCGAAGAACCGCCGCTCCGCGAGCTGGCCCGACTCGTCGAGGAAGAGCAGGTGCACCCGTATCGGTACGGCATCAGGAGCCGCGCGTCAACGACTCAGGCCGTCCCCGGTCGAATCGAGCGGCGCGCGGCTTTGTCGCAGACCCGGCGACAGGCTGCTCGCACGCCGCTAGTGCCGGCCGTCGGATCCTCCCTGCCGGCGACTCACCGGAGCCGCAACCACCCGGTGGAAGCCGTTCTTCCGCCCCGTGAGCGGTCGCCGGGCGGTGCGAAGCGGTCAACCCGACGGAAGCCGGCTGACGGTCACTCCGGCGGCCTCGCGATCCCAGGTCGTCGCTGTCACTCCTCTATCGCGAAGGACGTACTTCTGCACCTTGCCGTTCGGGGTCAGCGGGAGCTCGTCGACGATCTCGAGAAAGCGGGGGACGGCGAAGTACGCGAGCCGTGGCTCGCAGTAGCGGATCAGGTCGACGTAGTCGACTTGCGCTCCCGGGCGCGCGACCATGACTGCCATGACCTCGTCTTCTCCCAGTTCCGACGGAACGGGGATCGCGGCGGAGGCGGCGATGTCCGGGTGGGACTCGAGCACCTGCTCGACTTCCCATGCGGAGATGTTTTCACCGCGTCGGCGGATGGCGTCCTTCATGCGATCGAGGAAGCGGAAGCTGCCGTCGGAGTCGCGCACGGCGCGGTCTCCGGAGTGGAACCAGAGGTTGCGCCATGCCTCGACGGTTGCTTCGGGCATCCGCCAGTAGCCGGTGGCGAACGCGAACGGCTCGCGGGCACGCATGACGAGCTCCCCGGGCGTCCCGTCCGGCAGTTCCTCGTCGTTGGCGTCGACGATCTTCGCCTCGTATCCGGGCATGACGTAGCCCATCGTGCCCGGTCGCTGCTTGCCGTCGAGCGCGCCGATCACCGCGTTGGTCTCGGTCATCCCGAAGCCGTCGCGCAGGACGAGGCCGAATCGGTCGGCGAACACTTGATGGAGATGCTGGGGTGTTGCGGGGGCGAGAGCGACGCGAACACGGTGCTGCCGCTCGGAGGGAACCTCGCGTGTCTTGGCGAGGATCGACACCATCGCGCCGAGGAGGTAGGTGACGGTGGCGTCGGCGGCGACGATCCTGTCCCAGAAGCGCGACGCCGAGAACCGTGGGCCGACAACGAACTCCGCCCCGTGCACGAGCGCTTGCATGCAGGCGTTGAGGGCGTTGGTGTGGAAGAGCGGAAGGCAGGTGTAGAGGACGTCGTTCTCGTCGATCCCGTCGAGCATCGCTGCTGTCGAGTGCGCCCACCAGTAGAACTGGGCGTGCGGGCACATCACGCCCTTCGAGGGCCCCGTGGTGCCGGAGGTGTAGAGGATCGCGACGGTGTCGCCGGGTCCGACATCGTGCGGTGGGATCGGCTCGTCCTCCCCGCCCGGGAAGGGGGTGACCGGCAGTCCGAGACATGCGGCCCGGTCGGTTGCGTCGAGCGTCCAGAGGTGCTCGACGGAGGAAGGCAGCGTGTCGAGCACCTCGAGGTGGTCGAGGAAGCCTGGCTCGAGGGCGATCGCGCGAGGCTCGGAGTTCGTGAGCACGTGCTCGAGCTGTGGCCCGCGCGTGGCGGTGTTGAGCGGCACGAGGATCGCGCCGAGCCAGGCGCACGCCAGCCACGTGTCGAGCACCTCGAGGCGGTTCTCGGCCATCAGTGCCACCCGGTCTCCCGGCTTGATTCCTGCCGCTGCGAAGGCTCCTGCCAGTCGGGCGGCCGCATCGCGCATGCCGGCGAAGCTCCGTGTCGTGTCGCCGACCGAGAGGAAGCGCCGGTCGCCGTAGGTCGTTGCCTGTGTGGTGAGGATGTGCGGGAGCGTGCGCTCCAGCGCGGGTAGCTGGCGAGCCACGCTCGTGTGATCGTCGGGCGGGGTCATGAGGGTCTCGCCTCGGTCGCCAGTTCGGCACGCCGTGCCTCGGTGCGCTCCTGGTCGACTTCTCCGTCGGCGCTGAGCGCGACCCCGTACACGGTGAGCGCTCGGTCGGCGCTGATCCATCGCCTGCCGGACGTCCTCTGCGACGCGCTTGGGGTCGCGCTCGTGCGGGGGGCCGTAGCCACCTCCGCCACATGTGTGGCCGACGAGTCGCTCTCCCGGCAGCAGTCGAACCTGTGCGTACGCGCCGAGCTCGTCGGAGAGCGTGCCGTCGGTGGACAGCTTCTGCTGCGAGGCGCGGGCCGCCGGGGAGTCCTCCGCGCACTCCGTCGGATGCGTTGTAGGTGCCGTCGCTGAGGTAGACGACGTCGAGGTTGCATCCGTCGATGGGCCCGAACACGACGCGTGCTCCGGGGGAGCCGCGGTGGCGGCCCGCACCCTCGCTGTCGGGGACGATGCGCTGCTCGTGAACGATGATCGGGTACTTCATCTCGTCGATCTCGACGCTGTCCCGGAACAGGAATCCTGCGGCACCGATGCCGAGGATCGTGAGCCAGCCGTCCGCGCTCGGTGAGCCGGCGCCGCCGGTGACCGCGAGGATGAGCTGGTTGACGAACGGCTCGTCGTCGTGGCGCGGGTCGGTTCCCGAGATGACGGACATCGAGGCCGGTTGGGCGCGTCCGATCTGTGCCAACCCGAACCCCTCGCCGAGGTCGCCGAGGGCGAGTGCGACAAGGCCGGCGGTGAGCTCCGACAGGTCGGTGGTCGCGGCGGAGCAGCTGAAGGGGTGCTTCGGGATCCCGACGACGCAGTTCTCGCGAAGGTGCACCGTCAGCCGGCGGAACGTCCCGGCGTTGAGCGGCACGACGGTGCCGAGTCCGGTGAAGACGCCCATCATCGCGGCGGTCCGTGCGGTCGCCTCGGTGAGGTTGAGGCCGCACGGCTGACAGTCGAGGTTGTCGCGGAGGTCGACCTCGATCCGCGCGTCGGACGGGTCGACGGTGACGACGGCCTTGACCGGGACGCCGTCCGGCATGCCCGGGACAGGGTCGTGGCGTCCTTCCCGGGTGACTGTGCCGGCCGGCATCCGTCGGATCGCTGCGATCATTCGCTCCTCGCTGTAGTCGAACCAGTCGCGCTCGTAGGCGGCGAGTGAGTCCCTGCCCTCCTCGCGCACGAGCTCGAGCAGTCGCCGCTCTCCGATCCGGGCTGCGCCGAGCAGCGCGAGGAAGTCGCCGTACCACAGGTCGGGGACGCGGATCCGCATCCTGGCCATGCGGATGATGTCGTCGCGATCCTGGTAGTCCTCCTGCACTTTCACGCAGGGGAAGATCAGGGCGCCTTCGTTGTAGACGTCGGTGGCGTCGGCGACATACGTGGTTGGCACCGAGTTGCCGCAGTCGGCGAGGTGGGCCTTTGCGAGCACGGTGTAGTGGTGCACCCCGGTGTCGTCGATCACCGGGATCACGACGCACCAGTCCGCGGCGTGTGAGTTGCCGTGGTAGGGGGAGTTGTGGAGGAACGCGTCCCCGGGCTTCGAGGACGGGGTGCACCTCCTTCATGTAGCGCGCGATCAGGTCGGGGCCGCTCATCACATGGATGGGAAGGCTCTCGGCCATCGCGAGCAGCTGATCGTCGGCGGTGAGGATGCAGCAGGAGAAGTCGCGTGCCGTGTTGAGGATCGCGGAGCGCGCGGTGCGCAGCAGCGTGTTCATCATCGCGCGGGCGACACCCTCGAACCGGTTGTTGAGGAGCGCCAGCGCCAGCGGCGAGCTCTCACGGCGAGTGGTCTGTTGTCCGGCCCGCTCGGTCATGTGTCGCCTCCCGAATCGCCTTGTGGCGTGATGCGCAGAGAGCCGCTCGGTGCCCGCTCCACAGAGGCGCGCTCATCGAGCACGACGGTCGTGACGGGCGATTCGACGATGAGCGGCCCCGTGCGTCGCTCCCCGATCGGCAGGTCGTCGTGTGCCACGATCGGGGTGTCGACGACGCCGGTGGTGGGGAAGTAGGCGCTGCGGTGGCTGCCCATCTCGCGGGCTGAGGGCTCGGGGTGCGCGCTCGAGAGCCCCGCCTGCCGGAGGCTGCAGCGTGCGTGGACACGCCACGTGACGATCTCGATCGGCGAGTTCTTGTCGCGAACCGCGAAGAGGTGTTCGTGGGCGACATGGAAGTCCTCGCAGAGGTCCGCGATCTGATCTGCCGTCGAAAGCGCACCGTGGCGCAGCGGCACCTCGATCTCCCAGACCTGATGCGGGTATCGAGCCTCGACGCTGAACCGGATCTCCTGCGAGCTAGCGCCTGCTCCGGCGTTCGCGAGAAACGCCTCGGCCTTCTGGTTCAGCTCGGTGAGGACGCCGGTCGTCCGATCGTGGTCGAAGGCGTCGGTGGTCATCACGCTCGTGGTGGCGAACATCGTCTGCAGGTCGGAGACGAGCGCTCCGCTGGCCGAGAGCGCAGCTGCGACATCAGGGAGGATCACCTCGCGCACGCCGAGCCGGCGGGCGATGCCCACCGAGTAGAGGCCTGCGCCACCACCACCGCCGATCATCACCGCCTGAGAGGGGTCGATCCCCTGCGAGAGCGTGATGCCCTCGATCGCAGTGACCATCCGTTCGATGGCGAGGCCGAGGACGGCCGAGGCCGCCTCATGGACATCGAGTCCGAGCGGCTCGGCGACGTCGTGCTCGAGCGCCGCGCGCGCGAGATCACCGGAGACCGTCATCGAGCCGCCGAGGAAGTACCCAGGGTCGAGGTAACCGAGCAGAAGACACGCGTCGGTGACGGTGGGCCGCTGCCCGCCACGGCCGTAACAGGCGGGCCCGGGATCTGCGCCGGCGCTCTGCGGGCCGACGTGCAGGAGGCCACCCTCGTCGACCCAGGCGATCGAGCCACCGCCCGCACCGACGGACTTCACATCCACGGACGGGAAGCCGGTGATGTACCCGTAGGTCGGGTGGCCGACGAACGTCTCGCGCGTCCAGGGGATCTGGCCGCGACGCACGAGGCTCACGTCGTATGTGGTACCGCCCGCGTCGGTGACGAGCGCCGTGTCCGAGCCCGCGTCGGCGAGCGCGAAGTGCCGTCCGGCCACCGGGGCCGCGGCGGGGCCGGAGCCGATCGAGTGGATCGGCCGCTCGGCGACCTCGCGCGCGTCGAGCACGCCTCCGGACGAGGTCATGATCAGCAGCCGACCGGTGAAGCCACGACCGACCAGCGTCGCCTCGAGGTCGCGGAAGAAGCGGCTCATCAGCGGCTTCAGCGAGGCGTCGATCACCGCGGAGGACGCGCGACGGTACTCGCGCAGGCTCGGGTTGAGGGCGTGAGAGAGGGTGACAGGGAGGTCGGGTGCGAGTTCGGCGAGCAGCTCCCCGACGCGCTGTTCGTGCCGTGGGTTGACGATCGACCAGAGCAGACAGACGGCGACCGCCTCGACATCGCGTTGCTGCAGCTCCGCCACGATCTCTCGCACTGCGGCCTCGTCGAGCGGGATCCCGACGCTGCCGTCCGCATGCGTGCGTTCGGGGATCTCGAAGGTGAGCGACCGCGGGACGTACGGTGCCGGGTACTCCTGCGAGTAGTCGAAGAGCGTCGTGCGGCCCCCTCCCTCGCGGAAGAGCAGGACGTCCGGGTGGCCCTCCGTGCAGAGCAACGCGGTTCGGGCTGTGGTTCCCGTGACGACGGCGTTGGTGGCGCGCGTCGTGCCGAACACGAGGCTGTCTCCTTGGCCGAGCAGCTCCTCGAGGCTGAGGCCGTGGTCGGTCGCGGCGGCGCCGAACACGTCGAGGAGGCCGTCGATCGGGTTCGCCGGAGTCGTCGGCCGCTTGAAGAACCGCAGCGACGACCTACCGCCGTCGACGACGAGGTCGGTGAAGGTGCCTCCGGTGTCGATCGCGAACTGGAATCCCATCACGCCACCCGGGCGAGCGAGACGGGCCGGCGCGCCGAGCTCACGCTCGAGGCCGGTCGCGTGCGTCGACGCGGCGGGTGCGCAAGAATCGGCGCGTGCCACGCGAGAGCATCGAGGTCCTGTTCGAGCCGCCGCCCCCGGATGCGGATGGACGGATCGTGTACGGGCCTGAGCCGCTCCAGTTCGGCGACCTGCGGCTGCCCTCCGGTGAAGGCCCGCACCCGCTCGTGGTGTTCATCCACGGCGGGTACTGGCAGGCGATCTACAACCTCACCCACGCAGGACACTTGTGCGTGGATCTGGCGGAGCACGGCGTGGCGACCTGGAACGTGGAGTACCGTCGGATCGGCGATCCGGGAGGCGGCTGGCCCGCGGCCCTCGACGACGTGCTTCTGGCGCTCGACCACGTGCGGGCGCTGGCGCGCGACCATCCACTCGACCTCGAGCGGATCATCGTGATGGGTCACTCCGCGGGCGGTCAGCTCGCGCTGCTGTCGTGCCTGCGGACGGAGCTCCCGGTTCGTGGTGCTGTTTCGCTGTCGGGGGTCGTCGACCTCGCCGAGATCGCTCGGATCGGGGACGACAACGGAGTGATCGAGCGCATGCTCGGTGGTCGTCCGGAGGAGCTCCCGGAGGTGTGGCGTGAAGGCTCGCCACGCTCGCACCTGCCGCTCGGGTTCCCCTATGTCCTTGCCTGCGGCACCGCTGACGTGCACTGGGGGCCGAACGAAGTCATGGCTGGTGAGGCGATCGAGGCGGGCGACGA
Organism: uncultured Actinomycetes bacterium; assembly: GCA_963703095.1. Classification (GTDB taxonomy): domain Bacteria; phylum Actinomycetota; class Thermoleophilia; order Gaiellales; family Gaiellaceae; genus Gaiella. Next base: position 983,142 of record OY969787.1, read on the forward strand.
CGTCGAGCTGTTCCCGCTTCCAGGCGCCGGCCACTTCGAGCTCGTCGACCCTGTTGCCCCCGAGTGGGCCATGATCCGGGAGAAGGTGCACGCGCTCCTCCTATGAGACGTTCATGACGTAGACGTCGGGACGTCGCAGCGTCAGGGTTGAGCCCGGGAACACGACGATCGTGGTGGACGCCTCTTCGACGATCGCGGGGCCGTCGACGACGGTGCCGACCGTGAGGGTCGAGGCGTCGAAGACCGGCGTCGGTCGGTACTCCTCGAACTCGGCGAAGTAGGCGGGCCGCTCTGAGGTGGGAGTGGGCAGATCGGCACCGCTTGTCGTCGCGTCGGGCGTGGCGACCTCGGGCGACCGGCCGTACACGCTCACCTCGATGTTGATCAGCTCGGGCACGTTGTCGCGCTCGCAGTAGGTGTAGAGCGCCTCGTGACGGCGGTGGAACGCGTCCTCGATCTCGCCGAGGGCGTCCGCGTCGATGGTGAACAGGGGGATCTCGACGCGGCACTCGTGCACCTGGTCGATGTACTTCATGTCGACGGAGCGCTCGACGTAGATCTCGTCGTCGCTGAAGCCCTCGGCGCGGAGCTCCTCCTTGCCTTCGCGCTCGAGACCCGCGAACAGGTCGCCGAGCCGCTGAGGATCGATGTCCGGGAGGTGCGCGGTGTACGAGGCGAGGTAGGTGTGCTTCACGTCGGCGACGGCCTCGCCGAACGCACAGAGCCCGGAGGCAACGCGGGGGATGATCACCTCGGCGATGCCGAGGTCGGCTGCGAGTCGGCCGACGTGCGCGGAGGTCGCGCCCCCGCCGGCGACGATGCTGAAGTCGCGGGGGTCGTGACCGCGCTCGACCGACACGGAGCGAATCCCGCCGATCATGTTCGCGTTGATGATGTTGAAGATGCCCAGAGCGGCACGCTCGAGCGAGAGTCCGAGCGGGGCGGCGACGTTGTCGTGGACGGCAGTGCGGGCGGCCTCGACGTCGATCGGCATCTCGCCGCCGAGCAGCGCCTCCTGGTTGAGGTACCCGAGCACGACGAGCGCATCGGTGACGGTCGCGTCGGTTCCACCGCGCATGTAGCAGGCCGGTCCTGGCAGCGCCTCGGCGCTCTGCGGCCCGACGTGGAGGAGCCCCTGCGAGTCGATCCAGGCGATCGACCCGCCCCCGGCGCCGATGCTGATCACGTTCACGAGCGGGATGCCCACGCGGTAGCGTCCGATGTCGACGTCCTTGATCAGGTCGACCTTTCCGTCGCGGACGAGAGAGATGTCGCTGCTCGTTCCGCCGACGTCGATCGTGAGGACGTCCGAGGTGCCGAGCCCGGAGGCGTAGTGCAGCGCGGCGGTCGGGCCTGCTGCTGGACCTGAGTTGAGGGCGCTCACCGCCCGTTGCGCTAGGACACGGCCGGAGGTGACGCCGCCGTTGGACTGGAAGTAGCGGATCGGCTTGGCGTACCCGAGCTCCCGGAGCATCGTCTCGATCGAGCTGATGTACCTGGAGAGTCCCGGACTCACGTAGGCGTTCACGGCCACCGTGCTGGTGCGGGTGTACTCGCGGATCTGGGGCAGGAGGTCAACCGAGAGCGTCACGTCCACATCGGGCATCTCGCGCGCCAGGATCTCGCCCACACGGCGCTCGTGGTCGGGATGCAGGAACGACCACATGAAGGACACGCCGACCGCCTCGACGCCCTCTCGGCGGAAGACCTCCACGCCTGCGAGGACGTCCTCCTCGAGCAGCGGGGTCCTGACCGAGCCGTCGCTGAGGACGCGCTCCGTGACGGGGATCCGCAGCCTGCGCGGTACGAGCATCGTCGCGGCGGGGTACCGGAAGTCGTAGCGGTGTCCGTCCTCCTTGTGGCCGTTGCGTATCTCGAGCGAGTCCTGGTGGCCACGGGTGCAGAGCAGACCGACCTTTGCGCCCTTCAGCTGGATGAGCGCGTTGAGGGCGACGGTCGTGCCGTGAATGATGAGATCGCAGTCGCGAAGGAACTCGCCGACCGGGACGTCCAGGCTTCGAGCGATCGACTCGAGGCCGTTTCGGATCGCGTCGGGAGGGTGTGCCGGGGTGGACGGGGTCTTGAAGAGCTCGACGCGCCCCGTCGGGTCGACGAGAACCAGGTCGGTGAACGTTCCGCCGGTGTCGATCCCGATCCGGTAGCCCATCAGCGCTCCTGGGCCCTGAGTGCGCGCGTTGCTTCGTGATCGACGTTCCCCTGTTCGTCGAGGACGACGCCGTACTCCTTCCGCGCGGCGTCGATCGACACGAATCCTTCGGCGACGTCCTCGCGGACTCGTTCGGGGTCGCGCACGTAGGGGTCGCCCACTGCCCCGCCTCCGGCGCTGCGTGTCACGAACCGTTCGCCGGGAGCGAGTGTGAGGACGCAGTTGCGCGTCACCGACTCGGTGGTTCCGTCGGCACGAAGGATCTCGACCCGTCCGACCTTCCCGTCGACCGCGACCTGCATCTGGTTGCCGACGCTCGACGCCGGATACTTCCGGCCCTCTCCCCAGACGACGGTGGTCATCTGGTGGTCGAGGGCCTCGACGTCGTGGACGAGGCCGGCGCCACCTCGCCACTCGCCTGGGTTGGCGGAGTCTGTCGCGAATCCGTAGGCGTGCACCAGCAGGGGGTACTGGTACTCGATCAGTTCCATGTCGCCGGCTGCGCCGCCCCCGAGTCCCGCCTGGGGGCCGACGCCGTGCCAGCCGTCCATGACCCCGCCGACGGCACCTGCGCCGCACATCAGGCACGAGACCATCATGTGGACGTACTCCGTGTCGCTGCGGGGATCCCAGCCGGCGCAGTTGACTGCGGAGCAGTGGCCCCAGCCGGCCACCGCACGATCGGGGTAGGCGAGGCTGAGCGTGTCCCGGACGGCGTCCGTGATCGTCTCGGCGGGGCAGGTCGTGCAGGCGACGTGGGGGGCAGGCTCGACTGCGTTGACGACCGAGCCGGGTGGGCCGTAGTCGATCTCGACGGGCCGGTACATCCCCTCGTTGAACGGGGGATCGGGTTGGAGGAACATGATCAGGCCGAGGTACACCGCGCTCGTCGTGTTCGCCCGGTAGGAGTTGGTGTAGAAGGGGATCTGGGGTGGTGCCGCGAGCGCGATCTTCATCGTGTCGCCGCTGACGGTTGCGGTGACCTTGATCTCGAGCTCGCCCAGGCCGTGCCCGAGATCCTCCACGAAGCGGCTACCGGTGAACGTGCCGTCAGGCAGTTCCAGGATCCGGGTGCGCATCTGTCGCTCTGCCAGGTCGAGCAGCGCGTCGATGCAGCCTTTGACTTCGTCCTTGCCGTACTTTGCGACGAGGTGGGTGAGGTGATTGGCGCCGACCTCGACGGCACCGAGCTGTGCGCGGAGGTCGCCCGCCTGGTTGCGCCGTGTCCGGGTGTTGGTCAGCAGCAGGTTGAGGACGTCCGACCGCTCTTTGCCCTCGTCGTGGAGCTTGATGGGCGGGATGCGGAGCCCTTCGGCGAAGATCTCCCGGGCGTCGGGGTTGTAGCTACCAGGAGCAGGCCCGCCCGAATCGGCCATGTGCCCCTTGCTCACCGTCCAGAACAGCAGCTCGCCGTCGATGAACACCGGCTTGTACATGCACCAGTCGGCGATGTGGCTGCCGTCCCACATCGGATCGTTGTGGAACATCACGTCGCCGGGGCGGATCTCGCCGTCGAAGAAACGCGCGACGGCCTTCGTCGCCATGATCAGCGACCCCAAGTGGATCGGGAGATCCTGGCCCTGGACGATCATCTCCGGCGTCCAGTTGAAGATCGCGTTGGAGAAGTCGCGCGAGACAGTGAGCACACTCGAGCGTCCGGTGCGCTCCATCGTCAGGGTCATCTCTCGCTGCGCGGTCTCGAGCGCGCCCCGCACGACGGCGAGGGTGATCGGGTCGACGTCGGGGCCTCCTGCAGGTGACCGGTCGGGTCGGGTCGGGTCGCTGTGGGTCACTGGAATAGCCGCGCGCCGAAGGGGCTAGCGCATCAGAAGTCCGCCATTGACGTCGTATGTCGCTCCGGTCGTGAAGGTCGACTCGGGCGAGGCGAGGAACGAGACCAGTGCGGCGACCTCCTCGGGCCTACCGAGCCGGCCAACAGGGATCGTCTTGGCGTACGCCGCGATCGTGTCGGCGGGCATCGCCGCTGCGGCAGGCCCGTCGATCGCGGCAGGCGCGACGGCGTTGACCGTCACACCGTGCTCGGCGAACGCCATCGCTGCCGAACGTGTGAGAGAGACGATGCCCGCTTTCGACGCTGCGTAGTGCGCGCCCGTGAGACCGCGTCCCCACTGGCCGGCGACCGAGGCGAGGTTGACGATCCGGCCCGCGCCACGCTCGCACATATGGATGCCGGCGACGCGGCAGCCGAAGTACGTGCCGCGCAGGTTGGTGGCCAGCACGTCGTCCCATTCGTCCGGGTCGATCTCGAGGAAGCCACGGGCGACGGTGCGTGCGGCGTTGTTGACCCACACGTCGACGTGGCCCCAGCGCTCGACCGCTGCATCGAGACAGTCCTGGACGGAAGACAGGCTCCGCACGTCCAGGTGGTGGGCGACCGCCTGTTCCCTCGTGGGGTCTGCCGTTGTCGCCGCGCGTTGTGCGGCCTCGAGATCGATGTCCGCGAAGACGACGGAATAGCCATCGTGCGCGAAGCGAGTGGCGATCGCCTCTCCCAGGCCCTGACCCGCGCCTGTCACCACCGCGACGGAACCGCTCTCGACGATGCTCATGGCTGTTCGGCGAAGAACAGCGGACGCCCGAGGCGTGCCTCGATCTTCAGGTACTTCCAGAGCCGGGCATCGCCGACCTCGGTCTGCCGGATGAGGTTGCAGATCGCGGCGACGGCTGACCGATCAGGCACCTCGGCCAGGATGTAGCACGTCCACGGCCAGGTGTCGGTAGCGCCGACCATCACCTCGTCGTCGTCGAGCGTGCCCAGCACCTTCACTCCGAAGCGCTCCTCGAGGTCCGCGAACGCCACGAGCAGTGCATCCATGATCGGCGGGATCTTCGTGCGCTCCTCGCTGAAGAAGTCCTGCGTGAGTCCGAACGCGAAGAGCGCACGGTGGCCGGTGACGCGGTTGCGGTAGGACGCGACCTCGGGGGTGCTCACAGCTCGCCACCCGAGGCTTCGATCATCGCGACCGCGATCCGCCGTCCCGTCTCGACGTTCGCTGTGATCGCGGCGCGCGCGGCGTCCAGATCGCTGCGCTCGTAGGCGGTGACGATCGCCTTGTGCTCGTCGCTCGAGTTCCCGGCCGCCCGCGTGGGCCCTGAGAACAGAATCCGCTCCATCAGCTCGTGCAGGTTCAGCGACCGATAGGCAACGGAGAGTGTCTCGTTGCCGGCCAGGTCGACGAGGTACTCGTGGAAAGCCTTGTTCGCGAGCATGTATTCGTGCTTGTCGACGAACTCGAAGCGCTCGACGCACTCCACAGTCCGATCGAGCAACGCACGGAGGTGCTCGAGCTGGCCGTCCTCAAGCCGGCCGACGGTCTCCTCTGCGGCGTGGAGCTCGAGAACGCACCGCACGTTATGCGCCTCGTCGATACGGCGGACTGTCACCGGGCGGACGCGGAACCCACGGCTGTCGATGTCGACGAGCTGCTGCTCGACCAGCCGGTTCAACGCGTGGTGGACGGGCGTACGGGAGACCGCGAGCTCGTCGGACAGGCCCTGCAGCGTCAGGCGAGCGTCCGCACCGAGGTCGCCGGCGAGCACACGGCGCTTCACGGTCTCGTACACCTGATCCTGAAGGTCGATCCGTTGGATCGCCGAGGAAGCCACGGCGCGAACCTAACATGTTGCATTCCGACACGCAACGTGTTACATGTCGGCGGGTGCCGGCCGCCGACAAAGACCATCCGCTGGTCGAGGCGCGCGGGATCGTCAAGCGCTACCCCGGCGTCCTCGCGCTCGCCGACGTCGACTTCGAGATCCGTTCCGGCGAGATCGTCGGACTCGTCGGCAAGAACGGTGCCGGCAAGAGCAGCCTGATCAAGATCATCGCGGGCGTCGAGAGGCCCGACGAGGGGGAGCTCCGGTTCGACGGCCACTCGCCCCCGACCGGGTACGGGCCACATCTCGCACATCGACTCGGCCTCGCGTTCGTGCACCAGGAGCTCGGCAGCTTCCCCGAGCTGTCCGTTGCAGAGAACGTGGCGCTCGGCACGCGCTATCCGCGCGTCGCCGGCGTCTTCATCTCACGGCGGAAGCTCAACATGCGGGTCAGTCGGGTGTTCGAGGCGCTCGACGCGCAGATCGACCCTTCCCGACGCATGACCGGCCTCACGGCCGTGCAGCAGCGCCTGGTGATGATCGCGCGGGCGCTATACCACGACGCCCAGGTCCTCTTCCTCGACGAGCCGAGCGTGTCGCTGACCGTCGAAGAGATCGGGCAGCTGCACCAGGTATCCCGCCAGCTCCGCGATCAGGGCCGATCGATCGTGTACGTCTCGCACCGTCTCAACGAGATCGTCTCACTGACCGACCGCGTCGTCGTCATGGAAGACGGCCGCGTGACCTTGGAGCGGCAGACCGCGTCCTTCGACGAAGGGTCGCTGATGGATGCGATCGCCGGCACGGGCTCCGCCGTCAAAGCGCAGGCCCTTGCACGGCGGACGGCAGGCATCGAGCACCCGGTGCTCAGAGTCCGGAACCTCAGCCGTCCCCCCGCGGTGGTCGACGCCTCCTTCGATCTCGCGCCCGGGGAGATCCTGGGACTGGCCGGGCTCGTGGGATCAGGGCGCACGGAGATCGCGCGCATGCTCTGCGGCGCTGATCGACCCACGTCGGGAACCATCGAGGTCGACGGGAAGCCCGTCCGGTTCCGCGATCCCGTCGACGCGATCCATCACGGGATCGCCCTGCTACCGGAAGACCGTCGCCACGAGGGGCTGATCCTGAACTTCGGCGTCCGCGAGAACATCACGCTCCCTTCGCTCCGCACCCACCGGCTCACCTCCCTGTTGCCATTCCCGCACCGGGAGAGCGAACGCACGGCCTCGGCCGAGATCGCCACCCGTCTCGACATCAAGACGCCCGGACTCGACCGTGAGGTGCGGCGCCTCTCCGGAGGCAACCAGCAGAAGGTCGTGCTCGCCAAGTGGCTCCACCGCACCGGCCGGGTGCTGATCTTCGACGAGCCGACCCAAGGCGTCGACGTCGGTGCGAAGACCGAGATCTTCTCCCTGATCCACGAGCTCGCCGACGAGGGCAAGGCGATCATCGTGATCTGCTCGGACTTCTCGGAGCTGGAGACGCTCTGCACCCGGGTCGTCACCGTGCACGAGGGCCGCGTTCTCGACGGCCTCAGCGCCCCCGACATCACCGAGGAGGCGCTCGTGCGCCTTGCGTACGGCGCCGTCGAGCCCGTCGGAGCAGGAGCGGCCGATGCCTGAGTCGCCGACGTCCGCATCAGCTCCGCCCCCGTCCGCCCGGACGCAGGAAGACACCACCAGCAAGCGTGCTCGCCAGATCGCCCGCTACGGCGTCCCCGTCGCGATCGTCGCGACGTTCGTCGTCTTCAGCGTCCTTCGGCCCGACTCGTTCTTCACCGAGCTCACGATCAAGGGGATCCTGCGCGACTGCGTGCCCCTCATGATCGTCGCCCTCGGCGTCACCGTCGTACTTGCGATGAACGACTACGACCTCTCCGCCGGTGGGATGGTCAGCCTCTGCGCGACCGCGGTCGTCGTGCTGATGTCCACCCAGTACACGGGCATCAACTGGGTCCTGGCGGTCTTCCTCACGATCGGGATCGGCGGGGTGCTCGGCCTCACCAACGGCGTGCTCATCGCCTACGTCGGGTTGCCATCGTTCATCCTCACGATCGCCAGTGGCACCGTCCTGGCCGGTCTGGCGCTCCAGATCACCGACAGCCAGAGCGTCTACGAAGGGATCCCGCAGGGTTACATCGAGCTGGCGAGCGGCACGATCCTCGGGTTCTCCAACCAGGTGTTCATCGGCCTTGCCGTGCTCCTGGTGGCCCACGTCTACCTCCGCCACACCGAGCAGGGCAGGTACATGTACGCGATCGGCGGGAACCCCGAGGCCGCACGCCTCGCCGGCGTCCGCGTGAAGCGGCTCCGCGCTGTCGGATTCGCGCTCGTCGGCGCAGCCGCCGCGATCTCGGGGATCCTCATCAACTCCGCCGCCGGCGCATCGAACCCCAACACCGGACTCGGGCTTCTGCTACCCGCATATGCGGCGGCGTTCCTCGGCTCGAGCATGTTTCGCGTGGGCGTCTTCACGCCGCTGGGAACAGCGCTCGGTGCGCTCTATCTGCAGATCATCGGGACAGGACTGACCATCCTCAACCTGGCCGGTCCGGTGGTTCAGATGATCCAGGGCGGCATCCTTATCGGCGCCGTGCTCGTCTCACGTCTCACACGGGCGGACGATCACCGTTGAGGCGCGTGTACCCGAATCTTGGCCGGCACGGCGGATGCCGGCTCTCGTCTCCAAGGCTCGACGGAGGAGGTGCTGCGGAGTAGATCTCGCTCGATTCGACGCCGACGCTGCCGGCGATCCATCGTTCTCCCGCCGAGCCGTGTACTCGGCAGAGATCGGCGCACAAGTCCGATGATCAGGACGACCAACAGGAGGGAAATGCAGATGCGCAGAGTCACCAAGGGTCGGCCGTCACGGGGGAGAGTCCTCCTCCTGACGACCGGCGTCCTCGCTACCGCGATCGTCGTGGCGCTGGCTAGCTCCCCCGGCCTCGCGAGCTCCACCGCCCGTGCCCCCGTCGGCGGATACGTGTGGGCGGGCACCGCCGGGCAGACGAAGGTGGCGACGGCGGCCGGGCTCCGGGCGGCGCGTGCCAAGGCGACGGTGCCGAAGGGCAGGACGATCGGAGTGATCCAGCTTTCCGGCACGTCCTCCCAGAGCATCGGAGTCCTCGCGACGGCGCGGCAGATCGCCAAGCTGGTCGGGTGGAAGGTCGCGGTGTGCGACCCGAACTTCGATCCGCAGAAGGTGCAGCAGTGCGCGACGTCGATCGTGGCGCAGAACCCGACCGTCATCTTCTCCGTCAGCACCAACACGGGGTCGATGGGCACCGCGTACAAGCAGGCGATCGACAAGGGCATCACCTGGATCAGCGTCGTCAGCGGCGCCGTCCCGGCTCCCGGGCTCAAGGACTACGGGACGAACGGGTTCGCGCTCGCGAAGATCATCGACGACTACCTGATCGCGAAGATGCGGGCATCGGGCAAGCCGAAGCCGCTGAAGCTCTTCGCGATCGGCGCGCCGACGGTCGGTCTCGCGAGTGCGAACTCGAGCAAGCAGCTCGAGCGAGACGTCGCTAGAGCTGGCGACGTCAGCCTGATCAACCACGACCTGGACCTGTCGAACGCCGTTCAGGACACGCTGAACACGACGAGGCAGGCGCTCCAGCAGAACCCCGACCTCGCCGGAACCTGGACGTTGTGCGACTTCTGCCTGCCGCTCATGGCGCAGGTCGTCGGGCAGCAGCAGTCGGGCAAGCGGACGACCGTCGTTGCGGGCCTCTACGCCAACCCGCAGGCGATCGATGGCATTCGCAAGGGGACGATCGACGCGGTCTCTGACCTCCCGTGGGTCTCGTCCGTGTGGATCGGCATGGATCAGGTCTTCCAGAAGCTGGCCAGGAACAAGCCGGTGGCGAGCTCTCAGCTCGTGCTTCGTCAGTACCGGTTGCCCTTCATGCGGCCGTACGTGATCGAGAAGAAGAACGTCGGGAACTTCGGCTCGGTGATCCCGGTCTACGGCCCGGACTACCAGGCCTTCTTCACGACCAAGTGGGCGAAGGAGTTCGGCACCAAGAAGTAGCCGACAAGCGATCCGGGTGCCGGCGTCAGTCCTCCTGCGCCGGCACCCGCGATCACGTGATGTCCCATCGAAACCGAACCAGAGGTGGCAGGTGACCGAGTACCGAGAGAAGAAGGAGAGCACGCTCCGCGTCCTGTTCTGCATCGGCGTCGCACAGACGTTCTTCGACGAGGAGGCGTCCAAGCTCCCGGAGCTGATCCCCGCGATCCAGGCAGCATTCGACGACCTGAACGGGCGCTTCGGGATCACCGTGATCGGCACGCTCGACGACGACCAGCTGATGGTCGGCCAGGCGCCCACAGCACCATGGACGGCGTACATCCTCGCCGACGCCCCTGACCTCGACGCCGTCATCGCGGTGTGCAACATCGTGCGAGACTCACCCGTTGGCGAGCACAGGCTGTGGCGCTACCTCCGGATCGAGGCGCGCGTCGGACGCGAGCTGTTCTTCGCAAACGCCTGAGCCGTCTGGGGATCGGCATCGGCGCGTCGCCCGACCGGGAGTCGCACCGACGTCTGCCGGGCCGCGCTCTAGTGTTTGCGCGATGAGGCGCCGCTACCCGCACGAGTTCGCCCTCGCCGCGGCGTGTGCCTGCGCGCGGCCGGGGCCCGGTGCCTGACGCCCGTCTCATCGGTCTCGGCGAGACTCCGCTCGAGCGCCATCCTCCGGCGGATGTCTCCACCCAGTCGCTCCTGGTGCAGGCCGCTCGGTACGCGCTCGACGATGCGGGGCTCACCCCGGCTGATGTCGACGGTCTTGGGCTCGCGTCGTTCTCGCTCGCGCCGGATCGGTCGGTCGACCTGGCCTCACGACTCGGGCTGCGATGTTCGTGGCTGATGGACAGCGCAAACGGCGGTGCTTCTGCCCTCGAGCTTCTGCAGCACGCCCGCCGAGCCGTCGAAGCGGGAGACGCTCAGACGATCTTGCTCGTCGCCGGTGACCGTCTCGACAAGTCGGACTTCGCTGACCTTGTCGACAACTACAACGTCGCCACCCGAGAGCACCTGGCGCCCATCCCCACAGGAGGGCCGAACGCCGTCTTCGCGATGCTCACGAGACGACACATGAGAGAGCACGGGTTGCGACGAGAGTCCTACGGGCGCATTGCCGTAGCGCAGCGCCGCTGGGCGGCTGGCAACCCGCACGCGGCGTTCCGCGAGCCACTCACGCTCACCGACTACCTGCGGGCGCCGATGATCGCCGACCCGCTCGGCCGCTACGACTGCGTCCCGGTCGTCGCAGGGGCGGGCGCCGTCGTCCTGAGCTCTCGAGCCGGAGAAGGACGCGACGTCACAGTGCGCGCACTCGTTGCCCGATACGGGGAGACGACGCAACCCGAGAGCGGCCTCCGGACGGGCCTTGCCGACGCGGCTGGATCCCTCTGGGAGCAGGCTGGCGTCGCCCCATCGGACATCGATGTCGCCTCGGTCTACGACGACTACCCCGTGATGGTCATGACCCAGCTCGCCGACCTCGGTTTCGCGCCGGACGGCAACATCGAGCGTCTCGTCGACCGGATCGCAGACCGGTCACTCCCCGTCAACACCGGTGGAGGGCAGCTCTCAGCCGGCCAGGCAGGAGCCGCCGGTGGGATGCTCGGCCTGGTGGAGGTCGTCCGACAGCTCACGAATGACGGCGGGAATCGACAGGTCGAGGGCGCCCAGCTCGGTCTCGTCACCGGCTACGGGATGGTCACCTATCGCTTCGGCGCCTGCGCGAGCGCCGCCGTGCTGGAAGCACCGTGAACGGCGTCCTCGTCGGCATCTGCGAAGTCTGCGGAACACAGCGCTTCCCCCCTCAGGCGTGGTGTCCGGCCTGTGGATCCGATCGCATCACTGAGTCTGTCGAGACGACAGGCACCGTGGAGGAGACGACCATCGTCCGACACGCCCCGGGGCACCCCGGGCCGCCTGTGCGGATCGGGACGGTTCGGCTGGGCGGGGGAGCGCTCGTCATCGCCCGCCTTGACGCTGGCGCCGTCGAAGGGGGAGCCGTCGAACTGCGTACCGTCGGCGGAGCACCCGTTGCCCGCCCGTGCGCTCGTCCAGCGAGCAGCATCTGAGGGGCCCCACATCACGCCTGACGACGAAGCAGTCGCGAGGCGAGGCCGCGTCCTCCATCGATGACCTCCATGACCCTCGGGGTAACCCCCCAACAGGCTGGCCGCGTCTACCCGTCGACCGCCCGGGGTAAGCGGCCAGTTGGCCCGGCTCGAAGAGGAAGTGCAGGTGCAACGTCTCCTGCGTGCGCCGGGCGGGAGAGCGCGTCAAGCAGCGAGGTCGCTGCGTAAGGAGCGCGCTGTGCCCGGGTGACTTGGAGATGGAGGAGCGTCGAGAGAGCGGGCTCGTCCCGCCGCCAACCGGCCAGCGGCACGGTGGCAGAGATGACGCGGTCGACGACGGACAACCGCTGAGGAGGAGGCAGAGATGACGACGATGACCGAGATCGAGGTGCGCTGCGCCGTGTGCGGCACCCTGGCCCGCAAGGCGACGCTGACGAGCACGAGCTCGTTCGGCCCGCCCGACCTGGATCTGCGCCCCAACGGGCCTGCCCGCTGGGCGCTCGAGTTCCGGGTGCAGCGCTGCGACAGCTGCGGCTACTGCGCCCCCGCGATCGGCGAGGCGTTCCCCGGCGCGCGCGAGGTCGTCGACTCGGTCACCTACCGCGAGGTGCTCGAGCGCTCAAAGCTGCCGCGGGTCGCGCGGTCGCTGTTCTGCGCCGCCCTCGTCGCCGAGGCTGCCGGGCGCCTCGAGAGCTCTGCCTGGCGGTTCCTCGAGGCCGCCTGGGCGTGCGACGACAAGTCCGCCGACCGGCAGGCGCGGATCTGCCGCGAGCGTGCCGCCGAGATGTTCGCCAAGGCGCTCGAGCTGGGGGAGACCGAGCCGCCCGACGCCGTCGTGCACACCCTGATCGCGGAGATCTGGCGCCGCGCCGGCCGCTTCGACGACGCGCTCGCCGCGTGCGCCGCCGCGGAGGCCGAGCTCGGCTCGACCGTCGCCACCGACGACGACGACGAGCGGAGGACGAGCGCTCCGGCGCCGCTGCCGTCGTCGCCTACATCCGCAACCTCGCGATCGCCGGCGAGGACGGCTCCCGCAACTGCGCCGAGGCGTTCGACCACGACGAGTGAACGGCCGCCTCGCGAGCGCAGACCGCGTCTCGATGGTGCTCTTCGGGTTCCGTCGGACGTGGCCGCCCGCGGAGGTAGTACTGGCGACGTCGGCGTCTGGCTCCCCTTCGCCTTCTCGCCTCCTGCATGACCGGGGCGAGGCGCGAAGTCTGGCTACCCAACTCGTTGCCCAGAGTTGCGCTGCGAGTCTTGGGTACAGACCGCACGCCCGGTGGATCGCCCGTTTCCCCTAACTCTGGGTCACTCCCTCGATACCCATAGTTATTCGGATAACATTGGATACAGAGATGCCGAAGCCAGAGCCCCGTCATCGCCCACGAGGCAAGCACGTACGGCGCCAGTGGCCGCTGCAAATGAGTGCGCTGGGAGGACGCTCGGCCCGAAGGAGCTTCTCCTATCACGCCTACGTCCCGAACCCCATCGGCGAGGAGGAGTTCCAGCTCACCTCGCAGGTCGCCGCCGCCGCGGCAAACGCTGAGCAGGCGACGAGGCAGCTCAATGAGGCACCTCCCCGTGGGCTCAACTTCGAGTCACTTGCTCGCCAGCTCCTTCGAGCCGAGTCTGTCGCCTCTTCACGCATCGAGGGGCTCGTGCTCTCTCATCGACGTCTTGCGAAGGCCGCGTTCACCCCCGAGACCGCTGACATCACCGCGCAGAGCGTTCTTGCCAACATCAGGGCCCTTGAGCTAGCGGTCGAACTCGCGAGTGAGGTTGACGAGCTTGCGAGCGAGCACATCGTCGAGATCCACCGACGGCTCCTGGAAGGAACGCGCGACGCCCACCTCGGTGGCGTCGTGCGGGAGGAGCAGAACTGGATCGGCGGCGACGCCACGAGCCCTCGGAATGCCGAGTTCATACCGCCGCCGCCGGAGGTGGTGCCCGATCTGCTGGACGACCTCTGCAGGTTTCTGAATCGGGAGGACGTCCCTGCGGTCCTTCAGGCAGGGATCGCACACGTTCAGTTCGAGACCATCCACCCCTTCTCCGATGGCAATGGTCGCGTCGGACGCGCGCTCCTCCTGGCAGTGCTTCGGCGGCGAGGTCTGGCTCCGACGTATCTGCCGCCGGTCAGCCTCGTCCTTGCCGGCGAAGCCGACCGCTACGTCGCAGGCTTGACGAGCTTCAGGACTGGCAGCACGGACGACTGGTACCGCGTGTTCGTAGACGCCGTGTACAGGGCGGCGACCGGAGCAAGCCGATTTGCCGATCGCGTTGCCGAACTACAAGGCACGTGGATCGAGTCAGCCGGCAACCCCCGCGGAGGCTCGGGTGCGCGGCGGCTGATCGAGCTTCTCCCCTCGCATCCGATCATCAACGTCCGTGTCGCCACCGAGCTTCTGGGAGGGAGTGATGAGCAAGCCCGCCAGGCGCTTGTTCGTCTCCACGCAGCCGGCGTTGTCCGACAGACGAGCGTCGGCCGGCGCAACCGTGCTTGGGAAAGCGTCGGCCTCTTTGATCTCCTCGATCAATTCGAGCGCGACCTCGGGCCTCCCGACCGCACACCCCGCCCGACGCGATAGGCAACCGCGGGGCTCTGGGTAGAGCCAACGCTCTCTCAGCTGGCGGCGCTCGCAGCGACTCCCGGAACGGGAAGATCGCTCCGATGACCGGAGCGCCTCCGCTCTCGACGGGAACCAAGGTCGGGCCTCCGCATCGTGTTCTCGTGCTGCTGCGTGCGAACTCGACGGCGAAATCCGTTTCCACATCGTGGACTGCCGCCCAGAGCGGGCTATCGACGACGCACGCCGCAGCCCGACCTCCTGGTGACCGTCCAGGAGGCCGACGACCTCAGCTCAGACTCTTCAAGGGACGTCCGGCATGGTCGCGCAGCCAGCGATCCTGCTGTCGCGCGCATCATTCTCCGAACTGCCTAGGCGATTTGCCACTTTCCTCGACTGACGGGGGTCGGGGCGACCTGCCGCGCGTTCCGCTGGTCGTGGTCGTTGAGGCCCCGCTGGCCTGGGCTCTTTGCCTGCCGGGTCAGGCGATGTATCGGGTGGCTGGGCTCGCGAGGAAGTCCTCGAGCGGGATGCCGTCGGGGCCGATCAGGAGCTGACGGTGCGGGTGGAAGCGCTCGGCGAACCTGCTCATGCCGGGAAGCGTCCCGTGGCGCGGGCCGCTCTTCACCTCGATCGCGGTGACCCGCTCCCCACGTCGGACGACGTAGTCGACCTCGCGGTTGCCGTCCCGCCACCAGAAGACGTCGAGTCCCGCGTGGACGAGGTGCGCGCCGACCGCGGTCTCGACCAGGCGCCCCCAGGCCTCGCCGTCTTTGCGTACGTCGCTCGACGAGCGGCCGGCGACGGCGCTGACCAGTCCCGTGTCGAGCGCGAGGAGCTTCGGGCTCGACCCACGCCGACGGACCTCGGAGCCGGCGAACTTCGGCAGGCCAGCGATGAGACCCGCTCCACGCAGCAGGTCGAGGTAGTGCGCGAGGGTCGTGGTGTTGCCCGCGTCGGCCAGTTGGCCGAGCATCTTCGTGTACGAGAGAACCTGGCCGGAGTACGCGCACCCGAGCCCGAACAGCTGGCGGAGCAGTGCCGGCTTGTCGACGCGGGTGAGGAGCAGGATGTCGCGCGAGACCGAGGTCTCGACCAGCGAGTCGAGGATGTAGCGGCGCCAGCGCTCCTCGTCGCCGGCCAGTGGCGCTGCACCCGGATAGCCACCGAAGTGGATGAACCGCTCCGTCGTCCAGCCGAACGCGGCCTGCATCTCGGAGAGATCCCACTGGGCCAGGCGGATCACCTCGAAGCGGCCCGCGAGGCTCTCCGTCAGTCCGCGTCCGACCAGCAGCGGGGAGGAGCCGAGGATCGCGACGCGGAGCTTCGTGCCCGAACGGGTGTCCTCGTCCCACAGACGCTTGACGGTCTCCGACCAGCCGGGCGCCTTCTGCACCTCGTCGAGCACGACGAGCGCCCCTCGCCGTCGGCTCTCGCCGGCGAGCAGCCGACCGAGCTCCCACTGCTCGACGATCCAGTCACGTCCGCGTCCCGCCACGTCGTCGGCGGACGCGTAGCGTGAGGGGAGCTCGATCCGGTCGAGCGCCTGGCCGGCGAGGGTGGTCTTCCCGACCTGCCGCGGCCCTGCCAGGACATGGATGAACCGGCGCGGCTCCGACCAGCGTGCGACGATCGCGTCAAGAGCGGGTCGAGAGAACATGTTTAGAGTTTACTCAAGTTCTTGAGTAAAAATACTCAGAACTCCGCTTGACATGGTCACCCACTGTCGGCCGACGCGCCGGAGGTGACCTCCTGGCAGGCGACCAGACGCCTGACGGGGACGCGCACGGGCTGGAGGAGTCCGAGGCCGAGGAGCGCGCCGTCTCCGACGAGCGGCGGGAGCTGCACGAGCGGATCGATGCGCTCCGGGTGAGCTCGGGCTCGAGCCCGGGCCACCACCGAGGCACCGGCTCGTCGACTAGCGCCCCGACTCGGCAGTGCCCCTCGCGGCGCCGACGACGGCGCATTGATGACGAGCCCGTTCGCGGTTCGCCGTTGACAGTCAACACTTCAATGTGCATAGTCGCTTCACTCGGTAAAGCAATGGGCGTCGTGAACGCCTGGGGAGGAGCGCCGCATGCCCGTGCTCGACGAGGTCCTGACCGCGAACGAGGAGTACGCCGCAACCTTCGACAAGGGCGCGCTCGCGCTGCCGCCGGCGCGGCGCTTCGCGATCCTGACCTGCATGGACGCGCGGCTCGACCCCGCGAAGTACGCAGGGCTGAGCGAAGGCGACGCGCACGTGATCCGCAACGCCGGCGGCCGCGCGAGCGACGACGCGATCCGCTCGCTCGTGATCTCGCACAAGCTGCTCGGCACCCGCGAGTGGTTCGTGATCCACCACACCGACTGCGGGATGGAGCTCTTCGGCGACGAGCAGATGGGCGACCTGCTCGCGAGCAGCCTCGAGACCGCCGAGCTCGGCGCGGACGGGTTCCGCGACGTCGGCGCCGGCCCCGGCTCTCCGGAGGGGCGCTACGTCCGCTGGCTGACGATCGCGGATCAGCGCGGCAGCGTCGTCGAGGACGTGCAGCGGATCCGAACGCACCCGCTCGTCCCGCCGTCGATCCCGATCTACGGGTACGTGTACGACGTGCGCACCGGCCGCCTGACCGAGATCCCCGAGGCGACGCAGGCCGGTACGCCGCTCGACCCCAGGGGCGAGGTCCGGTCGGCCGCCTGATGCGCGATCGTCGCTGAGGCGTGCTGCGGCACCGGCAGCAGGGCGCCACGGCGGTCCGCGGGCCCGATCCGGACCTGCCGCTCCCGAGCTCGGACATCGCAGCCATTCGAGCCGCCGAGCGTGCGCTGGCCGAGGCGTTCGAGACGCCCGATCGCACCCCCTGGGTGGACTTCTGCACGGACGACGCGATCTTCGTGTCGTCAGGCGAGAAGGTGATCGAGGGGCGGGAGTCTCTGCTCGCCGCCGCGCGCGAGATGGTGCTCCCGTCGGCCGAGATCGTCGGTGAGAGCCCACCCTCGGCGATGGTGATCTCGCCGTGACGACCGGGCGGGGAAGCTGGGTGAACGGTCCGAGCGGATCGGACGCGCCGACGAGCAGCGTCCGGTTCCTGATCGCCTGGCAGCGGGAGGCCGACGGAACGTGGCGCATTCCACGCGAGATGCTCCACGAGGATGGCCAGCTACGTCAGCCGGTTGGGCTCGAGCAAGAGCTCGCTGAGCTGGTCGAAGCGCCGTGCTCAGAGCTGCTGGGCCCAGGCGGTGTCGACCTCGCCGGCGGCCTCGCGAAGCGAAGGCATCCCTGCGTCCGGGCAGGGGACCGGCCAGTGACGAGCGCCCCGCGTGGCAGTCCCGGATGGTCTTCGCAGGGGATGGAGATGGAGAGAACTGCACAACACGTGCTTTCTTGTGTAGTTTTGCGGCGTGGGCGCGAAACCGAACCGTCTGAACGTCACGCTCGACGACGCGCAGTGGCTGAAGCTCCAGCGGCTTGCGGAGCGAACCCACACGAACGAAGGGACACTCGCGCGGTCGCTGCTGTCAACAGCGTTGGACGAGGCTGACCCCGACGCGCGCAACGTGATCGAGCTGCTCGACGGCATCCCTGACGCGCTCGAGCGGGCACAGCTCGGAGCGAAGCAGGCCCGGACCGGTCTGGGCACCGGTCTTGACGAGCTCTGAGGCCGGTGGCACGGGTTGTCGTCACCCCGGCCGCCGTCGAGGATCTCGACCGTCTCATCCGTAGCCATAGCCTCCCCGCCGATACGCGCGACCGTGTGCGCCGATCGTTGCGCCCGCTCGAACGTCACCCCCTGCTCGGCGCGGCCCTCGGTGGCCGCTGGGAGGGGTTCCGCTTCCTGCTCGGCCCGTGGCGCTGGATGATCGCGGTCTACGTGTACGACGAGGTGGACGACAGGGTCGCGATCGTCACGTTCCAGGACGGGCGAACGTCGACCGCGTCGACCGCCGCTCGCCGGTGAGTCTCCCGGTAGGAAGGTCTTCGTCCTGCAGCACCGCCTGGCTGGCCTTCAGGAGGCGCGACGACCTCACCTCAGAGCGCCGGACCACTAGCTGCAGGTCCTGCGCCATGGCTCGGTCCGGACACAGTGATCATCCCGTACGCATATTGATGCTAATATGCGTGTATGGCGAAAGCACGGACAACCTTCTCGCTCGACGCAGCCGTGCTGCGCGCTGCGCGGATCGCGGCCGCGCGGTCGGGCAAGCGCGACTCCGAGATCGTCGAGGAGGCCCTGCGCTCGTACCTCGGGCTCGCCGTGGTCGACCGCGTGCGCGAGCGGGCTGCTTTCGACGCGGCGACAGCCGAGGCGCTCGCCTACGACGAGCTGCACGCCGCACGCTCGACGCGCTGATGCGCCGCGTCGTTTGCGACGTGGGTGTCGTGATCTCCGGGCTCCTCTCCGCTGACGGCGCGCCAGGCCGGCTGCTCGACCACTGGCGCGAGGGCGCGTTCGACCTGATCGTCTCACCGCTGTGGCTGGACGAGCTCGAGCGGGTGCTCGGGCGACCGAGAATCGCGCGCTACCTGGAGGCCGGGGACGCCGAGGAGCTGACGGCGGCCCTCCGGCTGCAGGCCGAGCTCGTCGACGACCCACCCGCACAACCCGGACTGACACCCGACCCCGGCGACGACTACCTCGTCGCCCTCGCCCGCGCCACCGCCGCCGACCTCCTCGTCAGCGGCGACAGACACTTCACCGGCATCGTCGAGGCCGACCCGCCCATCATCACCCCCCGCGCGCTCGTCGACCTCCTCGACGCCATGTAGCGGCGCCGACGCGCAGTCGCCGCAACGACTCGCGGCGAGCGGGAGCGATGGCCGCCTGGTACGTGGGAAGCGGGGCGCGTGGCCGCCTCTTGCGCGTGCTGCGTGCAGAGCCTCACGACGCTTGATGCTGTGGCAGCGCCACGCTCGGTCGGTTCGACCCCGGCACCGCTTCGTTGCAGTAGTGAGGCGCGACGTGGTCAGTCGCTCAGGGCGCGACGGTGTCTACAGGTTGGGCGGTGAGTCCACGCACATGACCGCAGTCTGCGCTTGGGATCAGCGTTCTTGAAGCAGGTGGGGGTGGGTGCTGGAGTAGTAGGCGCTGTCGCCCGCTGCCGAGGATGCGCGGTTCGTCACTCTCGAACTCGATCAGCAGCTTTCCTTCGAGGACGTGCACCCACTCCTCGCCTGGGTGCCGGCCGTACTCTGCGAGTGACGCGCCGGGCTCGAAGTCGAGGAGCATCGACATCATCGTCCGCTGCGTGTCCGGGACGAGGAGGAAGACAGTCGACGCCCTGTTCTGCGGATGGCAGCTGGCGTCGTTCGTCTCGACGGACGATTCGGGCGTCTGCTGTCGGCTGGTCGGGGAGCAGATCCAGGAGTGAGACTCCGAAGAACTCCACGAGTCGTCGTAAGTCGGCCGATGGTGATGTCGCTCCGCCCGGTCTCGACGAGTGAGAGGAACGAGGAGGAGATCCCTGTTGCCTCGAGCAACGTCTCGGACGGTCAGCTGCCGGGACTGACGGAGTGCTCTGAGGCTTGCGCCGAGGGAGGGCTGGGGCGAGGCATGGCCACGTCGAGATGCTAGAGGGGTGGGTTGACACGCGACGCTGGTTGTAAGAAACTGGCCGCCTGTCCACTATATCGACCAAGCGGACTGTTGCGAGGTTTGCGTCGTGGGTGCCGGCGTGACGGGGCTGCTCGATCGCGTATCACCTTGGCTTGGCCGGCGTCCGCGACGTTGTTGTGCGTCGATCGGGCAGGGGTCGGGAGTGGAGCGTCCTCGATCCAGCCTGGTGGTGTACGACAGCAGTGGGGCAGCCGGGTCAACTGTCTGCTCGCACGGGAGTCGTTTGCCTTCTATCGCGACGTCTCCCAGCATCTGGATCTCGCCGTGCCGGCAACGCTGGATCGCGGTGGGTACGTCTTCGTTGCCCTCCTGGCGGAGACGTTGAGCAGGCTGGAGGGGAATCGTGTCCTTGCAGAACGATTGTGGGATTCCTTCGGTTGCCCTCTCGCCGGAGGAGGTCGGCGATCTCGTTCCAGGGTCTCGATCCCTCCAGCCTGCTCGGTGCGGTTCTTCTGCGCCGAGGACGGCTACTTCGATAGACCGCAGGCCGTCATCGCGGGCTTCGCGGCGTCGGCCGCGGCGGGTGGGGCCACGATCGACACCCAGGAGGTGGTTGACCTCTCCGCCGACGGCGACGGATGGCTCATTCGTGTCCGGGCGGGAGTCGTCGCTCAGGGCGCAGCACGTCGTCGTTGCCGCAGGCGCGGACAGCACCAGAGCTCGTAGCGCCACTCGGTGTTGGTCTTCCGATCGTTCGATCAGCTCGGCACCTGTTCTACAGCGAGCCGATCAGGGAGCGGATCCTGGAACCGTTGGTCGTGTCGCCTGATCAGCACTTTGCGGCGAAGCAGCTCGCCGACGGGTCGGTGCTCGCGAGCGACCTTTCGGCGCAGGGCGACTCGACGAGCATCCCGCAGTGGCTCAGCCGGGTCAGGGCCGGGGTCGAGACGTTGCTACCGATCCTGGAGTACGTCACCTTCCCGATCCACGTCGAGGGGTACTACGACCTCACTCCTGACAGCCAGGCCGTCCTCGGCGGCGTGGCGGGGCGACCGGGGCTTTGGATCGCCGCCGGGCTGAGCGGTCGCGGCTTCATGATGGCCCCGGCGATCGGGAGGCTCCTCGCCGAAGAGATCGCCCACGGCAGGCACGACCCGCTTCTCGACGCTCTGTCGGTCTCCCGTTTCTCCGGTGACAACCTCATTCCTGAGCCGCAGGTCGTCTGAGCTCCCGAAGTCCGGTTTCTGACCTTGGCCAATCGCTCAACAGAAGGGAGGAAGGCAATGGAACGAAGAGCGTTTCATTCCTGGCGCGCTGTCGCGGCGCTTCTGCTCGTTGGTGCCGTTGCGGTAGGCGCGTCGATGATCGGGGGGTCGACCGCCACGGCCGCCCCGCAGCGGGATCAGGCGCAGGCCGGCGTGCTGCGCATCGCCCAGGCAGACCCGCCCGACGCGTTCGACCCCGCGACCTTGGGCGACAACCGTTCGATCGAGCTCGCGCAGAACGTGTTCGACGGGCTCACCGCCGTCAACGAGAAGAATCTGAAGGTTCAGTCGGCGCTGGCCCGCTCGTGGTCGGTCTCGAGGGATGGCAAGACCTACACGTTCAAGCTCCGCAAGGGCGTGCGCTTCCAGGACGGGACGCCGTTGACGGCGCAGGATGTCGTCTACAGCCTCAACCGAGCCCTCAGCCCCGCGACCGGCTCGGGATACGTGTTCTTCCTCAGCCCGATCAAGGGCTCGGACGCGGTCACGAAGGGCAAGGCCAAGACTGCCTCCGGCCTGCGGGCGATCGGCACCGACACCGTCCGGATCACCCTGACCCAGCCTGCCGGCTACTTCCTCGCGCTGAGCGGCATGTGGCCCTACTGGAGCGTGAGCAAGAAGACCATCGATGAGAACGGCAAGGGCTGGACAGCCCCCGGGACTGTCAACGGCACCGGTGCGTTCAGTCACACATCCGCAGTGGCCGATTCGAAGTACGTCTTCGAAGCGAACGCGAACTATTTCCGCGGCAAGCCAAAGGTCAACCGCGTCGAGGTCTCGATCGTCCCCGACCCGACGGCGCAGCTCGCGCGCTACAAGGCCGGTGAGTTCGACGTGATCTACAACCTGTCGGCGGCCACCTACCGGCAGGTCCAGGGTGACTCCGCACTGAAGAAGGAGTTCAAGAGCCGTCCGATCCTGCGCACCGTGTGGATCAACATGCGCAACGACAAGGCCCCGTTCAGCGATCGACGCGTCCGGCTCGCGTTCAACTATGCGATCAACAAGGACGCCCTGGTTCGTGTCGCATTGGGCGGTCTTGGTACACCGGCGTACACGTTCCTCCCGCCGGGACTGCCCGGAAGCGTCGCATCGTTCCGGAAGCCGTACCAGTACAACCTCGCGCGAGCGCGGGCACTGCTCGCGCAGGCGGGATTCCCGAACGGAGAGGGATTCCCGAAGGTCGACCTCTACTACCAGGCGAATGCGCAGTACGACACGGTGTTCCAGTTCGTGCAGGGACAGCTGCGCACCAACCTCGGCATCGAGATCGGCCTCAAGCCGACGCCGATCAAGGCCTACAACGCGCTCCTCGCGGATCCGGAGCGTCGGCCCATCCTCAATCAGTACGGCTTCGGGCTCGACTACCCCGACCCGCAGGAGCAGCACGAATACCTTGGCATGTCCCAGCCGAGAGGGTTCGCGAACTACGCGAACTTCAGCAGCAAGCAGTTCGACAACCTGATCGAGCGCGCCAACCGGACGAACAATCAGTCAGTTCGGTACGCGCTCCATCGCAGAGCCGAGAACGTTCTCCTCGACGCCGCTCCTATCCTCCCGCTGTACAACCCGGTCGCAACGTGGCTGGCGAAGCCGTACGTCAAGGGCTTCGCGATGACGCCTCTGTACCAGACCCGGTGGTGGCAGGTGAGCGTCAAGCCCTGATGCATGACGTCGACGGCCCGCCCGGGGTCAGCTGATGGGCGCCTTCATCCTGAAGCGCGCGCTGACGCTGATTCCCGTCTGGATCGGCATCACGTTCCTCGCGTTCTTGCTGATCCACTCGATCCCGGGCGGGCCGTTCGACAACGGCACTCTGCGCTCCGAGGAAGCGACCGAGTTCCTCCGCCGCTTCTACAACCTCGACGAGCCACTGTGGAAGCAGTACCTGCTCTACATGTCCGGCCTGGTGCAGGGGGACTTCGGCGAGTCAATGGTCCGTCCCGGGCTCTACGTCTCTGACCTGATCACCGACCGATTCCCGACCTCTTTCGTGCTGGGCCTCGCCGGGCTGTTCGTGTCACTCGTCGTCGGCATACCCGCCGGGCTGATCGGAGCGGTCAAGCAGAACAGCTGGGTCGACCACTCGGTGATGGTCGCGGCCACGATCGGCTACGCGATCCCCAACTTCGTGCTCTCTCTCATCCTGATCCTCGTGTTCGGGGGTTGGCTCGGGTGGTTTCCACTCGGTGGATGGGGTGGGATCGAGCACGTCGTGCTTCCGGCTGTGGCGCTGGGACTTCCCTGGGCGGGCCTCATCGCCCGCCTCACGCGCTCGGCGTTGCTCGAGGTGCTCCGGCAGGACTACATGCGCACCGCCACGGCGAAGGGCGTGTCCCCTCGCAGAGCGCTCCTCCACCACGCGATGCAGAACGCGTTCATCCCGCTCACTGCCGTGATCGCCGTGCTTGCCGCCGAAGCTCGTGACCGGGAGCCTGATCGTCGAAGTGATCTTCGGGATCCCAGGGATCGGGCAGTACATGATCGAAAGCGTGCTCGGGTCGGACTACACACTCGTGCTCGGGCTCACCATCTTCTACGCCACCCTCATCTTCATCGGGACGTTCCTCGCCGACATCAGCTACGCCCTCCTCGATCCAAGGATCCGCGTTGACTGACGTCGCTCTCCCAGCAACCGACGACGCAACGACTCCCAGGAAGTCGCGCTCTCCGACGCGACAGGCGCTCAAGCGCCTCGGTCGTCATCGGCTCGCGGTGGCAGGCATCGGCTTTCTACTGCTCCTGCTCGGCGTCGCCATCGCTGCGCCGCTCATCGAGCGCTACCCACCCGAGGAGATGGCGTTTGAGCCACTCGTCGGACCGACCTCCGAGCACTGGTTCGGAACCGACGAGCTCGGGCGAGACCTCTGGAGTCGGGTCGTGTGGGGCGCGCGGATCTCGCTCGGCGTTGGCGTCGGCAGCCAGATGATCGCGCTTGCGATCGGTGTGACGGTGGGCAGCGTCGCCGGCTTCTTCGGTGGATGGACGGACATCATCGCCATGCGAATGACCGACATCTTCCAGGCCCTTCCCTCGATCCTGCTCGCCCTGCTGTTCCTCACAGTGCTCGGGTCGAGCACCGGCGTGCTCGTCCTCGCGATCGGTCTTTCGACCAAAGGGCGTGGGAAGCAGGTGGGTAAGCCATTGCGCAGGCGTCTCGCGGAGGCGGTGACCGCCGACAACCTGAGCGACGGAGTGCCGGCCGGGTTCACCTATCTCCGCCAGTTCCTCGACCACGACCTCACTTTCGACAAGACCGGGGTGATGGAGGGCATTGACGTCGCACCCGAGAGCATTGAGCGGGCCGGCCCTCGACAGTTTGGATCTCGACTCCCTCGATGGCGCCGGCCCGCAGGATCCGGGTCCGCCCGGTTCTACGAGAGCGACAGGTTGCACCTGAAGATGGGCAACGCGGATGGTGGGCCACCCACCACGGGGTTTGACCTGCCGCGGCACGGTTCCGGGCCTAACCCACGCGAAGCCGTGATCCCGACCCGCTCAACGACGAGAGCCTCGCGGTCGCACAGACACACCTGGCGTTCATCCGGTTCCACAACCGGGTCGTCGAAGCCCTCCCGGCCACGGTTCCGGCGGCACTGCGGTTCACCGAAGCCCTCAAGATCGTGACCAAGCACTACCAGTGGATGATCCGCACCGACTACCTGCCCCGGATCTGCGCACCCGCGGTCGTCACCAACGTGTTCGCCAACGGCCGCAAAGCATTCGAGGTCGGGGCTGCCCCGAACAGCACGCCGACGATGCCGCTCGAAGTCTCGGTGGCAGCGTTCTGACTCGGGCACAGCATGATCGGGGCGCAGTACAGCTGGAACAAGGTGTTCCCCGCAGCGACGCTCGGGCAGCTGTTCGAGGCCGCCGGATTGGGTGGCAACCTCGGTGGCGGCAACCGGCTGCCCAGCATCTGGATCGCCGACTTCCGCCGGTTGTACAACTTCGCCTCCACCGGGATCAACCGACCCGACCTCGTCGTGCCTGCCAGCAAGTTCAACAAGGCGATACGGATCGACACAAGACTCGTCAACCCGTTGCGGGTGCTGCCGGTCGTGACGGACCCTGCACCGCGCAACACCCTCGCGTTCCGCAACTCGCGCGACAGCTCCGGTCTTCACGGCCAGGGGGCGTAACCCGGTGCTGAATCGAATCGGACGGGCACTCCTGAAGGTTGTGCCGGCCCGAGTGCGGACATTCTTCCGAGACAGGTTCGCCGACGCACCACCAAGCGAGCGCACGGGGTACCTCGTCTGGAGCGCGATGGGGATCGTGATCGGCGTCCCCGAAATCTGGGCAGCACTCTCAGGCGATGACTTCTACTGGCCCACCATCTCCACCACCGTCGGCCACCTCCAAGACCGCTGGCCCGTCCTCACCCTGATCCCCGTCGCACTGATCGTCGGTTACGGGTCCAGCGCGCTCCGCATCAAGCCAGCCACCACCACCCTGCAGGCCGACATGACCGCCCTCACCCGCACCTCACAGGGACGGCTCACCAAACAAGACCTCACGCTGCAGCAGCTCGCCGAAGGCGCACCAGCCCCGACCGGCAGACCACAGGTCTCCGCCACCCCGTATTTCGCCCTTGCCACCTTGGTCGTGGTCGCCGCCGCGCTCCTCGCCTCACCCAGCGACAACCGCTTCCTCGTCGGCTACATCCTCTACAGCCTGATTGCGGTCTTCTGGGTGATCATCCCCAACATCGCCGCCTACACCCTCAGACGCGACATCCCGTTCACCACCCTCGTCGCAACCATCAACTGCCTGGCCCGCCGACTCGCCCTTGCCGCGGCCATCGTCGCCGCGCTCCTCGTCATCCTCCTCATCCACCTCGCCTTCTACCCCTGGCCCTCACACCGCTAAGAGCTGACTCGGAACGAAGGGTCGTGCTGTCGGCCCGCGCGCCGGGGCGCACGACCATGAGTTGCCATGACCTCGAGGCTGCACGGCTCGCGGGCGCTCACGTGAAGCGGCTGAGCGCGGTCGGATTCGCGCTCGTCGGAGTCGCGGGCCGCGATCTCGGGGATCCTCGCCGTCGCGCATCGGTACGGGATGCAGCGGAGGCGAGTCGGCGGCAGGCCCTCATGGTGTCGGATCATCCACGTAAGAGACTGCACCCCGAACAGCGCCATCAGCGAGACGATGAAGGACGTCCGTTCCTGGAGTTGGCTCGACGCGAACACCCACGAGGGCACGACCGGCTGTTCCTGCGCTTTCGCAGTCGCACGTTGCGCTGGCGGTTGAACGCCGAGCTCCGACACGCCGGGCGAATCGGAGGTACGACGCGACGCGATAGCGGCCACTCTCACGGGGGCCCGACTCTCCCAACCCAACCTCGAAACAGGCCGCACCCTCCTGGGGGGGACGGCGACTCCAAGTGGGCTCGGGGCGCGATGCTGTCACGCGGAGCTTCCGACCTCGAGCACGCTCAGCGGCATGGTCATGCCGACGTTCCAGACTCCTGCGTCGACGATCTCGTGGATGTGGAGGTTCCCGGCGAGGCTGCAGAGGACGTACGCGTCTTCGGGTTCGAGGTCGTGCTCATCGACGAGCCACGCGATCATGTTGCGCACGGCGGTTCTCGAGCCTTCCATGAGGTCGGGGTCGATGCCCATCGTCCCGTGGTAGGGGCCGGAGTCGAACGGCGGTCGTGGCGCCTGGTAGCAGGGGCCGGGAATCGTGCGCTGCTCGACGGTGAGGCGCAGGGTGGCGGACATCGCGCATTCGATGGCGCTGACGCAGACCTCGCCGTCTCCCTGGGCGGCGTGCGGATCGCCGCACGAGAACTGCGCTCCGTCGCGCCAGACGGGCAGCCAGAGCGTCGAGCCGGCGAGCAGGTGACGGCAGTCGATGTTGCCGCCGCCCTTGTGCGGGGGGAAGGGGGAGGAGGGGCCGGCGGTCTCGATGGAGACGCCCATCGTGCCGAGGAAGGGGTGGATCGGGACGGTGGCCCTGGAGCAGACGACCGCTCGGTCGCGGCCGCGCAGGTCGAAGATCTTCAGGAACGGGGACGGGAAGTCGCCCGGGAGCAGGCCGAGCTCGGGGACGATGGCGGTCCAGCCCCAGTCGCCGGGATCGAGGGAGAGGATCTCGATCCGCAGCGTGTCGCCGGGGGTGGCGCCGGCGACGGCGATCGGGCCGCCGAGGTTGTAGAGCGTCGCCCAGTCCCACTGGGCGTCGCCGCTCGACTCCTGCACCTGTCCGTCGCCGGCCATCTTCAGGTCGAGGTGGACGACGTCCCCGGACTGGAGGGTCAGGGCAGGCTCACGGCTCGAGTCCCAGTCGTGATGGAACGCGGCAGGGTCGAGATGGTGCTCGCGCGGCATGCAGCCTCCTTCGGGGTTCGTCGCGACAGCGACCGTTCGTGGCGGGGGTGACGCTAGTCGCTCCTGCCCGCAGCAGCGACCAGGGCGCAGAGGAGGGCGCCCCAGGGTGCGATGTCGTTCGCATCGACGGTCTCGGATCGGCTGCATGAGTCGTGGCAGGGCGGGCCGAGCCCGTCGAGCGTCGCGATGCCGAGCGCGCCGGCGAACGATGCGTCGGAGCCCCCGCTCTCGACAGCCTCGAAGACCTCGATGCCGAGCGCCTCGGCCGCCGCCGTGGCAGCGGAGAACAGCGCGGCGCTGCTGGGCGTCCGCTGCCAGGCGGGTCGCGTGAGGCCCCCGGTCACCTCGAGCGAGACGCCCGGAGAGGTCTGGGCGGCGACGAGCGACTGGATGCGCTCGGCCAGCGCCTCGCCCGCCTCGGTGGTGGGGGCGCGCAGGTCGATGTGGAGCTCTCCGTCGCCGGGGACGAGCTGTCGTGCCGTGCCGGCGCGCAGGACGCCGACGGTCGCCCCGTCGTGCTGCTCGATCGCCGTGGCGAGCTGCACCAGCGGTGCGAGCGCGTTCGCGTGAGGGCCTGCGTCCGTCACGTGCTGGGCGCGGCCGGCGGAGCGCACGACCATCGCGCCGACCGCGCCGCGGCTGGTGACGATGCCCCCGCCGGGCCGCGCAGCCTCCAGTGTCAGACACGCGTCAGCGTCCGCGGCGGCGCGTTCGATCAGCGGTCGGGAGGCGGTGCTGCCGGCCTCCTCGTCCGGGACGACGAGCAGCGTGATCCGGCCGACCCTGGGCGGAGGCTGGGCCGCGAGCGCGCCGAGCGCGGCGGCGGCCGTCGCGAGGCAGACCTTCATGTCGCCGACCCCGGGTCCGGTCAGGCGACCGTCGGGGAGCTGCTCGAACGGCCAGGTCGCGGCGGTCCCGACCGGCCAGACGGTGTCGGCGTGACCGAGCAGCAGCACGTGCGCGCCGTCGCCGAGCTGCAGGTTCGCCTCGAGTGCCGGCGCGACACCCGCCAGCGGGGTCAGCGTCACGTCGAGCGCCCTGCGGCGGAGATCCTCGGCGAGCCGTTCGGCGACGGCCGCGACCCCGTCGGCTGCGCTGGTCGGGCTGTCGATCGCGACGAGCTCGCCGGTGAGGTCGACGATCCCCTGGCGCTCCTCGGTCAGCGCGGCGAGGTAGGGACGCGGGTCGGGCTCGGCGGGCGACATCGCCTCAGCAGTGATCCCGCGGGATGCGCGCCTGGTAGGTGCGCGCGAAGAACGGCCTGTCGCCGTCGTGCGTCTCGAGCTCGGCGACCAGGTGGAACGCCTCGGCGTCCGCCGTCATGCGGCTGCGGACGTCGATCCGGGTCCGCCACTCGCCACGGGCGATCTCCATCGTCCGCTCGCACTCGACCGTCGCGCTGAGCGGGTCGCCCTCGACGACCGTGAAGCGGATCGGGTCGCGGTCGCGGATCTCGATCCCGTTCGCGAGCCGCCGAGAACCCCACAGGGCCCGCGACATCTCGAAGGAATGCCGGTTCGTCGTCATGTCGCGTGACACCGACCAGCGAGGCTCCCGGGGCGCGAGCCACTCGAAGCCGAGCCGCTCGGACAGCTCCGGCTCGTCGAACGCGAACCCGTCGTCGATCCCCGCCTCGGCGGGCCGCACGGGCAGCTCGACCGTGCTGCCTTCGTCGCAGACGACGGTGATCTCGACCGGCTCGGGCGATGGCCAGATCCAGGGCCAGTACGAGGTGGAGACCGCCAGCCGCAGCCGGTGCCCGGCCGGCAGCGTCTGGCCGATCGCCTTCAGCGGCACCCGCACGTCGTACGCACGACCAGGCACGAGTGGTTGCGCGTCCGCGTGGCCGTCGCGGTGGCAGAGGTTGAGGATCGCGCGGGTGACGAGCGCGGAGGTGCCGTCGGGATGGACGTCGCAGAGCCGAACCGCGATGAACGCGACCGGCCGATCGGCGGCGATGCGCAGCGACACGACGGCGTTGCCGAGCAGATCGAGCCCCTCCTCGAGCGGCGGCGAGTCGAACGTGAGGCTGCGAGCGTCCTCGCAGCGCTGGTCGCCAGGCAGGTCTGCCGGGTTGCCGTAGGGCAGCCACGAGCCGGCGTCCACCCCGACGGTCGTGGGGCTCGCGTGGGTGAGGCTCGCTCCGTGCCCGGGAGCGTCGGCGAGGCCGCCGGCAGTGAGGTGCAGCCGCTTCAGCGTGACCCGTGCTGAGGGCCAGGTCGCCTCGCTCGCCCAGGCGCCGGGCCGCAGCTCGTAGATCCCCTCGGGCCGGGCGGACTCCTGCCGCCAGTAGCGCAGCATCGGCTCGTCCATCACGCCGGTGTCGCGACCCTTGAGCCAGTGGTCCCACCAGCGCAGCGACTCCTGGAGGAACCCGATCGCAGGCCCGGGGACGCCCTCCTCGGGCCAGGTGTGCTCCCAGGGGCCGATCAGCCCCTTGCGCGGGCAGTCGAGCCCGTCGAGCAGGCGCAGGATCGCGTCCGTGTACCCGTCCGACCAGCCGCCGACCGCGTACACCGCGGCCTCGATCGCCGAGTAGTCCTCGCACACCGACCCCTGACGCCAGTAGTCGTCGCGGCGCTGGTGGCGCATCCAGGTCTCGCACGAGAACACGCCTCGCTCGAGGCGCTCGCGCCACATCTCCCGCCAGGCGTCGCCAACGTGGGCTGGGTCCGGTGGTCTGGCGTTGTACGCCAGCAGGACGGTTCCCCAGGGCAGCATGTAGAAGCCGAGCGGGGAGCCACCGGTGTAGTGGACGTCGTCGGCGTACCGGTCGTCGGTGGAGCAGCAGGTGATGATCGCCTTCAGCTCAGGCGGCCGGTGCGCGGCGACCTGCAGGCTGTTGAACCCGCCCCAGGAGATGCCCATCATCCCGATGCTCCCGGTGCACCACGGCTGCGCCGCGATCCAGCGGAGCACCTCGAGGCAGTCGAGCTGCTCCTGCGGGTGATATTCGTCCAGCAACACGCCCTCCGAGTCGCCGCTGCCGCGGATGTCGACGCGGATCGCGGCGTACCCGTGGCCGGCGAGCCAGGGGTGGCGGACCGAGTCGTCGATCGCGGTCGCGTCGTTCTTGCGGTAGGGCAGGTACTCGAGCACCGCCGGGACGGGATCGATCTCGGCGTCGCGGGGAAGCCAGATCCGGGCCGACAGGCGTGTGCCGTCGGCGAGCGGGATCCAGGTGTGCGGGATCGTCTCGACCTCGCGGGGGTAGTGGGTGCGCACGCGGCTCACGACGCCGTCTCCCGCCGCACCGCGTGTGGCACGCCCTCTGCGCGGTCGGGGTCGAGCGCGCGGAGGCGGAACTCCTCGACCCACGGCGCGTAGCTGTCCCACAGGCGACGGAGCGCGGCGACGGGCTCGTCGGCCTCGTCGACGCGGAGGTCGACGAGGTGCATGTCCGGGTCGCGGGCGACCAGGAGCGCGCTCGAGCGCGCCGGCGACTGCTCGCCGCCCGCGTCGCGTCCGGCCTCCAGTGCGCACATGAGACGCTCGGCGAGCGGCCTCCCGGAGGCGCGGCCGAACGTGTCGACCATCGCGTCGCACACGTCGGGCGTCGAGAGCACGTTGCCGATCGCGACGCAGCCCGGGCCGTGACGCTCGGCGCTCGTCGTGACGACCTCCCTGCCGCTGAACGCCGCGGTGGTGCCGGCGGCGTCGACGACGGCGAGCTGGCGCCAGCGCGCGACGTCGGTCGAGGCGACGAGCGCGTCGAGCGCATCCCGGGCGGCGAGACCCGAGCGCACGAGCGCGAGCCCGCGCGGGCCTAGCCGCGGGTCGGTGCGGTGCTGGGTCAGCACGACCCCCACGGCCGCCTCCACGAAGGGAACACGCGCGCCGACGGCGATGTCCGCGGTGGCGACGCAGGCGCCCAGCTCGCCCGTGTCGCGGCAGAAGGCGGCGAGCGCGTAGGTCACCCGGTCAGTCCTTGCGCACGAGCCAGGCGTCGTCGGGCTCGAACCCGATCGCGTCGGCTCGGTCGACGTCGGCCGAGTGGCCCGGCACGGACGCCTGGAGGGCCACCGATCCGTCCGCGGACACGAAGGTGACGTGGATCGACGGGCCGACGAACGAGACGTCGGTCACGCGCCCGTGGAGCGTCACCGTGTCCGGACGCAGGCCGCAGCTCTCCGGGCGCACGACGGCGACGACCTCGTCGCCGACGGCGAGCTCCGGGGCGCCGCGGATCAGGCAGGTGCCGAGCGGCCCGAGGTCGGTGACGTATCCCTCGCCCTCCCGGGCGACGATGCGTCCGGGGAGGCGGTTCGTGGCGCCGACGAAGGCGGCGACGCCGAGGGTCGCTGGGCGCTGGTAGACGTCCTGCGGGCGTCCGACCTGGTCGATCCGCCCGTGCTGCATCACGGCGACGCGGTCGGACATGCTGAACGCCTCTTCCTGGTCGTGCGTGACGTACACGAACGTGATCCCGACCTCGTCCTGCACCTGCTTGAGGAACAGCTGGAGCTCCTTGCGCAGCTTGAGGTCGAGCGCGCCCAGCGGCTCGTCGAGCAGCAGCACCTCGGGGTCGAGCACGAGGGCGCGCGCGAGCGCGACGCGTTGCTGCTGGCCGCCGGAGAGCTGCCGTGGCCGTGCGCTGCCGCGCCCTTCGAGGCGCACCAGCTCGAGGATGCTCTCGACACGGCGGCGCACCTCTGCCTTGTCCGTCCTGCGCTCGCGCAGGCCGAAGGCGACGTTCTCGAACACGTCGAGGTGCGGGAACAGCGCGTAGTGCTGGAAGACGGTCGTCACGGGACGCCGGTAGGCGGGGACGCCCCGCATCGGCTTGCCCTTGACCTCGATCTCGCCACCGGTCGGCTGCTCGTGTCCGGAGATCATCCGCAGCGTGGTCGTCTTCCCGCAGCCGCTCGGGCCGATCAGCGAGAAGAACTCGCCGTCGGCGATGTCGAGGTTGATCCCGTCGACCGCTGCGACGTCGCCGAACCGGCGCTCGAGGTCGGTCAGGCGCACCGCCGGCCCTCCGGCACCGGTCGTCACGGCAGCGCTGCCAGAGCGCACGGTGGACGGCGCGGTGTCGGCCGGTCCGTTGCTCACGCGAGCGACTCCTCTGGCTCGGCGCGACGCACGCCCGACCCGGCCGCGTTGCGCAACCCCAGGATCGCGGCCGCGATCGCGAGCAGCGACACGGTGGCGAGCATGATCAGCACGCCGATCGCGTTCACCTCGGGGGTCACGCGGATCCTGATCATCCCGAGTAGCAGCACGGGGAGCGTCTCGGTGTTCGTGCCGCCGAGGAACAGCGACGTGACGACGTCGTCGAGCGAGAACGTGAAGACGAGCAGCGCGGCGACGATCAGGGCGGGCAGGATCCCGGGCAGGGTCACCCGCCGGAACGTGCGCCACGGCGTCGCGCCGAGGTCGGCGGCGGCCTCTTCGAGCTCGGGGGTGAGGGTCGCGAACCGGGCCTGCAGCACGATCGTCGCGTACGCGGAGTTGAAGACGACGTGGCCGACCACGACCGTCGCGAGCCCGAGCTCCACGTCGAGGCGGCGCAGCAGCAGGAACAGCCCGATCGCGACGACGGTCTCGGGGAGGATGATGCGCATGTAGGTCGTCGCGTCGAGGGCTCCCCGTCCGCGCGCCGACGCACGGCGCGCCCACAGCGACGCGGTCAGCGCGATTCCCACCGCGAGCACCGTCGAGAGCGCGGCGACCTCCAGGCTCGTCACGAACGCGCTGCGCACCCGTGAGTCACCGAGCGCCTCCTCGTACCAGCGGGTGGTGAAGCCTCCCCAGCCGACGAGCCGCTCGTCGCCGTTGAGCGAGTTCGCGACGACGAGCCCGAGCGGCAGCCAGAGCCCGAGCAGCACGAGCCCCGACAGGACTGCGACGAACGACGGACGCTTCACGCGGCCAGCTCCTCGTAGCGGCGCAGCCGCGACCGGGCGAGCAGCAGGATCACGGTCAGCACGATCATCAGGGTCGTCGCGAGCGCAGAGCCGAACGGGTAGTCGCCGACCTTGAGGAACTCGTCTGCGATCACGTTGCCGATCATCAGCGTCTTGCCGCCACCGAGGATCGCCGGGATGACGTACTCCCCGGTCGCGGGGATCCCGACGAGGATGCAGCCCGCGATGATCCCCGGTGCCGCGAGCGGCAGAATCACCCGCCGGAACGTGCGCCACCGGGTCGCGCCGAGGTCGGTCGCCGCCTCGAGGACACGCGGGTCGATCCGCTCCAGCGCCACGTACAGCGGCAGGACCATCAGCGGCAGGTAGGTGTAGAGGATCCCGATCGCGATCGCCTGGGGCGAGTAGAGAAGCCCGGGCGCGTTCGAGGTCAGCCCGATCGCCGAGAGCACGTCGGCGAGCGGGCCGCCGTCGCCGAGCATGTTCACCAGGGCGTAGGTGCGCACGACGAACGACGACCAGAACGGGATCATCACCGCGAGCAGCGCCACGGTCTGCCGCCAGCCGCTCAGCCGGCTGATCCACAGCGCGACCGGGAAGCCCAGCAGCAGGCAGAGAAGCGTGGACACGCTCGACAGCAGCAGGCTGCGCGCGATCGGCTGGAGGTACAGGCTGTCGGCGATGCGCGAGAAGTTCTCGAGCGTCCAGCCCCACTTCACCTGGAAGGTGATGATGTTGATCTGCCCGAACGAGTAGAGGACGAGCAGGCCCAGCGGGAGCAGGAAGAACAGCGCCGTCCACGTCGCCGCCGGTACGAGCAGGGCGGCGCGGGCGTTCGAGAGGCGGCGCACGAGGGGGTCAGTAATACCAGCGCGTTTCGCGACGCTGCAACCGGTACCGGGCGGCAACGCCTGTGTAGCATCGCGCCGTGGCCGGGCCGCGCGCCGTGTACATCGACACCGCGCCCGCGGACAGGCACGACGGTCCCGGGCAGCTGACCGACGCCGGATTCCAGGTCGACGACATCCTCGCGCTGACGCCAGCCGAGGTGGCGGCGGCCGCCACCGGAGCGACCGCCGTGCTGCTCGGCGACAGTCCCTTTCCCCGCGAGGTGTTCACGACGCTGCCCGACCTCGCGATCGTCTCCACCGTGACCGTCGGCGTCGACCAGGTCGACCTCGACGCCGCGCGCGAGCACGGCGTGTGGATCGCCAACACGCCCGGGGCGGTGAGCGAGGAGGTCGCCGTGACGGCCCTCGCGATGGCGCTCTCGCTCGTGCGGCACCTGCCGTTCCTCGACCGGCACGTGCGCGAGGGCGGCTGGGACGCCTTCTCCACCGGCTCCCGCCGACGCGCATCGACGCTGACGCTCGGCATCGTCGGACTGGGGCGCACCGGCCGCCTGCTCGCGCAGCTCGCACGCCCCGTCTTCGGCGGGATCGTGGGAGCCGACCCGTCCCCCGAGCTCGATCCGCCCGACGACGTCGAGGTCGTCTCGCTCGACGAGCTGCTCGGGCGGGCCGATGTCGTCTCCCTGCACCTGCCCGCCGCGCGCGATGCCCGACCGCTGCTCGACGCCGCCGCGTTCGCGCGGATGCGGCCCGGCTCCTATCTCGTCAACGTCGCCCGCGGCGCGCTCGTCGACACCGCGTCGCTGCTCGCCGCGCTCGACGACGGAACGCTGGCCGGCGCGGGGCTCGACGTGGTCTCGCCCGAGCCGCCGGCCCCCGACGCCCCGATCCGCACGCATCCCCGCGTGCTGATGACCCCTCACGGCGCGTTCTACAGCGAGGAGGCCGAGGCCGCCGCCTGTGCGCACCAGGCCGGCAACGTCGTCGCCTGGCGTCGCAGCGGCCGCCCGCTGACCCCGGTGGTCGAAGGGACGCGCCGGTGAGCACGTGTGGCGTCGCGCTCGTCGAGGGCCTCGCGTCGCGCGGCGTCGACGTCGTGTTCGGCATCCCGGGCGTGCACACCCTCGAGCTCTATCGGGGCCTCGGCGAGCAGGGCATCCGTCACGTCACCGCGCGCCATGAGCAGGGCGCGGGCTTCATGGCCGACGGGTACGCCCGGGTGGCCGGGCGGCCCGGCGTCGCGTTCGTGATCTCCGGGCCGGGCGTGACGAACGTCCTCACGCCGCTCGGCCAGGCACGCCACGACGGCACCCCGCTGCTCGTCGTGTCCGGCGCCGTCGACCGCGCCCACGCCGGCCAGCGGCACGGCGTGATCCACGATCTGCCCGATCAGGCAGCGACCAGCGCGTCGATCGCGCGGCTCACGCTCGCGATCGACAGCGCCGAGCAGGTGGACGACGCGCTCGACGCAGCCTGGGAGGTGCTCTCGGGCGGCGACAGCGCTCCCGGCCCCGTGCACCTCCAGCTGCCGGTCGACGTCGCCCGCACCCCCGCCGCGGTGCCCGGCGAGCCCCGCCCCGACCGTGCCGCTTCCGCGCCGCGGTCCGAGCCTGCTGGGCTCGCCCGGGCCGCGGAGCTGCTCTCGGCTGCGCGCTCGCCCGCGATCATCCTCGGGGGCGGCGCGCGCGACGGCGGCGCTGCGGCGTCGCGGCTGGCGGAGCGACTCGGTGCGCCGATCGGCCTGACGATCAACGCCAAGGGCACGATCCCGGCGTCGCACCCGCTCGTGGTCGCCTCTCGACTGGGATTCGAGCCGCTCGCGCAGCTGTTCCTCGACGCCGACGTGGTGCTCGCCGTCGGCACCCAGCTCTCCGAGCTCGACTGGTGGATGCTCGACCGGCCGTTCGCGCTGCAAGGCGCGCTGATCCGCGTCGACCTCGATCCCGCGGCGTTCGCCACGCCCGTCAACGCCGCCGTCGAGCTGCGCGGCGACGCGCGGGACGTGCTCGCGATGCTCGCGGACGCGGTCGCCGACAGCGGCCGGGCCGACACCACCGCGGCTCGCGTGACGGAGGCGCTCGACGGCATCGCCTGGCCGGCCGAGATCGCGAAGCACCTGCCGCTGGTCGCGGCGATCGACGCGGCGCTGCCGGCGGATCGGATCGTCACCGTTGACTCCACCCAGCCCGGCTACGCGGCGAACCACGCGCTCGACGTCGAGCAGCCGCGCTCCTGGCTGATGCCGATCGGCTTCGGCACGCTCGGCTGCGCACTGCCGATGGCGATCGGCGCGTCGGTCGCGGCACCCGGTCGTCCTGTGCTCGCGCTCGCCGGGGACGGCGGCCTGCTCTTCACGATCCAGGAGCTCGCGACCGCACGCGACCTGCGTCTGCCGCTCCCGGTCGTCGTCTGGAACAACAGCGGTTACGGCGAGATCCGCGATGCGATGGCGGCGGGTGGGATCGACCCGATCGGGACCGACGCGACCGCCACCGACTACCTCCGCATCGCCGAGGGGTTCGGCTGCCACGGCGTCCGACCAAGCTCGCTGCCGGACGTGACCGCGGCGATCCGCACCGCGCTGACCGCCGACCGGCCGACGCTGATCGAGGTCACGCCGGGAGCGATCGATGCCTGAGCACGGCGCACGCGGCGAACGCGGGGCCGTCGCCGCCGGCCACCGCGCCGAGGTCGAAGCGGGCCTCGCGATGCTCGAGCAGGGCGGCAACGCAGTCGACGCGGTCGTCGCCGGGGCGTTCTGCGCCTGCGTCGTCGAGCCGAACAACGCCGGGCTCGCCGGCTACGGCCACCTGACCGCGTGGCTCCCCCAGGAGCGCGTCTTCCTCACCGTCGACCACGGGCCGCGCGCGCCCGCCGCCGCGCACGGGAGCCTGTTCCCGCTCTCCGAGCGCTCGCTGCTCGACCGGGAGGTCTTCCCCACCGTCGAGGGTGATGTCAACGCGATCGGCGGGCTGGCGACCGGCACACCGGGCGCGGTCCCGGGGCTGTGCGTCGCGCACGCCCAGGCCGGACGGCTGCCGCTCGCCGTCGTGCTCGAGCCTGCGATCGCGGCAGCCGACGCGGGGGTGCCGATCGACTGGCACCTCGGCCTGACGATCCTCCAGCGCCTGCACGACATCCGCCGCAGCCCCAGCGCGGCCGCGGTGCTGCTCGTGGACGGCGACCCGCCCTCGAGCCATGACGACTGGGGTCGCGGCGCGCGTCTTGACACGAGCGCGCTCTCGGACGTCCTGCGTGCGATCGCCACGCGCGGCGCGGCGGCGTTCGCCGACCCGGCCCTCGCCACGCACGTCGAGCGCGCGGTGGCGCGGGGCGGGGGCATCCTCACCGCGGCCGACGTCGCCGCCTACGCCCCGCGCGTCGTCCTCGAGCAGCCAACCCGGTACGGGCGCTTCGCGCTCGCGACGAGCGAGGACGACTGCGGCCACGAGCTGTTCGCGCTGCTCGAGCGGCTCGGCGTCCGCGACCACCCGCACCTCTCCGCCGACGCGCTCCACCTCACGGCCGAGGCGTTTGGGCACGTCCTCGCCGACGTCCTCACGTGGGCCGGTGACCCCGAGGCAGCGGCGGACGTGAGCGCCGTCCTGCGCAGCGGCGCGTTCGCCGACGCCCGCGCGGGTGCGATCGACCCGCGTCGGGCAGCCACCCGGCCGATCGCGGCGGGCTCGCTCGCCGGGCTGGACGACCCCGGTGTCGGCACGGGCGGGACCCCGGGCACCACCCAGGTCGCGGCACTCGACCGCGAGGGGAACGCCGCCGTCGTGATCACGACGATCGGGCGGGACTTCGGCTCGCTCGTCCACGTCCCGGAGCTCGGCCTCTTCCTGAACACGGCGATGGCGAACTTCGACCCGCGCCCGGGCCGCACGAACTCGATCGCACCGGGCAGGATGCCGCTCTTCGGCGTGCCTGCGGTCGTCGCGGTGGACGGCGACGACGCGGTGCTCGCCTGCGGCGGTTCCGGCGGATACCGGATCACCAGCGGCGTCGTCCACGCGACCGCGAACGTGCTCGACCACGACCTCTCCGCCGCCGACGCCGTCGCCGCGCCGCGTGTGTGGTGCCAGGGAGAGGAGACCTACGTCGACGAGCGCCTCCCGCAGGCGGTGCGCGACGCGCTGGCAGAGCGCGGGCACACGGTGGTCGTCGAGGAGCTGACGCCCGCGTACGAGCCCTTCGCGCGGGTCAGCCTCGTTCGGCGCCATGCCGACGGCACGCTCGAGGCCGCTTCGGATCCGTCCTGGCACGGCGCCGCCGGCGCCCTCTGACGCGTCGCGCCGCGGCTGGTGCCAGAATCGGACGACAGCCGCGACCCCCGGAGCGAGAGGAAGAGAGCACCATGGCAGAGGTGGCGCAGTCGCACGAAGAGACCCTCCGGCAGATCGAGGAGCTCGTCGAGCCGTTCCGGGCGCGGGCAGCGGCCAACGACGAGGCGTCCGCGTTCCCGCAGGCGAACTTCGACGACCTCGGTCGTCTCGGGCTGCTGGCGCTGACCGCCGACGAGGAGTCCGGCGGCCGCGGCCTCTGGTCCGAGGGCAGGTTCCTCCCGTACTACGAGACGCTCGAGGCGCTCGCCTACGCCGACACCTCGACCGCCCAGCTGCTCCAGGTGCACTCCCATGCGCTCGGCTTCCTCTCCCGCCACGCCACACCCGAGCAGCACGAGCAGCTGCTCGTGCCGATCGTCCAGGGCGGCCAGCTCCTCGC
The DNA here is from genome assembly GCA_963703095.1 of uncultured Actinomycetes bacterium. Lineage (GTDB taxonomy): Bacteria > Actinomycetota > Thermoleophilia > Gaiellales > Gaiellaceae > Gaiella. The sequence goes on from OY969787.1 coordinate 1,022,175, forward strand.
CTCCGTGGGCAGCGAGACGGCGCCGCGTGGCAACGCTCCCGGGACGTACAGCTCCGAGCTCGAGCCGGACGGCGACGGGTTCGTCCTCACGTGCACCAAGCACTTCGCCTCGCTCGCGCCGAGCGCCGACTGGCTGCTGCTCTGGACGGCCGTGCCCGGCTCGGATCCCTACCCGGACAGAACGGTCACCGTGCTCGTACCGCGCACCGCACCCGAGGTGACCTTGGTCGACGAGTGGGACGCGATGGGGATGCGCCCGACCGTCTCCTGGGGCGTGCGCATCGAGGGCTATCGCGTCCCGGCCCTCGGCGTGATCGGGGAGCCCGGCGCCTGGGTGCACGACGACCCGCGCACGTTCACACTCGCCTTCGCGGCGAACCACGTCGGGGTCGCCCGCGCCGCGCTCGACTTCGCCACCGACTGGGCGCGCGAGCGCCCCTACCTGGGCGAGAGCGAGCTCGTCCAGGCCGCGATCGGCGAGCTCGCAGCGCAGGTGCTCGGGGCGCGCAGCGCGGTGTTCACCGCGGCGCGGGCCTGGGACGACGGCGACTGGGGCCGCGCCGAGGCCCTCTCGCTGATGGCCGTGCACCTCGCGAAGCGCGCCGGGCTCGACGCGACGCGGCGCGCCTTCGAGATCTGCGGCGCCCGCACGTCGTTCCGCCTCTACCCGCTCGAGCAGTGGTACCGCGACATCCGCACGCTCACGCTGCACGTGCGCGACGACATGCAGATGCGCGAGCTCGGGCGCGGGCTGCTCGCCGGCGAGGGGGCGTCGAAGCTCGCGCTCGACACCTCCGTGATCCACGGGCGCAACGCCTGACGGCGCGTCGCGCTCAGTCCGGCAGCTCGACGACGAGGACATCGCCCTCGATCGCCACGGGGACGAGCTCGGCCGTGTACGGCCCCGGGAGCATCCCCGGGCGTGGCGGCCGCGCGTCGCTCGCGGCCTCGGCATCGACCACCTCGACCTCGTAGGCACGCACCCGCGTGCGCTCCGGGTCGAACCACGAGGCGCCCGTCCGCAGGTCGAACTCCCAGGCGTGCCAGGGGCAGCGGATGATCTCGTTCGGCCGGTCGTAGGCGTAGTGCCCGGGCCCCTCGGAGTGGAGCGCCCCCACCTGCACGCCCTCACACAGCGGGCCGCCCTGGTGGGGGCAGCGGTTGCGCACCGCGAGGTACTCGCCGTCGACGTTGAAGACCCCGATCGACCGGCCGGCGACTTCGACGATCAGCCGCTCGCCCTGAGGCACGTCCGCGGCGGCGGCGACCACGTAGCGGGCCATCTCAGGCGGGCGTTGGGCCGAGCCGGTAGAGGGAGAGCGCGTTCTCGCGCATGATCTGCGCCCGGGTGCGGTCGTCGAGGCGCACCGGGAGTGCGCGATCGGGCGCGTCGAAGTCCCAGTGCGGGTAGTCGGTCGCGAACATGATTCGGTCGTTCATGCCCATCTGATCCAGCAGGACGTGGAACTGCTCCGGCGGCTCGGGCTCCTCCATCGGCTGGGTCGAGACCCAGAACGACTCCCGGATGATCTCGGAGGGCGGCCGGTCGACGAGCGGCGTCTCGGTGCGCAGCTTCTCCCAGGCCCGGTCGAACCGCCACATCAGCGGCGGCAGCCACGAGAACCCCCCCTCGATCAGAACGACGCCCAGGCCCTGGAAGCGCGCGAAGCAGCCCTCGGTGACCAGGCTCACGACTTGCGCCTGGAAGGCGGTCGCCATCGCGCTCGCGTCCTCGATGTAGTAGCTGGGGAACCCGGCGGCGGTGATCGCGTGACCGCCCCAGCCGCCGTTGTGCACGCCGACGGGCAGCCCGTTGCGCACCGCCGCCTCGTAGATCGGCCAGTACTTGCGCTGCCCCATCGGCTCGTTCGTGCGCGACAGCATCAGCACCTGCACGAAGCGGGGGTCGTCGGCGAGCCGGTCGATCTCCGCCGCGGACGCGATCGGATCCTCGTACGGGATCACGATCGAGGCGCGCAGCCGCTCGTCGCGCGCGAGCCACTCCGCCGCCAACCAGTCGTTGGCGGCCCGTGCCATCACGCCCGCGAGCTCGAGGTTGAGCATCTCCCCGATCCCGAACAAGGGGTTGAGGACGGCGAACTCGACGTCGTAGGGGTCGAGGAGCTGCTGGCCCATGAACTCCAGGTCGGAAGCCGGTGGCCCGCCGGAGGGCGGCCACGCGTCGACCCGCGACGCGCGCGGCGTCGGGCGGGGGTACTCGGCACCGAGATACGAGCGGTCGCCGAGGTTCTCACGCACCTTGCGGAACGCGGCGGGGAGATGCGCGAGCGCCTCGCGCCGCTCCCGCCATTCGGGCGGCATGTACGGCGCCAGGGCGTCGTCGTCGGGCAGCGCGTTGTGGACGTCGCAGTCGACGATGGAGCGGTGCCTGGTGGTGGGGCTCGTGTCGGTCACAGACGGGCGGCGTAGAGGGAGCGGGCGTTGCCCCCCATGATGGCGCGCAGGAGCGCCTCGTCGTCGGTGGGCGGGATCGCGCCGCGCGCCGCGTCGACGTGCCAGTGCGGGTCGTCGGTCGCGAAGCAGAGCATCTCGGGCGCGTCGAGTTGCTCGACGATCCGGGCGAACTCGGCGGCATCGGGCACGTCGAGCGGCTGCGTGGAGAGGCGCACGTGCTCGCGCAGGTACCCCGACGGGGCGCGCCGCGTCCACGGGATCTCGCGCCGCAGCGCACGCCACAGGCGGTCGAAGCGCCACATCAGGCTCGGCATCCAGGCAAAGCCGCTCTCCAGGCAGATCACGCGCAGGCCCTCGAACCGGTCGAAGACGCCCTCCGCGACGAGGCTCATCAGCTGCGACTGAAAGGCGCTCGGCCCGTCGACCAGCTCCTCGATGTAGGTCGTCGGCCAGCCGACGGCAGTCGGTGGATTGCCCGGGTAGCCGCCGAAGTGCAGCGCGACCACGAGGTCGTGCCGGTGTGCGGCCTCCAGCAGTGGCAGCCAGAGGCGGTTGCCGTACGGCGCGAACGAGCGAACCGGGAGCAGCACCTGGACGAACCGGCGGTCGTCTGCGACGCGGTCGACCTCGTCCGCCGCGAGCTGCGGCTGTCCGGCCGGCACCACGATCGAGCCGCGCAGTCGCGGCTCCCGGTCGAGCCACTCCTGCTGCAGCCAGGTGTTCACGGCGCGGCTCAGAGCGACTGCGGCGTCGGGGTTCTTGACGGCCTCCGACGCGTAGCTGCACACCAGCAGCGCTGTCTCGGTGCCCCACGGATCGAGCACACGTCGCGCGACGTCTTCGGGGGACGAGCCGGCCGGAGGGTCGAGACCGACGAGCTCCGGGCGGAGCGAGGTCGCCGCGCTCGGCGGATGCGGGGTGTCGGTCGGGCCACGGAACTGCGTGGTGGTCGCGATCTCCCGCCAGTGGTCGTCGAGGAAGGGAAACAGCGCCTCGATGCTGGGCACCGCGGCGTGCACGTCGCAGTCGACGACCCGCGTCCCCTCGGGGAGCGCCTCCGCGAGGCTCATCGCTCGGCCAGGCCGAGCGCGACCCGGTCGGGCACCGTCACGTGCAGCAGGTTGCCCTCGGGGTCGTAGAAGCTCCGGTACCGGTACCAGTCGGACTCCACGATCTCACCGGCCCACTCGACCCCTCGGCGCGTGAGCTCCTCGATCGCCGCCTCGAGATCGGGCACAGCGAACGCGAACGACTCGAGCCCGGCAGGTCCCGCCCCGGGAACCCGACGACGGGGTGCTTCGCCCTCGACCCGGATCAGGTAGATCGACACGTCGCCCGCCTGGAACCCCGCCCAGCCGCTGTCGCGCTCGTAGGGGAACAGCAGCGGCACCTCGAGGGTGTCGCGATAGAACTCCACCATCGCGTCGAGGTCGCGGCAGAGCACGTCGATGTTGTCGAGGCGTCCGACGAACTGCATGGAGCGACCGTAGTCGGACGCCGGGGGGCGCCGCAAGCGGAACCGCTCCCGGGCGCACTAGGGTGGCGTCCGTGGAGGTCGCGGTCACGTTCACGGCGCGCCAGCTCGAACTCCTGCGGGCCGCCTGGGAGCGAGAGGCGCCGGGCGAGCCGCTCGAGAGGGTCGTCGCGTGCGCGGTCGACCCGGACCGCATCGACGTCGAGGACGAGCCACCCCGCATCCGAGCAGCGGACTCGCCTCCCGGACGGGGTCGCGCGACGGTGGTGGTCGTGCAAGGCCAGGCCGTCTGCATCGAGCTCCGCCGGGGCGAGCGCCTCCTCGTGCAGCAGACGGAGGGTGGTCAGTGCGCCGACGTGCTCGTCTGGGGTGCGCACGACCCGGGTGAGCGGCTCTCGGCCGCGCTCACGCGCGTCCGCGAGGGCGCCTCCCCCGGGCTCGGCGCGCGGCTCTGGTCCGGCTGGCCGCACGAGCGGCCGCTCCTGGAGGTCAGCGCCGACTCCGCGCCCGGCCACGACCTGCTCCATCCGGCCTGCACGCCCGGCGAGTACGCGAACGTCGGGGCGGGAGGCGAGCCGGCCTGCGCGCTCGTCCAGGCCGAGGCGGCCACCGCGTGCGGTCTGCGCCACGTCGACCTGCACGACCCGCTCAACCTCTGGTTCCGCCCGACGCTCGACGTCTCGGGCGCGGTCGGGTGGAGTCCCACCCCGACCGTGCCGGGCGATCACGTCGAGCTGCGCGCCCTCGAGGATGCGCTCGTGATCGTCAACCCCTGCGTCGACGACGTCTTCGGCTGTGCCGCCCGGCCAGGCGGGTCGATCGCCGTCACGAGCCCCGGGGCTGAGCGGACGGCCCGACTTGTCGGGCGGCCGGTCGAGACCCACTCGCTGATCGTCGCGCTCGCGCAGGGCGCCGCGGAGGCGCTTGCTGCGGTGCCCGACGACGCGCGCGCCGGCATCGTTCGCCGCGCCGCCGTCCGGCACGCGCTCGCCCTCGTCGACCCCACCCGCACGCCAGCGACATGACGACCGTGACCGCCACGGCAGTGCGGCTCGGCCCACGGCTCGGCGACCCCGCCGCCAACCTCCAGCTCGCGCTGCAGGCCATCGAGGACGCAGCTGCCCGCGGCGCGGACCTCGTCGTGCTCCCCGAGCTCGCCACGTCCGGCTACGTGTTCGAGAGCCCAGACGAGGCCCGGAGCGCGGCCGAGCCGATCCCAGGCCCATCGACAGACGCCTGGGCCGAGGCCGCGGCCCGGCTCGGCGTCGTCGTCGTCGGAGGCGTCTGCGAGCTCGACGCCGAGGGCGCGCTGCGCAACTCGGCCGTCGTCCTCGACAGCGACGGCTCGCTGCGCACGACCTACCGCAAGGTGCACCTCTGGGGGCTCGAGAAGGGGATCTTCGCCGAGGGCCGCGCACCCGCACCGGTCGTCGAGACCGCCGCTGGCCGGATCGGGATCGCGGTCTGCTACGACCTCTGGTTCCCCGAGCACACCCGCTCGCTCGCGCTGCGCGGCGCCCAGATCCTCGCCTGCCCGAGCAACCTCACCCGCACCCCGCCGCAGCCCGGGCTCCCGCACACCTACCTCTCCGTGGCGCTCTCGACGGCACACCTCAACCGCGCGCACCTCGTCCTAGCCGACCGCTGTCTCACGGAGCGCGAGACCGAGTGGCTCGGCCTCGCGATCGTCGTCGACGAGCACGGGACGCTGCTCGCCGGACCGCCGCCCGGCGACGGCCCCGCCGCCGCGACAGCGACGCTCGACCTGCGCGCGGCGGACGACAAGCAGTGGGGAACCGCCAACGATCTGCTCGCCGATCGCCGGCCCGACACCTACGGATCCGGATAGGTCGTTGTTGCGCCGCGTCGGTAGTCCGTGTTACAAGCATCCCGCGGCGTCGTCGCCGCGGCCGAGTCCGCCCGTCCCTCGAGATGCGGAGGTAGATCCCCGATGACGCCCACGTTCGACCCCTCCCGGCCACCGGCCTGGAACCCGCGCCTGTCGCGCCGCCGCCTCCTGCAGATGGCCGGCGTCTCGTACCTCACCCTGATCGCCGCCGCCTGCGGCTCGGACGACGGCGAGACTGCCGCTGCGCTCAGCGGGACGGTCACGATGATGAACTACCCGGGCTGGATGGGGAAGACGACCGTCGCCGACTTCAAGGCGGAGACGGGCGTGACCGTGAAGGAGGTCGAGGGCCTCACCTCCGGCGTCTCGGCCGCCGCGGCGCAGATCGCGCAGAACAAGGACTCCTACGACATGTCGCTCGGCGGCCCGGTGCTCGCCGAGCAGCTGAGCGAGGGAGGGCTCCTCGAGGAGGTCGACTTCGACAACATCCCCAACGTCGAGAACGTCGAGCAGCACTTCCGCGACTCGTATCCGTGGGGGCCGCCGACCGACTTCGGCAAGACCGGGTTCGCCTACCGCAAGGACCTCATCTCGGAGACCCCGACCACCTGGGAAGAGTTCTGGGCGCTCGCCGCGAAGTACCCCAAGAAGACGACGATGATCGACTACGACGTCGACACGCTCGGCGTCGCGCTGCTCCTCAAGGGCTACTCGGTCAACGCCACCGACGAAGCGGAGATCAACGCCGCGCGCGACGCGCTGATCGAGATCAAGCCGAACCTGCAGGCGTTCCTCCCGACCGACTTCACCAAGCCGCTGCTGCAGGGGACGGCCTTCCTCGCCAGCTCCTACGACTACGACATCGCGGCCGCGGCGCGCGAGAACCAGAACATCGTGTGGGTCGCGCCCGAAGAGGGGATGCCCGCCTACCTCGACGGCTGGCTCGCGATCAAGGGCACCGAGAAGCTGCCCGAGGTCGAGGCGTTCATGAACTTCCTGCTCGAGCCCGAGAACTACGCGGGTTTCGTCAACAACACCGGCTCGTCGTACGTGATGCCGGCGGCCGAGGAGTGGATCGACCAGGCGATCCTCGACAACCCCGCGCTCAAGTTCGACGCGGCCGCGGTGAAGACCGTCGAGTTCGAGACCTTCCTCGGCGAGGAGGCCACGAAGATCCGCACCCGCGCCTGGCAGGAGGTCAAGAACGCCTAGCCAGTCGACGCCCGTCGAGCACCTGGTCGACCCGCGCATCCCGCGCTACGAGCCCGGGGTCCCCGCCGCAGAGCTGGCGCGGGACCTCGGGCTCCCGCGCGTTGCGCGGCTCGACGCGAACGAGTCGTGGTTCGGGCCGTTTCCCGGTGCTGCCGTCGCCGCCCGAGAGGCGATCGGCTTCGCCCACCGCTACCCCGAGCTCGGCGCGGAGCTGCTCGCCCGACTCGCCGCACGCCACGGCGTCCCCGTCGAGACGATCGCGCTCGGCAACGGCGCCGACGCGCTGATCGGGCTCATCAGCAACGCCGTGCTGCGACCCGGCGACGAGTCGGTGATGCCCGACCCCTCGTACGTCAGCTACGCCCAGGACGCACGCCGCGCCCGCGCGATCGCGGTGCCCGTGCCCGTGCTCGACGACGGTCGACTCGACCTCGACGCGATGGCCGCCGCCGTCGGCCCCGCGACGCGACTCGTGTGGGTATGCAACCCCAACAACCCGACCGGGGGGATGACGACACGCGCGGAGCTCGACCGGTTCCTCGCCTCCGTGCCCGAGGACGTCCTCGTCGTGGTCGACGAAGCCTACGCCGAGTACCTCGACGATCCGGAGTACCCCGACGGCGCCGCGCTCACCCGCGACAGGACCAACGTGGCGGTGCTGCGCACGTTCTCGAAGCTGTTCGGACTCGCCGGGCTGCGCATCGGCTACGTGATCGGCCCGCCGCAGCTCATCGACGCCGTCAACGCGCTGCGCCACTGGTACGACGTCTCCGACGCCGCCATCCTCGCCGCGACCGCGTCCCTCGACGATCCGGACGAGATCGTCCGTCGCCGCGAGCTCAACCGCGACCTGCGCGCACGCACCGTCGGCATCCTCGACGCAACCGGCTTGACCCCCTTGCCGTCCTGCGCCTCGTACGTCGTCGTGCCCGTCGCCGACGCGGACGCACTCGAGGCAGCGCTTCGCGTCCACGGCGTGATCGTGCGGCCCTACCCGCACGCCCGCGGTACGTTCGTCCGGATCGCCGTCGGCGACTCCGAAGACCTCCGTCAGCTCGAGGCAGCGCTGTACGCTCTGCAACGGGGAGGAGCGCTCCCCGGCAGCGGCGGCGCATGACGGACACCGAGGGCACCGACACCCACCAGGACGCGCCGGACGGCCACGCCGAGGCCGAGCCGACGCGGCGCAGGCGCTCGCGCGACGAGCGAGCCGCGCGCCGCAATGCACGACTCGAGCAGTCGTCGTTCTCCTCGGCCGCGCTCCACAACGTCCTCGGCCCCGTCCGGCTGCTCTCCGAGGAGCAGGTCGAGGACGTCCACCGGGCGACGCTCGGCCTGCTGGAGGACGTCGGCGTCGAGTTCATGAGCGCCGCGGCTCGCCGCGTCTTCCGGGACGCCGGCGCGATCGTCGACGACGAAACGGGACTCGTGCGCATCCCTCGCGAGGTGATCGAGAGCGCCGTCGAGACGGCGCCGCGCACGTTCACCGTCACTCCGCGAGGGCCGGCGCGGCGCATCGACGTCGGCGGCGACAACGTCGCCTTCGGCCTCGTGGCCGGGCCACCCACCGTGCACGACCGCATCCACGGACGCCGGCAGGGCAACCTCGACGACTACATCAACCTGCTCAAGCTCGCGCAGAGCTTCGACGTCATCCACTTCGTCGGCAACCAGCCCACCCCGCCGATCGAGCTCCCGCCGACGACCCGGCACCTCGACACCTACCTCGCAAACGTCACCTACACGGACAGGGCGTTCCACTGCCTCGCGATCGGGCGCGACCGCGTCATCGACGCGATCGAGATCACCGCCATCTCGCGCGGACTCACGCGCGAGCAAGTGATCGGCGACCCCTGCCTGTTCACGATCATCTCCGTCAACTCGCCGCGCCGCTTCGACGAGGCCATGTCCGACGGCCTGATCGCGATGGCCGAGCACGGCCAGCCGTGCGTGATCACCCCGTTCACGCTGATGGGCGCGATGACACCGGTCAGCCTCGCTGCCGCGCTCGTCCAGCAGAATGCCGAGGCGCTCGCCGGCATCGCGCTGACCCAGCTCGTGCGCCCCGGCGCCGCGGTCGTCTACGGCGCGTTCACCTCCAACGTCGACCTGCGCAGCGGAGCGCCGGCGTTCGGCACCCCGGAGAACGCGCGTGCCACGATCGCCGCTGGCCAGCTCGCGCGCCGCTACGGACTCCCCTACAGGGCGAGCAACGCGAGCGCGAGCAACGCCGTCGACGCGCAGGCGGCCTACGAATCGCAGATGGCGCTCTGGTCATCGCTCCTCGGTGGCGCCAACCTCGTCTACCACGGCGCCGGCTGGATGGAAGGCGGGCTGACCGCGTCGTTCGAGAAGGTGATCGTCGACGTCGAGATGATCCAGATGCTCGCCGCCACGCTCGCGCCCTCGGACGTCACCCCGGAAGAGATCGCCGCCGGCGTCGAAGCGATCGCGGCCGTCCCGAGCGGCGGTCACTTCTTCGGCTCACCCCACACGCTCGAGCGCTACGAGACGGCGTTCTACCAGCCGCTCGTGTCCGACTGGCAGAACTACGAATCCTGGGAGATCGCGGGCGCCAAGGATGCGAACGAGCGCGCCACCGCCGTGTGGCAGACCACGCTCGAGCGCTACCAGCAGCCGGCCTTCGACCCCGAGATCCAGGAGCGGCTCGACGACTACGTGACGCGGCGTCGGGTCGAGCTGCGCGACGCCGACATCTGAGCGATGTCCGCGCCCTCCACCGACCGTCCTCCCAGCTCCGTCGGCCGGCTGCACGACTGGATCACCGGCGTCACGTTCGACGACCTGACGCCCGAGGTGCGCCACATGGCGGCCCGCTGCATCCTCGACCTCGCCGGCACCGCGGCCGCCGGAGCCCAGACCCGGCTCTCGGCGATCGTCCGCGACCACGCCGTGGGCAACTTCGCCGCCGGCGCCGGCAACCCCGCCAGCCGACTCCTGTTCGACGGGCGCACCGCCAGCCCGGCCGGCGCGGCACTGGCCGGCGGCATGACGATCGACAGCGTCGACGCCCACGACGGGCACGTGCTGACCAAGGGCCACGCCGGCGCCGCCGTCCTCCCCGGCCTGATCGCCCTGCTCGACGCTGCCGATGACCCGGTCGACGGTCCCGAGCTCCTCACCAGCCTCGTGGTCGGGTACGAGGTCGCGATCCGCGCGGGCATCTCCCTCCACGCCTCCGCGCCCGACTACCACACCTCCGGGGCCTGGAACGCGCTCGGCGTCGTGGCCGTCGCCGCCCGCCTGTGGGGCCTCGATCGCGAGCGCCTGCGGCACGCGCTCGGCATCGCCGAGTACCACGGTCCCCGCAGCCAGATGATGCGGTGCATAGACCACCCGACGATGCTGAAGGACGGCTCGGGGTGGGGCGCGATGACGGGGGTCAGCTCGGCCTTGCTCGCTGCCGCCGGCTTCACAGGCGCCCCCGCGCTCACCGTAGAGGACGACGCGGCGTCCGGGCTGTGGAGCGACCTCGGCGAGCGCTGGCGGATCCTCGAGATGTACTTCAAGCCGTACCCGGTGTGCCGCTGGGGTCAGCCGGCGATCGAGGCCGCGCTGCAGGTGCGTCGCGCCCACCGAGTCGACCCCGACTCGATCGCCCAGATCGAGGTGTTCACGTTCCACGAGGCGACCCGACTCGACCAGCACGAGCCTGCCACCACCGAGGAGGCGCAGTACAGCCTCCCGTTCCCCGTCGCGGCCGCGCTGGTGCGCGGACACCTCGTTCCCGGCGACATCGCGGACGCGGCGCTCGCAGACCGCGACGTCGTCGCGCTGAGCCACAGAGTGAGGCTCGTCGACGACCCCGAGCTCAGCAGCCGCTTCCCCGCAGAGCGGTACGCGCGCGTCCACCTGCGACTCCACGACGGCACGCTGCTGGCCAGCGACACGCTTCCCGCCCGCGGCGACGCCGACACCCCGCTCTCGGACGATGAGATCGCCGACAAGTTCCACGCGCTCGCAGACGGCCCGCTCGGGGCGCGCGCCGGCCGGGTGGAGGAGCTCGTCCACTCCCTCCACCAATCGCCCGAAGCGACCCCGCTGCTCGACGAGCTCGTCACGCCCCTCGCGCCGTGAGGGGAGGGCGCGTCGAGGAGACCGTCTGGATCCCGCTGCGTGACGGCTGCCGCCTCGCCGCGCGCCTCTGGCTGCCCGACGACGCCACGCTACCGGCTCCTGCCGTCCTCGAGTACCTGCCCTACCGTCGGCGTGACCGGCACCGCGGCGACGACGCACTCATCCATCCAGGTCTCGCCGCCAAGGGCTTCGTCTCCGCGCGCGTCGACCTACGCGGCTCCGGCGACTCCGACGGCGTGCTCCACGACGAGTACACCGCCCACGAGAGCGACGACGCGGTCGAGGTCGTCGAGTGGCTCGCGCAGCAGCCGTGGTGCGACGGCAACGTCGGGATGATCGGCCTCTCCTGGAGCGGCTTCAACGCCCTGCGCGTCGCTGCGCTTCGCCCCCCGGCGCTCAAGGCGATCGTGACCACCTGCGCCTCGGACGATCGGTACGCCGACGACATGCACTACATGGGCGGCTGCCTGCTCCACGACAACCTCCAGTACGGCGCCACCCTCTTCACCTGGCTGGCCGCCCCGCCGGATCCCCGGGTCGTCGGCGACCGCTGGCGCCGGATGTGGCGAGAGCGCCTCGAGGCGGTCGAGCCGCCGGCCGGCCGCTGGATGTCGCACCCCAACCGGGACGCCTACTGGATCGACGGGGCACCCGATGGCTTCCTCGACGCGGCCGTGCTCGCCGTCGGCGGCTGGGCCGACGGCTACACCAACGCCGTCCTGCGACTCCTCTCGACGCTCGAGTCGCCCCGCAAGGGGCTGATCGGCCCATGGGGTCACGCCTACCCGCACGTCGCCTCGCCCGGCCCGCGTGTCGACTTCATCGGCTACGTCGCACGCTGGTTCGACCACTGGCTGCGCGGCCACGACACGGGGATGATGGAGGAGCCGATGCTCACGGCCTGGCTCCAGCACAGCGAGCCACCCCGGGCCCGCTTCGAGCAGCGGACGGGCCGCTGGATCGCCGAGCCGACATGGCCGAGCCCCGCAGTCACAGCTCTGCGCCTCCATCTCGCAGCCGACCGACTACGAGAGGAGCCCGGCGCCGTCGACCGCACCATCCGGTCGCCCGCCGACACGGGGCTCGCCTCCGGCGAGTGGTGCCCCTACGGCGCAGGGGACGAGCTCCCGACCGACCAGCGCGACGACGACGATCGCTCCCTCGTCTTCGACGCCGATCCGCTCGAGCGGCCGCTCCAGCTGCTCGGCCGCACCACGGTCACCCTCGATCTCTCGATCGACCACACGGACGGCCAGCTCGCGGCGCGCCTCGAGGACGTCGCTCCCGACGGCACCGTGGCCCGCATCGCCTACGGGCTGTGCAACCTCCTCCACCACGCCGGCGACGACCGGGCCGAGCCGCTCGAGCCGGGCTCGGTCACTCGGTGCGGGGTCACGCTGACCGCCGCCGGCTACGAGCTCCCCGTCGGCCACCACCTGCGGCTCGCCCTCTCGACGGCCTACTGGCCGCTCGCAGTGCCCTGTCCGGTGACGACGACGTTGACCGTGCACGCCGGCGTGGTCGAGCTGCCAGTTCGCGCCGCGCGCGACGACGACCCCGCGCACACGCTCGGCACGGCCTGGAGCCCTCCGCCGCTCGACGCGACCGTGCTCGCACCGCTCGAGCGCGGACGCACCCGCATCGAGCGGAGCGCCCTCGGGACCGGCCAGACACGGGTCGATGTCGTCCGCAACCTCGGGGCGCTGCGCATCCACGACGTCGACCTCGAGCTGACCGGACTCGGGGACGAGACCTACACCGTGCTCCCCGCCGACCCGGTTACCTCGCGCGCCGTCGCGCGCCGCACCGCTGCCTTCCGTCGCGATGGCTGGGACGTCCGGATCGAGACGTCGAGCACCCTCAGCTTCGCCGACGACGACTGGCGGCTGGAGTCCACGCTCCGTGCGACCGAGGGGGGCGAGCTCGTCCTCGAGCGCACCTGGGATCAGCGGTATCCGAGGCGCGGCGACGCGGTCTGAGTCGCCAGGCCCCGACGGGAGATCGCCGCACGACGAACGTGTCGAGTCCACGCGAAGGCATCGGCGTGCGATGTGCGCGATCAGTTGTCACGTCACCCCACAGCCGGGATGTCCTCGTTCGGTGACCGTGTAGCGGGAGTCGAGGCTGGCCGACCTCTTGCCGTCGTTGCGCGAGACGGTCTACGTGGGATTGAGCGCCGGGAGCATGGTGATGACCCCCGCATCGGACCGACGGCACCGTCGACGTCGTCTCCGAGGGGCGCTGGAGGCTCTTCACCCGCTAGCAACCGAGAGCCCTGCCCCCGACGGCGGCGTATCGACGAGGCGGTCGGGGCGCTCCAGGCGCTCGAGGCGCAGACTCGCTGACTGCGATCATGCGGGCCGATGGATCAGGTACGGATCGACAAGTGGCTCTGGGCGGCGCGGTTCTTCAAGACCCGGAGCGCAGCTACCGAGGCGGTGCTCGGAGGCCGCGTGCACCTGAACGGGACACGCGTGAAGCCCGGAAGGGAGGTGCGCGTTGCAGACACGCTCGAGATCCGCCGCGGTCTCACGCACTGGACGGTCGTGGTTGCCGACCTCGCCGAGAGGCGGGGCTCGGCCCAGGTCGCGGCGTCCCTGTACGAGGAGACGCCCCAATCGGTCGCCGCGCGAGAGCAACGCGCCCTCGAGCGACGCCTCGCCCGTCCTCTCGGAGCGGATCTCGGCGGGCGGCCGACGAAGCAGGACAGGCGCCGGCTGGACGCGCTCCGCCGCGCGAAGCGCGATCCCACGTAGCGGAGGAGTGGGTTCAGAGGAACGGCCACCGGCCCGAACCCGCTCCCGCGGTGACCGAAAGGTCCCGCCGGACGACGAGACGACCCCCCGTTGCGCCAGTATGCGGGACCGTTCCCCGAGGCAGCCAGGGTGGCTTCGCGGTCGGTAGCTCTCAGGTCACTCTTGGGGTCGGCTGCTCGAATCGCTGCACGTGTTCTTCTTCGGGTATCTGAGGAGCGAGCTGGTGCGGCGCAGGAGCCGCACGATCCTGACGGTTCTGGGCTTGACGGTTGGTGTCTCGCTCGTGATCGCCGTGTCGGCGCTGTCGCGTGGACTCGACCAGGCTCAGGCCAAGGCGCTGAACCCGCTCTCGAGCATCGGCACGGATCTCACGGTGACGCTCGCGCCGCAGACGCAGGACGCTTCTCAGGGTGGCGGCCCCGGTGGTGGCTTTGGCGGTAGCGGCCGCGAGGTGATCGAGGCGAATCAGTCGGTGATCACGGACCTCTCGAAGCTCGGCAAGCCCGGCGACACGTTCGTCCACGACTTCTTCCTGCCCGGCACGCAGTTGACGCTCCCGCAGACGACGGCGGCCCAGATCGCGAAAGTGGACGGCGTTGCGTCGGTCTCGAGTGGGCTCGTGCTCGCCGCGGTGCACCAGTCCGGGACGGTGCCGAAGATCGTGGCGAAGATCCAGGCGGGCGGTGAGCAGATCCAGGTCGACCGGGAGATTCCGCGTCCGACGGCGGCCGAGTTCGCAGCGATGCAGACGTGTCTCCAGAAGGCCGGCATAACGGTCGGCGGCGCTCAGGACGGTCAGGGTGGCCCACCGGTCGGGCCCCGGGGCGGCGGTGGGCTCGGTGGCGGGGGAGCCGCCGGTGGTGGAGGCGACCGAGATACGTTCGCCAAGTGCCTGCCGGCAAGGCTGCAGCGCTTCCGCGCCACGATCACGACACCCGAGCAGACGCTGCAGCAGGTCCTCAATCCGCCGCAGACGAACATCGAGAGCTCCACGTACACGATCGCGGGCGTCGACGCGACGACGCCGGACATCGGTGTCGTCACCGCGTCGCTCGTCTCGAGTGGCCGGTTCATCGCTGCGAGCAAGGGTGCAGGCGCGCGCGAGGCGCTGCTCTCGACCGCCTACGCGAGTCGTGAGGGACTGAAGGTCGGCTCGAAGCTCGACCTCAACGGCACGACCTTCACCGTTGTCGGCCTCGTGCGGCCGCCGCTCGGCGGCCAGACGGCGGATGTCTACATCTCCCTCCCGCAGCTCCAGGTGCTTGCGAGCCAGAGGGGCTCCGTCAACGTCCTCCTCGTCCGGGCCGAGAACGGGGCATCGGTCGGCGACGTGCAGACGCAGATCGAGACGCTCTACCCGCGGGCGCAGGTCGCGAGCGCGAAGCAGGTCGCCCGACTCGATCAGCGGCTCGCTCGTCGACGCCGCGAGCCTCTCGAAGCGGCTCGAGACGGGGCTCGCGGTGCTTGCCGCGATCGCTGCGTTCCTGCTTGCGGTGCTCCTGACGCTCTCGTCGGTCGGCGAGCGCGTGCGCGAGCTCGGCACGCTCAAGGCGCTCGGCTGGACGCAATCGCTCGTGGTGCGTCAGGTGATGGGAGAGTCGCTCGCCCAGGGCATCCTCGGGGGCCTCGTCGGCGTCAGCCTCGGCATCGCGGCGACGGCCGCGATCGGTGCCTTCGGCCCGACGCTGACGGCCAGCTCGAACACCGGGGGCGGCGACGGCTTCTTCGGACTCGGGCAGGTCACCGCCCGTACCGTGAGCGATCAGGTCGCGCTCACCGCGCCGATCGCTGTCGGTGTGCTGTTGCTGGGATTCCTGCTCGCCGTCATCGGTGGCCTGCTCGCCGGTGGAGCCGGCGCCTTCCGGGCCTCGAGGCTCCGTCCCACCGACGCGCTGAGGCAGGTCGAGTGATGGAGGCGGGCACGGTGCTCTACGACGTCAACGGGGCCAAGCGGTTCTACCAGCGTGGCCCGGCGATCATCGAGGCTGTTGCAGGCGTCGACCTGCGGATCGACGCCGGCGAGCTCGTGGCGCTCGAAGGGCCGAGCGGTCCGGCAAGACGACGCTGCTGCAGCTCCTCGGGGCTCTCGCTCGTCCGAGCTCAGGCACCGTCTGCTTCGAGGGACGCGACCTCGGCGTCCTCGGGGACGGCGAGTTGGCCGAGCTCCGGCTGAACGCCTTCGGCTTCGTCTCTCAGCAGTTCAACCTGATCCCGACGCTGACTGCGCTCGAGAATGTCGAGGCGGGGCTCGCCCCGGTGGGGGTCAGCTCGACGGAGGTCCGTGAACGCTCCCTTGCGCTGCTCGAGGAGGTCGGCCTCGCCGATCGCTCCTCCCACCTCCCCGCACACCTCTCTGGCGGGGAGCAGCAGCGCGTCGCGATCGCCAGAGCCCTCGTCGTCGGGCCACGCGTGATCCTCGCCGACGAGCCCACCGGCAACCTCAACTCCGAGACGGGCGCCGACGTGATCGATCTCCTCGCCGGTCTCGCGAGCAGCCGCAACGCCACGGTGATCGTTGGCACCCACGATCACACCCTTGCTGCCCGGGCGCCGCGCCGGCTCGCCATGCGCGACGGCAGACTCGTGAGTGGGCAGCCATCTCGCCAGACGTCCGCCACGGCCAGCGGAGGCTGATCGACCTCCTGGTTGCCTCCCAGGTAACGCCTAGTACGAGTGCATCAGAGCGTTCCCACGCGAGGGGCTTGGGCTGCCACCTGCTTCGCTCATGCGGACGGCGGATGCCGCGAGCTCTTGCCGGACGCTGGCGAGGATCTCGTACGAGCGGATCCGTGCCGCGTGGTCGTGGATCGCACTCGCGACGATGAGCTCGTCCGCCTCGGTTTCGGCGACGACCCGTTCGAGGCCCTCTCGAACCGTGGCCGCGGATCCGACGTAGGAGCGGCTGAGCATGTGGGAGACGCGTGCCCTCTCCTCCGGCGACCAGTACTCGTCGATGTCGTCGATCGGTGGCGGCAGCTGCCCGCGAGCGCCGCGGAACACGTTCGTGAACGACTGCTGCACCGAGGTGAAGAGGTGCAGGGCGGTGGCGTCGTCGTCGGCCGCGAAGACGTTGACGGCGACCATCGCGTACGGCTGTCGCAGCTGCGCTGACGGCTGGAAACGCGATCGGTAGACGTCGAGCGCCGGGAGGAGCGCGTCGGGTGCGAAGTGCGAGGCGAACGCGTAGGGCAGACCGAGTGCGGCGGCGAGCTGTGCGCCGTACAGGCTCGAGCCGAGGATCCA
The DNA here is from genome assembly GCA_963703095.1 of uncultured Actinomycetes bacterium. Lineage (GTDB taxonomy): Bacteria > Actinomycetota > Thermoleophilia > Gaiellales > Gaiellaceae > Gaiella. The sequence continues at coordinate 1,039,222 of OY969787.1, forward strand.
GAGCGGAACGTGCGATCCGACGCCCGGGATCGCGAACACGGTCTGGCCCGGCTGCGGGTCGCCGAGCAGTGCCTGCAGATCAAGGACGTCCTGAGGGAACGAGTCGGCACCGGGGTCCTGCCGGAGCGCCCGCAGCGTCACCTGGTCGGTGCCGGGGGCACGCCCCACGCCGAGATCGATCCTGCCGGGGAAGAGCGCCTCCAGCGTCCCGAACTGCTCGGCGATCACCAGCGGCGAATGGTTCGGCAGCATCACCCCACCCGCACCGACTCGAATCGTCTGGGTCCCCTGTGCGATGTGCGCGATCACCACAGACGTTGCGGCACTCGCGATCCCGCTGAGGTTGTGGTGCTCGGCGACCCAGTAGCGGCGGTAGCCGAGCCGCTCCGCGTGCTGTGCGAGATCCAACGAGTTGCGCAGCGCCTGCGCCGGCGTTCCGCCCACGACGATCGGTGCGAGGTCCAGAACGGAGACGGGCAGCACGCACCGACCATACCCCCGGTGAAGAGCGTCGCCGCGCGGGGCTCATGGCGTGTGCCGGGCGTCCGATCCACGCCCACGTGATATGAGTCCATCGCCCGTCTCGCCTCCTGAGCCGACGGCGCACGCCTCTCATGACCGACCGTCTCCTCGTCCTCGAGCGTTGACCGAGCTCCACCAGCTAGGCGTCGGCGATCTGCTGTCGGCGTACGAGGCGCGCGCGATCTCGCCGCGGGACGTGGTCGACGCTCTCGTCGATCGCATCGAGCGGTGCGACGGGCTGGTCGGCGGGTTCACCGCCGTCTGCTTCGACCGTGCGCGTCGGGAGGCCGAGGCGTCGGAGACCGCCTGGCGCCGGGGCGAGGCGCGTCCGCTCGAGGGGATCCCGTTCGGCGCGAAGGACCTCTTCGACAGCGAGGGCGTGCGGACGGCGTACGGCTCGAGGATGTTCGCCGAGCACGTCCCCGTTGCGGACGCCGAAGCGATCCGTCGGGCGCGTGCAGCGGGCGCCATTCTGATCGGGAAGACGCAGACGCACGAGTTCGCCTGGGGCATCACGTCGGTCAACCCAGGGCTCGGCACTGCCAGGAACCCGTGGGCGCCCGACAGGGTCTCGGGAGGCTCCAGCGGCGGGTCGGGCGTCGTTCTCGCCGCCGACGAGGTGCCGCTTGCGCTCGGCAGCGACACCGGCGGCTCGATCCGCGTCCCGGCGGCCTTCTGCGGAGTCGTCGGGCTCAAGCCGACCTTCGGCCGGATCAGCGGCGCGAGAGCGTGGCCGCTTGCGCGCTCGCTCGACCACCCAGGCCCGATGGCCCGAACGCCCGGTGACGCCGCGCTCCTGCTGCTGGCGCTCGCCGGTGAGGATCCCGGCGATCCGGCGACGGTCGGCGCACCGCTCTGCGCTGTCGTTCGCGACACGATCGGGCGAGGCCTCGACGGCATGGTGGTCGGCATCTGTCACGACATGCACCTCGTCCCCCTCGCCGACGACGTGCAGGCCGTGTTCGACTCGACGCTGCGGGCGGTGGAGGCGGCGGGCGCGCGCGTCGTCGAGCTCGAGCTGCCCGAGGCGCCGCTCTCCTTCCCCGCGTTCCGGGTCATCCAGAGCGCGGAGGCATTGGACACGCATCGCCGAGCGGGGGTCTTTCCCGCCCGAGGCGCGACGAGTACGGCGAGGACGTCCTCGGTCGGCTCGAAGCCGCGACGGCGGTGACCGTCGAGGAGTATCTGGCGGCGTCTGCCGATCGGCGAGCGCGTTCGTGCCGGCCTCGCCCGGCTGCTGGGGGCCTGCGACGTGCTGCTCACACCGGTGAGCGCCGGCTCGCCGGCTCCCGATCGGCGACGAGACAGTCGTCCACCGCGGCCAGGAGCTGACGTTTCGCGAGCTCGTGATGACCTACACGACCCCGCAGGATCTCGTCGGTCTCCCGGCGTGCGCCGTCCGTGCCGGCTTCGACGACTCTCGGCGTGCCCGTCGGCGTCCAGTTCACGGCCGCCGCCGTGGGGCGAGGATGCTGACGCTCCGCGCCGCGCAGGGTCTCTTCGATGCCACCCCCGACGTCCAGTCGCGGCGCCCTACGCTCTGAGGCTCGAGCCGGCCGGCTGACGGCGCTGCTTCAGCGGCCCGCGATCCGACCGCGCCTATACGCTATAACGCCATCGCTCCCGAGGAGGCGACATGGCATGGAAGCAGCTCCCAACGACATCATCCAGCGCGTCAGCATGGTCGACAACGGTCACCGAGCGGCTTCGGCACGACCTGCTCGCCGGGCGAGATCAGGCCCGGCGAGCGGATCAAGGTCGCCGAGCTCGAGAAGACGCTTCGGCGTCAGCCATATCCCGATCCGCGAGGCCGTCCGCCGCCTCGAGACCGAGGGGCTCATCGTCGCGGCCCCGCAGCGCGCCGCCGTCGCCGCCGGCGTCGACCTCGAGGATCTGCCGGGCTCTACGACCTCCGCCGGATCATCGAGTGCGAGGTGATCCGCCGCTCGATCGAGTCGATGACGGACGAGCAGGTCGAGCGCAGTTCGGAGAGGCGCTGGCCGAGCTCGAGTCCGTCGCGAGCGATCACGATGCGCCCCGTGTTCTGGGAGCTGCATCGAGACTTCCACTGGGCGCTGCTCGAGCCTGGCGCCACTGCCTGGGTTCAGCGCGTCCTCGACCAGGTGTGGCTCGCCTCGCAGCGCTACGTGCGCTCTTCGTCTCGACGACCATCGAGGATGCGATGCGCGACCATCGAGACCTCTCAGCTTCTGCCAGAAGCGCGCCGGGGCTCGCGCTGCGGAGATCCTGGAGCGGCACCTCGACCGCACGGAGCTCGCGGTGCGCACGGCGTTCTTCTCGTGGACGAGGCGTCGGAGCGGGGAGGCCGAGTGATCCGCGCTGCGAGTGATCTCTGACCACGCGACGCCGCCGGGGCTCGCGGAGACCGGCCGGCGCCGGCGGTGCCGGCGACGGGCAAGCCCTCGTCGAGCTGCGCGCTGCAGCGCTCAACCCCGCCGACATCGCGATCGCGTCGGGGTCGTTCCCGGCCGGGAGCCCACCGCTGCCCTACGTGCCCGGTATCGAGGCCGTCGGGACGGTGTCGACGTCCGGCCCGCTTCGCGCCCGGGACGCGGGTGTGGGCGTCGGGCCGTGGACTCGGGGTCGCGTACGACGGCTCCTTCGCGGAGCGGTTCACGGCCGTCGACGACGTCGCTCGTCGCGGTTCCGGAGGGCGCGGACGATCTCGTCGCCGCTGCCGTTGGCGTCGCGGGGCTCGCGGGCTGGCTGCCCTCGACCTGGGCGACGCAGGTTCGCCCGGGGGAGACCGTGGTCGTGCTCGGTGCGACGGGCAACGTCGGCGCGGTCGCCGTCCAGGCGGCGAAGCTGCTCGGCGCAGGGCGCGTCGTCGGTGTCGGACGGGACGAGGCGCGCCTGCAGGAGCTGGGGGCGCTCGGGGCAGACGCCGTCGTCTCGCTCGCCGGCGACGACGTCCGCGAGCGGCTCGCCGCCGCGATCGACGGCTCCCCTCCGACGCTGGTCTTCGATGCCCTGTGGGGGACGCCGCTCGAGGCAGCGCTCGCTGTTGCCGCGCCCGGCGCCCGCATCGTCCACGTCGGCCAGTCGGCCGGGCCCACCGCGACGATCGTGTCAGGTCTCGTGCGCGGAAAGCAGCTGCAGATCATCGGGTACACGAACTTCGCCGTCCCCGACGACGCGATCGCGACGGGTACGCCGAGCTCGTCGGTCACGTCGCCACGGGGCGCATCCGGCTCGACATCGAGGCGGATCGCCCTCGCCGACGTCGCCGACGCGTGGACGCGCCAGCAGGCCGGGCCGACCGAGAAGCTCGTGCTCGTGCCCTAGACCTCGAGCCACATTCGCTATAGGTTATAGCCCTTGCCTGGGAGTGGAGGACGATGGCCGTAGAGCGCGTGATCATGCCGAAGCTCGGTGTCTACACCGAGGACGTCCTGCTGGCCGAGTGGCACGTCGAGGAAGGTGACGAGGTCGTCGCCGGAGCCGTCGTTCTCGAGATGGAGACGGACAAGACGACCGCCGAGGTCGCCGCGGAGACGTCGGGGTGGGTGCACCGCCTCGTCCGCGCAGGCGCATCCGTGCCGATCGGCGAGGTCGTCGCCCTGATCGCCGGGACGCGCGAGGAGTACGAGAGCGCTCGTCACGACCGGTCGTCGGGGCCGAGCGCCGAGGAGGCGCAACCCGTTCTCGGCTACTCGACCAGGGGGCGCGGAGACGTCGCGCGTCGCGCTCGGGCAGGAGCCGGTATCCGCCGCGCCGCCGACGACTCGATCGTCCCGCGACGAGACGGCCCTCTCGTCTCTCCTCGCGCCCGCGCGCTGCTCGAGCAGCTCGGCTTCTCCGCTCGAGGATGCCCGGGAGATCACCGGGTCCGGGATCGGGCGGCCGCATCACTCGATCGCGACGTCGCCGCCTGGGCGGAGGCGAGAGCCGGCGCGGCCGCCGCTCCGTACCCGCCGGCCCACGGATCGATGCCGACGGTGCAGCGATCGCTCCCGCTCCGCGGTCGGCGCGGCACGATCGCGTCGCGCATGGTGTCGAGCCTCCAGACCGCCGCGCAGCTGACGTCCGTCCTCGAGATCGACGTCAAGCCGCTCGTCGAGCTGCGGCAGGCGTGAACGACGCAGGGTGCGACGCCGCCGATCGGCGATCACGTCCATCGTCGTGAAGCTCGTCGACGCACGCGCTCCGCGCAGCACCCGCTACTCAACGCACGCGTCACCGAGACGGACATCGAGCTGCTGGCCGAGGTCAACGTCGCCGTCGCCGTCGACACGCCCGAAGGTCTGCTGGCGCCCGGTCGTCCACGGGCGCCGACCGGCTCTCGCTCGAGGAGATCAACGTCCGCATCACGGATCTCGCGGCGCGCGCCCGCGACGGGATCGCTGACGCCCGACGACATGGTCGACGGGCCACGTTCACGGTCTCGAACGGCGGCATCCACCCCGTCGACATCACGACGGCGATCCTCAACCCGCCCCAGGCCGGCATCCTCTGGATCGGGCGCGTCCGCGACCGGCCGGTCGTCGTCGGTGACGGCGCGATCGCCGTCAGGCCGACGCTCCAGGCGTGCCTGACGTTCGATCACCGCGCGGTCGACGGCGGGCCGGCCGCGGCCTTCCTCGCCACGTTCGAGGCGCTCGTCGCCGCCCTACCCGAGCTCCCGCCTGATCGACCAGCAAGGAGACCTGATGGAAATCGCGTCGGAGACGCTGCTCGGCCTCTACCGGACGATGCTGACGATCCGGCTCTTCGAGCAGCGGGTCGCGCGCGAGTTCCGGACGGGCGAGATCCCCGGGTTCGTCCACATGTACGTCGGCGAGGAGGCGGTCGCGGCCGGCGTCTGCGCCAACCTCGGCGACGACGACTACATCACGAGCACCCACCGGGGTCACGGCCACTGCATCGCCAAGGGCTGCGACCTGCGACCGGATGATGGCGGAGATCTACGGGCGCGAGGACGGCCTCTGCCGCGGGCGCGGCGGCTCGATGCACATCGCGGACTTCTCGCGGGGGATGCTCGGAGCGAACGCGATCGTCGGCGGCGGCATCGCGCTCGCGACCGGCGCGGGCCTCGCGTCGAGCGTGCGCGGCAGCGTGCAGGTTGCGGTCGCGTTCTTCGGCGACGGCGCCGCCAACCAGGGCGTGCTCCACGAGAGCCTCAACCTCGCTGCGATCTGGAAGCTGCCCGTGATCTTCGTCTGCGAGAACAACGGCTTCGCCGAGTCGACGCCGTCGGCCTACGCGACGAGCGTCGCCGACATCGCCTCCCGCGCCTCGGGGTACGGGATCCCCGGGCGTCGTCGCCGACGGCGCCGACGTCCTCGACGTGTTCACGCCGCCGCGCGAGACGGCGGTCGAGCGCGCCCGTCGGCCGGCGAGGGGCCGACGCTGCTCGAGGTCAAGACCTACCGGTTCATGGGCCATTTCGAAGGCGATCCCGAGCGCTACCGCGACGACGACGAGCGCCGACGCTGCGAGAGCGGGACGCGATCCGCGCCCTCCACGAGCACCTCGTCGACCGGCGGACACGCGACCGCCGCCGACGCTCGAGGCGATGCAGCGCCGAGATCGAGGCCGCCATCTCCGCCTCGGTCGAGTTCGCCACGCGCGAGCCCGTTCCCCGACCCGGCCGAGCTCGAGCGGTTCGTCTATCCCGAGCAGCTCGCTCGTGGAGGGGGTGGCCTGATGGCTGTCACGACGGAGCGCACGCTGTCGATGGTCGACGCCGTCGGCGAGGCGATGCGACAGGCGATGGAGGCGGATCCCGACGGTGTTCGTGATGGGCGAGGACGTCGCCGGCGGCGCGGGCCGCGGAGGCGACAAGGAGAACTCGATGGGCGGCTCGTTCGGCGCCACCAAGAGCCTCTACCCGCTGTTCGGCGCCAACACGGGTGCGCGACACGCCGATCTCGGAGGCCGGGTTCGTGGGTGCGGGCGTCGGAGCCGCCGCGGCCGGGCTGCGCCCGGTGGTCGACGCGATGTGGGCGGACTTCACCGGCCTCGCCTTCGACCAGATCTACAACCAGGCCGGGAAGATGTCGTACATGTTCGGCGGCCAGGCTCGGCTGCCGCTGACGATCCGCGTCGCGATGGGGTGCGGCCTCAGCGCGGCCGCCCAGCACTCCGGGCACGCTCTACTCGATCTTCACGCACCTGCCCGGGATCAAGGTCGTCGTGCCGTCGACGCCGTACGACGCCAAGGGCCTGCTGCTCGAGTCGATCTTCGACGACAGCCCGGTGCTGTTCTTCGAGCACCTGAAGCTGTACGTGGCCAAGGGCGACGGTGCCCGGAAGAGCCGTACCGGATCCCGCTCGGATGGCCGAGATGCGCCGCGAGGGCACCGACGTCACGATCGTCGCGATCGCGGCGATGGTCGTCGCGGGCACTCGCAGGCGGCCGAGTTGCTCGCTGCCGAGGGGTCGAGCGTCGAGGTGATCGACCCGCGGACGCTCTCGCCGCTCGACGAGGACACGATCGTCGCGTCGGTCGAGAAGACCGGGCGGCTCGTCGTCGTCGACGAGAGCCCGCCGCACTGCAGCGTCGCCTCGGAGATCGCCGCCGTCGTGTCCGAGCAGGCGTTCGACTATCTGAACGCGCCCGGTGCGCCGGGTCACGGCGCCGCACGCGCCCGTGCCCTTCAGCCCGTCGTTGGAGAACGTCTACGCGCCGTCGGTGGAGTCGATCGTCGCGGCGGTGGGCGCCTCGGCTGCGTGATCGACAGCAGACCAGCAGCTCTTAGGATATAGCCACGCAGGCGAATGGCAGGCCGTGTAGATGGCTGCATGAGCACGTCGTCGTCGTTCCCGTCGGCGGAGATCCACGTCGAGGTCTCCGGCGAGGGCGTCCCGGTCGTGCTGCTCCATGGCCTCGGCCTGCGCGGCGAGCTCTGGAATCGTGTGCGGCGGAGCTTCGGCCCCGGGTACCAGCTCGTCGTCGTCGACCTCCGCTCGGCCGGCAAGTCGACCGAGACGCGAGCAGGAGGAGCTATCCCTCGCCCGCTGGGCCGACGATCTCGAAGCGGTCCGGCAGGATCTGGAGCTCGACCGCCCGGTGCTCGTCGGCCACTCCCTCGGAGCGAGCATCGCGCTCAAGTACGCCCTCGAGCGTCCGGACGACGTGGGCGCGCTCGTCCTGATCGGTGCGGAGGCGAACCTCTCGAACCTCGCACCGCGGATGAACGCGTCCGCCGAGCGGATCGAGACCATGGGGATGGGCGCGTGGGTCGCGGACTTCTGGTCGAAGAACCCACCCTTCGCCGAGGCCTCGATCGCCCGCGATCCCGTCGATGCTCACCGAGTACCGCGATCCTCGTGCTGGAGAACGACGCGGAGGACTACGTGCGCCAGTGCCGTGCCATCGCCACGGCCGAGGAGCCTCGGCGACAGGCTCGGCGAGGTGACGCAGCCCGCGCTCGTGCTCATCGGCGGGAAAGGACGACCGCACGCTCCCCGAGCACGGTCGGCAGCTCGCCCTCGACATCCCGGGCGCGCGCGTCGTCGAGCTGCCGGACGTCGGCCACTCGATCCCGCTCGAAGCCCCCCAGGAGACCGCCGAGGCGATCGCCCGCTTCCTCCGCGAGGTGCTCCCCGAGCAGTCGGGTTCCCGAGCCGGTGGCGCCCGCGTTCTCCGGGCGGACACGACGCCCCGGAACCCCGAGGAGGGCCCCTTCGGCCACCTCGACGTCCGCTGGATCGTCGGGCCGGATCAGGGCGCGAAGCTGATCTCGTTCGGCCAGTCGACCTACCCGTCCGGAGCCACCCACGAGAACCACTACCACCCCAACGTCGACGAGGTGGTGATGGTCGTCAGCGGTCGCGGCACGCAGATCGTCGGCCCCGACGCCCTCCAGCTGGAGCCTGGCGACGTCTGTCTCATCCCGAAGAACACGCCGCACCGCATCACGGGGACGTCGGAGGACGAGCCGCTCGTCATCCTTTGGGCGTTCGGCGGCGCGGCAAGCCTTGAGGACGCGGGCTACGTCCCGCTCCCCGACGATCAGAAGGAGCCGACGTGAGCGACGTCAGAACCGATCCGCTGACCCCCGACGAGATCGCCGCCTACAACGAGCAGGGGTTCCTGTTCCCGATCCGCGTGCTCGATGACGCGCAGGTCGAGGAGGCGCGCGCAGCGCTCGACGACCACCTCGAGGGACGCCGCGAGTCGAAGGCATACGAGCTGACGGATCCCATCCTCGAGGGCGATCACGGGCAGCCAGCCGTCACGTCGGGCGTCGCTGTCGAGGAGCAGAAGGCCGTGGAGAAGCAGCCCCACTCCGTGCCGTTCCTCTTCAACCTGTGGGAGCGGGACGAGCGCTTCTGGTCGATCGTGTCGAACCCGGTGATCGCGGGGATGGCACGCCAGCTCCTCGGCTCGGACGAGGTCGTCCTGATGGAGGACGGTGCGGTGATCAAGAAGCCTGTCGTCGGAGGGAAGCTGTCGTGGCACCAGGACTACGCCTACTGGCCGCTGATGACGCCCGGTGCCGTGACCTGCTGGATCGCGCTGGACGACGTCGGCGCAGAGAACGGCGGCATGCAGGTCGCCGCGGGATCGCATCTCCTCGGTGAGAGGCTTCCGGTCGAGTTCGGCGACGGCTCGTCCTTCCTGCACGCGGAGCGCCCCGGCGTCGGCGAGGTGCGACCGCCGGAGGAGGTCGGGCTCGAGGCCGTGGGCTACGAGCTCAAGGCCGGCGAGTGCGGGTTCCACCACGCGCTGCTCTGGCACGCATCCGGACCGAACACGAGCGACAACCCCCGCCGAGGATTCATCCCACGCTACGTCGCAGGGGGAACAGTGTGGCTCGGCGCGCTGCGCTTCCCCTACAACTACACCGACGAGGAGCTCGAGTGCGCACCCGGGGAGCCGATCCACGGGCCGCACTTCCCGCGCATCGAGACCGCATTCTGAGCCGCTGCCGCGGCCCCGCGTCCGCCCGTGTCGCGATCTTCGCCCTCCTGGGGTCGCGACACGGGCGTGGCCCCTCGCCGCCGCCGCGTTCAGCCGCCGGTCGTGCGGCGCCAGTACTCCGTGTACGTCGTGACCTCGACGCCCTGCTCGGCCGCGTAGCGCAGGAAGCCGCTCAGCCACCCGACCCGCCGCTCGTCGGACGCGATCGCGACCCAGTCGTGGAAGCACGCCCCGTACACGAGATCCTCGTCGGCGACCGTGTCCACGGCGCGCTTGAGCGCCTCGAGGTACGCCGCGCCGGTGTCGTAGCCGTGCTGGTCGAACCAGACGACATCGAGCCAGAACTGGAAGGGGAGCTCGAGGATCTCGGGGAACCCCTCCTCTGTGTAGGCGAACGGCTGCACCCACGGGGTCGGGTTCGCGTTCTCCTCGTTGCGGCCCCAGGAGGTGACGTAGCGCAGGCCCGTCGCGCGCACGATCTCGAGCAGGTCGGGCCTCTCCCGGAGCCCGCGGTGGTACCCGAAGGGGGTGCGCAGCCCGACGCACTCTGCGCCCAGGTGGTCGCGGAGGAGCCGTGAGGTGACCGCGAGCTCCTCGAGGAGCGCCACCCGCGGCGCGGCCGGGATGGTCGCGACGAGCCCCGGCTCGGGGGAGTAGACGATGTCCTTGAAGGGCACATGGCTGAACGTGTGCTGCTGGATGTCGAAGAGCCCGGTGGCCTGTGCCGCTCGCACCGGCTCGAGCGCGTGCAGGAGCGTCCGGCCGCAGACGAACAGCGTCGCGGGCACGCCTGCGTCCGCGTGCACCTCGGTCAGGAGCGCGAGCGCGTCCGCGCACGTTGCCGGATCCAGCGCCAGCTCGTAGAGCGGGAAGTTCGGGCTCTCGGTGAACAGCGAGAGTGCCTCTCCGACCGCTGCGGTCTCCGTGTCGTAGCCGACGAGAATCGTCCCCACTAGACCTTCCCTTCTCTCGGGGTCGGGCGCCTACCAGGCAAGCAGACCGCCGTCGACCGTGTACGAGGCGCCGGTGACGAACGACGCGTCCTCGGAAGCGAGGAAGGCGACGACCGCGGCAACCTCCGCCGGGCGTCCCAGGCGCCCCATGGGGTGCGCGGACACGACCTCGCGCTCCGCCGCCGCCGGGTCGTCGTGGCTCTCGACATAGGCGCGCATCTGCTCGGTCTCGATGAAGCCGGGGGCGACGCAATTGACCCGCACGCCGTCGCGCGCGTAGTCCAGCGCCATCTGGCGGGTGAGGGCGTGGACAGCGCCCTTCGAGGCGCAGTACGCGGCGTCGGTCGCGAAGCCGACCGAGGCGGCGACCGAGCCGATGTTCACGACCGCGCCGCCACCACCCTCGATCATGCGGGGGATCGCATGGCGGGCGCAGGTGAAGATCCCCCAGAGGTTCGTGTCGAGCACCCGGTCGTAGTCCTCGCGCACCGTGTCGGTCACCGAGCGGAGCAGCCCAACGCCCGCGTTGTTGCACAGGACGTCGACCTGGCCGAAGCGCGCGATCGTCTCCTGCACGAGGCGCTCCGCCTGGGCCTCCTCGCGCACGTCGGCGGCGACGAAGGCAACGGTCCGTCCCCGCTTGGTCAGGCTCCGGGCGAGCTCCTCACCTTCGGCCGCGCTGCGCTGCGACGCCATCACCGACGCGCCCTCCGCGGCCAGGCGCTCCACGATCGCACGCCCGATCCCGCGACCGGCACCCGTCACGATCGCGACCTTCCCCGCAAGTCGATTGGATCCCTGAACCGTCACTGGTAATCTGGGATGATATGTGGGTGGCCGCTCGAGTTACAACCCGCTGGCGTCCCCCACCACGGCGTCCGCCGGGCGGGACCGCGAGATGACAGCTCCTTCGCGGACAGCCCTGACCGTCCGCAACCTCCGTCGAGACGCCGCCCGCAGCAGGGAGCGGGGGCACGGTGCTCGGCTGCAGACGGCGCGGCGTCGTCACGAGCGCCGGAAAGGGCTCTGACGTGCAGGTAGTGGGGTACGCCGACACCTACAGCGTCGAGCCGGGAGCCGAGATCGGGTTCATGATCAGCTCGCACGCGCCCAGGTTCCGAGCGGACGTGATCCGGCTCCTGCATGGAGATGCGAACCCCGCCGGGCCCGGCTTCAAGAGCCAGGCGGTGGAGAGCGACGTCTCCGGGGAGCATCCGGGCCGGGTGCAGGTCATCCGTCCCGGCTCGTACGTCCGCGTGCCACATGCCGTGGCGCTCGAGCCGAACGGCGGCTTCACCCTGCAGATGTGGATCCAGGCGACGACACCCGGGAAGGAGCACCAGACGCTGATCGCCAAGACCGGTGCCGACGGAGGCGGATACGAGCTCTGGCTCGACGCGGGGCGCCTGTCGTTCTCCGCCACGCGCGAGGCCCGACGCGTCGCGGAGCTCTCCCTCGGGTCCCCCGTTGTCTCCGGCATCTGGTACTTCGTCGCCGCCGTGCACGACGCCGGCACAGACGAGAGCACCCTCTACCTGCACCCGCTGCCGACGACGGCCTCCGAGCTGGCAGGCGAAGCACGGGCGGTTGCCCCGGGCCCGGGAGACGACCGCGCCGACAGCCCACGAGCTCGTTCCGCCGACCTGCTCATCGGCGCCCGCGCCGCCGAGGGCGGCGACAGCCTCGCCGAGCACTTCTACAACGGCAAGCTCGACTCACCGCGTCTCTACGGGCGTGCCCTGGACGAGCACGAGCTCGCACGACTTCGCGACGGCGCCGACCCGACCGAGATCGCCGGTCTCGCGGCCGCCTGGGACTTCTCGCTCGACATCTCCTCCAGCAAGGTCTCGGACGTGTCGGGCAACGGCCTCGACGGGCGGGCGGTGCAGCGCCCCGCACGGGCCGTCACGGGTCGCAACTGGGACGGACGCGAGAGCGCCTGGATCCACGCCCCGGAGCAATACGGCGCGATCCACTTCCACGACGACGACCTCGACGACGCGGGCTGGGAGTGCTCGCTCCGGTGGAGAGTGCCCGAGCACCTCGAGAGCGGCGTCTACGCCCTGCACCTCGGGGTTCCCGGGGGAGAGGACGACATCCCGTTCGTCGTGCGACCCAAGCCCGGCAAGCCCCGCGCGAAGATCCTCCTGATCCTGCCCACCTTCAGCTACCTGGCCTACGGCAACGAGCACCTCCTCGGCAGCGCGGCGACGCGACAGCTGATGGCCGAGCTCGGCGTCGATCCCGAGACGCTCGGCTACCCGTCGCAGCCGCAGGACGCGTACGTCCTGGAGAACCGGCTCAACAGCCTCTACGACTCCCACACCGACGGCTCGGGCGTGTTCTACTCCACGCGCCTCCGGCCGGTCGTCAACATGCGGCCGCGGTACTTCATGCAGAGCCTGGACGACGGCAAGGGCTCGCCGCACCAGTTCAACGCCGACCTCCACCTCGTCGACTGGCTGCACGAGCAGGGCTACGTCTTCGACGTGATTACCGACGAGGATCTCTACCGCGACGGCCTCGGTGCGCTCGAGGGGTACCGGGTCGTGCTCACCGGGACACACCACGAGTACTGGGCCGAGCGGATGCTCGACGCCGTCGAGGGCTATCTCAACGGCGGCGGCCGACTGATGTACCTCGCCGGCAACGGGTTCTACTGGGTCACAGAGCTCGATCCCGAGCGCGGTCACACCATCGAGATCCGCCGACAAGGGCCGTCCACGAGGTCGTGGGACGCGGCCCCGGGCGAGGGCCACCTCGGCTTCACGGGCGAGCTCGGCGGACTGTGGCGCTACCGCAACCGGGCCCCGCAGAAGCTGGTCGGCGTCGGCTTCACTGCCCAGGGCACCGGAGCGGGGCGACCCTATCTGCGTCAGCCGGACTCCTTCGACCCGCGTGCCTCGTTCGTCTTCGACGGCGTCGGCGACGACGAGCTGATCGGGGATCATCCGTGCCTCGTCTCGAGCCACGGCGCCGCGGGTTTCGAGATCGACCGCGTCGACCACGCTCTCGGCACGCCGCAGCGCACGCTGCTGCTCGCGACGGCCACCGGGTTCTCGGACTCGTACCAGCACGTGAGCGAGGAGGTGCTGGTCTCGTCATCGAGGCAGGGCGGGACGGTGAACGGGCTCGTGCGAGCCGACATGGTGCTGCTCGAGTACCCGCACGGTGGGGCGGTGTTCTCACCGGGCTCGATCACCTGGTGCGGATCGCTGTCGCACAACGGCTACGAGAACAACGTGTCGCGGATCACACGGAACGTCCTCGATCGGTTCACCGCCGACGGGCGGGCGATCCCCGAGGGGCAGACGTGACGATCGGGTCGGCGCCGTCACCCTCGGGCGTGCGGAGCCGCGGTGGGTGACCCGGTCGGCGCCGTAGGGTCGCGCGGGGCGGTGGAGCGCGTGGTCGTAGCGCCGCTTGACGGCAACTTGTAATCTGGGATGATATGTTGACGTCGATCTAGGCTTGTGACGGAGGAACCCACGACGGCTTCGGCATCGGACACCTGGCGCGGTGTGTATCCCGCGATCTGCACGCCGTTCACGGCGGACGGCGTCGTGGACCTCGACGCGCAGCGGCGGGTCGTCCGCTTCGCGCTCGACTGCGGCTCACACGGCATCGTCGCCTTCGGGCTCGCCGGCGAGGTGCTGAAGCTCTCCGCCGACGAGCGCCGTGACCTCACCGACGTGATCGTCGACGAGGTCGGAGGCGCAGTGCCCGTGCTCGTCGGCGCGGGGGCGCCGAGCGTCCAGGCGTCGATCGAGCTCGCGCGCCATGCCGAGGAGGCGGGCGCCAGCGGCATCGTGCTGCCCGCGCCGCTCGGCGGCGCGATCGAGGAGGCCTCGCTCGTCGACTACTTCGCCCGCGATCGCGGCCTCGGTCTCGCTGCCCGTCATGATCCAGGACGCACCCGCGTATCTCGGCGTCTCACTCGGGCCGGCGCTCGTGCGGCGAATCGGCACCGTGGCCGAGAACGTCCGTCTCGTCAAGCTCGAAGCCGGCCCGGCAGAGATGAGCGCCTGGTTCGACACCCTCGGGGACGACTACTCCATCTGGGGGGGCGACGGTGGCATCTACCTGCTGGACTGCGTCCGGTCGGGCGCACGCGGGATCGTCCCGGGAGGCGATCTCTCGGACCTGCTCGTGGCCGTCTACGAGGCGAATGCCGCCGGGGACGAAGCACAGGCGGACGCGCTCTTCGCGCGCGTGCTGCCGACGCTCGTCTTCGAGATGCAGCACTCGATCGACCACTACAACGCGTGCGCGAAGCTCGTCCTCGAGGAGCGAGGCGTCCTCGAGCACGTCGACCTGCGGCAGCCTGCATCACCGCTTCCCAGCGTCTCGCGAGAGCTGCTCGCGCGACACCTCTCGACGCTTCCACTGACCCCTTCGGAGACCCATGCAGGCGCTTGACTCGGTCGCGCACGAGCTGAAGGCGCCGAGGCGCCTCTCCGAGCAGCTGACAGCCGCGCTCGCGGGGGAGATCGTCTCCGGTCGCCTCGCCGCAGGAGAGCAGTTCCCGTCGACCGAGTCCATCGTCAACCAGTTCGGCGTGAGTCGCACCGTCGCCCGCGAGACCGTGCAGGCGCTCGCCATGCTCGGGCTCGTCCACGTCCAGCACGGCAAGCGGACCGAGGTGCTGCCGGAGAACGAGTGGGACATCCTGAGCTCGACCGTCCAGGAGGCGCTCCGCAGCGAGGGGAGGGCTGCCCCGCTCCTGCGCGACCTGTACGAGTTCCGCCTCCTGATCGAGCCGCACGCCGCGGCGCTGATGGCCGAGCACGGCAGCGACGACGACGTCCGCAGACTGGGCGAGCTCGCGACCGAGATGGAGCGGATCGCAGACGCGGAGGCGTCTCCCGGCGCCGTCCTCGTCGCCGACCGCGAGTTCCACGACCTCGTCGCACGCGCGAGCGAGAACCGCGTCGTGCTCGCCGTGAGTCGCGACATCCGCGAGATCATCGGCACGCTGTGGGGCCTGTCGCATCTCGGGCCGGACGAGGCCCGGACCGTCGCCCAGCAACACCGGACGATCGCCGACGCGGTCGCTCGCCGCGACGCGAAGGGTGCAGCCGAGACGATGCGCGACCATCTGACCTGGGCGGCGCAGGCCGACCTGCACGGTGTGGGGGAGACCGCATCACCGCCACGCGTGTGATCGACCTGGAGGCTGACGTTCAATGGGGCTCGTGATCGGAATCGACACCGGCGGCACGTTCACGGACATGGTCGTCTACGACCCGTCGAGCGGACGCGTCGACTCGCTCAAGACGTCCTCGACCCCGAGCACGCCCGGGCCAGGCGATCGTCAACGCGCTGACCGAGGGTGACGTCGCCGGCGGCGACGTCGAGCGGTTCGTCCACGGGACGACCGTGGGCACCAACGCCCTGATCGAGCGCACGGGCTGCCGCGTGGCCTTCCTGACGACGTCTGGCTTCGAGGACGCGCCGTACATCCAGCGCATCAACCGGAAGGTGCTCTACGACCTACGCTGGAAGAAGCCCGAGCCGCTCGTCGCGAGCCGCAGGCTGTGCCTCGGCGTCGACGAGCGCCTCGGCGCGGGAGGCGAGGCGCAGCGGCCCGTCGACCCAGACCAGGTTCGGGCGCTCTGCCGCACGCTGCGGGAAGCGGGTGTCGAGGCGGTCGCCGTCTGCCTGCTGTTCTCGTACGTCAACACCGAGCACGAGGAGCAGGTCAAGGCGATCCTGGCGGAGGAGCTGCCCGGCATCGCGGTGTCGGTCTCGCACGAGGTCGCGCCGATCTGGCGCGAGTACGAGCGCGGCTCCACGACGATCGCAGACGCCTACCTGCGACCGCTCTTCGGCCGCTACGTCGGCGAGCCTGTCGGCCGCGCTGCGAGGACGTCGGCATGACGCGGGAGTGGACGATCATGAAGTCGAACGGCGGCGCGATGCTCGCCGCGGCCGCCGGCGAGTCACCCGTGCAGACAGTGATGTCCGGGCCGGCCGGAGGGATGACGGCCACCGAGCACGTCGCCCGGGTGCTCGAGGAGCCGAACGTCCTCACCCTCGACATGGGAGGGACCAGCGCCGACGTCGGCATCCTCGTCGACGGACGCCAGCGCCACACGACCGAGTACGAGATCGAGTGGGGCCTCCCGGCCGCCGTCCCGCTCATCGACATCAAGTCGATCGGCGCCGGCGGTGGATCGATCGCCTGGGTCGACGCCGGCGGCTTCCTGCGGGTCGGGCCGCGGAGCGCCGGGGCCCAGCCCGGACCGATCTGCTACGGGCGGGGAGGACGGGAGGTCACGGTCACCGACGCGAACCTCCTGCTCGGTCGTCTCGACCCCGAGTACTTCCTCGCCGGCCGGATGAGGCTGGACGAGTCGCTGATGACCGAGCCGGTCGAGGCGCTCGCCTCCCGGCTCTCGATGAACGCCCTCGACCTCGCTGCATCCGTGGTCGAGATCGCGAACGAGAACATGGCGAGCGCGATCAAGATGGTCTCGCTCGAGCGAGGTCACGACCCACGGCGCTTCTCGCTCCTCGCCTTCGGAGGGGCCGGGCCGCTCCACGCGGCCTCCGTCGCGCGCGTGCTCGGCATCCCCAAGGTGATCGTGCCGCGGTTGCCCGGCGTGTTCTCGGCGCTCGGGCTCCTGCTCGCCGACACCCGCGTCGACAAGGTCTGGACACAGGCCTTCCGCTCGAACGACGTCGACGCCGCGATCGTGAATCGGCAGTTCGGGCGCATCACGGAGCGTGCGCTGGCGGAGCTCCGCCAGGAGGGGTACGCGGGGGAGCCGGAGATCAGGCGGGCGATCAACATGCGCTACTTCGGCCAGAACTACGAGCACGAGGTGGAGATCGCGGACGGGGAGATCGACGACGCGGGGTTGAAGGAGGCGTTCCGCCGGTTCGATCTCCTCCATGCCGAGCGCTATGGCTATTCGATCGAGGGCGAGGTGATCGAGCTGGTGTCGTTCAAGGTGACCGCGATCGGCCGGCGGCCCGCGCTGGAGCTGTCGCACGCGGCCGGCGCGACCGGGTTCGAGCGGACGACGCGACCGGTGTACGTCAGGGGCGAGGGCTTCGTCGACGCCACCGTCGTGCATCGTGCCGCGCTCGGCGTCGCCGAGGTGATCCCGGGCCCGGCGCTCGTCGAGGAGGACGGCTCGACGACCTACGTCGAGCCGGGCATGACCGTCGAGGCGCACCCAGAGGGAGCGCTCGTCATCGACACCGGGACGGCGGCATGAGCGCCCCGTCGATCGACCAGGTCTCGCTCACCGTCGTCGACAACTACCTCACGAGCTGCTGCCGTGACATGGGCGTGACGATGATGACGACCGCGTACTCGCCGATCTTCAACGAGTCGCTCGACTTCTCGTGCGTCATCTTCGACCCGGTGGGCAACCTGCTCGCCCAGGCGGAGTTCTGCCCCTCCCAGATCGGCACGATCAAGTTCACCGTCGACTGGACGATCGAGGAGCTCGGTCTCGACGGCTTCGACGAGGGAGACGTCGTGCTGCACAACGACCCCTACCGCGGGTCGGGCCACGTGCCCGAGCACATGCTCCTCAAGCCCGTGTTCTGGGAGGGCGAGATCGTCGCCTTCGTCGCCAACGTCGCGCACATGTCCGAGGTCGGAGCCAAGACGCCTGGCGGGCTCTCGGGTGACGCGACGGAGATCTACCAGGAGGGGCTCCTCCTGCCGCCCGTGAAGATCAAGCGGCGCGGGGAGGACGTCGACGACGTGTGGAAGATCATCCTCTCCAACCACCGGACGCCGCGGGTAACGCTGGGCGACTTCCGGGCGATGATGGGATCCCTCGACCTCGCCGAGCGCCGCATCCACACGCTGATCGGCGACTACGGCCTCGAGTTCTTCAAGGCGACGACCTCGGAGCTGCTCGCGATCGCCGAGCGCCGGATGCAGGTCGAGCTCGAGGCGATCCCGGACGGGACGTACACGTTCTCGGATGCGATCGAGGACGACGGGATCACCGATCGCGACTACCCGATGGAGCTGTCGCTGACGATCGAGGGAGGCAGCGTGATCGCCGACTTCACCGGGTCCGCGCCGCAGGCCGTCGGCCCCGTGAACGCGATCTACGCCGTCACCGCGTCGGCCGTCTACAACGCGTTCCTCCATCTCACGGACCCGACCATCCCCCGTAACGAGGGCTGCTACCGCCCGTTCACCATCATCGCTCCACCCGGCACGATCGTGAACTGCTCGTTCCCGGCACCCGTCGCGGGCGGCAACACCGAGACGAGCCCGCGCATCACCGACATGGTCTTCGGCGCCCTCCAGGACGCGATCCCGGACCGCGTCGCCGCCTCCTGTGGCGGCACCTCCTCGCCGTTCCTGTTCGGCGGCATCGATCCCCGCACCCACGAGCCGTACGCGCACTTCCACTTCGAGGGCGTCGGCTGGGGCGGCCGCCGGGGGCTCGACGGCAACAACATGGTCGTCACGATCAACGGCAACTGCCGCAACACTCCGGTCGAGGTGTTCGAGACGCGGTATCCAGCGTTCAGGATCGAGTCGTACCGGCTGGTCGCCGACTCGGGTGGCCCGGGCGAGTTCCGCGGAGGGCTCGGCGGAGAGCGCGTCTTCACCGTCACGGTGCCCGAGGTCACCGTCAGCGCGCTCCTCAACCGGATGAAGACCGAGCCCTGGGGCGTGCTCGGCGGCGGCGTCGGCGCAGTCGGCGGGCTCTGGGTCCGACGCGCGGGCACGGAGCCGTGGCGGACGTTCGTCGAGGAGTTCGGGACGATGTCTCCCTCGAAGTTCTCCGGCGTCACGCTGCACGAGGGCGACCAGGTGAAGATCCTCATGCCCGGCGGCGGAGGCTACGGCGACCCGATGCGGCGCGACCGCGCGCTCGTCCGGCGGGACATCGAGGAAGGATTCGTCAGCGAGGAGGCCGCACGCGCCCTCTACGGCCTCGAACCGGAGGGAGGCTGACGTGGGCGACTGGCAGGTGAACGAGATCTCCTACCTCCGCGCGAACCGCGACGCCTGCGAGCTGTGCGGCCACCCGATCGCCGTGCGCTACTGGGGCGCCGACGTGGACGGGTCGCCGAGGAAGTTCTGCTCTCCCGACCACGAGCGCCTCTATCACGACTACTGGCTCCCCCGTCACGGAGCGAAGGAGGATTCCTGAGATGCCACGCGATCCCGTCCTGTCGCAGGAGGCTCCTGCACCCTCCGGCGGCTACTCGCAGGCAATCGTCGCCGGTGGGTTCCTCTACCTCGCGGGTCAGGGCCCGTTCGACGCGCAGGGCGCTCGCGTCGGCACGACCATCGCCGAGCAGGTACGGCAGGTGCTCGGCAACCTCGACGCCGTCGCGCGCGCGGCCGGCGGCTCGCTGCAGAACGCCGTGCGCCTCGGCATGTACATCAGCGACATGAAGCACTTCGACGAGATGGACGCGGAGTACCGCGCCTTCTTCTCCGACCCGATGCCCGCGCGGACGACGATCCAGTCGGATCTGGTCGGGTTCGACGTCGAGGGCGACGCGGTCGTCTGGCTCGGCGACTGAGGTGGACCTCACCTCGCTCGACACACCCGCCGCCACGGTCGACCTCGACGCGGTCGAGCGCAACATCGCCCGGATGCAGTCGTACTGCGACGAGCACGGACTCGCGTTCCGCCCGCACATCAAGACGCACAAGCTGCCCGCGATCGCGCACATGCAGGTGCGGGCCGGAGCGGTCGGGATCACCTGTCAGAAGCTCGGCGAGGCCGAGGTCATGGTGGCGGCGGGGCTCCGCGACATCCTGCTCACGTTCCCGCTCGTCGGCGCTGCGAAGGCGGAGCGACTCGCGGCGCTCGCCGGGGAGGCCGTCGTGACCGTGGTCGGGGACTCCGACATCGTCGCCCGCGGACTCTCGGAGGCTCTCACCGCCGCGGGAACCGAGACCCGCTTTCTCGTCGAGTGCGACACGGGCTTCGACCGCACCGGCGTCCAGACGCCGGCGGCAGCCGCGGACCTCGCGCGAGCTCGTGCACGGACTGCCCGGGCTCCGCTTCGACGGCCTGATGACGTACCCGACGCTCGACGGAACAGGCCCCTGGCTGCGAACGGCCATCGCGGAGATCTGCGCGCGGGGTCTGGACGTCACGACGGTCAGCGCCGGCGGGACGCCGACCTTCTTCTCCAACCACGACGTGCCGGAGGTGACCGAGGTGCGCGCCGGCACCTACGTCTACGGCGACCGCTCGTGCATCGCGAACGGCAGCGTTCCACTCGAGGACTGCGCCCTGCGGATCCGCGCGACGGTCGTCAGCCGCCCGACCGAGACGCGCGGCATTCTCGACTGCGGCTCCAAGACCCTGACGAACGACCCCGCCGAGGGAGTCGACGGGGACGACCGCGGGCTGATCGTCGAGTACCCCGAGGCGCGCCTCTACGCGCTCTCCGAGGAGCACGGACACGTCGACTTCGGCGCGTGCCCGACGCAGCCCGCGGTCGGAGAGGTCGTCACCATCGTCCCGAACCACGCCTGCGGCTGCACAAACCTTCACGACGAGGTCGTCGTCCACCGCGGGGGCCGGATCGCCGGCGTGTGGCCGGTGGCCGCACGAGGAAGGCTCCGCTAGACAGGCACCCACGAGGAGGAACGACATGACACCGGAAGAGAGGCTCACCGAGCTCGGCATCCAGCTGCCGCCCGTCAACCCCGCGGTCGGCTCGTACGTCGGTGCCGTCACCGTCGGAGACATCGTCTTCGTCTCCGGGCACGGCCCGTACCTCGACGGGGAGTTCGTCTACAAAGGCAAGCTCGGGCGAGAGGTCGACGTCCCCACGGGGCAGGCCGCTGCGCGGCTGACGATCGTCAACCTGCTCGCCAGCCTCAAGGCGGAGATCGGTGAGCTCGACCGGGTGCGCCGGGTGGTGAAGCTGCTCGTGCTCGTCAACTCCGACCCCGAGTTCGGCGAGCAGCCGACCGTGGCGAACGGCGCCTCCGACCTGCTGGTCGAGGTGTTCGGCCCCGAGCGCGGCCCACACGCCCGCTCGGCGATCGGGATGGGCGCGCTTCCCTTCGCGATCCCGGTCGAGATCGAGGCGATCTTCGAGATCGACTAGCGGGCTACGGAGGCGCGGCGCAACGCCGCCGTGCCCTCGAGATCGACCCCGTCGTCCGCGCCGATCGCCACGCCGTACTCGCGGCCAGCCGCCTCGCGGGTGACGAAGCCCTCGCGCACGTCGGCGAGCACGAGCTCCGGCTCGCGCTCGAGCGGGTCGCCGAACCCGCCGCCGCCCGCGCTCTCGATGCGCACGACGTCGCCGGCGCGCAGCACCACCCCGGAGAGCTTCGAGGGGCTGGCGGTACCGAACGCGTCCGTGAAGTCGCGGAAGCGCTGGTCACCGGCACGTCGCACGAGCAGCGCCGCGCAGCGGCCCGCTCTCCCGCCGAAGAGGCCCCATGCCCCCTGCTCGACCCTGTCCATGAACGCGCTCGCCGTCACCTCCGGTGCCAGCACCTCGAGGTCGCGGCGGACGCCCAGGCCGCCGCGGTGGCGCCCCGGCCCGCCCGAGTCGGGGATCAGGCCGTAGGAGAGCGTTCGCAGCGGAAACCGGACCTCGAACACCTCCACCGGCGTGTTGCGGCAGTTGCCGTGGATGTGGTTCTGGGCGCTGTTGCCGTCCGCGGCCGCGCGGCCGCCCCACCCGCTCGCCTCGAAGTGATAATGGGCGTACGGCTCGCCCGTCCGCGGATCGGTGCCGCCGAAGAGGAAGTTGCAGGAGGTCACTCCCTCGGCCGCCATCACCCGCTCCGGCAGAGCGGAGGCGAACGCGCCGAGCAGCATGCCGACGAGCTTCGGCTGCGTCTCGGTGTTCCCACCGACCGACGGGCCCGGGAAGCTGACGTTCACGACCGATCCCGGTGGGGCGATCGTCTTCAGGCACCCGTAGGCGCCGGCGTTTCGCGGGATCTCCGCGCCGCTGATCTGCAGGAAGGCGTTGCACGTCGCCGACGACGTGACCCCGTAGGTCGCGTTCACCGGTCCCCGCGCCTGGGTGTCGGATCCCGTGTAGTCCACGACGACGCGGTCGCCGGACACGACGACGCTGACCCGCATGTGCACGGGATCACGCGTGTGGCCGTCTCCCTCCATGAGATCGGTGAACGAGTACTCACCGTCGGGGATCGCATCGATCCGCCGCCGCATCAGCCGCTCGCCGTGCACGAGCAGCTCGTCGCACACCGCCAGCGTCAGGGGCTTCCCGTAGCGGCCGAGGAGCGCCTGCAGGCGCCGCTCGGCGAGGTGCAGCGAGCCGATCATCGCGTGCAGGTCACCCCAGGTGCTCCGTGGGGTCCGGTGGTTGGTGAGGATGATCTTCCAGACGTCGCTCACGAGCTCGCCCGCCCGCACGAGCCTGACGGGGGGAAGGCGCAGTCCCTCCTGATAGACCTCGGTGGCCGTGCTCGCGAACGAGCCGACGGTGACGGCCCCGATCTCCGCCAGGTGCCCGATCGTGGCCGCGAGGAAGACCAGCTCGCCGTCGTCGAAGACAGGGGCGAGCAGCATGTGCTCCGGCATGTGA
The DNA here is from genome assembly GCA_963703095.1 of uncultured Actinomycetes bacterium. Taxonomy (GTDB): domain Bacteria; phylum Actinomycetota; class Thermoleophilia; order Gaiellales; family Gaiellaceae; genus Gaiella. The sequence continues at coordinate 1,062,118 of OY969787.1, forward strand.
CAGCCGCCGCGGAAGGGGTCGTTGTGGACGAGCACGTCGCCGTCCTCGAGCGTCTCGACGCCTAGCTCATCGAGCACGCAGCGGACGGTCTCCCCGATCGCCCCGAGGTGCGCCGGGTTGAAGCGCCCCTGAGCGATCATGCGGCCGCTCCGGTCGAACAGCGCACATGAGAAGTCGCGCGATTCACTGAAGATGGGGGAGTAGGCGGCGCGCATCATGTGCGTCCCCATCTCCTGGGCGATCTCGACGAGCTGGTCGCCGATCACGCTCACCGTCACGCTGTCGACACGCGCGCGACCCGCCCACGTCGCCACGCGCCGACGCGGGTGTGATCCGCAGGATGCCGTCCTCCAGCACGCGCAGCTCCTGGCCGGGGAGGACCAGCGTCGTCGAGTCGAGCTCCTCGATCACGGCGGGGCCGGCGAGCACGACCCCGGCTCGCAGCGCGTCTCGACGGTAGACCGGCGTCGGCAGGGCGCCCTCGCCGAGGAAGCGCACCTGGCGCACCTCGCGTGGGCCCGGCGCGTCACCCTCGGGAAGGCGTCGGGGAGCCGGTCGCGCGCCCTCCCCGAGAACGGCCACGTTGGCATGGATCAGCTCGACCACCTCGTCGGGAAAGCTGTAGCCGTACGTCGCGTCGTGCAGCTCGTGGAACGCGGCCACCGCCGTGGCGACGGCGCTCTCGCCGAGGTGGCCGGACGGGAGCGGCACGTCGCGCTCGTAGTTCTGGCCGGCGTACCGCATGCTGAGCGAGCGGACGACCGTCGGCACCCCGACGAATCCCTCCGCCGCGAGCGCCGCGCGGGCGTCGCTCTCCATCTCGTCGAGACGCTCGGCTAGCGCCTCGACATCGATCGCGTCCGAGCGCGCGTAGTGGGTCCAGCGGCGGTCGACACGGCGGTCTGCGAGGAGCGTCCCGAACGCGGAGGCGAGGCCGGGGTGTGGGGGAACGATCACGCCGCCCATGCCGAGCGACGCCGCGATGTCGGAGGCATGGAGCGGCCCGGCGCCGCCCGAGGCGACGATCTCGAAGTCGCGCGGGTCGACGCCTCGTTCGACCGCGACCCGACGGATGGTGCTCGCCATCGCGTCGTTCGAGATCTCGATCACCGCCTCGGCTGCAGCGGTCGCGTCGAGCCCGATGCGCTCGCCGAGTCGGGTCAGCGCCTCGTGCGCGCTGTCGGGGTCGAGCCGGACGCTGCCGCCGAGGAAGTAGTCGGGGTCGAGGCGACCGAGCACGAGGTTGGCGTCGGTCACCGTCGGCTCCGTCCCACCCTGCGCGTAGCAGGCCGGGCCGGGGACGGCGCCTGCGCTCCTCGGCCCCACGCGCAGGAGCCCGCCCTCGTCCACCCACGCGATCGAGCCGCCGCCGGCGCCGATGGTCACGAGGTCGATCGCGGGCGTGGCGACCGGGACGCCGAACCCGAGCTCGAAGTCGGGCACGTGCTGGATCTCGCCGTCCTGCACGAGACCGACGTCGGCGCTCGTCCCGCCCATGTCGAACGTGACGACGTTGCGCGAGCCGGCGGCGAGTCCGAAGTGGCGGCCTGCGACGATCCCGCCCGAGAGGCCGGACAGCACCGTGTGCACCGCCTGCGCGCCCGTCGCGGCGGCCAGCATCCGGCCGCCGTTCGACTTCATGATCGAGACGGGACCGGAGAACCCACGCGCCGCGAGGCCCGTCTCGAGCTCGTCGGCCAGCCGCTTGACCACGGGTGTGAGGTGCGCAGCCACGATCGTCGTCGACGCCCGATCGTGCTCGCGCCACACGGGCGCAGCGCGGTGCGAGACGACGACGGGAATCGCAGGGAAGCGGTCCGCCAGGACCGCTGCGAGGCGCTGCTCGTGCGCGGGGTTGGCGAACGCGAAGAGCAGGGTCACGGCGATCGCCACGTCGCCCACCGAGCCTGTCGAGTCGAGCCCCGACCTCATCCGCGACGCGCTCGAGCTCCGCGTCGGTGAGTGGCGTCACGACCGTCCCGCCAGGCCCGACGCGCTCGACGACGCCGATGCAGTCGCGCCGCTGCACGAACGGTTGCGGCTTCGCGCCGGCGAGGTCGTACGGATCCTGCTTGTCGATCCTGCCGATCACCGGCACGTCCTCGAAGCCGGCCGTGGTGAGGAAGAGGACACGCGCGCCGCTGCGCTGGAGGAGAGCGTTCGTGCCGACGGTCGTCCCGACCGTCACGGACGCGACGTCGTCCGGCCGCACCGCTGCCGCCTCGAGCACGTCGAAGATCCCGGTCGCCGGAGCGTCGGGCGTCGACGGTCGCTTCCCGATCACCGTCGTGCCGGTCTCGTCGTCGAGCGCCACGAGATCCGTGAACGTCCCACCGGTGTCGATGCCGACGTGGAGCGCCATGCTCAGCGATCACCGTTCGCCTCGGCCGTGACGGGGAACCCAGTGCTCGCGGTACACGATCTCGCAATCAGGCGCGCAGAAGTCCCGCACGCCGTCCGTTGCCTCGACCCGCCAGACGGCGCCGAACAGCGGCCGGCCACAACAGGCACAGGCATCTGGTCGGCCGTCCCGCCATTGACCCGATCGTCGACGCCAGTGGCCGAGGCCCGCGCTCTGGTCGAGCGGTGGACGGCCCCGCGTGTCCATTCCAGTCAGAGGACGCCGTGCTCCGCGTACATCGCCTGCAGACCGGTGCCTCCTTCGAGGGCCGACCGGGCGACGTCCTCGAGGCCGAGCTTCTCCTCCGCCGCAGTGAGGGCTCGCGCGGCAAGTTCCGCAGGGACGACGACCACGCCGTCGTCGTCGGCGAGGACGCAGTCACCCTTGGACACCCCGACGCCGCCGCAGACCACGTCGCTACCCGAGCCCGTCACCAGCAGGCGCCCGTACGAGTCTCTCGCGCAGACGGCCGCAGCATAGGTCGGTAGGCCGAGCTGCCGAAGACCGCGGATATCGCGCACCGCACCATCGCTCACCGCGGCCACCGCGCCGCGGCGAGCGGCGACGGTGGCGAGGAGCTCGCCCCACACCGCCGCCTCGCAGGTCCCTCCGGTCGCGAGGACGACGAACGCCCCGGAGGGGATCGCGTCGACGGCGTCGATCTCGTGCTCGTACGGGTTCTCGAGCAGCACGTCGCTCGGCTCCGCCACGATCGTGAACGCACGGCCCGCGACGGTCGCCGCGCCCACGAGCGGCCGGATCGAGTGGTGCATCACCTGGTCACGGAAGCCGTGCCTGTCAAGGGCGTCGGCGACCGCCGCAACGCTCAGCGCGCGAAGGCGATCCACCACGTCGTCATTCTCAACTGGTCTGATGATCTGAAGATTATATGCTAAGTAGGAGGATGCACCAGGAAGAGCTTCCCCGTGTGCCGCTCTCGGTCGCCGCTCCGAAATGCGGGTTCACCGGCCAGCTGCTCCTGCCAGGCGACCTCGTCGTGAAGGCAGCGGACGGCACGCTCTACGCCGACGCCACCGCTCACGACCTCGCGTCGACCAACCTGCCGCTCGAAGCCTGTCTCCCACTGCTCGGTCCGTGGCTGGCGGGGCCTGACGATGCCCGTGACCCGCTCGTCGACCCGGTGCTGCTGGAGGTCGTGCACGGTGCGCTCACCTCGGTGTGGCTCGAGATGCAGCTCACGATGACGCGGACCGCGTACTCACCGGTGTTCTTCGAAGGCGAGGACTTCACGGTCGGCATCTTCGATGCGAACCTCGAGCGCGTCGCGACCCGCGAGGGGTTCGTGGCGCAGATGGGCGCGATGCGACCTGCGGTCCGAGCGGCGATCACGCAGTTCGGCTGGGACGGCATCGAGCCCGGCGACGTGATCGTCCACAACAGCTCGCTCCTCGGCACGCCTCACCTCCCGGAGTTCTGCATGGTGAAACCCGTCATCCGCGACGGGGAGGTGCTCGCCGTTCTCGCCACCATCGCCCACCACGCGGACGTCGGGGGCAAGGCGGCGGGAGGGATGCCGGGCGACTCGACGGATCTCCACCAGGAGGGCGTGATCGTCCCACCGGTGAAGCTGTTCCGCGCCGGCGAGCCGGATGAGCAGATCTGGCGGATCCTGCTCTCCAACACGCGCACCGCTCGGTCGAGCTACGGCGACTTCATGGCGATGGTGGGCTCACTCGTAACAGGAGAGCGGCGGATCGATGAGCTGGTCGCGCGCTACGGTCGCGAGCAGCTGTCGCGTGCGATGGCCGAGCTCCAGCGCTACGCGGAACGTCGCATGCGATCATGCATCCGCGACATCCCGAACGGGGTCTACCGGGCGCGGATCGAGGCCGACGACGACGGAGTCCGAGCGGGCTCACACCCGATCGAGCTCGCAGTTGCCGTCCTCGACGAGGACGTCGTGCTCGACTTTCGCGGGAGCGCCCCTCAGGCAGCAGGACCGATCAACTGCCCGTACGTCGTCACGCTCGCCGGCTGTGCCAACGCCCTCTTCAACCTCGTCGACCCGACGATCCCGCACAACGAGGGCGCCTTCCGCCCGATCCACCTCATCGCCCCGCCCGGCACGATCGTGAACTGCGACTACCCGGCACCGCTCTCTGCCGGGAACACCGAGAGCCACAATCTCGTGGTCGAGGTCGTGATCGCGGCTCTTCGTGAAGCCGTGCCCCACAAGGCCGCGGCGCCGACAGGCGCGACGACGGGCCTCATCACCGGGGGCGGCTGGCACCCCGTGCTCGACGAGTACTACGCGTTCGTGATCTGGGAACCGACCGGGTACGGGGCGCGGCTCGACGAGGACGGCTACACCATCACGACGTGGGTGGCACCGCAAGCCAGGCAGTTCCCCACCGAGGTCATCGAGACGACGTTGCCGTGGCGCGTCGTCGAGTACGGCATTCGGCGTGACTCGGGGGGCGCAGGTCGAACGCGCGGCGGCATGGGCGTCACCCGCGTCTACGAGGTCCTCGCCGACGATGTTGCCCTCAACTCCGTCTCGCACTACCACCGGTTCCCTCCACGCGGCGTCGACGGCGGGCAGGACGGAGCAGCCATGCAGATTCGGCTCATCACTCGTTCGGGGCTCGAAGAGCTCGCGACCGAGCGGTCGCCGGCGGTTCTCTCACCCACCAAGTTCTCCGGCCTGGTCGTCCACGCCGGCGAGAGGATCGTCGTGCGCCTCCCAGGAGGCGCCGGGTGGGGCGATCCCGCGGAGCGTTCGCGCGAGGATGTCGTTCGAGACCTCCGGGACGAGGTCATCTCGCGGGACGCCGCCGTCTCGGAGTACGGGCTGTCACCTGCCGAAGCGGATCAGACCGTCGAGCGGCACAGCTGGGAACGGGTGCGCACCGCCGTCCGGGCGCGGCGCGCAGAGGTCGTCCCGTGATCGTCGGGATCGACGTGGGCGGGACCTTCACAGACATCGTCCTCGTCCAGGACGACGGAGCGCAGCGATTCCACAAGCTGCGTTCGACACCGGACGACCCCTCGCGCGCTGTGATCCAGGGCCTCGTCGAGATGGGCGCGGATGTCTCCGGGCTTCGACGGCTCGTCCACGGGACGACCGTCGCGACGAACGCGATCATCGAGCGCCGCGGCGCCCAGACCGGCTTCCTGACCACCGACGGGCACCGCGACATCCCGCAGATCCGGAGGGGCAACAAGCCGGAGGGCCACGTGTTCAACCTTCACTGGCGGGAGCCGGAGCCGCTCGTCGCTCGCTACCGACGCACCGACGTCGCGGAGCGACTCGACGCGTACGGCCAGGAGGTCACTCCGCTCGCCCTGGACGAGGTCGAAGCAGCCGCCGACCACCTCGTCCGGCAGGGCGTCGAGTCCATCGCGATCTGCTTCCTGTTCTCGTACCTCGACCCGTCCCATGAGCGCACCGCCGCGGCAACGATCCGAGACCGGCACCCGGGCGTCTGGCTCTCTCTGTCCAGCGACGTCCTGCCGCAGTGGCGTGAATACGAGCGCGCCTCCACGACGATCGCGGACGCATACGTCAAGCCCGTGCTGGCCCGCTACGTCGGGCGCCTCGTCGCTGCTCTCGCCGGCCTGGAGTTCGACGGCGAGCCGCTGATCATGCGCTCGAACGGCGGCGTGATGACCGCTGCGACCGCTCAGGCCCGACCCGTCGAGACATTCCTCTCCGGCCCGGCAGGTGGCGTCGTCGCCGCGCGTGCGCACGGGCAGCGGACAGCGCGTCCGAACCTGATCTCGATCGACGTCGGGGGCACCAGCTCCGACGTGTCGCTCATCACCGACGGGCGGCCAGGCAGCACGACTCAGGGGTGGCTGGACGAGTCGACGCCGCTGAGCCTCCCGATGCTGGACATCCGCACCATCGGTGCCGGCGGCGGCAGCATCGCATGGATCGATGCAGGTGGAGGGCTGAAGGTCGGCCCGCAGAGCGCCGGCGCGGATCCAGGCCCCGCCTGCTACGGCCAAGGCGGCGGGCGACCGACAGTGACCGACGCCAACGTCGTCCTCGGGCGGATCGGTCCTCGCTCCCTCCTGGGCGGGGCGCTCGAGATCGACCGCGACCTCGCAGCGGACGCGATCGAACAGGAGATCTGCGCGCCGCTCGGGATCGAGCTCCTGCACGCCGCCGCAGGCATCGTGCGCATCTGCGTCGCGAACATGGCGAAGGAGATCCGTGCGCTCACAGCCGAGCGGGGCGTGAACCCCAGGGACTACGCACTCCTGGCGGGAGGTGGAGCGGGGCCGCTCCACGCGGTTCTGCTCGCCGAGGAGTTCGGCATCGAGGAGGTACTCGTGCCGGCGCACCCGGGCCTGCTCTCGGCAGGTGGCCTCATACTCTCGGACCTCCGGGTCGACCGGATCCGGTCGTTTCCCATTCGTCTCGAGCGCATGGGCGTGGACGGGCTCGCGAGATCAGCGCAGGAGCTGCTGGCTGAGGTCGCGACGGAACTCCGAGGCGAGGGGTACGCGGGTGATCCCGAGGTCACGCTGGCCTTCGACATGAAGTACGTCGGTCAGAACTGGGACATCCGTGTCGAAGCGCCGGAAGGCGAGCTGGGCACCGACGCGCTTGCGGCAGCGTTCGACCGAGAGCACGAGCGGCTGTACGGGTTCGCCCTCGAGGGACATCAGCACGAGGTGTTGGCGATTCACGCCAGCGCGGTGGGTGTGACCCCCGGCGTCGAGCGGCACGTGCCTCGCCGGAGCCCACCCGACCGTCCCTCCGGCGACGGTGTCGGATCCCGCGCCGTGTACGACGATCGAGCGACCGCGCTCGTCGAAGCCCAGGTGCACGACTGGCAGCGCCTGCCGCTCGCGTTCGAGCTGCAAGGCCCGGCCGTCGTGGAGGGACCGGACGCGACGGTGTGGATCCCGAGCGGGGCTCACGCGATCGTCGACGGTGACGGAAACCTCGTCTTGACCCTTCGAGCCCAAACGATATAGGTTATAGACCCGAGCGAAGGAGGAGAACGACCGTGGTGGAGAACGCTCCGCGCCGTGCATCGAGCCGACGAGTGCTTGCACTCCTCGCGCTCCTGCTGGTCGCGTTTGCCGTAGCAGCAGCAGGCTGTACCGGCGACGGCGACGAAGAAACCGACGCAGACGAGACGGCCGCCGAGGAGGAGGGTACGCCGACGTCCGGCGGAGTCCTGCAGTTCGCCCGCAACTTCGAGACCCAGTCCCTCGACCCGATGGGGCCCGCGGACAACGGCTCGATCTTCGTGCGCGTCCAGATCTTCAACACCCTCGTCGAGGCCGATCCGGACACGCTGCCGGACGTCGGGCCCGGTCTGGCCGAGTCGTGGGAGCAATCCGACGACGGACTCTCCTGGACGTTCACTCTCCGCGACGCCAGCTTCTCGAACGGTGATCCGGTCACCGCCGAGGATGTCAAGTTCTCCCTCGACCGGTTCATCGATCCCGAGATCAACGTCAACATCCCGACCCTCGCCTACGGCATCGAGAGCATCGAGATCGTCGACGACAAGACGGTGACCGTGAACCTCAAACACCGGGTCGGAGCGCTGCTCGAGAACCTGAGCGTCTTCCCCGCTTCGATCGTCTCGAAGAGGCTGGTCGAGGAAGAGGGTGACGAGCACTGGAAGAACCCCGTCGGCACCGGGCCGTTCAAGCTGAAGGAGTGGGTGCCCGGCTCGTACATCGAGCTCGAGCGCAACGAGAACTACTGGGAGGACGGCAAGCCGTATCTCGACGGGGTGCGCTTCGACTACATCGCGGACGACAACGCGCGTGTTCTCAAGATGCAGGACGGAGAGGCCGACCTCCTCGAAGGGGTTCCGTTCTCCCAGATCGAGTCGCTGTCCGATGCCGGCGACTTCGAGGTCCGTGTGGACGACATCGTCCGTTGGGAGGGGATCTTCCTCAACCACAAGCGGAAGCCCTTCGAGGACGTCCGGGTCCGCCAGGCGCTCAACTATGCGACCGACAAGGAGGCGATCAAGGCAGCCGTCTACGGCGGCGTCGGCGAGGTTGCGAACAGCATGATCCCGAAGGGCAAGTACACCGCGCCCGCGGACGTCGTGCCGGCGTTCGACTACGACGTGGACAAGGCGAAGGAGCTGATGGCAGAGGCCGCTCCAGAGGGGATCGACGCGACGATGCTGATCCCGGCCGGCGCGAGCCACCTCCGGGAGCTGGCGACGGTCGTTCAGTCCCAGTGGAAGGAGATCGGCGTCACGCTCTCGATCGAGGAGGTCGACGGCGGCGCGCTGTTCGATCGCTATGCCGCGTACGACTACGACGTCGCGGTGCCGCTCGTGAAGTTCACGTCCGACGTGACGGTGGAGGACGAGGTCGCCCTCCTGTTCTTCGACACAGCGGAGTCGAACGCGCTGAAGGGGTTCTTCACCGGATGGATACCCCCTGACAGCCTCTTCGCACTGACCGAGCAGGCAGCCCAGGGAACCGAGGAGGAGCGTCAGGAGCGGTGGCCTCAGGTGCAGCAGGCCGCCATGGACGAGGCTCCGTGGGTGACCCTCTTCTTCCTGCCCACGGTTCACGGCGTGCAGGACTACGTGAAGGGCTTCAGGGTCGTGCCGAACGGCTGGTGGGACCTCGAGGATGTCTGGCTCGAGAAGTAGCCGAGCTCACCGAACGCGGGTGGGGCAGCCGGGTGGCTGCCCCACCCGCGCGCACTGAGCCGTGCTCGAGTACGTCGGCAAGCGCATCCTGCTCAGCATTCCGGTCCTGATCGGGGTGCTCGTCGTCTCCTTCCTGATCATCAGGTTGATCCCCGGCGATCCTGTGCAGCTCATGCTGGGGATCAACGCGACCCCCGAGGCGGTCGCTCGCGTCGAGGCGGATCTCGGCCTCGACCAGTCGCTCGGGCAGCAGCTCATCGCATTCGCGACCGGCGCGATCACTCTCGATTTCGGCGACTCGATCATCCGAAGAACATCGGTGCGCGAGCTCATCCTCGACCGGGTCGCGCCGAGCCTGTACCTGATCGCAGGCTCGGTGCTCGTCGCCGTTCTGCTTGCCGTGCCGCTCGGCGTGCTCTCGGCCGTGCGCCGCAACAAACCGGCGGATCACGCAACGCGGCTGGTGAGCATGGTCGCGTTCGCGATGCCGACGTTCTGGCTTGGCCTCATGCTCGCGCTGCTCTTCGGTCTGGAGTGGGACCTCCTCCCGGTATCGGGATACAAGGACGGGATCATCGGCGTGGCAGAGTCGCTCGTGCTCCCCTGGATCACGCTCGGGCTCTACCTCGCGCCGATGCTGCTCCGGACTCTGAGGACCACCATGATCGAGACCCTTGGGTCGGAGTACATCGAGGCAGCGCACGCTCGCGGCCTCGCCCCGAGGCGCGTGATCGGGGTGCACGCGCTCCGCCCCTCGCTGATCCCCCTCATCACGGTGCTCTCGATCAACGTCGGGTTCCTGATCAGCGGAACCGTCGTCGTCGAGAACGTCTTCCAGATCCCGGGCCTCGGCTCGCTCCTCGTGCAGTCGGTGCTCAGCCGGGACTATCCCGTCATCCAGGGCCTCGTCTTCGTCTTCGGGCTCATGGTGATCGTCATCAACCTCGTCGCCGACGTGGTCTACTCGCTGCTCGATCCCCGCGTCAGGCTCGAGGCAGCGTGATGGCCGCCGTCGATCGCTTTCCCGACGACGCGGCGCTTCGCCGGCTCGCGCTGCGCGAGCGTCGCTGGTCGAACGCCACCTTCTACGCCGGGTCCGGCCTCATCGCGTTCGCGGTCCTGCTCGCGCTCGTCGGCCCCCTGCTGGCACCGTACGACCCGAACGAGGTCGACCTGCTCGCGAGGCTCGAGTCGCCGTCGCTGGCGCACCCGTTCGGCACCGACACGTTCGGGCGTGACATCGCAACCCGCGTCCTCTACGCGCTGCGGCTCGACTTCCAGGTGGTTCTCATCATCACCTACGTCCCTCTGGTGCTCGGCATGGTGGTCGGTGCCTATGCCGGGTACCAGGGGCGCTGGGCCGACGCGTTCGCCATGCGGGTCGTCGACGGCGTCATCGCGTTCCCGTTCCTCGTGCTGATGATCGCGATCGTGGCGATCGTGGGAGCAGGGCTCGAGGGGGTCTACATCGGGGTGCTTGCCGTCGGCTGGGCGCTCTACGCGAGGCTCACGCGCGGGGAGATGCTCGTGCTGCGCGAGCAGGACTTCATGCTCGCCGGCCGAGCGCTCGGCTATTCCACGACCCGCCTCATCTTCCGTCACGCCATGCCGAACCTCCTCCGCTCGAACCTGGTCTTCTCAGCGGCAGACCTCGTTCTCAACCTCATGCTGCTCGCGAGCCTCTCGTACCTCGGCCTCGGCGTGCAGCCGCCGACTGCAGAGCTCGGCGCGATGGTCGCCGAAGGGCAGAGCGTCCTCCGCCAGGCGTGGTGGGTGGCGACAATCCCCGGTCTCGTGATCGTCGCGCTCGGCGTCGCCTTCAGCATGATCGGAGACGGGCTGGCGGACCGTCTTGGCCGCCAGCTTCGGTTGACCGTATGACCGCCGCGTCGACAGGGCACCCCGAGCCGACCGGCCCCTTGCTGGACGTCCGCAAGCTGACCGTCGGCTTCCCCACTCTGCGCGGCGTGGCCCGGGTGGTCGCGGACCTGTCGCTGCAGGTCCGCGAAGGGGAGATCCTCGGCCTCGTCGGCGAATCGGGCTCGGGCAAGAGCATCACCTGCCGCGCGCTCATGGGTCTCGTGCCGGATCCCGGCGCCGTGATGGCCGGAGAGGTGATGCTCGCCGGCCGGGACCTGCTCCGCCTGAACCCAGGTGCGATGCGCGCCGTCCGCGGCGTCGATGTGGCGATGGTCTTCCAGGACCCGATGAGCTCGCTCAACCCCGTCCTCACCGTCGGCCGGCAGATCGTCGAGACGCTCGTGCAGAGGAAGGGCATGACGGCGAAGGCAGCGGCGGTGCGAGCCGTCGAGCTGCTCGATCGTGTCGGGATCTCAGCGCCCGACCGCCGCATGCACGCCTACCCTCACGAGCTCTCGGGGGGCATGCGCCAGCGCGTGATGATCGCCCTCGCCCTCGCCGGAGAGCCCCTACTCCTGCTGGCCGACGAAGCGACGACTGCGCTGGACGTCACGATCCAGGATCAGATCCTGCTCCTGCTGCGCGAGATCCGAGACCAGACCGGGATGGCCATCGTTCTCGTCTCGCACGACATGGGGGTCATCGCCCAGACGTGCGACAGGGTCGCCGTCATGTACGCCGGCCGCGTCGTCGAGGTGGCTCCCGTCAAAGACCTGTTCGCCGACCCGCGGCACCCGTACACCAAGGCGCTCCTCGGCGCCATCCCTCGCATCGGAGACGTCCGAGTGCGCGGCGATCTGGACTCGATCCCCGGACAGCCGCCTGACGTCCAGGACGTCTCGGGCGGCTGTCCCTTTCAGGCACGGTGCCGCTACGTCATCGAGCCGTGCGCCGAGGTGCCGATGACGCTGGAGCCGGTCGACGTGGATCACCTGACCGCATGCCCCTTCGTGAACGCGTCCGCGTCGGACACAGACGACGGTGACCACGCCACGGAGGGGGCGGCGCAATGACCGAGCCGCTCCTGAGCGTCGTCAACCTGTCGAAGCGGTTCCCGGTCCGCAGGACGCTCGGCGATCGCGTCCACCGAAGCCCGGGCCAGGCGGTCACAGCTGTCGACGACGTCTCGCTGCAGCTGGAGGCGGGCGAGACCCTCGGCATCGTGGGCGAGTCGGGCAGCGGCAAGAGCACGCTCGCACGCTGCCTGATCCGGTTGCACGAGGCGGACGAGGGCGAGATCAGATTCGACGGCGTCGATGTTCGATCGGCCGACGCGCGCGAGCTGAAGCGACTGCACCAGCGGATGCAGATGGTGTTCCAGGATCCCTACACGTCGCTCAACCCGCGGTTCTCCATTCGCAGCGCCATCCTCGAGGCGGGACGCGTGCACGGCCGCGTCGAGAGGGGCCGGGACGCCGCCTTCGTGGCGGAGCTCCTCGAGATGGTCGGCCTGCCTGAGAGGCTGGCCGAGCGGCGTCCGCGCGAGCTCTCGGGCGGACAGCGGCAGCGGGTCGCGATCGCCCGAGCGCTGGCCGTCGGCCCGGACCTGCTGATCGGCGACGAAGCGGTCTCGAGCCTCGACGTGTCCGTGCAGGCGCAGATCCTCAACCTCTTCGAGCAGCTGCGACGCCGCCTCGGGCTCACGATGGTGTTCATCTCCCACCAGCTCTCGGTCATCGCGCACGTCTCCGACACGGTCGCGATCATGTACCTCGGGCGCATCGTCGAAGTCGGGCCGACGATCCGCGTCTTCACGCGCCCGCAGCACCCCTACACACGAGGGCTGCTCGATGCGAATCCTTCGCCCGATCCCACGGTGAGGCGCGAGCGCCCAGCCATCGGCGGTGAGCTGCCCTCGCCGCTCTCCATTCCCTCCGGGTGCCGTTTTCGCACCCGGTGTGCGTTCGCGACCGACGTCTGCGCATCCGTCGACCCTGCTCTGCAAGACGTCGGGCCGCGACACAGCGCAGCGTGTCATGTCCTGCCATTCGCCGGTACCGGCTGAGCTGACCCGCGGGCATGCGCCTCCTCGTGGTCGTCGTAGCCCTTCTCCTGGGAGCCTCCGGGTGCGATGGTGACGAGGCGCCCACCGCCTCGAGGATCGAGAGCGAGCTCAGGCAGGCGCTGGCCGTCGTCCTCGATCGTGGCTACACGGTCGGCTGCGTCGACCGCGGAGGAGGCAAGTACGGGTGCTCCGTGAAGAGCGGTCCGGTCGGGGTGCCGGCCTCCGAGGACGACCCCTTCATCTACGCCGAGCTGGTGGACGTGACGTGTGATCGCCGCGTCTGCACCTGGTCGCTCGTCCCGGGAGACGCGCCAGGCCGACGATCCGAAGGCTCGTTCTCGCTCGAATGACCGACGCCGCGGAGGGACGAGGCTGGCTCGCGTTATATGCTATAGCGACACGGCAGACAGGAGGATCATGAGCGGCACGTCGTTCAGCCAGTCGATGTTCACCGATCTCTGCGAGCAGATGCTGCGGCTCTGCAAGCTGCAGCCCGGCGAGAGCCTCGTGCTGCTCTCGCAGGGACAGGAGCGTGCCGAGTACGTCGACGCGTTCCTGACCGCCGGGCAGCGGCTCCAGGCGAGCGTGATGCACCTGCGGCTGCCGTACTCCTCGTCGGCGACGATGGGGGAGGTCGGCGTTTGGACCGTGGGGAAGACCCCGCTCGCCGGGAACCAGCCCGCAATCGACGTCCTCAAACGCGCCGACATGGTGGTCGAGACGCTCTTCCTCCTGTTCAGCGACGAGCTGACGGAGATCCAGGCGGCAGGGACCCGCATCCTCACGTGCATCGAGCCGGTCGACGTGCTGGCGCGCATGTTCCCGACCGACGACCTCCGGAGGAGAACCGACGCCGCGGTCGAGGCGCTGGCGGCGGCCCGCACCCTCCGCTTCACCAACCGGGCCGGTACCGATGTCACCTACCGGATCGGCTACCCGGTCAAGGCCCAGTACGGCTACGTCGACCAGCCGGGGCAGTGGGATCACTGGCCCTCGGGCGGGATGGTGCTGACCTGCGGCGCCGACGACGGCATCGACGGCCGCGTCGTCGTCGACCGCGGCGACATCCTGCTGCCGTTCAAGCAGTACGTGCACGACCCGATCGAGCTCGTGATCGAGTCGGGGCGGATCGCCCACATCGGGGGCGACGGATTCCAGGCGGAGCTGATCCGGCAGTACATAGCGGACTTCGACGATCCGGACGCTTACGGCCTCTCGCACATCGGCTGGGGTCTCGACGAGCGCGCCAAGTGGGCGGCGCTCGCCACGGACAGCCGAGGTCACGGCATGGAGCTCCGCGCCTTCTCCGGCAACGTGCTGTTCTCGACGGGGCCGAACGACCTCGTCGGCGGCCCCAACCACACGGGCTGCCACCTCGACATCCCGATGCGCAAGTGCGACCTCTGTCTCGACGACGAGCCGATCATCCTCGAGGGGGAGGTCGTCGTCGACGCGATGCGGCCCGCTGGGGCGACGGTCGCCGGCTGAGCGGCTCGCCCCGCGGGCGTGCGAGGTGCCGCCTACCCGGCGCGCGCTGCGACGGTCCGGGCCCAGTAGTCGGTGTAGCTCATGACCTCGACATCGCGCTTGCGCGCGTGCTCGATCAGACCGCGGATCCAGCCGGTGCCCTCCTCGTTCGCCTCGACGGCGCACCACTCGTGGAACGCGGTGGCGAAGACGAGATCTTGGTCGACGATCTCGTCGATCGCGCCCTCGAGCGCCTTGCGGAACGCTGCTCCCTCCGCGTAGCCGTGGGCGTCGAACCAGATCCCGTCGAGCCAGAACTGGAACGGGATCTCGAGCAGATCGTCGAAGCCTTCGTCGGCGTACGTGAACGGCTGCACCCAGGGCGTGGGGTTCCCGTTCTGCTCGTTCCGTCCCCATGACGTCACGTACTGGTGCCCGGTCTCCTGCACGATCTGGAGGAGGTCGGGCCGCCCACGCAGCCCCTGGTAGTAGCCGAACGGCGTGCGCAGACCGACGCACTTGCGCCCGAGGTGCTTCTCGATCAGCTCGGACGTGATGCGCAGCTCCTCGCGGATCGCGACGTGCGGCGTCTCGGGCAGCACGGCCTCACCGTCGCCGCCGATCGGCTGGTAGTGGACATCGCGGAACACGACGTGGCTGTAGGTGTGCTGCTGGATGTCGAACAGCTCCGAGCCTGCCAGCGGCTCGATCGCGTCGAGGGCGTGGAGCAGCGTCCGCCCGCACACGAAGAACGTGCACGGTGCCTCGAGCTCCTCGTGCAGCCGGGCCAGCAGGGCCACGCCGCGGCGGGTGGTCTCCGGGTCGAGCGCGCAGTAGTACTGGGGCACGTCCGGGCCGAGGAAGCGGGCAAGGCCCTCTCCGACGGCGGCCGACTCCGTGTCGTAGCCGATCAGCAGTGTCGCCACTTCGTCTTCCTCCGCTCTCCGCCGACAGCAGCTTGTCGTTCTCTCTGATGATCTTATAACGTATGCGCATGGCGCTTCGCAGACGCTGGAGCGCGTCGACCGTGTCGACCGGAGCGAACTGCATAGCGGGGGAGAGTCGCCGCTCCGGTCGCTTCTCGATCTGAGCGGCAAGGCTGCGCTCGTGACGGGCGCGGCGCAGGGGTTCGGATTCGCCTGCGCTCGGAGGCTGTCCGAGGCGGGCGCCGCGGTCGCGCTCGCCGACCGGCGAGCAGACAGGCTCGACGCTGCGCTGTCGCGACTCGGCGAGTCGGGTGGCCGCGTCATCGCCGTCACGGGAGACATCTCCGACGAGGACGACGTCGAGCGCCTCGTGGCCACCACCGTGGAGCGAGCTCGGCCGGGTCGACATCCTCGTCAACAACGCCGGCGTGTTCTCGAACTTCCTCCTCGAGCACCTCGAGCCCGCCGAGTTCCAGCGCATCCTCGGCGTCAACGTCGGTGGATCCTTCCTGTGCACGAGGGCAGCAGCAGCGCGGATGCGGGAGCAGGGCGAGGGTGGCTCGATCGTCAACATCAGCTCGATCGACGCGATCCATCCGAGTGGCTCGGGCCTCTCCCACTACGGCACGTCGAAGCACGCCATCTGGGGCCTGACGAAGACGATGGCGCTCGAGCTCGGGCCGGACGGGATCCGGGTCAACGCCGTCGCTCCCGGGCCCTCGCTGACAGAGGGGGCCGTCGAGTTCGTCGAGGCGGGCGCGCCGGAGGGAATCGACGTCGACGCGCAGTGGGCCGCCTACGAGGCGCGCATTCCCCTCCGCCGGCTCGCGCACCCGACGACGTCGCGCGGGTGGCGCTCTTCCTCGCCTCCGACCTGGGGTCGTACGTGAACGGCGCTCAGATCGTCGTCGACGGAGGACTGCTGACCGCATGACCGATCAACGGGTCGAGCCGTTCGCGCCGCTCATCCGGGCGCTCCCGAGGTGGAGAACCCGGTCGTCCCCCTCAACGGATGGCTGCTCCACGGCGAGCAGGCGGTCGCGATGTTCTACGAGCTCCCCGAGGGCGCGGACCTCCCGGAGCATGCGCACGGGGCGCAGTGGGGGATCGTGATCGCCGGGCGGGTCGACTTCACGATCGGCGGGAGCACGTCGACGTTCGGTCCGGGCGACACCTACTCGATCGAAGCGGGTGTGCCGCACAGCGCGTTCATGCATCCGGGCACCGTGGGCATCGACGTGTTCGGCGACCCGCACCCATACCGCCAGCCGCGGGGCGCGTAACGGTCCCGAGAGCCTCGGGGGGAGGAATCCATGCTCTTCAACGCACACGTGCACATGAGCCGCTGGGGCCGCGACTTCACGCAGGAGCTGGCGGAGGTTCACCTGGCGCAGTTCGCAGGACGGACGTCGTGGATCACAGGCGAGCCATGGGCGCCGGACGGATGGTGTGTCGACGGCGACGACCTCATCCGTCACATGGACGAGGCTGGGGTCGATCGAGCGCTCGTGATGTGCTTGGCGTACGTGCCGGTCGGCGCGTACGACCCGGCAATGGGGGACTACATCGCAGATCTCGTCGCCACCCACCCGGATCGGTTGGTCGGGTTCTACAGCGCCAACCCGCTCGGCGGCGAGGAGGAGGCAGCGCGGCTTCGGCACTACGTGACCGACCGGGGGCTTTCGGGCCTGAAGATGCTGCCCTCGTACAACTACGCTGCGATCAACGACCGGAGGATCTGGCCCATGTACGAGGCCGCGGCAGAGCTGGGCGTGCCGATCACGATCCATACGGGTTGGAGCTCGTTGCCGGCCGGGAAGTCGCTCGCGTACGATCACCCGCTCTACATCGAGGACGCGCTCGCCGACTTTCCGGGGCTCCGGCCGATCCTCGCCCACTGCGGCTTCGCGTGGTCCGAGCTGGTCCTGATGCTCATGGCGAAGGACGGCCGCGTTGCGGCCGACCTCGCCTTCTGGTCGCAGTCGCAGCCACCCTGGCGCGCCGCGCAGACGCTGTCGATGGCGAAGCACCTCGGAGTCCTCGATCGCCTCTTCTGGGGAACCGACTACCCGTACACGGACTTCGCGTCCGACGAGGCCTACTGGCGGGCCGTGCCCGCGACCTGCAGGCGGCTCGGGCTCGAACCGGCGGTCACCGACGAGGACATCGAGATGGTGCTCGGCCCGAACTTCGCTGGCTACCTCGCGGCCAGCCCGGGGCTCCGCTGAGCGATCGACCGCTCAGGCGAGTGCGCCGCCGTCGACGACCAGCGTGCTCCCGGTCATCATCAGCGAGAGGTCGCTCGCGCAGAAGACGACGACGCGGGCGACATCGTCTGCGACGGCGATGCGTCCGAGCGGGAGCTCCGGGCCGAGCTGGTCGAGGGCGAAGCCCGCGCTCTCGAGGCGCTCGCGCTGCGCCTCCAGCCCGGGGGTCAGCGTGACCGTCGGAGCGACGGCGAGGACGCGGATCCGATGCGGGCCGAGCTCGACCGCGAGGCTCTGCGTCAGTCCGCGCACGCCGAACTTCGAGGCCACGTAGTGCGCGACGCCCATGCCGTCGACGCGGTAGGCGGCAGTGGAGGAGACGTTGACGATGACGCCGCCGGCACCCTCGCCTGCCATCACGCGGGCAGCCTCGCGCGCCCCGGCGAACGTGCCGCGGAGGTTCACCTCGAGCACCTCATCCCAGGCGTCGTCGTCGAGGTCGAGGATCGGCGTCGCCGGGTAGATGCCGGCGGCGTTCACCCAGACGTCCAGCCGGCCGGCGGTGCGGAGGGCGTGCTCGGCCAGCGTGCGCATCGACCCGGGCTCGCGAACGTCCGCCCGGAAGGCGATCGCGCGTTCGCCGATCGTGGTGGCGGTCTCACGTGCCGCGATCTCGTCGACGTCCGCGACGACCACCGCCGCGCCGGCTTCTGCGAGGCGGGCGCAGCACGCCTGCCCGATTCCTCGGGCGCCTCCGGTGACGACGGCGACTCTCCCCGTCAGGGCGAGGAGCTGCGTCAGTGGCGTCGCAGCCACATCCGCGATTGCATCCATCTCCCAGACCCTATAGCCTATAGATCCTGTCGGGCGAACTTGAAATCTCTGCATATCTGTGCCAGGATCTCGCCACTCGTGATCCGGCTCACAACTTCTCGCGCACGCAGGGGTCTGAGCAATTGTGGGATCGGGACCTGACCCGAGTCCCGCGAGTTGGGTCAATCGGACGAAGGAGGAGGTACGCGCCGTGAACGACAGCAGTGATCGCAGCGAGGGTGCGCTGCCGGTCGAGGGAGGCGAGCCGAAGGACACCCGGCGCGTCTTCCTCAAGAAGGCGAGCGTGGTCACACTCGGCGTGGCGGCAGCGGGCGGCCTCGCCGGCCAGGCCGGTGCGGCAAGCCGGGTGATCGTCCGCTCGCGAGCGCGATCCGCGTTCGACGGTGTCACGCTCCAGTTCGCGAAGGCGCCGTTCGGCACCGACGAGAAGGACGTCATCGCCAAGCTGCTGGCGCCCTTCGAGAAGAAGACCGGGATCACGGTCAAGCACACGATCGTCCCGTGGAACGTCGAGCAGGCCGCGTACGCATCGAACTACGCCGGCCCGAACCCCTACGACGTCAGCTACCAGACGAGCACCGACCTCACGAACCTCGGCACGAAAGGCGTGCTCGAGGTCCTGAACAACCGCAAGTGGCTCAACTCGCCCGCGTACAGGTCGACAACGGCGAAGTTCATCCCCAACACGCTCAGAAAGAGCACCTACCAGGGCAAGCTCTGGGGGCTGCCGTGCATCATCGGCGGCACGGTCGTCTACTACAACCAGGACCTCCTGAGGGCAGCCGGCGTCACCAAGATCCCGACCACGATGGCCCAGCTCACCGCCGCGGCCCTCAAGGTGACCGACGCACCGAACGTGTGGGGCTACAACGTCCCGATGACGGACAAGGACTTCACCTGGTACTTCAACTACTACAGCATCCACAACCTCGGCACGGACATCATCTCGAAGGACGGGAAGCGGGTCACCTTCACGAACCCGGGCGTGATCGCTGCGACGCAGGCGTCCGTCGACCTCCTCCTCAAGCACAAGGTGCAGCCCCCGGTCGGGCAGTACGACCGCGAAGGCGGCGTCGCGCTGTTCAAGGGCGGACGGCTCGCATTCCTGCACGACGAGCCGCTACGGCTGGCCGTCTTCCGCGAGGAGAAGCTCCCCTTCAAGTGGAACTTCATCGCCCCCGTGGGCAGCGGAGGCAAGCGGACGATCTTCTCGACCACCGGCCATTGGGTGATGGCCTCGAAGGGCAAGAACAAGGACGCCGCCTGGGAGCTCGTCAAGTTCCTCTCGTCGCCCGCGTTCGCGAACGAGTTCGGCGCGCACTACGGCTGGGCTCCGGTCCGCAAGGACGTCAACACCGCTAAGGGCGACCCGCAGGTGGCCCGCATCAACAGCTACGTCCTCAAGGGCTGGGACGGACTCCCGACCCATCCCAAGATGGCCCAGCTGACGAGCGTGTACGGCAAGGCGATCGAGGCAGCCGCCACCGGCAAGAGCACCGTGCGGGCCGCGATGGCCAAGGCGCAGGCCGACGGAACCCGGATCCTGAGAGGCTAGGGCTCGGAGCGCTGAGCGAGCGAAGGGGATGGAGGCGACAGGAGCGACAGAGGAGCCCTGGGACAAGCTGACGCTGACCGAGGCGGAGTACCGGCGAGCCGGTGCGCGCTACCGGTCTCGGCGCAGCCTCCGCGGCTACCTGTTCATCCTTCCGTACTTCATCCCCTTCGTCGCCTTCCTGCTCGTTCCGACGGTCTGGTCGGTCTGGCTGAGCTTCAACCAGGGCGGGATCCTCGACAAGGCACAGTTCGTCGGTTTCGACAACTGGCGGAGGATCTCGGAGGACTCGGCGCTCACCGGGTCGATCCGCAACACGGCGATCCTCGTCGTCGAGGCGATCTTCATCGTCTTCGTCCTCGGGCTGTTCCTCGCGCTGCTCCTCAACCGCTACCGCAAGGGCAGCAACGTCTTCAAGCTCGCGCTGTACGTCCCGCTCCTGGCACCGGCGGTGCTCGTCGGCCTGATCTGGCAGTTCCTGACCAACTACGACTTCGGCCTGATCAACCTCATCCTCGATGCCGTCGGCTTCGATCGTCTGAACATTCTGGGCAGCAGCACCCTCGCCCTCCTGACGATCGTGCTCGCAGAGGTGTGGCGCGGGCTCGGCTTCTGGACGCTCTACTTCCTCGCAAGCCTCCAGAGCATCCCCGAGGAGCTCAACGACGCCGCACGCGTCGACGGCGCGCGCGGCCTGCGCCGGTTCCGCCGCATCACGCTCCCGCTGCTGCGGCCGATGATGCTGTTCGCCGTCGTCATCGCGATCATCGCGAACTTCCAGGTGTTCGACACCGTCTACGTCCTGACCCAGGGCGGCCCGGTCGAGTCGACCTCCACCCTCGTGTGGTTCATCTGGCAGCGGCTGTTCCAGTTCCAGGAGACCGGCCAGGGCTACGCGGCCGCCGTGCTGCTCCTGCTCATCATCCTGGCGCTCACCGCGATCTCGTTCTGGGTTCTCTCCGACCGCCGGCGGGAGCGGGCGTAGATGACGACGCAGGGCTCCGAGCTGCACGACGAGGCGGCGCCGCACGTGGAGTACGCCTCGGCCGCGCGCCGACACCGCGTCGGCGGCGTCGTCAAGGGGGTGCTCGCATACCTGGTGCTCGCGGTCTTCGCGGTGATCGCGATCGGGCCCTTCCTGTACCTCCTCTCGCCGTCGTTCCGTGAGAGCTACGAGCTCTTCAGCTACCCACCCGACTGGATCCCCAACTCGCTCTACTGGGGCAACTTCAGCACGATCCTCGACGAGACGAGCTACCTGCGGTGGGGGCTCAACACGCTCATCTTCGCGACGTCCGTCACGTTGATCACGCTCGCGATCGACACGATGGCCGGGTATGCGTTCGCGCGGCTTCGCTTCCCGGGCCGAACCTTCCTGTTCGCGCTCGTCCTGGCGACGCTGATGATCCCGACGGCGGTGCTCATCGCGCCGCTCTACATCATGGTCTCGAACCTTCCGGGGTGGACGCACAGCGGCATCAACACCTATCCGGCGATGATCTTCCCGATGGTGGTGAGCCCGCTCGGCGTGTTCATGATGCGCCAGTTCATCTCGACGCTCCCGGAGGGGCTGGTCGAGGCGGCACGACTCGACGGAGCGGGGGAGTGGCTGATCTTCCGACGGATCGTCCTGCCGCTGATCAAGCCCGCGATCGTCGTGCTCGGGATCTTCACCTTCATGTTCCAGTGGGTGAACTTCCTCTGGCCGCTCGTGATCACGACGTCGGACGACATGAAGACGCTGACTGTGGGGATCGCGTCGTTGCAGGGGCAGTTCGTGACGAACTGGGGCGTCATCTCCGCGGCCGCGGTGATGACCATGGTTCCCGTGATCGTGGTCTTCCTCATCTTCCAGAAGTGGTTCGTCCAAGCGTCGATGGCGGGGGCGCTCAAGCAATGACCGATCCGAGGTTCTCGACACGAAGGAGACGCGGTGGCTGAGATCGTCGTCAAGCACCTGGTCAAGCGATTCGGCAAGGTCGAGGCCGTCAGCGACGTCTCGCTCCGCATCGCCGACGGCGAGTTCCTCGTCCTCCTCGGCCCATCCGGGTGCGGCAAGAGCACGATCCTCCGTGTCGTGGCAGGCCTCGAGGACGCGGACGCGGGCGAGATCGTGATCGGCGACCGGCTCGTGAACTTCATCGACCCCGTGAAGCGAAACGTCGCGATGGTCTTCCAGAACTACGCGCTCTACCCCCACATGACCGTCTACAAGAACATCGCGTTCCCGCTCCAGATCCAGAAGAAGTCGAAGACCGAGATCGACGACGCCATCCGCCGCGCAGCGGGGATCCTGGGCCTTGACGAGCTCCTCCAGCGTCTCCCGGGACAGCTCTCCGGCGGACAGCGACAGCGCGTCGCCCTCGGGCGAGCGATCGTGCGCGAGCCCGACGCGTTCCTGATGGACGAGCCGCTCTCCAACCTCGACGCCCAGCTCCGGCTCCAGACTCGCCTGGAGCTGATCCAGCTCCACGAGCGGCTCGGGATCACGACGATGTACGTGACGCACGACCAGGTCGAGGCGATGACCATGGGGCACCGGATCGCCGTCATGGACGGAGGCGTGCTCCAGCAGATCGGCACACCGCAAGAGGTCTACCGTCGACCGGCGAACATCTTCGTCGCGACGTTCCTCGGGGCGCCGCCGATGAACCTGATCGACGGCACGCTCGAGTCGACCGCCGGCGGCTGGCGGTTCCGCGGCGAGGAGATGGACGTGCCGATCTCACCCGACGTCATCAGCCCGCCCGGCCTCGAGCACGAGATCGAGATCGGCGGCGCGGTCATGTTCGGCCTGCGCCCCGAGCACTTCCGCGTCGGCCCGCCCGGTCAGGAAGGCGGGATCCCGGGCCGCGTGCACTTCCTCGAGCCAGTGGGCTCCGATCTCTATCTCTCGGTCGAGGCGGGAGGGACATCGGTGCAGGTTCGCACCGACCCCGACGCGCCCTTCCAGACAGGCGACAACGTCTCGCTCCTCTTCGACGCCTGGCGCGTGCACGTGTTCGGCGCCGACGGCCATAACCTCCGCCGCGACGCGCCGCCGGTCGAGTCACCCGCCGCCCTCCTCCGAACGCCCTAGCGAACCGATGTCATCCGGAGACGGGGTCGTCGCAGCCGTCGAGGCGTCGCAGGAGGGGCTGCAGGGCCTGCTGCGCGACCTGATCGCCTTCCGCACCGAGAGCCAGGCGAAGGAGGCGACCCACTTCCCGGAGCAGGCCAGGGGATGCGTCGGGTACGTCGCCTCCTTCCTCGCCGGACTCGGGTTCGAGATCGAGGGCTGGGACGTCGGCCCGTCAGCCACGTTCGACGCTCATCCGCTGATCGTCGCTCGCCTGCCCGGCACAGAAGGCGGCCGCTCGCTCGCGTTCAACGCGCACGTCGACGTCGTGCCCGTCGGCGACCGGTCGGCCTGGTCGCACGATCCCTTCGGCGGAGCCGTCGTCGACGGCCGCCTCTACGGACGCGGCGCGACGGACATGAAGGGCGGGCTGTCCGCCGCGATGTGGGCCGTCAAGGTCGCCCTCGAGAGCGGCTTCCGGCCCGCCGGCGACGTGGTGTTCCACGTCGTGAGCGACGAGGAGGTCGTGGGGAACGGCACCCGCGAGATCGTCGAGCGCACCGAGGGATGCGACGTGACGCTTTCGCTCGAGCCGACCGAGCTGCGCCTCTGCGCCGCCGAGGGTGGACTCGTGCACCTGCGGATCGAGGTCGAGGGGCTGGAGGCCCACGCCTCGACCCGCTACCTCTCCGTCCATGCCGGCGGCAAGGGCGGCGGCGGCGCCAACGCCGTCGAGAAGATGGTCAAGATCATCGTCGCCCTCCAGGAGCTCGAGCGGAGCTGGGCCAACGCCAAGTCCCACCCGATCCTCCCGGCGGGCTTCAACACGCTCGCGCCGGCCATCATCGTCGGCGGCCCGGGCGGCGGCGCGGACGGCCGCCTCAACCTCTTCTCCAACGCAGGCACGGCACCCAACTACTGCTCCGTCGAGTACAACCTGTGGTTCTATCCGGACGAGTCGCTCGAACAGGTTCAGGCGGAGCTCGAGGAGGTCGTGGCCGCCGTCTGCCAGGTCGATCCCTGGCTACGCGAGCACCCACCGCGGTTCACCTGGAAGCTCGGGAACATCTACTTCCCACCACTCGACGTGCCGCTCGACCACCCGGCAGTGCGGACGCTCGCAGATTGCCTCGAGACCGTCGGGCTCGACCCGACGCCCCAGGGCTTCGGCGCGGCGACAGACCTCGCCTGGTACGGCGAGCGGCAGCTTCCCGGCATCATCTGCGGCCCCGGCAGCCTCGCGCAGTGCCACGTCGCGAACGAGTACCTCGAGACGACCCAGCTGCTCCTCGCCGCGCAGGTGTACGCAGGGATGCTGGTCGCCTGGTCGGCTCCGTGACCGGGCGGGCCGGGATCCCGGACGGCTACGCGGACAGGGCGATCGCCGACCTCGTCGATCTCGACGGCCGTGTCGCGCTCGTCACCGGCGCGGCGCAGGGGTTCGGCTTCGCCGCAGCACACCGCCTCGCAGAAGCCGGCGCCCGTGTGCTTCTGACCGACCGTCGGGGCGACGCGGTCGAGGCGGCGGTCGGTCGGCTCGCGACCTACGCCGACCGGGTCGCGTGCGCCGCCGGCGATGTCTCGAGCGAGCGCGACGTCGACGGCCTGGTGGCCGCTGCGGTCGCGCGCTTCGGCAGGCTCGACGTCCTCGTCAACAACGCCGCGGTCTACTCGAACGTGAGGATCGAGGACATGCCGCGCGACCGCTTCGAGGGAGTCCTCGACGTCAACGTCATCGGTGCGTTCTGGGCGGCCCGGCAGGCGGCCCGACAGATGATCGAGCAGGGCGACGGAGGCACGATCGTCAACGTCACGTCGATCGACGCGCTCCATCCGACGTCGAAGGGCATGTCGCACTACACGACCTCAAAGCACGCGCTGTGGGGGCTCACGAAGTGCCTCGCGCTCGAGCTCGGCCCGCTCGGCATCAGGGCCAACGCCGTGGCTCCAGGCCCGTCGCTGACGGAAGGCGCGATCGAGTACATCAAGGCCGGGGCCCCCGCCGGCATCGACGTCCAGCAGCAGTGGGCCGAGGCGGCCGGGCGGGTCCCGATGCGCCGCTGGGCCGAGCCCGACGAGATCGGCCGGGCCGTCGTGTTCCTCGCCTCCGACCTGTCCGCCTACGTCAACGGCGCCCAGATCGTGGTGGACGGCGGCTACCTCCTCGGCTGAGCCTCCCCCGGAGCGGCGAGCCCCAGCCGCACCGGCGCGGTGTGCGATCAGACGATCGTCTGTCCACCGTCGACGGCGATGTCCTGTCCCGTGATGTGCCGCGCGCCGTCGCCCGCGAGGAACACCGCGAGCGCCGCCTGGTCGGACGGCTCCGCCAGACGTCCCAGCGGAATCCCCAGCCTCCACTCCGCGGCGTCCCCGCGGATCACCGACTCGACCCTCCCGGGCGCCTGGACGCCGAGCAGCATCTCGGTCGCCGTCGATCCCGGCGAGATCGTGTTCACGGTGACCCCGTGCGGGGCGAGCTCCAGCGCCATGCAGCGCGCCGCCTGCACGACCGCCGCCTTCGACGCGGAGTAGGCGGTGTTGTTCAACCGCACGATGCTCCCGCCGACGATCGAGGCGAACAGGATGATCCGGCCGTGCACGTGTGCATCGACGAAGTGGCTCGCGCACGCCTGTGCGAGGAACACGCCGCCACGCGTGTTCACACCGAGCGTCCGATCCCACTGCTCCGGCGTCAGATCGAGGAAGGGAGCCGGCTCGAGCGTTGCAGCGGCGTTGACGAGCACGTCGAGGCGCCCGCGAGCACGCACGACGTCCTCGACGAGCGGGCGTGCGCCGTCGACGTCCGCGATGTCTGCGGCATGCGCCGACGCCCCCGGTCCGAGCCGCGCGACCGCCGCGTCGAGATCAGCGCCCGGAAGGTCGACGCACGCGACGCCCGCCCCGGCCGCTGCGAAGGCCTTCGCACAGGCGAAGCCGATCCCGCGCCGCGCACCCGTGACGAGCACGACCCTCCCGTCCAGCCCGCCGCCGACCTCCGCGCTCACGCGCACGCCCTGGCAGCCGCCTGGGGCCCGCCCCCGGAGAGCAGCGTCATCGCAGCGCGATCACCGCGTCGACCTCGACCGGCATGTCGAACGGCAGGTGCGGCACGCCGACCGACGTGCGGGCAGCCAGCCGCTCCTCGCCGTAGAGGTCCACGAGCAGATCGGAGAAGCCGTTGACGACGCGGGCGTGCTCGGTGAACCCGTCCACGGCGTTCACGTAGCCGCTGACCTTGAGCCAGCACGCGACCAGGTCGAGATCGCCGAGCTCCCGCTCGATCGTTCCCAGCACGTTCAGCGCCGTGAGCTCCGCTGCCCGAACCGCCTCCTCGACCGTGACCTCCCGTCCGACCTTCCCGAGCGGACTGCCCCACCCCTCCCCGAACGTCGGCCCGTGCCCGGCGATGTAGGCGACGTCGCCCCAGCGGACGAGGCGACGGTACGTCAGCCGCACACCCGCGGGCGCCACCTGCGCCGGAGGGATGGCGAGGCCCCGAGCCGCGAGCTGCTCCGCTACCCCCACAGGCCCACCTCGGCATCGGGGCCGGGTGCCATCGGGCCATCCGACGCGCGGTCCATGCCCGCACGCTACCGCGTGGCATCGCTCACCGCCCACTGCCCGGCGCGCCGCCCCCGCCGGTCGCTCCGCGCGCGCGAGCGGTGGGTTAGCGTACGTCCGTGACCAGTTCGGCCACGTCGGAACGCACGGGCCGCCTCGAGACCGCAGCCTTCGCGTTCCCGAGCGACCTCGCCGACGAGGGGGTCGACGCCGTCCTCGGAATCTCCAGGAGCGGGCCGGCCTGGACGGCATCCAGCCCGCCTTCGTGTACCACGCCGCGCGCGACCTCTTCCCGCACAACCCTCGACGGAAGGTCCACCTGCTCGACCGCGGCGGGCACTTCTTCCCCCCGGATCCAACGCTCTACGACGGTCTCCGGATCCAGCCCCGCGTCGATCCCTCCGCCACCGAGCACGACGTGCTGCGCGAGACCTGCGAGCGAGCTGTCGAGCGGGGGCTCGCGGTCAACGCCTGGACCGTCTTCCTCCACGCCGACCGCCCCGATGAGCTCCCCGACTGCGTCGTCCGGAACGCATTCGGCGAGCCCTACGCGAACGACTTCTGCCCAGCCAACCCCGACGTGCGCGCGTACGCACGCGCCCTCGTCGCGGACGTCGCGCGCTACGACGTCGACAGCATCGTCGCAGAGTCACTCCACTACCACGGCCTCGAGCACGGGTACCACCACGAGCGGTACTTCATCGAGCTCGGGGCGACCGCCCGCTACCTCCTCGGGATCTGCTTCTGCGAGCACTGCCTCGCCCGCGCCGACACCGCCGGGGTCGCCGGCAGCATCGTCCGCGAAGCGGTCGAGGAAGAGCTCGTCCGGGTGTTCGAGTCGAGCACGGCAGTGCGCCCCGGGCGAGGTCGAGCGGGAGGCGCTCGGGCAGCTCGCAGACGGCGAGCTCGCCGCGTACCTCGACGCGCGGGACGAGACCGTGACCTCGCTCGCGGCCGAGGCGTCCGAGGTCGCCGACGCCCACGGGAAGCGCTTCGTCTTCCTCGAGCTCGCCGGTGCGGTCAAGGGATATGCCGACGGGAAGCCGACAGGGGAGCCGGCCGCCGAGATCGCCTGGCGACTCGGGGTCGACCTCCCCGGTGTGGCGGCCGTGTGCCCAGAGGTCGAGGTGCTGGGCTACGCCGCCGACGTCGAACGGCTGCGGCACGACCTGGAGGCCTATCGGGCGTGCCTCGGAGACGCCCGTCTGTCGCTCGCGCTCCGCCCGTCCCCGCCGGACTGCGACTCGCCCGACAACCTCGCCGCCAAGATCCGGCTCGCACGCGCTATGGGCGTGGCGAGGATCGACTTCTACCACTATGGCTTCCTCCGTCTCGAGGCGCTCGACTGGATCCGCGCGGCTCTCGAGGCCGAGCGAGACGCCGTGATCTGAAGGGAAGACATGCGATTCGACCTGCTCATCCGCGGCGGCGAAGTGATCGACCCGGCGGGAGGAAACGAGGGAAGGCTCGACGTCGCCGTCTCACGGGGACGGATCGCGGCGGTCGACCGAGACATCCCCGCCGACTCGGCCTTCCGGGTCATCGACGCAGAAGGCCAGCTCGTCACCGCAGGCCTGGTCGACCTCCACGCCCACGTCTTCCACAAGGTCACCTACTGGGGCATCGACCCCGACCCAGTGGCGTCGTGCTCCGGCGTGACCACCTGGAACGACGCCGGGTCCGCCGGTGCCCTCACCCTCGACGGCCTCCGCGAGTTCGTCGCCGACCGCGCACGCGTGCGGATCACGGCGTTCCTCAACATCTCGAACATCGGGCTGGTGGGCGACAACCACGAGTGCGCCAACCTCGCCTACCTCGACGTCGACCTGTTCCGGCGTCTCGTCGACGAGAACCGCGACTTCGTCCGCGGTGTCAAGGTCCGCATGGGCACGCCGACGGTCGGCGAGAACGGACTCGAGCCGCTCCTTCGCGCCCGCCGGGCAGCCGACGAATGCGAGCTGCCGCTGATGGTGCACATCGCGTTCGGCCCCCCGGCGATCGAGGACGTGATCGCCCAGCTGCGCCCGGGGGACATCCTGACGCACTGCTTCACGGGGCTGACGATGAAGATCGTCGACGACGACGGCCGGCTGCATGAGTTCGCCCGGCGTGCCTGGGACGCGGGCGTGGTGATGGACATCGGCCACGGCACGGGGTCGTTCTCGTTCGAGACCGCCGAGGCGCTGATGGCCGCCGGACGACAGCCCGACGTGATCTCGACCGACCTGCACCAGCTCAGCATCAACGGCCCCGCATTCGACATGCCGACCTGCATGAGCAAGTTCCTCCACCTCGGGATGCATCTGCGCGACGTCGTGCGCTCCACGACGAGCCGCCCCGCCGAGGCGCTCGGCATCGACGGGGACGTCGGCACGCTGCGCCCCGGCTCGGTCGCGGACATCGCGCTGTTCCGGCTCTTGCAGGGGCGCTTCCCCCTCTACGACATCTGGGGCGCGATGCGGGAGAGCGACCAGCTGCTCGTGAACACGCTGACGATCGTCGGCGGCAGGCGGCTCCACCCGCTGCCGGCCGCTCCACCGGCACCGTGGGCCACGGATCCCGTCTGGCCGCAGGCCCAGCAGCCGTTCACCGACAAGCAGCAGCTGCTGCGCGAGCTCGGTCACACCCCGTCGGCGATGCGTCGCGTCGCCGAGGGCCACGACGACGAGCGCTAGGTCGATCCTGTCTACGCCACCCGGCCGCGTGCGGCGACGGGCCAGCGCCCGGTGACCCTGCCTGCCTCGACGACGGTGACGAAGTCCGTGAGGTTGATGGTCGGGCAGACGTGGTTCGGAACGATGACGACGCGATCGCCAACCTTCGCCTCGGCGCTCGCCGGCAGCTCGATCACGCCGTGCTCCTCGCTCAGCCGGGCGATCGCCCAGTCGTCGTGGCCCCAGACGGCCCCGAACGTGGGTGGCGGATCGGGGACGAGCATCCGGTCTGACGTGAGCACCTTCGAGCCGGCATCCACGACGATCCGCTCGGCCGTCGGACGGGCGACGACGGTGGCGACGATGAACGCGGCGACGTCGATCGGCCGCGCCGCGCCCTGTGCGATCTGGCTGAGGTCGTTGAAGACGTAAGTGCCCGGTCGTACCTCGGTCACGCCGGGGCAGCGGACGGCGAAGCGAAACGTCCCGGCGGAGCCCACGGAGACGACGGGTGCTGGGAGCCCACGGCTCCTGATCTCCTCTGCCGTCTCGACCGTGGCGTTGCACGCCTCGTAGGTGAGGCGCTCCTTCTCGGCCTCGGTGCGCCCCTGCCCGTAGACGTGGCCCTCGTGTGTGAAGACGCCCAGGAGCTCGATCCCAGGCAGGTTCGCGACGCGCTCGGCGAGATCCGCCGCGGCCGCCCCGGGGGCGACACCAAGGCGTCGGAGGCCGGTGTCGAGCTCGATCAACGCGCGGATCGTGGCTCCCTGCGCGTGGGCAGCCTCCGAGACCCCGGTCGCGACCTCCAGGGAGTCGATCGTCACGGAGACCGAGGCTCGCTCGGCCAGGTCGGCAAGCCGTGCCAGCTTCGAGGCACCGACGATCGGGTAGCCGACGAGGATGTCGCCGATCCCGGAGTCGACCATGACCTCGGCCTCGCCAAGCTTGGCGACCTGCACGCCCACGGCGCCGGCGTCGAGCTGCATGTGCGCGATCGCCGGGAGCTTGTGCGTCTTCGCATGCGGACGCAGGGCGACGCCGTGCGCGGTCGCGATCGCCTGCGCTCGCTGGACGTTCTCGCGGACGACGTCGAGGTCCACGACGATCTGCGGCGTGTCTCCGGCGAGCGCCGCGATCTCCTCGGATCGGGTGCGTTGTGCTGTGGCGAGGTCGTTCGCGTTCACGGTGATGTCCGCACGGGGTCTGGCGGCTCGGTGGTCGATGCTAATGGGTCAATCCAGTCTCGGTCGATGCCGTCCCGTGGTCGCGGAGACTGTTGATACCGCAGTGCGACGACGATCGTCGCGGCGATCACGACCCCTGCGACCACGTTCGGCACGACCAAGGCAAGGTTGGAGGCGGCGATGCCGTACGTAAGCCAGAGCAAGAAGCCCACGAACAGGACGAGGAAGTAGGCGATCGAGACACCGTCGGAACTCCTCCGCTCGACGATCTTGCGGATCTGGAGCACCGGCCCGAGCGCCATGGCGATCGCCCAGCTGGCGGCGATCACGGCGAGTGTCGACTCCATGGGATCTCCTCGAGCACGCTGATGACAGAAGAGCCCGAGGAGGAACGTGCTCGGATCGACGACCCGCGGGCACGAGCACGCTGGCAATCCTAGTCGCGGGGCGGACACACCCAGGTGTGCGCCACCGCGGCGATGGCGGAGATCGGGTCGCAGCCGGCCCGTGGAGATCGACTGCGAGACGACACGGAGCGACCGGGCCCCTGCTGGACCCGATCCCGTGGGGGCGTGGTTGCCGATGCTCGTCGTCGAGGACGTCGTCGTGACCGACCGAGAAGACTCAGTCGAGCTGCGCATCCGCCTCGTGGTGTTCGGAGCACCGACGTAAGAGACTGCGCCCGAGGCAGCGACACCACCGTGTGGAGACACGATGAAGAACGTCCGTTCCTGGAGCTGGCTCGACGCGAACACCTACGAGGGCACCGATCGGCTGCTCCGGCGCCTCCGCAGCCGCACGTTGCGCTGGCGGCTGAACGCCGAGCTCCGACACCGTCGGGCGAAGCGAAGGTACGACGCGACGCGATAGCGCCACCTTCCGACCTACGGGGCGATCCGTGACGCCGTCCGGGCCACGAGGCCGCCGGCGGCGCCCACCTCGAGCACCGGCCCTCGGACTCTGCACGGCTCGTCGGGCAGCAGCTGTGTCTGCCGGCCGAGCCCGGTGTGCGCCGGCCGCTCGGAGCACGAGGCGTCAGCCGCCGCGTCGCAGCGCCGCGCGCAGGCGGTCGAGGCTCGCCGACGGCCACTCACGCTTCGTCTCGTAGTAGACCTCGAACGCGGGCACGTCGGCAGGCAGCGTCACCCATGCCAGCTTCGAGCGCGTGTAGATGTGCACGTCGGGCGTCACGCTCGACGGCTCGTCGAGCGTGCCGGCGCGGACGAACCGGAGCTCGGGAGTCGTGTACTCGCTGAAGACAGCCACCTGGCAGGACGGGCAACGGAAGATCCGCTGCATGCTCCCGTCGTCGCGGGGCACGGGCACCGGGTGCGGCTCGCCCGCGAGCATCTCGACCCGGTCGGTCTCGATCAGTACGTTCACGGCGAACGCGCTCCCCGTCTGCTGCTGGCAGCTCAGACAGTGGCAGCAGTGGACGAACAACGGCTCACTGGTGAGGCGGTAGCGAACTGCCCCGCACGAGCAGCCACCCTCGCGATCCACACGCACCTCCTCCTCCCGGGGATAGGACGGTATAGGGTCGGCGCCCGTCCCGCGAGCGCACCGCTGGACGAGCGCCAGAAAGACCTGGTCTCAACGAGCCCGTAGGCGTCACGACCGAGGTCGTCTCCGACGGACATCCCCCGTGCAGCCAAGATCCTCCGAGGTCGGGGCTACCGTTCGTGTCGTGGCGCGACACGACGAGGCCGAGCGGTACGAGGCCGCGCTCCGGCGGCGGCGTCTGGCGGAGTTCGTCGCACGGTGGGGGGTCTGCGAGCGGGGCCACGTGCTGACGGATCTCAACCGGGACGCGCGGGGCAGGTGCTGGTGCTGCACCCGCGGGCACGAGCGAGCGTTCGAGGCGTCGCGGTCGCGGTGGGAGTCTGTCCCGATGGATTCCTGAGCGAGTGATCGTGGTCGGCGGCTCGCGGTCTCCCCGCTAGATCTGCGTCCAGTCGAGGATCACCTTGCCGGACTCGCCGGAGGCGGCGACGGCGAAGCCCTCGGCGAAGTCTCGGTACGAGAGCTCGTGCGTGATCACCGGCGAGATGTCGAGACCCGACGTGACCATCACGGACATCTGGTACCAGGTCTCGTACATCTCCCGGCCGTAGATGCCCTTCAGGGTGAGCATGTTGAAGACGATCGGGGTGAAGTCGATCGGCACCGCGCCCGTCTGGATGCCGAGCAGCGCGATCCGGCCGCCGTGCGCCATCGCGGGCAGCACGCTCTGGAGCGCGACGTCCTTCCCCGACATCTCGAGCGCGACGTCGAAGCCCTCCGTCATGCCGAGCTCCTGCTGGATCCCGGAGAGGTCGCTCACCGTGGGGTCGATCACCGCGGTCGCGCCCATCGTCAGCGCGAGGTCGCGCCGGTAGGGGTTCGGGTCGGAGACGACGATGTGCCGGGCGCCTGCGTAGCGCGTGACCGCGACGGCCATGCACCCGATCGGGCCGGCGCCGGTGACGAGGACGTCCTCGCCGAGCACGGGGAAGGTGAGCGCGGTGTGCACCGCGTTCCCGAAGGGGTCGAAGATCGCCGCGACCGACTCCGGCACGCCGTCCCAGTGGTGCCAGATGTTCGTCATCGGCAGCGAGACGTACTCCGCGAAGGCGCCGGGGCGCTGTACGCCGAGGCCGATCGAGTGCGCGCACAGGTGCCGGCGGCCGGCCATGCAGTTGCGGCATCGGCCGCAGACGACGTGCCCCTCGCCGCTGACGATCTCGCCGGGGTGGAAGTCGCTCACGTTGGCGCCGACCTCGACGATCTCCCCCACGAACTCGTGGCCGATCACGAGCGGCACGGGGATCGTCTTCTGCGCCCAGGCGTCCCAGGAGTGGATGTGGAGGTCGGTGCCGCAGATCCCGGTCTTGCGGACCTTGATCAGGACGTCGTTGATCCCGATCTCCGGCTCCGGCACGTCCTCGAGCCAGAGACCCGGTTCCGCCTTGGCCTTGACGAGCGCTCGCACGGCTCGATTATCCCAGCCCGCCCGCCGCGGCCGCGGCGGCCCGGTCGCGCTCGACCGATTCGAACCAGCGGTCGAGCGCCTCGCTCATCCGGCGCACGCGCTCGGGATGCTCCGCCGCGAGGTCGCTCTGCTCGAACGGGTCGGAGCCGAGGTCGAAGAGGAGCGGGGCGGGCGGCTCGTCGATCTCGAACTCCGGCAGCGGCGAGGCGTCGATCTCCGTGATCGGGTTCTCGCCGCGGAAGTTGAGCGCCTTGTCCACCGCCCGGTCGGCGTCCGTCACCTTCATCAGGGCGGGGATCGTGGGCCGCACGAGCTTCCAATCGCCGTCACGCATCGCGGCGTTCCCCTCCACGCGCGGCGCGTAGCGGTTGTTCTGCCAGAAGCGATCCCTCGCGACCGATCCGGTCTCGCCCGCGAGCACGGGTCCGACGTCGCTTCCGTCGAGGCGGATCTCGTCCGGGACGGCGATCCCGGCTGCGGCCGTGAACGTGGGCAGCCAGTCGGTGAAGTGCACCATCTCGGCCGACGCCCGCCCGCCCTCCAGGCCGGCAGGCCAGCGCACGAGCGCCGGCACGCGAATGCCGCCCTCGAAGACGTAGTGCTTCGCGCCGCGCCACCCGTAGTTGAAGCGGTCCATGCTGATGCCCTGCCACTCGCCCAGGTACGGGCCGTTGTCGCTCGTGAAGAGGACGATCGTGTTCTCGCGAACGCCGAGATCGCCCTAGCGTCTCGTCGATCCGCCCGATGCCCGCGTCCATGACCTCGAGCATCGCGTAGGTCAGTGCGGCCCCGAGCGTCTCCCCCGCACCCGTGTAGCGCTCGACGATCTCCGCGGGCGCCTGCAGAGGGAAGTGGGGCGCGTTGTACGTGACCATGAGGAAGAACGGCCTGTGCGCGTTGCGCCGGAGGAAGGCCACCGCGTGCTCGGTGAAGACGTCCGTGAGGTAGCGGCCGTCGCCCTCCACCTGCGTCCCGTTCAGGTCGAGCGCGTAGTCGTAGTAGTCGGACCCCCCGCCGCTGAAGCCGGCGAACTCGTCGAAGCCACGTGCGTTCGGGTGAAAGCGCGTGTCGAGGGCGCCGTTGTGCCACTTGCCGACGAGCCCTGTGCGGTAGCCCGCGCCGTGGAAGAGGTCCGCGATCGTGACCTCCGACAGGGCGATCCGGTCGAGCCCGCGCCCCTGCAGCGTGTCGATCGCGCCCGTCCGGTGCGGGTACCTCCCCGTGAGGAGACCCGCACGCGACGGCGCGCAGACGGGAGAGGCAGCGAACTGCTGCGTGAGGCAGATGCCCTCGCCGGCGATCCGGTCGAGGTGCGGCGTCCTGCTCCGTCCCTCGTTGAACAGGCCGAGGTCGCCGTAGCCCATGTCGTCGGCGACCACCACGACGACGTTCGGCCGGGACGGGTCAGCCACGGCGCTTCTTCGGGCGGTGCGTGGCGGGCAGCTTCGGCCGCTCGGCGATGCCGCGACGGATCACCTCGAGGACGCGGCGTCGCTCCGCCCCCACGATCGGCAGCCGCGGCGCGCGCACCCATTCGCTGCCGAGTCCGTTCTCCTGGAGGGCGAGCTTGATGTACTGAACGAGCTTCGGATGCGTGTCGAGGTGCAGCAGCGGCATGTACCAGCGGTAGACGGCTCGGGCCTTCTCCCACTCGCCCTGCTGGGTCAGGTCCCACAGGTACTGGTTCTCGTAGGGGAACGCGAGGCCCGTGCCCGCCACCCAGCCGTCGACGCCGAGCGCGGCTCCTTCGAGGGCGAGATCGTCGAGGCCGACGAACAGCGCGTACCGGTCGCCGACCTCGTTGCGGAGGTCGGTGATCCGGCGGGTGTCCGCCGAGCTCTCCTTGATCGCCACGATGGAGTCGATCCCCGCCAGCTGCGCGAAGAGCGCGGGCGTGACGTCGTTGCCGTACGAGACGGGGTTGTTGTAGATCATCAACGGCCTGTCGGTCGACGCGGCGACCGAGCGGAAGTGGGCGAGGATCTCGCGGTCGTCGCCGCTGTACACCATCGCCGACATGACCATGAACCCGTCCGCCCCGAGCAGGGTGCAGTCCCGGACGTAGCGGCAGGCTGCCGACGTGCTCGTCTCGGCCACGCCGGAGAGCACCGGCACGCGCCCGGCAGCGACACCGACCGCCATCTCGACCATCGCGCGCTTCTCGTCCGGGTCGAGCGCCTGGTTCTCGCCCAGGGAGCCGCACATGACGAGGCCCCCGACGCCGGAGTCGATCAGCACCTCGAGGTGCCGCGCGGTGGCGTCGAGGTCGAGGTCGCCGTTGCGGCGCATCTGGGTGGTGACGGCGGGGAACACGCCGTGCCAGTAGGGCTTCATCCTCGTCGGCCTCCGTCGGGTAGGGGTTCGAGCGCGTACGTGGCTCCGGGCTCCGTCTCGAAGCGGATCACGCCGGCGTCAACCGTGGTGTCCACGGCACGACCGCCCCGGGTGATCGCCAGCGGCGTGCCGGTGCGGATCGCGCACGCCGACCCGGCCTGCGACCGGAGCTCGGCCTGGCGCAGCACACCCTCGCTCCACGTGAGATCGAGCTCGAACCCGCCGCGCAGCCGCAGTCCGGAGACGCTGCCGGACGGCCACTCCGGAGGCAGCGCCGGCAGGAGCTCGATCCCGTCGTGGGACTGGACGAGCATCTCGCAGACCGCGGCGACGGCTCCGAGGTTGCCGTCGATCTGGAAGACGGTGAGTGGGTTCGTGCCGCCCGGGGGCGAGAGGTCGAGCAGGCTCACGTCGGTGCTGCGGCGGAGGACCTCGTAGAGCTGCTCGTGCGCGGGGCCGCCCTCGCGGAACCGCGCGAGGAGGAGCGAGAGCCAGGCGACGCTCCAGCCGCCGTGTGGACGCTCCGACCGGTGGGCCAGCCTGAGCTCGAGGGCACGGCGCGCTGCGCGGGCGAGCTCCGGTGTCGCGCGAGTCGTGATCGTCGCGTCGGGGTAGACGGCGAACAGGTGCGAGACGTGGCGGTGGCCGGGCTCCCACTCGACGTGATCCTCGCGCCACTCCTGCAGCTCGCCCCGGCTGCCGACGCGCATCGCGGGCAGGCGCTCGGTCGCTGCTGCGAGCTGGGCGGAGAGCTCGGCGTCGACCCCGAGGATCGCGGCCGCCTTGCGGCAGCGGTCGAAGAGCCCGGCGACGATCTGGGTGTCGCTCGCCGGCGCCATGCACAGACCCGAGCGGATGCCGTTGGCGTCCTGGTACTGCGCCTCCGGCGAGAGCGACGGCCCGAAGAGCAGCTCGCCCGTCACGGGGTCCTCGACGAGGTAGTCGAGGGCGAAGAGCGCCGCCTCCTTCATCGCCGGGTACGCGCGCTCCCGCAGGAACGTCTCGTCGAGGTCGTAGGCGTAGCGCTCCCAGAGATGGTGCGCCAGCCAGGCCGCCCCCGCCGGCCAGAGCCCGCAGAAGACGTTGTCGAGCGGGGCCGTGTCGGCCCAGAGGTCGGTGTTGTGGTGGGCGACGAAGCCGCGACAGCCGTAGTGCACCCGCGCCGTCTCCGCGCCGCTGATGCGGAGGCGGTCGATCAGGTCGAAGAGCGGCTCGTGGCACTCGGCCAGGTTCGCGACCTCGGCGGGCCAGTAGTTCATCTGCGTGTTGATGTTGATCGTGAACTTGCTGTCCCAGGCGGGCTGGTAGCTGTCGTTCCAGATTCCCTGGAGGTTCGCCGGGAGCGTGCCGGGGCGGCTGGAGCCCAGCAGGAGATAGCGCCCGAACTGGAAGTGGAGCTCGACGAGGCCGGGATCGAGCCCGCCGTCCACGACTCGTTGCAGCCGGACGTCGGTCGGCAGCGCCTCGAGTTCGGGATCCGGAGCCGCGCGCAGTCGCAGGCGGACGCGTCGCATCTGCGGCCGGTGGCTCTCGACGTGCCGGGCGCGCAGCTCGTCGAACGGGCGTGCCGCGGCGGCGTCGACCGCGTCGAGGCAGACGCGCTCGTAGTCGTCGTGCCGGAAGTCGGTCGCAGCGGCGACGAGGATCGTGACGGCGTCGGCCTCGCGCACCGAGACGTGGTCGCCCAGCGTCTCGACGCTGCCACCCTCGGCCAGTACCCGCGCGCGGCCCGAGTAGGCCGTGCCGCGCACGCCGACGGCGCCGCCGATCACGTGATCGAGTCCCTCGATCCGCTCGAACGCGTCGTAGCGCCGGTAGAAGTGCGTGCCGACCTCGATCGCTCCGGGGGTGTCGGCCGTGAACCGGAGGACGACGACATCGTCGGGGACGCTCGCGAGCACCTCGCGCCGGAAGCGCACGCCGTCGAGCTCGTACTCGACTGCGGCGATCCCGTCGTCGAGGTCGAGCGAGCGGCGGTAGCCCGTCACGAGCTCTTCGTGGTGTCCGCCGAACAGGAGCGTCATGTCCGCGAGCACCTGGTAGCTCGCCTGGCGATGCGGCATCCCGAACATCGACAGCTCGGCGAGGGTGTGCGCCTCTTCGATCCGGCCCTCCAGCAGGAGGCGGCGAACCCGGGGGAGGGCGTCCAGCGCGGCCTGGTTGTGGCGGTCGTCGGGCCAGCGCGTCCAGACGGTCTCCTCGTTGAAGATGACCGTCTCCTTGTAGACGCGGCCGAAGACGCTCGCGCCGAGCCGGCCGTTGCCGACAGGGAGCGCCGCCAGCCACCGAGGCGCGGGCGTCTCGTACCAGAGCGTGGGAGGGGCGGTCATCGACCGAAGAGCTGTAGCAGGCCGGGCTCGCGCATCACGGCCTCGATCTCGGCCGGGTCGATCGGCACGGAGCCGGTCAGGTTCTCGATGCCGTCCTCCGTCACGACGACGGTGTCCTCGCAGCGGATGTAGAGCCGCTCCTCGGGCACCCAGAGCATCGGGTCGACGGTGAAGACGTGCCCCGGCACGAGCGGCCGGCCCCGGTACTCGCCGACGTCGTGGACGGACATGCCGACCGGGTGCGAGAGGTGGTACGGGAACTCGAGCGCCTCGCGCGCGGCCTGCTCGTAGGCCGGCTTCGAGAACGTCGTCTCGTCGAGCACGCCTCGCATGACCTCCGCGGTCGCGGCGAGCACGTCGTCGCTCGTGACGCCGGGGCGGAGGCGCGCGAGGAGCTCGACGTGGTAGCGGGCGATGAAGCCGTACAGCTCGAGCTGCCACGGCTCCCAGGCGCCGCTCACCGGCCACATGCGGCCGATGTCGCTCGTGTAGTAGCGGTAGTCGGGCGCCGCGTCCATGAGCACGAGCTGGCCGGCGAGCAGCTCGGCCGTCTTCGCGCCGTAGTGGCCGTGCCAGATGTTCGGTCCGGCGGCCACGATCGGCTCGTAGGCTGCGCCGAACGCGCCGCCCCGGTGGAAGACGAGCTGGGCGAGCGCGCCGAGCTCGTACTCCATCACGCCGGGTGCGGTCGAGCGCATCGCCTCGAGCAC
The DNA here is from genome assembly GCA_963703095.1 of uncultured Actinomycetes bacterium. Classification (GTDB taxonomy): domain Bacteria; phylum Actinomycetota; class Thermoleophilia; order Gaiellales; family Gaiellaceae; genus Gaiella. The sequence continues at coordinate 1,100,840 of OY969787.1, forward strand.
GGCGACGCCGGTCAGGCGCCCGGCCTCCCGCATCACCTGGATCTCCCAGTCGCTCTTGACGGAGCGAAGCTCGTCGAGGTACGGGCTCGCGTCCCGGACGTCGAGCGTCGGGTACTGGGCCCGCAGGGAGTCGGAGAACGCCGACTCGCGGGTGCCGGTCGCGGCGAACGGGTCGAGCAGCGACTCCGCTCCCACCTCGAGCTCGCCGTCCCGCGCTCCGCGCGCGCCCTCGGCCGGGGCGAGCGGGGTGAGCACGAGCGGCGCGAGCCGCCGCTTGATCCGCCGCCCCAGGAACAGCGGCAGCTCCTCGAGCGGTCGCACCTCGTCGGCGCCCGTCAGCGCGAGCGCCTCGTCGACGTCCTCGGCGGAAAGGCGCGTGCCGCCGCTCCGCTCGGCGGCCTCGCTCCGATGCGGGAGGTAGAGGATCGAGCGCGCGTCACGCGTGTCGATCTCGAGGTACGCGTTCGGCACCTCGACGCCGGAGAGGTAGTAGAGGTCGTTGTGCTGGCGAAAGGTCGAGGTCGAGGGCGGCGCGCCGCGGACGAGCACGAGCGATGCTCCGAACGGGTCTTTCCCCTCGGGCGCCCACCACGCCGTGGTCGACGAGGGCTGCGTGGCCGGCAGCGCAGACCGGATCAGCGCGCAGAGACGGCGCCGTCGCTCGCGCAGCTCGGCAGCGGGGGGGACCAGCGGAGATGTCGCGGCAATCGAAATACGGGACCCTGGAGAAAATCTCTCTGAGGCTCGAGTATACTACGATCGTCATGTGTCCTCGGCTCCGCGCAGGCGGCGGCCGCACCGACTGAAGGAGCGAGATGGCCCAGGGTCGCTACGCGATGCTCGAAGCGCCCGAGCAGTTCGCGATCGGGCGCGGGCCGATCCCGCATCCGGGCGAGGGCGAGGTGCGGGTGCGCGTCCACGACGTCGGCGTGTGCGGGTCGGATCTGAAGATGTGGGCGGGGACGCACGCCTTTCTCCGGCCGCCGCTCCTGATCGGGCACGAGGTGTACGGCACCATCGAGGAGCTCGGCGGGTCTGCCAACGGCCTCAGCGAGGGGACGCCTGTCGTCGTCTTCCCTCCGGTCGGCTGCGGCGTCTGCTTCCACTGCCGCGCCGACCAGCCGCAGCTCTGCGCCGACATGCGCTTCGTCGGCGGCCAGATCCCGGGCGGCCTCGCCGAGCACGTCGTCGTGCCGGCAGCGAACGTCATCGTGGTGCCCGACGGCGTCCCGCGGCACGAGCGGGTCCTGATCGAGCCGCTCGCGGTCGGGGTGCATGCGGTCGCACGCGCGGCGATCGAGCCCGGCGAGTCGGCGGCCGTGATCGGCGCCGGCGCGATCGGGCTCTTCACGGCGCTCGCCGCGCGCGTGGCAGGCGCCGAGCGGATCCTCGTCGGCGAGCCCTCCGCTGCCCGACGCGCTCGCGCCGAGATGCTGGGGCTCGAGACGTTCGACACCGCCACGACATCGGTGGCCGACGCGGTCGCCGACGGGATCCGGCCCGAGGGGGCCGACGTCGTGTTCGAGTGCGTCGGCTCGGAGGCGACCATCGGCGCCGCCCTGGCCGCCGCCCGGAAGGGAGGCCGCGCCGTGCTCGTCGGCAACGCGCCGCCGACCGTGCAGCTCGACGGCCTCGCGCTGCAGCGCGGCGACCGCTCGCTCGTGGGTGTGCTCATGTACGACCGCAGGGACCTGATCGCCGGGATCGAGATGCTCGCCGCAGGGCTGCTCGACGCGCTCGCGGAGGACGACGTCGTGCACCCCTACCCCCTCGAGGACGTCGGTGCCGCCTTCGCGGCCGCCAAGGATGGGAGCGTCGCCGCCGTTCGCGCGGTCGTCCGACCGTGAGCGCGCTCGTCGAAGCCCTGCGGGCGGCGACGCTCTACGACGTCTCGCCGGTGATCGACGAGCGGCTGCCGGTCTTCCCGGGCCACCCGCCGATCGAGATCAGGGCCGACGAGCGGACGCACGACCGCGACGGCTACTTCCTGCAGCACCTGTCCTTCGGCGAGCACCTCGGCTCGCACGTCGACGCACCCGCGCACGCGGTGGCGCAGCTGGCCGACCGCACGATCGACCGCTTCCCCGTCGACCGCTTCCTTGCGCCGTACGTGAAGTACGACCTGACGGCGTTCGCGCTGCGCCCCGGTGACCTCGTCTCGGCCGAGCAGCTCCAGGAGGTCGAGGAGCGGGACGGCGTCGCCCCGGAGGCCGGCGACATCGCGATCGCGCAGTTCGGCTGGGACGCCCACTTCCGCCCGGAGAGCGACGACGCGGACGAGCGGGCCTGGTGGATCAGGAACGCACCGGGTCTCGCAGCCGACGCCTGCGAGCACCTCGTCGCCCGGGGCGTCACCGGGGTGGGGTCGGACACGGCGACCTGCGACAGCGCCGTCGTCGACGGCGTGATCACGTCCGACGTCGGGCACTCGCGCTGGTTCCTGCCGAACGGCATCCTGATCTTCGAAGGCCTGATCGGCCTCGGTCGCGCGCCGGCAAGCGGGACTCTTCGTCGGACTCCCGCTCCGCGTCCGCGGAGGCTCCGGCTCGCCGATCCGCGCCGTCCTCGTCGGGTAGGCCCGATGCCGGACGGCTCGATCCGGGACGCGACCGCGGTCGAGATCCCCGGCGGTCGGGCGCGGCTCGTCGTCGAGCAGGACGGGCAGCGCAGGCTCTGTCTCCCCGCGGCCGTGCATGGGTTCGAAGGACCGGTCGTCGAGACCGACGAGGGCGCGCTCCGGCTGGTCGCCCCCACACGCCAGGCGGCTGCCCGATTGCGGGAGCTCGCGCCGGCGCTGCGACCGCGACCGCTCGGCGGCGCGCGGTCGTCCTTCGGGTTCGGTGACCGGATCGGTCTCGCGACGGCGGGTCACGTGCTCGCGCTCCGCGCGAGCGGAGCCAGGGTCGCCCCGGTGCTCGCGCAGCAGTCGGCCCGCGAGCTCGAGCGCACCGGCCGCTCGTTCGTCGACGTGCTCGACGCGGCGACCTGGGGCGCGCTCGAGACGGGCTGGACGTCGGGCTACGGGGCCGACGCCGATCACCTCCGCACCGAGGCCGAGGTCGCCGACGCGGTCGCAGCGGGGTTCACGATGCTCACGCTCGACCCGAGCGCGCACATCCACACCGCGGCCGCACGGGCTGCAGGCATCGAGCTCGAGCACCGCATCCGCGCGCTGCCGTGGGACGAGCTCGGCGACGACTGGCCCGCGATGCGACGCCGCCACGACCGAACCGCTGGTGGTGACGAGCACGAGCTGGCCCGCGTCGCCGCGACCTTCGGACACGCCCTGGCCCACCTCGCGCGGCTCTCGCGCAGCGTCCCGATCGCGACCTCGGACCTGCTCGACGTCGAGGTGTCGGTCGACGAGACCGACCTGCCGACGAGCGAGCTCGCGCATCGCTTCCTCGCACGGGAGCTGCGACGGCTCTCGATCCGCTTCACGGGTCTCGCGCCGCGGTTCCCGGGCGTCTGGCAGAAGGGCGTCGACGTCGCCGGTGATCTCGACGAGGTCGCGCGGGCGGTGACGGCGCACGCGCGGGTCGCCGTCGAGGAGGGCGGGCACAAGGTGAGCGTCCACTCGGGCTCCGACAAGGTCACGCTCTACCCGCTGCTCGCCGACGCGGACGGAGCGAGCTGGCACGTCAAGACCTCCGGCACGTCCTACCTGGAGGCGCTGCGCGTCGTCGCCGCGAGCGACCCGACGCTCTTCCGAGAGGTGCTCGGCATCGCCCGGAGCCGACTCGACGTCGATCGCGCGTCCTACGCGATCGCGCCGACCGCGACCGTGCCCGAGCCGTCCACGCTCGCCGACGCTCGGCTTCCTGCGCTCCTCGACGACGTGGACGCACGCCAGGGCCTGCACGTCACGTTCGGCTCCGTCCTGGGAGACGGGCGGCGTCGCGGCGCGGCTGCGCGAGGTGCTGCTCCGCCAGGCCAGCGCGTACGCGGACGCGCTCGTGGAGCACTTCGCACGGCACCTCGATCCGCTCCGGCATCTAGCGTGAGCGACGTGTTCTCGCTCGAGGGCCGGGTCGCGGTCGTCACCGGTGGCACCGGTGCGATCGGCGGTGCGCTCGCCGCCGGGCTCGCGGGCGCGGGTGCGCGCGTTGTCGTGCTCGCACGGCACGTCGACGCGGTCGCGCCGCTGGAGGCAGCAGCAGCCGACGACCAGACGGTCGGCGTCGCAGCGGACGTGCTCGACCGCGCATCGCTCGAAGCGGCGCGCGATGCCGTCGTCGAGCGGTTCGGGGCCGTGCACGTGCTCGTCAACTGCGCCGGGCGGCAACCTGCCCGGCGCGACGCTGCCCGGTGACGTCTCGCCCTTCGACCTCCCGGAAGCCGCGTGGAGCGACGTCGTCGACCTGAACCTCCTCGGCACCGTCCTGCCCAGCCAGGTCTTCGGGGCGGCGATGCCGACCGCCGCCGGCTGCTCGATCGTCAACGTGTCGTCGATGGCCGCGTCACGGGCGCTGACCCGTGTGGGCGGCTACGGCGCCGCCAAGGCGGCGGTCGAGAGCTACACGCGCTGGCTCGCGGTCGAGCTCGCGCGCCGAGGCACGGGGATCCGCGTCAACGCGATCGCGCCGGGCTTCCTCGTCGGCGATCAGAACCGGGCGCTGCTCCTGCGCGAGGACGGCACCCTCACCGAGCGGGGTGCCGCGGTGATCGACCGGACGCCGCTCGGCCGCTTCGGCGAGCCGGACGACCTCGTCGCCACCGTCGTCTGGCTCGTCTCCGGCGGCGCGCGCTTCGTCACCGGCGCCGTCGATCCCGGTCGACGGCGGCTTCGGCGCGTTCGCCGGCGTCTAGGCGACGCGCTAGCGCCCGACCGAGCAGCAGCGGCTCGCCGAGCAGCGCGACGTCGACGTCGATGCCGAGGCCGGGCCGATCCGGTGCCGACCCGACGCCCGCGCGCGAGCGCGGCTCGTGGCCGGCGACGTGCTCGTTCGTCCAGTCGTTCATGAACGAGACGGTGAACAGCGTGTCCGGCGGCGTGCTGGCGGCGAGGTGGGCGACCGCCGCGGTGACGAGGTCGCCGCCCCAGGCGTCCTCGATCGTGACGCGCAGACCGAGCGCGACCGCCAGGTCGCGCATCAGCTTGGCGTGGGTGAGACCCGCCGACCTTCGAGATCTTGAGGTTGAACGCCTCGAGCGCCTTCGCCTCGTAGGCCCGCAGGAGCGAGTGGACGTCGCGGATGCACTCGTCGAGCACCATCGGCAGGGTCGTCCGCTGCCGCACGATCAGGCACTCCTCGAGCGTCGGGCACGGCTGCTCGAAGAAGACGCGCGGGAGGCCGTCGAGGGCGCGCGCTGCGACGACCGCGTCCTGCAGCCGCCAGCCGCCGTTCGCGTCGGCGACGATCACGTCCTCCGGGCCCGTCGCCTCCACCACCTCCCGCGTCCGCTCCGCGTCGTCGTACGGGTCCGCGCCGAGCTTCAGCTGGAAGCGGTGGATCCCCTCGCTGCGGCGCGCGTGGACGTATGCGGTCATCTCCGCGGCGGACGCGAGCGGGACGGCGAAGTAGAGCGGGAAGTCGTCCGACAGGCGTCCGCCGAGGAGCTCGCAGACGGGGAGCCCCGCCGATCGCCCGAACGCGTCCCAGCACGCGGTGTCGATGGCGCTCTTCGCGTAGCCGTGGCCCATCAGCGCCCGGTCCATGGCGGCGTTGACGGCGCCCAGGTTCGACGCCGGCAGGCCGACGACGGCGGGAGCGAGCTCGTGCAGCGCGGCGCGCGCGCCGCCGCCGTGGGCCGGGAGGTACGCCGGCCCGAGCGGGCACACCTCGCCGAAACCCTCGATGCCGCTGTCGGTCGTGACGCGCACGACGGTGCTCGGCAGCCGCTCGATCACCCGGTCGCCCGACATCACGTACCGGCCGTGGACGTAGGTCAAGTCGTAGCCGAAGACGTCGACGCGGGCGATCCTCACGACGCGCCGGCCCCGTCCGCCTCGCCGGCGACCTGCGGCTGGAGCAGGTAGTCCCAGTGGTGCAGGTGCTCGAGCAGCGCGGTGAGCGCTTCGTCGACGTCGCGGCTCTCGAGCGCGTCGACGATCCGAGCGTGCTCGGGGATGATCTCGTTCAGGTGCTCGGGCGGCTGGTGGCGGCCGAGTCGCATCAGCCGCGCGAACCCGCGCATCTGCTCGAGCAGGCGAGCGACGATCGGGAGGTTCGCGCCCAGCGCGATCCGGATGTGGAACTCCTCGTCGAGCACGAGGAAGCCCTCCTCGTCGTGCGCATCCGCGGCGCGCTGCTGGCGCAGCAGGTTCAGGCGGAGCAGGTCGATGTCCTCCAGCGACATCTCGCGGCAGGCCGTCTCGACGGCGATCTTCTCGAGCGCCTCGCGGATGCGGAGGATCTCGTTCCGGTGCTCGACCGAGGAGCCGCTGACCACGAGCTGCCGCCGCGGGCCGACCTCGAGCAGCCCTTCGGTGCGCAGGAGCTGGAGCGCCTGCCGCACGGGCGTCTTCGAGATCCCGAGCTCGTCTGCGATCGTCGCCTCTGCCAGCACCTTCCCGACCGGCAGCTCGCCGCGGAGGATCGCGCTGCGGACGTGCTCGTACGCCTTGTCGGTGAGGCTGCGCCGGCGGCCGTCGGGCCGGGCCGCGGAGGCGACGCGCGTCGGTCTCACCTTCGCCACCGCGCGAGAATACCCGAGTCGATCCGAGACACCTGGCCGGCGGCGATGCGCGGACGGCAGCTCACAGCATCGCCCCGGAGGGAAGGGGTGTCGACTCGGCGAGGATGCCCGCCGAGACGAGATCGTCCCACAGCGCCGGCGGCAGCTCGAGGTCGAAGTGGCGGACGTTGAGCTGCAGCTCCGCGACCGATCGGACTCCGGTCAGCACGGAGACGACGGCAGGATGCCCCAACGGCAGCTGGAGCGCGGCGGCCGGCAGCGGGACGCCGTGCCGCTCGCACGCTCGAGGCGGCCAGCCGCGCCCGCTCGAGCACGGGCTCCGGGGCCTCCGCGTAGTCGAAGCGCGCGCCGGGCGAGGGATCGGCGAGCACGCCGCTGTTGAGCACGCCGCCCGCGACGACGGCCGACCCCGTCGCGCTCGCAGAGCGGCAGCAGCTCGTCGAGGGCGGTCTGGTCGAGCAGCGTGTAGCGTCGCCGCGAGCAGGACGCAGTCGGGCTGCGGCGCTCGCGCACGATCCGCGCAAGCGCCGCCGCGTTCGTCATTCCGGCTCCGATCGCTCCGACGAGCCCTTCGTCGCGGAGCTCCGCCAGCGCCGGGGAGCGCCTCGGCGATCGCCTGGTCGAGATGGTCGTCGGGGTCGTGGACGTAGGCGACGTCGACCCGGTCGAGGCGGAGTCGCTCGAGGCTCTCGAGGAGCGACCGGCGGATCCCGTCACGGCTGAAGTCGAACACGGGCTTCACGTCGTCGGGCACGTGCCAGAGCCCGTCGGGCAGTCGGCTCGTGCTCGGTGGGACGAGTCCGGACGCAGCCGGCCCACCTTGGTCGAGAGGGTGCACGGGGCGTCCGGGCGGCCTGCGAGCGAGCGCCTCGCCGACCCGCCGTTCGGACGCACCGACCCCGTAGAGCGGCGCCGTGTCGATGTAGCGGATGCCGAGCTCGAGCGCCGTCGTCACCACCGCGTGCGCCTCGGCGCCGGTGACGGGCTGGAACAGCCCGCCGATCACGGAGGCGCCGAGGCCGAGGTGGGACACGACGGGGCCGTCCGGGCCGAGCGTGCAGGTCTCGGCGTGGCGCACGATCAGACCGCCGAGCGGGGGATCGAGGCGATCAGGTGGCGCGTGTACTCGTGCGACGGCCGGTCGAGCACCTGCTCCGTCGCCCCCTCCTCGACGACCGAGCCGCGGTGGAGCACGTAGACGCGGTCTGCCGACCTGCCGCACGACGGCGAGGTCGTGCGTGACGAACAGGTAGCTGAGCCCGAACTCCTCGCGGAGGTCGCGGAAGAGGTTGAGGATCTGCGCCTGCACCGAGACGTCGAGCGCGGACACGGGCTCGTCGCACACGATCAGCTTCGGCTCGACCGCGAGCGTGCGCGCGATCGAGACGCGCTGGCGCTCGCCCCCGGACAGGGCGGCCGGGCGTCGCCTCGCGTAGCCGGCCGGCAACCCCACGAGGTCGAGCAGCTCGTCGATCGCGGCGCTTGAGCCCGTCGCGCGGATAGCCGTTGACGAGCAGCACCTCGCGCAGCGCGGCGCCGACGGTCTCCGTGCGGTCGAGTGACGAGTAGGGGTCCTGGAACACGATCTGGACGGTGCTTCTGATCGCCGTGCGCTGCTCACCGGTCAGCTTCGCGTAGTCCTCGGCCCGGATGCCGTCCACGTCGATCACCCCCGCAGTGGGCGTCTCGAGTCCGACGATGCAGCGGCCGAGGGTCGTCTTGCCCGATCCCGACTCGCCGACGAGGCCGACGCTCTCGTCCCGGCCGATCTCGATCGAGACGCCTCGCAGCGCGTGCATCTCGGCGCCCGACCGGCCGGCGAACACCTTGCGGATCCCCTCGACCTTCAGGATCGGCCGCTCGCTGCGCTGCGAGCGCTCGAGCGCCCGGGCGGCCGGCAGCGGCTGCTTCGCGGCCGCGTGCGAGGCGCGCATCTCCGTGCGGATCCGACCGATCCGCACGCAGGCCGTCGCCCGCGTCCCCTCGACGACGCTCAGCGGCGGCTTGCCCGCCAGGCACTCGTCCGCCGCCCACGTGCACCGCGTCGCGAAGCTGCACCGGTCGGCCACCTCGTCCGGGGCGGGGACGGAGCCGTCGATCGCGACCAGCCGGTCGAGTCGGCGATCGGCCGCCGGCTCGGACAGGAGCAGCCCGAGCGAGTAAGGGTGCAGCGGCTCTTGCTCGAGGGCGAGCGCGGGGCTCACCTCGACGAGCGACCCCGCGTACAGCACGTACACGCGGTGGGCGACGGAGAAGGCGATCCGGAGGTCGTGGGTGATCAGGATGAGCCCCATCCCGCGCGCGCGCTGCACGTCCTTGAGCAGGTCGAGGATCTCGGCCTGCGTGGTCACGTCGAGCGCGGTCGACGGCTCGTCGGCGATCAGGATGCGCGGGTCGGCTGCGAGCGCGGCGGCGAGCCCCACGCGCTGGCGCATCCCGCCCGACAGCTGGAACGGGTAGCGGTCGGCCGCGGTGGGATCGGTGATCCCCACCTCGGCGAGACGTGCGAGCGCCTCCCTGCGCGCGGCCCGCTTGTCGCGGATCGGGGCGTCCTCGCGGATCCGGAGCACCTCCTCGATGTGCTTCGAGCACCGCAGCAGGGGGTTCAGCATCGTGAACGGGTCCTGGAAGATCATCGAGATGCTGCCGCCGCGCAGCCGCGCGACCGCTCGCTGCCCCTCCTGCAGCATGTCCCGGCCGTCGAACACGATCTGTCCGTCGCTCGCGACGACGCCCGTCGGGAGCAGGCCGACGACGGCGCGCGCGGTGAGGGACTTGCCGCTCCCCGACTCCCCGACGATCGCGATCGTCTCGCCCTGGGTCACCGTCAGGTCGACGCCCGCGACGAGCGTCTTGCGGACGCTCCCGGCGACGACCTCGATGTGGAGGCCGCGCACGTCGAGCAGCGGCGACGCCGCTGCCATGTCAGCGCCCGGTGCGGCCACTGTAGGAGAAGCGGTCGTAGACCCAGTCACCGATGATGGTCACCGAGGTGGCGAACAGGACGATCGCGAGCGCGGGCGCGAGCACCCCGGCCGGGTTCTGGAAGAGCAGGGACTGGTTCTCGGAGAGCATCCGGCCCCACTCCGCGACGCCTGGCTGCGTGCCGAGCCCGAGGTACGAGAGGCTGGAGAGCGCGACCAGGGCGAGCGCGAAGTCGAGGGCCGCGTTCGCGAACACGATCGGGGAGATGTTGCGCCAGATGTGGAGGTACATGATCCGCCATCGCGGCACCCCCAGCGTGCGCGCCGCCTCCACGTAGGGGAGCGATCGCTGCTCGAGCGCGGCTCCACGGAGCAGACGGATGCCGCCCGCGACGTTGAGGATGCTCAGCACGACCACCGCCAGCGCATACCCGCCGCCGACGACGCCGACGATCACGATCGCGATCAGGAGTCCGGGCAGGGCGAACATGAAGTCGATCAGCCGCTGGATCACCATGTCCGTGCTGCCACCCAGGTAGCCGGAGGCGATCCCCAGCGCGCTGCCGGCCAGCATCCCGGTGAACGCCACGATGAACGGCCCGATGATCGCCGCGTCCGCGCCCGCGATGATGCGCGAGAAGATGTCGCGACCCAGGCCGTCGGTGCCGAGCCAATGGTCGGATGAGGGCGGCTGGCTCGCTGCGAGCAGATCCTGCTCCTGCGGTGGGTAGGGCTCGAGCAGCGACCCGAAGATCGCGAGGAAGACCACCGTGACGACGATGATCCACGACAAAGTGAGGATGAGCGGCGGCGCGTGCCAGAACCTGACCCGCCGGCGGAACGCCCCGACGGGAGGCGCGCTGGTGGCGCGGGTCGCCATCAGGCCCTGGCCTTCTCGAACTGGACGCGCGGGTCGATGAACACGTACAGGACGTCGATCAGGATGTTGACGAAGATGATCCAGACGGCGATGAACAGCAGCAGGCCCTGGACCATCGGGAAGTCGCCCCCGGTGACGGCGTTCACGAGCAGCGTCCCCAGCCCGGGCAGCCCGAACACCGTCTCGACCAGCACCGAGCCGGTCAGGAGTCCGTTGAAGAGCAGTCCGGAGGCCGTCGCGACGGGGATGAGAGCGTTGCGGAACGCGTACCGGTAGGTGACGTGGAAGCTGCCGAGCCCGCGGGCGCGCGCGAAGGCGACGTAGTCCATGTCGAACTGCTCGAGCATCGCCGCCCGCGTGAAGCGCATGGTGAAGCCCATCCCGTGCAGACCCAGCACGAGGGCGGGCAGCGCCAGGTGGTGGAACCGGTCGAGCACCCACTCGCCGGGGCCGAAGAGCGGGAACAGGCCCACGCGGAACCCGAGCAGGTAGAGCGCGAACAGGCCGAGCGCGAAGACCGGTGTGCTCATGAAGAACACGCTCACGGCGACCAGCAGCCGGTCGAGGAACCGTCCCCGGCGGAGCGCCGCCAGCACGCCGAGGGGGATGCCGACGACGATCGCGATCAGGATCCCTGCCGCGTTCAGCATCAGCGTCACCGAGAGCCGCGACTGGATCTCGTCGATGACGGTGTTGTTCGTCAGGATCGAGCGCCCGAGGTCGCCCTGGACGACGCCGGTCAGCCAGTCCCAGTACTGGACGACCAGCGGGTCGCCGAGCTTGTACTTCTCCTTGATCGCCTCGATCTGCTCGGGCGAGGTCGGCGCGTTCTCGAGCAGCGTCGCGATCGGGCCGCCCGGCGCCGCATGGGTGAGCGCGAAGGCGGCGGTGCTGGTGAGCAGGACGAGCGGGACGAGGATCAGCAGCCGTCGTGCGACGTATCGGGCGAGCCACCGGCGGCGCTGCTCGTCCGCAGAGCCGCCCGCCGGGGCCGCCTCCTCGTCGGGAGGCGGCCCCGGCAGCGCGAGGTCGGCGTCGGTGGTGCTCAGGTCACTACTTGGCAATGAGGTGGCTCAGCCACATCTGGTTGTAGTAGAACGGCCCGAGCGACGACTTGAACTGCCAGCCCGACTTGACCCCCCAGGCACCGGGGATCGAGAAGATCGGGATGTAGGGCACGTCCTTGTTGATGATCTCCATCATCTTCAGGGCGTTCCGCGCAGCCACCTTGAGGTCAGAGCTCGCCAGGCTCTGCTCGATGAGCCGGTCGACCTGCGCGTTCTTGTAGTTGGCGGAGTTCTCGAAGCCCGGCGCGGCCTTCGAGCTGTGGTAGAGGAGGTTGGGCTTGTCCATCGGGTGCGGCGAGTCGGGACCCTGACCGAGCACCTGGATGCCGAGGTTCGGCTTGTGGTCGAGGATCACCTGGAACCGCTGCGGCCCCGGCATCATGTTCAGCTGGACGTCGATCCCGATCTTGCTCGTCCCCTGCTGGAGCACCTGGGCGAGCAGGAGGCACGGGACGCAGCCGGTCGGGACGTTGAGCGTCGTCTTGAACCCCTTGGGGTACGCGGACTTCGCGAGCTCCGCCTTCGCCTTGTCGACGCTGAACGGGTACGTCGGCACCTTCTTGAGGGCCGTCTCGATCTCCTTCTTGGGGAGGTAGGCGCGGATGAAGAGCAGCGGCGGCAGGCCCTCGAGCACCTGACCGCGGCTCGACGTGAGCGCCTCGGTGATGGCCGACTTGTTGAGCGAGTAGGCGATCGCCCGGCGGACGTTGACGTCCTTGAACGGGCCGTCCTCGATGTCGATCGAGAAGCCGCGCCACCCACCCGAGTTGAAGGTGCCGACCTTCATGTTCGGCGCCTTCAGCCACAGCGGGAGGTCGTTGCCGGGGACGGCGAACGTCCCGTCGATCTGCCCGCTCTGGAGCGCGAGCAGGCGCGCGTTGGCGTCGGGGATCACCGAGAACACGATCCGGTTCCAGGGGTACTTGACGCCCTTCCAGTAGGGGTTGCGCTCGAGCACGACCCGCGAGTTGGGGGCGTACTCGACCCACTTGTACGGCCCGGTGCCGACCGGGAGCCCGCTCGGCGTGCCGAACGACGAGCCCTTCCTCCGGTAGTCGGCCTGCGAGTACACGAGCGCCGGGCTCGCGGCCGGCGTGTACTGCCAGTTGGAGTCCGCCTTCTTGAGCTTGACGGTGACGACGTTGCCCTTCGCCGTGATCGCCTGCACGTTGTTGAAGAAGGAGAACATCTTCGAGCCGGTCTTCGTGTCGCGATGGACGTTGAGCGAGAAGGCGACGTCAGACGCCTTCATGGTGGTGCCGTCGGAGAACCGGATCCCCGGCTTGATCGTGTACGTGTAGGTGGTCGGGTTGACCGCCTTCCACGACGCGATCGCCGCCTCCGGTCCGGTCGTCGGCTGACCGAAGACGCCCGGCTGGAGGATGTGATGGGTCGTGAGGGAGAACATCATCGCTCCCTCGGTGCCGAAGTAGAACGCGTTGAAGAGGCTCGGCGGGTTCGTGCCGATCGCCCAGTCGAGCGTCGGGTCGACCGCGCTCTTGCCGCCGGTCGACGCGAAGGACACACCGGTCCCGACCGCCACAGCGAGAGCCGCGACCGCCGTGACGAGGAGCATCTTGCCGAGACGCATGCGCGAGGGTCGACCACGCGCCCTGTCGTTCCTGACCATCGACCGTTCCTTTCGTTGGAGGGATGCTCTCCGTGAGGACGTGAGACGACGACGACGTGCTGTTGTTGCGACCGCCCCCTGCCCCGGCGTTCGAGGCAACCGGCGCATTCGGCGCTAGAAAAAGTTTCTTTTGAACTTCGGTATACTTTTGGGCGATGCTAATGGCGGGTGAACGGATCGTCAAGGGCGCCGCGGCCCGCGGTCCGAGGCCCGCTCGATGAGCACCGACCGTCCGAACGTCGTCGTCGTCGTCTCGGACACGCTGCGCAGGGATCACCTCGGGGCATACGGGAACGACTGGGTCAGGACGCCCGCGCTCGACCGGCTCGCAGCCGGATCCGTCGTCTTCGACAACCACCTGATCGGCTCGTTCCCGACCATGCCGGCCCGCGCCGACCTGCTCACGGGCCGGCTGTCGCTCACGTTCATGACGTGGGCGCCGCTGCCGGTCGGGCTGCCCACGCTCCCGGCGCTGCTGAGCGAGGCGGGGTACCTGACCATGGGCATCGTCGACACGCCCTTCTACGTGCGCAACGGCTTCGGCTACGACCGGGGCTTCCAGGACTTCGTCTGGCTGCGCGGCCAGGGCGACGCCAAGCGGATGGAGGAGCGGCTCGACGCCCGCGCGACGTGGAGACACGAGTCCGACCGCTGGGTCGCCCGCACGGTCACCGCCGCCGAGGAGTGGCTCGAGCGCCACTACCAGGAGCAGTTCTTCCTGCTCGTCGACGTCTGGGATCCGCACGAGCCGTGGAACCCCCCCGACTACTACACCCGCTTGTACGCGCCCGACTACGACGGCCGCGAGACCGAGACCTGCTACGACGACTGGCGCGACGCCGGGCTCACGGAGGACGACGTGCGGCTCAGCCACGCGACGTACGCGGGCGAGGTGACGCTCGTCGACCGGTGGATCGGCCGCCTGGTCGAGAAGCTCGACGTGCTCGGGATCGCCGACGAGACGCTGCTCGTCTTCCTCTCCGACCACGGCTACTACTTCGGCGAGCACGGCTACCTCGGCAAGTCGGTGTGGGACGCCGAGCTCGGCACCCAGAGCTGGTCACCCCTCTACCGCGAGATCGTCGAGGTGCCGCTCATGGTGCGGCTCCCCGGGGCCGAGCCACGACGCACGCCTGCCCTGACGACCCTCGTCGACGTGCCGGCGACGATCCTCGACCTGGCCGGCGTCACCCCGCCCGACGACCTCGCCGGCAGGTCGTTCGCGCCGGTGCTGCGAGGCGAGACCGACGACCACCGAGAGCTCGTCGTCAGCGGGTGGCCGCTCGAGTACCAGAAGGGGCGCATCACGATCGCGGTCGACTCCTGGCCGCGGCGCGTCGCCCACGACCAGCCGATCACCGTCACCGGCAGGGGTCTGTCCCTCGTGGTGGGCGGCGCCGACGACGACCTCGAGCTCTACGACCTCGCCGCGGATCCGAGCGAGGAGCGGAACGTCGCGCTCGAACGGCCCCAGGAGGCCGAGGCGCTGCTGCTCGACGCGCTGACCGAGCTGCGAGCGGTCGGCACCGCGGAGGAGCTGCTCGCCCCACGGCTGAAGGCGCTCGAGCGATTCCGGAGCCTGCTCCCCTGATCCCGCCGCCGCGCCCCGGCATGGGTCGCGTCGTGGTGATGGGCGTCGCCGGCTCCGGCAAGTCGACGGTCGGCGCTGCGCTCGCTGCGCGCACCGGCGCCCGGTTCGTCGACGCCGACGATCTCCACACTCGGGAGAGCGTCGCGAAGATGGCGTCCGGGACACCCCTCACGGACGAGGATCGCTGGCCCTGGCTTGCGGCCCTCCGGCGTGCGCTGCGCGAGGAGCAGGACGTCGTCGTCGCCTGCTCGGCGCTGCGACGCGTCTATCGCGACGTCCTGCGCTCGGCCGGCGGCGTGCGGTTCGTCCACCTCGACGTCGCCGCCGGCGAGGCCGTGCGGCGACTCGCGAGCCGGCCGGGGCACTACATGGGAGCGGGGATGGTCGCGAGCCAGGTCGCGGCGCTCGAGCCGCCCGGGCCCGACGAGACAGACGTCGCGATCCTGCCCGCCCAGGCGCCGCCGGCGACGCTGGTGGTGGCGGCCGAGCGGGCGCTCGCCGGGCTGGCACCCGGGGGAGCCACCCGACCGACGCTCGCCGTCGGCAGCGAGACGCACGAGATCTCGTCCGCCGAGCTGTCGAGCCACCTCGAGCAGCTGGTGGCGGTCGAGATCCTCGACCGGAGGGCACGGCGGGTGCTGCTCGTGCCGCCGGATCACACCCGCCTGCACTCCCGCGCCGGTGAGATCACGTCGCGGCTCTTCACCGCGCTCACAGCCGCGGGCTGCGAGGTGGCAGTCCTGCCGGCGCTCGGCACTCACGCCCCGATGACGCTCGCGAGCATCGCGCTGCTCTTCGGCGACGACGTGCCACCCGATCGCGTGCTGGAGCACCGCTGGCGCGAGGGGCTGACGCAGCTCGGCGCGATCTCCGCGGAGGAGGTCTCTGCCACCTCGGGCGGCCTCGTGCGGGACGAGCTCCCCGTCGAGATCGACACGACCGTGCTGGAGGGATGGGACCTCGTCGTCTCCATCGGCCAGGTCGTGCCGCACGAGGTGATCGGGATGGCGAACTTCACGAAGAACCTCGTGATCGGCCTCGGCGGTGCGCGCATGATCCACGCCAGCCACTTCCTCAGCGCGGTGTCGGGCTTCGAGTCGATCATGGGTCGGACGCAGTCGCCCGTCCGGGACCTCGTCGACGCGGCCTTCGATCGCTTCGTCGCACCGCGCGTGCCCGTGCTCTGGCTGCTCACCGTGATGGAGGACGGGCCGGCCGGCGTCGTCCACCGCGGCCTGTTCGTCGGACGCGGACGATCGGGCGACTCGGGTGGCGCAGCGTTCCGCGCAGCGGCTGCCCTCTCGCAGCGGTGCAACGTCCACGTGCTCCCCGACCCGCTCGACCGGATCGCGTGCTGGCTGGATCCGGCCGAGTTCCGCTCGACCTGGCTCGCGAACAAGGCGATCTACCGCACGCGGATGGCGGTGGCCGACGGCGGCGAGCTGATCGTCCTCGCGCCCGGTGTCGCCCGGTTCGGCGAAGACGACCAGCTCGACGGGCTCATCCGCCGGCACGGCTACCGGGGAACGGCGGCGACCCTGGCGGCGATCGACCGCGACCCGGACCTCGCCCGCAATCGCAGCGCGGCGGCGCACCTGATCCACGGGAGCAGCGAGGGGCGGTTCCGCATCGTCTACTGCACCGATCCCGGCAGCGGCGGGCTCACGCGCGAGGAGATCGAGCGCGTGGGGTTCGAGTGGCGTCCGCTCGCGGACGAGCGCGCCCGGCTGGGGCTCGCCGACGGTGCACCCGCCGGCGACCCGCTCGGCGGCGAGACCGACGAGCCAGGGGTGATCGCCAACCCTGCGCTCGGGCTGTGGACGGCCCGCGGGCTGGACGACGCCCCGGCTCGGGAGCCCACTCAGGCGGTCGCTGCGAGCAGGCCCTGCACGTAGCCGATCGCGTGCAGCCGGCCGAGCAGCGGATAGCCGGGCACCGTGACCTCGTCGCCCGCGAGCGCAGGGCTGTGATCGGTGCGCAGCGGCGCGTCCACCTCCACATCCCGGTAAGCGCGGATGCAGGCGGCCATGTCGGTCGGTCCCTCGTCGACGAACGTCTCGACGAACCGGTCAGCCGTGCCGCGAACGTCGCGGAAGTGCACGAAGTGGATCCTCCCCTGCTCGCCGAACCGGCGGATCGCCGCAGGCAGGTCGTCGGTCATCAACGCGACGTTGCCCTGGCACATCGTCATGCCGTTCGCCGGGCTCGGCTGCAGCTCGAAGACGCGCTCGTAGGCCTCGAGCGACCGCACGATCCGCCCGATCCCGCGCAGCGGCGAGAGCGGCGGGTCGTCGGGGTGCAGCGCAAGCCGAACCCCCGCCTCCTCGGCGACCGGCACGACGCGCTCGAGGAACCACTCGAGCGTCTCCCAGAGCCGCTCCTCGGCGACGGGAGCCCCCGGCGCCGGCGGGCCGTCCGCCCAGAAGGAGAGGTCGAAGCCGGACACCGACGCTCCGCCCCGCCCGGCGAGCGTCGGCGACGTCCGCGACCACGGGACGACCGCCATCCAGCTGTAGCACCACACCTCGATCCCGAGCCGACCCATCGCCCGGAGGAGCTCGACCACCGCCTCCAGCTCCTCCTCGCGACCGGGCAGTCCGAGCCGGAGCCGATCCATCGGCGGGTTGTCCTCGATCACCGTGAGCCGCAGGCCGGCGTCCTCGACCTGCTGCCGGTAGAGGGCCAGCGGCCCATACGACCACGGCTGCTCGGGCGCGTCTCCGCGCCAGTCGACGAAGCCGCGAGGCAGCACGCCGACCGCCTCGTCGACGCCCACCTGGCGCAGCTGCGCCCAGGCGTCACAGGGGCGCGGCTCCAGGAGGATCTCGGCGAGTCGGAGCATGGTCAGGGCCTAGCGCTGGATGCGGGCGCCGGCCCCGCGGGCGAGGGCCTCGACCTCGGCCAGCGTCGCGGTGGACGTGTCACCGGGTGTGGTCATCACGAGCGCGCCGTGGGCCGCGCCGAGCTCGACGGCGGTCTGGAGGTCGCCGCGCTCGAGCAGGCCGTAGATCAGCCCGGAGGCGAAGCTGTCCCCGCCGCCGACGCGATCGAGGATCTCGAGGTCCGGTCGTGGCGTCGCCTCCACGAAGCCTGTCTCCGCCGACCAGGCGATCGCCGACCAGTCGTTGCGCGATGCGCTGCGCACAGCGCGGAGGGTCGTGCCGACGACCGCGAAGCCCGGGAACTCGGTCACGGCGCGCTCGATCATCCGGCGGAACGCATCGGTGTCGAGGTTCGAGAGCTGCTCGTCGACGTGGTCGACCTCGAGGCCGAGGCAAGCGGTGAAGTCCTCCTCGTTGCCCAGCATCACGTCGACGTGCCGAGCGAGCTCCGGTTCACCTCGCGCGCGCGCTCGACGCCCCCGACCGCCTTCCAGAGGCTGGGCCGGTAGTTGAGGTCGTAGGACACGATCGTCCCGTGGCGCGCGGCGGCGCTCATCGCCTCCTCGACCACGGCGGGGGTCGTCTCCGAGAGGGCGGCGAAGATCCCGCCGGTGTGGAACCAGCGCACGCCGAGCGTGCCGAACAGGTGCTCCCAGTCGACGTCGCCCGCCTTCAGCTGGGAGGCGGCGGTGTGGCCGCGGTCGGAGACGCCGATCGCGCCGCGCACGCCGAACCCGCGCTCGGTGAAGTTGAGCCCGTTGCGCACGGTGCGGCCGACTCCGTCGAACGGCGCCCACCGGACGAGCGAGGTGTCGACGCCGCCCTGCAGCACGAGGTCTTCGAGCAGTCGGCCGACGTCGTTGTCGGCGAGCGCGGTCACGACGGCCGTGCGCAGCCCGAAGCAGCGCCGCAGGCCGCGCGCGACGTTGTACTCGCCGCCGCCCTCCCACACGCGGAACGACCGCGCCGTCCGGACCCGGCCCTCCCCGGGATCGAGGCGGAGCATCACCTCGCCCAGCGCGACCAGGTCGAACGCGCACTCCTCCGCCGGGCGCAGCCGGAGCGTCACGAGGTCACCGCCGCAGCCGACGCGACCGCCTCGCGGGCGAGGCGTCTCACCTCGTCGAAGTCACCCGCCGTGAGCAGCGGTCGCGCCACCATCCAGCTGCCTCCGATCGCCGCGACCGTCGGCAGCGCGAGGTAGTCGGCGGCGTTCGCCGCGCCGATCCCGCCGGTCGGCACCCAGCGCACCTCTGGGAACGGCCCCGCGAGCGCCTGAACCATCGCGACGCCACCGAGCGCCTCGGCGGGGAACAGCTTCAGCAGGTCGATCCCCAGCTCGACCGCGGCCATCACCTCCGAGGGGGTCGCCACCCCCGGGATCACCGGAACGCCTCGCTCACGACAGCGCTGGACCACGCTGGCGTCGAGACCGGGCGAGACGACGAACCGCGCGCCGGCCTCGACGGCCCGGTCGACCTGATCGGGCCGCGTGACCGTCCCTGCGCCGACGAGCACGTCGCCACGATCCGACAGCGCCGCGATCGCCTCCACCGCTGCTCGCGTCCGGAACGTCACCTCTGCGACCGGAAGCCCCCCCGCCACGAGCGCATCGGCGAGCGGCTCGACGACGTCCAGCTCGTCGACGACCACCACCGGCACCACGCGCCGTGCGCACACGGCCTCGAGCACCTCGGGGCTGGAGAGCGTGTCCGGCATCTGGCGTGATTCAAGCGGGTCTCCCGCTCGACGTCGAATCCGATCCGGACAGGCAGACCTCGCTCCGTCTGGATCACGGCCTCGCCGAGGCCGTGCGGGCGCATGCGGCCGGGCGGGGAAGAGCGTCAACGCCTGGATCGCAGTCGTGCTCGGCGCTGCGGTCGACCCGGCGCTTGTCGGGCGAGACGCTCGAGCGCTGGTAGGGTCGCGCGCGGTGAGGTCTGTCGTCGTCCCGCTGGTGGCGCTCGTCCTCGTGGCGTTCGTCTCGGGGTGTGGGGGCGACGAGGAGGGCGGCTCGGATGCCGGGACGTTCGAAGGCCAGCCGTGGGTGCTGACCGCCGGGATCGACGTGCCACAGGACGTGGCCGTGGTGTGGCCGAGCGCGACCTTCGAGGACGGGACGGTCAGTGGGTCGACGGGCTGCAACCAGTACTCGGGCCCGTACTCGGTCGACGGGGACTCGCTGGAGCTCGGCCAGCTCGCCCAGACGCAGATGGCCTGCGCTCCGCCGGCCGACCGGATCGAGCAGAGCTACGTCGCCGCGCTCGGCCGCGTCGCGGGCTGGCGCCTGGACGGCGAGGGGCTCGTGCTGTCCGACGCCGACGACGCCGAGCTGCTGCGCTACGCGCCGGCCACGCCCGTTGGGGAGTGGGAGGTGACGGGGCTGCTGCGCGACGACGCCTCGGTGAGCCCGCTCGCGGGCACGGTGCTCACCGCGAGGTTCGCCGAGGACGGGTCGCTGAGCGGGTCGTCGGGGTGCAACACATACACGACCTCGTTCACGGTCGAGAAGGGCTCGATCGAGATCGAGCCGCCCGCCGGCACGAAGAAGGCGTGCGCTGAGCCGGATGGGGTGATGGAGCAGGAGGCCGCGTACCTCGCCGCGCTCCCGACTGCCGTGAGCTTCCGTCTCGCCGGGAGCGTGCTCGAGCTGATCGACGCGGGCGGCAAGCGGCTCGTCACGTACACGCGCGCGACGCCGTAGCCGGCTAGCGCACCGGCTCGATCACCGTCGCGCCGGGTGGAGCGGCCAGCAGATCGAACAGCGGTGCGAACGCGCCCATGGCCTCGCTCTGCATCATCCGCTCTCGCGCCTCGGCTGACTCCCATTCGCTGATCTCCACCGCCGTGTCGGGGTCGTCGACGACCACGTAGATGGTGGCGCTGTGGCAGCCGACCTCGCGCATGAGCTCGAGATTCTCCGCCACGAGGCTCTCGAACAGACCCACGAACTCCTGGCGTCGGCCCGGCTGGGTCGTGAACGTGGAGATCGCCTTGATCGCCATGCGGGATCCTCCTTCGTCGCGGGTGCGAGGCAGCGTCATGGTGTGCGTGGCGCCACCGGTGCCGATCTGGGGCCGGACCTGATCGGCTCGACCGGACCGCTTGGCCGGTGAGCATACGTCATGGCGTGAGCCATCGACCGTCGCCGCCAGCGGCCTCGAGCACCCCTGTCATCGCGCATCCGTCGCCTCGACGCGGCCCGAGCCGAGCTGGGTGATGTCAACATCGGCAGGTGCCGTGTGAGATCCGACCTGAGCGAGCGCAGTGAGCCTGCCGACGGGCTTCAGCCTGCGTCCGGCCCGGGACGAGGACGCCGAGCGTGCGGCCGAGCTGGTCAACGAGGAGGCGGACGTCCACCTCGGCACGCCGATCTGGTCGACCGAGCAGGTGGTGCGGCACTGGAGCAACCCGATCGTCGACCGCGAGCGCGACGTCGCCGTCGTCGAGGCGCCCGGCGGGGAGATGTGCGGCTGGCTCTCGCTCGTCTGCGGCCCGCCACACGTCGAGGTCTTCGCGCTCGGCGTCGTCGGTCCCGCCTGGCACGGGCGCGGCATCGGCGCCGCGGTCCTCGCCGAGACCGAACGGCGGGCGCGTCGCTTCCTCGAGCTCGCCCCGGCCGGCGCGCGCGTCGTGATCCACGCCAGCGCCTTCGCCGACGAGCCCGTCGTCGCGGCGCTCCTCAGAGAGGCGGGCTACCGCGAGATCCGCCGCTTTCAGCTGATGCGCATCGACTTCGCCGGAGCTCCGCCGGCCCCGAGCGCGCCGACCGGCATCCGCATCGAGCGGCTCGATCCCGAGCACGACGTCACCGCGGCGTTCGATGCGCACCGCGAGGCGTTCGCCGACCACTGGGGCGAGATGGAGGAGACGCTCGACGAGTTCCGGCACTGGCTCGTGGACACCCCGCAGCTCGACCGCGAGCTGTCGCTGCTCGCGCGGGACGGCCCGCTCGTCGCCGGGTACCTGTTCGGGTGGTCGGAGGCGGAGGAGGATCCGTCGCGCGGCTACGTGGCGGCGCTCGGCACGCGTCGTGCCTACCGCGGCAGAGGGATCGCCGAGGCGCTGCTGCGGCACGTCTTCCGCACGCTGTTCGACCGCGGCAAGCGGGGCTGCGACCTCCACGTCGACTCGGACTCGCCGACGGGCGCCACACGCCTGTACGAGCGGGTCGGTATGACCGCGCACCCACGCTTCGCCACGTGGGAGAAGGAGCTGCGACCGGCCAGCGCCCGCAGGTCGTGAGCGGCGACGCCCGCCGTCGCAGTCGAGCGGCCGCCGAGGGGGGTCGCTAGCGGCGGGCTCGCGGTGTCTTCCCCGGAGAGTCCAAGCTGTGCCCGAGCCGCTCGAGTGAGGATTTTCCGCGGCAGCCGAAGGGGTTTTCGCCGATGTCGCGCGTCACGCGCAGCGGGACGCTTGACAGAGCCTCGTGGCTGGGAGGCCACCGTGTCGGAGCATGTGAATCTCGCAGGCCGGGCAGGGCGTTGGAGCGCCTCGCACTGGAAGACGGCGGCGTTCGGCTGGATCGTGTTCGCCGTGCTCGCGGTCGTCGTGGGCAGCGTCGTCGGCGTGCGCCAGATGGAGCCCTGGGCGATCGCGAACGGCGAGTCTCGGCGTGCCGAGCAGATCCTCGACCAGGGGAGCTTCGAGATCCCCGCTCGCGAGAGCGTGCTGGTGCAGTCGCGGTCGGCCACCACGCTCGATCAGGACGCGCTGTTCTCGGCGGCGGTCGCCACGATCGTGCAGATGCTCTCTGCCCAGCCCGACGTCGGCGCGATCGTCTCCCCGATCACGCATCCGAACGCCGGCCTGATCTCGGCGGACCGTCGCTCCGTGCTCGTGCAGTTCGACGTCGAGGGCCCGGCAGACGAGGCGAAGGACAAGATCGCGCCGATCCTCGAGTCGATGGCCGGCGTGCAGTCGGCGTTCCCGAGCATGATCGTGGAGGAGTTCGGCCAGGCCTCCGCCGACTACCAGGTCGGGCAGCGATTCGAGCGTGACATGGGCCGGGTCGAGCTGATCTCGCTGCCCTTGACGATCGCGATCCTGATCATCGCGTTCGGCGCGCTCGTCGCAGCGGGTCTCCCCGTGATCCTGGCGTTCTCCGCGGTGCTCGCTGCAACCGGCCTGAACAGCCTGATCAGCCACGTGATCCCGACTGATGCCCAGACGCTCGGCGCGATCATCCTGATGATCGGGATGGCCGTCGGGATCGACTACTCGCTCTTCTACCTGCGGCGCGAGCGAGAGGAGCGACGCGCGGGCCGCTCGTCCCGCGACGCGCTGCTCCGCGCCGCCCGCACGTCGGGGCAGGCGGTGCTGATCTCGGGCGCGACGGTGCTGATCGCGATGGCGGGGATGTTCGTGTCGGGCAACTCGCTGTTCGCCACGATCGGGCTCGGCACGATGATCGTCGTGCTCGCCGCGATGGTCGGCTCACTGACGGTGCTGCCGGCCCTTCTCTCCCGGCTGGGCGACAAGGTGGAGTGGGGGAGGGTTCCCTTCTTCGGTCGCGGCTCCCGCGACGACGGGCGCTGGGCGCGCTTCATCGGCGCCGTGTTGCGCCATCCCTGGGCCGCGATGCTCGTCTCCGCCGGGGCGCTGCTGATCCTGGCGCTGCCTGCGCTGACGATGCACACCAAGCTCCCGAACCTGACCGACCTGCCCCGGGATCTGCCGATCGTGCGCACCTACGGCCGCATCCAGCAGGCGTTCCCCGGCTCGCAGACGCCCGCGGTCGTCGTCGTCAGGGCACCGCGCGTCGACACGCCACGGATGCAGCGCGCCTTCGCTCTCTTCCGGCAGCGCGCCGAAGCGACGGGGCAGCTCTTCGCGCCCTTCACCGTCAGCCTGAACCCCGACCGGACGGTGGCGCGGATCGACTTCGCGATCGCCGGCACCGGCGACGACAAGGCGTCCCTGGCCGCGCTGCACACGCTGCGCGACGAGGTGATCCCGCCGATCGCGACGACCCTGCCCGCCACGGAGGTCGCGGTCACCGGGATCACGGCGGGCACCTTCGACTTCAACCACCAGATGCTGGCGCGGCTCCCCTGGGTCTTCCTCTTCGTGCTCGGGCTGGCGTTCACGCTCCTCCTGCTGACCTTCAGGTCGCTCGTCATCGCCGCCACCGCGGTCGTGCTCAACCTGCTCTCGGTCGGGGCCGCGTACGGGATCCTCGTCGCCGTCTTCCAGCACGGCTGGCTCGCCGATCCGCTCCGCTTCCAGACCAACGGGGCGATCGTCAGCTGGCTGCCCCTGTTCCTGTTCGTCGTGCTCTTCGGCCTCTCGATGGACTACCACGTGTTCATCCTGAGCCGGATCAAGGAGCTCCACGATCGCGGCGCGACCACCGACACCGCGATCCAGCTCGCGATCACCCGGACCGCGGGCACCGTCACCAGCGCGGCGATCATCATGGTCGCCGTGTTCGGTCTCTTCGCGAGCCTGAGCCTGATCATGATGCAGCAGATGGGCTTCGGGCTCGCGATCGCCGTTCTGCTCGACGCCACCGTGATCCGCGCCGTCCTCGTGCCCTCCACCATGAAGATCCTCGGCGAGTGGAACTGGTACCTCCCGCGCTGGCTGGAATGGCTGCCGACCCTGGCGCCGGAAGGCGACGATCAGGCAGCGAAAGACCCGACGACGCAAGCGCCAGGCGCGCTGCTACGCCACTAGAGCCGATAGCGCGGGGAGGGGCGCTGCCGTATGCTGCGTTCGCCAAGGGTGCCGCTGACGCACGATCGAGTGCTCGATCGTCTGCGGCTGCGTCGCGAGAGGAAGGGTGAGCGATGGCCAGGCAGCTCGTCGCCAGCGTCGCCGTTTCAGCGGTGCTTCTGATAGCAGCCGGTTGCGATGGCGGGGACAGCGAGGGCGCGTCCGGTGCCGGCCTTCCGCAGGGAAGCGAGCCCGTCGAGCTCGATCCAGCGGCGTTCACGACCGAGATCGACAACCGCTACTGGCCGATGGTGCCCGGCGCTCGCTGGGTGTACCGCGAGCTCGACGAAGAAGGCGGGGAGTTGGATGTCGTCGTGACCGTCAGCACCGAGACCAAGCTGATTGCCAACGGGGTCACCGCGCGGGTCGTGCGTGACACCGTCACGCACGAGGGGGAGCTGATCGAGGACACGTTCGACTGGTACGCGCAGGACGCCGAAGGGAACGTGTGGTACCTGGGCGAGGACACGGCAGAGTTCGAGGACGGTGCGGTGACCTCGAAGGCCGGCTCGTTCGAGGCGGGTGTCGACGGTGCCCTCCCGGGTGTCATCGTGCCCGCCGACCCGGTCGACGGGATGCGCTATCGGCAGGAGTACTACGCGGGCGAGGCCGAGGACAACGGCGAGGTCCTCAGCACCCAAGAGCAGGCGCAGGTGCCGGCCGGTCTCTATCGCGACGCTCTCCTGACGAAGGACACCATCACGATCGAGCCCGATGTGGTCGAGTACAAGCTGTACGCCCCCGAGGTCGGCCCCGTGCTCGTCCTCGGTGTTTCCGGCGGTGGCGGCCGTGAAGAGCTCGTCAAGGTCGAGAGCGTTGACACGCAGACAGCCAGGGCTGCCGGCACCACGCCGCTCGGCCAGCCCTACCCCTGAAGCGGGCGCTCGCGTGCGAGTGCCCAGCGCGCGCGCGCATTCCCCACCCCGATGGCCTGGTCGGCTGGATGGATAGCGCGTCGGCGCTGGAGTCAAGCGGCCCTGCCGGAGCGCTAGCAGGTGGCGCAGCCGCAGCTGTCGCCGCGCCAGCTCTCGCGGCCCTCGCGGATCGCGAGCCCGGCGATCGCGAGCGCCGCGATCGGGTCGAGCCACCACCACCCGAGGAGGGCATTGCCCAGCAGGCCGGCAAGCACGGCGACGGCCAGGTAGCCGCAGAGGATGTTCTGCGTGCCCTCGCCGTGCGTGGCGCCGGACCCGAGCTGGTGCGCGAGCCGTCGCTTCGCGCGGCCGAGGAGCGGCATCCCGATCGCGCTCGTGGTGACCAGTGCGATCCCGAGCCAGCTCGTGTCCGGGTGGTCGCCGTGCCAGAGCTTGCTGAGCGCCTCGTAGGCGACGTACGGCGCGAGGATGAAGAACTGGATCGCCACGATCCGATGCGCGCGCGCTTCGGCTCTCTCGGAGTGGAGTCGCGATCCGGTGAAGCGCCACACGATCACGAGGCTCGCGAAGCCTTCGACGAGCGCGTTGATCCCGAAGCCGGTGAGCGCGATCGACCCGGCGACGAGGCCCGCCGCGATCCCGACGACGCCCTCCGTGCCGATCCAGGCCAGCGAGAGCCACGACAGCATCCGCGCTCGACGAGCGGCGCGCAGCCACTCCTTCGACCTCTCGCCGGGCGCGACCTGCCCGGAGACCGGAAGCTCGCGGATCGTCGTGCTCACGCGTGAGCCCCAGCCGGCAGCACCACGGAGAGAAGCGCACGTCCCTCGGAGGTCAGCGAGTACATGACCATCTTCCCGGATCGGCGCGCGTCCACCAGCCCGATCGCGCGGAGCGCGCGCAGGTGGTGCGAGATCAGGTTCTGCGAGCGGCCGGCGATCCAGGCGAGGTCGCAGACGCACAGTTCATCGGCTTCGGCGAGCGCCGCGGCGAGCGAGAGGCGCGTCGGGTCGGCGAGGCCACGGGCGCGCTCGGCCGCGCTGCGCAGCGCCTGCAGCGCGCGCGCTCGTGCGTGCGCGGATAGCCTCGGCCCTTGGCAGATCGAGACACAGCAGCTCGCAGCGATCATCGTGCGGCACCCCGCTCATCCTAACGGTCGTTGATACGTTCGACCGCGCCGCACAGGCGGCTCTCGGCTGCCTGGGACGGAGACGTCAAGGCCCGTGGCGCGAGCTACGAGGGTGTCGCCGAGACCAGAGCTCCCGGGGCGGTCGCGTGGGTGGGTGAAGGATCGTGCTCGTCGGCGCCGTCGAGGAGGATGGCGGCGCCGACGGTGACGACGAGCGTGACGGCGATCGCGGCGAGCCCGATCAGGACGAACTGGCGCGAGGGCGCCGGCGTCGTGGTGGCGTTGGTGCTCGAGCCGTGGTTCGCGTGGACGACGGCGTGCCCCTGCCCGCGGGCGATCATGTACCGGTTGAGGGGGTAGGCGAAGGCGAAGGCGACGAGGAGTGCGAAGCCGAGCGCTCCCCAGAAGAGGGGGTTGGCGAGGCCGTCGTCCATCGCGCCGGGGATCGCGAGCATCACGCCGTTGTCGACGATCTCCATCACGGCGATCGAGAGGCTGTCCGAGGCGAACGCGAGCGGAAGGGCGACGCCGAGCGCCAGCCCGGCCCGCACCAGCGGCACCATGGTCAGGGAGTAGCCGAAGGTGAACGCCAGCGTGACGGCGAGCGCGATCGTGGCGGCGTTGCTCCAGCCGAGCGCGGTGCCGATGATCATGCCGAGCACCTCGCCGATGGCGCAGCCGGTGAGGCAGTGCAGGGTCGCCATGAACGCTGTCCTGTTCAGCGAGCTCGGCGGGTGCATCGCGTGTGCGTGAGCGGACATCTCTCCTCCTCATATACCCATAGGGGGTATCAAGACGAGTGAGACGATAGCGAGTCACGTCGTTCTTGTCAAATACCCCAAGGGGGCATCTACAGCGACGCACGAGAGTGGTGCCTGACCGGCACGGGCGGCCAGCCTGTCGCCTGCGCCGTCAGCCGGCGCGCGCGACGCCGACCGGCTCGCCGGCGCGGAGGCCGATGATCGCGCCGACCACCTCCGCCCGGGTCGTCGTCGCCTGGTCGAACGTGGCGGCGTTGCGACCCACGTAGAGCACCACGATCCGGTCGGCCACCTCGAACACGACGTCGATGTTGTGCGAGATGACGACCACGCCGAGCCCCTGAGCGCGCAGCCGCTTGATCAGCTCGAGCACCATCGCCGTCTGGGACACGCCCAGCGCAGCGGTCGGCTCGTCGAGGATCACGAGCTTCGCCTGCCACAGCGTCGCCCGGGCGACCGCGACCGCCTGCCGCTGGCCGCCCGACAGCCCGGAGACGGGCCGGTGCACGCTGTCGATCGTCGTCACGCGGAGGTCGCGGAGCTGTTCGGCGGCGCGCAGCTCCATGTCGGGCTCGTCGAGGACGTGGAGGAGCGTCGACAGCGGCGTGCCCGTCAGCTCGCGGCCGAGGAACAGGTTCGCGGCCGTGTCGAGGTTGTCGCACAGCGCGAGATCCTGGTAGACGGTCTCGATCCCGAGCTGCGTCGCGTCGGCTGCGGTGCGGATCGTGACCTCGCGACCCTCGAAGCGGATCGTGCCCTCGTCGGGTGGCTGGATGCCGGAGATCGCCTTGATCAGCGTCGACTTGCCCGCCCCGTTGTCGCCGACGAGCGCCACCACCTCGCCCGCGTACACCTCGAAGTCCACGTCCGTGAGCGCCTCGACGGCCCCGAACCGCTTGCAGATCCCCCGGCACTCGAGCAGGGGGCTGCCTCCGCGCCGGTCGGCAGCGACAGCATCGTCGTCCATCGTCGCCTCCTTCGATACCGAGCGTAGGCCCGCTCCGCCCGCGGCGCATCCGCGTGCGCCCCGACCCCGACCGCGCGAATCGCGCAGCCAGCTGGCGCCGCGCCTCAGATCAGGAGGACGTGCTTGCCGCGGGCGTGGCCGGCGCCGAGCGCGTCGAGGGCGTCCTGCGCGGCCTCGAGCCCCTCGAAGCGGCGGTCGATCACCGAGCGCAGGTGTCCGTCGGCGAGGAGCCCTCCGATCAGCTCGAGGTCGGCGGTGTTGGTGTGCGCGATGAAGAGGACGACCTTCTGCGAGCGGCCGATCGCGGCGAGCTTGATGCCGGCGAGGTGGGGGAGCGGCCCGAGGCCGCGCGCGGACATCCGTGCGCCGACGGCCAGGACCGTCGCCCCCGGGGTGAGCACACGGCGCAGCTCGCGGAGCGGCCGGCTGCCGGCGACGTCGAAGAGGACGTCGAATCTCTCGTCGAGTCGGGTGAAGTCCTCGCGCGTGTAGTCGACGACCCGGGTCGCGCCGAGGGAGCGGGCGGTCTCGACGTTGTCGGACGAGCAGACCGCGGTCACCTCGGCGCCGAGCCAGCGGGCGAGCTGCACGGCGTAGGTGCCGACGCCGCCCGAGGCGCCGTTCACGAGCACCTTCGTGGCCGGGCCGACGGTCGCCTTGTCGCGGAGCCCCTGCAGCGCTGTGAGCGCGGCGACCGGCGTGGCGGCGGCGGCCTCGAACGGAACGGCGGCCGGCTTGCGCGCGAGCTTCGCAGCGCTCCCGATGGCGTACCGGGCCCACGCCCCGTGCGCGGTGCCGAACACCTCGTCGCCGACGGCGAGGTCGGGCACGTCGGCGCCGGTCGCGACCACGCGGCCCGCGACGTCGGTGCCGACGCGTGGATCCTTCGGGGCCCGCAGGCCGTTGCCGATGCGGGTCATGAAGAAGCCGCTGACGCCGTACCAGTCGACCGGGTTGACGGTGCTCGCCACGACCTCGACGAGCACCTCGTCGGGCTGGAGCGGCGCGAGCTCGATCTCGCCCACGCCGACGGCGCCGCTGGTGCCGTAGCGCTCGTGCCGCACGGCGCGGGTGGAGGACGGGAGCGAGGTCGCGGTCGGCGTCGGGGGCGCGGAGGCGGGGGTCGTGGTCACGGGTGCTCCTTCTTCCGGTCGGGCTCGCAGGGCGGGGCGATCGTCGTGCGGGCCACTGCACTGACGGTGTAAGTTCAAGAGGAAAGCCTAGACGTACAGCGTAAGTTCGTCAAGTCGAGACCGATGCCCCGTCGAGCCGAGCCCCCGAGCCGTAGAGCGCCTCTGACCCGGGACCGCGTGCTGCGCGCCGCGGTCGAGCTCGCTGACGAACGGGGGCTCGACGAGCTGACCATGCGGAAGCTGGGGCAGCGGCTCGGGGTCGAGGCGATGTCGCTCTACAACCACGTGGCGAACAAGGACGACGTGCTCGCCGGGATGGTCGAGCTCGTGCTCGAGGAGATCGAGGTGTCGACCGGCGAGCCCGACTGGAAGGAGTCGATTCGACGCACGGCCACCTCGAGCCACCTGGCCTACCTCAGCCATCGCTGGGCGTGTGGTCTGGCGATGCGGACGGGTGGGCCGAGCGAGCGCCGGTTCGCGTGGATGGAAGGCGTGCTGCGGACGTTCCGCGAGGCGGGCTTCTCCGCCGACCTGACGCACCACGCCTACCACGCGATCGACAGCCACATCACGGGCTACACGCTGTGGCAGGTCGGCATGCCGTTCGAGACGCGTGAGGAGCTCGTCGCGCTCGCCGAGCGTTTCCTCCCGCTGATCCCGGCCGATCGCTACCCGTACGTCGTCGAGCATGCCGAGCAGCATCTGGCGCCGCCCGTCCCCGGCGCGAGGACCGAGTTCGAGTTCGGTCTCGACCTGCTCCTCGACGGGCTCGAGCGGCTGCGCGACGCCGAGCGGCCGCGCGGACGCTCGGCATCGCGCTGAGCGCCCACGAGTCCCAGCCGATATCGTCGGGCGGTGGAGCCGCTGACCCTGTACTGGCGTCCCGGAACCGCTGCGATGGCGCCGCACGCGGCGCTCGGCGAGATCGGGGTCGCGTACCGGCTCGTGGAGATCGACCGGGAGACGGCGCAGAGCGACCCCGCCTACCGGGCGCTGAACCCGTGGGGCGTCGTGCCCACGCTGCTCGACGGCGACGTCGTGGTGAGCGAGTCGGCGGCGATCCTGCTCTACCTGGCGGACCGGTATCCGGAGGCGCGGCTCGCCCCGGACGACCGCGCCGACTTCTACCGCTGGCTCGTGTTCATGACGAACACGATGCAGACCTGCCTGCTGCGGTTCTTCTACCCGGAGCGCTACGGCGGCCCGGAGGTCGAGCAGCTCGCCGCCACCGAGGCAGGCCAGCTGTTCGCGCTCGTGGACGAGAGCCTCGAGGGACGGGAGTGGCTCGTGGGCGAGCACCGCACGGCGGCCGATCTCTTCCTGTTCATGCTGACGCGCTGGGGCCGCCGACTGGACTCACCCGCGTGGGAGCTGCCACGTCTGCGGGCGCACTTCCTCCGGACGCTCGCGCTGCCGGGCGTCCGCCGCATGCTCGACGAGCAGGGCCTCGACCTGCCCGACTGGGCCGTCTAGAGCCGATGCGCGTCCGGCCGCCGGTGGCCGACTCGGCGAGTCGCCGGCGGGGGTATGGTGAGCTCAGCCTTCCGAGGAGGTGAAGGGATGGCTGGAGGCAAGGCGCGTCTTCCACCACGATGGGTCATCGTCGGGTTCTGGCACGCGCATCGACGAGTCGTCCGGGCGAGTGGGGGGCGCAAGGGGCTGTGGCGCCCGCGGCCCGGGAAGTGGGGCGCCCTGCGGCTGACCACGACGGGCCGGCGCAGCGGGGAGCCGCGGAGCGTGATCGTCGGCTACTACGAGGACGGCCCGAGCTTCGTCACGATGGCGATGAACGGCTGGGGTGCCGCCGAGCCGGCCTGGTGGCTCAACCTGCAGGCCCGCCCGGAGGCGGTCGTCGAGCTCGCCGGCGGGGCGCGGCACGAGGTGCTCGGCAGGGCCGCGGTCGGCGAGGAGCGCGAGCGGCTGTGGCAGCGCTGGCGCGAGATCGACGAGAACCTCGACGCCTACGCAGCGCGCCGTCCGCACGAGACGGCGGTCGTCGTGCTCGAGCCGCGCGCGGTGCCGGACGTGCCGTCATGAGAGCCGCTCTGAGGCTCACGCTGCTGCTGACCGCGCTCTGGGGCGTCGGCAAGCTCCTCGCGGGCCGGCTGACCGAGGGGGACGAGGGCTCGGACGAGCTCTCGATCGCCACCGCGTTCTCAGGGCTCGAGCGCGAGAGTCGGGCGCCGTCGCACATGCTCGGCGTGGGCCACGTTCGTTAGGGTCGGAAGGTGGCTGCCGAGAGCTACCGGGTTGCGACGGTCGACGAGCTGCAGGACATCGCCTACCGCGAGGACACGCACATGCGGCCCGTGCGCCACCACCTCGGGATCCGCGCGTTCGGGACGAACGCGTGGACGGCGGCCGACAAGGGCGACCGGCTCATGCCGGAGCATCAGGAGGACGAGGGCAACGAGGAGCTCTACGTCGTCCTCCGCGGCCGCGCCCGGTTCGAGATCGACGGCGACACGGTGGACGCACCGGAGGGCACGTTCGTGTTCGTCCGACCCGAGGGCAATCGAACCGCCTTCGCGGAGGAGGCGGGGACGACGGTGCTCGCGATCGGCAGCACGGTCGGACAGCCGTACGAGGCCGGCGGCTGGGAGATCTGGGCGGAGTTCCATCCCGCCTACGAGGCCGGCGACTACGACGCCGTGATCGATCGCGCCCGCGCGACGCTGGAGGCAAGCGGCTACGCGTCGCCGCTGTACAACCTCGCCTGCTGCGAGGCGCTCGCCGGCCGCACGGAGGACGCGATCGGTCACCTTCGCGTCGCGTTCGAGCGGCGGCCGAGCCTCCGTGCCCTCGCGCAGGAGGACACCGATCTCGACCCGCTCAGGGACGAGCCGGCGTTTCGCGAGCTGATCCGCTGAGGGAACTCGTGGCGGGCAGAGCGGACCCGGCACGTGCACGATGGACGGCCCGCGCGGTGCCGTAGGATCGCGGGCGTGCCGTTCACGCTCCGGAACATCAAGCGGGACCTGGAGGACATCGGCTCGAGGTTCGACGGAGCCCCGGACCTGGAGTTCCGCGCCGCGACCCGGCCGCTCGGGCTGGAGAGCTCCGCCCTGAGCCACCAACGCATCCCGCCCGGCTACCGCTTTCCATACGGCCACTCGCACATGACGCAAGAGGAGGTGTACGTGGTCGTGCGCGGGAGCGGACGGATGAAGGTCGACGACGAGATCGTCGAGCTCGAGGAATGGGACGCCGTGCGTGTCCCGCCCGGGACGTGGCGCGGCTACGAGGCCGGGCCGGACGGCCTCGAGCTCCTCGTCCTCGGCGCACCCAATCTCGGCGAAGATCCGCGGGAAGACGTCGATGGCCAGCGCGACTGGTGGACCGACTCCTAGCGCTGCCCCGGGTCTCGACCGTCAGGCCGCGCGTCGGCGGTCGGGCACGCTGGTTGGCGATCTTCGCGAGAGCCTGGTTCGGTTGAGGGGTTCTGTCAGCGGGCTGCGAGCGGTGCCCGCACGACCCCCTCGGCGACGATCTCACCGTCCTCGAACCGGTAGATGCCCACCGGAGCAGGGTCGATGTCGCCGAACCGGTCGAACGAGAAGGAGCCGAGGATACCGCCTTCGACCGTCGTCTCGAAGAGCTGGTCGACCACCGACGCGCGCGTTCCGTCGGACCGGGCGATGGCATCGAGCAGCACCGCCGTCGCCTGTGCCGCCTCCGGGACGTAGATCGAGTCGGCGGGCGAGAGCCCGAGCCTCTGGACGACGTCCTTGCCGGGCGGTGGCAGCGCCTCGAAGGGAACCGAGGGATTGGTCACGCGCATCCCCTCGCCTGCCGCTCCGAGCGCCTGCGCGATGTCCGGCGCCGCGAAGGAGTCGGGGGCGATGAGCTCGACGTCCTCGGGCAGCGCCGCGCGGAGGTCTTCGACCAGCCGCTTTGCGTTCAACTGTGTGAGACCCGCGAGGTAGACGGCATCGGGTTCTGCCGCTGCGACGGCGGCAGCGAGCGACCGGTAGCTGTCCTGGCCGGGCCAGTCGAACCGGTCGACGGCGAGCCCGAGGTCGCGTGCAGTCGAGACGAACGACTGCGTGAGCCCGCGCACGTAGTCGTCTCTCAGGTCCTGGTGGAGCACCGCGACACGCCGCGCACCGTCCTGGTCGGCGAGCCTGGCAGCCGCACTGCCCTGCGCCACGTCGTGGGTCACCACGCGCGCGTAGCTCCGGACCCCGTCGGGGTAGAGCGTCGGCGTCAGCGGTTCGGCGCCGGGCAGGTCGCGGGTCAGCGAGATGAACGTGTTCGACGGGCTGATCATGGCGAGTGGCCCTGCCGTCGTGCGGCTGACGATCGGGATCTGCTCCAGGGCGCAGCCGGAGTTCCATGGCCCGACGATGCCGACGACCGCGGTCGCCGCCACGTACGCGCGGGCGTTCATCGCGCAGAGTCGCGGATCGAAGGGCTGGTCGCCGACGGTGTCGTTGCAGGACTGGTAGCCGACGCGGTGCGCGCCGGCCCGGAACTCGCGGTCTCGGAGCACGAGCTCGATCGCATCGATCATGGATCGGGTGGTCGTGGCGCCGATCCCTCGCAGTGGGAAGTCCGACACGATGATCAGATCGGGCTCCCCCTCTCCCTCGTAGAGAACGTCCGCGCAGGACGTCGCGGCGACCGGCTCGACAGGCACGTCGTCACCGCAGGCCGAGACCAGCAGCAAGAGCGGGACGACAAGGGCCGCAGCCGTTCGCTTCACGTGGCCATGATCCTCGCGGCGCGATGGCGGGTCAACTGGCCGGTCAATCCACTGAGACCCAGACCTCGCCGCCGACGTCGATCCCGCGGGGCGAGCCGCCGACCGGGATCAGCGACACGGCACCGGTCACGGGGTCGATCCGCGCGACCTCGCCGTCCTCGTTCGTCGCCCACACGGCATCGGGGCCGACGGCGACGCCGAAGGGACTGCCCCCGACGTCGTAGGTGCGTGAGATGCCCTCCTCGTCCGGGTCGACGCGGAGCACGGCGCTCGCGTCGTCGGTCACCCAGACAGACCCGTGGCCGGTCGTCACGCGCACGGCTCCGCTCGCCAGCTCGACCGTTGCCTCAACGGCCATCGTGGCCGGCGAGAGCCGCTCGAGCTCCTCGCCGAGCACCCACAGCGAGCCGAACCCGAACGCCATCGGGCCCCAGGCCCGGCTCGCCCGCGGGCTGATCCGCCCCGACTCTGGATCGATGCGCGAGATCGCCCGCACGCTCCCCGCCCACACCGCGCTCGGCCCCGCCGCCAGCCAGCCGGCACCCAGATCGACTTCGAAGGCCGACTGCTCGCCGGCGTTGGGCAGCGTCCAGCTCGCCTCGACGAGGTCGGTGCCAGGATCGACGCGGTAGACCCGTCCTTCACCGGTGCCGACCCAGAGCGAGCCGAAGGCGGCGAGGATGCTCGTCGGCGTGCCGGCGACCGAGAACGTCGACCGACGCTGCCTCGTCAGAGCATCGATCCTCGAGATCGTGCCTGCGCCGTCGTTGGCGTTCACGACCCAGACCCACTCGTCGGAGACGGCGATCTCGGTCGGTGTGTTCCCCACGGCGACGGTCGCGGTGAGCTCCAGCGACGCCGGATCGAGGACGCCGACGGTGTTGGCCGCAGCCTGGAGCCCTCCGGCGTCGCGGGTCATCACGGCGGCGATCGCGAGGGCTGCTGCGGCGACCAGTAGCGCGCCGACCGCAAGCAGTTGCCTGCCGAGACGTCGCTGGCGGTGCCGCAGCGTTCGACGCGACGGGGCCAGCCCGAGCGCGGTTCGCGCGGCGTCGACGAAGGCGCCGCAGCTCGCGTACCGCTCGTCTCGCTCCTTGGCGAGCGCCCGTTCCAGCACCGGGTCGAGCGCCTCATGGCCGTGGAGCGGCGGGGGGTCGTCCTGCATGTGCGCCCAGAGGGTCTGCGCCTCGGTCTCGCGTCGGAACGGACGGTCGCCCGACAGGAGCTCGTACAGAACGCAGGCGAGCGCGTACTGGTCGGTGCGGCCGTCCACCTCGCCACGCCGGATCTGCTCGGGGGCGAGGTAGTCGAGCGATCCGGCGAGCCCCGAGGCGGTCGTGGCTCGCACGCCGAGTTGCGTCGTCAACCCGAAGTCGCACAGGTAGCAGTGATCTGCTCCGTCGACGAGCACGTTCGCAGGCTTGACGTCGCGGTGCACCAGGCCACGGGCATGCGCGGCGTCGAGGGCGTCCGCGACCTGCCCGGCGAGGTCGACGGCCCGCTGGGGCGGGAGCGGACCCTGGTCGAGCAGCTTGCCGAGGTCGGTGCCGTCCACGAAGCGGTTGGCCAGGTACAGCTCGCCGTCCGCCTCGCCGGCTGCGTACACCGGCAGGATCCCGGCGTGGTCGATCGACGCGGCGATCCTCGACTCGCGCAGGAAGCGCTCGCGGAACGCCGCGTCGCCGGCGAGCTCCGGCGCGATGAGCTTGAGCGCGACCGGCCGATCGAGCGCGAGCTCCGTGGCCAGATACACGACCCCCATGCCCCCCCGACCGACGATCCTGTCGATGCGATAGCCGGCGAGCTGCGCTCCGATCTCGGGCACCGCTCGTCAGACCCTCGATCGATCGATCGACCACGTGAAGCGCGTCAGCGTCGTCGGAGGCGCGATGCCGCCCGGACGCAGCCCTCGGCGAACGAGCACGGTCGGCGCCACGGGCGCGGCGACGAGTGCTGCCCGCGTCGCGCCCAGGCCCTCCGAGCGCCAGCGGTCCGAGACGCCCATGACGAGCAGGCCCGCACCCTCGGCGAGCGCCGCGACGCCCTCTCGTCCGCTCCGGCCGAGCAGCGGAGCGGCGACGACGCCCGCCGTGTGCTGGACGACGAGGGACGCGTCTGCCAGCAGACGGCTCGCGTCGCGTCCCCCGGCACCTTCGGCGGCCCCGATGAGGCGCAAGGGCCGGTCGAGCGCCGCCGCCGCCCAGGCGCCGAGCTCGAGCGCCGACCAGTCGTTCTCGAACGCGCCGAACGGCACGACGATCGGTCCCGCCGCGACCCCTCCACCTGCTTCCACCAGCGATGCGACGTCGCACGTCGCGCCGACCAGCACGGATGCGAACGGCCCCGCCAGTGGGTCGCCGGCCGTCGAGAGCAGGAGCAGGTCGGCGTCCTGCTGGGCTGCGAGCCGGGCGAGATCGTCGCCCGGCGACGCCGAGGAGAAGGCAGCGACGCGCACGGGGGCCGCGCCGGACGCCACGAGACGGCGACGTGCCTCGTCGAGCTGCGCGGTGGCCGCCGTGAGCTCGCCAGTGGGGACGACGCGGCTCAGGACGAGCCCACGCTCGCGCGGGCGGGCGGCCAGGGCCCCGGCCAGGGACGCCAGGGCGTCGAGCCCCGACGCCCGCTCGGCGACCGCCACGATCGTCCCGGTCGGACCCGCGGTCACCGCGGTCGGGCTCCCGACGTCCGCCGCGAGCATGGGGTCGTGGCGGAGGATCGCCCGCTCGACCTCCCGTAGCTCCGGGCCAGGCTCGAGCCCGAGCTGCTCGTCGAGCACACGTCGGCCCTCTTGGAAGATCTCGAGGGCCTCGGGCTGGCGGCCGGCGCGGTACATGGCGCGCATGAGCAGTGCGCGGGGTCGCTCCTGCAGAGGCTCCGCAGCGACGAGCGCCTGGAGCTCGGCGACCAGCTCTGCCCCTCCGCCGAGCTCGAGCTCCGTCTCGAGCCGCTGCTCGAGCGCGAGCCGACGGAGCTCCTCGAGCCTGGCAGCCTCAGCCTGCGCGAAGGGCTCGTACGCGAAGTCGGCGAGCGGGGCACCCCGCCACAGCGAGAGGGCCGCGCGGAGCGTCGCGACGCGCGCTGCCGGCTCTTCCCTGCGCGCACTCGCGAGGAGCGCCTCGAAGCGGCTCAGGTCGAGCTCACCGGGCCCGACTCGAAGCAGGTAGCCGGGGCCTCGCGTCTCGAGCACCTCGCGGCCGCCGCCGAGCGCCGTGCGCAGGCGCGACACGTAGACCTGGATCGTCTTCGCGGAGCTCTTCGGGAGCTCGTCCGGCCAGAGAGCCTCGGCGAGCCGCTCGGACGAGACGACCTCGTTCGCATGGAGCACGAGCAGGGCGAGGAGCGCACGCGGCCCAGGTGCTCCCAGGTCGATCGGGCGCCCAGCGTCCAGCACCTCGAATGGCCCGAGCACCCTGAACTCCACCAACCGAACGCTACTGCGCCGCGGGCCTCGCAGTTACCGAACGGTAGGTCCACGGTTTCCGGCCTCTCCGATCCTAGGCCCGTCAGATCGCAGCGGGCGATCGAGAGCGAAGGAGACGACATGACCATGTGGACGAAGCTGATCGGGACGCTGATGCTGGCCGCGGCCGTCACCGCCCCCGTGGCGCTGGCGGAGCACCCCGACAACCAGGCTGGCCAGCGAGGCCCCGGTGCCATCGCAGCAGCGTCGCTCGCGATCTCGACGCGCCCGGACGACCGCGCAGGCCTGCGGGGCCCGGGAGCAGTGACGTCAACGGAGATCGCGACGGCGAGCCGTCCCGACGACCGCGCCGGCGCGCGGGGGCCCGGAGCGCTCGACTCGAGCGTGCCATCGCTGCACCCGGACGACCGAGCGGAGGCGCGTGGGCCCGGGGCGGTCACGACGCTCGCGTCGCCCTCCGGCTCCCGTGGGTTCGACTGGAACGACGGGCTGATCGGTGGGCTCGCAGGCATGGGGATGACGCTCCTCCTCGCCGGGGCCGGCTTCATCCTCCTCAGCCGTCGCAGCTCGGGCCGCTTCGCCTGATCCCCGACGCGCACGCGCACAGCGTCGCCGGCCATCCGTGCCGGCGTCGCTGTGCGTCCATGTCACGGCGGAATCGCGCGCGCTCCTGTCGTCTGCCCGGACGGGCAGGGCGGGTCGGTAGTTCGGGGCAGGCGAATCATGGGTTGTCCCGAGACGCCTGTGCGTGGCCGGGGACTCTGTCGGTGGTCGAGAGAAGGGCTTCGGCTTCGTGGTGCCGACCGAGATCGTGAGCCGTCCAAGTACGCCGGCGGGGGTTGAGCAGCGCCGCGTGCCCTCACGCGACACAGGGATGCTGGGCCTCGTCGACATGCGCAAGTGGTTCGGCACCGTCGAAGCGCTCGACGGCTGCTCGTTCTCGGTCGCGTTTATGGCCACGGCCTCCTCCACAGCGGCCCTCGGCTCGGCGGCCGCGCAGCCTGGCGACTCGCCTGCGAGCGCTGAGGCGACCTGCCGCTGCAGCGAGACGCACTATGAGCAGCGCCCGCGCGACGGCGGGCGCTGCTCCGCGTGATCCCCAAGATCCTGTCGGTCAGATCCGGGCGGCGCCGAGGGCGCCGGCGAGCGTCCTGAACCTTCGCGGAGTCACGCCGACGTCCTGCTTCGAGGGGCCGGGAGTCGGTGCGCTGTTCGGGGAAGCGGCCATGTGAGGTTCCTTTCGTCTGGGCATCACCACCAGGATCGGTCAGCCGAACGCGGCTGTCGTTCGTGGCCGCGACGGTACGAACGTCACCGTGGTGACACAGGGGGCGTCAGCTCGACGAACGACGGGGCGCGGATCCGCTCGTACGGTGGTCGCACACCGTTTCTAGCCCCAAGGAGGCGAGAATGGCCCGTCCGATCACCTCACTGTTCGCATTCGTCGCAGTCGCAGCTGCGTTCCTCTTCCCGACGTCGGCCCTCGCACAGCTCCCCACCGAGACGGGGAGCGGACAGCCGGCCGGCACCGTCGTCGTGGTCGGCG
Organism: uncultured Actinomycetes bacterium; assembly: GCA_963703095.1. GTDB lineage: Bacteria > Actinomycetota > Thermoleophilia > Gaiellales > Gaiellaceae > Gaiella. Next base: position 1,139,707 of record OY969787.1, read on the forward strand.
AGCAGGTCGCCGACAAGGCCGCCGTCCAGAGCGTCGTCGCTCCCGCAGCCGACACGGGACTGTCCGCGACCGGGCTCGAGGGGGACGGCTTCGCCTGGGGTGAGGTCGGCGTCGGAGCGATCGGCATCGTCGCCATGGGGCTCCTCCTCATCGCCCTGACGCTGTTCGCGACCCACCGCGGCAGCCGCCGCCCGGTCGGCTGAGCGACGCGCATCCGTCGGGGTTCGGGGGCCCGCCTGGCGGGCCCCCGGCACGTCCGCCTTCACCCACGCCGCGTCCGGCTGGGCCGCGCGGCTTGCCGGCCGCTCCCCTCGGCGCTAGGGTCGGCGCGATGGAGTGGAGGCTCCTCGAGGGGATACCCGAAGAGGAGGTGCGCCGGCTGCTGTCCGTCGCGCGGCGCCGCACGTTCCGCAAGGGCGAGGTCGTGTTCCATCACGGCGACCCCGCGGACTCTCTCCACCTGATCTCGAAGGGCCGCTTCAAGGTGCAGGTGATGACCCCGCTCGGTGAGCCGGCCACGCTCGCGATCCACGGCGCCGGTGACAGCTTCGGCGAGATGGCGATCGTCGCAGAGGGCGCGAAGCGCTCCGCCACCGTCGAGGCGCTGGAGGAGGGCGAGACGTTCTGCGTGCTCGAGCGCGAGTTCCGACGCCTGCGGCACGAGCACCCGGGGATCGACCAGCTGCTGATCGACTTCCTCGCCAACGAGGTGCGGCTGCTGCACGACCGGCTGCTCGAGGCCCTGTACGTCGCTGCCGACCGCAGGGTCGTCGGCCGACTGGCAGAGCTCACCCGACTCTACGGAGGCAAGGACGGACAGACGGTGATCCCCCTCACCCAGGAGGAGCTGGCCGGCCTGGCCGGCACGTCGCGCGCCACCGTCAACCAGGTGCTCAACAGCCTCCAGGACAGCGGGCTCGTCCAGCTGGCCCGGGGCAGGATCACCGTGCCCGACCCGCAGCGGCTGGTCGCACGTGCGCCTCGCGTGTCCCGGGGACAGTGATCGCGCATCGCCGAGCCCCATGCTGGCGTGGCGGTGGAGCTCGGGGAGCAGCCTGCGGGGTGGCCGGCCGCCACGCGTGCCACCACCGCGTTCGCCGGCACGCACCCGAGCCTTCCAAGCGGTAGGCGGGGAGCCGGCCGACGTGCGGCGGCGGATGGTGTGGCATACGCTGATGGCAGGAGGTGGTCACGGTGGTGCGACGGGCTCGGAAGGTTCTGATCTACGCCGGGCTGCTCTGGGGCGTCGGTCAGCTGCTGGCGCGCCGCTCCACGGAGGGAGACGCGGCATCGGACGAGTTCTCGCTTGCGGCGATCTTCGGTGGCGCCGAGCGCGTCTCCACGGCCACTGCGCTGCGCCGCGGACGGTGTCTGGCCGTGTGCGGCGGCGTCCAGCTCGACCTGCGCGAGGCCATGCTCGACCCGGCGGGCGCCGAGCTGCGGATCGACGCGACCTTCGGCGGGGTGCAAGTGCTCGTGCCGGCGACGTGGCGCGTGACCGCCGACGTCGAGGCGATGGCGGGTGGCGTCGACCTTCGTGTGACCCCGCCCGGGGAGCTGCCCGAAGACGCGCCGGCGCTCCGCGTTCTCGGCGCGGCGCGCATGGGCGGTGTCCAGGTGACGACGGAGGCCCCGGCAGCGCTGTAGTCGTGCTCGAGCGGCGCTGACGCGCCGCCACCCTCGAGCCACGCGCCGCCGAGGGCCACTTGTCGATCCGTGGGTGGTACGAGCGGCCGCACGATCGCAGTCAGCGGGACTGCGACTCGAGCTCCCGCAGCGCCTCGACCGCCTCGTCGACCGACCAGCAGATGCATCCGCAGGCCTCGATCGCCCCGACGACGAAGAGGTTCATCCCGTCGCCGGCCGCGTTTCCCCTCCGTCGCTCGAGGCGCAGATCCGTGACGAGGCCGACGATGCCGCGGTACCGCCTCTCGTCGCGTTCGACGAGCTCGGCGAACATCCCGATCTCGCAGGCCGTGCCGTCGTCGATGCTCGGCCCGTCGAGCCAGGCGAGCAGCGCGTTCGCGGAGCGCACGCCCGCGGCGTCGACGCGGTACACCTCGGCGGGCGTGAGCTCCGCCAGCTCGCCGAACTGCTCGTGCGGCACGAAGCACTCGAACCCCTCGCTGCGAAGCCGCGCTGCAAGTCCATCGAGCCACGCCCGCTCAGCCTCGGAGAAGAGAGCGCCGGCGACGTAGATCCGCACGTCAGGCCGACTCGGAACCGGAAGGCATCGTCAGGCGCTGCGGGAGCACGAGCGCAAGCATGCCCAAGAGTCGCCCGGGCCGGGTGGGCGACCCCGGGCGGCACGGCGACCAGCCCGGCGGAGCGCACCGTGATCCGCTTGACCCGGCAGCAGCTCAGGTCACCGCGGCAGCGGGTTCGGGCCGGTGGCGGTGACCAGCCGCTGCGGCACCCAGTCGTCGACGTGGACGAAGCCGTCGAAGGGCCCTTCCTCGTCCTCGACCACGTCGAAGAAGGAGCGCCGGTAGAACTTCACGTGGGTGAAGTCCTCGAAGAGCACGTAGACCGGGTCGACGGCGGCGCTCTGGAACTGCTGGCCGGTCAGCGCGGCTCGATGCACGCGCGAGAACTCGTCGAAGTCCCCACCGACGACGACGCCGAGGTGCTCGAGGCCCATCCGGTAGACGCGCTGGTGCACGGGCGGGATCAGCTCGATGTTCGCGACCGAGCTCCCGTCGAGGACGTCGAGCGGCTCGGCGAGCACGATCAGGGAGATCGGACGCCCGTTCCAGACGTTCTCGCGGTTCGATCTCGCATGACGCTCGAGCAGCGTGCGCTGGTGGACGTACAGGTCCCAGTCGGCGACGCGGACGGCGAGGTGACTGAGCGGATACGGCGCGATGTCGATGCCGCGGGCAAGGAGACGGTCGCGCTGCAGCGCCGCGAAGGCTCGATAGTCCCCGATGATCTCGGCGATCGGATCAGACGTCGCCACGTGGCATCCTCGTCCGCCATCCTATGACAGCACGACGGGACACGCCGCTCAGGTTGGTCTCACCTGGGAAGCCCCAGGGCACGACGCTCATCGCACCTGAGGCGGCGCTCGAAGCGCGGCATCCGAGCGGAGCCGCTGCTGCTCGACACGGCAGCGGAGCAACAGGGCGATCAGGGCTGCTCGAGCGAGTCGCGCAGGTCGATGAGCGGCCGCTGGCTCGTGCGGAGGATGCCGTCGCCCGGCCGATCGAGATCCATCACCAGGGCGATGACCGCGCTCAGCGCCACCGTGAGCACGACTGCGCTGATCATGCTTCGGCGCTCCGTGAGGCCGGCGTTGTAGCCGACCATCCCGACGCCGAGCACCACGCCGATGGCGAGGAGCCAGATCACGGTCGGCGGCACACGGGCGTAGAGCCCGGCCGTTATCCGCGATTCGTGGAGGTCGATCGTCTCGTTGAGAGACTCGATGAAGATCGCCACCACCGGACGGTCGCCTGACTCACGCGCCAGCTGCTCGGCGATCGTCCACATCTCGTCGTGGATCTCCACCGATCGCTCGATCTTGGCCGCGAGATCGCCCTGGCCGTCGGCGATGCGGAGCGGCACGTACTCCCGGAGGAGCGCCTCCAGCTGCGCCGAGGACGGCTCCGGGAGGTACCCGGCGCGAAGCAGGGTCGTCCCGATCGAGTTCGCCTCCTGAAGCACGAGCGCGCGCCGTGCATCGAAACGGTCCGCGGCCATCCCCATGGCGATGGCGAGGAGGAACGCCATCAGCGCCAGGATCGACCCGACGATCATGCCGGTCGGCCCGGAGACCTCGCCGACGGCGCGACGCTCCCGCCATTGTCCGATCCGGAAGCCGATCTCGTAGAACGCGAGCGTCACGACGAGGAACGCCGCAACGAAGAGGATCAGCGGGAGATCGTCGAGAGGCTGCTGGGACATGGGCGCTTCCAGGCGTCTCCGCCGGGCTCGCCACCCTAGCGCAGCCCCGCCTGCGCTGGAGCGCGCCATCGACCTGCGCTCGGGCGTCAGGAAGGCACCCGCGGTGGCTGTCGGGGGTGGAGCGCGTGCCACCACTCAGTGCGCGGCCGCACCGTCAGCGCCTCGTCCCCGCCTGAACGCGGATGCGGGCGTACAGTCCCCGAATGTCACGGGTCACGCTTGCCTCGGGGCTCACGCTCGTGTTCGCGGAGCAAGGCGACCCGGCTGGCCCCGCCGTGCTGATGCTCCCCGGGCCGACCGACGCGTGGCGCTCCTACCAGCCGGTCCTCGACCTCCTCCCGCACGACCTCCGCGCCATCGCCGTCTCCCAGCGTGGGCACGGCGAGTCCGGCAAGCCGGGGACGGGATATCGGGTCGAGGACTTCGCAGCCGATGTGGTGCCGCTGCTCGACGCCCTCACCGTCGAGCGGGCAGTCCTGGCGGGACACTCCGGTTCGTGCCTCGTCGCCCGCAGAGTCGCCCTCGATCACCCCGATCGAGTCGCCGGGCTCGTGCTCGAAGCGTCTCCGACGACGCTCCGCGGGCATGCACGGCTGCTTCGCTTCGTCGAGTCCGTCGTCGCGGAGCTCGACGATCCGATCGACCCGGAGCTCGCGCGGTCGTTCGTGGTCGACACGTCGTCCGAGGGGATCGCGCCCGACCTGGTCGACCTGCTCGTGGAGGACGTCCTCGCCGTGCCGGCACGCGTATGGCAGCAGACGTTCGCCGGGTTGCTCGAGTACGACGACCGGCCCGAGCTGCCGCTCGTGAGGGCCCCGACGCTCTTGATCTGGGGCGATGCCGACGCCCTGGTCCCCCGAGCGATGCAGCACGAGCTCGCGGCTTCGATCCCCGACGCCGACCTGCTCGTCTACCCCGGCGCAGGGCACACGCCCCGCTGGGACGAGCCGATCCGCTTCAGCGACGACCTCGCCACGTTCGCCCGTCGGGTAGGACAGGGGCGCTCGTCGTCGTCGGACTGAGAGGCACAGCGCACGCACAGGCGCGGTTCCGCGCACTCGGACAGATCGGTCGCGAGAGCCAGTCAATCCGGAGCTTGGAGAGCCGTGGCCGGCCCATCGGCGACGCGCGGGCCAGCTCGTCACGGCTCCGACGTCGTTGGTGGGCCCCCAAGCCGGTGGGATCGACCGAATCGGTCGAAGGGCGTCGTCGAGCGCCTCGTCGAGTCAGCGCCGCGACTGCTCGATCTCGCGCTGGATGTCCGCCTCGGTGATCGGCCGGTGCAGGCTGGCCGGCCGGCGGCCGAACGCTCGCCAGGCGTCGATCGCGAGGAGGAATCCCCAGATCGTCGAGACCCACGCGGGCCACGGGACGAGGCCGTCCGTGGACGGGCCCGTCAGCGCCCAGATCAGCCAGAGGACGCCGTTGACCGCGACATAGGCGACGGCGTCCTCGACGAACTTGCGCTTCCTCTTGAGACTGGCGATCGCAGCGTCGCGTAGCTGTGCATCCGTTGGGACGATCGAATCGTCGCTCGACTCGTGTGCGTGTTGGGGTGAGATCGCTGTGCTCATCGCGCTACCTCCAAGTGGCTTCGCCCCAAGTGTCCTACGGGCCGCCTGGCCCGCCATCGGGGTCGGTGCCACACCCCGTTGCCCAGATGTACGGACTTTCACGGTCGAAGCGTCACGCCGTCCCTGCGCTCGAGTCTTCTCTCGTCGAACGGGCAGCCGCCTGTGGCGGGCAACGGCGCCTTCGGTAGCTCGGGCGACGCGGCCAACCCCATCCCTCTGCGCACCCTCGGGCGTCGGTCCTGGCCGGTGGCCTGCTCCCGCTCGCGGTCGTGCCCGACCTGAGCCCCCTCGCGCTCCTTCCCTGCCTCTGCCTGGTGGGCGCCGGTGTCGGGCTCGTCAGCCGGTCCGCTCAGCCGGTGAGCGGGCCGACGAGCAGGCGCTGGAGCGTCGGGGCGAGGACGTCCACCAGCTCGGACGCGGGCAGCGACGCGAGCGGCTCGACCTCGACCACGTAGCGCGCGAAGGCGAGCCCGACGATCTGCGATCCCACGAGCACCGCCCGGGTCTGCGGTGCGTCGTCGGTGAGCGAGCCGGTGAGGAGCGCGAGGTCGCGTGAGACGAGGTCACGCACGAGCGCGGCCGCCTCGGGGTGCGAGGCGGCGGACCGTAGGCGGGCGAGGACGACTGCTCGCGTCTCAGGGGCCTCGAGCATCGTCACGACCGCCTGGGCGAGCCGGCGTCCCACGTCCTCCCGCGGGCCCTCGGCGACCGAGGCCATGACGCCCGCGAGCTCGCGGGGAAGCGCCGTGACCTCACGGAAGAGCGCCTCCTTCGACCCGAAGAAGTGGGCGATGAGCGCGGGATCGACACCCGCCGCCGTGGCGATCGAGCGCAGCGTCGCGCGGTCGTAGCCGGTCTCTGCGAACTGCGTGCGCGCCGCGGCCGCGATGGCGGCACGGGTCTGCGTCTCGCCGGGTCGTCGCCCGCTTCGTCCGGTGCTTGACATCTCCGCCGGGTAAGTCTACATTCGTTGAATTCAACAAGCGATGATATTCAAGGAGGCATGCAGATGACACGGGGGATCAGGTTCGAGGACGAGCGACACCGGCGGCGCGCAGTGCTCCGCGTGATGTCCCTCGCCCTGATGATGGTCGTGGCCGGCGTGGCCAGCCTCAACGTCGCGCTCCCGGAGCTGGCACGTGACACGGGGGCGACCCAGACCGAGCTGCAGTGGATCGTCGACGCCTACGCGCTCGCCTTCGCGGCGCTGCTCCTCCCCGCAGGGGCGATCGGCGATCGCTTCGGGCGCAAGCCGATCCTCATCGGCGGGCTCTCGCTCTTCGGGCTCGCCTCGCTCGCCGCACTCTTCCTCGACTCGCCCGGCGAGCTGATCGGGCTGCGCGCGCTGCTCGGCGTCGCGGCCGCGTTCGTGATGCCGGTGACGCTGTCGGTGATCACCACGATCTTCCCGCCCGAGGAGCGCGGCAAGGCGGTCGGCACGTGGGCGGGAGTCGCGGCCGGCGGGGCGGTGATCGGGCTGCTCGCCTCCGGGCTCCTGCTCGAATGGTTCTCCTGGTCGTCGATCTTCGTGCTCAACATCGTGCTCGCGACGCTCGCCCTGGTGGGCACGATCGCGGTCGTGCCGGCGACCCGCGAGTCCCGACCCCCTAGGCTCGATCCCGTCGGCACGCTGCTCTCGGTCGTCGGGCTCTCTGCGCTCGTCTTCGGGATCATCGAGGGGCCGGAGCGCGGCTGGGACGACCTCGTGACGGCCGGCGCTCTGGCGACCGGTGTCGCCGGGATCGCCCTCTTCGTCCTCTGGGAGCTCCGGCGGCGCGAGCCGATGCTCGACCCGCGTAACTTCCTGCGCCGGGGATTCGGGGCCGGATCGCTGTCGATCACGGTGCAGTTCTTCGCGGCATTCGGGTTCCTCTTCCTCGTGCTGCCGTACCTCCAGCTCGTGCTGGGGCTGTCGGCGCTCCAGGCGTCCCTGGGGATCCTCCCGATGGCGCTCGTCGTCATCCCGCTCTCACGGCTCGCACCGGCGATCGCGGCCCGTACCGGCACCCGCGTCACCGGTGCCGTTGGCCTCGGGCTGATGGCGATCGGCTTCGCGGTCGTCGCGACGCTCGGCGTCGACTCGTCGTACTGGCACTTCCTGGCCGGTCTGATCCCGTTCGGGGCGGGCATGGCGCTCGCGGGCGCCCCCGCCACGACGGCGATCGTCGCGTCGCTGCCCGCGGAGAAGCAGGGCGTTGCGTCGGCGGTCAACGACGTCTCGCGCGAGCTCGGCGGCGCGCTCGGCATCGCCGTCCTCGGGAGCGTGCTCCACGACGCGTACCGCTCGAGCGTCACCGAGGCGACGGGCGGACTCCCTCCCGACGCCGCCGAGCAGGCGAGCTCGTCGCTCGCCGCCGCGCTGCAGGCGGGCGAGAGCCTGGGCGCGCAGGGTGCGCAGCTGGTCGCCACCGCCCAGTCCGCGTTCATGGACGGGCTGACGCTGAGCATGATGGTCGGAGCGGCCGTCCTCGCCGTGGGGGCTGCGTTCGTGGCGCTCCGGGCGCCCGGCCGCGCCGAGTCCAGGACGAACGCCGGCACGGTGCCGGCGGACGCTGCCCTCGAGGGGGCCTAGGCGGGACACCCTCGCGCCCGGCCCGCCCGGCGGTCGACCGTGGCGGGCCGGGCTGCTCTCGCTGCGGGCCGTCGTCGGTGATGTCGAGGTGTTCGACCGATCGTCGTGTGGGGCGGCTGGTGGGTGTAGAAGGTCGGAGGCTCGCCCGGCTCGCGTCGCCGCACTCCTTCCCTTGCCAGGCTTCATGCGCCGGGCGAGCCTTGCTCGTCAAGTCCGAACCGGCCATCAGGCGGAATCGGGATCGACGGGTGCCGAGCGACGCGCTCGGTGGCCGGACGAGCGCGTTACGCTCCGCGGGTGCGGACTCCTGACGCGGAGCTCACGAGCCGGCAGGCCGTTCGCGCGGATGTGCCGGCGCTGACGGCGCTGATGGACGCTGCGATCGGGGAGCTCCAGCGCGGCTTCCTCGATGCGGCCCAGATCGCATCGAGCAGGGCGATCATGGGGATCGACACGCAGCTGGTCGACGACGGCACCTACTTCGTCGTCGAGTCGGACGGCGACCTCGCGGGCTGTGGCGGCTGGAGTCGTCGGGCGACCCTGTACGGGGGCGACCAGACGCCGGGCCGTGACGGCCAGCTGCTCGACCCGCGCGTCGACCCTGCACGTGTGCGCGCGATGTACACCAGCCCCGCGTTCGCACGGCGCGGGGTCGGCCGCCTGATCCTGTCGCTCTGCGAGGCTGCCGCTGCCGCCGAGGGCTTCACGCGACTCGAGCTGATGTCGACGCTCTCGGGCGAGCCGCTCTACAGCGCGTACGGGTTTCGTGCGCTCGAACGGCTGGAGGACGCAACAGGGGGCGCTCCGGTGCCGCTCGTCCGGATGGCCAAGCCCATCGGCTGAGGGCGATCGCACCGCCCGACTCCGGGTGAAGGGCTCGCATGGGGGATGCGGCCGGCCCGCCGTTCGAGCGACGGTGGGTAGTGATGTCGAAGGCTGGGTCCCGCGTCCTCGACGACCTCTACCGGAGCCACGCCCAGGAGGTGACGGGCACGTCACCTGCGGCTGCCGAGCGGTCGAGGAGCCGAAACCGCAAGGTGTGAGCCGGAGTCGCATCTACCCGGTGCGGGTGGGAGCAGGGGAGCCCCACCCGAGGAGGGTGGGACGGTCGGTGACGCGCCGCCGGACGACGCGGACGGTGGCGCTCCCGACCGGTCCGCGCCGTCGAGCGCCCTCGGGGCTGTCACGGCGCCGCCGTGACACGTCAGATCATCGGCGCATGACGACGCGGAACAGCACGTACAGGAGAACGAGGCCGACGACGAAGATCGCGAGCCACGCGACCACGAAGCTGCCGTTGCGGCTGTCGACGAGGTCGGACGCGACCATCAGCGACCCCGCACCCCACACGACGAGCACGCCGATCACGATCCGTCTGGCGAGGTCGCGTCGGCTCGGTCTGCTCATCGTCGGAGCACCGTACCGGAGCGCCCCACGCCGGCAGATGATGCTCAGCGAGGGGCCGTGGCTGCGAGGCTCAGCTCGCGCAGACGGTCGGAGAAGCCGACGCCCGGTGCATGGATGTTGAGCAGGCGCGCGCCGGTCGGGCCGCTCGTGAAGGTGTGCTCCACCCCTGGGGGAGCCGCGACGAAGCTGCCCGCCTCGGCGACGACCCGCCGGCCGTCGACGAGGAGCTCGGCGGCGCCGTCGAGGACGTAGAAGGCGTCCGTGTGGTCGTCGTGGATGTGCGGCGACGGGCCGCCAAACGCCGGCTCGAGCGCGAACTCGATCAGCGAGAGCCGATCGCTGCCGACCTTGATCGTCGCAACGCGATGGTTCGCGCGGAGAGCCTCTCCCGCTCCCGCGTCGAGCAGGATCGCCTCCGTCGCCGGCCGCCCCGACCCGGGCGCGGCGTCGACGCTGTCGAACGAGCCGGGGCCGCCGCGGTCGCGCTCGCGGAGGGCCTCCGCGAATCGCCCGTCGGGCGTGTGGAAGTTGAGGAACCGCGCCGCTGAGAGGCTGCGGAACCCGTGCACGACGCCGGGCGGTGCGTACACGAACCCGCCCGGCCCGAGCACGTGCTCCTCGTCGTCGACGAGGAACCCGAGCCGTCCCTCGAGGACGTAGAACGCGTCGGCGTGCTCCCGGTGGAGGTGCGGGGCGGCCCCGGGCCGCGCGTCGGGGAAGACCGACTCCGTGATCGTCAGCTCGGGCAGCGCCGACTTCAGCACGATCCGGCCGCCGAAGAGGGCCTCGCCCTCTCCGGCCCGGTGGACGATCGGCTCGACCATGCACACAGGATTCCGCACGCCGTCGAGGGCGGCCAGTGTGGAGCGCAGGTGTGCAGGCGTGCGGCTGCCCGTACCACGGTCGCGCGCCCCGGCAGAGCCGACGTGGCGCCATCTCGCTGCAGCGCCGAGACGCTCGACTCGGGAGGGCTTGCGTCGGCGGGCCGCTACCCGATAAGATGCAACCAAATGGTTGTAGATACTCCGGAGACCGAGCGCGTCGACCGGGTCTTCCACGCGCTTGCCGACGCCACGCGTCGCGACATCGTCCAGGTCGCCTTCCGGGACGAGCGCTCGGTGTCGGCGCTGGCCCGTCGCTACCCGATGAGCTTCGCAGCGGTACAGAAGCACGTCGCGGTGCTCGAGCGCGCCGGGCTCGTGACCAAGCGGCGCCGCGGACGCGAGCAGCTGGTCAGCGGCAGCTTGGAGGGCGTTCTGCAGGCGCGGCGCCTGCTCGACCAGCTGGAGGCGGTCTGGCGGGGGCGCATCGACGGCATCGACACCATCCTCACCGACGAGACCGAAGGAGCTCCGCCATGCCCGTGACCGACGTCGACAAGAACGCCGAGGCCCTCACCCTGACGATCACCGCGGAGCTCCCGGCCTCGGTGGAGCGTGTCTGGCAGATGTGGGCCGACCCTCGCCAGCTCGAGCGCTGGTGGGGGCCGCCCACCCACCCGGCCACCTTCGTCGAGCACGACCTGGTGGTGGGCGGGCGCATGAGCTACTTCATGACCTCCCCGGAGGGGGAGCGCTACCACGGTTGGTGGGAGGTGGTGTCCGTCGACGAGCCGTGGTCGCTCGAGCTCGAGGACGGCTTCGCCGACCCGGACGGCAACCCCAACCCCGAGCTGCCGACGACGAGGGTGCGCGTGGCGCTCAGCGAGGTCGGAGCGGGACGGACGCGCATGGTCGTCGCATCGCGGTTCGCATCGGCCGAGGCGATGGAGCAGCTGCTGGCCATGGGCGTGGTCGAGGGGATGAAGGCGGCGATGGGTCAGCTCGACGACCTCCTGGCCGCGTGAGCCGACGCCCCCTGACGGCCCGCGCCGTCCGGATCACGCCGTTGTGAGGATGCCCTCGAGGAGGCGCAGCACGTCTGCGCGATCCGGGACGGGCAGGGGCTCGCCGAGCCGGCGCGCGACGTCGCCCTCGAGCGACGCGAACACCTCGCAGGTGCATCGCAGCGCTCGACCGACGTCGTCCGCCTCGTACCGGGCGAAGGTCGGCGGCAACGCCGCGAGAAGGTCGTCGCCCGCCCACCGCTCGAAGAAGCGGTAGCCGTGCCACGTGTCGTGGCCCGCAGCGCGCAGGCGGGCCAGCGCGACGACGCCCCAGGTCAGATCGCAGTCGCAGACGTGCTTCGCGGCCATCAGCTCCCCGCGCCTGAGCTTCTTCGCAGCCCAGACTGCACGGTGCCAGAACTCGCTGGAGACGCGCCCGAAGGTCACGCCGGGCGGCTCCTCCGGCGCGTCGCGCCCGCTGAGCACCGTGAGGTCGGGCTCGCCGTGCACGATGCGATAGCCGCGTGCGAGCACACCGGCGACGTCGCGCGGCAGCCCCGTCGCCGCACCGGCCGGCAGCACCGCGAAGTCGACGTCGCGACCATCCCGGTAGAGCACGCGGCGCTCCCGCGCCCCGCCGATCGGCGTCGCCTCCACGAAGTTCAGCAGCGGCCGGCCGAACCGCTCCACCCATTCGCCCTGCCGGAGGTAGCGGTCGGGCTCGTCGACGAACAGCACGAGGTCGATGTCCGAGAGCTCGTCGGCCGGCGTGGACGTGCGGGCCTGCGAGCCGACCAGGACGACGGCCGTGACGCCCTCGGTCTCGGCTGCCCAGGCCGCGACCTCGTCCAGGAACGCGCCGACGCTCGAGTCCATCGCGGGCATCGTACGCCTGTCGGCCGGGCATCCCGACGCCGTGCCGCGGGTGGCGTCGGCTACGCGCCAGGGGGCCCGGCGACCGGGCGCAGACGCGACAGCAGGGACGGTCGTGGCCGCCGCAGCGCGCCCGTCGAGCGCCGCAGAGATCCGGCGCTCGTCGTAGCCCGAGCGCTGTAGGCGCTCGATCGTGGTCATCAGCCTGCTCAGCTCGGTCTGCTGCTCCTCGATCAGGGTCGACGTCGTCATGACGCTCGTCTCCTCGCGTGGTGGGCGATCGCGTGCTCTCCGAGGCTCTCACGGCACCTCCGGTCGGTCGGTGCGGCGAGCAGGCGCGTCGTGGTACGGGCATCCGCACCGGGCGCGGCCCGACCACGTCCCCGGCCGGTCTGCGGCAACCCCGCGAGGCTCGTCGGGGCGGCCGCGCACCCGGCTGCGGAGCTCCCCGGATGACCTCTCGATCACGGTCGTCATACGCTCGGGGCCCGACGACCAGGAGGTACGACATGTCGACGATCGACGCTGTGGCGGCGGTCCCCCACCCGACGAGGTCTGGCCCCGAGATGGCTGCGCTCCACCGCTTCTTCCGCGACGTCACGTGGACGGGGACGATCGTCCCGGGCGGGATGGGGCCGGGCTCACCCGAGATGACGGCCGCGGGCCGCGGCACGCACCGCACGATCCAGGACGGGATCTGGATCGTCGGCGACTACGAGCAGGAGCAGCGCCTCACGGACGGGACGTTCGTCCTCACCTGGCGGCTGCTCTGGGTCGTGGGCTGGGATCCGGACGCGGGAGAGTACCGGGCGACCCATGCCGACAACTACGGGCATGCCGGCGTGATGCGCGGCCGGCTCGACGGCGAGGTCCTAACCTTCGAGAGCCTCGGAGAGGGGCCTGTCAGTCTGCGGATGGTGTGGAACCTGACCGACCCGGAGGCCATGACCTGGCGGAACGAGATGTCGGTCGGGGGCGCACCGTTCGCGCTCGTCGAGGAGTACGCCCTGGTGCCGGTCGTAGCGGAGGCTTGACGGCTCGGCCGACGCGGGTGCGTCGCGACGGGACGGTTCGCCCTGGCGCGACGGCCGACGCAGCGTTCGGCGAGTCGGCAGGACACCTGAGGCTCCGGGCGAAGGGAGTCGATCCATGAGCTGGCGACGAGGCGAGGTCTGGCTCGAGACCGAGGTGCTGTGGTTCCGCGAGCGCTCCGCCGAGGCGGCGTCGGCGCTGGGAGCGCCCCTGCTGCTCGGCCTCGTGCCGGAGCCCGCGACCGCCGGTCCCGTCCCGAACGGGCTGGCGGCGTCGCGCAGGCGCCGCGCCGAGCTCCGCCGCAGGCGCAGCGCCCGGAAGACCCGCACGGCCGCGCTCGTCCTCGGCCCGGCGGTCGCGCTGACGCTGGCCGGGTCACGGGTCGGCGCGGGCGCGAAGGGCGGCGGCGCGCTCGCCGAGGACCCACCCAGCCTCACACTTCGTCTCGCCCCCGGCGCGGCCGCATCCGCGCAGGCGGCGGCGCCCCGTCCCCCGGTGCCGGCAGCCGAGCCGCGCGAGCGGACGCCCACGAGCGCGGCGGCGCGGCCGACGATCGAGTGGGGTCGCGCGACCTCCCACGGGCTCCCGTACTCCGGCTCGCTCACCGGTGGGACGCAGCTCCCGGTCGAAGGGCCGAGCTGGGTCACGTGGAACCCGCTCCTCGACCTGCGGCCGAACGCCGCGAATCGCCTCTACGGCCACGAGCGGACGATCCGCGCGATCGTCTCCGTGCTCGCCGGGTACCGCGCCGCCAACCCGGACGCGCCGCGCGTCGTGGTCGGCGACGTCAGCATGCGCGACGGCGGGCCGATGCTGGAGCACCGCTCCCACCAGAACGGGCTCGACGTCGACGTCTACTACCCACGGCTCGACCGCGCGCTACGCGCGCCGGTCTCGATCGAGCAGGTCGACCGGGTGCTCGCGCAGGACCTCCTCGACCGCTTCCTCGCCGCCGGCGCGCGAATGGTGTTCGTCGGCTATGCGACCGGGCTGCGCGGCCCGAGCGGGGTGGTCGTCCCGTACCCGAACCACGAGAACCACATGCACGTGCGCTTCGCCGACCCGAGCTGACCGTCTAGCCTGGGGCACCGACAGGGAGGCACTCCATGGATCTCGGCGCGTTCTCGCTCAGCCTGTCCGTCACGGACGTCCACGCCTCGCGCGCGTTCTACGAGAAGCTCGGCTTCGAGGTGTTCGGCGGCGACGCGGAGCAGGGATGGCTGATCCTCAGGAACGGCGACACCGTGATCGGCCTCTTCCAGGGCATGTTCGAGCGGAACATGCTCACCTTCACCCCCGGCTGGGACGCCGACGCCCGGCCGCTCGCGTCGTTCACCGACGTGCGCGAGCTGCAGCGCCGGCTCAGGGAGCAGGGAGTCGCGTTCGAGAGCGAGGTGGACGAGAGCACGACCGGTCCGGCGAGCTTCGTGGTGATCGATCCCGACGGCAACCCGATCCTCGTCGACCAGCACGTCTGAGCCGCTCTCGTCGAGCTGTGCAGGAGCCGCCGCCGAGCGCGTCGCCGTCAGATGCCGTCAAGCGACCGGTTCGCTGCGAGCAGCGCGCGGACTGCGCCGACGTCAGCGGCGAGCGAGCGGTCGGCGTCGAGGGGAGGCACCGTGGCAGCGAGGGCGACGGCGAGCTGGCGGAGCCCGGCCGGAGGATCGCCGTCGTGGAGGTGCGCCGCCTGGCGGAGCGCGACCAGCTCGCAGGCGACCGCCGTCTCGAGGAGCGTCGTCGCCCGCGCGAGCCGCGCCGAGACGAGGAACCCGTGCGCCTGCACGTCCTCCTGCCCGGTGGACGTGTCGAGCGCGTGGACAGACACGGGCGCGGCCAGCGTCCGTGCCTCGGCCACGACCCCGACGACGGTCTTGTGCAGCGCGACCGCACCCGCCTGCACCCCCGGGCGCATCGTCAGCTGGTCGGGCAGACGGGAGAAGCGCCCGTCGAGCAGACGATGCAGGCGCTTCTCGACGAGGTTCGTGACATGGACGAGCGCGACGGCCGCTCCCTCGAGCGCGAGCGTCACGTCGAGCGCGTGGAAGGCCCCGGTCGGGTACAGGCCTGCTGGCTCGCCGTCTCCGGCGGGCAGCACGAGCGGGCTGTCGGTCACCGCGCGCAGGCGCGCCACGCCGACGGCGCGCAGCCGCTCGACGGCCCCGAGCAGCGCGCCGTGCACCTGCGGCACGACCCGCAGCGACACGGGCGGCTGGGCGGCGTCGGCGTGGTGCGTGTGCAGCGCGGCGAGCTCGCCGGCGATCTGCGCGGCGGAGGGATCCGCGGCGAGCTGCGCGACCCGAGGCGACCACGCCCTCGTCGACGCGCCGATCGCCCAGGCCGAGAGCGCCGCCGCGCGCGTCGCGTGCGCCAGGGCCGCCTCGACGGCGTCGGCGTGGTGCAGCGCCAGCGCAGTCGCGAAGGGCGACCCGTCGACGAGCGCGAGGCCCTCCTTGGCGAGCGGCGCGTACGGCTCGACCCCGCGTCGTGCGAGCGCGTCCCGCGCGGGGACGGCCGTCCCGCTCTCCCACACCGAGCCCTCGCCGAGGAAGGTCTGGAAGAGGTGCGCAAGAGGCCCGATCTCACCGGCCGCCCCGTACGGGCCCGACGGGACCACGGGGGTCCAGCCAGCGTCGAGCCGCGCCGCGAGGAAGCGGCAGAGAGCGGCGCTCACGCCGGCGGATCCGTGCAGGAACCCGGCCAGCCGGAGGAGCATCGCCCCCCGCACGACGTCGGCCGGGAGCGGCGGGTCGAGCCCTGCTGCGCGTGCGGTGAGCAGCGAGCGCTGGAGCGCGTCCTGCTCCGCGTCGGAGACGGCCGCCGAGGCGAGGTGCCCGAGCCCCGTCGTGACGCCGTAGGCCGTCGCCCCGGCCGCGACGTGCGCGAGCAGCGCAGCCCGGCCCGCCTCGACCCGTTCGAGTGCAGCGCTGGAGAGCCCGACCGGCTCTCCGTGCGCGACGACGGCGACGTACTCGTCGAGCCCCAACGGGCTGTCGCCGAGGACGATCACGACCGGTAGCGCAGCCGTGTGCCGACGCCTGCTGCCTCGGCGCGCCCGACGAGGTCGCACGCGAGCGCGACGTCTGTGGTTCCCAGCCCGCGGTGCCAGAAGAGGATCCGCTCGTCGTCGCGCTCGCGACCGGGACGCAGCCCCGCGACGATCTGGCCGAGCTCCGCGTGGAGCGTCTCCGCGGTGAGCAGCCCGGCACGCACGTGCGGGCGCAGCGCGCCGAACGCGTCGTCGCGTCCGCACTGCTTCCAGTCGTCGACGACGACCTTCGGGAACGCGTCGATCACGTCGAGCTCGACCGCGCTCATCGTGCCGTAGGGGATGAGCAGGGTGCAGGCCTCGAGCCACGCGGTGCGCAGGATCGGCTCCGGCTCGACGAGGCGCGTCGCCTCGACCACGACGTCGGCGCCGACGACGGCCTCCTCGATCGTGTCCGTCACCCGCACGGG
Source organism: uncultured Actinomycetes bacterium (assembly GCA_963703095.1). GTDB lineage: Bacteria > Actinomycetota > Thermoleophilia > Gaiellales > Gaiellaceae > Gaiella. Next base: position 1,156,352 of record OY969787.1, read on the forward strand.
CTTGCCGAGCGCCTGCGCGAGCCGCTCGCCGAAGGCGGCGCGCGACGCGGGCCGCCGGCTCGTCACGCGGATCTCGTCGAAGCCGAGCACGCGGTCGAGCAGCTCGACGTTCGAGAAGGCGGTCCCTCGCGCGCCGATGTGCGCCAGGATGCGCGACCCGCGCCGGGCGAGGTGACGTCCGCCGAGCGCGGTGACGGCGCCCGTGCGGCGCTCGGTGATCTCGGTGGCGTCGACGATCGCGCGGGGGACGCCCGTCCGCGGGTCGAACAGCGTCACGAGCGCGAGCTCGGACGGGAGGCCCCGCTCATGGTTCGGGACGAAGTCGCCGACGACCTTCACCCCCGTTGAGGCGAGCGGCCAGACCGTCGCGCGGAGGACGTTGAAATGGCCGGGGAACGACGGGTCGGGGACGTGGTGCACCCGCTCGTCGAGGGTCACGCGGCCCTCGCCCTGCGCCCTGAGCGCCGCCTCCACGGCAGCGAGCACGTCGTCGGCGGGCAAGCCGAGCGCCGCGACGTCGTCCCCCGACACGAAGAGGAGCTCGAGCGGGCCCGTGGCCTGCGTCATCGCGCGAGCATACGCACGACCCGCCCCGGGGAGGAGACGGGCGCGCCGGTCTGCCGGCGTTGCGACTATCCTCGACCCTCGTGACCGATCTCGTCGTCGTCACGCCGGTCTTCCTCGACCTCACGTTCGTGGGGCTCGAATCGCTCCCCGCGCTGGGAGAGGAGCGGTTCGCCGCGGAGCTCGTGCGCTCGCCCGGTGGCGGAGCGATCACCGCCGTCGGCGCGGCGCGCCTCGGGCTCTCCGCAGCCGTCGCCTCGCCGCTCGGGGACGACCTGGCAGGCGACCTCGTCCGCGACCTGCTGGCGCGGGAGGGCGTCGAGACGATCGCCTCTCGCGCCGCTCCGCGGACGCCGACGACGGTGGTGCTGCCGTTCGGGGGCGACCGCGCGATGGTGACGGTCGACCCGGGCGCCCGCGCGCAGGCGCCGGACGTCGCGCAGGTCGCGCCGCGCGCCGTGGCCGCCAACATCGACCTGCTGTACGCCGTGCCGCCCGGCGCGCTGGCGTACGCGACCTGCGGCGACGACGACGCCCGCGCCTACGTCGGTCGGCCACCCGCTGCCCTGGAGGGGACGCGCGCCCTGTTCCTCAGCCGCGGGGAGGCGCTCGGGCTCACCGGCGCCGCCACCGTCGAGGATGCGGCCCGCGCGCTCGCGGAGCGGGCCGAGACCGTCGTCGTCACGCTCGCCGGGGACGGCGCCCTCGCCTGCACGGCGGGCGAGCTGCTCCATGCGCCGGCGGAGCGCGTCGAGCGGCCCGCGGACACGACGGGCGCCGGCGACCTCCTCGTCGCCGCGTACGTGTGGGCCGACCTGCACGGAGCGGAGCCGGAGGACAGGCTCCGCTGGAGCGTCCTCTACGCGAGCCTCGCGGTCACGACCCCGACCGGGATCGGCGGCGCGCTGCGCGAGGCGGAGCTGCTCGAGGCGGGCGCGGCACGCGGGCTCGCGGCTCCGCCGCTCGCGGGCTGAGCGCTGGGGACTGTCCCCGGGGGAGCAGTCCCCAGGCGATGCCGGCCTGGCTCACGCGCCGTAGAGGGTGCGGAGCGCGCTGATCTGCCACGCGGGGCCGAGGGCGAGCCCCTCGCGGGCCGAGCCGACGGGGTCGCTGCCGGAGCGACCGCCGAGCGCCCAGCGGCGCCGGCGGGGTGCGCCGGTGTCGGCGTGCAGCGGGGCGGGCCGCGAGCCGCGGCGGTGACGCGGGCGGGTGATCGTGGGGGAGCGAAGCGTCTGCTGGGCGAACATTCTGATCCTCCTCGGGTTCGATCGGGTGTGCCCTGCAGCCTCGCGGCATCGGGGCCGAAGCGCAGTGGGGCGGGCCGGTGAGCGCGGGGTGCGGCAAACCGGCCTCCGTCGACGTGTCATGAGCCGGCTCCTCGTGCACCTCGCCCGGCTGACGCCGTAGGGTCATGCCATGGGCGCGACCGCGGAGACGTTCCACGGCGACGACCCCGAGGGCGCCGGCGAGCGACGCCCCTTCCGCCCCTGGATCCTCCTCGCCGCGCTCGCGGCGGCCGCGCTCGGCTGGCTCGTCGCGCCACCCGACTGGCCCACCGGGTCGGGCTCCCTGCGGGTCGCCGTCGAGGACGTCCGCGTGATCGATGCGGCGGTGGAGGTCGGGACGTCGGAGCCGGTCGCGGTGCGCGGCGCGACGGGGCCGCTCGCCCTCGGGGTGGAGCTGGCCGACGGGATCCCGGTCGACGAGCAGGTCGTCGCGACGATCCGCGCCACGCGGGACGGCCGCACCGTCCAGCCGGAGCTCGACGACGTCGTGCTGGAGCTGGTCCTCCCGGACGGCGCGGTGGAGCTGGTGCCGGTCGTCCGCTGGGACGAGGCGAGCGAGCAGCTCGTGGCCGAGCGGCGTCCGCCCGTCGACGCGGCCGTCGTGCTCGCGCTCCTGGGCCTGGTCGTCGTGCTCTGGGTGACGGAGCTGTTCCCGCTGTTCGTGACGTCGTTGCTGATCCCCGTCGTGCTGACGGTGGCCGGGACGCTCGACGCGGCCGCGGCGCTCGAGCCGTTCTTCAGCCCGATCATCGTGCTGTTCTTCGCCGGCTTCATGCTCGCCGAGGCGATGCGCCGCGCAGGGCTCGACCACCTCGCCGCCGTCGCGATCGTGGCGCGGGCGGGGCGCGGCCCCGTCGTCCTGTTCGCGACGATGCTCGCCGTCGCGGCGTTCCTCTCGATGTGGATGTCGAACACGGCGGCCGTCGCGGTGCTGATCCCCATCGCGCTCGCGATCACCGAGCCGCTGCACCACCTCGGCTACCGGAGGGCGCTCGTGCTCGGGATCGCCTACGCCGCCACGATCGGCGGCGTCGGCAGCGCGATCGGGACGCCGGCGAACCAGCTGGCGATCGAGTTCCTCGACACGTTCGCCGACCGCTCGATCAGCTTCGTCGAGTGGTTCGCGTTCGGGCTGCCGATGGTGATCGTCTTCCTCCCGGTGATGGGCGCGTACCTGTGGTGGCGCTCCGGCGTCGAGATCGAGCAGGAGGGCTTCGCGCGCGCGCGGGAGGCGGCCCAGCTGGAGCTCGCCCGCGTCGGACGGCCCACGCACGACCAGTGGACGGTGCTGCTCGTCTTCCTCGGCGTCGTCGCGGGCTGGCTGTCACAGACCTGGCACGAGGTGCACCCCGGGATCGTCGCCCTGGCGGGGGTGGTCGTGCTGGCGATGCTCGGCCGCATCCTGCCTCAGGATCTGAACCGCATCTCGTGGGCCTCGCTGCTCACGTTCGGTGGCGGCCTCGCCCTCGGCCTGGCGCTCGTCGAGAGCGGCACCTCCGACTGGATCGCCACCCAGCTCGCCGATCTGACGGCGCTGCCCACGATGGTGGCCGTGGCCGCGGTCGCGGCGCTCGCGCTCGGGCTCACGACCGTCGCCTCGAACACCGCCTCGGCCGCGATCCTCATCCCGCTCACGATCCCCCTTGCCGCGGTGCTCGGGATCGACCCGTCGATCCTCGTCGTCGTGGTGGCGATCGCGTCCTCGATCGACTTCGCGCTCGTGATCGGGACGCCGCCGACGATGCTCGCCTACTCGACCGGGCTCTTCACCGCAGGCCGGATCCTGCGGGTCGGGATCGTGCTCGACCTGCTCGGGCTCGGCCTGCTCGTGACCGTCGTGGTCGGGATCTGGCAGCTGCTCGGGATCGTCTGAGCCGCCCGCCGCCGTCGCGGCGCGCCCTCAGCCGCGCTCGGCGTTCACGAGCGTCACGACCCGGATCCCGTCGGCGTCGAGCAGCTCGAGCAGGCCGCCGCCGAGCTGGAAGGACGCCCCGCGGGCGAGGGCGCCGAGGAAGGCCGTCTCCTGCTCCATCACGCCCGCCGGCTCGGCACAGGTCATGCGGGTCGAGGCCGGCGGCTCCACGGCGAGCGCCCCGCGGTCGACGGCGTAGCGCGTCGTGTAGCCGTTGCAGCCGGCGCGTCCGTGCAGCCTGCCGTCGGCGGCGAAGGTCGCCGTGAGCCTCGTCTCCGCGAGGGGGCTCGTGAAGGCGTCGTCGCGGAGGAGGCCGGTGACCACCCAGTCGCCCTGCGGTGTTGCGACCTCGAACCGGAGGCTCTCGCGGCCCGCGGCGTCGAGCAGGATCAGCCTCTTCGTCCTCCATCCGCCAGGCCCGCACCGTGGCGAGCCCCGACAGGAAAGCGCGCTCGACCGCGTCGACGGGCGGTGCGCACGCGCGATGCGTGACCGCGGCCGGTTTAACGGCGAGCACGTCCGCGTCGACGGTCGCCGGCGCCGTGTAGCGGTTGCAGCCCGTCGAGCCGGCGATGCGGCCGTCCGCGAAGGTCAGGCTGGGGGCGGCCGCCTGCCAGCCCTCGACCGTCACACCGGCGACGAGCACCCAGGGCGTGCCTTCGAGACCGGTCTCCCCGCTCGTCGCCGGCGTCACGTTGCGCGCTACTCGACCAGGAACGAGATCCGCATGGTCACGCGGTACTCGGTGATCTTCCCGTCCTCCACGTCGACCTTCTGCTCGGAGATCCACGCGCCCTTGATGTGGCGCAGGCTCTCGCCCGCCTTCTCGATCCCGCTGCGGACGGCGTCCTCGAAGCTGTCGGGCGAGCTCGCGGTCACCTCGACGATCTTCACGACGGACATGGCGCTCCTTTCGTCTGACTCGATTCTACGCCGGCGTCGTGGGAGCCGGCCCCGTCCGCGCGCACGGGCCGCCCGCCGACCTCACGCGGGCGACCCGCTCACGCGCGGACGAGCGCGGGACTGTTCGCCTCGGTGACGGCGAGCATCGGAGCGAGCGGCTCGAAGCGCGCCTGGAAGAAGCGCAGGTGCGCCGGCTCGTACGTCATGCGCAGCCCCGGCACCTGCTCGCATCGCCGGAGCACCGAGATCACGACGTCGGCGACGTGCTCGAGATGCTCCTGCGTGTACACCCGACGCGGCAGCGTGAGCCGGACGAGCTCCAGCCCGTCGTACGGCTCGTCGCCGTGCTGGCCCGAGACGATCCCGCGCTCCATCGACCGCACGCCTCCCTCGAGGTACAGCGCGGCGGCGAGCGCCTGCGCCGGGAACGCCGACTGCGGGACGTGGGGGAGGAAGCGCTTCGCGTCGAGGAACACCGCGTGCGCGCCGACAGGGACGACGATCGGAACGCCGGCGTCCTCGAGCAGGCCACCGAGGTGCGCGGCCTGGTCGATCTCGTGACGCACCATCGCCTCGTCGGCCGACTCGCGGATGCCCTGAGCGAGCGCCTCCATGTCGTGTCCGGCGATCCCGCCGTAGTGCGGGAACCCCTCGTAGACGACGACCAGCTCGCGGAGGCGCTCCGCCAGGTCGTCGTCGTTGACCGCGACGAACCCGCCGATCGGCACGAAGTGATCCTTCTTGGACGAGAACACCGCGCCGTCGACCTCGTCCGCGATCGCGCGGACGAGGCGCTCGAGCGGCCAGTCCGCGTAGCCGGGCTCGCGGTCCTTGACGAAGACCGCGTTCTCAGAGACGCGGGTCGCGTCGAGGATCAGCGGCACGCCGTGCTCGCGCGCGAGGGCGCGCACGGCGCGCAGGTTGGCGAGCGAGAAGGGCTGGCCGCCCGCCATGTTGAGGCACGCCTCCTGGCGGACGAACGCGACGCCGTCTCGTCCCGCGTCGGTCAGGACGCGGTCGAGCGCGGCGAGGTCGATGTCGCCCTTGAAGGGGGCGTGCACCTCGGGGAGCGACGCCTCGGGCACCGAGACGTCGACCCACCGCCCGCCGGCGAGCACGACGTGCTCGCGGGAGGTGGTGAAGTAGAGGTTGGACGGCACGATCTGGCCGGGCCGCACGAGCACGCGCGAGAGGAGGTGCTCCGCACCGCGTCCCTGGTGCGTCGGGATCACGTGGCGCCAGCCGTAGACGTCGTGGACGGCCTGCTCGAGCCGGAAGAAGCTGCGCGAGCCGGCGTACGCCTCGTCCCCGAGCTCCATCGCGGCGCGCTGCTCCTGTGACAGGGCCGAGGTGCCGCTGTCGGTCAGCAGGTCGACGAACACGTCGTCGGAGCGCAGCAGGAAGGTGTTGTAGCCGGCGCTCTCGAGTGCGGCGAGCCGGTGCGCGCGGTCGGGCAGCCGGATCGGCTCGACGACCTTGATCTTCCACGGAGGCGGACGCATCGCCACGCTCATGCTCCGGCCTCCTCCCGGCGGGCGCATCCGTGGCGCCGCCGATCTCGTGGGCGGACGACTACGGAGGGCCTCGCTCGAGACCGGGCGGGCTCAGCCGGTGCGCTCGACCCAGACCGGGGCGGTCCAGGCGGTGACGCCGGGCGCGCCGCTCACGTCCGAGGCGGTGGTCACGCGGAGGTAGACCCAGCGCACGTCGTCCCCGACCGTCGGCGTCCAGGTCGTGCTCGATGCGTTCAGCGCGATCGAATCGACGATGAGGCCACCCTCGGTCACGAGCTCGAGCTTCGTGATCGCGTCGCCTGCCCCGTCGGGATCGTGGACCGAGATCTCGGCCTCCAGGCCTCCCGCCGCGGCCGCGGCGACGGTCTCGCCCATCACCGCGCCTCCGAGCCGGAACGAGATCCGCAGGTTCTCGTCGAGGGTCGCGTAGCCGCGCTGGGCGCGGAGCGCGTCGAGGATCGCGTCAGGGGTGAGGGGGGCGGGGACGAGGAGGACGGTGCGCACGGGCGAGCCGCTGATCCAGTTCGGCGCGTGCGTGTCGGAGACTGCGAGCGGCATCAGATGCCAGCCGCGCTCCAACGCCCGCCTGTAGTCGGGCTCGTAGTCGTGGACACCCCAGCTGGCGGGCGCGCCGACGTAGCTGCCGTAGTTGTGGATCTCGATCCCTGCCATCGCCTCGTCCCTCGCCTCGCTCCAGTGGGCGAAGTCGTCGAGGTCGCCGTAGAAGCCGGGGTGCGGCCAGACGCCGATGCCGCCCTCGCCGGCGAGCCAGTCCAGGAAGGCGGGGATCACCTCGTGGCGCGAGAGCTTCGCACGGGGCGACCGGAAGTTCGCCTTCGTGCGGATGTCGTCGACGCCGAGCACGATCACCTCGCCGTAGCCGTTCGTGATCCAGTACTCGGTCGCGGCGAGCGCCGCGAACTCGCCGGTCGTCGTCGCCGCGGCGGCCTGCTGCCGGGTCAGCGTCCACTCGTCGTCGGTGAGCATGAAGTTGTGGTCCGAGGTGGCGAGGAAGTCCGCTCCCGCGCCTTTGGCCGCCGCGAACGCGTCGGCAGGCGTCCCGGCGGATCCGTCCGAGTAGCGCGTGTGGTTGTGGACGTCGCCGAACGCCAGGAGATAGCCGCCCGCGGGCTCCTGCCCGGCGGCGTGCGCGCCGGCCGCCGCGCACGCGAGCGCCACAGCCGTCCCGACCACGACCAGCCCTCTGCGCGACATCCCATCCCCCCGATCGCTCGCTGCACGCGATCGTACGCGCCCCTCGGTCGGTGTCAACCGCGGGCGCGCTGTGGCTTCAGACGCCGAGCGCGTCGGCGGCGCGGTCGAACTGGTCGTCGCGCACGTACACGACGTACCCGAAGGAGCCGTGGCCGTCGGTCACCCCGGTCGAGGCGTACACGTCGACGCCCGCCTCCAGCAGTGCCTGGTGCACTCCGGCCAGCGCGCCGAGCTCGTCGTCGCCCTGCACGAGGAGCGCGTGGTAGGGCCCGTCCAGCGCGAGCCCCGCGGCACGGCTCTCGGCGAGCAGCTTGTTCGGGTCGGCGGGGAAGAGGGCGAGCTGCGCGCGCGCCGGCCCGCTCGGGACGGCGGTGAACGCCAGCAGGTCGACGCCCAGCTCGGCCAGCTGCGCGAGCACGCGGTACGCGGCGCCGAGCTCGTCACGGACGTTCGCGTAGAAGTAGTCGACGCGTCGCATCGTGACCGCCATGCCTCTACGCTACTCCTCCGCCGGCAGCGGCGACGGCGGCATCGGCTCGCGTGGGTTGTGTCGCGGCGCCCGGCGCGAGACGATGGGGCCGTGGAGGACGAGCTGGTCGGCGTCGAGCGTCGCGGAGCGGTGTGCGTTGTCACCCTCCGGCGGCCGGCGAAGCTGAACGCGCTGTCGACGGCGCTCGAGCGCGCCCTCGCCGAAGCGGTCACCTCCGAGGAGCTCGCCTCCAGCCGGGTCGTCGTGCTGGCCGGCGAAGGGCGGGCGTTCTCCGCCGGCGCCGACGTGACGGAGCTCGCCGACGCGACACCGGGCTCGATCGCCGCGTACTACCGCTCGACCGGTGACGTCTACGAGCGGGTCGCGGCCCTGGCGCAGCCGACGGTGAGCGCGCTGCACGGGTGGTGCGTCGGCGGCGGGCTCGAGCTCGCGCTCGCCACCGACTTCCGCGTCGCCGACGAGACCGCGACCTTTGCGCTGCCCGAGGTCGCGATCGGCATCCTCCCGAGCTCGGGCGGCACCCAGCGGCTCGTGCGCCTGCTCGGCACGGCGCGGGCGAAGGAGCTCGCGCTGCTGCGCGAGCGCGTCGACGCGGCAGAGGCGCTGCGGCTCGGGCTGGTGACGGAGGTCGTCCCGCCGGGAGAGGCGCTCGATCGGGCCCTGGCGCTCGCCGGACGGCTGGCCGAGCTGCCACCGCTCGCCGTCGCGCTGACCAAGCAGGCGATCGACGCGATGGCGGAGTCCTCCCGCGAGGCGGGGCTGCTCGTCGAGCGGCTCGCCTACATGGCGCTCTCACAGACGGACGAGGCGCGCGGCGCGGTGGACGGGTTCGTCTCGCGTCAGGGATCGACGGGCGGCGGCGGCTCCGCCTGACCCCACGCGTCGGCGCCGCCGTCGACGACGACCGTCGTGCCCGTGACGTAAGACGCAGCCGGGCTCGCGAGGAACGCGATCACCGCGGCGACCTCGTCGGGTCGCCCCAGACGGCCGGCGGGCACGCTCCGCTCCCAGGCCGCGACCTGCTCGGGGCCATACTGCTCGAGCCCCTCGGTCGCGATCGTGCCCGGGCACACGCACAGCGAGCGGATCCCGAACCGGCTCCACTCGAGGGCGAGCCCCGAGGCGAGGCTCTCGAGCGCCGCACGCGCGGCCGCCGCATGGGCGAAGCCCGGGATGCCGCGTCGCGGGCTGAACCCGACGAACACGATCACGCCGCCGCGGCGCGGGATCATCGAGCGCTCCGCGACGGTGCGGGTCACGTCCCAGGCGGCGTCGACCGCGAGCCGGTGCACCGCGCGCCACCCGTTCGCCGTGATCTGCTCCGCGGGAGCTGCGAACTGCCCGCCTGCGCAGTGGACGAGCACGTCGATCCGCCCGAAGCGGTCGAGCGCCCCGCCGACGAGGCGCTCCACCTGCGCCGGCTCGCGCACGTCGGTCGGGAGGGGGAGACACCGCCCGCCGAGCGACTCGATCGCCTCTCGTGTCGCCTCCAGCGGCTCCGCCCGCCGGCCGCAGACGACGACGCTCATGCCGTCCGCGGCGAGGGCGAGCGCCGTCGCCCGGCCGATCCCGGTGCCGCCGCCCGTGACGAGCGCGACACGCTCCACCCGGGCCACGCGCTAGATCAACCCGCCGAGGTAGCGCCACGGCTCCGGCGTGAACCGGATCCCGCGCTTGCGGCAGAGCTCGCGCACCGACTCGTGGAGCGGCCCACCGCCTGCGCCGTGCACCTCGCGCCCGATCAGGTCGAAGACGCTGACGCCGTCGGGCGGATCGCCGCCGTCGTAGGCGAGCGTGAGGACGACCGTCTCCGCCTCGGCCCGCACGATCGTGCCGACGTCGCGCAGTCGAGGGACGAGCGTGACGCTCGAGCGGCCGTGCTCGGTGTCGACGTCGAAGGTCGGCGTCGCCTCGCCGCGCACGCCGGTGACCGGGTGCCCGCGCAGCGCGAGCAGCTCTGCGAGGTCCTCCACGATCCCGCGGGCGAGCTCTTCCCGCCGGCCGGCGGACAGCGTGCGTGCCGCCGACCCCGAGGCGCGGGCCGGCACACCGATCGCGAGCGCGTCCGGCGGGATGTCGGAGACGACGTAGGAGCAGGAGGCGACGATCGCCCCGCGGCCGATCCGGCAGCCCGCGTAGACCACCGCCCCCAGGCCCAGCTGCGCCCGATCCTCGAGCACGACCGGGGCGAAGCGGTTCTCGTAGCCCTCGAGCACCGAGTGCCCGATGTTGTGCGTGACGATCATCGACCGCATCGTCACGAACGTCTCGCGTCCGATCAGGACCGGCCGGCAGACGTTGACGAACGTCTCGTCACCGACGAACGCGAGGTCGCCCACGACGAGCACGGCCCACGGCTCGCGGTGACCGCCGCCACCGAAGCGCACCGACCGCCCGCCCCAGATCCCGGCGCCGAGGTACGCGCTGCGGCACGTGAGCTCGAGGTTCGGGCCGAACGCGGTGTCGGTGCCGATCGCGACCACGTCCGCGCAGCGGACGGTGCCGCCGGGCCCGATGCGCACGCCGTCGGCGAGCACGATCCGCGGGGCGACGACCACCGCGCCGTCGCCGAGCGTCACGCCCTCGCCGATCGAGGCCCCGGCGGCGCGGTAGCGCGCGAGCTTCTCCTCGGCGGGAAGCGCCCGGAACGCGGTCTCATCCGCGCGGAGCTCCTCCAGGAAGCCCGGGTCGAGCGTCCCCGCCGCTCCGTCGACGGAGAACGACGCGGGGAAGGTGACGCCGTCGGTCGCGATCCCCGCCAGCGGGTCGTCCGCGACGCCGGCCGCGCTCGCCTCGGTCGCGCCGGATGCCGCGGCGATCAGCGCCTCGACGTCCTCGGTCGTCACGAACCCCTGCTTGTCGATCGCGTCGAGGTCGATGCCGTGGCGCTCTGCCAGCTCCACCGCCTTGCGCGTCGCCTTGCGGCTCGCCGGGGCGGCCGCCGTGGGTGGCGGGGCAGCGCTGCGCCGGGCCCGGGCGCTCTCGAGCTCCGCGGCGGTCTCGGCGACGAGCGCGATCAGCTCGCCGGGCTCGACCTCGGCGCCCTCGTCGTACAGGTGGACGAGCGTGCCGCTGCCGGGCGCCTCGATCTCGAGCGACGCCTTCGTCGTCTCGACCACGACGACCGTCTGGTGGCGCTGCACCTCCTGCCCGTCGGCGACGAGCCACTCGGTGACGATCGCCGACTCGGTGTTCGCGTCCTCGCGCGTGAGGATGATCTCGAGCACCGCTCAGCCGCCCCCGTCGGCGACCGCCGCGACGGCTCCCGCCACGTCCGCCGCGCTCGGGAGCATCGCGTCCTCGAGGCCTCGCGCCGCCGGCACGATCCCGTCGCGGGCGGCGACCCGGCGCACGGGAGCGCGCAGGTCGGACCACGCGAGCTCCTGCACACGGGCGGCGATCTCCGCGCCCACGCCCGCCGTCAGCGTCCCCTCCTCGGCCGTGACGAGGGCGCCCGTGCGCCTCACGGACTCCAGCACCGGGCCGAGCTCGAGCGGCAGGAGGCTGGAGAGCGCGACCACCTCGCAGAACTGCTCGTGCTCGAGGACGAGCTCCGTCGCGGCGTCGAGCGCCACCGGCAGCATCCCCCCGTAGGTCACGATCGTCGCGCTGGCCGGGCCGAAGTCGTTGCCCGAGAACGTCAGCGCCGGGTAGCGGCCGTCGGACTCGACGCAGCGCAGCTCGTCGACGTACCCGTTCACGGGGCGCCGCTGCGGGCGGCCGTACATGAGCTTGTTCTCGATGAAGAACACCGGGCGATCGTCCTCGACCGCGGCGATCAGCAGGGCGCGCAGGTCGTGGCACTCGCTCGGCGCGACGACGCAGATCCCGGGCACGCCGAGCAGGAGCTTCTCGAGCGACTGGCTGTGGGTCGGGCCGTAGCCGCGGCGGCCGCCCATCGGCGTGCGCACGACGAGCGGCACGGCGACCTGGTCGTCGAACATCTCGCGGAACTTGCCGATCCCGTTGACGATCTGGTCGAAGCCGAGGGCGATGAAGTCCCCGAACATGATCTCGAGGATCGGGCGTCGACCGCGCAGCGCCATCCCGGCGGCCACGCCGAACAGCGACGCCTCGCTGATCGGCGTCGTCAGCACGCGGTCGGGCCAGCGCTCGCTGAGGCCCTGCGTGACCTTGAAGGCGCCGCCGTAGGGATCGAGCACGTCCTCGCCGAGCAGGACGACGTCGTCGCGCGTCTCGAACAGCTCGACCAGGGCCTCGTTGACGACGGCGACGCAGCGGCGGCCGCTCACGACCCCGCCTCCGGTGCAGCCTCGGCCTCGGCGACGACCGCGGCGAGGCGCTCCTCGCACGCCGTCTCGATCTCCGCGCGCACGTCGGCGGGCAGGCGCTCGCCGGCCACCAGCAGCGGGTCGCGCTCGCGGCGCGACGCGATCTCCTCCGGGTCGCGGTGGTCGTCGCCCTTCGAGTGCGGGCTGAAGCGGTACGTGTTCAGCACGAGGTAGAAGGGCGAGCCGGTCTCGCGCACGTGGGCCACGGCCCGGCCGGCGGCGTCGACGACCTCCTCGACGTCCGTGGTGTCCAGCTCGTCCGTCGCGATGCCGAAGGCCGCCGCCCGCGCCCGCACGTCGCCCGCCACCGCGAGGTGGAAGGGCGTCGTCTGCGCGTAGTGGTTGTTCTCGACGACGACGAGCAGCGGGAGCCGCCAGAGCGAGGCGAGGTTGAGGCACTCGTACACCGTCCCCTGGCCGAGGGTGCCGTCGCCGATGAACACGGTCGTCACCGCCCCGGTGCCCTTCTCCTTCTCGGCGAGCGCGATGCCGGTCGACACCGGGACGATGCTCCCCTGCACGCCGTTGGAGTAGAAGTTGCCGTTGCAGAGGTGCTGGCTGCCGCCCTTGCCGCCGCACACGCCGGTGCTGCGGCCCATCACCTCGGCGAGCAGCCCGACCGCGTCGTCGGTGAACGCGAGGTAGTGCCCGTGGCAGCGGTGGTTGGAGAAGACGACGTCGCGCTCGCGCTCGAGGTGGGCGATCACGCCGACGGCGTTCGCCTCCTGCCCGATGTAGGTGTGCGTCGTGCCGACGAGCTTGCCCGCGGAGAAGAGGTCGAGGAGCGTCTCCTCGAAGCGCCGGATGAACACCATCCGCGCGTAGAGCTGCTCGAGCCCGGTGGCCGTGGCCGCGGTGGTCGCGTCGAGATCGGCGGTCATCGGCGGCTCAGAGGTACCCGAGGTCGGCGAGCCGGGCCGTCACGACGGCCTCCTCCTCGGCGGTCAGCTCCTCCTGCTCGACGCTGCCCAGCTCCGCGTACAGCGCGTCGCGCAGCTCGCTCGGCACCTCACCGGGCACGCTCAGCCGCTCGCGGGGGTCGGTGTCGAGCCGGTAGGCCTCCTCGCGCCCCGTGGCGACGTGGTGGACGAGCTTCCAGGGTGGGACGCGGAGCGCGAGCTGCGAGAGCGCTCCCTTGTCCGTGCCGACGACGAACGCAGGACGGTCGCCGCGCTCGCTGCTCTCGACGAGGGGCAGCAGCGACGCGCCGTCCATCGGCCCCGGCTCCAGCCCCGCGAGCTCGAGCAGGGTGGGCAGGAGGTCGATCGTCCGCACCTGGTCGCCGACGACCCGTGGCTCGAGCCGGCCCGGGGCCGAGAGGATCAACGGCACCTCGATCACCTCGTCGTGCACCGTCGCGCCGTGCATGTGGTAGATGCCCTTGACGTCGTCCTTCGACGCGAACCGCTCGCCCCACGACTCCCCGTGGTCGGCGAGGAACGCGACCGCCGTGCGCTCGCGCAGGCCGAGCGCCTCGAGCTCCTCGAGGAAGCTCGCGAAGAGCACCTCCGACTGGCGCTCGACCGCCTGGCGGTAGCCCTCGCGCAGCGCCTCGAGCGCGCTCGCGGAGTCGCTCTGGATCCCGGTCAGCACCTCGGCCTTGGCGGCGAGCCACTCGCGCCGCTCGGCCTGGGGCATCGCATAGGGCATGTGGGTCGCCCAGCTGTGGAAGACGAGCAGGAACGGGCGGTCGCCGCGCTCCCTGAGCCAGGCGAGCGCGCCGTCGAGCGTCTCGCTCGTCCCGAGCACGTTCGCGTCGGCGAAGCCCTTGAACAGGAAGGCCTCGTCGAAGACGAAGCTCGCGACGTCGTAGCCGGCCGCGGCGGCGCGCGTGAAGAGCGTCGGGAGCGCGGGGTCGAGCGGCCGATCCCAGTGGAGCACGCCGTGGTGGTGCGGGTAGAGGCCCGGTGACGATCGACGTGGTCGACGGGCACGTCCACGGGGCGACGCTGATCGCCTGCTCGAAGCGCACGCCGCCCGCGGCGAGCTCGTCGATCGTGCGGGTGTTCAGGAAGCGCGCGCCGTAGCAGCCGAGATGGTCGGTCCGCAGCGCGTCGGAGACGTAGACGACGAGGTTCACAGCGCGGCCAGTCTACCCCCGCTCCAACCGCGGGCTCGGGGCCCAGCGCGGCGTAGGCACCGCGCTGACGCGCGGTGCCTAGGGAGACGAGCCAGCTGATGCGAGAGCGGGAAGGAGGCTCGTGCCGCGCATCTCGGGTGGGATCGCGATGCCGAGCAGGTCGAGCGCGGTGGGGGCGACGTCGAGCAGGTGCGCGTCGTGCTCGCCGTGCGCGGGCACGCCCGGCCCCGCGACGACGTAGAGCCCCTGCTGCGCGTGGTTCGCGTCGTCGGGACCCGTGTCGTTCTCGAAGGTGTGGACGCCTTCGTCCCCCCCGATCGTCCCGACCGACCGCCAGAGCAGGTCGCCGAAGACCACGATCAGGTCGGGCGCGACGCCGTTCACCTCCGGGTACAGCTCCTCCGGCTTGTGGACGGCCGTCGCGAGCGGCCTGCCCTGCTCGTCGGGGATCGCCGCCAGCCGCCGCGCGAGATCGTCTCGCACCGCCTCGTAGTCGTCTGGCTCCACGACCCCGTCCGGCTCCCGACCCTTCACGTTCATGAAGATGCGCGCGTAGTAGCCGCCCTCGCCCCAGGCGACCGTACGCGACCAGTCGATCCCCACGTCGCGCGGGGAGCACACCGTCTCGGGCTCGCGCAGGGTCGCGAGCAGTCCTTCGCGGCGCAGCCACTCGTTCACGCGGATGCCGCCCTCGAGGCGCTTGCCCCCGTGGTCGGAGACGACGAAGACGACGGTGTCCTCGTCCGCGTGTCGCAGCAGCCGGCCGATCAGTCCGTCCAGGTGGACGTGGTAGTCGAGGATCGCCTGCTCGTACGGGTTGCCCGGCTCGTGCGCGCGGTGCTCGGCATCCATGAACTTCCAGAAGCCGTGGTAGATGCGGTCGGGCCCCATCTCGACGAGCGCGAACAGCCGCCAGGGCCGCGTGCCGAGCAGGTGGTCGGCGAGCGCGAACCGCTTGTCGGTCATCTCGTAGATCTGGCCGAGGAGGTCGTCCTTGTCGTTCGTCCGGAAGTTCTTGCAGTCGAAGACGTACTCGCCGACGACCTGCTCCACCTCCTGCTTGAGGGCGGGTGGGTACGTGAAGCGGCTCTCCGTGGACGGCGTGAGGAAGCAGGTGACCATCGCGCCGTTGAACGGGCGCGGGGGGTAGGTGCCGGGCACGCCGATCACGAGCGACGGGTCGCCGTTCGCCGTCATCAGGTCCCACAGCCGTGGGACCGTGATCGCCGAGCCGTTGGCGATGAACGCGCCGTCGTAGCTGTGGTCGGAGCGATTGCGGAACCCGTACACGCCGAGGTCGCCGGGTGTGCGGCTCGACATCATGCACGACCAGGCGGGCACCGTGATCGGAGGTATCACGGACGTCAGCCGCCCGTAGGCCCCGCGCTCCATCAGGCCCGAGAGCACGGGCAGCCGGTCGCGCCAGCGCTCGAGGAGGAGAGAGGGCTCGGCGCAGTCGAGCCCGATGATCATCACCTTCGTGTCGGCCATGCGGGAGTGGCGTGAGCGGCCGTGCGAGGATCGGCGTGCACGGGCGCTGCCGCGTCGAGTGTACGTGGCGTCGGTGCCGCGCCGGGGCAACCCGGCACTGCGTCCTCCGCGAAGCCGGCGCGCTCCCCGGGCAGAGTCGGCGCACAGCTGGTGCCCAACCGGCACGAAGTCGGTGCAGACATGTGCGTCGCGCCCTGCGATGCTGACGACCCCGCGGGAGGGTGGGGGCTAGGGATGGGACCGGCAACGGCCTCTGCGGCCACTTGGTTTCCCGTTCACCCTCCTCTCGAGCCGTGCCGCTGGCCATTCCTTCCCATCGAGCGGTCCGTGCGCTCGCCTTTGCGGCCGGAGGCCGGCTCTGCCGGCCGGGAGGCCAGCGGTGGGTGATCTGTGCGACCACGGGAGGAGGGGGCCGGTGGGGGAACCAGGGTTCCCCCACCTTGGGCCGGGAGGCCAGCCACGGGTGATCCGTGCGCCCACCGAAGGAGGGGGTCGGCGGGGGAACCATGCGGTTCCCCCGCCCTATGCAGGGGAGAGGATTCGAACCTCTGAAGGCTGAGCCAGCGGGTTTACAGCCCGCCCCCTTTGGCCACTCGGGAACCCCTGCGCGACGGCGGATTGTAGCCCGCGCGCCCGCGCCGGGCGTGCGAGGCTTACGCGGATGCGCGCGGACACGATCCTCACCGGCGGCCGAGTCCACCGGGTCGCGCCCGGTGCCCCGGACGCGGAGGCGCTCGCCGTCGCCGGCGGGCGGATCGTCGCCGTCGGGACGGCGCGGGAGATCGCCCAGCTCGCGGGACCCTCGACGTCGACGATCGACGTCGCCGGAGGGCTCGTCCTGCCCGGGTTCCAGGACGCGCACGCGCATCCGCTCCACGGCGGGCTCGCATCGCTGCGCTGCGACCTGTACGGGTCGTCGTCGGCCGGCGAGCACCTCGACGCCGTCCGCCGGTACGCGGCGGAGCACCCCGAACGGGAGTGGATCGTCGGCGGCGGCTGGTCGATGGACGACTTCGGGGGCGCGATGCCGTCGCGCGCCCTCCTGGACGCGGCCGTCCCGGGCCGGCCGGTGGTGCTCGAGACGCGCGACGGCCACACGTCGTGGCTGAGCTCGCGGGCGCTCGAGCTCGCGGGCATCGGGCCCTCGACGCCCGACCCGCCGGGGGGTGTGATCGACCGCGAGCCCGACGGGACGCCCTCGGGCACGCTCCAGGAGCTCGCGACGCGCCTCGTCGATCAGGTGATCCCCGCCACCACAGCGGCAGAGTGGGACGAGGCGCTCGTGCGCATGCAGACCGAGCTCCACCGTCTCGGGATCACCGCCTGCCAGGAGGCAGCCGCTGACGAGGAGCTCGTGGCCGCCTACCTTCGCGCCGCTCACACCCGCCGCCTCACGCTGCGGATGGAGGGCAACCTCGCCTGGTCGCCCGGCCGGGGGCTCGACCAGCTCGCCGACCTCGTCGAGCTGCGGGCGGCAGCACAGGCGACGCGCGTGCGGATGCGGGGCGCGAAGCTCTTCCAGGACGGCGTGGTGGAGAACGGCACCGCCGCGATGCTCGATCCCTACCGGGACGGGATCGGCGCCGGCCCCGACCGTCGGGGCCTGTCCCTGTACCCGCCGGACGAGCTCGACGCGATCGTGACCGCTCTCGACGCCGAAGGGTTCCAGGTGCACGTCCACACGATCGGGGATCGGGCGGTGCGCGAGGCGCTCGACGCGATCGAGACGGCGAGGCGTGCCAGCGGGCGACGTGACGCACGCCATCATCTCGCGCACGTGCAGTTCGCCCATCCGGTCGACGTCGCCCGCTTCGCCGAGCTCGAGGTGGTCGCCAACGTGACGCCGCTGTGGGCGGTGAGCTCCGGCTACGTCGAGGAGCTGACGCTGCCGTTCGTCTCGGAGCGCGCCGCAGCAGGCATGTACCCGTTCGGAGCCCTCCACGCGGCGGGGGCCAGGCTCGCGTTCGGGAGCGACTGGCCCGTGTCGACCCCCGACCCGCTCGTGCAGCTCGAGGTCGCCGTCACGCGGCGACCACCCGGAGAGCCCGACGCCGTACCGCTGCTGCCACGTGAGGCGCTCGACCTTCGGACGGCGATCCACGCTGCGACGGCCGGCGCCGCGTTCGTCAACGGGCTCGACGCGGAGACGGGCACGCTCGAGCCGGGCAGGCTCGCCGACGTGGTCGTGCTCGACCTCGACCTGCTCGCCCCGGGCGCCGCACCACCGACCGCCGCATCGGTCGTCCTGACCCTCGTCGAGGGCGAGATCGTCCACGACGCTCGGTAGGGGGCGCGGTCCCGCGCTCTACGATGGGGGCCGTGGAGCGGTGCGACGTGCTCGTCGTCGGTGCCGGGCCGGCGGGGTCGGCGACGGCGATCCACCTCGCGCGAGGTGGCGCTCGCGTGCTGCTCGCCGACCGAGCCCGGTTCCCGCGCGACAAGCCCTGTGGAGGAGGTCTGACCGGACGCGCGCTGCGAGCGATCCCGGTCGACCCGTCGCCGGTGGTCGAGCGCGACGTCGACCGGTTCGAGCTGCGGCTCCGCTACGGACCGTCCTTCACGCGCTCGCACACCGCCCCGCTGATCCGGATGACGCAGCGCCGCCGCCTCGACGCCCATCTCGTCGAGCAGGCGCAGGCGGCGGGCGCCGAGCTGCGGGAGGGGGCGAGAGTCGACGACGTCGTGATCGACGACACGGGCGTCGTCGCACGCGTCGGCGGAGCCCGCGTACATGCGACGGCGATCGTCGGCGCAGACGGCGCCAACGGCATCGTCGCGCGCGTAGCGGGGCTCGGCGACGACATCGTCCACGGCGTCGCTCTCGAGGGCAACATCCCGCTCGACGCGCTCTCCGTCGAGCACCTCGAGCGAACGGCGGTGATCGAGCTCGCGACGCTCCCCGGGGGCTACGGGTGGGTCTTCCCCAAGGGCGACCACGCGAACCTGGGCGTCGGGGGCTGGGGGTCGGAGGGCCCGCGCCTGCGCGAGCACCTCGCGCGGCTGGCGCGCGCCCACGGCGTCGCGCCGGACGCGCTGTCGGACGTGCGGGGGCACCGCCTGCCGATGCGCTGCCTCGGCGCGACCCCGGCGCGCGGACGGGTCCTGCTGGTCGGCGACGCGGCCGGGCTCGTCGACCCGCTCTCGGGCGACGGCATGTACGAGGCGTTCACGTCGGCGCGCCTCGCCGCCCAGGCGATCCTCGCCGACGACCTGGCCGGCTACGCGGCGGCGCTCTCGACGGCTCTCGACCACCACGCGGCCGCGTCCTGGGCGGCCAAGCGCGCGCTCGATCGCCACCCGCGCGCGGTGTTCGCAGCCGCGCGCGCACCCGGCGTGTTCGGCGTGGTCGCAGGTCTGCTGTGCGGGGACGTCGCGCATCCCTCGCAGGCGCGCGGGCTGGCGCGCCCGCCGCTGCGCCTGATCGCCCGACTCGCGGGCTGACCCGAGCGGGGCGGCCCGACGTCCCTAAAGCGGACAGCTGTCGCTGCCGATGCAGCGGGTACCGATGGATCTCGTCGAGCTTCTCACCGCTGCGGTCGCCACGGGTGCGAGTGACGTGCACCTCAAGCTCGGCCAGCCGCCGATCGTGCGGCTGGACGGCGACCTCGAGCCGCTCCCGGGCTGGTCCGCGCTCGGCGAGCACGAGCTGATCGAGGTGCTCGACGCCGTGACGGAGATCTCCCCGCGGCGCCGTGACGCGTTCGACGAGCACGGCGACCTGGACATCGCCTACTCGCACCCGACGCTGCCGCGCTTCCGCGTCAACGGCTTCCGGCAGCGGGGCGCCACCTCGTTCGCCTTCCGCGTGATCCCGAGCGTGATCCCGACCTTCGACGAGCTCGGGCTCCCCGTCGGCGTGAAGCGCCTCGCGGAGGAGCACCGCGGGCTCGTGCTCGTCACCGGGCCGACCGGGTCCGGGAAGACGACGTCGCTCGCGTCCATGCTCGACCACATCAACCGGACACGTCGATCGCACATCGTCACGATCGAGGACCCGATCGAGATCCTCCACCCCGATCGCAGCTGCATCGTCAACCAGCGCGAGGTAGGCCTCGACACCGCGAGCTTCGACCAGGCTCTGCGCCGCGTCCTGCGTCAGGATCCCGACATCATCCTCATCGGCGAGCTGCGCGACACCGAGACGGCGCACACCGCCCTGCAGGCCGCCGAGTCGGGCCACCTCGTCTTCTCGACGCTGCACACGATCGACGCCGCGGAGACGCTCGGCCGCATGATCGAGTTCTTCCCCGCCGCCAAGCAGCCCCAGATCCGCGCGATCCTGGCTGGCACGCTCCGCGGGGTGATGAGCCAGCGCCTGCTGCCGAAGGCCGGCGGCGGTCGAGTCCCGGCGATCGAGGTGATGATCACGAACGCGCGGATCCAGGATCTGATCCGGGAGAACCGGCCGGACGAGATCACCGACGCGATCGAGGCCGGAGAGTTCTTCCAGATGCAGTCGTTCGCCCAGTCGCTGATCACGCTCGTGCTCGACGGCTCGGTCGAGCGCGAGGTCGCCGCGAACGCGGCCACCAACCGCCACGACTTCCTCGTCGCCCTCGAGCACGCGGAGAAGGAGCGGGCCGCCGAGGCCAGAGCGGCCGCAGCGGCCGAGCACGAGCCGGCCGAGCAGGGCGTGACCTTCAGCTCGCTCGGCACCGGCCTGCGGTAGCGCCGCACGCGCCGCCCCGTCGTCCTCGCCCGGCGTCTGCCTCGTGTCCGGTGCCTGGCTGAAGCCAGGCACCGGGAGCAGCGCGTGTCCCTGGTGTCAGACACCGACTTCTGTCAGGAGGCGCTCCTCGGACGGTGCTGCGTCCACAGCCGTCGTGTCGCTCGGCTGACGACCCGGCTGTGCGCGGCGACCGGATGCCGAGGTTGAGGGCCAGAATCGCCACTGACGAGCCTCCTCGACCGTGCTCGCGGAGCCTGTGGACGAATCGGCACAGAGGTGGCACAGAAACCCCTTGACAGCGAGCGGTGTCTGGCACCGGAGGCACTGAAGGCGACCGACCTGCCGTCCACCCCCGTACCGCTGTGACCGATCGATCGGTGAGAACGGAGCGAGCGCACGTTCCCGCCAGAGCGGGCGCGCGGGCGCGCCCTCTTCAGGGGTCTGCCCCCGCGCGGCGCAGCCGCACGGGGGATCAAGCGGGTCGTGATCCACTCGGTGGATCACGACCTTCGCGGGACGAGCACCGGGGATCAAGCCGCGGGAATCCGCTTCTGCGGATTCCCGCCTGGCGAGCAGGTCACGGCTGGACGGTGAACGCCGGGTCGAAGGCGGTCGTCGCGCGGGCCTTGACCCGCCCGGCGGCGCCGTTCTCGAAGATCCGCGTGAGGACGGTGACGTTCTTCAGGCCCCCGCTCTCGTGGACGTACGTGTCGATCCGGTAGCTCCGGCCGTCCGGCCCGACGACCGTCTGCGCGGCGCACTCGTGCAGCGGTCGCGCCGGGGCCGCGCAGGCGGTGGAGCCGACCGTGCCGCCCGTGACGATCCCGCTGGAGGACGGGATCGTGGCGTCCTGCGCCGATGCGGTGTGGTAGACGTCGCCGCCGCTCGGCACGGTCGCGGAGTCGAGCACCATGTCGGCATAGGGGAGCGTCTTGTAGGTCTCCATCTGCGACTCGGCGAGCGTCAGCGCGGTGCCCTCGATCCCCGCGTTGCGCAGCGAGATCATGCTCGAGGCGAAGACGGTGATCATCGCGCTCACGGCGAGCGCGAGGAAGAGCATCGCGATGACGAGCTCCATCATCATGATCCCGCGCTCGTCCCGCGCGAGCCTCCGCGCGGCGACGTCGATGAGCTGTGGCCTGCGCATGCCGCGGCTCACCCGTTCGGCAGCTGCCGCCACGAGCCCGGGACGGCCGACCAGGTGGCGGCCGACGTCGTCGTCGAGGCGCCCGGCATCTCGGGCGGCGGGTCGGAGTCGGCGGTGTGGTCGGGGGTGCCCGCCACGACGGCGCTGTCGGTGACGACGGGCCCAGTGACCTTCGAGGTGCCCGTCTCGGAGAACAGCCCGACGACGTAGGCGAGCACGTTGTACTCCGCGTTGCCCGACATGCTCCAGGCCGGCGAGGCGTTGTTCGCGTTGAGCGCGACGATCCCGAGCGCGCCGAGGTTCGAGTCCCACAGGCCCGTTGCAGGTGCTGCCGCTGACCGTCGCGCCCGGGCCGCAGAGCGTCGAGTTGCCGTTCGTCGTCACGGTGCCGTTGACGAAGATCGCGCCGAAGCCCGTGTACTGCGCCTGGTCGCCGCCGTTCAGCGCGAGGTTCCCGTCGAGGAACACCTTGCCGTCGATCGTCAGCGTGTCGGTCGAGTCGTTCCAGGCGAGCCGCCCGACCTCGACGCTCGAGGCGTCGTAGACCCGGCAGTCGTAGCTCGAGGACGGGAAGAGGTCGATCGACCCGACCGACATGTTGCGCGTCGTGTCGTTGTCGAAGGTGAACGAGCCGGTCGAGCACACGGGCGTGCTCCACTGGGCCGATGCGTACTCGGTGTCGGGGTAGACCGGAGGCTTCGTCAGCGTCGACTGCGAGGCTGCGTACCCGCTCGAGTAGAGGCGCGACTGCGCCGAGTTGCTGCACACCTGACCGACGCCGTTCCGCATGCAGCCACCGACGACGTTCGCAGCGGCGATCGGCCGCGAGGACGAGCCGACGCGCGCGCCGCCCGAGACCTGCAGCCGGCCGCCGACGTGCAGCGACACGGTCTGCGGCCCCGACGAGCTCGGCTCCTCGATCTGCTGGGTGCCGGTCAGGCACAGGTCGCCGGCGATCCAGACGGGGATCGTCAGGGTCGACGTGCCGACCATGTTGGTGCAGCCCGCCGCGCTGCCCACGAAGAACCCGTTCGACCAGGCGAGCGACGGCTGCGTCGTCGTCGTGACCGTGTCGGCGTTGGCCTGCAGCGAGAGCGTGCGCAGCACCTCGCCGTTCGGCGCGCGACCGATCGCCCAGACCGTCCACACGGTCGGGCTCGACTTCAGCGCCCACCAGCCCCCGAGGCCGTCGCAGCAGGCGACCGGGGATCCGGCAGAGCCGTACGTCGAGTTCTGGGGACGCGAGCCGTCGTCGAAGCTGCGGAGCGTGGCGATCCCGTTGTTCAGGCCCTGCTCGGCGGTGTTGAACGCGCGCGTCTCGAGCCGGTCGCGCGTGAACGCGCGCTGGTTCGAGGTGGTGAGCTGGATGATCGCGGCCGTCGAGATCGTGAGCGCCGCGACGACGATCACGGCCATCACGAGCGCAATGCCGTCTTCTCGTGCAAGGCGGGTGGACACCCGATGCAGCACCGCAAGCTCCCTGGGGTTGGTGGAACGACCTGGTCTCGTTCATCGTCGGCGCCGGACGGGGCCTCCGCACTCACCCTTCCGGGGGAACCTCGCCCGCATGCCCTCTAAAGGCGTCGCCGGTGGAGGCCGATGAGAGCGACGTGGGCCTGCGCCTCGTGATCGCCGCTGCACTGCGCCGCATCCGCGACGAGCGCGGCGTGACCCTTCCGGAGATGATCGGGGTGCTGGCGATCCTCCTGATCGTGCTGACGCCGCTCGTGTCGAGCTTCACGACCGCGCTGCGCCACGAGGCCGACCAGTCGCAGCGCGAGGCCGCCTACTCGTCTGCGCGACTCGCGCTCCAGCGGATGCGCACCGACCTGCACTGCTCGAGCGGAGCCACCGCCGTCAACCAGAACGCCTACGGCGGCTTCACGCTGACGCTGACCCAGTCGAACGACGTCAGCACGGGTGGCTGGTGCCCGACGGTGATCCCGCAGGGCAGCGGCTCGACCGGGGTGCAGTGGTGCACGATCCCGTACTCGGGCTCGACGACCCGCTACCGCCTGTACCGCTTCCTCGGGCTCAACCCGACCGACTGCGACGGCGGCACGGGCTCGACCTTCCAGATCGACTACATCGCGCCGCCGACCGGCGGCTGGCCGACGAACAGCACCGTCTCGCCGGCACCGACGGGCTGGGAGGGCAACCTCTGGCCGGATCCCGAGGCCTGCCCGACCGACCGGCTGCCGACCCTCACGGTGAGGCTCAACACCTCGGTCGACCCGGATGGGACGCCCTACCGTCACTACGAGATCGTCGACGCGATCGCGCTGCGCAACGCCGAGCGCTGCCTGTGATGCTCGGGACGCTCTCGCTCGCAGCGATCGCCCTCGCGCCTGGACTCGCGGTCGGCAGCTTCCTCAACGTCGTCGCGTCGCGAGTGCCGACCGGGCTCGCCATCGGGACGTCCCGCTCGGCGTGCATGAGCTGCGGCACGGAGATCCGCTGGACCGACAACGTCCCGCTCGTCTCATACGTCGTGCTGCGCGGACGCTGCCGCACGTGCGAGGCGCCGATCCCCGCGCGGTACCCGCTCGTCGAAGGGCTCACCGCGGCGCTCGTCGTCGCCTCGATCCTGACGTTCGGGCTCACCGCCGAGGGGCTGCTCGCCGCCGCGTTCTGCGCGGTGCTCGTCGTGCTCTCGGCGATCGACGTCGAGCATCGCATCGTCCCGAACCGGATCGTCCTGCCCGCGGCGGGCGTCGCCGTCGTCGCGCACACGCTGATCGACCCGAGCCCGGAGTGGCTGCTGGCGGCCCTCGGCGCGTCGGGATTCCTGCTCCTCGCGGCGCTCGTCCACCCCCGCGGCATGGGGATGGGCGACGTCAAGCTGGCCCTGCTGCTCGGCGCGGTGCTGGGCAGCGACGTCGCGCTGGCGCTGATGATCGGCATGGTCGCCGCGCTCCTCCCAGCGGTCGTGGTCGCGGCCCGCGGCGGCTCGGTGCGCAAGCTCGCAGTCCCCTTCGTCCCGTTCCTCGCGCTCGGAAGCGTGATCGCCCTGTTCTGGGGCGACGCGCTGCTCGACAGCTACCTGCGGCTCTTCGCCTGACCCCGGCGACGCGGGCTCAACCCCCGCGGCGCCGGTGCCGATACCTCGTTCGAGGGATGCCGTGAGCACCGAGCCCAAGTCCACGCTGCGATCGTCGAAGCACCCCGGC
The DNA here is from genome assembly GCA_963703095.1 of uncultured Actinomycetes bacterium. Classification (GTDB taxonomy): domain Bacteria; phylum Actinomycetota; class Thermoleophilia; order Gaiellales; family Gaiellaceae; genus Gaiella. The sequence goes on from OY969787.1 coordinate 1,181,085, forward strand.
GAACAGGCCGACGCGACCCCGTCCGCTCACGACGTCGGCTTCGAGACGCTCGCCGACCTCGTCGCCGAGCTGATCGGCGCCACCGAGATCGTCGGGCGCGACCGGCTCGCCTCGGCGCGCGGGCGCGCGGGGGCCGGCCCGCTGTCGCAGGCGCTCCGTGACGAGGGCATCGCGATCCCGGAGGGCGTCGCCCGCTCGCTCGCGCGTCGGCACGGCCTGCCGTTCCACGACCTCACCGACGACCGGCCCTCGCCGGGGGCGATGGAGCTCATCCCGCTGCGGACGCTGAAGCACGTCGTCGCCGTCCCCGTCCACCTGCGCGACAACCGCCTGCTCGTGGCTGTCGCCGACCCCTCGAACATCCTCGGCGTCGACGAGCTCAAGATCGCGACCCGCTACCAGATCGACCTCGCCGTCGCGCCGCGCGAGGACATCCTCGTCGAGCTCACGCGCCTGGAGCGCCAGTCCGAGCTGACCGAGACGCAGTCGGTGCTCGACGAGATCGAGGTGCTCGACGAGGAGGACGACCTCGAGGTCGACGACGGGGTCTCGGACGCCCCGCTCGTGCGGCTCGTCAACTCGATCATCATGCAGGCCGCCGGCGACGGCGCCTCCGACATCCACTTCGAGCCCCAGGAGGACGCCCTGCTCGTGCGCAGCCGCGTCGACGGCGTGCTGGCCGAGATGCAGCGCATCCCCAAGCGGATGGCCCCGGGGGTGACGACCCGCCTCAAGGTGCTCGCAAAGCTCGACATCGCCGAGCGGCGCCGGCCGCAGGACGGACGGATCGCGATCAACACCGGCGGGCGCCTGATGGACATCCGCGTCGCGGTGCTCCCGACCGTCGAGGGCGAGCAGGTCGTGATGCGCCTGATCGACAAGTCGCGCAAGACGCCGACGCTCGAGTCGCTCGGCCTGTCGGAGGGGATGCGCGACACGATCTCCGCGGTGATCCGCAAGCCGACCGGCGCGCTGCTCGTGACCGGGCCGACCGGGTCGGGCAAGTCGACGACGCTCTACGCCGCCGTCGCCGAGATCTCCAAGCCGGAGATCAACATCATCACCGTCGAGGATCCCGTCGAGTACCGGCTGCGGGGCATCAACCAGGTGCAGATCAACACGAAGGCCGACCTCACCTTCGGCGCGGCGCTCCGCTCGATCCTGCGCTCGGACCCCGACGTGATCATGGTCGGCGAGATCCGCGACAGCGAGACGGCGAAGATGGCGATCGAGTCGGCGCTGACCGGGCACTTCGTCCTCTCCACGCTGCACACGAACGACGCGCCGGGCGCGATCACGCGCCTCAACGAGATGGGCGTCGAGCCGTACCTGACCGGCTCGGCCGTCTCGGCCGTGCTCGCGCAGCGCCTCGCGCGGAAGCTCTGCACGAACTGCTGCGAGATGTACGCGCCGACGATCGACGAGCTGCTCGCGGCGCGCATCGCGCCCGAGACCGCGCAGGCACGCGAGGGGATGGTGCTCTACCGCAAGGTCGGCTGCCCCCGCTGCGGCCGGTCGGGCTACAAGGGCCGGATCGGCATCTTCCAGCTGCTCGTGATGAACGACGACCTCGAGGCGCTCGCCGCGCGCAATGCCCCGCGCGAGGAGATCGAGCGGGCGGCGGCGTCGGCGGGCATGCGCTCGCTCTGGGACGACGGCATCGCCAAGGCCGCCGCAGGCCTCACCTCCATCGAGGAGCTGGCGCGAGTGGTCTCGCTGTAGGCGCGGGCTCGCCCGCCCGCGGCCGGCATCCGAATGCCGTGCGCGCGGGCCGGGCATGCCCGGCCCCTACGGTCGCCAGCCGACGCACACTCGAGGCCGGGCTACCGGCCGAGCGTCTACCGGCGCTCCCTCGACCCTCGAGACTTCAGGGATTTGCCCCGCGTCCGGCGCAGCCGGACACGGGGATCCCGCGCAGGAATCCACTCCGGTGGATTCCTGCCTGCCGGGGGGCTTACTCCGCGATCTCGCAGCCCAGGTACTCGAGGGACTCGAGGGCGTCGTCGACGAAGCGACGTGCGTGCCCAACGTCGGCGAAGGGGAACGGGCGAGTGAGCGCGGCGTCCGGGCCCTTGCCGACGGGCGTGACGGTCGCCTCGACCACGACCCCGCCGTCGGGCTGGCGGATGCCCTCCAGGCGCGCCACGACCTTGCCCTCGCGCCGGGCCTCGTGGGCCCACAGCCGCCCGTCGCCGGGGCCGCCGGGCGCGCGGACGGCGCCGGGCGAGAGGCTCATCGCTTCCGGGCGCCGGCGTTGTGCGCGGCCTGGCGCACGATCGCGTCCTCGGCGGGGCCCTGCAGCCGCGTGACGATCTTCCCGGGGCGCCGGACGACCAGCACGGCGGGGGTGCTCATCGTGCCCGCGAACGACTGCACGGCGCGCGCCGTGTCCTCGTCGAGGACGTTGAGCTTCACGAACTGGGCGCCGGCCGCCTGGGCGCCGGCCTTCGCCTCGCGCACGGAGGCGCGGTCGACGACGGACGTGCCGGTGTAGACGGAGACGACGGCGACGTTGCCGCGGCGCAGCTTGCTCGCGACGGGCTTCGGGAGCCCCGCGACGAGCACGACCTTCGGCGTCGTCGGCGCGGCCTTGCCCTGCGCGGGAGCGGGCGTCGTGGGGGTGACCGCGGCGGGCGTGGTCGGCAGGCTGGTCGACTCGTCGTCGCCCAGCAGGAGCGGGCGCGCCACGAGGAACGCGAGCGCGGCCACGAGCAACGCGCCGATCGCGATGAGGTACCGGGTGGGGACGGGCAGGGTCGCGGTCATGCGTTCGATATCGGCACGGCTCCGGGCCGACTTGAGCGAGGCTCAGCCGTGCGTCGCAGGCGTGAGGAGCGAGGCTCAGCGCGCCCCGCGCGATGCGCCCCGGGGCGACGCGCCCTTCCGCTCCGACCGCGACGGCGCGGTAGTCGACCGACACCCCGCGCCCGCCGGTGGAGGACACGGTCACGGTCGACGCGCGGTCGTGGCGGAGCTCGATCGTCTCGACGCCGCCGCCCTCCCGGACGACCTCGATCGTCGCCGTCGGGAAGCCCGCAGGCAGCGTCAGGCGGAGCCGCAGCGTCGTGCAGCGACCGTCCGGCAGGGGGTAGGCGCTGAGACGTCCGACCGGGGCGAGCATGCGGTCGTTGCGCAGCCCCTCGGCCAGGCCGCCCAGGCGAACAGGACCCTTGGGGGTGTCGAGCGCGAAGAATCGGTTGGAGACGACGTGACCGTCGTTCGAGAACACCGGCGTCGTCCCGCCCGTCGCGAACAGCACGGGCGTGGTCACGGGACGGCCTGCCTCGAGCAGGGTGCCGTCGCCTCGGATCGACACCGGCCGCTGCGACAGCCCGTCGAACGGCTCGATCCCGCCCTCGCCGAGCGGTGCGGCGCGTCGCACCGAGGTGTTCCAGAAGCTCGCGAGCATCGCGTCGAAGCGGCTGCTCCATGGCGTCTGCACCATCAGCACCTCGCCCGGGCGCTCCGCGTCGACCCAGCCTCCCTGGCCGGTGAACGCCTCGGCGTGCAACGTGCGCGAGGCGGAGAGGTCGCCCGCATGGGCCCCGACCGAGAGGGCCGCGAGCACGACGAGCCCGGTCGCCCCGGCGAGGACGGGGCCTCTGCGCCACGCCGTCGTCGCGAGGAGCGCGAGCCCAGCGGCGAGCGTCGCGACACCGGCTGCGAGCAGACTTGCGTTGCCGACGCCGATCCGGTCGGCGAGCGACGACACGGCCAGCAGCAGCGGCGAGTCGGAGCGGCCCTGTCCCTCGGTGTACGTGGCCAGCGGCACGATCGCGACGGCGACGATCACCACGAGCGCCGTGACGCGTGCGACGTGCCGGAGCGGACGGCCGTCCGCGACCCAGCAGGCGAACGCGACGGCGAGCAGCGGCACGAGGCCGACGAGGTACCGCTCGAGGAAGCGATCGGAGTCGGTCTCGACGGTCATCACCACCGACGCGCCGACCAGCGCGGCGGCGAGGAGCGCTGCCACGGCCGCGAACGCGCTCCGCTCCCTGCTCGACGGACGCGCGACCGCTGCGACGAGCCACGCGAGCGCGCCGGGCACCGTCGCCACGCCCGCGGCGAGCACCAGCAGGAGCGCCGTCGACGCGGTCCAGCCGAGCATCTCGCCCGACGGCGCGAACCCGGTCGTCGCCGCGTAGCGGCCGAGCAGGCCGGTGCCGGTCGCCAGACCGACGAGCGGGAGCAGGACGGCGAGCACAGCGAGCAGGGGGAACGTGCGCACCGCTCGGCGCAGGCGGCCGCGTTCGACGACGAGGGCGGCGAGCAGCGCGACCGGCATCAGGACGGCGTACTGGACGCGCGCGGCGGTTGCGAGCCCAATGGCGCCGACGAGCAGGGCCTCGCCGCCGAGGGTCGGTCGCGCGAGCACGCGCACTGCGACGGCGACCGCCACGAGGGCCAGCAGGTAGCCGAGCGCGTCGGCGGTGACGTAGCCGGAGTACATGAGCCCCGGCGTCACCACGGCGACCGCCGAGCACGCGAGCGCCGCCCGCTCGGAGAGTGCCAGGCGACGGCACAGGAGGAACACCGGCACCGCGGCGAGCGCCATCGCGAGCGCGTTGAGGCACTGGATCGCGCGGAACGCGAGCTCGGCGTCCGCGCCTGCGACGAGCGGTGCGGCCAGTAGCGGCTGGAGGAGCGCGGGGAAGGGCGACGGCTCCCCGAGGACGCTCATCCCGTCCCCGCGCGCGAGCGAGCGCGCGAGGTGCATGTAGAGGAACTCGTCGGGGAAGAGGCGCGGGGTCGCCCGCTCCGTGACGACGAGGATCCGCGCGAGCGCGCCGACCGTGACGATCGCAGTGAGCGCGAGCGGGGCGACCGCTATGCGCGCCGCGATCCTGGTGCGCGCAGGACGGAGCGTCGTGACCTGGCTCGTCATGCGGTGGGTATCGGACGACACCGTCCGGTTCTTGACGCGGAGCCGCTCTCCGGATGGCCCGGAGCGACGATCTGCACGCCGCCACGACGACGAGGGGGCGCGGTCGCCCGCGCCCCCTCGTCGTCGTTCGTCTCGAGGCGGATCAGCAGGTGTTGCTGATCGTGCCGCCCGGCCCGGTGACGGTGGCCGTGCAGTTGCCCTCGGTGTAGGCGATCGTGTAGCCGGTCGTCGAGAGACCGGAGACCGTCACGGACGCGAGACCTGCGTCGTAGCTCGCCTGCAGGACGCCCAGCGTCGCGCCGGCGTACGTGCCGTTGTCGCTGTAGAAGGCCTCCATCGCGGGGATCGCGGCGCGGACGTTGGAGTCTGCGGCCCGCTTCTCGGCGCGCTGCTTGAAGCCGAGGTACGACGGGACGGCGATCGCGAGGAGCACGCCGATGATGACGAGCACGACGAGGAGCTCGATCAGCGTGAAGCCGCTCTCCTCCTTCGCGAGCCGGCCGCGGAGTCCAGCGACCGACCGGTTGATCTTGATGAGCATTCCTGCTCCTTCCGGGTGGGGGGGTGGAACCGACGTCCCCCGTATCGGCGGCCGGCGGCCTAGGCCCATACCCCTCCTTCGGGTGATTCGCGGGTGAGGGGCATCCCTCGGGGCGGGGGATGCCCGCGGGGCGCGGCTTCGCCGGGGCACGACTCCGCTGGGGCACGACTCCGCGGGGCACGACTCCGCTTTCGCGGACTCGTGCCTAGTAGAGCAGTGTGGGTCGTCGGCAGCTGTCGGGTGCGGTGCCGGGCAGCAGTCCGACTCCTCCTGCCCGCACGCCCGCGAGTCAGACGGGAGGAGTCGATGCCACTCGGGGCGCATGCGCGTGCGTCCGCCAAGCCGGAAGCGCATCAGGGTGCCCGGCTGAAGCCGGGCACGGTCATGTCCCACACTGCTCTCCTAGGCACGAATCCGCGCAGCGGATTCGCGCCCGCCGAAAGCGGGCTCGTCAGCAGGACCGCGACACCTCTGCCGATAGAGCGCACCGTGGAGACCTCTGCCGCCACTCCTGCCGCCGCGCCGCTGTCGATCGACACGCTCCTGGAGCAGTCGGTCGAGCGCAAGGCGTCCGACCTGCACGTCACCGCCGGCTCCGAGCCGGCGATCCGCGTGCACGGTCACATCGAGCTGCTCGACGGGTTCGGCAAGCTCGAGCCCGACGACACGCGTGGTCTGATCTACCGCATCACCACGACCGAGCAGCAGAAGCAGCTCGAGCTCAACCGGCAGCTCGACTTCGCCTATGGGATCCGCGGGCTCGCGCGCTTCCGCGTCAACGCCTACTACCAGCGCGAGGCGATCGCGGCTGCGTTCCGCACGATCCCGACCGACATCAAGTCGCTCGAGGACCTGGCGCTGCCGTCCAGCCTGCACGAGTTCACGACCAAGCCGCGCGGTCTGGTGCTGTTCACGGGCCCGACCGGCTCGGGCAAGTCGACCTCGCTCGCCGCGCTGATCGACGAGATCAACCGCATCCGGCACGACCACATCATCACGATCGAGGATCCGATCGAGTTCCTGCACAACCACAAGAGCTGCATCGTCAACCAGCGCGAGATCGGGCAGGACGCGACCGGGTTCGCCGACGCGCTGCGCGGCGCCCTCCGCCAGGACCCCGACGTGATCCTCCTCGGCGAGATGCGCGATCTCGAGACGATCTCGACTGCGCTGACGGCCGCCGAGACCGGCCACCTCGTCTTCGCGACCCTGCACACCCAGAGCGCGCCGAGCACGATCGACCGCATCATCGACGTCTTCCCGGCGGCCCAGCAGGACCAGGTGCGCATGCAGCTGGCCAACTCGCTGCAGGGCGTCGTCACCCAGACGCTGCTCCCCCGGGCCGACGGCAGTGGCCGCGTGTGCGCGCTCGAGATCCTCTTCATGGACGACGCGATCCGCAACCTCGTCCGCCAGGGGAAGATCGAGCAGGTCTACTCGTACATGCAGACCGGCACGCGCCGCGGGATGCAGACCATGGAGCAGTCACTGATGGAGCTCGTCTCCAAGCGCGTGGTGACCGTGCAGGAAGCGATGACCCGAACGAGCCGGCCCGAGGCGCTCATCTCCGCCCTGGAGCGTGCCGGCATCCCCGTCCCGACCCTGTCCACCGACGGCGCACCCGTCTCGTCGCCCACGCTCGGCGGCGGGCTGCGGGTGGCCGGGAGCTAGCCGCCATGCACTCGAGGTCGTTCCTCCACCGCACGCACACCGGCCCGCGCGCGAGCGTCTCGCCCGAGGCCTCCGGCACGTCCCTCCCGGTCGGGTTCGCGGGCGTCCGCCCGGACGAGCCGGTCGACGACACGCCACGGACTCGCGCGCCGATCGGCTTCGCCGCTCCCGCGCCGCTCTTCGTGACCGAGCTCTCCTTCCGCCGCACGGCGCAGCCCGCACGGATCGCGCCCCGCGCCGAGCTGCCCGCCCCGGACGGTGCCGGCGCCTCGGCCGGCGATCTGGGCGTCGGCCATGCGACGTCGTGGTCGCCCCCCGGCGCCGCACGCGACGACGCACACGTCGAAGGCGTGGATGAACCGGATGTGGACGAGGCCGTGACGGTCCCCGCGGACGAGACCCCCGTCGAGACCGAGAAGAAGGTGCCGTTCTACAAGCGCGAGCTCACGCTGCGCCGCCGCAGGCCGGAGCCCGTCGCGGTGAGCGACGAGGCGAGCGACGACCCGGTCGAGATCGCGCCTCCCGTCGCCGACGGCGACGTGACCGCCCCCGACGCCGAGACGGAGGTCGAGACGAGCGCCATCCCGATCGGCTTCGCGGCACCGAGCGACGAGGTCGACGACGTCGACGCAGCCGACGACGTGGAGGCCGACGCCGCGCCCCCTGGCGCAGAGCTCTCGGCTGTCGCCGTGGACGACGAGCATCCGTCGGACGATTCGTCCGGCGAGCACGAGCAGGCCGTCGAGGAGCCGACCGCCGACGCGGCACCGGACGTCGACGACGTTCCGGTCGCCGCGTCGGCAGACGCACCGCTCGAGGCCACGATCGCGGATGAGGCGGACGAGGGCCATGAGCTCGCGGCTACGCCAGACGATGCCCCCAGCGAAGACCCGACCGAGCCCTTCGCGGCCGTCGACACGGACGCAGGGGCGCTCGACGACGCTCCACTGGACGACGCGGAGCACGAGCACGAGCACGAGCCCGAGCACGAGCCCGAGCACGACGCCGACCTCGAGCCCGACGTCGTCGCCGCCGCCGGCGCGTCCAAGAAGCGCTCGTCGATCAGGTCGCGTCGCGGCGGCGCCAAGCCGGCGCCGAAGCCGAGCGGCTCGCGGAACGGCAAGGGCGGCCGCAAGGTGGTCGGCCTCAAGATCGGCGCCTCGCAGATCGCCGCCGCGGTGATCGCGCCGGGCGAGGGCAGGCACGACCTCGTCGCGCTCGCCCGCCGGCCGCTCGAGCCGGGCATCGTCGTGGACGGCGAGGTGCGCGACGGCCAGGCGCTGCGCGAGGCCCTCAAGTCGTTCTTCGACGAGCACAAGCTCCCGCGCAAGGACGTCCGCGTCGGCGTCGCGAGCAACCGCATCGGCGTGCGCACCGTCGACCTGTCGGGCATCGAGGACGAGGCGCGGTTCGACAACGCCGTCCGCTTCAAGGCGCACGAGGTGCTGCCGGTGTCCGTCAGCGAGTCCGTGCTCGACTACCGCGTCGTCGAGGAGCGCGTCACCGAGACGGGCGACGTCGTCCGCCGCGTGCTGCTCGTCGTCGCACCGCGCGACCAGGTCGAGCCGTTCGCCTCTGCCTGCACGGACGTCGGGCTGAAGCTCGCCGGTATCGACCTCGAGGCGCTCGGCCTGCTCCGCGCCTTCGTCGAGCCGCAGCCGATCGGCACGCGCGCCTCCACGGACACGGCGACCGTGGTCGTCGCGATCGGGCACGAGTCGACGACGCTCTTGGTCGCCGGCGGTGGCGCCTGCGAGTTCACGCGCGTCTTCGACTGGGGCGGCCTGGCCCTGCAGCAGGCGATCGCCCTGGAGCTCGACGTCCACACCGCCGACGCGGCCGCCATCCTGCACGGGCTCTCGCTCACGGGCGAGGGGCACACCGGTCTCGACGAGGAGACGCGCGTCCGCGCCCTCGACGCCGTGCGAATGCGCCTGACGCCGTTCGCGCGCGAGCTCGTCAGCTCGCTCCAGTTCTACCAGGCCCAGGACGGGTCGCTCGGGATCGGCGAGATCGTGATCACCGGCGGCACCTCGCACCTCCACGGCCTGGCCGAGGCCCTGCATCAGATGATCGGCGTGTCCGTCCGGATCGGCGATCCGCTGCAGCGCGTCCACGTCACGAATCCGCTCGACGAGGAGCTCCGTCGCGCGATCGGCTCTCTCGCGGTGCCGATCGGCCTCGCGATCGCGGACGACCCAGCCCGCAGCGTCAACCTCCTGCCGGAGGAGCTGCGTCGGCAGCGGCGCAAGCGCCCGAGCGCGCTGTCCGTCGCCCTGCCGGTCGCGGCCGTCGTCCCTCTCGCCGCGATGGGCTTCCTCTTCCTCCAGGCCAGCGGCGACGTCTCCGACCAGCAGAGCACGCTGCAGGCGGTGCAGGCCGAGATCGACGCCCTGCCAGAGCCGACGCGCCCCGTGATCGACGCCTCGCTCGCGGTCGAGCAGCAGCAGCGCGCCGCCGCTCTCGCGTCGGTGCTCGGGAGCCGGTTGGCCTGGGATCGCGTGCTTGGCGACCTCTCGCGCGTGCTGCCCGAGAACGTCTGGCTGACGAGCTTCAGCGCCCGGACGCCCGACCCCGTCGCGCCCTCCGCCGCCGCGCTGCCCGCGGCGACCCCCGGCGTGGCCCCGACGCCCACGGGCGTGACGATCCAGGGCTACACGTACAGCCTGCCGGACGTCGCGCTGCTCCTCGCGCGCCTCGGCACCGTGCCGAGCCTGACGAACGTCTCGCTCGGCTCGAGCGACAAGCGGGAGATCGGCAAGAAGACGGCGATCGGCTTCACGATCGTCGCCGACATCGACGGCAACGGAGGTGCCCAGTGAGCCGCCTGAAGCAGGATCCGAAGCTGGCCCTCCTCGCCGGCGCCGGTGCGCTCGCGCTCGTCCTCGTCGCGGGGTGGTTCCTCCTCGTCGCGCCGAAGCGGGACGAGGCGGTCGCGCTCGAGCAGGACGTCGCCGCGAAGCAGGTCGAGCTCACGGCGAAGCAGGCGGCGCTCGCGAGCCCGTCGGCGGCTGTGAAGGTGCGCGCCAGCGACCTCTACCGCCTCACGAAGGCGCTCCCGGACACGAACGACATGCCCGCGATCCTGCTCGACGTCAACCGGTTGGCAGCGCGGAACGACCTCTCGTTCTCGTCGATCACCCCGCAGCCCGGCGTGCTCGGGACGGGCTCGGTCTCGCTGCCGATCGTCGTCACGGTGCAGGGCCGGTTCTCCGCCGTGTCTCGCTTCCTGCGCGACGTGCGGACGCTCGTGCGCGTGCGCGACGGCGGTCTGCTCGATGCGCGGGGCCGCACCTACGCGGTCTCGCAGGTCGACCTCGGCGCGCCCGACAAGGTCACCTTCCCGGTCGTCAAGGCGACGGTCACGCTGAACGCCTACGCGTTCGCCCCGCCACCGCCGCCCGTCGCGACCGATCCGTCCACGTCCACCACGCCGCCCCCCGATGGGACGGTCGCAGCAGGAGCCACGCCCTGATGGCCGCCACGAAGACACTCGACCTCGACGCCGCGAAGCAGGCGAAGCAGAAGAAGATCCTGATCGTCCTCGCGATCGTGCTCGTCGCCGTGCTCGCGATCCAGCTGCCCCGCATCATGGGCGGCGGCTCCTCGGACGCCGCGTCGGCGACCGACCCGACGGCGACCACGGACGGCACGACCCCCGTCGCCGATCCGACCGGCGCTGTCACCGGAACCCCCGTGCCCGCCGCGCCGGCGACGCTGACCAACGCCGTCGCACCCGTGGCGAGCGAGACGCAGCTCGCGTCGTTCTCGCTCTTCGAGACGAAGGACCCGTTCGTGCCCCAGATCGAGGTCGAGCCCGTGCCCGGTACGCCCGCGGCAGCCGGCGGTGCGGCCCCGACCGGGACGAAGGGCGGCGGCAAGACCGCCGGCGACAAGGGCGGCGCCGTGGTCGGCGGCTCGGGCGCCTCGAGCGGCGGGACGGCGGCGGAGCCGAAGCTCGCCTTCGCCACCATCTCCGTCGGCGGCGACGCGGAGCCGGTCGGCCTGAAGGACGCGTTCCCGAAGGAGGAGCCGATGTTCGTGCTCGCCTCCCTCAAGGAGCGCAGCGCCAGGATCGGGATCGCCGGTGGCAGCCTCGCCAAGGGCGAGACGGTCAAGCTGGTGATGGGCAAGAAGCTCACGCTGGTGAACACCGCGACCGGCGCCCGCTACACGCTCCAGCTCCTCTACACCGGCGCCTCGCCGGAGCAGACGGCCGCGTTCACCCCCGAGGGCGAAGCCGCGGACGGCGCGGCCGCGACGACGGAGCCGACGGCGCCGTGAGCACGGCTCAGGTTCCGCCGAGCACGCGCCGATAGGAGTCCGAGATGCCGTCCTTCGCGTACAGCGCCATCAACGCCCAGGGCGTCGAGCTCGCGGGTGAGCTCCAGGCACCCGACCTCGCGGCCGCGCGCGACACGCTGCGCGGGCAGGGCCTGCTCGCCCAGTACATCGAGGAGCGGGGGGGCGGCGCCGCCCAGAAGTCGGTGCCGAAGGGGATCCTCGGCAAGCCGCTGAAGCCGAAGCCGAAGGCGCTGCAGATCTTCTCGCGGCAGTTCGCGACGATGATCGAGGCAGGTCTCTCCGTGGTCAGCGCCCTCGTGATCCTCGAGCAGCAGACCGAGGACAAGGCGCTCGCCTCGGTGATCGTCGACGTGCGCGAGCAGGTGGAGAGCGGCGCGCTGCTCTCGGAGGCGATGGCCTCGCACCCGGAGGCGTTCAACCGTCTGTACGTGGCGATGGTCGAGGCCGGCGAGGCCGCCGGCGTGCTCGACGTGGTGCTCGACCGCGTCGCCGAGCAGATCGAGAAGGAGCAGAAGATCAAGCGGCGCGTGAAGGGCGCGATGATCTACCCGCTCGTCGTCTTCGCCTTCGCGACCCTCGTGCTGATCGGGATGCTGATGTTCCTCGTCCCGGTCTTCGTCAAGATCTTCGCCACGCTCGGCGGTGACCTGCCGATGCTGACGCAGTACGTGGTGAAGGCCTCGAACGGCCTGCGCGACTACTGGTTCATCATCTTCCCCGTCATCGGCCTGTCGATCTGGAGCTTCTTCCGCTGGAAGAAGACCGAGGCGGGCCGGCAGAAGTGGGACGTCTTCAAGCTGCGGATGCCGATGTCGATCGGCAGCGTCGTCAACAAGATCGCGATGGCTCGCTGGTCGCGGACGCTCTCGACCCTCGTCGCCTCCGGCGTCGACATCGTCAAGGCGCTCGAGATCACGGCGCAGACCTCCGGCAACTGGGTCGTGGAGGACGAGACGATGGACATGCGGATCAAGGTGCAGGAGGGCGCCACGATCGCCCAGCCGCTCGTCGACTCCGCCGTCTTCCCGCCGATGGTCTCGCAGATGGTGAAGATCGGGGAGGAGACCGGCGAGCTCGAGAAGATGCTCGGGAAGGTCGCCGACTTCTACGAGGACGAGGTCGACGCCGCGATCACGGCGCTCACCTCGATCATCGAGCCCCTGATGATGATCGGCGTCGGCGTGATGGTCGGGATCATCATCATCTCGATGTACCTCCCGATGTTCAAGATGCTGCAGCTGATCGAGTAGCGGCGCCGGCGGCGGCGGCGACGCCGCCGCGGCCGGTAGAGGCTCGCGACGCTCGCCGACGGCTCACGCCCCGCGACGCGCGAGCACGACGCCCGCCGCCCAGCCCGGAGCGCGCCCCCCGGGCGGCAGCGGGACGGCGTCGGCCGCGATGCCGCTCCGCTCGATCAGCCACGCGACGATCGAGTTCGAGTTCCACATCTCGCCCGTGCCGAGCTCGTCGCGTCCCCAGGTGAGCGGCGGCACGGCGGGCACCAGGTCGAGCAGCCGGCGAGCCCTCTGCGCGTCGTCGGTCAGCCGCTGCGGGCTCGCGACGGCCTCGGCGATGTCGGGGATCACGCCGTCGGGCCACCGGCGGACCTCGTAGCGGAGCAGCCGCAGGCGCCCCGCAGCGCGCAGCCCGACCGGGCCCTCGGCCACGACGCCTCGGTCCGCCCCGTCGCGCTGGGCGGGGACGGGGGTCTGCTCCACGACGAACCGTCCTTCCGGGACGTGGACCTCGAGCGCCGAGTGATAGAGGTCGCACACCGGGCGTCGGCGGAGTCGCGCCGCCACCGTCTCGTAGACGCGCCCGTTGAGCCGGACGCAGTGCCCGCCGGCGCCCAGCGGCAGCCAGTAGAGGTCGACGCGGCCGAGCGCGGCGGGCACGGACGAGCTCGCCGCTCACCGCCGACCCGCTCGGCTCGCCATGGGGCAGCGCATCGCGCGATTCTCGCAGTCCGATCGCGCCCACCGACAGTGCGCCGACGGGCCCCGCTAGGTTGCGCACGTGTCCGACCCGCCGACCGCGTCGATCGACGCCGCACCTGTCCGCCGACCTCCGGGCGGTGATCGAGGAGCGGTTCTGGCGTCCCGTGGAGGAGGGCGCGACGCTCGAGGCGCTGCACGACGGGGACGCGCTCGCGGCGGCTCCCGACGCGCACCCGATGCTGTTCGCCGATCACGGGATCGTCCACGCCCGCGACGTCGCAGCGGGCGTCGTCGAGCTGGCGAGCACGGTGGAGGGCGTCCTCGTGCCGTCCCGCCCCGCCGACCGCCGGGACTTCGTCGTCGGCCTCGCCGTGCTGCTCGCATACCTGCACGACGTGGGGATGGGCGATCAGACGCCCGCGGGTCGCCGACTTCACGCGCTCGTCGCCGCGCATCTTCCGTTCTCGGGCGAGATGGACGACGTGCTCGTGCGGCTCCGGGACGACGGAGGGCCCATCGTCCGGCGCGTCGCGGCGGTGGACGCGGCCGCGCCGTTCGGCGTGCCGTCCGACGTCGTGCTCCGGGAGCTCGCCTCGCTCGCCGTCGCGCACAGCAAGTCCACGGTGCCGGCGGCCCTCCTCGCCGACCTCCGCGCGCTGCGACGACTGCTGCAGCGCGTCCTGCTCGTCGGCCTCGACCGGCACCGGGACGCAGAGGGGACGCCGGCACCGCACGACCCGCTGCCTTCCGTGCACGGCGCGAACGCCGGGTGGTACGACGACGCCGAGCGCGAGGCGTACGCCTGGCTCGACTCGCCGGAGCCCGCGCACTGCGAGCTCGCCGACGACGCGATCGACGCGGTGCGCCTGCTCCGTGCCGCCGACGCGCTCCGCCAGCGCGGAACCCGGCTGCGCACGGCCGCAGGGTACGAGATCTTCGTCGACGCGGAGACCGGGGCGGCGGTGTTCGCGCTCCGCACCGAGCGCAACGACCGCCTCTTCCTCCTGCGGGCCCACAGCCCGCTGAGCGCCGGGGAGGCCAACCTGCGCAGCGCCACCCTGACGCCGCGCGGCGACCTGCGCATCGCGTTCCACAGGGGCAGGTTCAGCTCACCCGCCGCTGCGACGGTCGCCTGCGAGGCGACGGCCCAGGTCGTGGCCGACGTCGGCGTCGACGTGCTGGGGTCGTTCGCGGCTCGCCGTCCCTCGAGCGATCTCCCGTCTCCCGGCAGCGATCCAGCAGCCATGCGCGTCGAGCTCGAGCGGCCACCCGACGAGCCGTCGTTCGCCGACGCCGTCGCCGAGGCGCTCGTCCGGCGTCCCGGTGCGCTCGGGGCCCGCGCGGTGGTCGTCGCCGATCTCGTCGGCGCCGCGCCGGTCGAGAGCGCGCGCTACCACCGCGGCGTGCCTGTGTCGGCGGGGAGCCAGGAGGCGGCGGACATCCTGCACGGGCTCGGTGCCCGCGGCTTGAAGGTGTCGGAGATCGATCGCCACGCGGCGTTCGAGGACGTGCGGCGCGTCCTCCTCGGCGAGGGCGACGTCCTCGTCGAGGCCGGTTCGTCCCCCTCGTTCGTGTACGTCGCGACGGGGCCGGGTCTGCGAGTGCGGCCCCTCGGCGGCTACGAGGAGGCCGACGTGACCGCCTGGGTGCCGATCGGCATCACGGGCGTCGTGCGCCGGGCCGAGCGCAACAGCACGGTCGTGGCGACCGCGCCGGTCGAGGTGCTGATGATCCCCGGCGAGCTCTTCGCACGTGTCTGGTTCCGGCCGTACGAGGCGCACGAGCTCGTCGACCGGCTAGCGACGACCGAGGCCGGATGAGCGCGTCGCTCGGTCTCGTCGACCGCGTTGCGGCGCTGCACCGGGTCGACCTGTTCGCCGGCGTCCCCGGTCGCGTCCTCGCCGTCGTGGCGGAGTCCGCCTCGGAGGTGCGAGCTCCGGTCGGAGCCCTGCTCATCGAGGAGGGCGCGGTGGAGGCCCACCTCTACGCCGTGGTCGAGGGCCGCGTCCGCGTGCACCGCGGCGACCGAGCGCTCGTCGAGCTGGGGCCCGGGTCGACCGTCGGGGAGCTCGCCGTGCTCGTGCCCGAGCCGCGCGCGGCCTCGGTCACCGTCGTCGAGCCGACGCTCGCGCTCCGCGTCGACAAGGCGGTGCTCGACGACCTCCTCGTCGAGTGGCCGGAGCTGACGAACGGCGTGATCGAGGCGCTCGTGGCACGCCTGCGCGCCAGCGCCGCGCACGCCGTCCCTGCCCCGTGACCGGGCCGCCCGCTCGTGCCGCGGTCCGCCTGCTCACCGCGCAGGCGCTCGCGTTCGGCGTGACCCTCGCGCTGCTCGTCGTCCCCGCGAACTCGCTGTTCCTCGATGCGTACGGCTCCGAGTGGTTGCCCGCGACCTACATCGCGATCGCGGTGGTCGGCACCGGAGCGTCGGCTCTCATCGCGCGTGCGGCGAGACGGACCCGGCTCGTCCGGATCGCGAGCGCGACCCTCGGCGGGCTCGCGGCGCTGTACGCGGCCTCGTGGGCGACCCTCGTCGCGGGGGGCGTCTGGGTGTCGGCGGCGCTCCTCGTCCTGTTCCCGATCGCGCTCCAGATCGGGTTCGTGTTCATCGGCGGCCAGGCGGGCCGGCTGCTCGACGTGCGCCAGATGAAGGAGCTGTTCCCCCGGGTGGTGTCGGGCTTCGCGGTGGGGTTCTTCCTCGGCGGCGTGCTCGCCATCCCGCTCCTTGAGGTGCTCGGCTCGACCGAAGACCTGCTGCTCGCGACGACCGTGGCGCAGCTCGCCTTCCTCGCGCTCCTGCTCGCGACCGAGCGGCGGTTCCCGGAGGTGCGCGACGGTCCGGTCGACCGGGTGCCGGCGGCCGAGCGGCCACCCTTGCGAGCGCTGTTCGCCTCAGGCCTCGTGCTGCTCCTGCTCGCCTACCAGGTGCTCTCGGCGATGGGCTCGCAGGTCGTCGACTTCCTGCTCTTCGATCGGGCCGCTGCGCGCTACGAGGCGGACGAGCTGACGCGATTCCTGGCCACGTACACGGCGGCGCTCAACCTCGTCGACATCCTCTTCCTCGCGCTGCTGGCAGGCCCGCTCCTACGACGGTTCGGGCTGCGGCTCGGGCTCGTCCTGAACCCGGCGGTGGTGGTAGCCCTGCTGGCCGTGATGACGGTCGTGGCGGCGGGGGCGGGCACGGCGTCGCTCGGGCTGTTCGCGCTGGCGGGCGTCCTCCGGATCGCCGACATCGCCGCGACCGACGGCACGACGCGCACGTCGATCAACGCCGCCTACCAGGTCGTGCCCGTCGGCGAGCGGCTGTCGGTGCAGTCCGTCGTCGAGGGGATCGGCGTGCCGGTCGCGATCGGCGCTACCGGCGTGCTCCTGCTCGTGCTGGAGGCGCTCGACCTCGGGATCGGCGCGGTGATCGTGTTCGGTCTGGTGCTCGGCGCGACCTGGACCGCCGTCGCGGTCCGGGTGTACCGGTCGTATGCTCGCTCGCTCGCCGACGAGGTCAGGCGCCGGCCCCTCGGCCGGTGGGAGCTGGGTGGCGACGACGAGCTCGCCGCCCGGGCGCTGCTCCGATCCGAGGACGCGCGCGACGTGCGCCTCGGGCTGGATCTCCTCGCCGGCGTCGCCTCGCCCACGCCGAGCAGCGAGCTCCGGCAGCTCCTGGAGCACGCGGATCCCGAGGTGCGCGTGCAGGCGCTGAGGGGGCTGGCCGCGGGGGGAGACGCGTCGGCCTCAGCGGAGGCGGCGTCGCTGACACGAGAGCTCGCCGCCTCGGGCGACCCCGCCGATCGCCGCGCGGCGGCGGCCGCGCTCGGCTGGAGCGAGGTCGCGACCCCGAGCAGGGAGGTGCTCGTCGCGCTGCTCGACGATCGCGACGCCTCGGTGCGGGCGGCGGCGCTGGAGTCGGTCGTGGCAGCCGACGGCGCCGATCCCGACGTCGTGACGAGGGTCGTCGCCGCCGTCGCCGAGCCTCGAGTCGCAGCCAGCGCGACCGGGGCGATCCGGCGGCTCGGAGACGCCGCCGTGCCCGCGCTCCGCGCCGAGCTCGCCCGGAGTGACGTTCCGCGGAGCGCGTGGCTCGTCCGGGCGGCGGCGTTCGCAGCGGTGGAGCAGGGCGTCGAGATCGTCTCACCTGCGCTCGACGACGCCGACCGCACGATCGTCCTCGCGGCGCTCGAGGCCCTCGACGCGGCGGGCGGTCCCGACGTGATCCCGGCCGACCGCCTGGACGGCGTGCTTCGCGACGCATCTGCCCTCGCGGCGCACGCCCTTGCCGCGCGGACGCAGCTCGACGGCGGCGACGGCCCCCTGCTTCGGGCGCTCGACGACGAGGTCGACCTCGCGCGCCGGCTGGTGCTCGCGGCGCTCTCTCTGCGGCACGGCGATCGGATCCGGGCGGCCGTGCTCGTCGTCGAGCGCAGCGAGGGCGCCCGTCGCGCCCTCGGGGTCGAGGCTCTCGACGTCGTCCTCTCGCGCGACGAGGCGTCGATCGCGCTGCCGCTCGTCCGCCACGACCTCACCGCGGACGCACGTGCCGCCCAGCTGCGACAGCGGGACGCGGCTCCGCGTCCGCCCGAGGAGTGGATCGCGAACCTCGTGGAGGATCCGGACGGCGTCTGGCGCTCGCCCTGGCTTGCCGCCTGCGCCGAACGCGCGGCGGAGCGAATGGGGCCCGCCGCCCCCGCGTGAGCGGCGACGCGACTCCACCCGTGGCGCCAAGCGGGCGAAGACGTCCTCGACCGCCGGTCGCCTCGAGCCGGGCACGAGCAGACGAGCGCGCTGAGGCACAGGACGACCCCGACGACCAGCAGCGTCAGGCCTCGTCCACCGCCTCAGCCTTCCCGTTCGCAGAAGCGCGCGCAGTCGCGCGCCCGACGCGCGACCGGCGTCGCGGGAGCCTCGCGGCCCTCAGACGATCGGCGTCAGGAGCCGGAGCCGCGGAGCTCGGAGCAGGCGTCGCTCTGCTCGATCGCGTCGACGACCTCGGTCGCGGCGCTGCCGGGGTCGGCGGCTGCGTCGAGGAACGCCTGCAGATCGGTGACCGCGCCCTGGACCTCGCGCCCGATGATCGCGGCCGTGTTCGCCAGCTCGGAGAGCGAGTCGGAGCCCGTGTCCAGCGCCTGCTGCACGGTGTCCGCCCGCTGGCCGAGCGACGTGGTGAGCGCCCCGAGCGCGTCTTCCGTCTGGCCCTGCGCATCGGTGGGCGGTGCGCCGAGGTCGTCGAGGTCGTCGCGGAGGGTGCCCGTCGCGTCGACGACGTCCTGCGCGGCGGCAGAGATGCTGTCCGCCGACGGGCTGTCGGTGACGGAGGTGACGGCATCCTGGAGGCTCGTCTTCCAGTCGGTGAGCGCGCCACAGGCGTCGTCGGCCCAGGCCGCGGTCGGATCCCCTGCCTCGTCGCTGCCGCACCCGGCCGCGAGCGCCGCCGCCGAGACGACGAGCCCGAGGGCGAGCAGGCGACGCACGGGGATCACGCCGCCCAGTCTCGCACAACGCGTGCGCTCCCCGCCGCGAGATGCGTCGCGGTCCGGGGCAGCCGATCCCGGTCCTAGACTCTCCGAGCGATGGACGGTCCACCGCCGCCCCCGACCCAGCGCGTCGAGATCACGATCTCGTGGAAGACGCTCGCCGTGATCGGCATGGCCGGCGCGCTCGCCTGGGCGATGATCGCGGCCCGCGACGCGTTCCTGCTCCTGTTCGTCGCGCTGTTCCTCGCGCTCGTGCTCGAGACGCCGGCGACCTGGCTGCAGGAGCGGTGGGGGATGCGTCGCGGCACGTCGGCGATGCTGCTCGTGTTCGGGACGCTCGGCGTGCTCGCGCTGCTCGGCTACCTGCTCGTGTCGCCCTTCGTCGGCGCGATCCAGGATCTGGCCCGCGACCTGCCCAACATCGTGCAGCGGATCCGCGAGTCGGACCTGTTCCAGAGGCTGGACGAGCGGACCGACATCGGAGCGGAGCTCCAGAAGCGGGCCGAGGAGCTCGCGGCGGAGCTGCCCGGCAAGCTCGACGACGTGGTCGCGATCGGCGGCAAGGCGTTCGGGGCGGGGCTCGCCTCGTTCGCGGTCGTCTTCATGACGCTCTTCCTCGTGATCGACCTGCCGAACCTGTCCGCCTCGCTGCGCAGCGTCCTCTTCCCGCGCACGGCCGATCGCGTGCACGGTCTCGAGGACCGGATCACGCACACCATCGGCCGCTACGCGCTGGGCGCCGTCGTGATCGCGACCATCGCCGGGGTCGTGCAGGGTCTCGGGGCGTGGGCGCTGGGGGCGCCGTTCGCCCTCGCCCTGGGGATCATCGCCGGGCTGCTCGGCCTCATCCCGCAGGTCGGCGCGACCATCGCGGCCGTCCTGCTCTCGCTCGTCACCCTGACCGTCGGCTGGCCGCAGGCGCTCGCGATGCTGGCGATCTGCATCGGGTATCAGCAGGTGGAGAACTACGTGCTGCAGCCGACGATCCAGGGGCGAGCCGCCGACATCTCGGGGTTCTTCGTGATCGCCTCGGTCGTCGTCGGCGCGTCCCTGCTCGGCGTGGTCGGCGCGCTGATCGCCGTCCCGCTGACCGCGTCGGTGCAGATCGTCATCCGCGAGCTCACCGCGGAGCGGCGCGCCGCGGTGGAGCGGGCCCGCGCAGGGCCGCCGCCCGGCGGCGGTGACGGAGCGCTCGAGTCGTCCGCGCCGGGCTAGACCTCAGCGCGCCCACGGGCCGTCGCGGGGCAGCTCCTTCTCGGAGTTGGCGACGACGATCAGCAGCACCGGCGGCTCGACGCCGAGCCCCTCGTACTCGTGCGGGTCGCGGCCGTCGAAGACGATCGTGTCGCCCCGCTCGAGCACGAAGCGCTCGCCGCCGACGGTCAGCGCGAGCGTGCCGCCGAGCACGTGGACGAGCTCTTCCCCGTCGTGGCCGGCGGTCGGGGTGGGTGGCAGGTGCCCCTCGGACAGCGTCCCCTGCAGGACGTGACCCTGCGCCGTGAGCGCGCGCACCGTGGCTCCGTTCGTCGGCCCGTCGCTCCCGATCGCGGGTGCCGTCGAAGCGCGGGTGACGCGGGGAAGGCCTGTGCGGCCCTCGGGCTGGACGAGCGTGCCGATCGCGACGCCGAGCGCGGAGGCGATGCGCGCCGTGCTGCGCAGGCTCGGTCGGGCCAGGCCGCGCTCGACCTGGCTGAGGAAGGCGTGGGTCAGCCCGGTCCGCGCGCCGAGCTCCTGGAGCGTCAGCCCGCGCTCGTGGCGCAGGCGTCGGATCCGCGGCCCGACGACCGCGGAGGGATCGGCGACCTCGACCTCGGTCTGGGGACGGCGCATCCTGACCTCCATGCGCGACTGTACTCCGGCCGTGGCGGCGATGCGACCTGCCGAGACCTCGCGCCGCGGCTACGCCGCGCGGCAGGTCGCGCACGCGCCGTGGAGCACGACCTCGTGGTGCGACATCATCACGTCGAGCCGGTCGGCCGTCTGGGCCAGCGCCCGCTCCAGCGTCTCGTCGTGGAACGGCTCGACACGGCCGCAGCCGTCGCAGACGAGGTGGTGGTGATGGTCGCTGCCCGTCGACGCGGGCTCGAAGCGCGCGATCCCGTCGCCGACGTCCACGCGCTGGACGAGCCCGAGCTCGCTCAGCGTCTCCAGGACGCGGTAGACGCTGGCGATCCCCACCGCCCCGCCCGCAGCACGGATGCCGTCGTGGATCTCCTGCGCTGACCGGCAGCACGACTGCGCATCGAGGTGCTTCACGACGGCCTCGCGCGCTCCGCCTCGCCGAAGTCCGGCGGCCAGCATCTGCCCGGTCGCATGGGTGGCCCAGCTCGACGCTCCGACGCTCATGCGGAAGATGATAACCGTTCTCGTCCTGTGGTACGGTGCCGAGGTGCGCTATTCGAGAATCGTTCTCGCGTTGACGGCGCTCGTGCTCCTGCTGCTCGCGGCGGCGTGCGGAGCGGGCGAGGATGCGGAGGGTGCCGAGGGGGGCGACGACCTCGTCGCGTCGTTCTACCCGCTGGCGTTCGCCGCCAAGGAGGTGGCCGCTCCCGGCATCACGGTGCGCAACCTGACGCCTGCCGGCGCCGAGCCGCACGACCTCGAGCTCACGGCGAGCGACGTGAGAACCGTCCGCGAGGCGGCGCTCGCCGTCTACCTCGGTCAGGGATTCCAGCCAGGGTTCGAGGACGCCGTGGCCGACCGGGAAGGCCCGTCGGTCGACGTGCTCGAGGGACTCGAGCTGCTCCCCGCCCGCGGTGACGAGGGCGCCGACGGTCACGGCGAGAGCTCGGCGCTCGACCCGCACGTCTGGCTCGATCCCCTGCGCTTCGCGCAGATCGCGGAGGCGATCGCCGCCGCGCTCGGCGACCCGGGGGCCGCCGACCGGCTGGTGGCGCGCCTGGAGCGGCTCGACGACGAGCTCGAGCGAGGGCTCGAGACCTGCGCGCGCCGCGAGATCGTCACCAGCCACGCCTCGTTCCGCTACCTCGCCGACCGCTACGACCTCGACCAGATCGCGCTCGCAGGGCTCTCGCCCGAAGCCGAGCCGACGCCTCGCGACCTCGCTCGGCTCGTCGAGGAGGTGGAGCGTGTCGGCGCCACAACGGTCTTCTTCGAGACGCTCGTGGCGCCCGACCTTGCGCAGACCGTTGCCCGCGAGGCGGACGCGATCACCGCCGTCCTCGACCCGCTCGAGGGCCTCTCCGAGGAGCAGCTCCGCGCGGGGGCCGACTACTTCACCGTGATGCGGGAGAATCTCGCGGTGCTGCGCAGAGCGCTGGGATGTCGATAGACGCGACCGTGTCGGCGCTCGAGCTGGACGCCGTCTCGTTCGCGCATCGAGGTGGCCCGCCCGTGTTCCAGGACGTCACCCTCGCAGTCGAGCAGGGCTCGTTCGTCGGGATCGCCGGCCCGAACGGCGGCGGCAAGACGACGCTGCTCCGGCTCGCCCTCGGCCTCGAGCGACCGACGGCGGGACAGGTGAGGCTGTTCGGCGCCCCGCCGGGCACCCGCGGCAGCCCGCGGGTCGGGTACCTGCCGCAGCGCGCTCACCTGCCGACCGGGAGCCCGGTGACGGTCAGGGAGGTCGTCTCGGCTGGCCGGCTCGCGGTGCGCGGCCCCGTCGGCCCGCTGCGGCAGGCCGACCGCGCGGTCGTCGCCGAGGCGATCGCCCGCGTCGGGCTCGGCGCACGCGCCGACGCGCCGCTGCGCACCCTCTCGGGCGGGATGCAGCAGCGTGCCTTCATCGCGAAGGCGCTCGCGACGGAGCCCGCGCTGCTGGCGCTGGACGAGCCGACGACCGGCGTCGACGCCGCGTCGCAGGAGTCGCTCGCCTCGCTGCTCGCCGCCCTTCGCCGGGAGCTAGGCGTGACGGTGCTCTACGTGTCGCACGAGTTCGGCGCGGTCGAGCACGTCGTCTCCCGGCTCGTCATCGTCCGGGGCGGGATCGCCTTCGACGGCCTGCCGAGCGAGCTCCCGGCGGCGTGGCACGATCCCTCCCACGACCACGCCCACCACGGATGACGGGGGCGGCCGGACGCGCGACTGCGGCGCGGCACGCGGGAGGGTCGTGAATGCTCGAGCTCGAGTTCATGCGTCTGGCCTTCGCCGTGGGAGCCGTGGTGGGACTGCTCGCCCCGGCGGTCGGCTTCTTCCTCGTCGAGCGTCGCGCCTCGCTCGTCGGCGACGGGCTGGGGCACGTCGCGTTCGCGGGGGTTGCGGCCGGGTACCTGCTGGGGATCTCGCCCGTCCTGACGGCGCTCGTGTTCGCGGTCGTCGGCGCGCTGGCGCTCGAGTGGCTCCGCGCGCGGGGTGGCACGGCCGGCGACCAGGCCCTGGCCATCGTCTTCTACACGGGGATCGCGCTGGGCGTCGTGCTCGTGTCCACGGCCGATCGGCTCGACGTCAACCTCTTCCAGTTCCTCTTCGGGTCGATCCTCACCGTGACGTGGTCAGACCTGTGGGTCGTCGTCGTGCTCGGGCTCGCGTCGCTCGCCACGATCGCGGTGCTCTACCGCGGCCTGGTCGGTGCGGTCCTCGACGAGGAGGGGAGCCGCGTCGCCGGCGTTCGGGTCGGGCTCATGAACATGGTCGTCGCCATCCTCGCCGCGCTGACGGTCGGGATCTCCATGCGGATCGTCGGGATCCTGCTGATCGCCGCGTTGATGGTGCTGCCGGTGATCGCAGCGCAGCGGATCGCCTGGAGCCTGCGCTCGACGCTGGGGCTCTCGATGGGGCTGGGGCTCGGGGCGGCCGTCGTCGGGCTGACGGTGGCCTACTACGGGGATCTGCCTCCGGGGGGGACGATCGTGCTCACCGCGGCCGGCGGCGTGCTGGTCGCCTCGATCGTGGCGCCGCTCCTCGGTCGTGGATGATGTCGATCCGATGACGGTCACGCTCACCGGGAACGCGCTCACGCTCGACGAGGTCGTGCGCGTCGCGCGTGGGGGCGAGCAGGTGGCGCTCGCGGCACAGGCGGTCGAGCGCATGGCGGCTGCGCGCCTCGTGGCGGAGAAGGTGCTCGAGGGGGGTGGGACCGCCTACGGCCTGACCACGGGCCTCGGGATCCGCAGGGACACGGCGATCCGCGACGCGGATCACGATCGGCTCGTCCTGCGCCAGCATCTCGTCGGCCACGGCCCCGCCGCTCCTCACGACGTCGTCCGGGCCACGGCGGTCCGGCTCGCCAACGCGCTCGCCAAGGGCACCACCGTCGCCCGTCCGGTGCTCGCAGCGCGGCTGGTCGACGCCCTCAACGCGGACGAGCTCCCGAGCGTCCGCGTCCGCGGCTCGATCGGGCAGAGCGACCTCGCTGCGATGGCGGACCTCGCGGAGGGGGTGCTCGGCGACCTCGAGCTGGTGCAAGGGGAGGCGATCGCGCTGCTCAACCAGAGCTCGTTCTCCACCGGCTGGGGGGCGCTCGCGGTGCACGACGCGATCGGCGTCCTCGACGCCCTCGACGTGGCGGGGGCGCTAGACCTCGAGGCCTTCGGAGCCAACCGGACGCTGCTCGACCCGGCGATCGCCGTGGTGCGACCGTACCCGGGGATCCGTGCGACGCTCGAGCGGCTCGACGCCCTGCTCGCCGGCGGGGAGGCGGTGCCCCGGGCGCTGCAGGATCCGCTCACGTTCCGGACGCTGCCGCAGATGAACGGAGCCGCGCGCGACGCGTTCCGCTTCGTGGCCGAGCAGCTCGCGATCGAGCTGAACGCTGCGCAGGCGAACCCGCTGGTGGTCGTCGACGAGGGCATCGTCGTCTCGGTCGGCAACTTCGAGATGATCCCGCTCGCCACTGCGCTCGACCTCGCGCGGCTCGCGCTCGCACCCGCCCTGACGAGCGCCTGCGAGCGCTCCTCGAAGCTGCTCCACCCTCTGCACTCGGGCCTGCCCGAAGGGCTCGGCGAGCGACCGGGCCTGGCCGAGAGCGCGTACAGCGAGGTCGGCATCGCGCTCCAGGCGCTCACCGCCGAGGCGCGCCTGCTCGCGCAGCCGGTCTCGCACGAGCTCGTCTCCTCGTCCCAGGCCGGGGGCATCGAGGATCGCATGACGATGGCGCCTCTTGCGGCACGGCGGCTGTCCGAGATGGCCGAGCTCGGGGCGCGGATCGTCGCCGTCGAGCTGCTGCTCGCCGCGCAGGGGTGTGACCTGCGCGGAGCCGAGCTCGGTGCGGGCACGCGGCGAGCGCACGACCTCGTCCGCTCGGTCGCGCCGTTCCTGCGCGCCGGCGACGTGCTGCCCGACGTCGAGCCGCTCGTCGACCTCGTCCGCTCCGGCGCCGTCGGCTCGATCACGTGACGACGGTCGACCTCCACCAGCACCTCTGGCCGCAGCGGTTCGTCCACCTGCTCGGCGCCCGGGAAGCGCCGCCCTACCACCGCGACGGGACGCTCGTCACCGTCGAGGGCACGTTCCCGCTCGACGTCGGTCGCCACGACCCGGAACGGCGGCTGGCAGAGCTCGACCGTGACCGGATCGACGTGGCGGTGCTCTCGCTCCAGTCGAGCCTCGGCCTGGAGCTGCTGCCGACCGCGGAGCGCACGGCGCTCGAGGAGGCGTGGACGGAGGGTGTCGCCGAGCTCGTCGCGACGTCGGGCGGCCGGTTGCGGGCGCTTGCGCCGTGGCGGATCGTGCCCGGCTTCGCTGGGACGTCCGTCGGGACGTCCGCGCTCCTCGGCGAGGGAGGCTCCTCGGTGCTGGCCGCGGCCGCGGCGGCGGGGGTGCCCGTGCTCGTGCATCCGGAGGCCGAGCCTGCTCCGGCGGCCGGCTGTCCCGCGTGGTGGCCGTGGGTCGCGGGCTACACGGGGCAGGTGCAGCGGGCGTTCCTGGCCTGGCTCGCCGGTGGCCGCGCCCGCCATCCGGCCCTGCGGATCATCTTCGCCGGGCTCGCCGGCGGCGCGCTCGCCCACGCGGGGAGGCTGCTGCACGCAGGTGTCGACCTCGGCGCGCCCGATCCCGACACCCTGTTCGAGACGTCGACCTGCGATGCGGCTGCGGTCGGGCTCGCGCTCGCGGTCGTGGGCGCCGACCGCGTCGCCTACGGCAGCGACGTCCCGGTGGTCGATCCGCGGGCGACCCTCGCCGCCGTCCGTGCGCTCGGCGAGAGCGCGCGGCGCCAGGTGCTCGGCGGCACCGCGGCGCGGCTGCTGGGAGACCCTGTGGACATGGCGCCTGGCTGAGCCGGGCACCGACTCGCGTCGCCAGGTGCCGCCACGCGAGCCGGTGTGCTGCGCGGCTCGTGGTCGGGGCAACGTGAGATGCGAGGCTCGTCCGACGTCGATGCCTGGCCTCAGCCAGGCACCTCGGTCCCCTCGTCCGGCGCCTCGAGCGACGCAGGGAAGCCCGGCGCTCGGAGGTCGGTGCCGACCGCCTCCTCGAGCAGGCGCACGACCATCGGCGACCAGGCGTCCCCTCCGTAGCGCTCACGGGCCTCGACGAACGCGTCGCGGGTCAGCGCGGCGAGGTCGAGCGGCACCCCCGTCTCGTCGCCCAGCTGGAGGGCGAGCCCGAGATCCTTCAGCGCCAGGTCCATCGTGAAGCCGATGTCGTAGCTCCCGTTCAGGATCAGCTGGCCCTCGGTCTCGTGGACGAAGCTCGTCCCCGAGCTCGCCGCGATCACCTCCCACGCCTGGCCGAGGTCGAGCCCGGCCCGCCGCGCCAGCATCAGCGCCTCGCCGCCGGCGACGAGATGGATGAAGGCGAGCATGTTGGTGATGACCTTGATGTCGGAGGCTGCGCCGAGCGGCCCGACGTGGAACACGCGACCGCCCATGGAGCGGAAGAGCGGCATGTGCCGCTCGGCGACCCCCTCGTCGCCCCCGAGGATGACGGTGATCTCGCCGGTGGCGGCGAGGTGCACGCCGCCGGTGACGGGCGCCTCGATCGTCTCGATCCCTCGCGACGAGGCGGCTGCGGCGAGCCGCCGCACCTCGTGCTTGTCGGTCGTGCTCATCTCGATCCACGTGCCGCCCGATCGCAGCGTCGAGAGGACGCCGCCGGCGCCCTGGACGACCGCAGCCGAGATCGCAGGTGAGGGCAGGCAGGTGATGACGGCGTCCGCGTCGGCCGCCGCCTCGGCCGCCGACTTCGCCGGCTCCGCGCCGAGCGCGACCAGCCGCGCGACGGCGTCTGCGTCGCGGTCGGCCACGCGCAGGGGGAACCCGTCGCGCAGCAGGCTGCCGGCGAGCTTCGCGCCGAGGTGACCGACACCGACGAAGCCGACGCGCACCGGCTACTCCGGCGGGCGGTCCGCGGTCGTCTGGTGGAGCTCCTCGCCGTGATAGGGATGCGCGGCCGCGACCGCTTCGTCCAGCTCGACGCCGAGGCCCGGCTCGGTCGGCGGCAGGACGTACCCGTCCTCCCAGGCGATCGGGCGCCGCAGGATCTCGGCGTGGAAGCCGCCCCAGTCGAGGATCCCCTCGAGCACCAGGAAGTTCGGGCTGCAGGCGGCGAGCTGGATGTTGGCGGCTCCGAGCACCGGCCCGTTGTAGAGGTGCGGCGCGATCTGCACGTAGTGCGCCTCCGCCATCCCGGCGATCTTCTTCGCCTCGAGGAGGCCGCCGACCCGGCCGAGGTTCGGCTGGAGGATCGCGGCGGCGCCGGTGGCCAGCACCCGGGCGAACTCGTGCTTGGTCGTCAGCCGCTCCCCGGTCGCGATGGGGATCGACGTCGCCCGGGCGACCGCCGCCATCTGCTCCGGGCTGTCGGGCGGCACCGGCTCCTCGAGCCAGAGCGGATCGAAGCGCTCCAGCCGGCGCGCCAGTCGCACCGCCCCGGCCGGCGTGAACTGGCCGTGCGTGCCGACCAGCAGGTCGCACCGCGAGCCGACCGCCTCGCGCACGGCGCCCACGTAGGCCTCGCAGCGGTCGAGGGCTGCGAGCGACGGCTGCCGCGGGTCGAGCGCAGAGTAGGCGCCGGCCGGGTCGAACTTGAGCGCCGTGAACCCGCGATCCGCGTACGCCGCGGCCCGCTCGGCGGCGAGCGCCGGGTCCTCGTAGACGTCGGCCGGGTCGCCGGCCTCGGCGTAGAGGTACGTGTACGAACGGAGCCGCTCGTGCACGCGGCCGCCGAGGAGCTCGTGGACGGGCTTGCCGAGAGCCTTGCCGACGAGATCCCAGCACGCCATCTCGATCCCGCTGAGGACGCCGAGCAGAGAGACGTCGGGGCGGGCCGTGTAGCCGCGCGCGTAGACCTTTCGCCACAGCGCTTCGATCCGGAAGGGATCCGCGCCGAGGACGTGGCGCTCGAAGACGTCCCCGATCATCCGCTCGAGGGCGCTCGGGTGGAACGTGCCCGCGTAGACCTCGCCGAGCCCGACGACGCCGTCGTCCGTCACGAGCTGGAGGAAGACGAAGTAGCGGCCGCCGACGCCCGGCTGCGGGTTGCCGACGACGAACGTGCGCAGCTCGGCGATCCTCATCGTCCCCTCGTCGCTCGGGCGGGCTCGGTCACGAGCGCTGCGAGGAGAAGGAGGGGAGCCAGCGGACGCTCTCGGAGAGCACGGCGCCGAGCCGCACCAGGTCGGCCACGATCTCCTCTCGACGCTCCGGCGTGATCCGGCACACGGGGACGCACGTCGTCAGCGCCGCGATCGTGACGCCCTCGTCGTTGACGATCGGCACGGACGCCGCGAACAGGCCGTCGGCCGTCTCCTCCCAGTTCTCGGCATAGCCGCGCTCGCGCACCTCCTCGAGGATCGCCTGCAGCTCCGCGACGCCGTTCAGCCGTCGCCCCGTCGGCGTGACGAGCAACCGGCCCCCGAACATCGCCGCGACGGCGGCGGGCGAGTGCGAGGCGAGGATGACCCGGCCGCTCGCCGAGGCGAAGGCAGGCGTGGTCGACCCGACGTGCGTCACCAGCCGGACCGGCTGAGAGGTCTCCTCGATCGCGAAGTAGAGCGACTCGTCGCCGTCGAGCACGGCCAGCACGATCGTCTCGTCGTGGCGGGTGAGGAACTCGGCGGCCACGGAGCGGAACGCGGTCACGATCGGCAGACCCGCAGAGCTCGACCCGAGCCGCAGCGCGCGGACGCCAAGCGCGAACCGCCCTTCGACGTCCCGCACGACCCAGCCGCGCTCGAGCAGGACCGCGCACACCCGGTGGAGCGTGCTCTTCGCGATGCCGAGGTCGCGCGCTATCTCCGAGAGCGCGAGCGGCCCCCGCGCGGCGAGCACGTCGAGGATCTCGAGCGTCGCGTGGACACCGGCGGAGGAGGGGGTACGGCCCGGGCGGGCGGCGGACGGGTGCACGGCGACGTCGGCGCCGTCGTCCTGCATGCGTGCCCCGGTCGTCGCCATCGTCGTCGGAGCGTACTCCTTCCCGGGACGACGTTCCACGGAGCGAACGGCCGGGGTTGACAGGGCCCCTTGCCTGGCGTCAGACTCCCCGAACCGTGGGACATGCATCCAAGGGCAGAACTCGTCGCCCGGCACCCGAGCAGCCGCCATCGAATCGGCGGTGCGCGACGTCTCACCTCGTGACCGCCCCGTTCCTGGGGCACCAACCATAGGAGGCACCATGGACCGGGAGACGAGGAGGCTCGTCGAGGAGTATCGCCAGTCGGCAGGCCCACTGGAGAACCAGCTGATCGACGAGCTGCGCGGCGGCGAGCTCGACCGCGAGGAGTTCCTCCGGCGCGCCTCGATGTGGGGGCTCTCGCTCGGCACCATGGGGCTCCTGCTCAAGTACGCGGGCGACGCCGATCTCGCGTTCGCCGCGCCGCAGGCACAGGCCGTGAAGACCGGCGGGACGATCCGCGTCGGGCTGCCCACCGGCGGCTCGCTCGAGCCGTACCTGCTCAACGACGGCGGCTCGCTCGCGCTCTCCGGGATCCCCGGGGAGTACCTCACGTTCACCGACCCGAGGGGCCGGATCCTGCCCTGGCTCGCGACGAGCTGGCGGCCGAACGCCGACGCGACGGTGTGGACGTTCCAGCTGCGGCGGGGGGTCAAGTTCCACAACGGCCAGACCATGACCTCGCGCGACGTCGTCGCGAGCATGAAGCAGTACGTCGGCGCGAAGGAGTCCAACGCCGGCCTCTCGCCGTTCTTCGACGCGGCAGGCGTCTCGGCCGTCGGACAGTACGGCGTGCGCTTCCGGCTCAAGTCGCCGATCGGCGTGTTCCCGTACCTGCTCAGCCAGACGACGTACCAGGCGATCATCCAGCGGGCGGCCGACGCTGCCAAGCCCGGCCAGTGGGTCAAGGGCGGGATGATCGGCACCGGAGCCTTCAAGCTCAGGCGGCTGGTCGAGAAGCGGAGCGCCGAGCTCGTCCGCCACGACGCCTACTGGGGCGGCAAGCCCCCGCTGGACGGCGTCAGGGTCACGTACTTCACCGGCTCGGCACCGCTGGTGCTGGCGCTGCGCGGCGGCCAGATCGACCTGGCCATGCAGCTCTCCCCGCAGGAGGTGCAGCCGTTCAAGAACAACTCGCGCTTCAAGACGTACACGCTGCCCACGGCGGCGCACCGGCAGCTCTGCATGCGCACCGACCAGGGCCCGCTGCGCGATCCGCGCGTCCGTCGGGCGATCGCGCTCGTGGCGAACCGGCCGCAGCTCGTCGAGCGGGTGATGCTCGGCGCGGCGACGGTCGGCAACGACAACCCGTTCTGGCGGGGCTTCGCCTCGTCCGACCCGTCGGTCAAGCAGCGCAGCCAGAACCTCGCGCTCGCACGCAACCTGCTCCGGGCGGCGAACGCGGAGGGGCTGAAGTTCAACATCACGACGTGGAACTTCCTCGACCACACCGACCACGCGGCGGCGATGCAGGCCTTCGCTCGCGAGGCCGGGATCGAGATCGGCCTCGAGGTGATGGACGTCTCGAAGTACTACGACTCCGAGCCGGCCGGGGCGGACTACGCGACGACCACGCCGTGGCTCAACCGCACGGCGTCCCTGACCGAGTACGGGGCCCGCGGCGTGCCGAACATCTACCTCACGCGGTGCTACGTCTCGACCGGTGACTGGAACGCGTCGCACTACAAGAACGCCGAGTTCGACTCGCAGGCCCGCACCTACCTGGCCGCGGCCGAGCTCGCGGCGCAGCGGCGGGCCACCAAGCGGATGGCGGGGCTCCTCCTCCGCGACACGCCGGTGATCACCAACTACTTCATCAACTACGTCACGGCCAGCTCCTCGAAGGTGACGAACTACGTCCCCGAGGGCATCTCGCACGTGCGGTTGGCGAAGGTCGGGCTGGCCTAGCCGACGGATGTTCGGCGAGGGGCGGGTCCGGTCGGGCCCGCCCCTCGGCGTTCACCACCCGGGCACACGACGATGACCCGCTTCCTGCTCAAGCGCCTCGGCCTCGCGCTGATCACGCTGTTCCTGCTGAGCGTCATCGTCTTCGCCATCTCGACGATCCTCCCCGGCAACGTCGGGCGGTCGGTGCTCGGGCCGTTCGCCACCCAGGAGTCGGTCGACGCGCTCAACGCGCAGCTGGGCACCGATCGCCCGGTCCTCGAGCAGTACTGGGACTGGGCGAGTGGCCTCGTGCAGGGCGACCTCGGGCAGTCGCTGACGCTCCAGATCCCCGCCTGGGACCTGCTCCAGCCGGCGCTCGAGAACTCGCTCAAGCTCGCGCTCGTCGCCTTCCTGATCGTCGTGCCCGTCTCGATCGTCGGCGGCGTGATCGCCGGGCTCCGCTACGGCGGGATCACGGACAAGGGGATCACGATCGCCGGCATCTCGCTCGCGGCGATGCCCGAGTTCGTGACCGGGATCATCCTCATCCTCGTGTTCGGCATCTGGCTCGGCTGGCTGCCCGTGACCGCGCAGTGGGACGAGGGAGCGAACCTGCTGACACAGCTGAAGTACCTGCTGCTGCCGGCGCTCACGCTGACCTTCGTCCTGTTCGGGTACATCGCCCGCATCACGCGCGCCGGGATGATCGACGCGCTCGACAGCGACTACACGCGCACCGCGTATCTCAAGGGGCTGCCCTCGTCGGTCGTCGTCCGCAAGCACGTCCTCCGGAACGCGCTCCTGCCGACGATCGCGGTCGTCGCGGTGCAGGTCGGCTATCTGGTCGGTGGGCTCGTCGCCGTGGAGGTGCTGTTCAACTACCAGGGCATCGGCCTGCTCATCTACGAGTCGGCGCGCGAGAAGGACCTGCCGCTGCTGACGGCAGGCGTGCTCGTCGTCGGGGTCGTCTACCTCGTCGTCACCCTGATCGCGGACATCCTCTACGCGGTGCTCAACCCACGCATCCGCTTCGGGACGGCGGAATGAGCGCGGTCGCCGCACCCGAGCCGACGCCCTCCTCGGCCCGCAGCGAGTCGCGCGCCGCCCGCTCGGAGCGCCTGCGCCTGCTGCTGCGCACGCCGACGGTCATGGTGGGCGTCGTGGTCATCGGCTTCTGGGTCTTCTGCGCGCTGTTCCCGGGCCTCGTGGCGCCGTACAACCCGATCTTCGACAACCAGCTGCCGACGAGCCAGTCGCCGACCTGGGACTACCCCTTCGGGACGGACACCAACGGGCGCGACGTGCTCTCTCGCGTGCTCGCCGGCTCGCGCAGCGTCCTCCTCATCGCGCCTGCGGCGGTGCTGATCGGAACCGTGCTCGGCACCATCCTCGGACTGATCACGGGGTACTTCCGCGGCATCGTCGACGACGTCGCGAGCCGCGTGGTCGACGCCGTGCTCGCCCTGCCGCTGATCGTCACCGCAATCCTGATCGTCACCGCCCTCGGCAGCTCGTCCCGCTGGGTGGTCGCGGTCACGATCGGCCTGATCTTCACGCCGGTCGTCTCCCGCACCGTCCGCGCCGCCGTGCTCGCCGAGGCCGAGCTCGACTACGTCCAGGCGGCGCGGCTGCGCGGCGAGCGCGCCCCGTACATCATGTTCTCCGAGATCCTCCCGAACGTGTTCGCGCCGATCGTCGTGGAGTTCACCGTGCGGCTCGGCTACGCGATCTTCACGGTCGCCACGCTGACGTTCATCGGCTTCGGCGTCCAGCCGCCGTCGCCCGACTGGGCGGCGCAGATCAACCAGTACTACACGTTCATCGACCCGTACTGGTGGATGACGCTGTTCCCGGCGCTCGCGATCGCGAGCCTGGTCGTCGCGGTCAACCTCGTCGCCGACGGCGTCCGCGAGGTGTACGAGCGGTGACGGAGATCGCGCTCCCAACCGCCGACCTCGCCGCCAAGGCGCTCGACGTCGCCGACCTCGAGCTCGTCTACCGTGTCCGCGGCATCGATCGGCCCGTCCTGCGCGGAGTCTCCTTCGCGATCGAGCGCGGCCGCTCCTACGGCCTCGTCGGCGAGTCCGGCTGCGGGAAGTCGACCGCGGCGCTCGGCATCGTCCGCTACCTCCCGCGCAACGGCCGGATCACGTCGGGTCGCGTCACGGTGGCCGGGCAGGACGTCCTCGGCCTCGGGGGCAGAGGGCTGCGCGAGTTCCACGCGCGGACCGTCTCGATGGTCTACCAGAACCCCGGCTCCGCGCTGAACCCGGGCTTGCGGGTCGGCGCCCAGGTCGCCGAGGCGTTCACCGTGCTCGGGGCGCCAGGCAAGGAGGCTCTCGAGCGCGCCCACGAGGCGCTGACCCGCGTGCAGATCGCCGACCCGTCGTCCGTGATGGGCCGCTACCCGCACCAGCTCTCCGGCGGGATGCAGCAGCGCGTCGTGATCGCGATGGCGCTCGCGAAGGACCCGGCGCTCCTGATCCTCGACGAGCCGACGACGGGGCTCGACGCCACCGTCGAGGCGGAGGTGCTCGACCTCGTCTCCAACCTCCAGGCCGAGATCTCCACGGCGGTGCTGTTCATCAG
The DNA here is from genome assembly GCA_963703095.1 of uncultured Actinomycetes bacterium. Classification (GTDB taxonomy): domain Bacteria; phylum Actinomycetota; class Thermoleophilia; order Gaiellales; family Gaiellaceae; genus Gaiella. The sequence goes on from OY969787.1 coordinate 1,214,658, forward strand.
CCACAACCTCGGCGTGATCTCGAAGATGTGCGACCGCGTGGGCGTCCTCTATGCCGGTCGCCTCGTCGAGGAAGGGCCGGTCGAGGAGGTGCTGCAGGACCCGCGGCACCCGTACACCGTCGGCCTGCTGCGCTGCATCCCGCGTGGCGGCGTTCGCAAGGACCGTGGCCGACTGGACACGATCCCGGGGTTCCTGCCCAGCCTGGGCGCGACCATCGCCGGCTGCGTCTTCGCCGACCGGTGCGCCCTCGCGGACGATCGGTGCCGGACGGAGGAGCCCGCCCTCGAGCCGGTCGGGGCGGGCCACGACGCGCGCTGCTTCCACCACGAGCGCGCGCACGACCTGCCACGCGAAGAGACCGCCGACCTCTCGCTGCCGGCAGTCGATCGCGCAGCCCCGCCGGTGCTCGAGTTCGACGACCTCGGCAAGGTCTTCCAGCAGCACGGCGTCGACATCCACGCGCTCGTCGGCGTCAGCGCCGCGATCTGGCCCGGGGAGACCCTCGGGCTCGTCGGCGAGTCCGGCAGCGGCAAGACGACGCTCGCGCGCACCCTGCTCGGGATCATCGGCCCGACCTCCGGCGGCGTCGAGCTCGAGGGTCGCGCCCTCGCTCCCCGCTTCCAGAAGCGGACGAAGGACGACCTGCGATCCCTGCAGATCGTGTTCCAGAACCCCGACTCCGCTCTCAACCGGCGGCACGCGGTGCGGCGGATCCTCACGCGCTCGATGCGCAAGCTGATCGGGATCAGCGGAGCCGAGGCGGACGCCCGCGTCTCCGACCTCGCCGACCGTGTCCGGATCACCGAGCGCACGCTCACCCAGAAGCCGGTGCAGCTGTCGGGTGGCCTCAAGCAGCGCGTTGCCATCGCGCGCGCGTTCGCGGGCGAGCCGAAGCTCGTCGTCTGCGACGAGCCGACGAGCGCGCTCGACGTCTCGGTGCAGGCGGCGATCCTCAACCTGCTCGTGGAGCTGCAGGCCGAGCGGGGGGTCTCGTACATCTTCATCAGCCACGATCTCGGCGTCGTTCGCTACATCTCCGATCGCATCGCCGTCCTCTACCTCGGTCGGCTGATGGAGCTCGGGCCGGCCGACGTCGTGTTCGACGGGCCGCACCACCCGTACACCGAGGCGCTGCTCTCCGCCGTGCCCACGATCGACGGCGGCGGACGGGAGCGGATCCGGCTCGAGGGCGACATCCCGAGCGCGGCCGAGCCGCCGTCCGGCTGCGTGTTCCACACGCGCTGCCCGCGGAAGGTCGGGTCGATCTGCGAGACGGACGAGCCGCCGCTGGTGGACGTCGAGCCCGACCACCAGATGCGCTGTCACATCCCCATCGACGAGCTGCGGACGCTGCAGCGGAAGGAGACGGCACAGGCGTGAGGATCCGAGCAGCCGTGCTCGAGGGTGCCGGCGGGACGACGAGGGTTGAGGAGCTCGATCTCGCAGAACCCCGAGCCGGCGAGGTGCTCGTCCGCCTGGGGGCGAGCGGCGTGTGCCGCTCGGACTACAACGCGGTCGACGGCACGACCTCGACTCCGTGGCCCGTCGTGCTCGGGCACGAGGGAGCCGGCGTCGTCGAGGCGGTCGGGGAGGGAGTCACGCGCGTCCGGCCCGGCGACCACGTCACGCTGTCCTGGACGCCGTCGTGCGGCGAGTGCGACGAGTGCCTCCGCGACCTGCCCCAGATGTGCTCCACGATCTGGCCGCTGATGGGGTCGGGCGGGCTGATGGACGAGACCTCACGGCTGTCGTGGAACGGCGACACCGTCTACCACTACTGCTTCCTCTCGACCTTCGCCGAGGCCTGCGTCGTGCCCGAGCGGTCGTGCGTGCCCATCTCGCGCGACGTGCCGTTCGACGTCGCGTGCCTCGTCGGCTGCGCGATCACCACAGGCGTCGGGGCTGTCTGGAACACGGCGGGGGTGCGGCCCGGCGACCGGGTCGCCGTGATCGGCTGCGGCGGCGTCGGCCTCTCCGCGCTGATGGCCGCCGTCGCGGTCGGCGCCGAGCCCGTGATCGCCGTCGACGCGACGGCTGCCAAGGTCGAGGCGGCGACGGGGCTCGGCGCGTCCGCGGGCGTGGTGTGGGCCGGCAGCGCCGAGGCGACCGCGGAGGCGATCCGGGAGGTGTCCGGGGGAGGTGTCGACTACGCGATCGAGGCCACCGGGCGCGGCGAGGCGATGCTCGCCGCCGTCCTCTCGACCCGCACACGTGGCGCCGCGGTGCTGATCGGCATCCCGCGAGCGGACACGGTGGTGCCGCTCCCTGCCCTCACGATCCCTCGCATGGAGCGGCGGGTGCTCGGGTCGATCTACGGCTCGGCGCGCGCCGAGCGCGACTTCCCGAAGATCCTCGAGGTCTACCGCGCCGGCCGCCTGCCGCTCGAGCGGCTCGTGTCCCACCGGCTGCCGCTCGAGGACGTCGACCGCGCGTTCGCGCTGATGAACTCCGGGGAGGCGCTGCGCGTCGTCCTCGACCCGGCCCTGCCCGCGACCAACGGAGGAACGGCATGAACCTGGACGAGCTCGACGGCCGGATCGGCGAGGGGTGGGGAGGGCTCTCCCCGAACGGCGCGCACGTCAACGTCGTCCTCGCCCGCCGGGGCAGCCCCACAGGGGCCGCGGCGATCTCGATGTTCGCGCACCCGTCCCCGGGCCACTCCCCGGTGCTCTGCTGCGTCGGGCGCTCCCAGCCCGAGTACCAGCCGATCTGGCCGCCGACGCTGATGATGAACAAGACCACGGCGACGACCGAGCACATCGAGACGATGACCTGGGGCCCGGGCCAGCTCGGGATCGGCCAGGCGGTGCTCGATGCGGTCGCCGACGGGCTGATCGAGGCGACCGGTGACCTGATCGTGCTCGTCGCGCTCTGGCTCGACGCGCGCGCCGACGACGAGACCGCCGTTCGCGTCGCCACCCGCACTGCCGTGCGCAAGGCGATCGGGATGTGCGTCGAGGGCCGCGACCCCGCCGCCGCCGCGCAGCTCGTCGCCGACCGCGACAGCCTCTGGAATCCCTTCTACTCCGGGAGCTAGCGTGAGCCTCGGCGCGGTCGCCGTCCCCGCGTCAGGGCGCTGATCGTGCGCATCACCGCGGTCGAAAGCCGCGTCTATCGCTACCCGCTCGACCCGCCCTTCCACGCCGCCTGGGATCCGGTCCCTCGAGCCGAGCAGCAGGCGACGGTCGTCCTCGTCCACACCGACGAGGGCGTGACCGGCGTCGCCTCCGGCGGCGACGGGCTCCCCGACCGCGCCCTGCTCGAGCGCTTCCTGGTGGGTCTCGACCCGCTCCGGACGGAGGCCGTCCGCGAGGTGTGCGAGACGGTCGACCTCCACGGCGGTCGGCCCTGGGCGGTGGAGATAGCGATCTGGGACCTGGTCGGCAGGGCGCTCGGCCAGCCGCTCTGGAAGTTGCTGGGCGGGAGGAGCGAGCGTCTGGTCGCGTACGCGTCGAGCGGGGAGCTCGTCTCACCCGCCGAGCGCGCCGCTCGCTGCCAGGCTCTCGTCGAGGCCGGCATCAAGGCGGTGAAGATCCGCTTCCACCTCGGCAGCTGGCGCGACGACGTCGCCGTGGTCAGGGCCGTGCGTGACGCCGTGGGCGACCGACTGGAGATCATGGTCGACGCGAACCAGGGCTGGCGCATGCCGGGCGACCGCGAGCCCCGCTGGGACGTGGCGACCGCCGCGCAGTGCGCCCGCGAGCTCGAGGAGCTCGGCGTCTACTGGCTGGAGGAGCCGCTGCGCACCGACGACGCCGACGGCTACGCGGCGCTGCGGCGGCGCACCTCCGTCCGGCTCGCGGCAGGCGAGCTCGTCCGGCAGCAGCACGAGGCGCGCGATCTCGTCGTGCGCGGCCAGATCGACGTGATCCAGGCCGACGTCCTGTTCGTGGGGGGGATCGGCGGCTGCAGGCGCATCGCCGCGCTGGCCGACCTGCACGGACGCGCCTGGTCGCCACACGCGTGGTCGAACGGGCTCGGGTTCCTCGCGAACCTCCACGCGGCGATCGCGTTCTCCCCTGTACCGTTCATCGAGGTGCCGTACGACCCGCCGAGCTGGTCCCCCGAGCGCCGCGACTGGCTGCTCCCGACGCCCGTCGAGATCGCCCCGGACGGGACGGTGGCGCCTCCGCGCGGTCCTGGTCTGGGCGTCGACCTGGATCTCGCCGAGCTCGAGCGCTGGAGGATCGAGTGAGGATCAGGGCGGCCGTGCTGCGCCATCCGAGCGAGCACGTCCGGGTCGAGGAGGTCGAGCTCGACCCGCCGAGCGCCGGCGAGGTCCTCGTCCGGGTCGTCGCAGCGGGCGTCTGCCACTCCGACGTCCGCCACGCCGACGGCGAGCTCGGGCCCGGGCTCTTCCCTGCGGTGATGGGCCACGAGGGCGCGGGAGTGGTCGAGGCCGTGGGCGCCGAGGTCACCCACGTCGCCCCCGGAGACCACGTCGCGTTCTGCTTCGTGCCGGCCTGCCGCGCCTGTCGCTACTGCCTGGCCGGGAAGCCGAACCTGTGCCTCCTCGTCGGCGAGCACGGCGCGCGCGGGATGCTGATGGACGGGACGAGCCGCCTGCGCCTGCCCGACGGCACGGTGCTCCAGCACGGGCTGCGCACCGCCTGCTTCGCCGACTACACGGTCGTCGCGGCCGGTGGCGCCGTCCCGATCCCGCGCGAGCTCCCCCTGTGGCAGGCGGCGCTGCTCGGCTGCGGGGTCGTCACCGGGATGGGCGCCGTGCGCAACGTCGCCCGCGTCCGCGAAGGCGAGTCGGTCGCGGTGATCGGCGTCGGCGGCGTCGGCTTGCAGGTCGTGGCGGGCTCGCGCCTCGCAGGCGCGAGCCAGATCATCGCGGTCGATCGCGTTCCCGAGAAGCTCGACATCGCGCGCTCGCTCGGAGCCACCCACACGATCGACGCCGCGGTCGAGCCCGACCCGGCCCGCGCGGTGCGCGAGCTGACCGACGGGGGCGTCGACCACGCGTTCGAGGTGATCGGCCGGCCCGAGACGATCCGGCTCGCGTGGGGCGCGATCCGCATGGGGGGGTCGGCGGTCGTCGTCGGCATGGCCCCGTACGGCGTGGACGCGAGCGTCCCCGCGATGGACTTCCTCTCGGACAAGTCGCTGCTCGGCACGTACTACGGGTCGGGAGACCCGGCCGCCGAGCTGCCCGAGCTCGCCGCGCTCGCCCTCGACGGGCGCCTCGACCTGGAGCGGGTCGTCACGCACACGGCGCCGCTGGAGGGCATCGCCGAGGCGCTCGACCGGCTCCGAAGCGGCGAGGGCGCCCGGACCGTGATCGTCGTCGACCCGGGGCGCGCCGGCGCGCCGCCCGCGGCCTAGGCTCGACGCCCGAGGGTCGACGGGGATCGCATGGCGCGTGACGCGGAGCCGCCTCCCGGCGCCCGGGGCGGAGTCGACGACACCCTCCGTCCGCCGCCGCCCGTGAGGGAGGAGGGGATCGGCAGAGCTCTGCTGCGCGCCGTCCCCGCCGCGCTCTCCGACTATGGCGTGCGACGGCTCGGGCAGCAGGCGTCGGCGATCGCGTACCGGATGCTCGTCTCGATCGCGCCACTCGCGATCGTGCTCGTCGCCGTGCTCGGCCTCGTCCTGCGGGACGAGGCGATCCGCGACGACCTCGTCGACCTCATCGTCGACGCCCTCCCGTTCGACGAGCAGGGCAGCCAGCAGGTCGAGGATGCGATCGTCGCGATCGCCTCGCCCGCCAGCCTCCTCGGCTTCCTCGGGCTCCTCGCCTTCGCCTGGACCGCGACCGGGCTGATGAGCGCGATCCGCATCGGCCTCGAGACGGCGATGGACGTGCGCGAGCGGCGACCGCTCGTCCGCGGCAAGGCCTTCGATGCCGTGCTCGTGCTCGGCACTGCCTTGCTCGTCGTGCTGCTCGCCGCCGCGAGCACGGTCGGCGAGCTCGCCCTCGCGTGGCTCGCCGACATCGCGGGGCGCTTCGGAGCGACCCTGCCGGTCGTGGGGTGGAACGCAGGGAGGGCGCTCCAGCTCGCCGTCCTCGTGGCGGTCGTGTGGCTGCTCTTCCGGTTCGTGCCCGACCGCAGGCTGCCCGGTCGCGATCTCCTGCTCGGCGCCGTGGCGACCTCCGTCATGCTGCTCGCCATCTCGCTCGCGTCGTCGCTCCTCTTCGACGGAGCGTCCGAGCTGAGCGTCGTGTACGGCTCGCTGGCGGCCGTGCTCACCTTCCTTTACGCCGTCTACCTCGCGGCCTGCGCATTGCTCCTGGGCGCGGCCTTCGCCGCCGCGCTCGGCGCGCCGCCCGGCCCGCCCGGCCCGCCCTTCCGCACCCAGCTCCGGGAAGGAGTGCTCGGGCTCTTCCGGCGACCGCCGCAGGCGTAGGTCCGGGCCGCCCTACGAGACGAGCGCGATCAAGGCGTCCGCGCCGGGCTCGTAGCAGTCGCGGCAGCGCGCCCCGTTCGTGGGTCGGGCGGCCTCGGGCTGCGCCCGAGGCGCTCTACCGGTGTGGGGGGAGGAACGTGTCGGTCTCGTAGCTGTGGAGGACTGCGGTGGAGTGGAGTCCGATGTGGGCGATGGGTGCGCCAATGGGGTTGAGGGTGGCGAGGGTGGGGATGCTCCAGACGAGGTCGCCGGTGATCGGCTTGGCGATCTTGTCGGAGCGGAAGTCGCTGTAGCCGGCGTGGTAGGCGGCGGTGAGCGCGACCGATGCCGCGAGCGCGATCGCCCCGATCGTGATCTTGCCGGGCCAGCGGCGGGCGAAGCCGCGGCCCGCGAAGGCGGCGAACACGACCAGGATCGGGAACGCCGACAGCAGCAGCCCATCGGTCGCGCCGTACAGGACGCCGCGCCAGAGCAGCTCGGCGCCGAGGGTGACGCCGTCGGGGCGGGCGGTGGCGTCCTCTGTCCGGACGACCATCACCGCGAGCACGGCGCCACAGGCCAGGCCGAGGGTCAGCGCCAGGAGCCAGTGCCTCCTGATCGCCGCTGCCAGATCGTAGCCGGTGGCTCGCGCCCAGCCCAGGAACAGCGCGAGCACGACCCCTGCGTAGAGGCCGTAGAACAGGTCGCGGTTCAGGTCGAGCAGGTCGGCGAGCAGGAACGGGGTGGCGAACGCGACGGCGAAGCCGATCCCGAGCCACGTCCAGTGGCTCGCGAGGATCGCTCGCGCGCGGACGCCGTGGTGGACACCGCCACCGTAGACGTGGGTGCTCACGGTCGTCTCCTTTCGTCTCCGCCCACCGTCGCAGGGCGCCAGCCGACGCGCATCCGCGTCCGGTCGGACGGGGAGCGCGGACAACTGCGGAGCGCACACCGTCGACCTTCTCGACGTGCTCAGTCGCGCATCCTGGGTGGTGCCCGTCCGCGCCGTCTCCTGCGCTCTTTCCACCAGATCGCACCGCCGAGGAGGATCACGAGCAGGACGATCGTGGTCTCTACGAGGGCGCCGTAGAGCCCACCGTGCGCGACGAGGTGCGGGGCGTGCGCGAGGGCCATGGGCGCGACCGGTGGTCTCAGGTGCGTTCGGCGCGGATCGTGCGCCAGGAGTCGAGCGTGATGCGGAGGATCACGAGGGTGATGCCGAGTCCGATCAGGGGGTCGGCCAGCTCGAGACCGACTGCGACGGCTGCGGCTGACGCGACGACGGCGAGGCTGACGTACGCGTCGGCGCGGGCGTGGGCGCCGTCGGCGACCAGGGCGGGGCTGTCGAGCTTGCGGCCGGCACGGCTGCGGATGATCGCGGCGACCCAGTTCCCGGCGAAGCCGAGCACACCGGCCAGGGCGAGCGCGAGCAGGTGGTCGGGCTCTCTCGGGTTGATGAGCCGGTCGATCGCCTCGTAGCCTGCGACGCAGGCGGAGACGAAGATCGCGAGCACCACGAACAGCCCGGCGATCCGTTCGGCGCGGGCGCTGCGCAGGGCGAAGGCGATGCCGAGCGGGATCGCGGTGGCGGCGTCGCCGACGTTGTGGATCAGATCCGCGAGAAGGGCGACGCTGTCGGAGAGCAGCACGAAGACCGCGGCCTGGGCGGCGGCGGTGAGCCCGAGCACGAGCAGCGCAAGGGCGACCGCGGTGAGTCCCGCGCGTGAGCGCTTGATCGACGGATCGACCAGGCCGTGCGTGTGCCCGTGACCGTGGTGATGCCCGTGATGCGTGGTCAGGCCGTGCTCATGGTCGTGGTGCGTCACTGTGCGGGTGTCCGGACGGCTGCACGGGCAGCTCGGGATCGTGGCGCGCTCACGCCGCTCCTGCATCGAGCGCGATCGCTTCGCGGTGGCAGCGCGGCGGAGAGGTCGAGCGCGAGGTGCTCGTGGTGGTGGCGGATCGCGGCGAGCAGGTCGGCCACGTGGCTGTCGTGGAGGCGGTAGTAGCTGTGGCGTCCGTTCCGCCGGACGGCGACCAGCCGGTGGCGGCGGAGCACCGCCAGCTGCTGGGATGCCGCGCTCTGCGTCAGCCCGCTGGCGGCGGCGAGATCGTCGACCGTTCGCTCGCCTCCGAGGAGCGCGGACATCAGCCGGAGTCGGCTCGCGGTGCCGAACGCGCGCATCGACTCCGCCAGCGCGTCGGCCTCGGGCTGGTCGAGCGGGCGGGTGGGCGAGCCGTGCTCGAGCGGGTGCGGCACCCGGCGATCATACATCCGCACGACTGTTCATGTGTGCGTGTATCGTCCCGATCGTGCGCGCTGGACGGGTCACACTGGTCGCCACTGGTGCGGCGCTCGCGCTCGCCCCGGCTGCTCTCGCGCACGGGATCCACGGCGACGGCTCCGGCTCCATCCTGACGTATCTCCAGCTGGGGTGGCGGCACATGCTCGGCGGCTGGGACCACCTGCTGTTCATCGCGGGCGTGGTGCTCGTCGCCGCGTCGGCCGTGCGCGCGATCGAGCTGCTCACCCTGTTCGCGATCGGCCACAGCGCCACGCTGCTGGCCGCGACCCTCCTCGGCTGGCAGCTCGACGCCGAGCTCGTCGACGTGCTGATCGCCGCGAGCGTCGCGTACATCGGCTGGCGGATCCTCGCCGGGCGGCCCGAGCGATGGGGCCCGACCGCCGCGGTCGTGCTCGGCTTCGGACTCGTCCACGGGCTCGGACTGTCGACCAGACTGCAACAGCTCGACCTCCCCGACGGCTGGCCACTCGTCGCGCGCGTCGTCGCCTTCAACATCGGCGTCGAGCTCGCGCAAATCGCGGTCGTGTCGGCCCTGCTGATCATCGGCGCGCTCGGCCTCACAGGTCTTCGGCAGCTGCCATGGCCCGAGCGGGCCGCTGGTGGTGCGCTCGTCCTGGCCGGTCTCGTCCTCACGATCGGCCTGTCGCTCGAGTACGCGCAGCCCGCAGCGGCGTCCGAGACCCCCGCCACCGTGCCCACCCAGGGCTGCATCCAGCGAAAGCCCGCGCCGAACGTGACCACGCTCGGCGGTCACCCGGCGAAGACGTTCTACGCGCCCGGTGAGCCGACCCCCGAGCAGGACCTCGCGCACGTCCTCGGCGACGGCTACGTCGTCGTCCGCTACGACCCGACCCTCCCGCCCGACCAGATCAAGCGCCTCCGACGCTGGGCCAACGACGACCCGTTCGGCCTCGTCGTCGCCCCCGCCCGCGACGACGCGGATGCCCGCCTCCAGCTCACGACCCGGAGGCTCGAGGTCGCCTGTGGGGTCTTCGCCTTCGACCGCGTCACGGCGGTTCGCGAAGACTGGGCCGACCGCATCCGCGGCACCACCAAGTAGCCGCCACCGCGATGGCGCTGGCCCGCGCGTTCGTCGGGTCGCTTCGGGGCCGGTGCTGGCTCAGCTCTCGGGTCAGGCCGCCTGCCACGTGGCCACGTCCTGGTCACTGGCGTGGCAGTCGCGGCAGCCCGTTCAGTGGTCGCGCGGCGATGGAGGGCCGAGACCGAACGTGCCGTCGGTCAGGCTGCCTGCCAGGCGACCGCGTCCTGACCACTTTGGTGGCAGTCGCGGCAGCGCGCCTCGTACGCGTCGAGCGCGCCGACGACGATCGTCTCGCCGTCGTAGGGCGCGGGGCGGCCGTCGACGAGCCGCTGGGTGGTGGTGGCCGGGCCGCCGCAGCGGTGGCACACGGCCTGCAGCTTGTCGACGAACTCCGCGCGTGCGAGGAGCTCGGGCATCGGGCCGAAGGGCAGCCGCCGGAAGTCCTGGTCGAGCCCCGCGGCGATCACGCGGAGCCCTCCGTCGGCCAGCCGCAGCGCCGCCTCCACGATCGATGGCTCGAAGAACTGCACCTCGTCGATCCCGACGACCTCGCAGCCGCGGGCGCGGGCGACGAGCTCGGCGCAGCCGTCGACGGGCACCGCGGCCATCCGCACTCCCGCATGGCTGACGACGTCCGCGACGTCGTAGCGGTCGTCGATCCGGGGCTTGAAGAGGAGCACGCGCTGTCCCGCGATCTCCGCGCGGCGCAGGCGGCGGATCATCTCCTCGCTCTTGCCGCTGAACATCGGGCCGCAGACGACCTCGAGCCAGCCGCCGCGGTGTGGAGGCACCCGGATCACGAACGCAGATCCTAGAAGGGGCTCCGGCTGGAGGCGTTCGTGGCCCCTTACCCGGGGTTTTCCTAGGTTCTTCCGCGCCGAAGGCGCGGAAGAACCTTGCTACACTGGCGACCCGCGCGGCGGCGTAGCTCAGCTGGTTAGAGCAGCGGAATCATAATCCGCGTGTCGTAGGTTCGAGTCCTACCGCCGCTACCTTTCCGTCCGCCCCGATCCCCGAGAGAACGAGAAGAGATGGCCACCGGAGTCAGAGTCGCGATCACGCTCGCCTGCACCGAGTGCAAGCGTCGGAACTACCAGACCGAGAAGTCCAAGCGGAACACGCCCGACCGCGTCGAGCTCCGCCGCTACTGTCGCTGGTGCGGCTCGCACACCCTGCACCGCGAGACGCGCTGACGCGGAGGATCGACGATGGCCGGAGAGACCAGAAGGCAGCGGCGTGACGCGCGGCGCGCGGCGGGCGAGCAGACGCCCGCGCGGACGCCTGCGCCCGCACCCGCCCAGGCCGCCGACGTGGCGGTCGTCTCGGGCGCGCAGCCGAGTGGCGGGTTCGTCCGGCAGTCGTGGGGAGAGCTCAAGAAGGTCGAGTGGCCGAACCGCGCGCAGGTCGTGCAGGGGACGATCGTGGTGATCATCGCCTGCGCCATCGTCGGCGCGTACCTCTGGGGCGTCGACAAGGTGCTCCAGCCATTCGTCCGTGACGTCCTGATCGGCTAGGGAGACGAGAGACGCGATGTTCAAGTGGTATGTGGTCAATACGTATTCCGGGCACGAGAACAAGGTCAAGGCGAACCTCGAGCACCGGATCGTGTCGATGGGGCAACAGCCCCGGTTCCGCCGCGTCATCGTCCCCACCGAGCAGGTGATCGAGACGAAGGACGGGCAGAAGGTGCAGACCGAGAAGCGCGTCCTGCCCGGCTACGTGCTCGTCAACATGGACCTCAACGACGAGGCCTGGACGGTCGTGAAGGGGACGCCGGGAGTCACCGCCTTCGTCGGCGCGGGCGCAAAGCCCTCGCCGCTGTCGGGGGCCGAGGTCGAGCGCATCCTCCATGCGACGGGCGGAGCGGGTGGCGCCGCGCCGGCCGCCAAGTCCCAGGTGGAGTTCTCGCTCGGCGAGTCGGTGAAGGTGACGTCGGGGCCGCTGAGCGACTTCGACGGCGAGATCGTCGACGTCAACGCCGACCAGCAGAAGCTGAAGGTGCTCGTCGACATCTTCGAGCGCCAGGTCCCGGTCGAGCTCGGGTTCGACCAGGTCAAGAAGATCGACTGACAGGGTGTATCCGCTTCGCGGATCCACCTAGGAGAACACGGACAAACGAGAGGAGTGGGAGGAGCGACGAAGGTCTAGGTGTGGCGCGCAGCGCCGCACCCGCCCCGGGGAGCGCTCCGATTACCACGAGCCATGGCGAAGAAGGTCCTCACACTCATCAAGCTCCAGATCCCCGGCGGGCAGGCGAACCCCGCGCCGCCGGTCGGCCCTGCCCTGGGCCAGCACGGCGTCAACATCGTCGAGTTCACCAAGGCGTTCAACGCGCAGACGGCGCACGAGAACGGCCGCATCATCCCGGTGGAGATCACGGTCTACGAGGACCGCTCCTTCACCTTCATCACGAAGACGCCGCCGGCGGCGGTGCTCATCAAGGAGGCGCTCGGGATCGACTCCGGCTCGGGCGAGCCGAACCGGGTCAAGGTCGGCAAGCTCACGCAGGCGCAGCTCCGCTCGATCGCCGAGACGAAGATGCCAGACCTCAACGCGAACGACGTCGACGCCGCGATGCTCGTCATCGCCGGCACCGCCCGCAGCATGGGCGTGGAGGTGGAGTCATGACTCTTGCGCGTTCCGCGCCGTCCGGCCGCGCGAGCGGCAGCTTCATGGGTTGTCGCGAGCACGGAGCCGCGCCAGCGGGTTCGTGCTCTGCGGGGCAGACCGGCGTGGAGGTGGAGTCGTGATCTCGCGCGGATGGTGGCACGGCTGCGTCAGCAGCCGCTTCAGGGGTTGTCGTGAGCGCGGATCCGCTTCTGCGGATACGCGCTCTGCGGGGCAGAACCGCGTGGAGGTGGAGTCGTGAGCGGCCACGGGAAGCGCTACAACGGAGCGCGCGCGGCGATCGACCGCGAGAAGCTGTACGCGCCGGCCGACGCGATCCGCGTCCTCAAGTCGCTCGAGAGCGCCAAGTTCGACGAGACCGTCGAGGTGCACTTCCGCCTCGGTCTCAACGTGCGCCATGCAGAGGAGCAGCTGCGCGGGACGATCATGCTGCCGAACGGCACGGGCCGCTCGATGCGCGTCGCCGTCTTCGCCGAGGGCGACAAGGCGCGCGAGGCGGAGGAGGCCGGAGCCGATGTCGTCGGGTCGGCAGACCTCGCCGCGAGGATCGAGGGCGGCTTCCTCGACTTCGACGTCGCGATCGCGACCCCCGACCAGATGGGCAACGTCGGTCGGCTCGGCCGCGTGCTCGGCCCGCGGGGGCTGATGCCGAACCCGAAGACGGGCACCGTGACCTTCGACGTGGGCAAGGCCGTCCAGGACGCGAAGGCGGGCAAGCTCGAGTACCGCACCGACCGGGGGGCGAACGTCCACGTCCCGATCGGGAAGAAGAGCTTCGGCGAGCGCCAGCTGCTCGAGAACTACGCGGCGCTGATCGAGGAGATCGTCCGCGCCAAGCCGGCCGCTGCCAAGGGGCGCTACATCAAGAGCATCACGATCACGACGACGATGGGGCCCGGGCTGCACCTCGATCCGACGCGCACCCGCGACCTCGTCGAGGAGGCCGCCGGCCAGGAGGTCGCTGCGGTGTCGTAGGGCGAGGCATGCCTCGCCCGCTCGACCCGCGTCACACGTTCCCACGCACACGCCCGTCACCCGAGACAGCCGGCAGCCGAGAGGCAGAGGTCCGGCCGAGGTGGCCTCGCAGGAATCCGCCGGCGCTCGCCGGCTGCCTCCCTCGAGCCCGCCTCCGTGCGGGCTCGACGTTTCGAGAGGAGGTGAAGAGATGCAGAAGACCGAGAAGGAGCAGGTGATCGCCGAGCTCACGGAGCGACTCCGCACGACCGAGTCGCTGATCGTCGCGGACTACCGCGGCCTGACCAACAGCGAGCTCGTCGCGCTCAGGGCCCGCTTGCGCGAGCACGGCGCCAAGCTGCAGGTCGTGAAGAACACGCTCACGCGCCGGGCGGCGGACGCCGCCGGAGCCGACGCGCTCCTCGCGCTGCTGGAGGGGCCGACGGCGATCGCGTTCGTCGAGACCGAGGGCGACCCGATCGCGGTCGCGAAGGCGCTCGCGGACGTCGCCAAGGAGACGAAGGTGCTGTCCCTGCGCGGCGGCGTCCTCTCCGGCCGGGCGATGACCGGCGCCGACGTCGAGGAGCTCGCGAAGCTCCCGCCGCCGGAGGTCGTCAAGAGCCAGCTCGTGGGCGTGATCGTCGCTCCGCTGACCCAGCTCCTGGGGCTGCTGGAGGCGCCGGTGCGCGACCTCGTGGGCCTGATCGACGCAAGGATCGCGCAGCTGGACGAAGGCGGTCCCGCCGAGGGTGCTTCCGCTGCGCGGGCTTCCGCTGACGCGGAAGTCACCTAGCGAAGCCGGTGATGGAAGCAGCCGAGGCGGCGAGGCAGAGGCCGTCGCCGACGCGAGCGGACGTGAGCGGAGACACGACCGAAGGCCGACGCCGAAGCGGCGATGACCGACGAGACAACCGACTGACGCACTACTAGGCGTGGCGCGAAGCGCCACGCCCGAGACGAAAGGAACCGACAGCAATGGCTACGGACACGGCGAAGGTGCTCGAGACGCTCGGCAGCATGACGGTGCTCGAGCTCGTCGAGCTGAAGAAGGCGATCGAGGAGGAGTGGGGCGTGACCGCCGCCGCTCCCGTCGCGGTCGCGGCGGTCGGCGCTCCCGCCGGGGGCGGAGACGCGGGCGGCGCGGCGGAGGAGAAGGACTCCTTCGACGTCGTGCTCTCCAGCGTGGGCGACAAGAAGATCCAGGTGATCAAGGTCGTCCGCGCGGCGACCGGGCTCGGTCTGAAGGAGGCGAAGGACGTCGTCGACGGGGCCCCCGGCACCGTCAAGGAGGGCCTGGCCAAGGACGAGGCCGAGAAGCTGAAGGCAGAGCTCGAGGAGGCCGGCGCGACGGTGGAGCTCAAGTAACAGCGCTCCCTGGCACTTCCGGGAGGCCGGAGGCCTCCCGGAAGTGCCAGCTTGACGCGGCCGCTACACTCAAAGCACGCGATGTCCGTTCCCCCAAGGATTGCAGGGGGTCGGACCGTTGCGCTATGCTTCGACGTTCCGCCGAGCTCTTGGCTTTCGACCCTGCCCGTCCCCGAGACCGCACGCCGTAAGGGAGGCTGTACTTGAGCAGCACCGCTGTCGCGCCGCGCGCGCGCAAGACCTTCTCGCGCCTGAAGCACGTCCTCGACCTCCCCAACCTGATCGACATCCAGAAGGCGTCGTTCCAGTGGTTCCTCGACGAGGGCCTGCGCGAGACGATCGACGACATCTCGCCGATCACCGACTACACCGGCACGCTCGCCGTCGAGTTCGGCGACTACGAGTTCGGGGAGCCCGCGAACTCGATCGCGGACTGCCGCGAGAAGGACCTCACCTACCAGGCGCCGCTGTCGATGACGGTGCGGTTCGTGAACACCGAGACCGGAGAGATCCGGGAGCAGCGCGTGTTCATGGGCGACTTCCCGATGATGACCACCAACGGCACGTTCATCATCAACGGCACGGAGCGCGTGATCGTCACGCAGCTCGTCCGCTCGCCCGGCGCCTACCTGATGGAGCCGAAGGACGCGACGAAGCAGGTCTTCACCGCGAACCTGATGCCCTCGCGCGGCTCCTGGCTCGAGCTGGAGATCGACAAGAAGGGCATCGTCTACGCCCGGATCGACCGCAAGCGGAAGCTGCCGATCACCACGCTCCTGCGGGCGCTTCCCGCGCGAGGACCCGACCACCGGGTTCGAGCTGGACACGAGCACGAACGAGGCGATCCTCGCGCTGTTCGAGCCGGCGGCGCACGTCTACATCCAGAACACGCTCGACAAGGACACCACCACCCGCGAGGAGGAGGCCCTGATCGAGGTGTTCAAGAAGCAGCGGCCGGGGGAGCCCCCGACGCTGGACAACGCGCGCAACCTCCTGCGTGCGCTCTTCTTCGACCCCAAGCGCTACGACCTGACCAAGGTCGGTCGGTACAAGCTCAACCAGCGGCTCGGCGTGTCGGTGCCCGAGGACACGCGGGTGCTGACGACCGAGGACATCATCGCGCTCGTCCGTCGCCTCGTGGACATGCCCGTCAAGCTCGGCGTGCCCGAGGAGTCCAAGGACTTCGCGGCGGAGGCCGCGGTGCTGGGCCGTGAGCCGATCCGCGCGGAGCTCGACGAGTACGAGCACTTCGGCAACCGGCGACTGCGCACCACGGGCGAGCTCATCCAGGAGGCGTTCCGCGTCGGCCTGTACCGGATGGAGCGGGTCGTGCGCGAGCGGATGACGACGGAGGACGTCGACACCATCACGCCGCAGACGATCATCAACATCCGACCCGTCGTCGCGGCGCTGAAGGAGTTCTTCGGCTCCTCCCAGCTCTCGCAGTTCATGGACCAGACGAACTCGCTGGCCGGGCTCACGCACCGGCGCCGTCTGAGCGCGCTCGGCGCCGGCGGTCTCACCCGCGAGCGGGCGCCGATCGAGGTGCGCGACGTGCACCCGACCCACTACGGGCGCATGTGCCCGATCGAGACGCCCGAGGGCCCGAACATCGGGCTGATCGGCTCGCTCGCCTCGTATGCGACCGTGTCGGAGTTCGGCTTCATCCAGACGCCGTACCGGGTCGTCAAGGGCGGCAAGGTGTCCGACGAGATCGTGTACCTCGATGCGGCCGAGGAGGCCCAGTACACGATCGCGCAGGCCTCCGAGCCGGTCGACTCGAAGACCGGCAAGTTCGAGCACGATCAGGTGCTGTGCCGCTCCGCGGCCGGCGAGGCGGTGATCGCGCGGGCCCAGGACATCGAGTTCATGGACGTCTCGCCGGCCCAGATCGTCTCCGTCGCGACGGCGCTGATCCCGTTCCTCGAGCACAACGACGCCAACCGGGCGCTGATGGGCGCCAACATGCAGCGGCAGGCCGTGCCGCTGATGATCCCGCAGGCGCCGCTCGTCGGCACCGGGCTCGAGTACCGGGCGGCGGTCGACACGGGCGACGTCGTCCTCGCGCGGAACGACGGCACCGTGATCGACGTCGACGCCGAGAAGATCGTCATCGAGGGCAAGGGCACGCGCGACGAGTACCCGCTGACGAAGTTCATGCGCTCGAACCAGGGAACGCTGATCCACCAGAAGCCGGTGGTGAAGCTCGGCGACAAGATCGGCAAGGGCGCCGTCCTGGCCGACGGCTCCTCCACCGACGGCGGCGAGCTCGCGCTCGGCGCGAACCTGCTCGTCGCCTTCATGCCGTTCGAGGGCTACAACTTCGAGGACGCGATCGTGCTCTCCGAGCGGCTCGTCAAGGACGAGGTGCTGAGCTCGATCCACATCCACGAGTACGAGATCGACGCGCGCTCGACGAAGCTCGGCGACGAGGAGATCACGCGCGACATCCCCAACCGCTCGGAGGAGTCGCTCGCGAACCTCGACGAGCGCGGCGTCGTGCGCATCGGCGCCGAGGTCGGGTCGGGCGACCTCCTCGTCGGCAAGGTGACGCCGAAGGGCGAGACCGAGCTGACCGCCGAGGAGAAGCTGATCCGCGCGATCTTCAAGGAGAAGGCCCGCGAGGTGCGCGACACGTCGCTCAAGGTCCCGCACGGCGAGGGCGGCAAGGTGATCGGCGTCCAGAGCTTCTCGCGGGACGCCGGCGACGATCTGCCGCCGGGCGTGAACGAGCTCGTCCGCGTCTTCGTCGCGAAGAAGCGCAAGATCTCGGAGGGCGACAAGCTCGCCGGCCGCCACGGCAACAAGGGCGTGATCTCGAAGATCGTCCCCGAGGAGGACATGCCGTTCCTCGAGGACGGTCGCCCGGTCGACATCGTCCTCAACCCGCTCGGCGTCCCCAGCCGGATGAACATCGGGCAGATCCTCGAGACGCACCTGGGCTGGGCGGCGGCGCACGGTGCGTTCGAGGAGGGCGATCCGGTCAACGTGCGGGCCCCGATCAACGCGCCCGATCCCCGGGCGGTCGCGACGCCGGTGTTCGACGGAGCGACGGAGGCCGACGTCGACCAGGCGCTCGCCTCGTGGGCCCGCTCGAGCGAGAAGATCGCGATGAACGTCGACGACGCCCGCGCGGCCGGTCGGACCTGCTCCGGCAAGGTGCAGCTCTTCGACGGCAAGACGGGCGAGCCGTTCGACCAGAAGGTGACCGTCGGCTACATGTACATCCTCAAGCTGCTCCACCTGGTCGACGACAAGATCCACGCGCGCTCGACCGGCCCGTACTCGCTCGTCACGCAGCAGCCCCTCGGAGGCAAGGCCCAGTTCGGGGGCCAGCGGTTCGGCGAGATGGAGGTGTGGGCGCTCGAGGCGTACGGCGCCGCGTACACCCTGCAGGAGATGCTCACGATCAAGTCCGACGACACGATCGGGCGCGTCAAGGCGTACGAGGCGATCGTCAAGGGCGAGAACATCGCCGAGCCGTCGATCCCCGAGTCGTTCAAGGTGCTCCTCAAGGAGATGCAGTCCCTGGCGCTCGACGTGCACGTGCTCTCCGACGAGGGCCGTGAGGTCGAGGTGCGCGAGGAGGACGACGAGCTGCTCCGCGCCGCGGAGGAGCTCGGCATCGACCTGACGCCCGCTGCCGTGCGCGCGGCCGCTGGCGAGCAGTCGGCGCAGGAGGTGGAGGAGGGCGTGGTCGCGGACGGCGGGGCGGCCGACGTCGCGGTCGCCGCGGACGAGAACCTCGCGGTCGACGCCGTCGAGGCCGACGAGGAGCTCCTCGATCTGCCCACGATCGAGCTCGAGGACTAGCGCTTGGGCACATCGCTCCGCGATGTGCCAGGACGACCAGAAGACGAACCACCCAGTCGGAACCCATCAATAGCGGACGAGAGCAATTCCTAGGAGAGCGCCCGTAGGCTCTTTCTAGGATTTCTCCGAAGGAGAAATCCTTGGCACAGATCGACATCAACGACTTCGACGCGATCAAGATCGGTCTCGCTTCCCCGAAGCAGATCCGCGACTGGTCGATGGGCGAGGTCACGAAGCCCGAGACGATCAACTACCGCACCCTGAAGCCCGAGCGGGACGGCCTGTTCTGCGAGCGGATCTTCGGCCCCACGAAGGACTGGGAGTGCTACTGCGGCAAGTACAAGCGCGTCCGCTACAAGGGCATCATCTGCGAGCGCTGCGGCGTCGAGGTGACCCGGCAGAAGGTCCGTCGCGAGCGGATGGGGCACATCGACCTCGCCGCTCCCGTCTCGCACATCTGGTTCTTCAAGGGCGTGCCCAGCCGGATCGGCTACCTGCTCGACATCGCGCCCCGCGAGCTGGAGAAGGTCCTCTACTTCGCCGCCTCGATCGTGACTGCGGTCGACCGCGAGAAGCGCGCCGCCGACCTCGTCGACCTCGAGGACAAGGTGCGCGCCGAGTCCGAGCAGATCTACGTCGATCGCGACGAGCAGGTCGTGGCCGTCGACGAGCGCATGGCGCGTCGGCGCGACTACCTCGTGGCCGGCAAGGACAAGGGCTTCGACGAGGACGACGAGTTCTGGGCCCGCGGCCTGTCGAACTGGGCCGAGGACCAGGCCCTGCCGTCGCTCGAGGAGGCGCGGTCGCTCGCCGGCGGCATCTTCCCCGGCCTGGCGAAGACGATCGCGCACGAGGATCCCAAGCGGCTGCGCGACCTCGTGCGTCAGACGGCGACCCGCGACGACCGTCGGCTGGCGCCGCGGGAGCTCGAGTCGGTCGCGACCGCCGCCTTCGAGATCCGTGCGGCGCTCGAGCCGCTGCGGGCCGACCTCGAGGCGGCCTCGGGATCGAAGAAGGGCGCGATCACGAAGCACCTGCACAAGGTGCTCGACCAGCTCCTGGCGGGCAACGAGCTCTCCGGGCCGGATGCGGAGCTGCTCGCGTCGGTCGACGCCAAGAACCTCGAGCGCGCGCGCCAGCTCGGCGCGGGACTGCTCGCCGACGTGCTCGCCGGCGCCCAGCCGGGCGACGGCGTCGACCAGCTCCGTGAGCTCGCCTCCGACCTCTGCCTCGTCGAGGGTGCCCGCAAGGACGACCTCGACGTGGTCGGCCAGTGGGCGACGAAGGTCCGCGAGATGGTGCAGGACATGGACTCGCGCCGCGACGACGCCCGCGAGGCGGCCGTCGACGGCGTGCGCCGGCTCGAGGAGACCTGGAAGCTGTTCCGCGACCTCGAGCCCAAGCTCGTCGTCAACGACGAGCAGCTGTTCCGCGAGCTGAAGGACCGCTTCGGCTCGCCGTACGGCTTCGGCGTCTACTTCCGCGGCGGGATGGGCGCGGAGGCGATCCGCGAGCTGCTCCGTGACCTCGACCTCGACGACGAGTCGCGTGTGCTGCGCGACACGATCAAGACGTCGAAGGGTCAGAAGCAGCAGCGCGCGATCAAGCGGCTGAAGGTCGTCGAGGCGTTCAAGCAGTCCGAGAACAAGCCCGAGTGGATGGTGCTCGAGGCCGTGCCGGTGATCCCGCCGGAGCTCCGCCCGATGGTGCAGCTCGACGGCGGCCGCTTCGCCACGAGCGACCTCAACGACCTCTACCGCCGGGTGATCAACCGGAACAACCGCCTCAAGCGGCTGCTCGACCTGGGCGCTCCCGAGATCATCGTCAACAACGAGAAGCGCATGCTCCAGGAGGCCGTCGACGCGCTGTTCGACAACGGCCGCCGAGGGCGCGCCGTGACAGGCCCGGGCAACCGGCCGCTCAAGTCGCTCTCCGACATGCTGAAGGGCAAGCAGGGCCGCTTCCGCCAGAACCTGCTCGGCAAGCGCGTCGACTACTCGGGACGCTCGGTGATCGTCGCTGGGCCGAGCCTGAAGCTGCACCAGTGCGGCCTGCCGAAGCTGATGGCGCTCGAGCTGTTCAAGCCGTTCATCATGAGCCGGCTCGTCGAGCGGAAGTCCGTGCAGAACATCAAGGCGGCGAAGAAGCACGTCGAGTCGATGGTCCCGGAGGTCTGGGACGTGCTCGAGGAGGTGATCGCGGAGCATCCGGTGCTGCTGAACCGCGCGCCGACGCTTCACCGCCTCGGCATCCAGGCGTTCGAGCCCGTGCTCGTCGAGGGCAAGGCCATCCAGGTGCACCCGCTCGTCTGTCACGCGTTCAACGCGGACTTCGACGGCGACCAGATGGCGGTCCACCTCCCGCTCAGCGCCGAGGCGCAGGCGGAGGCGCGGATCCTGATGCTGTCGGCGAACAACATCCTCTCGCCGGCGCACGGCCGCCCGCTCGCGACGCCGACGCAGGACATGGTGCTCGGGTCGTACTTCCTCACCTACTGCGAGCACGACCTGGCCACCACGACCGCGGCGGAGCTGGCGGCCGAGCTCGGCGTGAAGCAGCTGCCGCGGTTCAAGTCGGAGGACGAGGTCGAGTTCGCCCTCGAGGCGAAGAAGGACAACGTCTCGCTCCAGGCGCCGATCGAGTACCGGCGTGGTGACGAGCTCCGGCTCACGACGCCGGGGCGCGTGATCTTCGAGTGCGAGATGGAGCGGTCGCTGGCCACCGCAGTCCGCGGCGAGCTCGGCGAGCCGATCGTCGTCGACAACGCGCTCACGAAGCGTGAGCTCGACGCCCTGATCGACCGCCTGGTCGGCGCCTACGGCGCGTACGCCGTGGCCACGGTGCTCGACACGGTCAAGACGCTCGCGTTCCGCTACGCCACGCGCGCAGGCGTGACGATCTCGAAGAACGACATCGTCGTGCCGCCGCAGAAGGAGGCGATCCTCGCCGAGTACGAGGACGCGGTCGCGAAGATCGAGCTGGAGTACGAGCGAGGGCTCATGACCGAGGACGAGCGGAAGGAGCGCGTGACCGCCGTGTGGACGGAGGCGACGGACGTCGTCGCCGATGCCATGCGCGACAACCTCCACAAGACGAACTCGGTCTACATGATGGCCAACTCCGGCGCCCGCGGGTCGTTCAACCAGATCCGACAGCTGGCCGGCATGCGCGGCCTCATGGTCAACCCGAAGGGCGAGATCATCGAGCGCCCGATCAAGGCCAACTTCATGGAGGGCCTCTCGGTGCTCGAGTACTTCATCTCGACCCACGGAGCCCGCAAGGGGCTCGCCGACACGGCGCTCCGCACGGCCGACTCCGGGTACCTCACCCGGCGTCTCGTCGACGTCTCGCAGGACGTGATCATCCGTGAGGAGGACTGCGGCACCGACGACCACATCGACGTCAAGGCTGTGATCGACGGCCAGGTGAACCTGTCCGCCGCCGGCCGCATCCTCGCAGCCGACGTGCACAAGCCCCTCAAGGACGGCAAGCCGGGCAAGACCGTGCTCGCCGTGCGGGGCGAGCTGCTCACGCGGCCGCGTCTGCACGAGGTCGTCGCCGAGCTCGAGGAACAGGCCGAGGGCTTCGCGCTCCCCGTCAGGTCGGTGCTGAAGTGCCGCAGCCTCGTCGGCGTGTGCCGGAGCTGCTACGGGATCTTCCTCGCGACGGGCGACATGGGCGAGATCGGCGACGCCGTGGGCATCGTCGCAGCGCAGTCGATCGGCGAGCCGGGCACGCAGCTGACGATGCGGACGTTCCACACGGGTGGCGTCGCCGCGGCGGCCGACATCACGCAGGGTCTCCCCCGCGTGGTGGAGATCTTCGAGGCCCGCAACCCGAAGGGCGCGGCGACGCTCGCGGAGGTCGGCGGCAAGGTCTCCGTCGAGGCGCAGGACCGGACGCTCCTCGTGACGGTGACGCCGACCACCCTCGACGAGACGGGCGAGCCGATCCCGGCGAAGGAGTACGTGTTCCCGCGCCGGACGCGCCTGCTCGTGGTCGACGGCGAAGTGATCGAGTCGGGCGTCCCGCTGAACGAGGGCTCGCTCAACCCGGCCGAGCTGCTCGAGCTCCACGCCACCGCCGGCCGTGGCTCGACTGCGACCGAGCAGTACCTCGTCGGCGAGGTGCAGAAGGTCTACAAGTCGCAGGGCGTCGACATCCACGACAAGCACATCGAGCTGATCGTGCGGCAGATGCTCAAGAAGGTGCGGGTCGAGACCCCTGGCGACACCGAGCTGCTGCCCGGGCAGCTCGCCGACCGGATCGTCTTCGAGAAGGCGAACGCAGGCCTCGGCAAGAAGGGCGAGCCGGCGACGTGCACGCCGTTGATCCTGGGGATCACCAAGGCCTCCCTGGCGACCGAGTCGTTCCTCTCTGCGGCGTCGTTCCAGGAGACGACGAAGGTGCTCACGGACGCCGCGATCGAGGGCAAGACCGACCGCCTGCTCGGGCTCAAGGAGAACGTGATCATCGGCAAGCTGATCCCGGCCGCGACGGGTCTCAAGAAGTACCGCAACATCGAGATCCAGCCGTCGGAGCCGCTGCCGTCGTCGATCTTCGGCAGCGGTGCGGACGCCGACCTGCTCGCCGCGCTCGAGGAGATCGGGGACGGCGACGGGATCGACCTCTCCGCCCTCGGCCTCGGCTTCGAGGACGAGCAGCTGCCCGAGACGCCGGAAGAGACGGAATAGGCTCCGCAGGCGGGAACCCCCTCCCGGGGGTTCCCGCGCGGGGCAGATCCCTGAAGGATCGTGGGGCCGGGGAGCGCTGGTTGGCGCTCGGGCGGCTGCGCCGCCCTCGGCTTTCTCCGCAGGCGGGAATCCACCGAGTGGATTCCCGCGCGGGGGATCCCCGGGTCCGGCTGCGCCGGACGCGGGGCAGATCCCTGAAGCTTCGTGGGTCGGGGCGAGCGCTGGTCGGCGCTCGGGCGGCAGCGCCGCCCTCGAGCCGCCTTCGATCCTTGGGGCGGGGAGGGCGGGTTGGGGTGATCGCTCGACGGTGCCTGGCTTCAGCCAGGCTCCTGCCTGGCTGTCAGCCGGATGCGCGCGGTCGAGGCTCCGCCTCCCCTGCTACCCGCGCTAGGAAGCTGATCGCGTCCTCGCCCTGCTCGAGCTCGACGGCGCGCGACGCCACCGCGGGCTGGCCGGCGAGCACCGCCTCGAGGCGAGCGAGCGTGGCCAGCGTCCCCGCCCGGCCCGTCCCCGGGAGCAGGAGCGCCAACGCGTGCTCGCCTGTGCGATAGGGCTCCCCTTCCGGAGCCGCGGCGCGCATCGCCGTCGCAACCCGCCCGAGGGCGTCGTCCAGGCCGGTTCCCGCGCCCGTCACGAGCACGAGCCCGAGCCCGAGCCTCGCGTCGGAGCGCCTCGCCTCGGCGACGCGCAGCTGCAGTGCCTGCACGAAGGCGCTGCGTCCGGGGAGACCCGTCGACGGATCGAGGGCCGGCGTCGCGGTGACGGGCGTCGCCAGGGTGACCCGAGGGCGGACGTCGGCGCGCGCGACGGCGCCCTCGAGCCCGGCGGCCGCGCGGTGCATCGCGTCTGCCAGGCGCTCCAGCGCGGCTGCCCGGCGTCCGGCCCTTGCCCGCGCCCGACGGCGTGCTCTGGCGGCGAGCAGCGCAACCGCCGCGAGCGCGGCGCCCGCGACCGCGACCGCCGCCACGACCGCCGGCGTCACGTCTCCGAGCGCGGGCCCTTGTACAGCACCCGGCGCCACCCGGAGGGCGGCTCGGGCTCGCCTGCGCGTGGCGCGGGTGCCGGCGCATCCGCCGGCGCGTCG
This sequence comes from uncultured Actinomycetes bacterium, assembly GCA_963703095.1. GTDB lineage: Bacteria > Actinomycetota > Thermoleophilia > Gaiellales > Gaiellaceae > Gaiella. Next base: position 1,238,878 of record OY969787.1, read on the forward strand.
TCGGGCGGGGAGCTCACCGGAGGCATCGTGCCGCAATCGTCGCGGCTCGTGTCCTTCCCCGCTCGCTTCGCGTCGTTGACGAGCGCGCTCGCGCGCTCGTCGACCGACCGTGCGTCGTCGTCGGGGCGAAGCGCGGTGATCCCGGCGGAGTACGTCAGCGTGCCGACGTGCGAGAAGTCGGTGGTCGAGACGAGCGCGCGCAGCCGTCGCTCGAGACGAAGCGCGTCGGCGCACTCGGTGTCCGGGAGGATCACGAGGAACTCCTCGCCTCCGCGTCGGCACGGGATGTCGGACTCGCGGCAGGCCTCGACGACGACCCGGGCGAACTCCTGGAGGACGTCGTCGCCATGGGCGTAGTTGACGCGGTTGACCTCCCGGAAGTTGTCGAGGTCGAGCATCAGCACGGAGAGCGGCGCGCCGCTCCGCCGCGCCCGGGCGATCTCGCGGGGCAGCTCCTCGTCGACCCCGCCGCGGCGGTTGAGCAGCCCGGTGAGCGGGTCGGTGCGCACGAGCTCCGTCACCGCCTGGTGCTCGCGCGCGGCCTGGAGGGCGGGCGCGGCCGACGCGGCCAGCGCGACGACCGTCTCCGCGACCTCGTCGGGCACACCGGCGGCGCTCGTGTACGCGGCGACGAGGCCGATCCTCCGACCTGCCTGCGCGATGGGGGCGACGACGGACAGCCGGATCGGCTCGCGGCCGGGCTGGCCGCTCTCGTGCGACCACTCGACGATCGCCCGGCGCCAGGTCACGCGGTCGGGGGGATCCGGGTAGCTCTCGAGGCCGCTCGCGCCCGCCGCGATCCCGACGGTGCGCGTCATGACCGAGCCGTCGATCTGATCGAGACGAGCAGCCCCGGCGGTCATGCCGGGCAGAGCCGCCGCGACGGCCGCGACCTTGCGCAGCGCGTCCTCCACGTCGAGCGTCACGGGGAACGCGAGGGGGTCGGGCCCCGTGGCCGCGCGTTGCGCGATCTCGGCCAGGTCGGACGAGATCCAGCCGAGCGTGGTGGCGACCTCGCGGATCGCGCCCTCCGTGCCCTCACCGCTCCGTCTGGCGGCGCGCGTGAACAGCCACGCGATCAACGCGAGCACGATCGTCGCCACAGCGACGATGACCACCGCAGTCAACGTCCCCATTCCCCGGACGCACTCTATGCGCCCTCCGGCACCACGACCAGTGGGCGGCGGGCGTGAGGAGGGTTGGTCGACGCCGGACGTTTGCAGGGAGTGGGGGCTTCGGCTACCATTCTCGCTCCCGGTTGGCGGGGCCTCACCCTGCCGGCCTTTCTGTGTGAAGAACGTCTCGACCGAATCGACAGGAGCAGCGTGCCCACCGTCAACCAGCTCGTCCGCAAGGGTCGGAAGAACCCGAAGGCGAAGATGAAGACCCCGGCGCTCCGCGGTGCGCCGCAGAAGCGCGGCGTGTGCACGCGCGTCTACACGACGACCCCCAAGAAGCCGAACTCGGCGCTGCGCAAGGTCGCGCGCGTGCGGCTGACGAACCAGATGGAGGTCGGCGCCTACATCCCGGGCGAGGGGCACAACCTCCAGGAGCACTCGGTCGTGCTGATCCGCGGCGGACGCGTCAAGGACCTGCCGGGCTTCCGCTACAAGGTCATCCGCGGCGGCCTCGACACCTCGGGCGTCGCCGATCGGCGTCAGGCCCGCTCGAAGTACGGGGCGAAGAAGGGCAGCTGATGCCGCGTCGCGCCGAGATCCAGCCCCGCCAGGTGACGGTTGACCCCGTGCACGGGTCGGTGCTCGTGCAGCAGCTCATCAACCGGGTGATGCTGGACGGCAAGAAGTCGGTCGCCGAGCAGGTCGTGTACGACGCGCTCGCGCAGGTGGCCGAGAAGTCCGACCGCTCGGCGGTCGACGCGCTCGAGGCCGCCGTCAAGTCGGTCACGCCGGTGCTCGAGGTGCGCTCCCGCCGTGTCGGCGGCGCGAACTACCAGGTTCCGGTCGAGGTCCCACCCCGTCGCGGCCGCACGCTGGCGCTGCGCTACCTCGTGACGTATGCGCGCGAGCGCCGGGAGAAGGGCATGCAGAACAAGCTCGCGGCCGAGTTGCTCGACGCGATCAACCAGCAGGGCGGCGCGTTCAAGAAGAAGGACGACATGTACCGGATGGCCCAGGCCAACAAGGCGTTCGCGCACTACCGCTGGTGAGGACGAGGACCGCATGAGCTCAACGGCAACCCAGGTCGGCCTCGACCGCGTCCGCAACATCGGGATCATGGCCCACATCGACGCGGGCAAGACCACGACGACCGAGCGGATCCTCTACTACACCGGGCGCACGCACAAGCTCGGGGAGGTCCACGAGGGCGCCGCGACGATGGACTGGATGGCGCAGGAGCAGGAGCGCGGCATCACCATCACGTCGGCGGCCACGACGGCGTTCTGGCGCGATCATCGGATCAACATCATCGACACTCCCGGACACGTGGACTTTACTGTCGAGGTCGAGCGCTCGCTGCGCGTGCTCGACGGCGCGGTGGCGGTGTTCGACTCGGTCGCCGGCGTCCAGCCGCAGAGCGAGACGGTGTGGCGGCAGGCCGATCGCTACGGCGTGCCCCGCATCGCGTTCATCAACAAGATGGACCGCACCGGCGCCGACTTCGCGAACGCCGTCCAGTCGATGCGCGAGCGCCTCGGGGCGAACCCGGTGCCCGTGCAGCTGCCGATCGGCCAGGAGGACCAGCACCGCGGCGTCGTCGACCTCGTCGAGATGAAGGCCATCGTCTACGAGGACGACCTCGGGCAGGAGTACACCGTCGGCGACGTCCCGGCCGAGCTCGCAGACGCCGCCCGGGTGGGGCACCACGCCCTGATCGACGCGGTCGCCGAGTTCGACGACGAGCTGATGGAGACGTACCTCGAGGACGAGTCGGCGGTCACGCCGGAGATGATCAAGCGCGCCCTGCGCGCCGGCACGCTGGCCGACGCGATCACGCCGGTGCTGCTCGGATCCGCGTTCAAGAACAAGGGCGTGCAGCCGCTGCTCGACGCGGTCGTCGACTACCTGCCGAGCCCGCTCGACGTCCCCGCCGTCCAGGGCACCGACCCGAAGACCGGCGAGGAGATCACCCGGCCCGCCTCCGAGGACGCGCCGTTCTCGGCGCTCGTCTTCAAGGTCATGTCCGACCCGTACGTCGGCAAGCTGACCTACTTCCGCGTCTACTCGGGCCGGATCAAGGCCGGCGAGCGCGTCGTCAACACGACCGAACGGCAAGACCGAGCGGATCGGCCGCATCCTCCAGATGCACGCGAACCACCGCGAGGAGCGCGACGAGATCGGCGCGGGCGAGATCGCCGCCGCCGTCGGCCTCAAGCAGTCCACGACCGGCGACACGCTCGCCTCGAACCAGCACCCGATCGTGCTCGAGTCGATGACCTTCCCCGACCCGGTGATCTCGGTCGCGATCGAGCCGAAGACGAAGGGCGACCAGGACAAGCTCTCACAGGGACTCCAGCGGCTCGCGGAGGAGGATCCGACCTTCCGCGTCTCGTCGGACGAGGAGACCGGGCAGACGATCATCTCCGGGATGGGCGAGCTGCACCTCGAGATCATCGTCGACCGGCTGATGCGCGAGTTCAAGGTCGACGCGAACGTCGGGCGGCCGCAGGTCGCCTATCGCGAGACCGCCGGCAAGCCGGTCGAGAAGGTGCAGGGCAAGTTCGTCCGCCAGACGGGCGGCTCCGGCCAGTACGGCGACGTCGTCATCAACCTCGTCCCGCAGGCGCCCGGCGAGGGGTACGAGTTCGTCGACAAGATCGTCGGTGGCAAGATCCCCAAGGAGTACATCAAGCCGGTCGACGAGGGCATCCAGGAGGCGCTCGGCGCCGGGGTGCTCGCGGGCTATCCCGTGGTCGACATCAAGGTCGAGCTGATCGAGGGCTCGTACCACGATGTCGACTCGAGCGAGCGCGCGTTCAAGATCGCCGGCTCGATGGCGTTCAAGGAGGCGCTGCAAGCGGGCGAAGCCGAAGCTGCTCGAGCCGATGATGGCCGTCGAGGTCGTCACGCCGGAGGACTACCTCGGCGACGTGATGGGCAACCTCAACAGCCGCCGCGGCCGCGTCGAGCAGCTCGAGCCGCTCGGCAACTCGCAGTCGATCAAGGCGAGCGTGCCGTTGTCGGAGATGTTCGGATACGCGACCGACCTGCGCTCGATGACGCAGGGCCGGGCGACGTTCACCATGCAGTTCGATCGTTACGAGGACGTGCCAGCCGTCGATCGCTGAGGCAATTGTGGCTAGCCAGAGCTAGTGATTCAGCCAATGTCAATTTCTAAGTCCCTGTAAGTCTAGTTTTTTTCCGGAGGAAGAAAACATGGCCAAGCAGAAGTTCGAGCGGACGAAGCCGCACGTCAACATCGGCACGATCGGTCACATCGACCACGGCAAGACGACGCTCACCGCCGCGATCACCAAGGTGCTCTCGGAGACCGGCACGGGCACGGCGGCGCGCGACTTCGCGTCGATCGACACGGCGCCCGAGGAGCGGCAGCGCGGGATCACGATCAACACCGCGCACGTCGAGTACGAGACGGCGAACCGGCACTACGCCCACGTCGACTGCCCCGGGCACGCGGACTACATCAAGAACATGATCACGGGCGCGGCGCAGATGGACGGCGCGATCCTCGTGGTCTCCGCGGCCGACGGCCCGATGCCGCAGACCCGTGAGCACATCCTGCTGGCCCGCCAGGTCGAGGTGCCCGCGATGGTGGTCGCGCTGAACAAGGCCGACATGGTCGACGACGAGGAGCTCCTCGAGCTCGTCGAGATGGAGGTGCGCGAGCTCCTCTCGAAGTACGAGTTCCCGGGCGACGACATCCCGATCGTGCGCGTCTCGGCCCTGAAGGCGCTCGAGGGCGACGCGGCCTGGACCGAGAAGATCGTCGAGCTGATGGAGGCGGTCGACTCGTACATCCCCGAGCCGACGCGCGACGTCGACAAGCCGTTCCTGATGCCGATCGAGGACGTGTTCACGATCACCGGCCGCGGCACCGTCGTGACCGGCCGCATCGAGCAGGGCCAGATCGAGGTCGGGCAGGAGGTCGAGATCGTCGGGATCCACGAGAAGACGGAGAAGACCACCGTCACGGGGCTCGAGATGTTCCAGAAGATCCTCGACTTCGCGCAGGCCGGCGACAACGCGGGTGCGCTCCTGCGCGGGATCAAGCGCGAGGAGGTCGAGCGCGGCCAGGTGCTCGCGAAGCCGGGCTCGATCACCCCGCACACGCACTTCAAGGCCGAGGTCTACGTGCTCTCGAAGGACGAGGGCGGTCGCCACACGCCGTTCTTCAACGGCTACCGGCCGCAGTTCTACTTCCGCACGACCGACGTGACCGGCTCGATCAAGCTCCCGGACGGCCAGGAGATGGTCATGCCCGGCGACAACACCAACATGGAGATCGAGCTCATCCAGCCGATCGCCATGGACCAGGGCCTGCGCTTCGCGATCCGCGAGGGCGGCCGCACCGTGGGTGCCGGCGTCGTCACGGAGATCGTGAAGTAGAGGGAGGGGCTCGCCCCTCCCTTCCACGGGAACAGACTGATTCGATGGCGCAACAGAAGATCCGCATCCGGCTCAAGGGCTACGACCACCAGCAGGTCGACCGCTCGGCGTCCCAGATCGTGGAGACCGCCCAGCGGACCGGTGCGACGATCACCGGTCCCGTGCCCCTGCCCACCGAGAAGAACGTGTACTGCGTGATCCGGAGCCCGTTCAAGGACAAGGACTCGCGCGAGCACTTCGAGGTGCGCACGCACAAGCGGCTGATCGACATCCACAGCCCCACGCCGAAGACGGTCGACTCGCTGATGCGCCTCGACCTGCCCGCCGGCGTCGACATCGAGATCAAGCTGTGATGTCGCGGAGCGACATCACAGCTTCGGGTGGGGCCTGCCCTACCCCTTCAGGGCTTGTCCCGCCCGCCCAGGTCGGGGCGACGCCTGCGTCGCCCTCCCGGAGGGTCGCATGAAGGGAATCCTCGGACAGCAAGCTCGGCATGACCCAGATCTTCGACCCGGAGACCGGGAACGTCGACGCGGTCACGGTGATCGAGGCGGGGCCCTGCCCGGTCGTCCAGGTCCGGACCGCCGGCGACGACGGCTACGAGGCCGTGCAGCTCGCCTTCGACGCCGTCGCCGACCGGAAGCTGACCAAGGGCGAGCTCGGCCACCTGAAGAAGGCCGGGATCGGTGCGCACCGACACCTCGTCGAGTTCCGCGGGGCCTCGGAGCTCCAGGTCGGGGAGACCGTCACCGTCGCCTCGTTCGAGCCCGGCGACCGGATCAAGGTCTCCGGCGTCTCGATCGGCAAGGGCTTCCAGGGGACGATCAAGCGCCACAACTTCAGGCGCGGCCCCGTCTCCCACGGCTCGCACAACGTCCGCAAGCCCGGCTCGATCGGCGCCTCGGCGACCCCGTCGCGTGTCTTCAAGGGCATGCGGATGGCCGGCCACATGGGCGCCCGACGCGTCACCCAGCCCGGCCTCGTCGTGCACGAGGTCGATCCGGAGCGGAACCTCCTGATCGTCAAGGGCGCCGTTCCGGGCCCGAGGAGCGGTCTCGTCGAGATCCGCGGGGTGGAGCGCTGATGCCAGTCACCGCACAGGTGCTCGGATCGTCGACCAAGGACGTCGCGCTCGACGCGGCGGTCTTCGAGGTCGACGTCAAGCCGCATCTCCTGCACGAGACGGTGCGGGCCGAGCTCAACGCCCACCGGGCCGGGACGCGTGGCGCGAAGTCGCGCGGCCTCGTCTCTGGCGGCCGCGCCAAGCCGTGGCGGCAGAAGGGCACCGGCCGGGCTCGCGCGGGCACGATCCGAGCGCCGCAGTTCGCAGGTGGCGGCGTCGCCTTCCCGCCCGGGATGCGCAGCTTCGACGTGAAGGTCAACCGCAAGGCCCGTCGCCAGGCGCTCCGCGGCGCGCTGTCGCATCACGCCGCGAACGGGACCCTCGCGCTGCTCGACGGCGGCGCCTTCGAGACGCCGTCGACGAAGGCGGCTGTCGCGCTCCTCGGGGACTGGGGTCAGCAGACGCCGGTGCTCGTGGTCGCGACCGAGGACGAGGAGGCGGTCGTCAAGTCGTTCCGCAACATCGAGCGCGTGCTCGTCACGGTTCCGGCCGAGCTCGAGGTCGCAGCGCTCGTGTGGGCGCGGGCTGTGCTCGTGACGCAGGCGGCGCTGCCGCTCGTCGAGGGCCGGGCCGGCGCCGGGAAGGAGGAGGCATGAGCCTCCACGCCACGCAGGTCCTGATCGCGCCCGTCGTCTCGGAGAAGAGCTACGAGCGGATCGCCGACCGCGAGTACACGTTCAAGGTGCACAAGGACGCCCACAAGACGCAGGTGCGTCAGGCGGTCGAGGAGCAGTTCGGCGTCAAGGTCGAGCGCGTCAACATCGTCAAGGTGCAGGCGAAGCCCAAGCGGCGGGGCCTGATCAAGGGGACGCGTCCCGGCTGGAAGAAGGCCGTCGTCAAGCTCCGCGAGGGCGAGTCGATCCAGATCTTCGAAGGGGCACAGGTCTAGGAGGGCGCATGGCCGTCAAGAAGTACAAGCCCACGAGCGCCGGCCGCAGGACGATGGCGACCTCCTCCTTCGAGGAGCTCACCCGCGCGACCCCCGAGAAGTCGCTGCTCGAGCCGCTCAAGAAGTCGGGAGGCCGCAACAACAACGGGCGCATCACGACCCGCCACCAGGGCGGTGGGCACAAGCGCCGCTACCGCAAGGTCGACTTCAAGCGCGTCAAGGACGGCGTGCCGGCGAAGGTCGCGCAGATCGAGTACGACCCGAACCGGTCGTCCCGCATCGCGCTGCTCCACTACGCCGACGGCGCCAAGGCCTACATCCTCGCCCCGGCGGGCCTCGAGGTCGGCCAGGTCGTCCAGTCCGGCCCCGGCGCCGACATCAAGCCCGGCAACGCGCTCGCGCTCGGCGACATGCCGACCGGCACCGTCGTCCACGCGGTCGAGCTCCGACCCGGCCAGGGCGCGAAGATGGCCCGCTCGGCCGGCGCCGGCGTGCAGCTGGTCGCGAAGGACGCGCCGTACGGCGTGCTCCGGCTGCCGTCCGGGGAGATGCGCCGCGTGCTGCTCACGTGCCGCGCGACCGTCGGCCAGGTCGGCAACTCCGACCACGCCAACGAGTCGAGCGGCAAGGCGGGCCGCAGCAGGTGGCTCGGGAAGCGGCCGTCCGTCCGGGGCACGGCCATGAACCCCGTCGACCACCCGCACGGCGGCGGCGAGGGGAAGTCGAAGGGCCACCACCCCGTGACCCCGTGGGGCGTCCCGACGATCGGGAAGCGCACCCGCCGCAAGCACAAGGAGTCCGACAAGCTCATCGTCCGCGGCCGTCGTCGCGGCAAGGAAAGGCGCTAGTCCATGTCGAGATCGTCCAAGAAGGGGCCTTTCGTCGAGGAGCGGCTGCTCGGCCGCGTCGAGTCCATGAACGCCACCGGTGAGAAGCGGATGATCCGCACCTGGTCGCGCTCCTCGACGATCTTCCCCGAGATGGTCGGCCACACGATCGCGGTGCACGACGGGCGCAAGCACGTGCCCGTGTTCGTCAGCGAGCAGATGGTCGGTCACAAGCTCGGCGAGTTCGCCCCGACCCGCACGTTCCGGGGTCACGCGGGTGACAAGCAGGTGAAGAAGCGCTGATGGCCGGCCAGACGACAGCGACGGGCGTCCAGGTCCGGGCACAGGCCCGGTGGGTGCGCATGTCCGCCCGCAAGGCGCGGGTCGTGCTCGACAACGTGCGCGGGCGAACGGTGCCGGAGGCGCGCACGATCCTCGCATTCACCCCGCGGGCAGCAGCGGTCGAGATCGAGCGCGTGCTGCGCTCGGCGGTCGCCAACGCGGAGTCCGCGCACGCGCTCGACGGCGACGAGCTCGTCGTCGTGGCGGCGTACGCCGACGAAGGACCGACGCTCAAGCGCTGGCGCGCCCGGGCCCGTGGACGGGTCAACCGGATCCGCAAGCGGACCTGCCACATCACGATCGTGCTCGCCGAGGCGCCGAAGACCGGTCGTCCTCGCCGCCAGACGGCCGCAACGGCCGCGGCGCAGCCCGTGGACGAGGGGACTGGCGCGACGCCGAAGGCGTCGCGCCCACGCAAGCAGAAGGCGAAGGAGGCGGTCGCGTAGTGGGCCAGAAGGTGCATCCCGGCGGCCTGCGGGTCGGCGTCATCCACGACTGGAAGTCGAACTGGTGGACCGGCAAGAAGGAGGTCGCCGCCTACATCGCGGAGGACATCCGGATCCGCGACCACATCAACGGCAAGCTCTCGCACGCCGGTCTGTCGGACATCCTGATCCGCAAGGACAAGCAGCGGATCACGGTCGACATCTACACCGCGCGCCCCGGCATCGTGATCGGCAAGTCCGGCGTCGAGGTCGACGCGCTCCGCAAGGAGCTGCACGCGATCACGGGCAAGAGCGTCCACATCAACATCAACGAGATCAAGCGGCCGGAGCTGGACGCGCAGCTCGTCGCGCAGTCGATCGCCGAGCAGCTGCAGAACCGCGTGGCGTTCCGGCGGGCGATGAAGCGGTCGCTCGCGTCGGCCATGCGCTCGGGCGCCCAGGGGATCAAGATCCAGTGCGGTGGCCGCCTCGGCGGCGGCGAGATGAGCCGCGTCGAGCGCTACACCGAAGGGCGCGTCCCGCTGCACACGATCCGCGCCGACATCGACTACGGCTTCGCCGAGGCGAAGACGACCTACGGCCGCATCGGCGTGAAGGTGTGGATCAACAAGGGCGAGATCATGCCGGAGGGCTACGAGGGCTCCCTCGGTCGCGAGCGGATCACGGAGGCCGACGGCTCGCGCCGTCGCCGCGGCTCCAACACGGAAGGCCTCGGCGCGTCGCGCGAGAGCGGTCGCGGACGCGGTCAGGATCGCGAGGGCCTCGGCCTCGTCCAGCGTCGTCGGCGGCCCGGCGGGCCGGGGCGTCCCGGCGGCGGTCGCGGTGGCCAGGGCGGTCGCGGTCGCGGTGGCCAGGGCGGCGGTCGTGGGCCGGCGCCCGAGCGCGCCGCGCAGCAGCAGGCCGAGCCGAAGCCGGTCGACGAGCAGGCGCCAGCCGTCGAGCCGACGGTCGAGACGCCTGTCGCCGAGACGCCGGCTGAGAAGCCGGTGGCTGAGAAGCCTGCGGCCGAGAAGCCTGTGGCCGAGAAGCCTGTGGCCGAGACGCCCGCAGAGGACACGGACAAGGCGGGGGATAGCTGATGCTGCTCCCGCGCAAGTCCAAGCATCGCAAGCAGTTCCGCGGCCGCCGTCGTGGCACGGCCAAGGGGCAGACGACCGTGCAGTTCGGCGACTACGGGATCAAGGCGCTCGAGGCGGGCTGGGTGACGAACCGGCAGATCGAGGCCGCCCGGATCGCGATGACGCGCAAGATCCGCCGCGGCGGGAAGGTGTGGATCAACCTCTTCCCCGACAAGCCCTTCACGAAGAAGCCGGCCGAGACCAGGATGGGCTCCGGCAAGGGCTCACCCGAGGGCTGGGTCGCCGTCGTGAAGCCGGGGCGCGTGCTGTTCGAGCTCTCCGGCGTGCCCGAGCCGCTCGCACGCGAGGCGCTGCGGCTGGCCGGGCAGAAGCTGCCGGTCAAGGTGAAGTTCGTCCGGCGGGAGGCTGATCTCTTTGAGAGCTAGAGCGACGTGGGGGAACCCATGGTTCTCCAACGTGCCCCCTCCTTCTGGTTGTCGCGCGGTCGGAGCGCCTCGGGCCTCCCGGCCGGCGGAGCCGGCCTCCGGCCGCGACGGTTTCGTGCACGGGTCGAGGAGACGATCATGAGAGCGAGAGAGCTGCGTGAGCTGAGCGACGAGGACCTGGACAAGAAGCTCGGCGAGGGCCGCCAGGAGCTCTTCAACCTCCGCTTCCAGTCCGCCACCGGCGCGCTGGAGAACGGTGCCCGCCTGCGCACCGCGAAGCGAGAGATCGCGCGGATTCTGACGATCAAGCACGAGCGGGCGCGGCTGGGGAAGGTGTGAGCGAGATGGCAAAGGACGACAAGGACGACGTGAAGAAGGACGACGAGGTCGTGGGCACGTCTGCTGACGCAGACGTGCCAGAGGAGAGCGCCGCGGTGGCGGAGCCCGAGGCTGCTGTCGAGCCGGTGGCGGAGGTCGAGCCCGAGGCTGTTGTCGAGGAGCCGGTGGCGGAGGTCGAGCCCGAGGCTGCTGTCGAGGAGCCGGTCGCCGGAGGCCGCGCGCCGAGGCGGAGGCCGAGCCCGAGGCTGCTGGCCGAGCCCGAGGCTGCTGCCGAGCCGGAGGCCGTCGTTGAGGCCCCTGGCACTTCTGCGGATGCAGGCGTGCCCCCGGCCCAGACGCCCTCCGGCCCCAAGCCGAAGAAGAAGCGCCTCCCGCGGTCGGAGCGCCCCCAGCGCTCGAGGCCGAAGCGCGTCGCGTCCACGACCCGCAAGCCGATCGTCCGGCTCGAGAAGCCGGAGCACGAGCGCGGTCGCCGACAGGAGCGCCAGGGCACGGTCGTCTCCGACGCGATGGACAAGACGATCGTGGTCAAGGTCGAGGTCGTGAAGGCGCACCCGAAGTACAAGAAGGTCGTGCGTCGCAGCGTGAAGTTCCACGCGCACGACGAGCGCAGCGAGGCGAAGGTCGGCGACGTGGTGCGGATCGTCGAGACGCGGCCGATCTCGAAGACGAAGCACTGGCGCCTCGCCGAGGTCGTCGAGGCGGCGAAGTAGGAGACGACGGAGTGATCCAGCAGGAATCCCGCCTCAAGGTCGCCGACAACACGGGCGCCCGCGAGCTCCTCTGCATCCGCGTGATGGGAGGCTCGCACCGGCGCTACGCTCGCGTCGGCGACGTGATCGTCGCTACAGTGAAGGCCGCGACCCCGCAGGGCACGGTCAAGAAGGGCGAGGTGGTGAAGGCCGTCGTCGTCCGGACGAAGAAGCCCTACGGCCGCAGTGACGGAACGCTGATCGGCTTCGACGAGAACGCGGCCGTCATCATCGACAACCAGCTGCAACCCGCGCGGGACGCGCATCTTCGGGCCGGTCGCCCGCGAGCTGCGCGAGAAGAACTTCATGAAGATCGTCAGCCTGGCCCCCGAGGTGCTCTGAAGATGGCAACCACGATGAAGATCAAGAAGGGCGACCTCGTCCAGGTGCTGGCCGGCAAGGATCGCGGCAAGCAGGGTCGGGTCATCGAGGCGCGGCCTCGCGACCGGAGCGTGATCGTGGAGAACCTGAATCTCGCCAAGCGCCATACGAAGCCCCGCCCGGTGCGCGACTCCACCCGGATGGGCGGCGCGCAGCATCATCCCCGGCGGCATCATCGAGAAGCCCGTCCCGCTCGACGTCTCGAACGTGATGCTCGTGTGCCCGACCTGCAAGCAGCCGACCCGCGTCGGCACCGCGTTCAAGGAGCTGCACGGCGAGAGCGTGCGCGTGCGCGTCTGCAAGCGCGACGGCTGCAACGAGGAGATCGACGTCTGATGGCCGCGACCGAGACCACCGTGCCCGCCCCGCGCCTCAAGCAGCGCTACGTCGAGGAGATCAAGCCCGCGCTCAAGGACGAGCTCGGGATCGACTCGGTGATGCGCGTGCCGGCGGTGACGAAGATCACGCTGAACATGGGCGTCGGCGACGCGAAGACCGATGCGAAGGCGCTCGACTCGGCGGTCGAGGAGCTCTCGACGATCGCCGGGCAGCGCGCGCAGGTGCGTCGTGCGCGCAAGTCGATCGCGAGCTTCAAGCTCCGCGAGGGCATGGCCGTCGGCTGTCGTGTGACCCTGCGGGGCGCGCGGATGTACGAGTTCCTCGACCGGCTCGTGTCGATCGCGCTGCCGCGCATCCGCGACTTCCGCGGCCTCGACCCCGGCTCGTTCGACGGGCGCGGCAACTACTCGCTCGGCATCAAGGAGCAGATCATCTTCCCCGAGATCGACTACGACAGCGTCGGAGCGATCCGGGGCCTCGACATCGCGATCACGACCACGGCGGAGACGGACGAGCAGGCGCTGGCGCTGCTGCGCGCCCTCGGACTGCCGTTCGCCACCGAGAGAAGGGACTCGTAGGCATGGCCAAGACCTCACTCCGCGTGAAGCAGAAGCGCACGCCGAAGCATCCGGTGCAGGCTTACACGCGCTGCAACAAGTGCGGCCGGCCGCGCGCGGTGTACCGCAAGTACCGGCTCTGCCGGATCTGCCTGCGCGAGCTCGCGCACGAGGGCGCCATCCCGGGCATGACGAAGAGCTCGTGGTAGGAGACCGAGGATGCTGACCGACCCGATCGCCGACATGCTGACCCGCATCCGCAACGCGAACCGCGCGATGCACGACACGGCCTCGATGCCGACCTCCCGCATGAAGGAGGAGATCGCGCGGCTGCTCAAGGACGAGGGCTACATCAAGGACTACCGCGTCATCGCGGGTGAGCCGGCGGCAACGCTCGTGATCGAGCTGAAGTTCGGCCGCAACCGCGAGCGCGTGATCACCGACCTCAAGCGCGTCTCGAAGCCGGGACGCCGCGTGTACGCGGGCAAGGAGCGCCTGCCGCGCGTCCTCGGCGGCCTCGGCACCGCCATCCTGTCCACCTCGAGCGGCGTGATCACGAGCCGTCAGGCCGCAGAGCGCGGCGTTGGCGGCGAGGTGATCGCGTTCGTCTGGTAAGCCGCTTTCGCTGCGCGAAATCGGCTAGGGAAGAGCAAGAGAGAGCAGAGCCATGAGCAGAATTGGAAGACGACCGATCGAGATTCCCAGTGGGGTGACCATCGACGTGTCGCCCGGCGGCCACGTCAGGGTGACGGGTCCGCTCGGCGCGCTCGAGCAGCAGGTGCCCGACCGGATGGAGCTCTCGCAGGAGGAGGGCGTCCTCACGGTGGCGCGGCCGACCGATCGCGGACAGGATCGCGCCCTGCACGGCCTGACGCGCACGCTCGTCGCGAACATGGTCGAAGGTGTGACGAAGGGCTTCGAGAAGCACCTGGAGATCCAGGGCGTCGGCTACCGCGCCCAGCTGAAGGGCTCGGACCTGGAGCTCGCCGTCGGGTACTCGCACGCGATCACGATCGCTCCACGCGACGGGATCTCCTTCGACGTGCCCGCGCCGACCCAGATCATCGTCAAGGGCATCGACAAGCAGGCCGTCGGACAGACGGCGGCCGAGATCCGCAAGGTGCGCCCGCCCGAGCCGTACAAGGGCAAGGGCATCCGCTACCAGGGCGAGCACGTCCGGAGAAAGGTCGGCAAGCGCGCATGAGCACCCACGCGACGACGGGCCGCGCAGCGGCCGCGTCAGGGGTTTGCCGCCGAAGGCGGATCTCCGCGCCGGGGATCCGTGTCTGCGGATTCCTGGCTTGCGGAAAGGAGCAGCGAGCATGAGCAAGCTCAGCACGCGTGAGGCGCGGCTGCGTCGCCACCGCCGCGTCCGCGGCAAGGTCTCGGGCACGGCTGATCGCCCGCGGCTGGCGGTGTTCCGCTCGAACCGCGGGGTGTTCGCCCAGCTCGTCGACGACGAGGCCGGTCGGACGCTCGCATCCTCGAGCTGGCTCGACGTCCGCTCGTTCAAGGGCACGAAGACCGATCAGGCGACGGAGGTCGGCAAGGCGCTCGCCGCTGCCGCTCGCGACGCCGGCATCACGAGCTGCGTGTTCGACCGCGGCGGCTACCTGTACCACGGACGCGTCAAGGCGCTCGCCGAGGGCGCGCGCGAGGGAGGACTGGAGTTTTGAGCGACATCGCTGAGACGCGTGAGCTGAAGGAGCGCGTGATCGAGATCAACCGCGTCGCCAAGGTCGTCAAGGGCGGGCGTCGGTTCTCGTTCACCGCGCTCGTCGTGATCGGCGACGAGGTCGACCGCGTCGGCGTCGGCTACGGGAAGGCGCGCGAGGTGCCGCTCGCCATCTCGAAGGCCGTCGACGACGCGAAGAAGAACCTCTTCACCGTTCCGAAGCACGGCGCCACGATCACCCACGAGATCGTCGGCGAGTTCGACGCCGCCCGCGTCGTGCTGCGCCCCGCGAGCGAGGGGACCGGCGTGATCGCCGGCGGCGGCGTCCGCGCCGTGCTCGAGCTGGCCGGGATCCGGGACGTGCTCTCGAAGAGCCTCGGGACGACGAACCCGATCAACATGGCGAAGGCGACGGTCAACGGGCTCCAGCGGCTCCGTCGTCCGGAGGACGTCGCGCGCTCGCGCGGCAAGTCGATCGCCGACGTGCTCCCCGTGCGCAAGGCCGTCCCGGAGGAGGTCGCTGCGGGCGACGAGCCGGTGGCCGCGGCAGCCGTGGCGACCGCGGCCGAGGAGGCCCCGGCGTGACGACGGTGAAGATCACGCAGACGCGCAGCGTCGTCGGTCAGAGCCAGAAGCACCGTGGCACGCTGCGGTCGCTCGGGCTCGGGCGGATCGGGAAGACCGCCGAGCACACGATGAGCCCGTCGCTCGAGGGCAAGCTCCGTCACGTCGCGCACCTCGTCCGGGTCGAAGGGAAGTGAGCGGATGTCCGACGAGCTGAACCTCAGCACGCTGAAGCCGGCGCAGCCGCGCAAGACCCGCAAGCGGGTCGGCCGCGGCATGGGCTCGGGCACCGGCCGGTACTCCGGCCGTGGCATCAAGGGGCAGAAGTCCCGCTCCGGCTCGCACAAGATGCCCGCCGGCTTCGAGGGCGGCCAGATGCCGATCGACATGCGCCTCGCCAAGCTGCGCGGCAACACGTCTGCCGACGCCATGCCGATCGGCCCGTTCCGCACGTACACCCAGCCCGTCAACCTCCGCGATCTCGAGGCGCGCTTCACCAGCGGCGACGAGGTCACGCCCGACGCGCTCAAGGCGAAGGGGCTGATCCGCAAGCTGTCGGTCGACGTCAAGATCCTCGGTGTCGGCGAGCTCTCGAAGCAGCTCTCGGTCTCCGCGCACGGGTTCTCGAAGACCGCGCGCGAGAAGATCGAGGCGGCGGGTGGCACGGTCACCTGGCTCCGCGGCGAGCCCGTCGCCAAGCCGAAGAAGAAGAAGAAGACCCGCGCGCGCCCGTCGGCGCCCGTCGAGGACGCCGAGGACACGGACGAGGCGACCGCAGCGCCCGTCGAGAGCGCACCCGCGGCAGACGACGCGACGGTGGAGGACTAGGCGCGGCGCGAGAGCGCCGCGCCCCGCCGTCCCATGTTCTCCTGGCTCGCCAACGCGTGGCGCGTCCCGGAGATCCGGCGGCGCCTGCTCTTCACGGCGCTCGTCCTGGCGCTCTACCGCCTCGGCTCGTGGATCCCCGCCCCGGGCGTCGACTCCCAGGCGATCGACCAGTACCTCACCCGCACCGGCGGGATCTTCAACCTGCTCAACCTCTTCTCTGGCGGTGCGCTGAGCCAGTTCTCGGTGTTCGCGCTCGGGATCATGCCGTACGTCACGGCCTCGATCATCGTCCAGCTCATGACCGTGGTGATCCCGCGGCTGTCCGAGCTCCAGAAGGAGGGCGAGTCGGGCTACGCGAAGATCAACCAGTACACGCGGTACCTGACGGTCGCGCTCGCCGCGGCGCAGGGGCTCGGATACGCGTTCCTGTTCCGCAGCCAGGGCGTCCTGGAGGCAAACGCGGGGCGGATGACGCTGATCATCGTCACGCTCACCACCGGGACGATCCTGCTGATGTGGATGGGCGAGCAGATCACGAAGCGCGGGATCGGCAACGGCATCTCGATCCTGATCTTCGCCTCGATCCTCACCGGGCTGCCGCTCGGGATCGTCGCCTGGTGGAACGGCGGCCCGATGGAGCGCATCTTCTTCCCGCTGATCGCCCTCGCGATCGTCGCCTCGGTCGTGTTCGTCCAGGAGGGGCAGCGGAAGATCCCGATCCAGTACGCCAAGCGTCAGGTGGGGCGCCGCCAGGTCTCCGGCGGGTCGACCTACCTGCCGCTGCGCGTGAACATGGCCGGCGTGATCCCGGTGATCTTCGCCGCGGCAGTGCTCGCCTTCCCGGCCACGATCGCGCAGTACTTCCCCGGGACGCAGGACTTCGTCAACACGTACTTCCAGCCGGGCGACTGGCTCTACCTGGTGATCGAAGGCGGGATGATCGTCGTGTTCGCCTTCTTCTACACCGCGGTGCAGTTCAACCCGGTCGACCAGGCCGACAACCTCCGCAAGCACGGCGGCTACATCCCGGGGATCCGGCCCGGGCCGCCGACGGCGCAGTACCTCGACCGGGTGCTCACCCGGCTGACGCTGCCGGGCTCGCTCTTCCTCGCGCTCGTCGCGATCCTGCCGAGCCTGTTCATCCGCTACGGCGGCTTCTCGCAGGCGAGCGCGGGCGCCCTCGGCGGCACCTCGGTGCTGATCGCCGTCGGCGTCGCGCTCGACACCATGCGCCAGATGGAGTCGCAGATGATGATGCGCAACTACGAAGGCTTCCTGCGATGACGCGCGCCCCTCGCCGGCGTCCGCTCCCGGCCGGCGGAGCCGGCCTCCGCGGCCGCCTGACGCCGCTCGCGGCACCCGGCCTTCCGGGCCCGTGCTCCAGCACTGTGCCCTCCGGCCGGGCACCGCGAGCGACGCCCGAGGAACGCGCGTCAGGCGCCCCTCGCCGGCGTCCGCTCCCGGCCGGCAGCGCTGAGAGGCGAGCGTGAACCTCCTCGTCCTCGGGCCGCAGGGATCCGGAAAGGGCACGCAGGCGAAGCTGATCGCCGACGACCACGGGATCCCGCACGTCTCCACCGGGGACATGTTCCGCGCGGCGATCGCGCAGCGGACGGAGCTCGGTCGTCGCGTCGAGCCGATCCTGGCCGCCGGCGAGCTCGTTCCCGACGAGCTGACCGTCGCCCTGATCGAGGAGCGGCTGGCCCAGCCCGACGCGGCGTCGGGCTTCGTGCTCGACGGGTTCCCGCGCACCCTCGCGCAGGCCGAGGCGCTCGACGGCATGCTCGCCGGGATCGGCCGGGCGCTCGACGCCGTCCTCTTCTTCGACCTCGCCGACGACCTCGCCACCGAGCGGATGCTCGGGCGCGCGGCGCAAGAGGGCCGAGCAGACGACACGGCAGAGGTGATGGCTCGCCGGCTGGCGATCTACCACGAGCAGACGGCACCCGTGGTGGAGCACTACCGTGCGCTCGGCGCGCTCGTGCCGTTGCACGCGGAGCGCACGGTCGACGAGGTGCGCGCCGAGATCCAGGACGCCCTCGAGCTGCTCGCAGGCCGATCGTGATCATCCGCAAGGGAGCTGCGGAGATCGAGCGGATCGCGCGCGCTGGCGACCTCGTGGCCGCCACCATCGCGCATGTCGGCGAGCGGATCGAGCCGGGGATCTCGACCGCAGAGCTCGACGCCATCGCGGAGGCGTTCATCCAGGCGCAGGGAGGCACGTCGACCTCGCGCGGCTATCGCGGCTATCCGGCCGCGATCTGCATCTCTCCCAACGAGGTCGTCGTGCACGGGATCCCGGGGCGCTACCGGGTCGCGGACGGTGACATCGTCACGATCGACGTCGGCGCCACGCTCGACGGCGCGATCGCCGACAGCGCGTACACGTACGCGGTCGGAGAGGTCGATCCAGCAGTGCAGCGGTTGCTCGACGTATGCCAGGACGCCCTGTGGGCGGGCATCGCCGAGGCGCGCGTGGGGAACCGGGTCGGCGACATCTCCCATGCGATCCAGACGGTGGTGGAGGGTGCGGGGTTCTCGGTCATCCGCAGCCTCGTCGGGCACGGCGTCGGCCGTCACTACCACGAGGATCCGCACGTCCCCAACTTCGGAGAGCCGGGTCGGGGCCCGAAGCTGTCGGAGGGGATGACGATCGCGATCGAGCCGATGATCACCATGGGCGGGGCCGAGGTGGTGCTCGACGAGGACGGCTGGACGATCTCGACGGACGACGGCTCGCTCGCGGCTCACTTCGAGCACACGGTGGCCGTGCTCGCGTCCGGCCCGCGCGTGCTGACGCCTCGCGTGGGCGTCGCGAAGGAGACGACTCGTCTGCTACAGTAGCGGCCCCCGCAGAGCGGCTGATCGTGCCTGCGCTGCGGGTCTCATGACCATCCGCGACGGGGCCCGCGGCTTTCGTGCGCAAGGAGCTTGCAAGGCAAGAGAGGCAGAGGATCGAGATCGGCGCAGGAGGCTCGCGAGCGAGCCCGATCGCGACGCTCTCGCGCACGACCGTCAGGCCCGTCGACCCAGGATCCCCCAGGAGCACTCGTGAAAGTCCGTCCTTCGGTGAAGCCCATGTGCGAACGCTGCCGCGTGATCAAGCGGCACGGACGCACGATGGTGATCTGCACCAATCCCAGGCACAAGCAGCGGCAGGGCTAGGAGACCAGATTGGCACGCATCGCGGGGGTCAACCTCCCCAACCAGAAGCGGCTCGAGATCGGGCTGACCTACATCTACGGGATCGGCCAGTCCACGGCGCAGAAGGTCTGCGACGACCTCGGCCTCTCCCGCGACCAGAAGGTCAAGGACCTGACCGATGACGAGGTCTCGAAGCTCCGCGCCTACATCGACGAGAAGCTCGAGGTGGAGGGCGACCTGCGCCGGGAGCGGTCGCAGGCGATCAAGCGCCTGTCCGAGATCGGCTGCTACCGCGGGGTCCGCCACCGTCGCAACCTGCCCGTGAAGGGCCAGCGGACCAAGACCAACGCCCGGACGCGCAAGGGCGTCAAGAAGACCGTCGGCCGCGGGAAGAAGGGCAAGTAGATGGCACCTCCACGCAAGGCAGCCGCCTCCCGGGGTCGCACGCGCCGCCGCGTCCGCAAGAACGTCGCGATCGGGCAGGCGCACATCAAGACCTCCTTCAACAACACGATCGTGTCCCTCACCGACAAGGAGGGGAACGTGATCGCCTGGGAGTCCGCCGGCTCGGCCGGGTTCAAGGGCTCGCGCAAGTCGACCCCGTTCGCCGCTCAGGTGACGGCAGAGAACGCCGCCCGCAAGGGGATGGAGCACGGCCTGCAGAAGGTGGAGGTGCTCGTCAAGGGCCCAGGCTCCGGCCGCGAGACGGCGATCCGCTCGCTCCAGGCCGCCGGTCTCGAGATCCTCGGCGTGAAGGACGTCTCCCCGCAGGCCCACAACGGCGTCCGACAGAAGAAGCGGAGGCGCGTCTGATGGCACGCGATCTCGGGCCCAAGTGCCGCGTCTGCCGGCGCGAGGGCATCAAGCTGTTCCTCAAGAGCGAGCGCTGCCTGACCGAGAAGTGCGCGCTCGAGCGCCGCTCCTACCCGCCGGGAGAGCACGGGCGCGGCCGCATCAAGCAGAGCGAGTACCTGCTCCAGCTGCGCGAGAAGCAGAAGGCGCGCCGCTACTACGGCCTGCTCGAGAAGCAGTTCCGCAACACGTACGAGAAGGCGTCCCGCCGGTCGGGCCCGACGGGCGAGAACCTCCTGCGGATGCTCGAGACGCGCCTCGACAACGTCGTCTACCGACTCGGCTTCGCGGGCTCTCGCGCCCAGGCGCGCCAGCTCGTGCGGCACGGGCACTTCCTCGTCAACGGACGGCGGGTCAACATCCCGAGCTTCGGGGTGCGGCCCGACGACATCGTCTCGCTGAAGGCGGGCAGCCCCGTCGAGCCGATCGTGCGCGACGCCACCGATCTCACCGCGTCGGTCGCACCGTGGCTGCAGGCCGACCACGACGGGCTCACCGGCAAGGTGCTCAAGTGGCCCGAGCGGGCGGAGATCGACACCCCCGTCCAGGAGTCCCTGATCGTGGAGCTCTACAGCAAGTAGGGGCGAGGCCTGCCTCGCCCTGGGGTTGGCGCGCGCGCCACGCCCGCCCGACCCGGCGCCTTCGCCGAACCGAATCCGCACTCGCGCGAACCGCAGAACCGAAAGGACCGCATTGGCCAGCCTGATGGACTTCCAGATCCCGAAGATCGTCTCGGAGGACGCCGACGAGCGCTCCGGGCGCTTCACCATCGAGCCGCTCGACCGTGGCTTCGGCTACACGTTCGGGAACTCCCTCCGACGCGTGCTGCTCTCGTCGCTCGAGGGCGCTGCCGTCACCGCCGTGAAGATCGAGGGCGTCTCGCACGAGTTCACGACGCTGCCCGGTGTGCGGGAGGACGTCACCGACATCATCCTGAACCTCAAGGAGCTCGTCTGCCGCCTGCACGGCGAGTCGCCCGAGATCGAGGTGTACATCTCCAAGAAGGGCCCAGGGGTCGTCACCGCCGGTGACATCGAGGCGCCCGCCGACCTCGAGATCCTCAACCCCGAGCTCGAGCTCGCGCACCTCGCCGACAAGGGCAAGCTCGAGATGACGCTGACGATCGGACGCGGGCGCGGCTACGTGCCCGCCGAGCTCAACCGCGGCCCGGAGACGTCGATCGGCGTGATCCCGATCGACTCGATCTTCTCGCCCGTGCGCCGCGTCTCGTACGAGGTCGACGCCGCCCGCGTCGGGCAGCGCACCGACTACGACCGGCTCACCCTCGACGTCACGACCGACGGCTCCGTCGAGCCGAAGGACGCGATCGCCGAGGCCGCCGAGATCCTGATCCGGCAGCTCGCGATCTTCACCGACCTCGACAAGATCGAGGGCTTCGGCGAGCCCGCCGCCGGCGAGGCCGAGGCGCCCTCCACGGCGCACGGCATGGAGAACTTCCCCATCGAGGAGCTCGAGCTCGGCGTGCGCTCCTACAACTGCCTCAAGCGGGTCGGCATCGAGACGATCGGCGACCTCACCTCGAAGAGCGAGGCGGAGCTCGGCGCGATCCCGAACTTCGGCAAGAAGTCGGTCGACGAGGTGCGCGAGACGCTCGCCGCCCACGGTCTCACGCTCAAGGGCGAGGAGCTGCCCTAGGCCATGCGCCACGCGAAGGCAGGCAAGAAGCTCGGCCGCGACGCGGCGCACCGCAAGGCGCTGTACTCGAACCTCGCCGGGGCGCTGATCACGCACGGGCGGATCGAGACGACCGAGGCCAAGGCGAAGGCGGTCAGGCCGTACGCCGAGCGGATGATCACGCTCGGCAAGCGCGGCGACCTCCACGCCCGCCGGCAGGCGATGGCCGAGCTGCGGTCGAACGACGTCGTGCACAGGCTCTTCGCAGACGTCGCGCCGCGGTTCGCCGAGCGCGAGGGCGGTTACACGCGCATCGTCAAGCTCGGCCCGCGCCAGGGCGACGCCGCCTCGATGGCGCTCCTCGAGTTCGTCGACTACGACCCGGCCGCGTGACGTCCAGCGGCGGCTCCGCGGGCGGAGCCGGCGCCTGCTCCGCCGAAGGCGGACCAGGGCTCCGGGTCTGTGCTGACGCACTATCCCCTCCGGCCGGGCAGGCTCAGCGCCACGCCGGACGCCAGGCGCCTCGCCTGAGCCCACCGGCCGCGGGCCGCTCCCGGGCGGCGGAGCCGCCCTCCGCGACCGCGCTGACGCCGCTGCGCGGCACCGGGCTCTCGGGTCTGTGCTCGCGCAGGCGTGATCCACCTCACGGGCCCGGGGCACCGCGAGCGACGCCCCGGAGCGCCAGGCGTCCTGAGCCCACCGGCCACGGGCCGCTCCCGGGCGGCGGAGCCGCCCTCCGCGACCCGCTCGCTTGCAGCAGCGCTGCGGTGCTGGAGAGCATCCCGCCGGCCGCGCGTGTGATGCAGCGCCTACGCTTGTCGCATGCTGACGCTCGTCGCGCTCGTGATCGCGCTGCTCTTCCTGCCGCAGCCGTGGAGCTGGATCGTCGTGATCGCCGCGGCCGTGATCGACGTGATCGAGACCGGGGCCTTCGTCTGGTGGTCGCGCCGCCGTCGGCGGCTGACGCGACCAGCGGTCGGCGTCGATGATCTCGTCGGCAAGAGCGCGGTGGTCGTGACGCCGCTCCGCCCCGAGGGCCAGGTGCGCGTCAACGGGGAGCTCTGGCAAGCGCGTGGGGCGCCCGATGCAGCGCCTGGGACACGCGTCACCGTTCGCAGCGTCGACCGGATGGTGCTGGAGGTCGAGACGGAGGAGTGACCCTGCTGCGCCTCGTTCTCGAGTACGACGGCACAGGGTTCCGGGGCTGGGCGCGCCAACCGGGGCAGCGCACCGTCGAGGGCGTGCTGCGCGACGCGCTCGACCAGGTCTACCCGCGGTGGTCCGACCTCGCAGTCGCCGGTCGCACCGACACGGGCGTCCACGCGACCGGCCAGGTGGCGAGCGTGACGGTCGAGGGCGGGCCCCCCTGCGAGCGCGCCGCCCAGGCGCTCAACTCGGTGCTGCCGGAGGACGTGGCCGTGATCGAGTGCACCGAGGCGGCGGACGGCTTCCACGCCCGGTTCTCCGCCCGCGCGCGCTCGTATCGCTACGTGGTGCTGGCCCGACCCGAGCGGAGCGCCCTCGACGCCAGGCGGGCCCTGTGGTGGCCGCGCCCGTTCGACCTCGAGCGCCTGCAGGCGGCCGCCGCGCTGCTCCCGGGGGCGCACGACTTCCGCGCCTTCACGCCCGCCGAGACGCAGCACGAGGTGTTCCGGCGCGAGGTCCGTGCGGCAGCATGGAGCGCCGACGGCGATCGCCTCTGCTTCACCGTCACCGCGGACTCGTTCCTGCGGCACATGGTGCGCACGCTCGTGGGGACGATGCTCGAGCGCGGCGACGACGGGCTCGCCCAGCTCCTCGTCGGCCGACCGCGCGCCGACGCGGGCATGACCGCTCCGCCCTGGGGTCTGTATCTCGAGCACGTCGACTACGACGCCTGAGTCGACCGCGGTCGCGGGCTACGATCGCCGCGTGCGCCGCACGGCCGTCCTCTTCGACCTCGACGGCACGCTGATCGACAGCGGACCGATGATCATGGCGTCCGCGCGCCACGCCGCCCGCACCGTGCTCGGTCGCGAGCTCGACGCAGAGCTCGACGACGCCGTGCGGGCGACGATCGGCGGCCCTGGCCTGGTCGCGATGATGGAGCTGATCGACGCGACACGGGTCGAGGAGCTCGTGGCCTGCTACCGGGAAGAGAACGAGCGGCTCCACGACACGCTGGAGGCGTTCGACGACGTGCTCGCGGTGCTGCCACGTCTGCGCGCGGGCGGTCGCCGGCTCGGCATCGTCACCGCCAAACGGCGTGCGACCGTCGCGCTCGCCTTCGAGCGCTTCCCGGCGCTCGCCGAGGAGACCGAGGTGCTCGTCGGAGCGGAGGACACCGAGCGTCACAAGCCGCACCCCGATCCGGTGCTCGAAGGGCTGGCGCGCCTCGGCGTGGCCGCGACCGAGGCGGCGTACGTCGGCGACTCCCCCTTCGACATCGCCGCCGCGCGGGCGGCGCGGACGCTCGCCGTCGGCGTGGCGTGGGGCGGGATCCACGCGCCGCAGGCGCTCCTCGACGCCGGTGCGGACGTCGTCGTCGCGGCGCCGGAGGAGCTGCTCGATGTCCTCTGACGCGGCCGCCCGCGCAGCGGAGCTCAGACGGCTGATCGCGCACCACGACCATCGCTACCACGTCCTCGACGACCCGGAGATCCCCGACAGCGCGTACGACGCGCTCGTCGACGAGCTCAGGGAGATCGAGACCGACCACCCAGAGCTCGTCACGCCCGACTCACCGACGCAGCGCGTCGGCGCCGAGCCTGCCGAGGGCTTCAGGAAGGTCGAGCACCTGCTTCCCATGGGCTCGCTCGAGAAGGTCACCGACGCGGAGGGCCTCGAGAAGTGGGCCGACGACGTCCGCAAGCGGCTCGGCACCGACGAGCCGGTCGCGTACGTCGTGGAGCCGAAGGTCGACGGCTCGGCGATCTCGCTCGTGTACGAGCACGGAGTGTTCACTCGCGGTGCGACCCGCGGTGATGGCGAGCGGGGAGAGGACGTCACGCAGAACCTCCGCACCCTCGAGACGGTGCCGCTGCGGGTGCTCCTCGGCGACGGCGAGCAGCCGCCCGCGCTCGTCGAGGTGCGCGGCGAGGTCTACTTCCCGCTGTCGGGCTTCGCGCGCTTCAACTCGGCGCAGGTGGCCGCCGGCAAGAAGGAGGCGCCGAACCCCCGTAACGCCGCCGCAGGCTCGCTCCGGCAGCTCGACCCGCGCATCACCGCCGAGCGCCCGCTCGCGATCTGGGTCTACGGGGCGGGTGCGCGTGAGGGCGACTTCCCGCGGACGCACTGGGAGATGCTCGGGTGGCTGCGCGGCCATGGCTTCCGGGTGAACCCCCACGCACGGCGGGTCGAGTCGATCGCGGAGGTGCAAACGGTCGTCGACGACTGGGAGCGCCGCCGGGCCGAGCTCGACTACGAGATCGACGGCGTCGTGATCAAGGTCGACGACTTCGCGCAGCAGGTCCGGCTCGGCGCGCTGCACCAGCGCCCGCGCTGGGCGCGGGCGTTCAAGTGGGCGCCGTCGACCGCGGTCACGACGCTGCGTCGGATCCACATCCGCGTCGGTCGCACCGGCAAGCTCAACCCCTGGGCCGAGCTCGAGCCCGTGCAGGTCGGTGGCGTCACCGTCTCGACCGCCACCCTCCACAACGAGGAGGACATCAACCGCAAGGACATCCGCGAGGGCGACCGGGTGATCGTCCAGCGCGCCGGCGACGTGATCCCGCAGGTCGTCGGGCCCGCCGGCGAGCACGCGCCGAGCGCCGTGCCGTTCCGGATGCCCGAGCGCTGCCCGCTCTGCGACGCGCAGGTCGTCAAGCCCGAGGGCGAGGTGAACCACCGTTGCCCGAACCGCGCCTGCCCATCGCGCGGGCTGGAGACGCTCATCCACTGGGTGAGCGCGGCGATGGACATCGAGGGCGTGGGGGAGCAGTTCGTCCGGAAGCTCTGGGATGAGGGGCTGCTGCGGTCGATGCCGGACCTGTATCGCCTCACGCCGGACGCGTTGGTCGAGCTCGAGGGCTACGGGGAGATCTCGGCGGCCCGTGCGGTCGCCTCGATCGCCGCGTCGAAGGCGCAGCCGTTCTCGCGCGTCCTGTTCGGGCTCAACATCCCGAAGGTCGGATGGGTGCTCGCGGGCAACCTGGCGCGCCATTTCGGCACGATCGAGGCGCTCGAGGCGGCGACGCAGGAGGAGCTCGAGCAGGTCGAGGGCTTCGGGCCCGATCGCGCCGAGCTCGTGGCGGAATGGTTCGCCGACGCGGAGAACCGCGCGCTCGTGGCCGAGCTCGCTGCGCTCGGGCTGACGATGACCGCGGGCGAGGCGGAGCGCCCCGCCGAGGGGCCCCTGATTGGGCGCCAGTACGTGATCACGGGGACGCTCGAGCGCTACACGCGCGAGGAGGCGAAGGCCGCGCTCGAGGCGCTCGGCGCCAAGGTCTCCGACAGCGTGTCGCGCAAGACCGCGGGCGTGATCGTCGGCGAGAGCCCGGGCTCGAAGGCGCGCAAGGCCGAGCAGGCCGGCGTGCCGCTGCTGACCGAAGCCGACCTGGTGGCCCTGCTGGCGTCCGGGTCGCCCTAGCGGGCCGCGACTTCGGAGGCGAGGAGGTTCACGAACCGGTCCTGCGCCGCCCGGGCGGCCCAGGACTGCACGGGATCGCCGTTCTGGAGCACGGCGAACGCGACCCTGCCGCGGACGAGGCCGCTCAACGACGAGGCCAGGCTCGTGGTCCCGGTCTTGCCACGCAGGATCCCCGCCGGAACCCCGTAGCGCTCGGACAGCGTGCCCGTCCGGCCCGAGACCGCCAGCGACTGCCGGAAGGACGGGCCGACCACCGGGTGCGTCAGCCCGACCCGCAGGATCTGCACGAGCGCCGCAGCGGTCAGTCGGTCGTGGCGGGAGAGCCCCGAGCCGTCGACGAGCCGGACGCCGTCGAGCTGGATGCCGGCCTCCCTCAGCACCGCACGCACGGCGGCGGCGCCGCCCGCCGTCGTGCCCATCGCGCCGTCGGACGCCCCGAGCTGCTTCAGGATCATCTCCGCCGTGAAGTTGTCGCTGTCCGCGTTCATCGCCCGCGCGATCTCGGCCAGCCGAGCGGACTCGTGCACCGCCAGGCGCTCAGCCTCGACGGGTGCGAGACCGAGACCGACCTTCCCCCGCACGTCCACGCCGCGGCGCTCGAGTCGATCCCGCAGCGCCCGGGCGGCGAGCACGGCCGGCGGCCGGGACGGCCAGCCGAGAGCGCGGTCGACGACGAGCGCCGAGAGCGGCGGCGACTCGATGCCGACGAACGACGGCTTCCAGCCGGGCGCGTCACGCCGCGTGTCGAAGAACGACTCGTCGGCCAGGATCCGGCCGGTCACGGCGCGGATCCCGCGCATCCGCAGCGTCCGCACGAGTCCTGCGAGGTCGGCCCCGCTCAGCGTCGGGTCGCCGTACCCCTTGAGCACGAGGTCGCCGTCCCAGACCCGCCCTCGCCGCGTGCCGAGCCCGACGACCTCGGTGCGGAACCGCCAGTCCGGCCCGAGCCGCAGCAGCGCTGCGAGCGAGACCGCGAGCTTCTCGTTCGAGGCCGGCACGAACGGTCGCCGCGCGTTGTGCGCGAAGACGAGAGCCCCGGTGCGCAGGTCGACGGCGAACGCAGCCGTTCGTCCCGGCGCGAGCCCGGCTCCCTGCAGTGCGCCGGCCAGCCTGCCGTGGAGCCCCGGCTGCCCGACCGAGGTCGCAGCCGTCGCGCCGACCGCGGACGCTGACACGACCACGAAGAGGATCGCGAGGGCGAGCGCGCGACGCATCCCTCAACGGTAGATCGTGATCGTGACGGCGCGGCGTCCCCAGGCGAGGGCCTGCGCCGTGCTCGGCATCCAGAGATCGATGATGTTCCCCTTGATCGCCGACCCGACGTCCGCCGCGACGGCGGGACCGTACCCCGGGACGTAGACGCGGGTCCCGAGCGGGATCACCGTCGGATCGACCGCGATCACGCCGACGCCCACCGGGAGGCCGCTCGCCGTCCGCCCGGGCAGGTGGTAGGCGACCGCGTCGACGAGGAGGGTCGTCGCGTCACCGGGAGCAGCCGCGGCTGGGGGTTCCGGCGCAGCGGGAGCCGCCTCAGCCCCGTTCGTGCCGCCGTCTGCGCCATCGTCTGTGTCACCGCCGGTCGAGACCGGGGCGCTGCGGGCCGCTCGGGTCAGCTCGACCGACGCACGCTGAGCGTCGGCCGCCTGCGCCTCGAGCGAGGCGAGCTCGGCACGGGCGACCTCGCTCTGTGACCGGATCCGGGCGAGGGTCGCCGCCTTGTCCCCGACGGCGCTCTCCAGCGCCTCGGCCGCCGCCGCTGCGTCGCTGCGAGCCTCGATCGCTGCCCCACGCGCCCGACGCACCTCGGCGAGCGCGGTCTCGAGCTCCCGGCCACGGTCCGCCAGCTCGTCGCCGAGACGGCGATTCCGGCGCACGGCGTACGCCAGGCCGTCGAGACCCTCGAGGGCCGCGTCGAGCGACTCGGCGCCGAGCAGCACCGCGATCGGATCTGCGCGGTCGCCTTCGACGTACAGCGCGCGCAGCGTCTCCGCGACGCGCCGCTCCGCGATCTCGAGCGACCCGCGCACCAGCGCGACCCCCCGCTCGACCCGGCGCTCCCGCGCCTCGAGTGCGGCGGTCCGCGCATCGGCGGCACCGAGCTCCCTCCGCGCCGCCGCGAGCGAGGCCTCGGCGGCGTACAGCTCGAGCACGGCGGAGCGCTCGGCCTGCTCGAGACGCTCCAGCCCGGCGCGGGCGTCGACGGCGCCGGCGGAGTGCACCGCCACGAGCGAGACGAGGAGCCCGAGGCTGGCAGCGAGCGCTGCCGCCCGTCGTGCGGGCATGTCCGCAGGGGCACGCACGGGGAGAGGACGGTAGCACATCGCCTCACGATTTCCCTGCAAACGAAGGCGCGCGGATCGCTTCACGGCTCGTTCACGGTTGCGACCATCTGGAGTGGCTGGTAGCCTGGGGCCCCTGTGACGGGTCTCGCCGAACGAGGCGAACCTGTCGCCGGTCGAACAAGTAGGCATATGACGCGTTCGAGAAAGCGACAGGCACCCGCCCTTCTTCTTGCAGTGACGGCCCTCGCAGCCGTCGTGCTCGGCGGGGCGACGTCGGCGACGGCGAACCCCACGATCAGCGGCAAGCGGGCGCAGGCCCAGGCGATCCTCGACCAGATCCGCCAGATGGACTCGGAGCTGTCGCAGGCGATCGAGTCCTACAACTACGCGAACGTCGAGCTCGGCCGCATCGACGGCGACCTCCGATCGAACGGCAAGCACCTGGTCGTGGCGCGGAAGAGCCTCGTCGTCGCCCAGAAGCACATCGCCAAGCGTCTCCGCGCCCTCTACATCAACGGCGGGAGCGGTGGCGCCGTCGAGGTGATCCTCGGTGCGCAGAGCCTCGACGACCTGCTCAACAGGCTCGATGTCGCCGAGGCGGTCGGGGCGCAGGACACTGCGGTGCTCCGCGATGTGAAGCGGTACCGCACCGAGGTGCAGACCCGGAGGGAGAAGCTCCGGTCGGCACGTGAGCGCCAGGCCGCGGTCGTGGCGAGCCGCGCCGTGGCGAAGCGCTCGATCGAGGGGCAGCTCGCGGAGCGCCAGCGCCTGCTCGCGTCGGTGAAGGACGAGATCGCCGTGCTCGAGGCGGAGGAGCGGCGCCGCCAGGCCGCGATCCAGGCCCAGGCCCGGGCGCGGCTCGCGGCCCAGCAGGCAGCCGCCGAGCAGGCTGCTGCCGCCGCTGCGGCCCGGACGGAGGTCCTCGGCGTCCAGGAGATCGTGCCGCCGTCCTCCGAGTCGGCGCCGGTGCCGGACGCACGGTACGGCGGTGTGGTCGGCATCGCGATGCAGTACCTCGGCGTGCCGTACGTGTGGGGCGGGATGAGCCCGAGCGGGTTCGACTGCTCCGGGCTGACCTCGTTCGTCTACGCGCAGGTCGGCGTCTCGCTCCCGCACCACGCCGCCTCGCAGTTCAACTACGGCGTGCCGGTCGACCGCTCGCAGCTCCAGCCCGGCGACCTCGTCTTCTTCGACGGTCTCGGCCATATGGGGATGTACATCGGCGGCGACCAGTTCATCCACGCGCCGCACACCGGCGATGTGGTCAAGATCTCGAGCCTGAACGACTCCTGGTACGCGTCGCGCTGGGTCGGCGCGCGTCGCGTCACCTAGCAGCAGCCGGCGTCGGACGTCCCGGTCGCCTCTCGTGCCCTACGCGTCCGCGTAGAGCCGGTCGACCTCGTCGTCGAAGTGCTCGATGCAGACGCGACGGCGGAGCTTGAGGGTGGGCGTCAGCTCGCCCTGCTCGAGCGTGAAGTCGCGCGGCAGGATCGCGAAGCGCTTGACCTGCTCGAAGCGGGTGCGGTCGCGATTGGCGTCGTCCACGGCCGTCTGCACCAGCTCGACGACGCGCGGCTCGATCGCGAGCGCCGCGAGGTCGCCGGTCAGGCCGTTGGCCTCCGCCCACTTGCCGACCTCGACGGCGTCGAGGGTGACGAGCGCCGCGACGTAGGGGCGTCGGTCTCCCACGACGAGCGCCTGTGAGATCCAGCGCGACGTCTTGAGGTCGTTCTCGATGTTCTGGGGGGCGATGTTCTTCCCACCCGCGGTCACGAGGATGTCCTTCTTGCGGTCGGTGATGGTGAGGAAGCCGTCGTCGTCGATCGTGCCGATGTCGCCGGTGCGCAGCCAGCCGTCGGCCTGCAGCGCCTCGGCGGTCGCCTCGGGCTCCTTGTAGTATCCGGCGAAGATCGTCTCGCTGCGCAGCAGGATCTCGCCGTCGTCGTCGATGCGCACCTCGGAGCCTGGGAGCGGCGGGCCGACGGTGCCGTAGCGGTAGGCGTGCGGCACGTTCGACGTCGCGGCGCTCGTGCACTCGGTGAGGCCGTACCCCTCCATGATCCGGATGTCGAGCGCGTCGAAGAACTCCGCGATCTCGCGCGCGAGCGGTGCGCCACCGGCGATCGGCAGCCGCAGCCGCCCCCCGAGGCGATCCTTCACCTTGGAGTAGACGAGCCGGTCGGCGACTGCGTGCTTCGCGGCGAGGCCGCGCGGCAGCGGGCGTCCTTCACGGCGGAGCTCCCCCGCCTCGCGGCCGACCGCGAGCGCCCAGTCGACGAGCTTCCGCTTCGGCCCGGTCGCCTCGTCGAAGGCGGCGACGACCGCGGTGTGGATCTTCTCGTAGACGCGCGGCACGCTGGGGAAGACGGTCGGCCGCACCTCGACGAGCGCGTCCGCGACGGCGTATGGATCGGGCTCGAACGCGATCGTGAACCCTGCGAGCGGGCCGGCGAGGTGGACGAGCCGGCCGAAGTTGTGCGCGAGCGGGAGATACAGCAGGCACAGGTCGCCCTTCTCCAGGTAGTCGTCCATCCGGCGGACGACTGCTGCCATCTCGTAGTAGTTGCGATGGCGGAGCATGCAGCCCTTGGGCGGCCCGGTCGTGCCGGAGGTGTAGATGAACGTGAACAGGTCCTCCTCGCCGACCTGCGCCACCGCCTCGGTGAGCGCGCCGGGGTGCGCCGCACGGTGTGCGCGCCCCTCCTCCTCGAGCGCCGGGAGATCGGCGGTCGTGAGCACCTCGCGGAGGCGGGGCAGCGAGGCCCGCTCCAGCTCGACCTTGTCGCGCTGGGCATCGTCCTCCGCGAGCACGCCGACGGCCTCCGCGTGGGCGAGCACGTAGGCGACGTCCTTCGACGAGCTCGTGGCGTACACCGGCGCGGTGACCGCGCCCACGTGCGCCAGCGCGAAGTCGAACAGCGCCCACTCGAGCGTCGTCCGGCCGAGGATCCCGAACGCGTCGCCCTTGCCGATCCCGCGGGCGAGGAGCCCGTGGGCGAGCGCCTCGACGCGCTCCGCCGCCTCGGCCCAGCTGACCGCCTGCCACGCACCGGCCACGCGATGCAGGTACGCGGGCTCGGGGTGGCCGGCGGCGATCGCGTCGTGCCAGAGGGCGGGGATCGTCCGCGTCGCCATCCGCTGATCGTACTCTGTCCCGTCCGGGCAGGATTCCCTCGCCACGGGCAGAATCCGGCTCATCCGGCGCCCTTCGCGGGCGACCCGCACGCCTAGACTCCGACCATGCGCATCTCCTGGAACGGCTCCCTCGGCTTCGGCCTCGTCAGCATCCCCGTCGGGGTCGCCCCGGCGACGAAGTCGTCGGCGCGCCAGTCGGACGTCTCGTTCAGGCTCCTGCACCGGGAGTGCTTGACCCCGATCAAGCAGAAGCGCTGGTGCACGGAGCACGATCGCGAGGTCGGGCCGGACGAGCTCGTGCGCGGCTGGGAGGTGTCGAAGGGACGGTTCGTGGTCGTCGAGGACGCGGAGCTCGAGGCGATCGAGCAGCACGACGACTCCCGCGTGATCGAGATCCAGCGCTTCGTCCCGCTCGGCGACGTCGACCCCGCCTGGATGGACCGCACGTACTTCCTTGTGCCCGGGCAGGCTGCAGCGCAGCGGCGTCCCTACCGGCTGCTGCTGGAGGCGATGCGCTCCAGCGCCACGGGGGCGATCGGCCGGTTCGTCCGCGCTGGCCGCGAGTCGATCTGCCTCGTGCGACCGCGGGGCGAGGCGCTCGTGCTCGAGACGCTGTTCCTCGCCGAGGACGTCTACTCGCAGGCGGAGATCGAGGAGGCGGTCACGGCCGCCGAGCTGAAGGACGGCGAGCTCGACCTCGCTCGGCAGATCGTGGACGGCCTCGCCGGCCCGTTCGAGCCCACGCTGCTCGCGAGCGAGTACCGTCGCGACCTACGCGCCCTGCTCGAGGCGAAGCTCCGGGGAGAGGCGATCGTCGAGCCCGAGCCGGTGGCGGAGCCCGCGCCGATGGCCGACCTGATGGAGGCGCTCAAGGCGAGCGTCGCGGCGGCGAAGAAGACTGCGGCCCCGGCGCGCGCACCGCGAGGGAAGGCCGCGACGGGCGCGGGCGGCGGGTCTGCGTCCCGGGGCCCGCGCAAGAGCACGGCCTCCCGCGCACGCCCGAAGCGCTAGCCCGCCGACAGCCTCCGAGACGCGCCGGGCGGCCGCTCGGCCGCCCGGGACGACGTCCGACGAGCCCGGCTCAGCTGGCGCTCGACGCCGGAGCGCCGATCGCCTGCAGCTGTGCCTGGAACAGGGTCTTGTCGATCTTGCCGTGGTAGATCGGCACGCCCTCGGCGATGCAGAGCCGGATGATCGCCTCCCGGTCCATGTTGAGCTCCTTCGCGAGCTCGTCGGGCGTCAGGTGGTTTGCCATCGGCGTGTCACCTCCTCCCGAGCCACGAGAAAGGCCCGTCGGCGCTGTGCGCACGGACGGGCCGGCTCGTCACTCGATCGCTGGCGGCGGGGGTCAACGGGCCCGCCTCCCGAAATGCCTCATGGTGCTCCGAGGATACCCCGGTGGGCCGACGGTGGTCAACGATGGTGCGGGTGCGGTCTTGGCCTGCGGCCGAAACCGCACCTAGAGAGTCAGACCGGGTTCGGGATCTCGAGGTAGGACCAGGTCAGGTCGAAGCGGTCGGCGAGGGTCGCCGCGAGGGCCTGCACGCCGTAGCGCTCCGTGGCGTGGTGGCCCGCCGCAAGCAGGTGGATGCCGAGCTCCTGCGCAGTGTGGAGGCTCGGCTCCTCCGGCTCGCCGGTGACGAGCGCGTCGAACCCCTCGTGCGCCGCGCGGACGAGGTCGTAGCCCGCGGAGCCGGTCGCGACGGCGACGCGCCGGATCTCGGTGGGGCCGTGGGCGAGCACGAGCGGCTCGCGCTCCGTGAGCGCGCGCACGCGGCCGACGAGGTCGTCGAGCGTCGAGGCAGGCTGGACGCAGGCGAGCCCGAAGGGGCCGAACGCGCCGTCGGGCGTCAGCCCGACGCGGTGCGCGAGCTGGGCGGCGTTGCCGAGCTCGGGGTGCGCGTCGAGCGCCAGGTGGTAGGCGACGAGCGACGCGTTCCCCCGGAAGAGGGCTTCGAGCCGGCCGCGGAGCCGCGCGTCCACGACGAGCGGCTCGTTGCGCCAGAAGAGGCCGTGGTGGACGAGCACGAGCTCGGCGCCCTCGCCCACGGCCTGCTCGAACAGCGCCTTCGACGCCGAGACGCCGCAGACGATGCGCGTCACCTCGTCGGCGCCGACCACCTGCAGCCCGGGCGGCGCGAACTCCGGCCAGCGCTCCACCTCGAGCAGCGCGTTCGCGTAGCCGACGATCTCGTCCCGGTGCGCCACGCCGCGATTGTAGGGGCGGGGCCTGCCTCGCCCGCCTTGTGGGTGGTGTCGTGCGGTTGTCGCAGCAGGGACCGTTGTGCCGCTCGGGGTGTGGCGCTGCCTGGTAGCGCGCTCCGTTCGGGTCGGAGAGGCCCGTAGGGGCGAGGCCTGCCTCGCCCGCCTTGTGGGTGGTGTCGTGCGGTTGTCGCAGCAGGTACCGTTCAGCCGCTCGGGGTGTGGCGCAGCCTGGTAGCGCGCTCCGTTCGGGTCGGAGAGGCCCCCAGTTCAAATCTGGGCACCCCGATACGCGGTGGGGGAACCCCTGGTTCCCCCACCGGCCCTTCTCCCCACGAACCCTCGAAGAGCCGCGCCGAGGGTTCATCCGTGCACGCTGCAGAAGGAGGGGGCGGCTGGGGGGACCATGGGTTCCCCAGCTATTGCACCGCGCGCAGCCAGCGAGCCGGGAGGCAGGCGGCGAACATCACTGCCGACAGCGCAGCGCCGGCGACGAGCAGCGCCTCGGGGCTCGCGAGGTCGGAGGCCGCTCCGGCCGCGACGAGCCCGACCGGCATCAGCCCGACGGAGCCGAAGTAGTCGACGCTGATCACTCGGCTCAACAGGCTCTCGGGCACGAGCGCCATGAGCATGGTCTCCCACACCGCGATGCCGAAGCCGAGCGCCGCGCCGCGCAGCACGGCGAGCCCGAGCGCGAGCCCGAACCACGGCGAGAGCACGAACAGCACGATCGCGAGCGCGTTGAGCGTCCACAGGACGTAGCTGAGCACCCCGCGCTTGCGCGTCGGCCGGAGCTGGGCGAACGCGAGCGCGCCTACCACCATCCCCGCGCCCTGCGCGGTGAACACCACGCCGTAGGCGCCCACTCCGCGCCCGAAGTGCTCGGAGACCAGCGCGGGGAGCAGCACCTGCACAGGGGCGATGACGATCATCAGGAACAGCGAGAACAGCGAGATCGTCACCCAGAGCCACGGCTCCGACGCGACGTACCGGAACCCGGCCGCGACCTCTCGCAGCGCGCCCTCGCGGATCGCCCGCTCGTGGCGGCGAGGCCGTGCGAGCCAGACCAGCACGGCCGCGAACACGTACGAGGCCGCGTCGAGCGCGAACACCGCCGCGGGGCCGATCGGCTGGTACAGCAGCCCGGCCAGGGCCGGGCCGACGACGAGCGACAGCTGCCGCGACACGCCGATCAGCGCGTTCGCGGAGGAGAGGGAGGACTGCTCGACGACGAGCGGCACGATCCCGCCGAAGGCGGGCATGAAGAACCCGCTGCCGAGCCCGGTCGCGAAGGCGATCGCTCCGAGCACGGCGACCGAGCTGCTCCCGGTGACCTCCACGACGACGAGGATCGAGACGACCGCGGCCCGCCCGAGGTCGGAGGCGATCATCAGTCGTCGTCGCGAGAAGCGGTCTGCGAGCGCCCCGCCGACGAGCAGCGTCAGCAGCAGGCCGATCGCCTGCAGCATCAGCACGAGCCCCAGAGCGCGCGACCCGGCGAGGCTGTACGTCAGCCACCCCAGCGCGACGAGGAACGCGGCGTCGCCGATCATCGAGACCGTCTGCCCCGACCAGAGGAGGCGGAAGTCGCGGCTCCGGAACGCGACCAGCGCTTCCGCCCGCGTCGACGGGCCGCCGTCGGCGGGGGGCGGAAGGCTCACGTCGGCCGACACGCGCGCACCGTATCCTCGACGCATGCTGCGGGCCGTGCTCTTCGACGTCGATTTCACGCTGTTCCGGCCGGGGCCGGAGCTCGGGCCGGAGGGCTATCGGCGCGCCGGCGCCCGCCACGGGCTCGCGCTCGACGTGGGGCGCTACGACGCTGCCAGGCTCGCCGCCCTCGCCGATCTCCAGCACCACCCCGAGCTCCAGCACGACGAGGAGATCTGGGTCGTGTTCACCGAGGACATCCTGCGCGGCATGGGCGCGAGCGGGGACGGCGTCCGCGCGTGCGCCGCGGCGATCGTCCAGGCCTGGGAGCGGCACGAGAACTTCTTCCTCTACGAGGACGCCCTGCCGGTGCTCGAGCTCCTCCGCCGCCTCGGCCTACGGATCGGCCTCGTCTCGAACGGACAGCGCGACCTCCAGGAGTTCGCGCTGCACCACGCGCTCGACGTCGACGTGGCCGTCGGGTCGAAGGCGCACGGGTACGTGAAGCCCCACCGCTCGATCTTCGAGACGGCGCTCGACCTGCTCGGCGTGATGCCGGCGGAGGCCGCGATGGTCGGCGACTCCCTCGCCGACGACATCGCCGGGGCACGCGCGCTCGGGATGCGCGCGATCCTCGTCGATCGCGACGGGCGCCACCCCGTCGGGCCGGACGTCATCCCGACGTTGCTCGCGCTTCCGGTGGCGCTCGGGCTCGAGTAGGGCGCGTCGTCCCTGTCGCGTGCGGCGCCTCGGGCGCCTATCCTGGGTGAGCCTTGACCGAGCGATCGATCGCCGGCGACCGCGCGGCCGGCGCCGAGGAGAAGCGCCGCCGCATCCTCGACGCAGCCGTGCGCGTGTTCGCGCGCGACGGCTACCACACCTCGCGGGTCGGGGACATCGCCGAGGAGGCGGGTGTCGCGCACGGGCTCCTCTACCACTACTTCTCGTCGAAGGACGAGGTGCTCGCGACGGTGTTCCGCGAGAACTGGAGCGACCTGCTCACGCGGTTCCGGGCCGTCGAGGACGCGGACGAGCCCGCCGACGAGAAGCTCGTGGCGATGGTGAAGATGCTGCTGCGGACGTGGCGCAACGATCCGGCGCTCGTCACGGTGATGGTGCGCGAGGTCGTTCGCAGCGGACACCTGCACGAGCAGGTCGAGGAGGTACGGCAGGGGTTTCTCGCGCTCGAGCGCGTGATCCTCGCCGGCCAGCGCGAGGGCGTGTTCCGCGACGACGTGGACGCGCGCCTTGCGAGCTGGATCGTGTACGGGGGCATGGAGGAGATCCTCACCGGGTGGGTGCTGGGTCAGCTCCCCGACGGCGACGAGGAGGTCGCCCGTGCAGAGCGCGCGCTCGTCGACGTCCTCTGCGGCGGCCTCCGGCGCTCCTGAGCCGCGCACGGCTCGGACGACGTTCGTCCTCGCGGCCGGCGCCTTCGGGCTCGCCTGGTCGCTGACGACCACGGCGGCCTACCTCCCGCCACTGCTCGGCGCCTACACGGACTCCACCACGCTCGTCGGTCTCGTCCTCGCGGCCGAGGGGCTGTTCGCGCTCACGCTGCCCCTGGTGATCGGTCCGTGGAGCGACGGGTTCCACACGCCGCTCGGCCGCCGCCGCCCGTTCATGCTCGTCGCGCTCGGCCCGATGGCGTTCAGCCTGGCCCTGATCGCCTTCATGCCGAGCCTGTGGACGACGGCGCTGATGCTGTTCGCGTTCTTCTTCGCCTACTACGTCTACGAGCCGCCCTACCGCGGGCTCTACCCGGACGTCCTCCCGTCGCGGGTCTTCGGGCGCGCGCAGGGCGTGCAGCACGTCTTCCGCGGGGTCGCGCTCGGCGGGGCGCTGATCGGCGGCGGCGTGCTGTTGCACCTCTGGAGCCCTGCGCCGTTCCTCCTCGCCGCCGGCGTCGTGTCGGCCGCGTGCCTCGTGCCCGTCCTCTTCGTGCGCGAGGACGGTGGGCACGGGCGCGTGTTCGAGGGCGTCGCCACCTACGTCAGGCACTCGTGGCACGTGCTGCGGCGCAACCGCGACGTGGCACGGTTCCTCGTCGCGAACACGGCCTGGGAGGGGACGTTCGCCGGGGCGCGCACGTTCGTTGTGCTGTATGTGACGGTGGGCCTGGGCGAGCCCCTGGCGACCTCGACCGCCGTGCTGGCGGCGGTGGCGGCGGGCTACGTCGTGGCCGCGCTCGTCGCGGGCTTCCTCGGCGACAGGTTCGGGCTCGCGCGGGTGATCCTCGTGGCGTCGGTCGTCTACGGAGTGGGGCTGCTCGCCGGTGGGCTCGGCGTCGAGTGGCGGGCCTGGTACCTGGGTCTGATCTTCCTCGTCGCGATCGCCGGCGGAATGGTGATGACGCTTGCCTGGGGGCTCCTGTTCACGCTCATGCCCGTGGGTGACCGAGGCGCCGTCGCGGGGCTGGCGACGACGACGAAGGGCCTCGGCCTCCTCCTCGGCCCGCTGCTCGCCGGAGCCGCGATCGAGCTCTCGCGCGGGACGCTCCCAGCCACCGAGGGCTACCAGGTGCTGTGGCCCGTCCTCGGGGTGCCGATCCTGCTCGTGATCCCGTTCGTCGCGATGCTCGCGCGCGCAGACACGACGGGGGGCGGAGCCGGAGGCGACGGGTCGTCCACACCACCCGGACCGCCGTCCCGGTAGCGCTCCTCTCACCACCCTCGTATGCTCGTGCCGATGGCGACAGACGGGGTGACGGCGACCTCGGCGGGTCTGCGCGCGCTGCTCGAGCAGGCGGCGGCGCGCGTCCCACGGCTGACGCCGCACGAGGCGCTCGCTGCGACGCGTGCCGGCGACGTGCTGGTCGACATCCGCTCGACCGCCGCGCGCGCCCGTGACGGTGTCGTCCCGGGGGCTGTGCACGTGCCGCTCACCGTGCTCCAGTGGCGCCTCGAGCCGGGGAGCCCTCACCGCACGCCTCACGTCGCCGAGGAGGTTCGAGTCGTCCTGATCTGCGACCACGGGTGCTCGTCGCTCCTGGCAGCGGCGAGCCTGCTCGCGATGGGCGTCCCGGCCGCGGACGTGGTCGGGGGCGTCGGCGCGTGGCGCGCCGACGGGCTGCCCCTCGTCGCGGCCTCGGATCCCCCGCTCGCTCCGGGGGAGCTGCAGGGGATGCGCCCCGCCGACGGCTGAGCGTCACGCGCCCTGCGGCTGGTAGCGTCGCGCCGCGTGGAGCGGCCGGAGCCATGGGACCTGTCGCCGCTGTTCCCCGACGGCGGAACGGCGGCCGCCGCGGCCGACCGGCTCGCAGCCGATGCGAGGATGCTCGCCGACCGGGCGCCGGAGCTGCTCGCGTCGGACAACGCGGCCACGTTCGTCGACGAGCTCGGTCGGATCGAGGCAGCGCTCGACGAGGTGCACGACTACGCGCGGATGCGTCAGTACGCGGACGCGACCGCGGAGGACGTCCAGTCAGTGGTCGCGGCGATCCAGTCCGCCGCGACCGACGGGCGGGCCGCGCTCCAGCGCGCCCTCGACGCCTGGCGCGCCCTGTCCGCGACGGAGGCCGACACCGTGCTGGAGCACGCCGCCGTCGCGCCCGCCGTCTACCGCCTGCGGCGCGAGCGGGAGCTCGCGCGGCACCGGCTCTCGCCAGAGGCCGAGCACGTCTGGGCGTCGCGCACCGAGAGCGCGCGCGAGCGCTGGGCCAGCCTGCAGGAGCAGGTCGAAGCCGGGGTGCGCGTGCGCTTCGACGACGGCGCCGGTGAGCGGGAGTGGGGGCTCGGCGACCTCGGCACGGTGCTGCGGCGGCCCGACCCTGCCCTGCGCCGGGCCGCGTACGAGGCGCTCGCGACCGCGGTCGGCGGGATCCGCGACGTGATCGCGGTCGCCTGGGACGCCTGCGTCCTCGACCGCCTCGCCGAGGATCGGCTCCGCGGGCGCGAGTCCCCCGCCCGGGAGACGCTCGACCTGGAGGACATGCCCGCCGCGGGCTTCGCCGCTCTCGTCGAGGCCGTGCCGCGACGCTACGCGCTGCGCCAGCGGCTCCTGGGCGCACAGGCCGAGCTGCTCGGGCTGCGAGCCGTCGAGGTCGCGGATGCCGATGCGCCGCCGCCGGGACTGCCGCAGCTCACCTACCGCGAGGTCGCCGAGCTGGCGGTCGCCGGTCTCGAGTCGCTCTCGCCGACGCTCGGCGAGGATGCGCGTCGGCTCCTCGCCGGCCGGCGCGTCGACGGCGAGACGCGTGCCGGCAAGCAGCAGTACGCCGTGACGTTCGCGACGCGTCTCGACCCACCCGGGTACGTGGCCTTCCGCTTCACGGGCGCGGCGGCGAACGTCCCACTGCTCGCCCACGAGCTGGGGCACGCGGTCGGCCTCGCGCGCGCCGCCGCTGCTCAGCCGCCGATCGCGCGCGGCTGGCCCGGCGTCGCGTTCGAGGTGCCGTCGCTCGTCGCAGAGATCGCGGCCGACGATGCGTTCGCCGCGGCGCACCCGGAGTGCGCACAGGCGACCCGCCTCGTGGCGGCGCAGGACCTCGGCTGGTCGGTCTTCGAGACCATCGCCTACTGCCTCGTCGAGAGCGACCTGTACGCGGTGCGCGCGGGGGGCGACGTGCTCAGCGGGGCGGTGATCCAGGGTGCGTTCCAGCGACGCTTCGGCGAGCTCTACGGGCCGGACGTCGCCTTCGCCGAGCGCGACGCGCTCGTCGCGCTCGGCTCGTGGGCCAACTACGGGATCGCCTCGCGCTTCTACAACTTCCAGTACGCGGTGGGCGCGCTCGTCGCGCTCGCGCTCCACGCCAGGCGGGCGGCCGATCCGGAGCGGTTCGCCGTCGACTACCTCGCCTTCCTCGGCGCCGGCCGGAGCGCTGCCCCCGCCGAGCAGCTCCGGCGGTTCGGGCTCGAGCTCGGGTCGTCCGAGGTGTGGGAAGCAGGGCTCGCCGAGCTCGAGCGGCGGTTCGACGCCGCGATCGATCTTCCGGCGCCGTAGGGGCGCGTGCCCGGCCCGACCGTCGGAGCCGGTGGGTGCGCCGGGCCGGGCAGGCCCGGCCCCTACGGTACGGTGGACGTCGCCGTGAGGACACGGCGCAACCCGGTGAGCGCGCGGCCCCGGTGAGCGTCCTGCGCCGCGACCGCGGCAGGTGCGTCGCGCGCGGCGACGGCGGCGGCGATCGCGCGGTGTGCGGCGTCGGTCTCGTCGCGCTCGCCCGGCAGGGCGTAGTAGAGCGCTCGATAGGCCTCCGTGGTGTCCCAGAGCTGGTCGATCAGACGGACGAGCGGCGCGGATCCCGCGAGCGCGTGGAGCCGGTCGTGGAATCGTCGGTTCGCCGCCAGCGCGTCGACCACGCTCCCGCGACGCATCGCCGCGCTGCACGCCTCGGCGGCCTCCCCCAGCTCGGCCACGTCGGCATCGGTTGCGCGTGGGACGCCACGCACGAGCGCGTCGGTCTCGAGCAGGCGCCGGAGGCGGTAGATCTCCTCGAGGTCGGCGAGGTCGAGCTCGGTGACCGCGTACCCGCGTCGCGGGCGGTGGGTGACGAGCCCCTCGCCCGCGAGCTGGCCGAGCGCCTCGCGGATCGGGATCAGGCTGACCCCGACCCGCTCGGCCCAGACCTCCTGGCTCACGCGCTGGCCTGGACGAAGCTCGCCGTCGAGGATCGCCGCGCGCAGCGCCGCAGCTGCACGCGCCCGTGCCGTCGGCGTGCCCGCTGGGACCGAGACCACCGACATCAGGGGGCTAGCCGACCCGGAACGCGGACTCGCCGGTGACGGCGTGGCCGACGACGAGCGTGTGCACCTCGTGCGTGCCCTCGTAGGTGATCACGCTCTCGAGGTTGTTCATGTGGCGGATCACGGGGTACTCGAGCGTGATCCCGTTGCCGCCGAGCACCGATCGCGCGCTCCGCGCGACGTCGAGCGCCCCTCGGACGTTGCCCATCTTCCCGAGCGAGACGTGCTCGGGCCGGAGCGTGCCCGCGTCCTTCATCCGCCCGATGTGGAGCGCGACGAGGGTGCCGCGGCTCACCTCGAGCGCCATCTCGGCGAGCTTCTGCTGCGTCAGCTGGTACGCCGCGATCGGCTTGCCGAAGACGATGCGCTCCTTGGCGTAGGAGAGCGCCTCCTCGTAGCAGGCCCGCCCGGCGCCGACAGCGCCCCAGACGATGCCGTAGCGGGCCTCGTTGAGGCATGACAGCGGCCCGCGCAGCGTCGAGGAGCCCGGGAGCATGCTGTCCGCCGGGACGCGGACGTCCTGCAGGACGAGCTCGGAGGTGACCGAGGCGCGGAGCGAGATCTTCTTGTGGATCTCGGGCGCGGTGAACCCGGGCATCCCCTTCTCGACCACGAACCCGCGGATCTCGCCGTCCTCCGTGCGCGCCCACACGATCGCGATGTCGGCGATCGTGCCGTTCGTGATCCACATCTTCGCGCCGTTGAGGATCCAGTCGGAGCCGTCACGCCGGGCGTGCGTGCGCATCGTGCCCGGGTCGGAGCCCGCGTCCGGCTCGGTCAGGCCGAAGCAGCCGATCACGTCGCCGGCGTGCATCGCGGGGAGCCAGCGCTCCTTCTGCTCCTCGGAGCCCCACTTCCAGATCGCGAACATCGCGAGCGAGCCCTGCACCGAGACCGCGCTGCGGACCCCGGAATCGCCTGCCTCGAGCTCGAGGCAGGTCAGGCCGTAGGCGACCGCGCTCGCGCCGGGCAGGCCGTAGCCGTCGAGGTGCATCCCGAACAGGCCGAGGTCGGCGAGCCCCTTGACCACCTCGCGCGGCAGGATGCCCTGCTCGAACCAGTCACCCACCTCGGGCAGGACGTGCTCGCGCACGAACTGGCGGACGGTGTCGCGGATCGCCCGCTCCTCTTCGTCGAGCAGCGTGTCGAGCGCGAGGAAGTCGAGCGGGTCGAGCGCGGGGGGCGCGGCAGCGTGTGTGGTCACGGGTCGAAAACCTCCGAGTCTCAGGTTCCTATAGAAAACAGAAGGAATATATAGAAAGGTCGCCAGCGCGTCCACCGACGTGCGACTCGCGACCCACGGCGGAGATTCGGCCTTCCCACGGCCGTGCGATTCGGACTGTCCATCGGCGTGAGCTGAGGCGCGCACGATGTGAACCGCAAGTGACAGCTTGTCACTTGGGATTCGCGGTGGGGCAGGCCGAGAGCTCGCTCAGCCTGCACGGCGGGCGTGCCAGCGGCCGCCGGCCCGCGTGACCGTGAGCGGCAGGCCGAAGCAGGCCGAGAGCGGGTCGGCGACGAGCGTCTCCTCGACCCGACCCGCCGCCTGGACGCGGCCGGCCCGCAGCAGGAGGGCATGGGTGGTCCGGGCGGGCAGCTCCTCCAGGTGGTGGGTCGTCACGACGAGCGCCAGGTCGGGCAGCTCGCCGGCGAGGCGCTCGAGCGCCTCGAGCAGCGCCTCGCGGCCGGGCAGGTCGACCCCTGCGAGCGGCTCGTCGAGCAGCAGCAGCCGTGGCCGCGCCACCAGGGCGCGCGCCACGAGCGCACGTGCGCGCTCGCCCTGGGAGCAGTCCGCGAGCCTCCGGGCGGCGAGGCGCCCCAGCCCGAAGAGCGCGACGAGATCGCGG
This sequence comes from uncultured Actinomycetes bacterium, assembly GCA_963703095.1. Classification (GTDB taxonomy): domain Bacteria; phylum Actinomycetota; class Thermoleophilia; order Gaiellales; family Gaiellaceae; genus Gaiella. Next base: position 1,281,964 of record OY969787.1, read on the forward strand.
GAGCGCTCGAGCTCTGCCTGCGTGAGTCGACCGGGGAAGAGGCCGATCGTGCCGGTGGCCCCGGTGCGCACCACCTCCTCCACCGTCAGTCGCGGCGCGAACCGCGCTGCGTCGCGCACGTCGACGTGGCCGATCTCCGCGCGCAGGGTGGGCACGTCGGTCGTGCCGAGCGTGCGACCGAGGATCGACACTCGCCCCCGGCTCGGGAAGGAGACCGCGCCCGCCACGCCCAGCAGCGTCGTCTTCCCGGCCCCGTTCGCGCCGAGCAGCGCCCAGCGCTCGCCGCGACGAACGGTCCAGTCGACGTCCTCCAGGATCGGCACGCGGACGCCCGCCGACGCGTGCCAGCGCCAGACGGACACGTCGTGAAGCTCCACCGCGGGGGCTTGACCGTCCGCGGGCGCGCCCCCTACACTGATTGACTGACCAGTCAATCGACCGCGCGACCTCGCGTCGCCGGTCGCGCACCACGCGACCACGGGAGCGAACCGGGATGACGACGACCGAGACACTCACAGCGACGGGCGTGTCGTTCGCCCTGACCCCGGAGCAGCGCGAGCTGCGGGCGCTCGCGCGCGAGTTCGCGGAGAAGGAGATCCGGCCGCACGCGGCCGAGCACGACGAGCAGCAGACCCATCCGGGCGAGATCATCGCGCAGGCGCACGAGCTGGGCCTGATGAACCTCCATCTTCCCGCCTCCCTCGGCGGCGCCGAGCTCTCGTGCTTCGACGGGATGCTCGTCGGCGAGGAGCTGAACTGGGGCTGCTCGGGGATCGGCACCTCGATCGTCGCGAACGGCCTCGCTGCCGGGCCGATCCTCGTCGCGGGCACCGAGGAGCAGCAGCGACGCTGGCTCGCGCCGCTCGTCGACGAGCCCCTCCTCGGGTGCTTCGGTCTGACCGAGCCTGGCGCCGGCTCCGACGTGTCGGGGATCCAGACGACCGCCGAGCGGCGGGGCGACGCCTACGTCGTCAACGGGTCGAAGATGTTCATCACGAACGCCGGGCACGCCTCCTGGATGGTGGTCTTCGCCTCCACCGACCGCTCGAAGGGCCACAAGGGCCTCTCGGCGTTCGTCGTCCCGATGGACGCGGAGGGCGTCACGATCGAGAAGAAGCTCGACAAGATGGGCCAGCGCGCCACCGACACCTCCGCGGTCGCGTTCCAGGACGTCGTCGTCCCGATCGCCGACCGGCTCGGCGAGGAGGGCGAGGGCTTCAAGATCGCGATGCAGACCCTCGACTTCACGCGTCCGGGAACGGCCATCGGCGCGGTCGGCGTCGCGCAGGCAGCCTTCGAGCTCGCGGTCGACTACGCGAAGGAGCGCGTCCAGTTCGGGATGCCGATCGCGATGAACCAGGGCGTCAACTTCCTCGTCGCGGACATGGCGACCGAGATCGAGGCGGCCCGTCTGCTCTGCTGGCAGGCGGCGTGGATGATCGACCAGGGTCACGGTCGCAAGGCGACCAAGTACTCGTCCTTCGCGAAGCGGTTCGCCGCCGACACGGCCATGAAGGTCACGACCGACGCCGTGCAGGTGTTCGGCGGCTACGGGTACATGAAGGAGGTCCCGGTCGAGAAGCTGATGCGCGACGCCAAGCTCTTCCAGATCTACGAGGGCACCTCGCAGATCCAGCGGCTGGTGATCGCGAAGGAGATCTTCCTCCCGAAGAGCTAGCGAGACGCTCGCGGCCGAAGCGCTAGCGTTGGGGGCCGGCACCCGAGGGAGGCGCGGCGTGGAGCGGATCGCACTGACGAACGGCCGTGTCGTCGACGGCACGGGACGACCGGAGCACGTCGTCGGCACGATCCTCGTCGAGGGCTCCCTGATCGACTCGGTCGGGCCGGACGTCCGCATCCCGGAGGGCTGTCCGGTGGTCGATCTGCGGGGGAGGACCGTGCTCCCCGGTCTGATCGACGGTCACATGCACGTGACCGGGATGCCGGGCCTGCTCGACGCCACCGCGAGGCTCAGGGGTCAGCTGGAGGCCTCGGAGCTCCTGCGCGAGTGCCTGCAGCGCGGGACGACCACGGTCGGGCATGCGAGCGGCTGCGAGGAGAACCTCGTGCTCCGAGACCTGATCGACGAGGGCGCGCTCCCGGGTCGCGCGCGCCTGCTCGTGAGCGGGGTCGTGACCGCCACCGGGGGCCACGTGCGCGGCGAGGGCGCGGACGGCCCGTGGGAGGTCCGGAAGACCGCCCGCCGGATGGCCGTCGAGGGATTCGACTTCTTCAAGACCTGCGCGACCGGAGGCTTCCAGTGGGCGCACGAGGCGCTCGGCAGACCCGACTACACGCCGGAGGAGCTCGACGCGCTCGTCGCAGAGGCGAGGATGCGCGGCAAGCACGTGCACGTGCACGCCCACGGTCAGCCGGGCCTCGGGCACGCGATCGACGCGGGCTGCGACGTGATCCTCCACGGGGCGGCGATCGACGACGCCGCGCTCGAGGGCATCGCCGAGCGCGGCCTGATCTTCATGCCGACGCTGTACATCACGAGCGAGCGCTCGTGGGGCGACGGCACGCGAGCCGCGCACATGACAGATCGCATGCGCGCGGCGCACGGCCCACACCGGGAGGGGGTGGCCAGAGCGCACGAGCTCGGGATCCCGCTCGCCACGGGAACGGACGGGTGGCCGCGACCGGGGGCGCTCGTGCACGAGCTGGCGGAGCTCGTCGGCTGCGGGCTGACGCCACACGACGCGATCGTCGCCGCAACGTGCACCACGGCCCGTGCGCTCGGCGTCCACGAGCGCGTCGGCACGATCGAGGCGGGCAAGCTCGCCGACCTCCTGGTCGTCGACGGCGACCCGCTGGCCGACATCGGCGTCCTCGCCGCCGGCGACGCCGTCGTCCTCGTGATGAAGGAGGGGCGCGTCGCGGTCGACCGGCTCGGCGCGGCTGCGAGGTCGGTCGCCGGCGCGGCCGAGCTCGCGCTCGGCTAGCACCGGATCGGGCAGGAGGCAGGCTCGCAGGGCGGCGTAGGATCGTCTCATGGCGCTCGCGATCGATCTCACGGGGCGCGTCGCCTTCGTCACGGGCGGCTCGCGTGGCCTCGGACGGGCGGACGCCCTCACGCTCGCCGCCGCGGGCGCGGACGTGGTGATCGCCGACGTCCTCGTCGAGTCGGACACCTCGGCGGCGGACGGACTCGGGCCTCTTGCCCAGGTGGCCGTCGCGCAGGGGCTCGTCCGCGCCGAGGAGACGGCGGCGGAGATCCGCGCGACGGGGAGGAGGGCGCTCGCATTGCGCTGCGACGTGACCGACGCGGCGCAGGTGCGCGCGGCGGTCGAGCGCACCGTCGCGGAGCTCGGCTCGGTCGACATCCTCGTGAACAACGCCGGGACGCTCGATCACGTCGGACAGCTCGAGGACCAGCGTCCCGAGCTGTGGGAGCGCGACCTCCGCGTGAACCTCACCGGCGCCTTCACGTGCGCCCAGGCGGTCTGGCCGCACATGCGCGAGCGCGGCTGGGGACGGATCGTGAACATGGCATCCGTCGTCGGCGCGCTCGGCGGGTTCGGGCAGGCGAGCTACGCGACCACGAAGGCAGGGATCCTCGGCCTCACGAAGACGCTGGCGCTCGAGGGCGGTCGCCACGGGATCACCTGCAACGCGGTCGTGCCGGGGATCATCGGCAGCGAGGCGTTCCACCTGGCGAACCCGGCGACGAACGAGCGGATCGCCCGGCGCACGGTCTTCCGGCGCGCCGGCGAGCCGCAGGACGTCGCGAACGCCGTCGCGTTCCTCTGCTCTGACCTCGCCGGGTACGTGACCGGCATCGAGCTGAACGTCTCGGGCGGCGTGGAGCTGTTCGTCTTCTGAGCGCCGGCGCGCTCCCGCGCCCGACGCGGCGCTCTCGGTGATGCGACACGAGCGGTCGAGGGGCGTGGGGCGCTTGCGGTCGCGGCCGGCCGATCGCTACCATCGGCAGGGCCCGTGGACGCCGGTGTGTCGACCGCCAGACGCGCGGCGCGTCGGCGACGTTCCTCGGCCGTCGCTCTGCGCCGTCTCCTCATCGTGGCCGCCCTCGTGGGCGCCGCGCTGATCGCGCTCGGGCTCGCGTTCGCGGGATCGTCCACGACGCTCGCCGAGGGCACCGAGATCGCGGGCGTGGAGCTCGGAGGCCAGTCGCCCTCGGCCGCCCGCGCGCTGTTGCGCCGCGAGGCCGAGGCCGTCGAGCGCGTGCCGATCCGCTTCGTGGCGGGAGGCAAGAGCTGGGAGCTGTCGGCGAGCCAGCTCGGCGTGCGCGTCGACTGGGACGCGGCAGTGCGCGCCGCCATGGCGGAAGGCAGCGGTTTCGGCCCGGTGCGGGGGTTCAAGCGGCTCCAGACGAGGGTCTTCGGCGCGGAGCTCGCCCCGGGCGCGTCGGCGTTCGAGTCGGTCGTCGCGTACACGGTCGCCCAGATGGCGGCGGCGGTCGACCGTCCCGCGGTCGAGCCCGCCGTGCGGCGGCGAGGGCTGGCGGTCGCGGTCGTCCCCGGCCGGCAGGGCACCGTGCTCGACCAGAAGGGGGCCGCCGAGACGATCGTGCGCTCGCTCGCCGCCCTCGCCCGCGGCGTCCCCGTTCCGCTTCCCGTCGTCACGGACGAGCCCCGGCTCGCACCGGAAGCGCTCGAGCCGGCGGCCGCCGCGGCCGAGGTCGCGCTCTCGGCGCCGGTGACGCTCCGCGCGGACGAGACGGGCTGGCGGCTGCCGCGCTGGCGGATAGCGACGATCCTGCGCCTGCCCTCCAGGGGGGCGACCGAGCTGGAGGTGACCGGAAGGCGCGCGAACGCGTGGCTCGCGGAGCTCCAGCGGAAGGTCAACCGGGCACCGCGCGACGCGACGTTCCGGGTCGTCCCCGGGGGCATCGAGCTCGTGCCCGCCTCCCGGGGGCGGGCGCTCGACGTCGAGGCGACGCGTGCGGCCCTGCTGCGCGCGGTGACCAGTCCCGCGCCGAGGGTCGTCGCGCTGCCCGTCGCGGTCGCCGAGCCCGAGCGCACCACCGCGCAGGCCCGGGCGATGGGCATCAGCGGGGTCGTCGGCTCCTACACGACGACCTACGGCGGCACGCCGGGCCGCCTGGCGAACGTCCGCCTCGTCGCCGAGCTGATCGACGGTGCGCTGGTGGCTCCCGGGGCGACCTTCTCGTTCAACGGAACCACGGGAGAGCGCAACGCGGCGAAGGGGTTCCAGGAGGCTCCCGTGATCATCAACGGCGAGCTCCAGAACGGCATCGGCGGCGGGGTGTGCCAGGTGTCGACGACCGTGTTCAACGCCGCCTTCGAGGCCGGCCTCCCGATCGGGAGCCGCACGAACCACGCCCTCTACATCGACCACTACCCGCTCGGTCGCGACGCGACCGTCAACTTCCCCGACCTCGACCTCACCTTCTCGAACGACACGGGGAGCTGGATCCTCCTGCGCACGTTCGTCGGCCCGGGCTCGCTGACGGTGAACCTGTACGGCGCGCCCGTCGACCGTCGTGTGGAGAGCGACACGGCGGCGCTCACGGTGACGGGGCCCGTCCCGATCGAGCGCATCGAGGACCCCACGCTGGAGCGCGGGACGCGCCTGATCGAGGAGATGGGCTCGCCGCCGCGCGAGACGCGCGTGACGCGTCGCGTGCTCGCGAGCGACGGCACCGTGCTGCACGAGAACGCGTGGGCCTCCTACTACGTCGCGGAGCCGCGGATCGTCCGGGTCGGGACGAAGCCGAAGCCGAAGCCGAAGCCCGCCGCGCCCGACACCCGTCCGCGGGCCGACGTGCCGGCGGTCTCGCCCGGTCAGGCAGACGCGGAGGTCGCAGGATCCCCGCTGCCCGTCAGCGGAGGCGCGGCGGAACCGGCTCGGCCCTGAGCACGTCGTCGACGAACCACGCCGGCACGCGCGTGGGGCGGTACGTCTCCCGGTCGACGATCGCGTGGAGCGTGTGGCCGGTCGCGATGACGTCGCCCTCGCGCTCGACGACGTAGTCGTACCGGAACCGGGCGCCGCGGATCTCCGAGCAGCGCACGTGGATCGTGAGCACGTCGTCGAACGCCGCCGACCGGAGGTAGTCGACGTGCACGCCGGTGGTGAGCGCCTCGATCCCTCGCTCGCGGATCGCGCGATAGCCGCCGGCATGGGCGGCCAGGTAGGCGACCCGCGCCTCCTCCAGCCACACGACGAACGACGCGTGGTGCGCGATCGCCTGCGCGTCGGTCTCCGCGAATCGCACACGGACGCGATGGTGGAAGGCGAACTCGTCCATGGGGCCGGGCCGAGGATAGGGCCCCGCGTACGATGCGCGCCATGGGAACCGCCGCCGAGCTTGCGGATCTGCTCGACGAGCACGGCCCTTGCGTGGTGCTGACGGGCGCCGGGATGAGCACCGAGAGCGGCATCCCGGACTTCCGCTCGGCGACGGGCATGTGGGCCGAGGTCGACCCGTTCGAGGTGGCCTCGATCGATGCCTTCGTGCGTGATCCGCTCCGCGTCTGGCGCTGGTACGGGCCGAGGATCCGCGGGCTGCTCGCCGCCGAGCCGAACGCGGGCCACGCGGCGCTCGCCGCGCTCGAGCGGGCCGGGCGCGTGTCGGCCGTCGTGACCCAGAACATCGACACGCTCCACACCCGCGCCGGCAGCGAGGACGTGGTCGAGGTGCACGGCTCGATCCGCACCTCGATCTGCCTCGCCTGCGACGGCGTCGAAGCCCTGGAGGACGTCCTCGTCCAGCTCGAGACGGCAGACGCGCCGGTCTGCCGCGGCTGTGGAGACGTGCTCAAGCCGGGCGTCGTGCTGTTCGGCGAGCTGCTCCCGCCTGCCGCGATCGCCCGCGCGGAGCGCCTCGCCGCGGACGCGTCGCTGCTGCTCGTCGTCGGCTCGTCCCTCCAGGTCTGGCCGGTGGCGGGGCTGCCGGAGCGCACGCTGGCGGCCGGTGGCGCCGTCGCGATCCTCAACCGGGAGCCGACGCCGTACGACGCAGAGGCGGCGCTCACGCTTCGTGGCAGCGCGGGGGAGGCGCTCGCCGCCGTGGCCGCGCGTCTCGGGAAGCGGCCGCCTGGGGCGTGACCGCTGCGCGGTACGACGTGCTCGTGGTCGGCTCCGGCTTCGGTGGGAGCGTCGCAGCGCTGCGCGCGGCCGAGAAGGGGTACACCGTCGGCGTCCTCGAGGCGGGGCGCCGCTTCGAGGCGGACGACCTCCCCCGCTCGAGCTGGGACGTGCGGCGCTTCCTCTGGATGCCCCGCCTCGGCTGTCACGGGATCCAGCGGCTGACGCTGCTCCGCGACGTCCTCGTCCTGTCGGGTGCGGGCGTGGGGGGCGGATCGCTCGTCTACGCCAACACCCTCTACGAGCCCCTGGACGACTTCTGGTCGGACCCGCAGTGGTCGGGGATCACCGACTGGCGTGACGAGCTCGAACCGCACCTCACGGTCGCGCGGGCGATGCTCGGGGCGGCGCGCGTGCCGGAGGACACGCCGGCGGACGTCGTCGTGCGGAGGCTCTCCGAGCGGCTCGGCGTCGCCGACACGTACCACCGCCCCGACGTCGGGGTCTTCTTCGGCGAGCCAGGCGTCGAGGTCCCCGATCCCTACTTCGGCGGCCAGGGGCCGCCGCGGAGCGGGTGCACGGGGTGCGGCGGCTGCATGGTCGGCTGCCGGCACGGCGCGAAGAACTCGCTCGACCGCAACTACCTGTGGCTGGCCGAGCGGCTCGGCGTGACGATCCACCCCGAACGCGAGGCGATCGACGTCGCACCCGACGGCGTCGGCTATGCCGTGCGGGCTCGGGATCCGGGGCGTCGTGGTCGGATCGAGGTCTTCCGCGCGGAGCAGGTCGTGCTCGCGGCGGGGGCGCTCGGAACCCTGCGCCTGCTCCTCGCCTCGCGTGCGCAGGGTCTGCTTCCTCGTCTGTCTCCGCGCCTCGGGGAGAACGTGCGCACGAACTCGGAGGCGATCGTCGGCGCCACTGCGAGGTCGAACGCGGTGGACTACGCGTGCGGGGTCGCGATCACGTCGTCCATCCAGCCTGATCCGCACACCCGGATCGAGCCGGTCCGCTACCCGGCCCGGTCGAACGCGATGGGGCTCCTCGCGACGGTGCTGGTGGACGGGGGCGGTCGCATCCCTCGCCAGCTGCGCTTCCTGGGGCGCGTCGTGCGCCATCCGATCGCGTTCGCCCGGAGCCTCTCGGTGCGGCGCTGGTCCGAGAGGACGATCATCCTGCTCGTGATGCAGTCGCGGCGCAACGCGCTTCGCGTCGCGCTCCGGCGTGGTCGGCTGACGAGCGCGCCGGGCGAGGTGCCCGTCCCGAGCTACCTCCCGGTCGCCAACGAGGCCGCGCGCATCGTCGCCGAGCTGATCGACGGGCACCCAGGAAGCGCTGTCAACGAGGTGCTGTTCGACGTGCCGACGACGGCGCACCTGATCGGCGGGGCGTGCATCGGCGCATCGGCCGAGGAGGGCGTGGTCGACCCGTACCACCGCGTCTACGGCCACCCGGGGCTGCACGTCGTGGACGGCTCGGCGATCAGCGCGAACCTCGGCGCGAACCCGTCGCTGACGATCACGGCGCAGGCCGAGCGCGCGCTGGCGCTATGGCCCGCGAAGGGCGAGCCGGACCATCGGCCCGGTCTCGGGGAGGACTACGTCCGCCTGGTCGCCGTCCCCGCGCCCGTGCCGGGCCGCGTGGCGACAGAGGTGCCCGGCTGACGTCACGCAACCGCACGAGCGCACCCGACGACGGTGCCAGTCGGCGCCGCGGGGCTCAGCCGTGGTACAACGACTGCGTGGCCGCGAAGAAGACCTCGAGCGACGCTCTCGGAGAGCTCGCGAGCCGCGGGCAGGAGACGCTCCACCGCATCGCCGACCTGCCCGGCGGCCCTGCAGCGCTGAAGGCGTTCAACGATCTCCGCATCCGCGTGGACGACCTCGGCAAGCGCGTGCGGGGGATCGACGCGCTCGAGGCGCGCGTGGCGAAGCTGGAGAAGGAGGTCGCCGCGTTGCGGCGCGCCCAGAAGCCGGCGGCGCAGAAGGCGCCGTCGCGCAAGTCCGCGTCCTAGCCCGCCGGGCGGGGCGGCACGCGCAGCCGTAGTGCGTGGGGGACGATCTCGAACCGGACGGGCGTCGTGCCGGGCTGCTCGCCGTCGAGCTGGATCGGCAGGGGCTCGGGGGCGTCGATCGTCACCACGCGCCCGCGCAGCAGCTCCGCCTTGGGATGCGGCAGATGCGTGCCGCGGTAGATCTTCGGCATCGTCTGGACGAGATCGCGCTTCGTGACGTCGCCGATCGTCAGGACGTCGAACAGCCCGTCGTCGGGCTCGGCCTCCGGGCACATCTCCATCCCCCCGCCGAGGAAGCGTCCGTTCGCGACGACGACGTCGAACATCCGGGCGGCGCGGCGCTCGCCGTCGACCTCGAGCCGGATCTCCGTCGGCGTCCAGCGCGCGAAGACCGCGAAGGTCGCCCAGAGGTACGAGGCCTTGCCGCCGAGCGCCTTCGTCGTCTCGTTCGCGCGCTGGGCGATCGCCCCGCTCATGCCAGCGCTGGCGACGTTGGCGAACGTCGCCAGCGACTCGGCTCCGTCCCAGCCGCGGTAGACGACCCGGCCGAGGTCCACCGTCCGGACGTCGCCCTCGAGCGCGACCGCCGCGGCCTCTTCGATCTCCCGCGGGATGCCGAACGTGCGGACGAAGTCCCAGCCGGTGCCCCGCGGCACGATCGCGATCTCCGGCGGGTCGTGCACGCCGGCGAGCCCGGTCGCGACCTCGTGCACCGAGCCGTCGCCGCCGACGACGACGAGCAGAGCGGCGCCTCCGAGCGCCGCCTCGCGCGCGAGCTCGCCCAGGTGGCCGGGTCGCTCGCTGAGCAAGGCGTCCCCGTGCAGCCCGACCGCCGCTGCGCGCCGGGCGAGCTCCGGCCAGCGCCGCCCTGTCGACCCGTTGGCGCTGGCAGGGTTGACGAGGAACGTGCACGCCCCGCCGCCGGGGCGGGGCGTGTCGAGGGTACCGCTCATTCCGGGCATCCTGGCACTTCCGCGGAGCGGAAGTGCCTAGGCGGTCACGACGTGCAACGCGAGCTCCGTCATCTCGTCGACCGCCGCCCGCATCTCCTCGTCGGTGATGCGGATGAACTCCCCGTCCACCACCATGTCGCTGACGAGCAGCATGCAGCCCGCCTGGATGCCCCGCAGCGCGCCGAGCGTGAAGAGCACCGCTGCCTCCATCTCGACGGCGAGGATCCCGCGCTCGGACCACCGGCGCGCCTGGTCGGCATCGGGGTTGTAGAAGATGTCGCTCGAGACGATCGGGCCGACGCGCACCGGCTTGCCGAGGTGCTTCGCCTGGTGCACGGCCTCGTGGACGAGCCCGAAGTCGGCGGTCGGCGCATGCGGCTCGCCGCCGACGTAGTGCGCGGCGGTCGCATCGGCTGCGGTCGCCGAGAGGGCGACGATCAGGTCGCCCATCGTCATCCCGGGCTGGAGGCCGCCGCACGTCCCGACGCGCACGATCTTCTTCACACCGAGCTGGACGAGCTCCTCGATCACGATCGCGGCCGAGGGGCACCCCATGCCGCTCGCCTGCACCGACACCGGCTTGCCGTCGAACGTGCCGGTGTAGCCGAGCATGCCTCGCTCGGCGTTGCGCTGGACGACGTCCTCCAAGAAGGTCTCGGCGATGTACTTCGCCCGGAGGGGGTCGCCTGGGAGGAGGCAGGCGTCCGCGTAGTCTCCGGGATTCGCTCTCACGTGGATGGGCATCGCGCAAGTGTAGGGCGGGCAGGTGCGAGTCGGCCCCTACGATGCGATCCGTGGCACGCACCGTGGTCGATCCCTCCGCCGAGCTGATCCTCCGCTTCTGCGCCGAGGATCCGGTCGAGCGCGTGTTCCTCGAGGACGTCGCGCGCCGCCGGCAGGGGCGCTTCGTCGGCACCCTCTCCGACGACGGAGCGCTGCGCGGTCTCTGCCACCTCGGCACCAACGTCGTCCCCTCGGGCGAGGGCTGCGCCGTGTTCGCGGGGCTCGCGGCGAAGACGGGGCCGCGGATGCTGATCGGCGAGGCTGCGGCGGTGACCGAGCTCTGGGAGGCGGGCCGGCGGCGGTTCGGCTCGCTGCGCGAGGACCGGCCGGGGCAGCCCGTGTACGCCCTGAGCGACGCGCCGGAGCCCGGCTCGACCGGCCTGCGGCCCGCCACCCTGCGCGACCTCGACCTGCTCGTGCCCGCCTGCGCAGCAGCGCACTACGGCGAGATCGGCGTCGATCCGCTCGGACGCGACCCGAACGGCTTCCGCTGGCGGACGCGTGTGCAGATCGAGGAGGGACGCTCCTGGCTGTGGACGGAGGCGGGCGTGATCCGGTTCAAGGCGGAGGCGTCCGCCTGGACGCCCTCAGCGGTGCAGCTGCAGCAGGTGTGGGTCGATCCCGAGGCGCGTCGCCGGGGGTACGCCTCCCGTGCGCTGCGTGACCTCGTGCGGCTGCTGCTCGAGCAGGTGCCCACCGTCTGCCTGTTCGTGCGCACGGACAACCGGCCGGCGATCGCGCTCTACGAGTCGATCGGGATGGAGCACGTCCTCGACTACCGGAGCGTGCTCCTGTGAAGGAGCTCGTGCTCGTGCGCCACGCGCACGCGCGGTCGAACGAGCTCGACGTCGTCAGCTCGCTGCCGCCGGGGGAAGGGCTGTCGAAGACGGGCGCGGCGCAGGCGCGGCGGCTCGGAGCCGAGCTTGCGGGCACCACGATCGACCTCGGCGTCGCGACCGCGTTCGAGCGCACCAGCGGCACCCTCGCGCTCGCGCTCGAGGGTCGAGCGACCCCGCTGCTGACCGTCCCCGCGCTCGGCGAGATCGGGTTCGGCGCGTTCGAGGGAGGCCCACTCGAGGCGTATCGCGCCTGGGCGTGGTCGACCCCGCCCGACGGACCCTGCCCCGGGGGCGGCGAGACGCGCGTCGATGTGGCCGTGCGGCTGGCGGGTGCCCTGGAGGGGCTCCTCGAGCGGCCGGAGGAGCGGATCCTGGCCGTCAGCCACGCGCTCCCCGTCCGCTACGTCCTGGATGCCGCAGTCGGCGTCACGCCGACCGCTCGGATCCGGCCGGTGGAGCACGCCGCGCCGCACCACCTCGACGCGGCGGCGGTGAGCCGAGCGGCGCAGGCGCTGCGCTCGTGGGCGCTCGCGCCCCGGTTCGCGGACGGCTGAGCGGCGCCGGGACGGTTGCGGATGCCTCGAACGGGGCATGCCGAGCCGCGGCGGCCTCTACGATGCTTCCAGCAGATGCGGCGACTCGCTCCAATCCATGCTCTGGTCGCGCTGACCGCCTTCGCGCTCGTCGTCGCCGGCTGCGGCGGCTCGTCCGCGACGGCGCAAGCGCCCGCGCTCAGCGACCTCACGAGCGTCGCGTCGGCGAGCTCGAAGACGCAGAGCGCCTCGTTCGAGCTGACGCTCGCGTCGTCCTTCGGAGAGCAGGACCTGACGATCGGCGCCTCGGGCGCGTTCGACAGCGCTGCCGATCGCGCTCGCCTCACGTTCGACATGTCCGCGCTCGCCGAGCTGCTCGGCGGGTTCGGGGCGGCGTTCGGGGCGAAGCCTGGCGACCTGGAGGGGTTCGACGATCCGGAGAAGTGGCAGCTCGAGGCGCTGCAGGACGGGCGCATCCTGTACCTCCGGTTCCCGCTGATCGCCTCGGAGCTCCCCGAGGGGAAGGAGTGGATCAAGGTCGACGTCGACGCGCTCGCGCAGATGAAGGGCGTGGAGCTCGACCTGGAGCAGCTCGGCTCGTTCGGGGCGACCGACCCTCTCAGCATCCTCGACGCGCTCGAGGCCGTGTCCGCCCCGCTCGAGACCGTCGGACGGGAGGAGATCCGCGGCGCGGAGACCACCCACTACCGGACGACCCTCGATCCCGCGAAGATCGCCGCCCAGGCGGAGGCCGCAGGCGCGACGGACGACGTTCTGGGGAGCTTCAAGGACGCCCTCGCGCAGGCCAACCTCGCGAGCGTCCCGCTGGACGTCTGGGTCGACGACGACGGGCTGCTGCGGCGGATGGAGATCGACGCCTCCATGACCCAGGAGGGCCTCGGCGGCGAGACGTCGATGCGCCTGACCTTCGACCTGTTCGACTTCGGTGCCGAGGTCGACGTGGAGCCGCCTCCGGCCGATCTCGTCGTCGACGCAGCGACGCTCGCACCGACCGGCTCGTAGGGCGCGAGAGCAGGACCACCGACGCCCCAGCCACAATGGGGCGGATGCGCGACATCCAGGCACTCGTCCGTCGCCAGCTGCGCGAGCAGTCGCTGATCCCCGACGGGGCGACCGTCACGTGCATGGTCTCGGGTGGCGCCGACTCGACCTGCCTCTGGCACGTGCTCGGAGCCCTCGGGCTCGACGTTCGCGCGGTGCACGTGCACCACGGGCTGCGCGGGGCCGACGCGGACGCGGACGCGCTGTTCTGCGTCGAGGCGCTCGGAGCCGAGGTGGTTCGAGCGGAGCCGGCCGAGACCGAGGCCGCGCTGCGCGAGCTGCGCTACCGGCTGACCGAGCCCTACGGGCTGCGCGCCACGGGCCACACGGCCAGTGACCAGGTCGAGACGGTGCTGCTGCGCGTCCTCGCGAGCGGCGCGACCGGAGGGATCCGGCCGCGGCGCGCGGACGGCGTCGTCCGGCCGCTGCTCACGGTGTGGGCGGAGGAGACCCGCGCGTACTGCCGGGCGCAGGGGCTGGCGTGGCGCGAGGATGCGACCAACTCCGCGACGAAGCGAGGCCTCATCCGCGAGCGGGTGCTCCCGCTGCTCGAGGAGCTCGATCCGCGCGCCCGGGCCAGCCTCCTGACGCTCGCACGCGAGCGTCCGCGTCTGCCACGGACGCTCGAGCGATCGCTCGTCGACCTCCTCTCCACGCACGACGGGTCGGCGGCGGCCGACCTCGGCGAAGATCTCCGGGCCGTGCGCGAGTACGACGAGCTCCGGCTCGAGGGACGCGTGACGTGGGGCCCCTGGCGCATCTCGAGCGCGACGGACGGGCTCGTCGTCCGGCGACGCCGGCCGGGGGATCGGCTCGCGGGCCGCCGGAAGAAGGTGCAGGATCTGCTCGTGGACGCGAAGGTGGCGCGCGCCGAGCGAGACGACTGGCCGATGGTCGCGCTGGCCGAAGGGCCGGTCGTCGCCGTGCCGGGGATCGCGGTCGCGCCGGGGTGGGCGGGGGTCGTCGACGCGGCGCGGGAGGACGGATGAGCGCCCACCCGGACGTCGGTGAGGTGCTGATCGAGGAGGCGGTGCTCCGTGCGCGGGTCGAGGCGCTCGGCGTCGAGATCTCCCGCGACTACGCGGGCCGCGACCTGCTGCTCGTCGGCGTGCTGAAGGGGGCCGTGTTCTTCATGGCCGACCTGATGCGCGAGCTCGCGATCCCGTGCGAGATCGACTTCATGGCGATCTCGAGCTACGGCGCCGGCACCGACTCCTCGGGTGTCGTGCGGATCCTCAAGGATCTCGACATCAACATCGCCGGTCGCGACGTCCTCGTCGTCGAGGACATCATCGACTCGGGCCTGACGCTCTCGTACCTGATGCGCACGCTCGGCGCGCGGCGACCGGCGTCGCTCGAGATCTGCGCGCTGCTCACCAAGCCCGAGCGCCGCGAGATCGACGTCCCCGTCCGGTACGTCGGCTTCGAGATCCCGAACCGGTTCGTGATCGGCTACGGCCTCGACTTCGCCGAGCGCTACCGCAACCTGCCGTACATCGGCGTCCTGCGCGACGACCTGATCCCCGGCGGAGCCTCGTAGGGGCGGGGCTCGCCGCGCCCGGGGCCGAGGCCCGATCGCAGGACTTCTTGGCGGGGCCTTGCAGGACATTTCAGCGGCGTTAAGATGAGCGCAGCGCCTGTCGCGCCCTCGGGACGCGGAGCGCACGCTGCTACCCTCTTCCCACGGTGAACCGCTTCTTCCGCAGCGCGCTGTTCCCCCTCGTGGTGATCGTGCTCCTGGTGTTCCTCGCCAGCGAGACGCTGATCCCGCGCCGTGACGAGGGCAAGGACATCACGTACTCGGAGCTGATCCAGCAGACCAAGAACGGCGGGGTCGAGGAGGTGCTCTTCACCCCGAACCGGCAGCAGATCAACGCCACGCTGACCGGGGGCGAGAAGGTGAAGGTCAACTACCCGACGCCGCAGTCCCAGATCCAGTACCAGAACGTCCTCGAGGCCGAGAACGTCCGGTTCGACTCCAAGGGGACGGGCTCGAGCGCGTGGTGGACGCTTCTCTCAACGCTGCTCCCGTTCATGCTGCTGATCGGGTTCTGGATCTTCCTCATGAACCAGATGCAGGGCGGTGGCTCCAAGGTGATGAGCTTCGGCAAGAGCCGGGCGAAGCGCATGTCGCCCGACTCGCCCAAGGTCACCTACAAGGACGTCGCCGGCGCCGACGAGGCGGTGGAGGAGCTCCAGGAGATCAAGGAGTTCCTCGAGAACCCGAAGAAGTTCCAGTCGCTCGGCGCGCGGATCCCGAAGGGCGTCCTCCTCTACGGGCCGCCCGGCACCGGCAAGACGCTGCTCGCCCGCGCGACCGCCGGCGAGGCCGGTGTGCCGTTCTTCTCGATCTCCGGCTCCGACTTCGTCGAGATGTTCGTCGGCGTCGGCGCCTCGCGCGTGCGCGACCTGTTCGAGCAGGCGAAGCAGGCGAGCCCCTGCATCATCTTCATCGACGAGATCGACGCCGTCGGCCGACATCGCGGCGCGGGGATGGGCGGCGGCCACGACGAGCGCGAGCAGACGCTCAACCAGCTCCTCGTCGAGATGGACGGGTTCGAGGTGAAGGACAACGTGATCCTCATCGCGGCCACCAACCGGCCGGACATCCTCGACCCGGCCCTGCTCCGGCCGGGCCGCTTCGACCGCCAGATCGTCGTCGACCGGCCCGACCGCAAGGGGCGCCAGCAGATCCTCGAGGTGCACGCGAAGGGCAAGCCGCTCGCGAAGGAGATCGACCTCGACGTGCTCGCGGCCTCGACGCCGGGCTTCACCGGTGCCGACCTCGCGAACGTGATCAACGAGTCGGCGCTGCTCGCAGCCCGGCGCGGCCTCAAGGTCGTGGGCCAGCACGAGCTGGAAGAGGGGATCATGCGCGTGATCGCGGGGCCCGAGAAGAAGTCGCGGCTCTTCTCCGAGAAGGAGCGGAAGATCACCGCGTACCACGAGATGGGCCACGCGATCGTCGGCTACTACCTCGAGGGCACCGACGAGGTGCACAAGATCTCGATCGTGAGCCGGGGACAGGCGCTCGGGTACACGATCTCGCTGCCGACCGAAGACCGGTACTTGACGACGAAGGGCTCGCTCATGGCGCAGATGGCCATGACGCTCGGCGGTCGCGCCGCCGAGGAGCTCGTCTTCAACGAGGTCACGACGGGAGCGGCCAACGACATCGAGCGCATCACCGCGACCGCGAAGTCGATGATCATGCGCTTCGGGATGAGCGAGAAGCTCGGCCCGCGGGTGCTCGGGCGCAACCACGACATGCCGTTCCTCGGGCGGGAGATGGGCGCGGAGCCCGACTACTCGGACGAGGTCGCCCGGCAGATCGACGACGAGATCCGGCGCGTGATCGAGGAGGCGCACGACATGGCCGCCACCGTCCTGCGCGAGCACATGGACGAGCTCCACCTGCTCTCGGGGATCCTGATCGAGCGGGAGACGATCGACAAGGATCAGTTCGAGCGGCTGCTCGCCGGCGAGGCCGAGGACTCCGTCTTCGCCGAGAAGCCGGAGCCGGAGCCCGAGCCCGAGGTGAGGGACAAGGAGAAGCCGGTGGTGAAGCCGGCACCGCGGGTGATCCCGGGCGCGGCGATGCAGCCGCCGCCCGACCCCGCCGCCTCCTGACCGCAGCCTCGTTCGTCCCGCCCTCGTTCGTCCCGCCGGCGACGCTCGTGGGCGACGGGTTCGTGCTCGTCCCGCTCGGGCCGGAGCACAACGAGCGCGACCATGCCGCGTGGATGTCGAGCATCGACCACATCCGCGCGACCCCGGGCTTCGGAGCGGATCGCGCGGACTCCTGGCCGGTGTCGATGACGGCCGACGAGAACCTCGCCGACCTCGAGGCGCACGCGCGCGACTTCCGCGAGCTCAGCGGCTTCACGTACACGGTGCTCGACCCGGCGACCGCTGACGTGCTCGGCTGCGTGTACGTCTACCCGGACGAGAGGGGCCAGGCCGACGCGTCCGTGCGCTCGTGGGTGCGCGCGTCGCGGGGCGAGCTCGACGCCCCGCTGCGGCGAGCGGTCTCCGACTGGCTCGCCTCCGACGCGTGGCCGTTCGCGCGCGTCGCCTACGCGCCACCCACGGCGGGCTGACCGCCCAGCGGCGGCGCCCGGCTCAGTCGGCGCCCGTCCGCTGCGTCACGGCCAGGCGTGCGACCAGCACGAC
The DNA here is from genome assembly GCA_963703095.1 of uncultured Actinomycetes bacterium. Taxonomy (GTDB): domain Bacteria; phylum Actinomycetota; class Thermoleophilia; order Gaiellales; family Gaiellaceae; genus Gaiella. The sequence goes on from OY969787.1 coordinate 1,299,332, forward strand.
GGCTGCGAGCGCCGCCGCCGTCCCGATCGCCTCCACGACGATCCCCTCCGTCCGGGCGAGGTCGACGACTGCGAGGAGCACTCCACCGAGCGCGAGCGCCCCGATGCCGCCGATCGCGATCCAGAACGGCCGGCGCCAGAGTCCGCCGGCCTCGTCGGGGCTGGTGGTGCGCAGCTCGACCGACCAGTCCGCCAGCCCTGCGACGACCAGGAGGCCCGCGGCGACGACCGTCGCTCTGGCGTCGAGCGGCGGCTGGTCGACGGCGAGCAGCGTGGCGTACGCCCCGCCGAGCAGCGAGAGGCCGGCGACGAGGGCGTACGGGAAGAGGAGCGCGACGGCGACGGCCGCTGCGCCCGCCGCTCCGAGCGCCGCGACGGGGAGACGGCTCGTCGCACCCGCCTCGAGCCCCAGCCAGAGCGCGAGCCCAGCTGCCACCGCGACGGCGGCGAGCCCCGCGCCTAGCGCGGGGCGACCCGTGCGTGACGACGGTACGACCTCACCCCCTCGAGCGCCACGTCGAGCGGCGTCGTGTCGTGGAGGGTCGCCACCGCGACGCCGAGCCGCTCGAACCGCGAGCGCAGCTCGGCACGCTGGAGCGTCCAGATCCGGTGCGCGAGCCGCTCGAGGGGCTCCGTCCCGGGCGTGACGTGCGACTCGGGCGAGACCTCGACGACGACGACGTCGTGACCGCGGGCTCGGAGGTCGAGCAGCGCGGCGATCGAGCGCTCGTCGAGCAGCGGCGTCACCGCGATCACGAGCGCCCGAGGGGGGAGCGTCCGGGCCGGGATCACGTTGACGTCCTTCCACGCGTACGAGAAGTCGATCCCCGTCTCGAGCAGCGCGTCCACGAGGCGGTAGCGCTGGGCCAGTCCCGAGCCCGGCTCGAGCCAGCGCAGGATCCCCCCGAAGGCGACCAGCCCGACCCGGTCACGGCGCGCGAGGAACGTCCCCGCGAGGGTGCCGACGATCCGCACCGCGTGCTCGAGCGTGCCCTCGTCGGTCTCGCGGGCCTCCGCGAAGCTGTCGAGGAAGAGCACGACGTCCGCGTTGCGCTCGGGGTGGCGCTCGTTGACGATCAGGGCGCCGCGGCGAGCGGTGGCCCTCCAGTTGACGGATCGCACGCGGTCGCCCTGCACGAACGGCCGGGTGTCGGCGAACTCGAGCCCTTCGCCGCGGAGCCGTGCGACCTCGCTGCCGGTGGTGGCCTGCGTGTGCGCCGGCGAGACCAGCTGGCGCACGTGCTCGGGGCGCGGGTACACGCGCAGGCGGTGCGGGCGCTCGACCCGTCCCTCCCAGCGGACGAGCCCGAACCGGTCGCGGGCGCGCAGCCGGACGTCGCCGATCGTCGGAGTTCCCCAACGGGTGAGGCGGACGCGGAGCGGCAGCTCGCGCTCCTCGTCCGGGGCGAGGTGGATCGCGATCGGGAGCGCGTCCTCGAGCACCTCCGTGCCGCGGCTCTCGACGACGCCCACCTCGAGGCGCTCGGCGCCGGTCGCCGAGCGGAGCGTCAGCAGGGCCTCGAGCTCGTCGCCCTCCAGCGCCCGCTCGGCGTCGAGGCGGAACCAGGCGCGGACGTCGGGCGCGGTGGAGAGCATCGCCAGCCCGGCGAGCACGAGGAACGGCGCCGCGAGGACCACGAGCTCCGCGCGCCTGAGGGCGAGCGCCCCCAGGAGACCGAGACCGGCGAGCGCCGTCGACGTCGTCAGCAGCGGCGTCGCGGAGCGGGTCACGACGTCGGCGTGCGGTCCTCGGCCCGGGGCGTCGGCACCGTGTCGAGCACCTCCTGCACGACGTCGTCCCCCGTGCGTCGCTGGACCCAGAGCTCCGGCCGCAGCACGAGCCGATGACCGAGCGCCGGCACCGCGACGGCCTTCACGTCGTCCGGGGTGACGAAGTCGCGTCCGGCGAGCGCGGCCCGGCAGCGCGCGAGCTTGAGCAGCGCGAGCGAGCCGCGCGGGCTGGAGCCCACCGCGAGGCTCGTGCTCTCGCGCGTGGCGGCGACGAGGGCGACGATGTAGCGGCCGACGCTCTCGTCCACGTGGACGCCCTCGATCGCCGCCTGCATCGCGCGGAGCGTCTCCCGGTCGACCACCGGGCGGAGCTCGACCTCGTCGGTGCGGCGCTCGATCCGCCGGACGAGCACCTCCCACTCGTCGTCGGCCGACGGGTACCCGAAGCCGGCCCGCAAGACGAAGCGGTCGAGCTGTGCCTCGGGGAGCGGGTAGGTGCCCTCGTACTCGATCGGGTTCTGGGTCGCGAGCACGAGGAAGGGCGGCTCGAGCGGGTGGGTGACGCCGTCGATCGTGACCTGCCGCTCCTGCATGGCCTCGAGCAGCGCGGCCTGGGTCTTCGGCGGGGCGCGGTTGATCTCGTCGGAGAGGAGCAGGTTGGCGAAGACGGGCCCCGGTCGGAACTCGAACACCGCGTCGCGCTGGTTCCAGATCGACGAGCCGGTCACGTCGGAGGGCAGCAGGTCGGGCGTGAACTGGACGCGCGCGAAGCGCAGGCCGGTGACCGTCGCGAACGAGCGCGCGGCGAGGGTCTTGGCCAGGCCGGGGACGTCCTCGAGCAGCACGTGCCCGTCGGCGAGCATCCCGAGCAGGACGAGCTCGAGCCGCTCGCGCTTGCCGACGACGGCGCGCTCGACCTCGTCGAGGATGCGACCTCCGAGCTCGGCGACGCGCGTCAGCTCCATGCGATGCGCTCCAGGTCGGCGACCGCCGCCTCGATCGTCGCCACCGGGACGCCGGGGCCGCTACGGTCCGACGGCGCCTCGGCGCTCGGTCGCACGAGCTCCCAGAGATCCGCCCCCACCACGGCGTGCGCGCGGTCGGGGTGGCGGCCGAGGTCGATGCCGTGCCGCGCGAGCAGCAGGCTCGCTGTGACGTCGCGAAACAGCGGGCGCAGCCGGAAGTGGGTGTCGAACGCGTTCTCCGCGCCCATCGACACCTCTCGCTCGAGCTTCGCGAGCGATGGCGGCCGGGCGGGAGGGCTCGTCCGCGGGGCGAGGGCGGCGTCGAAGCTCGACGGCAGGGCCGGCACCGTGTCGCGCACGGCGACCAGCACGGCGAGCAGCCCGATCGCGAGCGTCGTGAGCAGCCAGACGTGCACCGCGAGCTCGGCGTAGCCGGGCACCGCGACGAGGACGGCGCCGAGCGCCAGCGTGGGGACGAGAGCCGCCGCGAGCGCGCGACGGACGCGCTCCGTCACGCCGGAAGGCCTTCGAGTCGGGCAGCCGCCTCCGCCTCGCGGCGCTCGACGACATCGCGCAGCTCGTCGCGCACGTGCTCGAGCGTGTCGATGGCCTCGCGCTTCATCTCAGGCTGCACATCGTGCCCGGAGAACCGTGCCCACGTGAAGAGATCCGTCAGCCGTCCCGCGTCGCGCCTCGTGAGCTCCAGCGCGTCGAGCAGCCGGGAGAGGTACTCCTCGGGTGCCTCCGTCTCGCGCCGCGGGAGCCCCGCTGCGCCGAGCGCGCGCTCCATGCGGGCGTAGGCCGCGATCACCGCGCGACGTGGGTCGGACTCGGCTCGAAGGTCGTCCAGGGTCTCGTCGAGCACGTCGGCGAGCACCGCCTCCGGCTCGGTCGCGTGCTCGGCGCCCAGGGCGCTCCGTCGGGCGCGACGTCGCAGCACGAGGGCGGCAGCCGCGGCCAGCGCGAGGACGATCGTGATCGCGACCGGCCAGGGCGTGAACTCGGGCTCGTAGCGACCCTCCTGCGCCTCCGCCACCCCCGGGATCCCGTCGAGGCCGGGCAGGAGCCCGTCGCCCCCGTCGGGGCCGTCGTCGGAGCGGACGAACCGCAGCGCGACGACCACGAGCGCCAGCCCGAGCACGAGCGACATGACGGCCTGCGCAGGCGTGCGGCGCTGCTTCCGGCCGGTCGCGGTCGCGACGGCGTCCTCGCGCCGGAACAGGCTGAACACGACGAGCGCGACGACGCCGCCCACGAGCACGAGCACGACGAGCAGGCTCATCGTGACGTCGAGCAGCTGCTCCGACGGGCGCCGGGCACCGCCGCTCCCACCCGGGACGGATCCCGTCGACGCGATCCCGACCGCCGCCAGCAGACCGACGAGCAGCAGCCCCACCAGCCAGCCGCGAGCCGTCCCGCGTCGCGGGGCGTTACCGTCCATGTGGCATGAGACGTCCACCCCTCGAGGAACGTTGGCCGCGACCGGCGGTGGTGGGTGTCGTGAACGTCACGCCAGACAGCTTCTCCGACGGCGGAGCGTACGCGTCTGCGGACGCCGCCGCCGCGGCCGGCCGAGGGATGCTGTCGGCGGGCGCGGCCCTCGTCGACGTCGGCGGGGAGTCGACCCGGCCGGGCGCCGAGTCCGTCGCGCTCGACGAGGAGCTCCGCCGCGTCGCGCCAGTGCTGGAGCGCCTCGCGGGCGCACCGGTCTCGATCGACACCGCCAAGGCAGAGGTCGCCCGACGGGCGCTCGAGCTCGGCGCGGTGCTCGTCAACGACATCACGGCGCTGCGGGGCGACCCGGACCTCGCCGGGGTGGTCGCGGACGCCGATGCGTACCTGTGCCTGATGCACATGCAGGGCGCGCCTCGAACGATGCAGGAGGAGCCGCGGTACGACGACGTCGTCGCGGACGTGACGGCGTTCCTCGAGGAGCGGCTCGCGTTCGCGGTCGCCCACGGCGTGCCCGAGGAGCGGATCTGCCTCGACCCGGGGATCGGGTTCGGCAAGACGCCCGACCAGAACCTGGCTCTCGTGCGCGGGCTCGGAGCGCTCGTCGCGCTCGGTCGCCCCGTGCTCGTCGGCCTGTCGCGGAAGAGCACGCTCGCGCGGATCACGCTCGGCCCGGGTGCGCGCGTCGCGTCCGACGCCGCGTCGATCGGCGGCGCTGTTGCGGCCTTCGACCGCGGGGCGTCGCTCTTCCGCGTGCACGACGTGGCCGGCCACGTCGAGGCGCTCGCGGTGGCGGCCGCCGTCGAGCGGGCGGAGGTGCGGGCGTGACGATCGAGCTCCACGGCCTCGAGCTCCACGCCTGCCACGGCGTGCTCGAGCACGAGCGCGTCGTCGGACAGCGCTTCCTGTTCGACCTCGAGCTGGACGTCGCCGACCCCGCGGCTGCGCTGTCCGACCGGATCGAGGACGCGGTCGACTACCGCGACGCGGTCGCGATCGTGCGGGAGATCTCCGACGGACGCTCGTTCCACCTGCTGGAGGCGCTGGCCGCCGCCGTCGCGGACGCTCTCGTGGAACGCCTCGACGTGACCCGCGCCCGGGTTCGGGTCCGCAAGCCGGACGTCGACCTCGGCGCCCCCGTCGAGCACACGGCGGTCGTCGTCGAGCGACACCGTCGCCTCTCCTCCTAGGTGCCGGCCGTCGGCCGGGTACCTAGCGGGAGGTGACGACGAGACGGTAGGTCGCGTCGGTGCGCGACCGATGGGGCGAGACGGCGACGTAGGCCCACCGGCCGGCACCCGTGTTCTGGTAGACGAGCCGCTCGGTCGTGCCCCTGGTGCGCGCGCGGGCGAGTCGGTAGTCGTTCGCCGACGGCCCGACGACCGTCAGCACACCGGTTCGGTACAGGCCGAGGTCGACGTCGGAGGCGCTCGTCGCCGTGATCGTGACGCGCTTGCGTGCCGGGAGCCACAGCCGGTAGATGTCGCGCGGGTCCTCCCACCGGTCGACGCGGGCGCTGAACGCCGCACGCGAGCGGGTCGCCGTCGTGAGCGGCGGGCGGGCGACGTAGTTGCGATCGCCGCTCGGATCCACGTTGTCCATGTCGTCGTTCGGCTCGGCCGGGTCGCGGGTCGGTGCGGGGAGCGCGAGCGCCGCGCCGACGTCGAGCATCCCGAAGCCGCTGGCCGGGTCGCGGCCGGGCTGGCCGAGGTCGCGCGCCGATCGACGGAGGATCTCGGCGACCTGACCGGCGTCGAGCTCGGGTCGGGCCGTCCAGATCCAGGCGGCGGCGCCGGCGACGAGCGGGGCGGCGAAGCTGGTGCCCGAGGTCTCGCGCCAGCCGGTCGAGAGCGCGCTGGCGACCGTGATCTCGTCGCCGGGCGCTGCGATGTCGACGTAGGGCGAGCGCGAGCTGAACGCGGCCACCCCGCCCGAGCGGTCGGTCGCGGCGGCGGTGACGACGTGGGGGAGAGCCGCCGGGTAGCCGAGCGGGCTGCCGCGATCTCCGTCGTTGCCCGATGCGGCGACGACGAGGGATCCTCGAGCGACCGCCTCCTCCGTGGCGTACTCGATCGCCAGGTCGCGCGGTCCGCCGAGGCTGAGGTTGATGACGCCGCGCCCCGCCCGGGCGCCAGCCAGGATCCCGTTCACGATCTCGATCGAGTCGAGCTGGGTGCCCTGGCCCTTCGCGGCGTCCCACGAGCGGATCACCGCTTGCGGGTAGATGCCGACGACGCCCTGTCCGTTCTCCGGCGCACCCACGACCGAGGCGACCATCGTCCCGTGCTCGCCGCCGAGGGGCGCCGGCTCCTGCTCGTTCAGCAGCGTGAGGTTCGCGCGCCCGGCGAACTCGGGGTGGTCGACGAACACACCGGAGTCGACGATCGTCACCGGGATTCCCGGGCCCGGAGGCACGAGGGCGCCGAGACCGATCTCGGCGCGCCACCACTCCGAGGCGGAGAGCGGGTCGACCGCTGCGGCCGACGCCGCGACGGCGTACGTCCGCACCGGTTGCGTGAACCGCACCGCGCCGTCCTCGCGGAGGGCGCCGACGACCTCGCTCGCGTCGGCGGCGACGACCTCCCACAGTCGCAGGCGCGCGTCGACGAGACGCCCGCCGACGGACGCGAGGCGAGCTGCCGCCGCAGGGCCGGCATCCACGCGGAGCGCGACGAGGAGGCGCCGGTCGTCGTCGGCGCGCGAGGGCACGGCGAGCAGACCGCCGAGGACGACGGCGAGGGCAAGAGCGGCGAGGGAGGTGAGGGCTGCGCGCACGGGTGGCATCGCTCCTTATACGGGTTCGACCTGAGAAGAGGATGAGCGAGTGACGGTTGGGGTGTCGTTAAGGGGCAGTAGGGGTTCTGTACGGTTCGCGCGTGACGCGCGCCTACGTCGGCCTCGGCGCCAACCTCGGGGACCGGGCCTCCACGCTGCTCCGCGCGGTCGAGCTGCTCGGTGAGCACCCGGCGGTGACGGTCGTGGCGGTCTCCGAGCTGAGGGAGACCGCGCCCTGGGGGCCTGTCCCGCAGCCGCCGTTCCTCAACGGGGCGGCCGCCGTCGACACGGAGCTCACGGCGCGGGAGCTGCTCGACGTGCTGCTCGACGTCGAGCGCCGGCTCGGCCGGACGCGCGAGGGCGAGCGCTGGGGGCCCCGCACGATCGACCTCGACCTGCTCTCGTACGGCGACGAGCGGGTCGCGGAGCCGGGCCTCGACGTCCCGCACCCGCGGCTGCCCGAGCGGGGGTTCGCGCTCGAGCCGCTCGCGGAGCTCGACCCGGGGCTCGTGCTCCCCGGTCTCGGTCGCGTGGCCGACCTCCTGGCGGCACTACACTCAGCGTCATGAGCCATCTCGACGATCTCGACGAGTTCGAGGCCGAGCTCGAGCTCCAGCTGAAGCGGGAGTACACGGCCGTCTTCTCGATGTTCCGCTACTGCGTGCTCACCCAGGACGCCACGTACCTCTGCAACAAGCTCGACCTCAAGGTGGCACCCCAGGCGAGCTACCCGTTCTGCCACCTGCAGATGGAGGACGTGTGGGTCTGGGACAAGAACCGTCCCTCCCGCATCATCCCGCGCGCCGAGGTCTACACGACCGGCGACGTGACCGTCGAGGAGCTGCGGGGCGAGAACGACGAGCCGCGGCTCACAGCCGAGTCGCTCGCGGAGCGGCTCGGCGACCCGCTGCCACCGGACGACCCGATCGCGTAGAGCCCGCCACGAGCGGGCCGGGCATGCCCGGCCCCTACAATCCGCCTCCATGCTGCTGGCGGTCGACGTGGGCAACACGCAGACGGCGCTCGGCCTGTACGAGGCTGAGCAGCTCGTCGACCACTGGCGGATCGCGACCGAGCGCTCCCGCACCGGCGACGAGCTCGGCGTGCTGCTCGCGGGACTGCTCGACGCCGAGGTCGTCTCCGGCATCTGCCTCTCCTCGACCGTCCCCACCCTCGTCCGGGAGTGGGAGCGCCTCGCCGAGCGGTGGGCAGAGGCCCCGCTGCTCTCCGTCGGTCCCGGGGTGCGGACGGGCATCCCGATCCGCTACGACGACCCGCGCGAGGTGGGTCCCGACCGCATCGTCAACGCCGTCGCCGCGAGGCAGCGGTACGGCGCCCCCGTGATCGTCGTCGACTTCGGCACCTCGACGAACTTCGATGTCGTCTCGGCCGCCGGCGAATACGTCGGCGGCGTGCTCGCGCCGGGGATCGAGGTCTCGATGGACGCTCTCTTCTCCCGCGCGGCGCGGCTCGTGAAGGTCGACTTCGCCGCCCCGGCGAGCGTGATCGGCAAGACGACGGTGGCGGGGCTCCAGTCGGGGCTCGTGTTCGGCTTCGCGGGCCAGGTCGACGGGATCGCTGCCAGGATCCGCGCCGAGCTCGAGGCCCCGGAGGCGCCGGTCGTCGCGACGGGCGGGCTGGCCGACCTCGTCGCACCGCACAGCTCCGCGATCGCGACCGTCGACCCCTACCTGACGCTGGACGGTCTGCGGCTCGTGTGGGAGCTGAACGTCGACGGTCTCGTGGTGGACGCCGACGGGCCGGGCTGGTCGTGACCGTCGACCCGGCGACGCTCTGGGTCTTCGCCCTGGCCTCGCTCGCGCTCGCCGTCGTGCCCGGGCCAGCCGTCCTCTACATCGTCGCCCAGAGCGTCCACGGCGGGAGATCCGTAGGCGTCGTGTCGGCGCTCGGGATCGCGAGCGGGGGGCTCGTGCACGTGGTCGCGGCGGTCGTGGGGCTCAGCGCGGTGCTGGCGACGTCGGCGACGGCGTTCGACGCCGTCAAGCTGCTCGGAGCGGCGTACCTCGTCTGGCTCGGGATCCACACGCTGCTCGCGGGCGACGAGGGACGGATCGGCGGCCGGCTGCCGGAGCCGACGCGCCGGAGGGTGTACACGCAGGGAGTCGTCGTGAACGTGCTCAACCCGAAGACCGCGCTCTTCTTCCTCGCGTTCCTCCCGCAGTTCGTCGCTCCCGACGAGCCGGCCCGGCCGCAGCTGGCCGTGCTCGGCGCGATCTTCGTGGTGATCGCGCTGACCAGCGACCTCGTGTGGGCGCTCGTGGCGGGCACGGCGGGAGCCGTCCTGCGCGAGAGCAGGCGGTTCCTCCGCGCGCAGCGCTGGGTCTCGGGGACGATCTTCCTCGGTCTCGGCGTGGCAGCCGCGCTCACGGGCCACCGGCCCTCGTCGGCGTAGCGGGCGCTCGCGTCCCGGCGCGGCTACGCGCTCTCGAGGTGGAGCGTCAGTCGGGGCGGAAGCGTGACGACCCAGCTGTCCCGGCGGCGCTTCGCCTCGTACATCGCCGCGTCCGAGCGCCGGATCGCCTCGCCCGGTGGCTGCGACCCGTCGAGCAGCGTCCCGCCGACCGAGACGGTGACCGGGAGTGCCGTCCGCCCGGCGACGAGCGGCTCGTCGCCCACGAGCCGGCGGATCCGCTCCGAGAACTGCTCCAGCCCACGCCGGCTGCGGATCCCGGGCGCGAGCACGGTGATCTCCTCGCCGCCCCAGCGAGCGACTACGTCGATCCCGCGCAGCCCGTGCTGAAGCCGCTCGACCACGGCGACCAGCACGTCGTCGCCGATGTCGTGGCCGAAGCGGTCGTTGATCGACTTGAAGCGGTCGATGTCGATCATGAACAGCCCCGCCGGTTGCCCCCCGCGGACGACGCGCTGGTGCTCCACCGCGAGCGCCTCCTCGAACGCCCGCCGGTTCGGCGCTCCCGTGAGCTGATCGCGGCGGGCGTTCTCCTGCTCGCGCGCCAGCGCCGACGCCGCCGTGGCGCGGATCCGCTCGATCAACAGCAACCCGAGGACGAGCGACGCGACCACGCCGACGACGAGCGCAGGGCTCTCCTGTGCGACGTACAGCAACGTCGCGAGCAGGGGCGCGAGGACGACCGCCTCGACGAGGTCGACGAGGATCCCGCGCCCCCACGTCTGCGCGAAGGGACGCGTGCGGCGCTCGATCATCGTCAGCCCCCGGCAGACCGTGTTGACGGCGATCGCCGCGAGGTACGCGCCGAGCACGACGGCCACCGCCCCTGCCGCCTCCGACCACGCGACCAGCCCGACGCACCCCGCCACGATGCCCTGGAGCGCCCCGACACCGCCCTCCGCCGCGCGCCGGCGCCACACCGTGTCGCCCGACGCGACCTGCGTGCTCGCCCCGGCGAGCACGCCGACCAGCGGGCCGCCGACCAGCCCGGAGAGGACGACGGCAGGGGTCGACGCCGTGTACCGGCTGCGCGGGCCGAACTGGATCGTCAGCCGCTCGCTCGCCGCAGCGGCCACGAACAGCGCCACGAGCAGCGCCGGCGACCCGAAGACGTCGATCCCGCGGGTGACCGCGATCCCGGCGGTGACCAGGACGGCGACGAGCGGGAAGGCGATCGCGACGACGGTACCCCGCGTCGGGTCGGCCACGCCGGTCGGCGCGGCACGAAGGGCCGCAGGACGACGGAGCGGCCCCCTCGATGCCGCAGCATGGGTGCCCACGTCACTCTCAGTGAAGTCGGGAACGCCCCCCTGGGCATCCCTCGTCCGGGGGAGTCGGTCCGCCTCGGATCCGGTCGTCGTCATCCGAAAGGCGGGCCGGGCATGCCCGTCCCCTACCGACCCGAGGAGTCGCGACTCGCTGCGCGCGCCGCGGTGCGGCTCCGGACGACGTGCGCGCCTGCACCGACCCGTGTAGGTGCCAGGCCTGCGCGGCACCTGACGCCGAGCCAGCGGCTACAAGCCGCTCGAGCGAGGCGTCAGCCGCCGCCGAAGGCCGAGATCGGCAGCGCGAGCGTGATCTCGTCGCCCTCCGGCAGCTCCGTCTCGAGCCGCGCGAGCAGCGGCAGGGCGCCCGGCGCCGTCTCGAGCAGCCGCTGCTCGACCTCGGCGGTCGAGCCCAGCACCACGAGCTCCTGCTTGAACGTGCGCGGGAAGCGTCCGCGCCCCAGGTACCACCCGTAGAACTTCTTCAGGAAGCCGCTCGCGCGACGCTCGCCGAGCTCGCGCACGGTCTCCCGGATGAACAGGACGAGCTCGGCGACAACCTCCTCGCGGGTGGGCTCGGCCCCGTCGCCCGTGGCGATCTCGGCGAGCGCCCAGGGGTTCCCCTGGGCCGCTCGGCCGACCATCACCGCGGCGGCGCCGGTCGTGGCGAGCACCGCCTGCGCACGGGCGCGGGAGGTGATGTCCCCCGAGGCGATCACCGGGACGTCGACGAGCGTGGCGAGCTCTGCCGTCAGCGCGTGGTCGGCGGAGCCCGTGTACATCTGACGCGCGGAGCGGGGATGGAGCGTGAGCGCCGCGGCTCCGACGTCGGTCAGGAGCGGGCCGGTGACGAGGCAGTCGCGCGAGCCGTCGCGCACCCCTCGCCGCATCTTCACGGTGACCGGGAGGTCGACCGCGGCCACGATCGCCTCGACGATGCGACAGGCGAGCGCCGGGTCCTCCAGCAGCGTCGCGCCGGCCCCCGTCTTCGTGACCTTCTTCACAGGGCACCCGAAGTTGAGGTCGATGAGGTCGGCGCCGCTGTCCTCGACCATGCGGGCGGCCTCCGCCATCGTCCGCGGGTCCGATCCGAAGAGCTGGATCGCGAGCGGGTGCTCGTCCGAGGCGACGCGCAGGTAGCCGAGCGTCCGCTCGTTGCGGTGCTCGATCCCCGCGCAGCTGACCATCTCCGAGCAGACGAGACCCGCGCCGAACCGCCGGCCCTGGCGACGGAAGGCCTGCACGCTGACGCCCGCCATCGGCGCGAGCACCACGCGCGTCGGGATCTCGACGCCCCCGATCGACCAGGGCTGCTGCAGATCGACGTCCATGCAGAGGATGGTAGACGGCGCCTTCGCCGGGTCTGTCGGAAGCGATTTGCGGCCCGCCGCACAGGGCGGCTAGGATGCCCGTCCGCGCGGCGCCGTCCCGTGCCGCTTCCTCGCACAGCACGACAGGTAGGAGACCCCCTGAAGGACGTGATCCTCACCCCCGAGGGCTTCGAGACGCTCAAGGCGGAGCTCGAGACGCTGCGCATGGATGGTAGGCGCGAGATCGCCGAGCGCATCCGGGTCGCGCGCGAGTTCGGCGAGATCGCCGAGAACGCCGAGTACGACGACGCCAAGAACGAGCAGGCGATGCTCGAGCACCGCATCGCGCAGCTCGAAGAGCGCCTCGCGCACGCCCAGATCATCGACCCCGGCGAGATCGACACGAGCGTCGTGTCGATCGGCTCGATCGTGCGCCTGCGCGATGTCGATGCGAAGCAGACCGCCGAATACCACATCGTCGGCTCTGCCGAGGCGAACCCGGCCGAGCAGCGCCTCTCGAACGAGTCCCCGGTCGGCAAGGCGATCATGGGTCGCAAGAAGGGCGAGACCGTCGAGGTGACGACACCGCGCGGCGCCGTGATCAAGTACAAGATCATGGAGATCAAAGCCGCCTGACGCACCGGCCGCGGGTCGCTTCCGGCCGGCGGAGCCGGCCTCCGCGACCCGCTGACGCCGCTCGCGGCACGCGGCTCTCCGGGTCTGGCCTACCGGCCTATCCCCTCCGGCCGCGCACCGCGAGCGACGCCCCGGAGCGCCAGGCGAGCCGTGGCGGAGTGGCCGAACGGTGCACGATCTGCCGCAGCTCCCGACCGGCCGGGCCGGCCTCTCCTAGGATCCGTCGATCGATGACAGACATGCCGCACGCACCGAAGCGCTTTCCCGACCGTGACGCGGTCGCGGACGTGCGCGCGGAGGCGGAGCCGCTCGACGCCGGCGGGGAGCTGGCGACCGCCCGACGCATCGCGGGGCGGGCGATGGCGCGGCGGGGGATGGGGAAGCTCGTGTTCCTCGACGTCGTCGACCGGTCGGGGCGGATCCAGGTGATCTGCGAGGTCGCGACGACGGGCGAGATCGACGTCCACCTGGGCGATGTCGTCGGCGTCACGGGCCGTCCGGCCAAGTCCAGGCGCGGCGAGCCGTCCGTGCTCGCCGACGCCGTCGAGGTGCTCGGCCGCAACACGCAGCCGCTCCCCGACACGTTCCACGGCCTCACCGACGTCGAGCTGCGCTACCGCAAGCGGTACCTCGACCTGCTGATGAACGAGGAGACGCGCGCCGTGTTCCTCACGCGCGCCCGGATCGTGACCGCCGTCCGTCGCTACCTCGACGAGCAGGGGTTCGTCGAGGTCGAGACGCCCGTCCTGCAACCGCGCTACGGCGGCGCGTTCGCCCGGCCGTTCGTCACGCACCACAACGAGCTCGGGAGCGACCTCTACCTGCGGATCGCCACGGAGCTGTACCTCAAGCGCCTGATCGTCGGCGGGCTCGAGCGCGTCTACGAGATCGGCAAGGACTTCCGCAACGAGGGCGTATCGTTCAAGCACAACCCGGAGTTCACGATGCTCGAGTGGTACGAGGCCTACGCCGACTACCGCGACACGATGAGCCGCATCGAGGAGCTCGTCGAGCGCGTCGCGACCGAGGTGCTCGGCTCGACCGTGGTCACGTTCCGCGGCCACGAGATCGACCTGGCGGCGCCCTGGCAGCGGCTTCGCTTCACCGATGCGCTCGAGCGGCACGAGCTGTGGACGCGTGACGCCGACGAGCTGCGCGCGATGCTCACCGAGAAGGGCGTGGACACGGAGGGGGACAAGGACTGGGCGCAGCTCGTCGACCATGCGTTCTCGCACTTCGTGGAGCCCGGGCTGATCCAGCCGACGATCGTCCACGACTACCCCGTCGAGCTCTCGCCCTTCGCGCGACCGACCGACGACGACGCGACGCTGACCGAGCGGTTCGAGTACTTCGCCGGCGGCATGGAGCTCGGCAACGCCTTCACCGAGATCAACGAGGCGGCGATGCAGCAGGCGCGCTTCGACCAGCAGTCGACCCAGGTCGAGGGCGAGCGGGGCGACCCCGACTACGTCGAGGCGCTGTCGTACGGGATGCCGCCGACGGGCGGCCTCGGGTTCGGCATCGACCGCTTCACGATGCTCCTCACCGGGTGCGAGACGATCCGCGACGTCGTGCTCTTCCCGGCGCTGCGGCAGGTCGACTGAGCTCGGCAGGAGCCCGGCTGAAGCCGGGCACCGATCGCGGTGGCCGCCGTGCCAGGCTCAGGACTGCCAACGCCAGCGAGGGCGCAGCGCGTCAGCGCGGAGCGAGCGCGGCGCGTTCGTGGGCGATCACGTCGACGAGGATGTCGTCCAGGAGGCGGGTCGGCTCCCAGCCGATGGCTGCGCTGATCTTGTCGATCGACGGGATCCGGTGGAGCATGTCCTCGATCCCCTGTCCGTACACGTGCTCGTACGGGATGCGCGCGACCGTGGACGACGAGTCCGTCCGTCGGATGATCTCGTCGGCGAGCGCGCCGATCGCGATCCGGTTCGCCGAGCCGACGTTGTAGATCTCGCCCGACCGCCCCTGCTCCATCAGCCCGTGGAGGGCACGGATGGTGTCGCGCACGTGGCAGAAGCAGCGGGTCTGCGATCCGTCCCCGTGGATCTCGAGGGTCTCGCCGGCGAGCGCCTGACGGACGAACCGCGGGATCACCATCCCGTACTCGCCGCTCTGGCGGGGGCCGACGGTGTTGAAGAGGCGCGCGATCACAACGTCGAGCCCGGACTCCTGGTGGTGCGCGAGCGCCAGGAACTCGTCCATCGCCTTCGAGTCCGCGTACGCCCAGCGCCGCTGGGTCGTCGGACCGTAGATGCGGCGGTCGTCCTCGACCAGCGGGCGCTCCTCGCGGTGGTCGCCGTACACCTCGGAGGTCGACGCCACCAGGACGCGCTTGCCGAAGGTGTGCGCGTGCTCGAGCACGATCTCGGTGCCGCGCAGGTTCGTCACGAGCGTGCGGACAGGCTGCTCGACGATCAGCCGGACCCCGACCGCGGCAGCGAGGTGGTAGACGACGTCGCACTTGTAGACGAGCTCGTTCACCGCCGTCGACGAGAGCACCGTGTCGACCACGAGGTGGAACCGGGGATGGTCGCGCAGGTGCTCGACGTTCGCGAGCGACCCGGTGGAGAGGTCGTCGAGCACCCAGACCTCCCACCCGTCGTCGAGCAGCAGCTCGGAGAGATACGAGCCGATGAAGCCGGCGCCGCCGGTGACGAGTGCCTTGCCGCTCACGAGCGGAGAAGGGTACAGCGCGCCGCGGCCGACCAGCCGCGCGCCGACGACCCCCGGGTCGTTCGGTACGATCCGTCAGAGCCTCCGCTCCGGCGCCCGCGAGAGTCGTGGGTGCCGGCCGCGGCGAAAGGAGCATCGAGGCAGCGTGTTCGAGCGTTTCACGGAGCGGGCCCGCCAGGTCGTCGTCCTCGCCCAGGACGAGGCGCGGGCGCTGAAGCACAACTACATCGGCACGGAGCACATCCTGCTCGGGCTGCTGCGCGAGGAGGAGGGCCTCGCCGCGCGCGTTCTCGAGCAGCTCGACATCACGGTGGAAGAGGTGCGCGCGCAGGTCGCACGCATCGTCGGTCAGGGCGACGAGGTCACCACTGGTCAGATCCCGTTCACGCCGCGCGCGAAGAAGGTGCTCGAGCTCGCGCTGCGCGAGGCGCTGTCGCTCGGCCACAACTACATCGGCACCGAGCACATCCTGCTCGGGCTCGTGCGCGAGAACGAGGGCGTCGCAGCCCGCATCCTGCTCGACTTCGACGCCGACGCCGAGAAGATCCGCAACGAGATCATCCGCATGCTCTCCGGCCCCGGTCGGCGGCAGTCGGGCTCCGGCACGCCCGCGGCCGGCGAGAAGGCGAAGAGCTCGAAGCTGCTCGACCAGTTCGGGCGCAACCTGACCAAGGCCGCGACCGACGGCAAGCTCGACCCGGTCGTCGGACGTCAGACCGAGATCGAGCGCGTGATGCAGATCCTCTCGCGCCGCCAGAAGAACAACCCCGTGCTGATCGGCGAGCCCGGCGTCGGCAAGACCGCCGTGGTCGAGGGGCTCGCCTCCAGGATCGCAGCGAACCAGATCCCCGACCTGCTCAAGAACAAGCAGATCTACACCCTCGACCTTGCGGCGCTCGTCGCCGGCTCGAAGTACCGCGGCGAGTTCGAGGAGCGCCTGAAGAAGGTGATGAAGGAGATCACCCAGCGCGGCGACATCATCCTGTTCATCGACGAGCTCCACAACCTCGTCGGCGCCGGCGCGGCCGAGGGCGCGATCGACGCGGCCTCGATCCTCAAGCCCGCGCTCGCTCGCGGGGAGCTGCAGACGATCGGCGCGACGACGCTCGACGAGTACCGCAAGTACCTCGAGCGCGACGCCGCCCTCGAGCGCCGCTTCCAGCAGGTGCGCGTCGAGGAGCCGTCGATCGATGAGACCGTGCAGATCCTGCGCGGGCTGCGCGATCGCTACGAGGCGCACCACCGCGTGAAGATCTCGGACGACGCCCTGCGCGCCTCCGCCGTGCTCGCCGACCGCTACATCCAGGATCGGCACCTCCCCGACAAGGCGATCGACCTGATCGACGAGGCAGGCTCGCGCGTCCGCATCCGAACGATGTCCGCGCCGCCGCGCTACCGCGAGCTCGAGGAGGAGATCGAGCGCGTGCGCACCGAGAAGGAGAACGCGATCGAGGCGCAGGAGTTCGAGAAGGCAGCCTCGCTGCGCGACAAGGAGCGCAAGCTCACGCAGAAGAAGAAGGAGCTGGAGGAGAGCTGGCGCAACGAGGCGGACGAGGAGCAGCCCGAGATCGGCGAGGACGAGATCGCCGACATCGTCTCGATGTGGACGGGCATCCCGGTGTTCAAGCTCACCGAGGCCGAGTCGCAGAAGCTCATCCGCATGGAGGAGGAGCTCCACAAGCGCGTGATCGGCCAGGAGGCCGCGATCGTCGCCGTCTCGAAGGCGATCCGCCGCGCCCGCGCCGGGATCAAGGACCCGAAGCGGCCGACCGGCTCGTTCATCTTCCTCGGCCCGTCGGGCGTGGGGAAGACCGAGACGGCACGGACCCTCGCCGAGTTCCTGTTCGGCGACGAGGACGCGATGATCCAGGTCGACATGTCCGAGTACATGGAGAAGCACTCCGTCTCCCGGCTCGTCGGCTCGCCTCCGGGCTACGTCGGCTACGACGAGGGCGGCCAGCTCACCGAGGCCGTGCGGCGCAAGCCGTACTCGGTGCTCCTGCTCGACGAGATCGAGAAGGCGCATCCGGACGTCTTCAACATCCTCCTGCAGATCCTGGAGGACGGGAAGCTCACCGACGCCCAGGGCCGCAAGGTCGACTTCCGCAACACGATCGTCGTGATGACCTCGAACATCGGCGCCGCCCAGATCTCGAAGAACCAGTCGCTCGGCTTCACGATCGGCGACGAGAGCGGCCTCAGCTACGACGACATGAAGGGCCGCGTGATGGGCGAGCTGAAGAAGGTCTTCCGCCCCGAGCTGCTCAACCGCATCGACGAGATCATCGTCTTCCACAAGCTCGAGAAGCACGAGATCATGCAGATCGTCGACCTGATGATGAAGCGCCTGCGCGACCAGATGGCCGTCCACGGGGCGCTGATCGAGCTGACCGAGCCGGCGAAGGAGCTGCTCGTCGAGGAGGGCTACGACCCCGCGATGGGCGCCAGGCCGCTGCGCCGCGCGATCCAGCGCCTGATCGAGGACCCGCTCGCCGACTTCGTCCTCGGCCGCGAGCTCCCCGAGGGCGCGACGATCGTCGTCGACCGGCGCGAGGACGCGGGCCCGGACGACCCGAAGGTCGAGATGCGCGTGATCGAGCCGCCCGCTGCGCCGCCCGAGCCCGTCACGGTGCCGCCGGACGAGCCCGCTGCGGACGAGCCGGACGCCGACTGAGCGGGTGCGAGGCTGAAAGCCCCGCCCCGGGTTCTCGCTCTTTCTAGGCGCGAGTTCGCGTAGCGGAGTCGCGCCTCACCACTCGGAGAGCTTCCAGAGCTCGGGCTCGCTGCGTGCGTCCTCGCCGATCTCGGCGAAGATCGCGACCGCCGTCTTGAGCGCGTCCATGGCGTCGTCGGCGCGGCCGGCGCGATGCAGGAGGTCGGCCCGGTTGTTGCGCAGCGCCGCCTCGCGGTGACGGTCGCCCAGCCGCGTGCAGAGCACGAGGGCCTCGTCGGTCAGCTCGAGGCCGCGTTCGACGTCGCCGGACCGGGCCGCGACCGTCGCGAGGTTGTTCAGCGCGGCCACCTGCGCCGCCTCGTCGCCGACCAGCCGTGCGTGCTCGAGGCTCGCCTCGAGTGACGTCACGGCGGTCGCGTGATCGCCGCGCGACTCCGCGAGCATGCCGACGAGGTTCCGGGCCTGCGCGAGCGCGCGGTGGTCGTCGGTGCGGCGGGCGAGGTCGAGCGCCTGATGCGCGTAGCGCTCGGCCTCCGCCGAGCTTCCGCGTCGGTGCGCCGCGAGGCTCCGATCGGCGAGCGCCCTCGCCGCATCGTCCTCGGGCAGCGCGCGGATCGCCGACGCGAGCGCTGCGTCGGCGAGATCCCACGCCCCGCGGCGGAGATGGAGCGCGCCGATCCGATGCTCGATCTCCGCCAGGCGATCGGGGTGCGCGTGGGCCGCGGCCGCCTCGTAGCTCGCCAGCGCCGCGCCGTAGTCGCCCGCGAGCGTCTCGAGATCCCCGATCGCCTCGTGCAGCGCGTCGGGCTCGGCCGCCCCGAGCGCCAGGGCGCTGCGGTAGTGCCCGAGCGCCTCGGCGTTGGCGTAGAGCGCGCGCGCGGCATCGCCCGCCAGCCGGTACTGCTCCGCGGCGGCGCGGTCGTCGCCACCCAGCTCGAGGTGCCTCGCGACCACCGCCGTCTGCGCTCCGCCGGCAGCGCGCGCTCCCAGCGCCGAGGCAGCCCGGCGGTGCAGCAGGCGCCGGCGCGCCCGCGTCATGCTCTCGTAGGCGAGGTCGCGCGCCTGCTCGTGCCTGAACTCGTAGCTCCCGTCCGCGGTCTCGACCACGACGCCGCGGCGGAGGAGCTCCTCGACCGCCGCCACGACCTCGTCGTCGGTGCGGCCGCTCGCCTCCCGGACCACGTCGATGCCGAAGCCCCGCCCGAGGACGGCGCCGGCGGCGACCACCTGGGTGGCGAGGTCGCCGAGCGAGTCGATCCGCGCGAGCAGGAGCTCCCGCACGGCCCCGGGAATCGTCGTGGAGAGCTCGTCGTCCGGCGCGTCTCCGAGCGCGTCGAGATACTCCACGACGAAGAACGGGAGTCCTCCCGAGCGCCGGTGGAGCCTCGCGCCGAGCTCGGGACGCCGGCCGGCGGCCAGGACGAGGCCATCGACGTCGTGGCGTGACAGTCGCTCGAGCGTCACGACCCGGCCGGCGCGCGACCGCCGCGCGGCCTCCAGGAGCGGTTGCACGGCGTGGCCGGCGGCGACCTCGTCGTCGCGCCAGCTGAGCACGAGGAGCAGTGGCCTGCCGACGAGCCGGTTCGCGAGGTAGCCGAGCAATCCCAGGGAGGCGTCGTCTGCCCAGTGGAGGTCGTCGACGACCACGAGGCCGGGCCTGCTCGACGCGACGGTGTCGACGAGCATCGTCGAGACCGCCTCGTAGAACCGCGACTGCGCCGCGAGGCTGTCGAGCAGGGAGTCCGATGTCCGGCCGAGCTCGGGGAGAAGGCGTCCGACGTCGTCCGCCCACCAGCCGAGCTCGGCGTCGGGAGCTCGCACGCGGAGCGCCGCCCGCGCCAGCTCGGCGACCACGCCGTAGGCGAGATCGGACTCGTGGGGGAAGCAGCGCGCCGTCACGGTCGCGTGCCCGGACCCGCGCGCACGTGCGAGGAGCTCATCCGCGAGGCGGGTCTTGCCGATCCCGGCCTCGCCCACGACGACCGCGAGGCGGCCGTCCTCCTCGATCTCGGCGAGCAGCCCCGCCAGCGTCGTCAGCGATCCGTCGCGCCCGACGAGCGGGTACGGATCGGCGGGCGCGCCGGTCGTCTCGACGGCGGTCGCGTCGCTTGCGATCGGCCGTGCCTCGAGCGTCCCGTCGAGAATCGCGTGGTACAGCGCAGCCGTCTCCTCGAGCGGATGGACGCCCAGCTCGCGGTCGAGCGCGCGGACGCACTCGCGGTAGTGCTCGAGGGCGGCGGAGCGATCGCCGCTCTCGGCGAGCAGCCGGATCAGCTGACGGTGGGCCGGCTCGTGGAGCGGCTGCAGCGCGAGCCTGCGCTGCGCCGCAGCCAGGGCCTGCGCGTATGCGCCGCGCGAGGCGTACGCGTCGGCCAGCAGGTCGAGCACGGATGCCACCTCCCGTCCGACGTCGCCGTCGACGAGCTGCTGCCAGTCGTCGAAGTCGGGGCTGTCGCGCAGCGCGAACCCTTCCATGAAGCGCCCGCGGGCGAGCGCGACCGCCTCCTCCAGCCGAGCCAGGCACGACGCGCATCGCGCGTCGGACGCGTGGTCGTGCCCGCGCACCGCGTCCAGCTGCGCGCGCATCGTCGTCAGGTCGAGCGAGACGCCGTCGCCACGCAGCGCGACGGTCTCGCGATCGGTCTCGAGCCAACCCTCGCCGAGGGCGGCGCGCAGCGTCGAGAGCGTCCGGCGGAGAGCCGACCGCGCCCGTTCCGGCGCCGTCTCGGGCCACAGCAGCCCCGCGAGCGCGTCTCGGCTGACGCCGTGGCCGGTCACCGCGAGGTAGGCGAGGAGCGCGGTCGCCTTGCGCGTGTCGACCTCGAGCGGACGACCGCCGACCTCCACGACCGGCGGCCCGACCAGCGCGATCGAGAGGGTCGGCGTCGCCGGCACGACGCGGATCGTAGACGCAACGGGAACGGCGGCAGTGCGCGCTCCGTAACGATCCCGGAACGGCCGTCCGCGAACCTCCGAGGCATGCACGAGCTGTCATCCGAGGAGAGAGGAGCGCTCGGCGGCGAGGGGACGCCGACCGGCGGAGCCCGCATCTGGCGGCTCGCCCCGGGCAAGCGCCCGGTCGTGCACGCGCGCGGGTTCTCGAACGTGGTGGGCCTCGATGTCGACGGCGACGGGAACCTCTACGTCGCGCAGATGGTGAACGACTTCCCCCGGGCGGAGAAGGGCGACTTCCCCGACTCGCTCTTCCGGCTCGCGCCCGACGGCACGCGCCAGGAGCTCGCCAAGAGCCGCCTGAAGGCGCTCGGCGGGGTCGCGGTCGCGCCCGACGGAGCGGTGTACGTGTCGACCGGAAGCGTCTTCCCCGGCAAGGGGCAGGTCGTCCGGATCAGCGGCTGAGCGAGCGGAAGGAGAGCGTGATGACGACCACGACGGACACCCCCGGAGCGACGACGAACGGGAATGGGCCTGCGGTGGGCTGCACCGACCTCCAGCGCCGCTTCGGCGAGGGCGACACGGCCGTCGACGCGCTCCGCGGGGTGACGCTCAGCGTCGCCCGCGGTGAGCTCGTCGCGATCATGGGGCCGTCGGGCTCGGGCAAGTCGACGCTCATGCACCTGCTCGCGGGGCTCGACCGGCCGAGCGCCGGGTCCGTCTCGATCGCCGGGGTCGATCCGGCCGCGCTGAAGGACACGAAGCTCACGAAGCTCCGCCGCGAGCACGTCGGCTTCGTCTTCCAGAGCTTCAACCTGCTGCCGACCCTCTCCGCGGAGGAGAACGTCACGCTGCCCCTCGACCTCGCGGGCGAACGGCCAGACCGTGCGTGGGTGGAGGAGCTCCTCGAGACCGTCGGGCTGCACGAGCGTCGTCGCCACCGTCCCGCTGAGCTGTCGGGAGGGCAGCAGCAGCGCGTCGCGGTCGCCCGCGCGCTCGTGCACCGCCCGTCGGTGCTGTTCGCCGACGAGCCCACCGGCAACCTCGACTCGCAGTCGGGGGCCGACGTGCTCGAGCTGATCCGCGGTGCCGTGGACGGCTACGGGCAGACGACGATCATGGTCACGCACGACCAGCGCGCGGCCGCGGTCGCCGACCGCGTCGTGTTCCTGGCCGACGGGCAGCTCGTCGGCGAGGTCGACCAGGCCTCCCAGCACGCGGTCGAGGAGGCGATGGGCACATGAGGAAGGTCACCCTCCGCGGGCTCAGGGCCCGCAAGCTCCGCACGCTCCTCACCGCGCTCGCGATCGTCCTCGGCGTCGCGATGATCACCGGCAGCTCGATCCTCGGCGCCACGATGCAGCGTGCGTTCGACGTCGTGTTCACGAGCGCCTACGAGGAGACGGACGTCGTCGTGTCCGGGAAGCCGATCGTCGAATGGTCGGAGTCCGGGGCGCCCACGCTTCCCGAGTCGATGCTCGCCGAGATCGAGGCAACGCCCGGCGTGGGCACCGCTGCGGGAGCGATCTTCGACTTCTCCGGGAACGCGCCGTATGCGATCGTCGTCGACCTCGACGGCAAGACGATCTCGGGTGACCCCTCGTTCGTGATCGGCTTCCGCCCAGAGGACGAGCGCTTCAACCCTCTGCGGTTGAAGGACGGACGCTGGGCGTCTGCCGACGGTGAGGTCGTCCTCGACGCGGCTACCGCCGAGTCGGCATCGCTCGGCGTCGGCGACACGGTGCGGATCTCGGCGCTGACACCCCAGGCGTCGTTCGAGATCGTCGGCCTGGCGCGCTTCGGCGAGGTGAGCTCGCTGGGTGGGGCGACGATGGCGGTCTTCGACCTGCCCGTGGCTCAGCGGCTGCTCGAGAAGGAGGGACGCCTCGACGTCGTGTCCGTCGCCGCGGCCGGCGGCGTCGACGCGGCGACGCTCGCCTCGCGCCTCCAGCCGTTCGCGTCGGAGAGGATCCAGGTCCAGACTGCCGCGGAGCGCGCCGAGAGCGACAAGGAGGGCGTGGCGCTCTTCGTCGACGTGATCACATGGGTGTTGCGCGGCTTTGGAGCCGTCGTGCTCTTCGTGGGTGCGTTCGTGATCATCAACACGTTGTCGATCACCGTTGCGCAGCGCACGCGGGAGCTCGGCACGTTGCGGCTGATCGGTGCCACGCGCGGCCAGGTGCGGCGCGCCGTGCTGCTCGAATCGCTGCTGATCGGAGGCCTAGCGTCTGCACTCGGTCTCATGGCCGGCGTCGGGCTCGCTGTCGGCTTGCGCGCGCTGATCGCGGCGTTCGGGCTCGACTTTCCACGCACGGATCTCGTGATCGGCACGGCGACGCTCGCCATCGCATTCCTCGTCGGCGTGATCGTGACCGTGCTCGCGGGCCTCCTGCCGGCGGCTCGGGCGACGCGCATCGCGCCCGTCGAGGCGGTGCGCGAGGGAGTCGTTCGGCCGCGCGGCCGGCTGGCGCACGCCGCGACCGGGCTCGGCGTCGTCCTGCTGCTCGCCGGCGCTGGGCTGCTCGCGCTCGGCATGCTCCGGGCCGGCGACCTCGGTGTCGGGGGAACGCTCCTGGCGTCGCTCGGGGGGATGGTGCTGCTGCTGATCGGCGCCGCGATGCTCGTGCCCGTCGCCGTTCCGGTCGTCGCCCGTCTCGTCGGGTGGCCGGCGGCCCGCTTCGCGGGCATTCCCGGTCGGCTGGCGCGGGACAACGCGATCCGCAACCCGGGGCGCACTGCTTCGACGGCGGCGGCGCTGATGATCGGCATCGCGCTCGTGACGGCGGTCGCCGTGCTGGGCCGCAGCCTCAAGGACACCGCGGTGCGAGCGACGAGCCAGCAGATCGGCTCGACGCATGTCCTCCAGGCGGAGTCGCCGTGGGAAACACTTCCGGTGGGAGCTTCACGCACGCTCGAGGGTGCGCCGGGCGTGGCAGGGCTGAGCTCCGTTCGGTACGACCGGGGCAAGGTGGGGTCGAAGGAGGTCGACGTCTCGGGCGTCGATCCGGCGACGATCGACGGGCCGTACGTGTTCACCTGGGAGCAGGGGTCGCGGTCGTCCTTGACGGCGCTCGACGCGACCGGCGCGATCGTCCGGTCTGATCTCGCCGAGCAGCAGGAGCTTGCGATCGGTGATCCGATCACCCTGCTCTCGGCTTCGGGCGACACCGCTCCGTTCGTCGTGCGGGGGGTCTTCGACCCGCCCAAGCTGGACTCGCTGCTGGGTCACGTCGTCGTCGGCCAGGCGGCGTTCGACGAGGTGTTCCCCCAGCCGGCCGACATCTACACGTTCCTCGAGCTCGCGCCTGGAGCCGACCTCGAGGCGCTCTCCGCCCGCCTGGGCGCGTACCCCGACGCGGTCATCCGCACGACGAGGGAGATGATCGACAAGCGCAACGCCGACTTCGACAGCGTCGTCGCGCTGCTGACGGTCCTCCTCGCCCTGGCCGTGATCACCGGTCTGCTCGGGATGATCAACGCGCTCGCACTCGCGGTGCTCGAGCGGACACGCGAGATCGGAGCGCTGCGCGCAGTCGGCATGACGCGGCGTCAGACCCGCCGCATGGTGCGCCACGAGGCGGTGACCACGTCGCTGATCGGGGCCGCCGTCGGGCTGCCGCTCGGGATCCTCGTCGCCTGGGTCGTGATCCAGGGGCTCGAGCGGTTCGGGGCGGAGTTCCACCTGCCGGTCACGCCGCTCGCCGTCTACGTCGTCATCGCCGCGGTCGCGGGCGTGCTCGCGGCGGTGCTGCCCGCGCGCAGAGCCGCTCGGCTCGACGTGCTCAAGGCCCTGCAGTACGAGTGAGCCCTTGGGAGAGGGGCGAGGCTGGGGAGGGGGGCGAGGCCGACGGCCCCTCCCCTCCCCAGCGCAGTCACGCCGGCAGGACGGCCACCTGGTAGCGGGCGATCGCCGGGTCACGCGTCACGATCGTCATCCCCTCGAGCTGCGCCTGCGCGACGATCATGCGGTCGAACGGGTCGCGATGGTGGAAGGGGAGTGCGCCCGCCGCCCAGGCGTGCGCGGCGGAGATCGCCAGGAGCTCGAAGCCCCACTCCACGACCTCGCTTGCGACGTCGGCGGACGGAACGCGGAGTCTGCCACGATTGATCTTCGTCGAGACCTCCCACATCGAGGCCGCGCTGACGGCGACGGTGTCGGCGTCGATGATCGCGCTGCGCGCGCGGGCCCTGAGCGATCCGGGCTCACCCAGAAACCACAGCATGGCATGTGTGTCGAGGAGCAGTCTCACCGCTCGTCGGTCGTGCCTGGCGGGAAGATCTCGCTGGCCTCGAACTCGTCGGCGATCTGCTCGTTGACCTCGGCGCTGTCCCAGTCCTGCCCCAGCTCCCAGCGTCCGACCCACATCCCCGGGACGCGCTTCGGTCGCTTCTCGAGCGGCACGAGCCGTGCCACGGGCGTACCGGCGCGTGCGATCACGATCTCCTCGCCTGCCTCCACCCGCTCGAGCAGGCGCGAGAGGTGCGTCTTGGCCTCGTAGACGTTGACCGAGTCCATGAACTTAGTCTAGTTGACCAATTCGTGGGCCACAACCCCGCCCGCCCCGTAACGATCCCGGAACGACGTGCACCGAGACTGCGGTCGTGCGTGCTTCTGGCAGCGGTGTATCCTCCCGCCTCAACGTGAGGCGACGGGCTCCGAGGGGTCGGGCACGGTGATGGATCGCGCGCTCGCCCGCGTCGCATGGGCGCTGCTCGCGGCGGGACATGATGCGCGTGGCACGCGGCAGCGAGTGGCGGCGTGAGACGCAGACACTGGACGTGGTGGCTTGCCTGGAGCCTCGTCGCCGTGTTCGTGCTTGCGGCCGTCCTCGGAGCTGTGCTCGACAGCGGGAGCACGAGGCGCGAGGACGACGAGTCGCTCGCGGAGTCGCTGGCGCTGATCTTCGCCTTCGCGGCGTTCACCGTCGTCGGGGCGCTCGTCGCGTCGCGACAGCCGCGCAACGCTGTCGGCTGGCTCTTCCTGTCGATCGGCGTGCTGGCGGTCACGACGTTCGCGGCGGAAGAGTACGCCTACCGGGCGCTCGTGCTCGACCACCAGCACCTGCCGCTCGGACGGGCGGCGGGCTGGTATGCGCTCTGGCCGTGGTTCGCGCTGCTCGGCGCGATCGGGCTCGTCGCGCTGCTCTTCCCCGACGGACGGCTGCCGGGCCCCCGTTGGCGTCTGCTCCTGTGGTCGTACGTCGCCTTCGTCACACTCGGCTGCCTCGGAGCGGCGCTGCGTCCCGGCGCGCTGTCCGACAGCGACCCGCGCTGGCCCGACAACCCGCTCGGGGTCGGCTGGCTCGACGGGCGCCTCGAGAGCCTCGAGTCCGCCGCCGGTTGGCTCTTGCTCCCCTTGCTGCTCGGGATCGTCGCGTGCGTCGTGACCCGTGTGCGCCGCTCGCGCGGGATCGAGCGCCAGCAGCTGAAGTGGATGGTCGTTGCCGTTCTCGGGATCACGACGATCATCGTCCTCGACGCGGCACTTCGGGTTCAGGTCGGCTTCCTGTTCGGCATCGCGGTAGCGCTCGTGCCGGTGTCGGCGGGGATCGCGATGCTCAAGTACCGCCTCTACGACGTCGACGTCGTGATCCGCAAGACGCTGGTCTACGTGCCGCTGACGGCCCTGCTGGCGGCGACGTACGTCGGCGTGGTCGTGGGTGCGCAGGCGCTGCTGCGACCGCTGACGGGGCAGTCCGACCTGGCGATCGCGATGTCGACGCTGGTCGTGGCGGCGTTGTTCCTGCCGGTGCGCGCGCGGGTGCAGGGGTTCGTCGACCGGCGCTTCTACCGGGGCCGCTACGACGCACAGCGGACGCTGGAGGCGTTCGCCGGGCGCCTGCGTGAGGAGATCGATCTCGGTGACCTCACGGCTGACCTGCGGGGTGTCGTGGTCGAGACGATGCAGCCCGAGTCCGTGTCGCTCTGGCGGCGAGGAGCGGCGTGAGGCGCAGGCCCTGGTCGTCGTGGCTCCCCTGGGGCTTGTTCGTCCTGACGGTCGTGCTCTACGCCGTCGGGATCACGATCCAGGAGATCGCCGGCGAGTCGACTGCCACGGAGCAGGAGTCGTGGGCGGCGAAGCTCGGCCTGCTCGCGGCGTTCGTCGGGTTCGCGACGGTCGGGGCGCTCGTCGCCTCTCGGCAACCCCGCAACGCCGTCGGCTGGATCTTCGGTGCCGTCGCGTTCCTCGTGTCGCTCTCGGTCGCGGGAGGCGAGTGGGCGGGGTACACGTTCGTCGAGAGCCCTGGCGCGCTGCCCGGGGGCTACATCGCCGGCTGGTTCTACATGTGGGCGTGGTTCCCGGCGATCGCGCTGATCGCGTTCGTGCCGCTCCTGTTCCCCGACGGACGCGTGCCGGGGAGACGATGGCGCATCGTCCTGTGGGGCCTGATCGTGCTCCTCGTCGTGATGACGCTGGCGACATGGTTCGTCCCCGGCCCGATGAACGGCGACGACGAGCCCTCGTGGCCGGACAACCCGCTGGGCGTCGAAGCGGTGGACGGCTTCTACAACGCGACGAACAACGTTCCCACGATCGCCTTTCTCGTCCTTCTCGTCGCGTCGCTCGCGTCGATGGTCGTGCGCTTTCGCCGGTCACGCGGGGACGAGCGGCAGCAGCTGAAGTGGATGCTGTTCGCCGTCCTTGTGCTCACGTTCTCGGTCGGGATCACCGAGGCGCTCGGGGTCGACGCGGGCGACTTGGTCTTCGCCGTGACGGTCGCGCTGTTCCCGGCCGCGCTCGGCATCGCCATGCTCAAGTACCGCCTCTACGACGTGGACGTCGTCATCCGCAAGACGCTCGTCTACGGTGTGCTGTCGGCCGTGCTCGTGGCGACGTACGTCGGTCTCGTGATCGCGGCACAGGCGGCGCTCGACCCCGTCACGGGTGGCTCCGACCTGGCGATCGCCGTCTCGACGCTGGTGGTCGCTGCGCTGTTCCTCCCGTTTCGGCGGCGTGTGCAGGGCTTCGTCGACCGCCGCTTCTACCGGCGTCGCTACGACGCGCAGCGGACATTGGAGGCGTTCGGCGCGAAGCTGCGAGACAAGGTCGACCTGGAGGCGCTGAGCGGCGAGCTGCGCGGGGTGGTCGCCGAGACGATCCAGCCTGCCCATGTCTCGCTCTGGTTGCGTCGGGAGACGGCACGGTGAGCGTCCGGCCGGTGCCCGCGGTGACCGCGATCGTCGTCCTCGCGGTCACCGTCGCCACGGTTGTCGCCGCGACGGCGCTCTACGGGTTCGACCTGGTTCCGACCGCGTTCGGGCTCTGGGCGGTGGTCGGGGCGCTGATCATCCTCCTCCGTCCCGGGAATGCGGTCGGATGGCTCTTCTCGGGCGTGGGGGTGCTCTGGGTGACCGGGTGGCTCGCAGCGGAGACCGCCCAGGAGGCCGACGGGGGGCCCCTGCTCACGGTCGCGTCCTGGCACAGCGAGTGGACGTGGGTTGCCGGGTTTCTCTGCATGACGAGCAGCCTCCTCCTCATCCCCACCGGCAGCACGACGTCTCGGCGTTGGGCATTCGCCTTCCGCCTGTACGGGGTCGCCGGGCTCGCCGTCGTGACCGCGACATGGTTCCAGGAGACGCTCCAGGCCGCTGACGACGTTCCCGCTGTGGACAACCCGATCGGCATCACCGGGGTCGGAGACGTCGGCGACGCAGGTGCGGGTCCGTTGCTCCTCTTCGTCGGACTGGGCATGGGTCTCGTCTCGCTCGCCGTCAGATTCCGCCGTGGTGACCCGGATGAGCGGCGCCGGCTGAAGCTGATCGCGCTCGCCGCAGCGGTGATGGTGCTCCTTGCGCTGGCCGGCGTGATCCTGGAGGCGGATAGTCGCCTCGCCGATCTCGCCTGGGGTGTCGCGGCGGCTGTCGTCCCGGTCGCATGTGGGATCGCGATCCTCCGCCACCAGCTGTTCGACGTCGACGTGGTCGTCTCGAAGGCGCTGGTCTACGGCGCGCTGACGCTGATCCTCGGCACCTCGTACCTCGGGCTCGTGCTGGCGGGGCAAGCGGTGTTCTCGGCGTTCGCGGGTGGGTCGGACTTGGCGATCGCGGCGTCGACGCTGGTGGTCGCTGCGCTGTTCCTTCCCGTTCGGCGTCGTGTGCAGGGGTTCGTCGACCGGCGCTTCTATCGGCGCCGTTACGACTCGCAGCGGACATTGGAGGCGTTCGGCGCGCGGTTGCGCGACGAGGTCGACCTGGAGACGTTGACCGGCGAGCTGCGAGGGGTGGTCGGCGAGACGATCCAGCCTGCCCATGTCTCGCTCTGGCTGCGCCGGGAGGTGCGCTCGTGAGCCGCGGCTGGACGACGTGGCTCGCATGGGCTCTGTGGTGCCTGACGCTCTGTCTGGCCGCGGCGACGTCTGTCGTGTGGTCGATCACCGACCGTCCCGCCGACGCGGAGCAGGCCACCGTTGGCGAGGCGATCTTCGCCGTCGTGGCGTTCCAGGCGTTCTCGACCGTGGGGGCGCTCATCGCGACGAGGCATCGACGGAACGCCATCGGCTGGCTGTTGCTCGTCGGCCCGATCCTGCTCTGGGTCGGGAACGCGTCGGATGCCTGGGGGCACTTCGCCGTCGAGCACGGGCTCTCCGGGGCCGCTCTGGTCACCGCGCTCGCGGCACCGTCCTGGATGACCGGAGTCGCCCTGGTCGCGATCTTCGGGTTCCTCCTCTTCCCCGACGGACGTCTGCTCTCCGCTCGCTGGCGACCGGTCGTGGTGCTGGGAGCGGTGGTGCTCGTCCTCGCCTCGGTCGCGATGATCCTCTCACCGGGCGAGCTCGACGGCCCGGCCGGGCTCGTGAACCCGATCGGGGTTCGGGGCATGGACGCGGTGCTACCAGTCGTGACGGTTGCGCTCTTCGCGGTGCTCCTGCTCGCCGTTGTCTCGCTCGTCGTCCGGTACCGACGAGCGGTCGGCGTCGAGCGCCAGCAGATGAAGGTGGTCGCGCTCACGGTCTGCGGCGTCGCGCTCGTGCTGGCCGCTTCCGGGCTCGTCAGCGAGCTCACGGATCGCGCGGCCGAGGAGTGGCCCTTCTTCGACCTGATCGTCTTCGGCGCCTTCCTGGCCATCCCCGTGTCGATCGGCGTCGCCATCCTGCGCTACCGCCTGTACGAGATCGACCGAGTCATCTCCAGGACGCTGGTCTATGCCGCGTTGACCGTGATCCTGGGCGCGGCGTACGCCGGGCTCGTGCTCGCCGGGCAGGCGGTGTTCTCGTCGTTCGCCGGTGGCGGCGACCTAGCGATCGCGGTCTCGACGCTCGTCGTTGCGGCGTTGTTCCTGCCCGTGCGCTCGCGGGTGCAGGGGTTCGTCGATCGACGCTTCTATCGGCGCCGCTACGACGCGCAGCGGACGCTGGAGGCGTTCGGGGCGCGGCTGCGAGACGAGGTCGACCTTGGCGCTCTGAGCGACGAGCTGCGCGGCGTCGTCACGGAGACGATGCAGCCCGCACACGCATCTCTCTGGCTGCGGACGGGGGCGCGCGCATGAGGTCGCGGGCTGCATACGGGCTCGTAGCCGCGACCGCTGCGATCGTCCCGGCGGCTGTCGTCCTGGGTGTCATGGGCTCGCGGCGGGGGCTCGAGCTTCCGGCCGGACGAGAGTCGATGCTCGTGGTCGAGCTCATCGCCGTCGCCGCCGCGCTGCTCTACTGCGCCGTCGGCTTCCTGATCGTGCGCCGCCAGCCCGGGCACGCCGTCGGGTGGATCTTTCTCGGCGCCGCACCGCTCTTTGCGCTCGTCGCCGCCGCCTACGGCTACGCCGACCTGTCCCTGTACGGCGGGGAGGACTGGCCGCTCGACCAGTGGGCCGCATGGCTGACGAACTGGCTGTTTGCGGTTCCCGTATTCCTCGTGCCGGTGTTCCTCGCCCAGCTCTTCCCCGACGGCCGTCCCGTGTCGGCGCGCTGGGCCTGGGTGCTGAAGGCGACGGTCACGGCGGCGATCGCCGCCCTCCTCGTCGGCATGCTCCGTGCAGCTCCACTGGATCCGTACCCGGATGTCCAGAGTCCGGCGGCGCTTCCGCGCGCCGGCGAGGTTCTGGCAGACCTGTGGGACGGCGGGGGGATCGTCGTCCAGCCAATCATCTTCCTCGCCGCGCTCGCCTCGTTGATCGCGCGGTTCCGTCGTGCACGGGGCGTCGAGCGTCAGCAGCTCAAGTGGCTGGCGTATGCGGCGGCGGTCGTCCTCGTCGGCTTCGTCGGCGCCGGAGTCGCTCCCGACGGGCTCGCCAGCGACGTGTTCTTCATCGTCGGGATCGCTGCCCTCGTCCTCATGCCGGTCGCGGTTGCCGTCGCGATCCTCCGATACCGGCTCTACGACATCGACCGTGTGATCTCGAAGACCCTCGTCTTCGGCACGCTGACGGCGATTCTCGGCGTCGCGTACGTCGGCCTGGTGCTGCTCGGTCAGGCCGTGTTCTCGTCGGTCGCGGGTGGCAGCGATCTCGCGATCGCGGTGTCGACGCTGGTCGTCGCAGCGCTGTTCCTGCCGGTGCGCTCGCGGGTGCAGCGGTTCGTCGACCGACGCTTCTACCGGCGTCGCTACGACGCGCAGCGGACGCTGGAGGTGTTCGGCGCGCGTCTGCGCGAGGAGGTCGAGCTGGACGGGCTGACCGTCGACCTGCGGGGCGTCGTGGAGGAGACGATGCAGCCGGCGCACGTCTCGCTGTGGCTGCGTCAGGAGACGGCGACATGAGCCGCCGGCTCGCGTGGCTGCTCTTCGTCGCGGCCCTCGTGCTCGCCCAGGTGGGGATCGCGCTGAGCCTGGTCGGCTTGCGCCGCGATCTCGAGCTGCCGGCAGGCACCGGGTCGGAGCTCGTCCCGGCGCTCGGCTTCGGACTGGCGGCCCTGCTCTTCGCGGTCGTGGGGCTCCTGATCGCTCGCAAGGAGTCTGGGAATCCCATCGGCTGGTTGTTCCTCGGCTCGGCCTCGGCACTCGCCCTCGCAAGCTGCGCGTACACGTACACGGAGCTCGCGCTGGACAGCGGCGGCGACCGGCTCGGAGTCGCCTGGACAGCCTGGCTCGGAAGCTGGCTGATCATCGGCCCGGCGTTCACCGCGCCGTGCCTGATCGCGCAGCTGTTTCCCGCAGGCCGCCCGATGGCAGGCCGTTGGCGCAGGCTCTTGCAGCTCAGCTTCGGGCTCGCCGTCTACCTCATGGCTGCGCCTGCGCTCGGGCCGGGTCCCGTCGGCGACTACCCGACGATCGACAACCCTCTCGGGCTGCCGGGCTGGGTGGGGACAGTGCTCGTCGATCTCGTCTGGGCGGCGGCTCTCTTCTCTCTCTTGCTCGTGTCTCTCGCGTCGGTCGTCGTCCGCTTTCGGCGTTCCAGGGGTGTCGAGCGGCAGCAGCTGACGTGGCTCGCGCTCGCGGCGGGCGTCACCATCGTCGGGCTCGCGCTCGGGTTCGCGTTCTTCGACGCGGTGGATTGGCTCTCGAACGTCTTCCTGGTCGTTGCCGCTGTCGGGTTCGCGCTGATGCCCGTCGCCGTGGCCGTCGCCATCCTGCGCTACCGCCTCTACGAGATCGACCGGATCGTCTCGCGGACGCTGACCTACGGCGTGCTCTCGGTCGTCCTGGTCGGTGCATACGTCGGCCTGGTGCTTGTGGGTCAGGCGCTGTTCTCGTCCTTCGCGGGTGGCAGCGACCTGGCGATCGCGGTGTCGACGCTCGTCGTCGCGGCGCTGTTCCTGCCAGTCCGTTCGCGGGTGCAGCGGGTGGTGGATCGGCGGTTCTACCGCCGCCGCTACGACGCGCAGCAGACCTTGGAGGCGTTCGGCGCGCGGCTGCGTGACGAGGTCGATCTCGTGGCTCTGAGCCACGAGCTGCGCGGCGCGGTCACCGAGACGATGCAGCCGGCCCACGCTGCCGTGTGGATTCGGGGTGACCGGTGATTCGGTTCGTGCGGCGGGCGCTGTTCGCCGGGTCGCTGGCGTTGGCCTGCGTCGGCGTCGCGCTCGGGCTCTACGGCAGGAGCCACGGGCTGGAGCTGCCCGCGGACGCGCAGACCGGTCTCGCCGCCGAGCTCATCGCGCTGACGGCCGTGATCGTCGTCGGCGCGGTCGGCTTGCTCCTCGCCACCAGAGTGCCGGGGAACCCGATCGGGTGGCTCGCTCTGCTCGCGGCGGCCGCCCTCGGCGTGATGGCGTTCGCACGGGGCTACGCCGACCTCGTCGTCTACGGCGGGAACGACTGGCCGGCGGGCGACTGGGTGGCCTGGCTCGCGAGCTGGGCTGTCGTCCTGGCCGCGTTCGTCGTGCCCTGTCTCGTCGCCCAGCTCTTCCCGAACGGCCGGCCGCTCGGCGGGCGCTGGCCACCTCTCTTCAGGCTCAGCGTCGTGCTTGGCATCTACCTCGTCGTGGCGCCGGCGCTCCAGCGCGGACCGACGGGCGCCTACTCCACGGTCGAGAGCCCGGTCGGCACACCGCCCTGGCTCGACGCGCTGCTCCAAGACGTCGTCTGGGGGGTCTCGATCCTCGTCTTGCTCGGAGTCTCGCTCGTCTCGGTGGGGGTGCGCTTCCGCCGCTCGCGCGGAGTCGAGCGCCAGCAGCTGCTGTGGCTCGCGTGCGCCTCGGGGATAGCGCTCGGGGGGATGATCGCGTGGTTCCTCACCTACGGGCTCGACTCCGTGATCGGCACCGTGTTCCTCGTCGTCTCGCTCACCGGGATGGGGCTGATGCCGGTCGCGGTGGCGGTGGCGATCCTCCGCTTCCGCCTCTACGAGATCGACCGGATCGTCTCGCGGACGCTGACCTACGGCGTGCTCTCGGTCGTCCTGGTCGGTGCATATGCGGGCCTGGTGCTGGCAGGTCAGGCGCTCTTCTCCTCGTTCGCGGGTGGCTCGGATCTCGCCATCGCGGTCTCGACGCTCGTGGTGGCGGGGCTGTTCCTGCCGCTGCGGGCTCGCGTCCAGCGCCTCGTCGATCGTCGGTTCAACCGCCGCCGCTACGACGCGCAGCAGACGCTCGCGGGGTTCGGGGCGCGCCTCCGTGACGAGGTCGATCTCGAGGCGGTCGCGACCGAGCTCCGCCGCGTCGTCGGGGATTCGATGCAGCCCGCCCATGCCGGTCTCTGGTTCCGCTCCCGTAACGATCCCGTGACGGTGCCCCCGTACAAAGGACGGTGAGATGTCTTCGATCTCCGAGACGATGCGCAGGGTGATCCGCCGAGGGGGCGACACGCCCGTCGAGGTGCTCGCGGCCACCAACGGCCATGCCGCGCTCGACGTGTCGGGCGAGTCGCTCGAGACCGCGCCCGCGGTCGAGATCGCCGAGAACGACCCGCTGATCGCGTTCCTCCAGACCGTCGGCGGAGCGGTCGAGGTCGAGCGGCTCGAGCTCGAGTCCCCGGGCGTCACCGCCCTGCGTGAGGCCGGGGTGGTGCTCGTCGTCCCGCTCGTCTCGGGCGGCGAGCTGATCGGCACGCTCAACCTCGGTCCGCGACTCTCCGACCAGCAGTACTCGACCGACGACAGGAAGCTGCTCGACGCGCTCGCGGCGCAGGCGGCGCCGGCGCTCCAGGTCGCGGAGCTCGTCCAGAAGCAGGCATCGGCAGCGGCAGAGCGTGAGCGCATCGACCAGGAGCTCCGTGTCGCACAGCTGATCCAGCAGAACTTCCTCCCGCGCGAGCTGCCCGAGCTCTCGGGCTGGCAGGTGGGGGCGTACTACCAGCCAGCACGCGAGGTCGGCGGCGACTTCTACGACTTCTTCGACCTGCCCGGGGGGCAGGTCGGCGTCGTCGTCGGCGACGTGACCGACAAGGGCGTCCCCGCGGCGATGGTGATGGCGGCCGCGAGAAGCGTCCTGCGGGCGTCGGCCGCGCGGATCGTCGATCCCGGCGAGACGCTCCAGCGCGTCAACGACCTCCTCTGCCCGGACATCCCGGAGAAGATGTTCGTCACCTGCCTGTACGGCGTGATCGACCCGGTGTCGGGGCGCTTCCGCTTCGCGAACGCGGGGCACAACCTGCCGTTCGCGCGCACGGCCGACGGCGCGGTCGAGCTCCGCGCGACAGGCATGCCGCTCGGGCTGCTGCCCGGGATGACCTACGAGGAGAACGAGGCGGTGATCGCGCCCGGGGAGGCGCTGCTCCTGTACTCCGACGGCGTCACCGAGGCCCACTCCGTCGCGCGCGAGATGTACGGGACGCCGCGCCTCGGCGAGCTGGTCGCGGGCGACGAGGACCTGATCGACGGCCTCCTCACGAGCCTCGAGCGATTCACGGGGCCGGGCTGGGAGCAGGAGGACGACATCACGCTGGTCACGCTGCGGCGCACCGGGCTCCCCGGCCGCGCCACAGCCGACACGCGGCTCGCCGTCGCGTTCTGCGTCGACAGCCGACCAGGGAACGAGCGCGAGGCGATGGAGCGGGTCGTCGAAGCGGTCGCGCCGCTCGACCTCGAGCCTCGGCGGCTCGACCAGCTCCGCACCGCGGTCTCCGAGGCTGCGATGAACGCCATCGAGCACGGCAACCAGGGCCGCGAGGACCTCTCGGTGGAGATCGACGTCGAGGCCGTCGGCGGCGTGCTGACCGTCCGCATCACCGACCACGGCCTCGGCGGTCCCGTCGGCGCGGCCGAGATGCCCGACCTCGAGGCGAAGCTCGAGGGGTTGCAGAAGCCCCGCGGCTGGGGGCTGTTCCTGATCGAGAACATGGTCGACGAGCTGCGCGTCTCCGACGCGGAGGGCCGCCACACGGTGGAGCTCGTCGTGAACCTGGAAGGAGGTGGTGCAGATGGCCACCACTGAGCTGGAGGCACACGTCCGTGACGAGGCGGGCACGGCGGTGATCGCGCTCCTCGGCGACGTCGACCGGGACGCCGAGGCCGCGCTCGACGCCGCGTACACGGAGGTCGAGCACGAGTCGAAGGTGGTGCTCGACTTCTCGGGCGTCTCGTACATCAACTCGACGGGCATCGCCGTGATCGTGGGGCTGCTCGCCCGGGCGCGGAAGAACGACCAGGCCCTGAGCGCGAGAGGCCTGTCGGAGCACTACCGCCAGATCTTCGAGATCACGCGGCTGTCGGACTTCATGACGATCCTCGACGAGGAGGGGTAGCGATGACGCAGGGCACGCTGTCGATGGGCGTCCGCCGCATCGACGACAAGGTGGCCGTCCTGGACATCCAGGGCGAGATCACGGCCGCCTCGGAGGAGACGCTCGGAGAGGCGTACGCCGAGGCGGCCGAGAACGGCACGCGCGCCGTGATCCTCAACTTCTCCGGGCTCGAGTACATGAACTCGGGCGGGATCGGGCTGCTGGTGACCGTGCTCGTCCGCGCGAACCGGGCGAAGCAGAAGCTGCTCGCCTTCGGACTCACCGAGCACTACCGCCAGATCTTCGAGCTGACGCGCCTCGACGAGGCGATCGGCATCCACGACACCGAGGACGAGGCCGTCGCGGCCGCGTAGGAGGAGGGACGAGCGATGAGCGAGACCCCACGGCAGGAGGGCACCTGGGCGAAGCCCGTCTCCACCCTGACGGTGACGGAGGCGCCCGAGGGCGCGCCGAACCTGGTCGAGGGCAAGCGGCTGCTGAGCCCCGTCCAGGGGTTCGGGAAGATGTGGCAGAAGACCTACAAGGCCAGGCTGAACGGGGTCGAGCTGACGCCGCAGCAGGTGATCGCCGCGTGGCGCGACGACTTCCCCTCGTTCTGGCCGAAGGGGAACGACTTCTACCCGCCGCTGACCGGGCTCGAGCCTGGGGAGGTCGCGCTGATCAGGGCGGCCGGCCCCGGCGGGATGAAGCTCAAGACCGGGGTGATGGTGATCTACGCCGACGACGAGTCGTTCACGCTGATGACGCCCGAGGGGCACATGTTCGCCGGGTGGATCACGTTCTCGTCCAACATGGAGCCGGACGGTGTCGTCGCCGCCCAGTCGCACGTCCTGATGCGCGCCCAGGACCCGATCAGCGAGATGGGCCTGACGATGGGCGGGCACCGCATGGAGAACCGCTTCTGGGAGCAGACGCTCGCCAACCTGGCGGCCCACCTGGGCTCGGAGCGCCCGGAGATCTCCACCACCACCGTGTGCGTCGACAAGAAGCGGCAGTGGTCGCAGGCGAAGAACGTGCGCCATTCGGTCGCGATTCGCTCGACGCTGCACATGATGAAGCCCGGCAAGTAGCCCGCGGGTAGCGTCAGCGGGATGCACGACGCGATCGTCGTCGGTTCGGGGCCGAACGGGCTCGCCGCGGCGATCGCGCTCGCGCGGGCCGGTCGCTCGGTGCTCGTCGTCGAGGGTCGTGACACGATCGGGGGCGGTCTGCGCACCGAGGAGCTGACGCTCCCCGGCTTCCGGCACGACACCTGCGCTGCGATCCACCCGCTGGGGGTCGCGTCGCCGTTCATGCGCTCCGTGCCGCTCGCCGAGCACGGGGTGGAGTGGGTCCACCCGGACGCGCCTCTCGCGCACCCGCTCGACGACGGCACGGCGGTGGTGCTCGAGCGCTCGCTCGACGAGACCGCGGTCGGGCTCGGCGAGGACGGCGAGGCGTGGCGTCGGCTGCTCGCCCCGTTCGTGCGCGATGCGGACGCGGTGATCGAGGGGATCCTGACGCCGCCGCTCCCGCCCCGGCACCCGATCGCGCTGGCGCGGTTCGGCCCGCGCGCGCTCCGCTCGGCCGAGGGCCTCGCGCGGTCGGCGTTCGTGGGCGAGCGTGCCCGGGCGCTGTTCGCGGGCAACGCCGCCCACGCGATGCTCCCGCTCGACGCCACCGCCAGCGCGTCGTTCGGGCTCGTGCTCGCGCTGCTCGGCCACGCGGTCGGCTGGCCGATGGCGCGGGGCGGGTCGCAGACCGTCGCCGACGCGCTCGCGTCGATCCTCCGCTCGCTCGGCGGCGAGATCGAGACCGGGCATCCGGTCGAGTCGCTCGACGAGCTCGCGAGCGCGCGGCTCGTGCTGCTCGACGTGACGCCGCGGCAGCTGCTCGCGCTCGCGGGCGACCGACTCGACGGCCGCTACCGCCGGGCGCTCGAGCGCTATCGGTACGGGCCCGGGGTCGTGAAGGTCGACTACGCGCTCTCCGGTCCCCTGCCCTGGCGCGCAGCGGAGTGCGCCCGCGCCGCCACGGTGCACCTCGGCGGAACCCTCGATGAGATCGGCGCCGCGGAGAAGGAGGTCGCCCGCGGCGGACACCCGAAGCGGCCCTACGTGCTCGTCGTCCAGCAGAGCCTCTTCGACGACACGCGCGCGCCAGCGGGGAAGCACACGCTCTGGGCGTATACACACGTCCCGAACGGCTCGACGGCGACGGCGGCGACCGTCGACGCGATCGAGGCCCAGCTCGAGCGGTTCGCGCCGGGCTATCGAGATCTCGTGCTCGAGCGCAACGTGCTCGGGACGGTCGAGCTGGAGTCGCGCAACCCGAACTACGTCGGTGGCGACATCAACGGCGGCAGCGCCGAGCTGCGACAGCTGTTCGCCCGGCCGGTCGTGAGCCCCGTGCCGTACCGCACGCCGCTCGACGGCGTGTACCTCTGCTCGTCCTCGACGCCCCCGGGAGGTGGCGTGCACGGGATGTGCGGGCTCAACGCGGCGCGCGCCGCTCTCCGCCGGGCGTAGGCTGCCCCGCATGGAGCTGATCGAGTACGCCGACGCCGCCGACGAGGTGCGGGCCGTCTTCGACGAGATCAAGGAGGCGCGCGGCGTCGACGACGTGAACAGCTTCTGGAAGGCGCTGGCCAACGACCCCGTGACGCTGCGACGCACCTGGGACAGCCTGCGACAGGTGATGGCGCCCGGTGCGCTCGATCCGCTGACGAAGGAGCTCGTCTACATCGCGGTCAGCGTGACGAACGGCTGCGAGTACTGCATCGCCTCGCACACCGCGGCAGCGCGCGCGAAGGGCCTGACCGACGCGCAGCACGCCGAGCTCCTCGCCGTGATCGGGATGGCGAGCGAGACGAACGCGCTCGTCACGGGCTACGGGGTCCCGGTCGACGAGGCCTTCCGGCGCAGCTGAGAGGCATGGATCCCTCGACCGCGCGTGCAGGTGCCGGGCATGCCCGGCACCGGAGGCACTAGAGTCGGAGCATGGAGATCCGCCACGCGCAGCCGTCCGACTACGGCCGCGTGATCGGCCGCGTCAACGTCTGGTGGGGCGGACGCGACATGGCGGCGATGCTGCCCAAGCTGTTCTTCGTCCACTTCGAGGGCACGAGCTTCGTGGTGGACGGCGAGGACGGTCAGCTCGCCGGCTTCCTGATCGGCTTCCTCTCGCAGACGGAGCCCGAGGAGGCGTACGTCCACTTCGTCGGGGTCGACCCCGAGCGGCGGGGTGAGGGGCTCGGTCGCGCGCTCTACGAGCGCTTCTTCGCCGAGGCGCGGGCGCACGGCCGCACCGTCGTCCGCTGTGTCACGTCGCCGGTCAACGAGGCCTCGGTCGCGTTCCATCGAGCGATGGGGTTCGAGGTCGAGCGCGTCGCCGAGGACTACGACGGCCCCGGCGAGGACCGGGTGCTGCTCGTCCGCGCCCTGACCTGAGAGGCCCGCATGGCCCACCGGGGTGGTGGGTACCTTGAAGGCTCACCGTGTCCGGGCCCTTCGTCTCCTCCGTCACCCGCCGTCGCCGGCGCGGGCGCACCGCGCTCGTCGTCGTGGTGGCGCTCGCGGCCGTGGCGGCGCTGGTCGGCGCTGCGTACGGCGGGCTCTGGCTCGCGGACAGGGGTGAGATCCCCGCGCGCACGACCGTCGGCGGCGTGCCGGTCGGTGGCCTGCAGCCCAAGGAGGCGGCCGAGGAGGTCGTCCTCGCCGGGCGCGAGCGCGCCACGCTGCCGATCCGGCTGATCGGCCCTGGCGGCGAGGAGCGCACGACGGGCGCGAAGCTCGGCGCCGAGCCGCTCGTCGACGAGGCGATCGAGGCCGCCCGCGACACGAGCCCGCTCGAGCGGGCCCTGCGGAGGCTCGGGCTCGGCGAGACGCGCGAGATCCCGCTCGAGTACGCGCTCGGGCCCGTGCGCGTCGCCCGGCTCGCGAACGCGCTCGACGAGCGCTTCGCCGATCCACCGCGCAACGCCGACCTCGTCGTGCGCGAGACCACCGTCCGGGTGAGGCCGGCCGCGCCGGGAACGGGTGTCGACCGCGCGGCGCTGCGGCGCGCGCTCCGGACGCTTCCCTCCGAGGTCGGCCTGTCGCTCGTCGCGTCCGCCCCGGGCGTGGCCACCGCCGAGGCCGAGGCGGCGAAGGAGGACGTGGAGCGGCTCCTCTCCCAGCCCCGCGTCGTCCGATCCCAGGGGGTGTCGGCCACGCTCTGGCCCAAGCGGCTCGGGGCGCTCGTGCGAACGGAGCCGGTCGAGGGCGCGCTCGTCGTGACGCTCGATCCCAGGGGCCTGGAGGCGGCGCTCCGCACCCGGCTCGGCCGCTTCGAGCAGGCTCCGAAGGACGCCGGGTTCGTGCCGGCAGGTGACCGCGTGCGGATCACGCCGTCGCGCCCCGGCCGTGCGCTCGACGGGAAGGCGATCGGTGCGTCGCTCCTCCGCAACGCGCGCGCCCAGGCGCACCTCGCCCGCTTCAGGGTCACGCA
Source organism: uncultured Actinomycetes bacterium (assembly GCA_963703095.1). Lineage (GTDB taxonomy): Bacteria > Actinomycetota > Thermoleophilia > Gaiellales > Gaiellaceae > Gaiella. Next base: position 1,339,659 of record OY969787.1, read on the forward strand.
GCCTGCCCTGCCGACGCAGCGCGCTCGCACGCTCGGGATCGAGCGGAAGATCTCCGAGTTCACCACGTACCACCCGTGCTGCGCGCCTCGCGTGAACAACATCCACCGGGGAGCCGACATCATCGACGGGACGATCATCCCCCCCGGCAAGTCGTTCGACCTCAACGAGGTGATGGGGCAGCGGACGGAGGCCCGCGGCTTCCTCGCCGCGCCGCAGATCTTCAACGGCCGACTCGAGGACGCGGTCGGCGGCGGCGTCAGCCAGATCGCGACCACGATGTACAACGCCGCCTTCTTCGGCGGCATGCAGATCGTCACGCACCAGCCGCACGAGTTCTACATCTCGCGGTACCCCATGGGACGGGAGGCGACGGTCTCCTGGGGCGGGCCGGAGCTGGTCTGGCGGAACGACTGGCCGGCCGCCGTCCTGGTGAACATGACGTACACGGACACGTCGGTCACGGTGCGCCTCTACTCGTCGAAGCTCGGGCGCAAGGTGACGAGCGTCACCGGGACGCCGTGCTGCTACGAGGCGCCACGCACGATCACCGTGTCGAACTCGTCGCTGCCGGCCGGCACCACGAGCACCGTGCAGTCCGCGGGGCCGTCCGGGTTCACCATCAGCTACACGCGCAAGGTCTTCCGGAACGGGAAGCTCAAGCGCAACGAGCGCTACACGTGGCGCTACAAGCCCGAGAACGCGATCGTGGAGGTCGGGCCACCGGCGCCACCGAAGCCGAAGCCGAAGCCGAAGCCGAAGCCGGAGCCGCCGGAGGACGCGAAGCCTGCCCCCGAGAACGGCGACCAGGCCTCGGCCCAGACCGCCTCCGCGTCCCCGTAGGGGCGGGGCATGCCCCGCCCGCCTGTCTCGCTCCGCCCGCCTGTCTCGCTCCGCCCGCCTGTCTCGCCCCGCCCGCCTGTCGCCCCGTCCGGCTGGGCACGCCCGGCCGCTACTCGTACAGCGGCTCGAGCGTCGGACGCCTGGCCTGGTCGTAGACCACGCGCGACTCGACGTGCCCGACCTCCGGCCGCACGGTCAGTCGATCGAGCACGAAGTCCCGCAGCCCCTCCGTGTCGCTGACCGCGACGTGGAGCAGGAAGTCGTCCGCGCCGGTCACGTGGAACACCTGCACGACCTCGGGGAAGGACAGCGCTGCGCGCCAGAAGGCGTCGACCATCGGTCGGGAGTGAGGGCGGACGCGGACAGCGACGATCGCCTCGAGGCCCCGGCCGAGGGCCGTGCGGTCGACGTCGGCGTGGAAGCCGCGCAGCACGCCGCGAGCGCGGAGCGCGCGCACGCGCTCGAGGCATGTCGACGGCGCGACCCCCACACGCGCTGCGAGCTCCTTGTTCGCCAGCCGTGCATCCTTCTGCAGCGCGGCGACGATCGCGCGATCGGTGCGGTCGAGGCGCTCTCCAGGCATTCGTTCCGAATCATATTCGATGAGAAGCCGACTGTCCCGGCGATCAGCGCATACTGAGCCCATGGAGACCGACACCCTCGCCGTCCACGCGGGCAGGCACGACTTCGCCGCGCTGGGCGTCCACGCGCCGCCGATCGACCTGTCCAGCACGTACCCCGTCCCCGATCTCGTGGACGGGATCGGAGCGCTCGACGCCCTGGCGGCCGGAGCAGCGTCGGCGTCGTCACCCGTCTACGCCCGCCTCCACAACCCGACGGTGCGCCGGCTCGAGGTCGGCCTCGCCCAGCTCGAGCGCACCGAGGACGCCGTCGCCTTCTCGTCGGGCATGGCGGCGCTCACGGCGACGCTGCTGGCCGCGTGCGGCGAGCGGCGCCACGTGATCGCCCTGCGCCCGCTCTACGGCGGCTCCGACCACCTGCTCGCGTGCGGCCTGCTCGGGCTCGACGTCACCTGGGTCGACGACGTGGCGGGCGTGCGCGAGGCGATCCGGCACGACACCGGGCTGGTGCTGCTCGAGACGCCGCAGAACCCGACGCTCGGGGTCGTCGACATCGAGGCGATCGTCGCGGCCGCCGGGGATGTCCCCGTGGTCGTCGACAACACGTTCGCGACGCCGATCCTCCAGAACCCCGCGCGTCACGGCGCGGCGCTCGTCCTGCACTCCGGGACGAAGTTCCTCGCCGGTCACGGCGACGTCGTCGCCGGCTGCGTGATGACGGACGCGGGCTGGGCAGGACGGCTGCGCCAGGTGCGAATCGCCACCGGGGCGATCCTCCACCCGCTCGCCGCGTACCTCCTGCACCGCAGCCTGCCGACGCTGCCGTTCCGCGTGCGCGAGGCACAGGAGCGCGCGCGAGCGCTGGCCCTGCTGCTCGGCGAGCATCCGGGCGTGACGCGCGTGCTCTACCCCGAGGCGGACGGGCACCAGCTGCGCGGCCCCGGCGCCGTGCTCTCATTCGAGCTCGCCGGGGGGCTGCCCGCCGCCGCGGCGGTGATGGGCGGGCTGCGCCTGATCACCCCGGCCGTCAGCCTCGGCTCGACCGACACGCTGATCCAGCATCCGGCCGGTCTCACGCACCGGGTGGTCGATCCCGAGGCGCGCGCCGCCGCCGGCATCGGCGACGGTCTCCTGCGGCTCTCCGTGGGGCTCGAAGACGTGCACGACCTCTGGGAGGATCTGCGGCACGCGATCGACGCGGCGACGATCGCACACCCGCTCGAGATCACAGCGGCCCGATCGGTCGAGGTGATCGGCAGCCGTCGCTGATCCGTTCTCCGAAGTGACAACACTCCGTCCGACGCTGCGCGTACGATTGAGCGCATGGCCAAGGTCGTCGTCCAGTTCACGTGCAACACGTGCGGCACGACGACGGGACGCTGGCTGGGGAAGTGCCCGGGCTGCGGTGCGTTCGGGACGCTCGTCGAGGAGCTGACAGGGCGCGACACCCCCGCGGCAGCGTCTGCCCGCCCCGCCGTCCCGCGTCGCCTCGCCGACGTGCAGGTCGAGGAGGCTGCGCGCATCACGACGGGCGTTCCCGAGCTCGACCGGGTCCTGGGTGGCGGCCTCGTGCCGGCTTCGCTCGTGCTCGTGGGCGGCGAGCCGGGGGTGGGGAAGTCGACGCTGCTGCTCTCGGCGCTCGGAGCGATCGCCCGCCACGGTCGCCGCGGTCTGCTCGTCACAGGGGAGGAGTCGGTTGCGCAGGTGAAGCTGCGCGCCGGCCGGCTCGGCGGCGCGGACGACGTCGAGATCCTCGCCGAGACGGATCTCGACACCATCTGCGCGACGCTGGCGGAGCTCCGGCCTGACGTCTGCGTGATCGACTCCGTCCAGACGCTGCACTCAGTCGAGCTCGGCTCGGCGCCCGGGTCGGTGGCGCAGGTGCGGGAGTCCGCCGCGCGACTCCTGCGGGTGGCCAAGGAGAGCGGTGTCGCGACGGTGCTCGTCGGACACGTGACGAAGGACGGCTCCGTCGCCGGTCCACGCGTCCTGGAGCACCTGGTCGACTGCGTGCTGCAGTTCGAGGGCGACCGGTACCACGCGCACCGCATCCTGCGGGCGGTCAAGAACCGCTTCGGCTCGACGAACGAGCTCGGGGTCTTCGAGATGACGGCCGCGGGCCTCGTCGGCGTCCCTGATCCGTCGGAGCTCTTCGGGCGCACGCACGCGGGCGAGGTCGGTGCCGCCGTCGCGTGCGCCCTCGAGGGGACGCGGCCGCTGCTGCTCGAGGTGCAGGCGCTCGTCTCCCGCACCGACCTCGCCATGCCGCGCCGCGTCGGGACGGGCGTCGACCCGAAGCGCCTCGCGATGATCGTGGCGGTGCTCGCGCGTCACGCGGGCGTGCCGCTCGGGACCGCCGACGTCTTCGTCAACGTCGCGGGTGGAGTGCGGATCGACGAGCCCGGCGCCGATCTGGCGATCGCGCTCGCGATCGCCTCCGCAGCCCGAGGGGCGCCCGTGCGCGAAGGGCATGCCGCGTTCGGCGAGATCGGCCTCACCGGCCGGCTGCGGCCGGCGGCCCAGGCGGAGCGCCGGCTCGAGGAGTGCGCCAAGCTCGGCGTCGCGACGGTGGTCGCTCCGGACGGGACGCGCGCACGCGGTGGGCAGCCCCGCGTGACGCGCGCCGAGACGCTCCGTCAGGCTCTCGCCGCGAGCCTCGACGCTCGCCGCAGCGTCCCCGTCCCGACCGACCACGACTGAGTCCGCGTCCCGTTCGCTCGTGTCCGGTGCAGCCGGATCTTCGCTAGAATTCCCGTCCCACGCCGGCAGATCACTCCGCCGGCGCTTTTCGTGGATCACTGGACAGCAGGTCGAGCGACGGGAGGGCAAGCCAACGTGTTCGATGTCGGCGACAAGGTCGTGTATCCCCATCACGGCGCAGGGACGGTCGTGAGCAAGGACGTCAAGATCGTCCTCGGGCAGGAGCGGGAGTACCTGACGATCAAGATCCTGCACAACGACATGACCGTCAACGTGCCGACGGACAACGCGGAGAAGGTGGGCATCCGCTGGGTGATCGACCAGGAGATGGTCGAGGTCGTCCACAAGGTGCTCCTCGGCGGGTCGACCGAGATGCCGAAGAACTGGAACCGTCGCTTCAAGCACAACCGCGACAAGATGAAGACCGGCGACATCCTCGAGCTCGCCGAGGTCGTTCGCAACCTCGCGCTCCGCGACCACGAGAAGGGCCTCTCGACGGGCGAGAAGCAGATGTACGTCAAGGCGAAGAAGATCCTCGCCTCCGAGCTCATGTATGCGAAGGACCTCTCCGAGGACGACGCGCACGCCTGGCTCGAGGACGTGCTCGCGAACCCCGCCAAGCCGGCGCGCAAGTCGCGGGCGAAGGCCGCCGAGACCGCCGCGGCGACCGCGTAGGCACTTCTGCTGCGCAGAAGTGCCAGGTGACGCAGCGCGCAGCCGGGTCGACACGAGCGCAGAGCGCGAGGTCCTAGGTGCCGTTGCCGGAGGCAACGGCACTTGGTGCGTGCTCGTCGCCGCCGGTTCCGGCGACCGGCTCGGCACGGAGCAGCCGAAGGCGTTCGCGCCTCTCGGTGGCCGACCGCTGCTCGCGGAGAGCCTCGAGCGCCTCGACGCGAGCGACTGGATCGACGCGCTCGTCGTCGTCGTCCCCGCCGACTGGGTGGAGCCGGCGATCCTGCTGGCCGAGGAGCTCGTCGCGAGCAAGGTCGCGGCTGTCGTCCCCGGAGGCGCGACGCGGGCGGATTCCGTGCGCGCCGGGCTCGAGGAGGTCCCGCCGGAGGCCCTCGTCGTCGTCGTGCACGACGCGGCGCGGCCGCTCGTCGACGACGCCGTCCTCGGCCGCGTGCTGGGGGCGCTCGGCGAGGGTGTCGACGGGGCCATCCCGGCCCTGCCGCTCGCGGACACCATCAAGCGGGTCACCGGCGGCCGGGTCGTGGAGACGGTCGACCGCGCCGAGCTCGTCGCGGTGCAGACGCCGCAGGCCTTCCTCGCCGAACGGCTCCGCGCCGCCTACGCAGGCCACCTTGCGCACGCGACCGACTGCGCCTCGCTCGTCGAGCGCGCCGGCGGGTCGGTGGCGGTGGTCGAGGGGGACCCCGCCCTGCTCAAGGTGACGACTCGCGCAGACCTGGTGCGGGTCGAGTCCATGCTGTGACCGTCCGCGCCGTCGTCTTCGACGTGGGCGAGACGCTCGTCGACGAGGAGCGGGCGTGGCGGGAGCTCGCGCGGGCGGCGGGGATCGGGCCGCACGCGCTCTGGGCGGCGCTGGGCCTGACGATCGCCCGCGGCGAGGAGCACCACCGTGCCTGGGCGCACCTCGGGGTCGAGCGCCCCGACGTCGCGTTCGCGCTGGAGTCGGGCGACCTCTACCCGGACGCCACCCCGTGCCTCGGGCGGGCCCACGCGCTCGGGCTGCTGGTCGGGATCGCGGGCAACCAGCCCGAGTCCACGGAGAGCGTGCTCCGCGAGGCAGGTGTGCAGGCGGACGTCGTCGGCTCGTCGGCGCGCTGGGGCGTCGCGAAGCCCGACCCTGCGTTCTTCGCCCGCATCGTCGCCGAGACAGGTCTCGCGCCGCACGAGATCGCGTACGTAGGCGACCGGGTGGACAACGATGTGCTCCCGGCCGCGGCAGCCGGGATGGTCGCGGTGCACCTCCGTCGTGGGCCGTGGGGTCTCCTGCAGGACGCAGGCGGCGCAGCGGCGCTCGTCGTCGACTCGCTCGACGGCCTGCCCGAGCGGCTAGCGTCCCTCGGGTGAGCGACCTGCGGATCGGGCTCGGCGTCGACGCGCACGCGTTCGGCGACGGGGTGCCGCTCGTGCTCGGCGGGGTGACGATCGAGCATCCCCGCGGTCTCGTCGGTCATTCCGACGGCGACGTCCTGGCGCACGCGCTCACCGATGCGCTGCTCGGCGCCGCCGGGCTCGCTGACATCGGCGCGCTCTTCCCCTCCGACGACGATGCCCACCGCGGGGCGGACTCGCTCGTCCTGCTCCGCGACGCCTACGCGCACGTGCGTGCTGCGGGGTGGGAGCTCGTGAACGCGGACTGCGTCCTCGTCGGCGAGGAGCCGCGGATCGCGCCCCTGCGCGAGGTGATGCGCGACCGGCTGGCAGAGGCGCTCGGAGTCGCGCGCGAGCGCGTCAACGTGCGGGCGACGACCACCGACCGGCTCGGCTTCACAGGACGCGGCGAGGGGCTGGCGGCCGAGGCCGTCGCGCTCCTCCGGGCCATCCAGGTCGCGGGGCCTCCGGTGCTTGCCGTGGAGGCGACTGGCTGAGCCCGCCGATCAGCCGGTCGCGGCGGAGAAGAAGGCCTCGACGGCGTCTCGGAACGCCTTCCGGCTGTCCTCCCACGAGTAGAACATGTGGCCGCCCTCGAAGTGCTGCACCGTCAGCCGATCGGCGACCTCGGGGTCGAGCCGCATCAGGTTGCGCAGGCGGTCGCTGGCGAAGTACGGCGTCACGAGGTCGAACCTGCCGTGCGTGACGAACGCCTTCAGGTGCGGGTTCAGCGACATCCCGTAGCGGAGGTCGTCGGTGGCGCCCGGCGGCGGCGCGAACGCGTGGCGCTCGGCGTCGAGCTTCCAGGCCGAGTTCACCTCGTAGCTCAGCACCGTGTACTCGCGATCCGTCTCCACACCGATCTCCGACCGGAGCAGGCGGTTGACCGCCGTGGTGTAGGCCGCGGTCGAGCCGGCAAGGGTCGGGTCGGGGCCTCCGAACGGCTCGCGGTCGGGGAAGGGATCCGTCACGGTCAGCGTCGCGTCGTACAGGCCGAGCACCTTGCGCTCGTCGCGCAGCAGCTCCCGGGTGAACGACTGGATCGTGATCCGACCCTCCGCCCGCACGACGATGTGCGGGGCGAGGCCGACGAGGTCGGCGAGCCGCGCGAGCACGCCGTCGCGCTCGTCGGCGGGCATCGCCGCTCCGCGCGTCAGGTAGCTCGCGTACGCGCCGGTCGCGAACTCCTCCGCCTCCGCGAGCACCTCGTCGAGCGGCGTCCCGGGGGCGAATGCGCGCGAGCGGCCGTGGCGCGCGGCGGCCGCTGCCATCGTCGGAAGCGTGTCGATCCAGCCGACGACGTCGTAGTCGGTGGGGCTGAGGGCGGTGATCTCGAGCGCCGGCGAGATCAGGATCGCGCCGCTGAGGCCGATGCCCGCGGTCTCCTGCAGCATCCGCGCCAGCCGCGCCACACGGTAGCCGCCGTAGCTCTCGCCTGCGATCACGACCGGGGAGCCCCAGCGGCCGTTCGCCGAGAGCCACCGGCCCATCAGCTCGCACAGCGACTGGAGGTCCCGGTCATGACCGAAGTACTCCTTCGGATCGACGGCGTCGTCCCGCTGCTCCTTGTCCTTCGCCCGATCGCTCGGCTCGGGCTCGATCACCCGGCTGAACCCCGTGCCGACGGGGTCGACGAACACGAGGTCCGTGAAGGCGAGCCAGGACGACTCGTTCGGCACGAGTCGCGGCGGCATCGTCGGCAGCGAGCCGTCGGCAGGCAGGTCGAGCCGCGTCGGGCCGACGGCGCCCACGTGCAGGTACGCCGACGACGCGCCCGGGCCGCCGTTGAAGACGAAGGTGACCGGTCGTCCATCCCCGCCCGCGGCGCCGTCCGCGACGTACGAGACGGAGAAGATCTCCGCTGCGGGCTTCTCCTTCTTGAAGAGGACGAGCCAGTCGGCGGTGGCCGTGTACGCGACCTCGCCGTCGGCCCCCGACCACGTCCCGCAGGTCGTCGCCCCCGCGGGTGGCTCGTGGGCTGCGCTGCTCGGGGCCTCCTCCGCCATCCCGGCAACGTATCGGGTCGGCGGCCGCAGCGTGGCCGCTCTCGCTCGGTGGCGGGCGCTTCCCCTCGTCCGCCGGATGCGATATCGTGCGAAATGTCACACCGTCGTCTCCGGATGAGGGGGACCCGCATGGAGCTTGTTCCACCGGACTGATCCGCCCGCACGCGCCACTCGAGAGCGCGTGCGACGACCGCGATCCGTCCGCCCGCGGTCGACGTGGTCACCGCCGCTCCGGGGAGCGATGCGGCGCTCGGCGCGCATCGCCCGTGAACGGCACGGGAGCCGGGTGTGCCGGCGGACCGGTTGGGCACACCCGAATGCTCCCATCGCTTCGCCTTCGGTCTGTGGTGTGCGCGACGCGTGTCGTCGCGGGGCCCGACGCCGGCGGACTAGCCGGCCGCCGGCAGCGTGAAGCTGACCCTGGCCCCTCCGCCGGGTCGGTCTTCTGCCCAGATGCGTCCGCCGTGGGCCTCGACCAGACCGCGCGCGATCGCCAGACCCAGGCCGGCCCCCGGAGCGGTTCGAGCCGGGTCGCCGCGCCAGAACCGCTCGAACATGCGCGTGCAGGCCTCCTCGCCGAGGCCCGAGCCGGTGTCCTCGACGCTGACCAGCACCTCGTCGGCCTCGCGCTCCACACGGACGGCCACGGCACCGTCGGAGGGCGTGTGCCGGAGCGCGTTCGTCAGCAGGTTCAGGAGGACCCGCTCGATCTTCTCCGGCGCGCACCGCGCGCGCGTGGTGGCGTCCACGTCGGAGGCGAGGTCGATCCCTCGCTGGCGCGCGTCTGCCTCGACGCCGCGGAGGCACCCGATCACGACCGGTTCGAGGCTCGTCTCGCGGAGCTCCAGCGTCAGCGCTCCCGCGTCGATCCGCGCGAGCTCGAACAGGTCGTCGACGAGGTGCGAGAGGACGCGCACCTGCTCGCGCAGCACCGGCAGCGTGTCGTCCTGCTCCACGAGGCCGTCCTCGAGCGCCTCGATCATCGCCTGCATGTTCGCGAGCGGCGTGCGGAGGTCATGGCTCGCCCACGCGACGAGCTCCCGCCGCGCGTCGAACAGCCGCTCCAGGCTGCCGGCCATCTCGTTGAACGAGGTCGCGAGCTCCGCGACCTCGGACGGCCCGCCCTCGGGGGCCCGGACCGACAGGTCTCCCGCCGCGAGCTTGGCCGACGCGTCGCGCACGCGGTCGACGGAGTCCGAGATGGAGCGCGCGAGGACGAGTCCCGCGACCACGGCGACGGCCGCCGAGGCGGAGGAGATCGCGAGGATCTTCACGTCGGCACCCATGTGGAAGGCCACCCACCCCGAGAGGAGCACCGACAGCAGCGGCAGGCACACCGAGAGCGCCGCGAGCCCCACCAGCTGGAGCCGGAGGCTCGGCAGCATGCGCAGCACGAACGCCGCGGCGAGCCCGACCGCCAGCGTGACGACCGCCACCGTGATCGCGGTGCCCATCATCCCGACGACGGCGCTCACGGGACGATCCGGTAGCCGACGCCCCACACGGTCTGCAGGTGACGGGGCTGCGACGGGTCGTCCTCGATCTTCTCGCGCAGGCGACGGACGTGGACGGTGACGGTGCCGGTGTCGAGCGCCGCCTCGTAGCCCCAGACGCGGATCATCAGCTGATCGCGCCCGAACACCCGTCGAGGGTGGCTCGCGAGGAACCAGAGCAGGTCGAACTCCTTCGCGGTCAGCCGCACCTCGGCGCCGGCCTTCCGCACCTCCCGGGAGCCCGCGTCGAGCTCGACGTCGCCGAACGAGAGGCGCTCCGTCTCGTGCACCCCGTTCCCGGCGCGCCGGAGCACGGTGCGGACGCGGGCCGCGAGCTCGCGCGGCGAGAACGGCTTCGTCACGTAGTCGTCGGCGCCGAGCTCGAGTCCGACGATGCGGTCGGCCTCCTCGCCGCGGGCGGTGAGCATGATCACGGGCAGCTCCGACCGGCCGCGGATCCAGCGGCAGAGCTCGAGGCCGTCGGTGCCCGGCAGCATCACGTCGAGGACGACGAGGTCGGGAGACCGTCGCTCGAGCAGCTCGCGGGCCTCGTCGCCGTCGCCCGCCTCCAGCGTCGCGTAGCCCTCGCGCTCGAGGTAGCGGACGACGACCTCGCGCACGATCGGCTCGTCGTCGACGACGAGAACGGTGGTCATCCGCGGATCGTGCCTGAGCTGTGGTTACGCGGGCATGAATTCGGCCGGGGCGCTGCCGTTCGCGCTCTCAGACGAGCCCGTCGTCCGCGAACGCCTCGAGCCCCCGTCGCGTGAGCGCGTCGAGCTCGGTGAACAGCTCCCCGTCCACCCGTGTGAAGCTGAAGCACGACTTGCCCTGCATCCGCCGGCGGAGGGCGGGGGAGACGTCGTCGAGCAGCTCCGGATGGGCGTACACGGGCATCAGGTGGTAGCTGACGTATCGCTTGCCGATCTTCACGGCGCCGAACCAGACGCGATAGCCGTCGTCCCGCACGCGCTGCACGCCCAGCGCATAGGAGCCGGGCTCGTCCTCGAGCTCGACGAGCCGCGGCCGGTGCGCGACCAACAGCGGACGGAGGCGCGTGAACACCTCGTCGAGCTGCTCGGGGGTCGGCACGACAGCAGCGTATCGCGCGTGCCGTGGCCCCCTCCAGCGGCCGGTCTCCTTACGTGCGCCTGAACGATCGGCGCCGTTCATCTCGGCGTCAGCGGCTGCTCAGAGCGGCGCAAGACCTCACCCGTACGGTCTCGGCCGTTCCCAACCTCAGGAGGTTCCCGGTGAAGCGTCTCGCATCTCTGGTGGCGGTGGTCTGCGCAGTCGCGGCCTTCGCCGCCGTGCCCGCTCTCGCGGCCGACGGCCCTGTCAAGCAGTTCGGCCAGTCGGTGACGCTCGGCTTCTACCGCGGGCAGGTGATCTCGTACTTCGACTTCGGTCCGGTCAAGCTCGCGAAGGGCAACAAGACGGCGCCGATCTGGGTCGTCACCAACGGTGACGAGGGCCAGCGCAACATCATCGACGTCGTCCCCGGCCAGAAGGGCTACACGCCGCTCTGGGCCGTGCGGACGGTCACCTGGAAGGACGGGGTGACCCCGCGCGTGCTGACCTCGAGGGCCGCGGTCGTCGCCGCGGCGAAGAAGGGCGAGGTCTCGCTCGGCAGGATGCCGATCGTCGTCAACTGCCCGGTGCTGTGATCAGGCCGGCAGGCTGACGCGTCCCTCCTCGACGACGACGAGGCCGTCCCGCTCGAGCGAGCGGACGGCCTCGTCGTCGAGCTCGGAGGCAGGGCGCGCACGCTCGGCGACGAGTCGCAGCGTTCCTGCTCGGCGCTGCCGGAACGAGCCCTCGAAGCGCGACTGCCTGCGCTCCGGCTCGTCGCGCGTCCCCCGCGAGGGACACGCTCTGGCGAGCGGGCACGCACCGCAGCGCGGGATCCGTGCGAGGCAGACCGTCGCGCCGAGGTCCATCAGCGCCTGTGCGGCGGCGCCCGTGAACCGGTGCTCCGTGCGCCGTTCGACGCGCTCGACGTTGACGTCGCGCGGCAGCACGTCCTCGCCGAAGGCGAAGTTGCGCACCGCCGCGGCGGTGTACGGGCCGACCCCGGGCAGGTCGGTGAGGTCGTCGGGCCAGCCGCGCTCGGCGACGTGCTGCGCCGCCCGGTGCAGCGCGAGCGCGCGACGGTTGTACCCGAGCCCCTGCCACTCGAGGATCACGTCGCCCGCGCTCGCTGCCGCGAGCGCGCTGGGACTCGGCCACCGCTCGAGCCAGCGCAGGTACCGCGGCACGACGCGCTCGACCTGCGTCTGCTGCAGCATCACCTCTGAGACCAGGATCGCGTACGGATCCCGGGTGTGGCGCCAGGGCAGGTCGCGCTGCGAACGCGCGTACCACTCGAGGAGCGCGGCCTCCACACGGCGAGCGTAGACGTGACGCACGAGTCCGTGTCGCGCGCGATCCGTCGCCGCCTGTGCCACACTCGGCGCCACGTCGACCGAGGAGGGGAGCCATGCCGCTGACCGACCGCCAGATCGAGCTGTGCACGACGAGCACGTGGGACTTCTCCGACCTCCGCGCGCTCTTCGTCAACTGCACGCTGAAGCCGTCGCCGGGCCTATCGCACACCGAGGGGCTGATGCGGATCTCGATGGAGATCATGACCCGGAACGGCGTCTCGGTCGACGCGATCCGGGCGGTCGATCACGACCTCGCTCCGGGCGTCTACCCGGACATGACCGAGCACGGCGCTGCGTCGGACGAGTGGCCGGAGCTGTTCGAGCGCGTCCGGGCAGCCGACATCCTCGTGCTCGGCTCGCCGATCTGGCTCGGTGAGAAGTCGTCCGTGTGCACGCGCGTGATCGAGCGGCTGTACGGCAACTCGGCGCAGCTCAACGAGCACGGGCAGTACGCGTACTACGGGAAGGTCGGCGGGTGCCTGATCACGGGGAACGAGGACGGCGTGAAGCACTGCGCGATGAACATCCTCTACTCGCTGCAGCACCTCGGCTACACGATCCCGCCCCAGGCCGACGCCGGCTGGATCGGGGAGGCCGGGCCGGGTCCGTCCTACCTCGACGAGGGCTCGGGCGGGCCCGACAACGACTTCACGAACCGCAACACGACGTTCATGACGTGGAACCTCCTCCACCTCGCGCGGATGCTCAAGGACGCCGGCGGTCTCCCGGCGCACGGCAACCAGCGCTCGCTGTGGGACGCGGGCTGTCGCTTCGACTTCCCGAACCCCGAGTACCGCTGAGCCGTGGCTTAGACGGCCGCTGGGAGGGCCCGACCTGGAGGCTGCAGGTAGATTCGGTCTGACCGAAGCGCCATCCGGGGACGGCCGGGCGCTCGGTGGACGAGCTGCTCGGCCGGCGAGGCCCGGGCAGTGCGCGTGTCGCCCGACCGGGTCGACGATCTCCCGACGCGAGGGCCGCTCTCCGGCAGCCGCCGCGCGACACGCAGGGCATCCCGCCCGGAGCGAGCGAGAGGAGCGGACGACGATGGGATCCAAGCGACAGATGACGCAGGCGAAGATGGCGCGCGAGCGCGACGTCAAGGAGAAGCGGGCGCGCAAGCTCGAGCGTCGCGCCGAGCGGAAGCGGGCCGCCGCTGAAGGGGCGGCAGACCCGTCGGCGACGGCCACCGGAACCGACGAGCACGCGACGGACGACGCCGTCTCACCGGAGTCCGGCGACTCGCCGTCGGGCGACTCGCCGTCGGACGACCGGCAGGTGCCGGCGACGGAGGGCTGACGCCCGCACGACGCGCTCGCACGGCACCGCGTACCATCACGGCATGCCATTCGGGATCGGGATCTGGGAGATCGTCATCCTCGTCGGCGTCGTGCTGCTCGTGGTCGGCCCGGCCAAGGCGCCGTCGATCGCGCGCTCGCTCGGCCGCGGAGTGCGCGACGTGCGCGAGACAGTCGACGGGACGCAGCGAGAGATCAAGGACGCGGTGCTCGGCGGCGACCGTGACCGCGACGCCTGAGCGGAGCTCCGGTCACCCCGAGGCCCGCGGGCGCTAGGTGCTGCTCTACGACTCGGCGGTCTCGGGCAACTGCTACAAGGTGCGCCTGCTCCTCGCCCAGCTCGGGATCGCGTACGACCGTCACGAGCTGTCCGTCGCCGATCGGTCCGATCGCCCCGCTGTCCTCGGTGGTCTGAACCCGGCGCTCCGCGTCCCCACGCTGGTGCTCGACGACGGGCGGTCCCTGGCCGAGTCGAACGCGATCCTCTGGTTCTTCGCCGACGGCACGCCGCTCGTCCCGGTCGACCGCTACGAACGCGCACAGGTGCTCCAGTGGCAGTTCTTCGAGCAGTACGACCACGAGCCGGCGCTCGCGGTCGTGCGGTTCTGGCGGGCCTACTCGGGTCGTCCGGACGACTACGCAGACCGGTATGCGGAGCGCATGGCGGCCGGCTACCGGGCGCTCGACGCGATGGAGCGGCACCTCGCTACGCGCACGTTCCTCGTCGGGGAGCGGTACACGATCGCCGACATCTCGCTGTACGCCTACACGCACGTCGCGCACGAGGGGGGCTTCGAGCTGGACGCGCATCCGACCGTCCGGGCATGGCTCGCTCGGGTCGCGGCGCAGCCGGGGCACGTCCCGATCGACGCCTGAGCCGTTCTCCCTGTGCCTCCCGTCAGACGAGGAGGAGCTGCGCCGTCACGAAGTAGGCGAGCAGGCTGAGGACGTCCTGGATCACGGTTGCGACTGGGCCGCTGCCGAAGGCGGGATCGAAGCCGAGGCGGGCGAGGAGCCACGGGAGGAGCAGGCCGATCGACGTCGCGATCGTGCCGGCGACCAGGATCGCGATGCCGACCGTCAGCCCGAGCCGCACGTCGTCGAAGGCGAGGCCCACGCCGACCACGGTGATCGAGCCGAGCACGAGGCCGATCAGCAGGCCCGTGCCCATCTCGCTCAGGAGCATCCGTCCGAGCCGGAAGGGCCCGAGCGACAGGCTCCGCACGGCGATCGCCTCCGTCTGCGTGCCGATCGCGTCCGCCAGGTAGACGATCGCCGGCACGAAGAACGCGATCGCCACGCGCTCCTCGAGCGTGCCCTCGAAGGAGGCGACCACCAGGGTCGCGACCGTGCTCCCGGCCAGCCCGACGATCAGCCAGGGGAGCCGGTGGCGAAGTCGATGGAACGGCGACTCGCTCAGCGCATCGCGCGCCTGCTGACTGCCACCGGTGAAGCCTGCCAGACGGTGGATGTCCTCCTCGTGCTCGCGCCGCAGCACGTCGAGCAGCGCCCGAGCCGGGACGACGCCGAGCAGCACTCCGTCCTCCCCCGTGACGGGAACCGACGTGAGCGCGTACTCGACGGCGAGCGTCGCAACCTCCTCCTGGTCGTCGTCGATCCGTGCGTGGGGCGTCTCCGCCTCGATGAGCTCCGACAGCGGCCGGTCCTCGCGCGCCGTCAGCAGGGTCGGCAGCGTGACCAGCCCGCGCAGGCGCCCGACGGCGTCGACCACGTAGACGGCGTCGACGTCCGTGTACGCCTCGCCCTGCAGGGCGGCGAGCGCCTCGGCGACACGGTCGTCCGCTCGCGCGCGCGGCACGTGGCGGACGAGGTGCGTCCCCGCGGTCTCGGCGAGCGGCTCGGGCTCTGCGACCGCCGTCTCGCGGGTCACGGCACGGGGATCTCGGCGTACGCGCGCACCGGGAAGGTGCCGACGCCGCGAAAGCGGGGCGGCACCGCGAAGAAGCGCGCGCCGGTCGCCGGCAGCGCCTCGAGCCCTCGGAGGTGCTCGCAGATCGGGATCCCGGCGCGCAGGAGGACGGTGTGCGCGGGCCGGCTCCCGTCTGCCAGGTCGTCGATGTTGACGGCGTCGATCCCGACGAGCGCTGCGCCGCGGTCGCGCAGGCTCTCGGCGCCGTCACGGCTGAGGAACGGGTGCTCGTTCGCCCAGTACGCCTCGGCGCCGAACAGCGCGTCCTGGCCCGTGTGGAGCAGGACGGCGCAGCCCTCCACGTCGAGGTCGGCGAAGGCCTCCGGTCCGAGCGCCCGTGTGGCATCACCGGCTGCATCCACCACGAGCGCGGGCCGTCCCGCGAGCGGGCCGAGCTCCTGGTCGGCGAGGTCGACGCCGTCCTCGAACCGGTGGAACGGCACGTCGACGTACGTCCCCGTGTTCGAGACGAGCTCGATCCGCCCGATCTGGAACTCGGTGCCGGCCGCGTAGTGCGAGCGGCTCGCCTCGCGCGAGAGGAAGTCGCAGATCAGCGGCCCGGGGAGGCCGGGGTAGGTCGTCATCCCGTCGGTGATCACGTGGCTCAGGTCGACGAGCACGGGTCGGACCGTATCGCAGCAGGCATCGGCGTCGCAGCCGACGGGCTGTGGAGCGATTGGCACACGATCGGCACGAATCCCCCTTGACAGGATCCGGTGTCTGGCACCAGACGGGTCGTTCCCCGGTCCCGCTCGTGCATTCCGCCTGCACAGGGACTCGTCGTCGAAGACGCTGGGCGGGCTGCGGTGTCAGTCACCGGGGTCGCCCGCCTTCGAGGGGCCGCTCTGCCAGCGCCGGATGCGAGCCCGTACAGTGGCCGCGTGCCCGTCCGCGTCCGCTTCGCTCCGAGCCCGACCGGCTCGCTCCACCTCGGCAACGCGCTGACGGCCGTGGCCAACCGGCGCTTCGCCGACACGCACGACGGCGCCCTGATCCTGCGGATCGACGACACGGATCCAGCGCGGACGGTCGCCGGCGGGGAAGAGGCGATCCGCGCGGACCTCGCCTGGCTCGGTGTCGGCTGGGACGAAGGCCCCGTGCGGCAGAGCGAACGCGCGGAGCTGTATGCGGAGGCGGTCGAGCGAGCTCTGGCCGGTGGCGCAGTTCGCGACGACGACGGCAGCGTCCGGCTCGCCGGACTGACGCTCGCGCGACCGGACGGCAGTGCCACGTATCAGCTCGCGAGCGTCGTGGACGACCTCGACCTCGGGATCACGCACATCGTCCGCGGCTCCGACCACCGGCCGAACGAAGAGCCGCAGCGGCGCATCGCGCACGCCCTCGGCGGCGAGCTGCCGGAGGTGACCCACCACGGCCTGCTCCTCGGCGAGGACGGCCGGAAGCTGTCGAAGCGCTCCGGCCACGCCTCTGTCGCCGACCTGCGAGAGGAGGGGATCCCGCCGAGTGCGGTGCGCGCGTACCTCGACGAGCTCGATCTGCCGACGCACGACGTCCGGCTCGACCGCGGCAGGCTCGGGCGACTCGCGATCGACGCGATCGGCGCGATGAGCGACGCCGAGCTGACCGAGGCGACGGGCGCCCCGCCGGCGCTCGCCCGTGCCCTGCGGGGATCACGGACGCTCGTCGAGGCTCGGTCGATCGCCGCCACGATCGAGCGACCCGAGCCGGTCGAGCTCTCGCCCGAGGCGCACCCGACGATCGGGCGCTTCGCCGAGCTGCGCGCCGCCTTGCCGGAGACGCTGGACGAGGGTGACGCGCGAGCCCTCGTCCGTGAGCTCAAGGCGGTCGGCGGCGACCTGCGCGCCGTGCGGCTGGCGCTCACCGGCGTGGAGCGCGGACCGGAGCTCTGGACGGTTGTCGCCTACCTGCCGCGCGGCGAGGCGCTCGACCGGGCGCGGCGCGCGGTCGGCGCCTGAGGTCACGGGCGCGGCGCGGCGGGGCACGATCCGAGCCGCCGATACGATCGTCCGATGCGCCTGCACGACACGTTGACCGACGAGCTCGTCGAGCTCCCCGCGCCGCCCGCCGAGATCGGGATCTACGTCTGCGGGCCGACCGTCTACCAGAGGGCGCACATCGGCAATGCCCGGCCCTATGTCGTCTTCTCCTGGCTCGCACGGTGGCTGCGGGCGCAGGGCCACTCCGTGCGGCTGGTGCACAACATCACGGACGTGAACGACAAGATCTACGAGGCCGCGCCCGGCGCAAGCGCCGCGCGCGCCGCCGAGGCGACGCGCTGGTACCTCGACGACGTCGCGCTCTTCGGGCTGGAGGAGGTCGACGTCTATCCGAAGGTGACCGAGACGATGGACGAGATCGTCGACCTGATCCGCGTGCTCGTCGAGGGCGGGCACGCCTACCCGGTGGACGGCGACGTCTACTTCCGGGTCGCGAGCCATCCGGGGTACGGGCTGCTCTCGGGCCAGCGCCCGGATCAGGTCGCCGAGCAGGAGCCGAACCCGCGCAAGGAGGATCCCCGCGACTTCGCTCTCTGGAAGGCGACCAAGCCGGGCGAGGACACGTCGTGGGACTCGCCCTGGGGACGCGGCCGGCCCGGCTGGCACATCGAGTGCTCGGCGATGGCGCTCGCGGAGCTCGGCTCGACGTTCTGGATCCACGGTGGCGGGCTCGACCTCGTCTTCCCGCACCACGAGAACGAGCGCGCCCAGTCCCAGGCGGCCGGTCATCCCTTCGCGCGCGTCTGGATGCACAACGGGATGCTCCGGTTCACGGGCGAGAAGATGTCGAAGTCGGTGGGCAACGTCGAGACGATCCGCGACGTCGTGGAGAGCTGGGGGCGCGAGGCGGCGCTCCTGTTCTTCCTGACGGCGCACTGGCGCAAGCCGATCGACTTCTCCGCAGAGACCCTCGCGGCTGCAGCCGCGCAGGCCGAGACCCTGAGGAACGCCCTGCGCGGCGAGCCGCGCGGCCCGGGCGACTGGGGCGCGTTCGCCGCCGCGCTCGAGGACGACTTCAACACGCCGGCGGCGCTGGCACAGCTGCACGAGTTCGCCCGTCAGGGCGCCCTCGACGAGCTGCGCCGCGGGCTGGAGGTGTTCGGGCTGGCGTCGCTCGCCGCGACCGCGGTCGCGCCCGACGAGCTCGTCGAGCTGGCGCGGATGAGGCTCGCGGCCCGCGAGGCGCGGGACTTCGCAGAGGCGGATCGGCTGCGCGATGCGATCGCGGCTGCGGGCTGGACGGTGCGAGACGCACCGGGCGGGTTCGAGCTCGTCCCCTCATCGTGACGCGCGAGCTCGTCTACGGACGGAACGCGGTGCGTGAGGCGCTGCGCGGGAGACGCCGGGTGCTGGAGCTCTGGGCGGGCGAGCGCGCGGCCGGCACGCTGGAGTGGCTCGCCGAGGGCCCACGCGTGCACGTCCGGAAAGAGCGCGAGCTGACCGAGGCCGCCGGCTCCCCCGACCACCAGGGCGTCGTCGCATGGTGCGAGCCGTTCCCCTACGCAGACGCGTGGGAGCTGGTGTCGGGTCCGACGCCGCTGGTCGTGTGCCTCGACCAGGTGACGGATCCGCGGAACCTCGGCGCGGTGATCCGCTCGGCGGCGGGGGCGGGGGCGAGCGGCGTCGTGGTGCCGGCGCACGGCGCGGCGCTCGTCACGCCAGCGGTGTGCCGGGCGTCGGCGGGCGCGGTCGAGCACCTGCCGGTCGCAGTGGTGCCGAACCTGGCGCGCTGGCTGGCAGACGTCAAGGGGCCGACGTTCTGGACGTACGCCGCCGCCGCCGACGGCGACGTCGGTCTGTGGGACACCGACCTCACCGGTGGCACGGCGCTCGTCCTCGGCGCCGAGGGCCGCGGGGTGCGCCCCCTCGTTCGGCGCACTTGTGACCTGACGATCGCGATTCCGCTCGCGCCGGGCGTGGAGTCGCTGAACGTGAGCGTCGCCGCGGCGGTGCTCTGCTTCGAGGCCTCGCGCCAGCGGCGTCCTTCGACGTCAAGTGGAGGTTGAGGGTTGTCGGAGCCGTCGCTCTACCTGTTCGACGGCTCGAACCTGTTCCACGCCGGCGGGTTCGCGGAGCGCGACGCGCTCGTCGACCTCCTCGCGAGCCACGTCGCGGCGCGGGGCGCACGGGGGGTCGTGGTGTTCGACGGGGCCGGGCCGGAGCGGGAGGTGGGGCCGCTCGTCGTCCGCTACGCGCCTCACGCCGACACCCTCCTCGAGCGACTCGCAGCCGAGTCGCGGGGCGTCGAGGCAGTGCTGCTGGTCACCTCGGATCAGACCATCCGCCTGACGAGCGGTCAGGAGGTGCGCAAGGCGGGCTCCGCAGCCTTCCTGGCGGAGCTCGCAGCAGCGCCGGCGCAGCAGGAGACGCCGGCCAGCCGGGTCGCCGACCGCCTCGACGCCGAGACGCGCGAGCGGCTCGAGCGTCTGCGTCGCGGCGGCTGACGCAGCAGCCGTCGCGGGGGTCGTCGCCCCGGCTCGTCTCCGCGCGAGAGGGGCTCTCACCCGAACACGTGTTCTTATCATCCGGGAAATTGCGCAAAGGGGTTGTATCGCTCGAACAAGGCTGCTAGTTTCTCCCTCGACTTCAGGGTGAGACTTCGGTCGAACCCCGGGGCCTGACCGCGCCAGACCAACGATTCCGGGGGAGAGCCGATGTCCGTCCGCACTGCAGCAGCCAAGTCACCGCAGAAGGTTCAGCGTGAGCTCGAGGACCTCCAGCTCGTGCTGAAGGCCCGCAACGGCAGCCAGGCTGCGATGGACCAGCTGCTGCGCCGCTACCACGGCTTCGTGCGCCTCAAGGCGAGCTCGTACTTCCTCGCCGGTGGCGACGGGGACGACCTCGTCCAGGAGGGGATGATCGGGCTCTACAAGGCCGTGCGCGACTTCCGGCCCGAGAAGGAGACCTCGTTCCGCAGCTTCGCGGAGCTCTGCGTGACGCGGCAGATCATCACCGCGATCAAGTCCGCGACGCGCTACAAGCACGCCCCGCTCAACACGTACGTCTCGTTCTCCCACACGCCGGCCGGTCAGGACGGCGACGGCGACTGCACGCTCGGAGACGCGCTGCCGGGATCGCACGTCGACGAGCCGTCCACCTGCGTGATCTCGACGGAGGAGCTGCAGTCGCTGGTGGGCGTGCTCGGGACGACGCTCTCGTCGCTCGAGTCCGAGGCGCTCCGCCTCTACCTCGACGGGCGCTCGTACGAGACGATGGCCGACGAGCTCGGGTGCGACTGCAAGACGATCGACAACGCGCTGCAACGGGTGAAGCGGAAGATCCTCGCGCACCAGGCGACGCGGGCCGTCGCCGCCTAGCGCCTCACGCGGCGGTATCCTCGCCGGATCTGGCCCCCTGCGCGCATAGCGTCGATGTGGGGTGCCCGGGTGCGCCGTCGGGCGACGACCCCGGCGCGCCCGCCCGCTAGCGCGGTGGCCGCCGACGGACACGTCCACGCATGATCGGTGCGCTGTCCCTCGCTGCCGCCACGGCGCTCGTCGCGGTCACCGCGCTGCGGCTCGCCGGCACGCTGCGCCTGACGTCCCCCGTCTCGCTCCTGCTCGCGGCGTTCTGCCTCGCGTGGGCCGAGGTCGTCGTCGTCGCGTTCGCCCTCTCGCCCGGCGCTCGACTGACCCCGGGCTGGCTCCTCGGCGTGCTCGGAGCCCTCGCCGTCGTGACGTGCATCGCGACCCGGGGCCGGGTCGAGGGGCTCCGCACGACGCTCCGAGCAGGGTTCTCGGCCGTCTCGCAGGGGCTGCGCGAGCCGGTGAACGCGGTGCTGGGAGCGACGGTCGCGCTCGCGTTCGGCTACGCGATCGTGCTCGGGCTGGCGACGCCGCAGAACGACTTCGACACCATCTACGACCACCTCTGGCGGGCGGGGCTCTGGTTCCAGAACCAGGCGCTCGGCTACCCGGACTGCGCGTGCGCCCCGTACATCAACGCGTACCCGCCCGTCGGCGAGATCGGACCCGCCCTGACGATGACGCTCGGGCGAGCCGACCGCTACGTCGCACTGCCCCAGGCTGCGTCGCTGCTGGCGATCGTCGTCGGGGTGGCGGGACTCGGGCGACGGATCGGGCTGGCGCGGCCGCGTGCGCTGATGGGCGGGCTGCTCGTCGCCACCCTGGCCGTGTTCGCGCTCCAGGTCTCGACCGCCCAGAACGACCTGGTGGTAGCCGCGTTCCTGGTCGCCGCGGCGCTCTTCCTCCTCGACCGGCAGCCGGCCGCCCCTTGGCTCGCCGCCCTCGCGGTGGCGCTCGCCGTCGGAACCAAGGTCAGCGCGCCGTTCGGCCTGCCGCTGCTGATCGTCGTCGCGGTCCTCGGTCGACCGACGAGCGGCCGGTGGTGGCGCGCCGGCGCGGTCGCGCTCGGGACGGCGGCCGGCAGCGTCTGGTACTGGGTCAACCGTCATCAGACCGGGGCGTTCGACGGGGGCTTCCCCGAGATCCCGGTCGACTACGGACTCGTCCCGAGCGTCGCGCGGGTCTCCCGCTTCGGGATCGAGCTCGTCGACGTCGCCGGTGCGCGCGGGGCCGACCTGTACCTCTACGCGCTCGCCGCGGTGATCGCCGGCGTGGCCGTCGCCCTCGCCCGCCGGGGGAACCGCCGCTCTGCGATCGGCGCCGGCGCGCTCGCCGCGCTCGTCGCGCTCGCGCCGCTCGCGCTCCCCGAGGCGGCCACGCTGCTGGAGCGCGCCCACGTCAAGGTCTTCACGACCCTCGGGCGCGACGACGTGGCGTACATCGACATCGGGCGCGACATCCGCCGCTCGGCCGCGAACTTCTCCTGGTACGGCCCGCTCGGATCGCTGCTGCTCGTCGCCTCGATGGTCTACACCGTCGTGCTGGCCCGACGCGGGCGGCTCGATCGGCTCGCCGTCGTCTTCGCGTTCGCGCCCGCGTACTGGCTCGTGGCGTTCGGCGTGACGCTCTACTACCAGGAGTTCGCCGGCCGGTTCTTCATGTTCCCGGTCGCGCTCGCCGCCGCGACCTGGGGCGCGGTGCTCGTATGGCGACCGGTCGCCTGGGGGATCGTGGCGATCGCAGTCACGGCTGTGGGCCTCGCGCTGCTGAACGACACGAAGCGCCCGTCGGGCCTCGGCCTGCTCGAGCCGGACACCCCTCGGAGCTACTTCACGACACCGCGCTGGGCCGGTCAGGGCGATGAGGCCCGTGCGGCGACGCTGACCCGCTTCGTCGACGAGACCCTCCCGACCGACGCGACGGTCGCCCTCGCGATCACCCCGAGCGATCCCGGCTACGTCTTCTTCGGCCCGGGCCTCGACCGGCGGCTCGTGCTGATCGACGAGGAGACCCGCGACGTCCCCGGGGCCGAGTGGGCCTTCTCCAGCAGCCACGTCGGAGAGCTGGCGCTCTGCGCCCCGGCCTGGCGGCGGCTGCCCGACCGACCCCAGGACTGGACGGTGTACCGGCGGGTGCCCGGCGCCCGGTGCGCCTGACGCAAGGGGGTGGCGCATCAGACGAGCTCGGCGACGCTTCCGAAAGCGGGCACCTCCGCCTCCCACCCGAACCGCTCGCGGACGGCTGCCGCGAGCGCGCGCGACGCGTCCAGCTCGCCGTGGTTCAGCCAGAGGCGCCGAGGGGGAGCGGTGAGGCCGGCGAGCCAGCGGAGGAGATCGTCGCGGTCGGCGTGGGCGGAGAGCCCCTGGATCTGCCTGACGGCGGCCCGCACCGGGTGGGTCTCGCGGAAGATGCGCACCGCCGGCGCGCCGTCGAGGATCGTGCGCCCGAGGGTGCCGAACGCCTGATGCCCGACGAAGAGGACGGTCGACTCGTGACGCGAGAGGTTCTGGGCGAGGTGGTGCTTGACCCGCCCACCCGTGGCCATCCCCGAGCCGGCGAGGATCACGCACGTGCCGCGGATCCGGTTGATCGCCTTCGACTCGTCCGTCGAGCGCGTGAGCCGCAGCCAGCGCGAGCCTCGCTCGAGCGCGCCGCTCGCGAACGCCTCCCGCGTCCGATCGTCCCAGTACGCGGGGTGCCGGCGGAAGACCTCGAGCGCGTCGATCGCCATCGGGCTGTCGAGGAACACGAGCAGGGGTGGCATCAGCCCTGCGTCGATCGCGGTCGCGAGGTGGTAGAGCAGCTCCTGGGCCCGCTCGATCGCAAAGGTCGGCACGACGACGTTCCCGCCGCGGCGCAGGGTCTCGTTGACCACGTCGGCGAGCTGGTGCGGGACGTCGGTCGAGCGATCGTGCTCGCGGTCGCCGTAGGTCGACTCGAGGAGGACGCCGTCGGCCTCGGTGAGGGGTGTCGGGTCGCCCACGATCGGCATGTCCCACTGGCCGACGTCACCGGAGAACCCCATCCGCAGCCCGGTCGAGCGCTCCGTCACGACGATCGACGCGGAGCCCAGGATGTGGCCTGCCTCGACGAACCGCGCGCTCAGCGCACCGCCGGCGAGGCCGACGTCCTCGCCGTACCCGACCGGCCGCATCCGCTCGACCGTCCGCTCGACGTGCTCGACGGTGTAGAGAGGCTCGTACGGGTGCGGGCTCGTGCGGCCCTCGCGCCGGTGCCGGCGACGCTTCGTCTCGAGATCCTCGCGCTGGAGCCGCGCCGTGTCCTCCATCACGATCGCGGCGAGGTCGACGGTCGGCGCGGTCGCCACGATCGGGCCGGTGAACCCGTCCCGCACGAGCCGCGGCAGCAGCCCGCAGTGGTCGAGGTGGGCGTGCGTGAGGAGCACGGCGTCGATCGAGGCCGGGTCGACGGCGAGGGGCTGCCAGTTCCGCTCGTCGAGCTGGCGCTCCTGGACGAGACCGCGGTCGACGAGCACGCGGACGCCGTCGCTCTCGACCAGCGTGCACGACCCCGTGACCGAGCGGTTGGCGCCGAGGAAGCGCAGTCGCATCGCCCCGATTCAACCCGGCCGCTCGGATGGCGACGGCGCGGCCGGATCGGCTGGCGCCCGAGACGGACGGGGGCGCGACACGGCGGCTGTAGAGTCGCCGCGTGACCCAGACGGGTTCCCGAGGCGAAGGCCTGCCCGCCGGGCTGCTGACGCTCCTGACGCTCCTGATCTTCGTCGTGATGGCCGACGCCCGCGTGATGACGGCCGTGCTCCCTGAGATCGCCGACGATCTCGACGCGTCGGTGGCGGGGGCCGGGCTCGCCCTGACCGCCTACCTGCTCGCCTACGGCGTCTTCCAGCTCGCCTACGGCCCGCTCGCCGACCGGGTCGGCGCGATGCGGGTGATGTCGATCGCCTGCATCGCGCTCGTCGCGGCGCTCGCGGCCGGCGCGGTCGTCCCCGGCCTGGCAGGCCTGGTGGGCGTCCGCTTCCTCACCGGGGCCGTCGCCGCCGCCGTCTTCCCGCTCGCGCTCGCGACGGTCGGAAACCTCGTCGCCTACGAGCACCGACAGGCCGCGATCGGCACCCTGCTCGCGGCCGTCGCGCTCGGCCAGGTGCTCGGAGCCGCGATCGGCGGGATCGTCACCGACCTCGTCTCGTGGCGAGCCATGTTCGCCATCGACGCCGCGCTGGCGGCCGCGCTCGTCGTTCCGCTCTGGCGCCACCGCGGGTCCGTGGGGGGCCACCCGGGCGCCGGCGGTCCGCCGCTCGCGGCCCACCGGCGACTTCTGCGCAGCTCGCGGGCGGTGCTGCTCTACGCCCTCGTCACCCTCGAGGGAGCCGCCTTCTTCGGCGGCATCGCCTACCTCGGCGCGCTCCTCCACGAGGAGTACGGTCTCGCGCTCGCGTGGGTCGGCCTGATCCTGATGCTCGACGGCGTCGCGATCTTCGTCACGAGCCGACGGATCGGCAGGATCGGCAGGCGTCTCGGTGAGAATCGGCTGATCGCCGTCGGGGGGCTGCTCATGGGCGGCTCGTTCCTCGTCGTGCTGGCCGTCGGTCGCTGGGAGGCGGCGGTGCCCGCCGTCGTCGCCATGGGCGTCGGCTTCGCGCTCTGCCACACGACCCTCCAGGTGCGCGCGACCGAGCTCGACCCCGCCGCCCGCGGAACGGCGATCTCGTTGTTCGCCTTCGGGCTCTTCGCCGGGAGCGCGCTCGGAACCGCTGTGCTCGGTCGACTGCTCGCCGTGTCCGGCTACGAGGCCGTGCTGCTCGTCAGCGGGCTCGCTCTGCTCGCGCTGGCCGTGCTCGCGCCCAGGCTGACCGCGGCCCCGACGCCCGCGACCTGACGCTCGCTCGCGTCTCAGCGCGGCGGGACGACGACCACCTTGCCGAAGCGGTCGGGCCCATCGAGTCGCGCGGCTGCGTCCGCGATGCGCTCGAGCGGGTAGACGCTGTCGATCACCGGCCGCCAGGACGCCGCCTCGACGTGGCGGAGCAACGCGCGGTGCTCGCGCGGGCTGCCCATCGTCGTCCCGACGATCCGTCGCCAGCTCCAGTAGACCTCCGAGACGTCGATCGTCGCCTCCGCGCTGCCGGTGTCGCCGAAGGAGACGAGCACGCCGCCGCGCCGGAGCGAGCGCAGGGCGCCCGGCCAGGTCGGGCCGCCATGGCTGTCGACGACGGCGTCGAACGGGCCGCCGGCAAGCGCGACCGCGCGCTCCGGCCAGCCGTCGTCCGTGTACAGGACGCCGCCCACCGCACCCAGCCCGACTGCCCGAGCGATCTTCTCCTCGCTCCCCGAGGTGACGACCACCTCCGCGCCCAGCGCGGCGGCGATCTGGAGGACGAAGGTCGACACCCCGCTTCCGGCACCCGTGACGAGCAGGCGCACCCCGGGGCCGGCGCCGGCGCAGGTCACCGTGGCCCGCCAGGCCGTCAGCCCCGCGAGGTTGAGCGCGGCCGCCTCCTCCCAGGTGAGGCGCTGCGGCCGCGGTGCGACGTTGGCCGCGGGGACGACGACCTGCTGCGCGAGCGTCCCGGCCACGGGCGCGCCGAGGATGTCGAAGCTCTCGCCCGGCTCGTCCTCGCGATCGCCCCAGCCGAGCGTCGCGTCGATCACGACCTCGTCGCCGACCGCCAGCTGCTCGACCCCCGCGCCGACCGCGACGATCGTGCCCGCACCGTCGGAGCCGAGGATCACGGGGAGGTCGGTGGACTCCTCCGGATCGGTCCAGATCCACCGGTCGCGCCGGTTCAAGGCCGCCGCCCGGATCGCGACCGCCACCTCGCCGGGGCCGGCGGACGGATCGGGCACCTCGTCGAGCGAGAAGGACGGGGGGTCGCCGAACCCGACGAGCCGAGCCGCGATCACGCAGCCGCCTCGCGCGTCGTACGATCGACCTGGATGGCGGACATGCCGGGGATTCTGCTCGTCGCGGCGACCGCGCGGGAGCTGTGCGGGCGACCGGGGCTCGTCTGCGGCGTCGGCCCCGTCGAGGCCGCGTCGGCGACCGCGCGCACGCTGGCGCTGGAGCCTGCGCGCGCCGTGCTGCACGTCGGCGTCGCCGGCGCCCGTGGTCTGCCGCTCGGGTCGATCGTCGTCGGGACGGAGTCGCGCTACGCGGATCTCGGCGCCGGGATCCCGATCGTCGACCGTCTCGCGCCCGCGCCCGACCTGCTCGCCGCCGCGCGCGAGGCGCTCCCCGGTGCTGCGACGGTGCCCATCGCCACCAGCGCCCGCGTCGGGGGCGACCTGCACGACCTCGCCGTCGAGGCGATGGAAGGGTTCGGGGTGCTGCGCGCGTGCGCGCTCGCCGGCGTGCCTGCGCTCGAGGTGCGCGCGGTGTCGAACGAGCTCGGCGAGAGCGACCGGGAGCGGTGGGACCTCCCGGGCGCGCTCGCGGCACTGGACCGCGCGGTCGCGCAGCTCCTCTCCGCGCTCGGGCCGCTCGCCTGACGAGCGGCGTCGCCCCGGCGCTACCGTCTCCCACGATGGCCCGCGCCCGCTACCCCCGCCACTCGGGTCCGCCGCCCCCCGCACTCCCCCCTGCGACCCGGACGGTCGGGCAGGTCGTCGCCGAGGCGCTCAAGCTCTACGGCTCGCGCTTCTGGCTCGCGCTCCCGCTCGGCCTCCCGCTGGCCATCGCCGATCCGCTCGCGTTCGACCGGCCGCTCGCGGAGCGCACCGCGCTGATCGTCGCGCTCTCCCCGCTGTTCTCCGTCGCGTACGTCTGGGCCTGCGCGCTCGAGGGCGGCACGCGGCCGCCGCGCCGGACGTGGGTCGTCGCGGTCGCCGTCGGCACGCTCGTCTTCCTGCCCGCTGCCGCGACGCTCGGCTGGTTCGTGCTGCTCGCGGTTGCCTGGCTCGGGCTGGCCGGCTGGGCCGTGCCCGCGATCGTCCACGAGGGGCTCGGGCCCGCGGAGGGGCTGCGACGAGGGATCGGGCTCGGCCGCGCCGACCTCGGCCACGCGATCGGCGGCGTCGCGACCCTCGTCCTCCTCTACGGGATCACGCGCGGCGCGCTGGCCTGGCTCCTGCGCGAGCAGGCGGAGAACACGGTGCAGATGTCCGTGCTGCTCGCGGACGTCGTCGTCTCACCGGTGATCTTCCTCGGCTCGGCGCTGCTGTACCGCGACCTCGCGGCGCGGGTCGGCACCACCCGCGACGAGCGCCGGCAGGCCCGTCTCGGCGCCCCGCCGGGACCGGCGCAGTAGAGTCGTCCCGACGACGTCCGAGGAGGCCCGATGCCCACGTATCTGATGCTCAGCACCCTCACCGAGAAGGGGACGCAGACCCTCAACTCCAACCCGGGGCGCCTGCGCGAGGTCAACGCCGACATCGAGGAGCTCGGCGCGAAGGTGCTGCACCAGTGGGCGTGCCTCGGCGAGTACGACTTCGTCTCGATCGTCGACGTGGCGGACGACGTGACGATGGCGAAGCTCTCCGTGAAGCTCGGCGCGCGCGGGAGCGTGAAGTTCGAGACGCTCACCCTCCTCTCGGTCGACGAGCTCCTCCGCGCCCTGGAGTCGTAGGGGCGGGGCCTGCCCCGCCCGCTCTTCGCCTGCTCTTCGCCTGCTCTTCGCCCGCTCGTCGCCCGCCGCTTCTGCCCTGTGCTCCGAGCGTGCGCCCCCCGGCACGTGCCCGCTCAGGCGAGCGCGAACCCCGTGTCCCGAGGTCGCACCCCGAGCGGGCTCGACGGCAGGCCGGGAGCGGGGTCGAGGTTGAACCCGCCCGGCGCGACGTCGTTCGGGGCGTCCGGATGGAACAGCGACGCGAGCAGCTGGATCTGGCCCCGTCCGGGTCCGAGCTCGAACTGGCCGCCACCGTAGGCGGCGATCCCCGCCGTCTCGCAGTGGTCGTAGGCCGCGA
Source organism: uncultured Actinomycetes bacterium (assembly GCA_963703095.1). Lineage (GTDB taxonomy): Bacteria > Actinomycetota > Thermoleophilia > Gaiellales > Gaiellaceae > Gaiella. Next base: position 1,368,159 of record OY969787.1, read on the forward strand.
AGAGGCGCTCCACCGAGCCGAAGCGCGACGGCTTCACGTTGACGATGCGCGGCGTCCAGCGCGCGGCCGCGATGTCCTCGACCGAGTGGATCGGGGCATCCCAGGTGACGCGCTCGGACACCGGCGCGAGCACGGCCTCCGTCTCCGGGGTGAGCGCCGGGTCCTCGAGCCAGGCCTCGGGCAGGCCCTCGACGACGCGCCGGTAGAGAGCGGGATCCGGCGGGTTGTCGACGATCGTCCCGCTGTAGTGGCCCTTGAAGTCGACCGAGTCGACGCAGCCGAGCGCCGCCAGCTCGGCGATCAGCGCGTCGTCCCACGAGGGCACCGCGTCGAGCTTGAAGCGCAGGTCCGGATAGAGCGCGAGCCAGGCACGCAGCCGCCCGGTCGTGGCGGGCTCGCCGAGGCGCGTCGACACGACGAACGTCAGCGGGCGGGCCTCGCGGCCGACCGCGGCCCCGAGCGACGTCCCGGCCTGGCGCAGCGCGAGGTCGAGCGCTGCGCTCTCGAACCCCCAGCGCCGGTAGTCGAGGAAGGCGGGGCGCTCGAGCTCGTGGTCGAAGAGCGGCTGGCTCGCGAGGTGCGTCGAGAACGTCGCGAGCGTCCACGTCCCCGCGAGCGGCAGGTCGGGCCCGCGCGCCTGGAGCCGGTCGTGCTCGGCGCCCTCGTAGGTCACGTCCTCGCCGACGCCGGTCTCGCCGGCGCCCGAGAGCCGGATCTCGGTCGTCTGGCGCAGGAACCCGCTCGACACCTGAGCAGCGTGCGGCACCAGCTCGTAGCCGTCGATCACCAGGGGCAGGTCGCGGATCGCGTCGTACAGCATCAGCGCGCCCCGAAGGCTACTGCGATCTCGCCGGCCAGGGCGGCGTTGGCCACGATCAGGTCACGGTTGACCCGGCGCGTCTCGCCCCCGGAGCGCTCGTGGAGCGCGGCGAGCACATAGGGCGTGACCGCCTGCCCGCCGATGCCGGACGCGCCGGCCTCTGCGACGATCTGCTCGACCAGCTCGGTGACGTCGATGCTCTCGTCCGGCGGGCGTCCGACGAGGATCCCCGCCCCGCCGAGCTGCCAGTGCGCGGCGGCGACGCGCGCGGCATCGGCAGCGGTCTCGACGCGGGCCGAGACGGGCGGGCCGCCCGAGGCCTGGTAGAAGAGCGGCAGCGTGTCGGTGCGGTAGCCGAGCACGGGGACGCCGAGCGTCTCGAGCAGCTCGGTCGTCGCGGGGACGTCGAGCAGCGACTTGACCCCGGACGAGGCGACCAGCGTCTGCTGGCGCGCGCAGGCCATCAGGTCGGCCGAGACGTCGGGCGGGTCCGGGAAGCCGCGGTGGACGCCGCCCAGCCCACCGGTGCCCATGAAGCGGATCCCGGCAGCCCCCGCCGCGACGATGGTGCCGCCCACCGTCGTCGCGCCGACCGCGCCCTGGACCGCGCAGGCCGCCACGTCGCGCGGGCCGAGCTTGCGCGCAGAGGGCGTGAACCGCTCGAGGTCGATTGCATCCAGCCCGACGTGGACCCGCCCGTCCAGCACGCCGACCGTCGCAGGCACCGCCCCGGCCGCGCGCACCGCAGCCTCGCTGGCGAGGCCGACCTCGACCCCGCTCGGAGCAGGAAAGCCGTGCGCCACGAGCGTCGTCTCGAGCGCGACGACGGCACGGCCCTCGGCGAGCGCCGTCGCGACCTCGTCGCTCACCCGGAGCAGCGGCTGCACGACGTCGAGCCTACCCGTGGGACGCGGCGCCATCCCGGGCGGGTCGCTCACGGCATCGAGCCGGCGCGGGCCACGCAGCGGGCGGCTGCCTCGAGGCCGAGGTCGGCGCCGCCGATGATCCAGCCCGCGGCGAGAGCGTCGCCCGCGCCGGTCGTGTCGACCACCTCCGCCGGCAGCGCCGAGCGCTCGTGGCCGTCGAACGAGCAGCCCGCCGGTCCCCGCTTGACGATCCAGCCGACGCTGGGCCATGGCCCCCCGATGATCACGTCCTCGTCCTCGTTGGCGAACACGACGTCGGGGGCGAGCTCCAGCAGCAGCCCGCGGAAGGACTCCGGCCCGACGTCGCGGATCCCGCTCCACGAGGAGAGGTCGACGCTCACCCGGGCGCCCCCCGCCCGCGCGAGCGCCGCCGCGCGGAGAGCGGCGGTGCGGCTCGGCTCGTCGAACAGCGCGTAGCCGGAGAGGTGGAGGTGGTCGCACGTGAGCCAGGCGGCCTCGAGGTCGGCGGCCCGCAGCGCGGTCGCAGACCCGCGGTCAGGGCACATGGAGCGCTGTCCATCGGCGTCGACGAGCGAGACGATCACCCCCGTGCGGCCCTCGACGACGGGGCCGACGAGCTCGACGCCCAGTCGCTCGAGGCGGCCCGCGGCGATCCGTCCCGCGTCGTCGTCCGCGCGAACGCCCACCCAGCGGGCCCGACCGCCGAGGGCCGCGAGCCATGCTGCGACGTTCGCGCCCTGACCGCCGGTCGACAGGGTGATCTCCGATGCGGCGTCGGCGCCGAGGGCGAGCGGCTGGCGCAGCCGCACGATCACATCGAGCGCGAGATCCCCGAGCGAGACGACCTGCATCGCCTACGATCGTCGCATGGCAGAGGGCTCGGCGTGAGGGGCGAGGGACGGCGGCGGACGCGCTCGTTCCTGCTGGGCAGCGTCGTCGGGGCGTCCGCCGTCGTCGCGAGCGCCCGCCGCCGCCGGCGCAGGCGGAAGCGGCCGGTCGGGCTGGCGGCGTTCGAGGGCGCGCCGTGCTTCCGGGAGTCGACTCCGAGCCAGCGGCTCGACCGCGGGTAGGCGGGACGCCGGCCCGGGCGGCCCGGGGGCACGGAGAGCCCGGAGCGCGCTGGTAGATTGCCCCGGTGCCGATCTACGAGTACCGTTGCCCGAACGGACACACCTTCGAGGTGTTCCAGCGCATGACGGATCCGCCGGCCGAGTCGTGCGAGACCTGCGGCGCGGCTCCGGTCGAGAAGGTGCTCTATCCGGTCGCGGTCCACTTCAAGGGCTCGGGCTTCTACTCGACCGACTACGGGCGCGGCTCCCGCAAGACCGCGAAGGACGGCGGGGGCGAGGGGTCGTCCGAGAAGAAGGACGCGAAGCCCGCCGACAGCTCGACGACGGCGAGCTCGTCGTCGGACAAGAAGAGCTCGAGCGACGCCTCGTAAGGGCGGGACGCGCGTCGCCCCTATCGGGCGTCGCCGACGCGACAGCCCGGAGCGTAGGGGAGCCCTTGCGGCGGGGGCTGCGGCGCGGAGCGCCCGAGGAACATCGCGATCGCCTCGACGTTGTCCTCCGACGGGAGGATCACGGACTCGCCACCGACCGTGCCGGGATCGCCGCCGAGTCGGCAGTGCACGGCCGCGCCGGCGTCGGCGCGGAAGGAGACCCAGCCGAGCTGGAGGAGCTCCCAGGTCGAGAGGTCGGTGGTCAGGGGCTCGACCAGCTCGTCGCCGACGAGCGGGAGCCGCAGCGCCGTGCCGACGCTCGTCGCCTTGTCGAGCGTCGCCTGCACGACCTGCTGCTGGCGGCGCGTCCGCTCGAAGTCGGTCTCGGACGGATCGAGCTCGTTCACGCGGATCCGCGAGTAGACGAGGGCGCGACGGCCGTCCATGTGCTGCGTGCCCGCGGCGAAGCGCCAGCCGGGCCAGGCGTCGCACTGCGCCTGGGTCTCGTAGGGGCAGTCGAACCTCTTCGACTGGATCGGCTTCGGGACGTCGACCTCGATCCCGCCGAGCGCGTCGATCACCTCCTCGAAGCGGTCGAAGTCGACGATCACGACGTGGTCGACCGCGAGCCCGGTGAGATCCTTGACCGTCCGCAGTGCGAGCGCGGGCCCGCCGACCTGCGACGCGGCGTTGATCTTCGCGACCCCGTAGTCGGGGATCGTGACCTGCAGGTCGCGGGGGATCGAGAGGTAGGAGATCCGCTTCTTCCCCGGGTCGGTGCGCACGAGCATGATCGAGTCCGAGCGGGAGGCGCCGGTGCGCCGCTCGCCGCCGTCGGTGCCGAGCACGAGGATCGTCCGCGGGCTCCCGGCCACGAGCCCGTCCCCGTCGGCGAGCTGCGCCTCCACCCCTGCCGCGACGCGGTCGTTGGCCTCGGCCACCCCGCGCGACACCGCGAGCACCGACAGGGTGACGAACGCGGCGAGGCCGACGCCGACCACCGCGAGGGCGACGGCTACCCAGCGGCGCACGCTCCAGCGCCTGCCGCGGGCGGGGGTGGCCGGGGAGGGACGGCCGCTCGACGTCGCTCCCGGCTCGGGTGTGGACGCGCGCTGGAGGGGGACACGACCCTTGGCCCGCCCGCCCTTGTAGAGACGGTACGGCTTGCCGTCCGTGGTCATGAGGCCGGGTATGGTAGCCGCGCGGTGTCGGGCGAGACGGTCGTCGGGGTGGACGTCGGCGGGACGAAGATCCTCGCTGCCGTCCTCTCGCGCGACGGCGCGATCGGACGCACGATCGAGGTGCCGACGCCCGACGGGTCGGAGGAGTCGATCCTCGCCGAGATCGACCGCCTCGTCGCCGAGCTGCTCACCGACGGCGCCGCCGCGGTCGGGGTCGGTGTGCCGATGAACCTCGACCCGGAGACGGGGATCGCCCACCGCGCGACGAACCTCCCGCTCGACGAGGTCGACGTCGCCGGCCGGATCCGCGCCCGCTGCTCCGTGCCGGTCGGGATCGAGAACGACGCGAACGCCGTCGCGCTGGCGGAGTGGCGGCTGGGGGCCGGGGTCGGCGCTCGCTCGCTCGTCGCGTTCACGCTCGGGACGGGGGTCGGCGGAGGCATCGTGCTCGACGGGCGTCTGTACCGCGGGTGGGCCGAGCTCGGGCACATCGTGGTGGACGCCGACGGCGCGCCGTGCCAGGGCAACTGCCACGGGCGCGGACACCTGGAGGCCGTCGCGTCCGGGCTCGCGGCCGACCGCGCGGCCCGGCAGCTCTACGGGGAGCGCTCGGACGCCCACGAGCTCGTCCGGCGGGCCTGGGCGGGAGAGCCCGAGGCGATCGCCGCCGTCGAGCGCATCGGCCACTTCCTGGGCATCGGGATCGGCTCCCTCGCGAACATCTTCGACCCGCAGGTCTTCGTGGTCGGCGGGGGCTTCGGCGCGGCCGCAGGCGAGATCCTGCTCGAGGCGGCACGGAGGACGGCACGCCGGGAGGCGATCGCCCCCGCGGACGAGCGGCTCCGCGTCGTGCCCGCGGCGCTCGGAGAGGAAGCGGGGGTCGTCGGGGCCGGGCTCGTCGGCTTCGAGGCGCTCGACGGAGAGCGCTGAGCCGTGCCGCTCGGGGTCTGCGCGACGCCGATCGGCAACCTCGACGACGTCACCCTCCGCGTGCTCGCGGAGCTGCGCGCTGCCGACGTCGTCCTGTGCGAGGACACGCGCCGCACCCGGATCCTGCTCGACCGGCACGGCATCCGGGCGGGCGCGCTGCTGAGCTGCCATCGCCACAACGAGGCCCGCCGGGTGGCCGAGCTGCTGCCGCGGCTCGAGGCCGGGGAGCGGGTGGCGCTCGTCTCCGATGCCGGGCTGCCGGGTGTGAACGACCCGGGTGCACGGATCGTGGCCGCCGCACTCGCGGCCGGCATCGCGGTGACCGTCCTGCCCGGCCCGTCGGCGGTCGAGACCGCGCTCGTCGCGAGCGGCCTCGCGGGCGACCAGTACCGGTTCGTGGGCTACCTGCCGCGTCGCGCGGCAGAGCTCGAGCGGCTCTGGGACGACCTCGCGCGGTGGCCGCATCCGACGGTCGCGTTCGAGTCTCCTCGCCGACTGCCCGTCTCGCTGGCCAGCCTCGCCGCCCGTGAGCCCACCCGGCCGGTCGCCGTCTGCCGGGAGCTGACCAAGCGGTACGAGGAGGTCGTCCGAGGCACCGCCGCCGACCTCGCCGAGCGGTTCGCCGAGCCGCCGAAGGGCGAGATCTCCCTCGTGATCGGGCCGCCCGAGCGCGAGGCGATCCACAGCGACGACGTGCTGCTCGAGGATGCGGGAGCGGCGGTGCGCGAGCTGATCGCCGCCGGAGCGTCGCGTCGGACGGCCGCGGACGTCGTGGCGCGCCTGACGGGCACGAGCCGCCGCTCCCTCTACGACGCGTCGCTGTAGGGGCCGGGCCGCCCGGCCCGACGGCGTTCGCCGTCGGGTGCGATCGGCCGGGCCGTCGCTGTGCAGCGCGCGGGCGTTGCCGCCGTTGACGACGTCCGCTCCGCTCGCTATCGTGCCCGTACCGCGTTGCCCGCGCAGTGAACGAAGGAGGTGCCTCCGTGCGTCGCCTTGTCATCTGCGCCGTGACCGCCGTCGGGCTCGCGCTGTCGATCGTCACACCGGCTCTCGGCTGGTCCTGGCCGCTGCAGGGGAACGTGCTGCGTCCGTTCGCGCTCGGCGCGGACGTCTACGCGGGCGGGCAGCACCGGGGCGTTGACGTCGAGGGAGACGCCGACGAGCCCGTGCTGGCCCCGGCTGCGGGCACCGTCAGCTTCGCAGGCTCCGTGCCGACCCACGGGCGTGTCGTCACCATCCTCACGTCCGACGGCCTCGCGGTCACGCTGGCCCACCTCGGCTCGATGGCCGTCGCTCGAGGCGACGTGGTCGCCGAGGGGGCCGTCGTCGGGCGCGTCGGCCCCAGCGGCGCGACCGAGCACCCGGTCCCGTACGTGCATCTCGGGATCCGCGTGGCAGCGCAGGAGCACGGCTATCTCGATCCGCTGCGGTTCCTGCCTGCCCGTCCGGTCCCGCCGCGTCCGATCGCCGCGCCGGAGTCCACGCCCGTCCCGGCGACCGTCACGCCCACGACCCCGGCAGCCACCCCCGCGGCACCGACGCCGGCGGCCCCGACGCCCGCAGCATCGACAGCGCCGACGCCGGCTGCGCCGACGTCCGCCGCGCCGGCCCCCGTCGCCGCCAAGGTGGCTGTCGCCGCTCCCGGGGCGTCTGCAGCCGCGCCGGTCGCGTCGGGAGCGACGGCGACGAGCCCGCGCCCCGCGGCGCCGCTCGTGCCCGCGCCGTCTGCCCCGGGGCCGAGTCCGGCGACCGGCGCCGTGGCGACGTCACAGGCTCCCGCCGTGCCGGCGTCGTCGGCCACGGGGCCGGCGCCGCACGGCGAGACCGTGCCACCCACCGGCGAGATCGAGGCGATCGCAGGTCCGGTCGCGGCTCCGGCTGCTCCGACCAGGCGCCCCGTCTCAGCCCCGTCGCGCGAGGTGGAGCGGACCACAGCGCCCGGCCTCGCGTCGCGCGAGTCGCCGCTCGCGCCCGCGGTGGCGCCGCAGACCGACGTCGCGCACGACCTCGAACGCAGGCCGTCGGTCGTGCTCCCGTCGTCGCGGTCGGCTCGATCCGCCGACGTCGTGGGGTCGTCGCCGTCCGCTGTCCCGACGCAGGGCCCAGCAAGCGCTCCGGCGGAGCGAGTGGTCGCCCGTGACGAGGCCCCGGGGCAGCCGTCGGCTCGGGTCGACGAGTCGCTCGCCGCGACGCAGGGTCCCCGCGACGGGGCAGCGGCGTCTGCCCCGCTCGAGGGGGCGCGGGAGCCGCTCCCTTCCGGCCCACGGGGGTCGGAGCCGTCGATCGACGTGACGCCGCTGCTGCGCGGGTCGCTGATGGCGCTCGTCGCTGTCGCCGCGATCCTCCTGGCGGCGCGGTCGGCCGTGGTCCGGAGGCTCGGTACGATCGACCGCGATGGAGCCCTACTACATCACGACGCCGATCTACTACGTCAACTCGACGCCCCACATCGGCCATGCCTACACCACGATCGCCGCCGACGTCTTCGCGCGGCACCAGCGACAGCGCGGGCGCGAGACGTTCTTCCTGACCGGCGTCGACGAGCATGCGTCGAAGGTCGCCCGGGTGGCGGCGGAGCAAGGCCTCGAACCGCAGGCGTACGCGGATCGGATCGTGGAGGACTGGCGCGCGCTGCCGGCGCGGCTCGACGCCTCGAACGACTTCTTCATCCGCACCAGCGACGCGGGGCACAAGGCCTTCGTCCAGGACTTCCTCCGGCGCATCCGTGAGAACGGCCGCGACGACATCTACCAGGACGTCTATGCGGGGCTGTACTGCGTCGGGTGCGAGGCGTTCAAGAACGAGGAGGAGCTCGTCGACGGGAAGTGCCCCGAGCACGACCTCGAGCCGGAGTGGATCGAGGAGCGCAACTGGTTCTTCCGCCTCTCCGCCTACCAGGAGCCGCTGCTCGCGCTGTACGCGGAGCGGCCCGACTTCGTCCAGCCTGCGTTCCGCGCGAACGAGGCTCGTCGCTTCATCGAGGGCGGGCTCCAGGACTTCTCGATCTCCCGGGCGGGACAGCCGTGGGGCATTCCGATCCCGTGGGATCCGGATCAGGTCGCCTACGTCTGGGCCGACGCTCTCGTCAACTACCTGAGCGCGCTCACCTACGCGCGACCGGGCGAGGACCTGCGCGACCGGTTCTGGCCGGTCGTGAGGCATCTCCTCGCGAAGGACATCCTGCGCTTCCACTGCGTCTACTGGCCGGCGATGCTGCTGGCGGCGGGATACGAGGTCCCTCGGCAGCTCTTCGTCCACGGGTACCTGCTGCTCGACGACCGGAAGATCTCCAAGACGCTTGGGAACGTCGTCGACCCGCTCGACCTGATCGACGTCTACGGACCGGACGCCGTGCGCTTCTGGTGCGCCCGCTCCGTCTCGTTCGGACAGGACGGCACCGTCTCGATCCACAGCCTCCACGATCGCTACGAGCGAGAGCTCGGGAACGACCTGGGGAACCTCCTGTCGCGCACGACGGCGATGATCGCCCGGTACAGAGGCGGCGTGCTCGCGGCGACGCCGACGGGAGGGTCGCCGGTGGCGGCGCTGCTGGAGCCCCTCGCCGACGACGTGGCGCAGCGGCTCGACGACTTCGACCTGACCGGCGGGCTGGAGCGGATCTGGGAGGTCGTGCGCGGTCTGAACCGTCACGTCGAGGCGACGGCCCCGTGGCAGCTCGCGAAGGACGACAGCCGCTCGGCAGAGCTCGACGGCGTCCTCTACGACCTCGCCGACGGGCTGCGGGCGGTCGCGATCGCCCTGGCGAGCTACCTTCCGCGCACGGCGCCGGCAATCCTCACGGCGCTCGGCCAGCCCGACGACCTCGGCTGGGAGAGGGTGCGCTACGGGCTGACGGTCGAGGCAGATGCCGTCGCGCCCGCCGCACCGCTCTTCCCACGCGTCGACGCGCCCACCGCCTCGGCGTGATCGACACCCACGCGCACCTCGACGCCTGCGATGAGCCGGTCGAGGCGTTGCTCGAACGCGCACGCGCGGTCGGCGTCACCCGGGTCGTGACGATCGGAACCGGGATCGACTCCTGCCGTCGGGCGCTGGCGCTCGCCGAGGCGCACGAGGGGGTGGTCGCAGCGCTCGGCATCGACCCGCACCAGGCCTCCTCGCACGAGGCGGCTCGGGTCGAGGAGCTCCGCGACCTCCTCCGTCATCCGCTCGCCGTCGCGGTCGGGGAGACGGGCCTGGACGGCTACCACCGGCACGCGACGCTCGACGAGCAGCGGCACCTGCTCGACGCGCAGCTCGCGCTCGCCGACGAGCTCGCGCTCCCGGTCGTGATCCACAGCCGCGACGCGGAGGACGCGACCGCCGCAGCGCTCGCGCCCTTTCCCGGCACGGTGATCCTCCACTGCTTCTCGTCCCCTCGGCTGCTCGACGTCGCGATCGAGCGTGCCTACTACGTCTCGTTCGCCGGCAACGTCACGTTCCCCAAGGCGGCCGACCTGCGACTCTGCGTGCCGCTCGTGCCGGCCGAGCGCATCCTGGTGGAGACCGACAGCCCCTACCTCGCCCCCCAGCCGGTGCGGGGGACGCGGAACGAGCCGGCGAACGTCGCGCACACGCTCAGGGTGCTCGCCGAGCACGCGTGGGGAGGACGTGGCCGCGCTCGCAGCGCAGATCGACGCCAACGCCGACGCCGCCTTCGGGCTCGGATGAGCGCCGGCGCCGTCAGCCCCAAGCGGGCGCTCGGCCAGCACTTCCTCGTCGACCGGAACATCCTCGGCGTGATCGAACGGCTCGCTGCCCTGGAGCCCGACGACGTGGTGCTCGAGATCGGTCCGGGCCTCGGCATCCTCACCCAGCTGCTCGCCCGGCGGGCTCGGGTCGTCCACGCCGTCGAGCTCGACCGCTCGCTCGAGCCGGTGCTCCGGGATGCGCTCACGGCGCTCGACAACGTCCGACTCGTGTTCGGCGACGCGCTCCGGATCGACCTCGCCGCCCTCGACCCGCCCGCCACCGCGCTCGTCGCCAACCTGCCGTACAACGTCGCGACCCCGATCGTGGTCGAGAGCCTCGAAGGGCTGCCGAGCGTCGGCTCGTGGTGCGTGATGGTGCAGCGCGAGGTCGCCGACCGGTTCTTCGCCCAGCCGTCGACCAAGGCGTACGGCGCCGTGTCCGTGCTCGTGCAGCTGCATGCCCGCCGGACGGGGTTCCACCCCGTCGCGCGCACGGTGTTCCGTCCGCCCCCGAACGTCGACTCCGCGCTCGTGGCCTTCGAGCGGCTCCCTGCCCCCGCGCGGCCGGCGGTCGTTCGCCGGGTCGTCGACGCGTCCTTCGGACATCGGCGCAAGACCCTCGCGAACGCGCTCGCGCTCGCCGGCGTCGCCTCGCGGGAGGAGGCCGTCGCTGCGCTCGCGGCGATCGGAGCCGGCGCCGCCGTGCGGGCGGAGGCGCTGGAGCCTGCGGCGTTCGTGGCGCTCGCCGACGCGCTGGAGCCGGCGTGAGCGAGTCGGAGCGGACGGGCCCCGCGCCTGCGAAGCTCAACCTCGCGCTCGTCGTCGGACCCGTGCGCGGCGACGGCAAGCACGAGGTGGTCACGCTCCTGCAGCGCGTCGAGCTGGCGGACGAGATCGCAGTGTGGCCGTCCGACCGGGTCGAGGTGGAAGGGTTCGCCGACGACACGCTCGTGACCGCAGCGCTCGGTGCCGTGCGCGACCGCACGGGCGTCGCGCTCGCGGCTCGGATCCGGAAGCGCATCCCGGTCGCCGCCGGGCTCGGGGGAGGCAGCTCCGACGCGGCCACGGCGCTTCGGCTCGCCAACGAGCTCGTGTCGCCGCCGCTCCCCGAGGGCGAGCTCCACGCGATCGCTGCAGAGCTGGGGAGCGACGTGCCCTTCTTCCTCGTCGACGGCCCGCAGCTCGGGCTCGACGACGGCTCGCGGCTCGAGCCATGTGCGCTGCCACAGGGCGTCGCGGTGCTCCTCGCGCTGCCGCACGGCGCCCGGAAGGAGTCGACGCGGGCGGTCTATCGCGCCTTCGACGAGCGCGGCGGCGCGGCGGGGTACGACGAGCGGCGACGGGCGCTGCTCGACCTCGTGCGCGTCGGCCTCACTCCGAGCGCTCTCCCGCGGCTGCCGCGCAACGACCTGGCCTCGTCGCCGCTCGCGGTGCGCCTCGAGCGGCTCGGCGCGCTCCGCGCAGACGTGTCCGGCGCGGGCCCCGTGGTCTATGGCCTCTTCGAGACCGAGGGTCGCGCGGCGGCCGCGGCCACCACGCTCGAGCCCGAGGCGCGGGTCTGGGTGACGCGACCCCGTTGGTACCGTTGACCCCGTGAGCTCCCACCTCGTCCTCGAGCACCGCTCGTCGACCCTCGGTCGGCGAGCGCATCGCAATCGGCTGTGGATCGCGCTCGCCGTCGCTGCGGTCGAGGGGCTGCTCGTGCTGGTCGGGGCGATCGCGTGGTGGGCGGTCGTCCTCGCCGCTGCCGTCGCCGTCGGACTCTATGCCTGGCGCCTCCGCGAGCACGGGAGCGCCGACGTGCGCACCGCCGGGTGGATCGCCGCGGTCTCGCAGCTCGTCGTGGTGCTCGTCCCGGTGCTGACCGCGGTCGCGGCGGCGATCGTCGTCCTGATCGTCGTGCTCGCCGCCGTGGGGGTGCTCGCCGCGCTCCTCCTCGACCGACGGTAGACTCGGCGTCCGCTTCTCTGGGGCGTGGCCAAGCGGTAAGGCAACGGGTTTTGGTCCCGTGATCCCAGGTTCGAATCCTGGCGCCCCAGCCATACGCGAGCCCAGATGCCGATGACACTTGCAGCCGTGGTGATGGCCGGAGGGCGCGGGACCCGCATGCGGTCGGCGGTCCCGAAGCACCTGCACCCGATCCTCGGCCGCCGGATGGTCGACTGGGTGGTCGAGGCCGCGCTCCCGCTCGGGCCGGATCCCCTGGTGGTCGTCGTCTCACCCGACACGGTCGACGCGTTCGACGGGCTCACGGTCGCGGTGCAGGAGCGGCCGCTCGGCACGGGCGACGCCGTCCGCTCGGCACGCGACGCCGTCGGGCAGGCGGACGAGGTGCTCGTGCTCTCCGGCGACACTCCGCTGCTCACGTCGTCGCTGCTCGAGGAGCTGCTCGCCGAGCACCGGAAGAAGCTTGCGGGGGTGACGGTGCTCTCGTTCGTGCCCGACGACATCCGCAGCTACGGGCGCATCGTGCGAGACGCCGATGGGGACGTCGCCGCGATCGTGGAGGCGGCCGACGCCACGCCCGAGCAGCTGGAGATCGACGAGGCCAACTCGTCCATCTACGTCTTCCGGGCCGACCTGCTCTGGGACGCGCTCGAGCGGCTGACCCCGGCCAACGCCCAGGGCGAGCTGTACCTCACGGACGCCGTTCGCGATCTCGTCGAAGCCGGCCATCGCGTCGCGGTCCATGTCGCGACCGACCCCGCCGAGACGGAGGGGGTCAACACGCGGATCGAGCTCGCGGCGGCCGCCGCCGCGCTGCGCGACCGGATCAACGACGCGCACATGCTCGCCGGCGTGACCGTCGTCGACCCGGCGACGACATGGATCGAGCCGGGCGTCGTGATCGAGCCGGACGCGACCGTGCATCCGTTCACCGTGCTGCGCGGGGCGACCCGGATCGGCTCGGGCGCCGAGGTCGGGCCGCACGTCGTGGCCGTCGACGCCGCGATCGGTCCCTCCGCGATCGTCGGGCCCTTCTGTTACCTTCGCCCCGGCACCGTGCTCGAGGAACGCGCCAAGGCCGGGACGTTCGTGGAGCTCAAGAACTCCCGCATCGGTGCGCGAACGAAGGTCCCGCACCTCTCGTACCTGGGAGACGCCGACGTGGGCGAGGAGTCCAACATCGCAGCCGGCACGATCACCGTCAATCTCGACCACGGGACGCATGCGAAGGGTCGAACGGTGATCGGCAGTCATGTCCGGACGGGCGTGGACAGCTCCCTCGTCGCCCCCGTCACCATCGGCGACCACGCCTGGATCGCAGCCGGCTCGGTCGTCACCGACGACGTCCCGGAGAACGCGCTCGCGATCGCCCGGGCGCGGCAGGTGAACAAGGAGGGGCGCGGTGGAAAGCGGAACGGTTGAGCAGGCGCTGCCCGGGCTCGGGCATCACGCCGTCACCTCGCCGGCGGCGTCGGCGAGCGTGATCGGCCTCACTCCCGCGAAGCGCCTCACGCTGGTCTCGGGGCGGTCGAACCCGGTGCTCGCGACGCGGATCGCCGAGCAGCTCGGGTGCGAGCTCGGCACGACCACGCTCAAGACGTTCGCGAACGGCGAGACGTACTGCCGCTACGAGGAGTCCATCCGCGGCGCGGACGTCTTCATCGTGCAGACCGCCGCGCTGCCGGTCGACCAGAACCTGATGGAGCTCCTGATCATGGTCAACGCCGCCAAGCTCGCGTCCGCCAAGCGGATCACGGCGGTCATCCCCTGGTACTTCTACGTCCGTCAGGACAAGAAGTCGCGGCCGCGCGAGCCGATCACCGCGAAGCTCGTCGCGGATCTCTTGCAGACGGCCGGGGTCGACCGCGTGCTCACGATGGACCTGCACGCGGGGCAGGTGCAGGGGTTCTTCGAGATCCCGGTCGACCACATGACGGCTGTGCCGATGTTCGCGCAGTACGTGCGCGACCTCGGCCTCGACGCACCGCTCGCAGCGGTCTCGCCGGACACCGGGCGCGCGAAGCTCGCGGGCAAGTTCGGCGAGATGATCGGCGGCGACCTCGTGATCCTGAACAAGGTGCGCCCGGGCCACAACGTCGCGCGCGTGACGACCGTGATCGGCGACGTCGAGGGCAAGATCGCCGTGATGAGCGACGACGTGGTGGACACGGGCGGGACGCTCGTCGCCGGCGCCGCAAGCGCTGAAGGAGGCGGGTGCCCTCAAGGTCTACGCCTGCGCGACGCACGGGCTCTTCAACGGCCCGGCGCTGGAGCGGATCGCCGCGAGCGAGATCGACAAGCTCGTGGTGACCGACACCGTGCCGGTCGACCCGCTGACGAAGCCCGACAACGTCGAGGTGCTGTCGGTCGCCGGGATCCTGGCGGAGACGATCCAGAATGTCTTCTCCGACGACTCGGTCTCGGCGATCTTCGCCGGCGAGAACCAGCTCTTCTAGCTGCGCGAGGACGGCGCGGGCCGAGCATCGAGCTCGCGGCGTCCGGCAGCCTGCGTACGCTCGCCGAGATGGATCGCACCGTGCTCTGGCGGCGCGTCGCCGACGACGCCGAGCAGCTGAAGCGCTTCACCCCCGAGGGACACCAGGTCGTGGTCGAGGTGTTCCTCGCAGGACGGGAGTCGCCCCTCATGCTCGGCCACGTGGAGACGCGCAGAGGCGAGGCGGAGTCGTGGATCCGGTTCCAGACCGTCGACGACGTGTGGGTGCACGCCGACGAGCGTCACGTGCAGCGCGTCGAGCTGCGGTTCAGTCGCTCGACGGAGAGCGTCGTCGGGTTCCGCCACCGAGAGCTCCCGGACACGAACGGCGAGCCTGCCGCCGACTGAGCGCCGGCGAGCGTCGCCTGCGCTGCGGGCCGTGCGTGCGCGTCATGTGGACGCGGGCGTGCCCGGGGTGCCGAGGGAGGAGCGGGGCGTCGAGGGGCGCGGCGTCGGGCTCGCCGATGAAACCGAGCGCGCCGGTGGCGCTTCGCTACAATCCGCCGCCGATGTCCACCGACCGCGTCACCCTCGAGGTCACCAAGCGCGTCGCCGACCAGCTCGGCTCGCGCAACGTCCGTCGTCTGCGCGCCGAGGGGCTGATCCCTGGCGTCCTCTACGGCAAGGGCGCCGCTGCGCCGTTCGCGGTCGGGGAGCGCGAGCTGCGGACGGCTCTGACCGGCCCGTCGGGGACGCACGCGATCGTCGACCTGGTGCTCGATGGAGCGACGCACCCGGCCATCGTCAAGGACGTCCAGCGTCACCCGATCCGGGGCACGCTCACGCACATCGACTTCCACGAGGTCCGTCTCGATCGGCCGATCGAGACGACCGTCGTGCTCGAGCTCGTCGGCGAGTCGCCCGGTGCCCGCATGGGCGGTGTCGTCCAGCTCCTCGTCCGCGAGCTGCGCATCGAGACGCTTCCGACCTCGATCCCCGAGCGGATCGAGGTGGCGATCGACGCGCTGGAGCTCGGCGACAGCGTCCGGCTCTCCGAGCTCTCGGTGCCCGCCGGCGTGACCGTCCTCGACGACCCCGAGACCGTGGTCGCGACCTGCGCCGTCCCACGCACCATCTCGATCGAGGAGATCGAGGGCGAGGGCGCGGTCGCCGAGGAAGGCGCCGAGCCGTCCGCCGAGGCCGAGGCCGAGGCGGAGGCCACGGGCGACGAGGGGTAGCGCGTGCGCCTCTTCCGGCGGGGAGAGGCGGCGGATCCCGTGGATCTCCTCGTCGCAGGCCTGGGCAACCCAGGGCCCGAGCACGCCCGCGACCGGCACAACGTCGGGTGGATGGTCGTCGACGAGCTGGCCCGACGGCACGAGGGCCTGTTCAGGTCGAAGTTCCGAGGGCGACTCGCAGACGTCCGCTGCGACGGCGTGAAGCTGCTGCTGCTCAAGCCCGAGACCTACATGAACGAGTCCGGGGCGTCGATCCAGGCGACCGCGGCCTTCTACAAGCTCCCGGCCGAGCGCCTGCTCGTCGTCCACGACGACGTCGACCTGCCGACGGCGCGGATCCAGGCGCGAGCCGGGGGAGGTCTCGCGGGGCACAACGGGCTGCGCTCGATCGCCCAGCGGCTCGGGACGCAGGACTTTCTCCGCCTTCGGCTCGGCGTCGGTCGGCCCAGTCGCGGCGACCCGCGGCCGGTCGCGGACTACGTGCTCTCCCCGTTCGACCCCGAGGACGACGTCGAGGCGATCGTCGGGCGCGGCTGCGACGCGGTGGAGCTGCTCGCGACCGAGGGACTCGCCGAGGCGCAGCGCCGGTTCAACTGAGCACGCGCTCGGCCCGGTACGCATCGTGACCGTCCCGGCGCAGAGCCGGCACCCTGTCGTCGCACACGCCTCGATACCCTGAACCCAGGGGCACCGGGGGTGCCCCTGGGGGAGGTTGGAGCCGCGGCGGAGTCGGCCGGAGGGGCGCGGATACGATGGCCCGGCGGGGCCCGTCCCCGTCCTCGCGATGGACCCCACGACCGCCACCCGCTCGACACCGCTCGCCGTCCTCGTCGACGAGCTCAGGCGCAGCGAGCGCTTCGTCGCGTTCGTGCGCGGGTTCCCGATCCGCGCGCGGGTCTCGGAGCCCGCGTTCCCGCTGGTCGCCGCCGCGCTGCACGAGGAGCTGGCGCGAGCGCTGCTCGTGCTCGTCCCCGGCGACGCCGACGCGCGCGAGCTCGCCGAGGCCATCTCGTGGTTCAGGGGGGTCGACCGGGTCGCGTACCTGCCGAGTCGCGGGGTCGCGCCGGGGTCGGGGCTCGCGCCGCCGCCGCATCTCGTGGGGGAGCGGTTCCGCGCGCTCGACGTCCTGAGCGCGGGCGGCCTGGTGCTCGTCTCCGCGCCGGCCCTCGCCCAGGGGATGCCGCCGCCGGGCGAGCGACCAGAGAGCGTCCCTCTCGTCGTCGGCTCGGAGCCGGGGCTGGACCACCTGGCCGAGGCGCTGTCGCAGGCCGGCTACGAGCACGTCGACCGGGTCGAGGAGCGCGGGCAGTTCGCAATCCGTGGAGGGATCGTCGACGTCTTCCCGACCACCGGCCGGGAGCCGCTGCGCGTGGAGCTGTTCGGCGACGAGATCGAGCAGATCAGGGCGTTCTCGCCCTTCACCCAGCGCGCCCTGCACCCGATCGCGGAGGCGGTCGTCCAACCGGCGCGCGAGCGCCGCGACGACCTCCTCGAGGAGCGCGCGAGCGTCGAGCCCTGGCTCGAGGAGCCGGACACCGGCCGCACCGACGTCCCGCTGGTAGCCCATGCACCCGACATCGTGTGGCAGCCCGACGACGTCCGCCTGGCCTGGGAGGAGGACGGCGACGATCCGGTCGACGTGGACGGGGCGGCCGAGCTCGACCCGTTCCCTCGCGGCCAGACTCATCAGTTCGAGGCACAGCGCCCGGCGCTCGCGGCACGGGGGCTCGCGGAGGCGGAGAACGAGCTCGCCGGCTTCGTGCGGGCGGGGCACCGTGTCGTCGTCGCCTTCGCCCATCGCGGTGAGGCGACCCGGCAGGGAGCGCTGCTCCGCAAGGTCGTGCCCGCGGCGCTCGAGCCGGGCGACGAGCTCGGTGCCGAGCCCGCGCTCCGCTTCGCCGTCGAGCCTGTCCGGCGGGGCTTCGTCTGGCGCGAGCTCGGGCTGGTGCTCCTGCCCGACACGCAGGTCTTCCGCAAGCGCCCGCCGCGGGCCGACGCGCGGATGGGGCGGGCGCTCGCCAGCTTCGCCGAGCTGCGCGTCGGCGACCACGTCGTGCACGAGGATCACGGCGTCGGCAGGCTCCTGGGGTTCGACACGAAGGACGTCGCGGGCGTCACCCGCGACTACCTGCACCTCGCCTTCAAGGGCGACGATCGGCTCTACGTCCCCCACGAGCAGCTCGGCAAGCTGTCGCGGTACGTCGGCGCGGACGCGCGCGCCCCGGTGCTCTCGAAGCTCGGCGGCAAGGCCTGGCAGAACCTCAAGGCGCGGGCTCGCGCGTCGGTCCGCGAGCTGGCGGGCGAGCTGCTGCAGCTGTACGCGCAGCGCCAGCGCGCCGAGGGGACGGCGTACGACCTCTCGTCCGACTGGCTCGAGCGGCTCGAGCAGTCGTTCCCGTACCGCGAGACCGACGACCAGGCCCGCGCGATCGAGGCGGTGAAGGACGACCTCGGCTCGCCGCAGCCGATGGACCGGCTCGTCTGCGGTGACGTCGGGTTCGGGAAGACGGAGGTCGCGGTGCGCGCCGCCTTCGCCGTGGTCGTCAACGGCCGGCAGGCGCTCGTGCTCTGCCCGACGACGATCCTCGCCGAGCAGCACTGGAACACCTTCAGGGAGCGCTACCGGGACTTCCCGGTCCGCGTGGAGATGGTCTCGCGGTTCCGTCGCCCCGCCGAGGTCAAGGCGGTGCTGAAGGAGTTCGCCGAGGGCAAGGTCGAGGTGCTGGTCGGGACGCACCGCGTGCTCTCCAGGGACGTGATCCCTCGCGACCTCGGCCTCGTGATCGTGGACGAGGAGCAGCGCTTCGGGGTGCAGCAGAAGGAGCTGCTGCGTGCGCTGCGGCTGGAGGTCGACGTCCTCGCCCTCTCCGCGACGCCGATCCCGCGCACCCTGCACATGTCGCTCGCGGGGCTCAGGGACATCTCGGTGATCGAGACGCCGCCCGAGGGCCGTCGGCCGATCCGCACGACGGTCGGCGAGTACGACGAGGAGCTGATCCGCACGGCGCTCGAGCGCGAGCACGCCCGCGAGGGCCAGTCGTTCTACCTCCACAACCGCGTC
Source organism: uncultured Actinomycetes bacterium (assembly GCA_963703095.1). GTDB lineage: Bacteria > Actinomycetota > Thermoleophilia > Gaiellales > Gaiellaceae > Gaiella. The sequence continues at coordinate 1,386,789 of OY969787.1, forward strand.
GAGTCGATCGACGAGGCAGCCGCGAAGCTGGGCCAGCTCTGTCCCGGCCTGCGCGTCCTCGTCGCGCACGGGCAGATGTCGGAGCGCGACCTCGAGGAGCGCATGCACGCCTTCCTCGCGGGCGACGCCGACGTGCTCGTCTCCACCACGATCATCGAGTCGGGCATCGACATCCCGCAGGCCAACACGCTGGTCGTCGAGCGGGCCGACGCGCTCGGTCTGGCGCAGCTGTACCAGATCCGCGGCAGGGTCGGCCGGTCGGACGTCCCTGCTCACGCATACCTCTTCTACCCCGACGCCACGGAGCTGACCCCCGAGGCCCGTGCCCGCCTGGCGACCCTCGCCGACCACACCGAGCTCGGCGCGGGGTTCAGGATCGCGATGCGCGATCTCGAGATCAGGGGTGCGGGCGACCTGCTCGGCGCGGAGCAGTCGGGTCACGTCGCGGCGCTCGGGTTCGAGCTCTACGTCGAGATGCTCGGCGAAGCGGTCGCCGAGCTGTCCGGGCAGGCGCGGGCGGTGGCGCGGCCGGTTCGCGTCGACGCACGCGTCGACGCGTATGTGCCGGCCTCGTACGTGGCCTCGGAGTCGCTCAAGATCGACCTCCACCGGCGGATCGCGCTGGCCGAGCACGAGGACGAGCTCCGCGAGCTCGAGGCCGCGACCGAGGATCGCTACGGGCCGCTGCCGGAGCCGGTGGAGAGCCTCTTCCGCATCCAGGAGGCCCGGCTCAAGCTCGCGCTCGTCGGTGCCGACTTCCTCGTGCTGCGTGGGGGGCGGGCGACGATCGGGCCGGTCGCCCTGTCCGGCGACGAGCTCCGTGCGCTGCGCGCGGTCGCGGACACCGCCGTGTACACGTCCGCGAAGCGCGAGCTAGCCGTGCGCACCGAGTCGCTCGAGGGGGCGATCGCCCTGGCCGATGCTATCGTTGCCGCTCGCCGGGCCGCATGAGCGCGGCTCGAGACGCGCACCACGTGCGCCAACGAATCCCACACACACCGTAACCAGGGCGCAACCGCGCCTCGTCTACAAAGGGCCAATGACCATCTCGCGCATCGCTCTGCTCATCGCCGTCTCGCTCACCGCGCTGACCGCGCTCGTCGCCGCCGGGTGCGGTGGCGACGACGACGTCCCCGCTGACGCCGTCGCCGTCGTCGACGGCACCGTCATCACCCAGGCGCAGCTGGACGAGCTGCTCAACCGGGCCAAGACGTCGTACGCGTCCCAGCAGCGCGACTTCCCCAAGACCGGCACGCCGGAGTTCCAGTCGCTGCAGACGCAGGCGATCGCCTACCTCGTCCAGCGCCAGCAGTACGAGATGGAGGCCGACCGGCTCGAGATCGAGGTCGACGAGAAGCAGATCGACGCGCGGATCGAGGAGATCCTCCAGGATCCGCAGTACGGCTTCGGCGGCGACCGCGCGAAGCTCGACGAGCAGCTGAAGCAGCAGGGCTACACCGAGGCCGCCTTCCGCGACGATGTTCGGGCGCAGCTCCTCTCCGAGGGGATCGTCGAGAACCTCACCGAGGGCACGGAGGTCACCGACGCCGACGTCAAGGCCTACTACGCCGCCAACAAGGCGCAGTTCGCCGTCGCGGAGTCCCGCGACGTGCGGCACATCCTCGTGAAGACCAAGGCCGAGGCGGACGACGTCGTGCAGCAGCTCGAGGGCGGCGCGGACTTCGCCGTGCTGGCGAAGCAGCTCTCCCAGGATCCAGGCTCGAAGGACAGCGGCGGCAAGCTGTCGATCAAGCGCGGCGAGACCGTCGCCCCGTTCGACAAGGCCGCGTTCGCGCTCGCCGTCAACCAGCTCTCCGCTCCGATCAAGACGGAGTTCGGGTGGCACGTGATCGAGCCGCTCTCGCCCGTCGCCCCCGCCTCGACGACCCTCCTGAAGGACGTCGAGGAGCAGATCCGGGCCCAGCTGCTCGAGGAGAAGCGGAACGCCGCGATCCAGGAGTGGACGACGCAGCTCGAGAAGGACTACAAGGACAAGGTCACGTACGGCACGGGCTTCGCACCTCCGGCGACCGGGTCGGACGAGACCGAGTCCGACGAGTAGAGTCGTCGGATCGATCGTGCGGGTGCCGGATCGCCCGGCACCTGCGACGATCACGTGATGCGGATGGATCACGGAGCCGGTGAGGCGGACGACGGGCTCGCACAGGCGCTCGTCGATCTCCAGGCGCTGACGCGCCGCCTGCGACGCGAGTGCCCCTGGGATCGGGAGCAGACGGCGGCGACGATCGTGCCTCACACCGTCGAGGAGGCGTACGAGGTCGCCGACGCGGTGCGCGCGGACGACCCCGCGAAGCTGGTCGACGAGCTCGGCGATCTCCTCTTCCAGGTCGTCTTCCTCGCGCTCCTGCTCGAGGAGCAGGGGCACGGCGACCTCGGCCAGGTGATCCGCGGCGTGCACGAGAAGCTCGTCCGTCGCCACCCGCACGTGTTCGGCGACGCGGAGGCCGACACCGCCGGTCGCGTCCGCGAGCGCTGGGAGCAGATCAAGACCGAGCAGGAGGGCAGGGAGGGCATCTTCCACGACGTTCCCGCCGCGCTGCCCGGGCTCTTGCATGCGCGCAAGGTGCAGCGTCGCGCGGCGGCCGTCGGCTACGACTGGGTCGATCTGACGGGGCCCGTGGAGAAGGTGCACGAGGAGGTCACCGAGCTCGTCGCCGAGGTCGCCCGGGCAGGGCGGCCTGCGGCGGAGACCGAGCCGGATCCGGCCGTCGTGATGGAGGTCGGCGACGTGCTGTTCACCGTCGTGAACCTCGCGCGGTTCCTGAACGTCGACCCCGAGCTCGCGGTTCGCTCCACGTCGGGACGGTTCGTCGAGCGGCTGGAGCGGGCCGAGGCGCTCGCGTCCGAGTCGGGCGAGGACTGGCGCGCGCTCGACCTCGACGCGAAGGAGCGCTGGTACGAGCGGGCGAAGGCCGAGCTCCTCGACGTCGATCGCTCGGGCGCGGCGGACTGATGCAGACGAGCCCGCTCCCGTTCGGCGTTCCCGACGTGCTCGTCGCCGTGGACGGCGCGGAGCGTGTCGTCGATGCGGGCTGTGGCTCCGGGCGCCTGACCGTCGCCCTCGCCGCCCGGGGCGCCGCCGTGACGGGCTTCGACAAGAGCGCGTCCGCGCTCGCCGACGCACGCGCCCGGGCCGAGGCCGCGGGCGTCCGCGTGACGCTCGTCGAGGCGGACCTGAACGGTGCGCTGCCGTTCGCCGACGGCGCGTTCGACGCCGTGACCAGCCGCCTCGCGCTGATGGTCGCCGACGACCCTGCCGCGACGTTGCGCGAGCTCGCCCGCACGCTCGCGCCGGGTGGGCGGATCGTGACGGTGCTGTGGGCGTCGGTCGACCTCAACCCGTGGTTCGACGCGCCGCGCGAGGCGGTGCGTGTCGTGCTCGGTGCCGAGCGCGGCGCCTTCGCCAGCGCGTTCGGCAGGCTCGGCTCACCCGACGCGGCGGCCGAGGTGCATCGCGCCGCCGACCTCGTCGACGTCGAGGCGCGTCTCCTGTGCGAGAACGTCGTGCGTGCCGACGCCACCGAGCACTGGAGCCTGCTGGCCGCCGAGAACGGCCATTTCCGTCGGGTCGACGCGACCCTCGACGACGCGGGGCGCGCGGCGCTGGTCGCCGAGCTGGGCCGGCGGCTCGAGGTGCTCCGCGACGGGAGCGGACTGGTCGTGCCGCGCACGCTCGTGCTCGTGACCGGCCGGCGCGCGGGCTGAGCTCGGCCCGAGCGCTCGGCGACGGCTTCGAGCGCGGGCGAGGCATGGCTCGCCCCTACAATGACCGCCCACGACCGAAAGGCGGAGCATGGCGGCGATCGTCCACGTCCACGGCAGGCAGGTGCTCGACTCGCGGGGGAACCCCACCGTCGAGGTCGAGGTCGGGCTGCAGTCCGGCTCGTTCGCGAGCGCGATCGTCCCCTCCGGTGCGTCGACCGGGGAGCACGAGGCCGTGGAGCTCCGGGACGGTGGCGACGCGTGGCTCGGCAAGGGCGTGATGACCGCCGTCGGCAACGTCAACGGCGAGATCGCCGACGCGCTCCTCGGGCTCGACGCGACCGACCAGCGCGGCATCGACCTGCTGCTGGTCGGCCTCGACGGCACGTCGACCAAGGCCAGGCTCGGTGCCAACGCCATCCTCGGCGCGTCCCTCGCCGTGGCGAAGGCCGCAGCGGCCGACGCGGGTGTGCCGCTGTTCCGCTGGGTCGGCGGGACGAACGCGCACGTCCTGCCCGTGCCGATGATGAACGTGGTGAACGGCGGAGCGCACGCGCAGAACGCGCTCGACTTCCAGGAGTTCATGCTCGTCCCCGCCGGCGCGGAGAGCTTCTCCGAGGCGCTCCGCATCGGGGCCGAGACGTACCACCACCTCAAGTCGCTGCTCAAGGAGCGCGGCCTCGGCACGGGCGTCGGCGACGAGGGCGGCTTCGCTCCCGACATCGGCGGCGCTGCCGACGCCTGCGAGGCGATCCTCCAGGCGGCGGAGCGTGCCGGTCACCGCGACAAGGTCGCGCTCGCGCTCGACCCGGCCGCGAGCGAGCTGAGGACCGAGGGCGTCTACCGTCTCGAGCGCCAGGGCGGCGAGCTCGACACCGCCGGGATGATCGACCTCTGGGCCGACCTCTGCGATCGGTTCCCGATCGTGTCGATCGAGGACGGTCTGGGCGAGGACGACTGGGACGGCTGGCGGCGTCTCACCGAGCGCCTGGGCGATCGCTGTCAGCTGGTGGGGGACGACATCTTCGTGACGAACGTCGAGTTCCTCCGTCGCGGGATCGCGGAGCGGGTCGGCAACGCGATCCTCGTCAAGGTCAACCAGATCGGCACGCTCACCGAGACGCTCGAGGCCGTCGAGCTCGCCCACCGCAGCGGGTATCGCGCGGTGATGTCCCATCGCTCCGGCGAGACGGAGGACACCACGATCGCCGATCTCGCCGTCGCGACGGGATGCGGCCAGATCAAGACGGGGGCCCCGCACCGCTCGGACCGCGTCGCGAAGTACAACCAGCTCCTGCGGATCGAGGAGGAGCTCGGCGACGACGCGGTCTACCCGGGCTGGTCTGCCTTCCCGCGTGCTCAGTGAGCTGCCCCGCAGGCACGAATCCACCAAGTGGCTTCGTGCGCGGGGATCCCTCATGCCTGGCTTCGCCAGGCGTGAGGGCAGATCCCTGAGGCCAGTTCGCGAAGCGGAGATCCGCAGGAGCGGATCTCCGCCGCTTGATCCCCCGCCTGCGGCGGGGGCAGATCCCTGAAGGAGTGTGGGGTGGGAGGTGCGCTGGTTGGCGCTTCGGGCGGCTGCGCCGCCCTCGTGCGCGGTCAGCCGCAAGCGACCAACTCGCCCCGTCCCAGTACAGCCTTCGATCGGTTCTGGCGCGAGCCTCCGTCCCGAGCGCGCCCGCGGGCGGGCGCTCTTCAGGGATCTGCCCCCGCGTCCGGCGCAGCCGGACCCGGGGGATCCCGCGCGCGAATCCACTCGGTGGATTCGCGCCTGCGGGAGGGGGCGGCGGACTACGCTATATCCACGCGGATGACGTTGGTCGAGCCGGGGATGTTGACGGCGGTGCCGGCGGTGATCACGACCCGGTCGCCCGCGGCGACGACGCCCGCCTCGCGCGCCGCGACGACCGAGCGCGCCCACAGATCCTCGACATCGTCGGTCTCCGGGATGTCGAGCGGGATCACGCCCCACTCGAGCGCCATGTGGCGGAGCGACTCGACCTTGTGGGTGAGCGCCACGATCGACCGACGCGGTCGGAGGCGGGCGACGCCCGAGGCGGTGCGACCGGTGAAGGTCGGCACGAGGATCGCCTTCGCTGCGAGCGCCTCGGCGATGTCGCAGGCGGCGTTCGACATCGCCTGGCCGATCGTAGGCTGATCGCTGGCACGTGGGATCTCGTGGCGGTAGTCGAGGCTCGGCTCGACCGCCGCTGCGATCCGCGCCATCACCGCGACCGCCTCGGCCGGGAACTCGCCGATCGCGGTCTCGCCCGAGAGCATCAGCGCGGACGTCCCGTCGAGGATCGCGTTCGCGACGTCCGAGGCCTCGGCGCGGGTGGGATCGGGCGCATGGAGCATCGACTCGAGCATCTGCGTCGCGGTGATCACCGGCTTGCCGCGCTCGAGCGCGCGGTGGATGATCCGCTTCTGCAGCAGCGGCACCTCGGCGGCGCCGATCTCCACGCCGAGATCGCCTCGCGCGACCATCACGCCGTGCGTCTCGGCGAGGATCTCGTCCAGCGCGGCGATCGCCTCCGCCTTCTCGATCTTCGCGATCACGTGGGCGTGCGAGCCACGGGCCTCGATGAGCGTGCGCAGCGCCTGGACGTCCGAGGCGGAGCGGACGAACGAGAGCGCGACGAAGTCGACGCCCTGCTCCAGCGCGAAGTCGAGGTCGGCGAGGTCCTTGCGCGTGAGCGACGGGATCGGCAACGGCACGCCGGGGAGGTTGACGCCCTTGTGCGAGCGGACCTCGCCACCGTCGACGACGGTGCACCGGGCGCGTGCGCGCTCCATGCGCTCGACGCGCAGCCGGACGCTGCCGTCGTCGATGAGGACGTCGACGCCCGGTTGGAGCACCGAGCCGAGCACGGAGGGGCTCACGGGGATGTCCCCCTCCTGCGCGACATCCTCGCCCGCGATCACCACAGAGGCGTCTCGCTCGAGGACGATCGGCTCGGCGAGCTCGCCCACGCGGAGCTTCGGTCCCTGGAGGTCGGCGATGAGCGCGATCGGTCGGCCGGACGCGCTCTCGGCCTCCCGCAGCATCCGGGCGCGCTCCGCGTGCTCGTCCTGCGTGCCGTGCGACATGTTCAGCCGGGCGGCGTCCATGCCCGCCTCGATCAGTCGGCCGATCCCCTCGGTCGAGGACGTCGCCGGCCCGATCGTGGCGACGATCTTCGTCCGCCGGGGGTCCACGGTCATCCGGGGAGACTAGCGGGATCGGCGGGATTTGTTCGCCCACCGAGCGAAATCCGCGGGCTCGACCGCCCGGACGTCCCGGGGAACGACGGTCACGGCTCCTGTGGGGCAGGGAGACAGGCGCCTGCGGCGAACGAGGCCGCATGGGGGACGACACGCCAGGCGGGCGCCGCCGCCGACCCGCCACGGCCAGGCGCCGTGGCCGTGTCCGCCTGCGCCGCCGTCTACCCGTCCGGCCCGGGATCGCGCTCGCGGTCGTCGTGGCTGCGGCCGCTGCCTTCCTCTACGCACGCCCGATCGCGAGCTACCTCGAGACACGCGACCAGCTCGCGGCGCGACGAGCCGAGGTCACGCGCCTCCGCGCCGAGAAGGCCGAGGTGACCGCACGGCTGCGGCAGTCGACGAGCCTCGAGGCCCTCGCGCGCGACGCGCGGCAGATCGGTCAGGTGCGGCCCGGTGAGCAGCTGTTCATCGTCAAGGGCATCGACGACTGGCGCAGGCGCACCACCGACGAGCGCTAGCGTCCCGGTGTGGATGACCGGGAGATCGTCGCAGCACAGCTGGGTCGCGCGCCGCGCGCGTTCCGGCGCGTCGCGGTGCGGTGTCCCTGGGGTCGGCCGGCGGTCACCGAGCAGGACCCCTACGGGCCCGACGGCGAGCCCTTCCCGACGACGTACTACCTCACCTGCAGGCACCTGGTCGCCGCCGTGTCGCGCATCGAGGCCGCGGGCGGGGTCGAGCGCTGGGGGAGGCTGCTCGCCGAGGACGAGGAGCTGCGGGCCGATCTCGATCGCGCCACCGCCCGACAGGCGGAGATCCGCCTCACGCTGGCCGGTGGCCGCCTGGGCAGGGACGGTGGCGCGTCCCTCGGCACCGGGATCGGCGGCTCGCGCAGTCCGTTGGCGCTCAAGTGCCTCCACGCCCACGTCGCCTTCGCGCTCGCGCAGCCCGGGTACCTGCTCGGCGAGAGGGTGCTCGCTGAGATCCCCGAGCAGTGGCCCACGGCGTGCTGCACGCCCGCTGCCGGCGGCGGCCAGGTGGTCGGGTGACGACGCGGGCGCTCCCCGAGCTCGACGCGGCCGGAGCGCCGACGTGACGGCGTCGGTCACGAGCGCGCGGCGCGACTGGGCGCAGGGCTACCGGGCGTTCCTGGCGCAGACGGAGGACGCCGCGGCGGGTGAGCGTCTGCACGTCCAGCTCGAGGTGCTGACCGACGAGATCCGACGCAGGATCGGGAGCACGTTCACCCTCGAGGAGCTGACGGAGGCGTACGCGACCAGCGAGCGGTGGGGACGGGAGGCCCTGGCCGAACGAGCCCCACGCACCGGCTGGGAGCGGACGCTCTCGCTCTCGCTCGACGCCGCCTTCCACCTCTACAGCCGCGGGGCCCAGGACTTCGTCCCGTGAGCGCCGTCGATCGTGCGGCACGGCGACGGCGGACGCGCGCCGCCCGCCCGAGGCCCTGGCTCCGGGTCGTCGTCGCCGGCGTCGGTGCGGCGCTGCTGGTCTCGATCGGCATCGCCCTGGGGCTCGCGCTCGGCGACCGACCGCAGCCGGGCGGGGAGCAGACGATCGTCCGCACGCTCGAGCCGCTGCCGCAGCAGGAGCCTTGAGCAATGCCTGTCCCGCAGGCGCGAATCCACCGAGTGGATTCGCGCGCGGGGGATCCCTCATGCCTGGCTGCGCCAGGCGTGAGGGCAGATCCCTGAAGAGGGCCGGCCCGCCGGCCCGCGTAGACGGTGCCGCGCGCTCACGCCGGCCACCCGACCTCGGGCTCTGGGAGGGTGAGATCGCGCCGCGAGCGCGCGCTCGAGTCCCAAGGGCGGCGCAGCCGCCCGAGCGCCAGCCGGCGCTCCCCGGCCCCTCGATCCTTTAGGGATGTGCCCCGCGTCCCGCGAAGCGGGACCCGGGGATCCCGCGCGCGAATCCACTCGGTGGATTCGCGCCTGCGGGCAGCAAGCTACAGCTCTTCCGAGGCCTCGAGCAGGCCGGCCACGAGCACGCCCAGGGCGGCAGCGAGCGCGATCCAGATCCCGACCCCGCGGCTGGCGAAGAAGAAGTCGTCCGGGATCGAGATCACCCGGATCAGCACGAGGATCGTGGCGAGGGCTCCGAGCACGATCATGATCAGGCTCTCGGGCAGGACCGCCGGCGGCCGGATGCCGAGCTCGCGGAGCACGAGCACCACGACGACCGCGATCCCCACGGCGAGCACGAGCTTGCCGATCGTGCCCGTGTCCCAGCCGAGCACGGAGATCGTCACGCCCTCGCCTTCGCTCTCGCCCGTGTACCAGCCGGTGAACGCGGACACGCCGAGCACGACTCCCGCGAGGACGCCGAGCCGCTCGCCGAGGCTGTTCGGGCCGTCGCCTCTGCCGTGCATCACCATGATGCGGGAGAGTATCTCCGACGCGCCGGTCGTCGTCACGGTCGTATGCTTCGGTCGTGGTGGAGCGGCCCCATGAGACGGTGGCGCAGGAGTCACCGCCGATCGACCCCGAGGCGGTGCGACGCGAGTACCGGCGTCAGCGTGCGCTGCGCAAGGCCAAGATCGACCGGGAGCGTCGCACCAAGCGTGCCGGCGCGCGCTTCTGGCTCGTGCTCGCCCTGCTCGTCGCCGGCGCGGTGTTCGTCGCGCTGACGACCTGGCGGCAGATCGGCGAGCTGTTCGGCCTCTGACGGGAGCGCGTCTGTCCTCCAGGGCCCTGCTCGTCGCCGCGGTCGCCGTGGTCACGGTCGTCACGCCGGCGCTGCTCGTGGTCAACGGGCTGCGGCTGGTCGCCCACGACTGGATCGTCCGCTTCGAGTACGGGCGTGACGGGTTTCCCGACGATCGGTACGGACTGACGCGGGAGGAGCGGACGACGCTCGCGCTCACGGGCCTCGAGTCGATCAGGCCCGGATCGGAGGGCGTGATCCTGCTCGAGCGCGCCCGGCTCCCGGACGGCACGCCCGCCTTCACGGCGCCGGAGATCGAGCACATGGCGGACGTCCGCCGGGTCTTCGGCACGGCGCTGCGCCTCCAGCTCGTCGCAGCGGTCGCGCTCGCCCTCGCGGCGCTCGCGCTGTCCCGCACGTCGCTTCGCCAGGCGGTGCCCCTCGGCCTGATGCTCGGCGCGCTCCTCACGCTCGCGGTGGCGGTGCTCGCGATCCCGGTGATCCTGCTCGGCTTCGATGGGTTCTTCGCTCGCTTCCACGAGGTGCTCTTCGATCCGGGCACCTGGCGGTTCCCGTCCTCCGACACCCTGATCCGGCTCTACCCCGAGCGCTTCTGGGAGGACGTCTCCCAGCTCGTCGCCGCCCTCACGCTGCTGCAGGCGCTCGTCCTGGCACCGCTCGCCGCCTGGTGGTGGCGGCGTGCGCGGCCGGAGGGCCCGACATGATCGACCTCCGCCGTCGCGGTGACGGCACGCCGTTGCGCATCGGACACCGTGGCGCCGCCCACCTAGCACCCGAGAACACGCTGCGGGCGATGCGCGCGGCGGTCGAGCACGACTGCGATCTGATCGAGTTCGACGTGCTCGCTCTCCGACAGGGCCCGCTCGTGCTCGCGCACTCGGACCACCTCGACGAGGTGAGCCACGGCGCCGCCAGCGGGAGCGTGCGGGACAAGTCGCTCGACGAGCTTCGAGCGGTCGCACCCGAGCTGCCGACTCTCGACGAGGCGCTCGCCTTCTTCGTCGAGGAGGCGCCCGGGGTCGGACTCCACGTCGACCTCAAGCTCGACGAGCGCCTCGACGAGCTGGCGGCGGCGATCCTGCGCCACGGGCTGGAGACTCGCACGGTCGTCTCCTCCTTCCACGTGGCCAGCCTGCGCACCGTCGCCGCGCACGCACCCCGCGTGCGCATCGGCTTCACGTACCCCGAGGATCGGTTCGCCGTGTCGCGCCGGCCACATCTCTGGCCCCTCGTATCGCTCGGGCTCTCGACGCTCCGGGCGTCGATCCCGGCACGGGTCGGTCGGCTGACCTCGCGGGCGGGGGCGAGCGCGCTCATGCTGCAGCATCGGCTGGTCACCTCGCGGGCTGTCGAGCGCGCCCACGGGCTCGGCCTGCCGGTGCTCGCCTGGACGGTCGACGACCGCGCGGAGCTCGAGCGCGTCACGGCGTGCGGCGTCGACGGGGTGATCACGAACGACCCGCGGATCTTCTCCCCGGCGTCGTAACCGATTGTTCACCCAGGGGCGTCGGGGTCGACGAGCCCCCTGGCTACACTGGCCGCGTGAGGCGGAGAGCCGGTTCTTCCCTGCTCGGAATGGCAGGTCTCGTGAGCGTGCTCGCCGCGGTCGTCGCTCCCCCTGCGCTCGCCGAGGACGGTGCGGCGACCTCGGCGAGCGCGCAGCAGCGCACGATCACCGAAGGCGTGACGATCGCGGGGCAGGCCGTCGGCGGCCTCACGGCCGCCGAGGCGCGGGCCGCGGTCGAGCAGCGCTTTGCCCGCACGCTCCGGATCGTCACCGACGAAGGCTGGAGCATGCGCGCACGCCCTGGGCAGCTCGGCGCCCGCGCGCGGATCGGGAAGGCCGTCCAGTCGGCGCTCGTCGTCCGGACACCCGGTCTGAACATCCCGCTGACCGTCGACGTGGACGACGCCGTGCTCGCGCGGTTCGTCGCGCGCCTGGAGCGAAAGCTCGCGCGTGAGCCCCGCGACGGGAAGGTGCGGCTCGCGGGGTTCGAGCCCGTGTGGACGCCGTCCGAGCCCGGTCGTCGCCTGAAGGCGCTCGCAGCCGTCAACGGGCTACGGCTCGCCCTGCGCCGGCACGATCGGGCGCCGTTCACGCTTCCGTTCGCGACGCTCGCGCCCCTCGACCTCGGTGTGGGCGACGGTCAGGTGATCGTGATCCGCCGCGAGTCGAAGGAGCTCCGGCTCTACGAGCGCGGCCGGCTGAAGCGCACGTTCAAGGTCGCGACCGGTCAGGCTCAGTACCCGACCCCGCTCGGGCGGTGGGAGATCGTGACCATGCAGCGCGACCCGTGGTGGTACCCGCCGCAGAGCTCGGACTGGGCGCGCGGCAAAGAGCCGGTGCCGCCCGGGCCCGGGAACCCGCTGGGGACGCGCTGGATGGGGCTGTCGGCGCCGCTCGTCGGCATCCACGGGACGCCCGACGCTGCCTCGATCGGCTACTCCGCCTCGCACGGCTGCATCCGCATGCTCATCCCGTCGGTCGAGTGGCTGTTCGAGCGCGTCGCCGTCGGCACGCCCGTGTTCATCGTCCCCTCGTGACCGGTCGGGCTCAGCGCGTGGGACAGGCGATCGCCCTCGCAGGCGTCGCCGCGCTCCTCGGGCTGCTCGTCTGGAAGGTCGCCGTCGGCGACGAGGGGGGAGCGGCCGACCGCCTCGCGGCGGGTGAGACCGTCGTGGCCCCGGACTTCACGCTCGAGCGCCTCGACGGCCCCGGCGGCACCATCTCGCTCGGGGAGCTCCGCGGCAAGCCGCTCGTCGTGAACTTCTGGGCCTCGTGGTGCATCCCGTGCAAGGACGAGGCGCCCGTGCTGCAGGAGACCTACGAGCGCTACCGCGATCGGGGCCTCGTCGTCCTCGGGATCGACGCGCAGGATTTCCGCGCGGACGCGCGGCGGTTCATGGAGCGGTTCGGCCTCACGTACCCGATCGCGTACGACGGCAAGGGATCGACGCTCGGCAAGTGGGGGGTGACCGGGTTCCCCGAGACCTTCTTCGTCGACCGGGACGGCAACCTCGTCGGTGAGCGGATCTCGGGGGCGGTCGACATCGAGCGGAACCGCGAGGTGTTCGAGCGCGGCATCCAGCTCGCGCTCGGCGAGCGGTGACGCGCCGCCTCCTCGCGCCGGCGATCGTCGCCGCGGCCGCGTTGGCCCTCGTCTCGCTCGCCTGGGCGGCGAGCCCCCCGAACGCTGCCGCACTCGAGGCGGAGCTCGTCTGCCCGACCTGCAAGACGACGCTCGACCAGTCGGACGCCCCCGTCGCCCGGCGGATGAAGGCGATCATCCGCGAGCGGATCGCCGCCGGTGCCACCGCCGCCGAGATCAAGCAGGAGCTGGTGGATCAGTTCGGGCCGGCCGTGCTCGCGGAGCCTCCCCGGCGCGGCTTCGATCTGCTGGCCTGGCTCCTGCCCCTCGTCGGCATCGCGCTCGGCGCCGTGGTCGTGGCGGCGATCGCATGGGCGTGGCGCGGAGCACGTCGAGGGGACGACACGAGCGTCGAGCCCCTCGACCCCGAGTCGGAGCAGCGGGTCGACGACGCCCTCGCCCGGTACGACGCGTGAGCGGCAGCGAGCTCGCCGCAGCGCTCGCCGCGGGGTTCCTCTCCTTCCTTGCCCCCTGCGTGCTCCCGCTCGTCCCCGGCTACCTGTCCGCGGTGTCTGCGGTGTCCGCCGACCGGCTGGCCGAGCCGGGCAACGCGCGGCGAGTGATCGTCTCGAGCGTCCCGTTCGTGCTCGGCTTCACCGCCTTCTTCGTGACTCTCGGCGTCGGCGCCGCCCTGCTGGGTGGCCGGCTCTTCTCCGACCAGTTCCTGCTCGAGAAGATCGCGGGGTTCGTCCTCGTCGTCTTCGGCCTCGCCTTCATGGGGCTGCTGCCGTGGCCCGAGCGCCTCGTCGGCGCCGGACTCGTCCAGGGGGCGCGCTCGCGCGGCTCCCGGTTCCTCCTCGGCGGCGCGTTCGCGGTCTGCGCAGCGCCGTGCATCGGCCCGGTGCTCGCGGCCATCCTGGTGCTCGCCGGCTCGTCCGAGACGGCGGTGCAGGGCGGCGTGCTGCTGGCGGTCTACTCGCTCGGGCTCGCGATCCCGTTCGTGCTCGTGGGCGCAGCGTTCACGCGCATGATGGGTGCGTTCCGCTGGCTCCGCGACCACTACCGCGCGATCCAGTTCGCCGGCGGCCTCGTGATGGTCGCGCTCGGGCTGCTGCTCTTCTTCGAGCGCTTCTACGTGCTGCGGATCTACCTGAACCGCGTCCTGGAGTGGCTGGGGCTGTCCTTGTAGCCCGCAGGGTCGGAATCCGCGGAAGCGGATTCCGACCGCGGGGATCCCCGGGTCCGGCTGCGCCGGACGCGGGGCACATCCCTGAAGGATCGTGGGTCGGGGCGAGCGCTGGTCGGCGCTCGGGCGGCTGCGCCGCCTCGGCTTGCTGTCGCAGGCAGGAATCCACCGAGTGGATTCCTGCGCGGGGCAGATCCCTGAAGGATTGTGGGGTGGGAGGTGCGCTGGTTGGCGCTCGGGCGGCTGCGCCGCCCTCGTGGCCGGTCAGGCACGGTGACCAGTTCGCTCCATCCTGCTGCTGCGTTCGATCGGCGCGAGCGCGTGCTCTGTCCCGAGCGCGCCCGCGGGCGGGCGCTCTTCAGGGGTGTGCCCCCGCCGCAGGCGGGGGATCCCCGCGCAGGAATCCCCGCGAGGGGACTCCCGCCTGCGGGGGAAGTTCTCACACCCGCACCGGCAGGAGGTCGAGCAGGCCGACCGCGATCCGCGCCTCGGCGGCCTCGACCTGACCGAGCACGCGATCGACGTCGACGTCGCGATGGCTCGGGCGGTACCGCTCCAGGCGCGTCCGCGCCTTCCGCAGCTGACCGGCAGCGCCACGCGCGTTCGCGCCGGCGGCGTGGTGCCACGCGACGGTGACGTGGACGAGGCCCTGGTAGAAGTCGCGCTCGTCCGGGTCGGCCGCTCGCCAGGCCGTCTCGAGCTCCTCGTGCGCGTCGAACCAGCGCTCGCGGCGCATCAGCTCGAGTCCCTCGGCGAGGCTCACGCCGCAAAGTATGGTCGAGCAGGGACGCCGGCGGTGTCGTGAGGCCGTGGTATACCGTCGCGCATGGCGACGGTGCTCCTGGTCGGCGTCGACCTCTTCTTCCGCGGGAAGCTCGAGGGGCTGCTGCCCGGTCACCGCCTGGTGACGAGCGACAGCGTCGAGCCTGCCGACCTCGTGATCTGCGACATCTCCCGCGTCGTCGCGGACGACGTGGCCGACGCGTGGCCGGACATCCCGATCGTCGGGTACACGAACCACACGGACACCACCGGGCTGCAGCGGGCGCACGCTGCGGGATTCGACCAGGTGATCGTGAAGTCGGCGCTCGTCGAGCGCGCCCCCGCCCTCGTGGCGGAGCTCGTCGGCGAGAGGTCCGGTTGACCGTCGGCGGTGTCGCGGGCCCTTGCTAGGCTCGCACCGCTATGACGTACATCATCAGCGAGCCCTGCATCGACATCAAGGACAAGTCCTGCGTCGACGTCTGCCCTGTCGACTGCATCCACGAGTTCGACCGGATGCTGATCATCGACCCCGAGGAGTGCATCGACTGCGGCGCCTGTGAGCCGGAGTGCCCGGTCGAGGCGATCTTCCCCGAGGATGCGCTGCCCGACAAGTGGGAGCCGTTCGTGCGGATCAACTACGCGTACCCCGAGGGGCCCGAGGTCGTCAACCCCCTCGTCGAGCAGTACGCCACCGAGCACAACGTCCAGAACGAGCCGATCGCCTAGGCGGCGGCGCGGGTCGAACGCAGGCCCTCAGAGCGCGGTCGCCGACGGCGGCAGCGTCAGGCGGACGATCGTGCGGTCGCCCTCGCGCACGGCTGTGAGCCGGGCGTTCAGCTCCGCAGCGCGCTCGGCCAGGCCGTCCAGCACCGCCTGGCGTCGCTCGGGTGCGGCGTCGTCCGAGACGACCAGCTCGGCGCCGCCTCCCCGTCGCCCGCTCAGCGCGACCCTGACGTGCGCCGGCGGCCCCCGTCGCACGGCCTGGTCGAGCGCCTCGCGCGCGACCTGGTAGATGCCCGACGTGGCGCCGGGGCCGAGCCGGGGCGCTGCGTCGAGCTCCAGGTCGAACCGGGTGCCCCGCCGTCCCAGCGTTCGCTCGCAGAGCTCGCGGAGCGCCGCGGCCAGCCCTCGCTCGGCGAGCGTCGCGGGCTCGAGCCCGCCGACGATCTCGCGCAGCTCCAGCACGGCCTCTCGTGTGACGGCGTGGGCACGCGCCAGGATCGGGCGGGCGTCGTCGACCTCGCCCGCGTCGAGGGCGTGCTGCGCTGCGCCGAGCATCTGGCCGAGTGCCGCGAGGTGCTGCACCGGCCCGTCGTGCAGGAGCTCGGCGAGGCGTCGACGCTCGTCCCGCTCGGCGAGCAGGCGCTCGCGCAGCGCATCGTCGCTCGTCAATCGATCATCGACTCGCGCATCGCGATGGCGACCGCCTGCGTCCGCGTCTCGGCCTCGAGCTTCGTGAGGATGTGACGCACGTGGCTCTTGACGGTCTCCTGCGAGATGACGAGGGCCTGGGCGACGTCGGCGTTCGACATCCCGTCGGCGAGCAGCTGGAGGATCTCGCGCTCGCGGGCCGTGAGGATGTCCTGGCCGTTTCGATCGGTGGCGAGCGAGGGGATCAGCGCCGGGTCGACGAACGTGTCACCTCCGGCCACTCGCTCGATCGCGCGCAGCAGGGTCTCGTGTGGCGCCTCCTTGAGCACGTAGCCCCGCGCGCCCGACTCGAGCGCGCGCTGGAGCAGCGCCCGCTCGCCATACGCCGTGAAGATGAGCACCTTCGCGTCGGGGACGATCCGGAGCACCTCCTCGGTCGCCTCGATCCCGTCCATCTTCGGCATGCGCAGGTCCATCACGACCACGTCGGGGCGCCGCCGCTCCGTGAGCGCGACCGCGGTCTCGCCGTCGGACGCCTCGCCGACGACCCGGATGTGCGCCGAGCGCAGCAGCGCGAGCCGCAGACCCTCGCGGACGACCTCGTGGTCATCCGCGAGGAGGACAGTGATCTCCTCGTTGTCGGTCGTGCTCACTCGCCGGAGTGTACGAGAGCGGTGGGATGGATCTCGTCGCGAGGGGTCGACCCCACCGTCGTGAGATCGGCGCAGGGTGGCTACGGGATGTCGGCGCGAACACGTCGAACATGGTCGCCGGGCCCGGTGACGCGGAGCGACAAGCGCTCGAAGCGGACGTCGTGGACGGGCTTGCACCGGTCGTACAGCCACAGGATCACGCTGATCAGGAACTCGAAGAAGAGCGCCGGTCCGAGGTCGAGCTCGGCGTCGTCGCGCGCGCGGAGCCGCCACGCGGCGGAGGATCCGGCAGCGTCACGTGGTCGACTCGTGACGGAGTCCGAGACGGGCTAGTCGGTGGCCTCGACGACCATGGCGGCGCCGACGGTGTCGTTCGTCGACTCGTCGACGAGGATGAGCGCGCCGGTCGTGCGGTTCTGCTCGTACGGGTCGAGCATCAGCGGGCTCGCGAGCCGCAGCCGGACGCGGGCGATGTCGTTGAGCTCGAGCGTGTCGGTCGGCACGTGCTTCATCGTCTCCACGTCGAGCTTCCACTCGATCGCGTCGAGGATCGCTCGCGACCAGCGCGTCGTCTGCTTCACGGCGAGGCGGGCGCCGGGCTGCACCGGCCGCTCGCTCATCCAGCACACGGTCGCGGTGACGCTGCGCGCGGAGACGGGCTGGTCGTCGGGTGCGACGAGCATCTCACCCCGCGGAACGTCGAGCTCGTCCTCCAGCCGGACGATCACCGACATGCCCTGGACTGCGACGTCGAGCGGACCGTCGTGCGTCTCGACCGCCGCGACGCGTGTGCGCAGCCCGGACGGGAGCACGACGACCTCGTCGCCCGCACGCCACTCTCCACCGGCGACCTCGCCCGCGTATCCGCGGTAGTCGTGGTGCTCGCCGGACATCGGCCGGATCACCCACTGCACCGGGAAGCGTCGGTGGGCCGCATCGCGGTCGGCCGCGAGCTCGATCGACTCGAGGTGGGCGAGCAGCGGGCCGCGCGTCCACCAGGCCATGTGCTGGGATGGGTCGACGACGTTGTCGCCGGGGAGCGCCGCGATCGGGAAGGCAGCCGCGTCCCGGACGCCGAGGCGCTCGGCGAGCAGCACGAGCGCCGCCTCGATCTCACGGAAGCGCTCCTCGGCGTAGTCGACGAGGTCCATCTTGTTCACCGCGAACACGACGTGGGGGACGCCGATCAGACGGACGATCGACGTGTGGCGGCGCGTCTGCTCGATCACGCCCTTGCGGGCGTCGAGGAGCACGACCGCGACGTCCGCCGTCGACGCGCCGGTCACCATGTTCCGCGTGTACTGGACGTGGCCCGGCGCGTCGGCGAGCTGGAAGCGCCGCTTCTCGGTCACGAACGAGCGGTACGCGACGTCGATCGTGATCCCCTGCTCGCGCTCCGCGCGCAGGCCGTCGGTGAGGAGCGCCAGGTTGACGTACCCGTCGCCGCGGCGCTCGCTCGTCTCCTCCACGTGCTCCATCTGGTCGACGAACACCTGCTTCGAGTCGTAGAGGAGCCGCCCGATGAGCGTCGACTTCCCGTCGTCCACCGACCCGCACGTGACGAGTCGCAGCAGCTCCGCATCGGCCGCGTCCCCGGTCAGGAGGCCCGCGAGGTCAGGGGTGCTTTCGCCTGCGGCGAAATCACCTAGAGAGGCCACGAGGGGACCTTTCGATGCGGCGTCCTGGGTGCGGTGCGAAGCACCGCACCCAGGACGGTCACGATGCTAGAAGTAGCCGACACGCTTACGGTCCTCCATCGCCGCCTCGGAGACCTTGTCGTCGGCGCGCGTCTCGCCGCGCTCGGTGATGCGCGTGGCGGCGATCTCGGCCACGACCTCGGGGATGGTGGCCGCGTGCGAGCGGACGCCGCCCGTGCAGGTCATGTCGCCGACCGTGCGGAAGCGCACGGTCGCCGAGAACGGCGTCTCGTGGTCGTAGCGCTCGACGAAGTCCGATGCGGCGTAGAGCATCCCGTCGCGCTCGAAGACCTCGCGCTCGTGTGCGAAGTAGATCGACGGCAGCTCGAGCCTCTCCCGCGCGACGTACTGCCAGACGTCGAGCTCCGTCCAGTTCGAGATCGGGAAGACCCGCACCTGCTCGCCCTTGCGGATGCGGCCGTTGTACAGGTTCCACAGCTCGGGTCGCTGTGCCCGCGGATCCCATTGGCCGAAGTCGTCCCGGAACGAGAAGATGCGCTCCTTCGCTCGAGAGCGCTCCTCGTCGCGGCGCGCGCCGCCGATCGCCGCATCGAAGCCGTGCTCGGTCATGGCGTCGAGCAGGGTCGTGGTCTGCAGCTGGTTGCGCGACGCACGGGGGCCGGTCTGCTCGACGACGCGGCCGCGGTCGATCGACTCCTGCACCGACGCGACCACGAGACGCTCGCCGAGCTCGGCGACACGCCGGTCGCGATACTCGATCGCCTCGGGGAAGTTGTGCCCCGTGTCGACGTGCATCAGGGGGAAGGGGAAGCGCCCGGGCCGGAACGCCTTCTCCGCCAGCCGCAGGAGGACGATCGAGTCCTTCCCACCCGAGAAGAGCAGCACCGGCCGGTCGAGCTCGGCTGCGACCTCGCGCATGATGTGGATCGCCTCCGCCTCGAGCGCGTCGAGGTGCGTCATGCGGACGGGAGCGCTCACGTGTGCAGCCCGCACTCGAGCTTGTCCGTGCCTGCCCAGCGCCCGTCGCGACCGGTGCCGGGGGTCGTGCAGTGCGTGCACCCGATCGACGCATACCCACGGCGGTGGAGCTCGTTGACCGGCAGGTCGTGCTCGTGCACGTACGCCCAGACGTCGTCGTCGGTCCAGTCCGCCAGCGGGCTGGCCTTCCACAGCTCGTGGCGCTCGTCCCAGCCGAGCTTCGGGGTGTCGGCGCGGGTGGGGGACTGGTCGCGACGCACGCCCGTGATCCACCCGTCGAGCCCGGCCAGGGCGCGGCCGAGCGGCGCGACCTTGCGGATCGAGCAGCAGAGCGTCGGATTGCGCTCCCAGAGCGCCTCCCCGTGGATCGCAGCCTGCCGGCCCAGCGACGGCCCCTCGAACACGGCGATCTCGATGCCGTACCGCTGCTCGATGGCGCGCCACACGGCGTAGGTCTCCGGGAAGAGCACGTGCGTGTCGAGCGCGAAGACGCGCGCGGACGGCTCGCGGGTCAGGAGCAGGTCGAGCAGCACGCTCTCCTCCTTCTGGAAGGAGCACGCGAGCGCCACGCGCGGGTGGAGCCGGTCGAGCACGAGCTCGACGACCTCCTCGGCGGTCAGCTGCTCGACGTCGGCCGTCCCGGCGAGCTCGGTCGTCTCCCTCTGCACGGCCGCAACGGTAGCACTCATGAACATTCCTTATGCCCACCATAAGTAGGGGCGAGGCATGCCTCGCCCGCTCTTCGCGCCAAGCCAGCTCTCCGCACCAAGCCCGCTCTTCGCGCCTCGCCCGCTGCTCGTTCGCTGGAACCCGTGCCCGACGAGCGGCCGTCGCGCACGTGCCGTCGCGCGCACGGCAGGCCCGTCAGTAGGTTGCGCCCGTGGACGACCTCCCGGCCGGGATCAGGCGCGTGACGCTCCCCCTGCCCGGGCGGCCAGGCCACGTCCACGCCTACCTGCTCCCCGGTGAGGACGGCTGGACGGTCGTCGACACGGGCGTCGGCCTCCCCGACGCGCGCGAGCGCTGGGCGGCGGCGCTCGAGGGACTCGACCGGGTCGCTCGGGTGTTCGTGACGCACTTCCATCCCGACCACGTCGGCGCGGCCGCGGACCTCGTCGCGCTCACCGGCGCGCCGGTGCTGCAGGGCGCGCTCGACCTGCGGCAGTGCGCGCGCGTCTGGGGGTCGGAGCGGTGGGGCGCGGTCGTCGCCGACTGGTTCCTCCGGCACGGAGTGCCGAGCGGGATGACGGCCGAGCTCGTCGAGCGAGGGGCCTGGTGGCTGCCGTTCGTGCGCTTCGCGCACGACGCCACCCCCGTCGAGGCCGGCGACCTGATCGGGGACTGGGAGCTCGTCGCGGCCCCCGGCCACGCAGACGGGCAGCTGATGCTCCTGCGGGACGGGATCCTCGTCGCGGGCGACCACCTCCTCGACCCGATCACGCCGACCGTCGGCCTGTGGCCCGCGAGCAGCGTCGATCCCCTCGGCGACTACCTCGCCGCGCTCCAGGTCGTGGTCGACCGCGCGCCGCGGCTCGCGCTGCCCGGACACGGCGACCCGATCGCGGATCCCGTCGGACGTGCCAGGGCGCTCGTCGCGCACCACCGGGAGCGGCTCGCTGCGACCGCCGCGGCACTCGCTGGAGAGCCTCGCACCGCGTTCGAGGTCTCGCTGCCGCTCTTCGGCGCGGAGCTGGAGCCGAGTGCGCGGCGCTTCGCCGTCGCCGAGACGCTCTCCCACCTCGAGCGGCTCGTGCGCGAGGGCGGCGCCCAGCGCCACGAGGACGTCGGTGCCGTGACCTATACTGCCGCCTGAGTGGACGGCGAGCTTCCGCCCAGTACCTGCGCCCCGTCTGGCGGGGCGCCCCTCTGCATGACGCCTGATCGCTCGTGAGCGACGCCGTCCGGCTGCTCGCGATCTTCGTGCTGGTGCTCGGCAACGCCGTCTTCGTGGCGGCGGAGTACTCGCTCGTCACGGCGCGGCGCTCACGGCTCGAGGAGCGCGGGGCGGAGGGCAGCCGCGCTGCTCGCACCGCGCTGCGCCTGATGGACGAGCCCGTCCGGTTCATCTCGACGGTCCAGGTGGGGATCACGGTGTTCGGGATCGCGCTCGGTGCGATCGGCGAGCCGCTCGTCTCGAGCTACCTGGAGTTCCTGCCGCGCGGTGTCGCCTTCGCGATCTCGTTCGTCGTGCTGACCTACCTGAGCGTGGTGCTCGGCGAGCTCGTGCCCAAGGCGATCGCCCTGCAGAAGGCGGAGGCCCTCGCGCTCGCGCTCGCGGTGCCGATCGACGTCCTCTCACGGGTGTTCATGCCGCTCGTCTGGCTGCTGCAGCACTCCTCGAACGCGGTGCTCCGCATCTTCCGGATCAGGCCGGCGCCCGCAGGGATGATCGCCTTCACGCGCGAGGACATCCGCCAGTCCGTGGCGGCGGCGGAGGACTCGGGGGAGATCCAGACCGCGGAGGAGGAGATGCTCTACAAGGTCTTCGACTTCGCCGAGAAGGAGGCCGCCGACGTGATGGTCGCGCGCCCTGAGGTGGTCGCGCTGTCGGTCGAGGTGCCGCCGGAGGAGGCCCTGCGGCTGGTGCTCGAGTCCCCGTACACCCGCTACCCCGTATACCGCGAGTCGCTCGACGACATCGTCGGGATCCTCCACGTCCGCGACCTCGTCTCGGCGCTCAACGACAGCGCGATCGCCGACGTCGAGCTCGCCGGCCTCCTGCGTCCGGCCTACGTCGTGCCTGAGACGAAGGACCTCGGGGCCCTCCTCGGCGAGTTCCGCCGCACGAACCAGCACATGGCGATCGTCGTCGACGAGTACGGCGCCACCATGGGGATCGTCACGCTCGAGGACGTGCTGGAGGAGATCGTCGGCGACATCGAGGACGAGTTCGACCTGCCCGACGAGTCGATCGAGCGGATCGACGAGACGAGGATCAGGATCGACGGGACCTTCTCGATCGACGACTTCAACGAGCAGTTCGACACGGAGCTTGACACCGAGGACTTCCACACCGTCGCCGGGATCGTCTTCGGCCAGCTCGGTCGCGCGGCGGAGCCCGGGGACGAGGTCGTCGAGGGAGGTCTGCGGTTCACCGTCCTCGAGACGCGCGGGTCGCGGATCCAGCGCCTCGAGGTCGAGTTCCCGCCGTCGTCGCCCGCCGCCGACGACGACGCGGCCGTCGCGTCCTCGTAGGGCGTCACCGCGTGCCGGGCCGGCTCGACGGCTCCCCTCTCCGTCATCGCGACTTCGCGCTCGTCCTCGTGTCGACGGTCGCGACGGCGCTCGCGATCGAGATGGCCTTCGTCGCGATCGGCTGGCAGGTGTACGCGATCGACGGCGACCCGCTCGACCTCGGGCTCGTCGGCCTCGCGATGTTCCTGCCCCTGCCGCTGCTGGCGCTGCCGGCCGGGCACCTCGCCGACCGCTCACCACGCCGGACGGTGCTCGCCTTCGCGATCGCGCTCGACGCGACCGTCGCGCTCGGGCTGGTCGCGGTCACGCGGGCCGGCGCCGACGAGACGTGGCCGTTCTTCCTGCTCGCGTTCGCGATCGGAGTCGCCTCCGCGCTCGGGGCGCCGGCGGGACGCGCGCTCGTCCCGTCGCTCGTCCCGCGGCCGCTGCTCGTGCGGGCGCTCGCCCAGCGCTCGGTCGCGTTCCAGGCGTCGGTGATCGTCGGGCCGGCCGTGGGCGGGCTCCTGTTCGCGCTCCATCCGGAGCTCGTCTACGGCGTGGCTGCGGCGCTCTCGGTCGTCGCGCTGCTCGCGACGCTCCTGCTGCGCGCCGGGCGCGACGGGGCCGGCGCCGGCTCGCCCGACCTCGCGAGCCTGCTCGGTGGCGTGCGTCTCGTCCGGCGCACGCCGGTGCTGCTCGGCGCCGTCTCGCTCGATCTCTTCGCCGTGCTCTTCGGCGGTGCGGTCGCGCTGTTGCCGGTGTTCGCGAAGGACGTTCTCGACGTGGGGCCTGCGGGGCTGGGGATCCTGCGCGCTGCGCCGGCCGCGGGCGCCCTCGTCTGCGCCGTCGTGCTCACCCGCCGCCCGGTGCGCGAGCGCGCCGGGCGGACGCTGCTCGTGGTGGTCGCCCTCTACGGCGTCACGATGATCGTCTTCGGCCTGTCGGAGACGATGTGGCTGTCGCTGCTCGCCCTCGCCGCGGGCGGAGCGGTGGACATGGTCAGCGTCGTGCTCCGGCAGACGATCCTGCCGCTGGTCACGCCCGACGAGCTCCGGGGGCGCGTCAACGCCGTCGAGATGGTGTTCATCAGCGCGTCGAACGAGCTCGGCGCGTTCGAGTCCGGCGTCGCCGCAGCGTTGCTCGGAGCGGTGCCGGCGGTCGTCCTCGGCGGGTGCGCGACGATCGCGGTCGCCGCGATCTGGTGGAAGGCGTTCCCGGCGCTCGCGAAGGTCGACCGCCTCGACGAGCTCAGACCCGCCGCCGTGGGCTGAGATCGGCGACGGCTCAGCCGACGTCGCGCAGCACCCCCGCGTCGACCGCGGCGACGAGACCCGCGGTCACGCCGCAGCGGGTCGCGAAGGTCGCGGTCTCGACGTACTCGTCCGGCCCGTGGTCGAGCCCGCCGACCGGGCCGAGCCCGTCGAGCGTCGGGATCCCCGCGGCCGCGGTCCACGAGGCGTCGGAGACGCCACCGGTCAGCGCCTCGCCGAAGCCGTGGCCGAGGGCGCCGCCGAGCTCGATCGCCGCGGCCGCGAGCGCGGCGACCGCGGGTGTGCGCTCGAGCGCCGGCGGGCCCCCGAGATCGTCGAGCACGAGGTCGACGCCGGTGTGGGACGCGAGCGCGAGCACCTGCTCCTTCCCCCACGCGAGGTCGGCGGCGGTGATCGCGCGCAGGTCGCCCGTCAGCCTCGCTCTGCTCGGCACCGTGTTCAGCCCCTCGCCGCCCTCGAGGCCCGTCACCTGGAGCGTGAGGCCTGGTCGGGCGTGGTGCAGCCCGACCAGACGCGTCGCCTCCGAGGCGATCGCGTGCACGGCGTTGCGACCGGTGTCCGGCTCCACGCCCGCGTGCGCGGGATGCCCGGCCGCCCGCAGGGCGAACCACCAGGCGGCCTTGCGCGCCGAGACGACCTCCCCGTCGGGCCTGCCGCACTCGAGGCACAGGACGGCATCGGCGCCACGGAGGCGGTCGAGGAGCGCGGGCGCCGTGGGTCGGGACTCCTCGTCGGGGCACGAGACGAGCTCGAGCCGGCCGAACGGCCGCGGCCCGGCAGCGAGCAGCCGCGCCGTGTGCGCAGCGACGACGAGACCGCCCTTCATGTCGGCGACGCCCGGGCCGTAGCAGCGAGCACCGTCTCGGGCGAACGGCCGCGCCGCCGCCGTGCCGGCGGAGAAGACGGTGTCGTGGTGCCCGAGCAGCACGACCCTGGCCTCGCCGGCGCCCTCGAGCGCTGCGTGGAGGTAGAGCCCGCTGTCGCCCGCCGGGACGAGCTCGACGTGCAGCCCGAACTCGTCGAGTCGGTGACCGATGGTCGCCGCGAGCCGGTCGAGCGCGCTGACGTCGCCGCCGGGCGAGTCGGTGTCGACCCACGCCCGCAGGTCGTCGAGGAGGAGCTCGAGCTCGGCGTCGGCGCCCGCTCGTACGCGCTGCGCCTCGGCATGCGCGGCCCGCGGGAGCCGGGAGTCGGTCATCCGCGCGATGCTACGCCTGGGGGAGGCTCGACCGCGTCACCGTCGCGCCCCGCGGAGCAGCGCCGCCGCGTCCACGCCGCGCAGAGAGGCGTCGAGCAGCTCGACCGGATGGAGCGCTGCGGGTGGTGTGCCGTGCCCGTCGTCGCGCATCGCCCGTGCCACCTGCACGAGGCAGCCGGGGTTCGCGCTCGCGAGGACGTCGGCCTTCGTCGCCCGCACGTGCGCGGCCTTGCGGGCGCCGAGCGCCCGCGCCGCCTCCGGCTGGGTGATGTTGTAGATCCCCGCCGACCCGCAGCAGATCTCCTGCTCGGCGGGCTCGACCAGCTCGAGGCCCGGGATGCGCTCGAGCAGCCCTCGCCACGCGCCGGGCAGTCGCTGTGCGTGGCGCATGTGGCAGGAGTCCTGGTAGGCGACCCTCAGCGGCAGGGGCCGGAGGTCGGGCAGGTCGACGTCGGCGAGCGCCTCCGTCACGTCCAGTGCCGGGAGATCGCGCTCCTTGAGATGCGAGCCGCACCCCGACGAGTTGACGACGATCGTGTCGACTCCGGCGAACGCGTCCCGCACGCCCGCGGTGAAGCGATCGGCCTCCTCCGCGCGTCCGGCATGCGCGGACAGCGCTCCGCAGCAGCGCTGAGCGGGTGCGACGACCTCGTAGCCGGCGGCGACGAGCGCGCGGGCCGTGGCCGCGTTCACGTCGCCGAACATCGCGCGCTGGACGCAGCCGGTCAGCATCCCGACCCGTCCCCTGGTCGCGCCGGCCTGAGGGGCGAGCGTGCGCGGGGCCTGCGAGCGGGAGCGCCAGCCGAGCGCGAGGTCGAGCATCGGCCTGGCCCACTGCGGCGACGGCAGCGCGCGTCCCAGCGGGGCGAGGCGCAGCGCGAGCGCCATCCGGCGCGGGTAGGGAAGCGTCGCGAAGAGGAGGCCTCGCTGCAGGCGCTCGCCCCGTGACCGGGGATGCACCTGCTCGACGCGCGCACGCGTCTCCTCGATCAGCAGGTCGTAGCGCACCCCGGAGGGGCAGGACGAGACGCAGGCGAGGCACCCGAGGCAGCGGTCGAAGTGCTCGACGACGACCGGGCCGAGCGGGCCGCCCCCGGCGACGTGCTGCTCCATCAGCTGGATGCGGCCGCGCGGCGAGTCCATCTCCTCCTGCCAGAGCACGTAGGTCGGGCACGTCGGCAGGCAGAAGCCGCAGTGGACGCAGTCCTTCGTCAGCGACGCCACGTCGGTCGTGCGAGCGCCATCGGTCACGCGAGCACCCCCGCCGGGTCGAGCCGCTCCTTGAGCGCGCGGCGAAGTCGCTCGACGGTCGGATCCACGCGCTCGTGCACCTGTCGGGCGACGTACGCGACCCCGACCGCGGGGCGGACGACGGCCTCCTGCTCGGCGGCCAGCACGGATGCGAGGTCGCGCGGCGCGAAGCGGACGAGGCCGGCGGCCGACGCCTGCCGTGCACGGGACTCCTCCCAGGTCTCCATCCCCGACTCGACGCCCCCGACGCTGGTGAGGAGCGTGTCGAGCTGCGCCTCGACGGCGGGAGCCGACCCCTCGAGGAGCACGGCGACGCGCCCCGGATGGAGGACGTCGAGCGCGCTCGGCTGGGTGCGCGTCGCGCGGATCGCGGCGACGACCGCGGCGGGGTCGTCCGTCTCGACGACGAGCGTCGCCGCGGCCGGAGGGACCGGGTGCAGCCGGAGCGAGACCCGCGCGACCAGCGCCAGCGATCCCTGCGAGCCGCAGACGAGCTTGCCGAGGTCGTACCCCGCGACGTTCTTCACGACGGTGCCGCCCGAGCTTGCGACGAGGCCGTCGCCGAGGACGAGGGTCACCCCGAGGACGAGGTCGCGCGGGGCCCCGAACCGGTGCCGGAGCGGCCCGGAGCGGTTCGCGGCGATGCAGGCTCCGATCGTCGGGTCGCCCGGTGGGTCGAGCGACAGCCGCTGGCCGTGCGGCGCGAGCGCGGCCCGCAGCTCCGAGAGGCGGATCCCCGCCTCGACCGTGCAGGTGAGGTCGCCCGCCTCGTGGTGCAGGATCCGCGCCATCCGATCGAGCCGCAGCTCCTCGCCGACTCGCACGGTGCGCCCGCTCGCGCTCGCCTCGGCGAGCAGCGCCGACGCCTCGTCGAGCGACGAGGGAAGCAGCACGCTCACGCCGCTCCGCTCCCTGGCACGAATCCACGAAGTGGATTCGTGCCTAGAACGTCAGAACCGTTCGGCAACGCCTGCCCTCTCGAGGGGGTGGATGCGGTACGGCCCCGGCACCTCGCCGCACAGCCGCGGCGTCGGGAGCACCTTGCCTGGGTTCGCCAGGCCCTCCGGGTCGAACGCCGTGCGGAGCCGCTCGAACGCCTCGAGGTCGCGCTCCGAGAACATCTGCGGCATCGCGCACGCCTTGTCGACCCCGACGCCGTGCTCGCCCGTGAGCGATCCGCCCGCGTCGATGCACGCGCCGAGGATCCGCTCCGCGAGCTCCTTCGCGCGCTCCGCCTGCCCGGGGACGGCGCCGTCGTAGAGGACGAGCGGATGGAGGTTCCCGTCGCCGGCGTGGAAGACGTTGCCGACGCGCAGGCCGGCTTCGTCCGCCAGGGTCTCGATGCGGGCGAGCACCTCGCCCAGGCGGGTGCGCGGGACGACCCCGTCCTGGACGTAGTAGTCGGGCGAGATCCGTCCCATCGCGGGGAAGGCGCCCTTGCGTCCCTTCCAGAGGAGGGCGCGCTCGGCGTCGTCCTGCGCGATGCGCACGTCGAAGGCCCCGGCGGCCCGGCAGAGGCGGACGACCTCGGCGGTGTCGACCTCGACCTGGGCCTCGACGCCGTCGAGCTCGACGAGCAGCACGGACACCGCGCCCTCCGGGTAGCCGGGGTGGAAGGCGGCCTCGGCCGCCTCGATCGTGAGCCGATCCATCATCTCGATCGCCGCGGGCAGGATCCCCTCCTCGACGATCGCGGCGACCGCGTCGCCGCCCGCCTCGAGGCTGTGGAAGCCCGCGAGGAGCGTCGTCACCGTCTCCGGGACGGGCACCACGCGGAGCGTCACCTCGACCACGATGCCGAGCGTCCCCTCGGAGCCGACGACGACGCCGAGCAGGTCGGGCCCGTCCTGATCGAGGCTCATCCCGCCGAGCTCGACGAGGTCGCCGTTCGGCAGGACGACCTTCGCGCCGCAGACGTGGTTGACCGTGAACCCGTTCTTCAAGCAGTGGGCGCCGCCGGAGTTCTCGGCGACGTTGCCGCCGATCGTGCAGACTTGCTGGCTCGACGGATCGGGTGCGTAGAAGAGCCCGTGCGCCGCCACCGCACGGGTCACGTCGAGGTTCGTGACGCCCGGCTCGACGACGACGCGCTCGCCGGCTGTGTCCACCTCGAGGATCCGGTTCAGCCGGGTCAGCGCGATCACGATCCCCTCCGCGACGGGTAGGGCCCCACCGGAGAGCCCGGTGCCGGCTCCGCGCGCCACGAACGGGACGCCCTGGCGGGCGCAGAGGCGCACGACCTCCTGCACCTCGTCGGCGCTCCCGGGGAGCACGACCGCCGCCGGCATGGCGCGCCAGCCTGTGAGCCCGTCGCAGTCGTAGGTCTGCAGCTCGTCGGGCTCGACGACGACGTGCCCGTCGCCGACAGCGGCGCGCAGCGCGCCGACGAAGTCCGCCGTGACCCCCATCGCCCCGAGTGTACTCCCGGCGGAATCGATCATCGATCAGGTGCGGCACGGAGCGTGGAGGCTGGTGTAGGGTCGGCGCCATGGTCCCCATCACGCGCCCCGGCAAGATCGTCTGCGTCGGCCTGAACTACAAGGATCACGCGGCGGAGCAGGGCGTCGACCTGCCCGAGGCTCCGTTGTTCTTCGCGAAGTACACGACGGCGATGATCGGCCCGGGCGACGCGATCGTCATCCCCTCCGCGGTGCAGAAGGCCGACTACGAGGCCGAGCTCGGCGTGGTGATCGGGACGACGGTGAAGAAGGTCTCCAAGGAGAACGCGCTCGAGGCCGTCGCCGGCTACGTCGTCGCGAACGACGTGTCCGCGCGCGATCTCCAGTTCGCCGACGGGCAGTGGACGCGTGGGAAGTCGCCCGACACCTTCTGCCCGGTCGGGCCTCTGGTCCCCGCCGCCGAGGTCGCCGACCCGCACGCGCTCGGGATCCGCGCGATCCTGAACGGCGAGACGATGCAGGACTCGTCCACCTCGAACCTCATCTTCGGGATCGACGAGATCATCAGCTACGCCTCGCGCACCTCGACGCTCGAGGCGGGCGACCTGATCCTGACGGGAACGCCTGCCGGGGTAGGCGTCTTCCGCGATCCTCAGCGGCTGCTGCAGCCGGGTGACGAGATCACGATCGAGATCGACGGTCTCGGGTCGATCACGAACCCGGTCGTCGCGGAGTAGGCCACCGGGACGAGGACGCGGAGTCCCGTCGATGCCCGAGAGCCAGCCGGCGGCGCCGTGAGCTCGGTCTCCCGCACCGTCCTGCGCGAGCAGGTCAAGAGCATCCTCCTGCACCGCATCGTCAGCGGCGAGCTCAAGCCCGGAGAGCGGCTCGTCGAGACGCGGATCGCGCAGGAGCTCGGCACGAGCCAGGCGCCGGTGCGGGAGGCTCTGCGCGACCTCGAGCTCCTGCGACTCGTCGAGTCCGAGCCGTTCCGGGGCTCCCGGGTGCGCGCGTTCGGCGATCGCGAGCTCATCGAGGTGTACCCCGTGCGAGCGGCGCTCGAGGAGGTCGCCGCCCGGCTCGCCGCGGAGAAGCTGGGCGGCGACGTCGCCGTGCTCGAGGCGGAGGTCGAGGCGATGCGCGAGGCGGCCCGCCGCGGCGACGTGCAGGCGCTGTCGGAGCACGACATCGCGTTCCACCGGCTGATCGTCGAGGCCGCGTCGCTCGACGTCCTCACGCGCTGCTGGCAGCTGCTCGGCGTGGACGGGCGGATCAAGCTGACGCTCTACCACACCTACGTCGAGCCGGAGGAGGCGGCGGAGCTCCACACGCCGATCCTCGAGGCGATCCGCTCCGGGGACGGCGCCGCCGCGGGTCGTGAGGCCCGCAAGCACGTCGAGCACTTCGCGCGGCTCGTCGCCGAGCGCGAGGCGGGCGCCTGAGCAGGACGCAGCCGCGGCGGGACGGCGGGCCGTCGTAGCGTGCGCCGATGATCGCGCACCGCACGCGGCTGGCGCTCGTCGCGCTGTTCCTCGCCGCGCTCACCCTTCGGCCGCAGATCGTGGGGATCGGGCCGCTCCTGCCCGAGATCCAGGACGACCTCGACACCTCCCACGCGGTCGCTGGGCTGCTCGCCACGATCCCGGTGCTGTGCATGGGCCTGTTCGCCCCTGCGGCCGCCTATCTGTCGGCGCGGTTCGGGACGCGGCGTGCGATGACCGCGGGACTGCTGCTGATCGGCCTCGCCGGCCTGGCGCGCGTCGTCAGCCCGACGGCATGGCTGGTCGTGGTGATGACGATCGGCGTCGGCATGGGGATGGGCATCGGCAACGCGCTCGCGCCCCTGGCGGTCCGCGAGGTGGCCGCCGATCGCCCCGCCACGGGCACCGGGGTGTACACGGGTGGCATCCAGATCGGCTCGACCACAGCGGCGCTGCTCGCGGTGCCGCTCGCCGGGGCGCTCGGCGGCTGGCGCGCCGCGCTCGCGGTGTTCTCCCTCGTCGCCGTCGGGCTGGCGCTCGCCTGGGCGATCCTCACGCGCGGTGGAGCCCCTCACGTCCGGCCGCGGGCGCTCGTCCCCCGTCTGCCGCTCCGCTCGCCGGTCGCCTGGCTGCTCGTGGCGGTGTTCGCCCTGATGGGGCAGGCGTACTACGGCCTCAACGCCTGGCTGCCCGATGCCTACGTCGAGCGGGGCTGGGACGACACGACGGCGGGCTGGCTGCTCGCCGCGATGAACGGCACCGCGATCGCCGCGTCGTTCGTGATCCCGTGGCTCTCGGATCGCCACGGAGGCCGCCGGCCGTGGTTGATCGCGATGAGCGGTCTCTTCCTCGTCGCCGCGATCGGGCTGGTGACGCTGTCGGGGACGGCGATGCTGTGGGCGCTGCTCGCCGGGGTCGCGCAGGGCGGGTGCTTCTCGCTCGTGATGACGCTGCCGCTCGACCTCGAGACGCTGCCGGAGCGGGTCGGTGCCCTCGTGGCGATGATGCTCGGCTTCGGCTACACGCTCGCGGCGCTCGCGCCGTTCGTGCTCGGTGCGATCCGGGACGCGACCGGGTCGTTCGACGCGGTGCTATGGGCGTGCGTCGGGTTCCTCGCGGCGCTCGTGCTCGCAGCTGCCGCGCTGCCACGGCCGCGCCGCGTCGCCGCCTGACGCGCGGGCGCGTCAGCGCGGGTAGATGCGCGTCGCGTACTCCTCCACCATCCGCGCGGCCGAGAAGCGCGGGCCGTTCGTCCTGAGCGACGCCTTCACCCGCTCCAGCCAACGATGCGGGATGCCGTCCTCGCCGCGGTCGTAGAAGAGCGGGATCACCTCGTGCTCGAGCAGGTCGTAGAGCGCCTGCGCGTGGCGATCGTCTTGCGCCGCCTCGTCTTCGCCGGGTTGGCCGCCGTCGATCGCCCAGCCGTTGGTGCCGTCGAAGCCCTCGGCCCACCAGCCGTCGAGCACAGAGAGGTTGAGGCCGCCGTTCGCTGCGGACTTCATCCCGCTCGTCCCCGAGGCCTCCATCGGCGGGCGGGGCACGTTGAGCCAGACGTCGCAGCCGCCGACGATCGGGGCCGCAACCGACAGGTCGTAGTTCTCGAGGAACGTCACCCTGGCTGCGAGGCCGTTCGCGCGGCGCAGCCCGAAGACGTCCTGGAGCATCCGCTTCGCGTTGTCGTCGAGCGGATGGGCCTTTCCGGCGATCACCATCTGCACGGGCGGTCCGTCACCACCGAAGATGCGGTGCACGCGCTCGGGATCGCGTGTGAGCAGGAAGAGCCGCTTGTAGGTCGCGATCCGCCGCGCGAAGCCCAGGGTGAGGATCGTCGGATCGAACGTCTCCGCGGCGAGCTTCACGTACCCGGGGTCCTCGCCGCGCAGCAGCCGGTCCTCGACGGTCTTCGCGCGGACGAACTCGATCAGCTGCTCGCGCGCCGCGCGGCGCGCCGCCCAGAGCTCGGCGTTCGGGATGTCGTCGACGGGCTCCCAGGTCGCGGGAGAGGACGCTCTCGCGAGCCAGCCCTCGCCCAGGTGCCGGTCGAGGAGCTCGCGCATCGGCCCGGCGAGGAATGTCGGCAGGTGCACGCCGTTCGTGACGTGCGTGATCGGCACGTCGTCTGCCGGGGCGTCGTTGTACAACGGGCGCCACATCTCGCGAGCGACCTCGCCGTGCAGGGCGCTCACCCCGTTCGCCCGACGGGCGAGCCGGAGGGCGAGCGGGGTCATCCCCGGCCACTCGTCGGTCCCGGGGCGCGTGCGGCACAGGTCGAGGAGCTGGCCCTCGTCGATCCCGAGGCGCTCGGGCAGGTCGCGGAAGGAGTCGAGCAGCATGGCCGGCTCGTAGGACTCGTTCCCCGCCGGCACGGGCGTGTGGGTCGTGAAGACGCAGCGCGAGCGCGCGTGCTCGAGCGCGTGCTCGAGCCCGGCGCCCTCGGCGATGCGCTCCGCGGCGAGCTCCAGCGCGGCGAGCGCCGGGTGGCCCTCGTTGAAGTGGAAGACGCCAGGCTCGATCCCGAGTGCCTCGAACAGCCGCACCGTGCCGAGTCCGAGGAGCCCGTACTGGCCGAGCCGCGTGAGGGGGTTGCCCTCGTAGAGGCGCGCCGTGATCCAGCGGTCGACAGGGTCGTTCTCGTCGAGCTCGGTGTCGAGCAGGTAGAGGGGGACGCGGCCGATCGCGGCGCGCCACACGTGGAACGCCACGGAGCGGCCCGCGAGGGGGAAGCGCAGGGTCAGCGGCTCCCCGTCGGCACCCAGCACCTGGACGGTGGGGAGGTGCTCGGGCGCGATCTGGGTCCAGTACTCGTGCTGGAGTCCCGTGCGGTCGACGCGCTGCTGGAAGTAGCCCTTCCGGTAGAGCAGGCCGACGCCGATCACCGGCAGGGCGAGGTCGCTGGCCTGCTTGAGGATGTCGCCCGCGAGCGCCCCGAGCCCGCCCGAGTAGATGGGCAGGGAGGAGTGGATGCCGAACTCGGCGCAGACGAACGCCACCGGCCCGGTGAGCCCGTCGATCACCGCTTCCGGGCGCTCGAGGTCCTCGTCGAGCGTCCTGGCGAGCCGGGTGACGGCCGCCTGCACCGCCGGGTCGGCCGCGCGCGCGGCGGCGGCGTGCGGGGGCACGTCCTCCAGCTGGCGGACAGGGTTGCGCCCGTTCAGCGCCCACCCGCGGGGATCGAGCGATTCGAACAGGTCGGCCGCGCCGTGCTCCCACGCCCAGCGGTAGTTCATGGCGACGCGGGCCAGCGGCGCGAGCTCCGAGGGCAGCTCCCACGCGAGCCGTGCGGCGCGCTCCTCCGCCTCGCGGGCACCGGGCAGCGCCTGGACGTCGACCAGTCGGGTGGCGGTCACAGGGCGGAAACCTAGCCGAGCGATCCCGGCTCGCGTGGCGCGAACCGGCTCCTCGGGGGTCGATCAGGCAGCAGTGCGGAAGTGGGCGATCGTCGAGGCGATGCCCTGCGGCAGCGGCGTGCGGGGGAAGGGCGCGATGTCGCGGTCGAAGCCGACCGCCTCCACCGTCGCGGGGAAGGGCAGGGGATCGCCTGTGACGGTCACCGCGGCGTCCGGCACCTGCTCGTGGATCAGAGCCACGATCTCGTCGACCGTCGCCGGCGTGCCGGGCACGTTGTACACGCGCGCGTCCGCAGCGTCGCTCTCGGCCGCCAGGACGAGCCCGCGCGCCACGTCGGGTGCGAAGTCGTACTGCGCAGCGCCGCTGAACGCGATCTCGAACGGCTCTCCGAGCGCCGCCGCTCGCATCGCGAGCGTCGGGCCCGAGGTCATCCCCTGGTCGCGCGCCGGTCCGTACACGACGTACGGGCGGAGCCCGACGGACGGGAGACCGGCGTCCTGGCGGTACACGCGCGCGAGGAGCTCGTCCGCGACCTTCGACACCCCGTACAGCGTGGCGGGCGCGCTCCCGCCCGCTTCGGGCGCCGGCACGGGATCGACACTGCTGTACACCGCCGTCGAGCTCGCGTAGACGACGCGCGGGATGCGGTCGAGTCGACGCGCGACCGCCTCGAACACGTTGACCGTCCCGGCGACGTTGACCCGCATACCGAGCGGCGGGTTCGCACGCACGAACGGCACCTGGAGCGCGGCGAGATGCACGACGCGGGTGATGTCGTGGTCGTCGAGCGCCCGCTCGAGCGCATCCAGGTCGGTGATGTCGCCGCGCACGAGCTCGACACGGTCGGCGTCGTCGCCGAGGACGAGCTCGAGCCGGGAGCGGTCGTCGCCGAGGTCGTAGCCGACGACGCTGCCGCCCTCTGCGAGCACGGCGCGCGAGACCCAGGCGCCGATGCAGCCGAGCGCTCCGGTGACGAGGTAGCGCTCGTTCACGAGAGCGGCGCGTCCTGGTAGACGGTCACGCTCTCGGTGAAGAACTCGATCGCGGCGCGTCCCTGCTCGTGCGGCCCCCAGCCCGAGTGCTTGATGCCGCCGAACGGCACGTGGACGTCGGCGCCCGCCGTCTGGGAGTTCACGTGCAGGATG
Source organism: uncultured Actinomycetes bacterium (assembly GCA_963703095.1). Taxonomy (GTDB): domain Bacteria; phylum Actinomycetota; class Thermoleophilia; order Gaiellales; family Gaiellaceae; genus Gaiella. Next base: position 1,421,359 of record OY969787.1, read on the forward strand.
CCCGCCTCGAGCTCCTGCGAGAACCGGTGCACCGCGTGGAGGTCGCGGGTGAAGATCGACGCCGACAGCCCGAAGGGGACGCCGTTCGCGCGGGCGAGCGCCTCGTCGAGGGTCGAGAAGCGGTAGAGCGTCGTGACCGGGCCGAACACCTCCTCGCAGGAGAGGTAGTGGTCGTCGCCGACGTCCTCGAAGACGGTCGGGGGGATCAGGTACGCCTCGTCGCTCGTGCGCTGCCCGCCGGCGATCACGCGTCCGCCCTGCTCCCGGCCGCGCTCGATCGCGGCAAGGATGTCCTCGAGCGCGCCCTCGTTGACCACCGGCCCGACCTCCGTGGCGGGATCGGCAGGATCGCCGACGGCGCCGCGCTCGATCCGCGCGAGGAACGCCTCGCGGAAGCGGTCGTAGGCGTCGTCCTCGACGAGGATCCGGCGCGTCGCGGTGCACTTCTGCCCTGCCGACCAGAACGCTCCGGCGTAGGCGGCCTCGACCGCCCGGTCGAGCTCGCAGTCCGCCATCACGATCAGCGGGTTGTGGCCGCCGAGCTCGAGCTGGACGCGGCAGTCGCGCCGGGTCGCCTCGTTGCGCACGTTGTGGCCCACCGGCACCGAGCCGGTGAACGAGATCGCGCGCACGTCGTGGCTCGCGACGAGCTCCGCGCCGACCTTCGAGCCCGCGCCGGTGAGCACGTTGAGCACGCCGGCCGGCAGGCCTGCCTCGGCGAAGCACTCGGCGACGTGGAGCCCCGTCCTGGGAGCCTCGTAGCCGAGCTTGAGCACGACCGAGTTGCCGTAGATCAGCGCGGGCGCCATCTTCCAGACCGGGATCGCGATCGGGAAGTTCCACGGCGTGATCAGGCCGACGACGCCCAGCGGGCGACGCACCGTGTACAGGCGCTGCAGCGGCACCGAGGCCTCGTACACCTCGCCGACCGGCCGGAAGGCCTCGCCGGCAGAGAAGCGCAGGATCGCCGCGGCGCGCAGCGTCTCCAGCCGCGCCTCGCGCAGCGGCTTGCCCATCTCCGCGGTCATGTCCTGCGCGATCCGCTCCGCGCGAGCCTCGATCGCATCGGCCGTGCGCTGGAAGAACCCAGCCCGCTGGCCCGCCGGCAGCGCGCTCCACGCGGGGAAGGCGTCGACCGCGGCGGCGACGGCTGCGCGGGCGTCGTCCGCGTCCGAGGCCGCGTACACCCCGGTCACCTGGGAGGGGCGCCACGGGTTGCGCTTCTCGTACGTCGCGCCTGCGGCAGGCTCCCGCCACTCGCCGGCGACGTAGTTGCGGGCCGGGGCCCCGGTTGCGATGTCCGACATCGGAGGTCCTTTCGCTACAGCAGGGAGGATGCGAGCACGACGGGGTTGCGGAGCGTGCCGATCTCCGGGACGTGGATCTCGACCACGTGACCGGGCAGCAGGGTGAAGGCGTCGGGCGGCACGATGCCGGTGCCGGTGAGCAGCACGCTCCCGGGGGGCACGGGGTTGTCGCGCTCGAGCCACGAGACGAGCTCCTCGAACGCGCGCGTCATCTTCGCCGTCGACGTCGCCTCTGCGTGCACCTCCACGCCGCGCTCGTCGAGCACGCGCAGCTCGATCTCGAACACGGGTGGGGCGGCGCCCTCCGGAGGGACGTAGACCGTCGGGCCGATCGCGCAGGCCCCGGCGTAGACCTTCGCCTGCGCGAGGTAGAGCGGGTTCGCGCCCTCGATGTCGCGCGAGGAGACGTCGTTGCCGATCGTGTAGCCGAGGATCGTGCCGCGGCCGCCGAGCACGAGCCCGATCTCCGGCTCGGGGACGTTCCAGGTCGAGTCCTCGCGGATGCCGATCGGCTCGCCAGGCCCGACCGTGCGACGGCACACGGCGTCCTTGAGGAACAGCTCGGGCCTGTGGGCGTCGTAGACGAGCGCGTAGACGTCCTGCACCGCGCTCTCCTCCATGCGCGCGTCGCGGCTGCGCTCGTAGGTGACGCCCGAGCACCACACCTCCGGGGGGTCGAGCGGCCGCAGCGTGGGGAGGTCGCCGAGCGTCGCCTCGGCCGGGTCCGCGGTGTGGCGGCGATGCGTGGGGGAGCCACCGTCGCGCAGCACCTGGAGGAGCTCGCCCTCCACCTCGCAGAAGACCCCCGGCTCCTCCTCGACCGCCGTGCGGACGACGCCGTCGCGGAGCGTGCGGAGCACGCGCATCAGTAGACCGCCCTGCCCCCGGAGATGTCGAACGTGGCGCCCGTCGAGAAGGAGCACTCGTCGCTCGCGAGCCAGCAGGCGAGCGCGGCGACCTCGTCGGGCTCGCCCATGCGCCCCATCGGGATGCGCTCGACCATGTAGTCGACGTGCTCCTGCGTGATGCCGTCGAGGATCGGCGTCTCGATCACGGCCGGCGCGATGCAGTTGACGAGCACACCGGTGCGCGCCACGTCCTTGCCGATCGCCTTCGTGAGCGCGATCACCGCCGCCTTCGCCGCGGAGTACGCGGCGGCCATCGGGTTGCCCTCCTTGCCCGCGATCGACGCCACGTTCACGATCCGGCCGTAGCCCCGCTCGACCATCCCGCCGACCACAGCGCGGTTGCAGAAGAAGACGCCGTCCGCGTCGATCGCCAGCACCCGGCGCCACTCCTCGTCGGTCACGTCCACGGTGCGCAGTGAGCGGCCCGGGATGCCCGCCGAGCAGACGAGCACGTCGATCGGCCCGAGCTCCGCGGTCGCGCGCTCGACGGCGGCGTTCACCTGGGACGAGTCGGAGACGTCGCAGCGGAGCGCGAGCACGCCGTCCGGCGCCGTCTCGGCGAGATCGAGCGAGGCGACCCGGGCGCCCTCGTCGCGCAGCCGCCGGGCGACCGCGGCGCCGATCCCGCTGGAGGCACCCGTGACGATCGCGCAGCGGCCGGAGAAGCGGTCGTCGTTGATCCGGCCCACGCCCCTACCCTAACCTGTCGGGATGGAGCTCGATCCGGTCCCCGAGTACCCGCTCGGCACCCGTCGCCCCGACCTCGTCAGCACTCCTTCGGGGCTGCCGCTCGACGCGGTCACGCTCGACGCGGCCCGTGACGGGCGCCTCGTCGCCGCCGACGCCCGCGCGACCGCGGCGACGCTCGAGCTGCAGGCGCGCGTCGCGCGCGGAGCCGAACGGGAGCAGCTCGCGGCGGGCCTCGAGCGGGCGGCCGAGCTGACCGCGGTGCCCGACGCGGAGCTCCTCGAGGTCTACACCGCGCTGCGCCCGGGGCGCTCGTCGGCAGCGGAGCTCGAGACGTGGGCTTCTCGGCTCGAGGCGCTCGGCGCCGCGCGAACCGCGTCCTTCGTCCGGGAGGCTGCGGCCGCCTACGCGGAGCGAGGGCTCCTCGCCGGTGGCTGAGCGCGACGACGGGCCTCGCTCGGGCCGCTTCGCGTCGCGGGCGGAGAAGGAGCTCCGGCGGGAGCTGCTCGTCGAGCCATGGGCCGAGCTCGGCCTGGTCGCGCTGGACGGGCCGGACGACCCCGAGCCGGAGCTCGTCGTCGAGGACGGCGCGGTCACGCGGCTCGACGGCCGCGCGGCCGCAGACTTCGACCTGATCGACCGCTTCCTCGTCGCCCACGGGCTCGACCTCGTGATCGCCGCGGAGGCGATGGCCCTGTCGGACGTCGAGCTCGCGCGCATGCTGGTGGACGTCCACGTGCCCCGCAGCGAGCTCGTCCGGCTGGCGCGCGGGCTGACGCCCGCGAAGCTCGCGCGCGTGCTGGGGCTGCTCGACCCCGTCGAGCTGATGATGGCCCTGAAGAAGCTCCGCGCCCGTCGCGACCCAGGCAACCAGGCGCACGTCACGAACCTGAAGGAGAACCCCGCGCTGCTCGCAGCCGACGCCGCCGAGGCGGCCCGTCGTGGGTTCGACGAGCTGGAGACGACGGTCGGCGTCGCCCGCTACGCGCCGCTGAACGCGCTCGCGCTGCTCGTCGGCTCGCAGGTCGGCCGGCCGGGCGTGATGACCCAGTGCGCCGTCGAGGAGCGCCGGAACCTCGAGCTGGCGATCCGCGGTCTCGTCACCTACGCGGAGACGCTCTCGGTCTACGGCACGGAACCGGTCTTCGTGGACGGGGACGACACCCCGTGGTCGAAGGCGTTCCTCGGCTCCGCGTACGCCTCGCGCGGCGTGAAGGTGCGCTTCACCTCGGGCACCGGCTCGGAGGCCCTGATGGGCCACGCGGAGGGCAAGTCGATGCTCTACCTCGAGGCGCGCTGCGTGTCCGTCGTGCGGGCTGCCGGGTCGCAGGGCGTCCAGAACGGCTCCATCTCCTGCGTCGCGCTCGTGCTCTCGGTGCCCGGCGGCACCCGCGCGATCCTCGCCGAGAACGTCCTCGCCGCGTGGCTCGACCTCGAAGTCGCCTCGGGCAACGACGCGATCGCCTCGCACTCACCGATCCGCAAGACCGCGAAGCTGATGGGACAGCTCCTCCCGGGCACGGACTTCGTCACCTCGGGCTACTCGGTGATGCCGCGACGGGACAACACGTTCGGCGGCGGCAACTACGACGCCGACGACCTCGACGAGTGGCTCACGATCCAGCGCGACTGGCAGGTCGACGGGGGGATCGAGCCGGTCGCCGAGGACGAGGTGCTCCGCGTGCGCGAGCGCGCGGCGCGGGCGATCCAGGCGGTCTTCGCGGAGCTGGGGCTGCCACCGGTGACCGATGGCGAGGTGGCAGCAGCGACGACGGCGTACGACTCGGACGACCTGGTCGACCGCGACCGAGCAGCGGACGTCGAGGCCGCGGACGCGCTCCTGGCGCGCGAGGTCTCGGCGCTCGACGTCGCGCTGGCGCTCGACCGCACGGGGTTCGGCGCGGAGGCGGAGGCGGTGGTGGGGATGATCAGGCAGCGCGTCGCGGCCGACTACCTCCAGACCTCCGCCGTGATCGAGCCGGACGGGCTCGTCCGCTCCGCGGTGAACGACCCGAACCTCTACGCCGGGCCGGGAACGGGCTACCGGCTCGAGGGTGAGCGCTGGGAGCTCCTGCAGCGGCTCCCGCACGTGGTCGATCCACGCGAGCTCGGGTCTGCGGGTGTGACTCCCGCTGGCGCGGGACTCACACCGAAGGGTGTCGCCGAGATCGGCACGGACCCCGGAGAGGTGGTGGTCGCCGTGGGGCCCGCGTTCGGGGAGGAGATCACGGAGACGATCAACGGGCTCCCGCACGAGCTGGTGCTCCAGGCGATGGTCGAGGGCGTGCGCGAGGGGGGAGCCACGCCGCGCGTCGTCCGCATCCGACGGGTTGCCGACGTGGGCTTCATCGCGCACGACGGCGCGCGCCTGTCGGGCTCGGGGATCGCGCTCGGGATCCAGTCGAAGGGCACCGCGGTGATCCACCGCGCCGACCTGCAGCCGCTCGACAACCTCGAGCTCTTCGGGATGAGCCCGCTCTACTCCGAGGCGAGCTACCGCGCCATGGGGCGCAACGCGGCGGGATACGCGCTCGGCCACCGCGTCGGCCCCGTGCCGACGGAGCTCGACAACTTCGCGCGGGCCAAGCTCATCGTCCGCACGACGCTGCTCCACGCGCGCGAGGCCCGCGCGGTCGTGCCGGGGGCCGAGCCGGTCGAGCTCGTGCCGGCGACCGCCCCGGCGCTCCCGTAGCGTCGAGCGCGCTAGTGCTCGCGCAGCCCGGCGGCGCGCTGGGCGTCGGCGAGCCGTCGCTCGGCTTCGGCCTCCTCGTGCAGGAGCCTGAGGAGCAGCCAGACGATGGCCGCTCCGAAGACGAGCGCCTGCTCGGTCGACATCAGGATGCCGCCGAGGTTCTGGTCGGCCTCGGCCGAGATGCCCCAGAGCCGCTCGGGCAGCTCCTCGTAGTAGGGGTAGATCGGCGGCGAGAAGGTGAGGGCGATGCCGAGGAAGGCCGACCCGACGAACGCCGCGAACACGTAGGCGAGTCGGACGAGGGTCGCGACCGCCCGCGGCGTCTCGACGAGGACCGGCCACCAGAAGAGGAGCCCGATCGTGATCAGGAGCGCGTGCTCGACCGCCAGGAGGACGGGGTTGCGCACCGCCGCGTCGTAGACGGGCGCGAGGTGGACGATGTACCAGCCGACGAGCCAGACGGGGAGCGCGACGGCCGGGTGGACGAGCCGCGCGAACGGTCGCCCGCCACGCGTGGCGAGCGCGGCCCGCATCGCCGGGGTCAGCCCGATCAGGAGGAGCGGGGGCGCCCAGTCGCTGATGATCACGTTCTGGAGCAGGTGGACGAGCACGAGGTGCTCGACCGCGATCGTCCCGAGCGGCGAGTTGAGCGCGACGACGATCAGCGCGATCCCTGCGCCGAACGACCAGGCGCGCCAACGCGCCCCGGGCGCGGCCCGCCAGGAGCGCACGTAGAGCACGACCGCCACGACCGCGAGCGCGACGAACAGCGGCTCGAAGCTGAACGACCAGGGCGAGGGCATCAGGTCGCGTCGACGAGCGGGACGGACTCGTTCGTGCGCCGGGCCTCGGCCAGGAGCAGGACGAAGGCGACGCCGAGCGTGAGCGCCTGCTCGACCATCATCACGACGCCCGCGAGCTTCTGGTCGGTGAGGGCCGAGATCCCGAGCAGCCGATCGTCCACGTCGACGTAGGCGCCGTAGAACGGGCTGGTGGCGAAGACCATCACGTACGCGAGGAGCTGCCCGGCCCAGAAGACGAGCGCGACGACGCCGATCCGCTCGCCGACCGTGAGCCGCCCGTGCCGTGCCGGGTCGACGATCAGCGTCCAGACGAGGAGCCCCACGACGACGAACGACAGGTGCTCGAGACGGTGGACGAGCGGGTTCGTCAGCGCGGCCTCGTAGAACCGCGGCACGTGCCAGACGACGAGCACGCCTAGCCAGAGCGGGATCGCGACCCTGGGTCGCAGCAGGAACGAGAGCAGACGGCGCAGCGGCCGCATCCGCGCGAGGGGCACGAGCAGGTCGCGTGGGAGGAAGAAGAACGCGAGCGGCCCGCGCACCGCCACCAGCGTCAGCGCGATCCCGACGTCGGCGATCAGCACGTGCTGGAGCATGTGGGCCGACTGGAGCTCCTCCTCGGCGATCGCGTCGAGCGGCGACACGACGCCGACCAGGACGATCGCCACGCCTGCCAGGAAGAGCGGGATCCGGGTCCAGGGCGCCAGGTCCGGACGCCTGCGATGGAGCCGGCGCCAGCCGTGGAGGAAGAACCCGATCGAGATCGCCGCCAGCGTCAGCGCGATCGGGTCGGGGGACCACGCGCTCCAGTAGCTCCCGCTCGCCGTCATGAGGAGGGCATCGTGGTCATGAGGAGGGCATCGTGCACGCCGGTCACGGTAGCGCCGTCACGTCTCGGGTCGACCGAGGACACCAGCCTCACAGCGGCGCTGCTCGCGGCTCGTGTGTCGCTCAGGGCACGTCGTCCGACGAGCGGCTCATCCCCCCGACCGACGTGGGTCCGAGAGCGACGCGGTCGCGCTCACCCCGCCAGGATCGCGGCAGCAGCGGCCTTGCCCGAGCGCACGGCCCCCTCCATGTGCATGTTCCCGACGCCTGCGATGTCCGTGCACGCCCAGTGGAGCGGCCCGAGCGGGCGGCGGAGGTCGGCGCCGAAGCGGGTGAGGCCGCCGATCTCGAACGTCGCGGAGTAGGCGCCGCGCGTCCACTCCTCGGCCGACCAGTCGAGCTCGATCACCTCGAGCGGCGTGCGCGCCCGCTCGCCGAAGAGCGCGGCGAGGCCGTCGAGCACGGCGGCCCTCCGCGCCGCCGGGTCCATCCGCTCGGCCTGCTCGCACCGCTCGGCGGCGAGGAACGTGACGAGCACCCCCGGCTCGCCGCCTGGCGGCGAGTTGTCGTACGCCTCGCGGACGAGCTGGTACGGCGCGAACGCCTCGCCTGCGAGCCCCTCGTCGCGCCAGAAGGGGCGGTCGTACACGGCGAGCACCTTGATCACGCTGCCCTGCGAGATCCCCTGCTCGGCGCGCAGGCGCCACGGCGGCAGCACCGGGTCGAAGCGGATCGCGCCGCTCAGGTTCGGCGGGATCGCGAGCACCGCGTGGCGCGCGTGGAGCCGCTCGCTCTCCGTGGCGACCGTCACCCCGTCAGGCGTCCAGCGAACCGCGCGCACCGGCGAGCCGACGACGACGTGGTGGCCGAGCGCCTCGGCCATCCGGATCGGGATCAGCTGCGAGCCGCCGACCACGCGCGAGTGGAGGCAGAGGTCGGGCTCGAACAGGTTCTCGACGCCGCCGGCCCCGGCGATCGTCCAGAGCCCGCCCAGCAAGGAGAAGGTGTGCGAGGGCTTCGTCATGTAGCCGCCGGAGAGGTAGGCGCGCAGGAGGTCGCGCGCGAGGTCGTCCTCGACCTCGCGCCGCAGCCAGACCTCGAACGTCGTCGCGTCGAGCTCCGCTGCCCGGGGATGATCCCAGGGCGCCTCGGGGTCGAGCTCGGACGCGAGCGCGTCCAGCTGGGCGGCGGCCGCCGCGTACGACCGCTCGGCGGCCGCCCCGAGCGGCGCGTCGTGGCCCGTGTACCGGTGCGCGGTCCCGGCCGCGTCCAGGTACACGCGCTCGCCCTCGCGGTAGGAGTGGAAGAGCTCGAGCCCGAGCTCCGCGACGAGGGCGTGCATCTCCGCCTGGTACGGGGCGATCCACTGACCGCCGAGCTCCTGCGGCTGCCCCCTGACCTCGGCGTTCCAGACGCGTCCTCCCACCCGGTCGCGGGCCTCGAGCACCATCACCCGCCGGCCCGCCGCCTCGAGCGCGCGGGCCGCGCTGAGGCCGGCGATCCCTGCGCCGACGACGACGACATCGGTGTCGAGCACGCTCATCCCGCTCCTCCTGTCCCGGTGGTCAGCCGATCCTCGCACATCGTCCTGGCGACCTGCTCAGTCGCGCCCGAGCGCCCGGTCGAAGAAGCCCACGACCCGTCGCTCGTACTCTGCGGGGCGCGCCTCGAGCCCACCGACGTGGCTCGCCTCGGGGATCTCCCAGCGCGCCTTCGGCTCGCCCGCCGCGGCGAAGTAGTGGGGGTTCAGCTCCTCGCCGCCGGCTCCGCGTCCCGCGTGGACGAGCAGCAGCGGACGCGGGGCGATCCGCGCCACGAGCGACTGCAGTGACGGAGGCGGCGGATCGCCGGAGAGGACCGCCGTGGCGGCGGTCAGCATCGCCGCGAGCGGCAGCGACGGCAGCCCGGCGGCTCCGCGCAGGCTGCTCTCGCGCACCGAGCGCTCCCCGGCCCCCTCGGAGACGACCGCGCGCAGCGCCGTGTTCGTCGCAGCGGCCTCGAGCAGCAGCTCTCCGCCGACCGAGAGACCGAGGCCGCCGATGCGGTCGGGGTCGACGTCGGGACGCGACCGCAGGAACGCCATTGCGGCGTCCACGTCGGGCGTCGCGCCCCACCCGAGGGCGTTGGGATCGCCCTCGCTCTCACCCTGGCCGCGCATGTCGAGCAGGAGCACGCCGTAGCCGTGTCGGGCGAGGAGTCGAGCGTGGGGGAGCGGGCTGCGACGCCCGGGGAAGGCGAGGATCGCGGCGCCGTTCGTCGAGGGGACGTACCACCCCCGCAGTCGCAGGCCGTCCGACGTCTCGAGCGTCACGGGCACGTGCCCGCGTGGCGAGAGCGTGGTGTCCGCGACCGCCTCGCGCGGGCGGTGCGTCGCGACGAGGGCGAAGGCGACGGGGACGACGAGCTGGTACGCGACCACGACGGCACCGACCGCGACGAGCGAGCGGCGCACGAGCCAGCGCCCTCGGCGGTGGCGTGAGCGCCAGAGCGTCCGCGCTCCGACCCCGATCAGCACGGCGCCGGCGGGCAGGAGCGGCAGCCCGGTCCAGGCGTCGCCAGAGGCTCCCCGCGACGTCGCGTGGGCGACGGCGACGCCCCCGCCGACCAGCGCCAGCGCGCCGAGCGGCAGGAGCACCGCGGCTCGCGCCCCCGGTCGGGACCTGTGGTGGACGACCGCCGCGCCCAGGAGGAGTGCCAGCGGGACGAGCGCGCCGACGACGTGCTCGCGCCGCGTCGTGCCTGGCTCGAGCGCGACGAACGCGTCGGTGACCACATGGAGCGCGAGGACGCCGAGCGCGCCGACCACCAGCCATCGCTCGTGACGGCCCGGCCGCTCGGCCGGGTCTGGCGTCGGAGCGGCGGCCATGCCCCGACGGTAGAGCGGCTGTGGGTCGTCCGGCATCCGGGGTCGCACCGAGCCCGGCCCGGGATTCCCGCGAGCGCTCGTCGCTCAGGCGTCCGGGCCGGGAGGCATCTCGCCGACGGGCCACGGCTTGCCGCCGAGGCCCCAGTTCTTGGGCGAGTGACCCTCGACGATCACCCAGGTGTGGTCGCGCAGGTCGGGGTGCACGGCGTCGCAGAGCGCGTCGGTCATGCCGGCGATCAGCTTCTCGCTGACCTCGGGCGTGACGCGGAAGTCGAACAGCTCGACGCGGATCAGGGGCACGGTCGCCTCCTCGGTCGGGATCTCCAGGACGATCCTACGCCGGTCTCACCGCGCCGAGAACCCCCCGTCGACGGGGAGGACGACGCCGGTCACGTAGCGCGCGTCGTCGGAGAGGAGGAAGGCGATCACGTCGGCGACGTCCTCCGGCGCGCCCCAGCGTCCGGCGGGGATCCGCGCATCGATCTCAGCGGCGACGTCGGGCCGGAGGTCGCCGGTCATCTCGGTGCGGATCCAGCCCGGTGCGATGCAGTTGACGCGGACGCCCCGACCGGCGAGCTCGTTCGAGAGCGACTTCGCGAGCTGTGCGACCGCGCCCTTCGACGCGGCGTACCCGGCCGCCTCGGTCGCCCCGATCAGCGACCGCAGCGAGCCGATGAGGACGATCGAGCCGCCGCCCTGCTCCACCATCCTCCGCGCCGCGGCCTGCGCGAGCGCGAACACGCTGGTCACGTTGAGCGCGAGCTGTCGCTCGAGGTCGTCGAGGGTGTGCTCGAGCACGGGGGTGCGGACGATCGTCCCCGCGTTCGCGACGAGCGCGTCGACCCGCTCGAGGCGCTCGACGACGGCGCGGGCGGTCTGCGGATCCGACAGGTCGACGCCCGTCGCGCGCTCCGCGGTCTCGACCTGCCAGCCATCGCGCCGCAGCCGCTGCGCCGTCGCAGCGCCGATGCCGCGCGAGGCGCCGGTCACGAGCGCGACGCGCGGCGTCGCCACCCGGCTACCGCTCGACGTGGAGGGAGCCCTGCAGATCGCCGAGCACGAGGTCGCGCTCGCGGTCGGGGATGTGGTCGAGCGGCACCGGCCCGAGGGCCTCGATGAACGCGACGCCCTCCGGGGAGTGGAGCTCGTGCTCGACGCCGCGGTTGACGACGCAGGTGTCGCCGGCTCGCAGCGTGCGGGTCTCGTCGCCGATCGTCATCTCGACGGAGCCGTCGAGGATCAGCATCGCCTGCTCGGTGTGCTCGTGGCTGTGCCGGTGGACGGTCGTTCCCGGCGCGTAGGTGACGCGCCCCAGGAAGACCTGGTCGCCGGCGATCGCGTGGAGCCCTACCCCCTCGAAGATCGGGTAGGGCTCCACGCCGTTGAAGGTGCGGAACGGGCCGCTCACGACGCGTTGAACGCGATCCCGCCGCTCGACACGGTGTTCACGGACAGCGCCTCGTCGAACACGACGAGCTTGCCCTCGCGACGGGGCTCGCCGCTCCCGGCCGCCCGCTCCTCGAGCGCGCGCAGCACCCGCTCGGGCGTGATCGGGAGCTCCGTCACCCAGACGCCGATCGCGTCGTAGACGGCCGCCGCGATCGCCGGGGACTGCGCGTTGTTCGCCATCTCGCCGATCCCCTTCGCGCCGTAGGGGCCGTCCTCGGAGGGGTTCTCGATGATGATCGTGTCGATCTGCGGCAGATCCTCCATGCCCGGGGCGAGGTACGAGCCGAACTGCGCGCCCCGGTGGTCGACCGACGGGTAGTACGGGTAGCAGCTCTCGAGCACCGCGAGCCCGAGGCCCTGCACGGCGCCGCCCTCGATCTGCCCCTCGACGAGCGTCGGGTTGATGGCCTTGCCGACGTCGTAGCACTGCCAGAGACGGGTCACGCGGACGACACCGGTCTCGTCGTCGACCTCGACCTCGGCGGCGCACGACGCGTACGAGATCGCGGAGTGGGGCGGCAGGTCGACGCGCCCCGTCTCGGGGTCGACGATCGTCGCGTACGGCTTCAGCTGGGCGCCCGTTCCCGTGATCAGCTCCCCGTGGCCCCAGGTCGCCGCCGCGGCGACGTCGGGGACGGAGATCTTCTTCTGGGGGGCGCCCTTCGCGATCACCTCGCCGTCGACGATCTCCAGGTCGGACGGGTCGATCTCGAGCTCCTTGCCGGCGATCTCCAGGATCTTCTCCTTGACCTTCTCCGCGGCCTTCTCGACTGCCTTGCCGGCGACGAACGTCGCCCGAGAGGCGAACGTCCCGGTGCAGACCGGGGACGAGTCGGTGTTCGAGTTGTCGTAGGTCACCCAGTCGTACGGGACGCCGATCGTCTCGGCGACGATCTGCGACTGGATCGTCTTCGACCCGTTGCCGATGTCGGACGTGCCCGCGAACACGTCGACGCGCCCGTCCGGCTTGACCTTGATCCACGCCTGCGACGGGTCGCCGTTCTGGTTCATCCCCGTCGGGTACTCGATCGCCGCGAACCCGCGGCCGGTGTGCTTGGCCATGGTCAGTGATCCTCCGGGTCGCCGAGCTGGCCGACGAGGTGCTCGGGCAGCAGGTCGCCCTCGCGCGGGCCGCGGGTCATCGTCCGCGCGTCCGCCGAGAGCTCGTGTCCGACCGCGTCCGCCATCGCGAGGATGGTCGGCACGGTCGACGGGTCGGTGTAGGTGATCCCGTTCGGCGAGGTGTCGCCGATGCGGTTCGCGTTCTTGAGGCGCACCTCGTACGGGTCGAGCCCGAGCTCGTGCGCGATCCGGCTCATGTGCACCTCGGTCGCGAACGAGACCGAGGTCACGCCGAAGCCGCGCATCGCCGTCGTGGGGGTGCGGTTCGTGAACACGACGTACCCGTCGAACTCGAGGTTCGGGATCGTGTACGCGCCCGTGTGGTGGAACGAGTGCTTCGTCAGGCCGTACGGCGAGAACCGCGCGTACGCGCCGGAGTCGTGGAGCGTGAGCATCTTCCGGCCGAGGATCCAGCCGTCCTTGGTCACGGCGTCCGCCACCTCCATGTGCCAGGGGGCGCGGGTCGACGAGCAGAGGAACTCCTCCTCTCGCGTCCAGCGCCACTTGACGGGGCGCCCGGACTTCATCGCGAGCAGCGAGCACATCGTCTCGGTCGCGGTGTCGACCTTGCCGCCGAAGCCGCCCCCGACGGTGCCTCCGACGACCTTCAGCCGGTTGAGCGGCACCTGCAGGTGCGCCGCGACGACGCCCAGCGAGAAGTAGAGCGCCTGCGTGCAGGAGTAGATCGTCAGTCGGCCGCTCGCCTCCGGGACGACCAGGCAGACCTGCGTCTCGAGCGGCGCGTGCTCGATCGCAGCGGGCCGGTACACGCCCTGGACGATCAGGTCGGCCTTGTCGAACGCCTCGTCGATCGAGCCCTTGCGGATCTGCCGTCGGTCCATCTCGGCCTCGAAGTGCGGATACCAGTTGCCCCACTGGTGGATCCGCGGGGCGTCCGCGTCGAACGCCTTGCGCAGGTCGAAGAGGGCCGGCTTCTCCTCGTAGCCCACCGAGATCGCCTCGACGGCGGCCTGGGCCGCGTCCTCGCTCTCGGCGGCGACGACGGCGATCGGCTGGCCCTTGTACCGGACGTCGTCCTTCGCGAGCAGCGGCTCGTCCGCCGGGATCCCGAGCGCCGACAGGTGCCCGTACTCGAGCAGGGGCACGTCCTGCCAGGTGACGATCGCGTGCACGCCGGGCAGCGACTCCGCCTGCGACGTGTCGAGCGACGTGATCGCCGCGTGGTGATGGGGCGAGCGAAGCGCCTTCACCCAGAGCGTGCCGGGGACGCGCACGTCGTCCACGAAGGCCGTGCGGCCCGTGACGTGCTCGATCCCGTCGTAGCGGGGCAGGCGCGCGCCGACGGCTTTCACTTGACACCTCCGAGGTTCGTCATCCCCGCGCTGGGCGCGGTGACGGTGAGGTCGAAGTCGTCGCCCCGTGCGGCGGCGGCGACCGCGTCGATGATCTTGACGTACCCGGTGCAGCGGCAGACGTGCCCGGCGAGGGCCTCCTGGATCGCCTCGCGGTCGTCGGTGCCCCCGCCGTCGACGTACGCCTGGGCGGCGAGCATCATCCCCGAGGTGCAGAAGCCGCATTGCGCGGCGTAGTGATGCGTGAACGCCTGCTGCACCGACGCGAGGTGGTCGGGCGTGCCGAGCCCCTCGACCGTGGTCACGCCGAGGCCCTCGAGCGAGCCGACCGGGGTCAGGCACGAGCGACGGGCCTCGCCATCCACGATCACGGTGCAGGCACCGCAGCCTCCCTGCTCGCAGCCCGCCTTGGGGCTGGTGATCCCGAGCTCCTCGCGCAGCACGTCGAGGAGCGAGGTGAGGGGGCCGCTCTCGATCGCGTGCGCGACCCCGTTGACCGTGAGGTTCATGCGGCCTCCTCGAGCTCGGAGAGAGCGCGGCGGACGAGCACGGGCAGCGTCTTGCCGCGATACCAGGCCGATGCGAGAGCATCGTCGTGGAGCGTCACGTCCGCGAGCGCCGCCTCGCCGGCGGCGGCCGGGTCGCCGGCCTGCGCCTCCGCTGACGGGAGCCGCAGCCCGTGCCAGCCGGCGCCGGTCGCGGCCAGGCGCACCGAGCCGTCGGCCTGCCGGGCGGCGGAGACGGCGAGCGCGGTGTACTCGTGGGTGTGGGGCCGATCGAGCGAGACGAACGCGCCCGCCGCCGGCTCGTCGTACGACACGGACAGGATCAGCCGGTGGGAGCGCTTCGGGAGGAACTCCTCGAGCGGCTCCTCGGTGACGCCGTCGGCCGCCCCCGACCGGACGACCGCCCCGACGGCCAGCAGCGCGCCCTGGAGGTCGCCACGTGGTGCCTCGGGCCCTTCTCCGGCGCAGAGGTTGCCGCCCAGGGTCGCCTGCGCGCGGATCTCCTTGTCCGCGACGTTCGCCGCACACGGGCCGACGGGCGCACCGAGCTCGACGAGGTCGCGGAGCGGTGTCGCGCCGCCGATCGTCACGCGTCCGCCGGCGCGGGTCACCCCCGCGATCCCGGCTCGGCCGAGCATCAGCGCCTTCGCGGGTGCGAGGCGCCCGTAGGTGATCTCGGGCACGACGATCGTGCCTCCGCCGATCACCGTCACATCCGACCCGTCGCCGTACTGCGCGACCGCCTCCTCGGCCGAGGCCGGGAAGAGAACCTCCGTGGCTTGCGTCATCGACCTACCCTTCGCTCGAGAACCCTGCCGTAGCGCGAGTCTAACCCGCCCGCCGCGGCCGATCGACCATCGTCTCCCGCCGCCGGGCTCAGCTCTGCGGCTTGCCGGCGATCCCCCAGTGGGCGGGCTTGACGCCGTGGATCACGACCTGGATGTGCGCGGGATCGGCACCGCTCGACTCTGCGAGCGCGTCGGTCAGCGCCGAGATCATCTTGGGCACGGACTCCTCGGTGACCCGCCGGTCGTACAGCTTGACCTCGATGAGCGGCATCGCTTCCCCCTTCTGGGCTCGTTGGTGAGCCGCGAGTGTTACATGGATGTAACAGTCTGTGCAACACTCCCGCCGTGGCTGCTCGCAGCGAGCTGTCCGAGCGGGTCGTGGAGGGCGCGTTCACGGCGGTCGCCGAGCACGGCTGGGGCGGCGCGACGCTCGAGCGGATCGCGGCGGCGTCGGGCGTCTCGCGAATGACGCTTGCATCGCCACGGGATCGGACGGGACGAGGTCTTCGCCCTGCTCGCCGCCTCGTACGAGGCGGACTTCCACGCTGCCGTCGTGCGCGCCGCCGCGGCGCCGGGCTCCGGCGCGGAGCGGCTGCGGCGCTCGCTCGGGGCGGTGTGCGACGTCTCGGAGCGTCACCTCGCCTTCCTGCGGGCCCTGGACGAGGAGACCGACACCCGGCTCTTCCACGTCCGCGACGGTGAGGTGCGCTCGCGCGGGGCCTACGTCGACCCGGTCGCCGCGCTCGTGCGCGACGGCATCGCCGACCGCTCGCTGCGCCCCGACGCGGGTGGCGAGGCGGCGACGCTGCTGGTGAACGCCGTCGACCGCACGTACCGGCATCTCCGGATCGCGCACGCCTGGTCGGCTCGCCGCGCCCGCGACTCCGTCCTCGACCTCGTGCTGCACGGCATCGTCGCCCGCGACGGCTGACGGGCGCGCCGCGACGACGGGGCGTCATCAGGCGACCGGCGCCGTGGTCGCGCGCTCGATCGCCTCCCGCCCGCCGGCGTCGAGCGCGGCTCGCGCCGCCTCCCGGCCGGCATCGATCGCCCGGTCGAGCGCGGAGAAGTCGCGGAGCTGCACGTCCTGGACGTCGGGGGTGACGACGACGAGCGCGAGGTCGCGGTTCCGCTCGGCGCGCTCCACGCTGCCGAGCACGGTCGCGCGCGACAGCGTCTCGAGGATGGAGGGGACGGGTGCGATGTCCCGCGCGCCGGGGCGCACCTGGCGGATCACGTCGACCGCCACGATGGGGCCCTCGCGGGCGCCGGCGAGCGCGTCGACGGGGAGGTTGTTGAGCACCCCGCCGTCGACGAGCAGCTGTCCGCCTCGCGCCAGCGGGGGCGCCAGACCGGGGATGGACATGCTCGCGCCGACCGCCTCGATCACGCTGCCGCGCCGGTGCTCGACCACCGTGCTCGAGAGGAGGTCGGCGCTGACGGTGACGAGCGGCTTCGGGAGCTCCTCGATCGTCAGGCCCTCGAACAGGCGCTCGAACATCCGCGCGGCCTTCCGGGAGCGGATCAGGGCCACCCGCGGGAGCGTGTAGTCGTTGAAGGGCGAGCGCCTGACGAGCTCCATGTCGCAGCGGGCCCTGATCTCGTCGGCGCCCCAGCCGGCCGCCGCCATCGCGGCGATCAGGGCGCCCATGCTGCAGCCGCCGAACCGGTCGACGACGATCCCCTCCGCCTCCAGCACCTCGAGCACGCCGATGTGCGCGTAGCCCCGCGCCCCGCCGCCGGACAGGACGAGGCCGAGGGAGCGGCCGACGAGCCGGCGCGCGAGGCGCCGCGCGCCGGGATCCTCGGGCTCGACGGTCGCGAGCCGGTGGTGCGCGCGGGGCCCGACGGCGTCGAGGAGCGCTCGGAGCTCCGCGCCGTCGTGCGGCCCGAGCAGGACGAGATCGGCATCGGGGGCGGGGCCGTCGGCACGGCTCCCGGCGGGCGCGACGAGCAGCGTCCGGTCGGCCTGCCTCGCGCAGAGCGCCGACCACGCCTCGTCGCCACCGCCGTCGGCGAGGACGACGTGGGCGCACCGCCGCTCGGCGGCGTCGACGTCGTCGGTCGTGCCGCGCTCGAGCAGCTCCACGGCGCCGAAGGGAGCGAGCGCGTGCGTGAGCGAGTGCGCGACCTCGCGCACGGGCGCCGCTCCGCCGAGGGCCCGGATCGCCAGCAGCGCCGGCCGGGCGGGGGCGAGCGGCATCCCGCCGGAGCCCTGCACCTGCCGCGCGAGCTCGCGTGCGACCGACCCCGCGAGGTCGGGGTCGGTGGCCAGCCGCCGCGCGAACGCCGGACCGGGGAGGGTGAGGAGACGCGTGTCGCGCACGGCGCGCACGGAGGCCGCGCGCGGTGCGCCCGTCAGGAGCGCGAGCTCGCCCACGGCCGCGCCGGGCCCGAGCTCCGCGACGTCGCGGGTGCCCTCCCCATCGGTGACGGTCACCCGCAGCCGTCCCTGCAGGACGACGTGCAGGTCGTCCGCGGGGTCGCCCTGGTGGAAGAGCGACTCGCCAGCGAGCAGGCGCCGCTCCGCGGCCTGCTCCTCGAGCGCGCGCAGCACGCCGTCGTCGACTCCGGCGAAGAGCGGCACGTCCGCGAGCGTCGGCGCTGTCACCCGAGCGATCCTAGAGCGGCGGCGTCGGGTCGCCAACGCCCGACGGGCCATCCCAGGGAGGCCGAGCCCAGACCCCGTCCTCGAGCGTCGACGGGTCGGGCGGCGGGTCGGCCTCTGCCTCAGCGAGACCGGCAGCCACGTCGCGCTCGACGCCGTCGCGGAGCGCGTCCAGCTCCGCGTCCGGGACGCCGTCGAGCGCGAGCCTGAGCGCGAGCCGGTCGATCGGGTCACGATCGGCGTACGCGGCACGCAGCTCGGCAGGCACGTAGGCGCCGTCGTCGTGCGCCGCGTGGCCGTGCATCCGGAGGGTGACCGCCTCGACCGCCTGGGGTCCGAGCCCGGCACGGGCGCGCTCGACGGCCGCACGCACGGCGTCGTACGTCACGACGGCGTCCGTCCCGTCGACCGTCTCGCACGGGATCGACCACCCGCCGTAGATCCGCTCGGCGAGGCTCGGGTTCACGGCCTGGCGGGCGAGCGGCGTCGAGTACGAGAAGTGGTTGCGCTGGAGCACGAACACCGCCGGCACCTGCCACACGCCGGCGAGCGTGAGGCCCTCGTGCGTGTCGCCGACCGAGAAGCAGCCCTCGCCGAGAAAGGTCAGAGCGACCCGCGCCTCGCCGCGGCGGCGGAAGGCCAGCGCCGCGCCGACCGTCACCGGGACGAGATCGCCGAGCATCGACACGAGCGGGAACACCCCGCGAGCGGGCGCGCCGAAGTGGAGGTTTCCGTCACGGCCTCCGGTCGGGCCGGTCGCACGCCCGAGCACGTTGCGGAACACCTCGGCCACGGACGCGCCTCGCGCGAAGTGCACCGCGAGCTCCCGGTTGAGCGGGCAGACGGCGTCGCCCTCGAGCAGGGCGAGCCCGGCGGCGGCGGCGACCGCCTCCTGGCCACGGCCGTCGTAGTACGAGCCGGGAACGCGCCCTTGCCGGTACAGGGCGAGCGCACGCTCCTCGAACACGCGCTGGAGCAGGATCAGCCGGAGCAGCGCCAGCCGCGCGTCGCGCGACACGCTGTGCAGGTCGCCGCAGGGCTCAGTAGGCAAGGAGCTCCTCGAGCGCGGAGACGAGCGTCTCGGTCGACGGCAGGAACCCGTCCTCGAGCTCGGGCGCGAACGGCACGGGCGTGTCGGGGGGCGCGAGCAGCGACGGCGGCGCGTCGAGCAGCTCGAAGCCGTGCCGTGCGACGAGCGACAGCACGAGCGAGGCAGCGCCGGTCGAGCGGCTCGCCTCCTGGAGCACGAGCAGTCGCGAGGTCCGGTCGAGCGACGCGAGCACGGCGTCCTCGTCGAGCGGCCAGACGGTGCGGAGGTCGAGGATCTCGACCTCGGCGTCGACGCGCGCGCCCGCGGCGAGCGCGAGGGAGACGCCGGAGCCGTAGGTCACCACCGTCGCATCGCGTCCGGGCCGCACCACGCTCGCGCGCCCGATCGGCACCTGGTGGCCGGCCGGCGGCAGGGGGTCGCGCAGCCGGCGGTAGAGCGCCTTGTGCTCGAAGAACAGGACCGGGTCGGGGTCGTCGATCGCGGCCCGGAGCAGGCCGTACGCGTCGGCCACCGTGCCGGGGCACACCACCTTCAGCCCCGGCTGGCCGACGAACAGCCCTTCGGGCGAGCCCGCGTGGAAGGGGCCGCCTCGCACGCCGCCACCCGTCGGGCAGCGGATCACGATCGGCACGGCCTGCCCGGAGCGCCAGTGCGTCTTGGCGGCGACGGTGACGATCATGTCGAAGGCGCACGTGGCGAAGTCCGCGAACTGCAGCTCGACCACCGGGCGGTCGCCCATCCAGGCGGCTCCGATCGCCGCCCCCACGAACCCCTCCTCGGCGATCGGCGTGTCGAGCACGCGCGCCGCCCCGAACTCCTCGAGCAGGCCCGCGGTCACGCCGAACGCGCCGCCGAACGAGCCGATGTCCTCGCCGAGCAGGAAGACCCGGTCGTCCGCGCGCAGGGCGTCGGCGAGCGCGGAGCGGATCGCCTCCAGGTAGGTGACGTCGGCCACGCCCGCAGGCTACGCGCACGCTGCAGCCGTTTGCGGCGCGGACGGCGTAGGCTCAGAGCCGAGGCGGGAGCCGCCGGCGTCGACGGAAGGAGGTCGTGGTGCGCAGCGCGGAGGAGTACCTCGAAGGCCTACGCGACGATCGGCTCGTCCACTACCGCGGCGAGCGGGTTCCCGACGTGGTCGCGCACGACGAGCTCGGCCTCGTCGCGCGGCACGCGGCGCTCGACTTCCGCTTCGCCGAGGTGCGCCCCGACCTGGCGGTCACCGACGGGGCGTCGACCTACTACCGCCTCCCGCGCAGCGCCGACGACCTCCGCCGGCGCTCGTCGCTGATCGAGGAGGCGACCGCCTTCGGCCACGGGCTCGTGCTCCTCGTCAAGGAGATCGGCACGGACGCGCTGTTCGCGCTCCACCGGGTGTGCCACGGCACCGAGTGGCAGGAGCGGGTCGAGGCCTTCCATGCGCGCTGCCGCGACGGCGACCTGGCGCTCGCGGTGGCGCAGACGGACGTCAAGGGCGACCGTCGGCTCGGGCCGGCCGGCCAGACCGACCCCGACCTCTACCTGCGGGTGGTCGAGCGGCGCGCCGACGGGATCGTCGTCCGCGGCGCGAAGGCGCACACCTCCTACACGCCGCAGGCCGACGAGCTGATCGTGATCCCGACCCGGGCGCTCGGGCCGGGGGAGGAGGACTGGGCCGTCGCGTTCGCCGTGCCCGTCGCGACGCCGGGCGTGCGGCTCGTCTGCTCGGACTTCCTCCATGCGGAGACGGATCCGTGGACGCGGCCTGTCTCCTCCCACCACCGCATGATCGAGACGCTGACCGTCTTCGAGGACGTCTTCGTCCCGAACGAGCGCGTCTTCCTCCTCGACGACACCCGCCGCGCGGGCGCCCTCGCGCTCACGTTCGTCGAGTACCACCGGTTCACGGCGGTCTCGTACAAGCTGCCGCTCGTCGACGCGCTCGTGGGGCTCGCCCTCGCGCTCGCGGAGGCGAACGGGATCGCGCGAGCCGGTCACGTGCGCGACAAGGTCACCAACCTGATCGGCTACGCGGAGTCGGTCCGGGGGCTGACGCACCTCGCCGCCATGCGGGCCCGCCTGGACGACGGCCCGGGGATCGCCTACCCCGACCCGCTGACCACGAACCTCGCCAAGTGGACGTTCGCGCGGGGGTACGTCGAGGCCGTCGAGCGCGTGATCGACATCGCCGGCGGGCTGCTGGTGACAGGCCCTTCCGGCGACGACTGGCGCTCCGACGAGCTGCGACCGCTGCTCGAGAAGTACCTGGCGGGTGCGACGCCCGCGGCCGAGCGGATGGCTCTGCTCAACCTCGCCTCCGACCTGCTCGCACGCGAGCACGCCGGCTACCAGGCGGTGCTCGCGATCCACGCCGAGGGCTCCCTCGAGGCCGAGAAGCTGATGATCGCCCGCTCCTACGACCCTGCCGCCGCGGTCGCGCTGGTGCGCGAGCTGGCAGGTCTCGACCCGGCGATCCGCACCGCACCCGAGCCGGGGCAGTGATCTGCCGAGCCGGGGCGCGCTGCCGCTGCCGCGACGCGGCGAGCCTCGCCCCGACTTTCGCGCGCATCCGGCGTCACACCGTGGACGATGTCGGACGCAGCCGAGAGGAGCGCAGGCCCCGCACGCGCGCGCGTGCGGCAGGACCGTGAGATCGCGGTCGCGCACTCGATCGCGGCCGCAGAGTTCGCGCTCGCCCGTGAGGCCTGCGCGGTCGGCCGGGTGCTCGCCGGGGCCGGGATCGCGTTCGACGCCGCCACGTTCGTCGCGGTGCGCATCCTCGAGGCGAGCGTCGACGGCGGCGCGGAGCCGCTCGACTGCCTCCGCGTGCTGCACGACCTCGGGATCGTGAACCGGTCGGTGGGGATGGCGCGGGCACTGCTGGACGAGGCGGCGTGAGCGCGACGCCGCCGGGCTCGGCCAGCGGGGCGTCGGGTGCCGCTACGCTCAGCGGGTGACGTTCCCGACCATCGACGCGCTCGAGGAGGGCCTGCGCGCGGCGGACTACCTCCCCGACCGCGGTCTCTCGACCGCGCTGTTCCTGGCCACGACGCTCGAGAAGCCCCTGCTGCTCGAGGGCGAGGCGGGCGTCGGGAAGACGGAGGCCGCGAAGGCCCTGGCGACCGCGCTCGACGCGCGTCTGATCCGTCTGCAGTGCTACGAGGGGCTCGACGTGGCGCACGCGGTGTACGAGTGGAACTACCCGCGACAGCTCCTGCACATCCGCGCGGCACAGGAGGGGACGGTGTCGGAGAGCGAGCTCTTCGGCCCGGAGTACCTGATCCGCCGGCCGCTGCTCGAGGCGATCGACAGCGAAGAGCCGGTGGTGCTCCTCATCGACGAGATCGACCGCGCGGACGAGGAGTTCGAGGCGTTCCTGCTCGAGGTGCTGTCCGACTTCCAGATCACGATCCCCGAGCTCGGGACGATCCGCGCACGGCGGCGGCCGGCGGTGATCCTCACCTCGAACCGCACACGCGAGCTCCACGACGCGCTGAAGCGCCGTGCGCTCTTCCACTGGATCGGCCACCCGTCGATCGAGCGGGAGGTCGAGATCGTGCGCCTGCGCGTGCCGGGGGTGCCGGAGCGGCTCGCCGCCGAGGCGGCGGCGTTCGTCCGCGGGCTGCGCGGGCTCGAGCTCGCCAAGCCGCCCGGCGTCGCGGAGACGATCGACTGGACGATGGCGCTGAACGCGCTGGGCCGGCAGGAGCTCGACGCGGAGGTCGTGCAGCAGACGCTCGGCTCGGTGCTGAAGTACCGCGAGGACATCGATGCGGTGCGCGACGAGACGCTCGCGCGGCTCGTGGACGAGGCGCGCGCGGCGTCCGTCTGACGGGACGACGTGGCAGCCGGCGATGCGATCACCCGTCACGTCGTGACCTTCGGGCGCGTCCTGCGCGAGGCGGGGCTGGAGATCGGGCCGGGCCGGGTGATCGACGCGCTCCGCGCTCTGGACGCCGTCGACCTGACGCAGCAGCCGGACGTGTACTTCGCGCTGCGCCAGACCCTCGTCTCGCGTCGCGACGAGCTCGATCTGTTCGATCGCGCCTTCTCGGCGTGGTTCCTGCGCGCTCCCGTGCAGCCGCCGGTGCGCTCGCGCGCGAGCGCCCCCGCACCGGTGATCGTCGGCGAGGCCCCGGTCGACCGGCTCCGCTCGGCCGACGCCGAGGAGGAGCCGGGCAGCGACCCGCTCGAGCTCGGCGCGTCCGCACACGAGCTGCTGCGCGAGAAGGACTTCGGAGAGATGACCGGGGACGAGCTGCGTCAGATCCGCGAGCTGATCGCCGGGATCGCGCGGCGGCGGCCCCGTCGCACGTCCCGCCGCCTGCTCGCCGACCCGCGCGGCGACGCGCTCGACCTGCGCAGGCTGATCCGGAAGAGCCTCCGGACGGGCGGTGACCCCGTCGACCGGCCGTACCGCGCGCGCAAGGAGGTGCCCCGGAAGCTCGTCGTCCTCGTCGACGTGTCGGGGTCGATGGACAGCTACGCGCGGGCGCTCCTGCTCTTCCTCCACGCGGTCGTGGGCACGGGCCGGGGCGTCGAGGCCTTCGCGTTCGGGACACGTCTCTCGCGCCTCACCCCCGACCTGGCGACCCGCGACCCCGAGGCTGCGCTGGAGCGGTGCACCGAGGCGGTCGTCGACTGGGGCAGCGGCACGCGGATCGGGGCGTCGCTGCGCGAGTTCAACGAGGTCTACGGCCGCCGTGCGCTCTCGCGCGGCGCGATCGTGCTCGTCGTCTCGGACGGCTGGGAGCGGGACGACCCCGACCTCGTCGGGCGGGAGATGGCGCGCCTCGCGCGGGCGGCGTACGCCGTCGTGTGGGTGAACCCGCTGAAGGGCAACCCGGAGTACCAGCCGCTCGCCGGCGGGATGCGCGCCGCGCTGCCGTACGTCGACCGGTTCCTGCCCGGCCATAATCTGAGGAGTCTCGAGGAGCTGGCGGCGGTGCTCGCCGGCATCGAAAGGAGGCACGCGGCGTGAAGGAGATCCTGGAGGACGTCGAGCGCTGGCAGGCGGCCGGCGAGAAGGTGGTGGTGGCGACCGTCGTCGCGACCCGTCGCTCCGCGCCGAGGCCGGTGGGGACGAGCCTCGCCGTGTCGGAGTCCGGGAAGATCTGCGGCTCGGTATCCGGCGGCTGCGTCGAGAGCGACGTGTTCGAGGCGGCGATGGAGGTGATGGCGAGCGGTGAGCCCCGGCTCCTCCACTACGGGATCACGGACGACATGGCATGGTCGGTGGGCCTGCCGTGCGGTGGCGAGATCGACGTGTTCGTGGAGCCGGTCGAGTGAGCCTCCTGGGCCGCCTGAGCGCGCTCCGCGCGAGCGGTGGGCGTGGCGTCCTCTTCACCGTGGTCGAGGGTGACGGCGTCGGTGGCAAGACCCTCGTCGTCGAGGACGGGGAGATCGTCGGCACGGGCGTGCCGGACTGGGCTCTCGCCCGCTTCGACGAGCTCGTCCGGGGTGGCCGCAACAAGCTGCTCGACGAGGGCGGGGTCAAGGTGTTCGCCGAGTGGTACGGACCGCCACCGCGGGTGCTCGTCTACGGCGCGGTCGACACTGCGGAGGCGCTCGCCCGAGGCGTGAAGCTCCTCGGCTGGACGGCGATCGTCGCCGATGCCCGGGCGACGTTCCTCACCCCGGAGCGCATGCCGTCGGCCGATCGGCTGATCGCGAAGTGGCCCACCGAGGCGATCGCCGAGGTGGCGCCCGACCACCAGACCGCGATCGTCGTGCTGACCCACGACGACAAGTTCGACGAGCCGGCGCTGATCGCGGCGCTCGACTCGGAGGCGTTCTACATCGGCGCGCTCGGCTCGCGCCGCAACCAGGAGCGCCGGCGCGAGCGGCTGCTCGAGGCGGGCATCGCCGAGGAGGCGCTCGAGCGCATCCAGGGCCCGTGCGGCCTCGACATCGGTGCCGACACGCAGGAGGAGACCGCGCTCTCGATCCTGGCCGAGATCCTCGCCGTCCGCGCCGGCCGCAAGGGCGGCCCCCTCCGCGAGGCGAAGCAGCGCATCCACGTGGAGACGACGTGAGGGGGTGGCGCCGACCGGCGCCACCCCCTCCGGCGTCTCCACGTCGTGCCTGACGTCAGTCAGGCACCCTCCCTCGCCGGCGGCCCGACGTGATGCCCGGCGTCAGCCAGGCAGGGTGTCAGATCGACCAGGTCTTGCGGCCGGCGTGCCAGAGCTGGACGGGGAGCAGGAGCCACAGCGGCAGCTCGCGCGCGAGGGCTCGCAGCGACCGGCCGGCGGGCGACGCGCTGCGCACCGTCACACCCGTGTGCAGCAAGAGCCAGCGCATCGCCCACCGTGCGCGCGCCGCGTGCCACGACGACGTGACGACGACCACCTCCCCGGCGCCGACCCGCAGGACGTCGTTCACTGCGTTCGCCACGTTGTGCACGGTCGTGCGCGCGTCGGGGTCGACGACGAGCTCGGCCGCGTGCCCGCTCCACGCCTCGGCCATCAGCTCCGCCTCGGGACGCGCGTGGGGCGTCCGCGCCCAGCCGGACAGCACGACCACGTCCTCCGGGGCGGCCAGCTCCTGGGCCCGCTCGAGGCGTGCCGCGCAGATCGGGTGCAGACCTCTCGCCCGGCCGTCCGAGTAGCCGAGGACGACGACGACGCGGCGGCTCACGGCCGGCGGTGGCGGAGCCAGCGGAAGAAGAGCAGCGTTCCCACGACGGTGAGCACGAGCTTGACCGCCTTGCGGCCCTGCAGCTTCGACTCCCCGCTCTGCCGCTCCCGCATGTGCACCGCGACCTCCTCGACGTGGAGGCCCTCCTCCTTCAGGCGCAGCAGCGCCTCCACCTCGGGAGCGCCGCTCGTGTACGGCCTGGCCATCACGGCCATCGCCCGCGCGTTGACGGCCGCCATCCCGGAGGTCGGGTCGTGGAACGGCCGCCCGAGGCGCAGGTGCATCGCCTTCTGGAGCAGCCCGATCCCGAATCGGCGTGCGGGGCTCGGGTCGTAGCGGTCGTCCGCGTACCCGTCGCCCTCGGCGAACCGAGAGCCGATCGCGGCGTCGCAGCTGCCCGAGCGCACCAGCTCGAGCAGGCGGACGAGCTCGTCGGCGGGGTGCTGGCCGTCGGCGTCGACCCGGCCGCAGTAGGCGTAGCCCCGCTCGAGGGCTGCGCCGTAGCCTGCGGCGATCCCGGCGCGCAGCCCGCGGTTCTCCCCGAACGAGAGGACGTCCGCCCCGTGTGCGCGCGCGACCTCGGCCGTGCGATCGGTCGACCCGTCGTCGACGACGAGCACGTCGGCCGAGGGAAGCAGGGCGCGCAGCTCGTCGAGCACCGCCGGCAGGTTCTCCTCCTCGTTCCAGGCCGGGATGAACACGACGGTGTCGGCGGCCGGCATGCGAGCAAGCGTACCCGGGGCGCGGCGTAGGCTTCGCGGATGCTCCAGGCCCTGCTCGAGGCGTTCGCGCTCGGCGGCCGTGTCGCCGGCCTGATGACGACGATCGGGTTCGCGGTCGCCTATGCGCTCGCGCAGGGCGGCTGACACGGGTTGCGCTGGTCTGCCTGTGCGCCCTGTGTCGCCGTACTAGAGTCGTGTCAGGTCGAACGGATCCGCTCGACCACCGTCATCTCGTCTCGAAAGGGGGAACCCCGTGTCGGGTATCGACGCCAAGTCCGACGCGATCTACGAGCTCGTCGATGAGGGCTCGGCCGTGGAGCGGCTCGCGACGGGCTTCACCTTCACCGAGGGGCCGATCTGGCACCCGGAGGAGCAGTGCCTGTACTTCTCCGACATGCCGGCCGACATCCGCCGCAAGGTCACGCTCGACGGCACGGTGACCGAGGTGCGCAACCCGTCGTTCAAGTGCAACGGGATGACGCTCGAGGCCGATCTCAGCCTCCTCGTCTGCGAGCACGTGACGAGCTCGCTCGTGCGCGAGCGCCGCGACGGCGTCCGGGAGACGCTGGCGTTCCACTACGGCGGCAAGTACCTGAACAGCCCGAACGACGTGACCGTTCGCTCCGACGGGACGATCTACTTCTCCGACCCGTGGTACGGGCGCTTCCCGGGATTCGGCGTCGAGCGCGAGCGCGAGCTCGGCTGGCAGGGCGTGTTCCGCATCCCGCCGGGCGGCGGCCAGGACGAGCTCGAGCTCGCGGTCGCCCAGGACGAGTTCGACATGCCGAACGGTCTGTGCTTCTCGCCCGACGAGTCGCTGCTGTACGTCAACGACACCCCCCGCGCGCACATCAAGGTCTTCGACGTGAGCGCCGACGGCACCCTGTCGAACGGGCGGATGTTCTTCGAGGGCATCGGCAGCGGCGTGATCGAGGAGGGCATCCCCGACGGGATGAAGGTCGACGAGCGCGGCAACGTCTGGGTCACCGGCCCGAAGGGCGTCTGGGTGATCTCTCCCGAGGGCGAGCACCTCGGGACGGTGCTCGTGCCCGAGGGCGTGGGCAACCACACGTGGGGCGGGCCGGACTGGCACACGCTGTTCATCCCGTCGAGCTCGTCCGTGTACACGATCCGCACGCTCGTCGGCCCCCGCCGCGAGCCGTACATGCGGTGAGCGCGTCCCGAAGTGCGAACGCGGGCGACATGCCCCGCGCATACAGGAGGTTGTGATGGCTGACTACACGCTCGATCCGAGTCGGTGTGCCCTCATCGTCCAGGACCTGCAGAACGACGTGATCATCGAGGGCGGCGCGTTCGCCGACTCGGGGTCTCCGCAGCACGCGAAGGAGCAGGACGTCGTCGCGCACGTCGCCGATCTCGCCGCGTTCTGCCGCGGCAAGGGGATCCCGGTGATCCACGTCTGGTACGTCGTCGAGGAGGGTGCGGCTGGGCTGAAGCTGAACGCGCCGCTCTTCAACGGCGTCAAGGACACGGGGGCGCTGGTGCGCGGGACGTGGGGCGCGGCCCCGGCCGAGGGTCTCGAGGCCCAGCCGGGCGACTTCGTCGTCGAGAAGATGCGCATGAGCGGCTGGCAGGACACGAAGCTGGAGCAGATCCTGCAGGGCACCGGGCGCGACACCGTGATCGTGACGGGCGCCTGGACGAACATGTCGATCGAGCACACGTCTCGGACCGGGGCCGACAAGGGCTACTACATGGTCGTGCCCGAGGACGGCTGCTCGACGATGAACGCCGAGTGGCACAACGCATCGATCAACTTCGCACTCCAGAACGTCGCCACGGTGACGACCTGCGCCGACGTCAAGGCCGCCCTGGGCGGGTGAGCGCTCCGCTCCGGCGACGGCCCAGGGGGCCGTCGCCGGTCGGGCAGTCGCGATGAAGACGCGCGCCGCTCTCTTCCACGCCGTCGGCGAGCCGCTCGAGGTCGTCGAGCTGGATCTCGCCGATCCCGGTCCCGGGGACGTCGTCGTGCGGATGCACGCCGTCGGGATCTGCGGCACCGACCTGCACCAGATCAAGGGCGAGTTCCGCCGACCGACGCCGATGGTCCTGGGTCACGAGGGCGCCGGGGTGGTCGAGGCGGTCGGCGCCGACGTGCGCTCCGTGCGCCCGGGAGACCAGGTGGTGCTGTCGTGGGCACCGGGCTGCGGCGAGTGCGTCGGCTGTCGGCGAGGGCGGCCCGCGACGTGCCGGGTGCTCAACGCCGCGATCCCGAACGGAACCCTGCCCGACGGCACGACCGGGATGTCCTACCGAGGGCAGACCGTCTACCGGGGCACCGCGACGGGTTGTCTCGCGGAGCGCTGCGTCGTCTCGGAGCGGGCGGTGCTGCCGCTTCGCAGCTCGATCCCGCTGGAGCAGGCGGCGCTGCTCGGGTGCGCGGCGCTCACCGGTGTAGGCGCGGTGCTGTTCGCAGCCGAGGTCGAGCGCGGGGCGAGCGTGGTCGTGCTCGGCGCGGGAGGCGTCGGCCTGTTCGTCGTGCAGGGCGCGGTGATCGCGGGCGCCGACACGATCGTCGCGGTCGATCCGCTCGAGGCGCGGCGGGCGCAGGCCCGCGCGCTCGGCGCGACCCATGTCGTGGCGCCGGACGAGCTGGCGGCCGCTCTGGACGAGGTGCTCCCCGACGGAGCGGACGTCGGGTTCGACGCGGTCGGCGACCCCTCCACCACGGCGACCGCGCTCGAGCACACGCGCGACGGCGGGCTGACGGTGATCGTCGGGCTGCCGGCCGCTGGCCTCCGGCTCGACCTCGATCCGTTCCAGCTGATCAGGCGCGAGAAGCGGCTGACCGGGACGCTCTACGGCTCGGCCGACCCCGCGGTCGCGCTGCCGGTGCTCCTCGATCACGTCGCTGCGGGCAGGCTCGAGCTCGGTGCGCTCGTCGGCCCCGCGTTCGCACTCGACGACGTCGACGACGCGATCGCGGCCAGCCTCGCGGGCGAGCCCGGGCGCGTGCTCGTCACGCCCGTCTAGACATCGGTCGACCCCGATCCCCCGTCGTCATCGTCGCTCCGCTCCGGGAGCGTCGACGAGAGCGCGGCGACGATCTCCTCCTGGAGCCACGACAGGTAGTGGTAGAGGGCGTGGCGCGGAGCGTCGGGATCCTGGCGGTCGATGCCGTCGACGTACGTGTCGTCGGTCACGTCGAGCTGCGTGCCGAGCACGAGCCGCAGGCTCTCGACGGCGCCCAGCCAGCAGCCCAGCTCGTCGTCGGTGAGCCGTTCGGCGTGGGCCGTCCGCTCGAGCTCCGCCAGCGCCTGAAGCCTGCCGTCGACGAGCTGCTCGCCGACCAGCGCGTGGTACTCGACGTTCGCCGCGGCGTCGTCGACGAACGCCGGGGGGAAGAGCCGGTAGAGGCTCGGCTCGTCCGCGGCGATCGCGTCGCGGAGCTGGTGCGGCAGCGCCGCGAGCACCTCCCGCTCGGCCCGGGGGAGTCGAACCCGGTAGCCGCTCTCGCGATCCCGGGAGATGCGTCGACGAGCCATCACCACGCGACACGCTACGGCACGCGACAATCACCGGGATGAGCACCGAGCTGATCGAGGCGCCGATCGAGGTCGAGGAGCCTGCCGGCGACGAGACGCCGATCGAGGAGCGACCGTGGGTCGTGATCGTCTGGAACGACCCGATCAACCTGATGTCGTACGTGACGTACGTCCTGCAGAAGCTGTTCGGGTACTCGCGGGCGCGCGCGACGCGCCTGATGCTCCAGGTGCACAACGAGGGCAAGGCGGTCGTCTCCAGCGGGACGCGCGAGAAGGCGGAGCTCGACGTGTCGCGGCTGCACGCCCACGGCCTGTGGGCGACGATGCAGCAGGACTGAGAGCCTGTGACGTGCGCGAGGCGGCGCGCTAGCTCGCTGCCGCCCGCCCGGCGCGCCCCGGGTCGGCATCGCGCTCGGCGGCCAGCTCGACGTCGTCGTCGAGCTCGAGGTCGTCAGGGGCCGAGCGCCCGGCCATGACGGCGCCGGCGTCCGCCTCGCGGGTGGTGCGCTTCTTGTCGAGCCACAGGCTCCCCTGCTCGTCGAAGGCGGCCCGGTCGCCGGTGACGGTCCACCACTCGCCGTCGCGTGCGTCCGTGGGAGGGGAGCCCGTCCAGTAGCCCGTGCACAGGGACGGGGGACGGCCGTAGACCGCAAGGTCGCCCATCACGCCGACGGGGGCGACGTAGCCGTCGTCGTCGATCGGGGCGACCACGTGACCGGGCGCCGGGGCGCCGATCGCACCGGGGCGCGGGTTCGCGCCGTAGGCCTGGAAGACGATCGTCCCGGTCTCTGCCGTGCCGTACCCGTCGAGGAGCGGGACGCCGGTCGCCTTCGCGAAGCGGCGCCGCAGTGCGAGCGAGAGGCGCGCGCCGGTCGACGCTGCGTTGCGCAGCCGGTCGAGCCGGGCGTCGGCCCCCTCGAGGGCGTCGAGGAGCGCGGCGTGGCCCGCCGGGGCCTGGACGACGATCGTGGGCGGGAAGCGGTGGAGCAGCTCGACGCGCTCGTCCTCCTCGATGTCGCGGTCGATGAGGAGCACCTCGGCTCCGGCCGACCAGGGACCGAAGAGTCCGTGCCAGAGCGCGGTCGTCGAGCCGCCGTCCGCGTCGCACCACACGCGGTCTCCGGGCTGGGCGTCGAGCCAGTCGCGCGCGGGGACGTACGCCGCGAACGTCGAGGCGTGCGCATGGACGACCGGTCGCGGCCGTCCCGACGCGCTCCCCGCGGTGAACACGATCAGCGCGGGCGACTCGACCGGCTCCGAGGTCGGCGGGGTCGGAGAGCCCACGCGCACGAGCTCCCACTGCGCCTCTTCCAGCGTGAGGTACGGCGGTCGCTCCGGAAGCCGCGCGGCGGCCTCCGCCATCGGCGACGCGCTGCGACCGTCGACCACGAGCAGCGACGGGTCGACCTGGAGGATCCGCGCGGCGAGCTGCTCTGCGTCGAGGCCGACGCCCACGGGCACGGGGAGCAGCCCGATCCTGAGCGCGCCGAGGATCGCCGCTGCCCAGGAGGTGCCGGGGTCGAGGGCGACGACGACGCGACCACCGGGCTCCGGGGCGCGCTCGAGGAGGAGGCGGGCCCAGCGCAGGCTCTCGCGCATCACGTCGGCGAACGTGCACGTGTCGACCGTCCCGTCGGCCGCGACGTGGATCAGCGCCGGCCGGAGGCGGTCGCGGGCGAGGACGTCGACCGCGTCCTGTGCGAAGTTGAACGTCGGCGGCACGCTCCAGGCGGCGTCGTACGAGCGAGGTCTGGCCGGTGAGGTCTCGTCTCGGCGCTTGTGCCGTCGGAGTGGCATGGTGCGGTCCCCGTCCTACCCTGGTGATCGGGTCGTGCTGCGACGCGAGGACGCTTCGGGCGGGGGACCGGCCAACCGCTTCAAGCCCGACATCCTACTCCGCGCCTCGCGCACGTTCCAGACCACACGAGCAGCGGTTTGCGGGCCCACGGGACGACATCAGGTGCCGCGCACCTGCCCGTCCTCCGCCGGCTCGACCGGTGACGACGTGTCCGGCTCGACCGGCGCGGCGCGTCCGGCGGACGCCCCGTAGTGCTTCAGCCGCTCGGCAAAGCCCTCGATCGGCGAGTCGTCGACGTCGTCGCCCGGCTCGGGCACCGACGGCTGGCGTCCACGCCGCTCGGCCAGCCGACGCTCCTGCTCGGCGCGCCTCGCCGCCTCGCGCTCGAGCCGTCGTCGCTCCTCCTGCGCGCGCCGAGCCGCCTCGCGCTCCTCCCGCTCGATCCGCTTGCGCTGCTCCTCGGCGCGCTTCGCGGCCTCGCGGGCTTCGCGCTCGCGCTGCTTGGCGAGCTCGCGCTCGGCCTGCTCATGCCGCTTCCGCTCCTCTGCCGCGCGCTTCGCGGCCTCCCGGGCCTCGAGCTCGGCGCGCATCCGCTCCTCCTCGGCGCGCTTCGCGGCCTCGCGTGCCTCCTGCTCGCGCTGCTTGGCGAGCTCGCGCTCCGCCTGCTCGTGCCGTTCGCGCTCCTCCTGGTTGCGGCGCGCGGCCTCGGCGGCCTCCCGTGCCTCGAGCGCCCGGCGCTCGGCTGCCTGTCGCTCTTCCTGCGCGCGCAGCTCTGCGGCCTCGCGCTCCTGCTGCGCTCGGCGCTCTGCCTCGTCCCGCTCCTGCTGGGCACGGCGCTCCTGTGCCTCGCGCTCCTCTCGCGCGCGCTGCAGCTCCGCCTCGTGCGCCGCCTGCTCCTCGCGGGCACGTCGCTCGGCATCCGCGAGCTCGGCTCGACGCTGAGCGGCCTCGTCGGCCGGCAGCCAGCCGCTGTCCTGAGGTGTGCTCGCCGCGGCTGCTGCCGCCGCGGCAGCCGCCGCCGCAGCCGCGCGCCGGGCCTTCTCGCGCTCTGCCTGGAGACGTCGCTCCTCCTCCGCGCGCTCCACCGCCTCGCGCTCGCGCCGTTCGGCGGCGACGCGCTCCTCTTCGCGACGTCGCTGCTCGGCCTCGGCCCGTTCCGCCGCCTCGCGTGCGTCCCGCTCGGCCTGCTCGCGCGCCTCGCGCTCCTGCCGCTCCGCGAGCTCGCGTGCCTCCGCCTCGCGACGTCTCCGCTCCTCCTCTGCGCGCAGAGCCGCCTCGTGCTCCTCGCGCTCGAGCCGCTGTCGCTCGGCCTCGGCGCGCTCGGCTGCCTCGTGCGCCTCGCGCTCGAGCCGCTGTCGCTCGGCCTCGGCGCGCTCGGCCGCCTCGCGCGCCTCGCGCTCCTGCCGCTCCGCGAGCTCGCGTGCCTCCAGCTCCTGACGTGCACGCTCCTGCTCGGCGCGGAGCTCGGCCTCGCGACGCTCGCGGTCGTCCCGCTCACGGCGCTCGCGCTCCGAGCGCTCGATCGCGCGAGCACGCTCCGCGGCGGCGGCGACGAGCGCCGCCCGTGCAGCGTCGTCGGCCGCCGAGACCTCGGCCCGTGCCCGGTCGCTCCCCGCTGCCCAGAGCGCGCCCTCGTCGTCGCGCACGGCGCGGACGCCCGTCAAGAACCAGCCGTCGCGGAACGCGGCCGCGGTCGCCGCCGGCTGCCCGAGGTACTCGAGGAACAGGGTCGGAGGTGTCGCGAGCACGGCGATCTCGCCTTCGACGCCGGCGGGTGCGAGGCCGCCGGTGGGATCGAGCAGCGCGAGGTCATGGCCGGGCAGGGACACGCCCAGCGATCCCCGCGCGACGGGCGCACCTGCGAGCCCGGCTGCGACGAGCGGGAGCTCGACGAGCCCGAGCGCCTCGGCGACCTCGAGCCCGAGCTCCTCGGCGAGGACGTCTGCGACCGCCGGCTCGAGCGGACCTCCGAAGGACAGAGCGCGCCGGAGCGGGAGCGCCAGCGCCGGCAGCTCGGGGAGCACCTGCGCGACCTGCGCGTGCTCGTCGGCGCTCTGCCCGAGGATCGTCACGCCGAGGCGCTGGACGAGCCCGATCCGCTCTTCCGGCTCGAACGACAGCGCGTGCGCGAGCACCTCCGCACCGCGCGACCACGCTGCCAGCGCGCCGCCGAACACGAGCTCGGGTGAGTCGGTGGGGGCCGCGATCCAGACGAGATCGCCGCCCTCGGCGGCGAGCCAGTGCTCGCCGATCGTGGCGGTCGCCCACGTCGACGCGTGGTGGTGCACGACCGGGAGCGCGTCCGGCCCCGGGCCGAAGAGGACGAGCGCGGGGTCGAGGGCGCCCGTGTCCTCGGTCGGGGCCTGTCCGTGATGGCGGCGCAGCTCGTCGACCGCGTCGTCGAGGTAGAGGACGGGCGGTGCGGGGCCGCGTGCGAGCATCTGCTCGACGGCCTCTTCTGACGCCCGGTCTGCGACGACGAGCGATGCCTTCAGGAGTCGGACTCGCCGCTCGAGCTCGTCGACGTCGATCGAGCCCTCTGCGGGGGAGACGACGACGCCGCCCTTCAACGCTCCGAGCACCAGCGCATGCCAGGCAGGGACGTGATCGGCGACCACGACCATGCGGTCGCCGACGCCGAGTCGGCCGCGGAGGAGATGCGACCACCGGGCGGCGTCCCGCGCGAGCTCCGCGAACGTGCGTCGGTCGACGATCCCTTCCTCGTCGACGTGGGTCAAGGCGGGCAGCAGAGGGTCGGCGGCGAGGCGCTCGACCACGTCGCGGGCGAAGTTGAAGCGCGCCGGGACTGCCCACGCCGCGTCGAACGGGAGGACCGGCTCGGTGGATCGGCGGCGGCGCAGGCGCACGCTCGGCCTCAGGCCCGGTCTCGCTCCCAGCGCTCGCGGTCGTCGTCCCGCACGGGCTGGAAGCCGTCGTTGGAGCCCTCGGGACCGCAGGAGGTGGCACGCGCGTCTGCCGCGGAGCGGCCGCCAGCCGCTCCGTCGGGCCACGCCGGCAGGCGCACGTCGTCGTTCGTGGTGAGAGCCACCATCTCCCAAATGTAGTCGGACGCGGGCCTCTCGGCGAGGCCCCCCGGGAGGGGGATCAGCGAGACGCTAGTGTCACGTCCGTGACGGCACTCGACACCGACCTGCTGCGGACGCGCGCCTACGTCGACGGCGCATGGGTCGACGCCGACTCCGGGGAGCGCTTCCCCGTCGTCGACCCCGCGACCGGCGAGACGGTCGCCGAGGTGCCTCGCATGGGCGCCGCCGAGACACGGCGCGCGATCGAGGGCGCGCAGCGCGCGCTGCCCGACTGGAAGCACCGGACGGCGAAGGAGCGGGCACGCGTCCTCCGGCGACTCGCCGAGCTGATGGATGAGCACAGGGACGAGCTCGCCGCGCTGATGGTGACCGAGCAGGGCAAGCCGCTCGCCGAGGCTCACGCCGAGGTTCAGTACGCGCTCTCGTTCTACGAGTGGTTCGGGGAGGAGGCGAAGCGGCTGGACGGGCGCGTGATCCCGACCCCGTGGGCGGACAAGCGGATCGTCGTCACGCGGGAGCCGATCGGGGTGACTGCGGGCATCACTCCCTGGAACTTCCCGGCCGCGATGCCGACGCGCAAGTCCGCGCCGGCGCTGGCCGCCGGGTGCACGATGGTGCTCAAGCCCGCCGAGCAGACGCCGCTGACCGCGCTCGCGATCGCCGCCCTCGCCGAGGAGGCGGGCGTGCCGGCAGGCGTCTTCTCGGTCGTCACGGGTGCAGCCGAGGATGCGCCGTCGATCGGCGGCGAGATGACGTCCAACCCGCTCGTCCGCAAGCTCGGCTTCACCGGCTCGACCGAGGTCGGGAAGCTCCTCATGCGCCAGTGCGCCGGACAGGTGAAGAAGGTCTCGCTCGAGCTGGGGGGCAACGCCCCGTTCATCGTCTTCGACGACGCGGATCTCGAGACGGCGGTCTCGTCGGCGATCGTGTGCAAGTTCCGCAACTCCGGGCAGACCTGCATCTCCGCGAACCGGATGCTCGTGCAGAACGGCATCTACGACGCGTTCCTCGACCGGTTCCGCGAGGCGGTGACGTCGCTGAAGGTCGCGGACGGGTTCACCGAGGGCGTCCAGGTCGGACCCCTGATCGACGCCGCCGCCCTGACCAAGGTCGAGCGTCACGTCGCCGACGCGCTGGAGACCGGCGCGGAGGTCGTGGTCGGCGGGGAGCGCCTCGAGGGGCAGTTCTTCCGCCCGTCGATCCTCACCGGGGTGACGCCCGAGATGGAGATGTCGTGCGAGGAGACGTTCGGCCCGGTCGCGGCGATCGCGCGCTTCTCGACCGAGGAGGAGGCCATCCGCGTGGCGAACGACACGCCGTACGGCCTCGCCGCCTACTTCATGACCACCGACCTCGGGCGCACCTGGCGCGTCGGCGAGGCCCTCGAGTACGGCATCCTCGGCATCAACACAGGGCTCATCTCGACCGAGGTCGCCCCGTTCGGCGGGGTCAAGGAGTCCGGGATCGGGCGCGAGGGCTCGTCGTTCGGCATCGACGACTGGGTCGAGCTCAAGTACTGGGCGATGGGTGTCTCGTGACTGCGTCACGAAGCACCTAGGAAGAGCGGGGGACAGGAGGACACATGATCTTGGAGCAGCGGGACTACCACGTGCACACGGGCAAGCTGCCTGAGCTGCTCCGCCTCTACGAGACGGTGATCGACCTCCAGGCGGAGGTGCTCGGAGGCTTCATGGGCGCGTTCACGACGGAGGTCGGCGCGCTGTCGACCTACACCCATCTGTGGCGCTACGAGAGCTTCGAGGACCGGCTGCGCCGCCGCGCCGCGCTGCTCGCCCGCGACGAGTGGAAGGCGTTCCTCGTGCAGGCGCAGCCGCTGATCCACACGCAGCACAACCGGATCCTGCTTCCGACCTCCTTCTCTCCGATCCGCTGATGGGCGCTCTCGACGGGAAGGTCGCGATCGTCACCGGGGGTGCCCAGGGCATCGGCCGCGCGATCGCCGACGGGCTCGCCGCGGATGGGGCGCGGATCGTCGTCGCCGACCTCCGCGGCGCAGACGAGGCGGCGGCCGCGTACCCGGATGGCGTCGGCATGACGGTCGACGTCGCGTCGGAGTCGGACGTCGCGCGGATGGTCGAGGAGACCGTCCAGCGGTGCGGCTCGGTCGACGTGCTCGTCAACAACGCCGGTCTGTATGCGTCGCTCGCCATGCGCCCGTTCACCGAGATCCCGCTCGAGGAGTGGCGCCAGGTGATGGACGTCAACGTCGCCTCGATGTTCCTGACCTGCCGGGCGGCCGTGCCGGTGATGCGCGAGGCGGGAGGCGGGGCGATCGTGAACATCTCGTCCGGCACGCCGTTCCGCGGCGTCCCGTTCCTGCTCCACTACGTGACGAGCAAGGGCGCCATCGTCGCCTTCACGAGAGCGCTTGCCAAGGAGCTGGGCAAGGACGGGGTGCGCGTGAACTGCGTCGCGCCCGGGTTCACGATGTCGCAGGGCGTGCTCGACAACCCGGAGGTGGTCGAGAAGCTCCGCGAGGTGTCCGTCGCCGCGCGGACGATCCAGCGCGACCAGGTGCCGGAGGACGTGGTGGGGGCGGTCGTGTACCTCGCCGGACCGGCAGCGTCCTTCGTCACCGGCCAGACGATCGTGATCGACGGGGGGCAGTACTTTCATTAGCCGCGCGAAGGTCGGGATCCGCAGGAGCGGATCCCGACCCGCTTGATCCCCCGTGCGGCTTCGCCGCGCGGGGGCAGATCCCTGAAGGGGGCGCGCCCGCGCGCCGTGTGGGCGGGGGCGTGCGCTCGCGCCGCTCGTGCGCAGGTGCGGGCCGGGGGTGGCCTGGGAGGGGCGTGGCTTCAGCCTCGCCCCGAAGGCGCGCGGGCACGAGGCGCGAATCCCCCGCAGGGGAGTCGCACCCACGCGGTAGGCTCCGCGCGTGCGACTCTCCCTGTACGAGTTCGCGACCGGTGTCGAGACGATCGGCGGGAACCGGGTCGTGCTCGATCTCGAGGCGCAGACGGCTGCGTTCGGTGCCGCGCAGGTCGACCGTCACGCGCTCGTCTGGCAGCTCGACCACGACGAGGAGGAGGCGGAGGGCGCGCTCGTCTCCGCGCGCGTCCAGCTCGATCCCTTCGCCGAGTGGGTGATCCGCTGCGACCGCGTCGACTTCCCGCTCGGGGGCGTCGCGCGATTGCACACGCACCCCGGCCCCGGGATCCGCTACCTCCTCGCGGGCGAGCTCGAGATCCGGACGGAGGGACGCTCCGCGTTCTACGGGCCGGGAGGCGCGTGGTTCGAGAGCGGGGCGGAGCCGGTCGAGGCGCTCGCGTCGGCGCATCTCGAGACCGCCTTCGTGCGCGCCCTCGTCCTCCCCGCCGAGTGGGCCGGCACGCGCACGATCAGGTACGTCCGGTCGGAGGACGCCGAGCTGCCTGCGTCCCAGCGCGCGACCGTGCTCCTCGAGCACCCGATCAGCCTGCCGCGATGACCCGCGCCGGCGGGCGCGTCCTCGTCGACCAGCTCGCCCTCCACGGCACCGAGCTCGTCTTCGGCGTTCCCGGGGAGAGCTACATCGCCGTGCTCGACGCGCTGCTCGACAGCCCGCTGCGCTACGTCACCTGTCGGCACGAGGCCGGCGCGGCGAACATGGCCGAGGCCTACGGGAAGCTGACCGGGCGCCCGGGCGTGTGCATGGTCACTCGCGGTCCCGGCGCGACCCATGCCTCCGTCGGCGTCCACACGGCCTTTCAGGACGGCACCCCCATGCTGCTGCTGATCGGCCAGATCGCGCGCGGGCAGTCCGAGCGCGAGGCCTTCCAGGAGGTCGACTACCGACGGATGTTCGGGCCGCTCGCCAAGTGGGTGGCCCAGGTCGACGACGCGACCCGCATCCCCGAGCTGGTCGCGCGCGCCTATCGGGTCGCGACCGCCGGGCGACCTGGCCCGGTCGTGCTCGCGCTCCCGGAGGACATGCTCGTCGACCGCGTCGACGTGCCGGACGCGATGCCCTTCGTCGCTGCGGAGGCGGAGCCGGGTCGGGCGGAGCTCGAGCGGCTACGCGACCTGCTCGGGGGCTCCCGGAGACCGCTCGCGGTCGTCGGCGGCCTGCCCTGGTCGTCCGATGCCCACGACGCGCTCGGCCGCTGGTGCGCCGGGAGCGGCATCCCGGTCGCGTCGGCGTGGCGCTGCCAGGATCACGTCGACAACCACGCTCCCTGCTACGCGGGGCATCTCGGGCTCGGCGCGGACCCCCGGCTCGTCGCACGGCTCCGCGAGGCCGACGTCGTGCTCGTCGTCGGGGCCCGACTCGGCGACATCGAGACCGCCGGGTACACGACGATCGAGCCTCCCGGCGCGGGTCGGACGCTGATCCACGTCCACCCCGCGCCGGAGGAGCTGGGGCGGGTCTACGAGCCGACCCTCGGGATCGTGGCCTCCGGGACACGCTTCGCGGCGGCGCTCGACGCGGTCGCACCGCTCGACCCGTCGTCCTTCGGGGGCGCGATGGAGGCAGCGCACGCGGAGTTCCTCGACACCCTGGAGGGGCGTCCGCTCCCGGGCACGGTCGACATGACCGCGGTGATGGGCGTGCTGCGCGAGCGGCTCGACGCCGATGCGATCCTCACCAACGGCGCCGGGAACTTCACCGTGTGGGCGCACCGCTTCTACGCGTTCCGTCGCTACCGGACGCAGCTGGCGCCGATCTCGGGAGCGATGGGCTACGGGCTGCCGGCGGCGATCGCCGCGAAGCTGCTCCACCCGGGGCGCCAGGTGGTGTGCATCGCGGGGGACGGCGACCTGCTGATGTCGGTGCAGGAGCTGGCCACGGCGGTGCAGGCAGGCGCGGCGATCGTCGTGCTGGTGGTCGACAACGGCATGTACGGGACGATCCGCATGCACCAGGAGCGTCACTACCCGGGACGGGTCAGCGGCACCGACCTCGACAACCCGGACTTCGTCGCGCTCGCGGAGTCGTTCGGATGCCACGCCGAGCGAGTCGAACGGACGGAGGACGCCGGCGCCGCGCTCGAGCGTGCCCTCGCTGCGGGACGGCCCGCGGTGCTGCACCTGCCCGTCGATCCCGAGGCGCTGACCCCGCGCGCGACGCTGTCGGAGATCCGCGCGGCCGCGACCCGCTGAGACGTCGCCCGACCCATCCTGCCGCTCCGAGACGGGCCCCGTCGAGCCCCCTCCAAGGTCGTGCTCGGTCCGTCCGATCGGATCTTCACACTGTGCTGTTTCTCGGCTACGATCCGAACGAGCCATGGGACGTCGTCGGGTCATCGTTCTCGCAGCGTTTGCAGCGGTTTTCGCAGCACTCGCAGCGCCTGCCGTTGCTGGCCCAGACGAGACGCTCCGTGGCGGAGGCATCCAGCTGACGGTGCCGGACGGCTGGTCGCGGGTCGCCCGCATCACCGATCCGCCCGTCGAGGAGCCGCGGACCCTGCTGGTGGTCGGGACGAAGGGCGCACGCCCGACCGAGACCGAGTGCCTCATAGCCTCCTACCGCGTGCCCGCCGACGGGGCCGTCGTCGTGGTCGTCGGCTGGCGCGAGAGCATCGGCGCGACCGGGCTCCTGCCGCTCACGGGCCTGAAGGTCCGGCGCGAGACGTTCGCGTGCTTCGAGGGCCGCGGCGCGGTCGCTCAGATCACGCGCGGCGGCAGGGACTTCCAGGTGAGCGTGATGGTCGGCGACCGGGCGAACGCGAAGACCGTGGCCGAGGCGCTCGACGTGGCGCGCTCGTTCTCGCTCGTCCCGCGGCCGTAGCGCTCACCCCACGGCTCATCACCCCCTCCTGTGGGCGCCGATCTCGTAGGCTTGCGCCGCCCACCCGCGAGAGGAGACTTCGATGGCCCTGTCCTACGCCAGCACCGTGATCAACGCCCCCGCCGCCGCCGTCTGGGCGCGGATCCGTGACTTCAACGGTCTCGCCGTCTGGCACGCGGGCCTCGTCGCCCGCAGCGAGATCGAGGACGGTCTCGCCGGAGACCAGGTCGGCTGCATCCGCAGCTTCGAGCTCACCGACGGGACGCACATCCGCGAGAAGCTGCTGTCGCACTCGGACGCCGACCGGGCGTACTCCTACGACTTCCAGAAGACGCCTTTCGACGTCGACCACTACCACGCCACGCTGCGGGTGACGCCCGTGACGGACGGCGACAAGAGCTTCGTCGAGTGGTGGACGACCTTCGACTGCGACCGCGACCAGATCGGCCACTGGACGGACTTCTTCGCCTCGCAGGTGTTCCAGGGCGGCTTCGACGCGCTCAAGGCGCACTTCGGCTCGTAGCCGGGCGACGAGGGGCGCGGCGAGATGAGCGGACGCGAGCGGATCGAGTATCGGGTCGAGGGCCAGGCGGAGCCGATCTCCCACTTCACCGACGCGGTGCAGGCGGGCGACCTCCTGTTCGTGAGCGGGATCGTCCCCGTGGACGAGCGCCGGGAGCTCGTGGGAGGCGACGACGTCGTCGCCCAGGCGCAGGCGGTGTTCGAGAACATGCGCGCGATCCTCGCGGCGGCGGGCTGCACCTTCGCGGACGTCGTGAAGGTGACGGTCTTCCTCACCGACGTCGCCGATCGACCCCTGGTCAACCCGGTGCGGCAGGAGGTGTTCGGCACGACCCGGCCGGCCTCGACGCTCGTCGAGGTCTCCGGGCTCGTGATCCCCGGGGCGCGCATCGAGGTCGAGGCAGTGGCGCTGATCCCGTCGTGACGCGGCAGGAGGTCCACGTCGAATCCCGACCGGTGCTCGCCCACTCGGCCGACGCCGTGGTCGCCGACGGCCTGCTCTTCGTCGCCGGGATCCTCCCCCTCGACGGAGCGGGGCGCCTCGTCGGGGCGGGGGACGTCGTCGCCCAGGCACGGCACGTGCTCCGGGAGCTCGAGACGATCCTGGACGCCGGCGGGTGCGCCATCCGAGACGTGGTGAAGGTGACGCTGTACCTCGTCGACGTCGCCGATCGGCCGCTCGTCAACCCTGTCCGTCAGGAGGTGTTCGGCGACGCGCGTCCCGCCTCGACGCTGGTCGGCGTGCCCGCGCTGGCGATCCCCGGGGCGCGGATCGAGCTGGACGCCGTGGCGGCGCTGCCGTGAGCGGCGATCCCTGGAACGCGACGATCACGTCGCTCGACGACCCGCTGCGCGGCGCGGCCGACGGCCCGCTCGCCGGTCGGAGGCTGATGGTCAAGGACCTGATCGACACGGCCGGCATCCGCACGACGTACGGCTCGCACGTCTACGCCGAGCACGTCCCCGAGACCCACGCGACCGCTGTCCAGCGCGCGCTCGACGCCGGTGCCCTGATCGTCGGCAAGGCCAACCTCGCGGAGTTCGCCTGGGGGGTGCTGGGGACGAACCAGTGGTACGGCACCGTGCACAACCCCGTCCATCCGGGGCGGACGACCGGCGGCTCGTCGAGCGGCAGCGCAGCGGCGCTCGCCGCCGGGCTCTGCGACCTCGCTCTCGGCACCGACACCGGCTGCTCGATCCGGCTGCCCTCCGCCGCCTGCGACGTCGTCGGGCTCAAGCCGCGGTGGGGGCTGATCCCGACCGACGGGGTCTTCCCGCTCTGCCCGACGCTCGACACGGTCGGACCCATGGGTGCGCTCCGTCGCGGACGTCGCGCTGCTCTGGTCGGTGCTCTCGGGGTGCGACGTCCCGGAGCCGGGCCTCGACGGGCTGACCGTAGGGCTGCTCCGCCAGCCGCCGGAGATCGGCGACGGACGTCCGACGGAGACGAGCGACGAGGCCGAGCGGTGGGTCGCCGAGCTCGAGCGTCTCGGCGCGCGCGTCGTCGAAGCACGCGTGCCGGCAGCCACCGCGGACACGTGGCCGTTCTTCCAGCACGAGGCACGCGAGGCGCACCGCGCCACGTTCCCAGCGCGGGCAGCGGAGTACGGCGACCTGATGCGGGTCAAGCTGGAGGCGGCCTGGCGTGCCGAGGAGACGGCGATCGAGGCGGGCCGGCGCGCGGTCGAGGAGTGGCGTCGCTACGTCCCCGACGTCGACCTCTACGTGAGCCCCTGCATCGCGGTCGACCTCCCCCCAGAGGACGCAGACGAGCTCGAGGTGCGCCTGCCGCTCACGTCGTTCATGCGCTGGGTCAACCTGATCGGGTGGGCGGGGCTCGCGATCGGGAACCTGCAGCTCGTCGCGCCGCGCGACGAGGTCGTGCTGGCCGCCGGGCTCGCCTGGGAGCGCGGCTGACCACCCAGGGCGCGCTCGCGACTACACTGGCCGGCCGTGCGCCGCTCGCTCGTGATCGCAGCCTGTCTCGCGCTCGTGCTCGTCGTACCCGGCTGTGGCGGGAGTGACGAGCGCTCGGCGGTGGCCGACGAGCTGGGGACGCTCTGCACGGAGGCGCTCGCGGACGTCGAGGCGCTCGGGCTCCCGGCGGAGGGCGGTCCGGACGTGATCGGCAAGTGGGCGAACCGCGGCCGCCGGCTCGCACGGGACGTCGCGAAGCTGGACGGCGCGACGCCCGAGGAGCGCGAGCGGGTCGCGACCCTGGCGGACCACCTCGAGGAGTACTACGCCGGGCTCCGGATCGGGTACATCGTGTACCTGCAGACGAAGAGCTCCGAGGCGTACGCGGCGAGCCTCGAGCGGGCGAACGAGTTCCTCGT
This sequence comes from uncultured Actinomycetes bacterium, assembly GCA_963703095.1. Taxonomy (GTDB): domain Bacteria; phylum Actinomycetota; class Thermoleophilia; order Gaiellales; family Gaiellaceae; genus Gaiella. The sequence goes on from OY969787.1 coordinate 1,464,564, forward strand.
CTCGGCGGAGGAGGTCGCGGTCGCTATGGGTGCGGACGAGTGCGCCGCGCGCCCGTTCGCGGACTACGTGCCCGCGTCGTAGACGGTTGGTCTACTCGCCGGTGAACTCCGGCGGGCGCTTCTCGACGAACGCCTCGACGCCCTCGCGGAAGTCGTGGGTCTGCCGCAGCAGGCCGTACGCGAGACCCTCCAGCTCGAGCCCGGTGTGCAGCGGGCCGTCGTAGGCGGTGTTCAGCACGCGCTTCGCCATGGCAAGGGCGAGCGGCGAGTGACGCCGTAGCTCGTCGAGCAGCGCCGTGACCGCCCCGTCGAGCGCGTCCGCCGGGACGACCGAGCCCACCAGCCCGATCGCGAGCGCCTCGTCGGCCCGGACGCGCCTGCCGCGCATGACGATGTCCTTCGCGCGACCGAGCCCGACGAGCCGCGCGAGCCGCTGCGTCCCACCCGACCCCGGGATCATCCCGATCGTCGTCTCCGGGAGGGCCAGCTGCACGTCGTCCGAGGCGAGGCGGAAGTCGCACGCGAGCGCGAGCTCGAGGCCCACGCCGAAGACGTAGCCCTGGAGGCGGGCGACGACCGGCTTCGAGCAGCGCTCGGGGGCGGCGACGTGCTTCGCGAGCTGCGAGACCTCCCACGGGCTCGCGCGCAGGAAGCCGGGGATGTCGCCACCGGCCGTGAACTGGCCATCGGCCCCGGTGAGGACGACGAACCGCACCGCCTCGTCGGTGTCGAGCTCCGCGAAGACCGCAGCCAGCTGCGCCCGCGCGTCCAGCGACACCCGGTTGAGCTTGCCCGGGACGTCCAGGGTGATCGTCGCCACGTCGCCGTCGCGCTCGAGCCTGAATCCGTCGAAGTCGCTACCGCTCATGGCCCTCCACGCTACTCGCTGGCACTTCTCGACTTCGTCGAGAAGTGCCAGGGGCGGGCTCGTCCCGCAGCAGTCGTCGCAGGATCTTCCCCGACGCGCTCTTGGGCAGCGCATCGACGAACCGGTACTCGCGCGGCCGCTTGAAGCGCGCGAGCGTCGAGCCGAGGCAGTGGGCGTCGAGCTCCTCCGCGGTCGCGTCCCCGACGACGTAGGCGACGACGCGCTGACCCCAGCGATCGTCCGGTGCGCCGACCACGGCGACCTCGTGGACGCCGTGGTGGCCTGCGAGGACGTCCTCGACCTCCAGCGGGTGGACGTTCTCCCCGCCGGAGATGATCATGTCGTCGACGCGTCCGTCGATCCACAGGTCGCCCTCCTCGTCGAGGTGTCCCGTGTCGCCCGTCCTGTACCAGCCGTCGACGAGGGCACGGGCGTCGGCGTCCGGTCGGTTCCAGTAGCCGCCGAAGGCCTCGTCGCCGACGAGGTCGATGCAGATCTCGCCGCTCGGGTCGACCCGCAGGCGCGTGTTCACGGCCGGCCGTCCCGCGCACCCCGGCTTGGCGAGCTGGTCGCGTCCGATCGTGAAGGTGTAGATCTCGGTCGAGCCGTAGTGGTTGACGAACACCTCCGGCTCGAACGCCTCGGCGCAACGGCGGACGAGCGTCGAGGTCATCGCAGCGCCCGCGTACCCCAGCGCGCGCACCGACGACACGTCGCGCTCAGCGAGCTCCGGGTGGTGGACGAGGTCGTGGAAGAGCGTGGGGGCGAGGTACAGCGACGTGATCCGCTCGGCCTCGACGAGGCGGAGCGCCTCGCCGGCGTCCCAGCGCGCCTGGGGGACGAAGCACCCGCCGACCAGGTGCATCGCGAGCAGCGAGTGGATGCCCATCGTGTGGTAGAGCGGCATCACGCCGAGCGTGCGGTCGCGCCAGAGGTAGCCGTGCTGGAGCGCCTGCGACCAGCCTCCCGCCCGGTCGGCCCGGTGCGAGCGCGGGACGCCCTTCGGGCGCCCGGTGGTGCCCGAGGTGTAGAGCATCAGCGACACGTCGCCCTCGTGGCGGTCGAGGGCGCCGGGGTGCTCCGGCCCGTCCGGCAGCTCGTCGCCGTCGCGCAGGATGCGGAGGGCACCGCAGTCGGCGATGCAGTAGGCGAGCTCGTCGTCCGACACGCGCCACGAGAGCGGCACCGCGACGGCCCCAGCCCACTGGCAGGCCCAGTAGAGGAGCGCCGTGTCGAGCCGGTTGTCGAGCACGATGGCGACCCGCTCGCCCGGTCGTGCGCCCAGGCCGCCCGCGAGGCGACGGATCCGCGGCAGCAGGTCGCCGTAGCGGAGCTCCGGGAAGGCCTCGAGCTCGGGATGGCGCTCGCAGGCCGCGAGCAGCGAGCGCGCGAGGTTCATGGCGCTGCTCCGGTCCCGTCGCCGGCCGCGACCTCGAGGATCGCGTCGACGATCGGCGTGTAGCCGGTGCAGCGGCAGAGGTGGCCGGAGAGGAGCTCCTCGACGGCCGGTCGATCGACCTCGCCTTCCCGGTCGAGGAGCTCGGTCGCCGCGATCAGGATGCCCGGCGTGCAGAAGCCGCACTGGAGCGCGTGGTGCCGGCGGAACGCCTCCTGCAGCGCGGTGAGCGGCCCGGTCCCTGCGAGCGACTCGACGGTCTCGACGGCGCAGCCGTCGACCTGCACCGCGAGCATGCAGCAGCCGCGCACGGCGACGCCGTCCACCCGCACGGTGCAGGCCCCGCAGACCCCGTGCTCGCAGCCGACGTGGGTGCCCGTCAGCCCGAGCCGGTGGCGGAGGAAGTCCGTCAGCAGGAGCCGCGGCTCGACCGCCTCCGTCCGGGCGCGTCCGTTGACGGTCACCGTGATCTCGATCACGCGACGGCCTCCCAGGCGCGTCGTGCGGCGCGGGCGACGACCGCTCCCGTCGCCGCGCGGAGGTAGTCGGCGGTGGCATGGAGCGTCCCGTGCGGCTCGACCGCGTCGGCGGCCGCAGCTCCCGCAGCGGCCGCATCGGCGTCGGTGACAGCCGTCCCCTCGAGCGCCGCAGCCGCGTCCACGAGCGCGAGCGGGCGATCGGAGACGGCACCGACGACGACCCGCACGTCGCGGGCCACGCCTTCCTCGCGACGGAGGACGACGGCCGCCATCGACAGCGCGTAGTCGCCCGCCCGGAGGGCGAGCTCCTCGAACGCGCAGCCCTCGTCGGCCACGGGGTCGGGCCACGTCGTGCCCACGACGAGCTCGCCGTGCGCCAGCGTCGTCGTGTAGTGGGTGACGAAGAACGCGTCCGGCGTCACGATGCGGGTTCCGTCCGGCCCGGCGACGAGCACCGAGCCGCGCAGGGCGGTCAGGCAGACGGGGATCTCCGCGGCGCCGTCGGCGTGCGCCACGCTGCCGCCGACCGTGCCGCGATTGCGGGTCACCGTGTGCCCGACGAAGCCGAGCGCCTCGCGCAGCAGCGGGTGGGCCCGCGGATCGCGCTCGATCGACGCCTGTCGGGCCGTCGCGCCGATCCGCAGGGTGCCCCCCGACGCCTCGACGACGTCGAGCCCGGCCCGGTTGAGGTCGACGAGCAGCGTCGGGCGGACGAGACGCATGTTCAGCGCGGGCACGAGCGACTGGCCGCCGGCGATCGGCTTCGCGTCCTCGTCGGAGGCGAGCGCCGCGAGCGCCTCGTCGAGCGACCGGGCGGCGACGTAGTCGAAGGCGACCGGCTTCACGTCGCGTCGTCCTTCGCCGGTGCGGTGTGGGAGTCGGTTCGCCGCAGCAGCTCCCACACGCGCGGAGGCGTCAGCGGCAGCTCGACGTCGTCGACGCCGATCGCATCGGCGACGGCGTTCGCGATCGCGCACGGCGCGCTCATCGTGTTGCCCTCGCCGAGCCCCTTGGCCCCGAGCGCGGTGAACGGCGACGGAGAGGAGAGGTGGTCGATCCGGACGTCGGGGAGATCGGGCGCGGTCGGTGCGAGGTAGTCGACGAAGGACGCCGTCAACGGGGTGCCCCACTCGTCCCAGGCGTGCCGCTCGTGCAGCGCCACCGCCGCCCCGTGGGCGAAGCCGCCGCGCACCTGGCCGTCGGCGAGCAGGGGGTTGAGAAGCGTGCCGGCGTCGTGGACGGTGACGTAGTCGACGATCGTCACGGCGCCGGTCTCCCGCTCGACCTCGACCACGCACACGTCGGCGATGAACCCGTGGGCGGCCGACGAGGCGACCCGGTCGGCGGCGTCGGGCGGGTCGAGGTTCGGTGGCGCCCAGTACGCCACCGCCGCGAGACCCGGCTCCATCCCGGCGGGGAGCCCCGTCGGGTGCCAGTGCGCCGTCCCTGCGACGCGCCGCAGCGACGCCTCGGGGTCGCCGAGGTGTCCGCGGATCGCGTCGACCTTCGCGCGGAGCGTGCGCGCGGCCTCGCGGACCGCGCCCACCGCGACGCCCGAGAACCGCGACGAGTAGTTGCCCGAGGCGACCGTCCACGGCACCCCGGCCGTGTCCATCTCCGACAGGACGTGCACGTCCGCCGGATCGCAGCCCAGCTCGTCGGCGACGACCTGCGCGCACACGGTGCGGTGTCCCTGGCCCTGCGGGGTCGTCCCGACGCGGACGTGGATCCCGCCGCTCGGGTCGATGGTGATCAGGGCGCCCTCCGCGTTGCCCGACTTCGGCAGCGACGCCGCCCGCTCCGGCGCGGTCTGCGCGAGCGTGATGTAGCCCATGTTCGAGATCGACGGCTCGACGATGCACGCGATCCCGATCCCGACGAGGCGGCCCTCCGACCGCGCGTCCACCTGCTCGGCACGTCGCTCGTCGTAGCGCGCGAGCTCGAGCGCACGGTCGAGGCAGGCGGCGTAGTCGCCCGAGTCGTAGAGCCCGCCCGAAGGCGTCCGGTACGGCATCCGCTCTCCGGGGACGAGGTTCCGGGCGGCGACGGCGGCTGGATCAAGCCCGAGGCGTCGCGCGGCGATCGCCATCGTGCGCTCGAGGCCGAAGTAGAGCTGGGGGCCGCCGAAGCCACGGTTCAGGCCCGACGGCAGCGTGTTCGTGAGCACGACGCGGTTGCGGGCTGTCACGTGCTCGACCCGGTACCCACCGGACAGCGACCCGTGCATCCGGTAGAGCGTGGCCGGCTCCGGGGCTCTGACGTACGCGCCGACGTCCTCGATCGCGTCGTAGCGCAGTGCGACGAGCTCGCCGTCGGCCGTGAAGCCGGCCTCGATCTCGGTGATGCGCCCCGTCGCGGCGGAGCTCCCGAGCAAGTGCTCGACCCGATCCTCGGTCCAGCGCACGGGCACCCCGAGCGCCCGCGAGGCGACGCCTGCCAGCACCACGTACGGCAGGATCGCGGACTTGATCCCGAACGACCCACCGGAGTCGGGCGGCGTGAGCAGGCGGAAGCGGCTCCCGGGCAGGCCGAGCGCCGCGGCGGCGACGCCGTGCAGCGTGAACGGCCCCTGGAAGTTCGCCCACGCGGTCAGGCTGCCGTCGGCCTCGTCCCAGTCCGCGACGACGGCGTAGCACTCCACGGGCGTGCAGCTGAACCGCGGGAAGCGGAACGTCTCCCGCACGACGAGGTCGCAGCGCTGCAGGGCGGCGTCCACGTCTCCGTAGCGGAACGACCGGTCGTGGACGCAGGCCGGGCCGTCGAGCGCCGCGAGCGGCTCGAGCACCGCCTCGAGCGGGTCGTAGTCGACCGCGACGAGCTCCGCGGCATCCTCCGCGAGGTAGCGGTCGCGGGCGACGACGATCGCGAGCGGCTCGCCCGCGTAGCGCGTGACGTCGACCGCAGCGGCGTGCTGGCGCACGTCGGTCTCCAGCGCGGCCGGGAAGGGGCGCGAGAGGGCCGCGACGTCCGCGCCGGTCAGCACGCCGACGACGCCGGGGACGGCCGAGGCCGCGGACGCGTCGACCGTGATCCGCGCGTGGGGCAGCTGTGAGCGGACGATCGCCGCGTGGCAGGCGCCCGGGACCGGCGCGAGGTCGTCGAGGAAGCGGCCGCGGCCGCGGAGCAGCGCGTCGTCCTCGACGCGCTGCAGCGCGCGTCCGACCCAGGCGCGCGAGTCGGCCGATACGGGGCGGGCCATCGACTCCATCGTCGCGCGTGACGCCGGTCGGGCGCAATCATCCCTTCGGACGAGCCGGTGCACACGACAGCCGGCGCGGCGCGCCGGATCGGCCTACGCGGACCTCAGCAGACCGGCCGAGCGCGCCGCGTAGCAGGCCTCCGCCCGTGAGGTGGCGTCGAGCTTGCGGAAGACGTTCCGCGTGTGCGCCTTGACGGTGGCGTGGGCGATGCCCAGCTCGACCCCGATCTGCGCGAGGCGGAGCCCGCGATCCAGCAGGACGAGCACCTCGAGCTCGCGCGCCGAGAGAAGGACGCGCGCCGGTCGTCCCATCGGTCCGGGGAGCCACGTCCCGCCGTCGGCGACGACGCGCAGCGCGTCGGGGAGGGCGGTGACGACGTCGGCCCGCGGCACGACCCCCGCGACGCCGGCCATGAGGGCCGCCTGCCGCAGCTCGGGCGAGTCACACCCCGAGACGACGACCACCGGCGCGTCGATCCCACCCGAGCGCAGCGCGCGCACGACCAGCTCGGCCCGACCGTCGTCGGTCGCCACGACGACCACGTCGGGCCTGGTGCCGGTCAGACCGCCGGGCGTGGTCTCGAGGCGCGCGCGGACACCGGGTGTGTCGTGGAGGACGTGGAGCAGGCCGCGTCCCACGAGCGGGTCGGCGTCGAGGACAGCCGCGTCGAAGCAGGCCGCGTGGCCGCGCCTGACAGCTGCGGCGAGCGCCTCGGCGACCGGCTCGAGGAGGCGGGCGACCCGCAGCACGCGGTCACCGCGCTCGCGGAAGTGGAGCGCGAGCGCCCCCGCTTCGGGGCCGTCGCCGAGCGGGAGGGCGACGCCCGCGCGGAAGCCGTGGTCGCGGACGAGGTCGTCCACCGGCCGCCGGAAGCGCGTGTCGTGAGCGAAGTCGGGCGCCACGAAGGCGTCTCCGTCGGCGGCGAGCGCGAAGTGGGTCGACTCGTCGAGGGCGTGGCGCGCTCCCACCGGGAGCAGCCTCTCGCCGCTCGCGGCGAGGATCGAGAACGTCCCGCGGGTCGTGTCGAGCTCGGCGACCGACGCGCGGTCGGCGCCGGCCGCGAGGCGGATCGCCTCGAGCGTCCGGCCCACGGCGTCCCCGGCGTGCGCGCCGCGCAGGGGCGAGGAGTCGGCGGCCGACGTCGTCATCCGGGTGATGCTACGCCCATCGGTCGGGACGGCGCTCGCGCGCGCCTTCCACGAGCTCCGGCCCCGGGTAGCCCGCGGCGAGCGCGCGGAAGGCCTCGAGGACGGCGCGCGCGTCGCGCTGATGACGCTTCGCGGCCAGGGTGAGCGGCTCCCGCACCGCGCCGCCGCAGTGCGCGCACGGGAGCTGGATCTCGGCCAGCAGTCGTGCGGCGCGGCCGTCCGGGAACATGCGGAGGAGCTCGAGGACCGTCGTCGATCCCCGGATCTCGCCCGGGCCGACCTCCGCCGGGTCGGTGCCGGGCGCGACGAGACCAGGGATGGCTCGCCGCGCCCGGACGTCCTCGGTCACCGCCCTGCGTCTACCGGCCCGCGTGGGCGAACACGTGCGCGTCGGTCTGGTGCATGCGCACCGCGTTGCGCGGCAGCTGGTAGCGGGCGTAGGGGAGCACGGCCACCTTCGCGTCGGCTCCGTGGCGCGCGAGCGCAGCGGCGAACGCCTCGTCGACCGAGGTGGTCGCGTCGAGGCCGATGTCCGCCGCCATGGCGAGGTTCTCCTCGAGGGTGACGATCGTCAGATGCTTGCGCGTCATCACCTCGTAGATCGGCACCCAGATGCAGCCGGCCCACATCTGGATCGCCCGTGCATGGATGTCGGAGAGCACGCGCTGGTAGCTCTCGGGCGTGGCAGGCATGTAGGGCTTCATCAGATCCATCAGGGCGAGCCCGGGGAAGTCGCCGATCGCCGTGGACACGCCGGGCGACGGCGAGCAGTAGATCAGCGTGCCGCCGTCCTTGACGACGAGGTCTGCGGACATGCACCCCCAGCCCGTGTGGAAGAACAGGTGGTCGGTGGGGGCGAAGACGCCGCAGATCGCGATGTCGGCCTGCCCGTGCTCCGGCACGAACGACTCGTACGCGTACACGTCGTTGAAGCGACGGATCGCCTCGCGGTGCGCCTCGGGGTGCGACCCGAAGACCACGTCGATCACGCGACCGTGGGTGTCGAGCAGCACGTTCATCGTGCAGTCGAGCCCGCACATCGTCGCGACCTCGTCGATGTCCGACCGCATCGGCCCGCAGTAGGCCCCGTAGTGCGTCTGCGGCGACGTGACGAAGGCGCAGTGGTTGGACTCGACGGTCGCGTCCGAGACGACGCCGGGGAGGATCAGCTTTCCGCCGCCGCCGGCTCCCCAGTGGTTCGCCTGAGCCTGGCCGATCGTGATCTTCAGGTCGGCCGAGGCGACCTCGTTCAGCAGCCAGACGGGGGTGCCGCCCGACGAGACGCCGACGAAGGTGTAGGCCTCGGGGTTCTGTGGATCGTTCTGCGTGAACGACCAGCCGTTCCGCTCCATGCGCGCGAGGTTCTCCCGTCCGACCTTCTGCTCCGTGTCGGACTCCGACATCGGGAAGACCTTCCCGTTCGCGCAGCAGACGCGCACATCGCCAACTCCCGCCGCCTCGATGGCGTCGAAGACTGCAGGGAGCAGCTTCGAGGAGGGCGTGGGCCTGAACTGGTTGTCGATCACCACGGCGACGGACGTCCTGCCCGACAGGAGCTCGGTGAACGTCGGGCCGTCGACGGGAGCTGCGAGCGCGGCGCGCGCGGCCTCGCTCGCATCGGCGACCGGCGGCGGCTCGACCGGTCGCACGTCCGCGATGAGGTTGGCGGTCGGCACCTCGAGCTCGATCGTGTCCCGGTGCTTCTTCGAGTCGTCGTCGGTCGCCCCGATCGCCAGGGGATCCATCGACTCGTACGGGATCGTCACCCTCGTCGTCTCGCTCATGGGGTCCTCCTGCGTGGTCGAGGTCGATCTGCCGCCAGAGGCTAGTCGATCATCCCGCGGCGGGGCGTCGTCCGTTGGGACGATGGCGCGCGGGCCGGCCGTCGGGGAGAATCGCCCCACGTGACCGTGCCCTGCACCGGCCAGACCCGCCCGGTGTCACGCCTCCGACCGCCGGGCGGCAGACGGTGCGAGAAAGAATCGATTATCGGTTACTTCTTGAAAGCGTGTGCTCCGCGGGTTAGGCTCGCGCCCGGATGAGCGAGCGCCTCCGACACGTGGATGTCCGAGCGCTGGTCCCGCGTCTGGTGGTCGCCCTGCTCGTCGGCTTCGCGCTCGCCTACGTGCTCGTGATCGCGACCCCGTTCACGGGCGAGGGCGGCAGCTGGCGCACCACGAACTTCGGCTCTGCGACCGACGACTGGCAGAGCTTCTGGCGCACCCTCCTCAACGGCCTCACGTTCGCGGGGCTGCTGTTCATCGTCGCGAGCGGGTTCTCGCTGATCTTCGGGCTGATGCGCGTCGTGAACATGGCCCACGGCTCCTTCTACCTCCTCGGCGGCTACGTCGCCTGGGAGGTGCAGCAGAAGATGACGGGCTCCGGCTTCACGATCCCCGGCACGGACGTGAGCACGTGGGAGTGGGTGTTCCCGGCTGTCGTCGCGGCCATGGTGATCGGCCTCGTCGGGCTGATCGTCCAGCAGGTGTTCCTCCGCTGGAACCAGGGGCAGGAGCTGCGCCAGGCGCTCATCACGATCGCCATCTCGGTGATCGCCGCCGACCAGGTGATCGCCCACTTCAACGACGGGCTCGCGTCCACCATCACCTGGCCCGGCTGGACGAACCGGCTGATCGAGCTGCCGCTGCTCGGGATCGAGTACTCGCTCGCGCGCCTGATGGTGCTCGCGCTCGGGATCCTCGTGGGCGTCTCGCTCTTCCTCTGGCTGTATCGGACGCGGACCGGGATGGTGATCCGCGCAGGGGTCGACGACCAGCAGATGACCTCGGCGCTCGGGATCAACATCCAGCTCGTCTTCGCGCTCGCCTTCTTCATCGGCTCGGGGCTCGCGGCGCTCGGGGGCGCCGCCGGCGCGTCGCAGGGCGCCGTGGCACCCGGCCAGGACGGGCAGTGGCTGCTCAACTCGCTCGTCGTGGTGATCATCGGCGGGATGGGGTCGCTGCTCGGTGCGGTCGCGGGCTCGCTGCTCTACGGGCTCGTCTTCTCGTTCGCGGCCGTGTACCTGCCCACGACGGGTGACAACTGCTGCACGCAGTACTCGATCGTGTTCACGTTCATCCTGCTCGCCCTGGTGCTCGCGTTCCGGCCGCAGGGGCTGTTCGGGAGAGCGGCGTGAGCGCCGCGCCGCGCGACCTCGTCGAGCGCGCGATCGGCGTCGCCGTGCTGGGAGTGGCGCTCACCGGTCCGGCCTTCTTCAACGAGTACTGGGTCGAGACGGTCCTCACCCAGACGTTCATCTTCGGGATCGCCGCCGCGAGCCTCGTGTTCCTGTCGGCCTACGGCGGCATGGTCTCGCTCGCGCAGACGGCGCTGATGGGGATCGCCGGCTACATGCTCGGGAACATGGTCACGCAGCGCGTGCCGGGCGGCGAGACCAAGGGCTTGACGCTCGGGTGGGATCCGACGGTGGCGCTCGTGATGGCGATCGTCGTGACCACGGCGATCGGGCTGGTCTTCGGCGCCCTCGCCGCGCGCAGCTTCGGGATCTACTTCCTGATGCTCACGCTCACCTACGCGGTGATCGCCAACTACTTCTTCGGGCAGGTGACCCAGTTCGGCGGCTTCTCACCGATCGCCGGGATCAACCAGTACATGCCCGGCTGGATCGGGCCGGTGCTCGACAACCCCGAGAAGCTCTACTACATCGCGCTCGGGGTCGCGGTGGCGGTCTACCTGCTGATCCGGTACGTCGTGCGGACGCCGTTCGGCCTCGCGCTCCAGGGCGTCCGGGACGAGCCGGTGCGCATGGCCTCCCTCGGGTACGCCGTGCCGTTGCACCGGATGCTCGCCTTCGGGCTGGCCGCGTTCGTGGCCTCGCTCGCGGGCGTCCTCTACGTCTGGTGGCAGGGACAGATCTCGCCCGACTCCGTCGGGCTCGCCTCGACGATCGAGCTGCTCATCATCGCGGTGATCGGGGGGCTCGGCCGAATCGAGTTCGCCTGGCTCGGCGCGTTCGTCTACATCGTCATCAACACGTACATCCGCGATAGCTGGCTGACCGACCTGCTCGACACCACGGGCATCGGCGGCAGCTTCAACACCATCATCGGGGTGATCTTCCTCGCCATCGTCATCGTCTCCCCGGACGGGCTCAGCGGGCTCTGGGATCGGCTCTGGACGGTCGGCCGCCGCCGGCAGGCTCCCGCCGCGCCGGCCGCACCGACCACGCCGACGGGTCCGACCGGGCAGGAAGCGTGAGAAAGGAGGGGGTGCGCAGAAACGTGACCACGCTCTACGCTCGTTCATCTTCATCCACGTTCCACCACCACGAAGGAGGGCAATACGCATGAGCCGTATCTCACGGCGCTGGAAGCTCCTGCTTCCGCTCGGCCTGCTCGCCATCGCGGTCTCCGTCGTCGCCTCGACGTCGCTCGCGGCGTCCAAGGCGGCTGCCACGACGGTCCGCGTCGCGATCATGACCGACTGCAAGGGCGCCTTCGGCTTCGGCTACGAGCCGGACATCGGAGGCGCGCAGGCGGCCTTCGCCCAGTTCGCGGGCGGGAAGGTCAAGAACAAGAAGAAGCCGTCGGCGGGCATGACCGGCATCAAGGTCGGCTCGACCAACGTGCAGATCGTCGGCTACGGCTGCGGCGATGACACCGCGGCGACGGCGATCAAGGAGACGCGGCGCCTGATGGAGCAGCTGAAGGCCGACGTCATGATCGGCCCGCTGTCGGGTGACGAGGCGGTCGTCGTCGCGAACTACGCGAAGACGAAGCCGACCAAGCTGTTCGTCATCGGCACGGCCGGGTCGCAGGACCCGACGCTCCAGATCGCACCGAAGAACGTGTTCCGCTACCACGGTGACGGCGCCCAGTGGAACGCCGGCATCGGCGAGATCGCGTACAAGAAGCTGAAGTGGCGCAACGCCGCGATCATCATGGACGACTACAGCTTCGGCTGGACGTCCGCGGCCGGCATCATCGCCGACTTCTGCGCGATCGGCGGCAAGATCACGAAGCGCGTGTTCCCGCCGCTGAACACGACCGACTACGCCTCCTACATCCAGCAGCTGCCGGCACCGGGTGCGGTGGACGGCTACTTCTGGGTCGTCGGCGGCACCGGCACCGGCGCGAGCCTGACGGCGTTCGAGCAGGCCTACGGGTCGCTCAAGCCGGAGCAGCACATCGGCAACCTGTTCTTCGCCTTCCTCGGCGCGGACAAGGTCGTCGCCCCGAAGGTCGTCGGCTCCTACGTCGGCGGCTTCGGCACCGGCCCCGGCCTGCAGACCAAGCAGGCGAAGGCCTACGAGGCGATCGTCAATCGGCACTACCCCGGCCTCAACGGCGGGAACTACGCCGACGGCTTCGTCTACAACTACTACAACGCGGCATGGGCCTTCATCAAGGGCCTCCAGGCCTCGGGCGGTCAGCTCGGGCTGGCGCTCCAGCGGAGCATGCCGAAGACCCTGGGCTCGGGCTACGAGGTCTCCGACCGCGGGCTCGTGCGCCTGGACTCGAACCGCCAGGCGATCCAGGATCAGTACCCGCTGCAGCTCGTGCGCCGCGGCGGAGCGATCACGACGCAGGTCGTCGGCTACGTGCCGAACGTCGACCAGTCGTTCGGCGGGCTGTTCAAGAAGTCGAGCCCGCCGCCCGGCCGCACGCAGCCTCCGTGCGTGAAGAAGAAGCTGCCGTGGCAGGGCAAGATCAAGGTCGTCACCAACGGCAAGATCACGAACGCGGTCATCAAGTAGGTCGGGTGACCGCAGCTGCTGCACCGAGCGCCGCGCCGATCCTCCGCTTGCGGGGGGTCGGCCGGCGCTTCGGCGGCGTCCAGGCCGTGCGCGACGTCGATCTCGACGTCGCGCACGGCGAGCGCCGCGCGATCCTCGGCCCCAACGGGGCCGGCAAGACGACGTTGTTCAACCTCGTCGCGGGAGACTTCCACCCGACCTCGGGGACGATCGAGGTGATGGGCGAGGACGTCACGTTCCTCCCGGCGCGCGTGCGTCCGGCGATGGGCCTCGCGCGCACCTACCAGAAGACGCGGCTCTTCCCGGGCCTCACCGTGCAGGACAACATCGTGCTCGCGATCGTCGGGCACCAGGGTGGCCGCCTTCGCATCGTGCGGCGCGGGAAGGATCGCGTGACGCGGGAGCGCGCGCGGGAGGCGGCAGAGCGCGTGTGGCTCGGGCACAAGGCCGACGCGCTCGTGCGGGATCTCTCGCACGGCGAGCAGCGCCAGCTCGAGGTGGGGATGGCGAGCGCGGTCGAGCCGAAGCTGATGATGCTCGACGAGCCCGCCTCGGGCCTCTCCCGCGGCGAGCGGGAGCGCCTCACGGAGCTCCTCGTCGGGCTCCCGGCCGACGTGACCCTGATCCTCATCGAGCACGACATGGACGTCGCGCTCACCGTCGCGCAGTACGTGACGATGATGCACGACGGACGGAACGTCGTCGAGGGCACGCCGGCGGAGATCCGTGCGAACCAGATGGTGCACGACATCTACCTCGGCAGCCGGTTTCACGAGGAGCAGGAGTGACCGGCGTGGCAGGCGAGACGCTGCTCGAGGTCGAGGGGCTGGACGCGTTCTACGGCAGCGCGCAGGCGCTCCACGGCGTGACGTTCACCATGGCCCGCGAGGCCGTCGCGGTGATCGGCCGCAACGGCATGGGCAAGACGACCCTCTGCAACGCGCTGATGGGCATCCGCCCGCCGACGGTGAGCGGCTCGGCCCGCTTCCGCGGACAGGAGCTGATCGGCCGCCAGTCGTACAAGGTGGCGGGGGAGGGCGTGGCGTACGTGCCGCAGGGCCGTCGCCTGTTCCAGTCGCTCTCGGTCGACGAGCACCTGCGGATGCTCTCGCGTGGCACGAGGGGCAAGCGCTGGACACCGCAGGCGATCTACGAGCTCTTCCCGCGTCTCGCCGAGCGGAAGAAGATCGGGGCGACCCAGCTCTCCGGTGGTGAGCAGCAGATGCTCGCGATCGGCCGGGCGCTGCTCACGAACCCCGAGCTCCTGATCATGGACGAGCCGTCCGAGGGCCTCGCACCCGCGATCGTCGAGCAGGTGATCGCGACCTGTCACGCGCTCGTGGAGGAGGGGATCGCGATCCTGCTCGTCGAGCAGAACCTCGGCGTCGCGACCGAGGTCGCCCGGCGGCAGCTCGTGATGGTCGGCGGGCACATCGCGGCCGAGACGACCTCGGAGGCGCTCAACGCCGACCCGGATCTCCAGCGCAGGTACCTCGGCGTCGAGCCCCTCGAGTCCCGCGCGGGCTGACGCGGTCGCTCCCCGCGCGTCGGCCTGTGGAGCGATCGGCACACAGTCGGCACGAAACCCCCTTGACAGGATCCGGTGTCTGGCACCGAGTCCGTCGGGCGCCGCGCTCGGCCCTGAGCGGCGCGCGGCTCCCGACGACGCTCTAGGATCGCCGTACCGGTCGAATCCAGCGAAGGAGGTCACGTCTTGCCCACCGTCGTCCTCGTCGGCACGCTCGACACGAAGGGTCGGGAGTACGCCTTCCTCGCCGACCGCATCCGGGAGCACGGCGTGGACGTGGTGCTCGTCGACGCGGGCATCGTGGGCGAGCCGCTCGCTGCGCCCGACGTCTCGCGGCAGGAGGTCGCGGCCGCCGCCGGGGCCGACGTCGCTGCGCTGGCCGCGGCCGGTGACCGCGGCGTGGCGGTCGAGACGATGGCGCGCGGCGCGGCGGAGGTGGTTCGACGGCTGCACTCCGAGGGTCGCCTCGACGCGATCGGGGGGCTCGGCGGCTCCGGTGGCTCGGCGCTCGTCACGCATGCGATGCGCGAGCTGCCGATCGGCGTGCCGAAGCTGATGGTCTCCACGGTGGCCTCGGGCGACACGAGCCCCTACGTGGGGTCAGTCGACGTCACGATGATGTACTCGGTCGTCGACATCGCGGGCGTCAACCGGATCTCGGCTCGGATCATGGCCAACGCCGCGGGCGCGCTCGCCGGCATGGCGAAGGCCACGGTTCCGGCGCTCGGCGACGAGCGTCCGCTCGTGGTGGCGTCGATGTTCGGCGTGACGACTCCGTGCGTGACCACCGCGCGCGAGCGGCTCGAGGAGCTCGGCTACGAGGTGCTGGTGTTCCATCAGACCGGCGCCGGCGGGGGCTCGATGGAGAAGCTGCTGGCGGGCGGCTTCATCGCCGGTGCCCTCGACGCCACCACGACCGAGTTCTGCGACCAGGTCGCGGGCGGGGTGCTCGCCGCGGTGCCGGAGCGGCTCGAGTCGGCTGGACGCCTGGGGATCCCACAGGTCGTCTCGCTCGGCGCGCTCGACATGGTCAACTTCGGCCCGCTCGAGACGGTTCCCGAGCGCTACCGCGAGCGGAACCTCTACGTCCACAACCCGACGATCACCCTGATGCGGACGACGCCGGAGGAGTGTCGCGAGATCGCGGAGCTCATCGCGTCGAAGCTGAACGTCGCGACGGGTCCGACGGTGCTCTACGTCCCGCTCCGGGGCGTCTCGATGATCGCGACCGAGGGTCAGCCCTTCCACGACCCGGAGGCTGACGCGGCCCTGTTCGAGACGCTGCGGGAGCGCATCGACCCGGCGGTCGTCGAGGTGCACGAGCTCGACACCGACGTCAACGACCCCGTCTTCGCCCGGGCGATGGCCGACCGGCTCCACGAGCTGATCGGAGGCGCCGCGTGAGAGCGCCGTCCGAGGTCGCGACTCGTCGGTGCCAGACACCGTCGGCTGTCAAGGGCGGTTCGTGCCGATCGTGTGCCGATCGCTCCACAGGGGGCGGCCAGGAGGGAGGAACCCATGACGAGAGGTGAGGCGCTCGCGCGCCTGCGCGCGCAGATCGACGCGGGCAGCCCGATCATCGGCGCAGGAGCGGGCACGGGGCTGTCGGCCAAGTGCGCCGAGGCCGGCGGCACCGACCTGATCATCATCTACAACTCCGGCCGCTACCGGATGGCAGGGCGTGGGTCGCTCTCCGGGCTGCTCCCGTACGGCGACGCGAACGCGATCGTCGTCGACATGGCCCGGGAGGTGCTGCCCGTGGTGCGGGAGACCCCGGTGCTCGCGGGCGTCTGCGGCACCGACCCGTTCAGGCTGATGGACGTGTTCCTCGACGAGCTCACCCGGATCGGCTTCTCCGGCGTGCAGAACTTCCCCACGGTCGGGCTGTTCGACGGCACCTTCCGGCGCAACCTCGAGGAGACCGGCATGGGCTACGGGCTCGAGGTTGAGATGATCCGCCTCGCGCGCGAGAAGGACCTGCTCACGGCACCGTACGTCTTCACCGTCGAGGAGGCGGAGGCGATGGCCGAGGCGGGCGCCGACGTCCTCGTGCCTCACATGGGGCTCACCACCGGGGGCTCGATCGGTGCCGACACGGCGAAGACGCTCGAGGACTGCGTGCCGCTGATCCAGGCGATGCACGACGCGGCCAAGCGCATCAACCCCGACGTGATCGTGCTCTGCCACGGCGGCCCGATCGCCGAGCCCGACGACGCTGCCTACGTCCTGGCGAACACCGAGGGCGTGGTCGGCTTCTTCGGCGCCTCGTCGATGGAGCGGCTGCCGACCGAGGTGGCGATGACGGAGAACATGCGACGGTTCAAGGCGATTCCCACCGGGCGCTGAGCTCGGCGGGATGGCGACGAGAGGAGTGTCGAGGAGATGAGCAGGTTCGTGATGCAGGGCGATGTCGACGTCGCGAGCTTCGACTGGGGCAGCGCGGGGATGCGGGTCTCCCCGCCCGGGACGGGGTGCACGTCCTTCGTCGTGATGGACGTGACGCTCGCGCCCGGCGGCTGCCACGCGTTCCACAAGCATCCCGACCAGGACGAGGTGATCATCGTCAGGTCCGGGCGGGTGACGCAGTACCTCGAGCAGGAGAGCCGCGAGCTCGGGCCCGGCGACTCGGTGTACATCGACCGCGACGTCGTTCACGGCTCCTACAACGACGCGGACGCGCCGGCGGAGCTGCAGGTCGTGCTCGCGCCCGCGGCGGGCGAGGGGGGCTACGAGCTCGTCGACGTCGCAGGCGACGAGCCCTGGGCGAGCATTCGCTGACCGTGCAGGCCGTGCGCGTCCACCCGGGCGGCATCCTCCGCTTCGAGGAGGCGCCCGATCCCGTGCCCGCGCTCGGGGAGGTGATCGTCGAGCTGCGCAGTGCGGCGCTGAACCGGCGCGACGCCCTCGTCCGTCGGGGCGTCTACCCGTTCGCGCTCCCGCTCGTACCGGGGTCGGACGGCGCAGGGGTGCGACGGGACACGGGCGAGGAGGTCGTGATCCTGCCGTCGCTCCACTGGGGGTCGGGGGAGGCTGCTCCGGGGCCCGAGTTCCAGATCCTGGGTGGACCGCACGAGGGGACGCACGCCGAGCTGGTCGCCGTTCCCGCCGAGAACCTCTTCCCGCGCCCTGCGCGGCTGACCTGGGAGGAGGCGGCCGCCTTCCCGCTCGCGGCGCTGACGGCGTACCGCGCGCTGTTCGTCCGAGGCGGGCTCCGGGCAGGCGAGACCGTGCTCGTGCTCGGCGCAGGCTCGGGGGTGTCCACGATCGCCGTGCAGCTCGCAGCGCAGGCGGGGGCCCGGGTGCTCGTGACCTCCAGCTCGCCCGAGAAGCTCGAGCGCGCCCGCGAGCTCGGCGCGGAGGCCGGCGTCCTCTACACGACGCCCGACTGGCCCGACGCGGTCCGCGAGCTCACCGGCGGGCGAGGCGTCGAGCTCGTGCTCGACTCCGTCGGATCGACGTGGCCCGAGGCGCTCCGGACGGTCTGCCCGGGCGGCCGGGTCGTGGCCTTCGGCGCGACCGGGGGCACCGAGGCGACGCTCGAGGTGCGTCCCTTCTATCTCCAGCAGCTCTCGCTCCTCGGCACGACGATGGGCAGTCCACGCGACTTCGCCGGGCTGCTGGTGATGCTGGAGGACGGAGCCTGGCACCCCGTGGTCGACTCCGTCTTCCCTCTCGGAGAGATCGAGGCCGCGCACGCGCGGATGGAAGGCGCGGATCACTTCGGGAAGATCGCGCTCGCGTGCACCTGAACGTCGTCGCGTGGGGGCCGGCCACGGCGCCACCGGTCGTCTGCCTGCATGGGCTGACGGGTCATGCGCGCCGGTTCGAGCGGCTCGCCGCCGACGCGCTCCACGGACACCGCGTCGTCGCCGTCGATCTGCGCGGTCACGGCGACTCGTCGTGGGCGCCCCCGTGGGGTGTCGATCAGCACGTCGCCGATCTGGTGGACACGACGGGCGCCCTCGGCATCGCGGGCGCGAGCTGGGTCGGGCACAGCTTCGGCGGCAGGCTCGTCGCGGAGCTCGCGCAACGGCAGCCGCGACTCGTCGAGCGTGCCGTGCTCCTCGACCCGGCGATGCACATCGCCCCGACCGTCGCCGCCGAGCGTGCCGCGCTCGCACGGACCGACTCGTCGTTCGCCTCGGCAGACGACGCGATCGCCGCGCGCCTCGGCGATGGCACCCTGTTCTCCACGCCTCGTGCGACGCTCGAGGAGGAGACGCGCGTCCACCTCGTCAGGGGCGACGACGGCAGGCTCCGCTACCGCGTCAGCGCCGAGGCCGCGATCGTCGCCTGGAGCGAGATGGCGACGGCACCTCCTCCCTGGCCCGCCTGCCCGACGCTCGTCGTCCTCGGCGAGCGCTCGTGGATCCCGGTCGAGCCGCCGGCGCGCGCGGACGTCGAGACCGTGCGCGTGCCCGGCGGCCACAGCGTGCTCTGGGACGACTTCGACACCACGGCCGCTGCGATCGCCGCCTTCCTCGGCGGCTCAGGCTGACTCGGGCAGAGGCAGCGGCTCCCGTCGGCAGACCGCTCAGCAGGGGCCCGCGGCAGGTCCCTCGCCGGGCTGCTCGACATGCATGCTCGGCCCGCCGTCGGCGAGCTGGACGCAGTACCCGTCTGCGGTCGCCCGCACGAGCGTCAGCCCGGGTGGCATGGCAGCGCCGGCGTAGGTGCCTTCACTGCGACGGCGCAGCTCCAGGTTCGCGATCGCGACCCCGAAGCGTGCGTCGTCCACGCGCCCGACGAGGCTCGTCACGGCCTCGCCCGAGCCGTCGCGCGCGTCGGTGGCAGCGGGCGCCGCGAGGCGCCACCCGCCGAAGGCGAGGGCGACCAGCGAGAGCAGGAGCGCCGCACGTCCCGCGTTCAACGTCACGGAGCGATCATCGGAGGACGGCACGGCGCTGCGAAGACCCCGATCGAGGGGTGTGCCGACGCCCGGCCCGCCGGCCGGGCGGTCTCAGCCGTGCTCGCGGGCGACCAGCTGCTCGTACGCGGGGAGGGTGAGGAACTCGACGTACTCGTCGCGGGTGGCGACCTCGTCGAAGAGGGCGCGTGCGGTGTCGTAGCCGGGGCCGAGGTGGTCGGCCTCCTCGGCGGTGACGCGGCGCACCTGGTCGAGGGTGACCTTGCCGTGGTGGAGCCATTGCCAGATCTGGCTGCGGCTGATCTCGGCGGTGGCGGCGTCCTCCATCAGGTTGTCGATCGCGACCGCGCCGGCGCCCTCGAGCCAGGCGTGCAGGTAGCGGATCCCGACGGAGACGTTGTTGCGCAGGCCGGGCTCGGTGATGTCGCCGGGAGTGGCGGCGACGTCGAGCAGCTCGGCTGCGCGTCGACGGTCACGTCGTCGCGCTGCCGGTCGAGCTGGTTGGGGTGTCGGCCGAGCACGCGGTCGAAGCACTCCAGCGCGACGGGGACGAGGTCGGGGTGCGCCACCCAGGTGCCGTCGAAGCCCTGGGAGGCCTCGCGCTCCTTGTCCTCGCGCACCCGGGCGAGCGCGACGGCGTTGACCGCCGGGTCGCGCCGCGAGGGGATGAAGGCGGCCATGCCGCCCATCGCGTGCGCGCCGCGACGGTGGCAGGTCTTGACCAGCAGCTCGCAGTAGGCACGCATGAACGGCACGGCCATCGTCACGCAGGCCCGGTCGGGCAGCACGAACTCGGGGCGGTGCCCGAGCTTCTTGATCACGCTGAAGATGTAGTCCCAGCGACCGGCGTTGAGACCCGCGGAGTGCTCGCGCAGCTCGTAGAGGATCTCGTCCATCTCGAACGCGGCGAGGATCGTCTCGATCAGCACGGTCGCGCGGAAGAAGCCGCGCTCGAGCCCGAGCCGGTCCTCCGTCCAGGCGAGCACGTCGTCCCACAGGCGGGCCTCGAGGTGCGACTCCAGCTTGGGCAGGTACAGGTAGCGGCCGCCCCGGTCGTGGTTGCGCAGCGCGTACAGCCCGAAGTCGAACAGGCTCGCCGACATCGGCTGCCCGTCGACCTCGTGGTGGCGCTCGACGAGGTGCCAGCCCCGCGGCCGGACGAACAGCACCGCGGGCTCCGGCGCCCAGCCGGTAGGCCTTGTCGGGCGTCACCAGCTCGATCGTCCGGTCGAGCGCGTCCGACAGGTTGCGCTGGCCGTCGATCACGTTCTCCCAGGTCGGCGAGCTCGCGTCCTCGAAGTCGGCCATGAACACCCGCGCCCCGGAGTTGAGCGCGTTGATGACCATCTTCCGGTCGACCGGCCCGGTGATCTCCACCCGGCGATCGGCGATCTCCTCCGGAGGCGGGGCCACGCGCCAGTCGCCCGCCCGCACGTCCGCCGTCTCCGGCAGGAAGTCCGGCAGCTCCCCGCCGCGCAGCCGGGCCAGCCGGACGCCTCGCGCCTCGAGCAGCTCGCGCCGCCGCGGCCCGAACGACCGCTCCAGATCGGCCAAGAGCGCCCGCGCATCCGGGGTCAGGACGTCGTCCGTCATCGTCAGCTCGCGATTCTCGCGGACCGGCGACCCACGGTGTCGGGGCCGCCGCCGGGTGGGGCTCGTCGGCCGCCTCAGACGACAGCCGCCTCGGCCTCGAACTGCTCCTCCTCGGTGGAGCCGGCGAGCGCGAGCGTCGAGGCGGTGCCGCCCGAGACGGTCTGCATCACCTGGTCGAAGTAGCCGGCGCCGACCTCGCGCTGGTGGCGCGTGGCGGTGTAGCCGTCGGCCTCGAGCGCGAACTCGCGCTCCTGCAGCTCGACGTAGGCGGTCATCGCGTCGTCGCGGTACCCGCGGGCGAGCTCGAACATCGAGAGGTTGAGCGAGTGGAAGCCGGCGAGCGTGATGAACTGGAACCGATACCCCATCGAGGCGAGGTCGCGCTGGAACGTCGCGATCTGCGCGTCGCTCAGGTGGCGGCGCCAGTTGAACGAGGGCGAGCAGTTGTAGGCGAGCAGCCGATCCGGGTGGCGCTCGTGGATCGCCGCCGCGAAGCGCTCCGCCTCGTGCATGTCGGGCGTCGAGGTCTCGCACCAGATCAGGTCGGCGTAGGGCGCATAGGCGAGGCCGCGGGCGATCGCCGCATCGATCCCGTCGCGCACGCGGAAGAACCCCTCGCTCGTCCGCTCACCCGTGCAGAAGGCGCGATCCGCCTCGTCGACGTCACTCGTGAGCAGGGCGGCGGAGAGCGCGTCGGTGCGCGCGACGACGAGGGTCGGCACGCCGGCCACGTCCGCCGCGAGCCGCGCCGCGACGAGCGCGCGGACGAACTGGCTCGTCGGCACGAGCACCTTGCCGCCGAGATGACCGCACTTCTTCTCCGACGAGAGCTGATCCTCGAAGTGCACCGCCGCTGCGCCGGCCTCGACGTAGGCGCGCATGATCTCGAACGCGTTCAGCGGGCCACCGAAGCCCGCCTCGGCGTCGGCCACGATCGGCGCGAGCCAGGCGGTCGTGTCATCGCCCTCCGCGTGCGCGATCTGATCCGCGCGCAGGAGGGCGCTGTTGATCCGCGCCGCCAGCGCCGGGCCCGAGTTGGCGGGGTAGAGGCTCTGATCCGGATACGTCCCGCCCGCCAGGTTGGCGTCCGCCGCGACCTGCCAGCCGGACAGGTAGATCGCCTCCAGCCCGGCCTTCACCATCTGCACCGCCTGCCCGCCGGTCAGCGCGCCCAGCGCGGGCACCCACTCGCGCTCGGCGAGCAGCATCCGCAGGCGCTCCGCGCCGAGTCGGGCGAGCGTGTGCTCGACCCTGACCGAGCCGCGGAGACGGTCGACGTCCTCGTCGGAGTACGGACGTGTGATGGTCGGCTGGTACGTCACAGGCAGTCCTTTCGGATCCAGATTGGCAGTCATTGGATCCTAGATGACCCGAATACCCGAGACAAGTCCCAGTATTGCGACTTTTCGGATCCCAAACATCTGTAAGGGGATGCATGTATGAACAGAGCGCTCCCGTAGACTGCACGGCGTGACCACGCTCACGACGAAGGCCGACGACATCGCTCGCGTCCTCGAGGACGAGATCGTCGGCGGCGCGATCCCGCCGGGCACCGTGCTGCGGCAAGAGCAGCTCTCGGAGCGGTTCGAGGTCAGCCGCACGCCGGTTCGCGAGGCGCTGCGCCGCCTAGCCGCGCTCGGTCTCGTGTCCTTCGAGCCGAACCGTGGCGTCCGCGTCCGCTCGATCTCCGCGGGTGACCTGCGTGAGGCGTTCCTCGTCCGCGCCGAGCTCGAGGCGCTCGCCACCGAGGTCGCGACGCCGAGGATGCGACCCGACGACCTCGCGGAGCTCGACGCGATCGAGCGGCGCTTCTCCGCGCTGACGCTCGAGCTCCGGGCTCAGGCCCGCAGCGGGGAGGGGCGTGACGCCACGCTGTTCGTCGAGTGGATGCAGGCCAACTACGCGTTCCACGACGTGATCTACCGGGTCGCGGCGATGCCGCTCGTCGAGCGGATCGCGAAGGGCGCCCGCCGTACCTTCATCGGCGACCGGGTCTGGAGCGCGCGCATCGAGCTCGACGAGCTGTACGCGAAGAACGACCTCCAGCACCGCGCGATCCGCGAGGCGATCGCAGCCGGCAGCGCCGACGCAGCCCGGGTGCTCGCGCGTGAGCACGTCCTGTCGTCGAGCACGCTCATCGAGGTCGTCCTCGAGACCCTCGGGGCCTCCGGTCGCGAGCCCGGCTGGGGGCAGTAGGACGCGCGCGAGGCACGAATCCGCTACGCGGATTCGTGCCTAGAAGGGCTGGCGCGGACTCGGGTTCGATCCGGCGGCGCCGCTTCCGGGCCGTGGCCGGTCTGCGAGCGTGGCGCCTGCGGCGCAGGCTTTGAGCCTCGCGCCCTGCGCGGCGACCGCAAACCGGGCGCTGAGGTGGACGCCGCGGGCGTCCCGGTCGATCCACACCGCCGCCCCGCGACTGGTGTCGGACTGAAGTCCGGCGACCCACTCCGGGCTCACCCGCAGGCACTCGACCGCCTGCGGGAACAGAGGCCGAGCGCGGCGCAGCCGCCCGAGCGCCGACCGGCGCGGCCGTCCCACGATCCTTCAGGGATGTGCCGCGCGTCCGGCGCAGCCGGACCGGCGGATCCACCGCGCGGGAGTCCACTTCGGCGGATTCCCGCCTGGCGCGAGCAGGTCAGAACGTCCCGTACCGCTCGTACGCCTCGAGCGGGGTCATCCCCTCGCGCACGGCGGCGCGGATCGCGCTCTCCGTGCCGACCTTCGCCTCTGCCTCGGCGAGCACCTCGGCCGCGACGTCCTGCGGCACGACGACCACCCCGTCGTCGTCGCCCACGACCCAGTCCCCGGGCCGGACGACGACGGTGCCGATCGTGATCGGCTCCTGCGTCGCGACCACCTCCCAGCGCCAGGTGCAGTCCTCGGGGGTCACGTGCCGCGCGAAGACGGGGAAGCCCTCGCCGAGGATGAAGCGGGTGTCGCGGCAGCCCCCGTCGATCACGCATCCGGCCACGCCGCGCGCGAGCAGTGACGTCGCCGACAGCTCGCCGAAGTGGGCCGCGCGACCGTGGTTGCACTGGTACACGGCGACGTGCTGCTCCGGCACGGAGCCGAGCATGGCGAGGGTCTTGCGGATCGAGCCGTCCCAGTCCCCGTGGTCAGCCGGGCGCCCCTCGACCGTGAAGGCCTGCCCGGCCAGCCGGGTGCCAGGCGCGAGCCCCCGGATCTCCGGCGGCAGCACCTGCTCGCGCAGGCCGCGGTCGTCGAGCACGTCGGCGAGCGCCGCCGTGTAGATCGCTGCGAAGCGCTCGCGCACGCGTCGACCCTAACGGATCCGCCGTCCCGGGCGGGCTCGAGGCGACCGCGTCGAACGGCGGCAGCGCGCGACCGCGCTCTACGATCGTCCGATGGCGAACGCCCCGCCGTACCGCATCGTCACCCAGCGCCTCGTGATCCGCTGCTGGGACCCCGGGGACGCCGTGCTGCTCAAGGAGGCGATCGACTCGAGCCTCGACCACCTGCGCGCGTGGATGCCCTGGGCGCACGACGATCCGCAGCCGCTCGCCGAGAAGGTCGGGCTGCTCCGTCGCTTCCGAGGGCGGTTCGACCTCGGCGAGGACTTCGTCTACGGGCTCTTCGACCGCGCCGAGAGCGAGGTCGTCGGCGGTTCGGGCCTGCACACGCGCGTGGGCGACGGGGCGTTCGAGATCGGCTACTGGATCCGCGCGAGCCGCGTGGGGCAGGGGCTCGCGACCGAGGCGACGGCGGCACTGACGCGGGTCGCCTTCGCGGTGGCAGGGGTCGACAGGGTCGAGATCCGCATCGACCCGGCGAACGCTGCCAGCCTCGCGGTGCCGCGGAAGCTCGGCTTCGTCGAGGAGGCGACGCTCCGCCGCCGCCTGGCGGTCGCGGACGCCGCAGCCCGCCGAGACGCGGTCGTGTTCGCGCTCTTCGCGGACGAGGTCGACGCGACGCCCGTCGCCGCGACCGCGCTGGAGGCCTACGACGCCTCCGGCGCCCGGATCCTCTGAGCGACAGCGCCCGCAGAGGCTACGCCGGCGTGGGGATCGCGAGGTCGCCGGGTCTGTCGGCGCCGCGCTCCTCGACGAGCTCGGGTGCACGCTCGGCGACCAGCCGGAGCACCAGCTCCGCCCGCCGGACGCGCTCGCGACCGAGGCGGATGGCGGTCTCCTGGAGGTGCAGCCCGGCCGGGTAGATGTTCGGCGCGTTCCGCAGCCCGAGCTTGACGTACAGCGGCGCCGCCACGCGGATCATCTCCGGCACGTCGTAGAAGCGCACGAAGCCGCCCTGGTCGTCCGGCACCTCCACGTAGACGTCGAGGGCGGCGGTGCACGCGGCGCGCACCGCTGCGAGCTCCGTGACGGAGAGGTCGGTCGAGACGTTGATCGTCGTCGCCCCGAGGTCCTGGAGGACGCGGGCGGTCGCGCCGTTCGCGCAGGGGAGCAGCACCGACGTCTTGAGGACGAGGTCGGCCGGCAGGTCGCCCGCCGCCCGCAGCGCGCCGAGCGTGGCGAGCACGCCGACGTCGCCGACGAGGAACGAGCGGATCCCGTGCGCCAGCCCCCGGCGCACCTCGGCGACGCACTGCTCCACGCCCGCGTCGCCGCGCGCGACGACGCCGACTGCCGACGTCGCGAACGACTGCCCGCCGGTGTCCCAGGCGCCGCGCGGGCCGAGGAAGAGCGAGACCTCGACGCCGTGCTCGGCGCCGAGGGCCGCCATCTCGTCGAGCTCGCGGTCGGTCAGCATCATCACCCCGGAGCCCTGCGACACCCGTCGCACGGGCACGCCGCGGTCGGCGGCCTCCTCGAGCACCGCGCGCATCACCTCGGGTCCCTCGACCGAGGGGATCTCGATGCGGTACGCGAGCCCGTCGGCGAAGCGCAGATCGCTCATCGGCGGAAGACTCTCACACCGCGCCGCGCCGGCCGCGCGGCGAACCGCCACGACGGTGCAGACCGATCACTCGTGACGCGCCGCGCGCAAACGCGCTCGTGTCGATCCCGCACAAGCGTCCATGCCCCACCCAAGCGAGTCTTCCCGGACGCCCCTCCGCCTGCGCCTGACGGGCCGGGGTGCAAAGTGGCGCTTCAGCTTCCTACGGCCCGACCTCGACCTCACGGTCCGCGGCTACGTCCTCGAGCGTCGTCTCGCGGCCGTCGGGGGAGCGGACGACGAGCTTCGCGACCCGCGCTTCCTCGCCGAGCCCGAAGTGCAGCCGGGCGTCGTGGGAGGAGAGGTAGCTGCCGCCCGCCTGCACCTCCCGGACGAGTCGCCGTCCGTCGCCGAGCACCGCCGTGACGCGTGTGCCGGGGCCGAGGCCGACGAGGCGCACCGCGAGCCAGTGGCCGGTCGCGCCGTCGTTGCGAAGCAGCAGCAGCCGTCCGCCGATCGCGTTGACGGCCAGGTCGAGGTCGCCGTCGTTGTCGAAGTCGGCCGCGGCCAGACCCCGGCCGTTGACGCGCGGCGTCGTCGGGATGCCGACGAGCGCGCTCGCGTCGGCGAAGCCGCCGGCGGTCGTCGCCCCGGCGCCGCTCTGCAGCACCTGGACGCGCTCGGCGTCGCCACGCAGGCTCGTGACCGGGATCGCCCCGTTTGCGACGACGAGGTCGAGATGGGAGTCGTTGTCCAGGTCGAGCCAGGCAGTGCCCCAGCCGGTCGACGAGCCTGTCAACGCCGGGGCGAGATCGGGCCGCGCGTCGGCGAAGCCGTCGCCCTCGCTCCACGCCGCAGCGTGCAGCTGGTCACGCGAGTTCGTGACGACCAGGTCGGGTCGTCCGTCCTCGTTCCCGTCCGCCACGGCGACGCCCATCCCGGCGTTCTCGTCGGCGACGCCGAGCGCGGCGGCGCGATCCTCCAGCCGGAAGCCGAGACGCGCAGGATCGGCATCCGCGCCGCCGGGCGCCCGGACGTTGACGTAGAGGCTGTTCGGATCCTCGTCGTTCGCCACGAGCAGGTCGAGGCGCCCGTCGAGGTCGACGTCGGTGAGCACCGCTCCGAGCCCGTGACGGACACCCGCGCTCTCGATCCCCGCGGCCTGGCCCACCTCGCGGAATCGCGCGCGCCCGTCCGCGCCCGGGCCGACGTTGAGGTAGAGCAGGTCGCGCACGGCGAGGTGGTCGGTCGGGAAGCCGTCGGCAGAGCCCGGGATCGGCGCGTTGACGTCCGTGTACCCAGCGATGAACAGGTCGGGACGCCCGTCGCCGTCGACGTCGCCCACGGTCGCCCCGGCGTGCCAGCCGGGCTCGGAGATCCCGGCTGCGACGGCGCCCTCCGTGAACGTGCCGTCGCCGTCGTTCCAGAGCAGCGCGTCGTAGGCGTCACGTGCCGGGTCGTACGCCGCCGTCGTGACGACGAGGTCGCTGCGCCCGTCGAGGTCGAGGTCGGCGGCCACGCACCCCGTTCCCTTCAGCCGGAGGTCGATCCCCGCCGTCGCGGTCACGTCGCGGAACCTGCCGCCGTCGTTGCGGAAGAGCCGCGAGCGGCCGAGATCGCGCCCGGCCGAGCCGCGATCGGACTCGGCGTAGGCGTTGACGACGAACAGGTCGGTCCAGCCGTCGGCGTCGTAGTCGAGCCAGCAGACCCCACCGCCCATCATCGCGGCCGGGTCGCCCGACATCCCGAACCGGAACGCGTCGTGGCGGACATCGAGCCCGACCGCCGCGGCGACGTCGACCAGCCGCAGCGACTCCATCTGTCCACCGGCAGCGGGGCCGCTCGCGACCGACTCCACGCCCTGCACCGCTCGGATCACGTAGCGGCCGTCCTCGAGCATCAGCTCGAACGTCCGCTCGACGGGCTCGGCCGCCCCGTCGCCGGCGACCCGCCCGCTGCCGAGCTCGAGCGTCTGGGTCGTGACCGTGCCGACGAGCGTCGCGAGCACGACGGGCTGGCCCTGCCCCTCGCCGGGGGCCAGGGACACCGTGATCCGGTCGGGGGCGTAGGAGGACACCTCGACCGGGCCCTGTGCGGCCGCGTCGATGCGGCTCCAGACCGTGGCCAGCCACGCGCCCGTCGCCCCCGTGGCGGCTCGCGCTCGATCGCCGTCGCGGATCGCCTCGGACTCGACGCGTAGCGCCGCGAGGAGGTCGCGAGCGACCCGCTCGGCGGTGGCGCGATCGAGGCCTCCGGCGAGCCCGTCGGTCGGTGCGATCTCGATCGGGGGCAGCGGGACCGTCGACGCGCCCGTCACGCCCGCCTCGGCAGCCGAGGGCCGCGCCGGGATCCCCGCCAGCACGAGCACGCCCGCGAAGGCGATCGAGCCGGCGACGGCGAGCCCGCCGAGCGCGAGCCGCGATCGGTCGAGATCGCTGCCCCGCCGATCGGCCCTGCGCGCCGCGAGCGCCGCGAGGACGGGCCGCGTCGCGCAGGCGAGCGTCAGCGCGCCGAGCAGGGCGACCTTCGTGCCGAACTCCGTCGTCTGGGGCGCGATCAGCAGGACGGCCGTGAGCGCGACCCCCACGGCGAAGACCACGCGTCCACGGCGGCCGGACGGGATCGTCCGTGGATCCGTGATCATGAAGAAGAGGAAGATGAGCACCTCGGGCGAGAAGACGAGCACCCGCCAGAAGTCCACGCCGGTGATGGGCCCGAGATGCCAGCGCGCGAGCATCTCGTGGCCGCTGAGGGCGAGCACGCCGATCCCGGCGGCGAAGGCGAGCCAGAACGTGACGGCCATCGCGAGCAGCCCGAGGCGGGAGAGGATCGCCAGCCCACCGCCGACGATGATCGCCAGGGCGAGCGCCATCCACGGGGACATCGGCCCCCACCAGAGCGCCAGCGGGTCGGCGAGCTCGGGACCGAGCAGCAGGAAGCAGACGACCAGCGCGAGGTTCGACGGATTGAAGACGTGCGCGCCGCCGACCTGGATCAGGTGCTTCGAGAGCAGGGCGAAGGCTGCGGTGCCTGCATAGATCCACCAGCCGCGCATGCTCCACCAGTCGCCGTGCTCGGTGCCTGGGACGCGCAGGATGAACGCGATCCCGTTGCCGGTGAGGAGCGCGCTCGCGGGCCACATGATCACCCTGCGACGGCGGAGCACGATCGCGACCTCCAGCACGGCGCAGGTGAGCAGCGAGACGAGGATCTGCGCGATGGACAGCTCGAAGTCGAAGGCGACCTGGCCGAGCACCTGGAGCGACGTGATGACGGCCGCCAGATGGAGCCGCGGATCCGTCAGGCGTGGGAGCAGCAGCGGGTAGGCCGTGCCGCGGATCGTGACGGTCGGATGACCCACCCCGGCGAGTGCAGGCGCGCTCATCGCCACACGATGGTACGGACCGCGGCGCTACGCCGTGCGACGCGACCCCGTGTCACTCGGCCCAGAAGGCGTCGAACGCGACGGGGTCGGACGGGAGCGCGAGCACCTCGACCACGACGCCGCGCTCGAGACGGAAGAGCAAGAGCTGCAGGAGGTCGAGCCGCCGTCCTCGACGCTCCCCCGTCGCGCGGTAGAGCGCTGCAGCCCGCTCGTCGCTCGGAAGCACGTCGACCAGCTGCGAGCTGTAGGTGCCGTTCGTCTCCTTGGGCAGCCTCGCCAGGAAGCGGAAGATCGCCTCACGGCCCCGGTAGGTGCCGGCGACCCCGCTCGCGCCCGGCACGACCCAGATCGCGTCCGCGGCGAACACCCTGCGGAGCGCCATGCCCTCCTTGCGCGCGAACGCCGCGAAGATCGCGCGGATGACCGCTGCGTTCGCCTCGCTAGCCGTCGACACGCGTGCGCTCCCACTCCTCGATCAGGCCCTCGACGTGGCGCCGCTGCGACTCGGAGAACGCGAACAGGTCGAGCAGTCGCCGCGCCTCCGCCG
Source organism: uncultured Actinomycetes bacterium (assembly GCA_963703095.1). Lineage (GTDB taxonomy): Bacteria > Actinomycetota > Thermoleophilia > Gaiellales > Gaiellaceae > Gaiella. Next base: position 1,494,145 of record OY969787.1, read on the forward strand.
GGTCGTCGTGGGCGACCGCCGCTTCGAGCCGCTCACGCTGGGGCGTCGGCTGGCGGAGCTGTCTGCGCAGCCAGCGGAGGAGACTGACCCGTGCCTGCTCGCCCATGCAGGGCACTACGCTACTGCCGTGGACACGTTCCTCGCGATCGCGAGCAGGCGCGACGAGCGCCGGTACCTGCCCGGCCCGCTGCCTCCCGAGACGGTCCATCGGATCCTCGACGCGGGGCGCCTCTCGGGATCGGCGGCCAACCGCCAGCCGTGGACGTTCGTCGTCGTCGAAGATCGCGACCGGGTCGAGCAGCTCGCCGGAGCGGTGTACGTCCCGGAGAACGTGCGCCAGGCGGGGCTCGTCCTCGCCGTGCTCGTCGCCGGCAAGGGCCCCGTCGCATTCGATGCCGGGCGGGCCACGCAGTCGATGCTGCTCGCGGCCTGGAACGCAGGCGTCGCCTCCTGCCCGAACGGGGTGCGCGACGAGACGGCGGCGCGCGCCGCGACCGGCGCCGCGGACGAGGAGACGGTCGCGATCGTGCTCACCTTCGGTCGCCCCGAGCGGCCACGAGACGTCTCCGCTCGCGCGCCAGAGGAGTGGAGCGAGCGGGCGAACCGGCGGTCGCTCGACGACGTCGTGCGGTGGCTGCGGTGAGCGACGCGCGCCCGGCGCCCGGCGTGTGGGCGGGACTCGACCTCGGCGGGACGAAGATCCAGGCGGTCGTCACCGGCCGCGCCGCGCGGGTGCTCGGGGCCGGGCGCAGGAACACGCCGACCCGGGGCGGCCCCGAGGCCGTCGTCGCCGAGCTCGCCGGCACCGTCGGCGACGCGCTGGCGCAGGGCGGGATCGACCCGGCGCGCCTGCGCGGTGTCGGCGTGGGCGCCCCCGGCAGCATCGACCCCGCGGCGGGCATCGTGTTCGAGGCCGTGAACATCGAGGGGTGGGACGCACCCTTCCCGCTCGGACCGGCGCTCGCCGCCGAGCTGGGCATCCCCGTCGCGATCGCGAACGACGTGAGCGTCGCCGTCGAGGCTGAGCGGCGCTACGGCGTCGGACGCGAGTATCGGAGCTTCCTCGGCGTGTTCTGGGGCACGGGCGTCGGCGGAGGTCTCGTCGTCGACGGGCGGCTGCTCCACGGTCGCGGCTCGGCGGGGGAGATCGGGCACGTCTGCGCGAAGCCCGGGGGACGCAGGTGCAACTGCGGGCTGCGCGGCTGCGTGGAGGCGTACGCCGGCCGCGGGGCGCTCGAGGAGCGCGCGCGGCGCGAGGCGAGACGACGCAAGACCGTGCTGTTCGACCTGATGCGCAAGCGCGGGCGCGACCGTCTCACGAGCGGCGTCTGGCTGAGGGCGCTCGACGCCGGCGACGAGGTCGCGCGTGATCTCCTCGACGAGGCGATCGCCGCGCTCGGCGTCGGGATCGGCTCCGCCGTCACGCTGCTCGACGTCGAGGCGGTCGTGATCGGCGGTGGGCTCGGCGAGCGGCTCGGCCCGCGCTGGCTCAAGCGGATCGAGAAGGCGGCGCGGGCGCACACCTTCTTCCGCGAGCCTCCCGTCTACCGTCTGGCCGAGCTCGGGGACATGGGCGGCGCGATCGGCGCCAGCCTCCTCGTCCGGACGTAGGGGCGAGGCATGCCTCGCCCGCCTTCCGTCCCGCCTTCCGTCCCGCCTTCCGTCCCGCCTTCCGTCCCGCCGTCCGACCGACCGCGTTCCGTCCTGGTCACCGGTGCCGCCCGGGGCCTCGGCGCGGCGATCGCCACCCGGCTGCGCGACGACGGCTACGCGGTGATCGGCGCAGACCTCCGCGGTGCCGAGCTGACCCTGGACGTTCGCGACCCCGGGGCCTGGGGCGCCGCTGCGGTCGCGCTCGGCCAGGCGGGGGAGCCGTGGGGGCTCGTGAGCTGCGCCGCACGCACCGTGGTGCGCGACCTGTTCGCGATCGAGCCCGAGGAGTGGGACGACGTGCTGGCCGTCAACCTGCGCGGTCCGTTCCTCGGCATCCGGGCCGTCGGCCCCCTGCTCGCCGCCCGCGGCGGCGGGCGGATCGTGAACGTCTCGTCGGACTCGGCCTTCAAGGGGCGAGGCGTGACGGGCGCCCACTACGCGACCTCGAAGGCGGGGCTGATCGCGCTGACCCGTCGGGCCGCCGCCTCGCTCGCGGGAGACGGCGTGACCGTCAACGCGGTCGCGCCGGGGACGATCGACGGCGAGACGGTGCGCGAGCTCGCGGGCGACCGGCTCGACGAGCTCGCGGCTGAGGCGACGCTCGGCCGCCTCGGCCGACCGGAGGAGGTCGCCTCGCTCGTCGCCTGGCTCCTCTCGGACGACGCGGCCTACACCACCGGCTCGACCCTCGTCGTCGACGGCGGCGCGTCGCTGTAGGGCCGGGGCTCGCCCCGGCCGCCGACCCGGGGCGGTCAGGGCGCAGTGGCGCGGGGAGCGGTTCGCGCTGACAGACCCGTCCCGATGTGATGAGGTGCGCTCGGTGAGCGGCATCCGCACCCAGCTGAGCGAGTCGCGCGAGGCGATCGCGCGCGTCGTCCGGAATCCGGGGCTTCGCCGGATCCAGCTGGCGTTCGCCGCGTCGATCGTGGGCGACTGGGCGAACATGGTCGCCGCTGCGGTGTACGTCTACACCCAGTCCGGCGCCTTCGGCGTCGGCGCGCTCGCCGTCGTGCGCTACCTGGCGATCGCGATCGTCGGGCCCTTCGCGGCGACGCTCGCCGACCGGTTCTCCCGCACGCGCGTGATGGTCGCCTCCGACCTCGTGCGCCTCGTCCTCGTCTCGGTCGCCGCGATCGTGATCGCGACCGACGGCTCCGAGTGGATCGTGTACGTGATCGCCGTCCTGACCTCGATCACGGGCACGGCCTTCCGACCGGCGCAGGCGGCGCTGCTGCCGCGCCTCGTGCGCGACCCGGCCGAGCTGACCGCCGCCAACGTCGTCTCCAGCACGATCGAGAGCGTCGGGTTCTTCGCGGGACCGGCGCTGGGCGGGCTCCTGCTCGCCGTCGCCGACATCCCGGTCGTCTACGCGTTCAACGCCGTCACGTTCCTCGTCTCGGCACTGCTCGTCGGCGCGATCCGGGTTCCCCCCGCGGAGGTCGAGACAGAAGGCGAGCAAGGGGAGGACGCCGGCGGGGAGCGCTTCCTGGACGAGGTGACCGCGGGCTTCCGGGCGATCGCCGCGGACCGGGGGCTCGTCACCCTCGTCACCGTGTACGCAGCGCAGACCGTCGTCGCAGGCGCCTCGGGCGTGTTCGTCGTCGTGCTCGCGCTCGAGGAGCTCGATCTCGGCAACGCGGGGGTGGGGGTGCTCGACTCGATCCTCGGGATCGGAGCGCTCGTCGGTGGGTTCGTCGCGCTGATGCTCGCCCAGCGCGGGAGGCTCGCGCTCGACTTCGGGTACGGCGTCCTGCTCTGGTCGGTGCCGCTCCTGTTCCTCGCGCTGCGCCCGACGCTCCCCGTCGCGGTCGGCGTGTTCCTCCTGATCGGGCTCGGGAACTCGATCGTCGACATCAACGCGTACACGATCCTCCAGCGGCTCGTGTCGGACGAGGTGATGGGACGCGTGTTCGGGGCGGTCGAGAGCGTCCTGATCGCCACGATGGCGCTCGGGGCCCTCGCGACGCCGATCCTGATCGAGCTCGTCGGCCTCGAGACGACCTTCCTCGTGCTCGGCGCCGCGATCGGGATCGTGACCGTGGCGCTCCTGCCGGTGCTCTCTCGCATCGACCGCACCGCGCTCGCCCCGGCAGGAGTCGGGCTGCTCCGCGGCGTGCCGTTCCTCGCGCCTCTGCCCGAGTCGGTGCTGGAGCGCCTCGCGCGCTCGCTGCAGCGGATCGAGGTGACCGCAGGGACGGACGTGATCACGGCTGGCGAGCCGGGCGACCTCTTCTACGTGATCGAGAGCGGCGAGGTCGAGATCCTCGGCAAGGTCTTCGGCCCGGGGGCGTCGTTCGGGGAGATCGCTCTGCTCCGCGACGTGCCGCGGCAGGCGACCGTCACGGCGAAGACCGACCTCGTCCTCCAGGCGCTCGACGGGCCGCCCTTCGTCCAGGCGGTCACCGGGCACGGCGCGGCCAGCGACGTGGCAGAGACGGTCGTGCTCTCGCGCATCGGCCCGCGCTGACGCGACGCGCGAGCTGCGCGATCAGCTCCCGGGGGACCGGACGCTCGACCTGATCTCCCGCAGCCGAGCCGCCTCCGCCGCGGTCACGAGGACGAGGGCAGCGATCACGATCGCGAGGAGCACGACGGCATCCAGATCGCGCAGCAGCACCACCAGTCCGATCGCGGTCACGCTCCCGGCAAGGCGCTCCCACGCGACGACGCGCACCGCCCGGTAGCGCTGCAGCGCGAACGCGGCGAGGTACGAGGCGACGCCGATCCCCAGCGCCCACCGTCCGGCGGTGGAGAGCGGCTCGTCGGGATGCGCGAGCGTCTTCTTCGCAGCCACGGCGTAGAAGATGATCCCGAGCACGAGCGGGAAGTGGAAGAAGGTGTAGAGATCGCGCGCGAGCGGGCCGCGCGTCGCGGTCGGCTCGCGACGGAGGCGCCGCTCTGCGGCGAGCTGCGGCCAGTCGAAGTACGCCCACCAGAGCGCCGCGACGCCGGCGAAGGCGACCGCGACGGTCGCCACGAACAGCGCGTCGCGCTCGAGCTCGGCGGCTGCGAGGCCGACTGCCACGACGGACTCGCCGAGCGCGATGATCACGAACAGCCCGTAGCGCTCGGCGAAGTGGGCGGGTGAGACGCGGAAGCCCGAGCGTGCGGCCGTGAGCGTCCCGACAACGTCGATCGTGAGCGACAGCGCCCACAGCGCGACCCGCACGTCGCCGTCGGCGAATCCGCCCGCGAGCGCCACCGCGGGCGCGACGAGGAACCACGGTGCGAGCCTTCGGAAGGCGGCCCGGTGGGCGGGGTCGCCACGCAGCCCGGTGTCGTACAGGACGACGTTGAGGACGCGCACGGCGACGTACGCGATCGCGAACCACACGCCCTCGTCCTGGTAGGCGTCTGGCAGGGCGAGAGCCATCAGCAGGCTCCCGAGCATCCCGACCAGGAACAGCACGCGGACGCCGACCCGGTCGACGTCGATCGCGTTGGTCATCCACGCGTATCCGGACCAGGCCCACCAGACCATGCCGAGCACGAGGGCGGAGCGCCCGAACCCTGCCGCGCTCGTGTCCTCGAGGATGAGGGTCACGACCTGCGTGATCGCGAACACGAAGACGAGGTCGAAGAAGAGCTCGAGGAAGCCGGTGCGGCGCTCCTCCTCCTCGGGTGTCGCGGGCACGGCGACGAGCGCCGCAGGATCGTCGATGCCGCTCACGAGCCCTCGAACCGGTAGGCGAAGGGCCCCCGCCCCTGGCGGAAGGCGATCCCGATCACGAGCTTCGCGAAGGCCTCGACCTGCGGCGTGACGTCGCCGCCGCCCGCGTCCACCGGCTCGAAGCCGACGTCGCGGATCAGGTCGGCGACGATCTCCTTCGCCGTGGGGTCGTCGCCGCACAGCACCAGCGACGCGGCAGGCGTCGGCGGGGCGGTGAACAGCGGCGCGAACACGGTGTTGAAGGCCTTTACGAAGCGCGCGCCCGGTACGAGCTCCGCCAATGCGATCCCGTCGAGGCCGCCCGAGAGGTTGTTCGTGGAGTCGATCAGAACCGTGCCCTCGAGCGGACCGGCCGCCGCGAGCACCTCGGGCGCCGCCGTGGCCGGCACGGCCAGCAGGACTGCGTCTCTCCCCGCCGCCGTCTCCGCGATCGTGTCGCGGGTCGACACGGTCACCTCGTGACCGGCGGCGCTCCACCGCTCGGCCAGCGCGCCGCCGACCCTGCCGCCCCCAAGCACGCCGATCTTCATCTCCGACTCCTCTCTCCTGGATTCAGACGCCGAGCGCCTCGATCACCAGGCGGGCTGCCGCCGCGCCCGAGTACTGCTGCGGCCGCGTGATCAGGACGCCGTCCCGCACCGCGAACGGCCCGAACGGCGAGCTGACGACGAAGTTCGTCCCGTCGAGCGCCCGCGCCCCGGACTCGGTTCAGAACGCCCGGATGCGCTGGGCTGGCGGCGACGATCAGGATGCGCTTCGGGCGCTCGGGATGGAGGACGTCGATCGCTGCGGGCACGGCCGCTCCTCGGTCGGTCGGGTGCGCTGACGAGGGGTATAACAACACAGAGCAGTATCGTATTCCCGAACCAGGATGCGGCGACACGTGCAGCAGCGACCGGCAGGCAGACCGAGGGATGCCGAGATCGACGCACGCGTGCTGGAGGTCGCCCGCCGTCACCTCGCCCGGCACGGGTACGAGGCCCTCTCCGTCTCGGCGGTCGCGAACGACGCCGGCACCACGCGGCAGGCCGTGTATCGGCGGTGGCCGACGAAGGCCGACCTCGCGACGGCCGCCATCGCGGCGATGTCCGCGGCCGCCGAGCGACCCGCGACCGACGACCCCTTCGCCGACCTCGTGCGGGAGCTCGAGGCCTATCGGCGGGGGATCGGCCGGCCCGACGGCGTCTCGATGGTCGGGACGATGCTGGTGCGGTCGACGGACGCGCGGCTCCGCGCGCTGTACCGCGAGCGGATCGTGGCACCGCGGCGGGCGCGGCTCCGTGAGATCCTCGAGCGGGCCAGGTCGGCGCGCCTGATCGCGGTCGACGCGGACGTCGAGGTCGTCGTCTCGATGCTCACCGGGAGCTGGTACGCGACCGCTCTTGCAGGCGACCGGCACCCCGACGACTGGCCGCGTCGAGTCGCGTCGCTCGCGTGGCGGGCCCTCGGCGGGCAGGCGGACGCACCCGGTCGCGGCGCCTGAGCCGTCCTGGGCTCAGGCGGGCAGCGAGCGCCGGAGGAAGTCGAGCAGCGTGCGGTGGGTCACCGCGGCGATCTCGTGCTCGCTCCAGTCCCGGCGCCGCAGCGCCGCGACGAGGTTGGGGTAGTCGTCCGCGCCGGCGAGCTCGTCGAGCCCCTGGCCCGGCTGCAGCCCCGGCGGCATCAGCCCGTCCCGCGGCACCGGGGGCGGTGGGATCACCTCCCACAGGCGGCGCGTGAAGTCGCCCCCGAGGCACACGCGGTCGACGCCGCCCATCACCTCGGCGGCGTGCGCGAGGTGGTCGACCGCCCGGTCGAGCGTGCGCTCGACGGGGTCGATCGCGATCGGGTGCAGCATCAGCCCGAAGACGCCGTCGGCCGCGGCGAGCGCGCGGAGCTGGTCGTCGTCGAGGTTGCGCGGGGTGTCGTGGACGCCCCGGCAGCCGCCGTGCGAGCACAGCACCGGCGCCCCGCCTGCCTCCCGGAGGATGTCGACCAGCGTTCCGCCGGACGCATGCGCGACGTCGAGCACGACGCCGAGCCCGACGAGCCGGCGCACGAGCTCCCGGCCGAGCCGGGACAGCCCGCCCGCCTCCTCCGCTGCGCCGTCGGCGAAGGCGTTGCGGCGGTTCCAGGTGAGACCGGCCATGCGCACGCCGAGCTCGTGGAACACGTCGGCGGGCCACAGCTCGATGCCGAACTGCTCGACGCCCTCCAGCGAGAGCATCAGGCCGAGGCGCTCGCCGCTCTCGACTGCGTCGAGGTCGGCGGCAGAGCGGATCTGCGCGACCCGCTCCGGGCTCTCGTCCAGCGCCCGGTGGAACGACGCGACCTGGCGCAGCGCCTCGCGCAGCGCGCCCTCCGGCTGCACCGCGATGTCCACGTAGACGGGGCAGACCTGCAGAGCGACGCCACCGGCCTCGAGCACGGGCAGCCAGGTGCGCGCGAACACGTGCTCCTCGCCGAGTCGGTGCTCGCGGTAGGAGAGCTCGAGCAGCAGGTCGACGTGCGCGTCTGCGATCACGGATTCCGACCGTACCCGTTGCGGTCGCTCACCAGGAGTTGACAATCGGCCACCGATTTAGTTTGCTCGCCGTACATACAAACCCCTGGCTCGCGAGGGGCTTGTCTGCTCACACACCGATGACCCGACCCGCGCCCGCGATCCCGTCTGGAGCTCCGACCCGGTCGGGGGCGCGCGCCGATCAGTCGACGGTGCGGCACGCGAACCTCGGCACCGTGCTCCGGCACGTCGCCGACCTCGGGCCGTGCTCCCGCGCGGCCGTCGCGAGCGGCACGGGCTTGACGAGAGGGACCGTCTCGAGCCTCGTCGGGGAGCTCATCGACCTCGGCCTCGTCCGGGAGAGCGCGCAGCCGGCAGGCCCGCGAGGCATCGGCCGCCCCGGGATCGCGATCGAGCTGGGCGGCACGGTGGCCGCGGTCGGGCTCGAGGTGAACGTCGACTACCTCGCCGTGTGCCTCGAGGACGTGCGTGGCGACGTGCGCTTCGAGCGGCGCCAGGAGCGCGACAATCGTGGAACGGCGGCCGCTCCCGTCCTCGACCGGCTCGCCGAGCTCGCGCGCGAGGCGCTCGCCGAGGCCGCGGACGGCGGCATGCGGGTCGTCGGGCTCGCCGCCGCTGTCCCGGGACTCGTCCGCGCGTCGACCGGCACGCTCCTCCGGGCGCCCAACCTCGGCTGGTCGGACGTCCCGATCGCCGCCGAGCTCGACAGCCGCCTCGGTCTCACCTCGACGATCCGGGTCGACAACGAGGCGAATCTCGCAGCGGTGGCCGAGCACTGGCAGGGCGTCGCCCGTGACCTCGCGAGCTTCGTGCTGCTGTACGGCGAGATCGGCGTCGGCGGCGGGATCTTCGTCGGTGGCGAGCTCTACCGTGGCACGCACGGGTTCGGAGGCGAGATCGGGCATCTCACCGTCGACCGCGACGGGCCGGCGTGCGCATGCGGCAGCCGCGGCTGCCTGGAGACACTCGTCGGCCTCGAGGCGCTCGCACGCGCCGCCGGGCTCGAGGCGGGCAACGAGACGAGCGCGCAGGCGATCGCAGAGGAGATCGCCCGTCGCGCGCACGACGGGGACGCGGCCACGCTCACGGCGCTCGCCGAGGCCGGGGCGACGCTCGGGTCGGCCGTCGCGTCGACCGTCAACCTGCTCGACCTCGAGGGCGTCGTCCTCGCCGGCGCGTACGCGGTCCTCGCACCGTGGCTTGGCGCGGCGATCGCCGACGGCCTCGAGGAGCACCTGCTCGCCGCCGACTGGTCGACGTGCGTGGTGCGCGCGTCGACCCTCGGCGAGAGCGCGGCCGCGCGTGGCGCGGCCGCCGTCAGCCTGCGCACCGTCCTCGCCGCCCCGTGGGCGGCAGCGGGGCGCGAGGGACCCTCACGGGCGGCGGTGTGATGCGCCGCCGCCCCGACCACGTCCGAAGGGAGGAGTCGATCGTCGGAGCCGGTCGTTGTTGTGCAACCGCCGTGTCGGTTGTAGCGTTGCGCCGCACGGGCAAGATCAACCTGCCAGGAGGAACCACGTGAAGAAGACGCTGATCGCCGCCCTCGTGGGCGTGCTCGCACTGGCCGTGATGGCCGGTGGGGCGCTCGCGACGAGCGGCAAGACGGGGGCCGACATCCAGGCCTGCGTCCTGCTCCCCGACACGAAGTCGTCGGTGCGCTGGGAGACGCAGGACCGCCCGACGTTCATCGCGGCCTTCAAGAAGGCCAAGATCGCGGCGACGGTCGTGAACGCCGAGGGTGACGCCCAGAAGCAGGTCTCGCAGGCCGACCAGTGCCTCGCCAACGGGGCGAAGGTCGTCCTCGTGACGAGCCTCGATCCGGGCTCGGGCTGCAAGATCATCTCCAACGCCCAGGCCGCGCGGTGCGAAGGTGATCGACTACGACCGCCTGAACACCGGCTGCAAGGGCGCCAACTACTACGTCTCGTTCGAGAACGTGACCGTCGGCCGGTTCATGGGTCGCGGCGTGCGTCGCCGCCATGCGGCCGAAGGGCCTGCTCGGCGCGGGCAAGAAGCCGGTCATCGCCTACCTCAACGGCGGCCCGACCGACAACAACTCGAAGCTGTTCAAGCAGGGCTACGCCGGCGTGCTCGATCCGCTCATCAAGAGCGGCCGAGCGGCCAAGGGCCCCGACCAGAGCGTGCCGGGCTGGGACAACCAGAAGGCCCGCACGATCTTCGAGCAGATGCTCGTCTCGACGAGCAACAAGATCGACGCGGTGGCGGCGGCCAACGACGGCCTCGCCAACGCGGTGGTGACGGCGCTCAAGGCCAAGAAGCTGAAGCCGATCCCGCTCTCGGGGCAGGACGCGACGGCCCAGGGCGCGCAGAACATCATCTCCGGCTGGCAGTCCGGGACGGTCTACAAGCCCGCGCAACGGTCGAGGCCAACGCGCGCCGCGGCGCTCGCGATCGCGATCCTCAAGGGTCGCGAAGCCGAAGACGAACGGCAGGACGAACAACGGCGTGCGCAACGTGCCGTCGTTCCTCGCCACGCCGATCTGGATCACGAAGGCGGAACATCACCCTGCTCTACAAGGACGGACAGCTCAAGAAGACCGAGGTGTGCGTCGGCTCGTACAAGAAGTACTGCTAGGCACCAATGCAATCAGGGTGGGGGGAGCTGCTCCGGCGGCTCCCCCCACCTGCTGACTCCGGGAGCGCGCGAGTGACCGAGACGATGGCTTCAGCTTCGACCGCGAGCGTCGTGACGCCCACGCTCGAGGCAAAGGGGATCTCCAAGAGCTTCGGCTCGGTGCAGGCGCTGACCGACGTCGACTTCGAGGTGCGCGCCGGCGAGGTGATGGCGCTGGTGGGCGACAACGGGGCCGGCAAGTCGACGCTGATCAAGTGCATCGCCGGCATCTACTCCATCGACGAGGGCGACGTCCTCTTCGAGGGCAGGAAGGTCTCCATCTCCGGTCCGAAGGACGCAGCCAAGCTCGGGATCGAGGTCGTCTACCAGGACCTCGCCCTGTGCGACAACCTCGACGTCGTCCAGAACATGTACCTCGGGCGAGAGGAGTCGGACATCCTCCGACGTCTCAAGGAAGCCCCGATGGAGGCTCGCACCGCCGAGACGCTCAAGAGCCTCTCGGTCACCACGATCCGGTCGATCCGGCAGCCGGTCGCCAGCCTCTCGGGCGGCCAGCGCCAGTCGGTCGCGATCGGCCGCGCCGTGATGTGGAACTCCCGCATCGTGATCCTCGACGAGCCGACGGCGGCGCTGGGCGTCGCCCAGACGCGCCAGGTGCTCGAGCTCGTGCGACGGCTCGCGGAGCAAGGCCTCGCAGTGGTGCTGATCTCCCACAACCTCCACGACATCTTCGAGGCCGCCGACCGGATCACCGTGCTGCGCCTCGGGCGCAACGCCGCCCTGTTCGAGCGGCGCGAGGTGACCCAGCAGGAGGTCGTCCACGCGATCACGGCCGGCGTGCCGACGAAGGTCGCGGGCATCAGCCAGACCGACGACGAGGTGCAGGCGTGACCGCGTCGGACACGGCGGCCGACACCGCCACGGAGGCCGAGGCGGCGCCGATCGGCAACAGCCTCGGCGACCACGCGCGCCGTCGCTTCGAGGCCATCAAGGCAGGAGACGCCGGGACGCTGCCCGTGATCCTCGGGCTGATCCTGATCGTCTCGTTCTTCTACTCGCAGAACGAGAACTTCCTCACCGCGGGCAACTTCACCAACCTGATGGTGCAGATGGCGGGCGTGACGACGATCGCGATCGGCGTCGTGTTCGTCCTGCTCCTCGGCGAGATCGACCTCTCGATCGGCTACGTGTCCGGGATCGCGGGCGTCGTCGTGGCGAAGCTGCAGTTCCCCGACGGGAGCTGGGAGACGACAGGCATCGTCGCGATCATCGTCGCGGTCATGGTGACGGCCCTGATCGGCCTCTTCCAGGGCAGCTTCGTCGCGATCATCGGCGTCCCGTCGTTCGTCGTCACGCTCGCCGGGCTGCTCTTCTGGCAGGGCGTGATCCTCTACTCGATCGGCGAGCAGGGCGTGATCGTGATCGACGACTCGCTCGTCAACAACGTCTCCAACTACTTCTTCTCGGACACCGGCGGGTACGTGATCGCGGCGATCGCGATCGGCCTGTTCGCCCTCTCCACGCTGGCGGGCGTCGTCAGCCGCCGACGGCACGGGATCGTCACCGACAACCTCGTGCTCGTGACGCTCAAGCTGGTCGGGTTCACCGCGATCGTGGTCGGCGCCGTCTACTGGGCGAACCAGGAGCGCGGGTTCCCGGTCTCGTTCCTGCTCGTCATCGTCCTGCTCGTCTTCTGGACCTGGGTGGCGGAGCGCACGACGTTCGGTCGGCACGTCTACGCGGTCGGCGGCAACGCGGAAGCGGCGCGGCGCGCCGGCATCAACGTGCGGGGCATCCGCCTCAGGGTGTTCATGATCTCCGGCGCGATGGCCGGGCTCGGAGGCGTCATCTTCGCCTCGCGGCTGAGCTCCGTCGACCTGAACGCCGGTGGCGGCACGATCCTGCTCGACGCGATCGCCGCTGCGGTGATCGGGGGCACGAGCCTCTTCGGAGGCCGCGGTCGTGTGATCAGCGCGCTGATGGGCTCGCTCGTGATCGCGACCGTCGCCAACGGCATCGACCTGCTCGGCTACAGCTCGGCGATCAAGTTCATGGTCACAGGCGCGATCCTGCTCGCCGCCGTCACGCTCGACACCGTCTCGCGTCGCAGGCTCGAGCGAGCGGGGCGCTAGCGGATGGGCGAGATCCGGACGAGCCTCGGCATCTGGGCGCTCGGGCCGATGGTCACCCGCTTCGTGCCGGGTGGCTACCAGCCAGAGCACGCGGACGAGACGACCGCCGTGAAGGTGCGTCGAGCGGTGGAGGGGCTGGGCGACCTGATGGACGACTACGAGTTCCACTACCCGGGCGAGCTCGACCCCGACAACCTCGACGAGGTGCGCGACGCGCTCGACGGGCACGGGATCGCGTGCGTGTGCACCGGTCTGCACACGGATCCGCGGTTCGGCAGGGGCGGGCTGACCTCGGTCGATCCGGCGGTGCGTGCGGAGGCGCGGCGGCTGACCCGGGAGACCGCGGAGCTCGCGGGCGCCGTGGGGGCGAACATGATCTGCTGGCCCGGGATCGAGGGATACAACTACCCGTTCCAGACCCCGTACGCGCAGTCGTGGGAGTGGTTCCTGGAGGGGATGGCCGAGGCGGCTGAGGTCTGTGCGAAGCACGGCGTGACGCTGTTCCTGGAGCACAAGAACAGCGAGCCGGCGATGAAGATCTTCATGCGCAACATCGGCATGACCCTGCACGTGATCCACACGCTGCGCGCACAGGGGATCACGAACGTCAAGGTCAACATGGACTGGCAGCACCTGTTGATGAACGGCGAGAGCCTGGGCGAGTACGCAGCGATGCTGGCGGCACTGGGGCTGCTCGGGCACCAGCACGCGAACTCGGGCTGGGGCACCTTCGACGACGACAACATGGTCGGCGCGACGGCGTTCATGGAGACGCTCGAGCTGGCGCTGGAGCTGCGCCGCGCCGACTACGGCGCGAACGGCGAGCGGCTCGGCTTCGATCTCTACCCCTACACCGAGGACGCCGTCGCCGCCGTTGAGCGCTCCGTTCGCCAGTGGGACTTCATCTGGGACGTCTCCGGCCGCATCGACGACGTCGCACTGCGCGAGGCCCAGTCGCGCAAGGACGCAGTCCGGGCGTACGAGCTCGTCTACGCCGCCCTCGGCGCCTGACGCGCCGTCGCGGGATGCGCGCCTGCATCGGGCTCGACGTCGGCACGACCGGCGTCAAGGCGCTCGCGATCGCATCCGACGGCGCGGTGCTCGCACGCGCCGAGCGCGGCTACCCGCTCTCGACGCCGGCGACCGGGTGGTCGGAGCAGGATCCTGACGACTGGTGGCACGCCGCCGCGGAGGCCCTCGCCGAGATCTCGGCCGGCTTCGAGGTCGCCGGGATCGGGCTCTCCGGTCAGATGCACGGCCTCGTCTGCCTCGACGACGCGGGTCGCGTGATCCGGCCGGCGATCCTCTGGAACGACCAGCGCACCGCGGCGGAGTGCGCCGAGATCGAGGAGCGCATCGGGCTCGAGCGGCTGATCGCGCTGACCGGGAACCGGGCGCTGACGGGGTTCACCGCGCCGAAGCTCCTCTGGCTGCGCCGTCACGAGCCAGAGGCCTATGCGCGGATCGCGCGGGTGCTGCTCCCCAAGGACTACGTCCGGCTGCGCCTGACCGGCGCGTGGGCGATCGACGCCGCCGACGCGTCGGGCACGCTTCTGCTCGACGTCGCCCGCCGCCAGTGGTCGTCGGAGATGCTCGACGCCCTCGAGCTCCCCGCGGCGTGGCTCCCGCCGGTGCTCGAGTCCCCCGACGTCTCCGGGCACGTCGAGGCACGTGACACCTTGTCACTTGCCGCTCTCGGCGGGGTGCCCGTCGCGGCGGGGGCCGGGGACTGCGCCGCCGCAGCGGTGGGGGTCGGGGCGATCGCTCCCGGCACGCTCTCGATCGTGCTCGGCACCTCGGGGGTCGTGTTCGCGACGCTGCCCGCCTTCGCCGCCGAGGCGCAGGCGCGCGTCCACGCCTTCTGCCACGCGGTCCCGGGCGCCTGGCATGCGATGGGCGTGATGCTGTCGGCGGCAGGGTCGCTGCAGTGGTTCCGCGATCGCCTCGCGCCCGGCGTGCCGTTCGAGACGCTCGTCGCCGAGGCCGCAGGGTGGGGCCCGGGGGTCGACGGGCTGCTGTTCGCCCCGTATCTCGCCGGCGAGCGGACGCCGCACGCGGATCCCGACGCGCGGGGTGCGTTCACCGGCCTCGAGCTGCGGCACGACCGCGGCGCGCTCGCCCGAGCGGTCCTCGAGGGCGTCGCCTTCGGGCTGCTCGACTCGCTCGACCTCCTGCGCGAGCTCGGCGTCGACGCCGAGCGCGCCCGCCTCTCGGGTGGAGGAGCGCGCGGACGTCTCTGGCGGGAGATCGTGTCCTCGGTCCTCGGCCTGCCGATCGAGACGACGACCGTCGACGAGGGCTCCGCGTTCGGCGCCGCGCTGCTCGGCGGCGTCGCCGGTGGGGTGTTCGGCGACGTGCACGAGGCGGTCGTGCGGTGCGTGCGGGTGGAGGATCGGGTGGCGCCGAACCCGGAGTGGCAGAAGGCGTACGCTCGAGTCGTACCGCGCTTCCGCGCCCTGTATCCCGCACTCGACACGCTGAAGGAGATGAGCACGTGAACGACTTCGCAGGAAAGGTGGCCGTCGTCACCGGTGCGAGCCGGGGAATCGGCGCCGCCGTGGCCCGCGCGCTCCACGATAGAGGGGCCAGCGTCGGCCTCGCGTCACGCTCGGGGGACGACCTCGGCCTCGAGCGGTCGGTCGCGCTTCCGACGGATGTCCGTGACCGCGCCCAGGTGCAGGCGCTCGTCGACGCGACTGCGGAGCGCTTCGGCGGCATCGACATCGTGGTCGCCAACGCCGGCGTCGGCGCGTACGGACCGTTCGTCGAACTCCGCGCCGACCATCTGGACGAGATGATCGACACCAACGTCAAGGGCGTCCTCTACGTGGCGGCGGCTGCGATCCCGCACCTGATCGCGCGCGGCGGGGGGGACTTCGTCTCGGTCGCCTCCGAGGCAGGTCGGCGAGGCTTCCCGCACGAGGCCGTCTACTGCTCGTCGAAGTTCGCGCAGGTGGGCTTCACCCGCGCGCTCGACCACGAGCTGCGGCCTTACGGCATCCGTTGCACGAATCTGTGCCCCGGCGGCGTCGCCACCGACTTCGCGATCGGCGACGATCGCGGCCGGACGGAGGACATGCCGGAGCTGGCGGGGATGATGAGCGCGGAGGACGTCGCCGAGGCGCTCATCTTCGTGACGTCGCGACCACGGAACCACCGGATCCTCGAGGTCGCATTCCGACCGATGAGCGAGCAGTCGTGGGGATGAGCGTCCTCCGCCTCGGACTCCTCTCGACCGCGAAGATCAACGACGAGATCCTCGCCGGCGCGGCCGAGTCCGACCTCGTCGAGGTCGTCGCCGTCGGCAGCCGCGACCAGGCGAAGGCGGAGGCCTACGCGACGGAGCGCGGGCTCGCGCGCGCCCACGGCTCCTACGACGAGCTCCTCGCCGACCCCGACGTCGACGCGATCTACGTCTCGCTCCCCAACGGCCTGCACCACCCCTGGACGATGCGGGCGCTCGCCGCCGGCAAGCACGTGCTCTGCGAGAAGCCGTACACCCGGCGCCCGGACGAGGTCGACGAGGCCTGGGACACGGCGGGGGCCGCCGGGCTCGCGTTGATGGAGGCGTTCATGTACCGCCACCACCCGCAGACCCGGCTGGTCGCCGACGTGGTCGCTTCCGGAGCGATCGGACGGCTGCTCACGGTGAAGGGCGTCTTCACCTTCCCGCTCCACGACCTCTCGAACGTCCGCGGACAGCCCGAGCTCGACGGTGGTGCCCTGATGGACGTGGGCTGCTACTGCGTCAGCGGCGCGCGCCTCCTGGCAGGCGAGCCCGAGCTCGTCCGGGCCGAGCAGGTCACGGGCCCGACCGGGATCGACATGGCGCTCTACGGGACGATGCGCCACGCGGGCGATGTCGTCACGCAGTTCGAGGCGTCCTTCCTGGCGCCGAGACGTCAGCGGCTGTCAGCGGTCGGCACCGACGGCGTCCTCGACGTCGCCGCGCCGTTCCGGACCGACTGGGAGGGCTCGGTCACGATCACGCGGCCGGACGGCGCCGTCGAGACGCTCGACGTCCCGCGGGCCAACGCCTACCGGCTCGAGCTGGAGGATCTGGCGCGCGCGGTCGACGAGGGTCGTCCGACCCTGCTCGGTCGTGAGGACGCGCTCGGTCAGGCCAGGACGGTGGAGGCGCTGTACCGCTCCGCGGCAGAGGGGCGGGCGTTCACGCCGGGCGGCTGAGGCTCGGTCTGCGCAGCACGGCGAGACGCTCGATGCGGATCCGCGTCTCCGTCGAGACACGCCGCCGCTGCGGCAGGTGGAGCGGATCCTCGCGCAGCACGCCGGCGACGATCTCGGCCGCCTCGTCCTCGGACAGGCCGCGGCGCTCGACGATCGAGCGGACGAGCTCGGAGACGGTGCAGACGTGCACGGGGCATCGTGATTCGGCGCCCGTCGCCGCGCTCCTCCATCGTTGGCGTGGCCGTCAAGCGTCGGCCGGCACCTGCCAGACGGAGACGTGGTCGGTGCTCTCGGCGGTGAACGGCGCCCGCCGCCAGCCGCCCCAGCGGTGCTCGAGCGTCATCCCCGCGAGGCGGGCCATCAGGTCGAGCTCCGACGGCCAGACGTAGCGGAAGGGCACGGCGCTCCGCTCGGCCCGGCCGTCGCGGAATGCGACGTGGTGCGAGACGAGCCCCTGGGTGACGACGTCGTACTCGTCGAGCCCGATGTGGTCGTCGCCGACGTGGAACGGGTGGATCGTCTCGCCCGGCGGCAGCCGCCGGAGCTGGGGCACCATCACCTCCGCCACGAAGCGCCCGCCGGGGGCTAGGTGCGCCGCCGCGTTGGCGAAGCACGCGATCTGGGCGTCCTGCGTCGTCAGGTTCATGATCGTGTTGAAGACGAGGTAGACCACGGCGAACGTCCCCTCCGCCCGCGTGGTCGCCATGTCGCCGATCGACACGCCGATCCGATCGCCGCCCGGCTTCTCCCGGAGCCGTGCGACCATGGCGCGCGAGAGCTCGATCCCGTGCACGTCGACACCGCGTGCAGCGAGCGGGAGCGCGATCCTCCCGGTGCCGATCGCGAGCTCGAGCGCACGACCCTCCCCCGCCAGCTCGACGAGCACGTCGACCACCGGGCCGATCGCCGCATGGTCGAACATCGGGTCGTCGGGGTCGTCGTACGTCGCCGCCACCCGCTCGTCGAAGAGCCCGTCGTCGCCCACCGGCGCCGATCGTATCCGGGCGGCTCGTCCGGTCGCAGCGCCCTCGCTCAGGCCGTGCGCAGCGGGATCGGCTCGATCCCGTGTCTGCCGATCCGCCACGCGGCGAGCTCGTCGGTGCGCACGGTGTAGATCACGTAGGGCCGGTCGCGCCACATGCCGATGTTCGCGACGTCCGTGCGAGAGGGACGCGGCGGTGAGGAGACGTGCGAGTGCACGATCGCCTGCTCGTAGGGCTCGTCGCCGAGATCGGCCCAGACGACCGGGTCGAGGTAGAGCTCGAAGTGGTACGGCGACGGTGCAGCGTTCACCCCGGGCACATAGCGGACTGCGGTCTCCCCGTCGACCAGCAGGAGGCCGCAGGACTCGTTCGGCAGCTCGGCGCGCGCATGGTCGGCGATCGCCTGCCGCACCTCGGCTCCGATCACCACCAGAGCGTGCGCTCCATGGACTCCTCGACCTCCGCCTCGGCGGCGTCCCAGAAGTCCGCGGAGATGTACTTCCAGCCGCCGTCGGCGAGGATCACGACGACGACCCCCTCGTCCATCTCGGACGCGATGCGTCGCGCGACGTGCAGCGCCGCTCCGCACGAGACGCCGGCGAAGATGCCTTCGCGCCGCAACAGCTCTCGCACCGCGCGCACGGCGTCGGCGTTGGACACGAGGATCTTGCGGTCGAGCTTGGAGACGTCGAGGATCGGCGGCACGTAGCCGTCCTCCAGGGAGCGCAGGCCCATCACGGGATCGCCCGGCATCGGCTCCGCTGCCGCGACGACGACGTCCGGGAAGCTCTCGCGGAGCCGCTCGCCGGTGCCCATCAGGGTGCCGCCCGTGCCGAGGCCGGCCACGAGGACGTCCACGCGGTCGAGTGCCTCGGCGATCTCCGCACCGGTGCCCTCGTAGTGGGCGCGCGGGTTGGCGAGGTTCGCGTACTGGAAGGGCATGAACCACCGCGGGTCGCGCTCCGCCATCTCGAGCGCGAGGCGCACCGCGCCGTTCGACCCCTCCGCAGCCGGGCTGAGGACGATGTCGGCCCCGTAGAGGCGGAGGAGCCGCTTGCGCTCTTCGGTCGAGTTCTCGGGCATCACGCACGTCAGCGGATAGCCCTTGAGGGTCGCGATCATCGCCAGCGCGATGCCCGTGTTGCCCGAGGTCGGCTCGAGCAGCGCCCGGCCGGGCTCGAGCTCGCCCGAGGCCTCGGCGGCCTCGATCATCGACTTCGCGACGCGGTCCTTGATCGAGCCGGTCGGGTTCTGGCCCTCGAGCTTCGCGTAGAGCTTGACCTCGGGCTTCGGCGAGACGCGTGCGAGCTCGACGAGCGGCGTCGAGCCGACCAGCTCGAGCAGGCTGCTCGCGACCTTCAGCGGAGCGGCTGGACGGGGCGCGCCACCCGCCATCGCAGGCAGGAGGATCAGCGTCTCGCCGGCCGGGATCGCGGTCTCGAGCCCGTCGAGCGTCCGGACGTCCTCGCCGCCCACGTAGACGTTCACGAACGGGGCGATGCCGTCGTCGGCCAGGATCTGCGCCCCGAGCGCGGGGTGGCGGGCGACGAGGTCGTCGAGCACCTCGCGCACCGTCTCGCCTGTCGCCTCGACCTGGCGCGCACCGCCGACCTCGCCGCGGAGCGTCGGGGGGATGCGAACGACGACGCCGGTCACGCGGGCACCGGGCCGGCGGTCGCGGGGGCAGCGCAGAACTCGACGTAGTCGACGTACTCGGTGATCGTCGGGTGGTCGCCGCAGACGGGGCAGGCCGGGTTGCGGCGGATCGTCACCTCGTCGAACGTGGTGTGCAAGCGCGTCGAACAGGAGCAGCCGCCCCGCGAGCGTGTCGCCGGCCCCGAGCACGAGCTTCAGCGCCTCGCTCGCCTGGAGCGAGCCGACGATGCCCGGCAGCACGCCGAGCACGCCGCCCTCGGCGCAGCTCGGGGCGAGCTCGGGCGGGGGCGGAGCGGGGTAGAGGCAGCGGTAGCACGGTCCGTTGCCGGGATGGAAGACGGTCACCTGCCCCTCGAAGCGGTAGATCGATCCGTGCACGACCGGGATGTCGTGCCAGACGGACGCGTCGTTCACGAGGTAGCGGGTGGGGAAGTTGTCGGTGCCGTCGACGATCACGTCCCAGCGGTCGGCGAGGATCCGCTCGACGTTCTCGGAGGTCAGCCGCTCCTCGTACGCCTCGACCTGGACGTCGGGGTTCAACGCCTCGATCGTCCGCTTCGCGGACGCGACCTTCGGCTCGCCGAGCCGGTCGGTCGAGTGGACGATCTGTCGCTGGAGGTTCGAGTCGTCGACCACGTCCGCGTCGACGATGCCGAGCGTGCCGATGCCCGCGGCCGCGAGGTAGAGCGAGGCGGGCGAGCCGAGCCCGCCGGCCCCGATCAGCAGGACGCGCGCGTCGAGCAGCTTCTGCTGCCCGGCGACGCCGACCTCGGGGATCAGCAGGTGCCGGGCGTAGCGTGACCGCTGCGCGGGTGTGAGCAGGCGCGGGGTCGTGGTCGGGTAGCCGTTGCGCTTCCAGTCGGCGAAGCCGCCAGCGAGGTTGCGCAGGCGCGTGTAGCCGAGCTCCTCGAGCGACTTGACCGCGAAGGCCGAGCGGGAGCCGCCGGCGCAGTAGACGACGATGTCCGTGTCCTTGTCGGGCAGCAGCGCCTCGATCCGCGACTCGAGGTTGCCACGCGGGACGTGGACAGCGCGGGGGAGATGCCCCTCGTGCCACTCGTCGTGCTCGCGCACGTCGAGGAAGACGGGCGGCGCGTCCTCGTCGAGGAGCGCGCGCGCGTCCAGCGCCGGGATCTCGTCGATCTCGGCTCGGACCTGGGTGAGCAGCTCGCGGTAGGTCGGCATTACTTTCCGGAATATAGCGAGTCGCGGTCATGGGGCGCCGCGTCCACGGCTTGGATAACGCTCCCCGGCGTCGTTTCTTCCCGGCTACCGTGGCGCCGTGAGCCCTCGGACGCGCGTCCTCGCCCTCACGATGCTCGCCGCGGTGCTCGCCGCCGTCGGCGCGATCGCGGTCGGCTCGCTCCAGGGCGAGCGCGCGAGGTCGGCGGCGCCGCCCGTGGAGACGGCGAAGCCGCGGGAGGGCGCACCGCCACTCGGGCTCGATCTGGGTGTGCGGGAGGATCAGGAGGCGCGCGACCTGCGCCGAGCCGAGCAGCTCTACGCCGACGGCGACCTGAGCGGGGCGAAGGCGCTCTTCGAGCAGCACGACTCGCTCGAGGCGCGCGTCGGTCGGGCGTTCGCCTCGTGGCCCGACGGGACGCTCGACCGGCTCGAGCAGCTCGCGGGCCTGCACCCGGGTCGGGCTGTCGTCCAGCTGCACCTGGGGATCGCCCGCTACTGGTCGTCCGTCGACGGCGAGCGGGAGGCGTGGCAGGCGGCCGCCGAGGCGGAGCCGGACACCGCCTACCGCGTCACCGCCGACAACCTGCTCTTCCCCGAGTTCGCCCGTGGCATCCCGGTCTTCGTCGCCACCACGCCGCTGCCTCGCGGGTTCGCTGCGCTCGGGCCCGCCCGGCAGCTGGCGCTGCTCGAGCGCAACGCCGCCTCGTCGAGCGACGACAAGCTGCTCTACGGCGCCGCGCTCCAGCGTCTCGGCCGGCAGCTCTCCGCCGAGCGCGTCTTCGCCGCCGCCGCCCGTGAGGCGCCTGGTGACGCCGACGCCCAGGTCGCCGCTGCCGTCGGGCTGTTCGAGAAGGCGCGTCCCGCCACCGCGTTCTCGAAGCTCGGTCCCCTGACCAGGCGCTTCCCCGACCGCGCGACCGTGCGCTTCCACCTCGGTCTCCTCCTGCTCTGGTCGGGAGAGATCGACGAGGCGAAGCGCCAGCTCCGGCTCGCCGGCGCGGCCGAGCCTGGCTCGCCGCTCGCCGCGGAGGCGCAGGAGTACCTCGAGGAGCTGCGCAGCGCCGGTCTCTGATCACCCTTTCGGCGACTTTCCGGTCACCCTTTTGACGGCAGAACCCCACGTGGCTACGGTTCGGTCGCACGCGACGAAAGGGGCTGGCCTGAGCGCAGGGATGGATCCGGCACCACCGTCCGCGACGACGGAAGCCGTCCTGGAGTCGGCCGAGGCGCGCGCGCTCATCGAGTCGGGGCGGGCCAGCGGGTCGCTCGACGGCGATGCCCTCGCTCTCGCCCTCGACGAGCTCGACCTCGACGCCGGCCAGCTCGACGCGTTCTACTCCGCGCTGGACGAGGAGCAGATCGAGGTGGTCGTCGAGGTCGAGGCCGCCGAGCTGGGAGACGCCGTCTGGGACGCCGAGCCCGAGATCTCGACCGACACGCTGCAGCTGTTCCTCAAGGACATCGGGAAGGTGCCTCTCCTGACCGCGGCGCAGGAGATCGAGCTGGCGAAGCGGATCGAGCGAGGAGATCACGCCGCCAAGCAGGCGATGGTCGAGGCGAACCTGCGGCTCGTGGTGTCGATCGCGAAGCGCTACCGCAACCAGGGGCTCCCGTTCCTCGACCTCATCCAGGAGGGCACGCTGGGACTCGTCCGCGCAGCCGAGAAGTTCGACTGGCGCAAGGGGTTCAAGTTCTCGACGTACGCCACCTGGTGGATCCGCCAGGCGGTCGCCCGGGCGATCGCCGACAAGGGGCGGACGATCCGCATGCCCGTGCACGTCGTCGAGAAGCTCAACAAGATCAACCGCTCCGAGCGCAAGCTCCGCGCCGAGCTGGCCCGCGACCCGACCTCGGCGGAGATCGCGGCCGATCTCGATCTGTCGATCGAGGAGGTCGAGCAGATCCGTCGCAGCGCCCAGACGCCGGTCTCGCTCGAGAAGCCGGTCGGGGACGAGGAGGAGTCCGAGTTCGGGCACTTCCTCACCGACGAGAGCGCGCCGCTGCCCGACGAGGCGGCGGAGGTGGCGCTCCGGCGCGAGGCGCTCCGCGAGATCCTCGGCGAGCTCACCCCGCGCGAACGGGCCGTGCTCGAGCTCCGCTACGGCCTCGACGGGCAGCAGCCACGGACGCTCGACGAGGTCGGACGCGCCTTCAACGTGACGCGCGAGCGGATCCGTCAGATCGAGCACCAGAGCCTGAAGAAGC
This sequence comes from uncultured Actinomycetes bacterium, assembly GCA_963703095.1. GTDB lineage: Bacteria > Actinomycetota > Thermoleophilia > Gaiellales > Gaiellaceae > Gaiella. Next base: position 1,516,916 of record OY969787.1, read on the forward strand.
TGCGCGCGTTGGCGGAGCGCACAGGAGACGTTCGAGACGTCGCGTAGGCGCGAATCCGCTTCGCGAATTCGCGCCTAGGGCGAGGGTCGACCCGGGTCTGCATCACTAGGTGTCCTCCCCGCGAGGGGAGGACACCCCGGCGGCTAGACTCGTGCCGCCGTGCAGGACCCGTTGCTCGCCGAGCTCTCCGAGTTCATCGCCATCCCCTCCGTCAGCGCCGACCCGGGGCACGGGGCGGACGTGGAGCGCGCGGCGGCCTGGGTGCGCGACCGGGTCGTCGCTGCAGGTGGGACCGCCGACCTCGTGCCGTGGGGCGTGCGGCCGCTCGTGATCGGCGAGGTGCCCGCCTCGCGCGACGCCGTGAGCGCGCCGACCGTCCTGTGCTACGGCCACTTCGACGTCCAGCCGCCCGACCCGCTCGATCAGTGGGACTCGCCGCCGTTCGAGCTGCACGAGCGCGACGGCTGGCTCTACGCGCGCGGGATCGCCGACGACAAGGGCCAGCTGTTCATGCTGCTCGAGGGCGTCCGGAGGCTGGCCGAGGGGGGCGAGCTGCCCGTCAACGTCCTCGTCGCGTGCGACGGGGAGGAGGAGGTCGGCGGCCACTCGATCGTCGACTGGCTCGGAGAGGCCAAGCCGGCGGTCGACGCCGCCCTGGTGCTCGACGGCGGCATGGTCGAGCGCGATGTGCCCGCCTTCAACGTCGCGGTGCGGGGGCTCGTGTACGTCCACGTCACCGTTCGCACCGGGGATCGCGACCTGCACTCCGGGGTCTACGGCGGCGCTGCGCTGAACGCGATGCATGCGCTCGTCCGGACGCTGGATGGCGTGATGCCCCGGGACGGCCGCCTGCCCGAGCCGCTGCGCGAGGGCGTCGTCTCGCCCGGCGCCGACGAGATCGCCGGCTGGGGCATCCTGCCCGCCGGCGTCGACGAGCTCCGCTCGGCGGGTGCGATGCCGGCCGACGCACGCGCTGCGGAGGACTTCTACCTCCGAACCTGGGGCGAGCCGTCGGTGGACGTCCACGGGATCGTCGGCGGCTCACCGACCCTGCAGAAGACGCTCGTGCCCGTGGAGGCCCATGCGAACGTCTCCATCCGGCTCGTCGGCGACCAGGACCCCGACGTCGTCGGCGCAGCGCTCGAGCGCCTGCTCCGCGAGGCGGCGCCGGCAGGGGCGGAGCTGACGGTCGAGCGCTGGTCGTCGGCTCCACCCGGCCTGATCGACTCCGATGCGCGCGCCCTCGTCCTCGCACAGGATGCCTTCGAGCACGTGCTCGGGGCTCGACCCCTGCTGATCCGCACCGGTGGGGCGATCCCGCTCGTCTCGGCGCTCGCCGGGCTCGGCGTCCCCACCATCCTCTCCGGGTTCGCGCTGAACGACTCGAACATCCACTCGCCGAACGAGCGCCTCGTCGCCGACTACCTCCCGCTCGGGGTGGAGATCGTCTGCGAGGTGCTGCGACGGCTCGGCGGCCTCCGGTGAGCGTCGCGCCGTCGGCGGGCTTCACCTGCGCGCTCGCCGAGCAGCTCGCGCCGGACGTGCTCGAGCGCTTCCTCCGCTACGTCGTGATCGACACGCAGGCGGACCACGCGGCGACGAGCTACCCGAGCCGGCCGGAGCAGCTCGTGCTCTCCCGCCTCCTCGTCGACGAGCTGCGAGGGCTCGGGCTCGCGGACGTCGAGCTGACCGCGCACGGCTACGTGCTCGCGACCGTCCCGGGGACGGTCGACGGGGCTCCAGTGGTCGGTCTCATCGCCCACGTCGACACCAGTCCCGAGGCGCCGGGCGCCGGCGTGCGCCCGCTCGTCCACCGCCGGTGGTCGGGCGAGCCGATCGTCCTGCCCGGCGACCCGGCGCAGGTGCTCGACCCGGCCGAGGTGCCGGCGCTTGCGCGCCGCGTCGGCCACGACATCGTCACCAGCGACGGGACGACGCTGCTCGGCGCCGACGACAAGGCGGGGGTGGCCGAGATCATGGCTGCGGCACGGTTCCTCCTCGCCGACGAGCGGCCGCGGGCGCCGGTCCGGATCGCGTTCACCGTCGACGAGGAGACCGGCCGCGGCACCGAGCACTTCGACCTCGATGCCTTCGGCGCAGATCTCGCCTACACGCTCGACGGCTCCGGGCTCGGTGAGCTCGAGCTCGAGACCTTCTCCGCCTACCAGCTGCGGCTGACCATCAAGGGCGTCGCGGTGCACCCCGGCAGCGCCAAGGGCCGGCTCGTGAACGCCGTCAAGCTGCTCGCCGACGTCGTCGCGGCGCTGCCGCGCGACACGCTCTCGCCGGAGACCACCGAGGGCCGCGAAGGGTTCGTCCACCCGTCCCGCGTCGCCGGCGGCGCAACCCAGGCGTCGCTCTGGATGATCGCGCGTGACCACGATGACGAGCGCCTCGAGGAGCACGTCGCCCGGGTTCGCGCCATCGCCGAGCGCATCGTCGGCGCCGAGCCGCGTGCCTCCTTCGCGATCGAGATCGAGGAGCAGTACCGCAACATGCGCGGCGTGCTCGATCTCCATCCCGAGGTCGTCTCGATGGCGGACGAGGCGATCCGCCGGATCGGCGTCGAGCCGGAGCACACGATCATCCGCGGCGGCACCGACGGCGCACGACTGTCGCAGCGCGGGCTCCCCACCCCGAACCTCTTCACCGGTGGGCAGGACTACCACTCGGTGCGCGAGTGGGCCTCCGTGCAGGACATGGCCGCCGCCGCGGCGACGATCGTCGAGCTCGTCCGCCTGTGGGGTGAGCGCGGCCCCGCCTGAGACGGGCCGCGGGGCACCGCTTCAGCCGCCGGAGGGTGCGAGCCGGTCGAGGGCGTCGGCGAGTCCCACGAGCCCCGGGAGCTCGAGCGAGGGAGCCGGGTCTGCCCGCTCGCCCAGCCGGTTGATCCAGATCGTCGGGATGCCCAGCTGCGTCGCGGTCACGACGTCGTGGAAGTGGCTCTGCGCGACGTGGACGTCGGGCAGCCGCCCCACCTGCGCCTCGAACGCGTGCCAGTGCCCCGCCGCTGGCTTGTACGAGCCGATCTCCGAGGCCACGATCGCGAGGTCGAACGGGACGCCGATCGACCTGATCGAGGCCTCGATCAGGTCGCGATCCGTGTTCGAGAGCATGGCGAGTCGCCAGCCGCGGCCACGCGCCTCCTCGAGCGCGGGGCGGACGTCGGAGAACACCGGCCAGTCGGGGAGGGAGGCTGCCGGGTCGGCGTCGACACCGAGACGTCGGGCGGTCTCGCGCAGCACCTCGCGGTAGCTGCGCGTGGGATCCTCCGACTGCACGGCCGGCTCGACCTGGTGGTAGCGCTCGAGCAGCGCGGGGTCGCCGAGCGCCGCTGCGATGCCGGCGTTCCAGTCGACCAGCGTCCCGTAGCAGTCGAAGGTCGCCCAGCGGGTCATCGAGCGAGCCTAGCCACGGTGGCCGCGCGGGTGGGCAGGGCGGATCCCGCCTCTACGTCGCCGGTGGCGCGTGCGGGTGCACCTCGCAGCCGAGCCACGTGTGCCCGAACTCCCGCATCGCGTCGATGATCGGCTGCAGCGCGCGTCCCTTGTCGGTCAGCTCGTACTCCACCCGCGGCGGCGACTCGGCGTAGCTGCGACGCACGACGATCTCCTCGGCCTCGAGCCAGCGGAGGCGCTCGGCGAGCGTCCGCGGGCTGATCCCGGCGCACGCGTGCTCCAGCTCGGTGAACCGACGCGGTCCCTCCGAGAGGTCGTGCACGATCAGCACGGTCCACTTCGACCCGACGATCTCGCCGGTCGCCGCGACCGAGCACTGCCCGGCGAGGTGCACCGGGAGCATGGTGCGTGGATGGTCGGTCTCGGTCGCCATGACCGAAGCATAGGCGGCACGCGGTCTTCAGGGGTCTTCGTTGCGAAGGGGATCCGCTTCTGCGGATCCCCGGAGCAGGCAAGACTCAGTCCCAGGCGGGAGGGTTGTGCACCCAGCGGCCGGCGACCATGGTCGCCACGACCTCGACGCTCTCGAGCTCATCCGGCGGGCAGGTCACCGGATCCCGCGAGAGCACGACCAGATCTGCCAGGAAGCCGGGCAGCAGGCGGCCGCGGCGCCGCTCGTCGCCCGCGAGCCACGCGGGGGCGACGGTCGTCGCGTGCAGCGCCTCCTCTGCCGTGAGCGCCTCCTCTGGGAGCCAGGGCTGACGGTCGTCGATCGTGCGGCGCACGCCGGCGCGGATGCCGGCGAGCGGGTCGAGCTCCTCGACCGGGGCGTCCGAGCCGTTCGCGACGACGGCGCCGGAGCGCAGAAGGGTGCCGAACGCGTAGGCGCCGTCCAGTCGGTCGCCCCAGAACCGCTCTGCCAGGTCGCGATCCGACGGCGCGTGCGAGAGCTGCACGGAGCACGCGACGCCGAGCGCCGCGAACCGCGGCAGGTCGACGGGGTCGACGCACTGCGCGTGCTCGACGCGCTGGCGGAGACCGAGTGGCTCCCAGTCGGCGCGGGTGGCCTCGAACGCGTCGAGCGCCTCGCGGTTCGCGCGGTCGCCGATCGCGTGCACGGACACGGGCCAGCCGGCGGCGGCCGCCTCGCGCACGATCTCGGTCAGCTCCTCGCCCGAGGTGATCACGACGCCGGAGCCGTCGAGCATCCAGGCGGTCTGCGAGCCGAGGGTGCCGTCCATGAAGGTCTTCAGGTAGCCGAGTCGCAGGAAGTCGTCACCGAGGCGGCTGCGGAGGCCGAGGGCGCGCAGCTCTCCGAGCCGCTCGGTCGGCAGCGACTGCCAGACGCGGAGCGTCAGGCCTTCGCGCTCGTGGATCCGGTGGAAGATCGACGGGGCGCCGAGCCAGCCGTCCTTGTCGTGGATCGAGGCGATCCCGCGCGCGTTCGCGATGCGGATCCCCTCGCGCGTGGCGGCGACGAGCTCGTCCTCGGTGATCACGACGAACCGGTCGCGGAAGCGCCACGCGGACTCCTCGCGGAGGATGCCGGTCGGCATCCCCGCGGCGTCGCGCTCGACCACTCCGCCGGGCACCTGCAGCTCGCCGCCCGCGGCCTCCAGCCCCGCCGAGTTGAGCCAGAGCGAGTGGTAGTCCTTCGACCACAGCGCAGCGGGGACGTCGCCGGTGACGGCGTCGAGGGCGGCCGCAGTCGGCCGCTCCGTCCACGCGGCGTCGCGCCAGCCGGTGCCGCGGATCCACGTCCCACGCCGGGGGTGCGCCGCGACTCGCGCCAGCGCCTCCGCGACCGACGATGCTCCCTCCAGTCGGACGTCGCTCCGCGCGAGCGCCCAGGTCGGGAAGTGCACGTGCGCGTCGGCGAACGCGGGGACGACGCAGCGGCCGCCGAGGTCGACCCGGTCGGGCGTCGGCAGCGCCGATTCGTGCGTGCCGACCCCGCCGGCGATCCGGTCGCCGGCGATCGCGAGCGCTCCCGCCGTCGGCAGCGACGCGTCCAGCGTCCGGATCACGCCGTTGTCGAGGATCACGGCGTGAGCCTATCCGGCGGTCGGCTGCGCTACCCTCGCAACCGGTGTCCGACATCGCGCCGCCCGACCCGAGCTTGCCCCGGAGCCCACTGCTGGCACGGATCCGCGAGTCGGTCATCGGCGACGACCAGGTGATGGTCGGGCCGTACGGGCCGCGGCGCGTGACGTATGCGGACTACACCGCGTCGGGCCGCGCGCTCGGGTTCCTCGAGGACTTCGTCCGGGACGAGGTGCTGCCGCGCTACGCCAACACGCACACCGAGTCGAGCGGCACCGGGCTGCAGACGACGCGCCTGCGAGAGGACGCCCGCCGGATCGTGCGGGAGGCGGTGCACGGGGACGAGCAGACCTGCGTGATCTTCTGCGGCTCCGGCTCGACGGGTGCCGTCGACCGCCTGATCGGGATCCTCGGCCTCCGGCTTCCCGCCGACCTCGATCGCCGCTACGGGCTCTCGTCGGCGATCCCGCCGGGCGAGCGACCGGTCGTGTTCATCGGGCCGTTCGAGCACCATTCGAACGAGCTCCCATGGCGCGAGTCGATCGCGGACGTCGTCGTCATCCCCGAGGACCGGGACGGGCACGTGGACGTCGCAGCGCTCGAGCGGGAGCTCGTCCGCCACGCCGACCGACCGCTGCGGATCGGCTCGTTCTCGGCCGCCTCGAACGTGACGGGGATCGTGACCGACCACCACGGCATCTCCGACCTCCTCCACCGTCACGGCGCGCTCGCCTTCTGGGACTTCGCCGCCGCCGCGCCCTACGTCGACGTCGAGTTCACGCCGCGGTGCACGAAGCACCCGGGCGCGTACAAGGACGCGGTGTTCCTCTCGCCGCACAAGTTCATCGGTGGGCCGAGCACGCCGGGCATCCTGCTCGTCCGGCGCGAGCTCCTGACCAACACTGTGCCGGACGTGGTCGGCGGCGGGACGGTCGCCTACGTCAACCCCGAGGAGCACGTCTACCTCGACGACCCGGAGGCACGGGAGGAGGGCGGGACGCCCGCGATCGTCGAGTCGATCCGGGCGGGTCTCGTCTTCATGCTGAAGGAGGCGGTCGGCGTCGACGTGATCCGCGCGTACGAGGAGGACTTCCTCCGGCGGGCGATCGCGTTCTGGCACGAGCACCCGCAGATCGAGGTGCTCGGCAACCTCGACGCGGAGCGGCTCTCGATCGTCTCGTTCACCGTCCGCCGCCCGGGTGGGCGGTACCTCCACCACAACCTGGTGGTCGCGCTCCTCCACGACCTGTTCGGCATCCAGGCCCGCGGCGGCTGCTCCTGCGCAGGCCCGTACGGCCACCGCCTGCTCGGGATCGACCTCCAGCGCTCGCACGAGTTCGAGCGCGAGATCCGCCACGGGTGCGAGGGGATCAAGCCTGGCTGGGTGCGCGTCAACTTCAACTACTTCATCAGCGAGGCGGTGTTCCGCTACGTCGTCGAGGCGGTCGCGCTCGTGGCCGATCTGGGCTGGGCGCTGATCGACGACTACCGGTTCGACCCGGTCACGGGGCTCTGGCGACACCACGACGGCCCCGTCGAGCCGCCGCTGCGACTCACCGATCTCCGCTACGACGAGCACGGGACGCTGACCTATCCACACACCCGGGTCACGGCACCCGAGGCGGCGCTGCAGCACTACCTCGACGACGCCCGGACGCTGTTGACGCAGCGGGCGGCCTCCTTCGCAGGCGCGACGGACGCGCCCTCCGGAGCGTCCCCTGACTTCGAGGCGCTGCGCTGGTTCGAGCTGCCGCCCGTCTGCCTCGCGGCCGCCTGACGGTCGTCGCCGCTCAGGACGCGCCCGAGGCCAGCCCCGGCACGCCACCCGCCCCGCGCGGGGCGACGACGACGGCCTCGGTCGGGAACTCGGGCGTCTCGGGATCGAGATCGTGCGGCCCGCCCGCGACGCAGTCGCCGATCCGGTACGCGTCGCGCTGGAACGGCAGCCACCCGGCCATCGCGCGGGCCGCGTCGCGCCCCTCCTCCGGGTCCGCTCCGAGCGCCACCGCGGCGTACCCGATCGCCTGGGTCGCGAGGCAGTTCGTGACGGCCTCGTTCATGACGCCGGCGGTGTGGTAGGCCTCGTGCGCCAGGGTGAGCAGCGCGTAGACGGTGTCGGACGCGCGCTCGTAGCAGGGGTGCGCGAACGGCCCCGTCGGGAGCGCGCTCCACTCGACCGCCGACAGGCACGCGAGCTCGTCGTGACGCGCGCGCCCGGCGAAGTCGGCCAGCCGGCCACAGGTCTCGTGGGTGAGGAAGATCCGCGCCTCGGGGATCCCGTTCCCGTCGAACAGGACCTCGCCGTGGCGCGGCAGGGGGTCGATCAGCGCGCCCCAGAGCGTCTGGCAGTCGACCGCGACGTCGCGACCGGCGATCGCCGACACGACCGGCGCCAGCCGTCGCTCCGTGCGCGTGTCCCCCCACCACTGCCAGGCGAGCACGAGCGCGGGGATCGCGAGCACGACGGCGAGGAGCTTCACCCGTCGGATATCGGCAGCGTGTCGGATCCGGTCGAGACGTACACTCGGCGCGATGGCGTGGGACTCGCTCACGGACGAGCAGCGCGAGCTGCGCGACCTCGTGCGGGCGGTCACGCGTGAGCACGTCGCGCCGCGCGCGGCGGAGATCGACGCGTCGCACGCGTTCCCGTGGGATGTCGTCGAGGCCTTCCGCGCGCACGGCCTGTTCGGGCTGTTCTTCGCCGAGGAGGACGGAGGCACCGGCACGGGCACGCTGCTCTCCCTCGTCGCGATCGAGGAGGTCTCGAGGGCGTGCGCGACGAGCGGGCTGATCCTCGCCGTCCAGGAGCTGGGCGCGCTCGGGCTGAAGCTCGCCGGGACGCCCGCCCAGCGCGCCGAGTGGCTGCCGCGCCTCGCCTCGGGCGAGGTGCTCGCCGCCTACGCGCTCACCGAGGCCGGTTCCGGGTCGGACTCGGCGGCGATGCGCACGACGGCCCGCCGCGACGGAGACGACTGGGTGCTCGACGGGTCGAAGCGGTTCATCACGAACGCCGGCGTCGCGGGCCTCTACACGGTCTTCGCGAAGACCGACCCGGCTGCCGGGCATGCCGGCATCTCGGCCTTCCTGGTCGAGGCGGACGCGCCGGGGTTCGAGGTCGCGCGGTTGGAGGAGAAGCTCGGGATCGCCGGCTCGACCACGGGAGAGCTCGTCTTCGCGGGCTGCCGGCTTCCCGCCGACGCGCTGCTCGGTGCGGAGGGCGAGGGGTTCAGGCTCGCGATGCGGATCCTCGACCGCTCGCGCCCCGGTGTCGCCGCACAGGCCCTCGGGATCGCCCAGGGCGCGACCGACTATGCGCTCGCGTACGCCCGTGCCCGCGAGACGATGGGCAAGCCGATCGCCGAGCACCAGCTGATCGCCGCGAAGCTGGCCGACATGGAGACGATGACCGAGGCCGCGCGGGGGCTGCTCTACCGCTACGGCCGGATGGTCGACGAGGGCGCCGACGAGCGCGAGCTGACGAAGGCCTCGGCGATGGCGAAGCTGCTCTGCGGCGACGTCGCCATGCAGGTCGCAACCGAGGCCGTCCAGGTTCTCGGCGGCTACGGCTACGTCAGGGAGTACCCGGTGGAGCGCTTCCTGCGCGACGCGAAGATCACCCAGATCTACGAGGGCACCCAGGAGATCCAGCGACTCGTGATCGCACGCGAGATGCTGAAGGAGAACCGCACGTTCCCGCTGGAGGGAGTCGCATGATCGACCACGTCACGCTGCGCGTCGCGGACCTCTCCGCGTCACGCCGCTTCTACGACACCGTGCTCGCGCCGCTCGGGGTCCGTGCCCCGACCGACGAGGACGCCGAAGCCGGCTTTCTCGAGTGGGGCGACTTCTCGATCGCCGCGGACGGGCAGCCCGTCGCGGCGCACGTCCACGTCGCGTTCGCCGCCCCGTCGCGTGAGGTCGTCGACGCGTTCCACGCCGCCGGCGTCGCCGCCGGATATCGCTCGAACGGCGAGCCGGGCGAGCGGCCGCAGTACCACCCGGGCTACTACGGCGCCTTCCTGCTCGATCCGGACGGCAACAACGTCGAGGCCGTGTTCCACGACCGGGCGGTCCACGACGCGACCGCGTCTGGAGGCGAACCAGCCGCCTAGCCCGCTCACCGGGGGCCGGCCCACGACGCACGCGGGGCCCGGCCAAGTCGTTACGCTGCGTAACGATGACTCCGGGCCGACAGCACTACGGGTTGACGCTCGCGGTCCTGACGATCGCCGCGACCGCGTTCGCGGTCCAGCAGACCCTGGTCTTCCCGGCGCTGCCGACCCTGCAGCGCGAGCTCGACGTCACCCCTGTGACGGCGACGTGGGTGCTGACGGTGTTCCTGCTCAGCGCCGCAGTGCTCACGCCCATCCTCGGCAAGCTGGGCGACCAGCACGGGAAGGAGCGGCTGCTCGTGATCAGCCTCTCGCTCTTCCTGCTCGGATCGATCGGCGCCGCGCTCGCACCCGGGATCGGGACCCTGATCGCCTTTCGCGCGATCGCGGGCGCGGGCGGAGCCGTGTTCCCGCTGAGCTTCGGGATCATCCGCGACGAGTTCCCACCGGATCGCGTCAAGGTCGGCATCGGCCTGCTCTCGGCCGTGTTCGGCGTCGGCGGTGGCATCGGCATCGTCGCGTCCGGCGTGATCGTCGACCACCTGTCGTGGCGGTGGCTGTTCGTGCTCGGGGCGATCCCCGTCGCGATCGTGATCCCGCTCGTGCGCCGGTTCGTGCCGAAGTCGCCCGTGCGCAACCCCAGTCGCCTCGACCTGCCCGGTGCGCTCCTGTTCGCGGGCGCGCTCTCGTCGCTGCTGCTCGGGCTGACGAAGGGCACCGACTGGGGGTGGACGTCCGGCGGAGTGGTCGTGCTCGGCTGTCGCCGCCATCGGACTGGGCACGGCCTTCCTGCTCGTCGAACGGGCGTCCGACCACCCGATGCTCGACGTGCGTCTGATGAGCCGGCGGGGGGTGGCGCTGCCGAACGTGGCGGCGCTGCTGACCGGCTTCGCGATGTTCGGCACCTTCGTGCTCACGCCGCAGTTCGTGGAGGCGCCGTACGGGTTGCCGCAGGGCGCGGCCGCGCGCGTCGACTACGGGTTCGGCGCGAGCGCCACGGTGGCGGGCCTCTACCTCCTGCCGAGCTCGTTGGCGATGCTCTTCGCCGGGCCGGCGGCGGGGCTGCTCGGCCGTCGCTACGGCTCGAAGTGGCCGCTCGCGCTGGGGCTCGCGGCCTGCTCGGCGGGTGCGGGGATGCTCGCCGTGCTCAACGAGGAGCCCTGGCAGATCATCGTCGCGATGTTCCTGCTCGGGTCGGGTGTCGGACTGGCGTTCTCCGCGATGGCCGCGCTCGTGACCGAGGGCGTTCCCGTCACCGAGACCGGCGTCGCGACGGGTCTCAACACGGTCATGCGGACGGTCGGCGCCGTGGTGGGAAGCCAGGTGATGGCCGTGATCCTCACGTCGAGCGCCGTCGCGGGGACGTCTGTCCCCACGGAGGCGGCCTTCTCGCACGCGTTCCTGCTCGCGGCCTGCGCCGCGGCGGTCGGGGCCGTCGTCGGACTGCTCGTGACCCCGCTCCGACGTGGGGTCGAGCGACCGCCTGCAGGGGTCGTGCTGGAGGGCGAGTGACGTCGTCGTCCCACGCGATCGCGATCGCCGATGCGGTCGAGCAGCTGCTGACGGCGCTGGTGCGGCAGCGGGGCGTCCTCGGCGACGTGGAGCCGAGCGCGCTCTCGACCTTCCAGGCGATCGCGCTCGGCGTGCTCGTCGATCGTGGGCCGCTCCGGCTCGGCGCGCTCGCGGACGAGCTCCGCACGACCGACGCGACCGCGTCCAGGACGATCGACGCGCTCGAGGCGCACGGCCTCGCAGGGCGACACGACGACCCCGCCGACCGGCGCGGCGTGCTCGTCGCCGCGACCGCTGCAGGCGAGGAGTCCGTCTCCCTCCGGCGACAGCGGGCTGCGCTGCTGCTCGAGAGCCTGGTCGGGGGCATGGAGGCAGCCGAGGGCGAGCGCCTGATCGCGCTGCTCGAGGAGCTGAGCGGGCTCCTCGGACGGCGGGAGCACGCGGCCTAGCCGGAGGGTGCCCCGCCGGGAGGCGTGGCGGGCGGGTAGGCGGCGCGGACCTCGTCGACGTACGCGGCCAGCCGGTCGGCGACCGCGGCATCGCGGATCTCGACGACGTTCTCCGCGTTGCGCTCGCCCGAGCGGGAGAGGTTGAACGACCCGACGAAGGCCGTGTCGTCGGTGACCACGACCTTCGCGTGCATGAAGTCCTGCACCGACTCCGGCGCCCACCGGGTCGACTCCTTCCCGGAGAACGGCGCCCCGGTGAGGACGGTGTGCAGGAGCGGCACCTTCCAGTCGCTGACGCCGTTCGACAGCCACTGGTGGAAGACGAGATCGACCTGCGTGTCGTCCACGACGCCCGCGACGTCGCACCGGCGCTCCGTGACCACCTCCACGAGCGTTGCCAGGATCGGCCCCGAGGTGATCACCGGCGAGGCGATCCGCACCCGCCGCTTCGCCTTGCCGATGTGCTTCGCGATCCGGTGCGCGAGCTCCTCGCCGTGACCCGGGCAGAACCAGGGCCGCACCTGTGCACCGCCGACGTCGACCGGGCGCGGCTCGACCCGACCCGTGCCCTCGACCGTCGAGGCGCCCCAGAGCTCCGCGAAGTTGAGCCCGTAGGCGTACGCGAGCTCCGGCGACTCGATCACCACGACGACGTTCTCCTGTCGCTCCCACGAGTCCTCGGTCCAGTTGAGCGAGCCCGTCCAGACGGTCGTCTCGTCGAGCACGCCGTACTTGTGGTGCATCAGCCCGTCGCGCGTGGAGACGCCGTGGGTCGGGAACGGCTCCGCCTCGATCGCCTCGGGCTCGGTGCCTGGCGGCGCAGGGAGGGGGTCGCGCCCGGGCTCCTCGAGCTCGTAGACGAGCCGCACCGCGACGCCGCGATCGACCGCCGCCTCGAGCGCGGCCCTGCCTCGTGCCTCGGTCTCGCCGCGCACGCGGACGTCGTAGAGGGCGAGGTCGAGCGAGCTCCGGGTCGACGCGATCATCGCGATCAGCGCCCCGGCGACCTCGTCCGCCGTCTGCCCGCCGTCGGTGAGCGTGTGGACCTCGATCACGCGCCCGAGGCGGGAGCTCGGGCGGCGGCCGTCCTCACGAGCTTGGCGGCTTCCACGGTCCCGTGACGATATCGGTCGTGATGCGAGGGCTCGTCGCCCCTTGGGCGACTAGGCCGACTGCCGGCGGGTGGCGGCGAGGAGCCGCTCTGCCTCTGCGACGAACCGAGTCGCGCGGACGCCGCGGTAGAACACGAGGGCTCGCTCGACCTGTTCCCGCCCTTCCTCCTCGCGCCCTTCGGCCAGCAGCTGCTCCCCGATCCTCAGGCGGAGGTACGCCTCGTCGTTCACCTTGCCGAGCTCCCCGAGCGCGTCTGCCGCCCCCGCGAGATCGCCTTCGAGCAGCGCAGCCGTGGCCCGCTGTCGCGGCGTGTCTGCGACCTCGACGGGCGGTATCCCGAGCTCCGCCGGATCGAGCTCGAGGAGCGCCGCCACGAGCGCCGCCTCGTAGTGGATGAGGTGAATCCCGACCTCGCTCGTCCGCGCCGTCTCGAGCGTCGAGTCGAGGAGCTCCCGCGCGCCCGCGCGGTCGCCCGCCCACAGGCGGAGGTAGGCGGCGTAGATCGAGGTGGGCCCCTTCGCCTGGGGGTCGGTCGCCTCGGCTGCAAGTGCGAGCGAACGGTGGACATCGGCGTCGAACGCGCCGACCTCCCCGCGCGCAAGCGTGATCGCGGCACGGGCGAGGCGGCCGGCGGCCTCGGCGTACAGCGGGTTGCCGGCCTCGACGTGAGCGATCACGGCCTCGGCGTGCTCGAGCGCCTCGTCCCACCGTCCTATCTCGAAGACCGCGTCGACCAGCTGCGTGCGCGCCCACCAGGTCTGCCGCACGTGGCCGTAGCGCCGTCCCGTCTCGTACTGGCGCTCGAGGAGCTCGTGTGATCGTCGCATGTCGATGCCCGTGTAACGCCAGCCGAGGTTGTTGAGGGCGCGGAACAGCGGCAAGGGCGCATTCGCCGACTCGGCGAGCTCGATCGCCAGCTCGAGGTCGGCGTTGCCGCGTGCATCCCCCAGGTCGCCTCGCGCCGTGCCGACGGTCACGACCGCATCGGCGCGGATGGCGTCGAGCCCGAGCTCCGTCGCCATCTGCTCCGCCTCCCGGCCCGACTCGACGGCGGAGCTCCACTCCCCGCCGAGCATCTGGAACCGGGCGGCCTGTGAGAGGGCACGAGCGTGCGCAAAGGAAGGCGGGCGGCCGCGCACGAGCTCGACGGCGCGATCGACGTGCCTGCTCACGCCGGGTGCGTCGGCCGTGTCGAACGCCATCTGGGCGAGCAGGCATTCGGCCTCGGCGGCCGACTCGGGGTTTCCCGCCTCCACGAGCAGCCCCGACGCCTCGACGAGGGTCTCCGCAGCAGCGGGGTCGGCCAGCGCGAAGAGCGCGCTCCCGAGGCCGAAGAGGAGCTCTCCGCGGCGCTCGGAGCCGGGGAGGTCGAGCGCGCGCCGGTAGAAGCCGGCCGCGGCGGTGTACGCGTTGAGCGCGAGCGCCCGGTTTCCCGCCTCGGCGAGCGCGCGGGCGGCGCGCGCAGCGAGGTCCGCGTCGGCCTCCGAGTAGTCGAGCACGGCGCTGTAGTGATGCGCGAGCAGCTCCGCGAGATCCTCGGGGCGACCGAGCGTCTCCAGCCAGTCGGCGACGCGGCGGTGCTTGTCTCCCCGCTGCGCCCGTGGGATCTGCTCGTACGCGACCTCGCGGACGAGCGCGTGCCGGAACGCGTACTCGGTCTCGCCGGCGACCGTGCTTCGCCGCTCCCGTTGCACGAGCTCGCGCCGCTCGAGTCGATGCAGCGCGGCCTCGGCCTCGTGGCGCTCGCGGGCCAGGCCTCCTGCCCAGAACACCCGACCGAGCACGGCCGCGTCCTGGAGCAGCTCCTTCTCGTCGCGCTCGAGCGCGTCGAGGCGGGCGGCGATGATGCCCTGCACGGTCTCGGGCAGGGCCGTGCCATCGGTGCGCTCGTCGAGCAGGCGCACGAACTCCTCCGCGTAGAGCGGGTTGCCGCCGGCCCGCTCGAGCAGCGTCGCCTGGACGTCCGCGGGGATCGCGGCGCGCTCGAGCAGCGCGTGCACCAGCTCGGCCGTCTCGTTGCCGGACAGGGGCGCAAGCGAGAGCGTCAGCGCGTTCGTCTTGCCTCCACCCCAGCCGGGACGGCGCGAGAGCAGCTCCGGGCGGGCCGTGGCGACGACGAGCAGCGGCACGCGGGACGCCCAGTCGACGAGGTGGTCGACGAAGTCGAGCAGGCCGTCGTCCGCCCAGTGGAGATCCTCGAAGACGAGGACGAGGGGGCGTTGGTCGGCGATGCCCTCGAGGAACCCACGCCAGGCCGCGAATGCCTCGTCCAGATCGTCGCTGCGGCCGCCGCGGCCCTCGATGCCCGCCAACGGGCGCAGGTGTGCGACCGTCCACTCGGCATCGTCGCCGGGCACGGTCGCCCTGACGCTCGCGCCGAGCTTCCGATCCGCCTCCTCCTCGTCGTCGGTCTCGAGGATCCCGGTGTGCGCCTTGAGCATCTCTCCGAGCGCCCAGAAGCTGACGCCCGCGCCGTAGGGCAGCGAGCGGCCCTGACGCCAGAAGACGAGCTCCGGGTGCACGATCGACCGTCTCGAAGAGCTCGTAGACGAGCCGGCTCTTGCCGATCCCCGGCTCGCCGACGAGGGTGACGAGCTGGACCGAGCGTGCGCTGCGCGCCCGCTCGAACGCGTCGAGCAGCGAGTCGAGCTCGCGGCGGCGACCGACGAGCGGTGTTCGCACGCGCGTCGAGATGTCGACGCCGACGCGGCCTCGCGCCTCGAGCGCCTCCCACGCCTCGACCGGCTCGGACTTGCCCTTGGCCTGCACCGGCTCGGCGGTTCGGTAGTCGATCGCATCGCGGGTCGCGCGCCAGGTCGTCTCGCCGACGAGGATGCCGTTGACCGGCGCGCTCGACTGGAGTCGCGCCGCCGTGTTGACGACGTCGCCCGCGACCATGCCCTCGCCCTCCTCCGGGCGCGCACCGAGCGAGACGAGCGCCTGCCCGGTGTTCACGCCGATGCGCAGCTGGAGCTCGACCTGCTCGTCGAGGATCCAGTCGCGGATGGCGAGTGCCGCCCGTACCGCGCGCTCGGCGTCGTCCTCGTGCGCGACCGGGGCGCCGAACACGGCCATCACGGCGTCGCCGATGAACTTCTCCACCGTGCCCCCGAACCGCTCGAGCTCGTCGCGCAGCCGCGCGTGGTAGGGCCGGAGCAGCGAGCGCACCTCCTCGGGATCCATGCGCTCCGCGCGGGAGGTGAACCCGACCAGATCGGCGAAGAGGACCGTGACGACCTTGCGCTCCTCGAGCCGCGTCGCCTCGCCGGGTGCGAGCGGCGCGGCGCAGGCGTTGCAGAAGCGCGCGCCGTCGGGGTTCTCCTGGGCACATCGCGGGCACGTGGTCATCACGTGCAGCCTACGGTGAACGGTCTCGGGGATCGAGCCGGGGTCGTGGCCTTTCCGGCGGATCTGGCGCCAGGTTCGAATGGGTCACGCGCGACTGGGCGCCGAGCCGCGTGCCGACGACCGTCGAAGGGGGCTGGGAGTGGACGCGGCTCGCGCGCCGACTCGTCGCGCAGGGGGTTCGCCCACGACCAACGCACCGCACAAGGGGTGCGAGGGGACGGGAGGGCCCGGCACGGGATCGTCGTGTCCGCGAGGCCGTGGTTTCCCCGCCCACGCTGTGGGCGTTCCACGAGGCAGCCGGGTCGTGGCCGTGTCAGAGTGGAGAACGAGCGATCGAGGAGGCCTGCGATGGATGCGTGTCCGGTGAGCCCCGTCAGGATCGAGGGGCGGCTCGATGCCGACCTGAGCCGTTGGCTGTGGCTCGTCAAGTGGCTGCTCGCGATCCCGCACTTCATCGTGCTCGCCTTCCTGTGGGCCGCCTTCGCGGTGCTGACGTTCGTCGCGTTCTTCGCGATCCTGTTCACGGGCCGCTACCCGAGAGGCATCTTCGACTTCAACCTCGGGGTGCTGCGCTGGACGTGGCGCGTCTCCTTCTACTCCTACGGCGCGCTCGCGACCGACCGCTACCCGCCGTTCACCCTCGGCGAGGTGCCCGACTACCCGGCGACGCTCGACATCGCCTACCCGGATCGGCTCTCCCGTGGCCTGGTGCTGGTCAAGTGGTGGCTGCTCGCCATCCCCCACTACTTCGTCCTGGCGGCGCTCCTCGGCTGGGGCTACTCCGCGTCGGACAGCGACTGGGCCGCGCCGGGGCTGATCACCGTCCTCATCGTGATCTCCGGCTTCGTGCTGCTGTTCACGACCCGCTATCCACGCGGGCTGTTCGACTTCGTGCTCGGCCTCGACCGCTGGGTGGCGAGGGTCGTCGCGTACGTCGGGCTGATGACCGACTCGTATCCGCCGTTCCGCCTCGACCAGGGCGGGGAGGAGCCGGGCGGCCTGCCCGCCGAGGCGGCCGAGCCGGCGACCGCCGCTCCCGCCCGCGAGCGGCGCGGCGGAGCAGGCCGCGTCGTGCTCGTCATTCTCGGGAGCATCGCGGCGCTCGTCTCGCTGGGGCTCCTCGCCGGTGGCTGCGGCGCGGTCGCCGTCGACCAGACGCAGCGCGACGACGACGGCTTCCTCATGTCGCCGACGGAGGACTTCGCGACGGCGGCCTACGCGATCGCGTCCGAGCAGGCCGACATCGATGTGGCCGGGGCCGAGCGAGCGCTCGAGGTCTTCCTCGGAACCGTTCGCATCCGCAGCGAGAGCGACCGCCCCGTGTTCGTCGGCATCGCGTCCGCGGTGGACGTCACCCGCTACCTGAGCGGTGTCGAGCACTCCGTCGTCACCGACTTCGAGCGGCGCCCCGTCTACGTCCCGCAACCGGGTGGAGCGCCGTCGTCGCTCCCGGGTGACGAGACGTTCTGGGTGGAGTCGACCTCCGGGGCGGGGGAGCAGACCCTCGAGTGGGAGCCGGAGAGCGGCGACTGGCGGGCCGTCGTGATGAACGCCGACGGCAGCCGCGGGGTGGCCGTCGAGCTGAGCATCGGCGCAGAGCTCGACCCGCTGCTCTGGATCGGCATCGGTCTGCTCGCCGCCGGGGTGCTGTTCGCGGGCGGCGCGGCGCTCCTGATCACGCTGGGCGTCCGCCACTGAGACGCCGCGAGCGGCGTCGACCAGTGCCCGGCGCGCCGCGGGCAGCAGCGATGCAGGGCCTGCGGCTCCCGTCGCCCCGGGATCGGTGCGGAGCACGCCGCCGCAGCACCTGTCGACCAGGGAGAGCCGAACCCGATCTCAGGTCGTGGGGGTCGTCCCACCACGACCGTCGTGCTCAGCCACGCGCCTCCTCGGCCCGGCCGGCTGCCTTCTTGGCGCGCTTCGCCGCCTGATAGGCCTCGAGCGCCTCGGGGGAGTCGACGTCGCCGAGCGTCATGAACGTCGGGGCGAGCGGCTCCGCCGCCGTCACCCCGAACCGCTTCGCCAGGGTCGCACCCAGCGCGATCACCTTCATGTCGCCGAAGCCCGGAAGCGCCCGGATGCGGGCCTCGAGCTCGGTGGCGTCCCGCGCCTCGCGCCAGATCCTCGACGCGTCGCCGCCGTACTCGTCCGTGACGATCGCGCAGAGCGCCTGCACGCGCTTCGCCATGTTGCCCGGGAAGCGGTGCACGGCGGGCGACTGGCGGAACACCGCGTCGAGCGCGTCGGCGTCCATGGCGGCGATCCGGGCCGGGTCGAGATGGCCGAGCCGCTGCCGGAGCTTGAGCGGGCCGGCGAACGCCTGCTGCACCGTCACCTGCTGGTCGAGCGCGAACCCGATCAGCAGCGCGAGCGGGCTCTCGGCGAGCAGCGCATCGGCGTCGGGGTCGCCCGTGAAGTGGATCGCCTTCGGTCTCGCCATGTCGCGATCGTAGTGATCTCGATCGGGTCAAGCACGGACGCGGAGTTCCGAGATCGAGCTTCATGGCCCGGCGCCGAGCTCCCCTCGACCGACCCGACCTGGGTCGGTGCGGCCGGCGGCTCCGGGGCACCCGGGACCCGGCAAGTGACAACGTGTCGCTTGCCGGCCCAGCGTCGATCCGTCCGGGCTGGGCACGCGGGTCGTGACGCGCTCCCGAGGCGCGGAGCGGAGCGGAGCGCCGGAGGTGGAAGCCGGGCGACGGCACCCGAACGCCGTCTGTCCGTCAGGTGGTGCGCTCGACGCGACTGCCCGGGACGATGTCGTCGCGGCCGTCGGGCCAGCGCACCCAGGCCTTGTGCCCACCGTCGTAGTCGTCGCCCCAGAGGACGAGCGTCGCGGGATCGCCGAGCGCGGTGCAGGGCTCGGCGCCCGCCTCGTCGAGCCCGCGCCAGAGGCGGACGAAGGGGTTCGTCTCCCACTCGACCCCGATCGTGGAGTGGCCGACGTGGCCGGGCTCGATCACGACGCTCGGGTCGAGCCCCATCAGGACGTCCATCACGGAGTGGCGCAGGTCCTCGAACGACGTCGAGCCCGGCGCGCGCACGCCGCCGACCGAGCCGGCGAAGAGGGTGTCGCCGGTGAAGCACTCCACGCCGTTCACGAGCAAGGCGAGCATCCCGTCGGTGTGACCCGGCGTGTGCAGGCACTCGATCCGCAGGTCGCCGGACTCGACGACGTCGCCGTGCACGAGCGCGCCCTCGACGCCCTGCAGCCGCGCAGCCTCGAGCGGGTGTGCGAGGACGGGCACCGAGAAGCGGTCGAGGTAGTGCTCGAGCTGTGCGACGTGGTCGCCGTGGTGATGGGTGAGGAGGACGTGGGTGACCGTCAACCGGAAGCGGTCGATCGCGTCGAGGATCGGCTCGACCGGACCGCCCGCGTCGATCAGCACGGCGTGACCGCCCGCCCGGTCGCCGACGACATAGCTGTTCGACAGCCAGCCGGGGGCCATCGAGCGTTCGACGATCATCGGCGCACCTGCCCGTTCGTGGCGGCCACGGGGCCGAGGGGCGCGGCTTCAGCCGTGCCCCGTGGTTCCGACAGCGCCTCAGGGCTGGTGTGGCAGGAGCAGGGCCACGGCTGAAGCCTTGGCCCACGCGCGGCGCTCATGCGAGCTCCAGAATCGTGCGGATGCCGTCCTGGGCCTCCATCAGCTCGAAGGCGTGGTTGACGTCGTGGAGGCCCATGCGGTGCGAGAGCAGATCGTCGACGTCGATCTCGCCCGCCAGCCAGCGGTCGACGAGCACCGGGACGCCGCTGCGCCCCTTGACGCCGCCGAAGGACGACCCGGTCACGCGCCGCCCGGTGATCAGCAGGCGCGGCACGATCTCGAGCAGCTCGCCCTTGCCCGCGACCCCGCACATCGTCGCGAGGCCCCAGGCCTCCCGCGCTGCCTCGACCGCCTGGCGCATGACGGCGACGTTGCCGGTCGCCTCGAAGGTGTAGTCGACGCCGAACCCGTCGGTCTGCTCCTTCAGCGTGGCGACCGTGTCCGGCCCGCCGACGAGCGTGTCCGTCGCGCCGTGGTGACGCGCGTGCGCGAGACGGCCCTCGGAGAGGTCGATCGCGGTGATCCGCTCGGCGCCGGCGAGCCGGGCGCCGATCACCGCGCCGAGCCCTACGAGGCCGCAGCCGAACACGGCGACGGACGAGCCGGGTGCGACCTTCGCCGTCTCCAGCGCCGCGCCGATCCCGGTCGAGAGGCCGCACGCGAACACGGCGGCGCCCGCGAACGACGCGTCCGGGCTCACCTTCGCGAGCGCGATCTCGGGCATCACCGTCGCCTCGGCGAAGGTCGAGGTGCCCATGAAGTGACGCAGCGGCTCGTCGCCGCGGCGCAGTCGGGTCGTCCCGTCGGGCAGGTACCCCTCGCCCTGGCGGTCGCGGATCGCGACGCAGCGGTTCGTGCGCGGGTCGCGGCAGTGGACGCACTCGCCGCACTCGGGTGCGAACAGCGTCACGACGTGGTCGCCGGGCCGCAGCGAGGTGACCCCTTCGCCGACGGCCTCGACGACGCCCGCGCCCTCGTGACCGAGCACGCACGGCGCATAGCCGGTCGGGTCGGCGCCGGAGGCCGTGTAGAGGTCGGTGTGGCACACGCCGCAGGCGTGCACGCGGACGAGCACCTCGCCCGCCCGGGGGCCGTCCAGCTCGACGTCCTGGACGACGAGCGGTTGCCCGAACTCCTCGAGGACTGCTGCGCGGATCTTCATGCGCCGGACGCTACCGCGTTCCGGCCCGACGCCGTCGTCTGGACAGTTCTATCTAGACAGTCTAGACTGATCACATGGAGTGGCAGGTGCAGGAGGCCAAGCAGCGGTTCAGCGAGCTCGTGCAGCGGGCGCTCGACGAGGGCCCGCAGATCGTCACGCGTCACGGCAAGCCTGCGGTCGCCGTGGTCGACATCGCGGAATACCGACGCCTCCGCGGCGTGCCGGTCTCGTTCAAGGAGATGCTGCTCGCCGGCCCGTTCTCAGACGAGCTTGCCGAGGAGCTCGAGCACGTACGTGACTCGACCGACACGGGCCGCGAGATCGAGCTGTGAGCTACCTCCTCGACACGAACGTCGTGTCGGAGACGCGGAAGCGTCGTCCAGATCCTGCCGTTCGCCGATGGCTCGACGACGTCGACGACGCAGGGCTCTACCTGAGCGTCGTGGTGATCGGCGAGATCCGCACCGGAATCGAACGGATCCGTGTGCGCGATCCGGTGCGGAGCACGGACCTGGAGCAGTGGCTTCTCTCGTTGGTCGGAGGGTTCGACGAACGTGTGCTGCCCGTGGACCTGGCCGTCGCCGAAGCGTGGGGGCGCCTCCGCGCGGACGCATCTCTGCCCGTCGCAGACAGCCTGCTCACCGCGACGGCGCTGGTGCACGGCCTGACCGTCGTGACCCGGGACACGCGTACCGCGGAGCGTTGCGGCGTCCCGTACGTGGATCCCTGGGGGGCTTGAGCCGGTCGGGCCGCCGTGGGCGTCTTCGTCGCCCCAGGCGAGCCGGGCCGGCGGAACGCCGAGTACGACGCGTCCGACGGTGCGTACGCATCGCTGCTGATCGACGAGGTCATCCCTCGGGTTCGGGCACACGCGAACATCGCCGACGACCCCGAGCGCTGGGCTATCGGCGGGGGCTCGAGCGGGGGCAGCTGCGCCTTCACCGTCGCGTGGCACCGTCCCGATCGCTTCGGCAGGGTGATGAGCTTTCTCGGGAGCTTCGCGCAGATCGAGGGCGGCAATCCCTACCTCGACCTGATCCCGGCGACGCCGCGGAAGCCGCTGCGCATCTTCCTCCGGGCTGCGAGTCGGGACCTCGGCTGGGCCGACCCCGAGCACAACTGGTTCGCCACGAACCTGCGGTTGGCGGCGGCGCTCGCCGAGCGCGGATACGACCTGAGGCTCGTCGTGGGCGACGGCGGGCACAGCCCGAACCACGGCGGGGTGCTGCTGCCCGACGCGCTGCGCTGGATCTTGGCCGGCTGACACGCGGCCCGTCGGGGACGCGACGCCGGGGCGCTACGCTCAGCGGATGGACCCGCTCGACGTGCTCTCGCCGGCGACGCGGGCCTGGTTCGAGCGCGCGTTCGCCGCGCCGACCCCGGCGCAGCAGCAGGCGTGGCCCGCGATCGCGTCGGGCGAGCACGTGCTCGTGCAGGCGCCGACCGGGTCGGGGAAGACGCTCGCCGCGTTCCTGGTCGGGATCGACCGGCTGAACTCGACCCCGGGCGCGGGGCTGCGGCTGCTCTACGTCTCGCCCCTCAAGGCGCTCAACTACGACGTCGAGCGCAACCTGCGCGGGCCGCTCGCGGGGCTCGGCTCGCAGCTCGCCGTGGGCGTGCGCACGGGCGACACGAGCCAGGCCGAGCGGCAGCGCATGCTCCGCACTCCGCCGGACGTCCTCATCACGACCCCGGAGTCGCTCTACCTGCTGCTCACCTCGCAGGCGCGCGCGACGCTGGCGGGGATCGAGACCGTGATCCTCGACGAGGTGCACGCGGTCGCCGGCACGAAGCGGGGTGCGCACCTGGCGCTCTCGCTCGAGCGGCTCGAGGAGGTCGTCGAACGGCCGTTCCAGCGGATCGGCCTCTCGGCCACCCAGCGTCCGCTCGACGAGATCGGCCGCTTCGTCGCGGGCGGGGGCCGGCCGATCCGGCTGGTCGACGCCGGTCACCGCAAGGAGCTCGATCTCGAGGTCGTGATCCCGGTCGAGGACCTGCGCGAGCTGGGCGCGAACCGGGAGCTCGCCCAGCCGGTGGTGCCCGACGGGGTCGAGATGGCGTCCGGGTACGAGCCGACCGCGCGCTCGATCTGGCCCTCGATCTACCCGGCGATCCTCGAGCTGGTGAGGGCGCACCGCTCGACGATCGTGTTCGTCAACAACCGCCGCCTCGCCGAGCGGCTCGCGATCCGGATCAACGAGCTGGCGGAGCAGGAGGTCGCGCGCGCCCACCATGGCTCCCTCGCTCGCGAGCAGCGCGTGCTGATCGAGGAGGACCTCAAGGCCGGGCGGATCCCGTGCCTCGTCGCCACGTCGAGCCTCGAGCTGGGGATCGACATGGGGGCGGTCGACCTCGTGATCCAGGTCGAGAGCCCCAAGTCGGTGGCGCGCGGCCTGCAGCGGGTCGGTCGAGCCGGACACGAGCTGCACGCCGTGTCGAAGGGGCGGATCTTCCCGAAGTTCCGCGCCGACCTGCTCGAGTGCGCGGTCGTCGCGAAGGCGATGCGCGAGGGTGCGATCGAGGAGACGCGCATCCCGCGCAACGCGCTCGACGTGCTCGCCCAGCAGGTCGTCGCGATCGCGGCCGATCGGGAGGTCGCAGTCGACGACCTCTACGCCCTCGTGACGCGCGCCTACCCGTTCGCCGACCTCTCCCGCCAGCAGCTCGAGAACGTGCTCGACATGCTCTCCGGTCGCTACCCGTCCGACGAGTTCGCCGAGCTGCGGCCGCGGATCGTCTGGGACCGCACCGCCGGCGTCGTGCGCGGACGCACGGGAGCGCAGCGGCTCGCCGTCACGAACGCGGGCACGATCCCCGACCGGGGCCTCTACGGCGTCTTCCAGGCCGACGGCGGCGGGCGGGTCGGGGAGCTCGACGAGGAGATGGTCTACGAGGCCCGCGAGGGCCAGACCTTCATGCTGGGCGCCTCGACGTGGCGGATCGAGGAGATCACCCGCGACCGGGTGCTCGTCTCGCCCGCGCCGGGCTCCCCGGGGGCGGTGCCCTTCTGGAAGGGCGAGGGCATGGGCCGGCCGTACGAGCTCGGGGCGCGGATCGGCGAGGCGGTGCGGACGCTGTCGGCACTTGCCGACGCACGTGCCAGGGAGCGACTCAGCAGCGAGTACCACCTCGACGCATGGGCTGCGGACAACCTGCTGGCGTTCCTGCGCGAGCAGGAACGCCACAGCGCGCTCCCGACCGATCGGACGATCGTCGTGGAGCGCTTCCGCGACGAGATCGGCGACTGGCGGGTGTGCATCCTCACGCCGTTCGGCGGGCGCGTGCACGCGCCGTGGTCGATGGCGCTCGCGGCTCGGCTGCGCGAGGCGCTCGGGCTCGAGGTCCAGTCGCTGTGGTCGGACGACGGGATCGCGCTGCACCTGCCCGACGCCGAGGTGCCGCCGGCGGTCGCCGACCTGATGCTCGACCCCGACGCGCTCGAGGACGTCGTCGTGCAGGAGGTCGGTCAGACCGCGCTCTTCGGCGCGCGCTTCCGCGAGAACGCGGCTCGCGCGCTCCTCATCCCGCGGCGCCGGCCTGGGCAGCGGACGCCGCTCTGGCAGCAGCGCCTCAAGGCGCAGAGCCTGCTCCAGGTCGCGCGGCGCTACGGCTCGTTCCCGATCGTGCTCGAGACCTATCGCGAGTGCCTCCAGGACGTCTTCGACCTGCCGGCGCTGCGCGCGATCCTCGACGGGCTCCGCTCCCGGACGCTCGACCTGGTCGAGGTCGACACGCCGTCGGCCTCGCCGATGGCCGCCTCGCTGATGTTCGACTACGTCGCCACGTACATGTACGAGGACGACACGCCCGCCGCGGAGCGCCGCGCGCAGGCGCTCTCGCTCGACCGGGAGCTGCTGCGCGAGCTGCTGGGGCAGGACGAGCTGCGCGAGCTTCTCGACCCGGCAGCGCTCGCGGACGTGGAGGCCTCGCTCCGACCGAAGCCGCGCAACGCCGACGAGCTGCACGACCTCCTCCGCCGTGGTGGCGACCTGCGCCCGGGCGAGCTCGACCCCGGCTTCTGCGAGACGCTGGTCCGTGAGCGGCGTGCGCTCCGGGTGCGCGCTGCCGCCGGCGAGCTCGTGATCGCCGCCGAGGACGCCGGTCTCTACCGGGACGCGCTCGGCGTGATGCCGCCGGGAGGGCTCCCCGAGGCGTTCCTCGGGCCGGTCGAGGACGCGCGCGAGCGCCTCGTGCTGCGGTTCGCGCGCTCGCACGGGCCGTTCACGACCGGCGAGCTCGCCGGTCGCTACGCGCTTCCCGTCGGCGAGGTCGACGCGCTCCTGGTGGCGCTCGAGCGGCGCGACCTGCTCGTCCGCGGCGAGATCCGGCCGGGTGGGCGCGAGCGGGAGTGGTGCGACCCCGACGTGCTGCGTCGCATCCGCCGCGCCTCTCTGGCGGTGCTGCGCCGCGAGGTCGAGCCCGCCGAGCAGGTCGCGCTCGGCCGCTTCCTGCCCGCCTGGCACGGGATCGACCGCCGCGCGACGCTCCGCGAGGCGCTCGTGCCGCTGCAGGGGGTCGCGCTGCCCGTCGCGCTCTGGGAGTCGGAGGTGCTGCCGCGCCGTGTTCCCGGCTACCAGCCCGCCTGGCTCGACGCGCTCTGCGCCTCGGGCGAGGTGGTCTGGGTCGGCGCCGGGCTCGACCGGGTCGCGCTCCTGTACCGCGAGGACGCGCCCGTGCTCGGCCCGCCGGCGACGTCGGAGCAGCGCGAGGGCGAGGCGGCCGCTGCGATCCGGGAGGTGCTGGAGCGCAGCGCCGAGTTCTGGCCCGACCTGCTCGAGGCGACCGGGCTCGACGCCGCCGATGCGCTCGCCGCGCTGTGGGAGCTCGTCTGGGCGGGGGAGGTGACGAACGACGCGTGGGCTCCGCTCCGCGCGCCGCGCCGCTACGGGGTGCCGCAGCCGCCGACGGGGAGGCCACGACGCTTCTCGCGCTCGCGTGCCTCGGGGCCGAGCGCCACGGCCGGCCGCTGGTCGCTCGCGGTGCGGCTCTTCGGCGAGCTGGGAGCGGGCAGAGTGCCCGACCGGCGGGCGCTCGCCGAGCTCCTGCTCGAGCGGCAGGGGATCGTCACGCGCGACGGCGTCCGCGCAGAGGGGATCCCGGGCGGCTACGGCGCGGTGTACTCCGATCTGAAGGCGCTGGAGACGATCGGGACGTGCCGCCGGGGGTACTTCGTCGAGGGACTCGGAGGGGCGCAGTTCGCGCTCCCCGGAGCGGTCGAGCGCCTGCGCGAGCTCCGCAGGCTCGAGGACGACGAGGCGCTGGTGCTCGCCGCCGCCGACCCGGCGCAGCCCTACGGCGCGGTGCTGCCGTGGCCGCGGCGGGCCGGGTCTCGCGCGGCCCGCGTGGCGGGCGCCCACGTCGTGCTGTTCGGCGGTGAGGCGACGCTCTTCGTCGAGCGCGGCGGGCGCTCGCTCGTCCCGCTGCGCGATCCCGACCCCGACTGGCTGCGCCCTGCGCTCGCAGCTCTCGCCGACTGGGTGCGGGCCGACCGCGGGCGCCGGCTCGCGGTCGAGCGCTTCGACGGCGAGCCGATCGTGGGCAGCGAGGTGCTCGCGCTGCTCGTCGAGGCGGGCTTCCTCGCCGGCCCGAAGCGCGCCGTGCTGCGGCCCTGACCGCCGTCAGACGAGGAGCAGCAGCCCGAGCACGACGCCGAACAGCAGGTGGCGGAAGGTGGCCTGCGCGAACGCGCGTCCCGAGCGGCTCATCGGGGGCAGCTCCGGGTCGCCGCGCGCCGGGTGGAAGCGGTCGGTGAGCATCGTCAGCGGGTACGTCAGGACGTGCTCGACCATCGCGAAGGCGACGGCGCCCCAGAAGACGCTGCCACCGAGCCAGCGGTGCAGCGCCCAGAAGACGACTCCGGCCACGGCCCCGTTCACCAGGTGCGCGGCGACGCCCGCGACACGCCAGCGCGGCCCGCGGGTGACGAGCTTCCCGAGGAGCGCGACGTCCGAGTAGTCGAAGCGGAACCACCGCTTGTCGAGCGGCTCGACGAGCGCCCACGCCCCCGCAGCGGCGGCGCCGGCGAGCGCCGCCTGGAGCCACTCGTTCATGCGCCGACCGACCTGAGCGAGCCGACCACCGCGCCGAGCGTCCCGTTCGCGTGGAGCGCGCCCAGCGACCGGGCCTTGGCGGCGGTCACCGCAGGGCCGCCGATCGCGACGGTCGGGCCTGCGTCGGTCGCCCGGCGCGCGAGGCCGTCGGCGAGGGCGGCGACGGTGTCGTCCCTGCTCGCCGAGAAGCAGACGAGCACCGCGCCGACGGCGCGCGCGAACTCGAGCGCGTGGTCGACGGGGGTGTTGGCGCCGAGGTACTCCACGCGCCAGCCGTCGGCACGCAGCGCGACGGCGAGCATCAGCAGACCGAGGTCGTGCTGCTCGCCCGGCGCGCAGGCGAGCACCGCGGTGCCGCGGACGCCGCCCCGCGCATCGGCCATCAGCTGCTCGAGCTTCGCCCGCACTCGTGACGAGACGGCGTGCTCGTGGGCGATCGACAGACGTCCCTCGTGCCACTCGTCGCCGATCCTGCGCAGGACGGGCGCGACGACGTCCTGGAGGGCGTCCGGCAACGGGAGGACGGCGAACGCCTGGTCGAGCAGCCGGCCGACCTGGGCCGGGTCGTCCGCCGCGGCGGTCATCAGCGCGTCGCGCAGCGCCTCCGGCTCCGCGAGCGGCGGTGCGCTCGTGTCGTCGAGCAATAGCGCGGCCTCACCGATCCGCCACCCCTCGGCCAGCCGGTCGCGCAGCCACTCCACGCGTGCCACGTCCTGCTCGGTGTAGCGCCGCTGTCCGCCCTCGGTGCGCTCCGGTCGCAGGACGCCGTAGCGCGACTCCCACTTGCGGAGCGTGTCGGGCGCGACGCCGGTGCGCCGCGCGATCGCAGCGATGTTGAGGAGCGCCGCCATGAACCTGGACGAATTCTAGACTTCGCGTCGGGCCCGCGGGGCCTGCCCATGCCAGAGGGAGACTCGCTCCACCGGATCGCGCTCCGGCTTCGGCCGCTCGTCGGCACGCGGGTCGCTGCGTCGTCACCGCACCCACGCGGCCGTGCGACGGGGGTGGCCGACGCCGTCGACGGCCTGGAGCTCCGGCGGGTGGAGGCGACGGGCAAGCATCTGCTGCTGGTCTTCGACGGGGGCGTGACGCTTCGCAGCCACCTGCGGATGTCCGGCCGCTGGCGCGTCCTGCCTCCGGGCGAGGAGCCCGGCGGCCTCCCCTGGCTCGTGCTGCGCACGCCACGCGGCGTCGCTGCGCAGTGGAACGGGCCGACGCTCGTCGTGGACCGGCGCGCTCCCGCGATCGGGCCCGACCTCCTCGCCCCGGAGGTCGACCTCGTGCTGGTGGCACGCCGGTTGCGGGCGGGCGCGCCCCGGACCGCGCTCGCCGTGGCGCTCCAGGATCAGGCGCTCGTCGCCGGGATCGGGAACCTGTGGAGCGCTGAGGCCCTCTGGCACGCACGGCTCTCCCCGTGGCTGCGCGTCGACCGAGTGGGCGAGGACGATCTCGTGTCGCTGCTGGCCTGGGCACGCCGCGAGATGCTCGCCGCGGTCCGCGACCGCCGGCCCGTGCGCGCCGTCCATCGCCGCGCCGGTCGACCTTGCCGGCGCTGCGGGGCGGCGATCCGCTCCGGGGGCATCGGCGACGACAACCGGATCGCGTACTGGTGCCCGACCTGCCAGCCCGACCCGCCCTCGCCGCGCTGACGGCGTCGGGCGAACGAGGAATCGGGCGCTCGCCCGCGTACCCGGAAGCGTGGCCGTGCGCTCTCCACACCTCCACGACGCGCTGCGCGGGTTCGCGCTGGGGGCGTTCGCGTTCTGCCTGCGCGAGCTCGAGACCGACGGCGGGCAGCTGCCCTTCGCCTTCGAGGAGCACGAGCGTCGCTCCGGCCCTGCCCTGTACGAGTACCGCCCGCTGGTGCGTGACTTCGTGGAGCAGCGGGCGCACCTCCTCCGTGAGCGCGAGGACGCGCTCCTGGCCCTCGAGGAGCTCGAGCGGGAGCCGGCGGCGGCCATCTACGCGGTCGCGCACGCCGGGCCGCGGCCGTCGCGCGACGACGCGCTCTACCGCACCGTGCTGCTCGACCTCCTCGTCCGCGTGGCCGAGGCGTGCGGAGGCTTCGACTGGCAGGACGACGTGTTCGAGCGCGCGTACGGCGAGCTGGAGCGGTCGCTCTTCGGCGAGCGTCGCACGTACGCGGCGATCGCGCCGCTCGTGGGGCTCAGCGTCAGCGTCCAGCGGGAGCTCGCGCCGGGCCTCCGGATCCGCGCTGCCGCCGACGGCGAGCTCGCCCGCCACTGGCCCGAGGCGAAGGGCCTCCTGCCGCCGGGCTTCGGGCGCGAGGCCGACCGGTACTGCGTGCTGGAGCTGCGCTCTGCGCTGGCCGGCGCGGAGGACGTCCCCGACGCTCCCGCGGAGATCGCGGACGCCGTCAGCGCGATCCGGCTGGCGACGGCTGCCCCCCTCGCGGCCGGCCCGGTGCTGTTCGAGACCCTCGACGGTCGACCGTACGGGATCCGGCCGGTGCTCCCGATCGCGGCCACCGCGCCCCAGGGCGACCCCGAGCGGCTGGACGAGTTCCGCGCAGGCGTCGCAGCCGAGCTCCTGGCGCGCCTCGGGCTCGCCGACGGCGACGCGCACCTCGCCGAGGCGCTCGACCGCTGGGAGCTGGCGCTCTTCCAGCACGACCCGTTCCGCTCCGAGCAGCTTCGAGCCGCCTTCGCTGCCCTTCTGGGCGACACGTGGCCGCTGCGGGCGGTGATCCTGCTCGAGGACGAGCCGGACGCCCGTACCGCGCTCCATGCGGATCTCGCCGCGCTCGCCACTGGCGGCGAGGCGAGCGCTGCGGCCCGCGACGCGGCGAGGCGGGTGCTCGTCGCGGCGCTCCGGCGGGGCGAGCGCTCCGCCCTGACCGCCGAGCTCGACGCTGCGCTGCTCGGCGTCGGCGGCCGACCGGCCCTGCGGCGCGTCTCGTAGCGGCTCCGACCCGCCCTGGGACGTTGCCGTCCAGCGGGCCGCGCCTCCCGGCGTCGGGGACGAGATCGAGCACGGCGACACGAGCGCTTCGTCTACCCTCGGTCCATGGGACGCCTGATCCTCCTCACAGGTGCGACCGGGTACGTCGGCGGTCGCCTGCTCGGGGAGCTCGAGGCGCGCGGCGAGCGCGTGCGCTGTCTCTCCCGCCGGCCCGACGTCCTCGAGCCCCGCGTCGCCTCGACGACGGAGGTGGTCGCGGGCGACCTGCTCAGCCCCGACACCATCCCTCAGGCGCTCGAGGGCGTCGACACCGTCTACTACCTCGTCCACTCCATGAGCTCGAGCCGTGCGTTCGGCGAGGCCGACCGCGAGGCGGCGCGCTCGTTCGCCGAGGCTGCGCTGGCAGCCGGCGTGCGCAAGGTGATCTACCTCGGCGGCCTCGGTCGCGGCCCCGGGCTCTCCGAGCATCTCGCATCGCGTCAGGAGGTCGGCGAGATCCTGCGCGCCTCCGGGGTGCCGACGATCGAGCTGCGAGCCTCGATCGTGATCGGCTCGGGGAGCGCGTCGTTCGAGATGGTGCGCTCGCTCGTCGAGAAGCTGCCCGTGATGGTGACGCCCCGCTGGGTGCGCGTCCGTGCGCAGCCGATCGCGATCGAGGACGTGCTCGCCTACCTCCTCGCCGCGCTCGAGCGCGACCCGGTGGACGGCGAGCTGTTCGAGATCGGCGGGGCCGACAGCGTCACGTATCTCGAGCTGATGCAGGAGTACGCGCGTCAGCGGGGCCTCCGCCGCTTCATGATCCCGGTGCCGGTGCTCAGCCCGCGCCTCTCGTCGCTCTGGCTCTGGCTCGTCACCCCGGTCTACGCGGGCGTCGGTCGGAAGCTCGTCGACTCGCTCCGCAACGAGACGGTGGTGCTGGACGACGCCGCGCTGCGCGTGTTCGACGTCCGACCGCGCTCGGCGGCGGAGGCGATCGCGCGCGCCCTCGCCAACGAGGACAGCGAGATCGCGCGCACGCGCTTCTCCGACGAGGCGTTCGCGGTGCCTGCCGGCTACGGCGGGGTGCGCAGGGGCTCTCGGCTGGTCGACTCCCGCTCGATTGCCGTGCCGGTGCCTCCCGCCGTCGCGTTTGCGCCGATCCAGCGGATCGGTGGTGAGACGGGGTGGTACAAGGGCGCGCTGCTGTGGCGGCTGCGGGGCCTGCTCGACGTGCTCGTCGGCGGCCCGGGGCTGCGGCGGGGGCGCCGCGACCCGGTCGGTCTCCGGGTCGGCGACACGCTCGACTTCTGGCGGGTCGAGGCGTTCGAGCCGGATCATCTCCTGCGTCTTCACGCCGAGATGAAGGTGCCCGGGCGGGCGTGGCTGCAGTTCGAGGTGTCGGACGACGCGCGGGGCGGGTCGATCGTCACCCAGACCGCGATCTTCCACCCGTCGGGCCTCTTCGGGCTCGTCTACTGGTACGGGGTCTGGCCGTTCCACGGGTACGTCTTCGGGGGGATGCTCCGCGAGCTGCGCAGCGCGATGGTGGCGACGCCTGCCGCCTGACCGACTCGTCACGGAGCCGGTGCAGAGTCGGCACGAAGCGGTGACGGGAACGCCGTTACCGTCGAGGCATGGAGGAGGTGCGCAGCGTCCTCGAGCGGCTCGATCGGATCGACACCATGCGACGGGCGAACGCGGGCCCGGTCGAGCTGCTCGGGGAGCTGCGCCTCCTCCTCCACGAGGCGGAGGCCTGGGTCGACGAGGAGGGAGGGGAGGTGGGAGCGGCCGCGGTCGCGCGTCTCCGATCCGCGCTCGCGCATGACATGATCGACGGGTGATCTCTCACTGGGACGAGGTCGAGTGGGTGCGACGCGAGCGCGGGCACATCGCCGCGGCGTGGCAGTCGCTGACCGGCGAGGCGTCCCGCTGGGTGGGGCTCCAGCGCATCCGGATCGATCCCGGCGGATGGTCCACGCCGCTCCACCTCGAGGCGTCGGAGGAGGAGATCTTCTTCGTGCTCGCGGGCGAGGGCGTGTCGGTGCAGTGGGACGGCGAGCGGGAGGAGGCCTTCGCAGTCGGAGCAGGGGACTGCCTCGTCCATCTGGCGCTCGAGCACGCCCACACGCTCCAGGCTGGGCCGTCCGGGCTCGAGGTGCTCGCCTTCGGCGAGCGGCACTACGCGGCGAACACGCTCCTGCCGCGCGCCGGTGTCTCGTGGCTCGGGCCGACCTGGGTGCTGCAGGGCGCCCTGGAGGACCACCCCTGGGCGCGCGAGGCGGCCGTCGGTCCGCCCGACACAGGGGTGCTCGCGCCGCGGCCGTCCCGCATCGTCAACCTCGACGCGGTCGAACCGACGGAGCGCCGTGGCGCGACTGTCGCGCGGGAGAGCCGCGATCTCGGCCGCGCGGCGGGGTCGCTCAAGACCGGGCTGGGGCTCTACGACGTGGCGCCGGGGATGCTCATGAACCCGCCGCACGCCCACTCGGCCGAGGAGGAGATCTACGTCGTGCTCGAGGGCGACGGCGTCCTCGAGCGCTGGCCCCACCCGCGAGCTGCAACTCAGCCGGGCTTCGCCGCTGCCCACGAGGAGCACGCCGTCCGCGCGGGGTCCGTGATCGCGCAGCCCGCCGGCTCGGGTCGCGCGCTGTCGCTGCGGGCGGGTCGCGACGGGCTGCGCGTGCTCGCGTACGGGACACGCGAGCCGAACGACATCACCCACTACCCGCGGTCGGGGAAGATCTCCTTCCGCGGCGTCGGGGTGATCGGGCGGATCGAGCCGCTGCCCTACTGGGACGGCGAGGATTGACGGAGGAAGGCGAGGGATCGATCGGGATTGAAGGAGTCGAGCGGACCGCGGTGAACACGGCCACGTCATGGGTCTCGTCCGTCTGCTCCCTCGCGACCGTCGGCGGCAGCCGCCGGCTGTCGCGGCGCCGTCATCGGAGCCCCCGGCCGTGAGCGAGCCGCGCGAGGCGTTCGATCCCGCCGCGCTCCTCGCCGGTACGGGCGAGCCTGGCGTCGAGTCGAGCCCAGCGCCCACCGACGAGGCCCCGCTCGCACCCGAATCGTCGTCCCAGGTCGTGCCGGTCGAGGCCGAGCGCGCAGCGGCGCCTGCCGGCGGCCGCACGGAGACGCGCGTGATCGCGCTCGCCAACCAGAAGGGCGGCGTCGCCAAGACCACGACCACGCTGAACCTCGGCGTCGCGCTCGGCGAGCTCGGGCACCGCGTCCTGCTCGTCGACCTCGACCCACAGGGAAACCTCACGATGAGCCAGGGGATGAACCCGGACGCGATCGAGCGGTCGATGTTCGACGTGCTCGTGCATCGGGTGCCGATCTCGGAGATCATCGCGAGCGCCGAGGTGGACATCGCCGTCTCGTCGATCGACCTGGCGGGCGCCGAGCTCGCGCTGTCCGCGCAGATCGGGCGCGAGCGCGCGCTCGAGAAGGCGCTCGCCGAGGTGCGCGACCGCTACGACTTCGTGCTGCTCGACACGCCGCCCTCGCTCGGGCTGCTCACGATCAACGCGTTCGTGGCCGCGACGGGTGTGATCGTGCCGGTGCAGTGCGAGTACCTCTCGCTGCGCGGTCTCGTCCAGCTGGAGAACACGCTCGCGATGGTGCGCGAGCACCTCAACCCGCGGGTCAAGGTCGAGGGCATCGTGCCCACGATGTACGACGGGCGGACGTTGCACGCGCGCGAGGCGATCGAGATCCTCGAGGAGAGCTTCGGCGAGCTCGTC
This sequence comes from uncultured Actinomycetes bacterium, assembly GCA_963703095.1. Classification (GTDB taxonomy): domain Bacteria; phylum Actinomycetota; class Thermoleophilia; order Gaiellales; family Gaiellaceae; genus Gaiella. Next base: position 1,550,298 of record OY969787.1, read on the forward strand.
TTCACGACCCGCATCCGCAAGACGGTGCGCTACGCCGAGGCACCCGTGAAGGGCAGCTCGGTGCTCCGGTACGACCCCACCGGGTCGGCGGCCGAGGCGTACCGCGCGCTGGCCCGAGAGCTGCTGGGGAAGGAGGCTGCCGATGGCGCGCAAGCGCGCGAGCATGCGTGAGGGGCCGCTCGCCGAGCTGTTCCGCGCGACCGAGGCCGCAAGTCGGGGCGACGATCCTCCCGCGCCCGAGGTCGCACCCGAGGCGGCCGACGCGCAGCAGGAGCTCCCGGTCGACGAGGCGGCGCCTGCTCCCACCGCTGCCTCCGAGACCCTGGACGCGACGGTCGAGCACGTCTACGACTTCGAGGTGGGCGACGAGCCCACCGCCGGCGCTGTCCGAGCAGATCGCGACGTGCCGGTGGCCGCTGCCCAGGCGGCCGCCGAGCCGGCGTCCGACCAGGAGTCCGCAGCGGTCGTCGCCGCCGAGCCGGAGCAGGTCGTGCAGCCGGAGCCGGTCGAGGAGCCGCCGTACGCGCCTCCTGCGAGCCGCTTCGTCGCGCCGATGCCCGAAGGCGCGGCGCGCCTCAACATCGCAGGCGACGCCGCGTCATACCTCGCGGTGATCCGCGTCGTCGGGGTCGGCGGCGCCGGGATCAACGCCGTCAACCGGATGATGGACGCCGGCATCGCGCAGGTCGACTTCGTCGCGGTCAACACCGACGCCCAGCAGCTCGAGCTCTCGGACGCGCCGGTCAAGATCCACATCGGCGAGAGCCTCACGCAGGGGCTCGGCTCCGGCGCGGATCCCGAGGTCGGCCGCCGCGCCGCTGAGGAGGGCTATGACCAGGTGCGCCAGGCCCTGCGCGGCAGCGACATGGTCTTCGTCACGGCTGGCGAGGGCGGCGGCACCGGCACCGGTGCCGCACCGGTGGTCGCCCGGATCGCGCGCGAGCTCGGAGCGCTGACCGTCGGCATCGTCACCACGCCGTTCCGGTTCGAGGGCACGCGCAGGCGCACCGCCGCCGACTCGGGCGTCGAGCAGCTTCGCGCCGCCTGCGACACGGTGATCGTGATCCCGAACGATCGGCTGCTCGAGGTGCTCGACCGGACGACCTCGATGGTCGACGCGTTCCGGATCGCGGACGACGTCCTCCGCCAGGGGGTGCAGGGGATCTGCGATCTGATCACGATGCCCGGGCTGATCAACCTCGACTTCGCGGACGTGCGCACCGTGATGGCGGACGCGGGCTCGGCGCTGATGGGGATCGGGTACTCGGAGTCGACCGACAACCGGGCCCGCGAGGCCGCAGAGCGGGCGCTGCGCTCGCCGCTGATCGACACGGAGATCGTCGGCGCGCGGGGCATCCTGCTGTCGGTGGCCGGCGGGGAGGACCTGACGCTCCTCGAGGTGAACGACGCCGCAGAGGTCGTGCGGCGCGCGGCGACCGACGACACGAACATCATCTTCGGCGCGACGGTCGACGAGCGGCTCAACGGACAGGTCTGGGTGACCGTTGTGGCGACGGGGCTGGGCGGGGCACGACGGCGGGCGTACAGCCCGTCGTTCACGGGCGCTGCTGGACCACCCGCACCTCGGTCGGCGTCGCGCGGCGACGGCGAGCTGCCGAGCTTCCTGCGCTGACGGGCGCCGTCGGCTCTACGCTCCCGGGATGAGGGGCGCGATCGCCGGAGGGAGCAGACAGGCCGTCGAGGCCGGCGCCTGGGCGCTGCGTGAGGGCGGCACGGCAGTCGATGCGGCCGTCGCCGCCGTGCTCGGCGCGTTCGTCGCCGAGGGGCCGTTGACGGGCCCGGCCGGCGGCGGGTTCTGCCTCGTCGATCGGCCGGGAGAGGAGCCCGTGCTGCTCGACGGGTTCTTCGCCGTGCCCGCGGGCGCACGCGGCCCGATGGACGAGGTCGTGATCGACTTCGCCGACGCGTCGACCCAGGTCTTCCACGTCGGCGAGAGCTCGGTGGCGGTCCCCGGCCTGCTCCCGTGCTGCGTCGACGCGCACGCGCGGCACGGTCGCCTGCCGTGGGCGACGCTGTTCATCCCGGCCCTCGAGCTCGCCGGCCGAGGGATGGAGGCGTCGCCCGAGCAGGCGTTCCTGCACGAGATCCTGCGACCGATCCTCGCCCGCGAGGAGGGAGGGCGGCGCGTGTACGGGCGTCCGGGGTTCGTCGACACGGCCGACCTCGTCCCCGCGCTGCTCCTGCTGCAGCGCGGCGGGGCGGAGGCCGTGGTCGAGCTGCTGCCAGATCTCGCGGAGGACGTCGCCCGGTACCGCGTCGAGGAGCGCGAGCCGCTCGAGACGACGTTCGTCGGCGCGCGTGTGCTGACGACGCCCACGCCCTCGATCGGCGGAGGGGTGATCGCCCGCGGCCTGGGCGAGCTGGTCGGCGCGGCGGAGGCGCGAGCGGGCAGCGTGGACGAGGCGCTGCAGCTCGTGGCCGCGCTGTCGGTCGGGTACGCGTCTCCGGCCGGGGGAGCGAAGCCGACCGGCACGACCCACGTCTCCGCGATCGACGGCGACGGAGCCGTCGCCTCGCTCTCCTCGACCCTCGGCTCGGGCTCGGGAGTCTTCCGGCAGGGCTTCCAGCTGAACAACATGCTCGGGGAGCTCGACGTGATCGGCCGTGGCGAGCACGCACCCGGCTCACGCTTGCCGAGCATGATGTCTCCGACCCTCGCGCTCGTCGACGATCGACCTCGGATCGCGCTCGGGAGCGCGGGCTCGGTGCGGCTCGCCGGCGCGATCGTGCAGGTGCTGGAGGGCGTCGTGCGCCAGGGGCTCGCGGTCACCGAGGCGATCGACCGGCCGCGACTCCACGTGGACGGCGGCACGGTCCACGTCGAGGGGGGCTGGAGCGACGACGTGGCCGCGGCCCTCGCCGAGGAGGGCTGGCAGGTCGTGCCCTGGGCGGACAGGAACCTCTACTTCGGGGGGGTGAGCGGGGTGGAGGTCCGTCCCTCGGGCTCGCCTGGTGCGGCCGGCGATCCGCGACGTGGCGGCCACGGGCTCGTCGTGCCGTGACCACCGTCCGCGCCGCCGAGCCCTCCGACGCGCCGCGTCTGGTCGAGCTCGCGCACGCAGTCGCGCGTGAGCCGGAGGGCTGGCTGCTGGGCACGGACGGCGACCGCACGGTCGCGGACGAGCGACGCTACCTGCGAGCCGTCCGCCGACACGCCGACGCGCGCGTGTTCGTCGCGGAGGCGGGGGGCATCGTGGTCGCTCGGATGTCCCTGGCACGCGACCCGCACCCCGCGAGCCGTCACGTCGCCGACGTGGGGCTGTTCGTGGACGCCGCCCATCGGCGGCAGGGCGTCGGGCGCCTGCTGCTTCGGCACGCCGTCGAGTGGGCGCGGTCGTCGGGCATCCGGAAGCTCGAGCTCCACGTGTTCCCGTGGAACGTGCCGGCGATTGCGCTCTACGAGTCCTTCGGGTTCGTCCGGGAGGGCTACCGCGTCGGGCACTACCGGCGCGGCGACGTCGACGTCGACGCGATCCTGATGGCGTTCCACGTCGGGGACGACCCGGCGTCACGGTCGTCGCGGACGCCGTGACGGAGCGGGCGCCCCCGGCGGAGCGTGCGCCCCGGCGCTCGTCGCGCCGACCACGGGGCCGGCGGCCGCCCGACGCGCACGAGCGGCCCGGCTCGGCGACAGCGCGGCCGGTCAGCGCCCCCGACGCCAGTCCGTCACCATCGCGCGCTGAGCAGTCGTCTGCGGGGAGGGCATGAAGGAGTCGAGCACCGCGCGACGGAGACGGGCGATCGTGGCGATCGGGTCGTCCCTGTCCAGCCCGTGCCGGACGAGCCAGCAGCCGATCACCGTGCCCGTTCGTCCGATGCCTCCCCAGCAGTGCACGTACGCAGTGCCGCCGTCGGCGAGCGCCGCGTCGACGTCGTCGAGGATCCGCGTCATGTGCGGCACGGTCGTCGTGCCCATGTCGACGATGGCATGGGGGAGACGCGTGCCGCGCTCGAGCAGGTGGGCGTACGGCTCGAGCAGGTCCGCCGGGTGCGTGAGATCGACGAAGTGCGTGACGCCATGGTCCTCGAAGCGGCGGATCCGCGCACGGGCCCGCACCGGGTCGTGCGAGCCCGGATACTCCCCCGCCAGCAGGCCGTCGGCCACCGCGTAGCAGTCGCGAATCGGGAGCTCCATCGAGATGGTGAGCAGCGTAGACCGTCTACCCGTCAGGTCGCCCCGTGCGGTGGTGCAGACTTGCGCGCGTGGACACGTCGCTGCCGCCACCTCGTAGCGGACGCACCCATCGCGACGTCCGTCGAGTCCGGCTCGCGGACATGGACGTCGACGGCAGGGTGCGGCTCGACGCGATCGCGCGGCTCCTGCAGGACATCGCCATCGACGACGTCCAGGAGACCGGCTGGGGTGCGCCGGAGCACCTGTGGTTCGTGCGTCGGATGCGCGTCGACGTGGTCGCGCCGCTCGCGGCCGATCGTCGGATCGAGCTCGTGACCTGGTGCAGCGGGGTCGCCGCGATCGCCGCCGGTCGCCGCTGGTCGCTGCGCGGAGACGCTGGTGGGCGGGTCGAGGTGGACAGCGTCTGGATCCATCTCGACGCCGACGCTCGACCGGCGCGCGTCGGCGACTTCGGCCCGTACGGGGTCGCCGCTGCAGGGCGAGCGGTCTCGACCCGGCTCCGGCTCCCGGAGCCTCCGGCGGCCGCCCCCCGGGCGCGCTGGCAGCTGCGCACCACGGACCTCGACGTGCACGGCCACGTGAACAACGCCACGCACTGGCAGGCCGTCGAGGACGTCCTGCTCGGTCCGGGGCACGTCGACCCCGCGGCTCCCCTCCGGGCCGAGCTCGAGTACCGGGAGCCGATCGACGCGGGAGACGAGCCCCTGGTCGCGACGTTCGACGACGACGCCGGCGCGCGCTGCCTCGCGCTCCTCGTCGGCGACGGGATCCGCGCCGTCGCCCGGGTCGAGCCGCTCGCCGTCCGCGGCTGAGCCCCACTACGGGCCGTCGCCGAGCGCCTCGACGAGCGCTGTGGGATCGTCGACGCTCACCTCGAGCTCGCGCAGCCGAAGCGGGAAGACGAGCGTCCGCGCGACCGCAGGCGGCTCGACCGTGATGCGTGCCATCGGGGCCGCTGCGCCGTTGACGATCCAGCGACCGCCCCAGCCGTGGATGCCGATCGACCAGGGCCGCGCCGGGCTGGGAGCCGCCGAGCGGATCGACGCGCGCGGCACCGTCGCCGCGAACCAGACGCCGGCGCGGACCACCACCCGGTCGGGCCCGACGTCGACGTACGAGCGTGACGGCGTCATGCCGAGGACGGCGAGCAGGAGACGGAGCCGGCCGAAGCGGATCGGGAAGCGCACGCCCTCGGGCACGACGGGCCTGGTCACGGATCGGCTCGCGCCTCCTCGCGAGCGTGCACCGCCGCCCAGGCCGCCGCCCCCGAGAAGCCGCGCCGGGCCAGGAAGGCGGCCGCCCGTCGACGGCCGGCGTCGCCCTCGCCGAACGACCGCCGACCGAGCGCAGCCAGCGCCGCAGCCGTCTCGTCGACGTCGTCGTACGCCTCGGCGAGCGCCTGTTCGGCCACGTCGCGCGGGAGCAGACGCGCAGCGAGCGCCTGCGTCGCACGCCGTCGCCCGTAGCCACGGGCGCGATGGCCGTGCGCGAGCTGTCCTGCCAGGCGGGCGTCGTCCAGGTACCCGTAGCCCAGTGCGAGCCGGATCGCCTCGGCGCCGATCTCGGTCGGGACGCCACGGCGCGCGAGCTTGGCCTCGATCTCCGCCACCGACTGCGCCCGCGCTGCGAGCGAGCGGACGACGAAGAGACGCGCGCGCGCGGTCTGCAGCGCCTGCTCGATGGCTGCGCGCCGGTCGGCGTCGACCGTGTCGCCGTCGTGGAGCCCGAGCTCGAGCAGCTCCTGATCGGTCACTCGCAGCCAGGGATCCCCGTCCAGTAGCAGCGCGACCGCCCGTGCCCGTTGCCGCGTCCGATCGGCATCGTCGCGCTGCACCGTCAGCACCGCCATGCGACGAACCGTAGTGCCTCTCCCTCGGCCGAGGATCTCCCCGCGTCTACAGCTCGCGCGCGAGCACGAGGTCGACGAGCACGGCCCGGCCCGGTGCGAGCTCGGCCCACCCGTCGTGCTCGAGGGTGGCGAGGGCTCCCGTTGGCAGCTTCGTCTCGGCACGGTCGCGCAGCGAGCCCGGGCGCGCGAGCGCGACGACCAGCTCCTGCAGCCCGGGGTTGTGGCCGACGACGAGCGCGGACTCGACGTCGAGGGACCGCAGTCGTGTGAGCAGGCCGTGCGCGCTCGCCAGGTAGAGCCCGTCCTCGAGGCTGACGTCCGGGTCGCCGAGCGCCGGCAGGAGCGCATCGAGCGTCGCCCGCGTGCGCACGGCGGTCGAGCAGAGCACGACCTCGGGCAGCACGCCGGCAGCGGCGCAGTGGCGCCGAAGTGCGCCGCATGCCTTCCGCCCGCGGGCCGACAGCGGGCGCTCGTGGTCCGGCAGCGCCGCGTCGTCCCACGACGACTTCGCATGCCGGAGGAGCCACAGTCGGGGCACGCGGTGAGCGTACTCCTCCCCGCTGGGCCGACACCTCGTGCCGATCCGCGCGAGCGGGCCACGTCGGACGGGGGCAGTACGATGGCCGTCCCGTGAGTGCTCCGTTCGTCCACCTGCACGTCCACTCCGAGTACTCGATCCTCGACGGGGCGTGCCGGATCCCCGCGCTCGCGCAGAAGGCGGCCCGGCTGGACATGCCCGCGGTGTCGCTCACCGACCACGGCTCGCTCGCCGGCACGATCGAGCTCGTCAAGGCCGCGGCCAAGGAGGGGGTCAAGCCGATCGTCGGCTGCGAGGTCTACGTGGTCGACGAGCGCCGGAGGCAGGAGAAGGGGCAGGCGCACCTGACGCTGCTCGCGTCCGACAACGAGGGCTACGCGAACCTGATCAGGCTCAGCTCGCTCGCGTACCTCGAGGGCTACTACTACCGCCCACGCGCCGACTGGGAGCTCCTCGAGCGACACGCGAAGGGGCTCATCGCGCTGTCGGGGTGCCTCTCGGGCCGTGTCTCGCGCGCGCTCGTGGAGAGCCGGGAGCGCGACGCGGAGCTCGAGCTCGATCGGCTGGAGCAGATCTACGGCAGGGACAACGTCTACGTCGAGCTGCAGAACGCCGGTCTCGAGGTGCAGCAGCAGCTCGTCGCCCAGCTCGCCTCGCTCGCGGGGAAGCGCGGTCTCCCTCTCGTCGCGACCGGCGACGTGCACTACCTCGACGCCGCCGATGCCGTCTCGCACGAGGCGCTGCTCTGCATCCAGTCCGGGGACTCGCTGCGCAACCCGAACCACTGGCGGTTCGAGACGAACGAGTTCTACTTCAAGACGCCCGAGGAGATGGCGCTCGACTTCCCCGGGCACGAGGACGCACTGCGGCGGAGCCTCGAGGTCGCCGAGCGCTGCAACGTCGAGATCGAGCTCGGTCGGATCCACCTCCCGCGGTTCCCGGTCCCCGACGGGCGCGACGCGTTCGACTACCTCGTCGAGCTGTGCGAGAAGGGCCTCGTGCGCCGCTACGGCGCCTCGACGCCCGAGCTCGACGACCGGCTGCGGTTCGAGCTCAAGACGATCCGCGAGATGGGGTTCGCGGACTACTTCCTGATCGTCGCCGACTTCATCGGGTTCGCCAAGCGCGACGGCGTCTCGGTCGGCCCCGGCCGCGGGTCGGCCGCGGGCTCGCTCGCCGCGTACTGCCTCGGGATCACGGACATCGATCCCATGCGCTACGGCCTGCTCTTCGAGCGCTTCCTCAACCCGGCCCGCAAGGACATGCCCGACATGGACATCGACTTCGCGGTCGAGGGCCGGGAGCGCGTGATCAACTACGTCGCGGAGAAGTACGGGCGCGATCGGGTCGCCCAGATCATCACGTTCTCGACCATGGCGGCGCGGGCCGCCCTCCGCGACGCCGGGCGCGTGCTCGAGGTGCCCTACGGCGTCGTCGATCGGATCGCCAAGCTCGTGCCGGAAGGACCCGGCCAGACCCTCGAGGAGGCCCTGAAGCCCGGTGGCGAGCTGCGCCAGGCGGTCGACAGCGATCCCGTGGCGAAGGAGATCGTCGACCTCGCCCGACCGCTCGAGGGCCTCACGCGAGCCGACTCGATCCACGCCGCCGGCGTCGTGATCGGCGCGCAGCCGCTGATCGAGGTCGTCCCCCTCCAGCAGAAGGGCGCCGACGCCGAGGTCGTCACCCAGTTCTCGATGAAGAACGTCGAGGCGCTGGGGCTGCTGAAGGTCGACTTCCTCGGGCTGCGGAACCTCGACGTGATCGACAAGGCGGTCCAGCTGATCGGCGGCGACCTCGACATCGACGCGATCCCGCTGGACGACCGCAAGACGTACGAGATGCTCGCGCGGGCCGACTCGAGCGGCGTCTTCCAGTTCGAGTCGTCGGGGATGCGCGACGCCCTCCGTGCCGTCAAGCCGACCGTCTTCGAGGACCTGATCGCGCTCGTCGCCCTGTACCGACCCGGACCGATGCAGTACATCCCGACGTACGCGGCGCGCAAGAACGGCCGCGAGCCGGTCGCGTTCATCGACGAGCGCCTGAAGGCGATCACCGGCGACACCTACGGCATCTGCATCTATCAGGAGCAGTACATGCAGATCGCAAAGCAGCTCGCGGGCTTCGAGCCGGCGGAGGCCGAGACGCTCCGTCGCGCGATCGGCAAGAAGATCCACGAGCTGATGGCATCGCTGAAGCCGAAGTTCCTGGACGGCTGCGCGGCGAACGGCGTCTCCCCTCAGGTCGCCGACCAGCTCTGGAAGGACATGGAGTCCTCGCAGGACTACTCGTTCAACAAGGCGCACGCCTCCTGCTACGCGCTGATCGCCTACCGCACCGCGTGGCTGAAGGCGAACCACCCCTGCGAGTACATGGCGGCTCTCATCTCGAGCGTGATGAACACGAAGGATCGCGTCCCGATCTACGTGAACGCGTGCGATGAGATGGGGATCGAGGTCCTGCCCCCCGACGTGAACTCGTCGGCGGTCGACTTCGCGGTGGTCGACGGCAAGATCCGCTTCGGTCTGAACGCGGTCAAGAACGTCGGCGAGACGGCCGCGCAGCGGATCGTCGCTGCACGCGACGAGGGCGGGCCGTTCGGCTCGATCTGGGAGTTCACCGAGCGCGTCGACCCCACCGTCGTCAACAAGCGCTCGCTCGAGTCGCTGGTCAAGTGCGGGGCGCTCGACTCCACCGGCGCGTCGCGGATGGGGATGCTCGCCGTGCTCGAGCAGGCGCTCGCCGTCGGGCAGAAGCTCGCGCAGGACAGGTTGATGGGCCAGTCGTCGTTGTTCGACGGCACGTTCGGCGAGGCCGCACCTGCCAGTGGCGCGGCGCATCACGCGTCCATCCCGGCCGGGGAGTTCGAGAAGGCGGAGCTGCTCCGGCTCGAGAAGGAGACGCTGGGGCTCTACGTGTCGGAGCACCCGCTGTCGGCGGTGCGCGATCAGCTGCGGCGCAAGACGGATGCAACCCTCGGAGAGCTGGAGCGGCGCCGCGACGGGGAGACCGTGACCGTCGGCGGGATCGTCTCGGAGGTCAAGCAGGTCACGACGAAGCGGGGCGACCTGATGGTCTTCCTCTCGCTCGACGATCCGACCGGCTCCGCGGAGGTCGTCGTCTTCAACACCGCCTACACCACCGCGCGAGACCTCTGCGTCGTCGACCGGGTGGTCGTCGTGAAGGGACGGGTCGACCACAAGCAGCAAGGCGAGACGAAGGTGATCGCCATGGAGCTCACGCCGTTCGACGCGGTGCCGGAGCGGCGTGAGGTGCGCTTCGCGCTCGACGCGCGCGAGGCGCCGGCGGGCGTGATCCGCGAGCTCGCCCGCCTCGTACGGGAGTTCCCCGGCGACGCCCCGGTCTTCCTGGCGCTCGACACCAGTGAGGGGCCGAAGACGTTCGCGCTCGGGCCGGAGTTCCGCGTCCGACCCGACCCGGACTTCCTCGCCGAGGCGAAGGCGCTGCTTGGTTTGCGCGAAGGCCTGATCCACTGAGTGGATCAGGCGCGGTCTGGTCCCGCAGGCAGGAATCCACTTGGTGGATTCCTGCCTGCGGACAGGTCACAGCAGAATCTGCAGCGCGAGCGCCGGCGGGCAGCCGCGCTCGAGGAGGGCGACCGCGAGGTGCAGGTCGACGTCGTGCGAGGCTGCGAGGACGGCCGCCGACTCGGAGTCGTAGCCCGCGCGCTCGAGCGAGGCGAGGCGCCACTGCTCGACGAGCTCGATCTCCGGTTCCTGGACGGTGATGTTGGCCGTAGACATCGTCTCTGCTCTCTAACGTCGGATCTCGACAGGTTATTCGGTCGCGGTGCGAGATCGGATCTCCCCCTTTCTAGGGGACGTCCGCCGGGGAGGTGTTGTCGGCAGGTCACGATCCTGTGAACCTTTCGCCAGCGCCCGGGCGACCCGGACACGCTGCGCATCGAGCGGGCGCCGAGTACGATCGCGCGGTGCGCCTGCGCAAGACGACGAAGGTCGACCTGATCGGCCGCGTGCCGCTGTTCGCCGAGTGCTCGAAGGGCGAGCTCGGGAAGGTGGCGGCCGTGGCGGACGAGCTCTCTCTCGGCTCGGAGGCGGTGCTGATGCGCGAGGGGGAGCGGGGACGGGAGTTCGTCGTGATCGTCGAGGGCTCCGCCCGGGTCGAGCGCGGCGGCGAGCACATCGCGACGCTCGGACCGGGCGACTTCGCCGGAGAGATCGCGCTGGTCGCCAACGTGCCGCGCACCGCCACGGTCGTGGCGGACTCACCGGTGCGTCTGCTCGTGCTCTCCGACCGATCGTTCCAGACCGTGATCCGCGAGACGCCTTCGATCGCCGTGAAGGTGCTGGCGGTGCTCGGCGAGCGACTCCACGTTCAGAGCTGAGCCTGCTCCGCTGCGGTGAGGCGCGCGCCGGCCGCCGGCGCGGGCACAATGGCGCGACGTGTCGCTGCTCGCGTCGATCCCCTCGCCCGGCTCGGGCACGCTCGACCTCGGGCCGTTCACGATCCACCTCTACGGGCTGACGCTGCTCGCGGCGATCGCAGTCGCCACCTACGTGACGGGGCGGCGGTGGGTCGCGCGTGGGGGGGACTGGGATCTGATCTTCCGCTGCGCCGTGTGGGGCGTCGCGGCGGGCATCGTCGGCGCTCGCCTCTACCACCTGCTCACGAGCTGGAGCGAGGTCCCCGAGGAGTGGTGGGGGCCACTCGCGATCTGGAAGGGCGGGCTCGGCGTCTGGGGCGGGATCGCGGCCGGCTGCGTCGCGGGCGCGATCGTCGCGCGTCGCGCCGGCGCGGACGTCTGGCTGCTGGCCGACTGCCTCGCACCGGGCCTCCTGCTGGCGCAGGCGGTGGGCCGTCTCGGGAACTGGTGGAACCAGGAGCTCTTCGGGGGGCCGACCGATCTGCCGTGGGGGCTGGAGATCGATCCCGTGAACCGGCCGATCGAGTACCTGGACAGCGCGACCTTCCACCCGACCTTCCTGTACGAAGCGCTCTGGAACGTCGCGGCCGCTGCGGTCCTCGTGCTCGTGATCGAGCGGCGGTTCCGGCCGCGTCCGCCCGGCCTCTTCGCCGCGTACATCGCCCTCTACTGCGCCGGTCGGCTCTGGGTCGAGCTGCTGCGGGTCGACCAGGCCCACGAGATCCTCGGCCAGCGAGTCAACGCGTGGGTCTCGCTGCTGGGGCTCGTCGCCGGCGTCGTGTGGTTCGTCCTCTCGCAGCGCCGGGGCCGGAACCGGCCCACCCCTCGCCGCCCCGCGCCGCCCACGATGGCGGTGCCGAAGGGCCGCGTCCGATCCGGCGGCTAGGGTCGGCGCCGTGGCGACCGGCGTGCGCGATCTGGAGCTGGACCTCGACGCGTTCGAGGGCCCGTTCGACCTGCTGCTCACGCTCGTCCTGAAGGATCAGCTGCAGCCCGCCGACATCGACATCGCCGCGATCGTGATCGCGTTCGTCGAGCACCTCACCGCGCGCGACGAGATCGACCTGGAGGCCTGCGGCGAGTTCCTCGTCCTGATCGCCGCGCTCCTCGAGATCAAGGCGCGACACCTCTTCCCCGACGAGGAGGCGGAGCTCGCCGACCTCGAGCCGGAGGAGGCGGCAGAGGAGCTCGCCCGGCGCCTCGCCGAGTACCGGCGGATGAAGGAGGCCGCGGCGTGGCTGCGGGAGCGGCTGACCGGCGAGAGCGACCGCTTCTTCCGGCTCGGCCCGGCGCCGCTCGCGCCGAGGCCCGAGCGCGCGCTGGCGCCGCAGGAGCCGCAGGCGCTCGTCGTCGCCCTGAGAGGGTTGGCGGTCGAACCGCCGAAGGTGTCGCTGTCGCACATGGCGCTGCGCTTCCCACCGGTCGTCCAGTTCGTCGAGCGCTTTCGCGCGGTGCTGCGTCGCCGCCGTCTCTTCGACTTCGACGCCGAGGTCACGGGTCTCACCCGGGTCGAGCAGGCCGTCGCCTTCCTCGCCCTGCTCGAGCTCCGCAAGTCTGGTGAGGTCGCCCTCACGCAGGCCCACCCCTTCGCCCCGATCCGCGTGGCGAGACTCGACGTCGAAAGGACAGCCCAGTGGACCGCCCGCTCCGCCTGATCGCCGCCAACCCCGTCGACGCCCTCGCCCGGACGATCGAGGCGCTGCTCGTGGTCGCGTCGCAGCCACTCGCCGTCGCGGAGCTCGCCGACGCCGCACAGGACGACGCCGACCGGGTCGAGCTCGCCCTCGGGCTGCTCGGCGAGCGCTACCGCGAGGGTCGCAGCGGCATCGTGCTCGAGCACGTGGCCGGAGGGTGGGCGTTCCGGGCGTCGCGCGAGGCCGCGGCGGCCTGCGGTCGGCTGTTCGAGCGCCCTGTCGAGCGAGGGCTCTCCCAGGCGGCGCTCGAGACGCTCGCGATCGTCGCGTACCTCGGCCCGGTGTCGCGGCCCGAGATCGCCCGCATCCGCGGCGTGGCGGCGGACTCGACGGTCGCCTCGCTGGTCGAGCGCGGGCTGATCGCCGAGGCCGGGCGCGAGAGCGGGCCTGGGGGCGCCGTCCGCTACCGGGTCACGTCGTTGTTCGAGCGGGTCTTCGGACTCGAGTCGCTCGCCGCTCTACCGCGGGTGGACGATCTCGGCGGCGAGCCGGAGGCGATCCGCGATCGGCTGCTCGCGGTCGCCTCGGCCCGCGCCTCCTAGTCGGTCAGGCTCCTCCGTCGGCCGCGGTCGTGACGGTGGCCCCGGTCGGGCGCCGGAGGCGGCCGAGGACCCACAGGCGCCGGTCTGCGGTCGCTCGCATCGCCCTGCCGCCGCTCCACCCTGCCGCAGCGGCGCGGCCGCGGCCACGCTCGGCAGCGCGCAGCCGGCCTCGACGGTCGGCGAGAAGAGCGTCGTGGCGGAGTGCGCTCGCCTGCACGTCGAAGCTCATCGCCGTGCTCCGATCGACTCCAGGTACGCGCCCGGCACTGCGACGGGGCCGGGTCGCGGCAGAAGGCTCCACTCGGCCACGAGCGCGACGAGGTCCCGCTCGAGCGAGGAGCCCGCGGCCTCGATCGCCTTGCGCGTCGGCCCGTAGAACCGGGCGAAGGTGTCGACGAACGCCTCGGCCGAGGGGAACCGGAACGTGAACATCCGCTGACGGTGCGTCCACTCGACGTCGTCTCCGAAGAGCCGCTGAAGATGCCCCTCCGAGCCCCAGAGCATGGGGGACGGGATCCCGGCGGGTGGCGGGGCGTGCGCCGGCCCGGCTCGCCACCGTCGAAGGGCTCGACGGCCTCTCGATCGCGCGCCTGGCGGATGCCGTCGGCATGAGCAAGAGCTGGCTGTTCGCGCACTTCGGCTCGAAGGAGGAGCTCCAGCTCGCGACGATCGACACGGCGAGCTCCGTGTTCGCGGATCAGGTCGTCACGCCGGCGATCCACGTCGCGCGGGGGCTCGACCGGCTGCGGGCGCTCGCGGACGGCTTCCTGGACCACGTCGAGGGGGGCGTGTTCCCGGGCGGCTGCTTCTTCGCCGCGGTCGCCACCGAGCTCGCTCCCCAAACCGGGGGGTGCGCGACCGCGCCGTGCAGGCCGTCGACGACTGGTTCGAAGCGCTGACCCAGGCGGTGCGCGACGCCCAGTCGGACGGCACGATCGATCCGGCCGAGGACCCGATGCAGCTCGCGTTCGAGGTGCACTCGTTCCTGCTGCTCGCGAACACCCAGTACGTGCTCGGCGCAGGGCCGGCAGCAATGGCCAGGGCGCGCCGGGCGATCGACCGCTTGCTGGCGGACGTCGCGCCGACCGCCTGAGCCGGGAGCCCGCCGGGGCCTCGGTCAGATCTGCCAGGCGCCGCCGCGGAGCAGCGGCACGACGTCTCCTGCGCCGGTGATGCCGTCCACGTCGAGCTCGGGCGAGCCGATCACGAAGTCCACGTGGATCGCGCTCTTGTTGATCCGCGCCAGATCGGCCTCGTCGCGGACGCCGAGCGCGTACGCGCTCCCGAGCGCGATGTGGCTCGCCGCGTTCTCGTCCAGCAGCGTGTCGTAGAACACCGTCCCGAGCGGCCCGATCCGGCCCTCGCCGTCGACGAGCGCGAGCTCGCCGAGGAACGCCGCCCCCTCGTCACGCGCTGCGATCCCGCGCAGCGTGTCGGCGCCGGTGGTGGCGTCGATCCGCGTTGCCCGACCGGCCTCGAACGTGACCCGGATGCCGTCGAGGAGCGCGCCGTACACCTCCAGCGGGCGTGTCGCGGTGACATGCCCGTCGACCCGGCGCGGGTCGGGGGTCGTGAAGATCTCCTCGCTCGGGACGTTCGGGAAGTGGCGCAGCCCGTCGACCGTGCAGAAGTCCGCCGCGTGCCAGACGGACGACGGGAGGAGACCGACGGTGAGATCCGTCCCGGGGCCGTGCAGTCGGATCGCGTCGAATCGGCCTGCCGTCAGGCGCGCGGCGGCGCGGGCCAGCGTCTCCGCGCGACTGCGCCAGGCTGCTTCCGCGTCGTCTTCGTCCAGGCGGCAGACGTGGGCGATCTCCTGCCAGAGTCGGTCGTACGCCTCGTCCTCGGGCAGCTCCGGGTGGACGAGCCGCGCCCAGCCGCGCGTCGGCGCGGGCGCGACGCACCAGTTGGTCGTCGCACGGTTGATGATCTCGCCGACGTTCGGGAGGTACGGCAGGAGGTCGAGGGCCGCGCGGGCCGGGTCGATCCCGTCGAGCGCCTCGGGCGCGACCGGTCCGTTGAGGGTGACCCGCGCCGCATGCTCGTCGGACAGCCATTCGAGGCGCTCGACGAGCCACGGCGGGACGTAGTCGAGCGTCGCCGGATCGCCGAGCTGGAGCCTCGACCGCTTGACCCACGGGTCGAACGTGAGGACGTCGACCCACCGCGCGCCTCGCGCGTAGGAGGCCCGCACGACTTCGCGGGTGAGCTCCTCCTTGCCCGTGTAGGTCGTCACGCCGACGATCTGGCCAGGCTGGACGTTCGCCCCGTAGCCGACGACGAGCTCTGCCAGGCGGCGGGTGAGGGCTGCGTGGTCGACCACGACCGGGGCAGGGTAGCGGCGTCACAATGGACGCGTGCGGCTGAACGCCTACCTCGCCCGTGCGGGCGTCGCCTCGCGTCGTCGGGCGGACGACCTCATCAAGGAGGGCCGTGTCCTCGTCAACGGCGCCCCCGGTCAGCTCAACACGTTCGTCGGCCAGCGCGACAGGGTGACGGTCGACGGTGAGCCCGTCGGGAAGCAGCCGCTCGCCCATGTGCTGCTGCACAAGCCCCGCGGCGTCGTGACGACCGCGCGCGACCCCGAGGGCCGGCGGACGGTGGTGGAGCTCGTCCCTGTCGAGCCTCGCGTCGTCCCGGTCGGACGGCTCGACGTCGACACGAGCGGCGTCCTCCTCCTCACGAACGACGGCGCGCTCGCGCACCGGCTCGCGCACCCGCGCTACGGCGTGCCCAAGACGTACCTCGCCGACGTCGAGGGCCAGCCCGACGACGCCGTGCTGGCCATGCTCGCCTCGGGCGTCGAGCTCGATGACGGCCCGACCGCTCCCGCACGCGTGCGGCGCGTGGCCCCGTCGCGGATCGAGCTCGTCCTGCACGAGGGGCGAAACCGTCAGGTGCGGCGGATGCTCGACGCGGTCGACCACCCCGTGCGTCGTCTGCGGCGGACGACGTATGCGGGACTCGGCGTCGGACGGCTCCGCGCAGGCGAGTCGCGTTCGCTGACGCGTGACGAGGTGACGACGCTCCGTCGTCTCGTGGGCCTCTCCTAGGCAGCGAGCCCCGCAGGGACTCGCGCCCTCGCCTCACTCGAACCAGTAGACGGTCGCGAGCGTCGCGTAGAGGGCGACGAGCGCGAACCCCTCGTAGCCGGCGGCCTCGCCGTCGCCCGTGATCTGCCAGATCGCGATGGCGGCGAGCCCGAGCGCCACGACGAGCACCAGCGACGGCGCGGCGAAGGTGAGCCGGTTGTCGAACAGGAGCGAGATCAGGACGAGCGCGGGGTAGAGGAACGCCGCGATCTGCGCGACCGAGTTCTTGACGACGGAGATCGCGAGCTCGGCCTGGTTCTTCAGCGCGAGCTGGATCCCCACGACGTTCTCGACGGCGTTCCCCGCGATCGCGACGATCACGAGCCCGGTGAACGCCTTCGAGATCCCGAGCTCCTCGACCGCCGGGTCGATCGCCGCGACGAACCACTCGGACGTGAAGGCGGCGGCGACGCCGGCGAGCGCCAGGACGACGAGCCCGGGGACGAAGGCGAGGGGCGGACCCTGCTCGTGCTCGAGCGCGGGCTCCTGGTCGCCCCCGGCGCGTAGGTAGGAGACGATCCAGGCGGCGTACACCGCGAGCAGGAGCACCGCGCCGACGACGGAGATCTCGAGCGCGTTGTCGGCAGCCGCGTCCTCGAGCGTGACCGACGTCGCGAGCAGCGCGATGATGAACACCGTCAGCAGCAGCAGCGTGGCGGTGTCGTTCGGCAGGCGCTTCGCGAAGCGCATGATCCCGTCGCCGGAGCGCCACGAGCCCGCCATGATCGTGAGGCCCAGCACGAGCAGGGCGTTCGCGAGCAGCGAGCCGATGATCGACGTCTGCGCGACCAGGACCTCTCCCGCGCGCAGCGCGAAGATCACGATGAAGAGCTCCGGGAGGTTCCCGAGCGTCGACTGCAGCACGCCTGTCGTGGCCGGACCGAATCGCGCTCCGACCGACTCCGTCCCGACGCCGACGGTCCAGGCGAGGCCCGACAGCGCGACGATCCCGACGAGGAACTGGGCGACGTACGAGTCCGTCGTGAAGTGGAGCACCCCGAGCACGCCGGCCACCACGAACGCCAGCACGATGCCGACGACCGTCCTGCTCACGGCGTGACGAACCCCATCCGCTCGTACATCGCCCGCAGGGTCGGAGCCGCCGCCGCGCGGGCTCGCTCGGCCCCCGCCTCGAGCAGGCGCATCAGCTCGGCCTCGTCCGCACGGAGCTCGAGGTAGCGCTCCCGCACCGGCGCGACCATCTCGACCACCGCCTCGGCGACGTCGGTCTTGAACGGCCCGTAGCCGGTGTGCTCGTAGGCGACCTCGATCTCGCCCGGCGTCCTGCCCGTCGCGACCGAGAGGATGTCGATCAGGTTCGTGATCCCGCGCTTGTCGTCGCCCCGTCGCACCTCCCGTCCGGAGTCGGTCACGGCCGAGCGCACCTTCTTCCGGATCACGTCGGGCTCGTCGAGCAGCCGGACCGTGCCCTGCTCGGTGCCGCCCGTCGTCGACATCTTCCGCGTCGGCTCCTGGAGATCCATGATCCGCGCCCCGACCTCGGGGTACACGCCGCGAGGCACGACGAACGTCGCGCCGAAGCGCGCGTTGAAGCGCTCCGCGATGTCTCGCGCCAGCTCGAGGTGCTGCCGTTGGTCGTCGCCGATCGGGACGATGTCGGTCTGGTACAGGAGGATGTCGCCGGCCATCAGCACGGGGTACGTGAACAGCCCCGCCGAGACGAAGTCGCGCCGCTCGGACTTGTCCTTGAACTGCGTCATCCGGCCGAGCTGGCCGTAGCTCGCCACGGCCGACAGCAGCCAGCTGGCCTCGGCGTGCGCCGTGACGTGGCTCTGCGCGAACACCACCGAGCGGTCGGGATCGAGGCCGGTCGCGATCAGCATCGCGAACAGGTCGAGCGTTCGGTCGTGGAGATCCTGCGGGTCGTAGTCGACCGTGATCGAGTGCAGGTCGACGATGCAGAAGAAGCCCTCGCCCTGCTCCTGCGTGGCGGCGTACTGGCGGAACCCGCCGATGTAGTTGCCGAGGTGCTTGTCGCCCGTCGGCTGGATGCCCGAGAAGATCCTCATGCTCCGTCCTTTCGCGCTCACGGCCCGCGGCCGTCGCTCACCGGATCGTGCCGGAGGGCCAGAGCAGGCCGTGGCGGTGCGCGCAGGACATGGGACACCTGTGTCTACCGGTTTCGTGACCGGGCGTCAAAATCCCGCAACTAGACTGCGCCCATGACCGTCGGCGACACCACCTGGACACCCGCCTCCTGGCGCTCGCATCCTGCGCTCCAGCAGCCCGAGTGGCCCGACCCCGCCGCGCTCGAGGCGGCGAGAGAGCGGCTCGGCGTCCTGCCCCCGCTCGTGTTCGCCGGCGAGGCTCGTGCTCTGCAGAGCGCGCTCGGGGAGGCTGCGGAGGGACGCGCGTTCCTGCTCCAGGCAGGGGACTGCGCCGAGTCGTTCAACGACGTCTCTGCGGTGATCATCCGCGAGCGGCTCAAGGTGCTGCTGCAGATGTCGGCGGTGCTCACCTACGGGGCGACGCTCCCCGTCGTGAAGGTCGGCCGCCTGGCGGGGCAGTTCGCGAAGCCTCGCTCGTCCCCGTTCGAGCGCGTCGGCGGCGTCGAGCTTCCCTCCTTCCGTGGACACGCGGTCCACTCCGACGAGCCGACCGTCGCCGCGCGCACGCCGGACCCGCAGCGCCTGCTGGACGCCTACTACCAGGCGGTGTCGACGCTCAACCTGCTGCGCGCCTTCACCAAGGGCGGCTTCGCCGACCTCACGCACGTCCACACGTGGAACCAGGAGTTCGTCGCGTCCTCGCTCGAAGGCCGGCGCTACGAGGTGATCGCGAACGAGATCGGCCGGGCGCTGCGCTTCATGCAGGCGATCGGGATCGACCTCACGGACGAGCGGTCGATCCACTCGGTCGACGTCTGGACGAGCCACGAGGCGCTGCTGCTCGACTACGAGGAGCCGCTCGCCCGCCGCGACTCCACGACCGGGGAGTGGTACGCGTGCTCGGCGCACTTCCTGTGGGTGGGGGAGCGGACACGCGGACTCGACGGCGCCCACGTCGCGTTCCTGGAGGGCGTCGGCAACCCGGTCGGCGCGAAGGTCGGCCCCGCCGCGACCCCGGACGAGGTCGTCGCGCTCGCCGAGCGGCTCAACCCCCACCGGATCCCCGGTCGGCTGACGCTCATCGCCCGACTCGGAGCCGGCCACGTCGAGGAGCTGCTGCCGCCGCTGCTGCGGGCAGTGCGCGAGAGCGAGATCCCCGTCCTCTGGGCGTGCGACCCGATGCATGCGAACACCTTCGTCACGCCGTCCGGCCACAAGACGCGGCGCTTCGACGACGTGATGCGCGAGCTCGAGGGCTTCTTCGCCGCGCACCGCAGCGTCGGCACGTGGCCGGGCGGGGTGCACGTCGAGATCACCGGGGAGGACGTGACCGAGTGCCTCGGCGGGGCCGAGGCGGTCAGCGAGGAGCAGCTCGACCACCGCTACGAGACGCTGTGCGATCCGAGGCTGAACGCCCGCCAGTCGCTCGACCTCGCCTTCCGCCTCGCCGAGCTCATGCGGGGTTCCTGACGCCCGAGGGGCGCCAGGAACCTAGATTGAGAGGGCATGAGCGCCGTCGTCTTCCGCCTCGCCGTGATCGGCACCGGTCTGATCGGCGCGTCCGCCGCGCTTGCCGCGCGGGCCGCGGGCGTGCAGAGCGTTCGCGGCTTCGACCCGGACGCGGATGCGCTCGCCGTCGCCGCGGAGCGGGGCGCGGTCGAGCCGACGGCCAGCCTCGAGGAGGCGGTCGGGGAGGCCCAGCTCGTGCTCGTGGCGGCACCCGTGGCCGAGCTGCCGGAGCTCGTGCGGCAGGTGCTCGCCGCCGCGCCCGAGGACTGCGCCGTGACCGACGTCGGCTCGACGAAGGGCGCGGTCGTCGCGGCGGCGGGTGCCGACCCGCGCTTCGTCGGCGGTCATCCGATCTGCGGGGCGGAGACGCGCGGCCCCGGTCGGGCCTCCGCGGAGCTGTTCATCGGAGCGACGTGGTTCCTGGCGCCCGGTGCGGCGACGCCGCCGGAGCGCTTCCGTGTGCTGCACGCGTTCGTCACCGCGCTCGGCGCGCGACCGGTCGCGATCGACCCGGCCGCGCACGACCGCCTCGTCGCGGTCACGAGCCACCTCCCGCACGCGCTGGCGAACCTGCTGCTCAACCAGGCGGGGGCGAGCCGCGTGGACGGCCACGATCCGCTCCAGGCGGCCGGTGGCTCGCTGCGCGACATGAGCCGGATCGCCGGCGCGAACCCGCGGATCTGGGTGGACATCTTCCTCGACAACCGCGACGCGCTGCTCGGCGCCCTCGGCGAGCACCGTCGCCGCGTCGAGCAGCTCGAGGCGGCGCTCGCCGACGGCGACGCCGGTGCGCTGGCGCGCTGGATCGGCGAAGCGGCAGGCAACCGTCGCCGTCTGCTGGCGACCGCCTTCGAGGATCCGGGCGCGCTCCACCGGCTGCGCGTCCACCTGCCCGACCGGCCCGGGGTGCTCGCCGGCATCTTCCAGGCCCTCGGCGCGGAGCGGATCAACGTCGCGGACTTCGAGATGCAGCACCTCTCCCACGAGCGCGGCGGGACGCTGGAGATCCTCGTCGCCGGCGAGGCCGAGGCCACCCGCGCGACGGAGCTGCTCGAGGCCCAAGGGTACGGGGTCGTCGGCTCGCCGGTGATCGACGAGTGAGTCCCGGCTCGTGGAGGCGATGGGCGGGAAGACCCCAAGTGACAACGTGTCACTTGGGGCACCGGTCGTCGGCGCGCGGCAGGCATCGTGGAGCGGAGGCGCCGTGAGCAGCGGCGACGGAGTGCACGTCGAGCCGCTCGCGCGTGTGGTCGGGCACCTCGAGGTTCCCGGGGACAAGTCGATCTCGCACCGCGCGGCGCTGATCGGAGCGCTCTGCGACGGTGAGACGCGGATCGGCGGCTTCGGGCGCTCAGCCGACACCGAGGCGACGCTCGACGCGGTGCGCGCTCTCGGCGTCGAGGTCTACGAGCACGGGCACGACGTCGTCCGCGTGTTCGGCAGGGGGATGCGCGGTCTCGTCGCACCGACGACGCCGATCGACTGTCGCAACGCCGGGACGCTCGTGCGCCTCCTCGCCGGTGTGCTCGGGGGGCAGGAGGGCGGGGCCTTCACGCTCGCGGGCGACGCGTCGCTCTCCCGCCGGCCGATGGGGCGGATCGCCGAGCCGCTCGGGCGCATGGGGATCGCCGTCGAGACGACGGACGGTCACCTGCCGCTCACGGTGCACGGCACGCGACCACAGCCCATCGACTACGCGCTGCCGGTCGCGAGCGCACAGGTCAAGTCCGCAGTCCTGCTCGCCGGGCTGTACGCGGACGGGCCGACGACCGTCGTCGAGCCGGCGCCGACCAGGGATCACACGGAGCGGATGCTCGCGCGTGCGGGCGCGAGCCTGACCGTGCGACCGACGAGCGTCACCGTGCAGCCGGCGGCTCGTCTCGAGCTCGGCGAGGTGGAGGTGCCGGGCGACATCAGCTCGGCTGCGCCGTTCGTGCTCGCCGCCACGCTCATCCCGGGCTCCGAGCTCCATGTCCACGGGGTCAACCTCAACCCGCGCCGGACGGGCTTCCTCGACGTGCTGGAGCGCATGGGGGCGAAGGTGACCGTCTACAACCGCCGGGAGATCGGCGGGGAGCCCGGCGGCGACCTCGAGATCCGGTCGGCGCCGCTCGTGGGGACGACGGTCGGCGCGGCCGAGGTGCCCCTGGCGATCGACGAGCTCCCGCTGTTCGCGCTGGCCGCGGCCTGCGCGCGCGGGCGCAGCGTCCTGCGCGATGCGGCGGAGCTGCGGGCCAAGGAGTCGGACCGGATCGAGGCGACCGTCGACGCGCTGCGCGCGCTCGGGGTGCGCATCCACGGGACCGACGACGGCTTCGTCGTCACCGGCGTGCCGGGACGCCTGCGCGGCGGGCGGATCGACAGCTGCGGGGACCACCGGATCGCGATGCTCGGCGCGGTCGCGGGGCTCGCGTCGCGGGATGGCGTGCGCGTCGCGGACGCGGCGGCCGTGGGCGTCAGCTTCCCCGGCTTCTTCGACGTCGTCGCCGCGCTGCGTCGCCAGGCCGCCGTCGAGGCGCCCGAGCGCAGATAGGCACTAGGCTCACGGCCATGATCGTCGCCATCGACGGCCCGGCGGGAGCGGGGAAGAGCTCGGTCGCCCGCGCCGTCGCGCAGCGGCTCGGCTACCGCTACCTCGACACGGGAGCGATGTACCGGGCGCTGACGTGGCTGGCCCTGCACGAGGGGACGCCGCTCGACGACGGCGAGGCGCTCGCGACGCTCGCGGTCGACCAGCCGGTCGACTTCGGCGACGGCCAGTCGGTCGCGATCGCGGGACGCGACGTGACCGACGAGATCCGCCGACCGGAGATCGACGCATCCGTGCCCGTCGTCGCGCGCCATCCCGAGGTGCGCGAGGTGATGCGCCGGCGACAGCGCGAGCTGGGTCACAGGGCCGACGTCGTGATCGAGGGACGCGACATCGGCGTCGTCGTGGTGCCCGAGGCGGAGCTGAAGATCTGGCTGACTGCCGACCCCGACGTGCGGGCCAGGCGCCGTCATGCGGAGCGGGAGGGGATCGACGCGAGCGAGCTCGCGGACGAGCTGCGCCGCCGCGACGAGCGCGACGCGGCCAACACGCACCGAGCGGACGACGCGGTCGAGGTGGACACGACCGAGCTCACGCTCGAGCAGGTCGTGGAGCAGATCGCGTCGCTCGCGAGCGTCCGGGCATGAGCGTCGTCGACGTCAGCTGGGCGATCGGGCGCCTGACGATCCAGCCGGCGACCGCGCTCGCCACTCGGCTGAAGGTCTACGGGACGGAGCGGGTGCCGCCCGTGGGCGGCTGCGTCCTCGCCTGCAACCACTTCTCGTGGATCGACCCACCGGTGCTCGGTGCCGCGTCGCCGCGCGTCGTCTACTTCATGGCGAAGGTCGAGGCCCATCGCGTGCCGGGGCTCGGGTCGCTGATCCGCTCGTTCGGCGCCTTCCCGGTGCGCCGCGGCGAGTCCGACCGCGAGGCGGTGCGGACGATGCGGAAGATCGTCGCAGACGGTCATGCGCTGGGGCTGTTCGCGGAGGGCACGCGGCAGCTCTCCGGCGAGCCGGGTCACGTGCAGCCCGGTGCGGCGATGGTCGCGATCCAGGAGGGCGTCCCGATCGTGCCCGCAGCGATCCACGGCTCGCAGACCTGGCGACCCGGCACGTTCCGTCCCGTCTCGCTCGCGTGGGGCACGCCGATGGTCTTCGACGGCCTGCCCCGCGGCGGCAAGGGCTACAAGGAGGCCTCGTCGCTCCTCCAGGCGGAGATCCGGCGCCTCTGGGAGTGGCTCGTCGTCGTCCACGAGCGCGGCCGACCGGACGGGACTCCGCCCGCGGCCGGCGCCCCCGGCGCATGAGACGCAGGACGCCGCCCGGGCCGCCCGAGGCCGAGCCCGTGCGCAGCGCCGGGACGGTGGCGATCGTCGGCTTCCCGAACGTCGGCAAGTCGACGCTCGTCAACCGGCTGAGCGAGAGCCGCGCAGCCGTCGTGCACGAGACCTCCGGCGTGACGCGCGACCGCAAGGAGCTGCTGTGCGAATGGGGTGGGACGTGGTTCCGGCTGATCGACACGGGCGGCGTCGACCGGCTCGACGAGGGGCCGTTCGGGCAGCACATCGCCGCGCAGGCCCGGCTCGCGATCGAGGAGGCCGATCTCGTCCTGTTCGTCGTGGACGCGAAGGGCGGGATCACCCCGGGAGACGAGGAGCTCGCCGAGATCCTGCGGCAGGCGGACACACCGGTGATCGTCGTCGCGAACAAGATCGACGACCCGCGGCGCGACCTGGATGCCGTGGAGTTCCATCGCCTCGGCCTCGGCGACCCGTTCCCGCTGTCCGCGCTGCACGGGCACGGCACCGGCGATCTCCTCGACCTCGTCGTCGCCCGGCTCCCCGGCCGCGACGAGCCGGTGCCGGGCGCCGACGCGATCAGGATCGCGATCCTCGGTCGCCCGAACGTCGGCAAGTCGTCGCTCCTCAACGCGCTCGTCGGCGAGGAGCGTGTGATCGTGTCCGACGTCCCGGGGACGACGCGCGACACGATCGACACCGTGCTCGAGCGCGACGGCACGACGTTCCTGCTCGTCGACACCGCGGGCCTGCGCCGCAAGCGGCGACAGCGCCAGGGGATCGAGTACTACTCGGAGCTGCGCGCGCTCGAGGCGGCGGAGCGCGCGGACGTCGCCCTCGTCCTCGTCGACGCCTCCGAGGGCGTCGTGGAGCAGGACCTCGCGGTCGCGGACGTCGCGCGGAAGGCCGGCTGCTCGACCCTGGTCGTGCTCTCGAAGTGGGACATCGGCGTCGTCGACCTGCAGGAGACGCGCGGCCACCTCAACCGGCGCCTCCGCCAGCGGCCCCCTGCGGTCGCGGTCTCCGCGGCGACCGGGCGCGGCCTCACGCGGCTGCTCGACCGCGTCGAGGAGCTCTTCGCCCGCCACACCACCCGCATCCCGACGCCAGAGCTGAACCGTGCGCTCGGCGTGCTCAAGGAGGCACGGCCCGGGCCGAGCGGCGAGCGCGGCCGGCGGCTCAAGCTGCTGTACGGCACGCAGACCGGCGTGCGACCGCCGCGGCTGCGCATCTTCGTCAACGACCCCCGCCTCGTGACGCGCGACTACGGCTACTGGGTCGAGAACGAGCTGCGCCGCCACTTCGGGCTCGACGGCGTGCCCGTGTCGATCGACTTCGTCGAGTCGACGTGAGGGGACGCGCCGGCTGCTCGGGCGAGGTCGCCCGCTGATGGACGTCGTGGTCGTCGGTGGCGGGTCGTGGGGCACCGTCTTCGCCACCGTGCTGCGCGGCAACGGCCACGCGGTGACGATCGCCTGCCGTGACCCGGCACAGGCCGCGGCGATCCGCGCCACCGGTCGGAACCCGCGCCACGCGCGCGACCTCGACCTGGCGGGGATCGACGCCAGCGGGATCGCCGACGCGCCGTTCGAGGACGCGAACCTCGTGGTCGTCGCGGTGCCGAGCGCCTCGTTCCGCGAGGTGGTCGAGTCGCTGCCCGGCTCGAGCCCGCTGCTCTCGCTCACCAAGGGGCTCGACCCCGCGAGCGGTCGGCGTCTGTCGGAGCTGGTCGAGGGCCGGCCGGTCGCGGTTCTCTCGGGCCCGAACATCGCCGACGAGATCGCGCAGGGACTCCCTGCGGCAGCGGTCGTCGCCTGCGAGAGCCTGCCGCTCGCCGTCCAGCTCCAGCTCGCGCTCAACTCGTCGACCTTCCGCGTCTACGTGAACGAGGACGTGGCCGGCGTCGAGTACTGCGCCGCCGCGAAGAACGTGATCGCCCTCGCAGCGGGCGGCGCGGACGGCCTCGGGCTCGGCGACAACGCGAAGGCGGCGCTCGTCGCCCGCGGGCTCGCCGAGATGGCCCGCTTCGCCGAGGCCGCCGGCGCGCGGCCCGACACCTTCGCCGGCCTCGCCGGCCTCGGCGACCTGATCGTGACGTGCTGGTCGCCGTCGGGTCGCAACCGGCGCTGCGGCGAGCTCGTCGCCCGTGGCGCGACGCCGGAGGAGGCCGCGCGCGAGATCGGCCAGGTCGTCGAGGGGCTGACCACCGCCCCGGTGCTGCGCGATCTCGCGCACGCCCTCGACGTCGAGATGCCGATCACCGAGGGCGTGTGCTCGGTGCTGGCCGGCACGGGGCTCGGGGAGCTCCTCGGACAGCTGATGCGCCGCGAGCCCACCGTGGAGTAGGCCACCCGACCGCCTCACGCGTCGGGGATCGGCCCGGACTGGGGGAGACGAATCACCCACGCGCCACCTTGACAGCCGCCCATTAGAGGAATAGCGTCGCCCGCCTGGGGAGCTCACGTGACGTTGGGGAACGTCACCGAAAGGGGAGAATCATGACGCGCACGAGGCGTCGTACCATGTCAGCCCTCGCCGGCAGTGGCCGAGCGAGGCGCGCAGTGCTGGGATCGACGCTCGCCCTGCTCGTCCTGGGCTTGGGCGGCGAGGCGCTTGCGGATCCCGCGAGCCCGATCGCTGTCAGCAAGACGGCGTCGGCCGGGTCGATCGCGTCCGGCGATCAGCTCGCGTACACGATCGTCGTGACGAACACCGGCGGTGCCGCCCTCAAGAACCTCGTGCTCAGCGACCAGATCAACGGCATCGGTGTGGTCCAGACTCCTCCGGCGCTTCCCCAGCTCACGATCACCAGCACGAAGGGCAGCTGCACCCAGGGCGGCCCGAACGGGAACCTCGTCACCTGCAACGGCGGCAACCTTGCCGGCGGTGAGACGTGGACCGTCACGATCGGCGGGCAGGTCACCGCGGGCGCCGGCACGACGCTGAACAACACCGCGTCGGTCACCGCAACGAAGGCTGCCCAGAACTTCACGACCCTGTCGAACGCCGTGTCGACCCCGGTCACCGGCGGCGGGGGCGGCGGCGTGAACCAGCCGGACCTCACGATCAACAAGACAGGTCCGACGAGCGTCGCTCCATTCGACCCGATCACGTACACGCTGACGGTGAACAACATCGGCACCGCGAACGCGACGGACGTCAAGGTCGTCGACACGCTCCCGGTCGGCGTCACGCTCGACTCGACCAGCACCACGAGCCTGTTCACGTGCAGCGACGACGGTGGCAGCCCGGTGACCGTCACCTGCACCGGTGGCGCCGTCAACCAGGGGCAGAACGGGACGATCACGATCAACGGCACAGCGCCCGCAAGTGGTTCTCTGACGAACACCGCCGTCGTCGACCCTGACAACGCGATCGTGGAGAGCAACGAGCTCAACAACACCTCTGCTGCGGTCAACACCTCGGTCGGCGGACCGGCGCCCGCGCCGCTCCTGAGCATCGAGAAGACCGACGGCACTCCGGCGCCCTCCGGCAGCTGGGGGACAGGCGCAGGGCCCGACCCGGTCAACCCGGGTCAGACGCTGACCTACAAGATCCTCGTCCGGAACAACGCGACGGGGAACAACGCCCGTGCCGACGACGTCGTCGTCACCGACGCGACGCAGGGCCTCGAGGCGGCGAGCATCACGGCCTCGCAGACGATCGTGGGAGGCTCGGTCGGCACCACCGGCGGCTGCGTGGTGAGCGCGCCGCAGGTCCGCTGCTCGATCAAGTCGCTGAACGCGGGCGGCACGCTCGCGATCACGATCACCGGAACCGTCGTGCAGTCCGCGGGGTCGTCGATCTTCAACACCGCGACCGTCACCGGGAACATCAAGAACAAGGGCGTCACGAACACGGCGTCCGAGGTGACGACGATCCGGGCGCAGATCGACCTGACGATCACGAAGGCCGACGCGCCGGACCCGGTGTGCGCGCGCTCGTGGCCGCTCGCAGCCGATCGGCTGCCTGAGCCCGCCCGACTTCCTGACGCCGGCAGACGGTGCGCCGACGCCGCTCGTCGCCGCTCCCGTGTGCCTCGGCGGTCTGCGCTACGACTTCGTCGTCGGCAACAGCGGCACGTCGGACGCGACGAACGTCACCGTCCGTGATCCGCTGCCCGCGGGGCTCATCCTCGACAGCTACACGTCGACCGCCGGCTTCTCGTGCTCGGTCGACCTGGCGAACGTCGTCACCTGCACCGGCGGCGCGATCCCGGCGGCTTCGACGAGGACGATCTCGTTCGTGCTCGTCGCGCCCGCCGACCGTGGGCAGCATCACGAACACGGTCACCGTCGACCCGAACAACGCGATCTTCGAGGCCGACGAGACGAACAACACCACGACGCAGTCGACCACCGTCTCGACCGGTGTCGACCTCGTCGTCTGGAAGGGCGACGACGGCGCTAGCGGCGAGGATCCGCCAGGCGGCGCGCCCGCGCTGACCGAGGGCTACGACCCGATCGCGACCAACGGCACCGACACGTACACGATCGTCGTGGACAACGTCGGCACGCAGGACGTCGTGGGCATCAAGGTGCGCGACACGCTGCCGGCAGGCACGGAGTTCCTCTCCGTGACGGCCGATCACGGGTTCACGTGCTCGCACGACGGCTCCGCCACGGGCGGCAACGTCACCTGCGTGGGAGGCAGCCTGAAGGGCACGCAGAGCGAGTTCTACGACCCACCGGGCGTCGCAGGGGCCGGCCCGGGCGACGACTTCGCGATCATCAAGATCAAGGTCTTCGTAACGCCGTTCGTGCAGCCGGTCATGCACAACGAGGTGCGCGTCGATCCGGACAGCGAGATCGCAGAGGCGAACGAGCTCAACAACTTCGCCTTCGACGACACGACGGTGACCGTCGGCGACGATGACCTGGGCGCGTTCAACCAGCTCAAGATCGACAAGACCCAGACGAGCCCGGCGTCCGGCCTTCCGGTCGCGACCAACGGCACGCTCATCTACACGCTCGACGTCGACAACGCGGGCACCGACCCGGTCAGCAACGTCGTCGTCAAGGACTTCCTGCCCACAGGCTCACGGTTCATCGAGGCGACCGACACGGCCACCGGCTCGGCGGCCTTCTTCTGCACCCACAACGGCGCTGCGCTCGGCGGCGTCGTCACGTGCACGGGCGGCGACTTCAGCGGCTCCGTCAACACGATCCCGCCCGCGGTTCCGACAAGCCGCGCCATCACGGTGAAGGTCTTCGCCCCGAACACGCCGGGGACGTACGCGAACCTCGCGACCGTCGATCCCGACGACGTCGTCGCCGAGGGCAACGAGTTCGACAACGATGCGCAGGTCTCGACCACCGTCACGGTCGGCGGGAACAACATGTTCAACGAGCTCAACCTGACGAAGACGCAGACCACGCCGGTCGGAGACGCCGGGACGAGCAGCGTCGTCGAGTACGAGCTCGTCAGTGACCAACGACGGCAGCGATCCGGCGTTCCAGGTCGTCGTGCGCGACACGCTGCCCGCCGGCTTCTCCTTCATCTCCGCCGACGACGCGCTCGCCGGCGCCAACGCGTTCCAGTGCAGCAACGCGGCGAACGTGGTCACGTGCACCTCGGCCCGGATCGACGGCGGCCGGCGCGACCCGGACGATCCGCGTCAAGGCGTTCTCGGCGACGCAGCCGGGCACGTACACGAACCAGGCAGTCGTCGATCCGAACAACACCATCCCGGAGGGCGACGAGACCAACAACACGGCCCAGGCGAACACGAAGGTCGTCGTGGGTGTGGGCTTCGCCGACCTTAGGGTGTCCAAGACCGGGCCGGCGAGCGTCATCCCGGGTGCGACGATCACGTACGACCTGACCGTGACGAACGCCGGGACCGACCCAGCGTTCAACGTCAAGCTGCGCGACGACCTGCCCGACCACACGACGTTCGTCTCCGCCGTCGACACGACGGCAGAGGACGCCGGTGCGTTCAGCTGCAGCCTCGTCGGCGCCAGCATCCTCTGCACCGGCGGCACGCTCGACGGCACGGGCGACGTGATCCCGGGTCCGCCGGACGTCCCTGCGAGCAGGACGATCCAGATCAGGGTGCTGGCCCCGTCCTCGATCTCGCAGTTCGTGTCCGACCAGTCCAACATCTCGCTGGACGTCTTCAACCGCGCGATCGTCGACCCGGACAACACGGTCGCCGAGGCGAACGAGACGAACAACACGTCGCAGAACGTCAAGACGACGATCTCGCCCGCCATCAACCTGACGCTCGACAAGCAGGGCCCCGGCTCGGCATCCCAGAACCAGCCCACGACCTACACGATCACCGTCACCAACAACGCGGTCGGCGGGCCGGGCACCATCGCGCAGGGCGTCAAGATCGTGGATCCGCTCCCGATCGGTCTGATCCCGCTCAACGTCGAGGCGACGACCGACTCCGGTGGGCAGGCTGGCAACTTCGCCTGCTCGCTGACCGAGAACCCGGTCAACAGCGTCACCTGCATCGGCGACCTGGCCCCGGGCGGCACCGTCACGGTCACTATCAACGCGTTCGTGACGCTCGAGAACGGAACGCTCGACAACGAAGCGTGCGTCGATCCGGACAACACGATCGCCGAGTCGAACGAGCTCGACAACTGCAAGCACGCGATCACCGGCGTGACGAGCGAGGCGCCGGATCTCCAGATCAACAAGACCGCCGACAAGGGCTCCGTCACCTCGGGTGAGGAGCTCGTCTACACGCTGAACGTGTCCAACGTGGGCACAGGCGCAACGACATCGACGGTCACGGTGATCGACGACGTCCCCGCCGAGGTGACCGTGCAGCAGATCACGCCCGACGGAGGCTGGGACTGCACCACGCTCAGCACCGGCAACCACGTCGAGTGCACGCGACCGAGCATGGCCGCAGGCGACTCGTCCAACATCGTGATCAGGACGACCGCCGGATCGACGCTGACCGCGCCGTTCACGAACGAGGCCGACGTCAGCGGCGGGGGTGACACGCAGTCGAACAACAACCACTCCGAGGTCACGACGCTCGTCGGCCCTGCGGCGATCGACCTCAACGTCGCGTCGCTCACCGACAGCCCGGATCCCGTCAACCACGACCAGATCCTCACGTACACGAGCGTCGTCCGGAACGACGGCACGAACGGCACGGGCCCCGGCGCCATCGTCCGTGTGGTGCTGCCTGGGTCGGGCGTGCCGGTGGCGAGCATGGGCGTCGCGGCGACCAACGGCTTCACGTGCGGGGCGAACACCACGGTCGATCCGACCGGCACGACGTTCGACTGCATCGGCGACTTCGGAGGCAGCGGAACGCCCACGGACTCCACGACGATCACGGCGACGATGACCGTTGCCTCCGACGCCCCGCCACCGGCGACGCTCTCGGTGACGGTCACGGCCGATCCCGGCCCGCCCGCCGGGGGCGCGATCGCCGAGTCGAACGAGACGAACAACGAGAAGACGGAGGAGACCTCGATCAGCGGGACGGTCTGCGGTGGTCAGCCGTGCGTCGACCTCTTCGCCCTCTGGACGCTGGCCCCGCCGAGCGTCGCGCCCGGTGGGGTCGCCGTCTACTCCGCGACCGTGCAGAACGTGGGGACCGAAGCGGTTCCGGACGACCCGACGACGTGGTCGACCCGCTTCTCGCTCGTCGGGGCCGGCCTGATCACCTCGGTCACTCCAACGGCTGACGGGATCACGTGCACAGCGACTCCGGCACAGATCGTCACGTGCTCGAGCAGCCCCGGAAGCCCCGATGGGATGGACCTCGCACCGGGCGCGCTGGTGATGTTCAACATCACCGTGTCCAACCTCAGCGGGCCGGGCGGCGGGGTGCTGACGCTAACCGTCACTGCCGATTCGGACGGCGACGTGGCCGAGCTTGACGAAGACAACAACTCGGCGCTTGCGGTCACCGTCGCGCAGAGCTCTCCGTAGACGCAAGCGAGGACGAAGAGAGGATGAGATGACAAAGAGGGCGAGCACCGACGATCCCGTCACACGGAGCAGGAGACGCGGAAGGCGTGTGGTCTGGGCCGGGGTCCTGGGGCTCGCCCTCGCGGCGGCGTCGTTCGCCCTGCTCTCCGGATCGACGCCGACGGCGAACGCGCTCGCCGGCTGCCGGGTCTACGTCGCTGCCGGCGACGACATCCCGGCCGGGAAGGAGCTGAACGACAACGCGAAGCGCTACCCGGAGCAGCTCCTCGCCGACCACCTCAAGGCACCCGGCTGGTGCCTGTTCAACCAGGGCAAGAACGGCCAGACCTCCTCGAGCTTCATCTCGGGCGGCGGCCTCTCGAGCGCGTACAACATGCGACCCGACCTGCTGACGATCCAGCTCGGGGAGCAGAACACGCCGATGGTCAACACCATCACGACCTGCTTCGACAAGATCAAGGACCACGACTTCACCGGCGGCAACGCGTGCGCCGCCCAGGTGCTCGGGAACTCATCGCTCTGGTCGACGATGACCAGCAACTTCACGTCGATCCTGCAGGCGACGCGCATCATGGCGTCGCAACGACCGCAGCTCGTCGTCGCTGTCGTCAACTACGCGAACCCGTTCCCACAGGCGAGCGACGCCACCTCCAAGATCCCCGAGCTGTGCCAGAAGCCGGTCGACAGCCAGATCGCCTGCAACACCCGCTGGGCGCAGCTGCCGCCAGCGCTGACGACGATCGACCAGGTGTTCCAGAAGCTGAACAAGACCTTGAAGGACGCCTTGGCGCCGTTCCAGCAGGGCCCGAACGGCAGTCGCTGGGTCTACGTGGACATCTACCCGAAGTTCAAGGGCCACGAGATGAAGATGGACGTGACCCTCCGCGACGACCAGGTCTGTCACCTCTGCGGGACACAGGGTCAGTACATCGAGAGCCATGAGGGATCGAAGAACATCGGCACCGACAAGGCGTGGTGGATCGAGGGCTCCGACGGGACGAAGCTCCCCTACTACCTGTTCACGCCAGGGCCGCTGATCAACCCGCCTGTCGTGATCCTGAAGGTCTCTCAGACGACGAAGGGGATGGGCGTCTACCCGAACGCCGACGGCCACAAGTGCATCGACGACGCGATCTGGGAGGCGGACACGATCGACCCAGGCACGACGCCCCTCAAGTGGAAGCTCGGCTACGGCGAGGCCCCGAAGACGATCTGTCAGTGACCACGAGGTGACGGCCCCGACCGAGGGCCGCGGAAGGACGACATGAAGACGATCAGCACTCTCGTGGGCGCCCTGCTGGCGACGCTCGCCCTCGCTGCCTCCGCGGCCGCGCAGCCGAACACGGCGTCCACGACGCTCGAGAACGACGCGACTGCAGGCGAGACGCTGTACGTGACGTTCACCGTGTACGGCACCGAGCCGGTCGTGCCGTACGGCTACGCACTCCGTAACACGTGCTCGTACAAGTCGAAGGGCGGCAGCTACACGCTCGGCCAGCGCGACGACATCGTCACCTGGACCGACCAGGGGCCGGACGGAGAGCCGAGGGTGACGATGCCCGTGTACCTGCAGTCGGTGCCGAGCGGGGCGTCGTGCAAGGTCTCGCTCGTGCGGAACAACACCGTCGTCAAGGGCTCGACAGTCGGTTACACGGTCGGCATCCCAGCGCCCTGAGCTGAAGTCTGCCCGACTTGTCACGGCCTGTCGCTAGGCTGCCCGCGTGAGCGCGCGCAGCTTCGACTTCACCTCGGAGTCCGTCACCGAGGGGCATCCCGACAAGGTCGCCGACCAGATCTCGGACGTCGTCCTCGACGCCGTGCTCGCGGACGACCCGGTCGGGCGCGTCGCCTGCGAGACGCTGATCACGACGGGGCTCGTGGTGGTCGCCGGCGAGATCACGACCGACACGTACGTCGACGTGCGCTCGCTCGTGCGCGAGACGGTCGCCGACATCGGCTACACGCGCGCGAAGTACGGCTTCGACGCGGAGACGTGCGGCGTGATGGTCACGATCGACGAGCAGTCCGCCGACATCGCGCAGGGCGTGGACGAGTCCTTCGAGGCCCAGCACGGCGACGACGACCCGCTCGATCGGATCGGCGCCGGCGATCAGGGGATGATGTTCGGCTACGCGACGCGCGAGACCGAGGAGCTGATGCCGCTCCCGATCATGCTCGCGCACAAGCTCACCAAGCGGCTGTCCGAGGTGCGCAAGGCCGACGTGCTGCCGTACCTGCGCCCCGACGGGAAGTCGCAGGTGACCGTGCGCTACGAGGTCGACGAGCACGGGATCCAGCGCCCCGTCGAGATCGAGCGGGTGCTGATCTCGACGCAGCATCGGGACGGGCTCGACCCCGAGGTGATGATCAAGCCCGACCTGCTCGAGCACGTGGTCGAGCCGATCCTCCACACCGACTACCGCGACCTGTTCGACCCGGCGCGGCTCGGCGCCAAGGACTTCCTCTACGTGAACCCGACCGGGAAGTTCGTCGTGGGCGGCCCGATGGGAGACACGGGCCTGACCGGGCGGAAGATCATCGTCGACACGTACGGGGGTGCCGCGCCGCACGGCGGCGGCGCGTTCTCGGGCAAGGACCCGACCAAGGTCGACCGCTCGGCCGCCTACGCCGCGCGCTGGGTCGCGAAGAACGTCGTGGCGGCCGGCCTCGCCGACCGCTGCCAGGTGCAGGTCGCCTACGCGATCGGGGTCGCGCACCCGATGAGCGTGCTGATCGACTGCTTCGGCACCGAGGTCGTCCCGCTGGCGAGGATCGAGGCGCTGGTCGGCGAGCACTTCGACCTGCGTCCCGGTGCGATCATCCGCGACCTCGACCTGCAGCGGCCCATCTATCGCAAGACCGCCGCGTACGGCCACTTCGGCCGTGACGACCGCGACTTCACCTGGGAGCGCACGGACAAGGCCGACGCTCTCCGCTCCGCGGCGGGCCTCACCGCCTCGACAGGCGCCTGACCGACCCGACGGCCGTCGGTCGCTCGCACACCACCCGTGCATCGGGCCGCGGATTCTCATCCGTGTCTTAGGGAGCGGCGCTGCAATGGAGCCACGAGACTCCACTCCGAGGAGGAGGCATCCGATGCAACGCATCTCACGCAAGGCAGTCGCGGCGGTCGTCGCGGGGCTCGCCGTGGCAGGGGCCGGCACCGCGATCGCGGCGGGCGGGTCGGGCTCCGACACGTCGTTCCTCGACGCGGTCGCTGCGAAGCTCGGCATCTCGAGCGAGAAGCTGCTCGACGCGACGAAGGCCGCGGCGATCGACCAGGTCGACGCAGAGCTGAAGGCCGGCACGATCACGCAGGCCCAGGCCGACGCGATGAAGGCGCGCATCCAGTCGGGCGCGCTCCCGTTCTTCGCCGGTCCCGGGATGCATCGAGGCGGGTTCGGCCACGGGCCCGGCAGGGGCGGCCCCGGCGGGCATCTGGACGACGCCGCCGCGTACCTGGGCGTCACCGAGGCCGAGCTGGTCGAGCAGCTCCGGGCCGGGAAGTCGCTGGCGGACGTCGCCAAGGCCGAGGGCAAGTCGGTCGACGGTCTGAAGGCGGCGCTGCTCGCGAGCGAGAAGAAGGAGCTCGACGCCCTCGTCGCAGCGGGGACGATCACGCAGGCCCAGGCCGACGCCGCGCTCGAGCGCCGCGAGGCGCGCCTCGACGACCTCGTCGAAGGGACGCTCGGCCCGCGCGGCGAGCGCGGGTTCGGCGGGCCGATGTCGCGTGGGATGGGAGGCCCCGGGCACGGCCACGGCGCGCCCGCCATGCACGGCGGCGCGTCGTTCGGCGTCCCCGCATAGCGCTCGCCCGTCACGTCGGCGCAGCCCGCCCTCCGGCTGGCGCCGCTCCACCGAAGGCCCGGGAGACCGGGCCTTCGGCGTTCCCGGGCACGGGCTCGCGGATTCTTCGCGATCTCTCACCACGCTCTCACGGGGTGCTCAGCGCGCGCCGGTTCGATGGCTCCAATCGACGAAAGGAGCACGACATGGGACGTTCACGCACGAGGATCACCGCGGCCGCCGCGGTTGCGGGGCTCGCAGTCGCCGCCAGCGGCACCGCGCTCGCGGCGTCGGGCAGCGGTGGCACCGGACCCTCCGCGTTCCTCGACGCCGTGGCGGCGAAGCTCGGGATCTCGAGCGAGAAGCTCGCCGAGGCGACGAAGGCCGCGGCGGTCGACGAGGTCGAGGCGCAGCTGAAGGCGGGCACGATCACGCAGGAGCAGGCGGACGCGATGGAGGAGCGCATCGAGTCGGGCGACGGACCCGGACTCGGCTTCGGTCCCGGCTTCGGCGGGCCGCGCGGCGGCCACGGCGGGCCGGGCGGGCACCTCGACGACGCGGCCACGTTCCTCGGTCTGACGACAGAGGGGCTGGTGACGCAGCTGCAGGACGGGAAGACGCTCGGTGAGGTCGCCACGTCCGCGGGCAAGTCTGTCGACGGCCTGAAGGCGGCGCTCCTCGCGAGCGAGCAGGAGGAGCTCGCAGCGGCGGTCGCCGACGGGCGCCTGACGCAGGCGCAGGCGGACGAGATCCTCGCCCGCGCGGACGAGCGCCTCGACGACCTGATCGCCGGAACCATGCCGCAGCACGGGCACGGTCGGCCCGGGTTCGGCCCGCCGGCCGCGACGCAGTCCGGGGCGAGCGCGACCGGCGCGTCCGTCTGAGCTCGCACGGCGTCGGCGAGGCCCTGGCGACGGGCCTCGCCGACGCCGAGAGCGCCGTTCTCACGACGTTCTCAGCCGTCGCTCAGCAACCTCTCAGGGGCCTTTGCTGAGGTGGAGGGTGGACGGGGTCTCCCACCGTCGTCCCGGTCGCGTCGCGGCCGCCCTCCACCGCACGGGTGCAGCACAATGCGTCGAATGAGCTCGAGGATCCTGGTCGTGGACGACGACCCCGGCGTGCGGGAGTCGCTCCGGCGCGCGCTACGGCTCGAGGGCTACGAGGTCGAGCTCGCCTCCGACGGCGACGAGGCGCTCGAGGCGATCGCGAACGGCGGCGACGGGCACTCGCCCGACGCCGTCGTGCTCGACGTCGCCATGCCGCGCCTCGACGGCCTCGAGACCTGCCGCCGACTGCGTCGGACGGGCAACCGCCTCCCGGTCCTGATGCTGACCGCGCGCGAGACCGTCGAGGACCGGGTGGAGGGGCTCGACGCGGGTGCGGACGACTACGTCGTCAAGCCGTTCGCCCTGGAGGAGCTGCTGGCGCGTCTGCGGGCGCTCCTGCGACGCTCGGGCGCAGCGACCGGGGACGTGCTCCGGTTCGCCGACGTGGAGCTCGATCCCGCGACGCACGAGGTGCGGCGCGGCGGCGAGGCGATCGAGCTGACGCGAACGGAGTTCTCGCTCCTCGAGCTGTTCCTGCTCAACCCGCGCCAGGTGCTCACCCGATCGGTGATCTACGACCGCGTGTGGGGCTACGACTTCGGCTACGGCTCGAACACGATCGAGGTGTACGTCGGGTATCTGCGCCGCAAGACGGAGGCAGGCGGGCGGCCGCGTCTGATCCACACGGTGCGCGGCGTGGGCTACGCGCTCCGCGAGCCGTCGTGAGCTTCCGCACGCGCCTGACGCTCGTCGCGGCGGTCGCGGTCGCGGTCGCGGTGGCGGCCGCTTCGGCGGTCACCTACGTCGTCGTCCGCGACCAGCTCCGGGACGAGATCGACGCGGCGCTGGCGAACCGGGCGGCGGCGACGCGTCGTCTGGCGATCGTCGAGGATCCCGGCACGGGCCGGCGGTTCCTCGACGTCCCCCCGGCGGCGTTCGGCGGCGCGGCGGGCGTCGTGCAGCTCGTCACGTCCGGCGGCGAGACGATCCGACCTGCCCGCGGAGGCGTCGCGCTGCCGGTCACCGACCGCGACCGTGCCGCGGCGGAGAGCGGGGGCGACGCGTTCTTCACCGACGCGACCGTGTCCGGCGTGCGCCTGCGGCTCATGACCGTGCCGCTGGGCGACGGGTACGCGCTCCAGATCGCCGGCCGCTCGACGAGGTCGACCGCACGCTGTCGCGGATCCGCACGTGGCTCGCCGCCGTGATGCTCGGCGGCGTCGGGATCGCCGTCGCGCTCGGCCTCGTGGTCGCGGGGGCCGCGCTCGCCCCGGTTCGCCGCCTCAGCCGCGCGGCCGAGCACGTGACCGAGACCCACGACCTCTCGCAGCGCATCGACGCCTCCGGGAACGACGAGCTCTCACGCCTGGCCGGGATGTTCAACTCGATGCTCGAGGCGCTCGAGCAGTCGGCGAAGGCGCAGCGCCAGCTCGTCTCGGACGCCTCGCACGAGCTGCGAACCCCGCTGACGAGCATCCGCACGAACATCGAGGTGCTCGCGCGCGACACGGCGATGCCGGTGGAGGAGCGCGAGCAGGTGCTCAGGGACGTGACCGCCCAGCTCGAGGAGATGACGGTGCTCGTGGCCGAGCTGGTCGAGCTCGCCCGCGGCGACCACCGTGAGACCGCCCCGCCGGAGGAGGTGCGACTCGACCTCCTGCTCGAGTCGGCGGTGGAGCGGGCGCGGCGCCACTGGCCGGACGTGCGGTGGGAGCTGCGCGCCGACGAGGCGACCGTCGACGGCGTCCCGGCGTCGCTCGAGCGGGCGCTGGCGAACCTCCTCGACAACGCGGCGAAGTGGAGCCCGTCGAGCGGCGTGGTCGAGGTGGAGCTGTCCGGCACGGAGATCACGGTCCGCGACCACGGCAGCGGGATCGCCGAGGAGGACAGGCCCTTCGTCTTCGACCGGTTCTACCGCGCGCCGTCGGCGCGCGGCCTGCCCGGCTCGGGGCTCGGGCTCGCGATCGTCAAGCAGGTCGCAGAGGCGCACGGGGGGACGGTGGCCGCTGAGTCGCCGACCGACGGCGGAACGCGCCTGCGGCTCACGCTGCCCGGCGCTCGGGTGCTCGAGCCGAGCCCGTAGCCGCCGCGGCCGGCGGCAAGCCGCCGACGACGTCGACGGCGCCCTGGGGCGCGGCCGACGTCGCCGGACAGGGATCTGAGTCGGATGCGCCTACGCCGTCTGCGTCCGCTTGACGTCGACGAGCTTCGAGACGCGCTCGGTGAGCCGCTTCGCCAGCTCGTCGGCGCGCGTCTGCGTGAGCGTGCCTGCGGCGACCGCCTTGGCGAGTCGCTCCTTCGCCGGGGCGACCATGGCGGCGACGAGGTCCGCCCGGGAGACCCCCTTCGCTGCGGCGATCTCGGCGAGCGACTTGCCGGCCTTCAGCTCCGCGCGAAGCTCCTCGCGGCTCGTGTTCAGGAGCGAGGCGACCGGGCCCAGCGCCTTCGAGCGGGCGACGAGGCGCTGCTTGAAGGCCTTGGCCGTCTTCCCGAGCGCGCCACGCGCCCCGAGGCCGAGCCCCTGTGCGTCGGCGATCCGCTGCTTGAGCTTCTCGGCCTGCGCCTGCGTGAGCTGGCCGGCTGCCACCCGCGCGTCGATCCGCTCGACGAGCGCCGCCTTGAACGCCGCCTGCATCTGGGCCGGAGTGAGCCCGAGCTTCGCGGCGACTGCGTCGATCAGGGTCGGCTGCTTCGGCGCTTCGTCGGCGAGCGCCGCACCCGTCCCGACGAGAGAGACCGCTGTCGCGAGCGCTGCGACGGCGAGAGTGAGCTTGCGCACTGATGTTCCTTCCGGTCGATTCCTGGACGGGCCCATCGAACCAGACCGTCGTTCGAGCGCCGTGCGCGGAGGGTAAGGAATCGGTGAGGCGGAGCGCCGATCCGGCGACTTGTGATATGTGATCACATAGTGCCCGGGAGGCCCGTCACGTATCGGCTCGGCGTCGACATCGGCGGCACCTTCACGGACGTCGCGCTGCTGGGATCGGACGGGTCGGTGGGCACGACGAAGGTCCTCTCGACCCCGGATGACTATGCGCGCGCGGTGGTCGCCGGCGCGGTCTCCCTCCTCGAGCAGCGCGACGTCCGCCCGGCCGACGTGACCGCGGTCGTGCACGCCTCGACGGTCGCGTCCAACACGATCCTCGAGGGCCGGGGGGCCCGCACGGCCCTCGTCACGACCCGGGGCTTCCGTGACGTGCTTGAGATGCGGCGGCTGCGGATCCCGGTGCTCTACGACGTCCAGTACGAGCGGCCCGAGCCGCTCGTCCCCCGCAGGAGGCGGTTCGAGGTCGTCGAGCGCCTCGGGCCCCGCGGAGAGGTGAAGGTGCCGCTCGACGAGGCGTCGGTCGCGGCGCTCGTCCCACGGCTGCAGCACGCGCGCGTGGAGGCGCTCGCCGTCTGCCTGCTCCACTCCTACGCGAACGACGCGCACGAGCGGCGGGTGGCGGAGATCCTCCGCGCGGCGCTCGGCGACGACGTCTTCGTCACGTGCTCGTTCGAGATCCTCCCCGAGATCCGCGAGTACGAGCGGACGAGCACGACCGTCGTCAACGCGTACGTCGGGCCGGCCGTCGCCGGCTACCTCGAGCGGCTGGAGCGGTCGCTGGCCGCCGTCGGGCTCGTCGCCCCGCTCGAGCTGATGCAGTCGAGCGGCGGCACGCTCCGGCCGGCGGACGCCCGTCGTCGGCCCGCCCATCTCGTCGAGTCCGGTCCGGCGGCCGGGGTGATCGCCTGCGGTCACCTCGCGCGCGCCACCGGGCGACGGAACGTCGTCTCCTTCGACATGGGGGGGACGACGGCGAAGGCCGCCCTGCTCGAGGACGGCGAGCCCGTCCGCACGTCCGAGTACGAGGTCGGCGCGGGCATCAACCTCAGCAGCAGGCTCGTCAAGGGCGGCGGACACGCGATCCGGCTCCCGTTCGTCGACGTGTCCGAGATCGGAGCGGGCGGCGGCAGCATCGTCTCGGTCGACCGGCACGGCGCGGTGCAGGTCGGCCCGCGCAGCGCCGGGGCGGCGCCCGGCCCCGTCTGCTACGGGGCCGGGGGGACGGAGCCGACGCTGACCGACGCGCTGCTCGCCCTCGGCTACCTGAACGACGCGAGCCTGGTCGGCGGCGCGGTGAGCCTCGACGGCGAGCGAGCGCGCGTCGTGCTGCGGGAGCGGGTCGCCGCTCCTCTCGGCGTGTCGCTCGAAGCGGCGGCGCACGGCGTGCTCCGGCTCGCCGTTGCGACGATGACCCGCGCCGTCAAGGCGGTGACGACCTATCGCGGGCGCGACCCCCGCGACTTCACGCTCTGCGCGTTCGGCGGCAACGGCCCGCTGACGGCGGTCGAGATCGCGCGGGCGCTGGGCATCCGGCACGTCCTCGTGCCCCCGTCTCCCGGCGTGTTCAGCGCGCTCGGGCTGCTCTTCTCGGACACGGAGCACGAGCTCGTCCGGACCGTGATGCTCCCCGGCTCGGATCTCTCGGGGGAGGCGCTCGACGGTGCGTTCGCAGACCTCGAAGCCCGGGCCCGCTCGGCAGTGGCGAAGGACGCGTCCGACGTCGAGGTCTCGATCGGCCGTGTCGCGGAGCTGCGCTACGCGGGCCAGGCGTACGAGCTGGCGGTCGCGCTCCCTCCGGGCCCGGTCGACGTCGCGCACGTCGTCCAGGGGTTCGTCGACGAGCACGTCGCGACGTACGGGCACGGGTCGGCCGACGACCCGGTCGAGCTCGTCGCGGTGCGGGTCGTGGCGCGCATCGTGCGCGCCGAGGCACGGCGCCTCGACCACCGCTCGGTGCTCGGGGATGCGCGGCGGCGCGAGACGGTGAGGCGCGCGTGCTTCGGCGATGACGGCTGGATCGAGACGCCCGTCTGCGACAGAGCGGCGCTGCGAGCGGGCCCCCGTCGAGGGCCGCTCCTGGTCGACGAGGTCGACTCGACCACCGTCGTCCCGCCCGGCTGCGAGGCCAGGCTCGACGAGCACGCGAACATCGAGGTCGAGGTCGATGAGCCGCCCCGCTGACCGCCCCGACGAGCGGATCGACCCGATCACCCTCGAGGTGATCCGGCACGCGCTGGCGTCGACGGCCGACGAGATGGCGCTGGTGATCATGCGCAGCGCCTACTCGCCCGTCGTCCGCGACACCATGGACTACTCGACCGCCGTGTGCGACCGCGACGGGCGCGTCGTGGCCCAGGGGCTCACGCTCGCCGTGCAGCTCGGCACCTTCCCGAGCGTCATGCGCCACGTGGTCGACTCCTTCGGGGCGACGGCGAGGCCAGGGGACGTGTACCTCACCAACGACCCGTACGGGTACGGCGGGCAGCACCTCCCCGACCTCTACGTGATCGCGCCGATCTTCGTCGGTGACGCGCTCGAGGGGTATGCGGCCACGATGGCGCACCACTCCGACCTGGGCGGGATCGCGCCCGGGAGCATCGCCGTGCACGCGACCGAGATCTACCAGGAGGGACTGCGCATCCCGCTCGCACGGCTGGTCGACGGCGGCGTCGAGGACGAGACGCTGCTGCGCGTGCTGGCGGCCAACACGCGGCGCCCCGTCCACGTGCTCGGCGACCTGCGGGCGCAGATCGCCGCCTGTCGGGTGGGCGAGCGGGGCCTCACGGCACTGCTCGAGCGCTACGGGGCCGACGCTCAGCGGTACCTGGACGAGCTCCAGCTCCTGGCCGAGCGGATGATGCGCTCCGAGCTCGCGGCGATCCCCGACGGCGTCCATTCGTTCACCGACCACATCGACGGCGTCGGCGACGACCCGGTGCCGATCCCGATCGCGGTGCGAGTCGAGATCGCGGGCGACGAGGTCGTGATCGATTTCGAGGGAACCTCGCCGCAGGTCGATGCGAGCGTCAACTGCCCGCTCGGGATGATCAACGCGGCCTGCTACGCGGCGATCAGGGGGATCGTGGGCGGCGAGATCCCGAACTGCGAGGGGTACATGCGCCCGATCCGGATCGCCGCGCCCGCAGGCACCGTCGTCAACCCGGTCCTGCCCGCCGCCTGCGGCGCCCGTGGCGTGATCGGGTATCGGGTGTACGACGCGATCATGGGCGCCCTCGCGCCGCTCGTGCCGGAGCGCGTGCTCGCGGCGGGCGAGGGCGGCCCGACGCTGATCGCGTGGGGCGGCTACGACGCGGACAGGCGGCCGTTCGGCACGACCGAGGTGCTCGTGGGCACCTGGGGCGCACGTGCCGCGCGCGACGGTCTGGAGGGAGTCTCCAACCCCCTCGCGAACCTGGGCAACCAGCCGGTCGAGCTGCTCGAGGCAGATCTCCCGCTCGAGGTCGAGGGCTACGGGCTCGTCCCGGACACGGGTGGTGCGGGGCGACAGCGAGGTGGGCT
Organism: uncultured Actinomycetes bacterium; assembly: GCA_963703095.1. Classification (GTDB taxonomy): domain Bacteria; phylum Actinomycetota; class Thermoleophilia; order Gaiellales; family Gaiellaceae; genus Gaiella. Next base: position 1,593,062 of record OY969787.1, read on the forward strand.
CGCGTTCTTCCGGGAGTTCCGGGTGCTGGCCGAGCGGGCGACGCTGACCGTTCGCAGCGATCGGCGCGACCACCCTCCCTACGGGCTCGACGACGGCGAGCCGGGGGCGCCCTCGAGCAACGTCGCCGTGCTCGGCGACGTCGAGCGGATCCTGCCCGCGATGCCGATGGAGGCGCTCGAGCTGCGTCGCGGTGACCGGTTCCGCCACGAGTCGGCCGGCGGGGGCGGCGTCGGGTCGCCGCTCGAGCGCGACCCGCGCTCGGTGCTCGAGGACGTGCTCGACGAGAAGGTGAGCGTGGAGGCCGCGGGCGACCGCTACGGCGTCGTCGTGGTGCTCGACGACGACGACCTGCGCGTCGACGAGGCCGGGACCGACGCCCTGCGCGCCCCGCGGCGGGCCTGAGGCCAGCCTCTCGCCATCACCGGGGCGTCAGGCCGTCGCGCCTCAGGTAGTCGAGCGTCCAGTCGATCGCCTCGCGCATGACGCGCTCGGCGGCGGGGCCGTCCCGCTCGGCGCACGCCGCGTGGAAGCGCCTCGTGAAGGCGAGCGATCGGCGCATCCTGGCCGCGTCGGCGAGGTTGACGAGGTGGTAGCGACGTGCGTGGTCGTACAGCGTCGAGACGCGGGCGAGCAGTCGCGGACGCGCCGCCGCTCGATAGCAGACGGCCCGTGCATCCCAGGTCGTGCGCAGGTACGCGTCGAGATCGGCCGACGCCGTGGCCGTGGCCGCCTCCCGGACGAGGTCGGCGATCTCCGTGAGGTCGGCGTCCGACAGCTGCGGTGCGCCGTGAAGCGCGAGCCAGGGCTCGATGCCCGCCCGGGTCAGGAGGATCTCCTCGATCTCCTCCAGGGCGAGTGGGGCCACCCAGGCGCCCGCGTGGGGCCTCAGGTCGACGAGTCCCTCGCTCGCGAGCTCCTTGAGCGCCACGCGCACGGGCGTCACGCTCACCCCGAACCCGTCTGCCACGCCGCGCATCGTCAGGCGGGCGCCGGGGGCCAGCGCCCCGTCGAGGATCGCCCGGCGCAGCTCTGCGGCGATCGCCTGCTCGACGCTCCGACTGCCGGCGACCCGTGCCCGCGCGCCCGGGTCGACGACCTCGCCCGGGGGTGGATCGACGCGGCCCTGCTCGGCGCCGTGCGCGACAGGGCTCATCGGCGCAGCGACCGATCGCTGGCTACGCCGCGACGCGGACGTAGAGCCCGTGCGCGGCGCGCTCGGCGATCGCGCGCTCGTCCCCGTCGAGCTCGACCTTGAACTGACCTGCTGCCGGCTGCGCCTCGCGGAGGGTCACCTGCGATCCCGGCGCGAACCCCTCGTCGTAGAACCAGTGCAGCAGGTCGCCGTCGTGCTCGGCGAGGCGCACGATCTCCCCGCCCTCGCCCGGCGCGAGCTCTGCGAGCGAGACGAGCTCCGCGTTCTCGCGGTGCTCGACCTCCGGCTCGACCGGCCACCCGTGCGGACAGCGGTCGGGCCGCCCGAGGCGGTCGTTGATGCGCTCGATCATCTCCTCGGTGAAGGTGTCGCCCATCAGGTCGGCCTGGACGTGCGACTCGGACGCGCTGTAGCCCATGAAGTCCGTGAGGAAGCGCTCGATGATCCGGTGCTTGCGCACGACCTTCTCCGCCCGCTCGATCCCCGTCGGGGTGAGGATCGCCTCCTTGTGCTCACCGCGCTCGACCAGCCCGTCCGCCTCGAGCCGCTTCAGCATCTCGCCGGCGGACGCCCGGGAGACGCCGAGCATCTCGGCGACGCGGGAGGCGATCGCGCTCGAGCCGCTGGCGGGGCGGTACTCGCCGATCGGGAACGCGAGGAAGTAGATCACCTCGAGGTAGTCGTCGACGGAGTGCCCGTGCGCGCCTGCCACGGCTTCGAGTCTAGCCGCCCGCAGCGTCCGCACGCCGTTCGGTCGAGAGCAGCCACAGCACCGGCGCGGACACCGCGATCAGCATCAGGGACGGCACGGCCGCGCGGCTGTAGGCGCCGATCTGCGTGAGGCTCCAGATCTCGGTGGCCAGCGTCTCGAACCCGATCGGCCGCAGCAGGAGGGTCGCGGGCAGCTCCTTCATCGCCGAGAGGAACACGAGCGCGGCGCCGGCGAGCACGCCCGACCGCGCGATCGGCACCGTCACGCGCGCGAAGGTGCGGAGAGGGCCCGAGCCGAGCGCGCGCGAGGCCTCCTCGACCCTCGGGTTCACCTGGGCGAACGCGGACTCCACCCCGGAGAGCGCCTGCGGGAAGAACCGGACGACGTACGCGAAGACGAGCAGGGCCAGCGTCTGGTAGACGGCCGGCGCGTATCGGGCGGCGAAGAAGACGAGCGACAGCGCGATCACCAGCCCCGGGAGCGCGTTGCCCGCGTAGGAGAGTCGCTCGAGGCTGCGCGAGGTGCGCGACGGATAGCGGAGCGCCAGCACCGCGACGGGGAGCGCTGCCATCACCGCCACGACGGCTGCGAGCCCCGACGCGGTCAGGCTCGAGAGCGCCTCGGCGACGGGGAGCGTCAGGTCACGACCGTCCGTGAGCCCGCGCGTCAGCCAGTACCCGAGCACGCCCGCGGGGAGGACGAGGAACAGCCCGGTCGTCGCCGCGCACCAGGCGAGCGCGGCCCAGCGCCAGCGGCCGAGTCGCACCGGAGCGGCCGCGCGAGCGGCGCCCGGTGAGACGCGGTGCGTCCGGCCACGGGTGCGCGTCCTGAGCTCGAGCACGAGCGCGACCGCCGTCAGCGCCACGAGCACGAGCGCCAGCACCGCGGCGGGAGTCCGGTCGAAGAGCGAGCGGTACTGGAGGTAGATGGCCCTGGTGAGCGCGTCGTAGCGCATGAGCGACACGACGCCGAAGTCGGAGAGCGTGTAGAGCGCGACGAGCAGCGCGCCGAGACCGAGCGCGGGTCGGATCGCGGGGAGCGTGACCCGGGCGGCAACGCGCGGGCCGGAGACTCCGAGCCCTCGGGCAGCCTCCTCGAGCGAGGGGTCGAGCGATCGGAGGGCCGCGCGTGCGAGCAGGTAGACGTACGGGTAGGTGGATAGCGTGAGCGCCACGAGCGCGCCCCAGTAGCCGGTCGGATCCGGCAGCCGCTCGACCCCCAGGGCCTGCTGGAGCAGCCCCCGCTCACCGAAGAACCCGAGCAGGCAGAACGCGGCCACGTAGCTCGGGATGACCAGGGGCAGCGCCGCCGCCACGTCCCACGCGCGACGCCCCGGCAGGTCGGTGCGGGTGACGAGCCAGGCGAGGGAGGTCCCGACCACGAGCGTCGCCGCCACGACCCCGACGACCAGCAGGACCGTCCGCCAGACGAGCCGCCACGTCGAGGGGTCGAGCAGCACGTCGAGCGCCTCGGTGCCGCCGCTGGCCACGCGGACGAGGAGGTACGCGAGCGGCAGCAGCAGCAGCGCGACGACGCCGCCCGCAGCGAGGGCGAGCGGGAGTGGGGGGCGGCGCGTCACCGCCCCCCGCTCACGTCAGCCAGCCGGTCTCACGCAGCAGCTCGACCGTGGAGTCGAGCTGCGCTCCGAACGCCGACAGGTCGACGTCGGGTCCCTGGAGCTGCTCGAGGGGCACGAGACCCTCCGGCGCGTCGACGCCGTCGACCAGCGGGTACTCGGCCTCCTCGGCCTCCTCCGCGTAGAAGCGCTGAGCGTCGTCCGAGAGCAGGAAGGAGACGAGCTCCTCCGCGTCGTCGGCGGCGTCGCTGCTCGCCAGGACGCCGACGCCGGCGACCGAGACGAGCGCGCCCGGGTCGTCTCCCGGGAAGAAGTGGTTCTCGACCGGCGCACCCGGCTGCTCCTGCCTGACGAGACCGACGTAGTAGTGGTTGACGAGGCCGACGTCGATCTCCCCGGCCGCCACGGCCTCGACGATGGGCGTGTTCTTCTCGTACGTCTTCGCGTCGTTCTCCTTCAGCCCCACGAGCCAGTCGCGGGCGGCCTCCTCGCCCGCGGAGAGCCGCAGCGCGGTGACGAACGCCTGGAAGGACGCGTTGGTGGGAGCGATCCCGACGCGACCCCGCCAGGTCGGCTCCGTGAGCTCGACGACCGACGAGGGCAGCTCGGACGCCTGGACCGCCTCGGTGTTGTAGACCAGCGTGCGGACGCGTCCCGACGTCCCCACCCAGCGACCGGCCTCGTCGCGGAAGCGCGGCTCGACGCGGTCGAGCGCGTCGGCCGGCAGCTCCGCGAGCTGCCCCTCGACCGCTCCGAGCGACCCGGGATCCTGGGCGAAGAACACGTCTGCCGGGCTGTTGTCGCCCTCCTCCGCGATGGTGGCTGCGAGCTCCGCGCTGTCGCCGTAGCGAACCTCGACGTCGATCCCCGTCTCGTCCTCGAAGCGCTCGAACAGCGGGGCGACGAGCTCCTCCTCGCGCCCCGAGTACACGGTCAGCTTCGATCCCTCGTCGCCACCGCAGCCCGCGCCGAGCGCAACCATCACGCCGAGCATGCTCGAGACCACCCAGCTCCTTCGCATCCTGCCTCCCTGTGACCGCCCTGCCGTGCGGTATGGCTTACCTCAAATGTAAGGCAGACCTTACATCAGGTCGGGCGATCACGGGAACCGTGCCGTCGTGCAGGTGGATGTCGACGCGCGCCCCGAGCGGGACGACCTCGTTCGACGGGCGCTGGGAGACGAGCTCGACGTCTGCGAGACGCACCCGGTAGAAGACGTCGTGCCCGCGGAACTCGCGCGCCACGACCTCCGCCGGCCCGGTCGGGTCGAGGCGGAGCTCCAGGAGCTCGGGGCGGACGAGCACCTCGACTGCGCCGGCGCCGCCGATGCCCTCGGATCCGGCGAGCCCGTCCGCTCGGAAGGCACCGAGCGGTGTCTCGACGCACCCATCGCACACGGTGCCCGCGAGCACGTTGCACGCACCGACGAACTCCGCAGCCCAGCGGCAGACCGGCGCGTAGTAGAGCTCCTCCGGCGACGCTGCCTGGAGCAGCATCCCGTCCCGCATCAGCGCGATCCGGTCGGCGAGCGAGAACGCCTCCTCCCGGTCGTGGGTGACGAGCACCACCGTCACTCCGAGCGAGCGGAGGATGGCGACCACCTCGTCGCGCAGCGGGCCTCGCAGATGCGGGTCGACGTTCGACCACGGCTCGTCGAGCAGCACGACCTGCGGCGACGGCGCGAGGGCGCGCGCGAGCGCCACACGCTGCTGCTGCCCGCCGGACAGCTCGTGCGGGTAGCGGTCGCCGAGGCCGTCGAGACCGACGAGCCGGAGCAGATCGGCGACGCGCCGGGCGCGCTCGCGCCGTCCGACGCCGAAGCCGACGTTCTCCGTGACGCTCAGGTGTGGGAACAGCGCGTAGTCCTGGAACACCATCCCGACGCCGCGCCGCTCCGGTGGCACCCACGTCCCGGCCCCCGCCACCGCCACGCCGTCGAGCTCGACGACGCCGTCGTCGGGCCGCTCGAAGCCGGCGACCAGGCGCAGCAGCGTCGTCTTCCCGCATCCCGACGGGCCGAGCAGGGCCACCACCTCGCCTCGCTCCACCTCGAGCGACGAGCGATCGACGGCGGTGACAGCGCCGAACCGCTTCGCGGCGCCCTCGATGCGGATCATCGGACGATTCACTGTAAGGGGAACCTTACATCCGGACGCCGGGTGCGCAAATCACAGCAGGGTCTCGCCGCCGCGGACAGCGGCCCCCGGGGCGTCGTCTAGATTCGATCGATGCCCCTCGCGGACGTCTTCCCGCTCGTCTCGAGCCGGTCGCTGACCCGTCCCTTCACGTACGAGGTGCCCGAGGGAGTGGGGAAGGGCGCGGTCGTCGCGCTCCGGCTCGGCGGTGCGCGCGCCCGCGGGGTGGTGACCGACGTCGGCGTGCCCGCGCCGGCCGGCGTGTCGACGGTGCCGGTCGGTCGGCTCCTCGACGAGGTGCCGCCGACGCTCGTCGACCTCGCCCTGTGGCTGGCGGACTACTACGGCTCGACGCCCGCCCGAGCGCTGTCGCTGGTCGCGCCGCAGCGACGCGATCCGCGCGGGGAGAGGCGATCGCCGGCGCTGCGGGAGTCGCTCGACGGCGAGGCGGAGCCGGAGACGCTGACCCCGGAGCAGCGGTCCGCCGTCGACCGGATCGTCGCCGCGCTCGACGAGGGGGTCGGCGAGCACGTCCTGCTCGAGGGGCCGACCGGCAGCGGCAAGACCGAGGTGTACCTGCAGGCCTGCGCGGTCGCGCTCGAGCGAGGTCTCGGCACCATCGTGCTCGTGCCCGAGATCGCCCTCGCGCCGCAGACGGTCGGGCGCTTCCGCGAGCGGTTCGGCGACGTCGTCGCGATCCTGCACTCGTCGCTCGGCGACGCGGAACGGCGTGACGAGCGCGATCGCGTCGCACGCGGGGAGGCGCGCATCGTCGTCGGCGCCCGGTCGGCGGTCTTCGCGCCGATGCGTCGCGTCGGCCTGATCGTCGTCGACGAGGAGCACGACGCCGCCTACAAGCAGGAGTCGGATCCACGCTACGACGCGCGCACCGTCGCCGCCAAGCGGGCCGCGCTGGAAGGGGCGGTCGCCGTCTACGGGAGCGCCACGCCTCGGCCCGAGAGCTGGCGGCGGCTGGAGCGGCTCTCGCTTCCATCTCGCATCGGCGCGTCGCTCCCCCGGGTGCAGCTCGTCGACCTCCGCCGCGAGGCGGGCTACCCGCTCTCGGCACCGCTCCTGCGGGAGCTCGCCGGCGTGGCCGAGCGGAGGGAGCGCGCGATCCTCCTGCTCAACCGGCGAGGCGTCGCCCCGGCGCTGCACTGCAGGGCGTGCGGCCGCTCGCGCCGGTGCACCCTGTGCGACGTCGCGCTCACGCTGCACGGCGATGGGCGGCTGCACTGCCACCACTGCGGCCTCGTCCAGCCCGTCCCGACGGCCTGCCCCGACTGCGGGTCGGTCGAGATCGCGCGGATCGGCGCGGGCACCCAGCACCTCGAGGCCGAGCTCGCGCGAACCGTCCCCGAGCTGGAGCGGTTCCGGCTCGACGCGGACACGGCGTCGGCGCCCGGCACCGTCCGCGACACGATCGCGCGGTTCCGCTCGGCGGCCTGCGCTGTGCTCGTCGGCACCCAGATGGTCGCGAAGGGCCACCACGTGCCCGGCATCTCGCTCGCCGCCGTGGTCGACGCCGACACCGGCCTGGCGCTGCCCGACTTCCGGGCCGAGGAGCGGACGTTCCAGCTCGTGACGCAGCTCGCCGGGCGCGCGGGGCGCGACGCGCCCGGGAAGGTCGTCGTTCAGACGTTCCAGCCGGACGCGACGCCGCTGCTCCACGCGGCCCGACACGACGTGCACGGGTTCCTCGCCGGCGAGCTCGAGCGGCGCGAGGCGCTCGGCTACCCGCCGTTCCGGCACCTCGTCACGGTCGTCGTCGCGGGGACCGAGCCCGAGGCCCCGCTGCGCGCGCTGCGCGAGCTGCGCGGGCGCATGCGCACCGAGGGCGCGGACGTGCTCGGGCCCGCCCCGCTCCTGCGCCTCCGCGGCCGACACCGCGCGCAGCTCGTCGTCAAGACCTCGGAGCCGCGCCGCGTCGCCCGCGATCTCGCGGCGCTCCTGGCCTCGGCAGCCCCCGCGATGCGCCGGGACGCGCTCACGGCGGTCGTCGACGTCGATCCGCAGTAGGGGCGAGGCATGCCTCGCCCGCCTTTCTCCCGCAGGCAGGAATCCACCGAGTGGATTCCTGCGCGGGGATCCCCCGGGTCCGCCTGCGGCGGACGCGGGGGCAGATCCCTGACCTTTCCGCAGGCAGGAATCCACCGAGTGGATTCCTGCGCGGGGATCCCTCATGCCTGGCTGCGCCAGGCGTGAGGGCAGATCCCTGAAGAGGGCCGGCCCGCCGGCCCGCGTGGGCGTGATCGCGCGCTCGCGCCGTACGGACCCGTGCCGGCATCGAGGCTCGCCCGACCCTGCGCGCGCGGTCCGCGTGTCGTTCGGTCGTAGGGGCCGGGCCTGCCCGGCCCGGGCTCTGCACGCGCGTCTCTGCGACACCGTGCACGCGGCTACACTCGCCACGTGGACGCCCACGATCACGATCATGAGCACGTGGACGACGGGTCGCCGTCGGCCGCTGCGCTCGCCGAGCCCGAGCCGACCGAGGAGGAGGCACGGGAGGCCGCCGAGCACGAGGCACGTCGTCGGATCGCGCTCGCCCAGGTGCGCCAGTACGGCGACCCCGTCCTGCGGATGCGCGCGCAGGAGGTGGCGGCGGTGGACGACGAGCTGCGCTCCGTCGCCGACCGCATGCTCGGGCTGATGCACGACGCCGACGGGATCGGGCTCGCCGCGACGCAGGTCGGCATCCTTCGCCGCTTCTTCGTCTGCTCGCTCGACGGCGAGGACGTCGTCGTCGTCAACCCCGTGATCGCGAAGGCGGGACGCCAGACCGAGACCGACGACGAGGGCTGTCTCTCGCTCGGCCCGGTGCGCGTTCCGGTCGAGCGACCGGTCGAGGTGACGCTCGAGGGTCTCGATCGGGACGGCGCTCCGCTCCGGCTCGAGCTCGACGGGTTGCAGGCGCGCGTCGTCCAGCACGAGCTCGACCACCTCGACGGGACGCTGATCGTCGACCGCACCGACGGCGAGTCGCGGCGCGAGGCCATGCGCCGCCTGCGCCCGCGTCTCGCCCTGCGCTGACGCCGTGGCGCGGATCGCCGTCGCCGCGACGGCGCCGTTCGGCGCGGACGTGCTCGCGCGGCTGACCGAGCGACACGAGGTCTCCTGTCTCGTCACGCGCCCCGATGCGCCGAAAGGGCGAGGTCGTCGGCTGGCGGCGCCGCCCGCGAAGCGCGTCGCGATCGAGCTCGGCGTGCCCGTGCTGCAGCCCGAGCGTCCCGAGGCCGGTCTCGACCTCGATGCGGAGACGGTGGTCGTCTGCGCCTACGGGCTCATCCTCCCGGAGGCCCTCCTCGCCGAGCGGCTGTGGCTCAACGTCCACCCGTCGCTCCTGCCTCGGTGGCGTGGTGCCGCACCGGTCGAGCGGGCGATCCTCACCGGTGACGTGCGCACGGGCGTGACGATCCACGAGACGGTCGCGGCGCTCGATGCCGGGCCGATCGCCGCACAGGAGGCCTTCGCGATCGAGCCCGGCGACGATGCCGGATCCGTCTTCGCGCGCGCCGCCGAGGTCGCGGTCCGCCTGCTCGACCGCGTGCTCATCGATCCTGCTCCGACGTTCGTCCCGCAGGACGAGGCCGGCGTGACGTACGCGGAGAAGATCGCGCCGACCGACCGCGAGCTCGACTTCGAGCGGCCGCCGGACGAGCTCGTCCGGCGCGTGCGAGCACTCGCGCCGCACATCGGCGCACGGGGTGTGCTGCACGGCCGCTCGGTGACGGTGTGGCGGGCGGAGATCGGGGCCGACGGGGCGTTCGCACCGCTCGAGGTGCAGCCCGAGGGCGGCCGACGGATGCCCTACGAGGCCTGGCTGCGCGGGCTGCGACCGGGGCGCTGAGCCAGGCTGAGGCCGGTCGTCGCCGTCGGGAGGTCGACCGGCTACGACGAGGGCGCGAGCAGGAACCGCAGCGCGTCAGGCAGCCTGCGGGCCCACGCTGCCTCGCGGTGCATCCCGCCCGGCTCGACGAGCGTCCTCAGGCTGGCGTCGTCGTAGCCTCCCTCGAGCAGGATGGCGCGCATGCGCTCGACGCCCTCGACGTAGCGTCGAGCCAGCTCGGGCTGTCCCTCCTCCGCCTCCGCGTCGCCCGTGTCCATCCAGATCCGCCCGTGGCCGGTCGCGCGCTCCCTCGCGAAGTCGAACATCTCCTCCCCGCTCAACCACAGCGCGGGGCTCATGACGAGCGCCTGGCCGAAGTCGTCGGGCCGGGAGAGGAGGGCGTAGAGGCTGACGAGCCCACCGAGCGACGAGCCGCCGATCGTGGTCGTGTCCGGCCCGTCGAGCGCGCGGAACGACGCACGGACGAGCGGGAGGACGGTGTCGACGAGGAAGGCGAGGTATGCATCCGCGTTCCCGCCGCCACACTGGGGGTGCGGCCACGGCGTGTACTCGCTCCCACGCGCCTCGCCGTTGTTGGGGACGCCGACGACGATCGCCTCGATCCCCTCGCCCGCGAGCAGCGCCATCGTCTCGTCGACCTCCCACTCGCCCGCGTAGCTGACCGAGGCGTCGAAGAGGTTCTGGGCGTCGTGGAGCACGAGAACCGGGTACTCGCGTCCCGCCGCCGCGTCGTGGGACGGGGGCAGGAGCGCGTAGAGCCCGCGGGTGCCGCCGAGCTGCGGGCTCTCGACGTCCGCGAGCACGCGGAGGTCGCCGACCACCGAGCCGCCCCCGGGGCTCGCGTACGGTGTCCACGTGCCCTCGACCACGGCCCGAGCGTACCCGGCCCGGTGAGCGGTCCGACCGTCTCTCCGGCGCGCCGCGTCGCCCACCGCGTGCTCCAGCGCGTGTTCGAGGAGGACGCCTGGGCTGACCGGGCGCTACGGTCCGAGGCCGCCGGTCTCGAGGAGCGCGACCGGGCCCTCGCGATGCAGCTCGCCTTCGGCACCGTCCAGCGCGTGCGGACGCTCGACCACGCGATCGAGACGCTCGGCCGCCGACCGGTGCGCAAGCTCGACCCGCCCGTCCGCGCCGCCCTGCGGCTCGGCGCCTACCAGCTCGGCTACCTGGACGGCGTTCCACGCTATGCGGCGGTCAACGAGTCCGTCGAGCTCGTTCGAGGAGCGCGCCTCGAGCGGGCCGTGCCCTTCACGAACGCGATCCTCCGCCGCCTGGCGACGGGCATCGGGCCTCTGCTCGAGGAGCTCCTGGAGGAGACGCCGTCCCAGGCGGCCCTGCGTCACTCCTACCCCGACTGGATCGCGGAGGTCTTCTGGCGCGACCTCGGCGCCGACGGCGCCCGCGCGTGCATGCGCGCCCAGAACCTCTCGCCCGAGACGGTCGTGCGCGTCGTCCGCGGGCCGGTCGACGGGGAGGAGACCGACGTGCCCGGCGCGCTCCGCGTCGAGCGCGTCGATCCGGACGCCCTGGCGGCAGGCCGCCTCTGGCCCCAGAGCCGCGCCTCCCAGCTGGTCGGGCTCGCCGTCGGGTCACGGCCCGGTGAGCGGACGCTCGACCTCTGCGCGGCCCCGGGCGGGAAGGCGACCATGCTCGCGGGCGAGGTCGTCGCCGTCGAGGTCAACGAGGGTCGCGCGCGCGAGCTCGCCGACAACGCACGACGTCTGGGCGCGACCGCCGTCCGGGTCGTCCACGGCGACGGCCGCGCGCTCCCCGAGGGGCTCACGGGCTTCGACCGGGCGCTCGTCGACGCCCCCTGCTCCGGGCTCGGGGTGCTCGCCGGGCGGCCCGACCTCCGCTGGCACGCGGAGCCGCTGCCGGAGCTCCAGGCGGCGCTGCTGCGCGCCGCGCTCGACCGCGTTCGCCCGGGCGGGGTGATCGTCTACTCGGTCTGCACGACCAACCGCGACGAGGGCGAGGCGGTCGTCGACGGGGTCGTGGGTGACGGTCTCGCGGTCGTCGACGCGGCGCTCGGCGACGAGTGGCCCGCGTTCCGTCACCCGTCGCGCTCGGCCTTTCTGCTGACGCTGCCGCACGTGCACCGCACGAGCGGGTTCTTCGTCGCCCGCCTGCGCGTCCCCTAGGCACGAATCCGCGACGCCGATTCGCGCCTAGGATCACGGCCGTGGGGTGGTCACAGTGGATCCGCGGAGACGTCGAGGTCGCGCCCTCGCTCTACGCGGCAGACTTCCGGCGGCTCGGCGAGCAGGTCGACGCGCTGCTCGCTGCGGGCTGCCGGATCTTCCACTTCGACACGGGCGACGGGCACTTCGTCCCGCCGGTCACGATCGGGCCGGTCGTGCTCCGCTCGCTCGCGCCGTCGATCCATGCCGCGGGCGCGATCCTCGACTGCCATCTGATGGTCACGGACCCCGCGCACCACCTCGAGGAGTTCGCCGCCTCCGGTGCCGACGCCGTGACGTTCCACGTCGAGGCGACCGACGACCCCGCCGGCGTCGCAGACGCCGCCCGCGCGCTCGGGCTCGCCGTCGGGGTGTCCTTCAGCCCCGGCACCGAGCCCGTCGAGGCCGCCGCGTTCGCGCGGGCCGCCGACGCGGAGCTCGTGCTCTGCATGAGCATCGTGCCCGGCTACTCGGGCCAGACGTTCATGCCGGAAGCGCTCGCGCGGATCGCGGAGCTGCGACGGCTCGGCGTCGACGTCCCGATCCAGGTGGACGGCGGCGTGGGGGAGGACAACGCAGCCGCCGTGCACGCTGCCGGCGCGTCGGTGCTCGTCGCGGGCAGCGCCGTCTTCGCCGACCCCGACCCCGCCGCGGCCTACGCCCGGATCCTCGCGGCCGCGCGATGAGCCTCGATCGGGCCCTGGCGCTCGTCGCCGCGACGCCGGGCGTCGGCTACCCGAACCCCACGGTCGGCGCCGTCGTGGTCGCGGCCGACGGCAGCGTCGCGGGCGAGGGCGTGACGGAGCCTGCCGGCGGCAGGCACGGTGAGATCGTCGCGCTCGACGCCGCGGGGGAGCGCACGCACGGGGGCACGCTCTACGTGACGATGGAGCCGTGCGCGCACCACGGGCGCACGCCACCGTGCGCGGACGCCATCGCCGAGGCGGGCATCGCACGCGTCGTCGCCGGTTGCCCCGACCCCAACCCGACGGCTGCGGGTGGCCTGGCCCGGCTCGCGGAGCTCGGAGTCTCGGTCGAGCTCGACGACCGGGTCGCAGCGCGCCGCCAGAACCTCGCCTGGCGCACCTGGGTGTCGACGGGACGCCCGCACGTGACGCTCAAGCTGGCGGTCTCGCTCGACGGCCGCGTCGTCGTCCCCGGTCGGCGCTGGGTCACGGGAGAGGCGTCGCGCCGCCAGGTGCACGAGCTTCGCGCCGCCGTGGATGCCGTCGCCGTCGGGATGGGCACCGTCCGCGCCGACGCTCCACGACTCGACGCCCGCGGCGTCGGCGCGGTGCGCCAGCCGCGCAGGCTCGCCTTCGGACGCGGTCCGCTGCCGGCCGGGTCGACGCTCGAGCTGCGCACCGGTCGCCTCGAGGAGGAGCTCCGCGCGCTCGGAGCCGAGGGCGTCCAGTCGCTCCTGCTCGAGGGCGGTCCGACGCTCGCCACGGGCTTCGTCGCGGCGCGGCTCGTCGACCGGCTGCTCGTCTTCGTCGCGCCGATCCTCTCGGGGGACGGGCCGCACGCGCTCGGCTCCGTCGCGCCACCGGTGCCCCTCGACGGGCTGACGGCGGTTCAGGTCGCGGACGACGTGCTGCTCGAGGCCTTCGTCACCCCGCCCTGACCCCGCGTCCGGGAGAGGGGCCGAAGTCGAGTCGCTACGCTCGCGTCGTGTTCACAGGGATCGTGCGGGAGGTCGGGCGGGTCGTCGCTGCCGAGGGCGGTGTCGAGGACGGTGCCGAGCTCGTCGTGGAAGCGCCGCTGACCGGCGTTGGGGTCGCCGTCGGGGACTCCGTCGCGATCGACGGGGTCTGCCTCACGGTCGAGACGGCCGAGGGCTCGCAGCTGCGCTTCCATGCGGTGCCGGAGACGCTCCGGCGCACCGCGCTCGGGCGGCTGTCCAGCGGGGACGCCGTCAACGTCGAGCCCGCCCTGCGGGCAGGAGAGCCGCTCGGCGGCCACCTCGTCCAGGGTCACGTCGACGGCGTCGGGCGGATCCAGTCGGTCGAGGCGGAGGGCGAGGGGATCCGCGTGATCGTCGAGGCGCAGCCGGAGATCCTCCGCTACTGCGTCGAGAAGGGATCGATCGCGCTCGACGGCGTGTCGCTGACGGTGGCCGAGCTGCACGACGACGCGTTCGGGATCGCGCTGATCCCGCACACGCTGTCGGCGACCACGCTGGGCGACCTCTCACCCGGTCGCCCGGTGAACATCGAGGTCGACGTGCTCGCGAAGTACGTCGAGCGCCTGCTCACCCGCTGACGGCGGGGCTACGATGCCGCGATGAGCGCACGCACCGAGGCCGAGACCCGGCCGTTCGCCACGATCGAGGCGGCGCTGGAGGAGATCCGCGCCGGCCGGTTCGTGGTCGTCGTCGACGACGAGGACCGCGAGAACGAGGGCGACCTGACGATCGCCGCGCAGTTCGTCACACCCGAGGCGGTCAACTTCATGGCCACCCACGGCCGCGGGCTGATCTGCCTGTGCCTCACGCCGGACCGCTGCGACGAGCTCGGTCTGCGTCAGATGACCGACCAGAACGAGACGCCCTTCGGGACGGCGTTCACCGTCTCGATCGAGGCCCGTGACGGCGTCTCGACCGGGATCAGCGCCGCCGACCGCGCGCACACGATCCAGGTGGCGATCGACCCCACGTCCGGGCCGCGCGACCTCGTCCAGCCCGGCCACGTCTTCCCTCTCCGCGCCCGCCAGGGCGGGGTCCTCCAGCGCGCCGGCCAGACCGAGGCCGCCGTCGACCTCGCGCGACTCGCCGGGCTCACCGCGGCGGGGGTCGTCTGCGAGATCATGAACGACGACGGCACGATGGCGCGCGTGCCCGACCTGATCGGGTTCTGCGAGCGCCACGGCCTGTCGATGGTCACCGTCGCCGACCTGATCGAGTACCGGCGCGCGCACGAGAAGCTCGTCGAGCGCGTCGTCTCGGTGCGCCTCCCGACGGACTACGGGGAGTTCCAGGCGATCGCCTACCGCGAGCTGCTGACCGGGAAGCAGCACGTCGCGCTCGTCAAGGGCGAGGTCGACGGGGCGGAGGACGTGCTCGTGCGCGTCCACTCCGAGTGCCTGACCGGCGACGTCTTCCACTCCCGCCGGTGCGACTGCGGCGAGCAGCTCGACCTCGCGCTGCGTCGCATCCAGGAGGACGGCCGCGGCGTCCTGCTCTACCTCGCCCAGGAGGGACGTGGGATCGGCCTCCTGAACAAGCTCCGAGCGTACGAGCTGCAGGAGCAGGGGCTCGACACGGTCGAGGCGAACCTCGCGCTCGGGTTCACGGCGGACGCGCGCGAGTACGGGATCGGCTCGCAGATGCTCGCCGATCTGGGGCTCACGACGATCCGGGTGCTCACGAACAACCCGAAGAAGCTCTCCGGCATCGGCGGGTTCGGCTTGACGGTGGTCTCGCAGGAGCCGATCGAGGTCGAGGCGAACGAAGAGAATCGACGGTACCTCGAGGCCAAGCGCGAGAAGCTCGGGCACACGCTCGGGCAGGTCGTGAACCATCAGCACGAGCGGTACGACATCGAGTTCTGAGAAGGGGAGGACGGCGTGAGCGACGAGCGAGAGGTGCGGGACGGGTCGGGCGACGAGCTCGAGCGAGCGGCCGAGAACGTCCTGGAGGGCTGGCCGGCGCCCACGCTCGACGACCCTCCCGAGGATCTGCCCTTCCGCGAGGCGCACGAGGGATCGGCCGAGGGGTCGCACGAGGGGTCGCACGAGGGATCGCCCGAGGAGCCGTTCGAGCGCACGACGGGGTGGAGCGTCGCCGCCGAGACCCCCGCCGACGACGTTCCCAGCGAGGAGCAGGGCGTCCAGCTCGGGCCCGAGTCGCCCGCCGACGAGCAGCCGGAGGAGCCCGAGGACGTCTCAGTGTCCGAGCCCGTCGACTCGACCGCGATCGCGTCGGACGAGCGGGGACTGGCGCCCGAGGCGCCACCCGCCCCGACGGCCGCCTCCGAGCCGCGCGCCCACGTCTCGTCGGAGCACGCCCCCGGCGAGCTCGCGGTGCCGCCCGGGATCCCGGTGCTCGAGGGCGAGGCGCGCGGCGAGCGGCGCGCCGTCGGCATCGTCGTGAGCCGCTTCAACGGCGAGGTGACGAGCCGGCTGCTCGAGCACGCGATCGCGGAGCTGGAGGCGCGCGGGGTCGCCTCGACCTCGATCACGGTGATGCCCGTGCCGGGCGCGTTCGAGCTGCCCCTCGCGGCGATGGCACTGGCGAAGACGCGCCGGTTCGCCTGCATCGTCGCCCTCGGGTGCGTGATCCGGGGTGACACGCCGCACTTCGACTACGTCGCGAGCGAGGCGGCGTCGGGTCTCCAGCTCGCGGCGATCGAGACCGGGGTGCCCGTGTCCTTCGGCGTCCTCACCCTCGACCGGCACGATCAGGCCGAGGCGCGCTACGACAAGGGCGCGGAGGCGGTTCGCACGGCGCTCGAGATGGCCGACCTGTTCGCAAACCTCCGCGCAGCAGCGTCCAGATAGTCCCAGGCGTACCGACGATCCCTCGTCGACCGCCGTACCGGTGGAGCGGCGCGAGCGCGCGCTCGGTCCCGCGGGGCCGGCGGGCCGGCCTCTTCAGGGATGTGCCCCGTGTCCGCCGGAGGCGGACACGGGGATGGAGCGGCGGGATCCGCTTCTGCGGATCCCGCCTTGCGACGAGCGATATCGGCTACCATCCCGCGTCGTATGTCTCGCGTCTGCGTCATCTGCGGCAAGAAGCCGTCCACAGGGAACCACCGGAGCCACTCGATGGTCGCCACGAAGCGTCGCTTCAACCCGAACCTGCAGCGGGTGCGCCTGCTGCTGGACGGGAAGCCCTCGCGCGAGTACGTCTGCACGCGCTGCCTCAAGGCCGGCAAGGTCACCAAGGCCGTATAGGGGCCGGGCGTGCCACGTCCGCGTCCTGCCGTGCGCGGCGGCTCGGCGGCGGCGGGCGGCCGCTCGACGGCCGCCAGGCCGCCAAGGCACGCTCCGCCGGGCGAGGCGCTACCCTCGCGCGATGAGCAAGGTGCACCTCACTCGGGAGTCGGAGCTCGGCAGGGTGACGATCGCGACGGACGCGATCGCCCAGATCGTGGGCAGCGCGCTGGCGGAGAGCTACGGCGTCGTCGGGATCCCCCGGCGGCGGCTCCCGCGCCTGCGGCGGGCCCGGGGCACCGACGGGATCGAGGTGCGCGGAGGCGGTGAGGCGCTCGAGATCGTCGTCCATCTCGTCGTCGAGTACGGGCTCAAGCTGGCCGAGGTGGCGGCGGTCGTGCGCGACCGGGTGAGCTACGAGGTCGAACGGCAGACGGGTCTCACCGTCGCCTCCGTCGACGTCCGGATCGAGGAAGCCCGGCGCTCCTGATGGACATCGAGACCGCCCGCGAGCGCGCCCGCGCCGCTCTTCGGAACCTCGAGGCCCACCGCCAGCGCGTCGACGACCTCAACGTCTACCCGGTGCCGGACGGCGACACGGGCACGAACCTCGTCCGCACGGTGCAGTCGATCGTCGACGCCCTCGAGGCATCGCCCGCCACCGGCGCGGACGCCGTCGCGAAGGAGCTCTCCCGCGCCGCCCTGATGGGCGCGCGGGGGAACTCGGGTGTGATCCTCAGCCAGATCGTGCGCGGCTTCGCCGAGGTGCTCGGACAGTACGACGAGGTCGACGGCGAGGTGCTGGCGCGCGCGTTCCGGTCGGCGAGCGACGCCGCGTACCGCGCGATCCAGCGGCCGGTGGAGGGGACGATGCTGACCGTCATCCGCGAGATGGCAGAGGAAGCGGAGCGGCCGAACGTGCGGGTGCTCTCCAAGCAGGACGTCCTCCACCACGTCGTCGAGCGCGGCGAGGAGGCGGTGCGCCGCACCCCCGAGCTGCTCGCTGTGCTCGCCGAGGCGGGCGTGGTCGACGCGGGTGGGACGGGGCTGCTGGAGCTCGTGCGGGGCGTGTACCTCTCGGCCGCCGGTCTGCCGCTGCCGCAGGCGCCGGTCGCGGTCGACGGCCTCACCGCCGACGCGGTCGACCACGGCGAGTCGCAGTTCCGCTTCTGCACCAACTTCGTCGTCGTGGGCGCCGAGCTCGACCGTGACGGCCTCTACGCCGAGCTCGCGCGCATCGGCGACTCGCTCCATGTCGTCGGCGACAGCGAGACGCTGCGCGTCCACGTGCACACGGACGAGCCCGAGCGCGCGCTCGCGCTCGGCGGCGGGATCGGCACGGTCGCCGAGGAGGCGACCGAGATCTCCGACATGCACGAGCAGATCGCGGAACGAGACGAGCGCTTGACCGAGCTCGTCTCCGACGACCAGGTCGCACAGCTCGAATCGATCCCGACCCTCCGCACCGGAGTCGTCGCGGTCGTTCTCGGCGAGGGCAACCGAGCGCTCTTCGCCGAGCGCGCCACGCGGCTCGTCGAGGGCGGGCAGACGATGAACCCGTCCGTCGGCGAGCTCGTCGCGGCGATCGACGCGACGCCCGCCGAGGAGGTCGTGATCCTCCCGAACAACGGCAACGTCGTGCTCGCGGCTCGCGAGGCGGTGCAGCAGACCCGCCGTCGCGCGCTGGTCGTCCCGTCACGGTCGATGCAGGCCGGCCTGGCGGCGCTCGACGAGGGGTTCCGCAGCGACGACGACGCCGACGCGAACGCGGAGCGGATGACCGCTGCGCTCGAGCTCGTGCGGACGGGAGAGCTGACCCGTGCCGCGCGGACGACGGCCGTCGACGGCATCGACGTCGCCGAGGGGGAGTGGCTCGGCCTCGTCGACGACCGCGCGGTCGCGGCCGGGCCCGAGCTGGGGCCGGTCCTCGACGCCCTCGTCGGCCGGCTGGCGGGTGAGAGCGGCGTGCTCGAGGCGCTCGTCGGCGCCGACGCCGCCGAGGCTCAGGAAGCGCTCGACCGCCTCCACGAGCGGTTCCCCCGGCTCGAGCTCCAGACGTACGAGGGCGGACAGCCCGACTACCCGCTGCTGCTCTGGGCGTGGGTGGAGTGACGTGGACTCGGTGCGGGTGCTCCTCGTCGAGGACAACGAGGTCTACCGGGACACGCTCGAGCTCCTGCTCGGGCAGGAGGACGCAATCGCCGTCGTGGGCGCGGTCGGAGACGTCGGGTCGGCGGAGTCGGCGCTCCACGGCGCGGCGCCGGACGTCGTCGTCCTCGACCTTCGTCTGCCCGGCCTCTCCGGCGCCGACGCCGTGCGGGCGATCGGCGCGTCGGCGCCCGGCGCCCGCATCCTGTGCCTCACCGCCGAGGCGACGCCTGAGCTGACCGACGCAGCCCGCGCCGCCGGCGCGTGGGACGTGCTCGAGAAGGACGCCTCCACACGGGACGTCGCGAACGCGATACGGTCAGCCGCTCACGGATGAACCTCGACGTCCACAACACCGCGATCGTCCTCGACTCGACGTCGGACTACCCGGAGTCCGTGGCTCGCGCGCGCCACCCCAACCTGCGCGTCGTCCCACTGCACGTGATCTTCAAGGGCGAGGGCGGCGCCGCCGACGAGGACGTGCTCGACCACGTCGGGATCAGCGGCCATGACTTCTACGAGCGGCTGAAGGGCGTGGCGACGCTGCCGACGACCTCGCAGCCGACGCCCGGCGAGTTCCTGCGCGTGTACGAGGAGCTCGGCGGATACGAGCGGGTCTACTCCCTGCACCTCTCCGCGAAGCTCTCGGGGACGTTCCAGTCGGCCGTGCAGGCGGCGGGGCTCGCCGGCGCCGACCGGATCCGGCTCGTCGACGCGGAGACGGCCTCGCTCGGGGTCGCGCAGCTGGCGCTCGCGATCGAGCGGCGGCTCGAGCGGGGCACCACCGATGCCGAGGTCGAGGAGCTGATCGACCGGTTCAAGCGCGATCGCGGCGTGGTCTTCACGGTGGCGACCCTTGAGAACCTCCAGAAGGGTGGCCGCATCGGCAAGGCGCAGGCGATGGTCGGATCGCTGCTCAGCGTGCGTCCGATCCTGTCGGTCGAGGACGGTGTGATCGTGCCGATCGGCCGGGTGCGTGGACGTCAGAAGGCGCTCGACGAGTTCCGCCGTGTGTTCGCCGAGGCGACGACCGACGGGCCGGGGCTGCGGGTGGCGATCGCCCACGCGGACGCGCCAGAGTGGATCGACGACATCACCTCGCTGGTGCACGAGGCGCGGCCCGACGCCGAGGTCGAGCTCGCTCAGCTCCTCGGCGCCGTCGTCGGCACCCACGCCGGCCCGGGTGCGGTCGGGTTCTTCTGGCTGCGCGACCCCGACGTGTAGCCGTCGACGCGCTCAGTCGTCGTCGCTCCGGTCGCGGTCGTCGTCCTCGCTCGTGGTCTCTCCACCGTCGTCGGTGGTCTCGCCACCGTCGTCGGTGGCGGTGGGCCCGGTCGCCACGGGCGCCGTCGCTCCGACGTCGAGACCCGGCACGACGGGGCGGAGACGTCCCACGGGGTCGTCCGCAGGTGCGCCGCCGATCGTCGAGAGGAGCAGCAGTGCAGCGGCTGCACCCGCCCCGGCCAGCGCCACGAGCGCGAGGATCAGGCCGGCGGCTCGCGCGAGGCGCATGACCGAAGCCTAGTTCCCGGCGGGCGCAGCAGAGGCGCGGCGTGGGCGGTCGCTCGAGCGCGTGGGGGTCCCGACCGCACGCCAGGCCGTGCCGACCGCGACGGCGCCGGCGGCGCCCGCGTAGATCGCGATCGCCCACGGGCGGTCGGAGTCCGAGCCGGCCATGAGGCCGTGGCCCGTCGCGAGGAGGAAGGCGGCGTAGGAGGCCCAGTGCAGACGGCGCCACACCTGCGTGCCGATTCGCTTGCGCACCCAGAACGAGGCCGTCACGATCGCCATCAGCTCGCCCGCGACCACACCGATTCCGACCCACCACGTCCGATAGTCGACGAGCCCGGGGACGAGCAGGGCGAGCGGTGTGATCTCGACGGTCGCGTCGAGGACGAGCGCCACCCCGTGGAGCGCGAGCGCGCCCAGGCCGGCGACGGCGAGGGTCTTGTGGACGTCCGTGATGGCGGCGGGTCGGACGGCCTTGCCGAGAGCGCGGCTCTTGAGGGTCAGCCCGGCGACCATCGAGGCCGTCAGGAGCAGATAGGCGGTCAGGCCCGCGGAGCGAGCGAGGATCCAGAACGTGGGATCGTGCCTCATGTCAGCCCTCCGAGAAGTCGTGTGCAGCCGTCCTCGAGCACGAGCACGCCGGGAGCATCGATCGGGGCGCCGAGGAACGCCGCCTTCGCGAGGATCTCCGCCTCGACGGCCGTGGGCGCCACGACTGTCGCGCGGAGCGCGTCCGTGCGCGCCGGCAGGCCCGTCCCCGGGTCGATGAGGTGGTGCGCCTCGTGCGGACCACGTCTCCAGCGACGGCGGTCGCGGCCGGACGTCGCGACGGCGCAGTCCGTGAGCTCGAGCGTGGGCCCGTCCTCGACCCCGACCGCCCAGGTGCCCCTGGTGGCGATGTCGCCGCCGGCGTCGACGAGGCACGGGCCGACTTCGGCGAGCACGGCGCATGCGCGGTCGACCGCGTAGCCCTTCGCGATCCCACCGAGGTCGAGCCGCGTCCCTGCTTCGAGCACGACCCGACGGCCGTCCACCGCGACGGCGCCGCCCGCGGGAGCGGGGGTCTGCGCGGGCGGGCGGGGGGCGGCGCTGAGCAGCGCGAAGTCTCTGTCGTAGCCTGCAGCCACGACCGCGTCGTGCACGGTCGGATCGAAGAGCCCGTCGGTGCGCGTGCGGCCGTCGAGCGCGAGCTCGACGATCTCCGCGAGGAGCGGCGAGACGTCGCAGGCGCCGCGCCGGTTCAGGGCAGAGAGCTCGGACTGCTCGTCGAACCGCGTGCAGACGGACTCGACCTCCCTGAACGATGCCGTCGCCCAGTCGAGCGCGTCGGCGAGGTCAGGGCTCTCCGGCGCGTCGACGCGCAGCTCGACCGTCGTGCCCATCGCCGTGAACGCGCGCGTCACCATCACGAGCTCCGCGTGGTGGCGACGGGCGGGATCTGGACGATGCGCACCTGAGGCGACGCGGCTGGCGTCGCCTGGGTCGCGCTCTGCTCGGCGACTGCGCGGCGATAGCGCGCCCAGCGCGCGTCGTAGGCACGCTCGGCGGCCTGCGCCGCCTGCCGGACGAGCGCCTCGCGTCGGGCGAGCGCAGCGAGGCGCGGATCCGGCTTCGCGGCTGCCCAGGGGCTCGCGGCGATCGCGGCCCAGAGCACGAAGAACACGAGCAGCGTCGTCGCCGCGATGTACGTGCGGCCGAGGCTAGTCATCCCAGCCCTCGTCGTCCTCGTGATCGTCGTCCCACGCATGACCCTCATCGCGCTCCTGCTCGTGCTCGCCTTCCCACTCGTCGTCGTCCGCCGCCTCGCTCGTCGTGCGGACGACGACGACCTGCGGCGTCGCGGGCGACTGGACGGCGGGCGCTGCGGGCAGCCTGGGCGGGACGCTCGCGTCGAGCTTCGCGATCTGGCCCTCGGCGCGGTCGAGCGCCGCCTGACGCTCCTGGACGGAGGCGTCGGGATCGCCTTTCGACGCCTGTCCCAGGGAGACCGTGCTGCCGAGAGCCAGAACGCCCGCGATCGCAGCGACGCCGAGGATCGAGGTCACGCCCAGTGCGTGGGGCTTCGTCATCTCGTGCTCCTTCCCGTGGTTCGCATCCCGATCGACGGTAGGACGCGCCCGGCGAGGAGCGGGCAAAGACTCGGCAAAGGACGGTGAAGCGCACCCGAAGCGGCCGTACGATGCGTCCATGCGGGTGCTGGTCGTCGAGGACGAGGACGCGATCGCCGAGCCGCTCGTCGAAGGGTTGCGGCGTGAGGGTTGGGAGGTCGACCGGGTCTCGACGGGTGCCGCCGCGCTCCACGCGGCCGGCTCGGCCGACATCGTGCTGCTCGACGTGCGGCTCCCCGACGTCGACGGGTTCACGGTCTGCCGGGAGATCCGCGCCGGCTCGCGGGTGCCCGTGATCATGGTCACCGCGCGGGGAGAGGAGGTGGACCGCGTCGTGGGGCTCGAGCTCGGCGCGGACGACTACGTCGTCAAGCCGTTCGGCCTCCGCGAGCTCGTCGCACGCATGCGCGCGGTGCTGCGGCGCGCCGGGACCGATCCCGGACAGCGCACCGACGTCCTCGTGGCCGGCGCGATCGAGATCGACACCCGCGCTCGCGTGGTGCGGGTCGGTGGGACTCCACTCGCCGGCGAGCTGACGCCGAAGGAGTACGACCTGCTCGTCGCGCTCGCAGCAGAGCCCGGGACGGTCGTCCCGAAGGAGCGGCTGGTGCGCGAGGTGTGGGGAACGTCGTGGTACGGCGCAGCGAAGACGGTCGACGTCCACGTCGCGTCGCTGCGGCGCAAGCTCGGCGATCCGGAGCTCGTCGAGACGATCCGGGGCGTCGGGCTGCGCATTCGGCCGTGACCACGCGGCTGCTCGTCACGATGCTCGCCCTGACGGCGGTGCTGCTCGGCGTGCTCGTCGTGCCGCTCGGCATCGAGAGCGCTCGCTCCGAGCGCCGGGACCTGGAGGCCAAGGTCGAGCGCGACGCCTCCGCCGTCGCCTCCCTCGCGGAGGACGCGCTGGAGGCAGGAGCGAGGCCCACCGGCCTCGACCGGCTCTCCGAGCGCTACGAACGAGAGACAGGCGGACGGATCGTCGTCGTCGACGTGGACGGGCGGTCGCTCGTCGACCCCGACACCCAGCTCGGACGCGACTTCTCCACCCGGCCGGAGATCGTGCAGGCGCTTGCCGGCGAGATCAGCGTCGGCACGCGTCGCTCGCAGACGCTCGGTCAGGGCCTTCTGTACGTGGCGGTTCCGGTGGCCTCGGGCGGGGTCGTCCGCGGGGCTGTGCGCATCACCTACCCGACGGCCACGGCCGACGAGCGCGTCCGGAACACCTGGCTCGCGCTCGGCGCGATCTCCGCTCTCGCGCTCGTCATCGCGAGCGGGCTCGCGGTCTGGCTGGCTCGCTGGGCGTCCCGTCCCCTCGTTCGTCTCGAGGCGGCCGCAGAGGGAGTCGCCACGGGGAACCTCGCGGCGAGGGCACCGGTCGAGGGGCCGCCCGAGGTTCGCGCCGTCGCGAGCTCGTTCAACGCCATGGTCGAGCGGGTCGAGGGCATGCTCGACGACCAGTCCGCCTTCGTCGCCGACGCCTCGCACCAGCTCCGGACGCCGCTCACCGCGCTCCGGTTGCGGCTGGAGAACCTCGCCGCCGGCTCGGGCGGCGACACGTACGCCGGTGTCCAGGCTGCGACCGCCGAGATCGACCGCCTGGCGGAGCTCGTGGACGGACTGCTCGCGCTTGCGCGCTCCGAAGCCAGCGCCTCTCCGGCCGAGGCCGTCGATCTGAGCGCGCTCGCGAGCGAGCGCGTGGCGGCGTGGGAGGCCTTGGCCGTCGAGCGCGGCGTCTCGATCTCCTACCGTGGAGGCAGCGGTGTCGCCGTGTCGGCGGGCCGCGACCGCATCGAGCAGACGATCGACAACCTGCTCTCCAACGCACTCGAGGCGGTCGAGCGAGGAGGGTCGATCGTCGTCGACGTGAGCGAGCGCGGTGACGTCGCCGCGCTCGGGGTGCGAGACGACGGGCCCGGGATGACGGACGACGACAAGCTCCGGGCGTTCGACCGGTTCTGGCGCGGGCGCCAGACCTCCGGGTCGGGCCTCGGGCTCGCGATCGTGCGGCGACTCGTGGAGCTGGACGGAGGCAGCGTCTCCCTCGCAGACGCTCCCCAGGGAGGGCTGGACGTCCTGGTCCGCTACCCCCGTCGGGTACGCCCGCCACTGGACCCGTCCGGACCCACGCTCTAGACTCGGGGCCGGTGCCTCTCGCAGGATCGTCGAACCGGCAGCCGGCCGGCTTCGCGGGCGTGGTCCCGTCCGGGCGGCTCCCCCGACCGCGGAGCGCGCCCGCCCCGGAGGAGCTGCTCGCGCCCGTCGAGACGCTCCCGGGAGTGGGCGCGGCGGTGCGACGCAAGCTCGGCCGACTCGGGGTCGCGACCGTCGGCGACATGCTCTCGCTCTGCCCGCGCCGCTACGAGCGCCCGGTCGCGGAGCGGACGATCGCACAGCTCTTCGGCGACGAGGAGGCGGTGCTCGACGTCGTGGTCCGCCGAGCGAGCGGTCGCCGGCGCGGACGGCTCCACATCCTCACTGCGCACGTCTCCGACGCGACCGGTGAGATCAGGGCGACCTGGTTCAACCAGCCGTGGCTCGAGGCCCGGCTCACCCCGGGCGCGCGGCTGCGGATCCGTGGCCGCCAGAACCGGTACGGCTTCCAGGTCGAGTCGTACGACCTCGGCGGACCAGACGCCACCGCGGACTTCGCCCCCGTCTACCCGTCCACCGCGGATCTCGCGCAGCGGACGCTGCGGCAGGTCGCGGAGGCGGCGCTCGCCTGGGTGCATGCGAGCGGCGACCCGCTTCCTGCCATCGTTCGCGCGGAGCTCCGCCTCCCGCTACGACGCGACGCCCTCGTCGCGCTCCACCGACCCCTCGCCGAGTCCGACGCCGAGGTCGGTCGCCGCCGGCTCGCGCTCGACGAGCTCGTCGTGCTCCAGCTGGCGCTCCGCCGCCGCGCCGCCGAGCGGGAGACCCTCGTCGCCGAGCCCCTGCCCGTCGCGGGCCCGCTCGTCGACCGCTACCGCGAAGTGCTCCCGTTCATCCTCACCTCGGCCCAGGAGCGGGCGATCGCCGAGATCGACGGCGACCTCGGTCGCGCGACGCCGATGCAGCGCCTGCTCCAGGGCGACGTGGGCTCCGGCAAGACCGCGGTCGCGCTCTACGCGCTGTTGCGGGCGGTCGAGAGCGGGCGTCAAGGCGCGCTGATGGCCCCGACGGAGACGCTCGCCGAGCAGCACTTCCTGACCGTGGAGGGCATCTGCGACGTGCTCGGCGTCCGCGTGGCGCTGCTGACCTCGAGCCTGCGGGTGAGGGAGCGGGAGGCCACGCGCCAGCTGCTCGCCTCGGGGGACGTCCAGCTCGTGGTCGGCACCCACGCGCTCATCCAGCAGGATGTCGCGTTCGCGAACCTCGCGGTCGCCGTGGTCGACGAGCAGCACCGCTTCGGCGTCGAGCAGCGCGCCGCGCTCGCGCAGGAGCGCTCCCCGCACGTCCTGCACATGACGGCGACGCCGATCCCGCGGACGCTCGCGCTCACCGTGTACGGCGACCTCGCGGTCTCGGAGATCACGGCGCCACCGGCCGACCGAAAGCCGATCGTCACGGCGTGGGTCACCGAGGATCGCAGCTCGGAGGCGTACACGCGGCTCCGACGTCACCTCGACGCGGGTCGGCAGGCGTACGTCGTCTGTCCGCTCGTCGAGGGCTCGGAGACGACGCTCGCGCGGGCGGCCGAGGAGGAGGCCGCGCGGCTGCGAGCCGGAGAGCTCCGCGGGTACCGGGTCGGCTGCGTCCACGGTCGGCTCAAGACCGCCGAGCGCCGAGCGGTGATGGCGTCCTTCGCAGGAGGGGAGCTCGACGTCCTCGTGGCGACGACGGTGATCGAGGTGGGGGTCGACGTCCCGAACGCGACGATCATGATCGTCCAGGAGGCCGACCGCTTCGGGCTCGCGCAGCTCCACCAGCTGCGCGGTCGGGTCGGGCGCGGCGCCGAGCAGTCGTACTGCCTGCTCGTGTCGCGAGGCCGCGACGAGCTGTCGGAGACCGCCGTCGAGCGGCTCGAGGCGCTCGTCTCGACCACCGACGGCTTCGAGCTCGCGGAGCGCGATCTCGAGATCCGCGGCGAGGGACAGCTCGTCGGCGCGCGCCAGTCGGGCCTCACCGACCTGCGCTTCACACGTCTCCGCGCGGATCGCGATCTGCTGGAGGAGGCGAAGTCGATCGCCGAGACCCTCTCGGACGAAGGGCTGTTCGCCTCGGACGTCGAGCGGCTCCTCGGTGAGGCCGAGCACGTGGGGGAGGGCTGACGCGGGTGCGAATGCCTGCGGGAGTCGCACCCAGAGGTGCACGAGCGATCGCGCCGCTTCCCTGGGTGCGAATCCCCGCAGGGGATTCGCACCCTCGCCCCGCAACGCGTGCGCTTACGCTGGATCCATGCGCATCATCGCCGGGACGCATCGCGGTCGCCGATTCGCCGCGCCGAAGGGCGTGGGCACCCGCCCGACGAGCGATCGGGTGCGGGAGGCGCTCTTCTCGATCGTCGGCCCCCTCGAGGACGCTGCGGTGCTCGACCTGTTCGCGGGGTCGGGGGCGCTCGGGCTCGAGGCGCTCTCGCGTGGGGCGGCCCGGTGCACCCTCGTCGACCGCGATCGCGCCGCCTGCCGCGTGATCCGCGACAACCTGGCGACGCTCGGCCTGACGGGCGCGACGGTGCTCCAGCGCGACGGGGTGCAGGCGCTGCGGGAGGAGGCGGCCGCTGGGCGGCGCTACCACCTCGTCCTGCTCGATCCCCCGTACGGCGAGTGGTCGAGTCTCGAGGAACGGCTTGCCGCCTCGCTCCCGCCCGTGCTCGCCGCCGACGCCCTGGTGGTCGTTGAGACGGAAGCGGCCACCGAGCCGCGCCTGCCACTCGACCTCGAGACCACCCGGCGGTACGGTTCCGCCCGACTGACGGTGTTCTCCCGATGACCGACCGCCCACCCCTCGTCGCGATCTGCCCCGGCTCGTACGACCCGGTCACGCTGGGTCACGTCGACGTGATCGGCCGGGCGGCCGGGATCTTCGATCGGGTGGTGGTCGGCGTGGTCAGGGACCCGCACCACAAGCAGACGACGTTCACCGTGGAGGAGCGGGTCGCGTTCCTGGAGGACGCGCTCGGCGACTACGAGAACGTCGTGGTCGACGTCTTCGCCGAGCTCGTCGTCGAGTTCGCGCGGCGCCACGGCGCCCGGATCATGGTCAAGGGCCTGCGGGTGCTCGCGGACTTCGAGTGGGAGGTGCAGATGAACCGCCTCAACCACCTCCTCGCCCCGGAGATCGAGACGATGTACGTCATGTCGAGCTCGAAGTACGCGTTCGTCTCCTCCAGCGGCGTGCGCGAGATCGCCCTGTTCGGCGGCCGCGTCGACGAGCTCGTGCCGCCCGCCGTCGCCCGTCGCTTCCGCGAGCTGCACCCGGACGGACGCCCCGGGGCCCCGCTCAGCCCGCAGGACTGACGCACCGGCGCCCCGCCGACCGGCGCGGGCAGTACGATTCTCCGCCATGGATGTCCTCGTACTCATCGACAAGCTCGACGACCTGGTGCACAACGCCAAGTCCGTCCCCATGACCGACCAGGTGCGCATCGAGCGGGAGGAGATCTACGACCTCCTCGACCAGATGCGCGCGACGATCCCGGAGGAGATCAAGCAGGCCCGGTGGATCGTCAAGGAGCGCCAGGAGATGCTCGCCGAGGCGAAGCGCGAGTGCGACCGCCTGATCGGCGAGGCGCGCGAGCAGGCCGTCCGCGAGGCGTCCCAGACCGAGATCGTGAAGATCGCCGAGAAGCAGGCGCAGGACATCGTGGAAGAGGCACGGCGCCAGGCGCGCGAGACGCGGCTCGAGATGGAGGACTGGGCCGACGGGATCCTCTCCACGCTGGAGGTCAACCTCGACAAGTTCCTCGGCGCCGTGCGGCGGGGGCGCGAGCGGCTCCACGAGCGCTCGCAGGAGACCGTGGTCGCCGGGATCGGGCCCATCGACCGCGATCCCAACGGCCCGCTCGACGCGGACTCGTATCTCTAGCTAGCTCGCGAAGCGGTGATCCGCAGGAGCGGATCACCGCCGCTTGATCCCCGGGTCCGGCTGCGCCGGACGCGGGGCAGATCCCTGAAGGATCGTGGGGCGGGAGGAGCGCTGGTGGGCGCTCGCGCGGCTGCGCCGCCTCGGCTTGCGGATCCCTGAAGGATCGTGGGATGGGAGGAGCGCCGGTTGGCGCTCGCGCGGCTGCACCGCGCTCGGCTTCTCGGCCTGGTGGTCGTCCTGGGCGGGAATCCACGGAGGTGGATTCCCGCCCAGGGGCTGCGTCAGCCGGCCAGCGCGACCTGGACGAGGCGCGTGCCGGACACGCCCGCGAGCGCCGGGTCGCCTGCGCGATAGGCCTTGACGAAGAACTGCACGTTGAAGCCCGTCCGCGGCTGCGGGAAGCTGAACCGCGGCCTGAGCGTGTAGGTCAGCCAGCCGTCGGTGGCGGTCTGGCCGTTGTCGGCCCCCGTCGTGACGAGCGGCGTCGGGCGGATGAAGACCCGGGCGTCGCGGACGACGAACCCGCGCGTGTCCTTCACGCGGATCCGCACCGTGATCGGGGCCGTCCTCGACCGCACCGGATTCGGCGTGAACTGGACGTTCGAGACGATCAGCCGCTCGTTCGCCGGCACGCTCGTCACCGGGATCGAGCGCTCGCCGTTCGGCAGCGTGATGATCCCGGCAGGCCCCGCCGTCTGGACGATCGCGGTCGGGTTCGACGCTGCGAGCGTCGAGCCGGCCGAGTTCCGCGCAGTCACCCGCACGCGCAGCCGGCGGCCGACGTCGCTCGTCGTGAGCGTGTACGTCGCGCGGGTCGCCCCGCCGATCGTGGCGCAGTTGGAGCCGAGTGCGTTCCCTCCGTCCGTCCCACAGCGCACCCACTGGTACGCGAGGGAGATCGGGGTGGCTCCACTCCACGAGCCGCCGCTCGCTGTCAGCACCTGGCCCGCGACCGTGTTGCCCGCGATCCGCGGCTCGGCGGTGTTCACCGGCCGGCCTACCGACGTGTCGGCGCGGACGACGGCCGTCGCGTTGGAGGCCACCGTCTCGACGCCGGCGGCGTTCGCCGCGGTCACGCGGACGCGCAGCCGCTTGCCGACATCTGCGGCGACGAGCACGTACGTCGATGCCGTCGCGTTCAGCTGGTCGCAGTTGCTCCCGTCGGCGAGTCCGCCGTCCGTCCCGCAGCGCACCCACCGGTACGCGTACGTGATGGGCTGCTGGCCGGTCCACGAGCCCGAGTTCGCCGTCAGGGTCCGGCCCTGCACGAGCGTCCCCGAGATCGTCGGCTCCGTGGCGTTGACGGGCTTGCTCGCCTCGGTCACGACGCTCGTCGCGTCGGAGAGCGCGACCGCGGATCCGTCCGCGTTCGACGCGGTGACCCGGACGCGCAGCCGCTTGCCGACGTCGGACGCTGCGACGACGTACGTCGTCCCGTTCGCTCCCGTGATCTCGGCGCAGCTGGCGCCGTTCTCGTCGCAGCGGAGCCACTGGAACGCGAACGAGATCGGTGTGGTTCCGCTCCACGATCCCGAGGTGGCGGTGAGGGTCTGATCCTTCGTTGCCGTGCCCGAGATCGATGGTGGAGTCGAGACGCCGGGCGCCACAGCCGAGCGCGCGACGACGCTTCCTGGGGCGAGCAGCAGCACCGCAGCGCCGGTCAGGATCGCAGTCAGACCGAGAGCAAGCGGACCATGCCGCCTCCTCCCGGATCGGGGTGTAACCGCGTGCCTCATGAGCCTGCCTCCTGTTCGGTCGTCTCAGCGTGGGAGCAGTGCACCCACCTCAACCAACAACGGTACGTCCGCGATCTGAGGAGGGCCCTACCGAGGGTGAGGTCGCCGTTCGACTCGTGTCAGGGTCTCCGCAGATACCCGCGGAACGCGTTCATCCTCCTTACACGGATCTTACGGGACGAGCGCGGTCGAGGGTGACCGGGTCGTCTGCTCGACGAGCCAGGGGATCAGCTCTTGCAGGCCCCGGCTCGTGACGACGAGTCGCTGTCGCTCCGCCCCGCACACGGCGGCGAGCCCGTGGACGCGGTCGAGCATGACGGAGGACCCGAGCCCGTCGGCGGCCGTGGCCACCTCGTCGAGCAGGCGTCCGACGAGCTCGACGGTCGGGATCAACGCGCCGGTCTCGAGGTCGGGCAGACGACCGCTCGTCCCGTCTCGCGTTGCGAGGGCGAGGCTCTCCTGGATCCGGTGGCGAGGATGCACAGGCAGCGACTCGCCGCGATCGTGCCGCTCCGCAAGGCGGGAGACGAGCGCTTGGGTCAGGGCGGCCAGCGCCGCCGCGCTCGCGGTGTCGGCCTGCACGTCGAACACCCTGACCTCGATCGTGCCGCACGCGATGTTGAGCCGAGCGTCGTACCAGTGGAAGCTCGGGTCGGGGATCACTCCCCCGTGCGCCCCCCAACGGACGAAGTCCACGAAGTCCTCCCAACGGGCGAAGGCGGGTGGCACGCCCGAGCGCGGGAGCGTGGCGTTCACCCGGGTGCGCACCGACGCCACCCCCGCATCCTCGCCGCGGTAGTAGGGAGAGCTGGCCGAGAGCGCGGCGAGCACCGGGAGGTAGCTCCGGACGGCGTTGTACACGGCCAGCGACCGGTCTGCACCGCGCAGCCCGACGTGGACGTGCATCCCGCAGGTCTCGAGCTCACGTGCGGCGAAGGGCGCCTCGGCCGCGATGGTGGCGTAGCGCTCGCGTGCCGTGATCGCGGCGGGACCGGGAGCAAGCGGATGCAGGGGAACCGCGACCGGGCGCGCGTCGTCGAGCGCGGCGTCGGCGATCGCGCTGCGCGCAGCGACGAGCTCCCGCTCGAGGTCGACGGCCGTCACGCATACCGGCGAGACCGTCTCGATCTGCGCGGCCCGGAACTCCAGCGCGAAGCGTCGGTCGTCGGCGAGCGCGCTCTTGATCTGCGCCGCCACCGGCGCGAGCCCTCCGTCCCGGTCGACGAGCAGGAGCTCCTCCTCGGCGCCGATCGTCGGAACGTCGCACGGGTGGGCGTCGAACGCGAGCCGAGGGTCGATCAGAGCGAGCGTGGAAGGGCGATGCGCGCTCACCGCTCGCCTTCGCAGGGGTCGCTGCTCGTATCGCGATCCGTCGTCTCGACCGCCACCGGCGACAGGCGCAGCCGACCGTCGGCGCGTGGCGTGAGGAGCCAGAGCCAGCCCCCTCGCACGTCGAGGACGTTCGCCATCGCCGCGACGAGCGAGGGCGGGAGGCGCGCGGCGGCACCTCGCGACTCGAGATGGAGGACGACGGCGAGTGCGCCAGCGTCGACTGCCGTGCAGAAGGCGTCGCGCAGCTCATCGGCCAGGCGACGTGCCCCTGTCGTCGGGATCCCGATCAGTGCGACCTCGGTGCCGAGAGATCGCGCGGTGAGCCCGCTCGTGCGGTTCGACCGGGGTCGGTCGTCGATCACGGCCAGTGCACCTCCGGCAGTCGACGTTGGCGTCGACCACGACCGTACGGCCGCCCCGTGAGAGAGGCATGGGGACGTGTGGCCGTGCGATGCGCGGGCGGTGAGGATCTGCTCACACGGTGATCACGGGCGTGTGCCCGCGATCACGAGCCATAGCGCAGCCGCTAGACCGGGACGAGCTTGTACCCGACCTCGCGCACCGTCACGATGCGCTCGGGGTGCGCCGGGTCGCGTTCGAGCTTCCTGCGGAGGTTCGAGACGTGCGCGTCGCACGCCCGCGTGTCGCCGACGTACGGCGTCTGCCAGAGGTGCTCCATGATCTGCTCGCGCGAGAAGACGCGTCCGGGCTCCTCGGCGAGCAGGAGCAGGACGCGGAACTCGGACGGCGTGAGGGAGACGGCGACACCGTCCACGATCACCTCGTGGCGCGCCAGGTCGATCACCACGCCTCCGACCGTGACGAGCGACGGCGGACCGGCCGCCCGGTCGAGCTCGCGCCGGCGCAGGATCGCGCGCAGCCTGCTCGCCACCTCCATGGTCGAGAACGGCTTGGTCACGTAGTCGTCCGCCCCGAGCTCGAGGCCCAGGACGCGGTCGACCTCGCCGTCGCGTGCGGTGAGCATCACGATCGGCACGTCGCTCTCCGCACGGAGCGTCCGGCAGACGTCCAGGCCCGAGGTGCCCGGCAGCATCACGTCGAGCACGACGACGTCGAAGCGGCCCCCGCGCGCGTGCCGGAGCGCGACGTCGCCGTCGGTGACCGCCGTGACCTCGAAGCCCTCTCGCTCGAGCGCGTAGGCGAGCGGGTCGAGGATGTCTCGCTCGTCGTCGACGAGCAGGACCCGGGCGCTCACGCGACGGCCGTCCGAGGAGCGGCCGCGAGGAGGATCGCGATCGTCGTCCCCGCGCCCGGTGCGGTCTCGACGGTGACGCTGCCGCTCATCGCGGTGACTGCCTCCTCGACGATCGCGAGACCGAGGCCGAAGCCCTCGCCTGCCACGTCGGACGTGCGGTAGAAGCGCTCGAAGACGCGCTCGGTCTGCCGGCGGGACATCCCCGGTCCGCGGTCGGACACCTCGATGCGTACGAATCCATCCCCGGCAGGGTACGCGGCGACCCGTACGTCGCGCCCGCCGCCGTGCGAGACGGCGTTGGCGACGAGGTTGCCGACCGCCTGCCGGAGGAGGCTGCGGTGGCCGAGCAGCGTCTGCCCCGGCGGCACGGTCACGTCGATCGCGACCTCCTCGGCACCGAGGTCTCGCACGACGTCGTCCAGCAGCGGCCGGATCTCGATCGGCTCGAGCTGCACGCTCTCTGCGTTCGTCTGGGCGCGGGCCAGCGTGAGGAGAGCGTGGACGAGCCCGCCCAGCCGTGCCGTCTGGCGCTCGACGACGGCGAGGAACCGGTCGCGCTCGGGCGCGGCGTCCTTCGCGCCGTGCTGGAGCACCTCGACGGCGCTCGCGATCGCCGTGATCGGCGTCCGGAGCTCGTGGGCGGCGTTGGTGACGAACTCGCGCTCGGCGCGAGCGCGGCGCTCCTGCTCGGTCGCGTCGGTGATCACGAGGACGCCCGAACGACCGCCGGCGACGGGCGGGATCCCGGCCAGCACGTAGGTGCTGGCCGCGTCGGGATGCACGCGCTCGGTCGACGCCTGCGTCCCCGCGGCGAAGAGCTCGCGTGCGATCGATCGCAACGAGGGGGTCTCCCACGGCTCGGGCAGCGGCTCGCCCGGCACGACGTGCTCGCCGAGCAAAGTGCGCGCGCGCGAGTTCGCGAACTCGACGGTCAACGAGGGGTCGACCGCGACCACCCCCTCCTGGAGCTGCTCGAGCAGGCGCTCGAGTCGGTCTCGATCGGATTGCAGCTGGGCGAACGACTCGGCCAGCCGCTGTCCCATCGAGTCGATGGTCTGTGCGAGCGCTCCGACCTCGTCCAGGAACGCCGGCTGCAGGCTGACGTCGAAGCGCCCTCGCTCGATCTCGGCTGCCGCAGCGGCGATGCGACGGATCCGGCGCGTGATCAGCAGCGCGACGACGAGCCCGATGATGGCGCCGATCACGGTCGCCCAGAGCGCGGCAGAGAGGATCTCGCTCCGTACGATGCCGATCGCGTCCTCGAGGTCGGGTCGCTCGACGACGGTCACGACCGAGCCGCCCTGGGGGGTGCGCAACGGCAGGACGACGGTGTAGCGGCGCCCCTCGTCGAGCGGGACGACCAGCCGGCGCGGCTCGCGTGCAGCGTCGACGAGCTCGTCGAGGTTC
Organism: uncultured Actinomycetes bacterium; assembly: GCA_963703095.1. GTDB lineage: Bacteria > Actinomycetota > Thermoleophilia > Gaiellales > Gaiellaceae > Gaiella. Next base: position 1,627,000 of record OY969787.1, read on the forward strand.
GGGAGCCCGGCGAGCTCCACCCCCTGGGACCGCTCCGCGGTGACGAGCTCCCCGGCCTCGTCGAGGACGAACACGGCGACCCGTCGCCGCGCCGCGAACTCCGCGGCAGCGCCCACGATCCCGTCCTGGGTGGTCTCCCGACCGATCTGCGTCGCGGCCGCGACGGTGGTGCCCGCCGCGAGCTCGCCGGCCCGGTCACGGATCGCGTCGGCCGCGCTCTCGCGGAACACCTGCGCCACGACCACCGCCGTCAGAGCCGCGATCCCCGCGAAGAGAAGCGCCAGCCACCAGCGCATGCTCATCCCCCGGGGCCGTCCCACGCCGCAAGTATGGGGCCCGCTCGTCGTCGGTGGTCGATCCGTGCGCGATGTGAGCGAATCCTGACGCGATCCTCGCGCAGTGCTCGACGGCTCCTTCGCGGCCCTCACGGGTGCCGGCGAACGTGACTCCATGACCGCGATCGAGCGACATCCACACGACCACGTGCGTCAGCCCGACGAGCCGCGCCGGCCGGATCCGGTGGAGGGCGACATCGTCCTCGCGCGCGACGGCGCCGTCGGCCGGGTCGAGCGCGTCGTCCGGACCGAGCGAGGCGTGCCGCATCATGTCGTCCTGTCCGTCGGACGCGTCCTGCGGCGGCATCCCGTCGTCCCGTGCGAGCTGATCACGCGCGTCGACCGGGCCTGCGCCGTCGTTCGCGTCCGCGGGAGGCGTCGAGCGATCCGGAGCCTGCCCGAGACGATGCCTCTCGTCATCTGAGCGATCGGAGATGGGCACGGTGGACGGCATCGACGCGCGGCATGTGCTCGGGTTCGAGGTGAACGCCCCCGGCGGCCCGCTCGGTGTCGTCGTCGTCGACGACGAGCGGGCCGGCGACGAGGAGAGCTCGGCCGTGCTGCTCGTGCGGGGCGGCGTCTCCAGCGCGCTGTACTACCACCTGCCCACCGCGCTCGTCGTGAGCATCTCGCCGGGTCAGCGGTCTCTCTCGGTGCGGGTCACGGCGGGCGACTTCTCGCCGCGGCTCCGCCACGACGGGTCTGTCGACCTGTACGTGGGCTGACGGGCAGCGCGCCCGATCTGCCGGGGCCTGACGTGGCGCAGGCCCCGGCAGATCGGTGCGTGCCTCAGCCTCTCGTCGCGACCTGCACGAGGCGGCTGCCGTAGATGCCGCCGAGCCCTGGGTCACCGAGGCGGTAGGCCCGCACGAAGAACTGCACGTTGAAGTTCGTGCGGAGCGGGAAGTCGGCACGCGGCTGGAGGGAGTACTGCACCCACCCGTCGATCGCCGTCGGCGAGCGGTCGCCGCCCGAGGTCAGGATCGGCGTCGAGCGGATGAACACGATCGCGTTGCGAACGACGTTGCCCCGCGTGTCCTTGACGCGGATCCGCACGGTGATCGGCGTCTCACGCGACGTCACCGGATTCGGCGAGAACACCACCCGGTCGACGACGAGGCGGTGCTGGGCGGGAACGTCCTTGGCGTCGACCGACCGGTCGCCGTTCGGCAGCGTGATGATCCCGTCCTCGGGGTTCGCCTGAACGATGTCCGAGGCGGACGAGTACGCGTCCGAGGTGCCGAGGCTGTTCCTGGCCTGGACCTGCAGCCGCAGCCGCTGTCTGAGGTCGGCCTGGACGATCGTGTAGCTCTTGTCGGTGCGCCCCGAGAGACGGGTGCAGCCGTCGCCGTCCGGGTCACAGCGGAGCCACTGGTAGCGGAAGGTGATCGGCCCGCTGCCGACCCAGGAGCCCGGCGTCCCGACGAGCTTCTGCCCGACGATCGCACTGCCCGAGATCGTGGGCGGGGACGAGCTTGCCGGAGCGCTGCCCGGGTTGTCCACGACCGAGGTCGCGGCGCTCGTCGCCTGCGTCGTGCCGCCCTTCGTGCTCGCGAGCACGCGCACGCGCATCCGTCGGCCGAGGTCGGCCTGCGTCAACGTCCGTGTGCTGCCTTCGGCGCCCGGGATCGTCTGGCACGTGCCGGTGGACGAGTCGTCGCCCCCCGCGGGGCTGCATCGGAGCCAGCGGTACTCGAACGTGATCCCCACCGACGGCGTCCATGTCCCGGGCGATGCCTGGAGGACGCTTCCCACCAGCGCGATGCCGGTGATCGTGGGGTCGGCGTTGTTGATCGGGCCGGCGGTCGGTCGCGCGACCGAGGTCGTTGCGACGACGAGCGCGAACGCGAACACCGCGATGAGCGAGGCGACGCGCAGGCGTCGTGTGACGGGCATGTGAGCTCCTCAGGGTTGCTGACGGATGTCCGTACCCTGCCATGACCGGCGGCTGGGCAGGGCCGGTTCAGGAAGCGGTCGACTACGCTCGCTGCGTGACGATCTTCGCCCTGCGCACGCTCTCGCTCCGCCCCGGGCAGGAGGAGCGGCTCGTGCTCGACGTCGACGTCGAGCCGTTCCACCTGGGCGGCCACGAGTATCCGGTCGACGCGCCCGTCTCCGTCGAGCTGACGGTGCAGCGGGCCGTCTCGGGGGACGTCTTCCGGCTCCGCTTCGGCGCCGTCGTCCGAGGGCCCTGCATGCGCTGTCTCGACTCGGCGACGGCGCAGGTCTCCGTCGACGTCCACGACTACGAGGCCGACGAGGGCGACGCTCCTGCGGAGCTCCACACCGAGTACGTGCACGACGGCGAGCTCGACCTGTCCGCCTGGGCGCGCGATCAGATCGCGTTCGCGCTCCCCGAGCAGATCCTCTGTCGCCCCGACTGCGCGGGGCTCTGCCCCGTCTGCGGGAAGAACCTCAACGACGAGCCGCACGAGCACGTCGATGAGACGACCGACCCGCGGTGGGCCGCCCTCGACGCGCTCCGCGAGCAGGGCTGAGGTGCGCGGCCCGCGATCTCCGGGCTGCCGCTATAGTTCTTCGACCGCTCATGGCCGTCCCGAAGCGCAAGACCTCGAAGGCTCGCCGCGACAAGCGCCGCGCGCAGCACGGCGTCGAGGCCCCGCGCCCCAACGTCTGCCCGACCTGCGGGTCGCCGAAGCAGCCGCACCGCATGTGCCCGAGCTGCAAGACGTATCGCGGCCGCGAGATCCAGCCGCTTCGCACCCCGGCGCCGTAGTCCCGTGTCGGTGAGGGTCGCCGTCGACGCGCTCGGCGGGGACCGCGCGCCTCAGGAGATCGTCGCCGGGGCGCTCGACGCGGCGGGACCGTCGATCGAGCCGGTCGTCTTCGGGCCTGCCGAGCTCGACCTCGCGGGGCTCGCCCACGTCGTCACCGACGGCAGGGTCGCGATGGAGGACAAGCCCGCCGAGGCGGTCCGTGCGAAGCCGGACTCGTCGCTCGTGCGCGCGGTGCGAGCGCTCGGGGACGGCGAGGTGCAGGCGGTCGTCTCGGCCGGGAGCACGGGCGCGATGCTCGCGGCCTCGCTGCTCCACGTCCGGCGGATCAGCGGTGTCCTCCGCCCGGGCCTCGCGGTGGTGATCCCGACCGAGCAGCGCGGCCCGACGGTGCTGCTCGACGCCGGGGCGAACGCCGACGCTCGCCCCGAGCATCTCCTCCAGTTCGGGCACATGGGCGCAGTGTTCGCGGAAGAGATCCTCGGGGTCGCACGCCCGACGGTGGGTCTCATGTCGATCGGGGAGGAGCCGGAGAAGGGCAACCAGCTGACGCTCGAGGCGCACGCGCTGCTCGCGGCCAGCGAGCTGCGCTTCCACGGCAACGTCGAGGGTCGAACGCTCCTCGCCGGGCAGACCGACGTCGTCGTCACGGACGGGTTCACCGGCAACGTCGCGCTGAAGACGCTCGAGGGCACGATCGCGACCCTGCTGCGCGAGCTGCGAGGCGAGATCCGCTCGACCGCGCGCGGCCGGCTCGGCGGAGCGCTGATCCGGCCCGCCGCGTCCCGGCTCCGCCAGCACCTCGACCCCGAGACGTACGGCGGGGGGTACCTCCTCGGCCTCCGCGGCCTCGTGGTGATCGCCCACGGCTCGAGCTCGCGACGGGCCGTCGCGAATGCGATCCGCATGGCCGCGCGTGGCGTCGAGCACGACGTCGCCGCCGTGCTCGCCGAGCGGCTGCCCGCCCGGGGCGCGGGCGGAACCCTGAGCAGTCCGTGATCGCTGGTAGCATCGGCGCGCTCAATCCCCGAAACGTCGAAACGAGCGAGGTTTCCGCACCGTGGCACTCTCCCGCGAAGAAGTCGCAGATCGCGTCAAGAACGCCCTCGTCGCCCAGCTTGGCGTCGACGAGGCCCAGGTCACCGACGAGGCGTCGTTCCAGGACGACCTCGACGCCGATTCGCTCGATCTCGTCGAGCTGATCATGGAGCTCGAGGATCAGTTCGGGATCAAGATCCCCGACGAGGACGCGCAGACGCTCACGACCGTCGGCCAGGCTGTCGACTACGTCGTCTCGCACCAGTAGCAGCACGGGCGGGCCGGGGGAGGGGCAGGCGCTCTCGCGCCTGATCGACGCCCTCCCCCCGGACGCCCGCGCTCAGGTCTTCACCCACACCTCCTGGGCGCCCGACCGGGCCTCGTCGTACGAGCGCCTCGAGTTCCTCGGCGACTCCGTGCTCGAGCTCGCCATCGCCCGCGCGCTCTACGACCGCTTCCCCGACGCCGACGAGGGTCGACTCGCGAAGATCCGCGCCTTCGTCGTCTCGCGGCAGAGCTGTGCCACCGTCGCGAAGGAGATGGGCCTCGGCGAGCGGTTCCTCGAGCACGCACGCGACGTGCCCGAGGCCGAGCTGCAGCGCATCTCGCTGAGCCGCAACGTCCTGGCCGCGCTGCTCGAGTCCGCGGTCGCGGCCGTCTACCTGGAGCACGGGTTCGAGACGACGGAGCGGGCGCTGGTCGAGGCGTTCGCCGGGCGGATCGACTATGCGAGCACCGGGCACGTCGACAACAAGACCGAGCTGCAGGAGGCGCTCGCGCGCAGCGGGCGGCAGGTGGTCTACGAGGTGCTCGACGTCGAGGGCCCGGCGCACGATCGGCGGTTCGTCTGCACCGCGACCATCGAGGGTCGGCGCGTGGGGGTCGGGCGGGGCTCGACGAAGAAGGCCGCCGAGCAGGAGGCCGCCGCGGAGGCGCTCCTCGCGCTCGGCCCCCGCGACACCGGCTGAGCGCGTGCGCACGTCGTTCGAGCCTGGCTGAAGCCAGCCAGGCACCGACGCGAACGCGTGCGGACACGAGATCCGGGTGCCTGGCTTCAGCCAGGCGCCTCTCCTACCGCCTCGGCTCGAGCAGGTAGTGGCTGACGATCCACTCCCGTCCGCCGCGGTAGCCGAAGAGCTCCGCGCAGGCCATGAAGAACGCCCGCCACTCGTTGACCGCCCGATCGCTCCCGAGCGCCTCCCGTGCCTGGTCGGCGTGCGCGTCGAGGTTCGCCAGCCACGCGTTCGCCGTCCGCTCGTAGTGCCGTCCGTCCACGCGCCAGTGGTCGCGCACGACGAGGTCGTCGACGAAGCGGAGCAGCAGGTCGTCCGACGGCATGATCCCGCCCGTGAAGAAGCGGCGGGCCATCCAGGAGCGCTCGAACGCGTACGCGTGGCGGACGTGCGCGAAGACGTGGACGAACAGCCGCCCGTCGTCGTGCAGCCAGGTGCGCGACCGCTCCAGCAGCAGGCGCCAGTTGCGCATGTGCTCGAACATCTCGACAGAGACGATCCGGTCGAAGCGCCGGCCGGGGTCGAAGTCGTTGACGTCGGCTGTCACGACCTCCAGGTTGGCATGGCCGAGCCCGTCGATGTACGTCTTCTGCGGGGCGGAGTTCGAGACGCCGAGCACACGGCATCCGGGATAGCGCTCGGCGATCCACCCGGAGACGGAGCCCCAGCCGCAGCCAAGGTCGAGCACGTCCATCCCGTCCTCGATGCCGGCCCGCCGGCACGTGAGCTCGAGCATCGCCTCCTCGGCCTGCGCGAGCGTCTCGACCTCCGGAGGCCACAGGCAGCCCGAGTACTTGCGCTGCGGGCCGAGCACGAGCCCGAAGAAGTCGGGGTCGACCTCGTAGTGCTGCGCGTTGGCTGCGTCGGTGGCGATCGCGATCGGGCCGGCCGAGAGGCTCGCGACGGTCTCCTCGAGCGCGTCGAGCCCGCGACGACGCTCGGTGCGCAGCCGCAGGGCGCAGCTCGCGCGGATCGCCTGGCGCAGCAGCGGGTCGGGCAGCCAGCCCTCCGCGACGGCGCGGTCGGCGATCACGCGGCCGACCGGCGGGGCGGCAGCGGGACGAAGACCGACACCTCCTGCTGGTAGCGGCGGTAGTCGTCACCACGGCTGCGCACCGCCTGCGCTTCCGTCTCCGGGATCCCGGTCACGCGGAAGAGCAGGACGAGCAGGAACACCGGCACGACGATCGCGATCCAGCCGTAGGGGGAGCCGAGCGCGATGATCGCCCAGCCGACCCAGTGCAGCCACTCGAAGAAGTAGTTCGGGTGCCGCGACCAGCCCCACAGGCCGTTCCGCGCTGTCTTGCCCTTGTTCGCCGGCACGGCCCGCCAGGCGGCCAGCTGCCGGTCGGCGAGCGCCTCGAGCGCGATCGAGGCGAGCACGATCGCGGCACCGACCCACGCGAGCGGCGACAGCTCGCCGTCGTCTTGCGCGACGAACAGGAACGGCAGCGAGAAGACCGCCGCGAACCCTGCCTGGGCCTGGAAGAAGACGAAGAACGCCCGGTTGACGTTGGGCGACCATCGCCGGCGGAGCTCCTGGTAGCGGCCGTCCTCGGGCTTGCCGATGATCCGGTTGACGAGCAGGTACGTCCCGAGCCGGAGCGCCCAGAGCGCCGCGAGCACCGCGACGAGCACGCGCTGCGCGGTCGAGCCGGTGCCGAGGATCGCGTAGAGCACGCCCAGGCCGCCCGTCCCGTAGGCCCAGGCCACGTCGACGTGCGACGCGTCGGTGATGCGGACGGCGATCACCCACATCACGATCATCAGCGCGCTCGCGCACGCGGCGCCGACGAGCCACAGGAGCCAGGTCTGCTCGATCATGTCGTGATCGTATTCGTCCGGACGCGTCAGCCCGGATCAGCTCGTGGGTGCCAAGCGATCGCGCTCGAGCCCTCGGGCCCCTTGTGGCGGCGAGCGTGCCTCGTCGGCGTGCCCGACTGGCTGTCGGTCGGACGCTCGACTCACGTCGCTTCGTGCCACGCCAGACGACGAGCGAGCTCGGTTCGGGAGCGCACGCCGAGCTTGCGATACACGTGGGAGAGCGTCGTCTCGACGGTCTTCGGGGTGACGTGCAGGCGGGCGGCGATCTCCGCGTTGCGGAGCCCCTGACCGGCGAGCGCGGCAACGCGCAGCTCGGCTGGCGTGAGGTCGTCGCCGGAGGATCGCCGTCCGCCAACGCTCCGCTCCTCTGCGTCCACCACGGCGAGCCAGAGCGGGTTGCAGATGTCGGCGAGGATCGTGCGGGCCTCGGCCAGACGCGCCCTCGCGTCGCGTCGTCGCGCCAGTCGCCGGAGGATCCTGCCGGCGACGAGGAGCGTGCGTGCGCGCTCGAGGGGCCAGTCGAGCCGCTCGTGCTCCGCGAGCGCCCGCTCGGCGGCCTCGAGCGCCGCGTCGGTCTCCCCTCGGGCCGAGGCAACCAGCGCCTCCGATCGCGCCGCAGCCGCACGGCCCCAGGGACGATCGAGCCGTCGTCCGTACTCCGCGAGCTCTTCGGTCAGTCCCATCGCCTCGTCGAGCGCGCCCAGCCCGACCAGCGCCTCGATGGCGTCGGTATGGATCGGATGCACCGACCACTCACCGAGACCGGTCTCCCGGAGCAGCGGCACGAGCGGGACGAGCGCGTCTCGCGCGGCGGCGAGATTCCCCAGGGAGAGCTCAAGGTGACCGAGCACCCCGAGCTGGTGTGCGAGCCAGATCGTCGACTCGATCGAGCGCGAGTACTCGATCCCGTCAAGCAGGATGCGGCGCGCGTCCTCGACCCGCCCCGTGTGCGCTGCGACGAGGCCGCTCGGGTACCACTCGCCCGACAGCTCACCTCGCAGCTGCCGGTCGAGGTGCACGAACTCGGCGGCATGCCGCGCGGCTGCCGTGGGGCGGCCGGCCCGTACCTCGAGCTCCACGAGGTGGAGCGCACAGCCGGCCGTCGACCGGACGCGGCCGAGCTCGACCGAGTGGTCGCGAAGCGCCACGAGCATGTCCCGGGCCCGCTGGAGCCGGCCGGTGTAGAGCAGGCAGAGGGCGAGCTGCAGCTGTGCGCTCTGATACGGCTCGATCACCCGGACGGCGGCCGCCTCGAGCGCGGCGCCCTCGGCGAAGTGCGTCTCGTCGAAGCCGCGCCCAGTCAAGAACCGCGTCCACCCCAGCTCGCCAAGGGGCGACGGGAACATCTGGTTCGACTCCGAGCGGGGCTCGGCGGCCACCGCGCGCTCTGCGTGGGCGAGCGCCGTCACGTAGTCGCCGGCGTTGCCGAGCAGGCGCGCGATCACCGCGTGCGCGGCCGACGCGACGTCGGGAGCGTCGCCGCACTCGGCGAGCGCACGGTGCTGGTACGCGATCGCCTCGGACGAGGAGACAGTGTCCATCTGCGCGGCGAGCCAGCCGAGCCGGACGAGCACGCGCGCCCGCGCCGCGCTGGGCGGGAGGGACTCTGCGAGTGCGCTCAGCACGGGGAGCACGTAGCTGTCGCCCTCACCCGCGGCCTGGTAGAGGTCGGCGGCCTTGACCAACCGTCGCGTCACGGAGGCGGCATCTTCTGCCGGGGTCAGTGCGGCCGCGCGCTCAGCCAGGGAGGCCGCGGTCTCGGGGGCGCCGCGGGCGTCGAGCCGATCGGCCGCCTTCTCCAGCTCGTCCGCGACCTGCTGGTCGCGTCGGTCGCTGCCGCGGCCGAGGTGGAAGGCCCGTTCGTCGGGATCGGAGACGACCGCTGCGAGCGAGCGGTGGACCGCGCGGCGCTCCTCCGAGGTGTGCATCTCGAGGAGCGTCGACGCCAGCAGCGGATGCGCGAACGCCGGGGTGCCCGAGCGGATCATGACGACCCCGGATGCGCGCAGCTCGTCCAGACCGCGTCCGGTCACGCCGCTGGGCACGCTCTCGTCGAAGCGCCCGAGGACGGCAGCCGTCAGCCCGACCGAGCGCGCCTCGATCGACAGGCTCGCCAGCCGCTGGCGCAGCGTGGCGGCGAGGCTCTCCGGCACGGCGAGCTCGGGGTCGCCGGTCGCCGCCAGCTCCAGCGCGTAGAACGGGTTCCCACCCGACAGGTCGGCGAGCCGATGCAGCTGCGGCGGGGTGAGCGCGCGGCCGGTCCGCTCGAAGACGAGGTGTGCGAGCGCGCGCTCGTCGAGACCGCGGAGGTCGATCTCGACGACCTCGGAGACGCCGAACGACCGGAGCGCCACGACGCGTCCCTCCGGCCCGGTGCGGGCCGTCGCGACGAGCCCGGCCGGCGCGTCGGCCAGACGGCGGTAGGCGAAGCCGAGCACGCGGAGGCTCGGGGCGTCGACCCACTGGAGGTCGTCGACCGCGATGAGCAGCGGCCGAGAGCTCGCGAGCTGTCGGAGGACCCCGAGCAGCGCGAGAGAGATCGCGGTCGGATCGAGGGTCGTTTCGCGGTCGCGTCGTCGCAGCGCCGTGTCCAGCGCGTCCCGCTGCACCGGCGTGAGCCCGTCGAGCACGCCCTCGTCGACCCCGTCGAGAAGGTCGCTGAGCACGCCGAACGCCAGCTGGGACTCTGCCTCTGCCGGGTGCGCTGTCAGGGTCGCGTACCCTCGCTCCCCCGCCGCGTCGAGGATCGCCGACCACACCGTGGTCTTGCCGATCCCGGCCTCTCCGGTGAGCACGAGACCCCGCGTGTGGCGGGTCACCTCGTCGAGGAGGCGGTTCGCCTCGGCGAGCTCCCGCTCCCTTCCTATGACAGCCGCGCCCACGCCGGTGACACCGCCTTCCGCTCGGCACGAGCAGTCGTCGTTCGCGCTCCGAGCGGAGCAAACCCTAGGGGTTCTCCGGTTTCGGCGCCTCGTCGCGGGCGTCAGCCTCGGGAGGGTGCCGAGCTACCTCGTCGAGTCCCACGTGGCAGCGGGCGCTCACGCGTTCGACGACGCCTGCCGCCGCGCGCAGAGCGTGCCCGAGCACGGGGCGGGCGTCCGCTATGTGCGGACGACGTTCCTGCCCGGGGACGAGACGGTGATGCACGTGTTCGAGGCGCCGTCGCTCCAGACCCTTGCTGACGCCGGTCGGGTGGCCGGCCTCAGCTTCGAGCGCATCGTGCAGTGGAGCGACGACCTGACAGACCAGCCACGAGAGGAGAGCGAGAGATGAGACCCAACCACGGAGCTTCAGGGCCCACGACGGCGCAGCGGATGAGGGGCGCGGCGGCGCTCGTCGTCCTCGTAGCCGGCGCCGCTGTCGCCGTCACGGCGGGCGCAGCCGAGCAGCGCTCCCTGGTCGGCCCGACGTACAAGAAGGTCGGGAGCTGGGGGAAGGTGGGCACGGGGAACGGCCAGTTCGGCGGCAACGCCTTCGGGCTCACCACGGACAAGGCCGGCAGCGTGTACGTCGCGGACAGCGACGGCCACCGGATCCAGGTGTTCACGGCGAAGGGCGCGTTCAGGACGAAGCATCAGTTCGCCCAGTCGGAGAGCGTGCACGACGTCGCCGTCGAGGCGAATGGCGCGGTCTGGGGCACCGCGCTCCAGGTCGGTGAGGCGAGGTCGTTCGGCGGCTCGGGAGCGACGATCAAGACGCCGCATCAGGCGCTCGGCATCGCCGTCGACGCGGTTGGCAACGTCCACATCGCGACGGCCGGCGACAACAAGGCGATGCTGATCCGCTATGCCAGCTCCGGCTCGGAGTACACCCAGGCCAAGGTCGTGGGAGGGTTCAAGGATCCGCGGGACGTGGAGGTGTCGCCCGACGGGTCGGTGTACGTCGTCGACGGGCTGACCGTCAAGCGGCTCGTGCGCGACCGGGTCGTCAAGACGATCAAGGGCGGGGCCTCCGCGCCGATCGGGATCGGCGTCGATCTCGACTGCAACCTCTGGATGACGAACATCTCACAGCGGAACCTGACCCGCGTCGCGCCGACCGGCAAGGTCCTCGGGACGGCCGAGTCCGACGATCTGATCGCCCAGGACGTCGCCGTCGGGCCGACCGGCGACCTCTACGCCTACGACTCGGGGACGCACTCGGTGATCCGGTTCGCGGAGGATCGGTCGAAGCCCCAGGCCGCCGTCGTCGTCGGCACGGTGAACGTCGTGGGCGGCGTCGCCAAGGTGAAGTACACGCTCACCGGTGTGGCGTGCCCTGCGCAGGTCGACGCGGTCGCCACGCTCGCGGGCGCGGTCAAGGGCAAGGCGAGCGTGAAGGTGCCCGCCGGGAAGCCGACTACCCTCTCGATCCCGGCGAAGGGCGCGAGCGGCACGGCGACGTTCACGATCCGGCTCAAGACCAACGGCCGTCCGACGACGCAGACGGCGAGCGTGAGCGTGACGGTGCGCTGAGGGGACACGGGGCGCAGGGCCGCGGGTCTGTCCTCCTGCGCCCCCGACCGCGCCACGTCGCGTCGGGGGCTGTCCCACTGGGGACAGCCCCCCGGGGTACAGCCTCGAGACGTCCGCCGCGACGGATAGCCTCGCCCTCGCATGCACCTGCGCACCATCAAGCTGCGCGGCTTCAAGTCGTTCCCCGACCCGGTCGAGGTCACCCTCGAGCCCGGGGTCGCGGTCGTCGTGGGGCCGAACGGCTCCGGCAAGTCGAACGTGTCCGACGCGATCGTCTGGGCCGCCGGGTCGCTGACCCCGAGCGAGCTGCGCGCCGAGCGACCCGACGACGTGCTGTTCGCCGGCGGCGGCGCACGATCGCCGGCCGATCACTGCGAGGTCGAGCTCGTGTTCGACAACGAGGACGGCGGCTTCGGCGACGAGCTCGACTTCGGCGAGATCGCGATCACCCGACGCCTCGTCCGCGGGGGCGAGGGGCAGTACCTCGTCAACAAGGCGGCCGTGCGTCGCACCGATCTCGTCGAGCTCCTCGCTGACGTCGGTCTGGGCGGGTCGATGCACTCGATCGTCTCGCAGGGGAAGGTCGATGCCGTGCTCGCCTCGAAGCCGGAGGACCGGCGCCACCTCCTCGAGGAGGCTGCAGGGCTCGGGAAGTTCAAGCGGCGCAAGCACCGCGCCGAGCTGAAGCTCGCGCGGGTCGGGATCCAGGTCGAGCGCGCCCGCGACGTGGAGGAGGAGGTGCGCAAGCGGCTGCGGCCGCTGGCGCTCCAGGCCACCGCGGCGGAGCGCTCGGAGAAGCTCGGCGTCGAGCTCGCGGGACTTCGGGCTCGGCTGGCCCGCCTCGACCTCGCGTCGATCGCCGAGCGGCGGACCGCGGCGGACGGGCGGCGGCATGCCGCGGCCGTCGGGCGCCGCACGAGCGCAAGAGCAGCTCACGGAGCTGCTCGCACAGCGTGACCGCGCCGAGACCGAGCTGTCCGACGCGGCCGGAGGTCGCGAGCTCGCCCTCGGCGCCCTCTACCGGCTGCAGGGGGCCGTCGAGCGGCTCGCACTGCGGCGCGAGTCCGCCACCGGCCTCGCCGGGAGGCTGGCCGAGGATCTCGCCGAGGCGGAGCGGGCCGTTGCCGCGCGGAGCGACACCGCGCTGCGCGCGCTCGAGGACGCTGCCCGTGCCGCGGCGGCGGAGGCCCGCGATGCGGCGACCGCGAGCGGCCAGGCGGCCGAGCGGGCGCGTCAGGCGCACGCGCGGCTTGCGGCCACCGAGCGAGCGGCCGCGACCGAGGCCGAGCGGAGGCTCGCCGAGCTCCGCGCCCGCCGTCAGGGGATCGAGGCTGCGGTCGCCGAAGCGACCGGCGGGCAGGCCGGCGCCAACCGCGCGCTCGTGGCGCTCGGAGTCGCACGGGAGCGGCTCGCCGCTCGGCGGGAGCGAGCCGCCGCGACCGCTGCGGCGCTCCGCGCCGAGCATGACGAGGCCAGGACGATCGCCTCGCGTGGCGGTCCGACGCCCGCCGAGCTCGAGCAGGCCGCCAACGAGGCCGCCGCGACCGCGCGGGCTGCCGCCACCGCGCGGGACGATCTGGTCGAGCAGGCTCGGGCGACCGACGCGCGGCTCGCCGCGCTCGAGCGCTCGCTGGCAGAGCGGGAGGGGGTGGCACCGGCGGCGCGGGCGCTCGCGCAGACCGGTGAGCGGCTGGCGCTCACGGCCCTCGAGACCGACCCCGGCGTGGAGCGCGCGGTCGCCGCCGCGCTCCGCTGGCGGGCCTCTGCGCTCCTCGCCTCCGATCCGAGGCGCGGCCTCGAGCTCGTCGAGCGCGCGCGCACGGAGGGGCTCGGCAGCCTGGCGGTCGTCGTCGGCGCCCACTCGGCGAGCGCTACGCGCGCACCCCTGCCGGGGGCGCGCCCGCTGCGTGAGCTGGCGCGCGGCGCGGACGATGCGCTCGCTCTGCTCGACGGCGTGTGGCTGGTCGAGCCCGATCGGCTGCTCGATGCGACGCACGGGATCGTGATCACGGAGCTTGGTCACGGGTACGACGCGGACCGCGGCGAGCTCTGGTTCGCGGGTGAGACGCCGGAGGCCGTGCTGCTCGAGATGGACGCCCGCCGCCGGTCGCTGGCCGACGAGGCGTCGTCGCTCGCGGAGCGGTTGGCCGAGGCCACGACCGCCGCCGAGCAGGCTGCGGCCCGCGCCGCCGAGGCGGAGAGCGCGTACGCGGCCGTCGCGCACCTGCGCGAGGCCACGCTCGACGTTGCGCTCCTCGGGCGGCTGGCCGGGTGCGCGGTGGCGCTGGAGGAGCTCGTCGCTCGCGCCTCCGCCGCAGTGCAGGCGCTGGAGGCGCCGGTGACGGTGCGCGTCGACGCCGGCGCACGCCGGGTCGCCGAGCTCGGCGAGGAGCTGCTGCGGCTCGCCCCGCTCGAGGCGGAGGCGCAGCGCAGCGTGTCGGAGAGCGGCCGGCGGGCGCAGGACGCAGAGCTCGTCGTCGCCCGTCTGGGAGGCACGCTCGAGCTGGTGCCAGGTGACGGCGACCGCGAGACGCTGACGGGCGAGGCGGCGGCGGCGCTCGCGGCGGCCGAGGCGGCCGCGACGGCAGCCCGCGAGGCCGCCGACCGGGCGCGCGCAGCCGATGCCGCCCTGCTGGAGCGCGCGCCTCGCCGCGGAGCGCTCGACGTGGACCTCGTCGGTCGGCTCACGGCCGTCGTGGCCGAGCTGGGCATGGGGCTCGACCGCGCCTCGACCGCCGCCGGCCGGCTGGAGACGCCGGTCCGCGCACGGGCGGACGCGGGGGCGCAACGGGCGGGCGAGCTCGGCGCCGAGCTCCGGCGCCTGGGCGCCGAGGAGGTCGAGCTGCGACGGCGCGCCGACGAGGCGGCCGAGCGGGCGACCGCGGTCGAGGTCGAGCTGGCACGGCTCGACGCGGAGCGCGAGGAGGCCGACCGGCGTCTGGCCGACGCGCTGGCAGACGGCCTCGTCCCGGCCGCCGAGGACGAGCACGCGCAGCAGAACAGCCCTCCGGAGGACGCGTCCCCGGGAGAGAGCCGGGAGGAGCTCGCCGTGCGCATCCAGCGGCTCGAATCGCGGCGGGAGTCGCTCGGCAAGGTCAACCCGCTCGCCAAGGAGGAGTACGAGGCCGAGAAGGAGCGGCTCGAGGAGCTCGCCCGCCAGCGCGCCGACCTCGAGGAGTCGCTCGCGGAGCTCGAGAGGCTCCGGGACGATCTCGCCCAGACCGTCCAGCGGCGGTTCGACGAGACCTTCGCGGCCGTCGCGGCGAACTTCGAGGAGGTCGCCGGCACGCTGTTCCCGGGCGGCGAGGGGCGGCTGCGCCTCGTCGAGCCGGACGAGGACGGAGGCGAGCTCGGCGTGGAGGTCGAGCTCCGTCCCGCCGGCAAGCGGATCACCCGGCTGACCTTGCTCTCCGGCGGCGAGAAGGCGCTCGGCGCGATCTCGTTCCTGTTCGCGCTGTTCCTCGCGAAGCCGTGCCCCTTCTACCTCCTCGACGAGGTCGAGGCGGCGCTCGACGACGCGAACATCGCACGGTTCGTCGAGCTCTTGCGCCGCTACGCCGATCGCGCCCAGTTCATCGTGATCACGCACCAGAAGCGCACGATGGAGGCCGCCGACGTGCTCTACGGCGTGACGATGGGCGGGGACGGCGTCTCGCAGATCGTCTCCCGCCGCCTGCCGCGCGAGGATCGCGTCGCCGCAGGCGCGACCGCCTGACGTCGCTCGCGGCGCCAACGCCGGAGCCATGTGCGCGCCGTCGCGGCACGCGTAACACGTAAACCGTGCTACACTTATACCGTGTCCTCGACCAACCTCACGCTCGTCGTGGACGAGGCGCTGCTCCGGCAGGCGCGCATCCGCGCGCTCGAGCAGGGCACGTCGGTGAACGCGCTCGTGCGGGCCTATCTCGAGCACTACGTCGGCACCTCGGCCCGTGAGGGGATCAGCGGCTTCCTCGAGATCGCGGGCCGTGCCGCCGCGTCGAGCGGGCCCGAGGGACGTGCCTGGTCGCGCGACGAGCTCCATGCCCGGTAGGGCGTTCGTCGACACGAACGTCCTGGTGTACGCCGTCGACGACGCCGACCCGCGCAAGCGCGACGCGGCGCGCGACGTGCTGGGTCGTCCCGACGCCGAGCTCATGATCAGCGCACAGGTGCTCTCGGAGTTCTACGTCGTCGTCACGCGTCGCCTGGCCACGCCGATGAGCGAGCGGGACGCTGCAGCGGCGGTGGACGAGCTCGCCCGCATCCCGACCGTCGTGACCGACGCCGAGCTCGTCCGTGACGGCATCGCGCTCGCGCGCGAGGCGCGACTGTCGTTCTGGGACGGGCTGATCGTCGCGGCGGCCCGGGCCTCCGGCTGCGAATGCGTGATCACAGAGGACCTCGCGGCGGGCGCGACCATCGGCGGGGTGCGCGTCGAGAGCCCGTTCGCCGACTGAGCCGCCGCGCGTCGCCCGCCGTCCGAGCGCGCAGCCTGGCGCTCGTCGTCGTCCTCGGACGAGCCAGGTGGCTACGGTTCCCCGCATGTCGAGGACGTGGGCCGAGCTGCTGGGCGACGACGAGGTCGGCCCGGTCGAGGAGCAGGAGCGCACCGGGTTCTTCGGGCGGCTGCGCGACTCGCTGTCGAAGAGCCGCCGCGCCCTGACCGCCGAGCTGACGCAGGGCTTCGACCCGACGCAGGACGAGGCCTGGGAGCGGCTCGAGGAGGCGCTGATCCGCGGCGACGTCGGCGTGCCCGCGACGGCGGAGCTCGTGCGCCGCCTCGAGGCCCGCGGCGAGCTGCCCGACCTCGAGGAGGCGCTCGCCGAGGAGGTCGAGGCGCTGTTCGGCGAGCCGCCGACGCTCGCGCGGGCCGCGGAGTCGCCGACCGTGATCCTCGTCGTCGGCGTCAACGGCACCGGCAAGACCACGACCGTCGGCAAGCTCGCGAAGAAGCTCGCCCAGCACCGCCGGACCGTGCTCGTCGGAGCGGCCGACACGTTCCGCGCGGCGGCAGAGGAGCAGCTCGAGATCTGGGCCGACCGGGCGGGAGCGGACTTCGTCGGCGGCTCGCGTGGCGCCGACCCGGCCGCGGTCGCGTTCGACGCGGTCGAGGCCGGCCGCGCGCGCGGGAAGGACGTCGTCATCGTCGACACGGCCGGGCGGCTCCACACGCAGGCGAACCTCATGGACGAGCTCGCGAAGATCCGCCGGGTGATCGCGCAGCGGATCGACGGCGCTCCGCACGAGACGCTGCTCGTGGTCGACGCGACCACGGGGCAGAACGGTCTCCAGCAGGCGCGGCTGTTCGCGGAGGCGGCGGGCGTGACCGGCGTCGCCCTCACCAAGCTCGACGGCTCCGCGAAGGGCGGCGTCGCGATCGCGATCGCGCACGAGCTCGGCCTGCCCGTCACGCTCGTCGGCGTCGGCGAGGGCGTCGATGACCTGCGCCCGTTCGACGCCAGGGACTACGCGCGGGCGCTCGTGGCCGAGCACGACCGAGGGTCTTGAACCCTCCGGGGTCGAAGGCGTAGGCTCGAAGGAGGCCCGTCCGCCCCTCGCGGGCCGCGAAGGAGGTTCTGCGGTTCGATGGCCGTGGCAGTGTTCGCCCGGTTCACCGGGGTGACTCCCGAGCGCTACGACGAGATCGTCGCGGCGCTTCACCTCGACATCGACCCTCCCGCCGGTGCGATCCTGCGCGTCGCGACCGAGTCGCCGGAGGGCGTCGTCACCTGCGAGGTCTGGCAGACCGCCGAGGCGTTCCACGCGTTCGTCCAGCAGCGACTCCGGCCGGTGCTGCTCCGGCGGCGGGTGCGCGAGGAGCCGACGGTGCGCATCGTGCCGCTGCACGACCTCTACGCGCCCGACCTCGAGACGATCGAGCGCATCGGCTCGGCGTCGCACGTCGGCTGAGCCGCGGCGGCGGTGGGCGCAGGCGAGCCCGGGTACCCTTCGGCTCGTGTTCGACACGCTCGCGAACAGGCTCCAGGACGCGCTCGGCGACGTCGGGCGGCGCAGCCGTCTCGACGAGGAGACGGTGCAGAAGGCGACCCGTGAGATCCGGCTCGCGCTGCTCGAGGCAGACGTCGACTTCGGCGTCGTCAAGGAGCTCGTCGCCGGCATCCGCGAGCGCGCGCTCGACGCCGACGTGCTGACCGGCCTGAAGCCCGGCGAGCAGGTCGTCAAGATCGTGCACGAGGAGCTGACCGAGCTGATGGGGGCCGGCGAGTCGAAGCTCGCGTTCGGCCGGCCGCCGACCGTGATCCTCATGGCGGGTCTGCAGGGCTCGGGCAAGACGACCACCTCGGCCAAGCTCGCGCTCCACCTGCGCAAGCACGAGAAGAAGTCCCCGGGCCTCGTTCCCGCGGATCTCCAGCGCCCCGCCGCGGTCGACCAGCTCGAGCAGCTCGGCCGCCAGATCCAGGTCCCCGTCTACCGGACGGACACGTCCGACCCGGTCGAGGCAGCGCGTGCCGGACTGGAGCGCGCCACGGCGGACGGCTGCGACGTGGTGATCGTGGACACGGCCGGCCGGCTGCAGATCGACGAGGCGCTGATGGACGAGCTCGTCCGCGTGCGCGACGCCGTGAAGCCGCTGAACGTGCTGCTCGTGCTCGACGCGATGACCGGCCAGGAGGCGGTCGACGTCGCCCGGGCGTTCCAGGAGCGCGTCTCGTTCGACGGCATCGTCCTCACGAAGCTCGACGGCGACGCGCGCGGCGGCGCCGCCCTCTCCGCCAAGGCGATCACCGGACGCCCGGTCAAGTTCGCGTCCGTCGGCGAGAAGCTCGACCAGCTCGAGGTGTTCCATCCCGATCGGATGGCGTCTCGGATCCTCGGGATGGGCGATGTCCTGACGCTGATCGAGAAGGCCGAGCAGGCGATCGAGCAGGACGAGCAGGAGGAGCTCGAGCGTCGGATGCGCGCGGGCACCTTCACGTTCGACGACTTCCTGACGTCCAGCCGCATGCTCAAGAAGATGGGCCCGCTGCAGGGCGTGATGAAGATGATCCCGGGGATCGGACGCGAGCTCGACGGGGTCGACGTCGACGAGCGCCACATGGCCCGCGTCGAGGCGATCGTCCTCTCGATGACGCCGCACGAGCGGCGGACGCCGCACGTGATCAACGGCCCCCGGCGTCGACGTATCGCCGCGGGCAGCGGGACGTCGATCGAGGAGGTCAACCGCCTCCTCCAGGCCCGCAAGCAGATGGAGAAGATGATGCGCCAGCTCGGCAAGGGCAAGCTGCCGGCGCTGCCGCCCGCGATGACGGGTGGGGCGCCCCGGAAGGGCCGACGCTGACGCGATCCGCGCAGCAGTCTCCCGCTTCGGGCACACTTCGGCGCTGGAACACGACGAAAGGGATCCGCACGAGATGGCAGTTCGCATGAGGTTGACGCGCATCGGGTCGAAGAAGAACCCGATCTACCGCGTCGTCGTGGCAGACTCGCGCTCACCGCGCGACGGCCGGTTCATCGAGATCGTCGGTCGCTACAACCCGCAGACCGATCCGTCGACGATCGAGCTCGACGCCGACAAGGTCAACGCGTGGCTCGACAAGGGCGCGCAGCCCTCCGACCCGGTCGCCAAGCTCATCAAGGCCGCCGGCATCCGCTAGCGGGACCGGCCGCGCGGTGGAGGAGCTCCTCGTCTGGATCGCGCGCGGGCTCGTCGACGAGCCGGACGCGGTGCGCGTCGAGCGCGTCGACGAGGGTGATGTGATCGTGCTCCGGCTGCACGTCGCAGAGGGCGACGTCGGCAAGGTGATCGGGCGCCAGGGACGGGTCGTCCGGGCCCTGCGCACGGTCGTGCGCTCCGCCGGCGCTCGCGGCGAGAAGCGCACGGTGCTCGAGATCGCCGGGTGACGCGTGGGCGAAGGTGACCGGCTCGTGCCGATCGGCCGGGTCGGCCGACCCCACGGTCTCGACGGTGCGTTCGTCGTGGAAGAGGCGAGCGACGACCCGCGCCGCTGGGAGACGGGCGCGCGCGTGCTGGTCGACGGCGTGGCCCGGGAGGTGGTGTCGAGCCGCCGCGTGGGCAGGGGGCGGGTCGCGGTGCTCCTCGACGCCCCTGCGCGGCGAGGCGCGCAGCTCGCAGTGCAGGAGGCCGATCTGCCGCCGCCCGACCCGGACAGCTGGTACGCCTTCCAGCTCGTCGGTCTGCGGGTCGAGGACGAGGGGGGCCGTGCGCTCGGGCGCGTCGTCGCCGTCGTACCCGGCGTTGCGAACGACAACCTCCAGCTCGACGACGGCACGCTCCTGCCCCTCGTCGACGCCGCGGTGCGCGACATCGACCTCGACGCGGGGGTCGTCCTCGTGACCGCCGGCTTCCTGGGGTAGCGGTACCCTCCTCGGTCGTGCGTCTCGACGTCTTCACGCAGCTCCCACACGCGTTCGGCTGGCTCACCGAGCAGAAGCCGCTCGCGACCGTGCTCGGCACCGAGCTCGACCTGCGTCTGCACAACTACCGTGACACGACGCCGCTGCGCTCCGGACAGGTCGACGACGAGCCGTACGGCGGCGGGGCGGGGATGGTGCTGCGCGTCGACGTCGTCGCGGCCGCCCTCGACGCGGCCTACCCGGATGCACGCCCCGACCGGATCGTCGCGCTGACCCCGCAGGGCCGGCAGCTCGACCAGGGACTCGTGGAGGAGCTCGCCGCCGAGCCGCACGTCGCCGTGCTCTCCTCTCGCTTCGAGGGCTTCGACGAGCGCATCGTCGAGCACCTCTGCACCGACGCCGTGTCGATCGGCCCGTACGTGCTCTCGGGCGGGGAGCTCCCCGCGATGGTGCTGCTCGACGCGATCGCCCGGCGGCTGCCCGGCGCCCTGAGCGAGGGCTCGGGCGAGCACGAGAGCTTCTCCGACGCGCTCGACGGTGGACTCGAGTACCCGCACTACACCCGGCCTGCCGACTTCCGCGGATGGACGGTGCCGGAGATCCTGCTCTCGGGCGATCACGGACGGATCGCCGCCTGGCGCGCCGACCAGAGTCGCGTTCGGAGCCTGCGGTGAGCGACTGGTGGGCGGACCGCCCGCCGGCCGAGGATCGCGACGACGAGCCGACCGAGCGCGAGGTCGGATCGGTCGACGACGCCTCGGACGCGCCCCCCACGGCGCATCCTGCCGACGAGGCCACGCCCAACGTCCCGGAGCCTCCCACCGGTGGAGACACGGCGAGCCGGATGGCGATGCCCGAGCGGGACCCGAGCCAGGGCTGGCCGCTCGAGCAGGCTGCCTCGCCGGCGACGCCGACGGAGTCCGAGCCTCCGGCCGTGCCGTCCTCCATCCGAGACGACAGCGCCGATGCCGCGGTGACGGCCGGTGATCGGCTCCCGGAGCTGCCGGTGCATCCTCCGGTGCCCCACGTCCCGCACGCTCCCGCGCCTCCCGCGCGCCGCCATTCCCGGAACCCCGTCGACCGGCTCACGCGCGGTCTCCCCGATCCGGTCCGGATCGTGGTCGACTGGGTCGTGACGATCGTCGGAGCGATCGCGATCGTCCTGCTGGTGAAGGCGTTCGTCGTCAACCCGTACCGCATCCCGTCGAGCTCGATGGAGTCGACGCTGCACTGCGCTCAGCCGGCGTCGGGCTGCGAGGCCCGCTTCTCCGACCGGGTGCTCGCGAACCGCTTCCTCTACCACCTGCGCGATCCGCGGCGCGGGGAGATCGTGGTGTTCGAGACGCCGCCGCAGGCCCAGGTCAAGTGCGGTGCGGGCGGGACGTTCGTGAAACGACTCGTCGGGATGCCCGGGGAGACGATCGAGGTGCGCCTCGAGGGGGGCGACGGCTACGTGTACGTGAACGGGCGCAAGCTCTCGGAGCCGTACGTCGAGCCGGATCGGCGTGGTGCCGTCGAGGAGTTCGGGCCGGTGAAGGTGCCCGACGACGCCTACTTCATGATGGGCGACAACCGCGCCCAGTCGTGCGACTCCCGGGTCTGGGGCTCGGTGCCACGCGAGAACCTGATCGGGAAGGTGTTCGCGACGTACTGGCCGCCGAACCGCCTCTCGCTGCACTAGCGCCCGGGCAGCGCCGGCCATGCCCGGCCCCTACGAGGCCGCCGATTCCGCGACGGTCTCGCGCGACCCGCGCGCGGTGTTCGCTATCATCCGCACCCGGTCCCGCGGGGCTCTCCCTCTCATGAGCAACGTCATCCACTCCATCGAGGCGCGCCAGCTGCGCGGCGACGTGCCGGTGTTCAAGGCGGGCGACACGCTGCGCGTCCACTTCAAGGTGATCGAGGGCAACCGGCAGCGCGTGCAGGTCTTCGAGGGGACGTGCATCAAGCGGCAGGGCTCCGGGGTGCGCGAGACGTTCACGGTGCGCAAGGTCGCCAACAACGTCGGCGTCGAGCGCACCTTCCCCCTGCACTCTCCGAAGATCGAGAAGCTCGAGGTCGCCCAGATCGGCGACGTCAGCCGGGCGAAGCTGTACTACCTGCGGGACCGCGTCGGCAAGAAGGCGCGGATCCGCGAGCTGCGCCAGGGCTGAGCCTCGGCGGCCCGCCGTGCGCGCGGTCCTCGTCCTCGTTCTCGCCTCCGTGCTGCTCCTCCTCGTGGCGGCCGGCTGCACGCCGGAAGACCCGACTCAGCGGGCGGTGCGCGAGCGCGTGCAGGAGCACGTCGCGTCGCTCCCCGGATACGACGCCGCTCTCACGCGGTGCACCCGGACGCCGAGCCCCTGGCTCGTCGAGCGTCCCACGACGGTCTACCTGTGCACCGCACGCCGCGACGACGGCGACTGCGACTGGGTGCGCGCGACGATCGAGGGGCCCGACGAGCTGCGGATCGAGCTCGCGGAGCGCCGGGCCGGCTGCATCCTCCCCGTCTAGCGGCGCCACGCCGGCCATCGACACGCCGGCCGTCGACGCTCGACACGATCTCGTGACGATTGCGGCACGAGGCCGTCTGCCCCCGGTGGCTATCCTCGGCGCGTGGCGAGCACCCCGCTGCACCGGCTCCTGCGCTTCGACCGCCGCCTCGGCGTCCGACTCGTCGCAGGGGCGGACGAGGCCGGGCGCGGGTCGCTCGCCGGACCGCTCGTCGTCGCCGGCGTGCTGCTCGACTACGGCGAGCTCCAGGGGCATCGGGTCAGGGGCCTCGCGGGACTCAACGACTCGAAGCAGGTCGAGCCGGCGGAGCGGGAGCGGCTGTTCCACGCCGTCCTCGCGTGTGCGTCCGGTGTCTCGGTGCGCGTGATCCCTGCGGACGTGATCGACCGCGACGGGCTGCACCGCTCGAACCTGCGTGGGCTTCGCGCGGTTCTCGACGACCTCGTCGCCGAGGAGCGACTCGTCGACGGGTTCCGCCTGGGGCCCCTGGCGCCTGCGCATCGCGCCGTCGTCGACGGCGACACGAAGAGCGCTGCGATCGCGGCCGCTTCGATCGTGGCGAAGGTCACACGCGACCGGCTGATGCGGCGGCTCGACGCGCTGCACCCCGGCTACGGCTTTGCCTCGCACGTGGGCTACATCACGCCCGCCCACACCGCTGCGGTGCGCGCTCACGGGCCGTGCGTCCAGCACCGGCGGTCGTTCAACGCGAAGGCCTACGCGCCCGGCTCGTCGGCAGCCGCGTGAACGACGGCGAGCGACGCGCCCTGCGGCACTACCGGCTGCGCGGCTACCGTCTGCTCGCGGCGAACGTCCGCGCCGGCGGGTACGAGCTCGACCTCGTGCTGCGGCGGGGCCGCACCGTGCTCTTCGTCGAGGTCAAGGAGCGGGCGACCGAGGGGTTCGGCGGCCCGCTCGGCGCAGTGCACCGGGAGAAGCGGCGGCGCGTCCGCCATGCCGCGGCCGCCTGGCTGCATGCCCACCCCGAGACCGCCGAGCTGGACGTCGAGCTGGAGGTGGCGGCGGTGCGTGGCGGCCGGGTCGAGCGCTGGGCGCTCGGCCTGGAATGAAACCGGGGGCCGGGGCGTTCTTCATCGCAACAAGGTGCCGGAGGGCACTATCCCCAACGGGTGGGCTCGTCAGAACGGTCGCGGCGCGTGCGTCGTGGCCCGGGCCCGCCGGCCGCGGCTCCGCGGCGGGAGAAACCTCCGGCTGACAGCAACCGTCAGCCGGAAAGGACACATCACCACATGACCACACGGATCAGGACCTGGATCCTGCTCGCCGGTCTCACCGCGCTCTTCGTCGCGTTCGGCGGGCTCGTCGGGGGCTCCAGCGGGCTCGTCTTCTTCCTCCTCCTCGCCGTCCTCTTCAACGGCGCCATGTACTGGTTCTCCGATCGGCTCGCGCTCAGGATGAGCCGGGCACGGCCGCTCGAGCCCGGCGAGGCGCCGGAGCTCGTCGCCGACGTCGAGGATCTCGCCCAGCGTGCCGGCCTGCCCGTGCCGCGCCTGTACCTGATCGGCTCGCCACAGCCCAACGCCTTCGCGACGGGCCGTAGCCCGCGTCACTCCGCGGTCGCCGTCACCGAGGGGCTGCTCGCCGCGATGCCGCGCGAGCAGGTGCGAGGCGTGATCGCGCACGAGCTCGCGCACATCCGCAACCGTGACGTCCTCGTGGCGACGATCGCGGCGATGATCGCCGCGGCGATCTCCGCGATCGCGAACTTCCTCCAGCTCCAGTGGCTCTTCGGCGGCGGAGACGAGGAGAGCCCCGTCGGCCTCGTCGGCACGATCGCCGCGATGCTGCTCGCACCGATCGCGGCGATGCTCATCCAGCTCGCGATCTCGCGGCAGCGAGAGCTCCTCGCCGACCGGACGGCCGCCGAGCTGCTCGGTGAGGGCCGTCCACTGGCCGACGCGCTGGGGACGCTCGAGCGCGGGGTGGCGGCAGTCCCGATGGACGTCGCGCCGGCGATGGCATCGCTCTACATCGCGAACCCGGTCGCGGGGTCGAAGGCGATGGCGCTGCTGTCGACGCACCCGCCGATTCCGGTGCGGATCGAGCGACTGCGCGCCTACGACGCGAGTCGCGGCATCCACTACGGGTAGCGCATCGGGTGTGGTGGGCGGGCTGCGCCCGCCCACCACACCTAGGGCGAGGCGCGTAGGACCTTCGCGCGCAGCGTCGAAAGCCGCCATGTGGCTGCGACGCAGGAGGCCCTGTACGGGGACCTCGACCTGGCGCTGTCCTGGTCGGAGTCCGAGCTGCCGGAGCGGGAGCGGACGAAGCACGTCCATCGCCTCCACCCCTATCTGGGGAAGTTCGTCCCGCAGCTCGTCGAGGCGCTCCTCGAGCGCCACGTGCCCCGCGGCGGCCGCGTGCTCGACCCGTTCGCCGGCTCCGGCACGACGCTCGTGCAGGCCCTCGAGTCGGGCTACGACGCCACGGGTGTCGACATCGCAGGCTTCAACGTGCTCCTCACTCGCGTCAAGACGCGGCCGCACAACCTCGAGGTGCTCCGCCGGGACGTGCGCTGGGCGCTGGAGCAGGTCGACGCGCTCGAGCCCGCCGGGCGGTATCCGAAGGAGGCGTCCGCGTACGTGCGCTCCTGGTTCGCCCCCGCCGCCGCCGAGGAGCTCCTCCACTTCCGGGGGCTGATCGAGCAGGTCGCCTCCGCGGACGTGCTCCGCATCGTCCTCGCCCGAGCGGCACGCTCCGCGCGCAGGACGACGCACTTCGATCTCGACTTCCCGCGCGAGCCGACGACCCAGCCGTACTGGTGCCACAAGCATCGGCGGGAGTGTCGTCCGGTCGGGGAAGCCCGGCGCTTCCTGTCGCGCTACCTGCTCGACACGCTGCAGCGCGTGGAGGCCTTCGCTGCCGTGCGGTCGAGCGACCACGGCGCCGAGGTCGTCCACGGCGACGCCACCGAGGTCGAGCTGGAGGTCCCTTCGACGGCGTCGTCACCTCCCCGCCGTATCCGGGCCTGATCGACTACCACGAGCAGCACCGGTACGCGTACGAGCTCCTCGGGCTCGACGAGCGGCGCGACCGCGAGCTCGGACGCCCCGCGCGTGGGACGAGCCGCGCCGCGCTCGCGGAGTACGTCGAGGGGGTGGCCGCGGTGCTCGCGAACGCTCGCTCTCGCCTCGCCCTGGGCGGACGCGTGTGCATCGTCGTGAACGACCGGCGCGGCCTCTACCCGTCGATCCTCGACCGGGCGGGCCTGCGCCTCGTCGAGCGACGCGAGCGCCACGTCAACCGACGCACCGGGCGCCGCGCGGGCGAGTACTACGAGTCCGTGCTCGTGTGCAGATCCGCCTGACACGACCCGCACGAAACGCTCACACGCCCGGGCTAGCGTCGGGCGCATCCCTACGAAGGAGGATCGATGCAGACCCTGCTCCGCCACCGTCCTTCGCCCGCGATGGTCGTCGCGTGTCTCGCGCTGCTCGTGGCGCTCGGCGGCACGAGCGTCGCGGCCGTCCAGGCGCTCGCGCCGAACTCCGTCGGCACGGCCCAGCTGAGGGCGAACGCCGTCACGGCGCCGAAGATCAGGAACGCGCAGGTGACGAACGCGAAGCTCGCGAACAACGCGGTCACGAACTCGAAGCTCCGGAACAACGCCGTCACCGGCGCGAAGGTGCAGAACGGGTCGCTCTCCGTGGTCGACTTCGCCGCCGGCTCGCTGCCCGCCGGCCCGGCCGGCCCGGCCGGCCCGCAGGGCCCCGCAGGACCTGCCGGCCCGGCCGGCGCGATCGGCCCGATCACCGTCCGGCAGGCGAGCGCGACCGTCCCCGGCGGTGTCGCACAGAACGGCGCCTACGACACCGAGACGGTCACGGTCAACTGCGCGGCGAACGAGAAGGCGATCTCCGCCGGCACCGGCTGGTCGGACGACGCCGCCGACCGCGAGCTCTGGGTGCAGCGCATGACGCCGGTGCTCACGGGCACCAACGTCACGGGCTTCCGCGCGACGGGCGGGAACGACAGCGGGAACACCAGCACCTTCACGCTGTACGTCCTCTGCTACGTCGGCTGAGCCCGGTCTCGGGCGTGCCGGAGGGGGACGTGCCCCCCTCCGGCACGCACCCGTGACGATCGCGTGACGCTCTCGTCACCACCGCGGTCGTAGCGTCGATGGCGTGCTCGCGCGCGCCGTCACGTTCGCCGTCGTCGGCCTCGAGCCGCGGCGCGTCGAGGTCGAGGCACACCTGACCTCGGGCGAGCTGCCGTCGTTCTCGATCGTCGGCCTCGGCGACCGTGCGTGCCAGGAGGCCAAGCACCGCGTGCGCGCAGGCGTCATCTGCTCCCTGCTCGAGTGGCCGAAGAAGGCGGTCACGGTCAACCTCGCCCCGGCCGCGCTGCGCAAGGAGGGATCGGGCTTCGACCTCGCGATCGCCCTGTCGGTGCTCGCTGCGTCGGGCCAGGTGCCCGTCGAGCGGCTCAGGGGCTGTGCCTGCGTCGGCGAGCTGGCGCTCGACGGGCGGGTGCGACCCGTGCCGGGAACGCTCGCCGCTGCGGAAGGGGCGGCGCGCAGCGGGCTGGAGCGAGTGCTCTGCGCGGCGGCGGGGGCGTCCGAGGCGGCGCTCGCCCGGATCGACGCGATCCCCGTGCGCCACCTCGCCCAGGCGGTCGCGTTCCTGCGTGGGGAGGAGGCGATCGCCGCCGCCCAGCCGGTCGCGCGCACCAGCGGCGGCGTCGTCCTGCCCGACCTCGCAGACGTCCGCGGCCAGGATCGCGGCCGGCGCGCGCTCGAGCTCGCCGCGGCGGGAGGGCACAACCTGCTGCTGGCCGGCCCACCGGGCACCGGCAAGACGATGCTCGCGCGCCGGCTGCCCTCGCTCCTGCCCGAGCTGGCGCACGAGGAGGCCCTGGAGGTGACCCGCATCCACTCGATCGCCGGGACGCTCGACGGGCGACACGGCCTCGTCGCGGCGCCCCCGTTTCGGGCTCCGCACCACGGCGCCTCGCCACCGGCGATCGTCGGCGGTGGTGCCGCGCCGCGACCCGGGGAGGTCAGTCTCGCCCACCGGGGCGTGCTGCTCCTCGACGAGCTGCCCGAGTTCCCGCGCAGCGTGCTCGAGGCGCTGCGACAGCCGCTGGAGGACGGCGTCGTGTCCGTTGCGCGGGCCGGTGGGCGAGCGACGTTCCCCGCCCGGTTCCGCCTCGTCGCGACCATGAACCTCTGCCCCTGCGGTGCGCTCGGCGATCCGCGTCTGGACTGCTCCTGCACCGCCGCACGGGTGGCGGCGTACCGGGATCGCGTCTCGCGCGCCCTGCTCGACCGCATCGACCTCGTCGTCCTGACCCCGCGCCCGCGGGCCGAGGACCTTGCTGCGCCGCCCGGCGAGCCTTCGGTGACGGTCCGGGCGCGGGTCGAGCGAGCGACAGCACGGCTCACCACGGCACAACCCCGCCGCACCCCTGCCGCATCGGAGCTGCTCGACCGGGCGGTCGAGCGGCTGCCGCTCTCGGGTCGAGGACGCGCGCGGGTCGCCCGGGTCGCGCGAACGGTCGCCGCGCTCGCTTGTTCCGACGAGGTGCTCCCCGAGCACGTCGCCGAGGCGCTCTCCTACCGACCCCCGCGGGAGGTGGGACGTTGACCTTCCGGTGCCTCCGCCGCGGCGAGCGCGCGTATCCGGCCCTGCTGGCGGCGATCCACGACCCGCCCTCCTCGCTCTGGCTGCGCGGAGAGGCCGAGCCCACGCTCCTCGAGGAGCTCGGCGTCGCGGTCGTCGGGGCGCGCGCGTGCTCCGCCTACGGACGGGCCGTCGCGCGCTCGCTCTCACGCGAGCTCGCCGCCGCCGGGGCGGTCGTCCTCTCGGGTCTCGCGCGCGGGATCGACGGCGAGGCCCACCGCGGCTCGCTCGACGGCGGAGGGAGGACGGTCGCGGTGCTCGGCTGCGGGATCGACCGCGACTACCCGGCAGCGCACGCGGAGCTCGCACGCCGGATCGTCGCGAGTGGAGGCCTCGTCGTCTCGGAGTACGAGCCGGGCGTCGAGCCCGCGCCCTGGCGGTTCCCGGCTCGCAACCGGATCATCGCCGGCCTGGCGCGGCTGACGGTCGTGGTCGAGGCGCGGGAGCGCTCCGGTGCGCTCATCACGGCCGACATGGCGCTCGAGCAGGGCCGAGAGGTGATGGCCGTGCCCGGTGAGATCACCAGCGCGCTGAGCGCCGGCACGAACGGCCTCCTGCGCCAGGGCGCCGCGCCGGTCACGTGCATGCGCGATGTGCTCGAGTCGCTGGGGCTCGACGCCGTCGAGTCGGTCGCCGCACCCGCCGATCCGGCCTCCGCCGCGCTCCTCGACGCGCTCGCGGCCGCGCCGCAGACGATCGACGAGCTGACCGCCCTCACGGGACTCGAGGCCGGCGTCGTCGCTGCCGCGCTCACCGCGCTCGAGCTCGACGGCCGAGTGTCGGCGGGCGACGGGACGTTCCGCAGTACGATCGCGCGGTGATCCCGTACTGGCTCGCCGAGGACGACGCGCCCATCCGCTCGACGCCGCTCGACGGTCCTGCCGACGTCGAGGTCGTGGGCGCGGGCGTGACGGGCTGCGCCGCTGCGCTGGCGCTCGCCGAGTCGGGTCTGCGCGTCCGCGTGCACGACCGCCGCCAGGTCGCCGGTGGCGCGAGCGGGCGGAACGGCGGCTTCGCGCTCCGCGGCGCCGCCGCGCCGTACGACGTCGTCGCAGCGAGCATCGGCCGCGAGGCGGCGGCCGCCCTGTGGCGCTGGACGGAATCGGAGCTGGAGGTGATGCGGTCGCTCGCCGGTGACGCCTTCCGGCCGGTCACGAGCCTGCGCATCGCCGTCGACGACGAGGAGCGCGACGAGCTGCGCGCCGAGTTCGACGCGATGCAGGCGGACGGGATCGCCGCCGAGTGGGTCGACGACGCCGCAGTGCTGCGCGACGGCCGCTTCACCGGCGCCCTGCGCCATCCACCCGACGGCGCGCTGCAGCCCGCCCGCTGGGTGCGGCGGCTCGCCACGCGCGCCGCGGCAGCGGGCGCCGAGATCGTGGAGCATCACGATGTCGTGTCGGTCGACGAGCTGGAAGCGCCGACCGTGCTCGTCGCGACCGACGGCTACCCCAGCGGCCTGCTCGGCGATCTCGAGGGGCTGATCGTCCCGACGCGTGGCCAGGTGATCGCGACCGAGCCGATCCCCGAGCGGCTGTTCGAGGTGCCGCACTACGGCCGACACGGCTTCGACTACTGGCATCAGGAGGAGGACGGCAGGATCGTGGCGGGCGGGTTCAGGGACGTCGCGCTCGACGAGGAGTTCACCGCCGACGAGGAGCTGACAGACCCCGTGCAGGTCGCGCTGTCTGCCTTCGTCGACGATCTGATCGGGCGCCCACTCCGCGTCGACTACCGGTGGGCGGGGATCTTCGGGCTCGTCCTCGACTTCCTGCCGGTTGTCGGCCGCGTGCCCGGGAGCGACCGGGTCTGGGTCGCCGGCGGGTACTCGGGTCACGGGAACGTGCTCGGGTTCGCGTGCGGTCGGCTCGCCGCCCAAGCGATCACGGGCGATCGAGATCCGCTGCTCGCGCACTTCGAGCCCGCCCGGCTGATCGGCTGACGCGCGGCGCCGGGCCGGGCGGGGTGGGCGTGCTCCGCCCCTACGAGTCGAGCTCGAGGCGCGGGACGTCGAGGGCGTCGAGCTTCGCGAGCACGATCCGCGCGATCGCGAGGTCCTGGACGGCGAGACCGGTCGAGTCGAAGAGGGTGACGTCTCGCCCGCTGCGCCGGCCCTCCGCGCTGCCGGCGAGCACCTGCCCGAGGTCCGTCACGCGGCTGCGGTCGACGAGTCCTGCGCTGACCGCCGCGGCGAGCTCGCCACCGTGGCTCGCCTGCTCCCAGTCGTCGCAGAAGACGTGGGCGCGCGCGAGCTCCTCGACCGCGATCTCGGCCTTGCCCGGCCCGTCGGCGCCCATCAGAGAGACATGCTGTCCGTCGTGCAGCGACTCCGCCGGGAAGAGCACCTCGGCCCCGGGGGTGACCGTGATCACCGCATCCGCGCTGAGCGCCTCGTCGAGCCCAACGGCCGGCAGTCCCAGAGCCCCTGCCACGGTGGCAGCGCGCGTCCGATCGCGATCGTGCACCACGGCGGGCCGCCCCATCGCGGCGAGCATCCGCGCCGTCTCCGCGCCGTTCACGCCGCAGCCCACCACGGAGACCACCTCGGCGCCCGGCCGGCCGAGCGTCTCGACCGCCAGGACGCCCGCCGCGGCCGTGCGGAGCGCTGTCACCGCGGCGGCATCGAGGAGCGCGAGCAGCTGCCCGGTCGTTGCGTCGGACACGAGGACGAGGCCGGTGACCGTCGGCAGCCCGTACGCCGGGTTCCCGGGGAACGAGGTCACCCACTTGAGGATCGCGACCCCGTCGCCGAGCGCCGGCATGGCGCGGAAGTCCCCGGCGGGGTAGCTCGCGACGTACACCTTCGGCTGCATCGTCCACTCGCCGCGCGCGTGGGCGACGAACGCCGCGCGCACGGCGTCGTAGGCCTCGTGCGGCGACACCGTCCGCCGCACGTCGGACGCTGCGAGGAACGCGACGCTCACAGTCGGCAAGCCTATGGTCTGCGACGCGGTCGTGCCTGTGGTGGAATCGCCGCATGGGGTCGGCGATCGTCGTCCATGGTCTGCGCGTCGTCCGCGGCGGGGTCGAGGTCCTGCCGGAGCTCGACCTCGTCGTCGAGCCCGGGCAGGTGACGGGACTGCTCGGGCCGAGCGGGAGCGGCAAGTCCACCCTCATGCGCGCGATCGTCGGCGTGCAGCAGGTCGCCGGCGGGTCCGTGACGGTGCTGGGAGAGCCGGCCGGCGCGGTCGCGCTCCGGCGGCGCGTCGGGTACGTCACACAGGCCCCGTCGGTCTACTCCGACCTCACGGTCGTGGAGAACCTGCGGTACTTCGCACGCCTGGTCGGTGCGTCGGCAGCCCGGGTGGAGGACGTGATCGACGTCGTCGACCTCGAACCCGAGCGCGGGAAGGTCGTCGGGCGGCTCTCCGGGGGACAGCGCGCTCGCGTCTCCCTGGCGACCGCGCTCCTCGGCGAGCCGGAGCTGCTCGTGCTCGACGAGCCGACGGTCGGCCTGGACCCGGTGCTGCGACGAGACCTCTGGTCGTTCTTCCACGAGCTCTCGGCGGCCGGGTCGACATTGCTCGTGTCGAGCCACGTGATGGACGAAGCAGACCGGTGCGACAGCCTGGTGCTGCTCCGCGACGGCCGCGTGCTCGCGCACGAGTCGCCCGCCAGCCTGCGTGCCCGGACGGGCGTCGAGAGCCTCGACGCCGCGTTCCTCCACCTGGTGGAGCCGGGGCCGTGAGCCCGACCGCGATCGGGGCGACGGCGGCCCGCGTGCTCGGTCAGCTGCGGCGCGATCCGCGCACGATCGCGCTCCTCGTCGTCGTCCCGTGCGTGCTGCTCTTCCTGCTCGACCAGCTGTTCGCGGGGCGCGAGGAGGTGTTCCAGCAGATCGGCGTGCCGATGCTCGGGCTCTTCCCCCTGATCTCCCTGTTCCTCGTCACGTCGATCACCATGCTGCGCGAGCGGACGTCCGGGACGCTCGAGCGGCTGCTGACGATGCCGATCGCGAAGCTCGACCTGCTGCTCGGCTACGGCGTCGCCTTCGCCCTGGTCGCAGCGGTGCAGGGAACGGTGGTGTCGCTCGTGGGCTTTGGGCTGCTCGACCTCCAGAGCGCCAACCCGCGCGTCGTGATCCTGCTGCTGGCGGTCGCGAACGCCGTGCTGGGAATGGCCCTCGGCCTGTTCGTGAGCGCGTTCGCGCAGACCGAGTTCCAGGCGGTGCAGTTCATGCCGGCGTTCGTCCTTCCCCAGCTGCTCCTCTGCGGGCTCTTCGTCCCCCGCGAGGACATGGCCGAGTGGCTCCAGGCGCTGTCCGCCCTGTTCCCGATGACGTACGCCTACGACGCGCTCGACCGCGCGGCCACGGTGCCCGACCTGGGCGCGCGCTTCTGGCTCGACGTCGCGGTCACGCTGGGAGCGACGCTGCTCGCGCTCGCACTGGGCGCCGCGACCCTGCGACGCCGCACCCCGTAGGGGCGAGGCCCGCCTCGCCCGCCGTTCGTCCATCTCACGACCGAGGGCCGGAGGCGCGCGACTAGGTCGCCTTGACGGCGGCGATCAGCTTGACGACGGAGTCCTTCGCGTTGCCGAACAGCATCGTCGTCTTCGGGTCGAGGAACAGCTCGTTGTCGATCCCCGCGAACCCTGGGGCCATCGAGCGCTTCATCACCACGACCGAGGCGGCCTTGTCGACGTCGAGGATCGGCATCCCGTAGATCGGGCTCGCGGTGTCGCTGCGGGCGGCGGGATTGACCACGTCGTTCGCGCCGATCACGAGCGCGACGTCCGTCTGCGGGAACTCGGGGTTGATCTCGTCCATCTCCTTGAGCTGGTCGTACGGCACGTTCGCCTCGGCGAGCAGGACGTTCATGTGCCCCGGCATGCGACCGGCGACCGGGTGGATCGCGTACGCGACGTCGACGCCCTTCTCCTCGAGCAGCTCGGCGAGCTGCCGGACGTCGTGCTGCGACTGGGCCACCGCCATCCCGTAGCCCGGGACGACGACCACCTTGCGCGCGAAGCTGAGCTGCACCGCGACGTCGTCGGCCGTCGTCGCCCGCACGGTGCGACCGTCGTCGGCGAACGCCGTGCCGGTGCCGGTCTGCACCTGCCCGAACGCGCCGAAGAGGACGTTGGCGACCGAGCGGTTCATGGCCTTCGCCATCAGCAGCGTGAGCAGCGTGCCGGAGGCGCCGACGAGCATCCCCGAGACGATCAGCACGGTGTTGTCGAGCACGAGGCCGGTCGCCGAGGCCGCGAGCCCGGTGAACGCGTTGAGGAGCGCGATCACGACCGGCATGTCCGCGCCGCCGATCGGGAGCACGAAGAGCACGCCGAACAGGAGCGCGAGGCCGATCAGCGCCCACAGCGTCCACTCGGCCTCGACCCCGGCGATCAGCGCGATCCCGAGCGCAGCCGCGCCGCCGAGCACGGCGATGTTGACGACGTTCTGGCCTGGGAAGACGATCGGACGACCGCTGACGAGCTCCTGCAGCTTCGCGAACGCGACGAGCGAGCCGGCGAACGACACCGAGCCGATCAGCGCCGAGAGCACGGTCGAGACGATCGCGTCGGTCGAGAGCCCCCCGGCAGCCTCGTGGAACTCGGCCATCGCGATGAGCGCCGCCGCGCCGCCGCCGACCCCGTTGAACAGGGCGACCATCTGCGGCATCGCGGTCATCTTCACCGTGCGCGCGCCGACGACGCCGACGACCGTGCCGACCAGCGCGCCGATCACGATCAGGAGCCAGTTGCCGATCCCGTCGATCAACAGGGTCGTGACGATCGCGACGATCATCCCGAGGCCACCGATCCAGTTGCCCTTGCGCGCGTGCTTCGGCGACGAGAGGAAGCGCAGCGCGAGGATGAAGCAGACGATCGCGACGAGGTAGAGCAGCCCGATGACGTCCGGGTCCGAGATCACGTCTTCGGCTCCTCCCGCTTCGGCTCGCGCCGCGGCTTGAACATCTCGAGCATCCGGTCGGTCACGAACCAGCCGCCGACGACGTTCGCGGTGGCGAGCATCATCGCCAGGAACCCGATCGTCTTCGTGAAGCCGTCGTCGGCGAAGCCGAGGACGATGATCGCGCCCACCACCACGATGCCGTGGATGAAGTTCGTGCCCGACATGAGCGGGGTGTGGAGCATGGTCGGCACCTTCGAGATCACCTCGAAGCCGAGGAACACCGACAGCACGAGGATGGTCAGCTCGATCACGAAGGACATGTCGCTCATGACGCTCCCTCCTCGGTCGGCTCGGTCGCGGCCTCAGCGGCGCTCGGCTGCTCGGGCCGCCGCGTGACGCACGCACCGGCGACGATCTCGTCCTCCCAGTCGAGCGCGAGCTCGCCCTGCGGCGCGAGCAGCTCCAGCACGGCGAGGACGTTGCGCG
Source organism: uncultured Actinomycetes bacterium (assembly GCA_963703095.1). Classification (GTDB taxonomy): domain Bacteria; phylum Actinomycetota; class Thermoleophilia; order Gaiellales; family Gaiellaceae; genus Gaiella. Next base: position 1,661,196 of record OY969787.1, read on the forward strand.
CGTAGAGGCGGCTCGCGTCGGCGGCCATCGTCGAGGGGAGGTTGGTGTGGCCGACGATCGTGACGCCTCCCGCGACGATCTCCTCCCCCGGCACGGTGAGCTCGCAGTTGCCGCCGGTCTCGGCCGCGAGGTCGACGATGCAGCTCCCCGGACGCATCCGCTCGACCGCTGCCGCCGGGATCAGGCGGGGTGCGGGGCGACCCGGCACGAGCGCTGTCGTGATCACGACGTCGAAGTCGGGGATCCGCTCCTCGAGCGCCCGCTGCTGCTCGGCCTGCTGCTCGGGCGTGAGCTCCTTCGCGTACCCGCCCTCGGTCTCCTCGCCCTTGACCCCGAGGTCGAGGAACGTCGCGCCGAGCGACTGCACCTGCTCCGCGACGGCCGGCCGCACGTCGAAGGCGGACACCACGGCACCGAGCCGGCGAGCCGTGGCGATCGCCTGCAGCCCGGCGACGCCCGCGCCGAGCACGAGCACGCGGGCCGGGGCGATCGTCCCGGCAGCCGTCATCATCATCGGGAAGAGCTTCGGCACGCGGTCGGCGGCGACCAGCACCGCCTTGTACCCCCCGACCGTCGCCTGGGACGAGAGGGCGTCCATCGACTGCGCACGCGTGATGCGCGGCACCGACTCCATCGCGAAGCCGATCGACGCCGTGCGCGTCCAGGCGCTCGATCCCCTCGCGATCCGTCAGCGGCGCGAGAAAGCCGATCAGCGCCGTGCCGCGGGAGAGCGCGCCGAGCGCGTCGTCGTCGGGCCGACGCACGCACGCGACGATCGAGGCGCCGGCGAGCACCTCGGCGCGGGAACCGAGCGTCGCGCCGGCGGACGCGTACTCGTCGTCCGTGAACCCCGCCGCGGCGCCCGCGCCCCGCTCGACCGCGACCTCGGCGCCGCCGGCTGCGAGCTTGGCGACGGCCTCGGGGGTCAGCGCGACCCGGCTCTCACCGGCGGTCGACTCTCGAGGCACCGAGATGCGCATCCCACGGCGGAATCTACGGGAAGGGATCGGGGCGCGCCCGGGGAACCATTCCGACCGTGACCGGGCTCTCCGCGTTGACCGCCGCGATGGACGTCGCCGACCCCGACCTGGGCGGCCACGCGGCCCGCGTCGGCCGCCACGCGGAGGCCGTCGCGCTCCGTCTCGGCTGGGACGACGCCCAGCTGGAGCACCTCCGGCTCGGCTCGGCGCTGCACGACGTGGGCAAGGTCACGGTGCGTCCCGAGGTGCTCGCGAAGCCCGGCCGGCTGAGCGACGACGAGGTCGCGGAGATCCGGGCTCACCCTGTCGAGGGCCTCTGGCTGCTAGCGGGTCTGCCCTCGCTCGCCCCGGCGCTCCCGTACGTGCTCTTCCACCACGAGCGCTGGGACGGCGCCGGATATCCCACCCGGCGACGGGGGGCCGAGATCCCGATCGAGGGTCGACTGATGGCCGTCGCCGATGCGTTCGACGCGATGACGAGCGAGCGGCCCTACCGCGCTGCGCTGTCCCTCGACGACGCGCTCGCAGAGGTGCGTCGCTGTGCCGGAGCGCAGTTCGATCCCGAGGTCGCAGCGGCGCTCGTCGACGCCGTGGAGTGCGGCGACGTCGCGCTCCGACACGCGGCGTAGGGCGGCACGCGGCGTAGGGCGGGCGAGAGGCGGGCGAGAGGCGGGTGAAAGGCGGGCGAGAGGTGGGCGAGGCATGCCTCGCCCCTACAGCGACGCCCAGACCTCGAGCTTCGTGCGGGTGCGGCGGATCACCTCGTCGGTGTACTCCGTCGTCCCGTGCGCGCCGCCGAGGTCAGCCGTTCGAACGCCCTCCGCGACCGCCTCGAGGCTCGCCTCGCGGATCGCGCGCCCCGCCGTCTGGCCCGCCTCGTCCTCCGCGTGCGCGAGCAGGGCCGCCGCCGCGAGGATCATCGCCATCGGGTTGGCCACGTCCTTCCCCTGCAGCGACGGGCGCGGTGCCGTGCGCCGCCTCCGCCATCAGCGCCGTCGGGGCGTCCCCGGCGTCCTCGAACGCGACGAGCAGCGACTCCGAGCCGGCGATCGACCCGAACAGCGGCAGCACGAGGTCGGAGAGGATGTCGCCGTCGCGGTTGAGCGCCGGGATCACCATCGGCGCGCCGCTCGAGGAGATCAGCAGCGCGAACGTCGCGTCGATCAGCTGCGGCTCGTACGGCACGCCGGGATGGCGGCGCGCGGCGGCGTCCATCTCCTCCTTCAGCATCCCCTCGTACACGGGGCTGACCGTGTACTTCGGCCCGCCGAAGACCTTCGCGCCGGTGCGCGCCGCCTGGCGGAACGCGAACTCGGCGACCGCGCGACAGACGCTGCGCTCGATCCGCTCGGTCCTGAACGCGACCTCACCGTCGCCCGCCCCCTCCCTCCATTCCTTCGCGCCGTACGCGTCCCCGACGGCCATCCGCACGACCGAGATCGGCGAGTGGACGCCGCCGATCGGGACGACCCCGGGGATCCGGCGGCCGGTGCGGACGATCACCTTGCCGCCGATCTCCTCGCGGAGGATCCGGTTCGGGGAGCCGACGTCGCCGGGCTGCTCGGGCGTGACGGTGGCCGCCTTGAGGCCGAGTCCATGCCGGCGGATCGCCCGTGCCGCCTCGTGGACGACGTCGTTGCCGGTCGCGCGGCGGCCCTCGAGCGACAGGTCGAAGCGTGGGAGGGAGAGCTCGAGCCCGATCACGTCCGGCGCGAGCACGCGCAGCGCCGCGTCCAGCAGCTCCTGGCCGGTCTGATCCCCCTCCAGGACGACGATCGTGCGCGAGTCCATCGGCGCGCGATTCTAGATGCGCAGCCAGGTCGTCGCACCGCGCACTGGAGTTCGGTATTTCGATCCGATATGTTTCGCCTATCGCGAAGCCGGCATTGTCGCCGGGTCGTCATGTCACGAAGAGCTCACGAGGGAGAAATCATGGCCAGAAAGACCGTTCTCGTTTGCGACAGCTGCGGCACCGAGGTCGAGGAGGGCAAGGGCGCGGTCCTGCGCGTGACGTTCAACGACGCGCGGCGCGGGGCGAAGCAGGCGGATCTCTGCGACAGCTGCGCCGGCGGGATGCCCGGCGTCGCAGTTGCACGCCGCGGCCGCAAGCCGAAGTCGCTGTCGTAGCGCCACGCACGACGGAGGGCGGACCGCGCCCGACTACCATGGCGCGGTGAGCCTCTCGATCGTCGTCGGCCCGGCACACGCGGGCAAGGTCGCGCTGTTGCTCGAGCGGACGCTCGAGCGCCTCGACCGCGATCCCTGGCTGATAGTCCCCACCCGGCTCGACGTCGAGCGCACCGAGCGCGAGCTCGTGGCCCGCGCCGGAGGGCTGCTCGCCGGCACGATCGGGACCTTCGACACGCTCTTCGAGCACCTGGCGCACGGCGACGGCACGGGGCGGCGGCTCCTGGGCGAGGCGGAGCGCGCGGTCGTCGTACGCCGGATCGTGGCTGGGCACGTGCGCGACCACGGCGGCGCGGGCGGGTCGGCGTCGTTCCCGGGGTACGCGGATGCGCTCGCACGCACGCTCGAGGAGCTCGACGCGGCGCTCGTCGAGCCGGCCGAGCTCGCGGAGCCGCTCGCGGGCCTGCTCGACCTCGTACCGCGCCGAGCTCGACGCGGTCGGCGCGTGGGATCGCGGTGCGCTCCGGCGCCGGGCGGTCGAGCGTCTCGAACGCGATCTGGGGGCGTGGGACGACGCTCCGGTTCTCGCGTACGGCTTCGAAGACCTCACCGGCGCCGAGTGGGCGCTCCTCGAGGCGCTCGCCGCGCGGACGGAGGTCCACGTGTCGGTTCCGTACGAGCCCGGACGCGCGGCCTACGAGGGCCTCGCCCGGACCGTCGCGGACCTGGCGGCGCTCGCGGGCGAGCGGGTCGTCGAGCTGCCGCCCGGCGCTGTCGCCCACCTGCCAGCTGGGATCGCCCACCTCGAGCGCCACCTCTTCTCCGACGCGCCGCAGCGCCTTGCCCTCGACGACAGCGTCCGCTTCCTCGAGGGGGCCGGGGAGCGCGGGACGCTCGAGCTCGTCGCACAGGAGGTGCTCGAGCTGGGTCGTGAGGGCGTCCCGCTGCACGAGATCGCGGTCGTGTGCCCGTCGGTCGACGCCCTGCGCGTCTCGCTGGAGACGGCGTTCGCGGCCTTCGACGTGCCGCTGTCGATCGAAGGTCGCTGCGGGCTCCGGTTCACGCCGCTCGGCGGCTCGCTCCTCTCCCTCCTCCGCTTCGCGTGGCTCGGCGGCGAGCGGCCCGAGCTGTACGCACACCTGCGATCCCCGTACTCGGGCCTCGCGCGGCGCGACGTCGACTGGGCGGAGGGGAAGCTCCGTGGCCGCGGGGTCGCCCGCGGCGATCGGGCGGTCGAGGTCACGGGCGAGGTGCGAGGCGGACGCGGCCTGCCCACGCTCGACCTCGTCCTCGGGCCCGCGCCTCCTCTCGACCTCGTGCGGGACGTGGCAGCGCTCATGCTCCGCAACGCGCACGGGCTCGTCGAGCCGGGTCTCGCACCTCGCTCGCGGGCCGATCTGCGGGCGCTCGACGCGATCACGCGGACAGTGGGCGAGCTCGGGCGGCTCGCGTCGGATGGCGTCGACATCGCTCGTGGCGACGTGCTGGCGGCGCTCGAGCGCACGACGGTGCGCGGCGATCGTCCCTCGGCGCCGGGCAGGGTCGCCGTGCTCGACCTCGCGCGGGCGCGGACGCGCCGCTTCGCGGTCGTCTTCGTCGTCGGGCTCGAGCAGGGAGTGCTCCCGCGACGGGCGCGCCCGTCGCCGTTCCTCGGCGACGACGAGCGTCGCACGCTCGTTGAGCGCCGCAGCGTGCGCCTCGAGCGGACGGACGGCGTCGCACGTGACCGCTACCTCTTCCTCACCGCGTGCACGCGGCCAACCCGGCGGCTCGTGCTCGTGCGCCAGGCGACGGGCGAGGAGGGCGCCCCCCGCGAGGCGAGCCCCTTCTGGGACGCGGTGCGGGAGCTCTTCGACGGGGACGACGTCAGGCGCCACACGCAGCGCCGCCCGCTGTCGGCCCTCACGTGGAGGCTGGAGACGGCGCCGACCGAGCGGGAGCGGCTCCGCTCGCTGGCCCGGCTGGCGGCGGACGCACCAGCAGACGCCCGCGCGCTCGCCCTCGCCAACGGCTGGGAGCGCCGGCTGGGTCGCGCCCTGCGCGCGTTCGACCGCCCGACGCCGCTCACCGACGCGCCCGCGCTCGAGGTGCTCCGGTCGCGGGAGGCGTTCGGCGTGTCCGATCTCGAGCGGATGGCCGGCTGCTCCGCCGCCTGGTTCGTCGAGCGCCACCTCCGGCCGGGCGCCATCGACAAGGAGATCGACCGGTTGATGCGCGGGTCGATCCTCCACGCGGCGCTGCAGCGCTTCTACGCGCAGCTGCCGCGGGAGCTGCCCGGCGCCGAGCGGGTCACGCCGGACAACGTCGAGGAGGCGGTCGCGCTGATGCGGTCGTGCGTCTCGGCCGCAGTGGAGTCGGGTATGCGCATCGACGCCGAGGACCTCGACCGGCGCGAGCTCGAGCAGGGGCTGCAGCGCGACCTCGAGCAGCTCGTCCGGGACGAGGCCGTCGAGCGGTCGCCGTTCGTGCCCCGCAAGCTCGAGGTCTCGTTCCGCGACTACGAGCTCGAGCCGGGCGTCGTCGTCACCGGCAAGATCGACCGGGTCGACGTCGACCCGATGAGCGCTCGCGGGATCGTGGTCGACTACAAGTCCGGCCACGCGTCGTCGGCCAGCGAGATCCTCGGCGGCGACAAGCTGCAGCTGCCGCTGTACCTCCTGGTGCTGCGCGACCGACTCGGGTTGGAGCCGATGGGCGGGGTCTACGTCTCCGTGGGCGGGGGGAGGCGTCGACGGGGGATCCTGCGCGGTGGCGACGAGGCCGTCCCGGGGTTCGCGTCCGGTGACTACGTCGAGCCGGAGGCGTTCGACGGGGCGCTCGCGTCGGCCCGGGACACGGCGATCACGCTCGTCGGCCGGATCCGCGAGGGAGACGTCCGTCACGACCCCACGAACGGCGAGTGCCCCGCGTGGTGCGACCTGTGGCGGATCTGCCGCAAGAAGCGCGCATGAGTCGGCAGCCGAACCCGCAGCAGGCGGCGGCGATCGAGGCCCGCGGCCGGGTGTTCGTCGCCGCCGGCGCCGGCACCGGGAAGACGGCGGTCCTCGTCGAGCGATTCGTGCGGGCCGTGACCGACGGCGGCCTGGACGTCGAGTCGCTGCTCGTGATCACGTACACCGAGCGCGCGGCAGGCGAGCTGCGGTCGCGCATCAGGGCTCGCCTGCTGGAGGTCGGGCGGCCAGACCTGGCCCGCGCGCTCGACGGCGCCTGGATCTCGACGATCCACGGGTTCTGTCGCCGCCTGCTCGCGATCCACGCCCTCGCGGCGGGCGTCGACCCCGGCTTTCGCGTGCTCGGCGAGGCGCAGGCCCGGGTGCTCCAGGGGGAGGCCTTCGACGACGCGCTCGCTGACTTCTGCTCCGTCGACGAGGAGGAGCGCTGGCGGCTGCTGGCGACGTACGGGGCGAAGGGGCTGCGCTCGATGCTCGTGGGCGTCTACGACACCCTCCGCTCGGCGGGACGTCCGCTCGTGCTCGAGCCGGCTGCCCGACCCGAACTCGACGCCCTGCACCGGGAGCTTCGCGAGACCGCCGCCGCGCTGGTCGCCGACGGCGGCGCGACGGAGCTGCAGCGCCAGGCGGCAGCCGCCGCGCTCGCCCTCGTCGAGGCGACCACGCTGCCAGAGCGGCTGCTCGAGCTCGACGCCTTCACGGCTCGCGGCCCGCGGGCGGCGAGCTTCAACGAGGCGCGGGAGGCGCTGCGCGCCGCGGCGCTCGAGGAGCTCGCCGCCCGCGACCGAGAGCTGCTCGAGGAGCTGCTGGCCGCGTTCGGCGACGCGTACGCGCGCGCGAAGGATCGCGAGTCGGCGCTCGACTTCGAGGATCTCCAGCTCCGGGTGCGCGATCTCCTCGTCGGCGACGAGGAGCTGCGCGCTCGGGAGCGGCAGCGGTTCCGCTCGGTGATGGTCGACGAGTTCCAGGACACGAACCGACTCCAGACGGAGCTGATCGACCTCCTCGTCGACGGCGACGAGCTGGACGTGTTCTTCGTCGGCGACGAGTTCCAGTCGATCTACGGGTTCCGCCACGCGGACGTCGCCGTCTTCCGCGAGCGACGCGAGGCGGCGCCGGCCGTGCTCCCGCTCACGCTCAACTACCGCTCGCGCCCCGAGGTGCTCGCCGCCGTGAACGAGCTCTTCGCCGCGGAGTTCGGCGACGACTTCCTCCCGCTCGAGGCGGCGGAGGGCCCGCTCGCGGAGCCGCTGCGGAGCGCCGTCGAGCTGCTCGTGACCGACAAGGCGGCTGCGACGGAGGCCGGTGTGAACTGGCGCCGGAGCGAGGCCCGCTCGGTCGCGCGCCGCGTTCGCGAGCTCGTCGACGGCGGGGTGGCGCTCCCCGGAGAGATCGTGCTCCTGTTCGCGGCCGGCACCGACGCCGAGTGGTACGAGGAGGAGCTCCGGGCGGTCGGGCTGCCGACGATCCGCTCGGCGGGCAAGAGCTACTTCGGCCAGCAGCAGGTCGTCGACCTCGTCTCGTACCTCCGTCTGCTCCAGAACCGCTACGACGACGAGGCGCTGCTGACCGTGCTCGCGTCGCCGTTCGTCGGCGTCTCGAACGACGCGCTCGTGCTGGTGCGCGCCGCCGCGACCCGCATGCCGCTGTTCAAGGGGATCGAGCGGACGCTCCCGGAGGGCCTCGCCGAGGACGACCGGCGCATGCTGCGCGCGTTCCTCCAGCGCTACGAGCGCCTCGTCGAGCTCTCGGCGCACGCGCCGCTCGAGCTGGTCTGCGAGCGCATCCTCACCGAGCACGACTACGACCTCGCGGTGCTGGCGCTCCCGGACGGTCGCCGCAGGTATGCGAACGTCCGGAAGCTGGCCCGGCTCGCTCGCGCCTACGAGGAGCTCCGGGGGCCCGACATCGAGGGCTTCGTCCGGTTCGTCGGGGAGCAGCAGGCCGTCGGCGCACGGGAGCTGGACGCCGTCTCCGAGGAGGAGGGAGCCGACGCCGTGCGGCTGCTCACGATCCACGCCGCCAAGGGGCTCGAGTTCAAGGTCGTGATCGTCGCGGACGCCGGACGCGAGCGTCATCGGGCCGACGACATCCTCTGCCTCTCCGACGGCCGCTTCGGCTTCAAGGTCGCGCACCCGGCGACGGGGTCACGAGTCGGCACGACGTCGTACCAGGACGTGCGTGCCTCGCACGAGCAGGCCGAGCAGGCCGAGCGACTGCGCCTGTACTACGTCGCGATGACCCGTGCCATGGATCGGCTGCTCGTCTCCGGATCCGTCGACCTCGCGGGCGGGAAGCCGGAGGGCACGCCGATCCGGTGGGTGCTCGACCGGCTCGACCTCGCCGACGAGCTGGCCGCCGCCGACGGCGGGCCGATCGAGGTGCGGCGCGGCGAGGCGTCGATCCTGATGCGCGTCGATCGTGGCGCGCCGGACGCTCAGGGCGACAGGGGCACGGACGTCGTGCGGGACGCACCGGAGGAGTCCAACGAGGCCGAGCCGGGGCAGCTCTCCCTCTTCGCCGGAAGCGGCGAGGGGCTGCCGCCGAGGGCGCCGCGCCTCCACGCGCTCGCGGCTCTGCCCGAGCCACCGCTCGGAGGCGTCACCCGGCTCTCGTACTCGGCGATCTCGCTCTTCGAGCGCTGTCCCTATCGCTTCTACGTCGAGCGGGTGGTCGGCATGCGCCCGGCACCCTGGGCACCGGTCGAGGAGGGGGGCGGCAGCCGCCTGCACGCGACGGAGATCGGCGACGCCGTGCACCGGCTCCTGGAGCGGGTCGACCTCGCGGCGCCGGTCGCACCCCTCGAGCTCCCGGAGCTCGTGCGAGCGTGGTACCCGGACGTGCGGGACGACGAGCTCGAGACGATCGGGACGCTCGTCGCCGCGTACTGCGACTCGGAGCTCGCCACGCGGGTCGGTGGCCTCGCCGGAGCGCGGCCTGAGCGCCCGTTCGCGTTCGAGGCGGACGGAGTGCTGATCGGAGGCAGGCTCGACGTCCTCTGGCGGGACGGCTCGCGCGCGCTCGTCCTGGACTACAAGACGAACGCGCTCGGGGACCGCACCCCGGCCGCGATCGTCGCCGACGAGTACGAGGTGCAGCGCACGGTCTACGCGCTCGCCTGCCTGCGTGCGGGCGTCGAGGAGGTCGAGGTCGTCTACCAGTTCCTGGAGGCGCCGGCCGACGTCGTCACCCGCACGTTCACCGCCGCCGACGCTCCTGACCTCGAGGGCTCGCTGCGCGCGGCGATCCGACGCATCGCGGAGGGCGAGTTCCTCCCGACCCCGAGCCCGTACGCCTGCTCGGGCTGTCCCGCGCTCGACCGGGTCTGCGCAGGAACGAGGCTCCGGACACAGGGCGGCGGCGCCGTCCTCGAGCCCGCGGGCTAGCCTCGACCGATGCGCGTCGCAGCGCTCTACGACGTCCACGGCAACGACGCGGCGCTTGCCGCAGTGCTCGCCGACCCGCGCTGTGCGACCGCCGACGTGATCGTCAGCGGCGGTGACGTCGTGGCCGGGCCATTCCCGCGTGCGTCCCTGGATCGCCTGCGGGAGCACGGCGAGCGCGTGCGCTTCGTGCGCGGCAACGGCGATCGCGAGGTCGTCGAGCGACAAGAGCGGCACGGTGCGCGGTGGTGCGCAGAGCAGCTGGGGGAGGAACGGCTCGGCTTCGTGGCCGGGTGGTCGCTGAGCCTCGCCCTCCCGGTCGGCAGGGGCACGTGCTTCTGTCACGCGACCTCCAGGGCGGACGACGAGATCGTCACCGCGCTCACGCCGGGCGACCAGCTCGCGGAGGCGCTCGCGGCCGCGCCCCAGGGGACGGTCGTCGCGGGGCACACTCACGTGCAGGTCGACCGGCGAGACGCCTCTGGTCGCCGTTTCGTCGTCGCCGGCAGCGTCGGGCGTCCCTACCAGGGGCAGCGTGGGGCGTTCTGGGCGATCGTCTCCGACGACGGCGTCGAGCTGGTGCGCACGGACTACGACGTCGAGGCCGCTGCCGCTGCGATCCGCGGCTCCGGCTTCCCCGACGCGCTCGAGCATGCGTCGCAGCTGATCGAGCCGCCGGCGCCCGACGACGTGACCGCGTACTTCGAGGGCCTGCGTGGCGCGTAGCTACGTCGCCGAGGCACGGCGTCGCGGGCTGGGACGGCGCCGCGACCGGATCGGCCCGATCATCGAGCGGCTCGCGGTCGAGCACGCCGACGCCGAGATCGCCCTGCGGTTCGAGAGCGACCTCGAGCTGCTCGTCTCGGTGATGCTCTCCGCCCAGACGACCGACGTGAACGTCAACCGCGTCACCGCGACGCTGTTCCGCAAGTACCGCAGACCGGAGGACTACCTCGCCGTGTCGCAAGAGGAGCTCGAGCGCGACGTCTTCCAGACGGGCTTCTACCGGCAGAAGGCGAAGGCGATCCGCGGGACGATGAGGATCCTGCTCGAGGAGTTCGACGGGCAGGTGCCGCGCACCATCCCGGAGCTGCTGCGCCTGCCCGGTGTCGCGCGCAAGACCGCCAACGTGGTCGCGGCGGAGCTCGGCCACGCGCAGGGGATCGTGGTCGACACGCACGTCCGTCGGCTGTCCCAGCGGCTCGGCCTGACGCGCCAGGACGATCCCGTTCGGATCGAGCGAGACCTCGTGCGGATCGTGCCCCACGCGGACTGGGCGCGGTTCCCGCACCTGCTCATCTGGCACGGGCGCCGGGTGTGCGACGCGCGCAAGCCGCGCTGCGAGGACTGCGTCCTCGCGGACCTCTGCCCGGCGTCGCGCGTCGACGTCCGTCAGGTCCCTGGCTGAAGCGAGGCACCTCGTCCCCGGCACGCGCGCGCCATGGCCTGGTGCCTGGCTTCAGCCAGGCACCTTCCGACGGGGACGCCCCGCTACGACGCGGCGGAGGCCACCGCGTCCCGCTGCGCCGCGAGGAAGCGCTCGGCGTCGAGCGCCGCCGCGCAGCCCGACCCGGCCGCGGTGATCGCCTGCCGGTACACGTGGTCCTGCACGTCCCCGGCCGCGAACACGCCCGGCACGTTCGTGGCCGTCGACTTGCCCTGCGTGACGAGGTAGCCCGTGTCGGGCTCGTGGTCGAGCTGGTCGAGGAAGAGCGCCGTTGTCGGGTCGTGACCCACAGCGACGAAGAAGCCGTCGGTCGCCAGCTCGGAGAGCTCGCCGGTGACGGTGTCGCGCAGCCGGACGCCGGTCACCTTGTCGTCTCCGAGCACCTCGTCGACGACCTTGTTGAGGACGAGCTCGATCTTCTCGTCGCTGCGCGCGCGGTCGACCATCACGGCCGACGCGCGGAACTCGTCGCGTCTGTGGACGAGGTACACCTTGCTCGCGAAGCGCGAGATGAACGTCGCCTCCTCCATCGCCGAGTCGCCGCCGCCGACGACGACGACGACCTTGTCGCGGAAGAAGGCCGCGTCGCAGGTCGCGCAGTACGAGACTCCGCGGCCCTGGAGGCGCCGCTCGGACTCGAGTCCGAGCTGACGCGCAGTCGCCCCGGTCGCGACGATCACGGTGCTCGCGCGGTACTCGTCGCCGCCGACCCAGACCCCGAACGGGCGCTCCGAGAAGTCGACCCGCGTCACGTCGTCGGTCACGAACTCTGCGCCGAAGCGCTCTGCCTGACGTCGGAAGTCCTGCATCATCGTCGGCCCCATCACGCCGTCGGGGTAGCCGGGGTAGTTCTCGACGTCGCTCGTGATCATGAGCTGGCCGCCCCAGTTGAAGCCCTCGATCACGAGCGGCGCGAGGTTGGCGCGCGCGCTGTAGAGGGCTGCCGTGTAGCCGGCAGGGCCACCGCCGATGATGATCACGTTGCGTACGTCGGTCACGGTCTGCTCCTTGGTCACGAGATCTGTCGGCTCCACGGTACCGTCGGCGCGCCCATCGCCATACCTTGTCGAACGCTGCCGCGACGCGCGCTGTTCCACGCCGTCCTACCCCTGCCCCCGGTCGCGGCGACGACCCGTCGGCTACGCGGCGTCGGCGTCGCCGGGGAGCACTTCGAGGCGCCCCTGCTCGGGCGCTGCAGGCGGCTCGGTCAGCTCGGCTGCACGCAGCGGCATCGAGCGACCGGTGACCGGCTCCAGCACCGGCAGCTCCTTCTCGGACAGGCTCGCCTCGCCCAGCTTGCGGGCGGTCGGGAGGACCCTGCGCTCCAGCGACCCGATCGCCTCGTTGTACGAGCCCACGGCGCGGTCGAGGGCCGTGCCGACCTTCGTCAGGTGCGTTCCGGTCACGGTGAGGCGCTCGTAGAGGTCCTTGCCGAGCGCGTGCACGGTACGGGCGTCCTCGGCGATCGTCTCCTGCTGCCAGCCGTGCGCGATCGCCTGGAGGAGGACGATGAGGGTCGTCGGCGACGCGACGTGCACGCGCGCGCGCACCCCGAGCTCCACGAGCTCGCGGTCCTGCTCCCACGCGGCCCGGAAGAACCCCTCGTCGGGGAGGAACATGACGACGTACTCGGGGCTGTGGGTGAACTGCGACCAGTACTGCTTGGCGCCGAGCTTCTGCAGGTGCTCGCGGACGAGTCGCGCGTGGTCGGCGAGCTTCTGCGCCCGGACGTCCTCGTCCGAGGCCTCGAGCGCGTCGAGGTAGGACGCGAGCGGCACCTTCGCGTCGACGACGACCTGCTTGCCGCCCGGGAGCCGCACGATCACGTCGGGGCGGAGCCGTCCCTCGTCGGTCGTGGTCGAGACCTGCTCGGCGAAGTCGCAGTACGGGAGCATCCCCGCGAGCTCGACGACCCGCTTGAGCTGCATCTCGCCCCAGCGACCGCGAACGTGCGGTGTCCGCAGCGCGGTCGCGAGCACCTGCGTGCGCTCGCCGAGCTCGCCGAGCTGGCGCGTCAGCGCGCCGTGGGACTGCGCGCGGGCGCGGTCGAGCTCCTGCACCCGGGCGTTGACCTTGTCGAGCGACTGCGCGAGCGGTGCGACGGTCTCGCCGAGCTTCGCCCCCGCGAGCTCGAGGAACGAGGCGTTCGACTGCGCGTACGCCTCGGCCGATGCCGTGCGGATCGCGTCGCGCACTCGCGCCTCGAGTGACCCCTCGGAGGCCTCGAGCCGCGCGTCCGCCGCGGCGAGCTCGCGCTCGAGGGAGATCACGCGCTCGGAGGATGCGTCGCGGGCCGCCAGCGCTGCGTCGCGCTCGGCCCGGAGCGCGTCTCGGTCGGCGAGGTGGGCACGCACAGCGACCCAGGCGCCGAGGGCGCCGATCACGAGCCCGAGGAGCAGCGCCACGATCGTCACGAGGACACCCAACGGTAGCGTCGGGGCAGGACGGCATCGGCACGTGGCTACGATCACGCGCATGGCGCCCAAGCCGCGACCCGGGCCAGGCCCCGTCGAGGCGGGCATCGAGCGGAGGACGCTCTACCTGATCGCGGGCTCGGGCTTCGTGGTGCTCGCGGCGACCGTGCTCCTCTATGCGCTCGGCGGACCTCCCTCGGCGGCCGCCCCCGGCGACGCGCGGGCTGCTCTCGAGACGGCCGGGTGCTCGCTGACCGAGGTGGCGGTCCCACGCAACGCCGCCGACCACTCCGACGTGTCGTCACCCGACCTCGTGAGCCCCGCGTGGAACACGGATCCGCCAACCGGCGGGCCGCACTTCCGGGAGACGCTCGTCTTCGGCGCGTACGACGAGCCGGTGCAGCAGGCCCGCCTCGTGCACAACCTCGAGCACGGGGCCGTGTTCGTCCAGTACGGCGACAGGGTTCCCGCGGCGACGGTCGCGGCGCTGCGGGCGTTCTACGACGCCGATCCGGACGGCCTCGTCCTCGCGCCGTATCCGGGGCTCGGCGGGAAGATCGCGCTCGGGGCGTGGAACGCCGACGGGGGCGACCGTGGGACCGGTCGCCTCGCGATCTGCGCCGACTTCGACGAACCGGCGTTCGCGGCCTTCGTCGCCGCGTATCGCTTCCGCGGGCCGGAGCGGATCTCGCCCGACTCCATGACGCCGGGCAGCACGTAGAAGCCTCTCGCGTTCTCGGCGCGCGACCGCGCCACGTAGACTCGGCCCTCGCCGGGGTGGCGGAACGGTCAGACGCGGCCGCCTTAAAAGCGGCTGTCCCTCGGGACATGAGGGTTCGACTCCCTCCCCCGGCATCGCCGCCCGGATCACGAGAGGACGCGGCCGGATCCGCCGTCCGACGACGTCGCCGCCCCGACCGGCAGGCGCCGGCCGGGGCCCCGAGCCGGCTGCGGCGCGTCTGTATGCTCACGAGCCCATGGCGTCGACCGAGCACGCGCCGAGCTTCGCGGGGCTGGAGTACGACGCCCCGCTGTATCGCCTGGCGGTCGCGCAGTACGACGAGGCCCTCCGCCACACCCGCGTCGAGCCCGGAGTGGCCGAGCGGTTGCGGCACCCGGAGCGGGCATTGCTGGTCTCGCTCCCGGTGACGCTTGACGACGGGACGAAGGCCGTGTTCCCCGGCTACCGCGTGCAGCACTCGAGCGTGCTCGGCCCGACGACCGGGGGCATCCGCTTCGACCCGTCGCTCACGCTGGGCGACTGCGCCGCGCTGGCGCTGTGGACGACCTGGACCTGCGCCCTCCTCCGCCTGCCCTACGGCGGCGCGGCCGGGGGCATCCGGTGCGCCCCGGCGGCGCTCTCGCCCGCGGAGGTCGAGCGGCTGACGCGGCGTTTCACGTCGGAGCTGCTCCCCGTGATCGGCCCGAAGGAGGACATCCCCACGCCCGATCTCGCCACCAGCGGTCAGACGATGGCCTGGATGATGGACACGTACTCGATGCAGCGCGGCTTCGCCTCGCCCGAGATCGTCACGGGCAAGCCGGTCTCGATCGGCGGCTCCGTGTTCCGGCAGGAGGCGACCGGAGCCGGGGTCGCGATGGTGGTCGCGCGCGCGTGCGAGCGGCTCGGCTGGCGGCTGGCGGAGCAGCGCTGCGTCGTCCAGGGCTTCGGGAACGTCGGCTCGGTCGCGGCGCAGGAGCTCGTCGATCGCGGCGCGACCGTGGTGGCCGTCTCCGATGCGTCCGGGGGCGTCCACGCTCCGGACGGCCTGGACGTGCCGACGCTCAGCGAGCATGCGCAGGCACACGGCTCGCTCGACGGCTGGACGGCGGCGGCACGGGTCGACCACCACGAGCTGCTCGAGCTCGACTGCGACATCCTGGTGCTGGCGGCGCGGGAGGGCCAGCTCCACGGCGGGAACGCGTCGAGGCTCCGCTGCCGGCTGATCGCGGAGGCCGCGAGCGGGGCGACCTCGCTCTCGGCCGACGCAGTGCTGCGGGAGCGTGGGATCCCGGTGCTGCCCGACGTGCTCGTCGACGCGGGTGGCGTCGCCGCCTCGTACTTCGAGTGGGTGCAGGACCTCGGACGTCTCTTCTGGGGACGGGACGAGATCCGCGCGAAGCTCGCGGAGCAGCTCAACGACGCCTTCGACCGGGTCTGGGCGATCTCGCGCGAGCAGAGCCTCCCGCTGCGCACCGCGGCGCTCCTCGCAGGCATCCACGAGGTCGCGACGGCGCTCGAGGCGCGGGGGCTCTACCCGTGAGCGAGCGCCGCCCTGGCCGAGTGCGCGACGCGATGATCACCGAGCCGTGGTCGCTGCCCGCAGATGCGTCGGTACGGCAGGCAGGAGAGGAGCTCACCCCGCCCGAGGTGAGGGCCGTGTACGTCGTGGACGACGACGGCGCGCTCGTCGGCGTGGTCACGCGCAAGACGCTCGTCGCCCGGGCGGTGGCTCACGGGCTCGATCCGACGACGACGAGCGTGGGGGAGATCGCGGAGCCGCCCCACTACACGATCGAGGCGGACACGCCGCTCGACGCAGCCTTCCGGTTCCTCGAGGAGCAGGACGCCGAGCGCGTGCCCGTGGTGGAGCAGGGCAGGCTCGTCGGCGTCCTCTCCCGCTCGGTGCTCCAGCGCCGGCTGGCAGAGGACGAGGAGCCGGTCGAGCCGACGGACGCGTAGACCTGCGCCGCTTTCGGCGGGTCGGTCGAGCCGCAGTCCCGGCGGTGGATCGGGACGGTGTCTGGCTGACGCCAGACACCAGCGTGCTGTGGATCGCAGGACTGCCGGGTGTCTGGCGTCAGCCAGACACCGAGGTCGCGGATGCGCCGGGCAGATGGCACTCTGCGTCGACGCAGATGCGCTCCCGGTCGCTCCGCAGGCAGACGATGCCGCGGAACGTCCGCTCGTCCTCGTCGAGGACGACGAGCCGCAGGGCGCCGTGATGGTCGAGCCGGGCGAGAGCGTCCTCCGCCGGCTCGGTGGCAGTCGCCGTGGGAAGCAGCGGACGGGCGAGCCGCGCCAGCGGCGTCGCGTCCGGGACGTCGTCCCCGAGCGCCGCGGCGTCGACGACGCCGAGGTATGCACCGTCCCTCAGCACCGGGATCGCCGTGACGGACGGGTTCGCGAGCAGCGCGCGTGCGTCGCCTGCCGTGTGCGCGCCGTCGAGCACGCGTCCGCGGCTGTTGATCGCGTGCGCGATCGGACGGCCCGCGAGGGCACTGCGCGCCGTCGTCTCCATCAGGTCCGAGGGCCTGGCACGAGCGGCGCGACGGCCTCGTCACCGGCCGCGCAGGTCAGCTCGTCCTCCTCGACCGCCGTGCGCGGCCGGCGATCGGCGGGAACGGGCTCGACCACCAGGCCGCGGCCTGCGAGCTCGGCGAGCACCGCGTCGTGCCCGACCAGCCCGAGCGCGCGGTGGACGGGGTGCGCTGCCTCCTCCGCCAGCCGGCCGAAGAACACCGGCAGCCACCGACCCGCGTGGGCCGTCAGAAAGTCGTCCTCGATCTCGGCGCAGCGCGTCACAGCGTCCTCGTCGCCCTCCGCCTCCGCCTCGAGCCGGCGCAGGCCGAGGAACGCGAGGAACTCGAGCTCGGCGCCCGCATGGTCGGGACGCTCGGCCTCCGGCCCGTGCGCGTCCGCGCCGAAGGCCCGGTAGAAGCCGGCGACGTCCGCCATCTGACGAGCCTGGCGGAACGGGTCGATCTCGTAGCTACCCTCGTAGGGGGGCAGCTGGACATCACCGTTGAACAGCCGCTCGTGCGCCGCGGCGAGCTCGGTCGCGTCGCACGCGGCCAGCTCGACGGCCAGGCCGCGCAGCGAGGCGGGCGCCTCCGGGAGCTCGGCGAGCACCCCGGCCAGCTCGGCAGCCTCCTGGACGGAGTCGTCGGAGGGGGGCAGCAGCGCCGACGCGAGCAGGCTGCGGAGCGCGACCGCGGTCGCGCTCACGCGCCCTCCAGGCGGAGGGGCACCCAGTCGACGTAGTGCTTGCGGCCACCTCGGTTCTTCCTGTCGCCGAGCCAGATCGCGAACGAGACCCACCACTCCTCACCGGGACGGAGCGGCGCTCCGAGACCCTCGCGCACGACGGGGAACCCCAGTGCGACCGACCACGACGAGCCGTCGTGCGCGCCTCTGCCGTGCGCGTCGCTGCGCGGGAGGTGGGTCGTGGATCCGAACCCCTCGGCCACGATCTGCTCGACGGGCGTCGTGCGGTCGACCTGCGAGAGCGGGTTGCCGGCCTTCCGGCCGACCCAGTACAGGGCGGCGGTCTCGGGTGGGAGCACGTCGTCGGGCATCACGTCGTGCACCACGCGCGGGTAGATCTGGTCGACCCCGGTGTTGCCGAGCGAGTCGACGTCACGCTGCCACGTCGCGCGCCACTGCAGGATGTGGACCGGGCTGCCGGGGGCGCCCATCGTGATCGCGGGCTTCTGGCCCGGGACAGGAGGGAGCATCACCGCGACGGCGTCGTGGTAGCCGTTGACGCTGTCGAGGTCGTCCACCGTCGCGTCCTCCCACGTCAGCCGGAACGCGAGGTCGGTGCCGTTGGTGAGCGCGCGCACCGCGAGCTCCGAGACGCCGAGGCTGTCGAGGTTCGGGGGCACGAGCTCCTGGGCTAGCACCGGCACCACGACCCCGGTCGCCGTGTCCCAGGCGTCCGCCCCGGGGTCGTCGATCGGAACCGCGCCCGCGACCGTCGCGGCGGTGACGACGTCGGCGCCCGGCTCCTCCTCGCCGACCAGCCCGATCACACCCGCGAACCCGAGTGCTCCCACCCCGACCGCGCCGACCGTGCCGGCCGCGGTGAGCAGGTCCTTTCTCGTGATGGGCTCGGACATCAGGCCTCCTACGAGTTGTGGCGGTAGCCCGTGGCCGGGGCGCCCTCGACCTCGGTCGCGAACTCGAACTTCCGCACGAAGGTCGGCTCGGTGAGGGGCACGGAGACGATCTCCGCACCCTGCTCGTCATAGCCGGTCGCGATGCCGTCGCTGACGTCGAACGTGCTGATGATGCGCTCCGTCGAGCCGAACAGCATCAACAGCCCGAGGAGCTTCTCGTCGTCCTTCGCGGTGCGGTAGAGCTCGATCGCGCGCTCGACGCCCGGCCCGAACATCTGCTCCAGGTACGGCACCGGCACGTGGATGGGGGGGATGTAGTAGACGTTCGGCTCGAGACCGAGCTGCGGGTAGAGCGGCAGCGCGATCTTCTTCACGTGCACGAGGTAGTCCGCGGGCTTGCGCGGGTCGATCTCCTCGGGCCGGGAGAGGAAGTTCGTCAGCCGCAGCCGGCCGATGCAGGCGGTGGTGCACTGGGTCTGCTCGCCGGCCTCGATCTTCGGGTAGCAGCCGATGCACTTCTCGGAGACGCGGGTCTCGAGGTTGAACATCGTCTTCTTGTACGGGCAGGCGGTGAGGCACTCCTGGTACCCGCGGCAGCGCTCCTGGTCGACGAGCACGATCCCGTCCTCGGGGCGCTTGTAGATCGCGTCCCGCGGGCAGGCAGCCACGCAGGCGGGATACGTGCAGTGGTTGCAGATCCGCTGCAGGTAGTACATCCACATCATCGAGTGGGGCGTGTCCGCGAGGTAGGTGGTCGAGGACGCGTCGCCGGTCGGCTCGTCCTCGCCGATGTTCGGGTGGTTCCAGTCGGCCTCGTCCGGCGTCCAGCCGAGCACCTGCTCGCCCTCCGGCGCCGCCTCGAACAGCGTCTCGCCCGCGTAGACGTCGTCGTCGTTCCAGGCCTGCTTGCCGAGCAGGTCGAGCACGTTGACGTCCCAGCCGGTCGGATAGAAGCCGAACGGCTTCGTCTCGATGTTGTTCCAGAGCATGTACTCCTGGCCCTTGCCCCAGGTCCAGGTGCTCTTGCAGGCGATCGTGCAGCTCTGGCAGGCGATGCACTTGTTCGTGTCCATGATCATGCAGAACTGCCTCTTCGGCCGTGCGCCCTCGTGGGGGTACTCCATCTCGCGGCCGAGCTGCCAGTTCTGCACCTTGGGCACAGGTCACGCTCCCTTCGGGTCGCCGTCGGTGTAGCCGCCCTCGAGGTACGTCGCGAGCGCCTCGGAGGGGCTCTCGGGGCGAAGGCCGAGGCCGACCGGACGCCAGACGCGCTCGGCGCCGATGCCGCCGTCCTCGGCCTTGGTGATCTTGACGAACGCCTCCTTGGGCGCGCCCGAGACCGAGTGGACGTCGGCCTCGAAGCCGGTCCCGATCACGTGGCCGAAGTACGCCTTCCGGTTGAGCGTCTCGGTCATCTGCGTCGGCCGGAGCCAGGCACGCGTCCCGGACTGGTGGCTGCCGTGGCGGAAGAGCGCGACGTAGTTCGTCGCCGGGTTGCGCGCCGGGTTGCCCTCGGCCTGCTTCTGGTGGGCGACCGTGCCGGGCGTGGCGGCGTACATGTTGAACCACGTGCGGATCACGCCGCGGGGCATGCCGGTGTAGATCCGGGTCCGCATCATCGCGCGCGCGACCTCGTAGTACGGGTCGGTCTCCTTCCAGTCGCGGTACGGGCGATCCTCCGGGTCGGCGTCGACCCAGGCGTAGTCGCCGTCCTTGAGGCCGAGCTCCTCCGCGTCGGCGGGGTGGATCTCGAAGTAGGCCTCACCCGTCCACGGCGTCCGCGGATCGCGACGATACGGGTCGCCGAACGGCCCGAACAGCATCGCGATCCAGTCCGCGTCGACGGCGGTCGAGTGCGCGCCCCAGCGGTACTTGGGCGTCTGGTAGACGAACCGGTAGGCCGCGTCGCGCTCGTTCAGCGGGTGCCGGGTCTGCTTGAGCGCCTCCCACGTGTGCACCACGTTGCGGTACTGGCGCGTCTCGACGTCGCGCTTGTCGACGGGGTTGCCGTAGCTCTCGGGGCCGCGCGGCTTGATCGACGGGTGGTCCTTGTTGGAGAGGATCGCGTTCGGGTCGTAGAAGGTCGCGTCGACGGGCTCGCGCCAGACCGGGAGCGCCTCGCCGGCCTCCTGGAACTCGCGCTCCGGCCGGTAGAACTCGAGCCGGCCGGTGGCCGTGTACCACGGCTTGTCCTCGTTCCGCTGCTCCCAGCCCACCGAGCGCGGGTAGGTGCGCGGGCTCGCCAGCAGCGGGACGCCGCGCTTGCAGCTGTCGTGCAGGTCGTCGAACGCGACGCCGCGGGTGTTGTTGGAGCCCGAGAGGACGCGCTGCAGGTAGGGGCTGGGGTCGCCGTCGAGCACGCCGCGCCAGTAGGCCTCCATCGCGGGCTCCTCCACGAGCGCCCCGAGCTCCTTCGCGACGAGCGCGAGCGCCTCGTAGTCGGAGCGGGTGTCGTAGAGGCGCTCGAGCGGGGTCTCGGGGAAGGCCAGCAGGAACGGGTTCGTGCAGCTCGCCGTCATGTCGGGGAGCTTGAACTCGGCCCACGAGTCGACCGGGAAGACGAGGTCGGCGTACTCGCACGAGCTCGTCCAGTGCCACTCGTTGCAGAACACCGCATCCTGGCGCGGGAGCGTGTTCTTGACGACGTCGAACGACCACTTCGCGTTGCCGAGCAGCGAGTTCGAGTTGCCGAACCAGATCAGCTTCGTCGGGGTCGGCATGTGGCTCTTGCCGGTGATCGTCTCCTTCGGGGAGACGAGCGGCCGTTCGCCGTAGTTCCAGTAGTGGGCCGACTCCGCCTTGTAGTAGCGCTTCACGCGGGCCGGCTTGGTGAGATCGGTCTCGATGTCGAAGGGGTTCTCGGCGATCCACTGGCCGGCGGCCGAGAACAGCGAGCCGCGGTAGTTGCCGGCGTAGGAGCCGACGTTCCCGCCGAGGTGGCCGATGTTGTCGGTGAGCGCCGCGACCAGGAACTGCACGCGGCCGAAGAGGTCGTTGTTGAAGTAGTGGTTCGGCCCCATGCCCGCCGCCAGCAGCGCCTTGCGCTTGTTCTCACCGAGCTGCTGCGCGAGGCTCTGGACGGCGGTCGCCGGGATGCGGCACACCTCGCTCGTCGTGGCGAGGTCGAACGTCTCGTCGAGGTACTCCTTCAGCAGGTCGAACGCGGGTCGGGCGGTGACCGTCGTGCCGTCGAGCAGCTCCACCTCGAAGGTGCCGAGGAGAGCGGGGTCGCCGTCGAACCGGGCGCCGACCGCGTCGCGGTCGACGGCCCGCGGCGCGTTCGCCGCGCGATCCCAGTAGACGAAGTCACCCCAGGTGTCCCGCAGCTCGTTGGAGACCACCTGGGTTCCGGCCGTGAACGGCGGCGCAGGCGGCGCGGTCTTGATCTCCTCGTCGGGCTTGAGCGTGACGTAGTTCTCGAGCGTCGAGAGCCGGTAGTCGGGGACCACGTCGCGTGCGTCGAGCCGCTCGCCGGTGTCGAGGCGGACGAGCAGCGGCAGGTCGGTGCGCTCGATCACGGCCTTGCGGTCGTAGAGGTTCTTCGCGATCAGCTCGCGGGCCACACCGAGCAGCAGGGCGGTGTCGGTGCCCGGCCGGATGATGAGCACCTCGTCCGCCTTGTTCGCGGTGGGCTGGTAGTCGGCCGAGATCACGACGATCCTGCTGCCCTTGAGCCGCGCGTCGCCGAGCCAGTGCCCGTCGGGCATCTTGGTGCAGATCCAGTTCATCCCGATCACGAGCACGAGGTCGGAGTACTCCGTCGAGAAGAGGTCGAAGTCGACCGTCTGGTTCCCGGTCACCATCGGATGGCCGGGCGGCAGGTCGGTGTGCCAGGCGTAGTTGTCGAACGCACGGCTGCCGACGATCTCCTCCGCGGGGACGTCGGGACGCACCTTCCGATCGAGCAGCGCCAGCATGTTCGCGAAGCGGTAGAAGCCGAAGATGCGTCCGATGCCGAGCAGGGGCATCCCGCCGCGCATCTTGATCGTCTGCACGCCGGCACCGTGCATCGCCTCGATCATCTCCGGCTCGTAGTGGCCTTGGTCGAGCAGCTTCTTCGCGCCCGAGTCGCCGTTGTACGTCCTCGCGACGTCGGCGATCGTCGCCGCGGCGATGCGGGTCGCGTCGTCCCAGCCGATCCTGATCCACTCGTCGCTGCCCCGGATGGTCGTGTCCATCGTCGGGGTGCCGTCCTCGTTGCGCGGGAAGCCGGCGTCTGCCCACTCCTTGAAGCCCTTCCGGATCAGCGGGGCCTTGACGCGTCGCTCGCTGTAGAAGCGGCGGCTGAGGATGAGCCCCTTCTGGCAGATGCGCGGATCCCAGCGATGCGACGCCTGGTTCCCCTCCAGGTCCGTCGCCTGGCCGTACCCGTAGGTCGGGCTGATCCGCACGACGACGCCGTTCTTGACGTGCGCGCGCAGGAGGCAGTTGTGCGTGTCGTTCGGGGCGCACGTGAACACGAAGCTCGAGTCGTCTGCGAACTGGTCGCGGTAGATGCGCTCCCAGCCGCGGTCGGGCATCACCCGCAGCGGGTTCCCCGGGACGACCGCGCGCGGTGTGGCCGCGTCCGCCGCGCCGAGGAAGTGCGCCGGGCCGAGCGCGTCCGCGAGCGCGACCGCCGAGCCCGATGCGAGCGCGCGACGGAGGAGCTGGCCGCGCGAGAGCCCCCGAGGGCGGGGGCGCTGCGGGTCTGTCGTCTCGCCGGTCACTGCTGCGACCGACGCTACGGGCAGCGCAGAAGGGCTGGCATCGTGGACGCCCGCTGCGCGGGTCAGTAGGAAATACGGATTGGAGAAACGCCGTGGAAACCGAGGGCGGCTACGGCGCCCCGAGCGTCGCCCGGCAGAGCCCGGGCTCGGGATACGGCTCGAGCGTCGTCAGCGCCACGCCGGCGTCGAGCGCGTCGAGCGCACCGGCGAGCAGGCCGCGGTGGAGCCCGCAGACGACGTTCCCGTAGGCCTCGACGAGCTCCTGGAACGGGCAGCGGCGCATCTCGATCGCGTCGCCGACGCGTCGGGGCGCGAACCCGTGTGCCCCGAGTAGGTCGACGATCCGCCCGGCGGCCTCGTCCGTCGTCAGCGGCACCGACGGGGGAGGGCGCTCGACGAGGTACCCGCCCCAGGCGCGCCCCGCCGCCTCGACCGCCTCCTGGCCCTCGGTTGCACGAGCCAGCGCGCTCGCGAGCAGCTCGGCGAGGAAGCGGTAGCTCTCGCCGGCGGGAGCGGCTCCGCTCGTCGCCGAGTAGACGATGCGCGGGCGGCCTGGTCGGCCGCGATGGGCGGGGGTCGACCCGACGAGACCGGCGTCGGCCAGGCGTCCCAGGTGCCAGCGGATCGTGTTGGGGTGCAGGCCGATCCTGGTGGCGAGCTGCGACACGTCGAGCCCGGTCGGCTCGCGGCGCAGCTCGTCGAGGATGGCCGACCTCTGCGGCTCGTCCGCGCCCGTCGTCGCTCTCGGCTGCGGCGGTGATGGTGCCACGCGGTGCAGTGTCGTCGCCGCGGGAGCGCCTGGAAACCGTGAAAAACCCGCACGCGCGCATCCGGGCGCACGCGGTCGCGTCTCGGAGCCGAACCGGGAGGGACGAGCGCAGCTGCGGTCGCTCGACTAACACAACCGTATCGGTGTATAGTTGTGCAAGATGATCGTGAGCCTCACACCTCGGAGCGCCCGGTGCTGAGCTGCCCGCTCCCAGTCCGTCCCCGGCACGCTGCGCCAGGAGGTCGTGATCGGCGACCGCCACCGCATCGTCACCGACGAGCCCGAGCATCTCGGAGGCGAGGACGTAGGTCCGGCACCGCACGAGCTCTTCCCGGCCGCGCTCGCGTCGTGCGTCTCGACCACGCTGCAGATGGTCGCGCGCACGAGGGGCTGGCGCCTCGATGCAGTGGACGTGGAGGTGCTCTACGACCACCGGTCGACGCCACGGCGGTTCGAGATCGCCATCCGCGTCGACGGCGACCTGACGGCCGAGCAGCTCGCGCGACTCGAGCGCGCGGCGGCGGCATGCCCGGTGCGACGCGCCGTCGAGAGCGGTGTCGTGTTCGAGGAGACGTTCGAGCACGCCTCGCGCGCATCGCACGCCTCGACGGCCTGAGACCTGCCGCAGGCAGGCTCTCGGTCGGCGCGAGGCGGCGCGGGCCGTATCATCGATCGTGTCGATGAGACGCGCAGCGCGTGCGATCGTGCTGCTCTCGATCTGCCTCGGCGCCGGAGCCTGCGGTGCGAGCCCCCCGACGCCCGCCGCGGACGAGGGCGCTGTCTTCCCGATCACGCCGTGGGAGCTCACGCCCGCCAAGCAGGCGCGGCTCGACGAGCCGGGCCACGGCATCGACAGCCTGCGCGAGTGCGGGTTCACGACGATCGCCTTCGTCCGCCCCGACCAGCTCGACGACCTCGAGGCGCGCCGGCTGCCCGGCATCGTCGGCCGACCCGGCGGGCGGGTCGACTGGGCATCGCTCTCCGACGCGGCGATCGAGGCGTACGTCGAGCGCGTCGTCGACAGCGCGGGGAAGGGTAGGGCCGTGCTCGGCTACTTCCTCGCCGACGAGCCGAACGCGGGCGAGTTCTCCGGTCTCGCCAAGGCGGTCGCAGCCGTGAAGCGGCTCGCGCCGGGCAAGCTCGCGTACGTCAACCTCCTGCCGGACTACGCGACGCCCGCCCAGCTCGGCGCGCGGACGTACCGCGACTACCTCCAGCGGTTCGTGCGCGAGGTCGAGCCACAGCTCCTCAGCTACGACAACTACAGCGTCCAGTACTCGCGCGACCTGCGAGACCGCGCGCGTGCCGCCAGCCACTTCACGAACCTGCTCGCCGTGCGTCGGGTGGCGGCCGGGGCGGGTGTCCCGTTCTGGTTCGCGGGCAGCTCCGTCCGGATCCGCCCGACCACGACCGCCCCCTCGCCCGCGAACCTGAGGCTGCAGGCCTACACGGCGCTCGCAGCGGGAGCACGCGGGCTCACGTGGTTCACGTACTACGCCGGCGGCTACGCCGACGCGCCGATCGACGCGGTCGGAAGACGCACGGCCACGTGGTCGTACGTGCGCACGGTCAATCGACAGGTGATGGCGCTCGGCCCGACGCTGCTCCGCCTGCGCAGCACCGGGGTCTTCTTCACCTCGCCGGTGCCGGCCGACGGGCTGCGACCCCTGCCGGGCGAGCTCGTCCGCGCGGCGCGCTCACGGGCCCCGCTGATGATCGGCGAGTTCGCCGCACGCGACGGGCGGCGCTATGCGATGGTCGTGAGCCTCGACCTGCAGCGCTCCGCTCGCGTGCGCTTGACGACCGGGGCGAGCGCCCTCCGCCGCGTCTCGCCGGTGGACGGCTCGCTCGTCCGCCTGCCTGCCGACGGCTCCCTCTGGCTCTCGGCCGGACAGGGCGCGCTGCTCAGGCTGTAAGGCCCTCGCGCGAGACGGCTACGCGGGCTCGAGCGCGACGAGGGCGGCGGTGGCGATGGAGGCTGCGTCGATGCCGTAGTGGGCGTACACCTCGGGCTGGGAGCCGGTCTGTCCGAAGGCGTCGACGCCGAGGGGGACGGCGCGGGTGCCGAGGGCGGCGCCGACGAAGGCGAGCGCGTGGCTGGCGCCGTCGATCACGGTCACGACCGGCAGGCCGCGCTCGTCGTCGTGGACGAGCGTCTCGAGGTGGGAGCGGGAGCTGGTCGGCGCGCCGCGCACGGGCGCCGATCGGGCGCGCTGCCAGTCGCGGTAGAGGCGATCGGGGCTGGAGAGGACGAGCACGGTGGCCTCGACGCCTTCGTCGGTGGCGAGCTGCTCGGCGGCCGCGAGGGCCTCGGGCGTCATCGTGCCGCAGGTCGCGATCAGCACGCGGTCGTCGGCCGGGGCGGCGTCGCGCAGGCGGTAGCCTCCGCGGACGACATCGGCGTGCACCTGTTCCTCGCCGCGCTGGGCGACGAGGTCGGCGAACGGTGTCTGGTCGATCGGCTTGGTCGAGAGCCGCAGGTAGAGGGCTTCGCCGTCGGGCTCCTGCATGCGGCGCAGGCCGTCGAGGAGCAGCCATTCGAGCTCGCGCGCGTAGGTGGGGTCGCAGTAGGTGATCCCTGGTGTCTCGATCCCGATCCCCGGGGTGTTGAGCGACTGGTGGGCGCCGCCCTCGCGGCTGAGCGAGAGCCCGGACGGCGTGCCGGCGAGGACGAAGCGCGCGCCCTGGTAGGCGCTGAACACGATCCCCTCGAGCGCGCGCATCACGAACGGGTCGTAGAGCGTCCCGATCGGGAGGAGCCGCTCGCGCTGGTAGTCCCAGGTCATCCCGAGCTGGCCGAGCAGCAGGACGAGGTTCATCTCGGCGATGCCCATCTCCACGTGCTGGCCGCGCGGGCCGACCCGCCACTTGAGCGGGGAGTCCTCCATGGCGTCGTAGACCGTCTCCTCGACCGGCCCCCACACGCCGGTCTTGTTGATGAACCCGCCGAGGCTGGTCGAGACCGACACGTCGGGCGACACGGTGACGAGCCGCGGCCCGACTGCCTCGTCGCGGGCGAGCTCGAGCAGGATCCGCCCGAACGCCGCCTGGGTGGCGATCGGTGGCCCGTCTCGGCTCGAGAGCCGGTCCGGCACGGGGTGGACTGGCACGGGTGCTCGCATTCCACGGTCGAGACGCGTGCGGGCCCGGGCGAGCAGCGCCGCCTCGGGCCCCTCGGGGGCGAACGCGTCCCACTCCGTCTGCGGGGTCAGCCCGACCTCGTCGCGGAAGCGGTCGATCTGCTCGCCGGTGAGCAGCGCGGAGTGGTTCTGTGGCCGCCCGGCGATCTCGAGCCCGTAGCCCTTGATCGTGTAGGCGAACACCACGGTGGGCCGATCCGGCGTCTCGCGGGCACGGGCGAGCGCGCCGAGGACGTCGGCGAGGTCGTGCCCGCCGAGGTCGCGCACCAGACGGCCGACGCCGCCCTCGTGCGCGTCGAGGATCCGGGCCAGGCGCCAGCGGTCCTCGCCGCCGAACGGCTCCAGCACGGTCTCGCGCACGACGCCGTCAGCCGCGCCGAACAGCGACTGGTACTGCTCGTTCGGCATCTCGTCGATCCGGCGGCGCAGCAGCTCGCCGCCCTCCTGCGCGAACGCCGCGCGCAGGCGGCGCCCGTACTTCAGCTCGATCACCTCCCAGCCGCTCGTGCGGAACTGCGCTTCCAGCTCGGCCGCCCGGATGCCCGGGATCACTCGGTCGAGCGACTGCCGGTTGAGATCGACGATCCACAGCACGTTGCCCAGGTGCCGCGCCAGCGGCTCGGCGAGCGCCTCCCAGATGTTCCCCTCGTCGAGCTCTGCGTCGCCGAGCAGCGAGATGAACCGCCCGCCCGTCGACGAGCCGAAGTGCGTGTCGACGTACCGGTCGGCCAGCGCCCCGAACAACGGCGCCGCGCTGCCCAACCCCACAGAGCCGGTCGAATAGTCGACCGGAAACGGGTCCTTCGTCCGCGACGGATAGCTCTGCAGCCCGCCGAAGTCGCGCAACCGGGTCAGGTACGAGCGATCGAGCCGCCCCAGCAGGTACTCCAGCGCGTGCAGCACCGGCGAGGCGTGCGGCTTCACCGACACCCGATCACGCCCTTCCAGATCCGCCAACCACAACGCCGTCATCAGGCTCACCATCGACGCCGACGACGCCTGATGCCCACCCACCTTCAACGGGTCGCCCCTCGGCCGCTCCCGGTTCGCGTAGTCGACGATGCGGACGGCCAGCCAGAGCACCCGCCGCTCGATCGCGGCGAGCGTGCGGACGTCCGCGTCGGCGCGGCTCGGGGCGGTGGAGACCATGGTCGACCGATGCTACGGCTCGCAGGAGCGGTCGGGAAGGCCGGGCGAACGCCGTTCGGGATGCGCGGTCGCGTCGTGCTCTGGGCGAACGTCGTTCGTTGGGCCGGGCGCTCAGCTCTCGGAGCAGGCCCGGCAGCGCCCCTCGCGCACGGCGCGCTCGCGCTCACAGCTCGCGCAGACGACGCCGGCCCGCACCCCGAGCAGGCCCGCCTGCGCGCCCGGCCGGTCCGCCAGCGCGAGGTACTCGTCGCGGAGGGTCGCCTCGTCCTTGCCGAGGGCGTAGCTCGGCGAGACGAGCTCGTGCGCCGCCTCGACCCGGACCAGCACGGCGCGCTCGAAGGGGTACGCCTCGCCCGGGTACTCGCTCCGGAGGGCGTCCAGGATCGCGGGGTCGTCGGTCAGGCGCGCCCTGCCGACGAAGCGCCAGCCACGCCGAGCGAAGTGGTCGACGACGTTCACGTGAACGCGGTCGTCGCGCTCGACGTTCGCGACCGTGCCGGGCGACGCGACGTCCGCGAACACGAGGTGGTCTGCGTCCCACACGCGAACCGTGCCCTTCGGCGACACGGTCGGCGAGCCGTCCTCGTTCACCGTCGCGACGAAGCAGAGCGGGTAACGGTGCACGCGATCGCGTGCGTCCAGCGGGATCGCCCCTTCCGGCACCTCAGACTCCGGGGACGAACCAGAACGTGCGCCTGAGCCGCTGGCGCGCCTCGTCGACCGCGGCGAGCTGGATCTGCAGGCGGGCGCCGGACCTGCGCAGGCGCTCGGCCGCCTCGGTCAGCCGGGCGCTGCTCTCGCTCGCGCGATCGAGCTGCGTCGTGATCTCCTCCGCCACGCGGGCGATGCGCTCGGTCTCGGGACCGATGAGGCCCTTGGTGCGCTTCATCCGTCGCCAGAGCACGAACCCGCGCACGGCTGCGTAGGCGAGGCCGCCGACGACCCCGAGCACGAACACCGCCAGGCAGATCCAGAGGGCCACGGCGACAGCATAGGCGCCCGGGTTGGTGGCGCTGATCCTGCAGGTCACGGACAGGGGGCGGCCGATCGCGCTGCTGACGCCATGGCTCTCGGGTGGAGGCGCTCATCGCGAGCGGGCGGCTGCGTGGTCGTCGCGGTGCTGTGCCGGCCCCGATCGAGGTGCGGGGCGAGCCGCTGCCCCTCGCAGCTCCTCGATGAGCTCCGTGCGGACGAGCGCTGACGCGAGCCTCGTCGCGCATCTCGACGCGTCTGCGCTCGTGAAGCTCGTCGTGCGCGAGCCCGGTGGCGGAGATCGGAGGTCCGATCCGGTCGCGGCGCGATCCACGTCGCTGCTGCGATGCAGCACGGCGACGAGCTGGAGGCTGGTGACGTACGACCTCCGCGTGGCGTCCGCCCGCGGGCGAGCGGGGATCCCGGTGATCGCGCCGGGCGCTGAGACGCGATGGCTCCCGCGTCGACCCGGTGGTACCATGGGGGCACGCCGCGGGGTGGAGCAGTCAGGTAGCTCGCCGGGCTCATAACCCGGAGGTCGCAGGTTCAAATCCTGCCCCCGCTATGCCGATCGCCCCGCTCTGCGGGGCGATCTCGTTGGAGGGGGCGGAACGGGCGGGTGCGTTGTCGGGACGCCTTGTCGCCGTGCACGCCTCATGGTGACCTCACCCTCTGAGGCTTCGACGGCGGTGGGCCGCCAGCGCACTGCGCAGTGCGGCCGTCGGCGGTCTGCGCCGGCGTTCGGGAGTGCCACCCGAGCGGCGTCGCGAGCCGCTCTTTCGCCTAGAGATGGTCGAGCTGGAGGAGTACCTGCGGCGCCGTGCTGCTGCACAAGCCGACCCCCGCTCCCGGCATAGACTCGGGCCGACCGTGTCAGGAGAGCACCCCCACGCGATCGCTTACAGGCGTACCGCCGATGCCTTTCGTGCGGGTGACCTCGAGGCGGTCGAGTCCCTCATCGCACCCGACATCACATGGCATGTCCCCGGCGATCACCCGATGGCAGGCACGATCGAAGGGCGCGACGCTCTGCTCGCCTGGCTGACCCAGCTCGGAAGCATCGGCTTCTGGCTCGTCGAGCACGACGTCTTCGCAAGCGACGAGCACGTATGCGCCGTGAGCACCATGGGCGCCCGCCGGGACGGCGTGGACGCCCAGACTCGGGTCATCAGCATCTTCCGGTACCGGGACGGACGGCAGGTCGAACGGTGGGTCTACCCTGACGACACCGCGGCGTGGAACGCGATCTTCACGACCTGACTCCCGATGGCAGACCAACGACCACCCGCGACGTCGCATGCACTCGGGCATCCGCGAGGTCGGGGGACTTCGTTCGAACCCGTGCCCGCTACTTCTCGAGGAGCCCTGGGAACGGGCCCTTCGTTTATCGCGGCGGCGTCGCGGCTCGGTCCGTCCGCCTTGTCGAGCGCGCGCTCCTACAGGTCGACGGAGGCCATGCCGGCTTCGTCGTAGCGGTCGCCGACGGGGCGGGGCAGCTCCGCATCGATGCGCGCGAGGTCGTCGGCCGTCAGCTCGACATCGACAGCCTCGACGTTCTGCTCGAGGTACGTGCGGCGCTTCGTGCCGGGGATGGGAACGAGGCCGTCGCCCTGCGCCAGCACCCAGGCGATCGCCAGCTGTGCGGGCGTGACGCCCTTCTCCGCGGCGATCTCCTCCACCTTGCGGGCGAGCTGGCGGTTGGCCTCGAGGTTCTCGCGCGTGAACCGGGGGACGCCACGCCGCCAGTCGTTCTCGTCGAGGTCGTCGGGCGAGGCGAACCGACCTGCGAGGAAGCCGCGCCCGAGCGGGGAGTAGGGCACGAAGCCGATCCCGAGCTCCCGGCAGGTCGGCAGGATCTCCGCCTCGGGGTCGCGGCTCCACAGGGAGTACTCGGTCTGGATCGCGGTGATCGGATGCACGGCGTTCGCCCGCCGGATCGTCTCCGGGGCCGCCTCGCTGAGGCCGATGTGCCGCACCTTGCCTTCGCGGACGAGCTCGGCCATCGCGCCCACGGTCTCCTCGATCGGGACGTTCGGATCGACCCGGTGCTGGTAGTAGAGGTCGACGTAGTCGGTCCCGAGCCGCTCGAGCGAGCCCTCGATCGAGCGGCGCACGTGCTCGGGCGAGCCGTCTCGCGGTCCGATCGTGCTCAGGTCGCCGGGCACGGCGTCGTCCAGCCGGCTGCTGAACTTCGTCGCGATCACGTACTCGTCGCGGTGGCCCTCGATCGCCCGGCCGACGAGGAGCTCGTTCGTCAGCGGGCCGTAGATCTGCGCCGTATCGAGGAAGTCGATCCCGAGCTCGAGGGCACGCTGGATCGTCCTGATGCTCTCGTCCTCGTCGGTCGACCCGTAGAACGCCGACATGCCCATGCACCCGAGCCCGATGGCCGAGACCTCGAGCTCGCGCAGCCTTCGTCGGGTCATGCGCGTTCCACCCCCTCCTCGTAGCAGCGGATCTTCCACTCGACGGGCTCGACCAACCCGACCCGCTCGTCGTAGCGAAGGGTGTGCTCGCTGAGCCCGGAGGCGTCGACCGCCTCGGCGATGATCATCCCGGCCGCCGTGGCCGAGGCGCTGTGGTCATGTCGTGACGATACGACTTCGAGCGCGCTCCAGGTCGAGGTCGTCGAGAGGACGTCGGATCTCGCGTGCGCAGGCCGCTCGGCAGGCGATCACGGAGACGGCGGCGCGTTGCGATGATTGCCGAGCAGTCCCGGCGAGTGAGGAGGCGAGATGGCCGCATACTTCGTGCTCATGCAGCAGGTCGACGACGTCGAGCGCTACCGCGAGGAGTACATCCGCGACGTCAGGCCGCTCCTGAGAAAGCATGGCGCAGACGTCCTCGTGACGGGCTTCACGGCGGTGGCGGCCGAAGGTGAGCCCCCGAACAGCACGGTCGTGATCCGGTTTGCCGACATGGAGGCGGCCCAGGCGTTCCTGGACGACCCGGAGTACAAGCCGGTGAAGGATCTCCGGTACAGCATCACATCCCGCGGACAGGCCGTGATCGCACCCGAGTTCACGCCGTCCGGGTAGCGGCCGGTGGCTCCGCGACGCGGGGCCGTTCGTCCATCAGTTCCGTTCCCGCCGACGATGCCAGAGCCTCTTCGGACCGTAGGCTGATGCCGTTGCGCTCGCGGTCCTCGGGACCCGTCGGATCCGCCGGCCGCGCGTTGTAGCCTTGCCGGGATGTCGGCAGCCCGAGACACCGACGTCGAGAGCGTTGCCGCTCTCCGTGCGATCGTCGGCGAGCCGCTGCCGAGGGTGATCGCGAAGGAGACCGCCGTGCTCGACGAGCGCGCGATCGCGTTCATCGAGTCCGCTCCATTCCTGGTGATGGCGACGGGGGCCGGCGACGGATCGTCCGATTGCTCTCCAAAGGGAGGCCCTCCGGGGTTCGTGAGGGTGATGGGCGACCGGCGGCTGCTGATCCCCGAGTTCCCCGGCAACCGCCGCCTCGACGGGGTGCGCAACCTGCTCGAGCGACCCGGCATCGGGTTGCTGTTCCTGGTCCCCGGGATCACCGAGACGCTGCGTGTCAACGGCACCGCACGCCTCACGCGGGACGACGCGCTGCGCGACGCCTGCGCCGTCGACGGACGCGCACCGTGGTTCGTGGTCGACGTCGAGGTGGCGCAGGTCTTCGGTCACTGCAGCAAGGCGTTGCTCCGATCGGAGCTCTGGAGCCCAGAGAGGTGGCCCGACCCCACGACGGTGACGAGTCCCAGCCGGACGGTCGCCGAACGATCGAGTCGGGAAGGGCGTCCGGAGCACGAGGTGCGTCGCGAGGTGGACGACGGCTACCGTCCCGGCCTCTACTGACCGGGGCGGACCGCGCTCGGCCCCCCTCAGAAGGCGACGGGCAGCCGCTCGAGGATGCGGACGGTCGGCTTGCCGAGCGCCCACGCCGGCTCGTCGTCGAGCAGGCGGATGCGCGGCAGGCGCTCGATGATCGTCCGGAACACGATCTCGGCCTCGAGCCGCGCGAGCGGCGCCCCGATGCAGAAGTGGATGCCGTGGCCGAAGGCGAGATGGCGCTTCCGCTCGACGGTGACGTCGAACGCCTCGGGGTCGGCGAAGTGCGCGGGGTCGCGGTTCGCCGCGTTGATCATGTGGAACACGGTCTCGCCGCGGCGGAGCTTCGTCCCGCCCAGCTCGACGTCGTCCTTGACGAGTCTCGGCTGGCGGGTCAGCGGGCTCTCGTAGCGGAGCATCTCCTCGATCGCCTGCGGGAGCAGCGACGGCTCCTCGCGAAGGAGGGCCCATTGCTCCGGATGGCGGAGCACGGTCAGGAGGCCGTTGCCCACGAGCGACGTCGTCGTCTCGTGACCGGCGATGAGGAGCGTTCCCACCGTGTTCAGGAGCTCGTCCTCGCTCAGCGCCTCTCCCGTCGCCTGCGCCGCGACCATCCGGCCGAGGAGCCCGTCGCGGGCCTCCGCATCCGACCGCAGCCGTTCGCTCTGCGCCGCCAGGTACGCGCTGAGCTCGACGATCCCCTCCTGCGCCGCGAGGAGCACGTCGAGCCCGGGGCGGTTGCGGCCCTGGAAGCCGAGCAGCCGGTCGGCCAGGCCCCGGAAGAACAGCCCGTCGGCCTGCGGGACGCCGAGCAGGTCGCAGAGCACCGTCACGGGGAGGACGAAGGCCAGGTCCTCGATCACGTCCATCTGCCCGTCGGCCTCGACGCGGTCGATCAGGTCGTCGACGATCCGCTGCACCCTCGGGCGCAGGGCGTCGACCTGGCCGGGCGTGAAGCCCCACTTGAGGATCAGGCGGCGGATGCGCGTGTGATCGGGCGGATCTGCATGGACGAGGCCCTTGGCGAGGTAGAAGTCCGCGAAGACGCCGAGCCGCTCGCGGTCGGCCGCCGGAAGGTGGTCCATCGTCCTGGCGAGGCGCCCCTCGTTGGAGAAGTGGTCGACGTCGAGATACGTCTGCAGGACGTCGTCGTATCGGGTGACGACCCAGCCGCCGAGCGCGTCGCTCCAGTGCACCGGATCGTCCTCCCGCAGCAGCCGCAGCGCAGGGTACGGATCCGCCAGGAACGCGGGCGAGTCGAGGAACTGGTCGAACCCCTGCTCGTCGACGCGCGCGCTCGTCACCCGACCCGCTGCTCCTCGGGTTGCCGCCTCGTCAGCCATCGACCAGCGACCTGACCGCTACCGCGATCTCCGCGTGGCCCGGGAGGGTCGCGAGCTCGAGGTCGCGCTGGTACGGGATCGGGTGGGGCGGAGCGCCGACCCTGACGACCGGGGCGTCGAGCTCCCAGAAGCAGTGCTCGGCGACGTGCGAGGCGATCTCCGCGCCGAAGCCGCCGCGCAGCACCGCCTCGTGCGCGACGACGAGACGGTGGGTCTTCGCGACGGAGGCGGCGATCGCGTCGGTGTCGAGGGGCACGAGCGTCCGCGGGTCGATCGACCTCGACGTCGATCCCCTCGGCGGCGAGCTCGCGCGCGACGCGCAGCGCCTGCGGGACCATCGCGCCGAGGGCGACGACCGTCACGTCGGCGCCCTCGCGGACGACCCGGGCCTTGCCGAGCTCGATCGCGTACCGCTCCTCCGGGACGGGCTCCGGCTCGCCGAAGAAGAGCAGCTTCTGCTCGAGGAAGATCACGGGGTTGTCGTCGCGGATCGCAGCGGACAGGAGGCCCTTCGCGTCGACGGGGTTCGACGGCATCACGACGACGAGGCCCGGCAGGTGGGCGAAGAGCGCCTCGAGGCTCTGCGAGTGCTGCGCGCCGAGGCGCACGCCACCGCCCGACGCCATCCTGATCACGAGCGGCATCGTCGGGGCACCGCCCATCATG
The DNA here is from genome assembly GCA_963703095.1 of uncultured Actinomycetes bacterium. Taxonomy (GTDB): domain Bacteria; phylum Actinomycetota; class Thermoleophilia; order Gaiellales; family Gaiellaceae; genus Gaiella. Next base: position 1,695,885 of record OY969787.1, read on the forward strand.
AACCGGAGCTTCGCGGCCTGGTTCATGATCTGGTCGAACGCGACGCCGGCGAAGTCCGAGAACTGGAGCTCGACGACCGGACGCAGCCCGGTGAGCGCGGCCCCGATGCCGCAGCCGACGAAGCCGCTCTCCGTGAGCGGCGTGTCCCGGATCCGCTCCGCGCCGTAGGCCTCGTAGAGGCCCTCGGTGGCGCGGAACAGCCCTCCGACCCGTCCGACGTCCTCGCCCATCACGATCACGTCGGGGTCGGCGGCGAGCTCGAGGTCGAGGGCCTCGCGGAGCGCGGCGACGAACCCGATCCGCCGCTCGGTCTCGTCCGGGCGGATCCGGGTGGACCTGGTGCGGTGCGAGCACCGACGGCAGGAGGTCGTCGGGACTCGCCTCCTCGTCGGCCAGGGCGGTCTCGATCGCCGCCTCGACCTCGTCGGCGACCGCGTTGCGAATAGCCGCGAGGCGCTCGTCGTCGAGCTCGCCGAGCTCACGCAGCGCCCGCTCCAGGCGGGGGAGGGGGTCACGCGGCTCCCACTCGTCGACGACGGCCCGGTCGCGGACGTCGGGGAGGTTGGCGCGCATCGAGTGCTGCATGCGCCGGAACGTCTTCATCTCGAGGAAGGAGGGGCCGTCGCCCGCGCGGGCGATCTCGAGGGCGCGGGCGACGGCGTCCTCGACGGCCACGAGGTCGTTGCCGTCCACGATCTCACCCGGCATCCCGTACCCGGCGGCACGATCGGCGAGGTCCTCGACGGCGCGCTGGGTGCGCCAGTCTGCGGACAGAGCGAACTGGTTGTTCTCGCAGATGAACACCACCGGCAGCCGCCAGGTCGCCGCGAGGTTCATCCCTTCGTGCGCCGCGCCCTGCCCTGCCGCGCCGTCGCCGAAGAACGCCACGCAGGCCCGGCCGTTGCCGCGGAGCTGTGCGGTCAGCGCCGCGCCGCAGGCATGCGGGATCCCGGCGCCGACGATGCCGTTGCAGCCGAGGATGTCGAGCGCGAGATCCGCGATGTGCATCGAGCCGCCGAGCCCCTTGCACGTGCCCGTCCGTCGGCCGAACATCTCGGCCATCATCCGACGCAGGTCGGCTCCGGCCGCGATCAGGTGGCCGTGGGAGCGGTGGTGCCCGACGAGGTAGTCCGTCTTGCGCATGACGCCCGCCGCGCCGACCGCGATCGCCTCCTGGCCGACGCAGCTGTGCGCCGTCCCGACGATCACGCCCTGCTGGAACAGCTCGGCCGCCCGCTCCTCGAAGGTGCGGATCAGCTGCATGCGCCGGTACTGGTCGACGAGCGCCGGTCGGTCGGCCGGGCGATCGAGCGCGAGGGTCACGTCACTCCCGGCCGGAGGTGGGGTGGGGGCTCGTGCAGCTCGACGACGTATCCGTCCGGGTCGAGGGCATAGAGGCTCTTGCCGCCCTTGTTCGCGCCGCCCGTCATCGTGACCGGGCCGTCCGAGCGGAACGAGACCCCGCGGGCGCGCAGCCCGGCGTGGAGCGCCTCGATCTCGCGGACGAAGAGGCAGAAGTGGCCGCTGCCGAAGTTGCACGGCTCGGTCGCGCCGGAGGTCCGGGGACAGCCGCGGTACTCGAGCAGCTCGATCTCCACTTCGCTCCCGGGCACGCGGAGCATCGCGATGTCGAACGACGTCGCGTCGGGGACGCCGACGATCTCACGGATCTCCGGCTCCTCGTAGACCCGTCGCCAGAGGAGCTCCAGACCGAGCAGGCCGCAGTAGAACGCGAGCGAGCGGTCGAGGTCGGACACGGTGATCCCCGCGTGGCGCGCGCCGACGACGGCCGGGCCCACGGCAGGCGTCACGGTCTCGGCGCCTCCCGGCTGCTCCATACTGGGCGATGCTACTTCGCGACCAGGGCGACGGGAGGGAATGGTGCTGACAGCGGATCGGGTCGTGCTCGTGACGGGCGCCGGGAGCGGCATCGGGCGCGCGGTCGCCGAGCGCTTCGCGCGGGAGGGCGCGCGGATCGCGGCGCTCGATCGCTCGGAGGAGGCGCTCGCCGACCTACTGCCGACGCTTGAGCCCGTCACCCTCGGCGCGCACCTGTCCGTCTCCTGCGACGTTCGCGCCGCCGACGAGGTCGAGGAGGCGGTCGCCCGAGCCGTCGAGGAGACGGGACGCATCGACGTCCTGGTCAGCTGCGCGGGCGTCCGCGAGATCGGTGACGTGTACACGATGGCGGCGCAGGAGTGGGAGAACGTGATCGCGGTCAACCTCAGCGGCACCTTCTACTGCTGCCAGGCCGTGGCCCGCCGGATGCGCGAGACCGGTGGAGGGGCGATCGTCAACCTCTCGTCGGTCGGGGGGCTGATCGGGCTCTCCCACCGCCCCGCCTACACGGCCTCCAAGCACGGCGTGGTGGGCCTGACCAAGAGCCTCGCACGCGACCTGGCGGCGGACGGCATCCGCGTCAACGCGGTCTGCCCGGGCGTCATCCGGACGCCGCTCACGGAGCAGTACTGGGGCGATCCCGCCTTCGAGGAGCAGCTCGCCACCGTCGTGCCGGTCGGTCGGTCGGGCACCGTCGACGACGTGGTCGACGCCGTGCTGTACCTCGCGAGCGACAGGGCCTCGTACGTGAGCGGGATCGCGCTCACGGTCGACGGCGGCTGGCTGGCCGAGAAGAGCTTCGCGCCCGGGCCGGCGGCCGGCTCGAGCTTCCTCGACGCGAACCGGACGGCCGACTGAGCTCCAGCTGGCGGCAGCCTCCCGCCGAGGTCAGGAGGCGTGCTTCGCGAGCCACCGCAGCAGCCCGGTGAGGCTCGCGGTCGCGACGCAGACCGACGTGTCGGCGGCGCCGTAGTAGATGCGCAACGTGTCGCCGTCGTCTCCGAGCAGCCAGCCGCAGGAGAACACGACCTGGCTGACGTCGCCCGTGCGCTCGTACGTCTCGTCGGGCCCGAGCATCCACTCGCTCGACCGCGCCAGCACCCGTTCGGGGCGCTCGGCGTCGAGCAGTGCCAGGCCGAGTCGGTAGATGCTCCCCGCGGCCGTGACGCGGACGCCGTGGTACAGGAGCAGCCAGCCGTCGGCGGTGAGCAGGGGTGGTGCGCACAGCCCCACCTTGTGCGCATCCCACCAGGCTCCCTCACGCGCGGCGAGGAGGACCCTGTGATCGCCCCAGTGGCGGAGGTCGGGGCTCCGGGAGAGCCAGATGTCCGCGCTGTGCCGCGGCGTCGTCGCGACGGGCCGGTGGATCAGCGCCCAGCGCCCGTCGAACTGGCGCGGGAAGAGCGCCGCGTCCTTGTCCTCGGGTGGCATCAGCACCCCGCGACGCTCGTACGTCCGGAAGTCGTGGGTCGACGCGAGGCAGACGAGCGGGCCGCCGGTCGAGTAGCCCGTGTAGACGATCAGGTGCTCGTCGCCGCAGCGGGTGACGCGCGCGTCCTCGATGCCGAAGCGCTCGGCCTCGGAGCCGAGCGCGGGCTGCAGGCTATGGTGGGCGTCGATCACCCAGTCGGTGAGGCCGTCGACGCTCCGCGCCGGGCACAGGTGCGAGATGCCCGTTCGGTCCTCGACGCGAACCAACAGCACGGTCTCGTCGTCCAACCGGCAGACCCCGGGGTTGAAGACGGCGTTGACGGTCGAGGGCCACTGGGACGCCGTGAGGATCGGGTTGCCCTCGTACCGCCGCACGAGCTGCTCTCTTCCTGTCAAGGGGAATGCACCGCCATCCGATCGATGAGGTAGACACCACCCCGCCCGTGACGAGCTCCATGCCCCCCGAGTCCGACGCCAGCCGCGCCCCCTCGGCCTCGCCCGTGCGGGTGTCGGACGAGCCGGTCGTGGCGGCCGGCGCGGTGCCGGGCTACGGGCCGATCTTCAACGCGGGCGTGATCGAGCACGAGGGCACGCTCCACCTCTTCGCGCGCGGTGTGCGGGACGGCTACCGCCGGAACGAGGGTCCGGGCTCGCGGTTCCTCGACTACATCTCCGACGTGCTCGTCTTCACGTCCCGCGACGGCCGCGCCTACGCGTTCCAGCAGGTCCTCGCGCAGAGCGCGCCCGCCGGCGTCTTCTCCTTCGAGGACCCCCGCGTGCAGCGTGTGACGAGCGACGGCGAGGAGCGCTTCGTCATGACGTACACGAACCTTCCGTCCCCCGAGTCCGGGCAGCCCTGGAGGATCGGCGTCCACCGGCTGGGGTACGAGGACGGACGGTTCTTCCTCAACCGCACGTCGGGCCGGGTCGTCGGGCCGGACGGGATCCCGAACAAGGACGCCGTCCTCTTCAACCTCCGCGACGGGCGGGTCGCGATGATCCACCGCGTCCACCCGAGCATGCAGCTCGCGGTCTTCGACTCGCTCGGCGACCTCTGGGACCCGCCGGCGGGCTACTGGGACGACCACGTCCGCGACCTCGACCGGCACACGATCATCGTGCCCGTCGACGGGTCGCTCGGCGTCGGCGCGGGTGCGCCACCCGTGCTCGTCGGCGATGACCTCGTCCTCCTCTACCACGAGCGCGAAGCGGACGGTCAGTACACGGTCAAGGCCGCCTTGCTCGATCACGGCACGGGTCGCCCGAGCTCGATCCTGCCCGATGCGGTCATGCGTCCGCAGCTCCCCTGGGAGCGCGTGGGCGACGTCGACGACGTCGTCTTCGTCCAGGGCGCGGTCGTGCAGGCGGACGACACGATCTACCTCACCTACGGTGCAGCCGACCGCTGTGTCGGAGCGGCGACCGTCGGGGGCGCCGACCTCGTCGCAGCGCTCCGCGCCGCAGCCTGACGCCTCAGGAGCGCGCAAGCGGTCACGCGGCTGCCGTCTCTCGCGCGCGCTGGCGCAAGACGGCGGGCAGACCCGCTGCATCGAGCAGGAGCGCCGCACGGTGGAAGGCAAGCGTCGACTCGGCCCCCTCGTTGTCGTTCGTCGTCTCGGCCCCGAGACCGTCGCTGCACCCACCGGTGGCGAAGTCGTACAGCGGCCGGTGGAGCGCGTTCCGCCCGAGGAACCAGTCGTAGGCGCGCCGCGCGCGGACGGCGTGATCGCCGTCGCCGGTGACGGCGTACGCCGAGAGCTCGGCCTCGACGAACGCCGAGGCGTCCAGGGGCTGCTCGTCGCCGACGCCGGGCGCCGCCTCGTCGCGGCGACGGCCGGCGTGCCTCGTCAGCCGTAGCATCCCGTCGCGCAGACCCGACTCGTCACCGAGCCAGCGGAGCGACTCCAGGCCGGTCTCGGTCAGGTCGGCGCGGTCGAGCGCTGTCCCGCCGGCGATCAGGGCGTGCGGCAGCCGGGCGTTGTCGTAGGTGAGCCGGTCCTCGAACCAGCGCCAGTCGGCCGTCGCGTTGGCCTCGTACGCCGCCGCGAGCTGCTCGACGGCTCGCTCCAGGACGAGCCGGTCGTGGGGCCGGAGCCGGTCGGCGTCGAGCCTGGACAGCCCGAGCGCGGCATACGCACCGGTTCGGAGCGACATCCGGGGCGCGAGCGCGACCACGATCGCGTCGAGGAGTCGCCGGGTCGGGCCGACCACCGCCGGCACCCAGGCGGTCGCGAGGATCTCGCCGAGGGCCCAGACGGACCGCCCGACGTGGTCGCCGATGTGCGGCCCGTCCAGCCAGCGTCGGTCGTAGCCCATGAAGTTGCGCATGCCCGCGCCTGGCTCAGCCGCGTCGTCGAGGAAGGCGAGCGCGCGGTACACGATCGACGTCCAGGCCTGCTCGTCGCCTCGGCGGGCGAGCTCGAGCGCGACCACGGCGAGCCGGGCGACGTCATCGACGCAGTACCCGCTCTCGCGGTTCGGGATGACCCCGTTCGCGTGCTGCACGATCCCGACGTCGTCGACGAGCGTCAGCAGGTGATCGATGCGCACGCTGGTGACGTGGGGCTCGTCGCTGGTGAACGACCGCCGTCGTGGTGCGAGCTCCACGGCGTCCGCCAGGAGGCCCGCCGTCGCTTCGGCAACCGACGGCCACGCCAGCTCCGCGCCCACCCTGCGGGCCTCGCCACGCATCTCGGCGAGCCGCGCGGGCTCCGCGATCAGGAGGGAGATCGCGTCGGCGAGCGCGGCGGGGTCCGCGAACGGGACGATCGTGCCGGCGCCGGAGGCCAGCAGGTCCTGCGCATGCCAGTACGGCGTCGAGACGACGCCGCAGCCTGCGGCGACTGCGAACGTGAGGGCGCCGGAGGAGATCTGCTCGAGCTCGCGGTACGGCGTCACGAAGACGTCGGTCACGGCGAGCAGATCGGCGATGTCGTCGATGCTGAGGAAGCGGTCGTCGAACTCGACGTGCTCCTCGAGGCCCAGGTCGATCACCGACTGCTCGAGGGACAGCCGGTAGCGCTCGCCGTCGCGGCGGGCGACGTCCGGATGGGTCTGCCCGGCGACGACGTACAGCGCCTCCGGATGTTGCTCGACGATCGCAGGCAGCGCCTCGATCATCGTCTCCAGACCCTTGCCCGACGAGATCAGGCCGAACGTCGACAGGACGAAGCGGTCGCCCACCCTCGCGTACGCGGGACGCGAGAGCGTGTCGCCGGAAACCGCGCGTGCCGCGCTGAGCTCGGCTGAGCGGCGCGCGAGCACGGGGGGCGCACCGTGCGGGACCACTCGCACCTTGGTCTCGGGGCACGTACCGCCGTCCACGAGGAGCCGTCTCCCCGTCTCGGTCATCACGAGTACGAGCTGCGCCTGGCGGCAGAGTGCGCCGAGAACCTCCGCCTGATGCGGCGTCGGCTCCGAGAGCACGGTGTGGAGGGTGACGACGAGCGGCTGCGCCAGCTCCTCGGCCAGCGACACGACGTACTCGCCGTCGCGGCCGCCGAAGATGCCGTACTCGTGCTGGAGCAGCACGACGTCGACGTCGAGCCTCCCGAGGATCCTCGCCGCGCGGACGTAGTCGCCGCGCACCGCCTGGGCGATCGTGGCCACGACGCCGGGGCGCTGCGGACGCGAGGGCTCGTCGACGACGACGATCCGCTCCACCCGGTCGATGCCGTCCACGCCCAGCAGCGCCGCGCGCATGTCTGCGGCGAAGGCGCCGATCCCGCAGGCTCGCGGGGGATACGTCGAGACGATCGCGGCACGCACGACTGGCGCGCCCCCTTCCATCGGAGATCCGGCGCGGCGCGTGGAGCGCCAGGGCCAACCGGCTCGAGAGCAGCGTAGCCGAGAGCGCTAGATTGGGCCGGCTGTGATGCCCGGCCGTGCCCCCTTCCGTCGCATCGACTCCACGTGAGGGTCGCGGTCCTCGGGCCCGTCGCGTGGCGGACGCCGCCGCGCCACTATGGGCCGTGGGAGCGGGTCGCCGGGCTCGTCGCGGCGGGTCTCCACGAGCGAGGGGTCGATGTGACCCTCTTCGCGACCCTCGACTCTGAGACCCCGGCGACGCTGGACGGGGTCTGCCCGCACGGGTACGCGGAGCACTCCGAGCTCGACGGCCGCGTGTGGGAGGCGCTGCACGTGGCGCACGCGCTCGAGCGCTCGGGAGACTTCGATCTCGTCCACAACCACCTCGACTGGCTGCCACTTGCGTTCGACCGCCTCTCCCGGGCGCCGCTGGTGACGACGATCCACGGCTTCTCGAACCCGGCCATCCTCCCGGCGTACGAGCGCTCGCGGTCGTCCTTCGTCTCCATCTCGCTCTCGGATCGTGCGCCGACGATCCCGTACGTCGCAAACGTCTACCACGGCGTCGACGTCGCCGAGCTGCCCTTCGACCCGGTGGGGAGCGACGCACTCGTGCACTTCGGCCGGATCCACCCCGACAAGGGCACGGCGGACGCGATCGAGATCGCGGCGCGCGCGGAACGCAGGCTCGTGCTCTGCGGCATCGTGCAGGACGAGCGCTACTTCGGCGAGCAGGTCGAGCCTCACGTCGACGGCGACCGCGTCGTGTACCTCGGCTCGGTCGGCCCCGAGCGGCGCGCCGACGTGCTCGGCGGTGCGTTGGCGCTCCTGCACCCGATCCACTTCGACGAGCCGTTCGGGCTGTCGGTCGTGGAGTCGATGATCTGCGGAACGCCGGTGATCGCGTACGAGCGCGGCTCGATGCCCGAGGTCGTCGACGAGGGGGTGACGGGCCACCTCGTCCCGGGGGTCGAGGGGGCGGTCGTCGCCGTCGACGCCGTCGGGCGACTCGACCGGGGCGCGTGCCGGGAGCGGGCGGTGCACCGCTTCTCCGCCGACCGCATGGTGGACGACTACCTCCGCGTGTTCGAGCTCGTCCTCTCCACGTGACCCTGATCGCGTGGCACGTCGTGTCCGATCTGGCACACTCTCGTTACACACCAACGACGTGGGGTGTGGAACCATGGCCAGGATGCGGCGCATCAACATCGTGATCGACCCCGAGCTCGACGACCGCCTCGAGCGCGAGGCCGCTGCGCGCGGCACGTCCAAGAGCGCGCTCGTGCGGGACTGCGTCGAGCGGGGGCTGACGGAGGAGCCGCGCGACAACGGGCTGCTGGCCCTGCTCGAGCTGTCGAAGGACTTCGCCGACGTCGAGCCGGTGCGACATCGACACCGAGCTCTACGGCCCGGTCGAAGCCGAGACGTGATCTTCGTCGACAGCTCGTTCTGGATCGCGCAGACGCTGCCTCGCGACGGGCATCACAGCGCCGCGACGGCCTTGGCGCATCGCTACGGCTCCGAGCCCCTGGGAACGTCGAACCTCGTGCTCGCCGAGAGCTGGACGTACATCCGGCGGCGTTCGGGGCACGGCAGGGCGATGCGCTGGCTCGACGTCGTGCTCGCGGCACCGCGGCTCGTCGTCCACCGGGTCGACGAGGAGCTCGAGGGCCAGGCGTGGGCCTGGCTCCGCGTGCGGGACGAGCGGCGCTACTCCTTCGTCGACGCCACGAGCTTCGCCCTCATGCGCCGCCGACGGATCACCGACGCCCTGGCCTTCGACGGCGACTTCTCGGCCGCGGGCTTCGTCGAGCTGCGCCCGTCGTAGAGCCGGCGCTTGCCCCGCCAGGCCCCGCCGGAGAGCGTCCGAGAGCAGGGACTTCCGCCGGCGACTGCTACGGTTCTGCGCGAGGCGTCATCAGGCGCCTGTGAGATCCAGCTTCTCGTCCCTCCTTTGCAGGCGTTCGAGTCTCTTGTTTCTCGAACCAGCCCGTAAGGAGAGTCACCACATGTCCAAGTCCTTCCACGCCCTCGGCGTGAGCGCCCCGCTGTGCGACGTGCTCGCACGCGGCGGCTTCGCCGAGCCGTTCGCCGTGCAGACCCTCGTCCTCCCGGATGCGCTGCTCGGCGTCGACATCCTCGCCGAGTCGCCGACCGGCTCCGGCAAGACGCTCGCCTTCGGCCTGCCGCTGATCGAGCGGATCGCCGGTGCCGGGCGTCGTCCGTCGGCGCTCGTGCTCGTGCCGACCCGCGAGCTCGCGCTCCAGGTCACCGCCGAGCTCCGCCCGCTCGCAGCCGCCAAGCGGCTGCGCGTGACGACCGTCTACGGCGGTGCCGCGATCGGCCCGCAGGCGAAGCACGCCGGCCAGGCCGACGTGCTCGTCGCGACTCCGGGACGGCTCAACGATCTCGTCGAGCGGCGCGCGGTCTCGCTCGCCGACGTGCGGATCCTCGTCCTCGACGAGGCCGACCGGATGCTCGACATGGGCTTCAAGCCCCAGGTCGACCGGATCCTGCGCACCGTCCCGACGAACCGCCAGACGATGCTCTTCTCGGCCACCTTCGACGGGGCCGTCGCCGAGCTCGCCCGCGCGTACACCGTGACGCCGACCCGCGTGAAGGCGGACCGGCCGCTGGCCGCCGAGCCCGGAGAGATCGACCACGCGTTCGTCGCCGTCACGCACGAGGACAAGCTCGACCGGCTCGTCGAGCAGCTGGGCGTCGAGCGCCGCCTCGCGCTCGTGTTCGTCCGGACGAAGCACGGCGCCGACAAGCTCGCTCGCAAGCTGCAGCGCCAGCACGACATCCCGGCGGTCGCGATGCACGGCAACCTGTCGCAGAACCAGCGCGAGCGCGCGCTTGCGCAGTTCGAGTCGGGCCGGGTCTCGACGCTCGTCGCGACGGACGTGGCCGCGCGCGGTCTGGACGTCGACGACATCACGCACGTGATCAACTTCGACCCGCCCCGCGTGGAGGACGACTACGTCCACCGCGTCGGGCGAACCGGTCGCGCCGGGCGGAGCGGGAACGGCATCACGCTCGTGCTCCCCGACCAGCAGGCCGAGGTCGGCCGCCTGGCCGCCAAGCTCGGGCACGGGGCCGCCTTCTCCGCCTCGGGCATGCAGGCTCCCGTCGAGCAGCGTCGTCCGGGTGGGGGGCGCCGTCGGTCGTCCGCCGGATCCCGTCGCGGCCGTCGGTAGCGCGCACGCGCGCTACCGCGCCGCGACCCGGAGCATCCGCCTGCGCAGGACGGGCCCGGCGTGCCGGCCCGCGCGGTCGGCGATGCGCTGGGCGAGGTACCGGGCGTCGTGCCCGACTCCACCGATGAAGTGCGAGCTGCGGCGCCACTGGAACCGAAGTCCGAGGGCGTACACGCCGTCGACCGGCGTGACGCCCCGCCGGTGCACGATCTCGCCGGACCGGTCGAGCACCGGCACGTCGAGCCACGGGTACGCCCTGCGATAGCCGGTCGCCCAGAGCACGGTCGAGATGCCCTCGGCCCGGAGGTCGACCGTCGTCGGGGCGGGCGCCGCGCTCACCGGTGAGAGCCGCTCGGCCGGGGGCGCCGCCAGGTCCGCCACGGCGATGTGCCGGTCGATGCGCGCGAGGAGCCGCTCGAGGCGGTGCTCCGCGTCGGCCACCGACGCCTCCAGGTCGTCGGCGAGCAGGGCGGTGTCGTGCTGGAAGCCGAGCAGACGGCCCGCGAGGGTCACTCCGGCCTCCCTGAGCACGCTCAGATCGAGCTGCTCGCCCGCGCCGCTGAGCGGCAGGCTCGGGCTCTGCAGAGCGCGCTGGGGGTCGGCGACGTCGTCGATCGTGACGTCGAGATCCCCCATCCGCTCCAGCCACCGGAAGATGTCCGACCCGCGATAGCGCCGCGGCACGCGAGCGTGGCGGCCGACCGCCAGCACGACCCGCCGCCCCGACCGAGCGAGCTCGAGCGCGAGCTGCTGCCCGCTCGGTCCCGCGCCGACGACGAGCACGCCCCCGGGGGCGAGCGTCGCGGGCGATCGATAGCGGGACGCGTGCACGGAGTCGACCCAGCGCGGTGCCGTCGCCGCGGCGGCGGGCACCACCGGGCTTCCGCAGTCGCCGGTCGCGACGACCAGCTCACGGGCGTGCCAGGTGCTGCGGTCCGTCTCGACGCGCTCGCGTGTCGTCTCGTCCCGTGCGTCGGCGCGAAGGACGAGGCGCTCGACTCGTCGCGCCGGCAGACCCGTGTACCATCGCGCCCACGTGGCGCAGGCGAACTGCCATCTCCTCGTGGTGACGGGGCCGCGGTGAGGAGCTTCTGGAACCGGCCGCTCGGCTCGAAGATCATCCTCGTGCTGAGCATCGTGATGCTCGGCGTCTACGTCGCTGCGCCGTGGCAGCGCACGTGCAACGTCACGGGAACGGAGACGATCTGCGGGTACCGGTTCGCCTGGCAGGGCCACGACTCCGGCGCGCTCATGGGCCTGTTCGCACTCGCGATCGTGGTGTGGGAGCTCCTGCCGGTCGTCTTCCCGCGACTCTCGATGCGCGGCTGGCCGACGGCCGTCGTGACGGCCGTCCTCGCGCTGGGGCTCTCCGTCTCGACGCTCGCGAAGCTCATCGTCGACAACGAGTTCCAGCTGATCTGGGCCTGGGTCGCATTCGGGCTCACGCTCGTGATCCTCGTCACCGCGATCCTCCGGGTGCGGTTCCGCTGGGACCACCGGCGGACGTCCAGGCTCGAGTCGGAGCTCGCCGAGGCGAGAGCTGCGCAGACGCCTCCCGAGTAGCTGGGTGGGGCCGACGCCGCCGCGGGGAGGTCTGAGCGGCAGAATGGTCCGGTGAGCGCCCGCGCGAAGCGCACCAAGGCCGGGAGCGCGCTCGTGCGCAACGAGTCGCTTCGCCGCGGCCTGCTCGTCCTTCGGGCGCTGGCCCGGGCGGAGGGCGGGCTGACGGCGGCCGAGGTCGCGCGGCGCACGGGCATCCCCGGGCCGACGGTGCAGCGACTGCTCGTCACGCTGTCGGACGAGGCGATGGCCGTCCGGGACGTCGACGGCGGCTGGCGCCCCGGCTCGGGGGTGCTCGAGCTCGCAGGGGCCGAAGGAGAGGTCGCGGCGCTCGTGGCCCGGGCGCGCGACGTGCTGCGGGAGCTCGCCGACGAGCTCGGAGAGACCGCCCTGCTGACGCGGGTCAGCCTGCCGCACCTCGCGGAGGTCCTCGTGCAGGAGGACGCCGGGCATCTGCTCGGCACGACCAGCTGGGTCGGGCGCACGTTCGACGCCGATCGCTCGGTCGCCGGCTGGGTGGTGGCGGCCGAGCTTCCGGACGAGGAGATCGCGGCGCTCGGCGGAGACGATCCCGAGCTCCGGTCGCGGTGGCTGGCGTCCGTCGAGCGCACGCGGGCGCGCGGCTACGGACTCGACGTCGGCGGACTCGAGACGGGGCTGACGTCGGTCGCCGTGCTCGTGCAGACCGGGCCCGCGGCGATGGCGGTCGGGAGCGCCGGTCCGTCGGCGCGGCTCACGCCCGAGTGGGCAGGGCACGTGGTGGAGCGGCTCCGAGAGGCTGCTGCGCTGCTGACGGTCACTGAATGACTTGAAGTACGCTCACTGGGTGAGTAACATGCGGTCATGGCCATCCTCGCGCACGACGATCGCGCGACAGCTCGTCTGGCGGCGGTCGACGGTCGTGTCGGGACGCTGTCGTCGACGGAGTGCGAGGCGATCGCACGTGACGTCGCGGCGCGTCGGGACGAGTGGGCCGATGTCGAGCTGACGCCGACCGAGAGCGGCACGCGCGCGTTCGCGCTGCTGCACGAGGATGAGCACGTCGAGGTGTGGCTCCTCTCCTGGCTGCCCGGGCACTCGACCGGCTATCACGACCACGGCACGTCGAACGTCGGCTTCTGCGTCGCGCAGGGCGCGCTCGTCGAGCAGCAGCTCCGGTTCGCGGAGCCGCCCACGGAGCTCGTGCTCGGGCCGGGCGACACGCGCGCCGCCGGGAGCGACTACATCCACTGCCTCGAGTGGCGTGAGGGCGAGCCTGCGCTCTCGGTGCACGTCTACTCGCCGCCGCTGTCCGTCGTCGGCCAGTACCGGATCGCGGACGGGGGCGTGCTCCGGCGCGAGATCCAGTTCGGCCGCGACGAGCTCACGCGCGACTGACGCAGGACGCAGCCGCTGGCGGCCCCGCTGCGGTCGGGTCAGCGCGACCGCTGCGTGTGGCGCGCGGACGGGGGTGCAGGACGGGAGGCCGGGCCTGCTCGGCCGCCGGGGTGGAGCAGGATGATCGCCGCCGTGCCGATGGCGGCGACGATGAACACGGTCGCCGCCCCCGACAGCGTCTCGAGGAGCGTGGGGGAGACGAGCATCGTCACCGCGAGCACGCCCATCAGCACGCCCCCGCCGAGCTTGAGCACCCGTCCGTGCCGCTCTTCGACCCTGCCCATCCGCATCGCCACGATCGCGCCGGTCAGGACGACGAGCTCGTCGAGGAGGAAGATCACGAGGTAGACGGCGAGCAGGAACGCGTACTCGGCCCCGGTCGCGCCACGGTCTGCGAGGAGGTTCGACCACACGACGGGGAAGCCGACCGTGCACGGCAGCTCGAGCAGCGCGACACCGGCCGCCATGCCTGCCGTGAGCGCGACCACGGCAGGCAGGCGGCGCTCCTCGAGCGCGAGCGAGCGGCTCTCCCGCACGATCGACGGCTTGAAGCGGTCGGGGATCGTCAGCGACACGCCGCGGCCGAACCAGAAGTAGTCCTTGACGTTGACGACGGCGAACGCCGCCGCGACCGTCGCCACGCCGACGCGGATCCACCACGCGTAGTCGACCACGGTCAGCGCGCCGAAGAGGCCGACGAGGAACAGGCCGTACACGAGTGCGGCGGTCGTCACGTACGTGCCCCCGATCAGCGCCAGGCGAGCGCGTGAGCCCGTGCGGAGGATCATCGCGAGCAGCACGGTGAGCACCCACAGCGAGCACGGGTTGAAGCCGTCGACGAAGGCGATCAGCGCCGTCGCCCAGATGAGCGAGTCGGCGCCCACGTCGTGCGTCCCGAGCAGGGGGACGTCGATCTTCGTGCCGTCGTCGGCGTCGACCGGGCTCGGCAGCGCCGGCGTCGGGGCGCCGCGGATCGCCGCGCCCGCCACGTCGGGACACCCGCCGCTCGCGCAGACGGCGACGACCGCCTGCATCGCCTGGCGATAGGCGCTGCTGTCGCCGATCCACGCCTGCCCGGCGATGAACACGGCGGGGACCCCGGTCGGCTCGATCCCGTGCGCGGCCGCCACGCGCCGGAACGCGTCGCGGTTCGCGGCGTCGAACCAGACCTCGTATTCGGCGAGCTCGACGCCCGGCCGTGCGGCGAGCTCCACCAGGAACGGACGGAGCGCGGCGCAGTGCGGGCAGCCGCTGCCCCAGAACAGATGGATGGTGACGGGCTCCGCAGCTGCCGGAGCCGGCCTAGCTGCGGGAACTGCGGTCAGTGCGATCGCCGTCGCGATCACCAGCACGAGCACGCGAAGGGCTCGAACCGCCATGCATGCTCAGGCTAGGAGCCGGGAGGAGACCGTTGCATCCGGGCTGATCGTGATCCCGGCAGGGGTTTCGCCGCAGCCGTCGTCGCCCTGAGGGCCGGCGCGGTTCCGCACGGGGTCTGTGGGCGGACCTGCCGGCTCCGGAGGTCAGGCCGACGCAGGCCGAGCCACGGCCGAGGTGCCGAGCACCCGCCCCCGGGCGTCGAGCGCGACGACCTGGGCGTAGGTGGGGACGGCGGGCAGAGCGATCGCTGTCTCGAAGCCCTGTCGGCGCAGCGTCCGCACGGGCCGGAGGTCGTTCGCCCGCGTCCCGGCCCGAACCTGCCAGCGGGCGACCTCGGTGGCGCCGTTCCAGCTCGCGTGGACGACCGGAACGCCGTCGGCGGTGCGGCCCACGGCGATGTCGGGCGGGACCCGTGGTCGACCGACCCACTCGGCGCGCGTCGCCCGGTAGCTGACGCTCCGGCCCCGAAACCGGGCGTCGAACCGGACGGCGCCGTCGGGGCCGATCTCGGTGAACGTCGGGTGCATGCCCCAGCCGACGAACACGCCGCCGTCCCCGACCTGCTGCGCGTTCGCCATCGCCCAGGCGACGCGAGGCTCGCCCGCGCGGTAGTCGCGGACGAGCGTCGCCGTCATCGAGCGCTCGTCGAGGCGGAGGCGGATCGCGCGGGAGGGTGGCTCCGTGTCCGTCGGCAGGGACGCGGCGTTGTCGAACAGGGTCAAGGTGCCGTCCTGCCGGCGCCGCGCGTCGTGCTGGAAGCCGAAGCGCACGCCGGGCCCGAGCGCGAAGTCGCTCCGCGTTCCGCCGAGACGCCAGATCACCCGGCCGGTGCGCCGGTGGATCTTGTACACGGCTGACGTGTGGCGCGCCGACAGGAGCAGGTGGCCGTCACGGTCGACGCCGATCGAGTTGAGGTGGAAGTAGTCGACGTTGCCGTCCTGCGTGAGACCGAGCTCGGAGGACTCCTCGAGCGCGACGTGGTCGAGGCTGTGCCACTCGAACACCACCCGACGGGTCGCGACATCGATCTCCTGGACGACGCCCTCGACGAGGCGGCCCTCGCTCGACAGCCCGATCGAGCTGAGATCGGCCTTCACCTCGTTGTAGATCGTGATCAGGGCGGTGCCGCGGCTCGTGAGCACGATGTCGTGGAGGTCGGCCTTGTATCCGTTGCCCGCTCGGACACGGCGCACGACGTCGTACGAGGTGTCGGCGATCACGAAGCTGCCGCCGTAGCCGCCGAACACGGTGCCCGCCCACCACGTGAGCACAGGGCGTCCGCGGTAGCGCTGCACCTTCAGATCCATGTGCAGCTGCGGGGACAGCGGCCGGAACCACACCGGCCGGCCGCCGCTGTCGACGATCAAGGCGCCCGGGCTCTCGCCCTCGGGGGCGTTCGGGAGCGTGAACGGGGTCAGGAAGACGTGACCCCCGACCGGGCTCCCGTCCGGGGTGAGGACGTCCACGATCGGCGGCCGGAGGTCGGGGCGCGTGGCGAAGGTGTGCCACAGAGGCAGGTCGTCCGCGCGTTGGGCTGCGCGACCGAGCTGCCGCGGCGCCGCCGTTGCGCCCGGTGCGAGCAGGGCCGCGAGCGCGAGCCCGGACGCGCCGAGGAAGCCTCGTCGCGAGAGCATGGGGGGCACGCCGCGCGCCATTCGCGTATTCAACCAACCCGGGCGGGGTCGGAGCCCCGGTCGATCGGGGCTCCGCGGTCAGCCGAGCGGGGCCAGGGCGACGACCTCCCGCCGGAACGGCGGCTCGTCGCCGTCGGTGCGCTCGTCGCCGAGCTCCTCCGCGTAGCGGCGTCCGTCCCAGACGGCAGCCGCGATGGTGCCCGGGCTCCACGCGTCCCCGAGGAGCGCCACCGTCGGCCCGCCTTCGGTCGCGTCGCGCTGCAGGTCGGTCGCCAGGGCGTCGTCCGGCAGGCGCGCAGTGACGAGCACGAGCGCGTCGCACGCCAGCTCCTGCTCGCGCTCGGTGAAGACGCAGGCCGTCGTGACCGAGCCCAGGCGCGCCGAGACGAGAGCGCGCAGCGGCTGCACGCCGACGCCGAGCTCCAGCAGGCGGCGCTGGATCCGGTGCTGCTCCATGGTGTTCGTGGTCCATTCCGACACGCGGGGCTCTGGCGTGACGATCGTCACGTCGTATCCCTCGCCCGTGAGGAGCTCGGCGAGGACGCCCCCGAGGTAGTAGTGGTCGTCGTCGTAGAGGACGACGCGTCTCCCGTCGGGCCTGGTTCCTGCGAGCAGGTCGTCCGGAGTGAGCGTCTCGATGCCGCCGAGGTCGAGCGCGCTCAGGTGCCAGCGGCCGACGCCGTCCCGACGCCAGCGCGCGCCGGTTGCGACCGCCACGTGGTCGAAGTCGTACGTCAGGACCTCCTCGGCGGTGAGCGCGCTGCCGAGCGCGAGCTCCACGTTCCGCAGCCGCTCGAGCTGACCGGCCCGGTAGTCGCGCACGCGGATCCACGCGGCGAGTCCCGGCAGCCGTGCCTCGCGCGCGACCCGTCCGCCGAGCACGTCGGTCGCCTCGGCGAGGACGACCGCGTACCCGCGCCGGCCGAGCGACATCGCCGCCTCGAGCCCCGCGGGTCCGGCGCCGACGACCAGCACCGACGCGTCTGCGTGCTTCGGGCGGATCCGCTCGGGGTGCCAGCCGCGCCGCCACTCCTCACCCATCGACGGGTTCTGGGTGCAGCGGATCGGGGTCGCGAGCGCATCGCCCGTGACGCAGACGTTGCAGCCGATGCACTCGCGGATGTCCTCGAGTCGACCCTCCTCGATCTTCACCGGGAGGAACGGGTCGGCGATCGACGGGCGAGCGGCCCCGATCAGGTCGAGGACGCCGTCTCGGATCATCCGCACCATCGTGTCCGGCGAGGTGAACCGGCCGACGCCGACGACCGGCTTGCTCGTCAGCCGCTTGAGCCCGCGGACGTACTCCTCCTGCGCCCCCTCGCCGGCGAACCGCGAGGTGATCGAGTCGAAGTCCCACTCGCCGACCATCAGATCCCAGAGGTCGGGGAGCTCGCCGACGAGCCCGAGCACCTCCTCGATCTCGCCACGCTCGAGCCCGGCCTCGCCGACCAGCTCGTCGACGCAGATGCGGCACGCGACCGCCGCCCGCCCGTCGACCTCCTCGAGCGTGTCCTCGAGGATCTCCCGCAGCAGCCGGGCGCGGTTCTCGAGGCTCCCGCCGTAGCCGTCGGAGCGATCGTTCGTGCGCCGGGAGAGGAAGTGCTGGATCGTCGTCAGCCCGTGTCCGGCGTAGACGTACACGAGGTCGTACCCCGCCCTCAGCGACCGTGCGACCGCCTGGCGGTGCCAGCGGCGCAGGTCGGCGATGTCGGAGAGCGCCATGCTGCGGGCCTGGACCGGGTCGTTGCCGCGGGTCGGCAGGTGTGACGGGCCGAGCGGCGGTCGGCGGACCCAGAGGTTGGCGGCGTTCATGCCGCTGTGGACGAGCTCGATGCCCGCGAGCGAGCCGTGCGCGTGCACCTGCTCGACGAGCCGCTCGTGCGCCGGGATGTCGGCGTCGTCCCAGATGCGGCCCTCGACGTACGGCCCGACGTCGGTCGTGTGGTGCATCTCGACCTCCTCCGTGCAGACGACCGCCCAGCCGCCCTCTGCCTTGACGCCGCGCATCACGGCGTGCGCGGTCGGGTCACGGTGGCCCATGCCGTTGCAGTGCGGCACCTGGAAGAAGCGGTTGCGGGCGGTCACCGGCCCGATCGGCACAGGCTCGAAGAGGACGTCGTAGCGTGGATCGCGGGGCACGTCGGCTCCTGGTGGGGTCGTGGACGGGTCCTGACTCTACGGTCAGGACGATCCTGGCACAACGGACGCCGCGTCGCGCCCGCGTCCCGACCGGCAGACGACGAGGGCCCGCGCTGCGGGCCCTCGAACGTCGCGGGAGTGACGAGCGCCGACTACGCGGCGTTGACGAGATCGCGGCGGCGCGGCAGCGGCGTCGCGTCGTGCCCGAGCGCGTGCTGGAGCCGGGTCAGCGCGGACTTCTCGAGCTGACGCACCCGCTCGCGCGTGAGCTGCAGCCGCCGGCCGATCTCCTCCAGCGTGAGCCCTTCCTCGCCGTCGAAGCCGAACCGGAGCTCGAGCACGCGGCGCTCGCGCTCGGGGAGCCCGGCGAGCGCGGTGCGCACGCGGTCGCGCTGCATCGTCTCGTCGGCCTCCTCGACCGGGTCCGGCGCGGAGCGGTCGGCGAAGAGGTCGCCGAGCTCGCCGTCGCCGTCGGAGCCCACCGCCTGGTTGAGCGACACCGACGCCTCGACGGCGTCGAGCGCCTCCTCGACGTGGTGCTTCTTCAGCCCCGTGGCCTTCGCGAGCTCGTCGATCGTCGGCTGACGGCCGAGCGAGACCTCGAGGCGCTGGCGGGCCCGGTTGAGCTTCTGCTGGCGCTCCTGGACGTGCACCGGCACGCGGATCGTGGCGGACTGGTTCGCGACGGAGCGCTGGCAGGCCTGGCGGATCCACCACGTGGCATACGTGGAGAACTTGAAGCCCTTGCGCCAGTCGAACTTCTCGACCGCGCGGTTCAGCCCGATCACCCCGTCCTGGATGAGGTCGAGGAACGGGACGCCGTGGCCGCGGTAGCGCTTCGCGATCGACACCACCAGGCGCAGGTTCGAGTTGATCATGTGCTCCTTCGCGCGCAGGTCGCCGCGCTCCACACGCTTCGCCAGCGCGATCTCCTCGGCGGCGGTGAGCAGCGGGTACCGGCCGATCTCGGACAGGAACAGACCGAGCGAGTCGGTGGTCGACGGGCCCGAGCCGGGGGTGAGGTCCAGCTCGAAGTCGTCGTCCTCCTCGCTCGCGGGCAGCTCGACGCCGCGCTCGGTCAGGAGCGCGAGGAGGGCGTTCATCGCCTCCTCGTCGAGGTCGTGCTCGAGCGCGAGGGCCTCGAGCTCGGCCGCCTCGACGCGCCCGCGCTCTTCGGCGTCGGCGACGAACACATCGAGGGCATTCGTATCGATCAGCGTGGTCTCCATCATCCTCTTTCGTGTCATCTCGTTCCGCACGCAGCGTGACCCGCGTGGGTGTCGTCTCTTCTCCCTGAGGGAATCGCGCTGGCACACGCACGGGTGTGGCGTGGCGGCGCTCTCATTGAGTGTGAACGGTTACGACGTGGTTGTCATTCCCCAGTCGGGGTTCCGTACGAAATGCTTACGTGTGGTCAATCCTGAGTTCGCACCCGGACGAGGGATGCCTTCACAGCTGCACGGCCGCCGGCGTGAGGCGTCAGTTGAGGCGCGGGTCGGAGGGGAGGAGCGCGAGCACCGCGTCGTGGCCGCCGCGGCGGCGGAGCACCTCGCTCCAGAGCCGGTCGGGATCGTCGGTGAAGACGTCCTCCGGGCGCGCCGGCTCGACGATCCAGGCTCCCTCCGCGAGCTCGGCCTCGAGCTGGCCCGAGCCCCAGCCCGCGTAGCCCGCGAAGACCCGCACGCCACGCAGCTCGCCGAGCTCCTCCGACGAGACGATCTCGCCGGGCAGGAAGCCGACGCTCTCGAAGACGAGCACGCCCGCCAGGGCGGGGTCGACGAAGTCGGCGAGGACGACGATCGCCTCCGGCTGGACCGGGCCGCCGACGTGGACGAGCTCGTCCTCTCCGGCGATGGCCGCGAGCGGCTCCGCTGCTTCGCCGACCGTCACGGGCGACGGCCGGTTGAGGACGACGCCCATGGCTCCCTCCTCGCCGTGCTCGCCGACGAGGACGACGGTCCGCCGGAAGCTCGGGTCGTCGAGCGACGGGCCGGCGATCAGCAGCTGACCCCGGAGGGAATCCGTGCGCGGGGGTGTGGATTCGGACGGCATCCGTCACGTGGCCTGGCAGGCGCCTCGACGAGAGCGACGGCGAGCGAACCTGCCAGGGAGGCCTGTCAGCACCTGCTGCCAGCGAAGCCTGTCAGCAAGGCCTGCCAGGAGATGCTGCCAGGAAACGCTGTGAGGGTTTGCGCCGGAAGTGTGCCGATCGTTCCACAGGCGCGCGTGTGCCGGTGAGGGCCCTCCGCTCAGGGACGGCCCTCACCGGCACTGCTCACAGCGCCTACTTCGCGATCTTGATCCGGTAGGTCTTGAAGATCTGCGTGCCCGGGTCGCCGAGCACCCACACCTTGACCTTGAACGAGCCGTTGACGAGCGGGGTGCCGCTGAGCACACCGGTCGCCTCGTCGAGCGAGAGCCCCGGCGGATAGGCGCCGCTCGCGACGAAGAGCTTCGTCTTGCTCGCCCCGATCACAGGGATCTTCCACGAGTAGCGCTTGCCGACCTTGCCGACCCTGGGCTTCGCGATCGGCCGGAACGCCAGCAGCGCCTTGACGTTGAGCCTCGCCTCCATCGTCGCGCTGCCGCCGTTCTGGTCGGCGACGGTCATCGTGAGCGTCGTCACCCCGGCTGTGGTGGGCGTGCCGGTCACCGTCCCGGTCGCGGGATCGAGCGTCAGCCCGGCGGGGAGGGTCGTGCTGGAGTACGTGTACGTTCCCTTGCCGCCGACCGCGTCGACGTCCCAGGTGAACGGCGTGTTGACCTTGCCGTTCAGCGGGACGGGCGTGCTCTTGGGCGCGACACCACCCGCGAGGCGCAGCTCGAGCGGCGCGAGCACGAAGATCCCGAGCTGCTTCGTGTCGTTGTTCTCGCTGCCGTTGGCCTGGACGGTGAACGTGAACTGTCCGGCCTGGGTCGGCGTGCCCGAGACGACGCCGGAGGAGCTGACGGTGATCCCGGGCGGGAGGGTGCCGCTGACGACCGACCAGGACGTGGCCGTGCCGCCGGAGACGGTCAGCTGCTGTCCCGCGTACGGCTGGTTGATCGCGCCGTCCGGCAGGCTGCCGGTCGCGACGAAGAGGCGCGACTTGATGTTGACCGTGAACTTCGTCTGCGAGCGCAGGCAGCCCGACGGATTGGACACGCACAGCGAGTCCTGCGCCTCGAGCCAGAACGTGAACGCGCCCGGCACGCTCGGCGTTCCCGACATCACGCATTCGTCGGAGATCGAGAGGCCCGTCGGCAGGGCGCCGGAGAGCAGGGCGCACCTGATCGGCGGTGTTCCGTTCCCGGGGGGCACCACGAACTTGAAGTTGTAGGCGACACCGACCTGACCGCTGGGCGGCAGCTTGGTGTCGTCGAACCCGAACGCCGCGGCGGTGCCGGCGGCGATGGCCGCGATCAGGATCACCGCGGCGAGCGTCGTGAGCGTCGTCTTCCTGAGCATTGCTCTCCCTTCGGCGAGTGCCGGTCTCTCCCTGCCTGGATACTGGTGGCGGGACGCAACCCCGATGCGTCCGCGAGCCGTTCTAGCAGGCGTTCGTTCCGACGATGTAAAGGCTTCCGCGGCGGCCGACCGGCAGATCCGGGGGCATCGGGTGTGATCGCGAGCGCAGACCGACGCGGGCGCCCGCCTCGTGCGCTCCCGGTGCCCTAGCCGGCGACGCGGATCACGAAGCGGCGCGTGGTCGACCCGCCGAACGAGTCGCTCGCCGTCACCACGACCCTGTAGGTGCCGCGTCGCTTCGGCGTCCCGAACAGCCGGCCGGTCTCGGCGTGCAGCACGATGCCGGGCGGGAACACCGAGGTGGAGGAGAGGGTCACCGGCGCGATGCCGCCGGCGACGACGATCCGCCCGCGGTACCGTCGGCCCGTCTTGGCCGCGGGGAGCGACGCCGTGCGGATCGAGAGCTTCGGTCGCACGACGAGGGTGACAGCCTTCTGCGCCCCGCCGCCACCGCCGGCGTTGACGCTGAGCAGGGCGGTGAAGCTGCCAGAGGCCTTGGGCGTTCCGTCGAGGACGCCCGTCGAGCCGTCGAGCGTGAGCCCGGCCGGGAGCTTGCCCCCGACGAGCTGGAACGAGTAGCCGCCCGAGCCGCCGCTCGCGCCGACCTGCGCGGTGAACGGCGTGCCGACGATCGCCGGCGGCAGCGCCACGACCGAGACGCCGAGCGGCGCGAGCACCGTCAGCGACAGCTGCTTGGTGTCCTTCTGCGAGCCGTTCGAGGCGGTCACGACGAAGGTGCTCGTCCCGATCGCCGTCGGCGTGCCCGAGATCGTGCCGGAGCCGGACAGCGAGAGCCCGGCCGGGAGGGAGCCCGAGCTCACAGACCAGCTCGACGCGGTGCCTCCGGTCGTCGCGAGGCTCTGGCTGTACGGCACGCCCACGGTCGCGTCCATCAGCCCGCCCGTCGTGACGGTGAGCTTCTGCCCGATGTTGATCGTGAAGCGGACCTCGCTCTTCAGCCCTGTCGCGTCGATCGCCTGGACGTAGAAGCCCCACGAGCCGCCCGCCGTCGGCGTGCCGCTCACGGCGCCCTCGTCGGACAGCGACAGCCCTGGCGGGAGCGCGCCCGAGTCGATCCGGAACTTGTGCGGCGCGCTGCCTCCGTCGGCGGTGAAGGTGAAGGAGTACGGCGTCCCGACGTATCCGTCCGGCG
Source organism: uncultured Actinomycetes bacterium (assembly GCA_963703095.1). GTDB lineage: Bacteria > Actinomycetota > Thermoleophilia > Gaiellales > Gaiellaceae > Gaiella. The sequence continues at coordinate 1,718,913 of OY969787.1, forward strand.
GCGTCTTCGGGGAGACCTTGTAGGCGGCGGCGCCGGACGCGAGGAGAGCGGCGGCGGAGGCGGCCAGGGCGAGGGTGAGGAGGAATGCGCGCATGTCCCCCTCTGTGTCGGCGCAGTCGGGTCTGCGATCCGTCCCTCGATCGAGTGACGCTCGATCGAGCCCGGCCCGGCGCGAGTCGGCCGCGCCCTGACACGGGGAAGTGACCGTTCGTCGGCATCCTTCGTGGTGTGGGAACGCCGGTGAGCGGGATCTTCCTGCCGGGCTACGGCGCGCGCGCGTCGTCGTACGCCCGTGGCCTGCCGGCGGGGTGGGTGGCGGTCCAGCCGCCGCCGCTGGCGCCGGTCGCGCGGGTCGATCGCCGCGCTCGCGCGGTGGGCCGCGGAGCGACTGAGGGCCCAGCCCGCACCGGTCGCCCTCGCCGGCCACTCGCTGGGGGGCGCTGTCGCGCTCCTGGCCACGACCCAGGTTCCGCACCGGGTGAGCGCGCTCGTGCTGGTAGGCCCGGCAGGCCTGCCGCTCGAGCACCCCTACCTGCGCAGCATCCGTTCCACGGTCACCGGCACGCTTCGCGGCCGCTACACCGCGGGCGAGGTGATCGCGTCGCTCGCCGAGCTCGGTGCGGCTCCGCGCAGTGCCCTCCGGCTGGCACGCACGCTGGAGCGGCTCGACCTGTCGGCGGAGATGGCCGTCGTCCGGGCGGCCGGGGTCCCGGTCACGGTGCTGGCGGCGGACACCGACTCGCTCGTCCCACCCGCCTCCTGCAGACGCGCGGCGGAGCTGCTCGGCGCCGACTACCGCGAGCTCGACGTCGACGGAGGGCACACGTGGATGTACGGGCACTGGGCCCGCCTCCGGCAGGAGCTGGCGGCCGCGGCGGGCTGAGCGTCACCGGATCCTCACCGGACGGAGACCTCGCCGACCCGCAACCGGCGCTTCCTTGGACCACGATGCGCCCACCAGCGCCCTCCTGGTCGCAGGCCCGGGGTGCTGCCCTCCCCGGGCCTGCGCTACGCCAGCGCGTCCAGCGCCGCGCGCAGGCCGGCGACGTACTCGCGCAGCGCGGCCGGGCCTTCCTCGGCCACTTGCACCGCTCTCGAGCCGACGACGACGCCGTCGGCGAGGGCGGCTGCTGCCGCCGCCTGGTCGGGGCTCGAGATGCCGAAGCCCGCGTAGAGCGGCACGTCTCCGGCGAGGGGGCGGGTGCGCGCCACGAGCCCGTCGAGCGCAGACGAGAGCTCGGCACGGGCGCCGGTCGTCCCGGTCAGCGTCACGAGGTAGAGCCAGCCGTCGGTCGTCGCTGCAGCGAGGCGGATGCGCTCGTCGGTGGAGGTCGGGGCGACCAGGTGGATCCTGCGCAGCTCGGGCCGCTGGCCGGCCGGGACATCGGAGACGATCAGCGAGGTCGCTCCGCGATCGTGTGCGTCGTCGGCGAACCGCTCCCAGCCGTAGGCCTCCAGGAGCGCCGCGTAGGTCATCGGGACGAGCGGGGTGTCGGGGAGGAGCTCGCGCGTCCGGGCCAGGCAGTCGAGGCACTCGCGCGTGCGCATCCCGCGGGCGAGCGCCCGCTCCGAGGCGCGCTGGATCACGGGACCGTCGGCCAGCGGGTCGGAGAACGGGAAGCCGAGCTCGATCAGGTCGGCGCCGCCGTCTGCCGCGGCGCGGGCGAGCTCCGGCGTCTCCGGCTCGCACACCAGGTAGATCACGAGCTTCTTGCTCATCTCGGCTCCCGCTCGTCTGGCACTTGCTGCCCAAGGGCAGCAAGTGCCTCGGCGAGATCCTTGTCGCCTCTCCCGGACAGGCACACGACGATGAGCTCCGCGTCGAGGTCGCCGACCCGGGCGAGGGCGTGCGACGTCTCGAGCGCGGGGATGATCCCCTCGGTGCGGGCGAGCCGCGCGAAGGCCTCGAGCGCCTCGTCGTCGGTGCAGGGGAGGTACGTCGCGCGGCCCGTGTCGCGCAGGAATGCGTGCTCGGGGCCGACGCCGGGGTAGTCGAGCCCGGCGGAGATCGAGTGCGCGTCGGCGATCTGGCCGTCGGCGTCGGCCAGGATCGACGAGCGCGAGCCGTGCAGCACGCCGGTGCCGTCCGCACCCGAGCGACGCAGCGTCTGCGGCCTCGACCCCGACGAGCTCGACCTCCGGGTCGTCGAGGAACCCGGCGAACATGCCGATCGCGTTCGAGCCACCGCCGACGCACGCGATCACGGCGTCGGGCAGTCGGCCCTCGGCCTCGAGGATCTGGACGCGAGCCTCACGTCCGATCACGGCCTGGAGCTCCCGCACGATCTCGGGGTACGGGGCAGGTCCCACGCACGAGCCGATCACGTAGTGGGTCGTGTCGACGTTCGTGATCCAGTCGCGGATCGCGTCGCTCGTCGCCTCCTTCAGCGTCCGCGTCCCGAACTCGACCGGCTCGACGACGGCGCCCATCAGGCGCATCCGCTCGACGTTCGGCGCCTGCCGGCGCATGTCCTCGGCGCCCATGTACACGACGCACTCCAGCCCGAACCGTGCGCACGCGGTGGCGGTGGCGACCCCGTGCTGCCCGGCGCCCGTCTCGGCGATGATCCGCTGCTTGCCGAGCCGCTGCGCCAGCAGCACCTGCCCGAGCGCGTTGTTGATCTTGTGCGCGCCCGTGTGGTTGAGGTCCTCGCGCTTGAGGTAGAGGCGCTTGCCCGGGGCGAAGCGCTCGGCGAGCGTGAGCGCGGACGGACGGCCGACGTACGTCCGGCCGAGGTCGTCGAGCTCGGCGGCGAAGGCCGGGTCGGCGAGCGCGGCCGCCCACGCGGCGTCCAGCTCGTCGAGCGCCGGGATCAGCGTCTCCGGGACGTACCGGCCGCCGTAGGGGCCGTAGGTCTCCTCGTGCGTGGTCGTCATGGTCTGGCTGCCTCCACGTAGCGTCGCACCTTGTCGTGATCCTTGATGCCCGGCGCGGCCTCGAGACCGGACGCGGCGTCCACGCCCCACGGCTGCACCGCCTCGACCGCGGCACGTACGTTGTCGGGCCCGAGCCCGCCGGCGAGCACGATCCGGCCCTCCGCCCGCGCCGCGCGCTCCCAGTGCTCCGGGTCGTCCTCCTGCCACGGGAGGTCGAGCAGACGCGCCACCTCGACCCCGCGGCGGCTGATCGTGGCGTCGCGGCCGCGCACCTTGCCCTCCGCCCGCGGGTGCACCTGGTCGAGGTCGGCCGGGCTGTCGCCCGCCTCGCCGACCCAGACGGCCACGGAGAGCACGTCGTCGGGGACGGGGAGCACGGCGGCCGCGGCGCGGGGGCTCTCCGGGACGAGCACGAAGCCCAGGAGGTCGGCACCCGCGGCGACGGCGACCGCGACGTCCTCCTCGCGCGTCAGCCCGCACACCTTGACGAGCGGGCGGGCGAGCAGCTCGGCGAGCTTCTGGCCGGGATCGGGCGCCCGCATCAGCGCTGACCCCACGAGGACGGCGTCGGCCCCGGCCAGCTCGGCCGCGGCGCCCTGCGCCCGGGTGCCGATGCCCGACTCGGCGACCACCACGCGGTCGGCGGGGATGCGCGCGAGCAGCTCGAGCTGCGCCTCGCGGTCGATCGCGAACGTCGCGAGGTCGCGGGCGTTGACGCCGAGCACGGGCGCCCCGAGCGCGATGCCCCGCTCGAGCTCCGTCGCGTCGTGGGCCTCGACGAGGGTGTCGAGGCCGAGGTCGGTCGCGACCCGCATCAGCCGCGCCGTGGCGGCGTCGTCGAGGTCGCGCAGGAGCAGGAGCACGGCGTCGGCGCCCGCCTCCTTCGCCGTGCGCAGGTCGTCCTCGCTCGAGAAGAAGCCCTTCGCGAGCAGCGGCACGTCGGAGGCACGGCGTGCGGCCGCGCAGGTCGTCCCACGATCCCGCGAAGCGCTCGTCGACGAGCACCGAGACCGCGGCTGCCCCCGCGGCCGCGTAGGCAGGTGCGATGCGCGCCGGGTCGGCGTCGGGGCGCAGGTCGCCCGCCGACGGCGAGCGTCGCTTGATCTCCGCGATCGCGCCGAGCCCCGGCGCGCGCAGCGCGTCGCTGAAGCGGCCCATCAGAACGAGCCCCGGGAGAAGTGGACGAGCTGGTCGAGGCGGGTCGCCGCCGCACCCGCGTCGAGCGTGCGACGTGCCTCGGCGAGCCCCTCACGCAGGTCCGCGGCGTGGCCGGCGGCCGCGATCGCACCGGCGGCGTTGAGCAGCACCGCATCGCGCTTCGGCCCGCGGAGGTCACCGGCGAGGATCGCCCGGATCTCCTCGGCGTTGTCCTGCGCCGAGCCTCCGGTGAGCGAGGCGGGGTCGGACGGCTCGATCCCGTAGTCGGCCGGGTCGATCACGCGGTCGTGGACGACGCCGTCGACGACCTCGGCGATCTCGTTGGGCCCGCAGGGCGAGAGCTCGTCGATCCCGCCGAAGCCGTGCACGACGAACGCGCGGGTGGTGTCGAGCTGCGCGAGGACGTCGGCGACCGTGCGGACGAGCGCGGCGGAGTACACGCCGAACACTCCGGCACGCGCCCCCGCGGGGTTCGTGAGCGGTCCGAGCACGTTGAAGATCGTGCGCATCCCGAGCTCCCGGCGGACGGGAGCCGCGTGGCGCATGGCGGGGTGGTGCGACGGCGCGAACATGAACCCGAAGCCGAGCCGGTCGATCGACTCCGCGATCCGCTCCGGCTCCTGCTCGAGCACGAAGCCGAGCGCCTCGAGCACGTCCGCGGAGCCCGACGCCGAGCTGACGGCGCGGTTGCCGTGCTTCGCGACCGCCGCGCCCGCGGCCGCGGCGACGATCGCCGCGGCGGTCGAGATGTTCAGGGTCTGCCGCGCGTCGCCGCCCGTCCCCACGACGTCGACGAGGTCGCTGCGCGTCGTGTGCACCGGGGTGACGTGGGCGCGCATCGCCTCGGCGCAGCCCGCGATCTCGTCGGGCGTCTCGCCCTTCGCGCGCAGCGCGACGAGGAAGCCGGCGATCTGCGCCTGCGTCGCCTCGCCGGCCATGATCTCGCCCATCACGGCACGGGCCTGCTCGCGGCTGAGGTCGTGGCCGTCGAGCAGCGCCGCGAGCGTCTCCTTCACCGTCATCGCCGGCCTTCCAGGAAGCTCTCCGCCATGCGCGGGCCGAGCGGCGTCAGCACCGACTCGGGATGGAACTGGACGCCCTCGATCGGGAGGGTGGCGTGCCGCACGCCCATCACCTCGCCGTCCTCGGTGGTCGAGGTGACGACGAGGTCGTCCGGGACGCGCGTCGCGGCCAGCGAGTGGTAGCGGCCGACCTCGATGCGCTCGGGCAGACCCGCGTACACGCCTGCGCCGTCGTGCGTGATCACGCTCGCCTTGCCGTGGAGCAGCGCACGCGCCTGGCCGACCTCCCCGCCGAAGACCTCGACGATCGCCTGGTGCCCCAGGCACACGCCGAGCGTCGGCACGGTCGGCCCGAGACGCTCGATCGTCGTCTTCGACACGCCGGCGTCCTCGGGGCGTCCGGGACCCGGGGAGATCACGAGCCGGTCGGGCGCGAGCTCGACGGCCTCGTCGGGCGTCAGCGCGTCGTTGCGGTACGTCAGCACCTCGGCGCCGAGCTCCTCGAACAGGTGCACGAGGTTGTACGTGAACGAGTCGTAGTTGTCGATCATCAGGACGCGCATGCGCACCTCCGGTCGCACGGAGCCTGGCTGAAGCCAGGCACCGGGCGCGGGGAGTGGTGCCTGGCCTCAGCCAGGCTCCTCTCGTGGCGGCCCGGGGGTGCGCTCACTGCGCGTGCTCCCGCTCGGCGAGGTCGATCGCCGCCTCGAGCGCCGCCAGCTTGCGCAGGCACTCCTCGTGCTCGGCGGCCGGGTCGGAGTCGAAGACGACCCCCGCGCCCGCCTGCAGGTGCGCGACGCCGTCCGTCATCACGATCGTCCGCAGCGCGATGCACGCGTCCATCGTGCCGTCTGGGAGCACGTACAGCACGGCCCCGCCGTACGGCCCGCGCCGATAGCCCTCGAGCTCGGAGATCAGCTGCATCGCGCGCACCTTCGGCGCGCCCGACACGGTGCCGGCGGGGAAGCACGCGCGCAGCACGTCGAACGGCGAGACGTGCTCCCGGATCTCGCCTACGACCTCCGAGACGAGGTGCGAGACATGGGAGAAGCGCTCGACCTCCATGTCGCGCGCGACGTGCACCGTCCCCGCACGGCACACGCGCGAGAGGTCGTTGCGGCCGAGGTCGACGAGCATCACGTGCTCGGCGCGGTCCTTCTCGGACGAGAGCAGCCGCTCGACGTCTCCTTCCGTCGGCTCGGTCGTCCCGGCGATCGGGCAGAGGCTCGCGCGGCCGTCCTCGCAGGCGACGAGGCGCTCGGGCGACGAGCCGACGAGCGCCACCCCGTCGAGCTCGAGCAGGAACAGGTACGGGGAGGGATTGACCCGGCGCAGCGCGCGGTACACGTCGAGCGGGGTCGCGCTCGTCGGCCGCGTCGCGCGCTGCGAGGGGACGCACTGGAACACGTCGCCCGCGACGATGTGTCGCTTGACGCTGCGCACCATCTCCTCGTAGCGCTCGCGCTCCGGCGAACGGACCAGCGTCCCGGCCGTGCCGCGCGTCTCCCGACGCCAGGGGATCCCGGCCTCGAGTCGACCCGCCACCTCGTCGGCGTCGCCCGCGAGCACCTCCGCGACGCCCGCACCGTGGTCGAAGCGCACGAGCGTCTCGGCGACGACGAGCCGCGTCTCGGGGAGGTCGGGGCCGTCGTCCGGCAGCGGGACGGTCGGCTCGAGCCGGGCGACGTGGTCGTAGGCGACGTAGCCGACCACCGGCAGGCCGAGCGCCTCCGCCTCGTCGAGCGTCACGATCCGCGATCCCGCGCCCATCCACGAGCTCCGGCCGAGCCTGCCTCGCTCGACCGACTCGAGCAGGAAGCTGGCCCGACCCGCGTCGCGCAGCCGGAGGTACGCCCCGAGTGGGGTGAGCAGGTCGGTGTTGACGGTGACGGTCATGGGGATCTCGAAACGAAAAGACCTCCCGTGGGAGGTCTGAGGAGACGGGTGTGCCAGGTGCTAGCGCACGCTCCCGCCTCGCTCGTTGCGCCACCAGGCCCAGAGCTGTGCGAAGGGGAGCATCGGGGAGAGGGTAGCCGCCTGTGCCCACGCGGGCAAGGCGGCTACGACGGTCGTGTCCAGACGGCGCAGGTCGGCATTGTCACCACACCCCGGACGCCCTAGAGTCGCGGGCGACCCCCGAGAGCCGGAGGTGGAGATGAGGGGACTCGACGGCAGGACGGCGATCGTGACCGGCGGCTCGACGCTCATCGGGCAGGCCGTCGTCCGAGAGCTGCACGGGCACGGGATGGCGGTCGCCGTCGCGGACGTCGACGCAGCGGGAGGCGAGCAGCTCGTTGCGTCGCTCGGCGAGCGTGCGCTCTTCGTGCAGACGGACATCACCGAGGACGCCCAGCTGGCGGCATGCGTCGCTGCGACCGTGGAGCGGTTCGGTGGCGTCCACGCGCTCGTCAACCTCGCGTGCTCGTACCTCGACGAGGGCGTCGCATCGCCGCGAGCGGACTGGCTGAGCGCGCTCGACGTGAACGTCGTGAGCGCGGTCATGGCGACGAAGGCGGTGCTGCCGCATCTGCGCGACGCCGGTGGCGGCGCGGTCGTCAACTTCGCCTCGATCTCGGCGAACGTCGCGCAGACCGGGCGCTGGCTCTACCCCGTGAGCAAGGCCGCGATCGTGCAGCTCACGCGCAACATGGCGATGGATCTCGCCGGCGACGGCGTTCGCGTCAACGCGGTCTCACCGGGGTGGACGTGGTCGAAGATCATGGTGCAGCTGACCGGCGACGACCGCGCGAAGACCGACCGCGTCGCAGCGCCGTTCCACCTGCTCGGCCGCGTGGGCGACCCGGAGGAGGTCGCGCACGTCGTGGCGTTCCTGCTCTCCGACGACGCGAGCTTCGTGACCGGGGCGACGTGGGCGGTCGACGGCGGCTACTCGGCGATGGGGCCGGAGGGCTCGGAGCCGGCGATCCCGAAGCTCATGGACTGACCAACACGAGGAGGACGCATGGCGAAGATCACGATCATCGGCGGCGGCCAGTCGGGCCTGCAGCTCGGCCTCGGGCTCGTCCCAGCGGGGTACGACGTGACCGTCGTCTCGGACCGCACGCCGGCGGAGATCGAGGGCGGCCGCGTGACGTCGAGCCAGTGCATGTTCGCGAACGCGCTCGACAACGAGCGCGCGCTCGGGATCGACTTCTGGGAGGACACCTGCCCGCCCGTCGAGGGCATCGCGCTCGCCGTGCCGCACCCCGAGGTGCCCGGCGCCAAGGCGATCGACTGGGGCGCGCGCCTCGACCGCGTCGCGCAGTCGGTCGACCAGCGGGTCAAGTTCCCGCGCTGGATGGAGCACTTCGAGTCGATCGGCGGCCGGCTGGTCCTGCAGTCGGCGACGGTGGAGGACCTCGAGCGCTACGCCGCCGACAGCGACCTGCTCGTCGTCGCGGCCGGCAAGGGCGACATCGTGCGCCTCTTCGAGCGCGACGCGGAGCGCTCCCAGTTCGACCAGCCGATGCGCGCGCTGGCGCTGACCTACGTGACGGGGATGACGCCTCGGCCGGAGTTCTCCGCGGTCTGCTTCAACCTCGTCCCCGGCGTGGGCGAGTACTTCGTGTTCCCTGCGCTCACCACCACGGGGCCGTGCGAGATCATGGTCTTCGAGGGCGTGCCCGGAGGGCCGATGGACTGCTGGGGCGACGTGTCCACCCCGGAGGAGCACCTCGAGAGGTCGAAGTGGATCCTCGACACGTTCATGCCCTGGGAGGGGGAGCGGAACCGCGCCGCCGAGCTGACCGACGCGAACGGGATCCTCAGCGGGCGCTTCGCCCCGACGGTGCGCAAGCCCGTCGGCTGGCTGCCGTCCGGCCGGCCGGTGCTCGGCATGGCGGACGCGGTGCTGCTCAACGACCCGATCACCGGGCAGGGCTCGAACAACGCGTCGAAGGGCGCGGCCGTCTACCTGCGGCGGATCCTCGAGCGGGGCGAGGGGCCGTTCGACGCGATCTGGATGCAGGAGACGTTCGAGGAGCTCTGGACCGGCTACGCGGAGAAGGTCGTCACGTGGACGAACGCGCTGCTCACGCCGCCGCCGCCCCACGTGCTGAACCTCCTCGGCGCCGCCAACCAGTACCCGGCGATCGCCAGCCGGTTCGCGAACGGCTTCGACGACCCGCGCGACTTCTTCGAGTGGTTCATGGATCCCGACAAGGCCGACGCGTACCTCGCCGAGGTCGCCGCTGCCTGAGCCGCCGCGACCGGTCCCCCGGGGCCGGCCGCGTAGGCTTCGTGCCGATGCCGATCCCCGCCCTCCTCGAGGAGCTGCTCCGCGCGGCCGCGCCGTCGGGGAGCGAGGACGAGGTCGCGGCCGTCGTCCGGCGCGAGGCCGCAGCGCTGGGTGCTGCCGTCGAGGCCGACGTGCTCGCGGGCACCATCGCCAGGCTCCCGGGTGCGCCCGGAGGTCGCACCGTCGGCCTCTTCGCGCACGCGGACGAGATCGGCGCGATCGTCACGCACGTGGAGGCCGCCGGGCTGGCCACGATCGCCCCGCTCGGCAACGTCGAGGCGAGCCGGCTGCTCGGCCAGCGCGTCGAGGTGCTCGGCGGCGACGGTCGCGTGCCGGGCCAGGTGGTGCGCGGGGCGACCGGTGACGTCGAGTGGACGCAGCTCCGCGTCGACACCGGCGCGGCCGATCGCGCGGAGGCGCTCGCCCACGTCGAGCCCGGCGACCCGGTGGTGCTGTGGGGGCCGCCGGTCGAGGTGGCCGGAGGGCGGGTGATGTCGAAGTCGCTCGACAACCGCGTGGGGGTCTACGTCGTGCTCGAGGTCGCCCGCCGGCTTGCCGCGGCGCCGCCGGCGTGGGACGTCGCGGTCGTGGTCAACGGGCTCGAGGAAGGGCCGCTCACGGCCGGCGCGCTCAACGCCGCGACCCGCGTGCAGCCGGAGGTCGCCGTCGTCGCGGAGGTGACCTTCGCGCAGGACGTGCCGGGCGGCGACGCGGCCGAGTGGGGGAACACCGCGCTCGGCACCGGCCCGACGGTGTTCCGCGGCCCGACGTGCCACCCGGCCGTGGCGGCCGGCCTCCGGGCGGCCGCGGCCGACGCCGGCGTGGACGTCACGATCGAGGCGGGTCGCAGCACGTGGTCGGACGCGGACGACGTCCAGTGGCTGGGCGCCGGCGTCGCCGTGGGGACGGTCGCGGTGCCGCTGCGGTACATGCACACCCCGAGCGAGGTGGTGCAGCTCTCGGACGTCGAGGGCGCGATCGCGGTGCTGGAGTCCTACGTCCGATCGCTGCCGCTCGACGCCTCGTTCGTGCGCTGAGGTGTCTGACGGAGTCAGACCCAAGCCGGACAGGTGGTCGCAGGGCTGGTGTCTGACTTCACCGCGAGCGAGGCCACCGGTGCCTGTCCGATCCCAGGAGCTCGTGGGCCCGGTGCCTGGCTTCAGCCAGGCTCCTGTCCTCCCGGCGAGCGAGCCGGTGCGGAGGGAGCCGAGCGCTACGATCGCCGCATGAGCCGTTCGGTGATCGTCGCCGCCGTGCGCACGCCCTTCGGCCGACTCGGCGGAGGGCTCGCCGCGCATCCCGCCACCGAGCTCGGCGGGATCGCGATCCGCGCCGCGCTCGGGCAGGTCGGGATCGATCCCGCCGAAGTCGGCTACGTCGTGATGGGACAGGTCCTGCAGGCCGGGGCCGGGCAGGCGCCGGCGCGCCAGGCAGCGATCGCAGCCGGTGTTCCCAAGGAGGTGCCGGCGGACACGATCAACAAGGTCTGCGCGTCGTCGGTGCGCGCGGTCGAGATCGCCGACCTGATGATCCGCGCCGGCGAGCACGACGTCGTCGTCGCGGGCGGGATGGAGTCGATGTCCAACGCGCCGTACCTCTTGCCGCGCGCGCGCTTCGGCTTCCGCCTCGGACACGGCGAGGTGCTCGACCACATGGTCTTCGACGGGCTCGAGTCGACCTTCGACGGGCTGCACATGGTGCAGCAGGCCTCCCAGGTCGCGCGGGAGCTCGGGATCAGCCGTGAGGTGCAGGACGCCTGGGCGCACCGGTCGCACATGCGCGCGGCCGCCGCGCAGCAGCAGGGGCGCTTCGTCGACGAGACGGTTCCCGTCGGCGACGTCGTCCACGACGAGGCGATCCGGCCCGACACGACGCTGGAGAAGCTCGCCTCACTGCCGCCCGTGTTCGACCCCGCGGGGACGACCACTGCCGGCAACGCACCGGGCGTGAACGACGGCGCCGCGTGCGTCGTCGTCTGCTCGGAGACGTGGGCCGCCGAGCGAGGGATCGAGCCGCTGGCGACGATCACCGGCCAGGGGTACGTGGCCGACGACTTCGCGTACCTCGCGCGCACGCCGGCGAAGGCTGCGGCGGTCGCGCTCGCCAAGGCGGGCCGCACGATCGACGAGGTGAAGCGGATCGAGATCAACGAGGCGTTCGCCTCGGTCGCCGCGAACTCGACGCGGCTGCTCGGCGTGGACGAGGAGATCGTCAACGTCAACGGCGGCGCGGTCGCGCTCGGCCACCCGATCGGCGCCTCCGGCGGCCGCACCGTCGCGGGCGCTCGTCCACGAGCTGCGGCGCGTGGGCGGCGGCGTCGGCGTGGTCGCGATCTGCTCGGGCGGCGGCCAGGGAGACGCCCTCGTGCTGGAGGTGTAGGCGGGGTGTCGGGCCTGCGGCCCGACACCTAGGAGAAGACCGCCCACCTTCCCGGTGTCGGACTTCAAGTCCGACACCTCGCGCAGCGGGCTACGGTGGAGGCGTGCCCGCCCGGATGCGACTCGTCCTCGTGAGCGCTCTCGTACTCGTCGCGGCTGTCGCAGTTGCGCCGACCGCGGCGGCGCTCGACTGCCCCAACATCCCGCTCGAGGAGCGCCTCGAGGACGCCGACGCGGCGTTCGTCGGCGAGCTCGTCTCGCAGCGTCCGGCGTCCGAGGACGGCACGCTCTACCGCTTCGACGTCAAGCAGCAGATCCGCGGGACGGGGGGCAGCGAGGTCGAGGTGCGCGCCGAGGAGCCGCTGACCGACGCCCAGGACCGACCGCTCACGCGCGGGATCGTGGTCGGCGTGCTGGCCGGGCTCGACGGAGCCACCCTGACGACGTCGTCCTGCCTGCTCACCGATCCTGCGGCGCTGCTCGCGGTGGCGGACGAGCCTCGCGGTGGGCTGATCAAGATGGTGCTCGGGATCCTCTTCACGCTCGCGATCGTCGGCTGGGCAGTCAGCCGACGGCGTCGGGGCACGAGACCGGAGCTCCCGGGTCCGCCGGCGGTGTAGCCTCGGACGATGGCGTTCGAGCGGGTGCTCGTGGTGGGGGCGGGGCAGATGGGCGCGGGGATCGCGCAGGTCGTCGCCGCGTCCGGTCGGACGGTGCTGCTCCACGACGCCGCTCCCGGCGCTGTCGAGCGCGGGCTCGCCACGATCGAGCGGAGCCTCGAGAAGCTCCACGCGAAGGGCGGCCCGGAGCCGGCGGGCGTGCTCGCGCGCATCACCCCGACCGACGACCTCGTCGCTGCGGACCTCCTGATCGAGGCGATCGTCGAAGACGCAGAGATCAAGAAGGCCGTCTTCCGGGAGGCCGACGACGTGATGCCGAGCGCGGCCGTGCTCGCCTCGAACACCTCGTCGATCCCGATCACCGAGCTCGCGGCCGCGACAGGCCGTCCCGACCGGGTGATCGGCATGCACTTCTTCAACCCCGTGCCCGTGCTGGCGCTCGTCGAGGTGATCCGCGCGGTGCAGACCTCGGACGAGACGGCGGCGGCGATCGTCGATCTCGCGCGGGATCTCGGCAAGACGCCGGCCGAGGCCAACGACTTCCCCGGGTTCGTCTCGAATCGCATCCTGATGCCGTTCGTCAACGAAGCGGCGTACGCGCTGATGGAGGGCGTCGCCGAGCCGGAGGCGATCGACACGATCGCGAAGCTCGGCTTCGCCCACCCGATCGGCCCCCTCGCGCTCGCCGACCTGATCGGGCTCGACACCTGCGTCGCGATCATGGAGGTGCTCCAGCACGGGCTCGGCGACCCGAAGTACGCGCCGTGCCCTCTCCTCCGGCAGAAGGTCGCGGCGGGTCACCTCGGCCGCAAGACGGGGCGCGGGTTCTACGCCTACGGGTGAAGCGAGGCTGAGCGCCGCGGCGCCTCCCGTAGGGCCCGGGCTCGCCCCGTCGCCCGGCGTATCGCAGCCGGGTGCGAAGGGCGGGCGGGGCATGCCCCGCCCCTACAATCGCACGGTGGACGAGCGCATCCGGGCCGAGCTCGACGCCTTCTCGGACGGCGACGCGGCGTTCGTCGAGCGGGCATTCCGCGAGGTGCTCCGCCGGCCGCCCGACGACGAGGCGCGGGAGCGCGCGCTCTTGCGACTCGCCGACGGCACCCTCTCGCGCGCGACGCTGCTCCACGAGCTCGCGACCGCGCCGGAGCACGCGCGGGTCAGACAGCTCGACGACGCAGTCGCGCTGGGCCTCGCGGCGCGGGCGAGGGGTGAGCGCCTGCGCTGGCTCAACGGCCCGCCGCTGAGCGACGAGCGGGTGGTCGAGATCCCGTGGGTGCTCTCGCGCCTCCATGCCGGCGTGGTGCTCGAGGTCGGCTACGCCTTCGCCGAGCCCGCGTACCTGGCGGCGCTGCTGCGCGCCGCCCCCGAGCGGCTCGTCGGCGCCGATCTCGCGACCCGCGAGGTCGAGGGGCTCGAGACCGTCGAGGCGGACGTGCGCGCGCTGCCCTTCGAGGATCGCGCCTTCGACCAGGTGCTGCTCGTGTCGACGCTCGAGCACGTCGGCGCCGACAACGAGGTGTACGGCCTCGGCGCGGACACCGAGACCGATCCGCTCGCGCGCGTCGCTGCTCTCCGCGAGCTCCGCCGCATCCTGCGCCGCGACGGGCGGCTGCTCGTGACCGTGCCGCTCGGGGAGCCAGGCGACCACGGCTGGTTCCGGCAGGACGACGTCCGCGGCTGGAACCGGCTCTTCGGCCGCGCGGGGCTCTTCGTGGAGGAGCAGGAGGCGTACGAGCTCGTCGACGACGGCTGGCGAGCAGCGCCGGCGTTCCGGCCGGCGGGGGTGCGCTACGGCGAGCGTGGGCCTGCTGCCTCGGCGGTGCTGTGCGCAGAGCTGTCGCGCTCGCGTGCGCGCCGCCTCGCGACCCCGAGCGGGGTCGCCCGCACTGTGCGGCGCAGGGTCGCGCCCGCCTACCACCGGGCCCGGGGTGGAGGTGACTGACTCGAGGCCGGGGTTAGGGAGGTGTCTGACTTAAGTCAGACACCAGAACCGGAACGCCAGAACCCGAGACATCCGACTCGAGGAGCGGGCCGATTGTCGGGCCCGCACCGGTAGGCTCGACCCATGGCGCGTGCGGAGAACGAGCCCGTCCGGCTGACGCGGATCTACACGCGCGGCGGCGACCAGGGCGAGACGTCCCTCGGCGACGGCTCGCGGGTCTCGAAGCTCGACGCGCGGATCGGCGCCTTCGGCGCCGTCGACGAGGTCAACAGCGCCCTCGGCGTGGCGCTCGCCCACGGCGCGCCCGAGTCCATCGTCGCGGTGCTCGAGCGGGTGCAGAACGAGCTGTTCGACGTGGGCGCCGACCTGAGCGTGCCGGTCGAGGTGGAGGGCCGGCTGCGGGTCACCGAGGCCATGGTCGACGCTCTCGAGCGCGACTGCGACCGGTTCAACGACGAGCTGCCGGAGCTGACGAGCTTCGTCCTCCCGGGCGGAACGCCCGTGGCGGCGCAGCTCCACGTCGCGCGCACCGCCTGTCGCCAGGCCGAGCGGGCGACGCTCGCCGCTGCCACCGAGCACGCGATCAGCCCGCTGGCGGCCGTGTACCTCAACCGCCTCTCGGATCTGCTGTTCATCCTCGCCCGAGCGGCGAACGCGCTCGAGGGACGGGGCGAGCCGCTCTGGAAGCCCGGCGCCACGCGCTGAGCCGCGTGGCGTGAACCCGGGCCGCGTCCTCGAGGTGTTCCTCGTCGCGCTGCGGCTCGGCGTCACCTCGTTCGGGGGGCCGGTGGCGCACATCGGCTACTTCCGGGACGAGTACGTCGCACGGCGGGCCTGGGTCGACGAGCGCGGGTTCGGGGAGCTCGTCGCCGTCACGAACCTGCTCCCGGGGCCGTCGTCCAGCCAGCTGGGGATCGCGATCGGCACGCTCCGCGCGGGCAAGCTCGGCGGCGTCGCCGCCTGGCTCGGCTTCACGCTGCCCTCCGCGCTGCTGATGACCGCGTTCGGCGTGGGGCTCGCGACGCGGGACGTCAGCGACGCCGGCTGGCTGCACGGCCTCGAGCTCGCCGCGGCGGCAGTCGTCCTGTCTGCGGTGCTGGCGATGCGGCGAGCGCTCGCTCCGGACGCCCAGCGGCTCGCGCTCGCCGTCGCCGGTGCCGTCGTGGCGCTGGTCGTGCCCGGGTTCCTCGGCCAGATGCTCGTGATCGTCGCCGCCGGCATCGCAGGCGCGCTCGTCTTCCGGCGGGTGGTCGCGCCGGCAGAGCTCCACCTGCGCTTCCCGATCGGCCGCGCGCTGGCCGTGGGCTGCGCCGTCACGCTCGCGGCGCTGCTGCTCCTGCTCCCGCTCGCCCGGGACGCCGTCGAGTCGAACGCGGTCGGGCTGACGAGCGCGATGCTGCAGGCCGGCTCGCTCGTGTTCGGCGGCGGGCACGTCGTCCTGCCGCTGCTCCACGAGAGCGTCGTCGAGAGCGGCTGGGTCGCCGAGGAGACGTTCCTGGCGGGGTACGGAGCGGCACAGGCTCTGCCGGGCCCGCTCTTCACGTTCTCGGCGTTCCTCGGTGCCACGGCCGAGCCCGAGCCGAACGGCGTGCCCGGCGCGGCGCTTGCGCTCGGGGCGATCTTCCTCCCGTCCTTCCTGCTGCTCGGCGCCGTGCTGCCGCTGTGGTCGGCCGTCCGCCGCCACACGGCCGTCCAGTCGGCGACCACCGGCATCGCCGCGGGCGTCGTGGGGCTGCTCGCCGCTGCGCTGTGGGATCCCGTCCTGCGGACGACGGTCGAGGACGTGCTCGACGCCGTGCTGGTCGGCGTGCTGTTCCTCGCGCTGCGCGTGCTGCCCCCGTGGGCGGTGGTGGCAGTCGCCGCCGCAGTCGGCGCGGTGGTGCTGTGAGCGACGCGCGCGACGCAGCGCTGCCGCCGGAGCCCGGGCAGGATCGACCGGCACCGCCGTTGAACCCAGTCGACATGCGCCTGCGCGTCGCAGCCGTGCTCGTGTGGATCGGTCTGGCGATCGCCTGCCTGCTCGTGCTCGACCCGCTCGGCGCAGCGCTGGTCGGCGCCCTCGGCTGCGCGGTGCTCGTCGCCGTCACGGTGACCGACCTCGAGCGCCGCATCATCCCCAACCGGATCATCGTCCCCGCGCTCGTGGCGTCGCTGGTCGTCCAGACGATCCGCGAGCCGAGCGTCGAGTGGCTGGTCGCGGCGCTCGGCGGGGGCGCCTTCTTCCTCGTCTTCGCGCTCCTCTACCCTGCGGGGCTCGGGATGGGGGACGTCAAGCTCGCAGCGTTCCTCGGCGCCTGGCTCGGCCGCGACGTCGTGGTCGCCCTGTTCGCCGGGTCGGTGCTGGCTGCGATCCCCGCCGTCGGGGTGCTCCTCGTCCGAGGCTCGGCGGGGAGGAAGGTCGGGCTTCCCTTCGCCCCCTTCCTCGCCGCAGGCGGCGTCGTGGCGCTCTTCTTCGGCGAAGATGTGCTCGACGCATGGCTCGGCTGACCCTCCTCACGGTGATCGCGCTGCTCGCCCTTGCCGGCTGCGGCGGCGACGACGCCTCCGAGGCCTGCGACGACGCGGCGTTCGTCGCGCAGGAGTCGGCGCTCGCGGCCGCGCAGGCCTCGCTCGCGAACGCGATCGCGGGCTCTGCGCCGGAGCAGGCGCTCGCCGCGGACCTGCGCCGCGGTGCCGACGCCCTCGCCGAGGCGCTCTCCGGGCCGCGGCCGTGCGACCCCGAGCTCGTCGAGCTGCGCGAGACGGAGCTCGCCTCGCTCGCCCGCATGGACGCAGCCGTGGGCTCCTTCGAGCGCGGAGAGGACAACCCGCGTGCGGAGCTGATCCGCGCGGCAGCCGATCTCACTGCGGTCGAAGAGCGGCTCGTCGCTCGAAAGGGGTAGCGAGCGCGGTCGGCCGGGTGCCGATCCCCTTCACATGCGGCAGGACTCCGCCCCCGCGCTCGCCGCGGGCTCGTTCCCGATCACCGCGGCGCGGCTCCACGATGCGTTCTCGGCCGCGCTCGAGGCTGCGGCGTCTCAGGATCCGACGGCGGCGATCGACGGAGTCCTCGGCGAGCTCCACGACGGTCTCGACGGCGCCTTCGTCGCCCTCTTCCTGCTCGAGCACGACCGCCTCTGGCTGGCCGGGATGCGCGGCTACGCGATGATCCCTGACGGGCTGGGGCTCGACGAGGGAGTCGTGGGCCGGGCTGCCCGCACCGGAACCGTCCAGCTCGTCGCCGACGTCTCTGCGGACGAGGACTTCGTGCCCTCTGCCAAGGGCGTCGTGTCCGAGCTCGCGATCCCGGTCGTGGGGGAGCGAGGCGTGATCGGCGTGCTCAACGTGGAGACGACGCAGACGCTGCCTCCGGGCGCCGTCGCCCTCGCGGACCGGGTGCGAGACGCGCTCTCCGTCGCGGTCGAGAGCGCGCGCATCGCTCGGACGTTCGACCTGTCGGCGCTGGCGCGCCTGTTCGTCTACACGGGGTCGCTGCGCGACGCGACTGCGATCGCCGAGGTGACCGCGCGCTCGCTCGGCCGGGTGGTGCCGCTGGAGACGTGCCAGCTCGCCCTCTATCAGGACGGGGACGGCCCCGTCGACCTGGCCGTGTGGCAGGCGTCCTCGGAGAGCCCGGAGCCGCTCTCCGCTGTCACCCTTGACGCACTCCGCGCGCGCATCGACGTCGCTGCGGTCTTCGAGCTGCTCGACGTCGGCTCGATGCGCATCCCCGACCTCGTCGGCTCGCGGGTGCGCAGCGTCGCGCTCGTCCCGCTGCGCGCGAACGGGGAGGAGATCGGCGTGCTCGTGGGCGCGTCGCGCTTCCCGCGTGCCTACGACCACCGGCAGGCCGAAGCCGCCGCTCTCCTCGGGGCCCACGCTGCAGCGTCGATCGACGCGGCGCTGGCGCTCTCGCGGGAGCGTCACTCCGCGCTGACCGACGTGCTCACCGGCCTGCTGAACCGTCGCGGCTTCGACGAGACGCTCGAGCGGGTGCTGACGACGGCGCAGGACGAGCGGAGTCCGCTCACCGTCGTCGTCCTCGACTGCGACGACTTCAAGGACGTCAACGACCGCGCCGGCCACGACTTCGGCGACGCGCTGCTCCGCGAGATGGGCATCGTGCTCGACCGGATCACCGGGTCGGCCCGGACGGCGGCGAGGCTCGGAGGGGACGAGTTCGTGGTCATGCTGCCGGGGGTGGACGCGGACGACGCGCACGACGCCGTCGCGGCGCTCGTGGTTGAGCTCCGCGCCGGGCTCGCAGACGCAGGGTTCCCGGTGCACCTGAGCGGCGGCCTCGCGACCTACCCCTACGACGGGCCCGGCGCCACGCAGCTCCTCCGCGCCGCCGACCAGGCCCTGTACGAGGCCAAGGGGGCGGGCAAGGCGCACATCGTCGCCTTCCGGGACATCGCCCGCCGGGCCGCGCACGTCGATGCCTCGGCGGTCGCGGAGCGCCGATCCGGCAGTCGCCAGGACGCCAGCGTGCTCACCGACGTCCTCGAGGCAGCGGCGACGGTGTGGGGCGCGAGCTCCGGGCGCGATGTGCTCGAGCGGCTCGTCAAGCTCCTTCCGTTCGTGCTGGGGGCCGTGGGGTGCGTCGCGTCACGGGTCGACGGGCAGCGCATCCAGGAGGTGGCGAGCCACTCGCTGCGCGACATCTGGCTCGGGGATCAGGTCGCCTACCTCCTCGAGGAGTTCCCGCTCACGAAGGTGGTCGTCGAGTCGGGCCAGTCGCAGGCGATCTCGTTCCTCGACGAGGAGGTCGACCGGGCCGAGGCGTTCGTCCTGCGCGAGCTCGACATGACCTGCTGCCTGCTCGTCCCGATCCACGTCGGCGGCAAGCCCTGGGGCCTCGTCGAGGTCTACGACCAGCGCCATCGCCGCTTCTCGCAGACGGAGCAGGCGGTCGCCGACTTCCTCGCCGCGCACGCGGCGCGGCGGATCGAGCTGCTCGCCGACCACGAGCCCGGCCGGCGTCGCCTGCCGCTCTTCCGCCTGCCGCAGCACTAGGGCGCGGGCCGAGCGCACGGGCGTGGGCGGCGGTGCCTGGCTTCAGCCAGGCTCCGCTGCCCCGTGTGCGGCTACGACGCGTGCTCGAGGAAGGCGCAGCGCCGGTCGTCGCCGGGGAGGGGAGAGGGGCCCAGCCGCGTGACGCGGTACGTCCGACCCTCGAGCTCGACCCGCTCGCCCGGCTCGGGCGGCGCGCCGGTGCGCGCAGTGAGGCGGTAGCCGTCGGCCGGCAGGACGACCACGTGGGCGTCGCTGCGGTGGGCCACTGGTGTCGGCGGCACGGCGGCGGCAGCGACCTGCTCCGCGCGCTGGAGCTCCCCGAGCCGCCCTGCGAGCTCGGCCTCCTGCCGGACGATCGCCTCCTCGCGACGCTCGACGCTCGCCCGCAGCAGCTCGACGGCTCCGAGCTCGCGCCGGCGCTCCTCGACCGCGGCCTCGCGGCTCGCCAGCGCGTTCTCGCGCTCGGCCAGCTCGCGCGCGAGCGCGGTGAGCTCTGCGTGGCGCTCGTCCAGCTCGGCCGAGCCGTCGCGGAGGAGCGCCTCGGCGCTCGCGCGCTGCGCCTGCACGCTCGCCTCGCGGGCCTCGAGGTCGGCGATCACGGTCGCGAGCGCCGCCGCGCGCTGCTCGATCTCCCGCCCGCGCTCCTCGATCTCGACCTCGAGCGCATCGATCTCGGTCTCGGTGGAGGAGAACAGCGACCGCAGGCGGCCCCGCGAGCGGTCGCCGCTCTGATCCCTGCCGGGCCACTGCTCCCACTCGCGATCTCTGTGCGCTGGTCGGTTCACGGATCTGCTCTCAGTATGCAGCGCCGACGGCCCAGGTCCTAAGCCGTCGAGTTCGGACTGGACCGCCGGCGTGGGGCGGGCTTCGACGCCGGTCCGCGCGTCCCTCTTTCGGGGGACGCATGCGCGCGACTTGTCGACCATACAGAGACCATGGACTCCACTGGTGCACGTCTCCTCGCCGCGCGGATCGCCGCAGGCGTGCGGATCGGCTCGGTGATCGAGCTCGTCCGCGACGCCGGCGACCTCCGGGCGGGCGACCGCGGCACGGTGCGCGGCGTCTCCATCGCCGGGGGCGTCGTGGTCGAGTGGGACCGCGGGTTCGATCTCGAGATCGACCCCGCGGCGACGCCGTTCCGCAAGGTCGCAGCCTAGGACCGCGGAGGGCGGCCGCACCCGCCCTCTCGGCCGCACCTCGACACCGTCGTCTTCGAGGCGGCTCTTGCTCGCGGGCTGCGGTCGGCGGCCGTAGGGGCGAGGCCTGCCTCGCCCGCCTTTCCGTCGCCGACCTGCGCCGCCCGCGAGGGCTCGGGGGCTACCGGCCCTTGCGGGCGCCGAGGTCGAGCGTGATCAGCCAGGTCGGCTCGCCGGCGAAGGCGCCGCCGGGGGCCGGGGCGAAGCGGACGGCCACGCCGAGCTCGCGCCAGGTCGTCCGCAGGAGGTTCGCCCGGTGCAGAGGGGAGCCGAGCCACATGCGGACGACGTCGAGCGCCGACGGCTGGTCGGGGCCGAAGAGCGCGAGGTTCTCGCCGACCGTCCAGCCAGGTCCCGTGTTCGCGTAGAAGCGCTTCAGACGCTCTGAGAAGGAGGTGCCGCCCGGCGACTCGTGGGCGAAGAACCCGGCCGTCAGCATCGTGCTCGTGTGCGCCGCCGCGGCGCGGGCGAGCGCCGGCGAGGTCGACAGCGGTCGCAGGCCGTTGTCGCGCCGGAGGGCGTTGATCTCGCGCACGAGAGCCGATTCGAGGGCGGCCGTGGCCGACGTGCGGCTCGACTCCGTGGCCGAGATGCCGGCCGTGGGCAGGAGCAGGGCCACGACGAGGGCGAGCCCGAGGAATGGAGCGAGCATCGAACGCCGCATCCCTCTCGGTATCGTCGGTGCGCCCGTCGCGGGCATCCCCCGGATGGCGCCCCGACGTCACTCGATCGAGGGGTCGACGGCGTCGGCCGCGCAGCTCCTCACATCTCCTTTACATCGCGGTTCCACGCTGTGAGCCGGAGGCGCACATGTCTCTCCGGACGGGCACGACGAATCGACGGGGGAACGGACGATGAGGCGATTCACGGTGATCCTGGCGGCGGCGGTTGCGGCCCTCGCGGTCGTCTCGGCCGCTCCGGCAGTCGAGCCCGCTCAGCCGAAGAACGCATCCCAGTGGTGCAAGGCCTGGGCCAAGGGCGACGCGACCGCGTTGAGCACGATGCAGACGCTCTACGGGTCGAAGGACTTCGCGAAGACGTTCGAGCGCAAGACGAAGAGCGGGAAGGTGAAGAAGAACCTGCACGGCGCGTGCGTCTCGACGACGGCGAAGAAGCTCGCCGCCGCGAAGGGCGAGAAGGACGACGAGGACGAGAAGGCCGAGAGCGCAGCGACGGCCGAGTGCAAGAAGGAGCAGAAGGCGAACGCGGCCAAGTTCGCGGGCGACTACCGCAACTTCGGCCAGTGCGTGAAGGCCAAGCAGGCGAAGAGGTCGGGCGAGCAGGACGACTGAGCGGCGAGGGCGCCGTCTTCGCGTGTCCGACTGAAGTCGGACACGAGCACACCGCGCCCATGGGCCACCACCACCCCGTGTCCGACTTCAGTCGGACACGCGAGCGCCGAGCGCTGGCTCAGTGCCAGGCGCACGGCGTGGGTGGTGCCCTGGGTTCGGGACGCGCGAAGGCCGCGGCGCGCCAGCCACACCGTGTCCGACTTCAGTCGGACACGCGCTCACCCGGTCGAGCGGGCGCCCGGCGCTCCGCCCCCGGGGGTGAGCAAGCCGATGCGATGCCACAGCTCTGCTTGCGCGGTCCGCCGCTCGACTGCCAGCCGAGCGGCTGCGTCCACCGCCGCCGCGTAACCGCGCCGCGCCTCTGCAGGGGTGTCGCCGAACATCCTGAGGAGCAGGTCCTCTCCCGACGAGAACGCCTCGTCGCTCCCGCCCACCGTGCGATGGAAGGAGCTCCAGGCCCAGTCCCGCGGATGCCGGCACAGCCCTGCGGCAACGGGGTTGACGACGACGTAGACGCATGCCGTGAACATGTGCGCCTCGTCCTTGACCCGACGCGACCAGTAGCGCTGCGCGAAGAGGTGGGACTCCGTGCCGTGGCGTCGGTTGAACGCGTAGGCGTATCCGCCCTTGATCCGCCGCATCCCGTCACCGAGGTTCGGGAACGGGGTCTCGACCACCGCGTGGAGATGGGTGCCGAGCAGGCACCAGGCATGGACGACCCACTCGAGATCGTCGGCGACCGAGTGCAGCCGGCGCGAGAGGGAGCGACGGTCGATGTCGTCGTGCACGATGCGTCGCCGCCCGACGCCCTGTGCGACGACGTGGTGGATCGCTCCGGGCTCTTCGCCGCGCGGCGGCCGCATCGAGCCAAGGTGCCAGCGGCGGCCGTGTGCCACAAGATGGCCGCGCGCGGCAGACCTGCTTCAGCCCCGTCCGCGGCAGTGGTGTCATCGGCTGCGCTGTGTGCACGTGTCCGACTGAAGTCGGACACGGGAACGGGAACGGCGGACGAGGGGGCGTCTGAGCGTCTCGACCCCGTGTGTGGCTCGAGCCAGACACGCGCCCGGACGGAGGCGGAGGGCATGGGGCGAGGAGGCCGGCACTTCCACTTCCCTTCCGTGTCTGGCTTCAGCCAGACACGCGCCCGCATGCCGGACGCCCGAGCAGCCCGCGCTACGGCGCGTCGCGGGGAAGCGTGAAGCCGACCGTCGTGGGCCCGCCCGGCCGGCTGTCGATCGTGAACGTGCCGCCGAGCATCCGCACCCGCTCGCCCATGCCGACGAGGCCCAGGCGGCCGCGCTGGGCAGCGCGGGCGAGCGCGCGCTCGACGTCGAACCCGTGCCCGTCGTCGGTGACGCGCACGTCGATCGACTGACGGCGCGCCCGTAGCTCGATCTCCACGCTCGTCGCGCCGGCGTGCTCGCGCACGTTCGTGAGCGACTCCTGCATGGCGCGGAACACGGCGATCCGCTGCGCCGCCGTGAGCGACTCCGCGTCGCCGCGCAGCCGCAGCTCCGCCTCGATGCCGCTCCGCGCCGAGAACTCGTCCACCATGCGGTGCAGCACCTCGCCGAGCGGGCGGGAGGTGACGCTGCGCGACTCCAGCGTGTGCGCGATCTCGCGCAGCGCGCCGTCGATCTCCGTCACGCGCGCGATCAGGTCGTCGAACCGCCCCGCGGCGAGCTCGCGCCGGGTGTCGTCGATGAAGGGGTACACGTCGTCGCGCAGCAGCGTCAGCTCGGCGCCGAGCGCGAGCACGTCCTGCACGGGCCCGTCGTGAAGGTCGAAGCCGAGGCGGACGAGGCGCTTCTCCGACGCCTCGGTGAGCACGCGCTCCCGCTCGATCCCGCGGTCGAGGAGCAGCTCGCGCTCCAGCACGGGCCCGAGCGCGTCGGCGGCCGTCTCCAGGTATGCGCGCACGCGGTCGGTGGCCCCGCGCGGCGTGCCCGCCACGAGCGCGCCCACGGGCCGACCGAAGCGGCGGACGGCAACCGCCTGCAGCCCGTAGGCGCCGACGACGCCGAGAGCTCCTGCGTCTCGCAGCGCCGAGCGGGCGGCCGAGCGGACCCTCCGGCCGACGGTGCCGGCTCCTGCGACGAGGAACGGCTCGAGCCGACCTGCGTCGAGATGCCAGAGGCTGACGTCGTCGGCCACGCCGAGGTGGACGAGCAGCGAGAGCTGGAGCTCGGCTGCCGTCCGAGGAGGAAGCTCGAGGACGCGCGCGCTCGACCCCACGCGCTGATGGAGCACGAACGACGCGACGTCCTCGGGCAGGTCGGCACAGTCCGCGAGGGCTGCCACCACGACCCTGACGTCGGCGGCGTCGAGATCGCCGCTCGCGGCGAGCTCCGCGGCGACGTCCGCGAGGTACGAGATCGCCGCGAGCAGGTCGGCGGCTCGCGAATGCCCGGCGCCGGCGCGCAGGAGGTCTGCGCGACCGTACGCCGCGTCGAGCACCCCCAGGACGCGCTCGTGCGCATCGTCGCGGAGTCGGTGATGGGCGAGCTCGAGCGCCGGCCCAGATCCGAGTGCGGTGACATGCTGACGCCGCGTGCGGCTCTCGCCGGACGTCTCCGTGTCGGGACGGGCCAGCGAGCTCATCGCCCTGGCGCCGTCGGGGGCGCGGTCATCTGTTCCATGGGATCCCCTCTCCACGGTACGGGGGCGAGACCCGGATTCCTACCCCTCGGACAGGGGGGCCGCAGCCGTCGCGAGCCGTTCCACCTCGTCCACGAGGAGCTCCGTCTCGTCCCACTTGTGGAACGCCTGGAACCCTCCAGGGACGCGGCTCTCGCCGCTCTCGCGGGCGAGCACGATGGCGCTGGACGGTGCCTCGGCCCGCAGAGCGCTGACGCGACGGAGGCCTCCGGCGAGGTCCGTGCCGACGTCGAGCACGATCACGTCGGCGCCGTTCCCGCCGACCTCCGCGCCGGCATCGTCCGGCCCGACGGTGGTCGCGTCGAGGTTGCGTCCCTCGAGCAGGAATCGCGTCAGCTTGCTGAAGCGAGGGTCGGTGCTGACGATCACGACGGTCGCGCTGCTCGTCGATCGCCGTCCAGACGTCGCCGTGAGCGCGCTCTCGCTGCTCGTGCCGTCGTCGAAGGACGCGCGCGCCGCCCAGGCGACGCGGTCGCCGAGCGTCAGCCCGCGGCGCTCGCACTCCCCGGCCGACAGCTCGACCACCTCGCGCGCGCCACGGCAGGACGCGGTGCGGAAGGGGGAGAGGGCCGGCTCGATCCTGATCACGACCTGCTCGGGGTCGAGGAACACGACGTCGATCGGGAAGCGCATGAACATCGTGTGGATCGACCACGCAGGGCGGAGCAGCATGCCCTCGCCGGGCGGGAGCTCGCTGCGCCCGAGCAGGCCGCGCAGACGGCGCCAGTCGTCGTGTCGGCGACGGTGACGGAGTCGGCGATCACGCGCCCGTCCTCCCGACGCAAGGGTCAGCGCGGGGACTGCGGCGCGACACGGCCTCAGAGGTACGTCCATGATCGTGATCATCACCGGCACCAGGAGCACGACGAAGAGCGCCGGCATGATCAGGAACAGGATCGGGAAGAGGATCTTGACCGGCGCCTTCTGCGCACGCTCCTCTGCGTAGGCCTTGCGCCGCTTGCGCAGCTCGATCGCGAGGTTGCGCATGATCTGCCCGGTCGAGACGCCGAGCGTCTCGCCCTGCGAGATCGACCGGGCGAACATGCGGACGCCCGGCGGTGTCGATGCGCGCCGAGCATGTTCTCCAGCGCCTCGACGAGCGTCAGGCCCATGTTCTGCTCCTGGAGCGTGAGGCGCACCTCGGAGGCGAGCGGCTCCTTCACCTTCGTGCCCGCGAGACGGAGCGACTGAGGGAAGCTGAGCCCCGCCTCGAGCGCAGACGACGAGGAGGTCGATCAGGTCGGGGAGGTCCTTCTCGATCTGCTCGCGACGCTTGCGCGCCCGGTAGTCGACGTTGGCAGACGGGAAGCACCCAGCCGATCGCCGCGAGGACCACCGCCCCGACCACGACGAGCCAGAGGTCGACACCGGCCAGCGAGCCGAGGCAGATCCACACGACGGCGAACCCGATCGCGAAGAGGAGCTGGAGTCCGACGATCCGCTCAGGCGTCGTCGTGTACATCCCGGCAGAGACAGGCGTGGCGCGCAGGTCCCGATTGCGGAGGCTGCTCCGAGCGGCTCGCGAGCCAGGGGCCGACCGATGCGGTGAAGTCGTCGAAGCGGTCGCGGAAGCTCTCGTCGGTCTCGCCGTCCCGCGTCTGGAACGAGCCGGCGATAGCCGTACGCCCCGATCTGGTCGAGGGCCTCGGTCGAGCGGCCGGCAGGGGTCAGCATCGCCCTGGTGATCAGGAAGACGCCAACGCCCAGCATCACGATTCCGATGACGAGAACGAGGTTCAGCATGCTCAGAGCTCGATCGAGACGATCTTTCTGATCAGGTAGAAGCCAAGGAGCATGCCAACGATCTGCCATGACCAGTGAGACCTGGCCGATCGCCCGATCGAACAGCGGGTCGAGGTGGTCCGGGTTGACGAGCGCGATGAACACCAACAGCACCGAGCGGCACCGCTGCGATGATCCAGCTGCGAGAACTTGCCCTGCGTCGGTCAGCACCTTGACGAGGCGGCGGAGATCCATCCGGGCGCGGATGTTCGCGATCACCTGATCGAGCACCTCTGCCGTGTTCCCGCCGGCTTCACGCTGCAGGAGCGCGAGGATCGCGACCTGATCCATGTCGCTGTTCTGCATCCGCTTCGCAGTCACCTCGAGCGCCTCGTCGAGCGGGATGCCGAGCTGCTCGTCGGTGACGACCCGCTTGAACTCGCGCGCCGACGGCTCAGGCGGCCTGTTCGGCAACGACCTCCATCGCGCCGGCAAGGCTGTGCCCGGCGCGGAGGGCGGATGCGAGCACGTCGAGGTTCTCGGGCAGCTGATCGGCGAAGTCGTCGCGTGCCGCCTCGCGCCCGGACGCGGACGGTGCCGTTCACCGCGACCGGCACCGCTGAGCCCGAGGAGCGCCCAGAACGGCTGGAAGGCAGCGCCGAGGACGACGGCGACGATGATCCCGATGACGATCGAGCCCCAGATGAGATGATCGGGGTCGCGCTCGATGCGCGCGACGTCGACGTCTTCTGCGAAGTCGTCGAACCAGCGCCAGTCGCGGCGCTTCTGCTTCTTGTCGGTCGACCGCGGCGAGCAGCTGGTCGACCTCCTTGCGCCGTTGCGCGGCCTGCTCCTCCTCCGGGAGCGTCACGAACTCGCCGAGACGGGCGCGCAGCCGCCGGTTCGACCGAAGGCTCAGCAGCTGACCGAACCGCGAAGAAGACGCAGCAGGGCGACGAGGGCGATGATCGCCGGAAGCAGGAGCCACGACTGGAGCAGCTTGTCCTTGAACGACTTCTCGTACGGCGCGCGAGGTGCCGGTCGCCGGGCTCGTGTACGCGAAGGCGACCGGCTCGGCGACACCCGCGACCGTGACCTCGACGTTCACCTTCTCGTCCGGCCGCGCCTCCGAGCGGTAGCGGAGCAGGTACTCGTTGCCGAGCTTGAACCCGAGCTCCGCGTAGATCGCGTTGAGGCCCGCTGCGGAGCTGGCCTCGGTGTATGAGCCGCCAGTCGCATCGGCGATTCGCTCGAGATCCTCGGACGTGAACACCTTCGACTTGATCCCGACGGTGAACGCGCGGACGTTCTGGTCGTTCAGCTGGGCGAGCGCCGAGTCGAGGCTCGTGACGCTGCCGACGTCATCGCCGTCGGAGAGGAGCACGACGGTCGCTGCCCCGAGACCGGAGTCTCGGATCTGCGCCGCGGCGGCGCCGAGCGCGTCGTACATGCGCGTCCCCTCTGCGAGCGGTGGGCTCTTCGCGAGCGACGGCCTTGATCTTGGCCTGATCGGTGGTGAACGGCAAGCGCGACGATCGGGGCGCTCGTTGAAGAAGACGACCGAAAGCGGCTGCCCGGGGTTGCGCGCCGCGAAGGTGCGAGCCGCCTCCATGGCGGAGCCGATCTTCTTCGTCATGCTCTTCGAGGCGTCGATCATCAGCACTGTGCCGATGCCGCTGCCCGACGCGGCCGGCTGGACGACCGCGCCCGAGACGGGCCGTCCGTCCTCGGTGACCGTGACGTCCGCTGTCGTGAGCTGTCGCTCACCGTCGAGCGTGAGGACGTACGCGCGGTCGGGGAAGAGGGCGGTGCCCTCGGTGACCTCGAACCCGCCCGGCGTCGGCGGCGAGCGCAGCTGTGCTGACGACCGCCGCGACGAGCGCGACGAGCGCGACGATGGCAGTGCGGGCGACGTGCGTCATCGACGCAGGTCGGCGACGTTCGTCGGGGCGGGCCGGTGCGAGAAGAGGCCCGTCGGCAGCTCGATGCCGCGCTTCTCGAACTTGTTGAGGAAGATCGGCCGCAGCCCGGTGGGCTGGAGCTTCCCGTTGATCGTCCCGTCCGGCGCGAACGACTCGATCTTGAACTCGAAGATGTCCTGCATCGTGATCACGTCGGACTCCATGCGCTGCACCTCGGTGACCGCGGTCACGCGGCGCGAGCCGTCCTCCATCCGCTCGATGTGGACGACCATGTCGAGCGCCGAGGAGACCTGCTGCCGGATCGCCCGCACGGGGAGGTCGTAGCCGGCCATCAGCACCATCGTCTCGACCCGGGCGAGCGCGTCGCGCGGGGAGTTGGCGTGCACGGTCGAGAGCGAGCCGTCGTGGCCGGTGTTCATCGCCTGCAGCATGTCGAGCGCCTCGGCGCCGCGCACCTCGCCGACGATGATCCGGTCGGGCCGCATGCGCAGCGAGTTGCGCACGAGGTCGCGGATCGGGATCTCGCCCTCGCCCTCGATGTTCTTCGGGCGCGACTCGAGACGCAGCACGTGGCGCTGCTGCAGCTGCAGCTCGGCTGCGTCCTCGATCGTCACGATCCGCTCGCGGTCGGGGATCGCCGACGAGAGCGCGTTCAGCAGCGTCGTCTTGCCCGAGCCGGTGCCGCCGGAGATGAGGATGTTGAGCTGCGCCTGGATGCAGCGCTGGAGGAAGTCGACCGACTCCTCGCTCATCGAGCCGATGTTGACCATCTCCTGCAGGCCGAGGCGCTTCTTCGCGAACTTGCGGATCGTCAGCAGCGGGCCCGCAGAGCGACAGCGGCGCGATGATCGCGTTCACGCGCGAGCCGTCGGGCAGGCGCGCGTCGACCATCGGCGAGGACTCGTCGATGCGGCGACCGATCTGGGCGACCATGCGGTTGATGATGCGCCGCAGGTGCGACTCGTCGACGAAGCGCACGGTCGTCTCGTACAGGCGGCCCTGGCGCTCGATCCAGATCTCGTTCGGCCCGTTGACCATGATCTCGGTGATCGACTCGTCCGACGAGCAGCCGCTCGAGCGGGCCGTAGCCGAGGATGTCGTCGGCGATCTCCTGCGTCAGTCGCTCCCGGTCTTCGCGCGAGATGCCGGTCTCGCCCGCAAGCAACCGACGGGTGTCGGCGATCACGCGATCGCGCATCTCGCTCGAATCGACCGCCTGCGAGGTGAGCTGCGGTCCGAGCTCGCTGATCACCTGCATGTGGATCGAGTTCTTCAGGTCGGCGAAGGGCTCCTTGACGGGCGCCGCGACGGCCGGCCTGGTCGTGACGAGACGCTCGTGAAGGTCCATCACTTCCTCCTTTGCGGAACAGGGATCCGGAGCGCCCGGACTCGGCGGCGGCAGCAGTGGCGAGCTCGGTGATGTCGCCCGTGACCGACGTCGCCAGGTCGCGGAACGCGGCGGCCGGCTCGGACTGCGGGCGGGCGAGGATGATCGGGATGCCCTCGTTCACCGCGCGGGGGATCTCGCGGTCGGACGAGATGTACACATCGGGGTCGCGACCGAGCACCGCGACGACGTCGCCCTGGCTGATGCCCACACGGCTGTGCGCCCGGTTGAGCACGAGCTTGATCTTCGAGCGGTCGTAGTCCATCAGCTCGAGCGTCTCGAGCCCGAGCTTCGTGTTCTTCAGCGACAGCGAGTCGAGCATCCCCACCATGATCAGGTCGGTGCTCGCGTCGATCGTGGCGATCACCTCGGCCGTGAAGCCGGGCGGCGTGTCGGCGATCACGTAGTCGTAGTGGCGGCGCGCGATCACGTACACCTCGCGCAGCAGGTCCATCGTCACGGCGCTCGCCTGGTCCGGCCGGGCGGGGGCGAGGAGCGCATCCGCCCCGGACGGGTGGTTGACGACGTACGCCTTGAGCTTCTCGTCGTCGAGGCTGCCGCCCGACACCGCGAGGTCGTAGATCGTCCGCTCCGGTGGGAGCCCCATGCAGAGCGCGACGTCGCCGAACTGCAGGTCGAGATCGACGATCAGCACGCGCTTGCCGGTCTGCGCGATCGCGACGGCGAGGTTGCAGGTCGTGAGCGTCTTGCCCGTTCCGCCCTTCGGTCCCAGCACGCAGACGAGTCGACCGTGCAGATCCGTGCTGAACGTCTCGGCCGGGCGGCGTGCGATCGCCTTCGTCAGCGCGAAGCGGAGCTGCTCCTTCGGCTGCGGGAAGAGCACGACGTCGGACGCCCCTGCGTCGAACGCGCGGCGCATGAAGCCGTTCGGAGAGCTCGAGGACATCACGACGACGGGGATCTCGGCGTCCACGTGCCGGACGTTGGCGACGATCTGCAGCGTGTGGTCGTCCTCGCGTCCCGGGCAGGCGACGACGACGACGTCGGGCTCGTGCGTCTGCAGCGCCCGCAGGGTGTCGGTCGCGCCCTCGGCGATCGCGACGACCTGGAACGCGGCGTCGTCGGGCATGGCCCGCTGGACCTCGTAGGAGTCGAGGCCTTCGACGGTGACGAGTGCGCGGATCGGACGCTCCATCGCGGCTGCTACCCGCCCCTCGTCTGGCCGTTGATCTGCGCGAGCAGCTGCTGCGTGGTGATCGCGACCGGCGGCGGGTTCTTCGCGTCGCCGGCCGGCCGGAGCAGGAACCAGAGCGTGCCACTGTCGGACGCGAGCGCGACGCGCTGCGCCTGCGGCGCGTTGAGACGGAGGATCGCGGGCTGCCCCTCGGCGGCCGGCGCCTGCATCACCAGGACGTTGGGCGCGAGCAGGCCGAGCACGTCGCCGCCGTTCCCGGCGGTCTCGTAGTAGATGTCGACGCGATCGCCGTTACCGACGATCCCGACGAGCCCGCGCGCCCCGGCGACCGGGATCGCGACGGCACGCTGAAGGCCCGACAGCTTGGTCGGCAGCGCTTCGGTCAGTCCGGCGCTGAGGTCGGCGGTGGTGATCTGCTGCCCCGGGAACACGTCGACAACCGCCACACGGCCGTTGAGGTACGCGGGGTCGGAGATCGCGCCCTCCTTGAGATCCTCCTTGGCGAGCGTCGCCGCCTGGAACAGCTGCTTCTCGGCGATCACAGTGCCCGAGGTGCCCTTCGGGATGAGCTGCTTCGCGACGAGCACCGGCGTCGGCGTCGCGCTCTCGTTGACGCTCGAGCGGTACTGGACGAGGTAGACGATCAGGAGCAGCGCAGCGAGGAGCGCCGCGCCGATGCCCAGGATCAGCGTCCAGCTGCGCGACTGGCCCAGCTTGCGGGTGATGGACGATTCGGACACGGTAAATTCCTCTCCTCGTTCGGTCTCTTGCCTAGACGTTCGCTCTCATGGTTGCCAGACCTACCGGACACCTATCGGCAGGACTAGCGAACGAGTACAGCGGTGCATGGAGTCAGCTGCCCGATCACGCAGGTCGAGTTCGGGTCGTACGGACCGCCTGGCTCCGTCCAGTTGACGAAGTACCCGACGATCTCGCCAACGGCTGGGATCTCATCCGGTATTGCCGGCCCGGGCGGATCGGCCGTGCAAGGGTTCGCGTCCGCCGGCTGACCTTGCCATCCGGTCACGTAAAACGCTGCGAAGTTGAGGATCGGCAGGCCGTCCTGCGGGCCGGTGTTCTTGTAGGCACCGTACGGCACGATGAAGAGCTTCACGACACGCTGGCTCGGAGTACCGCCCTGTAGTGCCCATTGGCCAGGATTCAACGGGTTGTAGTAGTTGGGATTCGTGCACGTGTGCTGCTGGCACGAGTTGTTGTTGATGTTCGAGCAGTTCCCAATCGCAGCGGAGATCCCGCCTGCGACCACAGGCGGGCTGAACCCCGGAGCCTTGATGACGCACTCCCACGGGGAGTTCTCACTGTTGGGCTGGGCGAGGATGCCATTCTTGTCGGGGCACGTCTGGGATGCCGGGAACCACCACGGAGGGCCCGAAAAGTCGTTGATCCCGTACCACGGCTGACACCCGTTCAGGAACATCTGGAAGTCGTGGCCCTGCCCACCGGTCGCGGGCTCGCAGTCGACCGACTGGTTGCTCTGGGGACCGGAGACGCGCAGCACGCGCTTCTGGCCGATGTACAGCGACGAGTTGAGCCCGACGGTCGGGTAGATCGTCGCGTCGACGGGGTTGTTCATCGCCCGAACCCAGTGGAGCGGCGCGCCGGGCTGGGATCCGCTGCTCTGGCCGGTCCCTGACGTGCGCACCAGGTCGACGATGCCGGCGGTGGCCTCGTCGCCGAGGTAGAGCGAGTGGATCGGCACGCTCCCGTTGCCGCAGGAGTTGGGCCCGGGGCCAGGGTTGTTCCGGCACGACCAGGTCAACGTGGCGTTAGACCGCCCGAGGGCGGAGTTCGTGGCCAGGCCGGCGCCGCCCGTCCACACGCCGTTTGGGTTGCCGTTCGGCCCGTTGGGCGGGCTGAGCTGGTGCCCGCCCACGTTGACGGTGAAGTTGCTCCCCTGGCGGCCGGTGGCAAGGCTGTTCCAGTCGATGACGACCGAGACGCCGTACGTGCACGAGCCCGACGTCGTGCGGGCGAAGTACGCGTCCGGCGCGCAGGTCCCGCCGTCCAGGATGACCTCCTTGAACGCACGGCTCGGTCGTCGGGTTGTCGTTGAAGACGCGGATGTTGGAGACGCGTGTCCAGCAGTCGGCGAAGCGCGCGGCCTGGAGCTGCTGACAGCTGAGCGCGTCGATGTCGACCACGTTCGAGTCGACACCTGCGATCCGGACCTCTGCCCCGATCGGCGCATACGGCCCGCAGGTGCTCGTCGAGGCGGGCCATGTGATCGAGATGCCCGTCGGCGTACCACCCACCGCGTCTCCCACGGTCGGTGCCCACAGTGTCGTTCCGGAGGCCGTCTGATATGCGCCGTCCACCGGGCGCAGGGTCGCCTTCGCGAGCTGCACGGGCGCGTTCGGGTCACAGTGGTTGTAGTAGCGGATCTGGGCCTGCCGGATGTCCTGCTCGGGCACGGCGATCGGGATGAATTGGCTGCCGGCATCGGCGGTCTTCAGCTCGACTCGAGCCTGGGCGGTGTTGCGGATCAGGTCGAGGCCGAACAACCCGAACAGCGTGGGCTGATCACGCTCACGAACCTTGACGTCGAGCCAGTAGTTGCCCGCTGAAGAGAAGCCGTCACCCGTCGGCTGAGGGTCGCAGGGACCGGTGCCGTTGATGCCGATGTCGTTCCAGCTCGTGTTCGGGTCCGCGACGTTCGAGGTCGAGTTGACCTCGACGTTGACGCGCCCCTGCTCGGTGATCTCGGTGTTGCGCAGCGTCCCGGCGACGCCGGGGTCGCCGGCGTACTGCCGGGCGGCATCCTCGATCGCCGTCGCCGCAAGCGACTTCGTCAGTGGGTCGCCGTTCTGGACGCAGGCGGCCCATCGCGTGGCGTACTCGACGCCGGCTGCGAGCGCCGCGGAATCGGCGCGGTTCTGGAGCTGCCGCTTGTGCGTGAACCAGGTTCCGACGTCGACGACGAGCGCGGCGAGCAGGATGAACACAGGGATCATGACCGCAGAGAGAGCAAGGATGCCGCCGCGCTCCTCCCGGTGGAGTCTCATGTGCATGCTCCGTACGGCGCGCCCGCCGAATACGCTGTCGGGGCGCCGTTGCCGGCGAGCCGCTCGATGCGCATCGTCGAGGATCCGCGGATCGTGATATCCCCAACGTTGAGGATGGGAAGGAACGAGAAGGGCTTCTCGACGCGGACGCGGACGGGGTCGCCGATGTCGAGCGTCCCGCCGTCGGGGAAGTCGATGCAGACTCGCGCGTCGCTCTGGAACTCGATCGTCGCGGAGTTCTTCACATACTGGTACAGGGTCTGGGGCGGCGTGTCGTTCGCGTACGGGTTGCGGTCGACAGCAGCCCAACGCGCCGCCTCACTCGCCAGCTGGTTCGTCTCGATCCAGTAGAAGAAGACCCGGCGAAGGCGAGGATGCCGACGACGATCACGAGGAAGATCGGCAGGATCAGCGCGAACTCCGTCATCGCGACGCCGCGCTCGTCCCGGGTCACCCGTCCGACAATCCTCACGACATCACCCCCCTCTGCTCGGGACATGGTGCCTGAACCTCTGTCTGTTCGCGCATCCGACACCGCTCGTCACATGATGGCCGCAGGTCATGACGCTGCAACCCCCTCATCGGCAACTTGCGTGAGCTCCTTGATGTCGGTCGGCGACCCTCGGGGCGAGGGGGAGCCCCGAGGGTCGCCGACCGACATCGACCCGGTCCCGCACGCGTGCGGGACGGGTCGCGCTCCTCCGTCGATCAGCTGCTGGGCAGCGGGCTCGTGACCGAGCTGCCGGTGGTCGAGAAGAGGTCGCGGATGCGCGGGCCGAGGAACACGATGCCCGCGATCACGACGATCGCGATCCCTGCGAGGATGAGCGCGTACTCGGCCATGGTCTGGCCCTCCTGGCGCTCACGCACGTTGTGAAGCATGTTCTGGATGTGAACCACGAGCCACGTCATGTGAAACAGTCCTCCTTGGTCGACTGGGGAGCGCCCCCCGATGCGGTTTTCCTCCCCCCGTTGCCCGAGCCGGAGGCACACGGATCGTGCTTCCCAGTCGCGCCGTGCACACTCCCAGAGGGTCTAGTCCGCACTAGACCTGAGGGCAATTCCGCGCCGACCGGGTCCAGGGTTCGGCTGCTCTCGCCGAAACCTCCAGCATGATCCGGAGGTGGGCCGCATGACTGCGAGCGACGCACGCCTCCATGACGAGCTTGCGAGCGAGCTGCAGGCGTTCCGTCGGCCTGATGGCGGGTTCCCGCGGCTCGTCGCTGGACGGAACCGCCGAGGTCGAGCCGACGGCCCTGGCCGCGATCGCCCTGGGCGATGCCGCGGCCAAGCGATGGCTCGAGGACGCCGCGACGGCGGGTGGGGCGATCTCGGCGGCCGTTCCGAGCGGAGCACGATCATCGGCGCGCTCGCCGCGCTCGCGCTCGGCCGTGGCGAGACCTCCAGGCGTCTTCTGGGGATAGCGCCGTCGCGGCTCGGGCGCTGCCGCTCCCGACCGACACCGAGCCTGGGGGCCGGCAGGGCTGGGGATGGACGAGCGACACGCGGTTGCTCGTCGAGCCGACCTGCCGAATCCTCATCGCGACGAAGGCCCTGAGCCCTGGCGTGATCGGGACACCCGGGACGAGGCGTTGAGGACCTCGCCGACCGCCAGTGCGCGGAGGGGGGCTGGAACTTCGGCAACGCGTCGGTGTTCGACGTCGACCTCCGCGCGTACGCGCAGACAACGGCGATCGCGCTGGTCGCGCTCCAGGACGAGGATCCTGCGCTCGTCGAGCCGGGGATCGGGTTCCTCCGCGGCCGCTGGCGTGAGGAGCGTGGCGGGCTGACGATCGCACAGACCCTCGTCGCGTTCCGGCTGCACGGTGTGGACACCGAGCTGGAGCCGCTCCTCCGCGCACTCGGAGAGATCCGTCGACGGCGATCGTTCCTCGGTCGAACCTTGACGCTGGCGTGGGCGACGCTCGCGACGGGGCCCGACGAGCTCCTCGAGCCGCTGAGGTCGCGGGCATGAGCATGACGCGCCGTCAGCTCGTGCTCCGCTCGGGGGCCGCTGCCGCGTACGTGACCGCCGGGGGCTCTTCCTCGCCGACCGGCTTCTCCGCGAGCCGCCCCCCTTCGACCGTGGCGACTTCCCCGAGCCACAGCGCTCCGCCGTGGCAGTGCTCTCGGCGAGCCGGTACGACGGCGACCTCGAGGGCCTCGTGCTGGACGGGCTTCGGCTGGTTCAGCCCGACGTCCGTGGGAGATCGGTGCTGCTCAAGCCGAATCTCGTGGAGTTCGTGCCCGGCTCGCCCATCAACACCGATCCCCGGATGGTCGTGGCCGCCGCGAACGCTCTCCGACGGCTCGGCGCCCGATCGGTGGTGGTCGCCGAGGGGCCGGGCCATCGTCGGGACACCGAGGCGATCGCCGAGGCGTCGGGACTCCTGGAGGCTCTGGACGAGGCCGATCTCGCGTTCGACGACCTGAACGACGCCCCGCTCGTCCGAA
Organism: uncultured Actinomycetes bacterium; assembly: GCA_963703095.1. GTDB lineage: Bacteria > Actinomycetota > Thermoleophilia > Gaiellales > Gaiellaceae > Gaiella. The sequence continues at coordinate 1,754,952 of OY969787.1, forward strand.
CGCCGTTGCGCACACGATTCACGGGCCTCGGTGAGCTGTGGATCCCTCGTCCGCTGACGCAGGCGGAGGTCGTCGTGTCGATGCCGAAGCTCAAGACCCACCACTGGGTCGGCGTCACGCTCTCGCTGAAGAACTGCTTCGGCTGCATGCCGGGGCGGGTGTACGGCTGGCCGAAGGACGTGTTCCACGTGCGCGGGATCCCGGAGTCGATCCTCGACATCGCCGGTGCCGTGCGTCCGTCGCTGGCGATCATCGACGGCATCGTCGGCATGCAGGGCGACGGCCCGATCATGGGCGATCCGGTGCCGTCCGGGGTCGTGGTCGTGTCGCGCGACCTCGTGGCGGCCGATGTCACGAGCGCCCGGCTGATGGGCGTCGACCCGGAGAAGGTCGGCTACCTGATGGAGGCAGGGCGGTTCCTCGGCCAGTCGCGCTCCGAGCTGATCGAGCAGCGCGGCGAAGATCCAGAGCGCCTTGCTCGGCGCTTCAGCCCAGCCCCGGGGTTCGAGGGGATCGTCGCGTGACGTGCTCCACCCTGGAACCTGGAAGCGCTCACAGCCCTCGGCTCCGTGTCTGACTTCGGTCAGACACCGCCACGTGCGTCGCGTGCCGGGGGCCAGGTCGTGGCAGGTGGCGAGCGCTCGCGGTGCGAGCTCGAGCTACCGCCGCCCGACTGCCCGGGGCGTGACGCGCGTTTCGTCGGGACGGAGCTGTGGCATCCGTGACCGAGGCGGTGCTGACGCCCCACGGCTTCCGGCTGGCGCTCCTGCGGCTGCGAGACCCATTCCTCTTCGTCGTCGCGCCGATCACGTTCGCGCTCGCGACGTTCGCGTTCAGCTATCCGGACCTCTTCCCGCTCGGCTTCGACTTCCGCGGGCCGATGTGGGAGCCCGCGCGCGCGGCGCTCGACGGGATGCCCGTCTACCCGGACGCGGTGCGCGAGTCGATCCTCGTCGGCAACCCCGCGATCTACCCGCCACTCGCGATCCTCGTTGCGCTTCCGCTTGCGTCGCTGCCTGTCGGAGTGGCATCCGCGCTCTGGTTCGCGGCGCTCGCCGCGTGTGTCGTTGGCGCGCTGCGGCTCGTAGGCGTACGCGACTGGCGGTGCCACGTGCTCGCGCTGACATCGCCGGTCGTGGTGCACGGCCTGTACTTCGGCAACTTCACGGTCGCTCTTCTCCTGCCGGTCGCACTGTGCTGGCGCTACCGGGACCGGGCGCTCGTCGCCGGTGCGGCGGTCGGTGCAGGGATCGCCGCCAAGCTGGTCGTCTGGCCGCTCGTCGTTTGGCTGCTCGTGACGCGCCGGTTCGCGGCAGCCGGGTGGGCGCTCGCCGCGGCCACCCTGCTCTTCGTCATCCCGTGGGCCTTGATCGGCTTCGACGGATTGGCCGAGTACCCCGGGCTCGTTCGGGAAGCCCGCGACGTCTTCGCCGTGCGCAGCGTTTCGGTTCCTGCCGCCCTCGCTGCTCTCGGACTCCCGACCAACGCTGCGGTGAACGTCGGCCTTGTCCCCGGTCTGGCGGTGCTCTGTCTCTCCGCCTTCGCCGTTCGGGGACGCGCGGGTGAGCTCGGGGCGTTCGCGCTCATCGTGGCCGCCTGCGTGCTCGTGGCGCCCATCGTCTGGTTCAGCTATCTGGCGCTGCTGTTCGTCCCGATCGCGATCCGCTGGCCCACGGTCGCGCCGGCGTGGTTCTTCGGATACGTCGTCTGGTTCGTCAGCGCACTGTCACCGCTACCCCAGGGAGCGGACGCGTGCTGCCGCCCGGCGGGAGTCCCGGAACAGGCCTGGCTCGGGATGCACGCCGAGCCCCTGGTCTGGGATCCCCTCGCCGTGGCTCTCGTGGCGTCGGGGGTTGCAGTCGCGGTGGCGCTGCCGCGCCGTCGGGTGTCGGTGGAGGGGGGACGATGACCGTCCCCCAGGTCATGGCGGCTCCAGGCCGCCCGATCGCCGGCGAAGACGCGCGCCGTGCCACACCGGAGGGACGCCCGACCCGATCGGCGACGAGCGCCCGCTCCGTCCTGATCTGGCTCGTGCTGATCGTCGCGGTGTCGTCGACCGTCCGCACCGTCGTCGGCCTCAGAAGCCCCGGGCCGTGGATCCTCCCTGACGAGCTGCTCTACGCCGAGCTGGCGCGCAGCATCGCGGATGGAGGCTTGCCCTCCGTCCGCGGAGCTTCGTCGACCGGCTGGGGAGTGGTCTACCCCTTGGTTATCGCCCCTGTCTGGGCGCTGTTCGATGACCCGATCGCGGCCTACCGCGGGACGCTCGCCGTGAACGCCCTCCTCATGTCGACAGCAGCGGTGCCCGCCTACCTTCTCGCGCGGGTGCACGTTCGTACCAGGTCGGCACTCGTCGTTGCAGCGCTTTCAGTCGCAGTTCCGTCGATGAGCTCGACCGGCGTTGTTATGACTGAGAACGCGTGGTACCCGGTGTTCCTCCTCGCGCTTTGGCTCATCGCGCGCGTCGTGCGCAACCCGTCGGTGGCGAGACAGGCGGTCGCGCTCACATCGATCGGACTCGCGACCGTCACGCGGGTTCAGGGCATCCTGCTCTTGGTCGTGCTCGTCGCCGCGGTGGCGCTCTGGTCGCGCCTTCTCGAGGACGATTACCGAGGGCGGTACCTCCGGCGACTGTGGCCGACCCTCGCTGCCGCTGTGATTGTCCTCGTCGGATCCGTCGCTGCAGCGGTGCTGTCAGGTGGAGCTCCGACGCTCCTCGGCGGTCGCTCGGGGACCTTCGACGAACTTCGCGTCACCGATCTCCCACGATTGTTTGCGTACCAGATGGCCGACGTCGTTCTCCTCGTTGCCGTCGTTCCTGCCCTGGCGACCGCGACGGTCATCCTCACGGGTCTCCGTCGCGGGGCGTCGGCCGAAGAGCGGGTATTCGCGTCGATCTGCCTTCCCACCATCGCGGTCACGCTCGCCGTTGTCGCGGCCGTCGGCTCATCGATCGAGATCGAGGGCGTCGTCGGTCTTAACGAGCGCTACGTCTTCCATCTGTCTCCCTTGCTGTTCCTCGGGCTCGCGATCTGGTTCGAGGGGCGCCGAGCCATGAGGACAGTGCGGATCGTCGGGACTGGAGTCATCGTCGTCGCCGGGGTGATGGTTGCCATCCTTCCGTTCGACAGGCTGTCAAACGACGCAAGCTTTTATGCTCCGGGGCTCTCGCCCTGGGTGGCGCTGGGCGCTCCTCGCGTGCTCACAGCGCTCATCGCCACAGTGTTTGTCGCTCTACTCGGTGCGCTATGGCTGCGGGCTCGGACAACATCCGCGCTCGGCGCCTGGTCAGTGGTCGGCGCTTACGTCTGTGCGCTCGCGCTCGTCGCTCTCGCAAGCCATGGTCAGCACGCGGCCAGAGCGGCCATCGCTTTCGACGGCAAGCGTCCGACGTGGGTCGACGATGCAGTCCCTAAGGGGACTCAGGTGGACGTCCTACTTGATCGTCGTCGCGCTTCAACCACGAGACCGGACCGTGCCTACTTCAGGCTGATGCTGACGGAGTTCTTCAACCCGTCTATCGGCGCTACGCACCTGCTCGGTTCAGCGAACGACTACGAGAACGTGCTGCCGACGGCGCCTGTGTCAGTCGACGCGGCTGGGAGGATCATCGATGCACTGGGACAACCGCTCGATGCCGACTACGTCGTCGTCCCGTGCGCCCTCGGCATCAGGGGCAGCGGATCGCATCCGCTCCCGACGGACGACTCGTGCTCGTCAAGACGTCGGGTCGTGTCGTGACCACTCGTGGATCCCAGCGCTGCGCTTCGCTCGGCGACTCCGGTCGGCAGTAGGTGCGGTGCCCGCGGAGCGATGCCTTTGATCTCGTAGGAAGTGACCGTCCAGCGCGTGACATGATCGGCCGCGCCTACCAACTCTGCGCGCGCAGCGAAGGCGAGAACAAGCGCGAAGACTGCGAGAACGCGGGAGATGTCGAGCGGCTCACCGATCCCTTAGCCTGCGCCGGCCGCACCCCAGGTCAGGAGCGGGAGCGCCAGATCCAGGAGAGTCGCGGTCGGGCGATCGCGAGCGGCACCGCGGCGAGGGCGAAGTAGTCGAGCCAGACGATCGGCGAGAGCACGAGCGAGGCGGCGATCGCGAGCGCGAAGCTCCGGTAGCGCCACACGCCCGCGAGCAGCGCCAGACCGACGGCGAGGTGTCGCACCACGCGCGAGCGGCTCCGGGACATCGAGCTGGACGAGCAGCCCGAAGACCGTGTACGAGTCCTGGTCGAACGCCCGGCCGAGCTGGAGCAGGGCGCGAACGTACTCGTCGATGCCCGTGAAGGGAGCGACAGCCAGCAGCGACGCGACGGCGATGCCGACGGCGACGAGCGCAGCTCTCGTCCGTCGGATCGCGACCAGCCAGACCGTGAGCGGCCAGACGAAGAGCTTCAGCGCCATTCCGACGCCGATGGCGAGACCGGGGCGCAGCGTCGAGTTCCGGGAGCGCCAGGCGATCGCCGCGAGCAGGCACAGGAACGGCGTGAGGTGGGAGACGCGCATCTCGCCCGCGACCTGCGGCCACAGGCCGTCGCGCCGTAGACGCGCCAGTCCCGCACGCCGACGAGCCACAGCGAGAGCGCGAACACGACGAGCCCGAGCGCGGCGATGACGATGTCGGCCGCCTCGAGCGGAAGGAGCGTGAGCGGCGCGGCCAGCGCGGCGGCGGCGGGGGGCCAGATGAAGTTGGGCGCGGCGGTGGGATCCCAGTCGGGCGAGGGATACGGGTTGCGCCCGGCGAGCATCTCCTCCGTCTGCGGGTAGAGCTCGTGGTGGAAGTCGGCGGCGATCGAGTCCGTGTCGAGCCCGATCACCAGCATCGTGGAGAGCGCGACGATCGGCGCGACACCGAAGAGCGCGACGGTGCCGACCTCTCGCAGCGCACGTCGCAAGGACGGGGTGCTGGTCGCCACCGCTGCTACCTGACGATCACGACGCTGTCGTCTCCGCGGTACACGACCGTTGCATCGGGCTCGGCGAGAAGGCGCTTGAGGTGCTCGGGGCGGTCGACGACCACGACGCGGTGCCGTCGGCGAAGCCCGCCCAGTCGCCTTCGAGCCGCCCGTAGTGGGTCAGCGCGTCGAGCGTCCCCTCGTCGAGGACCTCGAACCGCACGTCGTAGGCGACGCGCCCGCGCAGCGCGGGGATCCGCCAGAGCAGCCAGTTAGCGGTGCCGTCCGTCGCGAGCAGACGCACCGACGGATCGCGGGTCGCATCGCGCACCGCCTCGACCTGCTCCTCGGGCCACTCGCGCAGGTACCAGCCGCCGGGCGAGCCAGCGTGACGACGAGCGCGAGCGCGAGGCCGGCGATCGCGGCGAGCGAGATCGCGCGGTTGAGACGCGGCGCAACGACGTCGGGCCTGGTGAGCAGGCCGTCGAGCGCGACGGGGAGGATCGCCGCCGCGGCGAGCGCGAACCAGATCACGCCGCGCACCGCCTGGATCGCGCCGACCAGCGTGACGGCGAGCACGACGAGCTCGAACCCGGTGAGGCGTCGGCGGCAACGTCGGAGGGCGAGGAGCGCTGCGGTGACGGCGGCCAGCAGCCAGAAGAGCGCGGTGGTCGCGCTCGGCTCGCTCCACTGCCACTCGCGCAGGATCTCGGCGAACGGGGGCGTCGATCAGCATGAGGTCGTAGTAGGCGACGATATCCCAGCCGTAGGGGGAGGCGAGGACGCACGGGGGGCAGGAGTAGGAGGGCGGCGGCGAGGAGACGGGGCTCGCGGGTTGGACCGGGTGGTGGGCTGGCGTGCGGGGAACGTGCCTGGCTCGAGTCAGACACCGAGCGCGGCGGCACTTCTCCGAGAGCCTGGCTGAAGCCACGCCACAGGGTTTAGGGGGCCGGCAGGAGCCTGGCTGAAGCCAGGCACCAGGCTGCGGGCTAGCGTGAGCACGGCGAGCACGACCGCCAACGCGGCGCCGAGGACGACCGAGCCGTGGAGGTTCGCCCAGAGCACGAGCAGCGGGAGCACGAGAAGCGTGCGGCGGCGGATGCCACGTCGGCCCGCGTCGACGAGGAGCCAGAGGACGCCGGCGAAGAGCAGGAGGGCTGCCGTCTGCGCGCGGATCGTCCAGCCCCAGGGCCCGGCGATCACGGCGAGGAAGCCGATCAGGAACGTCGAGCGCGACGACGCTCCGCTCGTGCGGGCGGTCGCCATCACGAGAGCCAGCGCGAGCACGACGAACGTCATGCCGAGCAGGACGACTCCGCGGATGCCGGCCAGCTCTTGCGCGCCGTAGAAGACGAGCTGGGCGAGCCACTGCTGGTCGGTCCACGTGCGCCCGGCGCCGAGGATCGTGATCTCGTCGACCGTCGGGAGGCCGTGGTCGACGATCTCGCGGCCGGCCATGAGCGTCAGCCACGTGTCGCCGACGATGATCGACGGGACGAACGTCGTCAGCATCACGATCCCGACCAGGCAGACGAGCAGGATCGGGAACGGGCTCGTCTCGAGCACGTGTGTGAGCCGGCGGCGCTCTGCGGCGCCGGGCGGCGGCGGGATCGGGCGGGAGCGGCTCGGGGTCGTCGTCTCGGTGGCCACGTGGAGGGAGGTGTGCTCGCGGATCTCGCCCGACGCGCGCGTGCGCCAGGCCACCAGCAGTATCGGTGCGCGTACGGCTCGCATTAGCTGCCGCAAGTCCGGCGAGCAGGATCGTGCGCGGCGCTGTACGCCAGGAGCCCGGCTGAAGCCGGGCACCGAGTCGGCGAGAGCCACGTCCATCTCGGACATGATCTTGAATTGTCGTACGACAGCCACTACCCTGCGTGCATGCACGGGATCTCGAGCGAGCGGCGCGATTCGTCGCTGGCGCGCGTGCCACCGGTGCCCGAGGGGCACGCTGTCGTCTACACGCGGTACGACGAGGACAAGGCCGTCGTCCTGCACCCGCGCGACTTCGAGCGGCTGAGCGCCCTGGCACGCGACCTCGACGAGCTCGGGGAGGTCGACCGTCTCGGGATGACCGATCTCGCGGCACGGGCGCACGCGCTGGAGGAGGCTTCCGGCCCGACGCTCGAGGACCCGAACGCGATCCGGTCGCTGCTCGGCTTGTGAGCCGCGGACTGGCGGGGAGCGTCCGCTGGGCCGTCGTCCCGTGCGTCCCTGCAGCGCCGTTCCGGCTGTATGCGGGAGCGGGAGCCGATCCGGTCGAGCTACCGGACGCGCGGTCGCTCTTCACCGCGGCCCGCCGCGGCGGTGATCCGGAGCTCTCCTACATCGTCGCCGGCAAGGTACGGCCCGTCCTGCTCCTCGGCGACCCACCCGACGTCCACCACGAGGAGGTGGTAGGGCTCCGGTTGCTGCGACTGTCGCGTCTGCTCCCCGAGGAGCAGGAGCTGGTGCGCCGAGGGGACGAAGAGCTGCTCGTGTACCTCCCTCCCGAACGGTTCGCGCTTGCCGAGGAGAGCGCGGCGATGGTCACCGCGCTCGTGCGGATGCATGTCAGCGCCATCGACGATGGTGTCGCGCTCGGCACGCTCGACCGGCAGGAAGCTGCGCGCGTGGGCGAAGCGGTGATCCGGTACTACGGGTTCGACGCGACCCGCCTGGTCGAGCGCAGGATTCGGGAGCTGGCCGAACGGCGCCGGCAGCGGTGACGGCAGGCGCTGAGCGCTAGGTCCGGATCGGGTGGTGCGTTCGCAGGTGCCCGACTGAAGTCAGGCACCGGGGCCTGGTCGAGTCGGGCGCCAGACCTCGATGGCCCGATCAGGCGAGGCTCACTCCTCGTCGAGGAGGGGGCTCTGGGCGAGGCCGAGCCGGTAGGCGGCCCGCGTCGCCTCGGTTCGGTTCTTCACCTCGAGCTTGCGGTAGATGTTGGTCAGGTGGAACTTCACCGTCTGCTGGGTGACCCACAGCTCCTTCGCGATCTCGTCGTTCGAATGGCCCTTCGCGAGCTCGGTGAGGATCGCGATCTCTCGCTCGGTGAGACCGGCGGCCTTCGCGCCCGTCGGCGTCTGGTCCTCGCCGGCGACGGCCGCTGAGAAGACCGTGCCCGCTCGCGGCCTGGCGGATCGTCGACGGGAGGTCGCTCGGGTCGACCGACTTGAGCACGTAGGCGCTCGCTCCTCGGCGGAGCGCGTTCTCGATCAGATCCTGGCTCGACGAGGCGGAGAGCATGACCACCTTGGTCTCGGGATGCCGCCGCTTGATCTCGTCCAGGCATTGGAGGCCGTCCATGTTCGGCATGCGCACGTCGAGCAGCACGACCTCGGGATGGTGCTCGCGCACGAGCGGCAGCACCTGGGCGCCGTTCTGCGTCTCCGCGACCACCTCGAAGCCGCCGTCGTCCTCGAGCGCCCGGCGGACGCTGTCGAGGATGAGGCGGTGGTCGTCGGCGATGAGGACGCGCATGAGGATCAGTGTGGCACGCGGGGCTGACGCGGCCAGTGGCCGGCCGACCGGGTCACGGCGTGTGCCGAGGGCGCGGGCCGGGCAGGCCCGGCCCCTACACCGGTTTCAACCGGGACGTTTGCAGCAGACCGGGAGCCTGGCTGAAGCCAGGCACCGGACGCACCACAGAGCAGGCGCCGCTTGGTGCCTGCCTGGCACCCACTCAGACCGAGGGGCCGGGCGGAGGGGCGCCGGCGGGGCCCTGGCGGACGACGGTGACGACCGGCAGGCCGTCGCGCGTCGCGATCCGCAGGTCGACCCACGTCAGGTTGTTCTCCTCCTCCAGCTCCCGGAACCAGCCCCCCGGGTCGGCCGTCGCCCAGAGCCGGTAGACGCCGTCCTCGAGGCCGTTGACGTTCAGCCGCTGGTCGGGGAGCGTCCACTGGTACGGATCCGCCCAGCCGGGTGAGAGGCCCATCGTGATCGCGAGGCCGTCCTCGAGCGCGCACTGCTCCTTGAGGAACTCCGGCGCCGGCAGCGCTCCGGGGACGTCGAGCCGCGACTGGTCGAAGAAGCAGTAGCCGACCTTCTCGTACTTGCGCAGGACCTCGTCCGATCCCGGCCGCGTGATCCAGTACGAGGCGCCGAGCTGCACGTGCCAGTGGTCGTGCCCGTGGCCGCCCCAGTCGAGCGTGCCGACGGTGACCGTCTCCGACGTGGTGCCGTCGGACTCGAGGAAGCGCTGGGAGACCCGCCACGCCCCGCGCTCCTCGGCGCGCTCGGCGTGGATCACGAACGGGCCGATGCCGACGTTGCCGATGCTTGCGGTGAACTGGACGAAGCGGTCGCCGTCGTCGTTGCGCGCGCCGGTGATCTCCGAGAGCGGCGACATGGCGAGATCGGGGAGCGAGGGGTCGCGCGGCTCGGGCAGCGGTTCGGCGAGCTCGGCCGGCCAGACCCAGACGCCGATCGCGACGGCGGCGATGGCGAGCGGGACGCCGACGAGCGCGAGCAGGAGCAGGGCGCGGCGCATCGCATCGAGGCTACCGGCCGGCTCGGCGCGACCGGGCGGGGCTCGCGCCGTCTGCCGCAGGACCTGGCTGAAGCCAGGCACGGCAGATCCGCTCGGCCGTGAGGGGGAGGGTCTGGCTGGAGCCGGCGCATCGCGTCGAGCTCCGGGCGGGTTCGGCTGAAGCCAAGCACCAGCGGCGACATGGCGGGTTGCAGGGCCGAACAGGCGGTATCGCGTACCTCCCCGAGTGGGGGGTACGACCTACCCGATCGAGTGATACCGCTCCCCCTTTCGGTGCCTACGATGCGGTACGAGTGCCGGATCCACGCCTCCTGCGGTGAGACAGAGGTCGGGACCCGGCTGGGGTGTTCAGCCAAGGGAGGGAAGTGGGATGAAGAACAGGACGAAGCGCAGCGCCCGCGCGGTCGTGGGGCTCCTCGGAGCTCTCACGGTCGCGCTCGCGCTCGTCGGGGCGGCCGCGGCCGATCACGACCCCGACTACAACGGCACGGCGAACTCGCACTTCACGTCGCCCGGAAACGTCCGGTGCGCTGCGAACGAGATCGCTCGTGACGTCCAGCCGGTGAGCGGCCTCGTCGAGGATCAGGACGGCGACGCCGTCATCCAGCTCACGATCTCGGGCGACGGCACGACCGCGGCCTGGGCGTTCACGCCGCTCGGCGCGGACAAGTACGACATGGCCGCCGTGCTCGTCAAGGCCGGCAACAACACGGTCACGTTCGTGTACGACTCGGGCACGACCAACCTCGACGACTCGGACTCGGGTCTGCGGGGCGCGCTCAACGACGGCGGACAGCGGCCTCAGATCAGCCACCTTGACTTCTGCGCCGACCCGAAGGATTCGGGTGGCACCGCGGAGCTCGCCGTCGAGAAGACGGCCGAGGCCTCGTGGACGCAGGAGCGTGGGGGCTGGAACGTGACGAAGAGCGGCGCGCTCACCACGGCGCCCTCGAAGAGCGGCAACGGCGAGATCACGTGGGACGTCGAGTGGACGAAGGGCGAGACCGTCGACGAGTACGTCGTGTCGGGTCAGATCACGATCTCGAACGACGGCACCGCGGCCGCGCTCAACGTGACGGTCGACGACACGCTCGATGCGGACTCCGACTTCGTGCTCGACTGCGGCGAGTGGGAGCCTGGAGACAACCTCGCCGCCGGTGCGGAGGTCGTCTGCTCGTACTCCGTCGAGCTCGACGGGGCGGTCGACGGCACCAACCAGGTGACGGTCGACGCAGCCAACGCCGACGAGGCGACGGACAGCGCCGACTACACGTTCCCCGCGGAGCCGGAGCTCATCGGTGACGGCAACGCTCCCGACGAGGTGTACGTGGTCGACGACCGCTTCGACTACGAGGAGCTCGTCGAGTCGGGTGGCTCGGTGCAGTTCAAGGAGCCCGTCGGCTGCGCCGGTGGCACCTTCACCAACACGGTGGAGCTGCGCGAGCCCGGCGAGGGCCCCGGCGACGTGATCGACGAGGACACGGCCCAGGTCGTCGTCCCGCCGGTCGACTGCAGCACGACGCCGCCGCCGACGGTCAGCCAGACGCCGCAGATCGACGTCCAGGTGATCAAGGACGCGACGCCGCAGCTCACGCTCGGCGCCAACGGCACGGCGGAGATCACGTACAACGTGGTCGTCAAGAACAACGGCCCGAACACGGCGAACGACGTCGTCTTCGCCGACGCGGCCCCGAGCGGCGTGGAGTTCGTCGCCGGCACCCTGACGCAGGGCCCGGTGATCGCGGGCGGCGTCCCGTGCTCGCTGACGGTCTCCGTGCTCAGCTGCGCCAACCTGGGCGACTTCGGCCCCGGTGTGCAGACCGCGCTCAGCTGGAAGGCGACCGTGCGCACCACCGGCACGTTCGTCAACACGGGCACCGCGACCGGCACCGGGACGGACACGAACCCGGGCAACAACACGGACGACGCGACCACGGTGGTCGTCGCCGCGCCCGTCGTTCAGCCGCCGGTCGTGAAGCCGCCGGTGGCGAAGCCCCCGGTCGCCAAGCCGAAGCCGAAGCCGGCCGCGATCTGCCTGAAGCTCGCCGTGCGCGGCACGAAGATGGTGAGCCAGGGCCAGCGCTCCGCGGTCGCCTTCAAGGTGACGCGGGCCGGCAAGCCCGTCGCCCGGGCCGCCGTCGTCCTGCGGGGCGCCGGGATCTACCGGGTCGTGAAGACGAACAAGCAGGGGCTCGCGATCGCAGGTGTGACGCCCGCCAAGGCAGGCATCGTCACCGCGACCCTCAGCCCGAAGCAGGTCGGGTGCAACTCCGCCCGGGTCGGCGTGGTCGGCGTGTTCGAGCCGCCCGTCACCGGGTAGCACCGCCTCCCGGACCGGCACTCGAGCCGGGGCTCCCTGCGGGGAGCCCCGGCGTCTCGGGAGGGTGGGAGAGAGCGGGGCCCTCGCGGGCCCCGTTCTCGTGGTCCGGAGTCGGAGATCCGGCGCCCCGCATGTGCCCGGTCGAGGGAGGCCCCTCCCCCGCCGGGGTGAGGCGCGCGGCGGACACGGCCCCTCCGAACGGGTGGGGCGATCCCTCCTTCGAGGCATTGTCGTCCCCCTGAAGGGGGCCCACAGTGAGTCTGGACTGGGAGACACCAGCTCCGCCTGTCGTCCGGATGGGGGATCCGGCGTCGTCAACCGGGTAGCACGAGGGAGAGGGTGACCACGGTGAGAGGAAGCGGGAGGCACAAGGGGCGTCGCGGGATCGCCGCGATCGCACTGGCAGCGACGTTGGCGACGGCGTTGTGGCTGGCGGGGACGGGATCGTCCGCGCCGACCGGTGCGCCGGTGCCCTCGTCGGTATCGCTCGAGGGCTGGGACACGGTGTCCAGCAGCTGGACGGCGGGCAACACCGTCCGGTATGCGGAGGGGCAGGCGATCCCGTTTCGGCTGGACGTCTCCGGCCTGACCACCGGCACGCCGTACCTGGCGACGATCTGCCACGAGTTCGTCCGGTCCGGCGTCTACGGGTTCCTCTGGCTCGAGCCCTACGACTCCGACGTCACGCCCGGCACGATCGGCGGCGCGGAGAGCGGCGACCTCGGGCCCTTCACCGGCGTCAACGTCGACCTGCTCGAGTACCAGGTGACCGGCGCGCAGGGCGCGTGCGGCGTCGGCGAGAAGCAGGTGCTCGTCTCCTTCGAGGTGACGAGCGCGACGGCGTTCCTCCTGTGGGGCGGCCACCTCGCCGCACCGCTCGACGCGATCCCGGGCGGCGGCACGGTTGGCTACCAGCAGAGCGCAGGGTGGAACAGCGGGTCGAGCCTGGCGATGCGGCTCGAGTCGCCCGACAAGACGGTGCCGATCCCGCCGGGCAAGATCGTCCGGCTCTCCAAGATCGACGTGAACAAGGTCGTCCAGGGCGGCACCGCGCAGCCGGGTGACTTCTGCTTCACGATCTCTCCCAACCCTGCCGGCCAGTCGCAGGTGTGTGGCAACGGCTCGTTCCTCGCGCTTCCGACCGGCTCCTACACGGTCACCGAGGCCTCCGGGCCGGCCGGGTACGCGCTGCAGAGCGTGACCGGGACGAACTGCTCGCTCGCTGAGCCTGGCGAACTCGGACGGCGACGGCGTCGGTCGAGGCGAACGACGGCACGCCGGTGACCGCGTCGTGCACGTTCACGAACGTGCAGCTGCCGGCGCCGAAGCTGATCGTGAAGAAGGTGGTCACGAACGACGACGGCGGCACCAAGACCGTCTCCGACTTCTCGTTCTCGGTGAACGGCGGTGCGACGGTCGGGTTCGAGGCCGACGGCCAGAACGACCTCACGCTGTCCGCGGGCACCTACACGGTGACCGAGCCCGCCGTCGCCGGCTACGCGCCGAGCTACGACGGCTGCACGGATGTCGTGCTCGTCAACGGCGACACGAAGACCTGCACGATCACGAACGACGACCGGCCGGGCACGCTGATCGTGAAGAAGGTCGTCGTCAACGACGACGGCGGCACGAAGACCGCGGCGGACTTCTCGTTCTCGGTGAACGGCGGCGGGGCGTACGGCGTTCGAGGCTGACGGCCAGAACGACGTCACGGTCGAACGCGGGCACCTACTCGGTCACCGAGCCCGCGGCGGCCGGCTACGCGACGACGTACGGCGGCTGCAGCAACGTCCAGATCCCGAACGGCGGGTCGGCGACGTGCACGATCACGAACGACGACCAGCCGGGCACGCTGATCGTGAAGAAGATCGTCACGAACGACGACGGCGGCACGAAGACGGTCTCCGACTTCTCGTTCTCGATCAACGGGGGCGGGGCCACGGCGTTCGAGGCCGACGGCCAGAACGACGTGACCGTCGCAGCCGGCACCTACACGGTCGCCGAGCCCGCGGTCGCCGGCTACGCGGCCACGTACGACAACTGCGTCGACGTGGTCGTCCCCAGCGGCGGGTCGGCGACGTGCACCATCCGGAACGACGACCGGCCGGGCACGCTGATCGTGCGCAAGGTCGTCGTCAACGACGACGGCGGCACGAAGACCGCGGCGGACTTCTCGTTCAAGGTCGGGAGCGCCGCGGCGGTTCCGTTCGAGGCGGACGGCGAGAACGAGGTGACCGTCGACGCCGGCACGTACACGGTGACGGAGCCGGCGGTGGTCGGGTACGCCACGACCTACGACGGCTGCACGAACGTCGTGGTCGCGAACGGCGGCCAGGCGATCTGCACGATCACGAACGACGACGAGCCCGGCACGCTGGTCGTGCGCAAGGTCGTCGTCAACGACAACGGCGGCACGAAGACCGCTGCCGACTTCTCGTTCTCGGTGGACGGCGCTCCGGCGGTGAGCTTCGAGGCCGACGGTCAGAACGAGCTGACGGTCGACGCGGGCACCTACGTGGTGACGGAGCCGGCAGTGGCCGGGTACGCGGCGAGCTACTCGGGCTGCGCGGAGGTCGTCGTGCCGAACGGCGGCTCGGCGACGTGCACGATCACCAACGACGACGCGGCCGGCACGCTGGTCGTGAAGAAGGTCGTCGTCAACGACAACGGCGGCACGAAGGTCGCCTCGGACTTCTCCTTCAAGGTCGGGAACGGCGCGGCGGTGGCGTTCGAGGCCGACGGCCAGAACGAGGTCGCGGTGAACGCCGGCACCTACACGGTGACGGAGCCGGCGGTGGTCGGGTACGCCACGAGCTACGACGGCTGCGCGAACGTCGTGGTCGCGAACGGCGGCCAGGCGATCTGCACGATCACGAACGACGACCAGCCGGGCACGCTGATCGTGAAGAAGGTCGTCGTCAACGACGAGGGCGGGACGAAGACCGCTGCCGACTTCTCGTTCTCGGTGGACGGCGCTCCGGCCGTGGGCTTCGAGGCGGACGGCCAGAACGACCTGACGGTCGACGCCGGCAGCTACAGCGTGACCGAGCCCGCCGTCGACGGGTACGAGGCGTCGTACGCAGGCTGTGCGAACGCCGTCGTGCCGAACGGCGGCTCCGCCACCTGCACGATCACGAACGACGACGACGTGGCGCCCACGGTCGAGCTGGAGAAGACCGTCGAGCCGGGCTCGCTGCCCGAGCCTGGCGGGCAGTTCACGTTCACCCTCGTCGTCCGCAACCTCAGCGCCGAGCCGGTGACGATCACGACGCTGACCGACGACGTCTACGGCGACCTGCTCGCCGCGAACCCCGACTCGGACTGCGACGAGCTCGACGGGTGGGAGCTGGCGGCAGCAGGTGCTGCGGGGAACGCCGACGAGGTGACCTGCTCGTTCACGGTCGTCCTGTCGGGCAAGCAGGCAGGCTTCACCGAGACGGACACGGTCACGGTCGGCGTCGTCGACGACGAGGAGGACACCGCCCAAGCGCGTGACTCCGCGACGCTGCAGATCACCGACGTCGCCTCCTCGATCAACGTGATCAAGACGGCGAGCCCGACGGCCATGCAGGCCCCCGGGGGCCCGGTGACGTTCACCGTCGTCGTGCAGAACACGTCCGAGACGGACGCGGTGACGATCGACTCGCTCGTCGACTCGATCCACGGCGACCTCGCCGGGCAGGGCACGTGCACCGTGCCGCAGACGATCGCGGCCGGCGGCTCCTACACCTGCTCGTTCACGGTCAACGTCGCGGCGACCGAGACCGACGTCGTCACGGCGGCGGGCGAGGACGACGACGGCAACGAGGTGTCGGCCAGCGACGACGCGACGGTCACCGTCACGCCGACCCCGCCGCCGCCTCCGCGCGGCACCGATCAGATCGACGTGCAGGTGATCAAGGACGCGACGGAGCGGCTGACGCTCGGCTCGAACGGCACGGCGACGATCAGCTACAGCGTCCTCGTGCGGAACAACGGGCCGAACCAGGCGAACGGCGTCACCCTCGCCGACGCGGCACCGAGCGGCGTGGTGTTCGGTGTGATCACGAAGCAGCCCGACTTCGGCTCGTGCTCCATCGCGCCGGCGCTGCTGAGCTGCAACCTCGGGACGATGGGGTACGGCGTGCAGACGCTGATCACGTGGACGGCGACCGTCGACGTGACCGGCTCGATCGTCAACTCGGCGACAGCAGCGGGGTCGGGTGGCGCGGAGACGAACCCGGGCAACAACACCGACACCGCGACGACGCTGGTGGTCGCGCCCGCGGTCACGCCGACGCCCAAGCCGAAGCCGCCGGTGCTCAAGCCGCCGACGAAGCCGGCCGCCGTGGCGATCTGCAAGACGCTCACGGTGAAGCAGAAGCTCCTGCAGGCCACGGGCGCGAAGCAGCGGATCCGGGCGACCGTGACCGAGAAGGTCGGCAAGCGGTCGAAGCCGATCGCCGGTGCGCGGATCCTGGTCATCGGCCCGGGGCTGCGGCTGAGCGGTGCTCACGAACAAGAAGGGTGTCGCGATCGTGACGATCGCGCCGAAGAAGGCGGGGATCGTGAAGCTCGCGATCGCGAACAAGAAGCCCTGCAACACGCAGCGGATCGGCGTGGTGGGGGTCTTCGAGCCGCCGGTCACCGGGTAGACGGAACCGACACGCACCCGGCAGAGCGAGGGCCCCGTTGCGGCGGGGCCCTCGCCGTTCTCGCGTGCGCGTGCGGCGAACCGCGGCGACCCGCGGCCACCCGGAAGGAGGGCGCCAACCCCTCGAACGGGGGTTGGGCGCTCACCCGATCGGGGGTACCGTGTGAGTGTGACCAGGTGGCTGATCGCGGTCGTTCCGGCGGTGCTCGCAGTGGCGCTCGCGGCGCCCGTCGGAGCCGCAGACCGCGCCCCGACGACGAAGCTCACGCCGCTCGCGAGCGTCGACGTGGTCGGCTCCGGCCCGATCCAGTGGAAGTCGGTCGCGGTGCGGCGCGCGCCGTCGCTCACGGCGCCGGTGATCCGCGTGCTCGGGCAGTTCCGGCCCGACTACCACCCGCGCTGGGTGATGGCGACCGACGCGGTGACGGACGCGAACGGCGACGCGAAGTGGTACCAGCTCGCGCTCCCCGGCCGGCCGAACGGCCAGCGTGGGTGGGTGCCCGCCGCGAGCGTCCGCATCGACCCCGTCGACCGCTGGCTCGTCGTCTACCGCGACTCGCGGAAGTTCGAGCTCTACGTCGACCGACGCCTCGTGCGGACGGGCAAGATCGCGGTCGGCGCGCCGGGGATGGAGACGCCGATCGGGCTCTTCTACGTGCAGTCGAGGTTCACGCCGCGCAAGTACCCGATCCTCGGGGCGTTCGCGTTCGAGACGAGCGGCTACTCGAAGCTCTCCGACTGGCCGGGTGGGGGCGTGGTCGGCGTGCACGGCACGCCCTGGCCCGAGCTGCTGGGGCAGGCGGTGTCGCACGGCTGCGTCCGCCTGCACAACGACAACATCCTGTACCTCCGCGGCAAGCTGAAGCTCGGCACGCCGGTCAAGATCGTCGCGGCGTAGAGCTCCGCAGGTGCCTGGCTGAAGCCAGGCACCGGGTTCGAGGCAAGGCGGACAGCGGGTCGGGATCCGTCGCCGCAGCAGAGCTGCGCAGGTGCCTGGTCTCACGGACGCTCGGCCTGGCGCGGGGCTCACAACGCGTCTGGTGCCTGACTTCAGTCAGGCACCTTCGGCTCAGAACACCGGCCGCTCGCGCCAGGTGCCCCAGACGGCGCGCCAGGTGTCGCAGATCTCGCCGAGCGTGACGTCGTCGCGCACGGCCTCGACGAGCAGCGGCATGAGGTTGCGACCGTCGCTTGCCGACGCCTCCGCGATCGCCGCCAGGCGCTGCTCGACGCGGGCCGCGTCCCGACGGGCGCGGAGCGCGCGCAGCCGCTCGGCCTGCTTGCGCTCGAGCGCCTCGTCGTGCCGGTGCAGCGGCGGCGGCTCGTCGTCCGCGACCGGGTAGCGGTTGACGCCGACCACCACCCGACGGCCGTCCTCGACCTCGCGCTGATAGCGGTACGAGGCCTCGGCGATCTCGCGCTGGGGGACGTTCTGCTCGATCGCCTCGACCATCCCCCCGGCGTCGTCGATCAGCCGGAAGAGGGCATACGCCTCGGCCTCGAGCCGGTTCGTGAGGGACTCGACGTGCCAGGAGCCGCCGAGCGGGTCGATCGCGCTCGCGACGCCCGTCTCGTGCGCGATCACCTGCTGGGTGCGCAGCGCGATCCGCACGGCGTCCTCCGTCGGCAGCGCGAGGGCCTCGTCGTAGCTGTTCGTGTGGAGCGACTGCGTGCCCCCGAGCACGGCGGCCAGAGCCTCGATCGCGGTGCGGGCGATGTTCACGAGCGGCTGCTGCCAGGTCAGCGACACGCCGGCCGTCTGGGTGTGGAAGCGCATCAGGAGCGAGCGCTCGTCGCGGGCGCCGTACGTGTCGCGCAGCTCCCGCGCCCAGATCCTGCGCGCGGCACGGAGCTTCGCGATCTCCTCGAAGAAGTCGATGTGCGCGTTGAAGAAGAACGACAGGCGCGGCGCGAACGCGTCGACCGCGAGACCGCGCGCGAGCGCCCACTCGACGTACGTGAAGCCGTTCTTGAGCGTGAAGGCCAGCTCCTGCGCCGCGGTCGAGCCGGCCTCGCGGATGTGGTAGCCGGAGATCGAGATCGGGTGGAAGAGCGGCATCTCAGCCGCGCAGAACTCGATCATGTCCGTCACGAGCCGCATCGACGGCCCCGGCGGGAAGATGTACTCCTTCTGCGCGATGTACTCCTTGAGGATGTCCGTCTGGACGGTCCCGCGGAGCCGGTCGCGCGGCACGCCCTGCTCCTCGCCCACGGCGACGTAGAGGGCGAGCAGGATCGCCGCCGGCGCGTTGACCGTCATCGACGTCGACACGTCAGCGAGCGGGATCCCGGCGAAGAGCTCGCGCATGTCGTCGAGCGACGAGACCGTGACGCCCTCGCGGCCGACCTCGCCCTCCGCGCGGGGGTGGTCGGCGTCGTAGCCCATCAGCGTCGGCATGTCGAAGGCGGTCGACAGCCCGGTCTGCCCGTGGTCGAGCAGGTACCGGAAGCGCGCGTTCGTCTCGAACGCCGTGCCGAACCCGGCGAACTGGCGCATCGTCCAGAGGCGGCCGCGGTACATCGACGGGTACACGCCGCGGGTGAACGGGAACGAGCCCGGGTAGCCGAGGTCGCGATCGTGGTCGAGGTCGACCGTCTCCGGCGTCGCGAGCGGCTCGAACGCGAGGCCCGAGATCGTCGTCAGCTCCTCGCCGCTGCGCTCGGATCCCGCCGCGACCCGCTCACGCCATGCTCCGAGCGAGCCGATCCCGCCCTGATGCGGTGCGCGCGGCATCTGACGGCGATCGTAACGCGTCGGCGCCGCGTCCCCCTTCCTGTGGCGCTCCCTCCCTCGTCCGAGGGATGGGAGCCCGGGAGAGTGACTCCGATCCAGGGAGGGTCATGCGGACGCCGGCCCTCGTCACTGCAGTCGCAGCCCTCGTGCTTGCGGTCGCGGCGGCGGTGCTGGCACCGGGACCCGCCACGGCGAGCGCCTCTGCCTGCGGTAGCGGCTCCAACGGCTCTCCCGGCTACGCCTACGCCGGCTTCCAGGCGAGCGGGGTGGGCCACGGCGTGCGGGCCGTGGTCTCCCCGACGATGGCGCCGGCGATCACGGCCGGTCACGTCGCGGGCTGGATCGGCGTCGGCGGCCCCGGTCAGGGTCCGAACGGCGAGACGATGTGGCTGCAGACCGGGATCGCGTCGGTGCCCGGGATGGGCACGCTCGTGTACGCCGAGATCACGCGCCCGGGGCGCCATCCGCAGTTCGTCTCGCTCGTCGAGAAGGTCGAGCCGCAGCAGAGCTTCCGGCTCGCGGTGCTCGAGATGGCGCATCGCCCGAGCTTCTGGCGGGTCTGGCTCAACGGCCGCGCGGTGACGAGGCCGATCCACCTTCCCGGCTCGACGAACCGGTGGCGGCCGATCGCGACGGCCGAGTCCTATGACAACAAGACGAGCAGCTGCAACACGTTCGGCTTCCGCTTCGAGAGCGTCGCGGTCGCGCAGGGACGCGGTGGCGCGTGGCAGACCTTCCGGCCCGGCTTCACCTTCCTCGACCGTGGCTACCGGGTGCGGACGCTCAAGGGCGCGACCTCCGGTCAGCGCACGCTGTCGGTCGACCAGCCGCAGCCGTACGCGTTCCTCGCCGGCTCGGCGTAGAGCGCGCTTCCGGGGCGGCGGACTCTCGATGCCCGAGCTCGGGTGCCCCCGCTGCTCAGGCCGGCCGAAACCGATTCTTAACCGGGTCTTCCAGACCCCGGCGTTACAGTGGCGCTCGTGACGGCCTCTCCGACACCGACCGAGAAGCGGTCCTTCCTCGAGACGCTCAAGAGCTCACCGCGCGCCCAGAAGCGCGCGCTGATCGCCAGCGTCGCGATCTTCGCGATCGGCGCCGCGGCGCTCGTCTCCACCGTCTTCTGGAACACGAGCGAGACCCTTGAGACCCCGATCCGCGACGAGGCGGCCACGGTGCTCGAGAAGCAGGTCGAGGCGCCGCTTGCGCCGGAGATCAAGCGGGTCGCCACGGCGTTCATCCTCAACGCCGTCGCCCGCCGCGACATCGGCTCGACGTACGACATCACCCACGTGGACATGCGCGGCACGATGTCGCGCGCCGAGTGGGCCAAGGGCAATATCCCCGTCGTGCCGTACCCGGTCGACACCAGCGAGATCTCCGACAAGCGCTGGACGGTCGCCTACTCGCTCAAGGACGAGGCGCTGCTCGAGATCCGTCTCTTCCCCGCGGCGGGCACGAAGGGCATCAACCCGCTGAGCTTCTTCATCGGGCTGGTGAAGGTCGGCGACGGCGCGAACGCCAAGTGGCTTGTGAACTACTGGGCGCCGAAGTACAAGGTGCCCGTCCCGCTCGCCCAGTAGGTGAGCTGGGGGAACCCCGGGTTCCCCCAGCGGCCCCCTCCTTCCGCGTGGTGCACGGGTCGGCCTCGTTCTGGCCTCCCGGCCGGCTGAGCCGGCCTTCGGCCGCGACGCGATGCCCACGGGTCGCCGCAGCGGTGTTTGCTGCGCGAGGGGCGTGGGCGCTCAAGTGACAAGTTGTCACTTGAGCACCGGCGATCGTCGCCACGCACCGTCGTAACGCTGGTGTCGGCTCAGCCCGCGGGGGTGACGTCGAGCTCGAGGCCGTCGTAGGCCAGCTCGATCCCGTCCGGGAGCGGGAGCTCGCTCGGCCGGTGCGTGAGCAGCAGGCGCTTCGCGCCCGAGCGGGTGTGGGCCTCGAGCGCCTCTGCCGCGCTGAGGTGTCCCCGTGGCGGTCCGTCGGAGGCGCCGGCGTCGTCGGCGAGCGTCGCCTCGCAGAGGAAGAGGTCGACGCCGCGGGCGAGCTCCGCCAGGCGGTCGGTCGGGCCGGTGTCGCCGGTGTAGGCGATCGTCGTCTCGCCGTCCGTGATCCGGAACCCGTACGTCTCCAGCGTGTAGTGCGGCAGGCGCATCGGCGTCAACTCGAAGCCCGCTGCCTCGAACGTCGTCTCCGCGTCGTACTCGCGCAGATCGAAGGGCTTCTCGAACATGTCCGGGAACCCGACGATCGCCCCGAGCCGCGCGAGGTGCTCGCGACCACCGCGGAAGACCCACAGCTCGGGGCGCGTCACGCCGCGGCCCGCCCGGTGCCAGCTGCCCCAGACCCACGGGACGAGGTCGCCCCAATGGTCGAGGTGGAAGTGGGAGATCGCGATCGCGTCGACCGTGGGCCAGTCCTCCCGCTCGCGCAGCCGGCCGAGCACGCCCGGGCCGCAGTCGAGCAGCAGCGTTCGCCCGCCCGACTCGATCAGGTGGCCGGCGTGCGCGCTCCCCGGGTTGGGCCACGCAGGCGAGGAGCCGATGATCGTGAGCTTCACGTTCCTATACTCAGGGGGTGGGGAGGCCGTTCCGTGTCGTGATCGCGAAGCCGGGCCTGGACGGTCACGACCGCGGCGCGAAGATCATCGCACGCGCCCTGCGCGACGCGGGCATGGAGGTGATCTACACGGGTCTCCATCAGACCCCGGAGCAGATCGTCGAGACGGCGCTGCAGGAGGACGCGGACGCCGTCGGCATCTCGGTCCTATCGGGCGCCCACATGACGCTCGTGCCGCGGATTGTCGCCGGTCTGCGCGAGCGGGGACTCGAGGACGTCGTCGTTGTCGTCGGTGGGACGATCCCACCGGAGGACGCCCGTGCTCTCGAGCAGGGCGGCGTCGCCGCCGTGTTCACGCCGGGTGCGCCGATGGCGGAGATCGTGGCGTTCCTCGAGGGGGAGCTCTCCGCGCACGTGTCGACGTAGGTCACGGCGGCGCAGTCTAGAGATCCGACAGGCGGGTGCTCCACGTCGGCCGGGGTGGCCACCTGTTCGGCCCGAGTGCGCAGGGTCGCACGCCTGGTCGTCGAGGCCCGGGAACCCTCGGCTCATAGCGGCTGTCAGGCGCGCGTCTACCGGACTCGTGGGCGGGGGCATCGGGGGGAACGGGACTGTGCCAGACACCGGTCTCTGTCAAGTCGGCCTCGGCGGATCTGTCCCGAACCGCGGCTCGAGGCACCCGAGATCGCGCGCGATCCCGGTCGTCGCTTGTCTCCCAGCCTGTGGACGAAGTGGCACACGATCGGCACAGAAACCCCTTGACAGGATCCGGTGTCTGGCACCGGTCGTGGCGCGGGCGTCGCGGACGGCGGCGTCGGGTCGGCGAGAACGGCTACGGCGTGAGGGGCACCGCGGCGCTACCCGGCCCAGGGCGGCGACCACTCGCCGTCGTCGGCGTCGGAGCCGGTCTGCTCCCAGGGCGGCGTCCACTCGCCGTCCTCGTCGACGTCGTCACCGCCGCTCCCGGTGTCCTTCGCCGCGTCCTTGGCCGGCTTCTTGGCGGGCGCCGCGTCGACGGCGACGAGCTTCCCGCCCGGGCGAGCGATGCGCGCTGCGAGGAGGGCGCCGGGCTCGCCGCGGAGCGCCTCGGCCGTCACGCGCGCGGGCGCCGTGTACACGGTGAACGACTGCGCCAGCCGGCTGTTGAGCTCGCGGGTCGTCGCACCGGCCACCGCAGCCGCGAGCGCGGTGTCGATCGCGGCGCCCTTCTTGACCCCGATCTCGACGAGCCGCGACCCGATCGGCGTCCAGCGGCCGCCGGGCCACCAGCGCACGGCGCTCGCGCGCAGCGTCACGCGACCGGCGCCCGCGGCGACCGGCGTGCCCTTCAGCGCGAGCGAGAACTTCGACCCGAGCTTGGCGGGGAAGAGGATGCGCGTCGCCTGGCGCAGGTGCGGCATCGGGTTGACGTCGGCCCCGTCGTTCGGGTGCACCTCGAAGTGGAGGTGGGGGTTCCCGTCGGCGTCGCCAGAGTCCCCGTTCAGCGCGATCTGCTGCCCGGCCGTGACGCGGGCGCCGTCCGGCACCGTGAAGGCGACGTCCGCACAGGCACCGCGGTTGTCATTCGTGAGCGTGCGGTCGTTGTTGAGGTGGATGTAGAGGTACGTCGTGCCGCTCTTGCCGTAGAGGTACATCATGCAGCCGGCGCGCGAGGAGGACGTCCACCACTTGACCTTGCCGTCCTCGGCGGCGACGACGGGCGTCCGGCGCGGCGCCATGATGTCGATCCCGGCATGCGAGCCGTTGACCCGCGCATCGCCGTAGTTGTCGTCGAAGTCGATGTCGCCGATCAGCGGGAACACGATCGTCGGCACGCCCTTCGCCGAGCTGGCAGGGGACGCGAGTGCCGCCGCGGCGCAGATGGCGGCAACGATGAGGAGAGAGGCTCCCCGGGCTGTCGTCCGGTGGCTGAGCATGGGCTCCGGTTCGCGGCTCGAGCGCGCCCACCGTACCAGACGGGGCCGCCGGGCGACCCGCGCCGCGACTGCGCCACCCTCCCTCCGGGCCGCGCTAGAGTCGTCGGCGTGAAGATCGTCGTCTGCGTGAAGCAGGTGCCGGACGCGACCGCGGTGAAGCGGCTCGACCCGGACACCCACCGCCTCGACCGCAGCGGCGAGGGGGCGCTCAACGCGACCGACGTGAACGCGGTCGAGGAGGGCCTGCGGGTCAAGGAGGCGCACGGCGGCGAGGTCGTCGTCCTCTCGCTCGGGCCGCCGAAGGCGCAGGAGTCGCTGCGCAAGGCGCTCGCGATGGGGGCCGATCGCTCCGTGCTCGTCGCCGACGACGCGGCGGCAGGCTCGGATCTGGTCGCGACGAGCAGCGTGCTCGCGCGCGCGATCGAGCGCGAGGCGCCCGAGCTCGTCCTCTTCGGACAGCAGGCGAGCGACGGCGACGGCGCGGTGCTGTGGGCGGCGGTGGCGGATCGCCTTGCCCGCCCGATGGTCTCCCAGGTCGCTGAGCTGACGGTCGCCGACGGCACGGTCACCGGCAAGCGGCAGACCGAGTTCGGCTACGACCTGATCCGCTTGCCGCTCCCTGCGGTCGTCGCCGTGTCGGACGCGATCAACGAGCCGCGCTACCCGTCGCTCAAGGGGATCATGGGTGCGAAGACCAAGCCGCAGGAGACGCTGACCCTCGCCGACCTCGGGGTCGACCCGGGGCACGCGGGCACCGCGGGCTCGCGCACGACCGTGCGCTCTGCCGCGCCACCACCGCCGAAGAGCGGGCAGGTGCGGATCGAGGACGACGGCAGCGCGGCCGAGCAGATCGTCGAGTTCCTCGTCGAGAAGAGGCTCATCTGATGGCGACGACGCTCGTCTTCCTCGAGCACGACGGCGACCAGCTCGTCCGCGGCGGCCTCGGCGTGCTCGCCAAGGCCGCGACGCTCGGCGGCGACGTCGCAGGCGTCGTGCTCGGCCACGGCGTCGCGGACGTCGCGGCCGCGGCCGGGAGCTATGGCGCCCCGGTCGTGTTCGTGGTCGACGACCCCGCGCTCGCAGCACCGCTGCCGCAGCCACGGGTCGACGCGCTCGAGGCCGTCGTCGCGGCGTCGGGCGCGGACACGGTGCTGTTCGCCTCGTCGGTGCTCGCTGCGGACGTGGCTGCAGGCCTCGCCGCACGTCTCGACGCGGGGCTCAACTGGGACGTCACCGACCTCCGGCTCGACGGCGGCGAGCTCGTGGCGAGCCGGCCGGCGCTCGGCGACACGGTGCTCGCCGAGGTCGGCTGGACGTCGAGCCCGCGCCTCGCGCTCGTCCGCTCCGGCACGTTCGACCCGGTCGAGGGCGGCGGGGCGGCCGAGGTGCGCCCCGTGGAGGTCGCGTTCCGCGACTTCTCGACGCAGGCAGTGCTCGTCGAGCGGCTGCAGGAGGCGGCGAGCGGGCCGTCGATCGAGGACGCCGACGTGATCGTCGCCGGGGGACGCGGGCTCGGCGCACCCGAGGGCTTCGGGCTCTGCGAGGAGCTGGCAGAGGCGCTCGGCGGCGCGGTGGCGGCGACGCGCGCCGTCGTCGACGCCGGCTGGTACCCGTACTCGACCCAGGTCGGCCAGACCGGCAAGAGCGTGACGCCGAAGCTGTATGTCGCGCTCGGGATCTCCGGGGCGATCCAGCACAAGGTGGGGATGCAGGGCTCGGGGACGATCGTCGCCGTCAACAAGGACCCGAACGCGCCGATCTTCGACTTCGCCGACCTCGGCGTCGTCGGCGACCTCCACCAGATCGCGCCGCGGCTGACGGAGCTCGTCAAGGCCCGCAAGGCCGGATGAGCGGCGTCCGGCCCGCCGACCACCCGCCGCCCTTCACGAGCGCCGAGGTCGTCGTCGCGCCCGAGGCCGGGCCGGACGAGCGGATCGACGTCGGGATCCTGATCGTGGGCGGGGGCCCGGGCGGCCTCGCGTGCGCCATCCGCCTGGGGCAGCTGCTCGACGAGCACCCGGAGATCCGCGAGCAGCTCGGCGACTACCCGGTCGCGGTGGTCGAGAAGGGCAAGCAGCCCGGCTCGCACCTCCTCTCGGGCGCCGTGGTCAACCCGCGCGCCCTGCGGACGCTGTTCGCCGGGCGCCTGGCGATGGAGGACCTGCCGACCTACGGACCCGTTCACGGCGAAGCGGTCTACGTGCTGTCCAAGCGCCGCGCGGCGCGGATCCCGCCGCCGCCGACGATGCGCAACCACGGCAACTGGATCGTCTCGCTGTCGGAGCTCGGCCGGTTCCTCGGCGAGCAGGCGGAGGCGGTCGGGACGACGCTCCTGCCCGAGACGACCGGCGACCGGCTGCTCGTCGACCACGGCCGCGTGGTCGGCGTGCGGACGGGCGACAAGGGCCGGGGCAAGCAGGGGGAGCCGCTCGCGAACTTCGAGCCCGGGATGGAGATCGCCGCGCGGCTCAGCGTTCTCGCCGAGGGCACCGCCGGTCACCTCACGACCGCCGCGATCGACCACTTCGGGCTCCACGGGCGCAACCCGCAGATCTGGGCGCTCGGAGTGAAGGAGGTCTGGCGGGTCGCCGCGGCCGCTCGGGCGGATCGTGCACACGATGGGGTGGCCGCTGCGGAAATCGGCGCGCTACGGCGAGTTCGGCGGGTCGTGGATCTACCCGATGGGTGACGACCACGTCTCGATCGGGTTCGTCGTCGGGCTCGAGTACGCCGACGTCGAGCTCTCCGCGCACGACCTCCTGCAGGAGTTCAAGACGCACCCGCTCGTGCGCGGCATCCTCGACGGCGGCGAGCGGGTCGCCTGGGGCGCCAAGACGATCACCGAGGGAGGGCTGCTGTCCGCGCCGTCGCGGCTGAACGCCCCCGGGATGCTGCTCGTGGGCGAGAGCGCCGGCCTGGTGAACGTGCCTCGGCTGAAGGGCGTGCACTACGCGATCGAGTCGGGCCGCCTCGCCGCCGAGGCCGCCTTCGCGGCGCTGCAGCGCGGGGAGGTCGCCGGTCGCCCCGGGGCGCTCGACGCGTACGACGAGGCGATCCGGTCGAGCTACGTGTGGAAGGAGATGGCAGAGGTCCGCAACATGCGGCAGGCCTTCGACAAGGGGTTCTTCGTCGGCGGGGCGCTCGCGAGCGCGATGACCGTGACGAAGGGGAAGCTGCCGCCGGGCGACCGCGCGACGCATCCCAACGCCGCCACGGCGCTCATCCGCACCGACAGGGCTGCGTCCTATCCGACGCCCGACGGCACGCTCACGTTCGACAAGCTCTCGTCGGTCTTCGCCTCGGGGAACCGCACCCGCGACGACCAGCCGAACCACGTGCGGGTCGCCGAGCGCGTGCCGCGCGACCTCGCCGAGATGTGGGCGTGGATGTGCCCGGCACAGGTGTACGAGGTCGGCGACGCCGACGGCGAGGACACCGTGACGGTGCGGATGACGCCGTCGAACTGCGTCCAGTGCGGCGCGATCTCCGCCAAGGGCGGCCGCCTGACCCCGCCCGAGGGCGGGTCGGGCCCCGAGTACACCCTCACCTGATGAGCACCGCGATCGACGGACGGGCGGACGTCGCGGTGGTCGGCGCCGGGATCGTGGGCCTCGCGGCCGCACGCGCGCTGCTCGCACGCCGACCTGGCATCCGGCTGGTCGTGCTCGACAAGGAGGACGCCGTCGGCACCCATCAGACGGCGCGCTCGAGCGGCGTGATCCACCGCGGGGTCTACTACGCCCCGGGCTCCCTCAAGGCCCGGCTCTGCGTCGCGGGCGCCGCCGCGCTGGAGACCTACTGCGCGGAGCGGGAGATACCGGTGCTGCGGTGCGGCAAGGTGGTCGTCGCGACCACGCCGGAGGAGATCCCCCGGCTGGAGGAGCTCTACCGCCGCTCGGTCGCCAACGGCGTCCCGGAGGTCGAGCTGATCGGGCCCGAGCGCCTGCGGGAGCTCGAGCCGCATGCGGCCGGGCTGCGTGCGCTGCACTCGCCCGCCACCTCCGTCGTCGACTTCGCGCTCGTGGCCGAGGCGTACGCCGACGACGTGCGCGCGGCCGGTGGCGACGTGCTGCTCGGTCACGCGCTCGAGCGGCTCGAGCGCCGCGCCGGGACGACGGTGCTCCACACGTCGCGCGGCCCGCTCGAGGCGACGCAGGTGATCGTGTGCGCCGGCGTCCACGCCGACCGCATCGCCGCGCTCGCGGGCGCGCCGCGCGAGCCGCGGATCGTGCCGTTCCGGGGCGACTACCTGCGCCTGCGGCCCGAACGGCGGCACCTCGTCCGCGGGCTGGTCTACCCGGTGCCCGACCCCGCGTTTCCGTTCCTCGGCGTCCACACCACCGTCCGACCGGACGGGGACGTGTGGCTCGGTCCGAACGCCGTGCTCGCGCTCGGGCGGGAGGGGTACCGGCGCCGGGACGTCGACCTGGGTGATCTCGTCGATGCGCTGCGCGCGCCGGGGTTCCGGCGGCTCGCCCGGCGTCACTGGCGGATGGGAGCGGGGGAGATGGCACGGGACGTCAGCACGCGGCTGTTCGTCGAGACCGCCCGGCGCCTCCTGCCCGAGCTGCAGCGCGAGGACGTGCTGCCCGGCCCGGGCGGCATCCGCGCGCAGGCGCTCGACGCGGACGGCAGCCTCGTCGACGACTTCGTCGTGCACGAGGCGGGCGGCGCGATCCACGTGCGCAACGCGCCCTCGCCCGGCGCCACCTCGTCGCTCTCGATCGGCGAGCTGATCGCTGATCGCGCCGTCGTGGCGACCGACGACCGGCCGTAGGGGCG
This sequence comes from uncultured Actinomycetes bacterium, assembly GCA_963703095.1. GTDB lineage: Bacteria > Actinomycetota > Thermoleophilia > Gaiellales > Gaiellaceae > Gaiella. Next base: position 1,783,255 of record OY969787.1, read on the forward strand.
AGGCAGGCCTCGCCCCTACGACGGCGACGACGCGGCCTCGTCTCCCCGCAGCCGCTCCCACGCGTCCGCGAACGCGACGCGCTGCGCAGGCGTGGGGTGGGTCGCGAGGAGCAGGGACGCCCAGTCGGGCGGATCCGGGTCGCGCAGCGAGGCCTCTGCGAGCTTCGCGAACAGCGTGCGGGCAGCGGCCGGATCCCGTGTCGACTCCAGCGCACGCCAGTCGGCTTCGCGCTCGAGCCCGCGGGAGATCCAGGCCTGCGCGGGCGCCAGCGCGAGCTGGAGCAGCGCCACGACGAGCAGCGCGAGCGGCACGGCCTCGGGAGACCCCAGGCCCCCGCGTCGGCGCGTGACCCGCATCAGCAGCCAGGCGCCGGGGAACGCGACGAGCGCGAACCACGCGAGCGCCTTCGGCAGGTGCGCACGGGCGTGGTGAGCGAGCTCGTGCGCCACGACCACGTCTACCTCGCGGTCGTCGAATCGATCGTCGAGGAGCGTGTCCCACAGGACGACCTCGCGCGTCCCGGCAAGCCCTCGCGCGAACGCGTTCGCGCGCCGCGTCTCGTCGCCGACGCGTGCGATCCGCAGCGGGACGCCCTCGACCCCCTGTGTCTCGGCGAGCCGCTCGTAGCGCTCCACCAGCGCCGGGTCGTCGGCCGCCGTTGGCCCGCCCGGCGCCAACGGCGAGGCCCACACGACGACCGCTGCCAGCGCGACCAGCAGCGCCGCCGCGGGCGCCCACCACGCCTCGCCGAGATGCCGCGCCAGCTGCATCACGACCAGCACCGCGACGCAGAGCACGACGAACGACACGAGCAGCTCGACCGACTGGTCGACGAGGACGGCGAGCCAGTCGGCTCGCGACACCTCGTAGCGCCGCGCCCACCACGCGGCGAGGAGGACGAACGGGAGCTGCGCCGCCCAGACCAGGGCGAGCCCCACCATCCCGAGCAGCATGCCCGTGCCGACAGGCCCTGCCGCCGAGTCGCGCCGCAGGCGCGCCCCGCGTCGCGCGTAGACGGCGAGGACGGCCACGAGCACGGCCTGCGCGAGCACCCAGAGCACGAGGAGGAGCCGCTCGAATCGCTCGGCGCGCTGGAGCAGGTCGGCGCCCAGCACGGCTCGCTCGTCGACGGGCGCGAGCTCGAGGCGCGGCACCTCGCTGCGGAGCAGCCACCAGGCAGCGAACAGCCAGACGGCGGCGAGGAGCGCGCCGATCAGCGCATGGGCTCGGGTCGCCCGGACACGGTGGGTCATGCCGGGATTGTCGCGGGAGGAGGAGCGTGGCTGAAGCCAGGCACCTGACGGCTGGCGATCCCGGATCCGTCGGGAGCCTGGCTGACGCCAGGCACCTGACGGCTGGCGATCCCGGATCCGTCGGGAGCCTGGCTGACGCCAGGCACCCGGGTGGCCTGCGGGACGGGGCCGGGCATGCCCGGCCCCTACAATCGCCCGATGCGCACGACGCCTCCCGTCACCCGCGCCCACGTTCTCGACGCGGCGGAGGTCGTTCGCGGAGCGGTGCGGCGGACGCCGCTCCTCGACGCCGAGCAGCTGGGTGCCGGCGTCCGCTTGAAGGCCGAGCTCCTCCAGCACACGGGCTCGTTCAAGGCGCGAGGGGTGACGAACCGCCTGGCAGCGCTCGGCGCCGACGAGCGAGAGCGCGGCGTGATCGGCGTGTCCGCCGGGAATCACGCCGCGGCGCTCGCCTGGGGAGCGCAGCGGGCGGGCGTCGACTGCGTGGTCGTGATGTGGGCGAGCGCCAGCCCGTACAAGATGGCGCGCGGCGCGATCCTTCGGCGCGCACGTCGACCTCGGCGCCGCTGACCCGACGGAGGCGTTCACCCGGCTGCACGAGCTCGTGGCCGAGACGGGGCGGGTCGTCGTCCACCCCTTCGACGACCCGCTCGTGATCGCCGGGCAGGGCACCGTCGGCCTCGAGATCGCCGAGGACGCCCCCGACGTCGACGCGATCGTCGTCCCGGTCGGCGGAGGCGGGCTGATCTCCGGGATCGCTGCGGCCGTCGGCGAGCTCGGCGTCCGCGTGATCGCCGTCGAGCCTGAGGACTCCGCCGCCCTCGCGCTGGCGCTCGAGGCAGGGCACCCCGTGCCGCTCGAGCCGCGCACGATGGCCGATGGCCTGTCAGCTCCCTTCGCCGGCGACCGCGCGCTCGAGATCTGCATCGCCAACCGGGTCGAGAGCGTCCTCGTCGGCGAGGACGAGATCGCCGATGCGATGCGGCGCTGCTACGCCGACGCCAAGCTCGCCTGCGAGCCGGCCGGAGCGGCGGGCCTGGCCGCGCTGTTCGCCGGCCGCATCGACGCGGACGCACCGGTCGTCGTCGTCTCGGGAGGCAACGTCTCGCCGGAGACCGCCTCTGGTATCCTGGCGGGCCGATGAAGGCTGGCATCCACCCCGAGTACGTCGTCGCGCATGTCAGGTGCTCGTGCGGCAACGAGTTCACCACGCGCTCGACGAAGGCAGAGCTCCACGTCGAGGTCTGCTCCGCGTGCCACCCGTTCTACACCGGCAAGCAGAAGCTCATGGACTCCGGCGGCCGGGTCGAGCGGTTCCAGCGCAAGCTGGAGCGGTCGAAGGCCGCGCAGGCCACCTAGAGCTCCTTCGTCCGCGACTCCCGCAGGGGGGCGCAAGAGCGGGCGACGCAAGAGCGGGCGAGGCATGCCTCACCCCTACAGTCGAGACGCGAGAGCGCGTCGTGCCGCTAGCCTGACCGAGATGTCGCCGCCTTCCACATCCGCCGTCAACAGCGCCGGCGTCACGTACGGCGGCCAGGCGGTGCTCGAGGGCGTGATGATGCGCGGACCGTCGTGCTGGGCCGTCGCCGTCCGCCGCCCCGACGGGGCGATCGAGGACGTCGCGCGGGACGTGACGTCGCCCATGAAGCGCCACCGCATCTGGCGCCTGCCCGTGATCCGCGGCGTGGTCGCGTTGGGCGAGTCGCTCGCGATCGGCTTCCGCGCGCTCGCGATCTCCGCCAACGTGGCAGCCCGCGAGGAGGACGAGGACGGCGAGGTCGTGACCGAGATCAGCCGCGGCCAGATCATCTTCTCGTTCGCGATCGCGATCGGCTTCGCCCTGATGCTCTTCAAGATCGGCCCGGCGCTGCTCACGAGCTGGCTGCCGGTGGAGGACACGAAGTGGTTCGTGATCGTCGAGGGCATGATCCGCGTCGGCGTCTTCATCGCCTACATCGGGCTGATCGGGCTGCTGCCCGACCTCCGGCGCGTCTTCATGTACCACGGGGCCGAGCACAAGACGATCAACGCGCTGGAGGCGGGCTCCGAGCTCACCCCCGAGCGAGTGCAGAAGTTCAGCTTGATCCACCCACGTTGCGGAACGGCGTTTTTGCTCTGGGTGATGGTGATCGGCATCTTCGTCTTCGCGCTGGTCGGGCGACCGGTCTGGTACTGGCTGATCATCAGCCGGATCCTGCTCCTCCCGGTGATCGCCGGGCTGGCGTACGAGCTGATCCGCTACGCCGGGAAGCACCAGGGCAACCGCGTGCTGATGACGCTGCTCGCGCCAGGCCTCTGGCTCCAGCGACTGACGACGCGCGAGCCGACGCTCGACCAGATCGAGGTCTCGATCAGGGCGATGGAAGAGGTGCGGCGGCGCGAGGCGGGCGAGACCCCGGCGCAGCGAGCCGCAGACGCGAAGATCGAGGTGATGGCGTGACCACGGTCACCGGCGAGCCCCGCCCGCGACCCGAGACCGACAGGAGGAGCAGCGATGCCGCGGATCGTGCGTGAGGTGGACGTGCGCTGGGAGGGGAATCTGGCCCGCGGCGAGGGCGCGCTGACCGCCGTCACGTCGGGAGCGTTCAGCGAGCTCGGCTTCTCGCTGCCCGCCCGGATCGGAGCGACTGCGACCAAGACGAGCCCCGAAGAGCTCCTCGCAGCGGCGCACGGCGGGTGCTTCACCATGTCGCTCGCCGGTGAGCTGACCGGCGCGGGCACGCCGCCGGAGCGCCTCGACGTGCGCTGCACGATCACGATGGACGAGGTCGCGAGCGGGGGGCACGAGATCGTGCACTCTGCCCTCGCCGTCACCGCGGTCGTCCCGGGCGTCGACGCCGACGGCCTCGCAGCCGTGGCCGAGGCCGCCCATGCCGGGTGCCCGTTCTCGACCCTGCTCCGCAACGCGGGCGCAGGGGTCGATGTCACGACGACGCTCGAAGGAGGACGCTGATGGCGACGGAGCGCAGCGCGAAGGTGACCTGGTCGGGCTCCTTGCTCGAGGGAGGCGGCACGATCGAGGGCGTCGGCAGCGGTGCGTTCGGCCCGCTGGAGGTGACCTGGCCGTCGCGCGCGGAGACGCCCGACGGCCGGACGAGCCCCGAGGAGCTGATCGCCGCCGCCTGGGCATCCTGCTACTCCATGGCGCTGTCGCACGGCTTGACGCAGGCCGGCACGCCGCCGGAGCGCCTCGAGACCGGCGTGACGGTCACGTTCCAGCCGGGCGAGGGGATCGTCAAGGGCGAGATCCGGGTCGTCGGCACGGTGCCGGGCACCGATCACGCGGCGTTCGTCGAGCAGGCCGAGGCGGCGAAGAGCGGGTGTCCCGTGTCGAAGGCGCTCACCGGGATCCCGGAGGTCACCCTCCAGGCGCAGCTGGCCTCGTAGCGCACCGCCGGGCCAGAAAGACTCGATCGACTCCGGCCTGGCTGTGGTCCGGCGCGGCCCCTGCCCGCCGGTGATCCGACTGCGGCGCTCACCCTCTCAGGGCGAACGGGTCGGCGGTTCCTGGCGGTGACGGCGGGTGGTGGGCGCGGGGTCCGGTGCCAAGTACCACCTTGGCACTTGTGCCCCCGTCTGCGTCGGCGGGCTCCGAGGGGCATGCCGACGGTTTGCGCCACGACGGCCAGGTCCGAACGGCGGCCTGCGTCGCGCAGGGCGGACGCGCCGACCGTGCCCTGCGTCGCGCGCAGAGACCTGCGTCGCGTCGGGGAGCGGCAGCGCCGCGATCGGCGCGCCCGCACCTACACTGGCGGGGTGTCCGCGCTCGACCAGCTCGTCGACGAGCTCGACCGCTCCTACCGCGAGCTGCAGGAGCGGATGTCCGATCCTGCGGTCTACAACGACCACCGCGAGGCGGCAGAGGTCGGCAGGCGTCTGAAGGAGCTCGAGACGGCGCATCGCCTCGCGTCCGCGTGGAGGGCGGTCGGCGACGACCTCGTCGACGCTCGGGACGACCCGGAGCTCGCCTCGCTGGCCTCCGAGCTCGAGGGCGAGCTCGCGCGGCTCGAGGAGGAGCTGCGGCTCGCGCTCGTCGAGAAGGACCCGGCCGACGCGAAGGACGTGATCGTCGAGGTACGACAGGGCGTCGGCGGTGACGAGGCCGCGCTGTGGGCGGGGGACGTCGCGCGCATGCTCCAGCGCTACGCCGAACGGCGCGGCTTCCGCACCGAGTCGCTCTCGACGAGCGAGAGCGACGCCGGCGGGGTCAAGGAGGCGGTGTTCGCCGTCAAGGGCGACGGCGCCTACTCCGTCTTCAAGTGGGAGGGCGGGACGCACCGCGTGCAGCGGGTCCCCGAGACCGAGTCGCAGGGACGCATCCACACCTCGACGGCGACCGTGGCCGTGATGCCCGAGGTCGAGGAGGTCGAGGTCGTGATCGAGGAGAAGGACCTGAAGATCGACGTCTACCGGTCGACCGGCCCGGGGGGGCAGTCGGTCAACACGACCGACTCGGCCGTCCGCATCACGCACCTCCCGACGGGGATCGTCGTCGCGATGCAGGACGAGAAGTCGCAGCTCCAGAACAAGAACAAGGCGATGCGGGTGCTCCGCGCGCGCCTCTACGAGGCCGAGCGCGAGCGCCAGCAGGCGGAGATCGCCGCCACTCGCAGGGCGCAGGTCGGCACCGGTGAGCGCGCCGAGAAGATCCGCACCTACAACTTCCCCGAGAACCGGCTCACGGATCACCGCATCAAGCTCACCGTGCACCGGCTCGACCAGATCCTCGAGGGCGACCTCACGGACTTCACCGAAGCGCTGCAGGCCGAGGAGCGCCGCCGCGCGCTCGAGGCCGCGGCCGTCTGAGGCAGCCGTCGGGACGCCCCGTCGTCTCGCGCCCCGCGTTCAGGTGTCTGACTTGAGTCAGACACCAGGTGATCGTCCTCGATCGTGTGCGAACGGCGTCTCGTCGGGCACCATCTCGTCGTGACGTCCACACCCGCACGCGAGCCGGTCACCCTCGGCGAGGTGCTGCGCCGCTCGACCGAGCACCTCGCCGCGAAGGGGGTCGACAGCCCGCGGGTCGACGCGGAGCACCTGCTCGGCCACGCCCTCGGGCTGCAGCGGATCGAGCTCTACATGCACCTCGACCGCCCGCTCACCGAGGACGAGCTCGCCACGGCGCGAGGACTCCTCGCACGCCGGGCGGCGCGCGAGCCGCTGCAGCACGTGCTCGGGGAGTGGGGGTTCCGGCGGCTGACGCTCGCCGTCGACTCCCGCGCGCTGATCCCGCGCCCCGAGACGGAGGTCGTCGTGGAGCGCTGCCTCGCCGCATTGGACGGCGCATCGGCCCCGCGCGTGCTCGACGTGGGCATCGGCTCCGGTGCGATCGCGCTCGCGATCGCCGACGAGCACCCCGGCGCGCGCGTCACCGGCCTCGACGTGTCGTCCGACGCGCTGGCTCTCGCCGCGGAGAACCGGGAGCGCACGGGGCTCGCCGTGACCCTCCTGGAGGGCTCCTTCCTCGACGGGCTTCCCGAGGGGCCGTGGGAGCTCGTGGTCGCGAACCCGCCCTACGTCGACCCGCTCGAAGCTGATGCGCTGGCGCCCGAGGTGCGCGACCACGAGCCCGACCTCGCGCTCTACGGCGTCGACGCGCACCGCACGATCGCCGAGGCAGCGCTCGCTGTGCTCGTCCCGACCGGGTCGCTCGTGCTCGAGATCGGCGAGAGCCAGGCGGCGCAGGTGGCGGGTGCGCTCGAGCGCCTCGGCTACGAGCGCGTGATCGTCACGCAGGATCTCGCCGGTCGCGACAGGGTCGTCGAGGGCAGGCGCCCAGCCGGCGAGGCCGCAGCCCCTTGACCAGTGCCGCGGACGCAGCGCGGGCGATCCGCGCCGGCGGCACCGCCGTGATCCCGACCGACACGGTGTACGGGCTCGCGGGACGCGGCGACGTGCCGGAGGGCGCCGCCGCCGTGTACGCGCTCAAGGGGCGCGCTCCGACGCAGCCGACCGCGCTCGTGCTCGCGTCGGTCGACGTGCTGCGCGCGTGCCTGCCCGAGCTCGAGGGGCCCGCCGCACGTGTCGTCGATGCGCTCCTGCCTGGCCCGTACACCCTCGTGCTGCCGAACCCTGCCCGGCGCTTCGCCTGGCTGACCGGCGATCGCCCAGACGCGCTCGGCGTGCGCGTTCCGGCCCTTGTCGGCCCGGCGCTGGACGTGCTCGAGGCGGCCGGGATGGTCGTCGCGACCAGCGCGAACCTCCCGGGTGGACCGGATCCGCGGTCGCTCGCCGACGTCCCACGGGCCATCCTGGACGGCGCCGACGCGGTGGTGGACGGAGGGACGCTCGCAGGCCGGCCGTCGACTGTGGTCGACCTCACAGGCACCGAGCCGCGGGTGCTGCGCGAGGGCGCCGTGCCGGGCGCCGACGCGCTGGCCCTGATCGAGCGGGCGCTTACACCCTCCTAACCCCACCCCGACCCGTCCCTCACGAGCGCGGAGGAGACTCGGGCCATGCGACGTCGTCTTGCGACCGCGGCGATCCTGTCGCTCGCTCTCGCGCTCGGCACGCCCGCCGTCGTCGGTGCGGCGGCGCCCCGGGCGACGACCGGGCCCGCCACGACCGTCGGCGCGACCACCGCTACGGTCACCGGGAGCGTCGAGCCCGGTGGGGAGTCGACGACCTGGATCGTCGAGTACGGCACGACCACCGACTACGGGCAGCGGACGACCGACCGGAGCGCCGGAGACGGCACCGCCCCGGTCGACGTCTCGGTGCAGCTCACGGGGCTGGAGACCGGGGTCACGATCCACTACCGGGTGGTGGCGACCAACGACGACGGCACCGCGAGGGGGGACGACCGGACGCTCCGCACCGGTGCGGCCCCGGCGGTCACGATCCGCGCCCCGAGCCAGATCGGACCGACTCGCGCGCTCGTGTCCGGCACCGTCGACCCCAACGGCCTCGCCACCACCTGGTACGTGGAGTACGGCACCTCGCGGAGCTACGGCTCGCGCACGGCCACGACGGACGCAGGCTCGGGCACGAGCGCCCGCACGGTCTCGGTCGATCTCACCGGGCTGCGCTCGGGCACCACGTACTACGCCCGCCTGGTCGCGACGAACGCCGCCGGCACCACGCGCAGCGGCGAGCGGCGCTTCCGCACGGATCCCGGCCCGCGGGTGTCCACCGGCGGCGCCCGCGACATCGGCCGCACGTCCGCGCGCGTCAGCGGCTCGGTCGACCCCGAGGGCCGTTACACGGTCGCCTGGTTCGAGTACGGCACCACCACCGCGTACGGCACGCGCACCCCCGAGCGGGGAGTCGGCTTCGGGACGCGGTCGACGACCGTCTCCGAGACGCTCACCGGGCTGCCGCCGGGCACGACGATCCACTACCGGATCGCCGCGCGGAGCGACGCCGGCACCAGCGTCGGTCGCGACCGGACGTTCCGGACGACCGACGGCCCCGCGGTCGTGACCGGCCCGGTGACGGAGCTCGGTCCGACCTCCGCCACCGCGACCGGCTCGGTCGATCCGCGTGGCCGCAGCACGAGCTGGTGGTTCGAGTACGGGACGACGACGAGGTACGGGTCGCGCACGCCGCTCGCCCCCGCGGGATCCGGGAGCGGCTCGCTCCCGGTGAGCGCTCGCCTGACCGCGCTGCCGGCGGCCACCGAGCTCCACGTGCGACTCGTGGCGGAGAGCTCGGCCGGGCGGACGGTCGGCGCCGACGTCGTCTTCCGCACGAGCGGGGCCCCGCTGGCGGTCACCGGCTCCGTGACCCGGCTCGGCATCACCCGCGCGACCGTCGGCGGGAGCGTGGATCCTCGGGGGGCCACGACCGTGTGGTGGGTCGAGCTCGGTCGGACACCCGCGCTCGGCCGGCGGCTCGCGGGCGGGACGGTGTCGGGCAGCTCGCCCGTGCGCGTCGCGCGCACCCTGACCGGCCTCGCGCCGGGTGTCCGGTGGTTCTTCCGGATCGTGGCCGAGAACAGCGCCGGCCGATCGGAGGGACGCACCGCGTCGTTCGCCACGGCTCCGCGGCAGCGTGACGCGGCGGGTCGACTCGTCCGCTGCACGATCGTCGGCACCGCCGTGCCGGACGTCCTGCGCGGCACCGCGCGACGCGACGTGATCTGCGGTCTGGGCGGGAACGACCGGATCCTCGGGCTCGGCGGCGACGATCTGCTGATCGGGGGCGCGGGCTGGGACGTGCTGGACGGCGGCGCCGGGCGCGACACCATCCTCGGCGGCGCGGGCGACGACCTCGTGCGGGCCCGGGACGGGAGGCGAGATGTCGTCGACGGCGGCGCCGGCAGGGACACGGCCGTGGTCGATCGCGTCGACCGCCGCCTGAGCGTGGAGCGCGTGCGGCGCTGAGGGGCGACGCCGGCCGAGTAGGATTCGGCGGCCATGGCACTCGCCTCCGACCAGCTCGACCGACTCCGTCACGGAGGCCTCGAGGAGACCGACCCGGACGTCGCCGCGCTCATCACGCGGGAGCTCGAGCGGCAGCGGGGCCAGATCGAGCTGATCGCGTCCGAGAACTTCACCTGGCCGTCGGTGCTCGAGGCGGTCGGCTCCGTGCCGACCAACAAGTACGCGGAGGGCTACCCGGGTCGCCGCTACTACGGCGGCTGCGAGGTCGTGGACGAGATCGAGGAGCTCGCGATCGCCCGAGCCAAGGCGCTCTTCGGCGCGGAGCACGTCAACGTCCAGCCGCACGCGGGCGCGCAGGCGAACATGGCCGTCTACCTGGGGCTCCTGCAGCCCGGCGACACGGTGCTCTCGCTCCGGCTCGACCACGGCGGTCACCTGACCCACGGGCTGAAGGTGAACTTCTCGGGTCGCCTCTACGACATCGTCCACTACGGCGTCTCGCGGGAGACGATGCGCGTCGAGGAGGACGAGGTGCGCGCGCTCGCCCGCGAACACCGGCCGAAGCTCATCCTCTGCGGCGGGTCGGCCTACCCCCGCGTCGTCGACACGCGGATGTTCCGCCGCGTCGCCGACGAGGTGGGGGCGTTGCTCTGGTGCGACATGGCCCACTTCTCCGGGCTCGTCGCGGCGGGCCTGCATCCGAACCCGGTCGAGGACTGCGACGTCGTCACCTCGACGACGCACAAGACCCTGGCCGGGCCGCGGTCCGGGTTCATCATGTGCCGGGCCGAGCACGCCCAGGCGATCGACCGGGCGATCTTCCCCGGCCTGCAGGGCGGCCCGCTGATGCACGCCGTCGCGGCCAAGGCGACGTGCTTCCTGATCGCGGCCGATGCCGCGTTCCGCTCGTACCAGGAGCAGGTGCGCGCGAACGCCGACGCGCTGGCCGACGAGCTCGTCTCGGGTGGGGTCGACGTCCTCACCGGTGGCACGGACACGCACCTGCTGCTGCTGGACCTCCGCGCGTCGACGTGGACCGGCAAGGCCGCCGAAGAGCGCCTGCACGAGGTGCGCCTCACCGTCAACCGCAACACCGTCCCCTTCGACGAGCGCCCGCCGACCGTCGCCTCGGGCGTGCGGATCGGCACGCCGGCGCCGACCATGCGCGGCTTCGACGAGGAGGACGTGCGCGAGGTCGGGAGGATCATCTGCGGCGCGCTCTCCGAGGACGCGGACGTGGCAGCGCTGGCGCGGCGCAGCGAGGCGTTGTGCGACCGGAGGCCGCTGTACGAGGGGAAGGGTGCTTTCGCCGCCTTCGGCGACGAAAGCACCTGAGGAGCCCACATGAGCGGCGGAAGCGCACCCCTAGGCGATTTCGGCGCGTCAGCGCCGAAAGCGCCTTCGCCCGTGACGGAGGTCGATCATCCGCTCGTCCGCCACAAGCTCGGCCTCCTGCGCGACGTCACGACGACGACGCAGATGTTCCGTCAGCTCGTCAACGAGCTCACGCTGCTCCTCACCTACGAGGCCACGAAGGACCTCGCCGACGAGGCGGTGACGATCGAGACGCCCCTCGAGCAGACGACCGCGCGCCGCATCTCGGGCAAGAAGGTCGCCGTCTGCCCGATCCTGCGCGCGGGGATGGGGATGCTCGACGGGTTCCTGTCGCTCATCCCGGCGGCGCGCGTCGGGTTCATCGGCCTGTACCGGAACGAGGAGACGCTCCAACCGGTGGAGTACTTCGTCAAGCTCCCCGACGACCTCGCCGAGCGCGACGTGATCCTGCTCGACCCGATGCTGGCGACCGGCAACTCCACCGCCGCGGCGGTCGACACGGTGCGGCGCGCCGGTGCGACGTCCGTGCGGCTGATCGCGCTGATCGCCGCGCCGGAGGGGATCGCCAGGATCCACCGCGACTACCCCGACGTCGGGATCGTCGTGGCGGCGATCGACCGCGAGCTCAACGACAGGGGGTTCATCGTCCCGGGTCTCGGCGACGCAGGCGATCGCCTGTACGGCACGAAGTAGGGACGCGTGCTGGACGACCTGCGGGCGTCGCCTGAGGTCCTGTGGGGCGCGGCGATCGCCTTCGGGATCGTCGTCCTGCTGACGCCGGCGGTGGGCGGGATGGCGCGGCTGCTGGGCGTGGTCGACCAGCCCGACGCCCGGCGTCTCAACAAGCGCCCGATCCCCCGGCTCGGCGGGCTCGCGATCTTCCTCGGCATCATCGTCCCGTCGCTCGCGTTCCTCGACCTGAGCGGCCCGATGCGCGGGATCCTCCTCGGTGCCGCGGTCGCGTGCGTCGTCGGCGCGGTCGACGACTTCCGCGGCCTCGCGCCGCTGCCGAAGCTCGCTGGGCAGGTTCTCGCAGCGCTGATCCCGACGGCGTTCGGGGTGTGGATCGACCACTTCACCTTCCCCTTCCTCGGCGTGGTCGACCTTCCGGGCTGGGTCGGCGTCCCCGTGACGGTGGTCTGGATCGTCGCCGTGATGAACATGGTCAACTTCCTCGACGGAATGGACGGGCTCGCCGCGGGGGTCTGCGCGATCGCCGGTGTCACCTACGCGATCCTCGCCCTGTCGCTCGGCACGACCGACGCAGCGGTGCTCTCGGCGATCGTCGCCGGGGCCTGCGTCGGCTTCCTGCGCCACAACTTCTTCCCGGCGCGGATCTTCATGGGCGACTCGGGCGCGCTCGTGCTCGGGTTCACGCTCGCCACGATCTCGGTCGCGGGCCTCCTGAAGACGGCCTCGACGATCGTCCTGTTCCTGCCGCTGCTCGTGCTCGCGATCCCGATCATGGACACGTCGTTCGTCGTCGCCCGTCGCCTGAAGTACGGCCAGCCGATCCACACTGCCGACCGCTCGCACCTGCACCACCGTTTCCTGAACATCGGCTTCTCGCAGCGGCGCGCGTCGGTGACGATGTGGGCGTGGGCGGCGACCCTGGGGGCGGCCGCGCTCGCCACCCGCTTCATCCCGTTCCGCGAGGGCGGGGAGTGGCATCTGTGGCCGACCGTCGCGGCGCTCGCGATCGGCGTCGTGGCGCTCGGGTTCTCGCTCTACATCGTCTACCTGCTCGAGATCGTCAAGCTCGCGAACCCGCGTCTGCGCCGCCGTGCCGAGAACGCCGCTCCGCCGGCGGCAGGGCCGTCGGCCGGCGCGGGCGAGCGCCGCGCGGGCTGAGCGGTCGCCGGGTCGGGGGCGCACCCACTACTCGGCCGCTGCGCGCGAGACGAGCGCGAGCAACGCCTCGTCGAAGCGAGGGTCGAGCTGGGGCGCGTGGCCGTGCCCGGGCACGACCGCCCGCTCGGCGCCGAGCTCCCGCTCGAGCACGTCGCAGATCGCGTCGAAGGCGGGGTGGTGAGCCCCCGACACGACGAGCACGGGCAGGCCGGCCGCCCGCAGGCGGGCCAGGGGGATCTCCGCCTCCCACGGCCCGCGCTCGACCAGCAGCGTGCGCGCGCCCTGCGCGAGGTCGGGGACGAGGGGGGAGGGAGGGTCGAAGTCCGACCCGACGTAGCGGAGGAACGCGCGGAGGAAGCGCTCGGGGTCGTCGATCGGGCCGTTCGCCCACAGCGCCCGACCCTCGCGTGCGAACGCGTCGACGGCGGAGTCTCCGGTCGCGACCGCCGTGCACGGCGGCTCGATCACCGTCAGGGAGCGGAGCGACACGCCGGGACGCGCGGCCGCGAGCAGCGCGATCACCCCGCCGTACGAGTGGCCGACGAGGTGGTCGCCCGGAGCGAGTCGCTCCGCGACCCACGCCGCGTGCTCCTCGAAGTCGACGCGGTCGACGTCCGGGCCCGGCGGGAACCCCGGTCGCTCCAGCACGACCAGGTCGAGCACGCCGCGCAGGCGCCGGCGCTGCGCGACCCACGTCGCCCTCCCGCCGCTGACGCTGCCGTGGACGAGAACAACTCGCTCCATGCAGGGGATCATCGCGGGCCTGCTCGCCGGCCGTCGGAGGGTGCCTGGCTGAAGCCAGGCACCGGCGTCTGGACGAGGGTGGCGCCGCAGGTGGTGCCTGGCTCCGGCCAGGCACGGGGTTTGGGCGAGGGCGGCCGCGCAGGTGGTGCCTGGCTCCGGCCAGGCACGGGGTTTGGGCGAGGGCGGCCGCGCAGGTGGTGCCTGGCTCCGGCCAGGCACCGGTCGAGACGTCGGCGAGCCTGGTCCCGTCGCGCTCCGCGGTGTGACGAAGTGCCGCTGATCTGGCTTGAGCGCAGGAGTTCTGCTGTCACAAACAAGGGTGGTATGCTCCGCGCGATGGCCGCCGCCGCGACCTCGTCCTCGCCGCACACGCTCGCGTCCGCCTCGGGGCTGCTGCTGGGCACGACCGTGGCCGCCATGGCCCTCGGCGCGCTCGTCGGCTGGCTCGTCGGCGCAGCCGCGATCGGCGTGCTCGTCGGCGCGATCGTCGGCATCCCGCTGTCTGTCGCCGTCGTCTACCGCGTCTACGCCGGCGCATCACGGTGAGCCAGGGCATGTTCTCGACGCCGCGGCCGGTGCCGAGCCGGCTCGCGCCCGCGCTCGCGGGCACGGTGGTCGTGGCGCTCGCGCTGCCGCTCTTCCTCGTCGCCGGCTGGCCGCTCAGAGGGTGGACGGTGGCCGCCGTCCTCTGGATCGCGGGACAGCTGCTCGCCGCGGTACTGACGCGGCTGCCGCTCGGCACGGGTAACCTCGCCGCCGCAGGCATGCGGGGCATCGGAACGACTTTCCGGGCGATGGCGGTGGGCATCCCGCTCGTCGCCGTGACCGTGGCGGACGAGCGCGTCGGCCTGGCCGCCATGCTCGTGTACGCGCTCGCCTTCTCCGTCGAGCTCGCCGTGTCGCTCGTCGTGTACTTCGCCGCACCGGCCAAGGCCGTGCCCTACGAGCGGGTGTCGGCATGAGGCGTCTGGTCGGGCTCGCCCTCGGGCTCTGGCTGGCGCTGCCGGCGGTGGCGCTCGCCGCCGACGAGGCGGCCTCCGCCGAGGAGGAGACGTTCGATCCGTCGATCGAGTGGAACCTGCACACGTGGGTCGACCTCCCGCTCGGGCTCGATATCAACAAGGCGGTCGCCTACCTCATCCTCGGGACGGTCGTCACGTGTCTGATCGGCATCCTGTTCATGCGCGTCCCTCTCGGGCGCGGGCCGAACCGACGGCAGGCGCTCGGCGAGCAGATCTACGAGGTCGCGCAGGTGCAGGTCGCGGAGCAGGGGCTGCCGACGAAGGCGATCGGCACCTGGTTCCCCTACTGCGCGACGCTCATGATCTTCATCTGGGTGATCAACATGCTCGGCTTCATCCCGCTGCCGCTCTCGGACGAGAAGTGGGACGTCGGGGGGGTGCGCATCCCCACGCTCGCGATCTTCGCTGCGACGTCGACCCTGTCCGTCACGCTCGCGCTCGCGTTCATGACGTGGATGTTCACCCACATCGCGGGCATCCGCGCGAACGGCGTGGTGAAGTACTTCAAGAGCTGGATCCCCGAGGTGCCGAAGGCGATGCTGCCGCTGATCATCCCGCTCGAGATCCTCGGTCAGTTCATGCGGCTGATCAGCCTGTCCGTGCGTCTCTACGCGAACATGCTCGCCGGGCACATGCTGATCCTGACCTTCATCGGGCTGATCTTCGTGCTCGAGAACGTCCTGCTCGCGGTCGTCGCCGTGCCCGCGGCCACCGCCTTCTACCTCTTCGAGGTCGTGATCGTCGTGTCCATCCAGGCGTACATCTTCGCCGCCCTGTCCGCCATCTACATCGGCTCGGCGATCGAGCCGGAGCACTAGCAGCCCAAAGGAGGCACCGCCCACCATGCTCTCTTCGTTCTTCTTCCTCGCCGAGACCACCGGCGACGTCGCGGACGCCGGCAAGGCGATCGCCCTGGCGCTCGGCATCGGCCTCGGCTCGCTCGGCGCCGGCGTCGGCATCGGGAACATCTTCGGCTCGATGATCCAGGCCGTCGCCCGTCAGCCCGAGCTTCGTGGCGAGCTGCAGGGCATCCAGTGGCTCGGCTTCGCGCTCACCGAGGCGGTCGTCTTCTACGGCCTCATCGGCGGTCTGCTCGCCTACGTCCTCATCTGATCGATGGGATCGTTCCTGCCACTCGCCGCGGAGTCCGAGTCCGGAGGGCTGATCGACGTCGTCCCGGGCCTGATGGTCTGGACGCTCGTCTGCTTCGCGATCGCGTTCTTCGTCCTGAAGCGGTACGCCTTCGGGCCGATCCAGAAGACGATCGACGAGCGCCGCGACCGCATCCGGCTCGCGGTCGAGGAGGCCGACAACGCGCGCAACGAGGCGCGGGACCTGCTGGAGCAGAACCGGCAGATCCTGGCCCAGGCCCGCTCCGAGTCCGCCGACATCCTCGCCGAGGCCCGCAAGGTCGGGGACGCACAGCTGGCCCGGGCGAAGCAGGAGGCGGAGGCCGAGCGCCTGCGCCGGCTCGAGGACACGCAGCGGCAGATCGAGGCCGAGACCACCCGTGCGCTCGACCAGATCCGCACCGAGGTCGCCGGTCTGACGGTCGAGGCGACGGAGGCGGTCGTGGGCAAGGTGCTCGATGCCTCCGACCACCGTCGGCTGATCGACGAGGCCGTCGCCGAGCTCGACTTCTCGGCGCTGGAGAGCGGACAGCGCTAGATGGCCGTCGCGCAGCGCATGTACGCGCAGGCCATGTTCGAGGCCGCGTCGCAGGTGGATCGCGTGGGTGTCGCCCGCGCGCAGCTGGCGGAGCTCGCAGCCGCGCTCGAGGCGTCGCCCGAGCTGGAGGCGTTCCTCTCGAACCCCCAGCTCGACCCGGGCTCGAAGGCCGACGTGCTCGACGAGATCTCGACCGGCGCCGAGCCGCTCGTGCGCAACTTCCTCCGGCTCGTCGCCTCGAAGGGCCGGGCCGGCGAGCTGCGCGCCATCGCCGAGGCGTTCGACGCGATCGTCGACGAGGCCGAGGGGCGGATCGCCGTCCAGCTGACGACGGCGGTCGAGCTCTCGGACGAGGAGGCCGCTGCGATCGTCGCGCGCATCGAGTCGTCGTCCGGTCGCTCCGTCGAGGCGTCCCGCTCCGTCGACCCCGGCCTGATCGGCGGGATCGTGCTCCAGGCCGGCTCGCTGCGCGTGGACGCCAGCGTGCGCGGCCGACTGGAGCGCCTCCGCCGTGACCTCGTCACCCGAACCTGACCGACCCGAGGAGAGCTGCTCGTGAAGCTACGTCCAGAAGAGATCACCTCGATCCTCAAGCAGCGGATCGAGCAGTACGACGTCGAGACCGACCTCAGCGAAGTCGGCACCGTCCTCCAGGTCGGCGACGGGATCGCCCGCGTCTACGGCCTCGAGAACTGCGTCGCCCTCGAGCGGCTCGAGTTCGAGCACGGCGTCGTCGGCATCGCGTTCAACCTCGAGGAGGACAACGTCGGCGTCGCCCTCTTCGGCGAGTGGCAGCACGTCAAGGAGGGCCAGCCGGTGCGCCGGACGGGCGCCGTGATGAGCGTGCCCGTCGGCGAGGGCTTCCTCGGCCGCGTCGTCGACCCGCTCGGGAACCCCCTCGACGGGCAGGGCCCGATCGAGGCCGCCGAGCGGCGGCCGCTCGAGTTCAAGGCGCCGGGCGTGATCCAGCGCAAGCCGGTCGGTGAGCCTCTGCAGACGGGGCTCAAGGCGATCGACTCGATGATCCCGATCGGCCGCGGCCAGCGCGAGCTGATCATCGGCGACCGCGGCACCGGCAAGACGGCCGTCGGCGTCGACGCGATCATCAACCAGCGCGGCGGCGACGTGATCTGCATCTACGTCGCGGTCGGCCAGAAGGCCTCGACCGTCGCGCAGGTCGTCGAGCGGCTGCGCGACACCGGCGCGATGGACTACACGATCGTCATCTCCGCGCCGGCGCAGGAGGCGGCCCCGATCAAGTGGATGGCCCCCTTCGCCGGGGCTGCGATGGGCGAGTACTTCCTCTACCAGGGCAAGCATGCGCTCGTGATCTACGACGACCTCACCAAGCACGCGGACGCCTACCGGCAGCTCTCGCTGCTGCTGCGGCGCCCGCCGGGCCGCGAGGCGTTCCCCGGCGACGTCTTCTACCTGCACTCGCGTCTGCTCGAGCGCGCGTGCAAGCTCTCCGACGACCTCGGCGGCGGCTCGCTCACCGCGCTGCCGGTGATCGAGACGCAGGCCGGAGACGTGGCGGCATACATCCCGACGAACGTCATCTCGATCACCGACGGGCAGATCTTCCTCGAGTCGAACCTCTTCTTCTCGGGCATCCGGCCGGCGATCAACGTGGGCATCTCGGTGTCCCGTGTGGGCGGCAACGCCCAGACGAAGGCGATGAAGAAGGTCGCCGGGCGTCTGCGGCTCGACCTCGCGCAGTACCGCGAGCTCGAGGCGTTCGCGCAGTTCGGGTCGGAGCTCGACGCGGCGACGCAGCAGTCGCTCGCGCGCGGCGAGCGGATGGTCGCGACCCTGAACCAGCCGCAGTACCAGCCGTGGCCCACCGAGGAGCAGGTCGTGGCGATCTATGCCGGCATCAACGGCTACCTCGACCGCGTTCCCGTCGGGCAGGTGCCGCGCTTCCAGGAGGAGCTGCGCGAGACCCTGCGGGCCGAGGGCTCGATCTACGAGGCGATCCGCGACAGCAGCGACCTCGGGGACGAGACCACGGCCAGGCTCGAAGAGGCGCTGACGCGGTTCGTCGACTCGTTCAACGTCGAGGAGGAGAAGGGGCTGGTGTAACGGCGGGCGAGGCATGCCTCGCCCCTACGGACGCCTCGAGACCACATGGCATCGGTTCAGGACTACAAGCGACGGATCCGGTCCGTCCGCAACACGCGCAAGATCACGCGTGCGATGGAGCTCGTCGCGGCGGCGAAGCTCCGTCGCGCCCAGGTGCGGATCGAGGCGATGCGCCCCTACGCCGACGTGATGCGCGAGCTGATCGCGGGCGTCGGGCGCGCCGCCGGCTCCGTGCGCAGCCTGCCCCTGCTGCAGCAGCGCGAGTCCGTGCAGACGGTGCTCGTCGTCCCGCTCACGGGCGACCGCGGGCTGGCCGGCGCGTTCAACGCGCAGGTCGTGCGGCGCGCCTTCGCGCTCGAGCGCCAGCTCCAGGCGGACGGGCTCACCGTCCGCTGGCTCGCCGTGGGGAAGAAGGGCCGCTCGACGCTGTCCTTCCGACGCCGGACTGCCGAGGGCGAGTACGTCGGCTTCACCGACGCGCCGCAGTACGCCGACGCCCAGGCGATCGCCCACCGCGCCGCCCAGTTGTTCGTCGAGGGCGAGGTCGACCGCGTCGTGCTGGTCTACAACACCTTCGTCTCGGCGCTGACGCAGACGGTGACCGAGCAGGAGATCCTTCCGATCTCGGCCGACGTGCTCGAGACCGACGAGGAGGAGCGCGCCGAGGACGCCCTGCGCGGCGACTTCATCTTCGAGCCGGAGCCCGAGGAGATCCTGCGGCGCCTGCTGCCCGTCTACGTCGAGACGCAGATCTACCGGGCGCTGCTCGAGTCGTCCGCCTCCGAGCAGGGCGCGCGGATGACCGCCATGCGCAACGCGTCGAAGAACGCCGGCGAGATGATCGACCGGCTCTCGCTCGAGATGAACCGCGCCCGCCAGGCCGAGATCACGCAGGAGATCCTCGAGGTCGTCGCCGGCGCGGACGCGCTCTCCTAGCCGGCTACCGGGAATCCGCGGGAGCGGATTCCCGTCCGCCAATGACCGGCTGCGCCGGAGATCCCTGAAGTGGCGTGCGGGCTGCGCCCGCCGCCAGGCTGCTCTTGTTTGCTCCAGGGGATCCGCCGAGCGGATCCCCCTCCGCAGTGAACCCGCGCCTGCGGCGCGGGTAGATCCCTGAAGTGGCGTGCGGGCTGCGCCCGCCGCCAGGCTGCTCTTGTTTGCTCCAGGGGATCCGCCGAGCGGATCCCCCTCCGCAGTGAACCCGCGCCTGCGGCGCGGGTAGATCCCTGAAGTGGCGTGCGGGCTGCGCCCGCCGCCAGGTGCCGCCGCGGTGGCACCGGACCCGTGCTGCAGTGGACACGCGGCTGCGCGTCGGAGGTGCCTGGCGCCAGCCAGGCTCCTGGTGCCGGCTGGGAGGAGGTGAGGGCGGGGCGGCAAACTTTCGGGTCGATCCGAACGTCTCCGTTCTCGTGCTGCACCCGATACACTCCCGAACCGCATGACGTCCCCGCACAACGAGCTCGAGCCGGCTGCCGCAGGCGCCGGCGGTGGCACCATCGCCGGGGACGCCGTCGTCGCGGCCGCGCCCGAGGTCAAGGCGCGGGGCTACTGGGAGCTCGTCTGGATCCGCTTCCGGCGCGACCGGTGGGCGCTCGTCAGCATCGGGTTCATCTTCTTCCTGTTCTTCGCGGCGATCTTCGGCGCGCCGATCGCCGCGAGCCTGCTCGGTCACGGCCCGGACGACCTGTTCACCGAGGGCGTCGACTTCGACACGTTCCTGCCGGTCGGGCCGATGACGCGGATCAGCGAGGCGCCCCTGGGCGACGGCGAGACGATCTTCATCCTCGGCGCCGACAGCCAGCTGGGGCGTGACCTGTTCCTGCGGCTGCTGTACGGCGCGCGCACCTCGCTCGAGGTGGCGGTGCTCGGCACGGTCGGGTCGGTCTCGATCGGCGTGCTGATGGGGCTGCTGGCCGGCTACTTCCGCGGCTGGATCGACACGGTCGTCTCGAGGCTGACCGAGCTGATCATGGTCTTCCCCGGCCTCCTCTTCATCATCGCGGTGCGGGTCACGGTCGGCGAGCAGCTGAACCAGGTCACGTTTGGGTTCCTCGCGCCGGGCGTGTTCACGCTGACGCTGATCTTCGCCCTCTTCGGCTGGTTCTACCCTGCGCGCATCATCCGCGGCCTCGTCATGTCGCTGCGCGAGAAGGAGTTCATCGAGGCGGCCCGCATGACCGGAGCTGGGGACTGGCGGATCATGCGCTCGCACCTGCTCCCGCACCTCGTCGCGCCGATCATCGTCTACTCGACCCTGATCGTCGCCCAGTACATCATCGGCGAGGCGGGCCTGTCGTTCCTCGGCCTCGGCATCGAGCCGCCCACCGCGAGCTGGGGCAACCTGCTCGCCGAGGCGCCCGCCTACTACACGACTCAGCCCTGGATCATGCTCTTCCCGGGGCTCGCGATCCTGTTCACGACCCTCGCGTTCAACCTGCTCGGCGACGCGCTCCGCGACGCCTTCGATCCGCGCAGCACCCTGTAGCGCCAAGCGTCCGGCGGCCCGAGCACTGTGGGATCTTCACCAACAAAACGGCGTGGTGATCGTCTGATCAACGGGCTGTTACCATGCGCCGCCGGTCGGCCAGGTGTCGACCGGGAAAAGAGCAAGGGAAGGAGTTCGATGCGCATCAAGATCTCGATCGCGGCCGTCATGGCCACGGTCGGCGCCGTGATGCTCGCCGCGTCCGCGTTCGCGGGCTCGAGCGGCACCGCGGCGTCGGCGAGCGCGGTCGCCGCGAAGGGCGGCACGCTTCGCGTGGCCGTCGCGGCAACCGACTTCGAGTACGTCGATCCGGGCCTGTCGTACGACACGCTCGGGTGGTCGATGCTCTACAACACGCAGTCTCTCCTGCTGAACTACCCGCCGAAGTCGGGTCCGGCCGGCGGCAAGCTGTTCCCGGACGCCGCCACGGCGTTCCCGGTCGTGTCGAAGGACGGCAAGACCTACACGTTCACGATCCGCAGCGGCTGGAAGTTCTCGGACGGCTCGGCGATCAACGCGGCCTCCTTCAAGCGGGCGTTCGAGCGCAACCTCAGCCCGAAGATGAAGCAGGGCTCGCCGAACGGCGTCAACACCGGCATCGACCAGCTGATCGTGGGCGCCACGGCGTACCTCGAGGGCAAGTCGCAGAACCTGACCGGCATCGTCGCGAACGGCAACAAGCTGACGGTGCGGCTCACGAAGCCGTCGCCGCTCTTCCTCTCGCTCGTGGCGATGCAGTGGTACGGCGCGATCAAGGCGAACACGCCGTTCACCGACAAGGGCCTCGACACCTATCCGGGCTCGGGCGCGTACTTCATCAAGGCCCGTGACATCGGCAAGTCGCTGCTGCTCGAGCGGAACCCGAACTACAAGGGCACGATCCCGTCGAACCCCGACCGGATCCTGTTCAACACGAACCTCACCGAGGAGGCAACGCTCCTCGAGACGCAGAAGGGCAACCAGGACATCGCCCGCGGCGTCCCGACCACGGCGCACGCGCAGCTCGGTGAGCAGTTCGGCGTCAACAAGGGCCGCTACTTCGTCGCCCCGGAGAACTGCGTTCTCTACTGGGTGATGAACACGACCCGCGCGCCGTTCAACAACGTCGCGGCTCGCAAGGCCGTCAACTGGGCGATCGATCGTCCGGCGCTCGTCCGCATCGCGGGCAAGTTCGCCGGCAAGCGGACGACGCAGATCCTCGTCCCGACGATCCCCGGCTACAAGAAGTACGGCCTCTACTCGATCGCGGGCGCCAACGTCGCCAAGGCCAAGCAGGTCGGCGGCAACGCGATCACGGGCAAGGTCGAGATCTTCCACTCGACCTCGCAGGCCGTGACGCAGGCCGCGCAGGTGCTGGCGTTCAACCTGAAGCAGGCCGGCTTCGACGTCGGGTTCAAGCCGACGCCGGGTGCGGTCTACTACAAGACGCTCGGTACGCGCGGTGTCGACATGGACCTCGCTCGGGCCGGCTGGTGCGCGGACTACCTGGATGCGCAGAACTTCATCAACGTCCTGCTGGACGGGCGCACGATCCAGGAGTCGAACAACGTGAACCACGCGTACTTCAACAACGCGTCGGTCAACCGCAAGATGGACGCGGCGAACGCCCTCTCGGGCGACGCCCGGGCTGCGGCATACTCGAAGCTCGACCTGGAGATCATGCGCGACTTCGCCCCGTGGGCGCCGTACATGGTCATCAACAACCGCGTGTTCGTCTCGGCGCGGACGAAGAACGTCATCCTCTCCCAGTACTTCTCGGAGCCGGTCTACGGCGCCGCGACGGTGGGGTAGGGATCGACGTCTGACTGTCGTACACTCCGGGGGGCGCCAACACGGCGCCCCCCGGAGATACGGCACCCGATCCGACACAGACGACCTTGGGACAGTTCCTCATCCGCCGAACGCTCTGGGCGATCTTCCTGTTCATCGCAGCGACGATCGTCACGTTCGTCATCTTCTTCGTGATCCCGGCCGACCCGGCCGCGCTGTCGGCCGGCAAGGCCGCGACGTCCGAGGACGTCGATCGCGTGCGCGCCGCGCTCGGGCTGGACGACCCGGTCTACATCCAGTACCTCAACTGGCTGAAGCAGCTGGTGGTCGAGCAGTCGCTCGGCCAGTCGTTCGCCAACAGCCAGGAGGTGAACGACGTGATCGCGCGCGCAGCGCCGGTGACGGCGTCGCTGGTGTTCGGCGGCGCGATCTTCTGGCTGCTGCTCTCGGTGCCCGTCGGGATCGTGTCCGCGCTGCGGCCCCGCTCGCTGATCGACCGCGCCGGCATGGTCTTCGTGCTGATCGGCATCTCGGCCCACCCGGTGTGGATCGGCCTCCTGTTCAGCTACTTCTTCGGCTACCGCCTCGGGTGGACGCCGATCACCGGCTACTGCGACTTCTTCAACCCGTCCGAGGCGAGCGAGTGCGGCGGTCCCGCCCAGTGGGCCTACCACATGATCCTGCCCTGGGCGACGTTCGCGCTCCTGTTCGCAGCGCTCTACGTGCGCCTGATCCGGGCGAACGTGATGGAGACGATGAACGAGGACTACGTGCGCACCGCGCGCGCCAAGGGCGCCCCCGGCGGCCAGGTGCTGCGCTCCCACATCCTGCGCAACAGCATGCTCCCGGTCGTGACGATCCTCGGCATGGACATCGGCCTCGCCCTCGGCGGCGCGATCTTCACCGAGACGGTCTACGGACTCCCAGGACTCGGGCGCACGGTGCTCGCCGCGTACGAGCAGGTCGACCTGCCCGTGATCACCGGGATCGTGGTGTTCTCCGCGATCGTGATCATCCTGTTCAACCTGATCGTCGACATCCTCTACGCGTTCCTCGACCCGCGGATCCGCCTCTCCTGATGGCACTCCTCGAGGTCAAGGACCTGAAGACGAGGTTCCGCACCGACGACGGCATCGTCAAGGCCGTCGACGGCGTGAGCTTCAGCGTCGAGAAGGGGCAGACGCTCGGGATCGTCGGCGAGTCCGGCTGTGGCAAGAGCGTCACGTGCCTGTCGATCATGGGGCTCCACGACCACAGGAAGACGACGATGGAGGGCTCCGTCCTGTTCGACGGGCAGGAGATCCTGGGGCT
Source organism: uncultured Actinomycetes bacterium (assembly GCA_963703095.1). GTDB lineage: Bacteria > Actinomycetota > Thermoleophilia > Gaiellales > Gaiellaceae > Gaiella. Next base: position 1,807,101 of record OY969787.1, read on the forward strand.
CGACTCGAGCGGCCTGCGCGACATCCGCGGCAACCGGATCGCGATGATCTTCCAGGACCCGATGACCTCGCTGAACCCGGTCAAGTCGATCGGCTGGCAGCTCTCCGAGGCAGTGCTCGTGCACCAGGACGTGACCCGCAAGCAGGCGCGCGACCGCTCCATCGAGCTGCTCCAGGAGGTCGGGATCCCGCGCGCGGAGGTCAGGATCGACGACTACCCGCATCAGTTCTCGGGCGGCATGCGCCAGCGCGTGATGATCGCGATGGCGCTGATCAACGAGCCCGAGATCCTGATCGCCGACGAGCCGACGACGGCCCTCGACGTGACGACCCAGGCGCAGATCATCCGCCTGATCGAGAAGCTGCAGCGTGACCGCGACACCGCGGTGATCATGATCACGCACGACCTCGGCGTCGTCGCCGAGATCGCGCAGGACGTGGCCGTGATGTACGCGGGGAGGATCGTCGAGCAGTCGACCGTCGACGATCTCTTCGAGAACCCGCAGCACCCGTACACCTGGGGGCTGCTCGGCTCGCTGCCGAGCGTCGACCGCAGCGTCGACCGGCTCGCGCAGATCCCCGGCCAGCCGCCGTCGCTGCTCAACCCGCCGGTCGGGTGCGCGTTCAGCCCTCGCTGCTCCTACGTGTTCGAGCCCTGCGTCCGCGATCTCCCCGAGCTCGTGCCGGCGTCGCTCGGGAGCGAACACCTCCACCGCTGCCACCTCTCCGACGAACGGCGCGCGGACATCCGGCGCGTCCTGCCCGTGATCGGCACGGGGGAGGCGGCATGAGCGACGTGCTGCTCCGCGTCGAGGGGCTCACGAAGCACTTCCCCGTGACCTCTGGCGTGATCATGAAGAAGCAGGTCGGCGCCGTGAAGGCGGTCGACGGCGTCAGCTTCACGGTCAAGCGCGGTGAGACGCTGGGGATCGTCGGCGAGTCCGGCTGCGGCAAGTCGACGCTCGCCCGCTGCGTGATGCGCCTGCTGGAGCCCACCGACGGGACGATCGAGTTCGACGGCCGCGACATCACCAACGTGTCGCGCAAGGAGCTCCGCCAGGTGCGCCGGGAGATGATGATGGTGTTCCAGGACCCGTACGCGTCGCTCAACGCGCGCAAGCGGGTCGGCTTCATCGTCGGCGAGCCGCTCGAGGTGCACGGGATCGGCACCGACGCGGAGCGCAAGCGCCGCGTCCAGGAGCTGCTCGAGGTCGTCGGGCTGAACCCGGAGCACTACAACCGGTTCCCCCACGAGTTCTCCGGCGGGCAGCGGCAGCGGATCGGCGTCGCGCGCGCGCTCACCGTCAACCCGAAGCTGATCGTCTGCGACGAGCCGGTGTCGGCGCTGGACGTGTCCGTCCAGGCGCAGATCCTCAACCTGCTCGGCGACCTCCAGAAGGAGTTCGGCCTCACCTACGTCTTCATCGCACACGACCTGAACGTCGTGCGGCACATCTCCGACCGCGTGATGGTGATGTACCTCGGCAAGGCGGTCGAGATCGGGACCGGGGAGGAGCTCTACCTCACTCCGCAGCACCCCTACACGGCCGCGCTGCTCTCGGCGGTGCCCATCGCCAACCCGAAGCTGGGGCGCGAGCGCAAGCAGATCGTGCTCGAGGGCGACGTCCCGAGCCCCATCAACCCACCCGACGGCTGCCGCTTCCACCCGCGCTGCCCGCGCTCCGTCGAAGGCACGTGCGACCTCGACGAGCCGCACCTGCGCACGATCCGCGAGACGGGCCACGAGGTCTCCTGCCACTTCCCGCTCGAGCGCTGGCCGATGACGGTGGAAGAGATCCGTCAGCACTCGTCCGTCGCGGTCGGCTGAGCGGTAGGGGGTGCCGGGCTGCGCCCGGCACCTAGGATGGAGCGACGGTGCGTCGGCTGAAGGAGATCGCGCTCTCTGGTCCCGAAGCCGGCGCCTCGACCGGGGCGGTGCTGGTCGCCGCGCTCGTCCGGTTCGGGGTGCTGCTCGGCGCGAGCATCGCGGTCGTGCTCGTGCTCGTGCTCCCCTTCGGGCTGCTGCTCGGCGCGAGCGCGAACCGCGCGATCTCGCTCGGGCTCTACCTGCTCGGCTGCTTCCTCATGGTCGCCGGCTTCTTCGTCGGGAACCGGGGGCCGTTCCGCACGCAGGACGACGTCGAGACGCCGCGCCTCGGTCGACGGCTCCGCTCGGCCTCCCGGGGCGAGATGCTGGAGTCGATCGCGGTGTCGGCGGTGTTCATCGTGCTCGGCCTCGCGCTGATCGCGCTCGGCGCGGCGATCGACAGCCGCGCCGACCTCGTGTAGCGGCCGGGCTTGCCCGGGCCGGCCCTTCGGGGCCGTCGCCTCGGATTCCCACCCGTTCGCGCGACGCGGGTGGCGATCCGGTGAACGTCTTCGACCTTTCCTAACAGCGGGCGTCTATCGTCGTCTCTATGACCGTGGGGCACGAACCACGCAGATCGGTGTGCACCCGCTCGCGCGAGTGGGCGTCGCTGCGCCTGGACGGCGAGCTGTCGATGCTCGAGCGGCGCATGCTCGACGGCCACCTCGACCGCTGTCCCGGCTGCAGAGCCTTCGCCGAGCACGTCACGGCCGTCTCGAGTCTGATGCGGGAGTCGGCGCAGGAGGCGCCGGTGCACACGGTCGACGTCAGTGCGTTCCGACGCTCGCGCCGTGTGCACGCGACTCGGACGGCGCTGCGCTCCGCCGCGGCGGCCGCCGCGGTCGCCTGCGCCGTCGGCGCCGGCATCATGCTCCCCGTCGGAGACGGTGACCAGATCTCTCCCGGGCTGCTGGTGGTCGTGGCAGACGACGCCGAGGACACGAACGAGGGGGAGATCCTCCGACAGGAGCGCGCCGCGGTCCCGCCACAGGCCGACGAGATCGCGCGGGGCTTCCGCGAGGTCCTGTAGGGGCGGGGCCCGCCCGGCCCGCCGCCTACGGCAACGGGCACACTAGGCTGGATGTTCACCGCCTCCCCCGTCACGGTTCGCTGCTGACGGCTCGACCACGACGCCCGGGTGGCGTCGGCACTGGGTCGGAGCCGCCTTCGGAGCGACGACGGCTCACCGCGCCGCCCCAGGGGGCTCTGGGCTAGACTCCGCCCGAGTCTCGGGCGCCTCCCGGTGCCCGTCATCGCCAGCGAAGCCTTCCCAGGAGACCCATGTCCGAGCAGCAGACCGAGCGCAACGTCGGCAAGATCATCGAGATCAAGGGCGTCGTGATCGACGCGGTCTTCCCCGAGGGCCTGCCCGAGATCCTCACGGCGCTGGAGCTCCAGGGGCCCGGCGGCACGATCGTCGCGGAGGTGCAGCAGCACCTCGGTGACGACCGGGTGCGCGCAGTCACGATGGACTCCACGGACGGGATCTCGCGCGGCGTCGACGTCGTCGCCACGGGGATGCCGATCTCCGTCCCGGTCGGCCAGCCGACGCTGGGGCGGCTCTGGAACGTGATCGGCGACGTGATCGACGAGAAGGGAGACGTCCCCGCCGGCGAGCGCTGGCCGATCCACCGCGATCCGCCCGCGTTCCGCGACCTCTCGCCGACGGTCGAGATCTTCGAGACGGGGCTCAAGGTCGTCGACCTCATCGCGCCGTACATCAAGGGCGGCAAGGTCGGTCTGTTCGGCGGCGCGGGCGTCGGCAAGACGGTGCTCATCCAGGAGCTGATCCACAACCTCGCCAAGGAGCACGGCGGCCTGTCCGTGTTCGCCGGCGTCGGCGAGCGGACGCGCGAGGGCACCGACCTGATGATCGAGATGACCGAGTCCGGCGTGATCGACAAGACCGCGTTGGTCTACGGCCAGATGAACGAGCCACCCGGTGCGCGCCTGCGCGTCGCCCTGTCGGGGCTGACGATGGCGGAGTACTTCCGGGACCAGGGTCAGGACGTGCTCTTCTTCGTCGACAACATCTTCCGCTTCGTGCAGGCGGGCTCCGAGGTCTCGGCGCTGCTCGGGCGCATGCCGAGCGCCGTCGGGTACCAGCCGACGCTCGCCACCGAGATGGGGCAGCTGCAGGAGCGCATCACCTCGACCCGGACGGGGTCGGTCACCTCGGTGCAGGCGATCTACGTGCCGGCGGACGACCTCACGGACCCCGCCCCCGCGAACACGTTCGCGCACCTCGACGCCACCACGGTCCTCTCGCGCGCGATCGTCGAGAAGGGGATCTACCCGGCGATGGATCCGCTCGACTCGACCTCGCGGGCGCTGCAGCCCGGGATCGTCTCGGACGACCACTACCGCGTCGCCACGAGCGTCCAGCAGATCCTCCAGCGCTACAAGGACCTGCAGGACATCATCGCGATCCTCGGGATGGACGAGCTGACCGACGAGGACAAGCTCGTCGTGTCGCGCGCACGGAAGATCGAGCGCTTCCTGTCGCAGCCGAACTTCGTCGCGGAGCAGTTCACCGGGACGCCCGGCAAGTACGTCCGGCTCGAGGACACGATCGCCGGCTTTGACGCGATCATCAAGGGCGAGGGCGACGAGCTGCCCGAGGCGGCCTTCTACATGGTCGGCGCGATCGAGGAGGCCTTCGAGAAGGCCCGCCAGCTCGAGCAGGTCGCAGCCTAGGCACCGTCGATGGCCGAGGTCGACGATCACCCGACGTTCGACGTCTCGCTCGTCACCCCCGACGGGCCCGTCTACCAGGGCGACGCGCGGATGCTCATCGTCCCCGGAGCGGCAGGGGAGATCGGCGTGCTCGCGCGCCACGCACCCCTCGTCGCGACCTTGAAGGCGGGCTCGACGCGCGTTCACCTGGGTGGCACCGAGGTGCTGGAGTTCGCGACGGGCCCGGGGTTCTTCAAGGTCGAGCTCGACAAGGCGCTGGCGCTCGTCGACGACGCGGTCAACGTCAAGGAGATCGACGACGAGCGCGCACGGCGGCAGCTCGAGACGGCGAAGGTCGAGCTCGAGCGCGTCGAAGCGGGCGAGTCGACGGCCGACCGCTGGCAGCTCGAGCAGCGCATCAAGCACGCCGAGAACCAGCTCAGCGTGTCGGGTCGTACGACCGGGTAGGTGCTCTGGCACTTCTCGCCTGTGGCGAGAAGAGCCAGGAAACGGCACGCATTGCAGATCGCTATGCTTGATGCATGGCGCAGTTCGTGACGCGGCTCGAGGACTCGCTCGCCGAGCGGATCGACACGCTGGTCGCGGCCGGGGTGTTCGAGAGCCGGTCTGACGCCGTGCGCGTGGGGCTCGAGCGCCTCGTCGACGAGCTCGAGCGCGAACGGATCGGTCAGCAGATCGTCGAGGGGTACATGCGCATTCCGCCGACGGCGGAGGAGATCGCCTGGGCGCACGAGTCCGGCAGGCGCATGATCGAGGCGGAGCCGTGGTGACGGTGCGCCAGGGCGAGGTCTGGTGGGCCGAGACCGTCGACAAGCGTCGTCCGGTTCTCGTGGTCACGCGCGACGCGGCGCTCCCGGTCCTCACCTGGGTTGTCGTCGCTCCGCTGACGCGGACGATCCGCGGCATCCCAACGGAGATCCCGTTTGGCCCCGAGGAGGGGCTCGAGACCGAGTGCGTGGCCTCGTTCGACAACCTCGACGTGACCGATCGGTCGCTGCTGGTCGAACGGATCGCGCCCGTGTCAGCAGGCTCCCGCGAGCGGATCTGCCGCGCGTTGTCCGCTCTCGCCGACTGCTGAGCGCTGGCACTTCTCGCCTGCGGCGAGAAGTGCCAGAGGACGGTGGCGTCATCCGCTACCGTGTGGCATCCCGGAGAGCTTTGAGGCAGCTTGGCGACCGGGTCACCAAACGCCTAAAGAGCCCCCGTGCCCTCTGCCGGGTCGGCTCGCAGGCGTAACGACCCGGAGCCGGAGGTGGAGATGAGCGCGGCAGACCGTCTACGCACGATCCTCGACGACCGCATCGCGGTGATCGACGGCGCATATGGCGTGCTCATCCACCGGCAGGGGCTGACGGAGGAGGCGTACCGCGGCGAGCGGTTCCGCGACCACCCGCGCGACCTCCAGGGCGACCCCGACCTGCTCAACCTGACCGCCCCGGAGGTGGTGCTGGACATCCATCGCGCCTACCTCGCGGCCGGGGCGGAGATCCTCACGACGAACACCTTCACCGCGACGTCGATCGGCCAGGCCGACTACGGCCTCGAGGCGCACGCCGCCGAGATGTCGCTGGCCGGCGCCCGGCTTGCGCGGCGGGCCTGCGACGAGGCGATGGCCGCCGACCCGTCGCGCCCTCGCTTCGTCGCCGGGTCGGTCGGGCCGCTCAACGTCTCGCTCTCGGTGTCGCCGAAGGTCGACGACCCGGCGTTCCGTCCGGTGACGTTCGATCAGGTCGCCGACGCGTACGCGGAGCAGATCCGCGCGCTCGTCGAGGGCGGCGCCGACCTGCTCCTGATCGAGACCGTGTTCGACACGCTGAACGCGAAGGCGGCGATCGCGGCGGCGCTCGAGGTCGCGCCCGACGTGCCACGCTGGCTCTCGTTCACGGCGATCGACCGCAGCGGGAGGAACCTCTCGGGGCAGACGGTCGAGGCGTTCTGGATCGCGATCGAGCATGCCGCCCCCCTGGTCGTCGGGATCAACTGCTCGCTCGGGGCCCAGCAGATGCGGCCGTTCCTCGAGGACATGGCGCAGGTCGCCACGACGTTCGTCGCCTGCTACCCGAACGCGGGGCTGCCGAACGCGTTCGGCGAGCACGACGAGACGCCCGACGTGACGGGCACGCTCGTCCGCGAGTTCGCCGACGACGGTCTCGTCAACCTCGTCGGCGGCTGCTGCGGCACGACGCCGGAGCACATCGCGAAGATCGCACGGCTCGTCGAGGGCGTGCCCCCGCGACGCATCCCGACCCGAGAGCGGAGGCCGCGCACGAGTGGTCTCGAGCCGTTCGAGATCCTGCCCGACACCGGGTTCGTGATGATCGGCGAGCGGACCAACGTGACGGGCTCCGCACGGTTCCGCCGGCTGATCGAGGCGAACGACTTCCAGGGCGGGGTCGACGTGGCGCTCGAGCAGGTGCGCGGCGGCGCGAACCTCCTCGACGTGAACATGGACGCCGACCTGCTCGAGGGCGAGGAGGCGATGACCCGCTTCCTCAACCTGCTCGCGACCGAGCCCGAGGCCGCGCGGCTCCCGATCATGATCGACAGCTCGCGCTGGAGCGTGCTCGAGGCCGGCCTCAAGTGCATCCAGGGCAAGGGGATCGTCAACTCCATCTCGCTCAAGGAGGGGGAGGAGTCCTTCCTCGCCCAGGCCCGCCGGATCCGCCGCTACGGGGCGGCGGTCGTCGTGATGGCGTTCGACGAGCGCGGCCAGGCCGAGACGGTCGAGCAGAAGGTGGCGATCAGCGAGCGCGCCTACCGGCTGCTGACCGAGCAGGCCGGCTTCCCTCCCGAGGACATCGTCTTCGACCCGAACGTGCTCGCCGTCGCGACGGGGATCGAGGAGCACGCCGAGTTCGCCAAGGCGTTCATCGAGTCGCTGCCGCTGATCAAGGAGCGCTGCCCGGGCGCTCGCACGAGCGGAGGGATCTCGAACCTCTCGTTCGCGTTCCGCGGCAACGACCACGTGCGCGAGGCCATGCACACCGCGTTCCTCTTCCACGCGATCCGCGCGGGGCTCGACATGGGGATCGTCAACGCCGGCCAGCTCGGCGTGTACGAGGACATCGAGCCGGAGCTGCGCGAGCTGATCGAGGACGTGCTCTGGAACCGTCGGCCTGACGCGACCGAGCGGCTCGTCGAGCTCGCCTCGCGCGTCGCCGGCGAGGGTGCGCGCCGCGAGGCGGATCTCGGCTGGCGCGAGGCTCCGGTCGCGAAGCGGCTGGAGCACGCGCTCGTGCACGGGATCGTCGACTTCGTCGAGGAGGACTGCGAGGAGGCGCGCGTCGCGCTCGGACGGCCGCTCGACGTGATCGAGGGACCGCTGATGGACGGGATGAAGGTCGTCGGCGACCTGTTCGGCGACGGGCGCATGTTCCTGCCGCAGGTGGTCAAGAGCGCGCGGGCGATGAAGCGCGCCGTGGCGTACCTGGAGCCGTTCATGGAGGCGGAGGAGGCTGCCGATCGCCGTGCGGCCGGCAAGGTGCTCCTCGCCACGGTCAAGGGCGACGTGCACGACATCGGCAAGAACATCGTCGGCGTCGTGCTCGGCTGCAACGGCTACGAGGTCGTCGACCTCGGCGTGATGGTGCCCGGGGATCGCATCCTCGACACGGCGCTCGAGGAGGGGTGCGACATCGTCGGCCTGTCCGGCCTGATCACGCCCTCGCTCGACGAGATGGTGCACGTCGCGCGCGAGATGGAGCGACGCAGCCTCGATCTGCCCCTGCTGATCGGCGGCGCGACGACGTCGCGGCAGCACACGGCCGTGCGGATCGCGCCCGAGTACTCGCAGCCGGTCTCCTACGTGCTCGACGCCTCCCGCGTGGTCGAGGTCGTGGGCGACCTCCTCGACCCGGTGCGGCGGGCGGCGTTGGACGAGAACAACCGGCGCGAGCAGGCACGGCTGCGCGCGCTGCACGAGGATGCGCGCGCCAAGCCGCTCCTGCCGGTCGTCGAGGCCCGGGCGAACCGGGTGCGCGTCGAGTGGGACGCCGCCGAGGTCGTGCCTCCCGCCTTCACCGGCGAGCGGCTGATCGAGCCGGCGGTCGCAGAGCTCCGCCCGTACATCGACTGGACGTTCTTCTTCCACGCCTGGGAGCTGAAGGGCCGCTACCCCGCGATCCTCGACGACCCCGCCAAGGGCGCGGCTGCGCGGGAGCTGCTCGACGCTGCCAACGCGCTGCTCGACGCGATCGAGGCAGACGGCTCGCTCCAGCCACGTGGGATCTACGGCTTCTACCCCGCGCACGCCGAAGGGGACGACATCGCGGTGAACGGGGGCGAGCGGTTCCCGATGCTCCGGCAGCAGGCCGCGCACGGCGACTCGCGCCCGAACCGCAGCCTCGCCGATCTCGTGGCGCCGGCGGACAGCGGCCTCGTCGACCACGTCGGCGCGTTCGCGGTCGCGATCCATGGCGCCGACGAGCTCTCGGCCAGGTACGAGCAGGAGGGGGACGACTACCACTCGATCATGGTCAAGGCGGTCGCCGACCGGCTCGCCGAGGCGTTCGCCGAGTGGCTGCACGAGCGCGCCCGACAGGAGTGGTATGCGCCCGGTGAGACCCTCGGCCCCGACGACCTGGCGAGCGAGCACTACCGCGGCATCCGACCGGCGTTCGGCTACCCCGCCTGTCCCGACCACTCGGAGAAGCGTCGCCTGTTCGCTCTGCTCGGCGCCGAGCGGGCCGGGATGGAGCTGACGGAGTCCTGCGCGATGCTGCCGGCCGCCGCTGTCGCAGGGATGTACTTCGGGCACCCGGCCGCCCGCTACTTCTCGATCGGGCGCATCGGACGCGATCAGGTGGCGGACTACGCCGAGCGCAAGGGGGTCTCGCTCGCCGAGGCGGAGCGCTGGCTGCGGCCGAACCTCGCCTACGACCCCGACTGAGCCGCGTCGGGAGCCTGGCTGAAGCCAGGCACCTCGTCGACGTGGACGGCTGGCGACTGGTGCCTGGCTTCAGCCAGGCTCCGTAGTACCTGCCCGCCCCGGAGCAAGTCGCGCGGCGGCCGCGGCTACAGTGCATCCCGTGCGATTCCGCGCGCTCGCGACATCGATCGGACTGATCTCGGTCTCCGTGCTCGCGCTCGCGGCTGCCGCCCCGGCGGCCGACGGCGAGCCGAAGCGGGCGATCACGAAGGCGGACGAGGCGGCCGCGCGCTCGATCGTCCTGCGCCGCGCCGACCTGGGAGAGGGCTTCGTCGCGCGGCCGGCCGGGCCGGACGATCTGCCGCCCGGCGTGCGCTGTGGTGCGCTGGACGAGTCGGACCTGACGATCGGCGGCGATGCGAACTCGCCCGACTTCCGACTCGACGCCCCCGGCGTGCTGCTCACCGTCGGCTCGACCGTCCAGGTGTACAAGACCGCCGCGGACGCGAACGCGTCCTGGGCACGCGGCCAGCGGCCCGCTGCGACGACCTGCCTCGCGGACATCGTCCGCAAGTCCGGGGGCGCCGGACAGCGGGTGACCGTCGTCTCGGCGAAGCGCATCGCCTTCCCGAAGCTCTCGCCCAAGACCACCGCCTTCCGCATCGTCGCCAACGTGCGCTCGGGCGGTGCGAGCGTGAAGGTGTACTTCGACGCCGTGCTGCTCCAGCAGGGCCGGATCCAGGCCGGGGTCGTGTTCACGTCGGCAGTGCAGCCGATCGGGCTCGCCGATCGCGCCGCGCTCGCCGGGGTCGTCGCCTCGCGGCTCGCGAAGGCCGCCGGCAAGCCGAGCGGCCCCACCGCCTGAGGCGCGTTCCGGGCCCGTCGATCGAGGCCTGTCCCGAACGGTCACTGGGCCCGTCCGGGCACGGGTGCTAGCGTCCTCGCGTGGCCGACGAGCCGTCCGGACGCCTCGCCCTGCTCCGCGGGAACCGTCCGTACGGATTGCTCTTCCTCGCGACGGCAGCGTCGGCGGTCGGCACGTACCTCGCTGCGCTGGCGCTGTCGGTCGACGTGTTCGACCGCACCGGGTCGGGACGCTGGCTCGCCGCGCTCCTGATCGCCGACTTCCTCCCCGTGGTCGTGATCGGGCTGACCCTCGGGCCGCTCGTCGACCGGCTCTCGCGTCGACGGCTGATGGTCGTCTCCGACCTCGTCCGCGCCGGGACGTTCGCAGCGTTGCCGTTCGTCGACCGCCCGATCGTGATCGTGGCGCTCGCCGCCGTGAACGGCGTCGCCACCGGCTTCTTCCGGCCGGCGGTCTGGGCCGGTCTGCCCAACCTCGTCCGTGAGGCCGAGCGCGAGCGGGCCACGTCGCTCCTGTCGACGGTCGAGCATGCCGCCTGGATGATCGGGCCGGTGGTCGCGGGACTCCTGCTCGCGGCGTCCGGCACGTCGCTCGCGTACTGGGTCAACGCGGCCACGTTCCTCGTCTCGGCGGTGCTCGTCGCACGGATCCCGGCGCGCAAGCTGCAGTCGGCGGAGTCGCTGACTCGCGGGCACTGGCGTGACGTGCGCGACGGGCTGGGCCTCGTCGTCCACTCGCGTCCGCTGCTCACCGTCCTGCTCGCCTGGGGCACGGCAGCGTTCGCGACGGCGGGGATCAACGTCGCCGAGGTCGTGCTCGCGAAGGACGAGCTCGGCGCCGGCAACGTCGGGCTCGGCGTGCTCGTCGGCGCGACCGGCGTCGGTCTCGTGATCGGGAGCTTCTTCGCCGGCTGGGCGCTCGGCACGCTGGGGATGACGAAGGCGTACGGCGGCTCCCTCGCGCTGATGGGCATCGGGTTCGGGCTGGCCGCGCTCTCGCCGACGATCGCGGTGGCGGCCGTGCTCGCCGGGATCGCGACCGTCGGGAACGGATGTGCGATCGTCTGCAACCAGGTGCTCGTGCAGCGAGGCGCGCCCGACGCGATGCGTGGGCGCTCGCTCGCCGTGCTGATGAGCGTCTACTACGCGCTGCTCGGTCTGGGCATGGCCGCAGCCGGCATCGTCACCGACGTCGCCGGGGCCCGCACCGTCTGGGCGCTCGGCGGCGCCGTCTACCTCGTCGCCGCGCTCATCGCGCTCGTCATGACGCGCCGGATCCGCGAGGAGGCGGAGGCGCGTCTGCTGGAGGAGGGGCTGCTCGTGCCGACCGGCGTCGAGCGGCTCGCGGGGCTGCTGGCGGAGATCGAGGACACCCGCCGGGCGGAGCGCGAGCGGCCACCGCGGCAGCTGCCGTACATTCCGCGCCGCCGTGGGGCGGGCAGCGGATGAGCGCGGGCAGGACGGCGTGGACGCACGACGCGCTCGTGGCCGGCGTCCTGAGCCGGAGAGCCGCGCGCGCTCGCACGCGCGATCACGCTCGTGGAGAGCGGCGCACCGGAGGGCGAGGCGCTCGTCCGGGAGGTGTACCCGCGCACCGGTCGCGCGACGATCGTCGGCGTGACCGGGCCGCCCGGGGTCGGGAAGTCGTCGCTCGTCTCCGCGCTCGTCGCCCACCTGCGCGCGTCCGGCTCGAGCATCGGCGTCGTCTCCGTCGACCCGTCGAGCCCGTTCTCCCGGGGCGCGCTGCTCGGCGACCGGATCCGTCTCGCCGACCACTTCCTCGATCCCGGCGTGTTCATCCGCTCGATGGGAACGCGCGGTCATCTCGGCGGCCTCGCCGAGGCGACCCTCCAGGCACTGCTCCTCCTGGACGCCTCGGGCAAGGACGTCCTGTTCGTCGAGACCGTCGGCACGGGACAGAGCGAGGTCGAGGTGATGGGCATCGCCGACGTCGTCCTCCTCGCTCTGATGCCCGGGACCGGCGACTCCGTCCAGGCGCTGAAGGCAGGGATCATGGAGATCCCCGACGTGATCGTGGTGAACAAGGCCGATCACCCCGGGGCCGCGTCGATGGTCGCGGAGGTGCGATCGGTGGTCGGTCTCGAGCCGAACCCCGACCGCCGCCCCGCCGTGCTCGCCACGAGCGCGGTGAGCGGCGAGGGCGTCGCCGAGCTGTGGGACGAGCTGGTCGCCAGGCGCGAGGCGTTGGCCGAGCAGGGCGCGCTCGCGGGGCGCCGGCGACGGAACCTCGCCGACGACGTGGTCGCGCTCGCGGCGAGTCGGCTCCGCCGGCGGCTGGAGTCCTCCGTGGTGGAGGATGACGAGATGCGCGAGCTCGTCGAGTCCGTCCAGCGCCGTGAGGTCGACCCGCTGACGGCGGTCGCTCGTCTCGTGGAGCACGTCGTGCAGGGAGGTGCGCAGGATGCGCCCGACGCTCGCTGAGCTCGAGGCCGCTCGCGGCCGGCTCGCCGGCATCGCGCGGGAGACCCCTGTCTACCCGTCCGAGACCCTCTCCCGGCTCGCGGAGCGAGGCGTGCTGCTCAAGGCCGAGACGCTCCAGCGCACCGGGTCGTTCAAGATCCGCGGGGCGTTCAACACCATCGCGCAGCTCTCGCCCGAGGAGCGGCAGCTGGGGGTCGTCACCGCCAGCGCCGGGAACCACGGCCAGGCCGTCGCCTGGGCGGCACGGCAGGCCGGCATCGCCGCCACGATCGTCGTGCCCGAGTCCGCGCCGATGGCGAAGGTCGACGCCGCCCGCGGCTACGGCGCGACGGTGCAGCTCGCGGGAGAAGGGTTCGACGAGGCCGCGACCATCGCGCAGCGGATCGTGGAGGAGACCGGCGCGACGTACGTCCACGCGTTCGACGACGAGCGCGTGATCGCCGGCCAGGGCACGCTCGGGCTGGAGCTCGCCGACCAGCTCCCCGAGGGATCAGGGGTCGTCGTGATCCCGGTCGGGGGCGGCGGCCTGGCGTCGGGGATCGCGATCGCGCTGCGCGCGCTCAGGCCGGAGCTGCGCCTCGTCGGCGTCCAGGCGGCGGCCTGCGCGCCGCTCGCCGGTGGCACCCCGACCGGCCCGACGATCGCCGACGGGATCGCGGTGAAGGTGCCCGGCGCCGTCACGGCGCCGATCCTCCGTGATCTGCTCGACGACGTCGTCGTGGTCGACGACGAGGAGATCGCCGAGGCGATCGTGCTGCTCGCCGAGCGGTCGAAGCTCGTGGCCGAGGGAGCGGGGGCGGCGCCGGTTGCCGCGCTGCTCGCCGGGCGGGCGGGCGGCACGGGGCCGGCCTGCGCCGTGCTCGCGGGCGGCAACATCGACGCCACGACGCTCGTCTCGGTCGTCCGCTTCGGCCTGACGGCGTCCGGCCGGTACCTCGTCGTCAAGATCCTGATCCCCGACCGTCCCGGGCAGCTCGCACGCATCGTCCGCGTGATCGCCGACCAGCGGGCGAACGTGATCGCGGTCGCGCACCACCGCGAGGGCCGCAACATCGGCGTGCTGCAGACCGAGGCGGAGCTCACCCTCGAGACCCGTGACGAGGAGCACTCGCAGACCGTCATCCGCGGACTCGTCGACGAGGGCTTCACGGTCGAGCGCCTGCGCTGACGGAACGTCGCTCGTAGACTCCTGGCGTGATCGTTTGCGCTGCCTGCGGGCACGAGAACCCGCCCGGCTCCCGCTTCTGCAACGGCTGCGGGGCAGCGCTCGAGCTGCCGGCCGCCCCGCGTGAGGAGCGGAAGGTCGTCACGGTGGTGTTCGCCGACATCGTCGGGTCGACCGCTCGCGCGGAGTCGCTCGACCCGGAGGACGTGCGCGCGGTGCTCGCCCCGTACCACGCCCGGCTCCGGCACGAGCTCGAGCGGTGCGGCGGCACCGTGGAGAAGTTCATCGGCGACGCGGTCGTCGGGGTCTTCGGCGCGCCGACGGCGCATGAGGACGATCCCGAGCGCGCCGTGCGAGCGGCGATCGCGATCCAGGACGCGATCGCGGAGCTGAACGAGGCCGACCCCGCGCTCGCGCTCGAGGTGCGGATCGGCGTCAACACGGGGAAGGCGCTCGTCGCGCTCGACGCGCGGGCCGAGCTCGGGGAGGGGCTGGTCTCCGGCGACGTCATCAACACCGCTGCGCGGCTCCAGTCGGCAGCGCCGGCAGGAGGGATCCTCGTCGGCGAGCAGACGAGGCGCGCGACCGAGAGGGCGATCGAGCTCGTGCGCCGTGAGCCGATCGAGGCCAAGGGCAAGGCGCAGCCGGTGTCGTGCTGGCTCGTCGCCGGCGCACGGTCGAGCTTCGGAGTGGAGGACGACGCGGTCGGTCGGGCCCCGCTTGTCGGGCGGACGCGGGAGGTGTCGGTGCTCGCCGACGCCCTCGAGCGCGTCCGAATCGACGAGCGGCCACAGCTGGTGACGCTCGTGGGCGTGCCCGGGATCGGGAAGAGCCGGCTCGTGCAGGAGCTGCGCGGGATCGTCGAGGCCGATCAGGAGCTCATCTTCTGGCGTCGTGGGCGGTCGCTGCCCTACGGCGAGGGGGTCGCGTACTGGGCGCTCGGCGAGATCGTGAAGGCGCAGGCGGGGATCCTCGAATCCGACGACGCCAACACCGCGGCGTCGAAGCTCGCGCGGACGGTGGGTGATCTGGTCGGCGACAGGACGGAGGCGGTCTGGGTCGAGCGCCATCTCGGCGCGCTCGTCGGGCTCGCGGGCGGCGCGGGCGAGCCGGCGCGCGCCGAGGCCTTCGCTGCCCGACGGCGGTTCCTCGAGGCGCTGGCCGAGCGCGGGCCGGCGGTGCTCGTGTTCGAGGACCTGCACTGGGCCGACGACGACCTGCTCGACTTCATCGACGAGCTCACGGAGCGGCTCGACGCCGTGCCCCTGCTGATCGTCTGCACCGCGCGGCCCGAGCTCCTCGCGCGGCGCCCGGGCTGGGGTGGGGGCAAGCTGAACGCGGTCACGCTCTCGCTTGCTCCGCTGTCGGACGAGGAGACTGCGCGCCTGCTTCACGGACTGCTCGAGCGGAGCGTTCTCCCCGCGGATGTCCAGGCCGTCACCGTCGAGCGCGCAGCCGGTGTTCCGCTCTTCGCCGAGGAGCTCGCACGCATGCTCTCCAGCGGAGAGATCGACACGGCGCTGCCCGAGACCCTGCAGGGCATCGTCGCCGCGCGGATCGACGGTCTCGATCCTGGGGCGAAAGCGCTCCTCCAGGACGCAGCTGTCCTCGGCAAGGTGTTCTGGACGGACGCCCTCGGAACGCTGTCGGGTCTCTCTGACGACGCGATCGACGAAGGGCTGCGCTCGCTGGAGCGGCGGGAGTTCGTCCGTCGAGAGCGTCGCTCGGCGGTCGAGGGCGCGCGGCAGTACGTGTTCCTGCACGCACTCGTGCGCGACGCCGCGTACGGGCAGATCCCTCGCGCGGTGCGCTCTGCCAAGCACCGGGCGACAGCCGACTGGATCATGCGTCTGCCGAGCGACCGCGCCGAGGATCGGGCCGAGACGCTCGTGCACCACCTCGAAGCCGCGATCTCGTACGGCGAGGCCGCCGGTCTCGACGTCAGCGACCTGAGTCCGCTCGCCGTGTCCGCGCTCCGCGACGCGGGTGATCGGGCGACGGCGCTCAACATCGACACGCAGGCCGCCCGCCACTACCGACGGGCGCTCGAGCTCTTGCCCGACGGGGAGTCCGATCCGGAGCTGCGATTCCGCTACGGGCGGGCTCTGATGTGGGCAGAGGGCGCCGGTGCCGACCCTTCGGCCGACCTCGAGAGCGCGATCAGCGGCCTGATCGCAGCCGGGAAGAAGGAGCTCGCGGCGATCGGCATCGTGACCCTCGACCGCTACCTCTGGAACGTCCAGGCACCGCGACCGGAGCTCCACGACCAGGCCCTCGAGCTGATCGCCGACTCCGGACCGACCGCGGCGCGCAGCGAGGTGCTCTCTCAGGTCGCTGCGCGGTTGGCCATCATGGGACGCCCGGAAGAGGCGCTGCCGCTCGCCGAGGAAGCCGTGGCAATCGCCCGGGGGCTCGGCGATCGCGGCGCGGAGACCCATGCGCTCAACTCGCTCAGCATCGCGCAGGCGAACGCCGGCCAGCTCGAGCAGGGACTCACATCGGTGAGGCGCGCGCTCGAGCTCGCCCTTGAGATCGGCTCGGCCGACACGCCGCGCTGCTATGTGAACGCCGCGTCGCTCGACTGGGAGAGCGGTCGGCTGATGACCGCCTCGAGGCTGCACGCTGAAGGGCTCGCCCTGGCACAGCGCCTCGACAACACGGCGTTCACGGACTGGCTCCGACGCGAGCTCGTGCTCGATGCCGCCGTCCTGGGGAGCTGGGACGAGGCGGTGCGCGGCGGTCGCGCGTGCCTGGCGGCGAGCGCCGAGCGCGGCGCGCCTCACTACATGGACGTCCCAGTGGTGCTCGTCGACGCCGAGATCGGCCTGGCCCGGGAGGGCACGCTGCGATCGGGCGACATCGAGGAGGCGCTCGGAAAGGCGAGGACGATCGGCGATCCGCAGGCGCTGCGCCCGGCACTCGCCCAGGCTGCGCTACTCCTCGCCGACGGAGGGCGAGCCCAGGAGGCGCGGGGCCTGCTCGACGAGCTCGCGTCAACAAAGGGCTACGGTGGCCACTGGGTGCTCGCCGCGTCACTCGCCTGGGCTGTCCTGCAGGACGATCCCTTCCCCGAACCGCTCTTCGGTCTCTGGGAGACGCCGTGGGTCGAGGCAGCGCGGCTGATCCGCGCCGGCGACCCCGGCGCGGCGGCCGACGTGCTGCGGTCGATCGGGGCGCTCAGCCCGGAGGCGCGCGTCCGGCTCCACGCGGCGACGACGCTCGCCGCGACGGACCCGGCGGAGGCGCTCCGGCAGCTCGAGCTCGCGACGGACTTCTACCGCTCGGTCGAGGCCACCGCGTTGCTGGTCAGGCTCGACGAGCTCGCCGCGCCGCTGCGGCGCGCTGCCTCCTAGACCGCGGCCGCGCCGTCCCGCGCGAGCCAGTCGAGCAGCCCGCCGACGGCGACGGGGCGCGCGTCGTACCCGCGGGAGCTGAGCACGCTGGCCGCGATCGATGCGCGCGGGCCGGTCTCGCAGACGGTCACCAGCGTGCGGTCGCGCGGGAGCTCGGCCGTTCCTGCGAGGCGGTAGGGGACGTTCTCGCTGCCGGGAATCGCCCCGATCGCGAGCTCGTCCGGCTCACGAACGTCGACGACGAGGGCGCCCGCCGCGACGAGCGCATCGAGCTCGTGCACCGAGACCGGGTCGATCCGCTCGGGGCCGGCGCCGAGCACGTAGCCCGGCAGGTCGAAGAAGGCGACCGACCGCAGCCCGGCGGCGGCTCGGAGCGCCTCGTCGTGGCTCTCGGCGAGGATGCACGTCGGCTGCGTCGCGTCGAGCACGAAGCCGGCCTTCGTCGAGAAGCTGGTACCCGAGACGGGGACGTTCAGCGCCCCGTGGACATGGCCGGCGAGGAACGCGTCCACTGACCTGACGTCCAGCAGCTGTGCCCCCGCGGGCGCGTGCGCGAGCTCCTGCACGACCGGGAGGCTGCCGAGGAAGGGGCCGCGGTTGACGTCGACGATCCGCGCGAGGTTCGGCGGCTTCGGCGCGGCGATCGACGCGGACTCGGCGACGAAGGCGCTCACGTCGGAGAAGGCCAGCATCGGGTTGAAGCGCCGCTCGAAGCCGATCGTGGTGGAGCCCTTCGAGCTCATCCCCTTGCCGCAGAGCGAGCCGGCCACGTGGCCGGGGTAGACCTCGACGCCGTCGCTCAGCTCGAGCAGCCGGGCGAGGGAGTGGAAGAGACCCTCCGCGCCCTCCTGCGCACCAACGGCGAGATCGGGCCGCGCTGCGTCGCCGACGAACAGCGAGTCGCCCGTGAGCAGCAGCCACGGCTCCTCGGCGCGCGTATGGTCGACGATCGCCAGGCAGCAGTGCTCGGGGCGATGTCCCGGTGTGTGGATGCAGCGCAGCGTGACGTTGCCGACCGTCACCTCGGCGCCGTCGGCGAGCGGGTCGCTCGGATAGGCGACCTCGGCGTTGGGGTGGATGCTGACGGGGATCCCGTGCTCGAGCGCAAGACGTCCGTGGCCGGAGACGTGATCGGCGTGCGTGTGGGTCTCGATCACGCGGACGATGCGCACGTCGTGCTTCGCGGCCGCCTCGAGCAGCGGCTCGACCGAATAGGGCGGGTCGACGACGACCGCCTCGCCCGCGCCCTCGCACCCGACGAGGTAGGACGCGCAGCCGAGGTCCTCGTTGAGGAACTGCAGGAACAGCATCCGGGGCGAAGGTACCACCTCGACCGGGGGTGAGGCGTCGAAGAGCAGGCCGGGCATGCCCGGCCCCTACCCGAGGTGGAGGAACCTCTGGTTTCCCCACCAGCCCCCTCCTCAGCTCAGTCAGGCACCGCCGTCAGAGGCGAAGGTGGCGGGCGATCACCATGCGCTGGATGTCGTTCGTGCCCTCGCCGATCTCGAGGATCTTCTGGTCGCGGTAGAGGCGGGAGATCGGCGACTCGTCGACGAACCCGTAGCCGCCGTGGAGCTGGAGCGCCGCGTCGACGACGCGATGCGACATCTCGCCCGTGTAGAGCTTGGCCATCGCGGCCTCGAGCGCGAACGGCCGCCCCCGATCCTTGAGCCACGCGGCCTGGAGCACCAGTCGCCGACCCGCCTCGATCTCGACCGCCATGTCGGCCAGCCGGAAGCGCACGGCCTGGAACGAGGCGATCGGCTGCCCGAACTGGACGCGCTGGGTCGCGTGGGCGGCCGCGAGGTCGTACGCGCCCTGTGCGAGGCCGACCGCCATCGCGGCCACGGAGATCCGCCCTCCGTCGAGGATCTGGAGGAACTGGCGGAAGCCGGCGCCGCGCTCCCCGAGCAGGTGGTCCTCGGGCACCGCGCACTCGTCGAACGTCAGCCCGCGGGTGTCGGACGCCCGCCAGCCCAGCTTGTGCAGCGGTGGGGAGAGCTCGTAGCCGGGCGTCCCGTTCTCCACGACGAGGTTCGAGATCTCGTCCGTGCCGGTGCGCGCGGTGATCGTGACGCCCCACGTGATCTCCGTGCCTGCGTTCGTGATGAACATCTTCGACCCGTTGACGACCCACTGCCCGTCGCGCAGGTCGGCAGTCGTCCGTGTCGCGCCCGCGTCCGAGCCGGCGTCCGGCTCGGTCAGGCCGAACGCCGCCAGCCGCCGGCCGCTCGCGAGGTCGGGCAGCCAGCGCTCCCGCTGCTCGTCGGTGCCGAAGAGGAGGATCGGCAACGTCCCGAGCGAGGTGTGCGCGGCGAGCGTGATCGCGACAGACGAGTCGATCCGCGCGAGCTCCTCGATCGCGAGCGCGTACGCGACGGTGTCGCCGCCGCCCCCGCCGTAGCGCTCCGGGATCGGGATGCCCATCAGACCGAGCCCGGCCAGCTCGGCGACGAGCTCGAGCGGGAACCGGGACTCGCGGTCGAGCTCCTCGGCGACCGGCGCGACCCGCTCGCGGGCGAACGCGCGCACCGTGTCCCGGATCAGCTCGTGCTCGGGCTCGAAGTCGAGATCCACGCGAAAGCGATCCTAGCCGCGCTCCAGGGTCTCCCTAGATGCGGTCGCGCAGCGACCGCACGTCCTCTGCCTCGATCGCGGGCATCGTGGCACGCTACCTGCGTGCGAGGGGAGATCGACCGGCGGGCGATGTCGACGCTGTCGGCCGGGCATGGGGCCGTCGACTTCGCTTCGGGCGCGGTGCCCGCGCTGCTGCCCTTCCTGGCGGAGCGGTTCTCGCTCGGCTATGCGGCGACCGCGGCCGTGATGCTGGCTGCCACGCTCTCCTCGTCGATCGTGCAGCCGGTGTTCGGGCTCCTCTCCGACCGGCGCGGCGCGATGTGGCTCCTGCCCGCAGGCGTGCTGGTCGCGGGCTCCGGCGTCGGCCTTGCCGGGATCGCGCCGTCGTACTGGCTCGTGCTCGTCGCCGTGGCGATCGGAGGCGCGGGCATCGCCGCGTACCATCCGGAGGGCGCCAAGTTCGCCTCGTTCGCGAGCGGCCGCCGGCGGGCCAGCGGGATGTCGTACTTCAACATCGGGGGCAACACCGGGTACGCGCTCGGGCCGATCGTGATCACGCCGCTCGTGCTCGGGCTGGGGCTGGCCGGGGCGCTCGTCGCCGCGCTCCCCGTGCTGGTGGTCGGCGCGCTGGTGCTCGCGGCGCTGCCCGCCCTGCGCTCCCTCACCCCTGAGGCGCGTGGCATGGCGCCGACGACCGAGCGCGACCGTCCGCGCGCGATGGCGCTGCTCGTCGGCGTGATCCTCATGCGCAGCCTGACCTGGTTCGGCCTGATCACGTTCGTGCCGCTCTGGACCGTGTCGCTCGGCGGGACGAAGGCAGAGGGGAACCGGCTCCTCTCGCTCATGCTGGTGGCGGGGGTCGTGGGCGCGCTCGCCTTCGGGCCGATCGCCGACCGCCTCGGTCTCCGGCGCACGCTGCTCGGCGCGACCGTCGTGCTCGCCCCGCTCGTGCTCGTGTTCGTCCACGTCGGCGGGGTCGCCGGCGCGATCGCGCTGATGCTCGTCGGCGCCTGCGTGGTGGGGACGTTCGGCGTCGTGATGGTGCTGAGCCAGTCCTATCTGCCGCAGCACGTCGCGATGGCGAGCGGCCTGAACGTCGGGCTCGCGGTCGGGCTCGGCGGCGTCTCTGCGCTGGCGCTCGGGCTCGTGGCCGACGCCGTCGACCTCGAGACGGCGCTCACCCTCTGCGCGGCCTCGCCGGTTGTCGCGACGGCCCTGATCCTGCTGCTCCCGGCAGCGCGCCAGGCACCGACGCAGGCGGAGCCCGTTCCGGCCGGGTGAGAGCGGGCGTGCGCTACGCTCAGCGCGGTTGGACGCCCCGCCCACGAGGAGACGACGATGACCGTTCAGGAGTTCTTCGCTGCGCTGCCCGAGAGGGTCGACCCGGCCAAGACCGCGGGGATGACCAACAGCTACGTCTTCGACGTCGAGGGCGTCGGCCAGTGGACCGTCGCGGTCGCCGACGGCGCCGTGACCGTCAGCGAGGGAGCCGAGGGCGGGGACTGCACGATCTCGGCGAGCGAGGAGACGCTGCTCAAGATCGCGCGCGGCGAGGCGAACCCGACCACGGCGTACATGACCGGCAAGCTGAAGATCGCCGGGGACATGGGCGCCGCGCTGAAGCTCCAGAAGCTCTTCTAGGCGGCTTCTCGCACCGACGCACCGCCTCCGGCGATCATGCCGACGTCCGCCGCGCGGGCGCTTGCGCATGCCCCACCGGTCTGAGAGGCTGCCTGCGTCGTGCGGCGCCCGCGCGCCGCAGGTGGTGCGACCGGGAGGCGGGAGACGATGACCTGGTACGAGCTGTTCCTGTTCGTGCACATCCTGATGGCGATCGTGTGGGTCGGCGGTGGCGTCGTGCTGCAGCTGCTGTCGCTCCGCGTGCTGCAGTCGAACGACGTCGCGCGGACGGCGGGGTTCGCGGGCGACGTCGAGCAGGTCGGGATGAAGGTGTTCATGCCCGCGTCGCTGCTGCTGCTCCTCTCGGCGATCGGCCTGATGCTGAACGACGCGTCGCCGTGGGACTGGGGCGAGCCGTTCGTCTCGGTCGGGCTCGTCGTGTGGGCGATCTCGTTCGTGGCCGGTGCCGGCTACCTCGGTCCGACGTCCGGCAAGATCAAGCGCTCGATCGAGGCGACGGGCCCCACCTCGCCCGAGTCGCTGCGCCTGATCGGGAACGTGCTGCGGTACTCCCGGATCGAGCTGGTGCTGCTGCTCGTCGTCGTGTTCATGATGACCGTCAAGCTGGGCACCTAGCCAGGGTCGACTGCGGGCGCTGGTGAGGACGGAGGCTGTGGTCGGGCGCGGTAGAGTCGGCCCGTGAGCCAGACGCGGCCAGACTCGATGCAGGGGTGGGTGACGGACTCACCGAGGGGGCCGGGCTTCGTCGTGTGGCTGCTGCTCACGATCGGCATCAACATGCTCGCGCTGATCGTCGTCGACTGGCTGTTCGACGGCGTGGCGATCGGCCGCTGGTGGCCGCTGATCATCGGGGCGGCGGTGCTCGGGCTCGGCAACGCCTTCCTCAAGCCGATCCTGGCGCTGCTCACCCTGCCGATCATCGTCGTCACCTTCGGGCTCGCCTACTTCGCGCTCAACGTCGGGATGCTCGCCCTCGCCGAGTGGATCGCGCCCGACTTCTCGATCGACGGGTTCTGGACGTACGTCGGCGCGACGATCGTGGTCTGGTTCGTCAACGTCGTGATGCAGTCGCTCCTCGGCGCGATCTCGGGCACGAAGCCAGGGCCGCGGCCGGGGTAGCCGTCATCGCGGGGACACGAGACGCTCCGTCGCGGTCGTAGGGGCGAGGCATGCCTCGCCCGCTCTCGACTCTCGTCCGACGGGGGTGGAGCGGCCCTCACGTCTCGAGCTCGACGAGGCGCGAGCCGGCCGCGACCACGTCACCCGGCACGACGTCGACCTCGACCACCGTCCCCGCGAACGGCGCGGTGACGACGTGCTCGAGCTTCATCGCCTCCAGGACGACGAGCGTGGCGCGTGCCTCGACGGCATCGCCGGCGGCGACCGCCACCGCGAGCACCGTTCCGGGCATCGGCGACACGATCGCGCTCTCCGCGTGGACGGACGGCTCGCCGGCGGGCCCGTCGGGGTCCGGCGGCGGGGCGGGAGCAGGCGGGGGCAGGTTGAGCCTCCACGGCGAGCCCCAGGCCCCGCGAGCTCGCCTGCGCGGGGGCGTCGTGAGCGGCGGGTGGTCGACGAGGAACGCCGTCGAGACGGGACCGTCCCGGAGCACCGGATGGGCGACGAGCCAGCGGAGGAGCGCGAGGTTCGTCTCGACTCCCTCCACCACGGTCTCCGCGAGCGCGTCGGCGAGGAGCGCGAACGCCTCGTCGCGGGTGCTGCCGTGCGCGACGAGCTTCGCGAGCAGCGGGTCGTAGCGCGTCCCCACGACGTCGCCCTGCTCCACGCCCGCGTCGACGCGGATGCCGGCCGGCAGGCGGAGGACGTCGATCTGGCCGGAGCGGGGGAGGAACGTCCGCGGGTCCTCGGCGTAGAGCCGGACCTCGACCGCATGCCCCCGTGTCTCGACGTTGTGCGGTGGCGGTCGGTCGCCCGCGAGCGCGCGAAGCTGGAGCTCCACCAGATCGAGCCCGGTCACCGCCTCCGTGACGGGATGCTCGACCTGGATGCGGCCGTTGAGCTCGAGGAACCAGGCGTCCTGGCCGTCGACGAGGAACTCGGCCGTGCCCAGGCTCCGGTAGCCGATCGCCTCCGCGAACGCGACCGACGCCCGCTCGATCGTCCGCGCGGCCTCGACCGAGAGACCGGGAGGCGGGGCCTCCTCGAGGAGCTTCTGGTAGCGGCGCTGGACGGAGCAGTCCCGCAGTCCCAGCACCGTGACGCCGGCGTCGTCGCCGAAGAGCTGTGCCTCGACGTGACGCGGCCGCTCCAGGTACCGCTCGCAGTAGACGGCGCCGTCGCCGAACGCGGCCGCCGCCTCCCGCCCGGCGACGGCGAGCGCCTCGTCGAGGGCGGACGGCTCCCGGACGATGCGCATCCCCCGTCCACCGCCGCCCGCCGCCGCCTTCACGAGCAGCGGGAACCCGATCAGCGACGCCTCACCCGCCGGCAGGGTTGGGACGTCCGCCCCCGCGGCGATCCGCTTCGCCTCGACCTTGTCGCCTCCGAGGCGGAGCGCGTCCGGCGGTGGGCCGATCCAGGTGAGCCCGGCGTCGACCACCGCCTGCGCGAGGACGGCGCTCTCGGCGAGGAAGCCGTACCCGGGATGGACGGCGTCCGCGCCGGCCTCGCCCGCGGCGCGGACGAGCTCGGCAGGGTCGAGGTAGGACGCGATCTCGACCGTCGCGTCGGCGCTGCGCGCGTGCAGCGCATCCCGGTCGTCCGGAGGGGCGACGGCGACCGTCTCGAGCCCGAGCCGCGCACACGTGCGGAACACGCGCAGCGCGATCTCGCCCCGGTTCGCGACGAGGACGCGCGCGATCGCCACGGAGCCACTCTACGCGCCGTCGGCCGGTGGACGGTGTAGCGTTGCGCCATGGTCCGCTTCCTCGTCAACGCTGCCGTCTTCCTCGCCGCGGCTGCCGTCGGTCTGCTGGTGGCCGCGGCCGTCGTCGACGGGATGGACATCGACACGATGTCGTTCATCACAGTCGTCGTGATCTTCGCCGTGCTCCAGGCCGTCCTGATGCCGTTCATGGCCTCGGTCGCGCGTCGCAACGCCCCCGTGCTCCTCGGCGGGATCGGGCTCGTGACGACGTTCGTCGCGCTGGTCGTCACCGACCTGATCTCGGACGGCCTCTCGATCTCGGGCGTCTGGGACTGGATCCTCGCCGCGCTGATCGTCTGGATCGCGACGATGATCGCCACGATCGCGGTGCCCTTCATCCTCGTGAAGGCCGGCGTCGAGTCGGCGCGCGAGCGACGCAACCCCTGACGCGAGGCCCCGGCTGACCTGCGGTGGGCGTCGGCCTCGCCGCAGGTCAGCCGAGCGAGACCAGCACGACCGCGGTCAGCGCGAGCGCGACCCCGGCGAGCTGCACCTCGGTGAGCCGCTCCCGGAGCAGGGTCGCCGCGAGCAGCGTCGTCGTGACCGGATAGAGGGAGGCGAGCACCGCGGCGATCGAGACCGGGCCTCGCTGGAGCGCGAGCAGCAGGAAGATCGCCGCGGCGACCTCCAGCACCGCGATCGCGGCGACGGCGCGGTGCGTCGCACGGCCGGGACCGAGCCCTCCCGTCGTCGCCAGCGCGAGCGCGACGAGCGCGACCGTCGAGCCGACGCGCGAGAGGGCGACGGGCACCAGGCCCGCATCGTCGCTCGGCAGGGAGAGGAACGTGAAGAACAGGCCGAAGAGGGCACCGGCGGCGAGCGACAGGCCGAGCCCTCGGGTCGCGCTGCCCTCCCCCGGAGCGACGGAGACGAGCGCGATCGCGGTGATCGCGAGCGCGATCCCGGCGAGCGCGACCAGGCCCGGCCGCTCACCGCGCACGAGGGCGTAGCAGACCGGCACGAGGGCGCCGGTCGCGGCGACCACCGGTGCCACGACGCTGATCAGGCCGACCGTCATCGCCTGGTAGAAGAGCGCCAGACCGATCCCGACGGCCAGGCCGCTGGCGAGCGACCAGCCCGCGTCTGTCGCCGTGA
Organism: uncultured Actinomycetes bacterium; assembly: GCA_963703095.1. Classification (GTDB taxonomy): domain Bacteria; phylum Actinomycetota; class Thermoleophilia; order Gaiellales; family Gaiellaceae; genus Gaiella. The sequence continues at coordinate 1,832,555 of OY969787.1, forward strand.
CCCGCTCCCATCCCACGACGAGGGTCGCCGGGATCACGACGGCGAGCCCCACGGTCTGCGCGGCCGCCGCGACGCGCGCCGCGACCGCCTGTCGCGACGTGACGCCGCCGAGGTAGTCGGCGCCCCCCACCAGCAGCGCCGACGCGAGCGCGAGGATCGCCGTCACGCGTCGTCGTCCCGAGGCGCCGGCGCCCACGACGGGCGGCGGCCCTCGACGAAGGCCCTGAGGCCCTCCTGACCCTCGGCGCTCGTGCGGCGCTCGGCGATGCGCCGGGCGGTCTCCACCCCGTCGGGCCGCTCGAGCACGAGCCGCTTCGCGTGCCGAGCCGCGCGCGGCCCCGCCGTGCGGAGCTCTGCGACGACGCGCTCCACGACGCGGTCGACGTCGTCTGTCACCTCGTGCGCGAGCCCGATCCGCTGCGCGGTCGCCGCGTCGAAGCGCTCGCCCGTCACGAAGAGGCGTCGTGCCGCGCTCTCCCCGATCTTCCGCAGGACGAAGGGCGAGATCACTGCGGGCACGATCCCGAGCTTCACCTCCGAGAACGCGAACACGGTGCGGGTGTGCGCGACGACGACGTCGCTGCAGGCAACGAGCCCCGCACCGCCGCCGAGCGCGTGGCCGTGCACCGCGCAGATCACCGGGGCCGGGCACGTGTCGATCGCCTCGAGCATCCGACGGAGCGCGACCGCGTCGGCGACGTTGGCGTCGACGTCGAGTGCGATCGAGGCGCGCATCCACTCCACGTCGGCGCCGGCGCAGAAGCTCGGCCCGTCCCCCGAGAGGATCACGGCGCGGGCGACGCCCACGTCGACGAACGCCTCCGCCAGCTCGGCGATCAGGGAAGCGTCGAATGCGTTGCGGGCCTCGGGGCGGGCGAGGGTGATCCGCAGGAGATCTCCGTCGCGGTCGATGCGGAGCGCCGTCACGGGTGACACCCTATGGTTTCGTCGATGCGACGTCTGCGCGGAACGATCGCGGCTGCGCTCACGCCGCTGCGCGACGGCGGCGCGCGGCTCGACGAGGACGTGGTCGGCTCGTACGCCGATCTCCTGCTCGGCGCAGGGCTGGACGGCGTGCTCGCCTTCGGCACGAACGGCGAGGCGGTGCTGCTCTCCGTCGACGAGCGCCGGCGCGGTCTCGAGCTATGGCTCGAGGCGATCGGCGGTCGGGCGCTCGTCGCCGCCCACTGCGGCGCGCAGACGACCGCGGACACGGTCGCCCTCGCCGCGCACGCCGCCGAGGCGGGAGCGGACGCGATCGCCGTGATCGGCCCGCCGTACTTCAAGCTCGATCCTGCCGCGCAGCGGCAGCACCTCCTGGCCGCCGCGATGGCGTGCGCGCCGGTGCCGTTCTACGTCTACGAGTTCGCGGCGACCGCCGGCTACGCCTTCGACCCGGCGATGCTGATGCATCTGCGGGAGGAGGCCGACAACCTCGTCGGGATGAAGGTGTCGGACACGCCGTGGGAGGCCTTCGCCCGGTACGTGCTCGACGGGTTCGACATCTTCGTCGGACCGGAGGCGCTGATCGCCGAGGGTCGGCGGGCGGGTGCGGTCGGCGCGGTGTCGGCGCTCGCGTCGGCGTTCCCCGAGGAGGTTGCGGCCGTCGTCCGTGAGCCGACCGACGAGGGCGCCGCCGGGCTCGGAGCGCTGCGCACACGGATCGAGGCCTTCCCGCGCCATGCGGCGCTGAAGCGCGTCGTGGGGCGACGAGGCGTCCCGATCCGGCCGGACGTGAGAGCCCCGCTGCGCGATCTCGACCCCGAGGAGGCCGGCCGTCTCGACGCCGTGCTCGACGAGCTGCTCGGACCGACGTGAGCGTCTCCGAGCGGGCGAACGGGCTGCTTCGCGGCGCCATCCTCCGCGCGGCCGACAGTCGACGGGTGCAGGCCTTCATGCGCGAGCACGGCATGCGGCTGGGGGCCGGGCGGTTCGTCGCCGGGGAGACGCTCGACGAGTGCGTCGTCGTGCTGCGCAGGCTCGCGGCGCAGGGGCTCCACGCCAACACGACGCTCCTCGGGGAGAGCGTCCGCGACCGAGCCGCCACCGAGGCCGTCGCCGACGCCTACGAGCACGTGCTCGAGCGCCTCGCGGCCGAGCGGCTCCCGGTGAACGTCGCGCTCAAGCTCACGCACCTCGGACTCGAGCTCGACGAGGAGCTGGCGTACGCGAACGTCGCGCGCCTCGTCGACGTCGCCGGGCGGGTCGGGAGCTTCGTCCGCATCGACATGGAGCACTCCGGGGTCGTCGACGCGACGCTCAGGATCCATGCGCGCCTCCGCCGGAGCGGCAGGGAGCAGGTCGGCACCGTGCTGCAGTCGTACCTCCACCGCTCGCCGGCCGATCTCGAGGCGCTGCTGCCGCTCCGGCCGAACCTTCGCATCGTGAAGGGCGCCTACCTGGAGCCACCGGAGGTCGCGTTCCCCGACAAGGCGGACGTCGACCGCGCGTACGTCGAGCTCGTCGAGACGGCGCTCCGCGGCGGCGCGTACGTCGCCGTCGCGACGCACGACGAGCGGCTCCTCGACCACGTGCTCGCCTTCGCCGCACGGGAGGGCATCGAGCGCGACCGGTTCGAGCTGCAGATGCTCTACGGCGTGCGTGGGGGGCTGCAGCTCGACCTCGTGCGCCGTGGGCACAAGGTGCTCGTGGCGACGCCCTACGGGCCCGAGTGGTACCCGTACCTCATGCGCCGACTCGCCGAGCGGCCGGCGAACGTCGGGTTCTTCCTGAAGAGCGCGATGCGCCGGTAGGGCATGGCTGCTCCGCGGACGCGGGCCGCGGCGCGATCCTGCGCGTGGCGGTGGCGTCGCCGTTCGCGGGTGCGCCGACACCGGATCGTCGGCACTCCTCGTCCGTTCGCCTTGCCGGGACGTGGCTTGTGGCTCTGAGCCACGAGCAGGGATGACCGCCGAGGTGGCAGGGACCGTGACTCGACGAGGGCCCGATCGCGGTCGCGGGACCGGAGCGCGTGCGCAGACTGAGTGCGATCTCGGCACTCTTCCGTCGCGCCTCCCGGTGGAGCATGGGGTAGGTGACGAGTCAGGCGCCACGCTACGACGAGCGGCTTCGCGCTGCGCTCGTCCGGCTGGACGACGGACAGATGCCGATCGCGGAGCTGCACCGCCGGGTCGGCGATCTGGCCGACGAGCTGGGTGTGACTCGTCCTGGGTACGCGCACGTGCGGCGGATCGTCAAGGCCGAGCGCCGGTACCGGGAGCAGCTGGCCGAGGCCGATTCGGACCTCGTCTGGGATGCGCTCCGCTACCGCAAGGAGTCGGTTCTCGGGCACGGCCAGCGGGTTCGGGACATCCACGCCCGGCGGGAGCTCGACCTCCGCGCCGGCCAGCCCGAGTAGCCCGAGCGGGAGCGGCCGGTCGCTCCTTGTGGCTCTGAGCCACAAGGACCGTCGCGGCTCTCGCCCTTACTCGTAATCGGGCTCGGAGAGGTGCGGCTGTGGGCGACCGAGCGGTGGCGGTACGAGGTTACGCGCAGCCGTTCGGGCGCGATCGTCGGGCGCGAACCCGTCAGGGCGATGGCGCACGGACAGGGAACGGGTGAGCAGTCAGGCGAATCGGCCCGGCGCCGGGGGCGCCGCTGCCGGGTCTCCGCCGCGCGCAGCCAGCCCGGACAGGCGCGGCGCGCGTCGTCGTCAGCCGATCGCGTCGAACTCGTCGTAGAGATCCGGGTCGCGCCCGATGAACGCGCGGATCGCGTCGAGCTGGGGCGGCAGCGCGCCGTCGGGCTCGTCGTCCACGAGCAGCGCGCCGAACCGCTCCTGCGGGTCGCTCCACAGCCACGCGCTCGGAGGGTCGAGCGGCTCGAGCCGGTCGATCGCGGCCTGCACCTCCGCGAACGAGCCCTCGCCGTCGTCGAGCCGCCAGAGCAGGACTCGGACGATCATTCCTCGGGCAGCTCCCACGGCTCGTACACGCCACCGGGCACGCCACCGATCACGAGGAACGACATGCCGTCCGGGCCGGCCGTCGGTCGCCGCCTCGCGTCGGGGGAGACGAGGACGTAGCGCCCCGGCTTCATCTCCACGACCTCGCCGTCGACCTCGAGCGATCCCGACCCCGACAGCGTGAGGTAGACCTCCTCCTGCCCCGAGGTCGCCTCGTCGTGCTCGGAGCCGACCTTGTCCGGCGGGAAGTCGATCTGCATGAAGCCGAACGCGGTCACGCCGAGTGCGTGGCGCACCGGCCTGAACGTGCCCCAGAGGGTCGGGATGTCGGCGACGTCGACCATCGCGTAGGCCATTCGAGCGCTCCTCTCCTGGACGGGCCGCGCGGAACCTGATGCCTGGTGCGCGGCGCGCCGATTCTGCCGTACACGAGCCGACCCTGCCCGAGATGGGGTGGCCGCTCGCTACATCCGGAAGACGCCGAACGACGTGTCGGGGACCGGCGCGTTCGCCGCCGCGGCGAGCCCGAGCGCGAGCACCCGCCGCGTGTCGAGCGGGTCGATGATGCCGTCGTCCCACAGCCGCGCCGTGGAGAAGTACGGCGAGCCCTCCCGCTCGTACGTCTCGCGGATCGCCTCGGGGTCGGCGTCGCCGACGGTCGTCAGCACGGTCGCGGCCTGCTCGCCGCCCATCACCGAGATCCGCGCCCCCGGCCACATCCACAGCTGGCGCGGGCCGTAGGCGCGCCCGCACATCGCGTAGTTGCCCGCCCCGAACGAGCCGCCGACGACCACCGTGAGCTTCGGCACGGCGGCGCACGCGACCGCGGTGACGAGCTTCGCTCCGTCCCGGGCGATGCCTCCGGCCTCGACCTCTCGGCCGACCATGAACCCGGTGATGTTCTGCAGGAACACGAGCGGGATCCGCCGTGCGCACGCGAGCTCGACGAAGTGCGCGCCCTTGCGGGCCGACTCCGAGAAGAGCACGCCGCGGTTGGCGAGGATCCCGACGGGGTGTCCTTCGATCCGAGCGAACCCGCACACGAGCGTGTCGCCGTGGAGCGCCTTGAACTCGTGGAAGCGGCTGCCGTCGACGAGCCGGGCGATCAGCTCGAGCGGGTCGAGCTCCTGGCGGTAGCTCTCCGGCACCAGGCCGTACAGGTCCGAGGGATCGACCGCGGGCGGCTCGGGAGCTGCCACCTCCCACGGCGGCTGCGCCGGGTCGCCCAGGTGCCGCACGATCTCTCGCGCGATCGCCAGCGCGTGCTCGTCGGAGACCGCGTAGTGGTCGGCGACGCCCGACTGCCGCGCGTGGACGTCGGCGCCGCCCAGCTCCTCCGCGGTCACGTCCTCGCCCGTGGCCGCCTTCACGAGCGGCGGTCCGCCGAGGAAGATCGTGCCGGTGCCCCGCACGATCACCGTCTCGTCCGACATCGCCGGGACGTAGGCGCCCCCCGCCGTGCACGAGCCCATCACGACCGCGACCTGCGGGATCCCGGCCGCGGACATCCGCGCCTGGTTGTAGAAGATCCGCCCGAAGTGATCGCGGTCGGGGAAGACCTCGGCCTGCAGGGGCAGGAACGCCCCGCCGGAGTCGACGAGGTAGACGCACGGCAGGCGGTTCTGCTCGGCCACCTCCTGCGCGCGAAGGTGCTTCTTCACCGTGAGCGGGAAGTACGTGCCGCCTTTCACCGTGGCGTCGTTCGCCACGACGACGCAGTGACGGCCCTCGATCACGCCGATGCCGGTGACGATCCCTGCCGACGGCGCCTGGCCGTCGTACAGCTCCCACGCGGCGAGCGCCCCCAGCTCGAGGAACGCCGTGCCGGGGTCGAGCAGGCGGTCGATCCGCTCCCGGGCGGTGAGCTTGCCACGGGAGCGGTGCCGTTCGAGCGCCTGCTCGCCGCCGCCTCGCGCGACGAGCGCGGTGCGCTCGCGCAGCTCCCGCACCAGCGTCTCGGTGTGAGCCCGCCGCCGCTCGAAGACCTCGTCGTGCACGACGTGCGAGGTGAGGACGGTCATCGCGACCGGAGTCTACGCTGGTGGCATGCGGGCATCGGCGCTCCCCCGCGTGGCGGTCGCGCTGGCCGCGGCCACGCTCCTCCTCGCGGGCTGCGACGGCGGCGAGTCGGCGGAGCCGACCACGCCGACGCCCACCACGACGACCACCACCACCGACACCGACGGGCCGACGCCCGCCGAGCGGCGTGACGTGCGCGTGTACCTCGTGCGCGGGGAGCACGTGGGCGTCGCGCGACGCTCCGTGGTTGCGACCCCCGGCGTGCTGCGCGCCGCGCTGACCGAGCTGCTCGCCGGGCCGAGCGCCGAGGAGGGAGGGTGGGGGCTGACGAGCGCCGTCCCGGACGGGGTCGAGGTGCTCGGCGTCGACCTCGCGGACGGCACGGCGACGATCGACCTCAGCGGCTCGTTCGACGACGGCGGTGGGTCGCTGTCGATGTTCCTGCGCCTCGCCCAGCTCGTGCACACCGCGACCCAGTTCCCCACCGTCGGGCGCGTCGCGCTGCGCCTGGACGGCCAGCCGGTGACGACCTTCTCGGCCGAGGGGATCGAGCTCCCCCCGACGCTGACGCGGGCCGACGTCGAGGAGCACGCGCCGGCGATCCTCGTGGAGTCGCCCGCCCCCGGGGACGTGGTCGCGAGCCCGCTGCGGGTGCGCGGCACCGCGAACACGTTCGAGGCGACGCTGGAGGTCGAGATCGTCAGCGAGGCCGGGGAGCAGCTCGCCTCGACGTTCGGCACCGCGACCTGCGGCACCGGCTGCAGAGGCACCTTCTCGATCGAGGTGCCGTTCGACGGCGTCGGGCCGGCCACGCTGCGCGCGTTCGAGCGCTCGGCGAAGGACGGCTCCGAGACGAAGGTCGTCGAGATCCCGCTCGTCCTGGGCTGACGCCTGCTCCGGCCACGGAGGCGCGGTCGCGGCGGTACCGTCAGGGTGGTCATGGCCGACGACCTCGACCCGCTCGAGCAGCACCTCGTCGACGCGCTGCGAGCGCTGCCCGCCCCGTCCGGCGTGACCGCCGCGCCCGCTGCGGCGGAGGCCGCCTGGCGCGCGCAGGTCGACAGCCGCGTGATCGATCACGCCGCGCGGTGGCTCCAGGCGCAGAAGCTCGGCTTCTACACGATCGGCTCGGCGGGGCACGAGTCGAACGCCCTCGTCGCGCTGGCGCTCGAGCCCACCGACCCCGCGCTGCTGCACTACCGCTCCGGAGGCTTCTACCTCGCACGCGCCGGCCAGCTCGGCCACGACGGCGTCTCGGACGTCCTCCTCGGGATGGCCGCCGCCGCCGAGGAGCCGATCGCCGGCGGCCGGCACAAGGTCTTCGGCCACCACGCGCTCGCTGTGATCCCGCAGACGTCGACGATCGCCTCGCACCTCCCGCGCGCCGTCGGCGTCGCGTTCGCGATCGAGCGGGCGCGGAGCCTCGGCGTCCCGTCGCCGTGGCCGGGCGATGCCGTCGTCGTGTGCTCATTCGGGGACGCGTCGCTCAACCACGCGACCACCCAAGCGGCGCTCAACACGACCGCCCACCATGCGTATCGCGGCCAGGCCCTGCCTCTCCTGCTCGTCTGCGAGGACAACGGACTCGGGATCAGCGTCCCGACGCCCGAGGGCTGGGTCGCCCAGTCGCTCGCCGGGAGGCCGGAGCTCGTCGTCGAGCAGGCGGACGGCGACGACCCGGCCGCGCTGCTCGCGATCGCGCAGGAGCTCGTCGCGTGGGTGCGCGAGCACCGGTACCCCGCGGTGCTCCATCTGCGCACGGTGCGCTACCTGAGCCATGCCGGCGCGGATGTCGAGACGGCGTACCGGTCGGCGCAAGAGATCCGCGCCGACTACGCGCGCGACCCGCTGCTGGCGACCGCGCGCTGGCTCGTGGCTGGCGGATCGCGGTCGGGAGATCAGCTCGCCGACGACTACCTCGCCGCACGCGCCCTCGTCCGGGACCGTGCAGGCGAGGCGATGCGACGCCCACAGCTCGCCTCGGCCGAGGAGGTGATGCGCCCGCTTGCCCCGCACGACGCCGCCGCCGTCGCGGGTCTCGCGCACGGGTCGGCGGTGGTCGACCCCGAGCCGCTGACGCTCGCGCAGTCGATCAACGCTGCGCTCGCCGGCGTGCTCGACCAGCACCCCGAGGCGCTCGTCTTCGGGGAGGACGTCGGGGCGAAGGGAGGCGTGTACGGCGTCACGCGGGGACTCCAGGCCCGCTTCGGGGAGGAGCGGGTCTTCGACACCGTCCTCGACGAGACGTCGATCCTCGGCCTGGCGCTGGGCGCGGGCGTGAGCGGGCTCGTCCCGATCCCCGAGATCCAGTACCTCGCCTACCTGCACAACGCCGAGGATCAGCTGCGGGGCGAGGCGGCGACGCTCCAGTTCTTCTCACAGGGCGCGTATCGCAACGGGATGGTCGTGCGGATCCAGGGCTACGGCTACCAGAAGGGCTTCGGCGGCCACTTCCACAACGACAGCGGGCTCGGCGTCCTGCGCGACATCCCGGGGCTCGTGATCGCGTCGCCGGCGCGACCCGACGACGCTGCGGCCATGCTTCGCACCTGCGTCGCGGCTGCGAAGGCGGACGGCAGCGTGTGCGTCTTCCTCGAGCCGATCGCGCTGTACCACACCCGCGACCTGTTCGAGGAGGGCGACGGCCTCTGGCTCGCGGCCCCCGGCGTCGACCACGTCCCGATCGGCGCGGCCCAGCGCTATCTCGAGGGCGACGACCTCACCCTCGTGACGTGGGCCAACGGCCTGCACATGTCGCTGCGCGTCGCGTTCCGACTCGCCGAGCGCGGCGTCCGGGCGCGCGTCCTCGACCTGCGCTGGCTGGCGCCGCTGCCGCTCGAGGACGTGCTCCGAGAGGCTCGGGCCACCGGTCGGACGCTCGTCGTCGACGAGACCCGCCGCACGGGGGGCGTGGGGGAGGGGGTCGTCGCCGAGCTGCTCGACGCCGGCTACACGGGGCGGCTGGCGCGAGTCTCCAGCAAGGACTCGTTCGTCCCGCTCGGCGATGCTGCCCGGCTCGTGCTCCTCTCGGAGGAGGAGATCGAGGAGGCCGCGCTGCGCCTGCTCGACTGAGGACGCGGCTTTCCCGCGCCCCGGTCGTGACCACCCCCGATGCGCGCCGAGCGCGCTCGGAGCATGGTGGAGGCAGGAGGTGGTCTTCCGTGATCGAGCGTGACAGCGATGTCCGAGTGGGCCTGATGCTGCTGGCGGCGCACGAGGCCCGTCTCGTCGAGTGGCAGCCCCGCGCCACGGAGGAGCTGCGGCGGATCGATCTCACCGATGTCGCCGGCGACGAGCGGGAGCTGCGTGGCCCGTCGGCGGCGCACCCGCGCGGGGCGCCGGCCGCGGCTGCTGGCTTCCACAGCGGCCAGCAGCGCGACCTGCATGAGCAGCGGCTCCAGAAGCACCGGGTGGCGATGATCGTCCTCTTCGCGGCCACCGCGGGCTCCGACGCAGCCCGGCTGGGCTGGCCGTTGATGCTGGTCCTCGGCGATCCGAGGCTCACGCATCCTGCGGCGCGCGAGATCCGGCGACACGGGGTCGCCGTCGAGGAGAGCTCGCGAATCCTCGGGTGGCAGACCGCGGCGGAGCTCGCGGATGCGGTCGCCGGCGAGGTCGAGCAGGCGCTCGAGCGCCTCAGCGTCGCCATGCAGGACAGCTGAGCCGCACACCACGATGGGGAGCCCGGCCGAGGGGGCGGGCTCCCCATCGCTCAGGGTGCGTGCTCGACGAGCAGTGCGCTCATCTGCGCGAGGTCTCGCAGGCTCGGGTGGGACTCGGCCACGAAGCGCTCGAGCCACCGCAGCGCCGCGCGCTCGTACTTCGGCGATCCCCGCTCCGCGTAGAGCCGCACCAGCTGCAGGGCGTCGTCGAGCGAGAGGTGGGGCAGATCGCGGGCCGCGTCCTCGGCCGCGGCCAGGTTGCGGCGGTCGAGCGCTCGCCGGAACCGCGCGTACGTGTGCCCCTCCGAGGTCATCGAACACATGTTCGCACAGCACCGTCGAGGGCGCGCGGGCGGCGCGCCGCGTCCGCGTCGCGGGTCGGTAGTAGGCCGAACGGCGGTTCGGCGCCTCCGCCGATGACAGGAGAGCGCCTGGCGCGTACAAGGGAGTCGAAGGGGGCTGTGCCGCGAAGGAGGTGCACGATGGCCAGGGTCACGGTCACTGCGATCAAGGCGGACGTCGGTGGGTACGTCGGTCATGGGGCTGTCCATCCCGATCTGCTCGCGTGCGCAGACGAGCGCGTGCGCGCCGCGATCCGCGACGGCCTGGTGCTCGACGGGCGCGTCGGCGCGTGCGGCGACGACGTCAACCTCGTGCTGACGCACGCGCACGGCGTGGACGCCGAGCCGGTGCACCGGTTCGCCTGGGACACGTTCGTCGAGGCGACGGAGGTGGCGAGGCGGCTCCATCTCTACGGAGCGGGCCAGGATCTGCTCGCGGACGCCTTCTCGGGGAACATCCGCGGGGCGGGCCCCGGTGTCGCGGAGCTGGAGATCGAGGAGCGGCCGTCCGAGCCGTTGGTCGTGTTCGCCGCGGACAAGACGGCGCCCGGGGCGTGGAACCTGCCGCTGTACCGGATGTTCGCCGACCCGTTCAGCACGGCCGGGCTGATCATCGACAAGGCCATGCACGACGGCTTCGCGTTCGAGGTCTACGACCTGCTCGAGGGCACGCACGCCGTCTTCGAGTGCCCGGAGGAGAGCTACGACCTGCTCGTCCACATCGGCACGACGGGGCGCTTCGTGATCAAGCACGTGTTCCGGAAGAAGGACCGCGACGAGCCCGTCGCGGTCGCGTCCACGTCGCGCCTCTCGCTGATCGCGGGGCGCTACGTCGGCAAGGACGACCCGATCATGATCGTCCGCTGCCAGAGCGGCCTGCCGGCCCTGGGCGAGGTGCTCGAGCCGTTCGCGTTCCCGCACCTGGTCGCAGGCTGGATGCGAGGCTCGCACAACGGGCCGCTCATGCCGACGTCGGTCGCGGATGCGACGCCCGCGCGCTTCGACGGCCCGCCGCGCGTCGTCGGGATGGGCTTCCAGCTCGCCGACGGGCGCCTCGTCGGGCCGCGCGACCTGCTCGGGGACGTCTCGTTCGACCGCGCACGAACGCTCGCGCTCGAGGTGGCCGACTACATGCGCCGCCACGGGCCGTTCGAGCCGGGCCGCCTGCCGATGGACGACATGGAGTACACGACGATGCCGGAGGTGGCGAAGCGGCTCGCGTCGCGCTGGCAGCCGCTCGAGCCGGCAGGTGAGACGGTGGTCGCCGGGATGCGCTGAGCACCGGAGACACCATCGCTCCGGATCGCGCACGCGGTCCCGGCCGGTTCGGCGAGGGGATGGAGGATCGGATGCAGGTCGTACCGGATCTCGAGGTGGGGCTCTGGAACGTCTGGCTCGTCCTGCTCGTCTTCCGGGTCGTCTCGTTCGGGCCGTTCTTCGTCGCGGGAGCGACGGCAGAGGCGCGGATGGAGGGCGAGCCGTCCTTCGCCGACGCCGGGCGCGGGACGCGGGTGGCGACCATCGTCACGCACGCCGTGCTCCTGCCGCTCACGCTGCTCTACGGCGTCTTCGTCCCGCTCGAGCGAGGCAGCGTCTGGCTCGCCGTCGGGCTCGTCGTCAGTGCCGTTGCCGTCGCGATGGCGTTCGCTGCGTCGGTCACGTTCGTCAGCGCGCCGGTCGACACGCCCATGACCCACGGCGTGTACGCAATCTCTCGACACCCGATGTACGTCGCCGGAGCGCTCGTGTACCTCGGCGTCGGCCTCGCCGGGACGTCGTGGGTCCTCGTCGTCTGCGCCGCCGCCGAGGCCGCCGCATGGCGACTCGCCGTGCCGGAGGAGGAGCGCACGATGGTCGCCAAGTACGGCGCGGCCTACGAGGACTACATGCGCCGCACCCCGCGGTGGCTCGGGGTTCCACGGCCCGAGGGGCCGCTGCGGGCCGCGTGAGGGGGTGACGCCGAGCGATCCCGGTGTCCGGCGCTCGGCGACGTCTACGAGGGAGCGTCCGTGCGGTCGTCCGACACGCGACCGGATCGCGCCCACGAGGTGGCAGGAGGCACCCGTTGTGCATGCCAACCCACCCCGAGAGGGGTTGGCGGTTGGCAGGTAGAGCCTGTCCCGGCTCGCCCTCGTGCTACCCGCTGCCGTAGGTGAAGCGCGTGATCGTCGGCAGCGGAGGCAGGTCGCCGAGGAAGACGGAGAACGCGCCGAGCAGCGGCAGCACCTTGTTGCGCTCCGCCTCGTGCCAGAAGAGCTCCTTCAGCTCGGCGAGCGTGTTGGGGTGCTGGTCGGCGACGTTCCTCGCCTGCGAGAAGTCGTCGGGCAGGTAGTACAGCTCCCACTCGTCCTGGTCGGGGTCGTACGCGCCCGGAGCGAACCGCGTCATCGTCTCGGGCGTACTGACACACCGGGCCTACAGTGCCCCCACCACCGCTACCTGCATCCTCACGGCAGCCCCGTCGGAGATTGTGCGTCATGTCACGACTGCGGGACAGTCTGCGGGACAGTCGATCGCCAAGACCAGCGGGTTCCAGCGGTCTTGAGCGGAGAAGGGTCTGTCGCGAAGAGCAGCCGGAACCCCAGTCTTCACGAGGATTCCGAGGAGTGAACCCAGCAGGGGCGGCAGGACTCGAACCTGCAACCCCCGGTTTTGGAGACCGGTGCGCTACCAATTGCGCCACGCCCCTGGGCTGCGCCGCAGTGTAGCCCGTACGGCATTTCCCCGATCGCGGCTGCACGTTGCGGCCGATTCGGCGTGACCCCGGCTGAGCGACGATGGGATCGTGGTTCCCGTCGCGCGACGCAACCTGCTCGCGGAGAAGGGCCGTCTCGTCATGTCGGTCGCAGGCGTCGCGTGCGCGGTGCTGCTCGTGCTCCTCGTGGTGAGCCTCTACCGAGGCTGGAGCGACGCTGCGCGGGTGCTCGACGACCTCCCGGGTGACGTATGGGTGGCCCAGCAGGGGACGCGCGACCCGTTCCGGTCGGCGTCGACGCTGCCGGACGGCTTCGAGGACGAGCTCGTCGCGATCCCGGGCGTGCGGGCCGCTGTGCCCGTGCTCGCGCGGCGGATCGGGTTCGACCACGAGGGGAGGTCGCTCGACGTCTTCTTCATGGCGCTCGACGCCGAGCCGCGCGAGGCGTGGCCGGAGAGCGTCCGGGAGCGGTTCCTGCCCGGGCCCGGCGAGGTCGTGATCGACACGGTGCTCGAGCGAGAGGCGCGCGTCTCCGTGGGCGACGCGCTCGGCGTCGACGGGAGGGCGCTCGAGGTGGTCGGCGTGCGTCCCGGGGGGAACCCGTTGTTCCAGCTGGCCTTCGTCAGCGCCGCCGATGCGCGAGCGCTGCTCGGCGTCGAAGGCACGGTCGGCTTCTACCTCCTCGCGCTCGACGGCGACGTGGACGCCACGCTGGTGATGCAGCAGGCGTCGGACGTCGTCCCGGGCAGCGAGGCCAGCACGAGCCGGCAGTTCGCCGACGCGACCGCACGCCTCGTCGACGAGGGCTTCCTGCCCGTCGTCGGGACGCTCGTCGCGATCGGGTTCCTGATCGGTGGCGCGGTGATCGCGTTGACGACCTACACGGCCACGATCGAGAAGGCACGTGACTACGGCGTCCTCAAGGCGCTCGGGGCCTCCGGAGCCTTCGTCTACCGGATCGTCGTCGAGCAGAGCCTCATCGTCGGTGCGCTCGGCGCGCTGCTCGGGGTCGGTGTGGCGGCGCTCGCGGCGCCATGGATCGAGAGCCGGGTCCCGGAGTTCGTGACCGACCTGCGGCTCACGGACGCTGCTGGAGTGCTCGTCGCCGCGATCCTGGTCTCCGTCGTCGCTGCGTGGGTGCCTGCGCGGCGGATCGACCGCATCGACCCGGCCGTGGTCTTCCGCGCATGAGCGACGCGCCGCTCCTCGTCGTGGACGGGCTGACGCGCGTGTTCGGCAGCGGGCACACGACGGTGCGAGCGGTCGACGGCGTCTCGTTCGTCGTCCGCCCTGGCGAGCTCTGCCTCGTGATGGGGCCGTCCGGCTCCGGGAAGACGACCCTCTTGACGATGATCGGGGGTCTGCTGCGCCCCACGGCCGGAAGGGTCGTGCTCGCCGGCGTCGACGTCGGCGAGCTCCAGGCTCGCGATCTGACCCGGCTGCGCCGCGAGCTCGTCGGCTTCGTCTTCCAGACCTTCAACCTGCTCGAGTCGCTCACCGCGCGCGAGAACGTGGAGGTGGCGCTCAACATCGCGGGCGTCCGGGGGGACGCTGCCCGCGGGCGGGCCACGACGCTCCTCGTCGACGCCGGGCTGGGCGACCGCCTCGACTTCGCCGCGCGGGACCTGTCCGGCGGGGAGAAGCAGCGCGTCTCGATCGCGCGCGCTCTCGCGAACGACCCCCGCGTGCTGCTCGCGGACGAGCCGACCGCGAACCTCGACTCGGATCGTGGCCGCGAGGTGATGGAGCTGCTCCGCACGCTCGCAACGCGGGCCGGTCGCGGGGCGGTGGTGGTGTCGCACGACGAGCGGCTGCGCACGATCGCCGACACCGTGCTGCGGCTCCGCGACGGGCGGGTCGTCGGCGTCGAGCATGTTGGCGCGTCGCTGGCAGGATGAGGCGATGCAGCGCGTCGCTCTGGCCCTCCTCTTCGGCGCCATCGCGGTCTCGCTCGTCGCCGTCGCCGTCTGGGCGGGGCTCGAGGGTGGCCGTGCGTGGGTGATCGCGCTCGCCGCGGCGGCGCTCGGGCTGTGGATGGCGGATCTCGCCCGGCGGGCCGTCCCACGACGTCGGGAATGAGTCCGGGGCTGCGCGGCGTATTCTCCCAGGGAGGTGGAGAAGGTCTCTGGCGGCGACACGGCAACGCTCTGGCGCGACTTTCGCGCAGAGTCGGATCCTGAGCGCCGTAAGGCGCTCCGCGACCGGCTGATCCTGACCTACGCGCCGCTCGTGAAGTTCGTCGCCGGGAGGCTCGGCGCGACGCTGCCCGCGCACGTCGACGAGCAGGATCTCGCGTCCTACGGCCTCCTCGGGCTGATCGGCGCGATCGAGCGCTTCGATCCCGACCGGGAGATCAAGTTCGAGACCTACGCCATCGCACGGATCAAGGGCGCGATCATCGACGAGCTCCGGTCGCTCGACTGGGTACCGCGGTCGGTGCGCACGCGCGCCCGGGAGATCGAGCGGGCGATCGCCGAGCTCGAGCGGCGGCTGCACCGCGCCCCGACCGACGAGGAGATCGCCGCGAAGGTCGGGATCACCGTGGAGGAGCTCGAGGACAGCCTTACGGACATCTCCCGCTCCTCGATGGCCGCGCTCGACGAGCTGTGGTCGCCCCAGGCCGGCGGCGACCAGATCGCGCTGATCGACACCATCGAGGACGAGCAGGGCCCGAACCCGGAGATCGACTTCGAGCGGAGCGAGACGAAGGAGGCGCTCGGCGAGGCGATCGCCCGGCTGCCCGAGCGAGAGAAGCTCGTGATCACGCTCTACTACTACGAGGAGCTGACGCTGCGGGAGATCGGCGAGGTGCTCGGGGTGACCGAGTCGCGCGTGTCGCAGCTCCACACGAAGGCAGTGCTGCGGCTCAAGTCTCGGCTCTCGGGGCCGGTGCGCGAGCCCGCCGAGACGTAGCTGGCTCGCACCGAGCCGTAGACTCGCCTGGTGGCGACCTGTGCGTCCTGCGGGCGTGAGAGTCCCGAGGAGTTCGGGTTCTGTCCCGGCTGCGGCGCGCCGCTCGCGCCTGCCGCTGCGGTGCGTGAAGTCCGCAAGGTCGTCACGGTGCTGTTCTGCGATCTGACCGGCTCGACCGCGCTCGGCGATCGCACCGACCCCGAGGCCCTGCGCGCGCTCATGCGCCGGTACTACGACGCGGCACGGGCCGTGCTCGAACGGCACGGCGGCACGGTAGAGAAGTTCGTCGGCGACGCCGTGATGGCGGTGTTCGGCGTCCCGACCGCAAGCGAGGACGACGCGCTCCGCGCGGTGCGGGCCGCGGTCGAGCTGCGCGACGAGGTGCACGCGCTCTCCCTGGAGGCGCGGCTCGGTATCAACACCGGCCACGTCGTCGCGGGCGAGGGGGACACGCTCGTGACGGGCGATGCCGTCAACGTCGCCGCGCGGCTCGAGCAGGCTGCAGCCCCGGGCGAGGTGCTGCTCGGGGTCGAGACCTTCCGCCTCGTGCGCGACGCAGTCGTGACCGAGGAGATCGAGGTCGTCGCGAAGGGGAAGCCCGAGCCGCTCGCAGCGCATCGACTGACAGCGCTCGACCGGTCGGCGGCGGGCCTCGCACGGCGGCTCGAGACACCCATGGTGGGACGCGCGCGCGAGCGCGAGCGTCTGGCGGCCGACTTCGCGGACGTGGTCGCGACCGGCTCGACCCGTCTCTTCACGCTGATAGGGCCAGCCGGTGTGGGCAAGTCGCGTCTCGTCGCCGACTTCCTCGAGCGCGTCGGCGAGTCGGCCAGGGTCGCGCAAGGGCGGGCGCTCTCGTACGGGGACGGGATCACGTACTGGCCGCTCGTCGAGGTGCTGCTCCAGCTGGGGCTCGATCCGGACGCGGCGATCCGCTCGTCGCCCGGCGACACGCAGCTCGCGACGCGCGCCCTGTTCGAGCAGCTCGCCGAGGAGCGCCCGCTCGTGCTCGTGTTCGACGATCTGCACTGGGCGGAGCCGCCGTTCCTCGAGCTCGTCGAGCATGTCGCCGACTGGTCACGCGGGGCGCCGATCTTCCTGCTCGGGATCGCGCGGCCGGAGCTCCTCGACGTGCGCCCGGGGTGGGCCGGCGGCAAGCTCAACGCGACGTCGGTGCTGCTCGAGCCGCTACCGGAGGACGATGCGCGGCTGCTCGCCGAACGGCTGCTGGGCGATCTCGACCTCGAGCCCGGTGCTCGTGGCCGCATCCTCGACACGGCCGAGGGCAATCCGCTCTTCATCGAGGAGCTCGCGGTGCTCGCCCGCGAGCAGGGTGAGGCACAGGCGCTTCCGTCCACGATCCAGGCCGTGCTCCAGGCACGGCTCGACAGGCTCAGCGACCAGGAGCGGTTCGTGATCGATCGAGGCGCGGTCGAAGGACACGTGTTCCACAGAGGCGCTGTGACGGCGCTCACGCCGGATCGGCAGCGCGATGCAGTCGCGGCCCAGCTCCTCTCGCTCGTCCGGAAGGAGCTGGTGCGCCCCGATCGCACGCAGATCGCAGGAGACGACGCATTTCGCTTCCGTCATCTCCTCATCCGTGACACCGCCTACGAGGCGCTGCCGAAGGCGACGCGGGCAGATCTCCACGAGCGCTTCGCAGACTGGCTCGGCGAGCACGCCAAGCGGCTCGACGAGGACGAGATCGCCGGTTACCACCTCGAGCAGGCCTGGAGGTGTCGGGTCGACCTCGATCCCGACGACCCCCGAGTCGGAGAGCTCGCGGCCCGGGCTGCGGCTCGCCTCGGCGCGGCGGGACGCGCAGCCTTCGGGCGGGACGAGCTCCACGGTGCCCGCAACCTCCTGACGCGTGCGGTCGCCGTCCTTGCCGACGGGCCCGATCGGCGCCAGCTGATCCCCGATCTCGTTGACGCGCTCGGCGAAGGGGGCGACATCGAAGCGGCCGGCGGGCTGATCGCCGAGCTCGACGAGCGCGGAGACGAGCGCGACCAGGCGGTGGCGATAGCCCTGCGGGCGCGCTGGGATCCTCGTGGTGCGCTCACCGAGGCAGTGGCCGATCTCGAGGCGGCGAAGGGGGTGACGCTCTCAAGAGGCGACGTGCTCGGGGCTGCGCGGTGCGAACGCGCGCTCGGATACGTCCACTGGAGCCGGTGCCGCGCTCGCGAGGCGCACAGGGCGTTCCGTCGTGCCCTCGTCCTGCTCCGCCAGTCGTCGATCTCGCCGCTACGGACCGAGCTCATCAGCTGGGGTCGCGTCACGGCGTTCGACACCGACATGACGGCGGAGGAGCTGGAGGAGGTCATCGACGATCTCTACCGCGATGCCGCCGAAGCCGGGCCTCTTCGGCTGGCGAGCGCCCGCTCGGCGAGAGCGAGGCTCGCGTTCCTGACGGGCTCGATGGAGCTCGACGAGCTGAAGGCCCTGATCGACGCCGAGGTCGAG
The DNA here is from genome assembly GCA_963703095.1 of uncultured Actinomycetes bacterium. Taxonomy (GTDB): domain Bacteria; phylum Actinomycetota; class Thermoleophilia; order Gaiellales; family Gaiellaceae; genus Gaiella. Next base: position 1,850,552 of record OY969787.1, read on the forward strand.
CTGCTGAACCAGACGGGGGCGTGGGAGGGATCGTCCTGGGCGGAGTACCAGCTGGTTCTCGCTACGGCCGTCCTTGGAGACGACGACGCGGTCGAGCGTGCGCACCGGGAGAACGTCGTGAGGCTCGAGTCCCAACCCGGCAGCCCGTATCTCGCGAACGCACTCGCCGACTGGGCGATCGCTCTATGCCGGATCGGCGAGGTGAGCTCCGCGAGGCGCGCGATCGACCGCGCCCGCGCGATCGTGCACGACGACGACATCGCCGATCAGATCGGCCTCGAGATCGCGGAGGCGAGCGTTCGAGCCGCGGTGGGCGACCGCGACGCCGCGCTTGCGTCGCTCGACCGTGCGCGCGAGTGGGCAGACGGGATCGACATGCCCCTCTCGACCGACAAGCTCGACTTCGAGGAGGCGAGCGTCCGTGCCCGGCTGGGATACCCCGACAGGGCACGCGAGCTGCTCGTCGACCTCGTCCAGCGAACGGAGAGGCGCGGCTTCGAGCGTGAGTCGGAGCGCTACCGGCTCGCGCTCGCTGCTTTGGGGTGACCGGCGGGGTGACGAGCGGCGCGAGGTTAGGATTGCGCGCGGCCCCGGAAACCAGGAGGAGCGCGCGCACATGGCATCGACCGAGCCCGGAAAGATCCGCAACGTCGCCGTCGTCGGTCACCGAGGCACGGGGAAGACGTCCCTCGTCGAGGCGCTCCTCTACCAGACGGGCGAGGTGAACCGGCTCGGCACGATCGAGAGCGGCACGACCGTGTCCGACTCGGACGAGGACGAGCACCGGCGCCAGCTCTCGATCTCGCTGTCGCACACGCACACCACGTGGCAGGGGCGCAAGATCAACCTCCTCGACTGCCCCGGCGACCCGTCCTTCCAGGGCGACGTGCGCTGCGCGCTGCCGGTCGTCGAGGGCGCGCTCGTCGTCGTCAGCGCGGTGCTCGGGCTCGAGGTCGGCACTGCGCGCGTGAAGAAGCTCGCCGACGAGCTCGGGCTCGCCCGCGTGTGGTTCGTCAACATGCTCGACCGCGAGCGCGCGGACTTCTTCCGCACGCTGGGCCAGATCCAGGAGCAGTTCGGCTCGAAGTGCGTCGCCGTGCACATCCCCATCGGCGCGCAGCACGAGCTGCGCGGCATCGTCGACGTGCTCCACATGTGCGCCTACCTCTCCCCGGGTGGGGGCAAGGAGGCGGACCCGGTGCCGATCCCGGACGACATGCTCGAGCTCGCGCAGAGCTACCGGGAGAAGCTGCTCGACGAGGTCGTCCAGATCGACGAGGCGCTCATGGAGCGCTACCTGGAAGGCGAGGAGCTCGACACCCACGACGTCGCCGCAGCGCTCAAGCTCGGCATCACGCGCGGCGAGGTGTTCCCGGTCGCCTGCGGCGTCGCGACCGACAACCTCGGCACGCACGCGCTGCTCGACCTCGTCGTGGAGGGCGTCCCCTCGCCCGCCAAGAAGGGCGAGCCGATGGACGTCGACGGCGCCGGGACGGCGGCGTTCGTGTTCAAGACGATCGCCGACCAGTTCGCCGGGAAGATCAACCTCTTCCGCGTGATCCGCGGCACGGTGACCACGGAGTCGACGCTGCTCGACCTGCGCGAGAAGGCGAAGGAGCGGATGGGGTCGCTCGTCCAGCTCCAGGGCAAGGATCACACCCCGGCCAAGGAGTACGCCGAGGGCGACATCGGCGCGGTCGCCAAGCTCAAGGACGTCCGCACGGGCGACCTGCTGGTCGACCGCGAGATCGACGTCGAGGTCGAGGCGCTCGCCTTCCCCGATCCGGTGATGAGCTTCGCGGTCACGCCCAAGGTCAAGGGGGAGGAGGAGAAGGTCGCCGCCGCGATCCGGCGGCTCGCGGAGGAGGATCCCACGCTGCGGCTGCGACGTGACGCGCGCACCGGTGAGGAGATCCTGTCGGGCATGAGCCAGATGCACGTCGAGGTGGCGCTCGAGCGCGCGAAGCGGCGCTTCGGCGTCGACGTCGACCTCCACCCGCCCCGCGTCCCGTACCTCGAGACGATCCGCAAGGAGGCGCGGGCACGGCACCGCTACAAGAAGCAGACGGGCGGCCGCGGGCAGTTCGGCGATTGCGAGATCGTGATCGAGCCGCTTCCGGATCGCGAGGGCTACGAGTTCCTCGACCAGATCGTCGGTGGCGTGATCCCCCAGGGCTTCCGGCCGGCGGTGGACAAGGGCGTGCAGGAGACGATGCAGCACGGCGAGCTCGCCGGAGCCCCCGTGCAGGGCGTGCGCGTGCGGCTCGTGGACGGCCAGTACCACAACGTCGACTCCTCGGAGATGGCGTTCAAGATCGCCGGCTCGATGGCCTTCAAGGATGCGTACGCGAAGGCCGACCCGGTGCTGCTCGAGCCGATCATGGAGGTCGAGGTGACCGTGCCCGACGAGGCAGTGGGCGCCGTCAACGGCGATCTCAACTCGCGTCGCGGACGGCTGAGCGGGATGGAGCCCGCGGGCGGGATGACCACGATCCGCGCAGAGGTGCCGATGGCGGAGATCCTCACCTACGCGCAGTCCCTCACCTCGATGACGGGCGGCCGCGGCGACTACTCGATGCATCTGCTGCGCTACGAGGAGGTGCCGTCGCACGTCGCGCAGAAGGTGATCGACGAGACGCGCAAGGCCCGCGAGGCCGCAACGGCGTAGCGGTCGGGCGCGGACGCCCGCGCGCTCGAGGGCATCTGTGCATCCGGGCGGCCCCGGCCTGAGCAACGGCAGGCCCCGGGGCCCGGTGTCTGGCACTGCCGGTGCCTCTTCGTGCCGAGAGGGTGACGAGCGTTCCACAGGCACCAGGCGCCAGGCGGCAGCGCGTCACGCCCATCCGCATCCGGTGCCAGACACCGCCCGCTGTCAAGGGGGATTCGTGCCGCATGTGCGCCGATCGCTCCACAGGGGGCCGTCGGCCAGGCTCGTCCTGGAAAATCCCTGCAGCCGGGCTATAGTGGTCGTCCCATGCGGGTCACCAAGGCCAACGTCACGCGCACGTGCGCGGTGTGCGAGCGGACGCTCCTGATGGGCGAGCAGACCTCGCGCTTCTCACCCGACGGGCACGAGTACGTCGACGTGTGCCCGCTGTGCAGCGACGTCGCGTTCGAGTACGGCTGGGTGCGCGAAGGGAACCCGGTGTCCGTGGCCCTCCAGGCGCCGGGCCGGCGTCGACGTCAGAAGACGCTGTGGCAGACGCTGCTCGGCGCGCGGCACGAAGAGCCGGAGACGGTCGTCACCGAGCCGATCCTGCGCCGGCTCGACGACGACGAGCTCGCGCTCGTCGAGGCCGCGGATCTCTTCAACCAGAGCCAGTTCCGCCGCACGATCGCCGGGGTCTCGAAGAGCCTGGGAGCACCCAACGCCTCGATCGTCCCGCTGTCGGGCGTCAACGCCGAGACGGTGCTGACGTTCGCGTGGGACATCACCTGGTACCAGTACCGCGTCTCGCCCGAGTCGGGGCAGCCCGTCCGGATCGCCGAGCGCGGGCATGACGCGGACGAGATCGAGCCGGCGTTCAGGCACTGGAACGCGACCGTCGATGACGACGGCCGGCTGATGCCGAACCTCGTCCGCATCTGACCGATCCGGTCGACCTGCGCTGCCACCCTGTGGCAGGTACCGTCGCGGTGTACCGCTGATCCCGTCGGAGGAGGCCGCCGTGGCGACCGTCGCAACCGTCACACCCGCAGCCGGGCTGCTCGACCGACTCGGCGTCGAGAAGTCGCTCACCTCGGCGGGCGACCTCGTCGTCCGCACGCCGATCACGGGCGCCGAGATCGCCCGGGTCGCGCGCACGGACGAAGCCGCCACGAGCGCGGCCGTCGAGCGCGCTGCCGCGGCGTTCGCCATGTGGCGCGAGGTTCCCGCGCCACGGCGTGGGGAGCTGGTGCGCCTGCTCGGCGAGGAGCTCCGCCGCGAGAAGGAGACGCTCGGCGCGCTCGTGACGCTCGAGGTCGGGAAGATCGCCCAGGAGGGCCTCGGCGAGGTCCAGGAGATGATCGACATCTGCGACTTCGCCGTCGGCCTCTCCCGCCAGCTCTACGGGCGCTCGATCGCCTCGGAGCGTCCCGGGCACCGCCTCACCGAGACCTGGCACCCGCTCGGCCCGGTGGCCGTGATCAGCGCGTTCAACTTCCCGGTCGCGGTGTGGAGCTGGAACGCGGCGCTCGCCCTCGTCTGCGGCGACCCCGTGGTGTGGAAGCCGTCCGAGCGCGCGCCGCTCTCGGCGCTCGCGTCGACCGCGCTGCTCCGGCGCGCCGCCGCGCGCCTCGGCGACGTCCCCGACGGTCTGTTCGAGCTCGTGATCGGCGGCGCCGACCGCGCGGTGCAGCTCGCCGACGACGAGCGGATCCCGCTCGTCTCGGCCACCGGCTCGACCGCGATGGGCAAGGCGATCGCGCCGCGCATCGGAGCGCGGCTCGGCCGCTCCCTCCTCGAGCTCGGCGGGAACAACGCCGCGATCGTGGCGCCGAGCGCCGACCTCGACCTCGTCGTGCGCGGCGTCCTGTTCGCCGCGGTCGGCACTGCCGGTCAGCGGTGCACGAGCCTGCGGCGGCTGATCGTCCACGAGTCCGTCGTCGACGAGCTCGTGGCCCGGCTCGCCACGGCCTACGCGAGCGTGCCCGTCGGCGATCCGCGGGAGCAGGGGACGCTGGTCGGCCCGCTGATCACGGGCGAGAGCCTCGCACGGATGGAGGCGGCGCTCGACCAGGCGCGGGCCGAGGGCGGGGAGGTCGTCGTCGGTGGCGCGCGCGTGCTCGCCGACCGCTGGCCCGACGCGGCGTACGCCACGCCCGCCATCGTGCGGATGCCCCGGCAGTCGGCGATCGTGCGCGAGGAGACCTTCGCGCCGATCCTCTACGTGCTCACGTACGACACGGCCGACGAGGCGATCGCGCTCCAGAACGACGTCCCGCAAGGGCTCGCCTCCTCGATCTTCACCACCGACCTGCGCGAGGCCGAGCGGTTCCTCGCAGCGTCGGGGTCGGACTGCGGCATCGCCAACGTCAACATCGGTCCCAGCGGAGCCGAGATCGGCGGGGCGTTCGGCGGGGAGAAGGAGACCGGCGGCGGCCGCGAGTCGGGCTCCGACGCCTGGAAGGCCTACATGCGCCGCCAGACCGCGACGGTGAACTACACGAGCGACCTCCCGTTGGCCCAAGGGATCTCGTTCGAGGTGCCGTCCGCGGGCTCCTGAGCCCGCGGCGCGCGATCGAGGCTCACCCGGGAGGCGGGTGCGCCGTCACTACCTCGTCGTCGTCACGCCCGCGCAGCAGCGGGAGGTCGAAGCTCGTGATGTACGCGGCGACCGCCGCGATCACCACGACCGGCACGAGCTCCACTCCGATGAAGAACGTGACGATCAGGATCGCCGCGATCGGGACGCGCATCACGGCGACCGTCGCCGCGACCATGCCGCAGGCGATCGCGAGCCCATCGGGGACGTCGCCGGTCACGTGCGCGACCACCACCCCGAAGGCGGCGCCGACGAACATCACGGGGAAGATCTGGCCGCCGCGAAAGCCGGTGGTCATGGAGATCGCCGTCGCGACGATCTTCGCCACGAGCACGTAGACGAGGACGGTCAGTCCGAGCGAGTCGCGCTGGTCGACGAGCGACTGCAGGGACGACTCGCCCGAGAACAGGGTCAGATGCTCGCCCCAGAGTCCGAGCACGCCGAACGCCAGGCCTCCGGCGGTCGCGAGGACGATCGGGCGACGGGCTGCAGGAGCGTCGAGTCGCGTGTGGACGGCCCGGGTGGTCGCGATGAACACCCGTCCGGCGATCGCTCCGCCGATCCCCACGAGCGCCGCGTAGACGAAGTCCCGCAGCCGCACCTGGCCGAGCCCGGGCAGGTCGTACTGCAGGAGGGGGTCGCCGAGCAGCCACTGGAAGATCTCACCGCCGATCACCGCTGCGACCAGGCCGGGGATGAGGACCGCGTACAGCATCGCCCCGCCGACGGTGAGCGTCTCCAGCATGAGCATCGCGGCGGCGAGCGGGTTTCCGAAGAGCGAGCCCAGCACCCCGGCGATGCCGGTCGCGCCGAGCAGGCGGGTCGGCTGCTCGGCCAGCTCGAGGCGCGCGGCGACGAGCGCGCCCACCGCCGCGGCGATCGTGACGAGCGCGGCCTCGGGCCCCAGGCTCGCGCCAGCGACGAGGCTGACGATCGTGGCGAGCGCAGCAGCGGGGGCGACGCGGTAGTCAGCGCTCCCGCCGAGCGAGTGCCCGGCGACGGGAGACGGCCCGCCGTTCCCCGGCACGAAGCGGAGGACGAGACCGACGAGCACCCCGCCGGCGGTCGTGGTGAGCGAGGATCAGCCACCACGTGTACGGCTCGACGCCGAGCTCGTCCGGCAGCGTCTCCCAGACGAGGTGGATCCCCTCGTGGTAGACCCACACGTACCCTGCCGCGATCGCCGCGACCGCGGCTCCCAGGAGCGCCGAGAGGGCGACGAGACCGAGGTACTCACGCGACCGAAGCTGCGGCCCTGTCGGCAGCCCTCCTGCCCCGGTCGGCGGTGCGTCGCCCATGACGCGCGATCCTCCCACAACGAGCGACGCGGTGGCGCGTCGGCTCTCTGCCGTGGGTCGCTTACTGGTTGGTGCCGCGGGCCATGCGAACGTTCGCGCCCACGTGGCCGAGGCCGGCGAGCAGGCCCACGGCGATGCCCAGGATCATCAGCATGACGATCTCCATCGCTCTGCCTCCCTTTCGGTTCTGTCACAAAGTACCTGTGAAGCCGCATGATTCCTGCCTTCGAGGTGTAACGATCTCGTGAACGACGCGACCGCGCCCGCCGACCCCGACGCTACGGTGCCGCCGTGGTCGACACGGTGAAGCTCGTGTGGTTCGTCCCGCCGTCGGCGCTCGCGTCGACCCGCGCGGCGGTGTTCGCGGCGGGGGCGGGGCACGTCGGCGCGTCGTCGCGCTGCTCGTTCGCCGTGCTCGGCGAGGGCACGTCCCTCGGCGCCGGGGCCACCGCGCCGAAGGTCGACGTGGCAGGCGTCGACGCGCGGGTCGCGGAGTACCGGGTCGAGACGGTCGTGCCCGTCGCGCGCCTCGGGGCGGTCGTCGCCGCCCTCCGCCTGGCGCACCCCTACGAGGAGCCTGCTTACGACGTCTTCCCGAGGCTCGACGCATGAACGCCACCCTGAGCACGGATGGCGGGGCGCGCGGGAACCCGGGCCCGGCGGCGTTCGCGTACGTCCTCGAAGCGGACGACGGCACGGTGCTCGACGCCCGTGGGGAGGCGATCGGAGTCGCCACGAACAACGTCGCGGAGTACCGCGCGCTCGTCGCCGGACTCGAGCGCGCGGCAGAGCTGGGCGTGACGACGCTGCGCGTTCTCTCCGACTCGGAGCTGATGGTGAAGCAGATGCGCGGCGAGTACCGCGTCAAGAACCGCGACCTGCAGGAGCTGTTCCTGCAAGCCTCGCGCGCCGCCCGGCGGGTCGGCGCGGTCACCTACGCGCACGTCCGCCGCGAGCACAACGAGCTCGCGGACAGGCTCGTCAACGAGGCCCTCGACGCGGAGGGATGACGAGCGTGCTCGTGGTGCCTGGCTGAAGCCAGGCACCAGGTGGCGGGCGCTCGCGGCGCGCGCTACGCGGCGCGCTTCGTCGCGCGGACGAGGAGGAACGGGCGCGGCATGACGACCGCCCCGTCCGTCTCGAACGCGGCGAACGACGCGAGCATCTCCTCGCGGAACTCCGCCGCGCGCTCGTCGTCGAGCGACCGCAGCAGGACGACGATTGGCCCGAACGCCTCGGAGAACTCGTCCCACAGATCCTCGGGCGACTCGCCGACCCAGGGGACGTCGTGGTGGGTGAAGCTGACGTCGAAGGCCGCGCCGAGCCGTTCCCGGCAGTAGTCCTCGTCGCCCCACTGGAGCGAGGTCCCGGCCCCCTCGACCGGCGGTGGTGAGTACCGGGCGATCAGCTTGAAGAAGTCGCCGACCGCGCCGTGGGTCGTCCAGGCGGTGAGCGCGAGTCGACCGCCGGGCTTGAGCACGCGCGCCAGCTCGGTAGCCACGTTCTGGTGGTCGGGTGCGAAGATCACGCCGACCGACGACGTGACGACGTCGTAGGTGCCGTCGTCGTACGGGAGGGCCTCGCAGTCGGCGACCTCGAACGCGAGGTCGTGGCCGCGCTCGGCGGCCTGGCGCTTCGCCGTGTCGATCATCACCGTCGAGATGTCGGTGCCGTGGATCGTGGCCCCCGTGCGCGTCGCGAGGAACGCGAGCTCGCCCGTGCCGCAGCCGATGTCGAGCCAGAGGTCATCGGGCTTCCCCTCGACCGAGTCGACCATCAGCTCGTGCATGTCGTGCAACGTGTGCGCGATCCGCTCGAACGGGCCCGCGCCCCACATCGCGGCGTGCCGCGCCTTCAGCTCCTCGAACGCCATGGCTGCTTCTCCTCCCGGTTCGTCACGAACATCACTATTGCACGACCGGGAGGAGGGATGAAGAGCGGGCGAAGGACGAGGAGCGGGCGAAGAGCGGGCGAACAGCGGGCGAACAGCGGGCGAACAGCGGGCGAGGCATGCCTCGCCCCTACGGGGTCGTGCGTGGGCGAGCGGGTCGCGAGGGCTCGCTCAGGTAGAGGTGCCACAGGAGGCGCGCGGCGGTGGCGCGGTGGGGCCGCCAGCGCTCGCCGATCCCCTCGAGCTCGGGCTGCGACGGCCGCTCCGGGAGGCAGAGAACGCGTCGGGTCGCCTCCTGCAGCGCGATGTCGCCCACCGGCCAGGTGTCCGGCCGGCGGAGGGCCGAGAGCAGGTAGACCTCGGCCGTCCAGGGCCCGATGCCGGGCAGCGCGGTCAACGTGCGCCGGACGTCGTCGTCGGGCAGCTCGCCGACCCCGGCGAGGTCGACCTTGCCCTCGTCGACCGCGGCCGCGAGCGCGCGCACGTAGCCGGCCTTCTGGCGGCTGAAGCCGTCGGCGCGGAGCTCGTGGTCGCTGGACGAGAGGAGGCCACCGGCGTCGACCACGCCGAGCCTGCGCTCGAGGCGGTCGAAGGCCGCGCGCGCCGAGGCGAGCGAGACCTGCTGCTCGAGGATCAGCAGGACGAGCGTCGGCAGGCCCGGCTCCCGGGCCCAGAAGGGCGGGATCCCGTGGCGCTCGACGATCCCGGCGAGCGCCGGATCTGCGGCGCACAGCGTCTCCGCCGTCTGTGCGAACGTCCGCTCGTCGAGCATCTCGTCACGCTACTCGCGTTGCGGGCCGCTCCGCGCTCGGCTACCGTGTCCGCCATGCTCCGCGGGCGTCGCGTCTCCACCCAGGCCGGCTCCGGCCTGCTCGCCCTCGGCCTGCTCCTCCTTCCCCGCTAGGGGAGCGAGCGACGCACATACACCCGCCGTGCTCCCGCACACCGCCGGGAGGAGACCGCTCTCGCTCCGAAGGAGTCGACCCGATGCCGATGCCCGCCCAGAAGTACCGTCCCTACGAGACCGTCGCGCTGCCCGACCGCACCTGGCCGGACGTCGTGCTCGACCGCGCGCCGATCTGGTGCTCGACCGATCTGCGCGACGGCAACCAGGCGCTCGTCAACCCCATGGATCCGATCCGCAAGCGGCGATTCTTCGACCTGCTGCTCGAGCTGGGGATCGGCGAGATCGAGGTCGGCTTCCCGTCCGCCTCGAAGACGGACTTCGACTTCTGCCGCGCGCTCGTGGAGGAGGAGCTGATCCCGGATGGGGTCACCATCGCCGTGCTGACGCAGGCCCGGCCCGAGCTCATCGAGCGCACCTTCGAAGCCGTCGAGGGCGCACCGCGGGCGATCGTGCACCTCTACAACTCGACCTCGGTCACGCAGCGCCGCGTCGTGTTCCGGATGGATCGCGAGGGCATCAAGAGCCTCGCCGTCCGCGGCACGGCGCTCTGCCGGCAGCTCGCCGCGCAGACGGACACGCCGATCGTGTTCCAGTACTCGCCCGAGAGCTTCCACCACACCGAGCTCGACTACGCGCTCGAGGTGTGCGAGGCGGTCGCGGCCGAGTGGGAGCCGACACCCGACGCGAAGATGATCGTGAACCTCCCGACGACGGTCGAGCAGTTCCCGCCGAACGTGTACGCCGACCGCATGGAGTGGTTCATCCGACACTTCTCGAAGCGCGACAGCGCGATCCTCTCCGTCCACCCGCACAACGACCGCGGCACCGCCGTCGCGACGGCCGAGCTCGGGCTGATGGCGGGCGCGGAGCGGGTCGAGGGGTGCCTGTTCGGCAACGGCGAGCGCACGGGCAACGTCGACCTCATCACGCTCGCGCTCAACCTGCTCACCCAGGGCGTCGACCCCGGTCTCGACCTGTCTTCGATCGACGAGGCGAAGCGAATCGTCGAGGAGTGCAACGAGCTCCCGGTGCACCCGCGGCATCCGTACGTCGGCGAGCTCGTCTACACGGCATTCTCCGGCTCGCACCAGGACGCGATCAAGAAGGGGATGGACGCGCAGGAGCGGTCGGGCTCAGAGGTCTGGGACGTCCCCTACCTGCCGATCGACCCCAAGGATCTCGGCCGGAGCTACGAGGCGATCATCCGCGTCAACTCGCAGTCCGGCAAGGGCGGGGTGGCGTACCTGATGGAGACGGAGCACCACCTCGACCTGCCGCGCGGGCTGCAGGTCGACTTCGCGCGCAAGGTGCAGGCGATCACCGACGCACGGGGAGGAGAGCTGACGGCTGACGAGCTGATGGACGCGTTCACGGCCAGCTACCTGGGCGTCACCGAGCCGTACGCCCTGCTCGGGTACACGCACTCGAGCGGGGAGGAGTCCGATCGACTGGTGGCACGGGTGCGCGTCGACGGGCAGGAGCTCGAGGTCGTCGGGGAGGGCAACGGCCCGATCGCGGCGCTCGTGCACGGGCTCGAGGAGCGCTTCGGCGTCGCCATCGACGTGCGCGAGTACCACGAGCACGCCATGGGCAAGGGCGAGGACGCGACCGCCGCCGCCTACGTCGAGGCCGACGTCGGCGACGAGGCGTTCTGGGGGGTCGGCATCCACCCGTCGATCGTCACCGCCTCGCTGCGCGCGGTGGTCAACGCGGTCAACCGCGCAGCGGCTGCGCGCGCCCAGCAGGAGGCGGCAGCGGCGGCGTTCGAAGCGTCCGCCTGAGGCACGCCCGGAGCCTCGATCTGGTAGACAGCGTCGATGGACGTCCCTCGCGCGCACGTCGTGGCCCCGGGCGCCGGCGAGACGGTTCGCGGCCCCGCCGGCGGTCCTGCGACGTTCAAGGCGCGTGCGACGACGACGGGCGGCTCGATCACGGTGATCGAGAACGAGATCGCCCCCGGCCAGGGGCCGCCTCGTCACCTTCACACGCGCGAGGACGAGCTCTTCTACGTCCTGGAGGGCCACATGCGGGTCGATGCCGACGGGGAGATCCTCGACGCGCCGGCCGGCGCCACCGTCTTCATCCCGCGCGGCACGCCGCACGTGTTCCAGAACGTCGGGCAGACACCCGTTCGGCTCCTCGTCGTGTTCACCCCCGCGGGCATGGAGCGGTTCTTCGAAGGCGTCGCCGCGCTGCCCGAGGGCCCGCCCGATCCGGACGCGATCGCCGCCATCGCGCGCGAGGCGTCGATGGAGGTTCTCGGCCCGCCGCTTCCGCCGGGCGCGCTCTGACCCCGATGCGCCCGCCCAGCGCCGCTATACTCGCGGCCCACGCGGATGTAGCTCAGTTGGCTAGAGCGTCTGCTTGCCATGCAGAAGGTCGTGGGTTCGAGTCCCATCATCCGCTCTCACGAAAGCCCCGCTCAGGCGGGGTTCTTCGTTGCCCGAGGCCCACGGTCGAGGGGCTACGCGGGCCGGTAGTCAGGTTCTAGTCAGGTTTCTGGCTAAGCGCCGAACTCGCGCCGCGAGCAGTCTGGGTAGGCCCCTGGCCGTGGAACGGCTGCGGCCGGCTGAGTAGCCGCCCGCGTGTCATTCAGGGCCCGTATAGGCGCGGTCGGCGGGTGTTGTTTGGGCCGGTGTTTGCCGTGGGCGTCGCCTTCGGCAACGAGGCGGCTGGCGAATCACTGTTAATCGCGTTGATCCCCATCGCATTCGTCGCGTTGCTGTTCTGTGTCCTCGGGGTGAAGCGGTCGGTGAGGGCTGGGTCTGTCGCAGGTGTGCTGATGAGTCTGTCGCCCCTCCCTCCCTTGCTCCTGTGGCTCTTCGCAGTTGCCTCGTCCGCTTAGCGGGAGCGCGTGACCGATCGCGACATGGCGATCGACCGCGTGAAGCGGCTCGCGACGACGAGCCCCGGCGCCGCAAGCCGCGGCTGGACGGAGATCGAGCACACGCTCGTGCGCGACGCGGTCTGGGCACCGCTCGTGAACCCCGTCACCGCGAACGCGTTCTCGGCCCGAGTCGGCAACGTGCAGGTTCACCCGCTGTGGGGCGTCCTGCTCAGCCGGCTCTGGGTGCAGTAGCGGCGATCTGCGAGCGAGACCTGAGTGCGCGGTCCGGGCGACAGTGCCGTGCCGGTCGCCTCTCAATCGGAGCGTGCGCGACGACCTGCACACCTCACGGCTGGAGACGCGGACGCACCCTTCCGTCACATGCAGCCCAGGCGGCTCCCACGAGCCCGTGGACGCGACGCGACGACGACCTCGACCACCTGGCTGCCGACGAGCGAGCACGGGCTCTCCACGGGAGGTGCTCTCTCGGGGCGCGAAGCACCGCGGACAGGCCGCGGACACAGCCTGCGGAGACGGCAGCGCTCCTGCGGATGATGCTTGCTGCCCCGACGGCCACCGGCGGTGGATCCGGAGAGAGCGGCCTTCCCCGGTCGAACCGCTCGGCGGGCACGCGGTCGTGCTCGATGCACCACGGCCCGATCGTCAGCACGTTGCACCCCTGCTCGGAACACGGCGACGCGATCGGCATCGGACTCTCCTTCCCTTCAGCTCCTCTGTGTGCTGGGACGACGATGGAACCGGCCCTAGATCGAGCCTGCCACCCGCGTCGCCGCCGCAGGAGCGTCGGACACGAGCATGACCTTACGCCCTTTCGGGCGAGAAGTCACCCTGACGCCGGAGCGCACCGGCGCACCGCCGACCTGTCCCTGCGCTCCGAGCGGGGGTCAGCCGCGCGGTTCAAGCGTCACGCGCACGATCGCCTCGTCGTCAGCGAAGACGAGTCCGATGCGCACCAGATCCTCGGTGGCGATCTCGCCCGACTCCCGCCAGCGCTGGCGGCGCACCGCGTCGACGACCACGCCGTCGTCCGTGGAGCTCACCTCGGACGGCTCGACCTCCATGATCAGCTCGGCCTCCTGCTCGGCCATCCTGCGGACGCTCGCCACCCCGTGGATCTCGTGCGGGCCGAGCGCGAGCACGACGTCCGGGGCCACGAGCTCCTCGACGCGGTCGCCGTCGCCGAGGCTCATTCGCCTCGAGCAACGACCGGGCCAGACGCTCTCTCTCGCTCGATCCCACGCGTCACCCACCCACCCTACGGCCCGGCTGCAGGGAGCAGGAGCGTGACGCCGAACAGGCCGACGTCCTCACCGCCACGGTCCCATCCCCCGCGGATCCTCGCGCTGCACGAGGCTCGCCCCTGCCTTGCTCGTGCGCTCTCGATCGCGCCGCGGTAGGCGGCTGCGTCCTCGAGGCGGAGGTGGCCCACGCAGGCGTCGTCGATCAGCACGCGGACGACGACCGTCTCCACTGGGTCGTCGAGATCGAGCTCGAGCACGGCGACCGCGTCGAGGTCGACACCCCCGAACGCACGCCGGCCGCCGGTCAGCGCGAGGAGCTCGTCCTGGTGGAGCGACTCGCCGACGACGGCGACCTCGTGGTCGCCGACGAGCGTGACCGGCACGCGCTTCCCGACACGCCCGGTGCGGCGAGCGCGCTCCGGCGGCCGGGAGGGCTCGCCGAGCAGTCGCAGGAGCCTGCTGATCCCACCACCGCGGCGACAGCCGAAGCAGAACCAGCGGCACCCCTCGCTGTCGACGTGGAGGGAGGGATGCGTGTCCGCGTGGAAGGGGCACAGGTAGTAGTGGTCGCCGGGTCGCACCTCGACGCCCGCTCGGGCCCAAGCGGCGGCGAACTCGTCCTGCTCACGGGTCGTGCGGACGGGTGGCGCTGCGAGGGGGTGTCGGGCACGGGCCTCGGGGTCGCCGTGGGCGAGCGCCTCCAGCCAGTCGGGGAGCGCTGCCGGCGCCCGTGCCCCGGGCTGCCGGCCCGGTCTCCAGGCGTAGCGAGCGCCGGAGACGTGCACGCTGGGAGGCGCGATCACCGTGCCGCGCTCGGCCTTGAGCTCGACACCGGGCGCCAGCACCGCCGACGGCAGCTCCCCGGGCTCGGAGAACCAGACGTGGCGGCCTCCGCCACCGCTTCGCGCCTCCACGGTCGCCGGGAGCTGTCCCCATCTGGCCTCGAGAGCCGCCAGCGCGTCGTCCCCGCCGCTGCGGGGGTCGACGTCGAGCACGGCGACCCCCGACACGCTGCCGGTCACCACGGCCACGTTCGCGTCAGGCCAGCGAGCCCACCACGCCTCGATCACCTCCGGCGTTGCCGGCTCGCGCATCGCCTGCTCCCACCGCACCCGAGGGTGCTTCCCCGGGGCGGGACAGTCCACTCGACCACACGAGCACCGCCCGTCGCGGATGCTGTGCACCGGCAGGACGGACCAGCCGCGAGAGGCGTAGTCGAGGGCGCTGCCGAGCGCGTCCACCGCCCGATCGTACGACGCCCCGGTGGGCTCGAGCGCCTGGATCGCGCCGTTCGGCCGGGAGTGGCTTCCGCGTGTGGTAGTCGTGCGTCTTCCCGGGATGAGAGGAGACGCATGGCGACGTGGCTGGTGACGGGGGCGAACAGAGGGATCGGGCTCGAGCTCGTCCGACAGCTCCACGCACGAGGTGATGAGGTCGTCGCGGTCTGCCGCTCCGTCGCGGCTGAGCTCGACGCTGTCGGCTGCCGCGTGATCGACGGGATCGACGTCGCGGCGGACGACGCCGGCGCACGACTCGACGCCGCGCTCGGCCCGGAGGTCGTGCTCGATGTCGTCGTGCACAACGCGGGCGTCCTGCGTCGGGACTCGATCGACACGCTCGACCACGCCGCGGTGCGGGAGCAGCTCGAGGTGAACGCGCTCGGCCCGCTCCGCGTCACGACGGCGCTCCTGTCGCGGCTGGAGAGCGGCTCGAAGATCGCGTTCGTCTCGAGCCGGGCAGGCTCGATCGGCGACCGGCCGTCGGGCGGCACGTACGGGTACCGGATGTCGAAGGCTGCACTGA
The DNA here is from genome assembly GCA_963703095.1 of uncultured Actinomycetes bacterium. Taxonomy (GTDB): domain Bacteria; phylum Actinomycetota; class Thermoleophilia; order Gaiellales; family Gaiellaceae; genus Gaiella. Next base: position 1,865,786 of record OY969787.1, read on the forward strand.
ACATGGCCGGGGCGAACCTCGCGCACGATCTCGCACCGCGTGGGATCCACGTCGTCCTGCTGCATCCGGGCTTCGTGCGTACCGAGATGACGCGAGGAGCCGGCACCTTCGACCCGCCCGAGGCGGCTGCAGGCCTGATCGCACGGATCGACGAGCTCGACGCCGACCGCAGCGGGCGGTTCTTCCACGCGACAGGGGAGGAGATCCCCTGGTGAGGGCAGCCGCCGTCCGCCGCTGAGCGGCACGACGGCGATCGTCCGGCGCCGCCGTGATCGCGGCCTCAGGCCGCTCAGGGGGCTGCCGGGTACCGTCGACCGCGCCACACGATGCCGCCGCGGAGCCGGTCGAGCGAGCTGACGAGCGAGAGCAGGGAGAGCGTCAGCGCTCCCACGGGGAACAGGGCCCAGGCGCCGCGTGGCGTGGGGGCGACCTCCTGCGATCCGGCGCGCGCGGCGAGCTGCAGCGCGAGCCCGACGACGCCGATCGACCGCGGGCCGCGCCAGAGCGCGACAGCGGGAGCGATCGAGGCGACGGCCCCGGTGAGCGCGAACGCGCTCGCCACGGCGACCGAGCCACCGCCGAGCCCGGCTGAGGTGTTCTTCCGCCAGCCACGGAGCGTCTCGCGCGCCCCGACGTACATCCGCACGTGCACGCGACCGGCCGAGGACGCGAGCAGGAGCGGCGTCCCGGCGGCCTTGAGGCGGATCGCGAGCATCTGGTCGTCGACGAGCTCGTGCCGCATCGCCTCGTGCCCGCCCACCGCCTCGTACGCGGCGCGCGAGACGAGGATGAAGCCGCCGGCCGCGATCGCGACCGGCGTGCGCTGGGAGCGGACGAGCGGGCCCGGCGCGACGAAGGAGCGGATCAGCACCGCCGCGGCCGGCTGCACGGCCCGCTCGACGAGGCTCCCGGTCTCGAGCACCGGCAGAAGCGTGAGCCCGGCGCGGCTCGTCCGCTCGACGAGCGCCAGCGCGCGACCCACCGTATCCGGGTCGTGGCGCACGTCCGCGTCGGTGAACAGCAGCCAGTCCCCGCGCGCGAGCTCGTAGCCCTGATGGCACGCCCACGACTTGCCGACCCAGCCGGCGGGCACCGGGCGGCCGCCCACCACGCGCACGCGCTCGGTGGCCGCCGCTCGGGCCTCGGCAGCCGTCCCGTCGGAGGACTCGTCGTCGACGACGATCACCTCCAGCGCGGCGTGATCCTGGGCGGCCAGCGACGCGACCGCCGCGCGGACGCCCCGCGCCTCGTCGCGGGCCGGGACGACCACCGAGACGAGGACGTCGGTCGTCGTCGGCTCAACGTCGTCGAGCGAGATGCGGTGTCGCCGGTCGAGCCGATGGACGACGACGCACCACGCCCACGGGACGACGGCGAGCAGGAAGACGACCCGGCGCATCGCCCGACCGTAGCGACCGCAGGCGGGGAGCCGCGGTGGGCCCGCGCGGGCCGGACTGCCAGACCGCGCCGCCTCAGACGAGGGATTTGCAGACATGCACCCCGCGCGAGGGATCCGCGCTCCCGCCGCGCAGGCCCGATCTCGTGACGGAGTCGCTCCACCCGCTCCGCCGCACCGGAGCGTCTCGCGCAATCGCCTGGCGGCCGGGTCGATCGTCGATGCCACGCGCCAGGTCGGCACATCGACCCGAGGGAGCTGCAGCGTGACAAGACGAACCCCCATCCTCCTGGCGCTCGTGATCGGCGCCGCCGCGATCGTCGGCACGGCCTACGGGGTCGCCGATCCGGGCGGCGAGATCCGCGCCTGCTACGACCGGCAGGGGAACCTCCGCCTCGCCGGCGGGCCCCACAAGTCGGGCGAGTGCCGTCCGAGCGAGCAGTCGATCAAGTGGAGCGTTCGCGGGCCGGCCGGCGAGCGCGGGCCTGCGGGTCCGGCGGGCCCTGCAGGGCCCGCCGGACCTCCCGGCGAGCCCGGGAGCGGCTCGGGCGTGCCCGGGCCGCAGGGCGAGCCGGGTCCGGTCGGTCCGCAGGGTCCCGCCGGGCCACAGGGCGCGGACGGCGCTCAGGGGCCTGCCGGCGAGACTGGTTCTGCGGGGCCCGCCGGTCCGGCCGGCCCTGCGGGCGCGGAGCGGGTCACGGGGGCCCGTCGGCCCCGCCGGCCCCGCCGGTCCTGCAGGCGCGGCAGGCCCGCCGGCCCTGGACTGAAGACGGTCGCGGGGACTGTCGGCTCTTCAGGCGGGATCATGCTGCCCGTCGGCAGCACGGCTTCGATCCGGAATCTCATCGCATCACCCGGCGACTACACGATCACGTTCCCGGCCGGCACCTTCGCGACCCCGCCGATCGTCGTCGTGTCGCCGTTCAGCACCGCGCAGCGCACTTCCGACGTCGTCAAGGTCACCTCGAGCACGGATCATCAGCGGCGACAGCCGAGTGACGGTGAACGTGCACTCCGACCGTCGGGCGGCGCCGACCAACGGCGGCTTCTCGTTCGTCGCGGTGCAGGGCTGACCCGCCCCCGCGGCCCGCTTCAGCCCTCGGGCGGGAGCGGGCCGCGGAGGACCAGCTGGTCCGGGATCGGCGCGTACGGGAAGCGCGCGTTGACCGCCCGCGCCGCCGCATTGCGATCCTCGTTCGCAGTGCGGAGCTCGCTCAGCCCGTGCTCGATCGCCCACGCGATCTGCCGGGCCTTGAGCGCGGCGGCGATCCCGCGTCCGCGATGCGACCGGCGCACGGCGAGCATCCGGTGCACGGCGATCCCGCGCGCCGGATCGTCCCACGCGAGCTGCGCGTACCCGACCGCGCGATCGTCCTCGACCGCGACGAACGTCGCGTCGGGCAGGGCGGCCGGATCGGCGAGGAACAGCGACCGGAACTCGTCGAGCGTCCCCGGGTGCAGCGGCACGTCCCCGTCGAACGGGACGTCCGGCATCGCCTCGCACGCGATCTCCCAGAGGGCGACGTCGAGCTCCGGGCGCTCGGCCAGCGTCGTCGCCTCGACGTCGACCGGCAGGTCGACCACAGGCACCTCGCAGCCCGCGAGCACGAGGCGGAGCGACCGGTTGCGCGCGATCGCCTTGAAGCCGCGGCGCTCGGCGAACGCGATGCCGTCACGATCGTCCTCGAAGGCGATCGTCTCCAGCTCCTGCTTCCCGAGCGAGCGGGCATGTGCGACGACGCGTGCGAAGAGCGCCCTGCCGATCCCGCGGCCGCGCTGCTCGGGGAGGACGGACGCCCCGCCGAGGCAGGCCCTGCTCTCCTTCATGTCGGGCAGCTCCACGCACCAGCCGGCACCGACGGCGCGACCGGCATCGAGCGCCAGCCAGTCGGCATAGGAGGGGAGCGTGGCGCGGTCGTGGTCGATGCTCTCGGGGAGCACCGTGAACCAGCGCATCACGTCGGTCAGCACGGTGGCGACCGCGCGCGGGTCGGTGGCCCCGTCGACGACGTCTGCCATCGCCGCGCGGTGGTCAGCCGCCGCGGGCGGCGTCGCCGAGGAGGTCGCGGGCGATCACGAGCTTCTGGATCTCGCTCGTCCCCTCGTACAGCTGCGTCACGCGCGCGTCGCGGTACAGGCGGGCCGCCGGGTACTCCTCCGCGTAGCCGTAGCCGCCGAGCACCTGGACCGCGGCGTCGGCAGCCTTGACGGCGACGGCGCTCGCGAGGAGCTTCGCCTTCGCGCCCTCGATGCCGTGCGGCCGACCCGCGTCGCGCAGCGCAGCCGCCCGGTAGGTGAGGAGGCGCGCCGCGTCGAGCTCGGCGGCGACTTCGGCGAGCGGGAACTGGACGCCCTGGAAGCGCGCGATCGGGCCGCCGAAGGCCGGGCGCGAGCGTGCGTACTCGACCGCGACGTCCAGCGCCGCGCGGGCGATGCCGCACGCTTGGGCCGCGATCGAGATGCGCCCGGCATCGAGCGTCGAGAGACCGATCCGCAGGCCGTCGCCCTCTGCGCCGAGGCGGGCGTCGGCCGCCAGCGGAAGACCGTCGAAGACGAGCTCGCGCGTCGACGACGTGTGCAGACCGAGCTTGGGGATCTCGGCCCCCCGCTCGAGGCCGTCTCCTGCCGTCGCGACGACCGCGTCGATCTTCCCGTGCGTCGGATCGCGGGCGAACACGACGAGCACGTCGGCGAACCCGCCATTCGTGATCCACGTCTTCGTCCCGTGCAGGCTCGCCACAGCGCCGTCACGGCGGATCTCGGCGCGCAGCGCCGCGACGTCCGAGCCGCAGTCGGGCTCGGTGAGGCAGTACGCGCCGAACGACGCGCCGCTCGCGATCCCGGGGAGCACGCGCTCCTTGACCGACTCGCTGCCCCAGCCGCCGACCGCGACCGGGATGAGGCCGGCGTGGACGGCCACGGCCACCGACACGCCTGCGTCTCGGCGAGCGAGCTCCTCGACCACTGCGCACAGCTCGGACGCTCCGAGCCCGGCCCCGCCGAACGCCTCGGGCACCACGGTTCCGAGCACGCCGAGCGCCCCGAGCTTGCGCAGCGCCTCGACCGGCACGGCATGGTCGGCGTTCCAGGCCGCGCTGTGAGGCGCGATCACCTCGTCGGCGAGCTCCGCCACGAGGGCGCGGATCTCGGTCTGGGTGGTCGACTCGTCGAGCACGCGCCCGGGACCCTAGACGATCGGTCCGGCCGCTCTCGGCGGCTTCACGGCGTGTCCCGATCTGCTCCGTCGATCAGACCGAGCAGCGCCTCGGCGATCGCCTCGGGCGCGGGCGGGCACCCTGGGATGCGCAGGTCGACCGGCAGGACGTCCTCGACCGGGCCGACGAGCTCGCTCGCGGTCGCGATCACGCCGCAGCCGAGCGCGCAGTCGCCGAGCGCCGCGACGCGGCGCGGCTCGGGCATCGCGGCGTACGCGGTCAGCAGCGGCTCGTGCATGCGCGTGGTCACCGTGCCGGTGACGAGCAGGACGTCGGCGTGACGGGGCGAGGCGACGATGCCCAGCCCGAAGCGCTGGAGGTCGACGTACGGCCCCGACGCCAGGATCAGCTCGTGCTCGCATCCGTTGCACGAGCCCGCGTCGACGTGCCGCAGAGCGAGCGAGCGGCCGCGGTCGGGTGCCGGCAGGCCGATCGTCAGGCGCAGCCGGCGGAGGTCGCGAAGGAGGGTCAGCATCGGCTCACCGGTCGGCGCACGCGTAGCAGAGCTCGAAGCTCTTGTTGATCAACGGGAAGTCGGGGAGGAGCGCGTCGTTGGCTGCATGCGCGACGGACGGCCAGTTCGCGTACGAGCCCGTCCGCAGCCGGAGCCGGGCAACACGCTCGCCGTCGGGCTCAACGACGCACGTCGTCGCGCCGCGGGGGCTCTCCACGCGCCCGATGCCGATCGTCTCCGGCGGAGCGGAGGGAGCTGCGGCGGAGGGTCGGATGGGCCCGTCGAGGAGGGCGTCGAGGATGTCCAGGCACTGGACGAGCTCGAGCGCCCGTTGCTCGAGGCGCGCCTGGACGTCGCCGGCGAGACGACGCAGCAGCGCAGGCTCGAACCCCTCGTACGCCAACCTCGGGCTCGTCGCCCGCACGTCGAGCGCCCGCCCGGCGGCGCGCGCGGCGGGCCCGACCGTGCCGAGTGACACGGCGTCGTCCGCCGTGACGACGCCGATGTCCGGCATGCGATCCATGAACGACGCGTTGAACAGCAGCTCGCGCCAGGCGACCGTGCCCTCGGCCCGGACGCGCTCGAGCCCCGCCCGGAGCGTCGCGACCTCGGCGGCACCGAGCGTGAGCGCGCTGCCGCCCACCTGCACGGACCCGAACGAGAAGCGGTGTCCGGTGACGCTCGCGTTGAGCCTGCGCGCGTCCTCGGTGAGCGCCGCGAAGCGCTGTGTCCCCGCGGCCATCCCGACCCCCGCGCACACCGCGCCGATGTCGTTGAAGTGGCTCCAGAGCCGCTCGAGCTCGAGCAGCACGGTGCGCACGCGGGCGAGCTCCGGGCTGGGAAGCAGGCCGCGGACGGACTCGCAGGCGTGCGCGTACGCGACGGCGTTCGTCACCCAGCAGGCGGCGCAGGCCCGCGCGGCGACCGCCAGCCCGTCGTCCAGCGAGCGACCGACCGCCGCCGCCTCGAGCCCGCGGTGCTTGTAGAACAGCCGCGCGTCGAGCAGCAGGACGCGATCGCCGACGACGTGGAACCGGAAGTGCCCTGACTCGATCACCCCCGCGTGGATCGGCCCGACCGCCACCTGGTGCGCGTCCGACCCCGAGACCGGCACGGTCCAGTGGTGCAGCACCGGATCGTGCCGGACGAGCGGTCGCAGCGGCTCGTGGCCGTCGAACGACACGCCGTGGAGGTCGTGCGCCTCCCGCTCGTCCCAGTCCAGCGCGGGGGCGAGGTCGACGAGCGTCGGCACGGCTCCCCGCTCCGGCCGGGTGGACACGAGGCGCGCCTCGCCGCCCGGGCCGACGAGGAGCGCCCGCACCAGCGGCCCCTCCCGGTCGGCGCTCGCGTGGAGTCCTGCCGGCTCCCAGCCCTCGGCGAGCGCGCCGCGCACGGTGTCGCGATAGCTGCCGGCGTCGAGCACCGCAGCCGGCGTCATGCCAGCCCCCGGACGAGGGCGTCGACGAGCTCCGAGCCGGGGAGCGCCACCGCGCCTGCGGTGAGGGCCAGCAGCAGCACGGTCGCGCCAACGGTGAGCGCGACCACGCCCCGCAGGCCCGACGGCTCGTGGACGCGGCGCGGCGCCTTCCCGACCAGGGTCTCCACGAGCGAGTGCGAGAGACCGAGGAAGCCGAGCGCCAGCAGCAGCGCCGCGGCCGACGCGGCCCAGGGGCGTCCCGCCTCGAAGCCGCCGGCGACGATCAGCACCTCGCTCACGAACAGCGGTGAGGGAGGGATCGCCGCCAGCGCGCCGAGCGAGATGCCCAACGCGGCTCCGAGGCGGGGTTGCGTCCGGGCGATCCCGGTGACCGCGTGGCCGGCGGATCGCGGCTCGTGCGCCAGCAGCGGGCTCGCGGCGTAGAAGCCGAGCGCCTTCGCCACGCCGTGCCCGGCGACGTGGATCGCGACGCCCGCGAGCGCGAGCGGCGACCCGAAGCCGATGCCGAGTGCCAGCACTCCCATGTGCTCGAGGCTCGAGTAGGCGAGCAGGCGCTTCCACGCGAGACCGCGCCAGAGGAAGGGCAGCGCGACGGCGAGGGAGAGGAGGCCGAACCCGACGAGCACGACGCGCGACGTGTCGTCGCCGATGGTCGGCGCCAGCGCCTGCTGCGTTCGCCACGCGACGAGCACGACGGAGGGCAGGAGGGCCGCCGAGAGGAGCGCCGAGACCGGTGGGGGCGCTTCGGAGTGCGCGTCGGGGAGCCAGTTGTGCACCGGCGCCCAGCCGGCCTTCGCGGCAAGGCCCGCGAGCACGAGCACGTACGCGACGAGCGCGAGCTCGGGATCGAGGTCGGCGCTCGGGAGTGATCGCCAGGCGAGCGCATCGAGGCCGCCTTCACCGCCCGCGGCCGCCAGCGCGACGATGCCGAGCAGCGCGACACCGAGCCCGAGCGACGTGAGGATCAGGTACTTCCAGCCGGCCTCGAGCGCGCGCGGGCGCCCGCTGAACCCGACGAGCAGCGCCGAGGCGGCGGTCGTCGCCTCGACGACGACCCAGGCCGCGCCGAGGTTGCCGACGAGCGGCACGGCGAGCAGCACCGCCCAGAACGCGAAGAGCACCGACCAGTACGTCCGCGGCGCCCGCTGCATCCTGACGACGCTCGTCTTCGCCGTGCGCAGGTAGCTGGGCGAGACGACGACGCTCGCGAGGCCGACGGCCGCGATCGTCGCGACGAGCACGCCGCCCGCGGCGTCGACCACCAGCCAGCGGCCCACGAGCGGCTCGCCCGGACGGAGCAGCGCGAGCGCCGCGAGCGCACCGGCGACCGTGGTCGTCGCGATGGCCCCTGCGATCGCGAGCGGCGTCAGCGAGCGCCGGGGCGCCGCCACGGCGAGCACGGCGACCAGTGCGGGCACGGCCACCGTCAGCGTCGCGAGCCATTCTCGGCTAGTCACGGAGGCTCCTCAGCCGGGCGGCGTCGCCGGCGCCGAACTCGGCGAAGATCCGGTCGTGGAACACCCCCGCGACGAGGGTGACGAGCAGCAGGTCGAGGGTCACGCCGATCTCGATCACGAGAGACGACGAACCCGGCAGCGAGAGGGCGGCCAGGGCCAGCGCGTTCTCGACCAGCACGATGCCGAGCACCTGGAAGAGCGTCGCGTTGCGGGTGGCGACCGTGACCAGGCCGATCGCCACGATCGAGAGCGCTGCGCGCTCGGCGGCGGCCTCGCCGAGGCCGAGGTCGGGCACGAGCCAGACGAGCGCGAGGGCGAGCGTCGTCGCGGCACCTGCCCTCGCGAGCGGGGCCGTGCCGGCCCGTACGGGGCGCGACTCGCGCGTCCTCGAGACGAGCAGCCAGAAGAACGCGGCCAGCACGACGGCCCGCAGGGCGAGCGCACCCGCCGCGACGATCCCCTCGCCCGAGGCGTCCTCGACCAGGGCGACCGCGGCGAGCACGAGGGCCTGCGCCGTGACGAGTGCGACGGCGATCGAGCGTCGGCGGACGACCACCACGCCGAGCGCGAGCGCCACCATCGCCCACGCGGTCGCGCTCGTCACGTGCCCGCCTCCACGAGCCAGCTGACCACGCCGAGCAGGGCGACCGCGGCGCCGACCCCGAGCAGCCGCGGCACGAGCAGGATCCGCATCTTCGCCACGAGCGTCTCCACGAGGGCGAGTCCGGCGCAGAGCGCCATCAGCCACAGGGGCAGCAGTGCCAGCTGCAGCCAGGTGTCGGCGGGATGGGGGAGGAAGACGGTGGCGGCCAGCACCAGCACGATCCAGTGCCGCGCAGCCGCGCTCCACTGGAGCAGCGCGAGGTCGCGTCCGCCGACCTCGAGCAGCGCCCCCTCGTGGATCATCGTGAGCTCGAGGTGCGTGTCGGGGTTGTCGATCGGCTGACGACCGGTCTCGGCCAGCACGACGAGCAGGAAGGCGGCGCTGCCGAGCGCCAGCGCCGGGCTCGCCCACGCCTCGGCGCCGGCGGTTCCGGCGACCATCCCGCGCAGGTCGGTCGTGCCGGCGGCGAGCGCCGCGACGACGAGCGAGAGCACGAGCACCGCGTCGACCGCGACGGCAAGGGTGAGATCGCGAGCGACTCCCTGGAGCGCGAAGCCGTTGCGCGTGTCCCACGCGCCTGCGGCCAGGGCGAACCGCGCCAGGGCCAGCAGTCCGATCACCGCGAGCGCGTCGTGCCCGACGCCCCAGTGGGGCGCCCGGTCGGCGACCGGGACGAGCAGCACGGTGGTCGCGATCGCCGCCGCAGCGACGGGCACGGCGACGCGGAGGACGACACCCGCGCCTGCGACGTCGATCCCGCTCTTGCCCCAGAGCCGACGCAGCTCGCGGTAGGGCTGCACGGGGGACGGTCCGCGGCGTCCCTGCAGGCGCGCCTTCCAGTGCTGCACGAGGCCGGGCAGGAGAGGCGCGAGGACGATCCCCCCGACGACCTGCACCAGCCCGGCGACCGCGGTCGCGCCGCTCATCCGATCACTCCGAGCTCGACGGCGAGGAGCAGCGCGACCACGAGCCCGACGAGGTACGCGACGTAGGTGCCCAGGCGGCCGCTCTGCAGACGGCGCGCGCGGGCAGCGAGCTCCAGCGCGGACGCGGTCACCGGGCGGTAGAGCCGTTCGTCGATCAGCTGCGGCACACGGCCTCGATAGGCGGCGCGCAGCACGACGCCGCCGCGGCGCTCGACGACGAGCTCGCGCTCGGGTCGGAGCAGGGGCTCGAGCACGAGTCGCAGCGATTTCGTGAAGCCGGCGCCCGTCCAGTCGAGCTCGGGGCCGACCGGCTGACCGCACGCCCACGTCGGCGTGGGCGCGGCGCGCCGGGAGCCGCGCAGCAGCGCGAGCCCGAGCGTGAGCCCGCCGAGCACCAGCGCGAAGCCAGGCAGCGGCAGTCCGCCCGTCGCCGGCAGCTCGAGCCCGGCGGTGGCCGGCCCCGCCTCGCTCCACGGCGCGACGCCGACGAGACGGCCGTAGAGCGGGCCGGCTGACAGCCCGAGCAGCGCCGTGGCGCCCGCGAGCGCGACCGTCGCCAGGTGCATCGGGCGCGCGACCTCGACAGCGCGCACGCAGGCGGGGCGGTCGGTGGGTCCGAGCAGGGTCTTCCCGACGACCTTGACGAAGCAATAGACCGCCATCGCCGCCGCCGCCGCGAGCGCCCCCAGGGCGACCGCAGCGACGACTCCACCGGCTGCTCCCGCCTCTGCCGGCACCCGCAGGAGGGCCTGGAGCGTAAGCCACTCCGACGCGAAGCCGCCAAGCGGTGGCAGGCCCGCGATGGACGCGGCGGCCACCAGGAGCGCGCCTCCGGTCCAGGGGAGGCGGCGGAGCAGGCCGCCGAGCTGGTCGATCTCGGTCGACCCCGTCGCGCGCTCGATCGAGCCCGCCGCGAGGAAGAGCGCCCCCTTCGCGCCCGCATGCGTCAGGACGTGGAAGAGCCCTGCGCCCAGTGCCAGCGCCGCCGCGCTGTCCGCGCCGTCCGCGCGCAGGACGAGACACGCCCCCACCGCGAGCAGCACGATGCCGACGTTGTCGATCGTCGAGAACGCGAGCAGGCGCTTGAGGTCGTGCTGGAAGAGCGCGTACACGATGCCGCCGAGCGTCGAGAGCGCACCGAGCGCCACGACGCTCGACCCGACCCACAGCGGCGGGGTGCCGAGCCATTCGACGAGCACGCGCACGAGGCCGTAGAGCGCGACGCCGACGAGCACGGCGCTCATCAGCGCCGAGACCGGCGCGGGGGCGATGGGGTGGGCTCGTGGCAGCCAGGCGTGCAGAGGCATCACGCCGGCCTTCGTCCCGAACCCCACGATCGCAGCGACCGCGATCGCCGCCTGGAGGCCGGATCCCTGGTCGAGCACAGTGCCGTCGAGCACCCCGGCGTCGGCGAGGAGGAGCAGCGCCACCCAGACGCCCGTGCCGCCGAGGTGGGTGATCGCCACGTACACGAACACGGCTCGCCGCGCCGCGCGGTGCGCGTGGCCGGCGAGGACGATGGCTGCCGGCAGCAGCGTCATCAGCTCCCAGAAGGCGAGGAACCCCAGCGGGTCCCGGGCTGTCACCACGCCGACGAGCACGAGCGCGAACATCCCCGTGAGGGCCGCGATCGTGCGTCCGGACGTGTCGGGACGGAGGTAGCCGGTCGCGTGCACGAGCGCCGGCGCGCCGACCATCCCCAGGGCGAGCAGGAACACGCCGCTCAGCGGGTCGACGCCCACCCGGAGCTCGAAGGCGCCCGTGAAGGAGCTTCCGGCGGTCTCGCCGGCGATCACCGCCCACGCGCCCGCGATCCCGACGAGGCCAGCCCCCAGCGCCTGCACAGCGAGTCCCGGCCGGAGGAGGTCGCGCACGGGTGCGAGACCGGTGCCGGCCGCGAGCAGAAGCACGCCGGCGACCAGCGCGGCGCTCACTCCGCCTCGATCTCCTCGAGCAGGGCGCGCTGCTCCTCCAGCACGCGGGTCACGATCGACCGTCCCGCTTCCAGGAGCTCGAACACCTCCGTCTGCGCGACGCGGTAGTAGACGGTCGTTCCGTCCCTGCGGGTCTCCACGAGGCCGTTGCGACGCAGCGCCGCGAGGTGCTGCGAGGTCCCGCCCGAGTCGAGCGCGAGCGCGTCCTGGAGCGAGCTGACCGAGCGCTCACCGTCCCGGAGCAGCTCGAGGATGCGAACGCGCGCAGGATGGCCGAGCGTCTTGAAGAGCGTCGCCTTCGCGGCGTGGATGGGGAGTGCCCGGTACGGAATCTCAATATCTTAGAAGATACGCAGATATGAGCGCCCATCGGGAGGTGCCTCGCCACGCAGCGGGTCAGGCGTCCGCGAGCAGCCGGTCGACGGTCGCGACGAGCAGGAGCTTGAAGCCGGTGCGGCCCACGCCGACCGGAGCGAGCTCGCCCGTGCTCTCGAAGCCAGCCCGCTCGTAGAGCGCCCGGGCGGGACCGTTCGCCTCCTGGACGAAGAGCAGGACGCGGGAGGCGCCCCTGTCGCGCGCCCACCGGGCGACCGCGCGCATGAGCGCCGTCGCGATCCCGCGTCCGCGCCCCCGCGGATCGACCCACATCGCGACGAGGTGCACCTCGTTCGGGTTCACGCGCACGAACGCCCCGACGACGCCGAGCCACACCCCGTCCTCCTCTGCGACGAAGAGCACCTTCCCCGTGCCCTCCGCCGCCTCGGCGACCCATCGCTCCCAGACCTCGTCCGGCTCCCGCACCGCGTCGTCGTAGCGCGACGAGAAGAAGGTCGCGTCGTCGCGCAGCATGCGCAGCCTCGCCTCGCGCCAGCGGCGCCACTCGTCGGCCCGGACCGTGCGGATCTCCACGGGGCGAGGCTAGATGTTTCGGGGCGGGACGATCGCCAGGACACGGGCCGGGGTGCCCGAGCCGTCGACGAGCCGCAGTGGCGCGACGACCACCCAGGCGCCGCGCGCGGGCAGCCGCTCGAGGCCGACCAGCCCCTCGAGCTGCCACAGGCCGGCCGGCAGGACGAGCCGGTGCACGGGGTACTCGCTCGAGGAGCCGGGATCGGTGCTGAGCGTGTCGATCCCGATCCCCACGATGCCTCGCTCGACGAGGTGCGCCGCAGCGTCCGGCCCGAGCCCGGGAAAGGCGATCGCTCCGGGCGGACCCGTGTACCGCGCGGCGTCGGCGCGAAAGCGATCCCAGCCCGTGAGCACGAGGACGGCCGCACCGGCAGGGATCGGCCCGTCGCGCCCCTCGAGCTCGATGACCACATCGCGACCGATCGTCACGCTCGCGTCGTCGCCGACCCACGACCGCACGTCGAGCACGACGGCCGGGCGGACGAGCGCCTCGGGTGGGATCGCGTCGACCCGGGCGCCGTCGGCGGCGAAGTGCGCCGGCGCGTCGAGGTGGGTGCCCGTGTGCTCGGCGAGCTCGATGCGGCGCGTGTACGCCCCGTCGCGATCGTGCGTCAGCTCGACCGACGCGACGAGCGGGGCGGAGCCCGGCCACGGGACGGTGTCGGGCCCGAGCGGCTGCGTCAGGTCGACGAGCGTCGCGTCCCCGAGCAGGGCGTCGAGGGCGCTCACCGATCCGGGTAGCACTCTGCGGTGGGCCCTTCGCAGCAGCCGATCTTGAACCGGCAGCGGGGGCACTGCCAGGTGCCGTGGCGCCACTCCATCGTCGCTGCGCAGCGGAGGCAGCGCTCCGCGAGGGCCGCGGGCTCGACCACGGGGGTGCCACGGGACGACGCGCCGGGCCCGCGGGTGTGAGTCGGATCGTTCACGGTGCGACGGTACGACCGCCGGCGGACGACGCGGGCCTCAACCCGCGGGAGCCGGCGTCACCGGAACCGGCTCGGCCGGCAGGGGCTCGGGCGGGAGGGCCGGCGCCGGCGCGGAGACGTTCCCCGAGGTGTCGACCGCGCGCACCGCGTACGTCGTGCCCTCTCGGGTCACCTGGTTGTCGAAGAACGCAGGGCGGGGGAGCGGCACGGGCGTGAGGCGGGTGACGGCCCCCTCGGGCGTGGTGCGCTCGACGACGTAGCCGGCGAGGTCGGCCTCGACTCCCGGCGTCCAGGCCAGTCGCTTGGAGCTTCCCACCACGGCGAGCGTCGCGCCGGTCGGGGCGGCCGGCGGGGTGAGGTCGGCGAAGAGGAACGGGAGGAACGAGAGGAGCGGCACCGCGCCGATCTCGCGGCGCTCGGTGCGAGGGAAGCCGAAGACCCCGGGCAGCACGTCCTTGACACAGGTGGTGGTGTCGAGCGCGTTGCCCGTCACGTCGGCCGAGACGGCGAGCGGAGACGCGCCGGACTCGGCGATCTGGCGGCGCCGCAGCTCGTCTGCGATCGCTCCCCGTGCGACCTCGCGCGTCGCGCCCAGCCGCACGAGCTCGGCCTCGTAGGCCTCTGGCGAGCCGGCGAACGCCCGCACGATCACATCCGCCTCGACTGCGTCGATGCTCGCCTCGTCGACCGGATAGCGCGGTGCGAGCGCCGCTCGAGCGAAGAGCGCGTCGAGGGCGAGGCTCCGGCTGCGCGTGAGCCGTGTGAGCTCGTCGATGCCCCTCGTGCGGAGCTTCCCGGCCACCGACACGCAGGTGACGCCGGGCGGGATCACGATCGCGCCCTCGGTGAGCGACGCGTTGAAGCGGTCACCGGCGACGGTTCGGCCGTCGCAGAGCCGCTGGTCGCGTGCCCAGAGGTAGACGCAGGCGGCCCTCGGCTTGTCGGGATCAACCGCCAGAGGGTGGAGGTTGCCCCAGCCCCAGGACCAGATCGTCGCCAGCCGCGCCTCGGTCGCGACCTGACGGGCCGCGAGGGCGTTCCACTTCACGTACCGGAACCAGGACTCGCTCGGCTGGAGGCCCTCGCGGCCCTGGGTTCCGGGGCGGACCTGGAACCCGAGCGCCAACCCCAGCCGGTCGCGCGGCACGCCGACCTTGACGAACTTCGCGACGACGGAGCGCATGTTGAGCCGCATCCGACGCGGGCCGAGGATCCGCCCGAGCCGGTCGATCGTGGGCGCCTTGAAGTAGGACTCGTACACGACGTCGGCGGTGGCGCCGATCGCGCGCCACCAGTCCACAGCCTCGCCGGTGAAGCCGGGGCTGCCGTGGATGAAGAGGGCCGGGCGTGCACCGCGGGCGGCGAGACCGCCCACGAAGGCGAGCACGTTCGCGCGATAGGCCCGGACGTTGTCGCTCCACGGGACGGCCGCGGAGGGGCCGAGCAGCTCGTTGAGCCCGATGATCGGCGTCGCGCACCCCGTCGAGGCGACCGCCATGTCGTACACCCGGCCGGCGCCCCCGTCGATCGACTCCGCCGGCATGGGGTTCCCGGGGGTGCCGATCCACCGCGGCAGCTTGAGGACGAAATGGACGGTCGCCGCGCCGCGCTCGCGGTACTGGGGCGGGAGGGTCGTGCCGCTGGTCGCGACGGTGACCCCGGGCCGGGAGAACACGTCGCGCACCTCCTTCGGGACACCCGCCTCGCCGTACTCGATCCAGAGCGGCCCGGTCGACGGCGCGCGAACGCACGGGTCGGGTGTCGCCGCCGGCGCGCCGGTCGGCCGGGCCAGCCCGAGCAGCAGCAGACCGGCCAGGCAGGCGGCGGCGAGGATGCTCGTCGTGGCGGTGCGGCACGGCACGGACAGGAACGCTAGACACGCGCCGTTAGGAGGGTGTGAGCGTGGCAGGCGGGGCTGCGGGGCCGGTCAGCCGGCGGTCGACGCGGCTGCGACGAGCTCCGCGGTCGGTGCGGACAGGTTGCCCGCCGCATCGACGCTGCGCACGACGTAGGCGCCGCTCGGCCCGGCGAGCGGCTTGCGGTCGATCCAGGTGGAACGGGGCACGGGGAGCGTCGTGAGCCGCTTCACCGGCCCGCCTGGCGTCGCGGCCCGGTAGACGTGGAAGCCGACGAGGTCGGGATCCATGGCGTCGCTCCAGTCGAGCGTGACGCTCGTCGGCGCGACTGCGATCGTCGGCTCGGTCGGCGTCAGCGGTGCGACGACGTCCTCGAGCAGGAATGGCAGGAACCGGGCGAGCGGGACGCCGGCCGTCTCGCGCCGATCGGACACGGGGAAGTCGCCGGAGCCGGGCAGGCGGTCGCCGCGGCACGTCGCCGTGTCGATCGCCGCGGTGACGACGTCGGCGGCCCAGGTGAGCGGGCTGGCCGACGGACCTGCCAGACCCGCGATCCGCTCGCGTCGGATCGCATCCTCGAGGATGCCGCGCGCGATCGTCGGCGAGGCCCGCAGCCGCGACAGCTCGGCGACGTACGCGGCCCGCGAGCCGCCGAAGACGCGCGCGACGACCTCGGACTCCGCCGCCCGCACGTCGCCGCTGCGAACCGGGATCCGCTTGCGGAGCGCCTGCCGGGCGAAGGCGCCGGTCAGCGCCTCGTCGACATCGCGGGTGAGCAGGGTCAGCTCCGCGACCGTGGTGCGTGAGAGCTTCCCGGCCGCCGAGATGCAGACATGGCGCTCGTCCATCACGATCGCGCCCTCGACGAGCGAGGCGTCGAAGCCGGGGCCCGCCGCCGCCTTCCCGTCGCACAGACGGGCGTCGCGCGCCCACAGGTAGACGCATGCGGCAGCGGGCTTGTCGGGGTCCCCGGCTGCCGCGCTCAGGTTCCCCCAGCCCCACGACCAGATCGTGGACACGCGCTCCTCCTGAGCGACCTGGCGCGCGGCGAGCGCGTTCCACTTGACGTACCGGAACCACGCCTGGCTCGGCTGGAGCCCTTCGCGCCCGGCCGTCCCGGGGGCGACCTGGAACCCGAGCATGAACCCGAGCCGCTTGCGCGGGATGCCCGTCCCCGCGAAGAGTCGGACGACGCTGCGCATCCCCAGTCGCACCCGGCGCGGTCCCACGATCCGTCCCAGGCGGACGATGTTGGGCGCCTTGTAGTACGCCTCGTAGACGACGTGCCCGGCCTCGCCGATCGCCCTCCACCACGGTCGTGCCTGGCCCGTGACGACCGGGTTGCCGTGCACGAGGAGCACGGGGGTGGCGCCCCGCTCCGCGAGCCTGCGCACGAGCGCGAGCACGTTGGCGCGGTAGGTGCGCGTGGTGTCCGTCCACGGCACGGGCGCCGCCGGCCCGGCGAGCTCGTTGAGGGCGATGATCGGCCGCTCGCAGAGCGTCGACTTGACCGCCAGGGCGAGCATCCGGTCGGCGGCGGCGGTGATCGACGACGGGTCGGCTGGCCTGGCCGGCGTCCCCACGTACGCGGGCAGCTTGAGCACGAAGTGCGTCGTCCGGGCCCCTGCCGCCCGGTACTGCGGCGGGATGAAGGTGCCGCTCGCCGCGACCACGACTCCCGGCCGCTGGAACACCGCGCGCACCGGTGCCGGCACCGAGCCTTCGCCGTACTCGATCCACAGCGGCCCGGAGTCGGGGATCCGCACGCATGCGTCATCCGCCGCGTCCGCGGGCGCAGCTCCCCGGAGCGCGCCGGCGACGACGGCCGCGCCGACGAGGACGACGATCGCGAGGGGGAGCGGTCTCCGCCCGGTCACGGCCTGAGCGTACGGCCGCTCCGTTAGGGCTGTGTGAGGGGTGCCCTGCGGCCGGCTCGGCTAGTGACAGCGTGTCCCTTGGCGCGTCGCACGGTCGGCTCGGCTCACCGGCAGGTCTTACACGACCCCCTGGTCGAGCACCGCGTCGGCGACCTTGAGGAAGCCGGCGAGGTTGGCGCCCGCGACGATGTCGCCGGGGAGATCGTGCTCGGCAGCGGTGTCCTGGCACTGCCGGTGGATCTCCCGCATGATCTCCCGCAGCCGTCCGTCGACCTCCTCCCGCGTCCACGTGAGGCGCATGGCGTCCTGGCTCAGCTCGAGCCCGGAGACCGCGACCCCGCCGGCGTTCGCCGCCTTGCCCGGGCCGAACAGGATCCCGGCGTCGCGGAACGCGCGCAGCTCCCTCCGGCACGGTCGGCATGTTCGCGCCCTCGCAGACGAGCCGCACCCCTCCGGCGAGGAGGTTCCGTGCGTCGGTGGCGCCGATCTCGTTCTGCGTCGCGCTCGGGAAGGCGCAGTCGGCCGGGATCGCCCAGAGCGCGCTCTCCGTCCGTGCGTTGTCGTGCGGGGTGTAGGTCGCGCGCGGGAACCGCTCCGCATAGCTGGCGATCCGTCCGCGGTGCCCGTTCTTCAGCTCCATCACCCACGCGAGCTTCTCGCGGTCGATGCCGTCGGGGTCGTGGACGAAGC
This sequence comes from uncultured Actinomycetes bacterium, assembly GCA_963703095.1. Lineage (GTDB taxonomy): Bacteria > Actinomycetota > Thermoleophilia > Gaiellales > Gaiellaceae > Gaiella. Next base: position 1,883,468 of record OY969787.1, read on the forward strand.
CGTCCGAGTCCGAGAGCGTGATCGGGATCGCGCCGAGGTCGAGCAGCTTCTCGACCGTGTACTGCGCGACGTTGCCCGAGCCCGAGACGAGGCAGACCTTGCCCTCGAGCCCGTCGTCGCGGGTCGCGAGCATCTCCTGCGCGAAGTACACGGTGCCGTACCCGGTCGCCTCCGGCCGGATCCGCGACCCGCCCCATTCGAGCTCCTTTCCGGTCAGCACGCCGGCGAACTCGTTGCGGATGCGCTTGTACTGCCCGAACAAGTAGCCGATCTCCCGCGACCCGACGCCGATGTCGCCGGCGGGGATGTCGGTGAACGGGCCGATGTGTCGCTGCAGCTCGGTCATGAACGACTGGCAGAACCGCATCACCTCGCCGGTCGACCGTCGACGGGCGTCGAAGTCGGCGCCGCCCTTGCCGCCACCCATCGGCAGCGTGGTCAGGGCGTTCTTGAACACCTGCTCGAACGCGAGGAACTTCAGCAGCCCCACGTACACCGTCGAGTGGAAGCGGAGACCGCCCTTGTACGGCCCGATCGCGCTGGACATCTCCACGCGGTAGCCACGGTTGATCTGGATCTCCCCGTCGTCGTCCACCCACGGGACACGGAAGACGATCACCCGCTCGGGCTCGACGAGCCGCTCGAGCACGCGTTCCTCCACCAGCTCCGGTCGCCGCTCGAGGGCGGGCTGCAGCGTCCCGACCACCTCCCGCACCGCCTGGTGGAACTCGGGCTCTCCCGGGTTTCGCCGATGGACGAGCTCGAGCAGCTCCGACACGTATGCATGCCTGAACACGGGACGCCTCCCTGTAACGGATGTCGACACCCCGAGCATCGACAGGGTGCCCGTCCTGTCGTCGGCAGAACCTCGAACCGCAGCCGCGGAGAACTACGAGGGGTTGTTGCGGTCGAGCGGGATGCCACGATCCCTCGAACGGGGGGAATGCACCCGGAATCCCCCCTTCCGGGGGAGGGAGCGGGTGATCGCATCGACCTACGTTCAGTCCCCACCGAGGCTCCGGTGGCTGGCGAGGGAGGGACTGCGGCGATGGCGAAGCGGCTCGAAGAACGTCCTAGCGGGCGTCTCAATCTGCGAGAGCCCGCGGCCATCATCGCCGCCTTGCTCGTCGTTCCCGTGGCGGCGATCGCCGGCCTGGCGTTTCCGATCGAGCCGCCCGGCGTCCTCGCGCCGATCTTCGAGGCGCCGTCGAGCGCGTTCGGCAAGGTGCGCTCCGCGGTCGTCGGCATCGTCCGCTTCCCGGCACCCGCCTCCGCCGAGGCGGAGCGGTCGGCCGCCGCGCAGGCGAGCGGGGCGAGCGTCGCGGTCGCTCCTTCTCGCGGCGGCTCGATCGCCGTGCGGCGCCCGCCGGACGTGTCCGTCCGCGTCCCGAAGGCCGGCCCGGTCGTCGGCGCGGGGCCCGTCTCGGAGGCCACGAATCCGGACGGCGGTGTCGCGACGACCGCCGGACGGTGGGCCGACCCCGACCAGCGCGACGTCCGCCTGGTGAGCGTGCCCGTGGACGTGGTGACGCCCGTTCCGATTCGCGTCGCGGCACCTACGGGCTCCGGTGCAGACGCTGTCGGGGGCGGCCCGGGGACGGGCGGCCAGGCGGGTGGGCCTCCGGGCTCCGAGTCGGTCGGCGACGACAGTGGCGACGGGCCGACGGGGTCGCCCGACCCGGGCGCCGCGGATCCGGGCACGGGATCGGACGAGCCGGCGTCCGACGGTGAGCAGAGTCAGGCCCCGGGCCCGGGGTCGAGCGGATCCGGGAGCAGCGGGTCGTCGACGGGATCCGGTGGCTCGAGCGGCGGGGAGTCGGGAGCTGGCGGAAGCGGCGCGACGGGCGATGGTGGGTCCGGTGGTTCCGGTGGAGCGACGGGCGAGGACGAGGGCGCGTCCGGCTCTGGCGGGGCGACGTGCCAGGGTGACGGCGCCGGCGACGGTCAGGACAACGGCGATCCCAACGGACAGGGCGTCGGGAGCTGTGACGGCAATGGCCAGGGCCAGGGCAATGGCAATGGCAATGGCAGGGTCAGGGCAACGGCAGCGGTCAGGGCCAGGGTGACGGCAATGGCAGTGGCCAGGGCCAGGGCCAGGGCGACGGTCAGGGCAACGGCAACGGCAATGGCAACGGCAATGGCAATGCCGGTCAGGGCAACGGTCAGGGCCAGGGCCAGGGCGACGGCCAGGGCAACGGCAATGGTCAGGGCAACGGCAACGGCCAGGGCAACGGCCAGGGCGACGGCCAGGGCAACGGCCAGGGCCAGGGTCAGGGCGACGGCCAGGGTCAAGGGCGGCGGCCAGGGTCAGGGCGGCGGTCAGGGTCAGGGCCAGGGCGACGGCCAGGGCAACGGCAATGGCCAGGGCCAGGGCCAGGGCGACGGCCAGGGCAACGGCAATGGCCAGGGCCAGGGCGACGGCCAGGGCAACGGCAATGGCCAGGGCCAGGGCAACGGCCAGGGCAGGGCAACGGCAACGGCCAGGGTCAGGGCGGCAGGGTCAGGGCCAGGGCGACGGCCAGGGCAACGGCAATGGCCAGGGCCAGGGCAACGGCAATGGTCAGGGCAACGGCAACGGCAGTGGTCAGGGCGGCGGTCAGGGTCAGGGCCAGCGGCCAGGGCGACGGCCAGGGCAACGGCAACGGCAGCGGTCAGGGCAGCGGCAGCGGTCAGGGCAACGGCAGCGGCAGCGGTCAGGGCAACGGCAATGGCCAGGGCAACGGCAATGGCAACGGCAATGGCAACGGCAATGGCCAGGGCAACGGCAACGGCAATGGCCAGGGCAACGGCAGACGGCAACGGTCAGGCCAGGCAACGGTCAGGGCAACGGTCAGGGCAACGGTCAGCAGGGCTTCGTCGTCGGCCCGGTGCTCCTGTCCCTGCTGGCTGCCGCCGGCGGGTCGCGCCGTCTGCGGCGGAGGGGGGATGACGCGTGATCGGTCGCCCATCCGAGACGGACGGGCATCGTCCGACGCCGCGCCTCGTCCTCCGCTTCACGATCTTCACCGCGGTCGGGCTCGCCGTCGCGAGCGCTGCGATCTTCTTCATGGTCCGTGGGTTCGTGACGGCCCAAGCGCGGGATGCCGTCGAGCAGAACACGCGCTTCGTCGCGGAAGCCGTGCTCGCGCGCAAGCTGACGCCGGACGACTTCGACCGACCGCCCGCCCCCGCGCGCCGGCAGCAGCTCGACCGCCTCTTCCGTGAGCAGGTGATGATCGACGACGTCGAGCGCGCCAGTCTGTACGGGCTCGATGGCCGCGTCTCCTACTCGACCGACCCGGCGATCGTGGGCCGACGGACAGCCGCCAGCGCCAAGGCGTTCGCCTCGCTCCGTGGCAAGGAGATCCAGACGGTCATCGAGGACGAACGCGCCGCCGACGGCACGATGCGAACGGCTCTCAAGCAGTACGTTCCGATCTGGTTCGGCGAGCGTCCTGCGGGCGTGTTCGTCACGTCGCGCGACTACGCGCCGATCGCGCACTCCGTTCGCGCCACCTTCGTCCCGATCGCGCTCGTGCTCGAGGGTCTCCTGCTCGCCCTCTTCGCATCGCTCTTCCCTGTGCTGAGGCGCGTCACCCGCCAGATGGACTCACACCTCGAGGAGTTCGAGCACCAGGCGCTCCACGACAGCCTCACGGGACTGCCCAATCGCGTGCTGTTCCAGGATCGGATCGACCTCGCCCTCGCGGAGGCGCGTCGCACCGCAGGTCGAGCCGCCGTCCTGCTGCTCGACCTCGACCGCTTCAAGGAGATCAACGACGCGCTCGGCCACGCGAGCGGCGACGAGCTGCTCACGCAGCTGACTGCCCGCCTACGGCACACGCTGCGCGAGACGGACACGATCGCGCGTCTCGGTGGCGATGAGTTCGGCATCGTGATGCGCGTCAACGGCCCGGAGGACGTGCACGACGCCGCGGCCCGGATCCATGCCGTGCTCGAGGCGCCGTTCCAGATCGGCGGGCTCGAGCTCGAGGTCGGCACCTCGATCGGGGGCGTCCTGTTCCCCGACGACGCGCTCGACGCCGACACGCTCGTCCGGTACGCGGACGTGGCGATGTATGCCGCCAAGCGCAACCGCACCGGCACCGAGCTCTACGATCCCAGCGCCGACGACACGAGCCGCGACTCGCTGACGCTCGGCAGCGAGCTGCGCCGGGCGCTCGACGAGGGCGCGATCATCGCGCACTACCAGCCGAAGGTGGAGGTCGCGACGGGCCGGATCGTCGGAGCGGAGGCGCTCGTGCGGTGGGATCACCCCGACCGCGGCATCGTCCTACCGGGATCGTTCCTGCCGCTGGTCGAGAAGGCCGGTCTGATGAGCCTCCTCACGACGCGCGTCCTCGAGCTCGCCGTGGAGCAGGCGGTCGAGTGGGAGCGGCAGGGGATCAGGCTGGGAACGGCGGTGAACGTCGACGTCGGCGCGCTCCTCGACCCGGAGTTCCCAGCACGCGTGCAGGAGATCCTCGAGCGCTCAGGGCTCCCCGCCGAGCGGCTGACTCTCGAGATCACGGAGACGTCGCTCATGGCGGACCCCGTGCTCGCGGGGCGTGTGGCGGAGCGGCTCTCGGCGATCGGGGTGCGCCTCTCGATCGACGACTTCGGGACGGGCTACTCCTCGCTCGGCCACCTCACGGCCCTCCCGCTCGCCGAGCTGAAGATCGATCGCTCGTTCGTCAAGCGCATGTCGGAGAGCACGACCGACATGACGATCGTGAGGACGATCCTCGACCTCGGGACGAACCTCGACCTCGCCGTGGTCGCGGAGGGCATCGAGTCGAACCACACGCGCGCGCTGCTCCACGGCCTCGGGTGCCGCCTGGCGCAGGGCTACCAGTTCGGCGGGCCCGTGCCGCCGACCGAGCTCACGGCCGTCCTCCTGCGGGCTCCGCTCGACGAGCAGCCCGCGCTCGCGTCGACGCCGGCAGAGGCGTAGTCGCTCACGTCAGGAGTCCGAGCCACCCGGGTTCCCCGCCCGCCTTCCCGAGCGGGTCGATCAGAGCGAGCGCGGCGCCAGGCGTGAGCCCCGGCCTCGTGCGCAGATGGCTCAGCTCGGGTCGGGGCGCACGATCACGGTGTCCGCGATCGGGATGACCTCGGTGACGGGAAGGTTGGCGCGCGTCGCATGCGTCCGGATCGCATCTGCGCTCGAGGCCTGGTAGATGCAGACGGTTCCGAGGTGGCCACCGGCCTCCTGGAGGACGTAGGAGCGGATCCAGCGGATGTCGTTCGGCATCTCGTTGTCACCGACGTCGGACGAGCGGGCTGCAGCTCTCTCGAGGTCGCCGCCGTCGACCCAGCCGTCCCGTCGGATGATCGCGTACATCTCCATCGTCGGTCCTCCCTCCGTTGGCGTTGCAGGGCGCGGCGCCAGACGCGCACGACAGGCCTGCTGACGCGGGATCATGCGGCAGGCTCGACGAGGCGTCAAGCGCGAGCGTGCCGTGGACGCACGCGAGAGGGTCGGTGCGACGCAGACCCTGAAGAGGCGACGAGCGGATTCGAACCGCTGTACGAGGCTTTGCAGGCCTCTGCCTAACCACTCGGCCACGTCGCCGGACGGGCGCATCGTAGCCCGCGTCCGCACGCGATAATCAGGACATGCTCGACGCCCGGGATGCCTCCCTGCTCGCACACGCCTCAGAGCTCGACCGGCGCGACCAGGTGCTCGCGGGAGAGATCGCCGTGCTGGACGACCTCGCGGCCGGAGTCGGTGCGCTGCGCGCGCAGGCCGCTCACGTCCGCACGACGCTGGAATCGCTGCCCTCCGAACGAGGCGCCGCCGAGACCGCCGAGGCCGAGGCACGCGCGACCCTCGCGCTCGCGCGCCAGGCGCTCGCCGCCGCGGAGGTGCGCCTGGCCGAGCTGGAGCGTGGACGGCGGTCGCGTCAGGACGACGTCGACCAGGCGCGTCGCGAGCTCACGCGCGCGGGCGAGGACGCCCACGACGCCAGCATCCGGGTGGAGCGGATCGTCGCCCGTCGGGCGGAGCTGGACGACCTGGGCCGGGCCCTGGACGCCCAGGCCGCGGTGCTCGTCGGCGAGGCTCGGTCGGTGGCGGATCGCATCGGCGCCATCCCGCGCGTGGCGGACGCGGGCAGGGTCGATCCCGGGACGTCGCTCGTCGACCTCGAGCGCTGGGGCGCGCAGGCGCGCGCATCGCTGTTCGTCGCGCGAAGCGCGCTCGCGACGGAGCGCGAGCGGGTCGTGGTCGAGGCGAACACCCTCGGCTCGGCGGTGCTGGGCGAGCCTCTCGGGGCGTCGAGCGCGGCCGTCGTCCTCCGCCGCATCGAGCAGGCGCTGAGCGCCTCGTAGGGGCCGGGCCTGCCCGGCCCGGCAGCGCGCGCTGCGCGCCGAGGGGCTTGCGGTCGGCGAAGAGCGGGCGAGGCATGCCTCGCCCCTACGGGAACCGGGACGAGTCCGGGTTCGCGTCGAGGTCTCCTCCGTCCCGACATCCCGCCGGCAGCTGGTACTCGAGCCGGATCACCGACCGATCGGCGAGATCACGGAGGTACCGGTCGCGCATCATCCGGGCAGCGCTTCCGCTCGGGATCCCGAGCCGCTCGCCGAGGGCGACGCCCTCCTGGAGGGCAAGGCACTCCGTGACGCCCTCACGACGCTCCCCACGCAGGTGGACGGCCTCGTGGGCCAGCACGACGAGCGCCTCGGCGGTGGGCTCCCGAGGAGCCGTCTCGCCGTCGAGCACGTCGTGCAGCGCCCTGCAGACGGACGGATGGAGGTACGTGAGGGCGCGCCGTGGGAACGCGACCCCCAGCGCGTCGCTCCGGGCGCCGGTGAACGAGTAGCGCTCGTCGCACTCGAGCGCGACGGGCCGGCCGGCGATCGTCGCCGCCTCGCGCGTGAGCCGCGTCTCGGTCGCCGCGCGATCGGCGGCCGGGAGCGCCTGCCACGCCTCTCCGGCGTCGTCGCGCACCGCGACCACGAGCAGCGTCACGACGGCCAGGGCGGTAGCGACCGCGAGCGCCCTCCTGCTGCGCGAGGGCCGTACGCGGGGTGGGGGAGCCACCCAGCGGACTCCGTCGACGTCCTCGACGAGCTCACCCCAGCCGAGATCGGCGTCCTCTGTGCCGGGACCGAGCCGGCGGGGCGCAGGGCGACCGTCCGCCCGACGTCGCTCCCACAGCGCACGTGCGACGAACTCCGCCTCGAAGGCGGCGAGCGTGAGCAGCGGCAGCCACACGGGCAGGCGCGCACGGAGCCACTCCGAGAACAGCCACGCGACGACGAGGACGACGAGCGACACGCGCACGATGGTCTGCACCCGGCCGCGTCCGTCGCTGCGCATGGGCGAACGGTAGATGCGCCCTCGCGTACGATCGCTGCGATGCTCGACCCGCTGGCGCGCTGGAAGGCATTCGGGCTGCCCGACAAGCCCGACTACGCGGGCCTCCTGACGTTCTCCGGCCTGCCGTACACGGAGGATCCCGCCGAGCTCGTCGGCGTCGACGCCGCGATCGTCGGGGCTCCGATGGACGATCTCGTGTCGGATCGGCCCGGCACGCGTTTCGGGCCGCGCGCGATCCGCGCCGCCAGCTGCCCGCCGGGGCCGCACCTCGAGGCCAAGGTCGACTGGTCGACCGACCTGCGCGTCGTCGACTTCGGTGACGCGCCCGTCCTTCCGGCCGATGTCGCGCACTCGCAGGGCGCGATCGAGGCGCTCGTCCGCCAGGTGGCAGAGGCTGGTGCGATCCCGATCGTGCTCGGCGGCGACCACTCGATCGCCGAGCCGGACATCCGGGCGGTCGCCGCGGTGCAGGGGCCGGTGGCGCTCGTCCACTTCGACACCCACACCGACACCGGCGAGGAGGTGTTCGGTGTGGAGATCTCCCACGGGACGCCGATGTACCGGCTCGTGCGGGACGGCTCAGTGGACGCTCGGCGGTACGTCCAGATCGGTCTCCGCGGGTACTGGCCTGGGGAGCGCGAGCTCGCCTGGCAGGCCCGGCACGGGATCACGAGCTTCTTCATGCATGACGTCCGCGACCTGGGAATCCGAGAGGTCGTGGAGCGGACCGTCGCGATCGTCGGGGGCGCGCCGATGTTCCTGACCGTCGACGTCGACGTGCTCGACCCCGCGTTCGCGCCCGGGACGGGGACTCCGGAGCCGGGCGGGATGAGCTCGCTCGATCTGCTGTGGGCGTGCCGTGCGCTGGCGGAGCGGCTCCGGCTGGTCGGGATGGACGTCGTGGAGGTGATCCCCACGAGCGTCGGCTCGGCCGACATCACCGCACTCGTGGCGGAGCGCGTGGTGCGCGAGGCCCTCACGGGGCTCGCGCTGCGCCGCCGCGCCTGACCTCGTCTGATCGCGGGCGACGAGGGGCCCGCGACGTGCGGCGAGCGGCCGGGCGACGGGCGAGCGAACAGCGGGCGAGGCATGCCTCGGCCCCTACGCCGCAGGAACGGGTTTCCGGCCGCTGCCGCAGGCAGCAGGCCGCTTCAGGGATCTGCCCCGCGGTCCGGCGGAGCCGGACACGGGGATACCTGCGGCCTGGGATCCGCTCCTGCGGATCCCAGGCTCGCAAGCAGGGCTGGCTAGTGGCCGAAGCGCACGTCCGGCAGCACGCGGTCGAGCCAGCGCGGCAGCGCCCAGGCGGCAGGTCCGAGCACCCGCAGGATCACGGGCATCAGCACGAGCCGGACGAGGAAGGCGTCGAGCAGCACAGCGACGCCGAGGATCACGCCCATCTCCTTCGGGGGCAGCGGGCCGGAGAGCGCGAAGGTGAAGAACACCGCCACCATCACGCCCGCAGCCGCGAAGATCACCCGGCCGGAGTGGGCGACGCCGCCGATCGCGGCCTCCTTCGCGTCGTGACTGCGGTCCCAGTGCTCCTTCGCCGAGGCCAGCAGGAACACGGTGTAGTCCATCGAGATCGCGAAGATCATCGCGAAGAAGAACACCGGCCCCCAGGCGTTGAGGAAGCCCTGCGACTCGAAGCCGAGCACGCCGCTCAGGTAGCCGTCCTGGAAGATCAGCTTGGCCACCCCGAACGCCGCGCCCGTCGCCAGGAGGCTCGTGAGCACGCCCATCAGGGCGATCAGCGGCGCCTGCAGCGCGACGAGCAGCAGGCCGAAGCCGAGCGCGAGCACGACGAGGAACACGGGCAGCGTCTTCGCTGCGAGCGCCTCCTCGAGGTCGTGGTTCTCGGCCACGGCGCCGCCGACGAGGGCGCTCGCCGGAAGCGTCGTCCGGAGCCGTTCGATCGTGGCGCCGACGGCCGGGTCGGACGGGTCGGCGGTCGGGACGGCGAGCGTGAGCACCTTCCCGTTCGCGGCGCCACCCGGCTGGACGCCGGCGATGCCCTCGTCGAGGTTCAGCTGGCCGACGACCCGGGTGGCGTCCTCGGCGCTCGAGACGATCTGGAGCGTCCCGGGGGCGCCCGGGCCGAACGACTCCTGCACCTGGACGTAGCCGACCCGCGAGCTGTCGTCCTCGGGGACGACCTTGATCGAGGGCATCCCGGTGTCGAGGCCGAGCGCCGGCAGGGCGAGCACCACGAGGATGGCGACCGAGGCGGCTGCCGAACGCGACGGGCCGACGCCACAGCAGCTCCGCCCACCGGGCGAACGCCGGCGAGCGATGCTCACCGGCGTGCACCCACGGGAGCGCGAGCCGGTCGACGTTGTCGCCCAGCTTCGCGAGCAGCGCGGGCAGCAGCGTCAGCGACGCGAGCAGCACGAACAGCACCGACAGCATGATCCCGACGCTCATCGAGCGGAACGCGGGGCTCGGGACGAGCATCACGGCCGACAGCGAGATCAGCACCGTCACGCCGGAGAACAGCACGGCCTTCCCGGCGGTGTCCATCGTGACGCCCACCGCCTCCCGGGTCGAGAGGCTCGAGCCGAAGTGGGCGCCGCGGAACCGCGCGACGATGAACAGCGCGTAGTCGATGCCGAGCGCGAGCGCGAACATCAGCGCGAAGTTCATCGCCCAGATCGAGATGTCGAAGGCCTGGGAGAGCAGGAACAGGCTGCCCGCCGAGGCGGCGAGCCCGAGGATCGTGAGCAGGAGCGGCAGACCCGCGGCGACGAGCGACCCGAACGCGAGCACGAGGATCGCGAGCGTCACCGGCCAGGAGATCAGCTCCGACTTCATCATGGCCTCCTTGTTGGCCGTGTTGAAGTCGGACCACATGCCGGGCGCCCCGGTGAGCGACACCGTCACCCCGTTGCCGCCGAGGTCGGCGAGCTCGCCCTTCAGGTCGTCGGCCGCGCGCACCATCTCGGTGGGCGACGCGGCGGCGCCGGCCTGGACGAGGATCGCGCTCCCGTCCTGCGTGCGCTGGAGCGGCGCGATCTGCGAGACCCGCTCGTCGGCGGCCATGAGCTCGCCCGCCTTCGCGGCGACAGCCTCGAGGTCGCCCTGGCCGCTGACGACGGCCATCAGCGCGTAGCTGCCCTGGCCGCCGAAGGACTCGTCGATCGCCTCGCGTGCCGCGACCGACTCCGAGCCGGACGCCTCCCAGCCGGCGCCGGAGAGCGCGTGCTCCGCCTTGGGCGCGAACGCGCCGAGGCCGACCGCGATCACGACCCACATGATCACGACGAGCCGAACGTGGCCGGCCATCCAGTAGCCGAGCCGGCCGATCGGGCCGAGCGGGCTCATCGGGTCACCGTCCGGGCGCACGGCGCCTTGCGGAGGACGAGGGACGCGGGGCAGGCGCCGACGAGCGCGTAGAGCCACTGGTTCGCCGCCACGAACAGCGCGAGCAGCAGGAACCACGGGCTCACGAGGGCGGCGAGCAGCACGGCTGCGGCGGTCATCGTCCCGGCCAGGGCGAACAGGATGCGGTTGTCGGAAATCGCACGGCAGATCATCGGACACCTCCGGTGAGTAGCTGGTCGAGCTCGGTGAGCTGGCGCTGGAGACCACCGCAGACGGTCTCGCAGAGCGCGAAGACGCTGTCGTCGGCGATGGCGTAGAGGACACGGTTGCCGTCGCGTCGCCGCTGGACGACGCCGGCGGAGTGGAGCACTCCGAGATGCTTCGAGACGTTCTGCTGGGAGGCGCCGACCGCGTCGGCGAGCTCCTGGACGCCGGCCTCGCCGTCGCGGAGGTGGTCGAGCAGCCGGATGCGCATCGGCTCGCCGATCACGCGGAAGCGCTGCGCGATCAGCTCGACGAGCGGCTCGGAGAGCGGGTGGGGGAGCGTCATGGGGCTGTGCCTTCCGTCGGGGAACGGGAGGACTGTACCACAACTGAGAGGTTGTGTAGTTGTGATTCTGGATCCGCGCCGCCCGTGCCGGCCAGGGCATGGCGCAGGCGGCACGCAGCCTGCGGAGGGGTGGGGTGGCGCGGAGGGCGGCTGGGTGCGGTGCGCCGGAACCGACCCGTCTACACGGCCGAGGGCCGGGGGATCGGGAAGGGGCAGCGCCACACCTGCCGGTCGCGGGTGCGGATCTTCAGCGCGCAGTTGTCCTTCACGAGCGACGGGTAGCCGGTGATCAGGCCCTCGCGGCACGACCACCACTGCGTGCCACGCACGTCGTTCACAGGGGCGCGCACCTCCTCGCACTTGCCGACGATCCCGGCGCGCTGCACCACCTGCTGCTGCTGCACGAGGACCAGCGCTCCGATCAGGGCGGCGAGGACGACGAGGATCTTGGTCAGGACCATGGGGCAGGGGTGCGTGAAGGTGGACGTCTTCCCTGCGGATATCGGCAGGAGGCGGCGCGTGCTGAACGGCCGATCGCTGCCGGGGCTGCAGCTCGGCCGGGCCGGGTAGAGTCGCGGCTGCGATGAGCGCGATCCTCATGGACGGCAAGGAGCTCGCTGCGCGCGTGCGCGAGGACGTGGCGCGGGAGGTCGCGGAGCTCGGCCACATCGGGCTCGCGACCGTCCTCGTCGGCGACGACGCCGCCTCGCACGTCTACATCGAGGCGAAGCACAAGGCGGCCACCGCCGCAGGGATCGAAGCGCGCGACGTCCGCATGCCCGCGGACTCCACCGAGGCCGAGGTGCTGGCCGCGGTCGACGCGCTCAACCGCGACGACACGGTGGACGGCATCCTCGTGCAGCTCCCGCTCCCGTCCCACATGGACGAGACGGCCGTCACGTACGCGGTCGAGCCGCTCAAGGACGTCGACGGCTTCCACCCGGTCAACGCCGGGAACCTGTACCTCGGCACCCCGTTGCACGTGCCCGCGACGCCCTGGGGCTGCATGGAGCTCCTGGCGGCATACGGCATCGATCCGAAGGGGAAGGAGGCCGTCGTGATCGGCCGCAGCGAGATCGTCGGTCGACCGGCGGCGATGCTGCTGCTCCACGCGCACGCGACGGTCACGATCTGCCACTCGCGCACCGCCGACCTAGCAGCGCACGTCCGCCGCGCCGACATCGTCGTCGCCGCGGTCGGCATCCCCGGGATCGTCACGCCCGAGATGGTCAAGCCGGGGGCTGCCGTCCTCGACGTCGGGCTGACCCGGACCGACGAGGGCATCCGCGGGGACGTCGACCCCGGCGTGGCCGAGGTCGCGGGGCACCTCACGCCGATGCCCGGCGGCACCGGTCCGATGACGATCGCGATGCTGCTGCGGAGCGCGGTCAAGGCCGCCCGGTTCCGGCGCGGCGAGGTTGCGTTCCCCGGCCGGTAACGGCTACCGTTCGCCGCGCTTCGGTCAAGTCGTTCCGGCGCTCGCGCCGGGACATGCGCAGGAGGACGTTCGTTTGGCAAGCGAGACGGGCACCGTGAAGTGGTTCTCGAACGAGAAGGGCTACGGCTTCATCGCGCGCGACAACGGCGATGACGTCTTCGTCCACTTCTCGGCGATCACGATGGACGGCTACAAGTCCCTCACGGAGGGGCAGAAGGTGGAGTTCGAGGTCGTCCAGGGGCCCAAGGGCGCCCAGGCCGCGAACGTCACGGCGGCCGCGTAGCACGCGCGGTAGCGGTTTCGCGGCGGGCCTCCGGCAGGGGGCCCGCCGTCTTTCGGAGGGCCGATCGAGATGGCGATCACACGGGATCAGGTCGAGCACGTCGCGCGCCTCGCGCGCCTGGCGCTGCGCGAGGACGAGGTCGAGCGCCTGACGGGCGAGCTCGGCGCGATCCTCGACGCGGTGTCGAAGGTCGCCGAGCTCGACCTCGCTGGCGTCCCGCCGACCTCCCATCCGCTCGACCTCGTCAACGCGTGGGCGGAGGACGAGCCCCACGCCTCCCTCACGGTCGACGAGGCGTTCGCGAACGCCCCCGTCCGCGACGGCGACCTGTTCCGCGTCCCGCCGACGACCTGACGCATGGATCACATCCCGACACGGACACGAGCACGGCACGAACGCGGCGCACACCCGTCACGGGTGCCTGCGTACCGTTCCGGTAGGGGGGCAGGGCGCCCCCTCGCGGGGGCGCGGACCGCCGCGGCCGAGGGATGCGCGTGAGCGGCGCGCTCGACACGCTGACCCTCACCGCCGAGGCCGCGCTCGGGCTGCTGGAGCGGGGCGAGGTCTCCGCCGCAGAGCTGCACGCGGCCTACCTCGAGGCGATCGCGGCGGGCGACGGCGAGCTCAACGCCTACCTGCGCACCGTCGAGCGCTCGGACGGGACGAGCATCCCCATCGCGCTGAAGGATGTGATCTCCACGCGCGGCGTCGAGACCACCGCCGGCTCGCGGATCCTCGCCGGGTACGTCCCGGTGTTCGACGCCACCGTCGCCGCGCGCTGCCGCACCGCGGGCCTGACGCTGCTCGGCAAGACGAACACCGACGAGTTCGCGATGGGCTCGTCGACCGAGAACTCCGCGTACGGGCCGTCGCGCAACCCGTGGGATACGACCCGCGTGCCCGGTGGCTCGGGCGGAGGCACCGCGGCGGCCGTCGCCGCCGGGCTCGCGCCGTGGGGGCTCGGCTCCGACACGGGCGGGTCGATCAAGCAACCGGCGGCGCTCTGCGGCAACGTCGGCCTGCGACCGACCTACGGCACCGTCTCGCGGTTCGGGATCGTGGCGTTCGCGTCGAGCCTCGACCAGATCGGACCGGTCGCGCGGACGACGCGCGACTGCGCGCTCCTCTACTCGATCATCGCCGGGCAGGATCCCGCGGACTCCACGACGGTCGCGCTGCCGGAGCCCGTCCGGCTGCCCGAGGCCGAGCGGCTCGACGGGCTGCGGATCGGCGTCCCGGGCCAGGTCGCCGACCTCGCGGGGATCGAGCCGGGGGTGCGGGCCGCGTTCGAGCGGTCGCTCGTCGTCGCCGAGGAGCTCGGCGCACGCGTCGTGGAGTGCGACCTGCCGCTCTCGTTCGACTACGGCATGCCCTGCTACTACCTGATCGCCCCTGCGGAGGCCTCCTCCAATCTCGCCCGCTACGACGGGGTGCGCTACGCGGCGCGGGCGGAGGGGGAGACGTACCGCGCGATGGTGGAGCGCACCCGGGACGAGGGCTTCGGCGACGAGCCGAAGCGCCGCATCATGCTGGGGACGTACGCGCTCTCGGCCGGCTACTACGACGCGTACTACGGGCAGGCGCAGCGCGTCCGCACGCTCATCGTGCGCGAGCACCGCGCGGCGCTCGAGTCGGTCGACGTGATCGCCACGCCGACCTCCCCGACCGTGGCGTTCCCGCTCGGCGACAAGGCCGCCGATCCGCTCGCGATGTACGCCTGCGACCTCCTCACGATCCCGTCCTGCCTCGCCGGCCTGCCCGGGCTCAACGTGCCGTGCGGGCTGTCGGAGGGCCTGCCGGTGGGGCTCCAGCTGATCGGGCCGCAGTTCGGCGAGAACCGGCTGTTCGAGACGGGCCACGCGCTCGAGCGCGCGCTCGGCTTCGACCCCGTCCCGGCGAGGCTGCGGCGATGACCGTGGCCGGTGTCGTCGGGGCCTGGGAGCCCGTCGTCGGGCTGGAGATCCACGTCCAGCTGAAGACGCGGACGAAGATGTTCTGCCGCTGCCCGGTCGGCTTCGGCGCGGGGGAGAACACGCAGACCTGTCCCGTGTGCCTCGGCTTCCCCGGCGCGCTGCCCGTGCCGAACCGCGTCGCGCTGGAGTGGACGGTGAAGCTCGGTCTCGCGCTCGGCTGCGAGATCGCGCCGCGCGCCGTGTTCGCGCGCAAGAACTACTTCTACCCCGACCTGCCAAAGGGGTATCAGATCTCCCAGTACGATATGCCGTCTTGCACAAGTGGTCGTATGATCGTACCGACGAGCGATGGCGACCATGTGATCGGGATCGTGCGGGCGCACCTCGAAGAGGACGCGGCCAAGACGGTGCACGTCGGGGGGCACACCGGGCGGATCGGCGGCGCCGAGGTGTCGCTCGTCGACTTCAACCGTGGTGGCACGCCGCTCGTCGAGATCGTCACGGCACCGGACATCCACTCGTCCGAGGACGCGCGGCGCTTCCTCCAGCTCCTCCGGCAGACGATCGTCGAGCTCGGCGTCTCCGACGCGGAGATGGAGAAGGGCACGCTGCGCGTCGACGCCAACGTCTCGGTGAGGCCCGTCGGCAGCGACGAGCTCCGCACCCGGTGCGAGATCAAGAACATGAACTCCTTCAGCCACATCGCGAAGGGGATCGACGCCGAGGTGGCACGCCAGATCGCGATCTGGGAGAGCGGCGGCGAGGTCGAGCAGCACACGTACGACTACGACGTCGCCCACAACCGGCTGACCGCCCGGCGGGCGAAGGAGGAGGCGGACGACTACCGCTACTTCCCGGAGCCCGACCTCGTCCCCGTGGAGCCGCCTGCGTCGCTCGTCGAGCGACTCCGCGCCGAGCTGCCCGAGCTGCCCGGGACACGGATCCGGCGGATCGAGCAGGCGCTCGACCTCGAGCGGGCGGTCGTGCTCGTGACCGGCGGGCTCGACGGCCTCTGGCAGGCGACGGTCGCCGCCGGGGCCGACCCGCTCGCCGCCGCGAACGTCGTCGCGAACAACCTCGTCGGAGCCGGCGTCGACCCGGGCGCGGTGTCCGCGGTCGAGCTGGCCGCGCTGGTCGAGGCGCGCGACCGCATCCCGCGCACGGCGTTCGACGAGGCGATCTCCAGGTGCGGGGAGCCCGGCTTCTCGGCCGCCCCGTTCGTGGCACAGGAGACGGTCTCCGACACGGGCGCGCTCGGCCCGCTGATCGCCGCGATCATCGAGGCGAACCCGGGCCAGGTCGCCGCCTACCGCGGCGGCAAGACCGGCCTGCTCGGCTTCTTCGTCGGGCAGGTGATGAAGGAGACCGGCGGGACGGCCGACCCGCGTGTGGTGAACGAGCTCGTGCGGGCCGCGCTCGAGGGCTGAGAGCCGAGCGGCGCACACGGCTGGTGCGGCTGGCACCATGGGCGCGTGGCTCGCCGCGCGCTGACCTGGACGCTGACGCTGCCCCTCGTCGGCGCGAGCGTCCTCGTCGGGCACGCTCTCGCCTACCGTCTGACCGGGACGGCTCCCGGCTCGATGCACGACTACCTCGGCCACGCGCCGCAGGTGCTCGCGGTGCTGGTCGTCGTCGGCCTGCTCGGGCTCGCGATCGACCAGCGCGCCGAGCGCCTTGCGACCCTGCCCTTCGCGGGTCTCGGAGCAGCGGTCTTCGCCGTCCAGGAGCACCTCGAGCGCGTCGCGCACTCGGGTGACGTGCCGTTCCTCCTCGCCGACCGCACGTTCCTCCTCGGGCTGCTCCTCCAGCTCCCCGTCGGTCTGGTCTGCCTCTGGATCGCCCGGCGGCTCGCCTCGGCGCTCGGCAGCGCGTGGAGCGCGCTCGCACGACCGAGGATCGTCGCGACCACGCCTGTCGTCCGCGGGCCGGCCGCCCGGCCGCCGCTGCGCCGACTGCTGCCCACGGCCACCCTCGGCCGCGGCCCGCCGCTCTCCCTTCGTCTCTGAGCCCCGCCTCCGCCCGGAGGCGGCCGACGTCAAGGAACGAAGGAGAGCACTCCGATGCGAAACGACAGACGCAGCCGTGCGGCTGCGGCACTCGCGATCCTCACGCTCGTCGTGAGCGTGCCCGTCGCGCTCGCGCACGACGGCCACGGCCACGACACGACGGGCACCATGCCCGCACCGACGGACGGCGTCATGCGCTCGACGTTCGCGTCGGTCTGGCAGGTGAGCGGCTCCGGCGCATCCGGCATGGCCGGCGTCCGGCAGCGGGGCACCACGCTCGTCGTGACGCTGATGGTGAGCGGGCTCGAGCCCGGCTCACGGCATGCGGCGCACGTCCACGGCCCGCTCGGAACCTGCTCCAAGCGCACGAAGCGCCACGCCGCGGAGCTCGGCGACCACGCCGCCGACGGCAAGGGCGTCCTCCGTGCCACCGTGCGGGTCAAGGTCGACGAGATGGTCGTCGGCATGCCCGGCTACTTCGTCATGGTCCACGCGAACCCCGGCATGAAGATGGCCAACGGGAAGATGAAGGTCAACCCGCCGATCGCCTGCGGGAACCTGCCCGCCTGACACGCGCTCCTGCCGGGCGGGTCGGCCACCCTGGCCCGCCCGGCACACCGACCCGATCGAGGAGAGAGACATGATCCGCACCGTGACCGCACCGCTGGCCCTGCTCGCCGTCCTCGGCGTGCTCGCCGTCCTCGCCGTGCCGGACGCCCCAGCGGCGCCGAAGCCGACCACGGTGACGATCACCGTCGTCAAGGGGCGCCCGGTCGGCGGCATCAAGCGTCCGACCGTGAAGAAGGGCACCGTCGTGCGCTTCGTCGTCCGGGCCGACCGGGGCGAGTCCGTGCACCTGCACGGGTACGACGTCGACAAGCCGGTGCGGCGCGGGAAGCCGACGGTGATCCAGATCCGGACCCGCATCCCGGGCCGCTTCGAGCTCGAGCTCCACGCTCCCGACTCCCTGCTGGCCCGGCTGACCGTGAGGCCGTAGTGCTCGAGCTCGTCGCACACGGGATCGGCGGCGTCCAGGACCTGCCCGTCCCGCGGTGGCTGTTCTACTGGGGGGCGGCGGTCGTCCTCGTCGCGTCGTTCGCGCTGCTCGGGGCGCTGTGGCGCCGGCCGCTGCTCGACAGGCATGCGCGCGGCGTCGCCCTCGGCGCGGGCCTGTCCGGCGTGGTGCTCGGTCCCCTGCGGGTCGCCGTCCAGATCGTCTCCGTCGTGCTCTTCGCGCTCGTCTGGGCCGCGGCCCTCGTCGGCGACACCGATCCGTTCGAGAACCTCGCGCCGACCTGGGTCTACGTGGTCTTCTGGCTCGGCGTCCCCGCGCTGTCGGTGCTGCTCGGCAACGTCTGGCGCGCGCTCTCCCCGTGGCGGGCGCTCGCCGACGGGTTCGTCTGGCTGTGGGAGCGCAGCGGTCGCACCGCGGCGCCGCTCGCCGTCTACCCCGAGCGGCTCGGTCGGTACCCGGCGGCGATCGCGCTGTTCGCCTTCGCCGCGCTGGAGCTCGCGTACTCGGACCCGTCCAGCCCTCGTGCCCTGGCCTTCGCGATCGCCCTGTACACGTACCTCGCGCTGTTCGGGATGATCGCGTTCGGCCGCGACACCTGGGAGGGGCGCGGCGAAGGCTTCGCCGTGCTGTTCGCCTACCTCGCCCGGATGGCTCCGCTCCACGCCGTCGACGGACGGGTGCGCGCACGCTGGCCGCTGGCGGGGCTCGCGGGGGCGGAGCGGACGCCCGGCTCGGTCGCGGTGCTGGCCGTGATGCTCGGCTCGGTGCTGTACGACGGCTACAGCCGTACGACCACCTGGCAGGACCTGCTCGCCGAGATCGAGGGGCCGTACCTCGTCGACCAGCCGGGGCTCGGCGAGCTGCTCGTGACGCTCACGAGCCTGGGCGGGATCACCGCTGCGGTGCTGCTGGTGGGCGCCGCGTACCTCGGCGCCTGCGCGATCGCCGGCTCGATGGTCGGGGCGCCCCGCTCGCTCGCGCCCGAGTTCCTCCTGTCCCTCGTGCCGATCGCCTTCGTCTACCTCGTCGCGCACTACTTCTCGCTGTTCGTGGTGCAGGGGCAGTTCGCGATCCCGCTGCTGTCCGACCCGCTCGGACGCGACTGGAACCTGCTCGGCACGAGCGACTGGCTGCCGAACCTCACGCCCTTCTCGCCGAACACCGTGTGGTACGTGCAGGTCGGCGCGCTCGTCGTCGGTCACGTCGCGGGCCTCGCGGTGGCGCACGACCGCGCGATCGCCGTCTTCGAGGAGCGACGCGACGCGCTGCGGACGCAGTACGCGATGCTCGCGCTGATGGTCCTGTACACGGTCGGTGGGCTGTGGGTGCTCTCCAGCGGGTGATCGCCCACCATCCCAGCCTCACCACGCTCGCGATCGAGCTGGCGATCGTGGCGGTCGTCGTCGCCGGCTCCGGCTGGCTGTGGGTGCGCGAGCGACGCCGACGCCGGCGGCGGGCCGGCGACGGGGCGGGCCGGGTGGCGCGGATGCGCGACCTCGACGGCGAGGCGTAGCCCGTCGTCCGCGTCTACCGCGGCGAGACGAACCCGCCGTAGAGCAGGGTCGCCGCGACGACCGCGAACGCCGCGCTGCCGCCCTCGCCGAGCCCGGCGATGCCGCTGCCGATGGCGGCGACGAGGACGCCCGCGACGAGCAGGCCGTTGCCGATCGGCCGGCGGCGCAGCCCCGCGAGCGCGACGCCGACCGCGGCGACGGTGCCGACGACGTTGCCGACGATCGCGAGCACGCGCGCGGGGACGAGGTCGAGGTGCTCCGCGGCGTCGGGGATCTCCGTGCCGGCGACGGAGTCGGTGAGCGGCACGGCGATCGCCACCCCGACGGCGAGGCCGATCCAGACGAGCACCGCGGGCCCCGCAGCGCGCACCCCGACCCGGAGCAGCGACCCCCCGCCGAGCAGGACGGCGGTGAGGAGTCCGCCGCACAGGTAGTAGACGCGGAACGCGCGGTCGTCCCACCCCGCCGCGGCGCCCCACGCGAGCGCAGCGGACGCGAGCGCGAAGGCCAGCAGCGAGCCTGACCACGCGAGCAGCTCGGGGCGCCGGCGCTCGCGCCACCGCCGCAGCAGGTCGGCAGCGAGACGGAGCGACACGAGCGCTCCTGTGAAGGCGAGCAGGACGTCCACGACGCCAGAGCGTAGTCCCGGCCGCAAACCGACACTGGCGCCGCGCGTCCGAGCGTTCATGGACAATGCGGCGTCACGCCGTACAGGTGTCGCTTCGCGAGGAGGAAGGGTGTTCGCAGCTCGGCTCGTGGCCGCGATCGGGGTCGTCGTCTGCGCTGCCTCGATCGCGACGCTCGCGTCGGCCTCGGACACCGGCGACTACGCGGCCGCGTCCTGGAACGTGCTCCCGCCGGGTCAGGCGGGCGGCGTGGCCTTCACCCCGAACTCGACCGATCAGGCGAGGCTGTACGACGCGCTCACGCCGCTCCGCGATCAGGTCGGCGCCGCGACGATCGCGAAGACGTTCAAGCCGGCCCCGCTCGGGCTCGGGCGCGAGCGGGCCGTCTCCACGGAGCGGCCGCGCACGGGCCTGACGATCACCCGCGACCGCTGGGGCGTCCCACACGTCGTGGGGGCGCGCGACGTCGACGTCGCCTTCGGCGCAGGGTGGGCGACGGCGCAGGACCGGCAGCTGATCATGGAGCTGCTGCGTGGCCCTGGCCGCCTGGCGGCGCTCGACGCCCCAGGGGTCGACGCCTTCTCGCTGGCGCTCCAGGGCAAGACGTTCCTCCCCAGCGCAGCCACCGAGCAGCGCCTCGCTGCCCAGTTCGCGCTCCTCGCCCGCACCGCGAAGGGCAGGCGGGTCGTGAGGCTGATCGACGCGTACGTGGCGGGGATCAACGCCTGGTACCGGAAGGCCGGTCTGCCGATCCCGCCGTGGCGGCGTGCCGACGTGGTCGGCGTCGCCGGGCTGATCGGCGGCATCTTCGGCAACGGGGGCGGCGACGAGGCGCGCCGCTCGGCCTTCCTCGCCAAGCTGCAGCAGCAGGTGGGCGCAGAGCTCGGGCGGCAGGCGTGGGAGGACCTCCGTCTGCGCGACGACCCCGAGGCGCGCACCGCGGTCGAGCGTCCGTTCCCGACGCCACCGTCGGTCTCGGAGCTGGGCAACGTCGTGCTCGACCCGGACTCCATCACCGGCCCTGCCACCCTCGCTCCGGCCGCGAAGCAGCAGCTCTCGGCCTCGAACGCGCTGCTCGTCGGGGCGAAGCGATCGGCGACGAGGCGGCCGCTCGCCGTGATGGGCCCGCAGGTCGGCTACTTCTACCCGGAGATCCTCCTCGAGCTCGACCTCCGAGGTGGGGGGTACGCGGCGCGCGGCGCTGCCTTCCCGGGCATCTCCTTCGGGATCCTGCTCGGCCGCGGGCCCGACTTCGCCTGGAGCGCCACGTCGGCGGGACTCGATCTCACCGACCAGTACGTCGAGACGCTCTGCCAGGGAAGCGACGTGAAGTACCTGTACCGGGGGGAGTGCCGCGAGATGACCGTGTTCGACGCGGGCGTCGTGCGCGGCGCGCCGGGCACCCCCGACCAGCGCCTCGTGTACCGCGAGACGGTGCACGGGCCGGTCGTCGGATACGCGACGGTCGAGGGGCGTCGTGTGGCGCTCAGCTCGAAGCGCTCGACGCGAGGGCGCGAGCTGCTCGCAGCGCCCTTCTTCACCGACCTCTCGCTCGGCGCCGTGCGCTCCGCGAAGGACTTCGTCCGGCTCGCGGGCACCATGGAGCTGACCTTCAACTGGCACTACGTCGATGCTCGGGACATCGCGGTGTTCACGAGCGGTCGCGTGCCCGTGCGACCGGCCGCGGTCGACTCGGGCCTGCCGACCAAGGGCACGGGAGAGTTCGAGTGGCAGGGCTTCCTCGCCGCCGACCGTCATCCCCAGGGGGTCAACCCCAAGGCAGGGGTGATCCTCAACTGGAACAACAAGGCTGCTCGTCGGTTCGCAGCCTCCGACAGCGAGTGGGCGCACGGATCCGTGCAGCGGGTCGACCTGCTCTGGCGCGCCGTCCAGCGGCGGCCGACCCACACGCTCGCCTCGCTCGTCGGCGCGATGAACCTCGCGGCCACGCAGGATCTCCGCGCCGTCCGCGTGTGGCCGACGGTCGCGGCGGTGCTCGCGTCGTCCGCGCCGCCGACGACGCGGGCCGGGGTTGCGCGGTCGCTCGTCGATGCCTGGGTGGAGCGTGGTGGCTCGCGGCTCGACACCGATCTCGACGGTCGCGTCGACGATCCGGGCGCCGCGGTGCTGGACGCCGCCTGGCGGCCACTCACCGACGCGGTGCTGCGACCCGTGCTCGGCGATCTGGTCGGCGACCTCGAGCGGCTGCTCGTGCGCGACGACGCGCCGGCACGAGGCGGGTCCGCATACCTCGACGGCTGGTACAGCTACGTCGACAAGGACCTGCGGGCCCTCGTCGGCCGGCCTGTCCAGGGTGCGTTCCGGACGCGGTTCTGCGGTCGGGGGAGCCTCGCCGCCTGCGCGACGTCCCTGTGGCAGGCGCTGGACGAGGCGGCCGCAGCCCTCGAGGCGTCGGCAGGGCTCGACCCGGCGCTCTGGCGCGCGGACGCCGCCGCCGAGCGAATCCGCTTCTCGCCCGGCATCCTCCCCGACACGATGCGCTGGACGAACCGGCCGACGTTCCAGCAGGTCGTCTCGTTCCGGGGCCGGCGCTGACCCGTTCGCCTTCCCGCAGGCGTCGGCCGAACCGCGCGGCACGGCGGGGGCGCGCCGGTACGTTTGTGCTGTGTCTCGCGCGCCGTTCCTCCTGACCCCCGGGCCCACGCAGGTGCCGGGGCCGGTGCTCGACGCGCTTGCGCGTCCTGTCATCCACCACCGCTCGCCCGAGTTCAAGGCGCTCTTCGCGCGCGTGCGCGAGCAGTTGCGCGCGGTGTTCCGCACCGAGAGCGAGGTGCTCGTGACGACGTCCTCGGGCACGGGCGCGTTCGAATCGGCCATCGTCAACCTCCTGTCGCGCGACGAGCCGGTGGTGGCGGTGTCGCATGGCAACTTCGGCGAGCGCTGGCAGAAGATGGCCGCCGCGTACGGAGCGGACGTGCGACCGCTGACCTACGCCTGGGGCGAGGAGCCGCGGGCCGACGACCTGACCGCCGCCCTCGCCGAGAGCGGAGCATCGGTCGCGCTGGTCGTCCACTCGGAGACCTCCACCGGCGTCGTGAGCGACGTCGAGTCTCTCGCCGCCGCCTGCCGCGAGGCGGGAGCGCTGTGCGTCGTGGATGCGATCTCCAGCCTCGGCGCCGTCCCGCTCGAGACCGACGCCTGGGGCATCGACGTCGTCGTCACCGGCTCGCAGAAAGCCCTGATGTGCCCGCCGGGGCTCGGGTTCGTCTCGATCTCGGAGCGCGCGCGGGACAAGGCTCGCAGCGCCGACCTGCCGCGCTTCTACTGGGACTGGGAGCGTGCGCTCGAGCAGGCCGAGAAGGACAACACGCCGTTCACCCCGGCCGTCTCCACGATCGTGGCGCTCGACGTCGCGCTCGGGCTCCTGCTGGACGAGGGCCTGGAGCACGCGTTCGCCCGTCACGTGGCGCTCGGCCGCGCCTGCCGCGCCGCGGTGCGGGCGCTCGGGCTCGAGCTCTACTCGCCCGACGACGACCGCGCGGCCGTGCTGACGGCGGCCCTCACCCCGCCCGGCGTGGACGCGGTCGAGCTGCGCCTCGCGCTGCGCGACCGTCACGGCATCACGATCGCGGGCGGCCACGGCGACATCGTCGGCCGGCTCTTCCGGCTCGGGCACATCGGCCACGTCGGCATCGACGAGGTCGAGGTCGCCGTCGCGGCCATCGAGCAGGAGCTCGCGACAGCGGGCGTCGCGGTCGAGGCGGGATCCGCAGCGGCGGCGGCGCGGGTGGCATATGCCGCCGCGGTCGGAGACTGACGTGCGCGTCCTCGTCCGTGAGCCGATCGCCGAGGCCGGGATCGAGCTGCTGCGGTCTCGCTTCGACGTGACCGTCGACGGCGAGACGACGCTCGAGGAGATCATCGCCGAGTACGACGGGATCGTCGTCCGGTCGGCGACGCGGCTCACGGCGGAGGTGATCGACCGAGCGACCCGGTTGAAGGTGATCGGCCGCGCGGGCGTCGGCGTCGACAACGTGGACGTGGAGGCGGCCACTCGCCGCGGGATCGTCGTCGCGAACGCGCCCGAGTCGACCGTGACGTCGGCGGCCGAGCAGACGATCGGGCTGATGGTGGCGCTCGTTCGCAACATCCCGCAGGCGCACGCGGCGCTCAAGCAGGGCCGCTGGGAGCGCTCGCGCTGGAGCGGTGTCGAGCTCGACGGGAAGACCCTGGGGATCCTCGGGTTCGGACGCATCGGCCAGCAGGTCGCCCGTCGCGCGCTCGGACTCGGCATGCACGTCGTCGCGTACGACCCGTTCGTCGGCGAGGACCGCTTCCGTGAGCTCGGCGTGGAGCCCGGGGAGAGCGTCGACGCGGTGCTCGCCGTCGCAGACGTCCTCACGCTGCACTCGCCGCTCACCGAGGAGACCCGCGGGCTGATCGGCCGTGACGCGATCGCGAAGATGAGGCCCGGTGCCCGGCTGGTGAACGCAGCGCGGGGCGGCCTCGTGGACGAAGCGGCGCTCGTCGAGGCGATCCGCTCCGGGCAGCTCGCCGGCGCCGCGCTCGACGTCTTCTCCTCCGAGCCCTACAGCGGGCCGCTGCTGGAGCTCGACGAGGTCGTGGTCACGCCGCACCTCGCGGCGTCGACCGACGAGGCGCAGGATCGGGCCGGTCTGATCATCGCGGAGCAGGTCGTCGCCGCGCTCGACGGCGGCGTCGTGCCGAACGCCGTCAACATCCCGGTGGTGGACAAGGCCGACCTCGAGGTGCTCGGCCCGTTCATCCCGCTGGCGTCACGGCTGGGGCAGCTCGCTGTCGAGCTCGCCGGCGGGTTCCCGCGCCACATCGTCGTCGCCGCCTACGGACCGCTGTCCGGGTACGACATCAGGCTGCTCACGGCCGCGGCGCTGAACGGCGCCTTCCAGGGACGGGTCGACCAGGTGGTGAACGTCGTCAACGCGCCCGTGCTCGCTGCCGAGCGGGGCATCGGCGTCTCCGAGGAGCGCTTCCACGCCTCCCGCGACTACACGAACGAGGTCGAGGTCCGCGTCTCGACCGAGGCGGAGGAGGTGACGGTCTCCGGGACGACGGTCGGGCCCGAGCCGCGCCTCTTCCTCGCGGGCGCCCTCGGTCACGGGATCGACATCGAGCTGGCACCGCACATGGTGTTCGTCCGATATGGCGACCGGCCAGGCGTGATCGGGCGCGTGGGCGGGATGTTCGGAGACGCGGGCATCAACATCGCGAACATGGCCGTGTCGCGGACGAAGGAGGGCGACCGCGCGCTGATGGCCTTCTCGATCGACAGCCCCGCGCCGCCGGCGCTCGAGAGCACGCTCCGCGCCGCCGGGTTCGAGGACGTCCGGATCGTCGAGCTCCACTAGCCTGTCGGGCCTCCCCGGCGATGCGCGGGTGCGCTCGGCGGCTCCGGCATGGAAGACTGATCGCGTGAGCGGGCGCAGTCGTGGCGAGGCATGGGTGATCGCGCAGTTCGCGCTGCTCGCCGTCGTGCCGGTGGCCGCGTTCCTGCCGCCGGACTGGCCCGACGCCGCCCGGACGCTCCGACTCGCCCTCGGCGGCTCGATGGTCGTGAGCGGCGTCGCCATGGTCGTGTGGGCGGCGCGCGCGATGGGGAGGTCGATGACGCCGTTCCCACGACCGCTGCCCGACGCGGTGCTGGTCGAGACCGGCCCGTACGCGCACGTGCGCCACCCCGTCTACGGTGGCGCGTTGGTGCTCCTCGTCGGCCTCGCGCTCGTCACCAGCGTGGCAGTGCTCGTCGTGACGCTGGCGCTCGGGGTGCTGTGGGTGGGCAAGGCGCGCGTCGAGGAAGAGCATCTCGCGGAGCTCGTCCCGGGCTACGTGGCCTACTGCGCGCGCGTCCCGCGTCGCATCCTCCCTGGCCTGTACTGAGCCGGTGGAGCGATCGGCGCACATCCGGCACGAAACCCCCTTGACAGCCGCCGGTGTCTGGCACCTCGAGCGGCCACCGGGACGCGGCCGTGGCTGAGCTCCCTGCACGTCGTCGCTTTCCTCGCGGGCGGTGTGACGTGCCGTGGGCCGTTGCGTGCCAGACACCGAGGGCGCCGGGGGTCGCGGCGTGAGCGAGCCCCTGACGTGGCCGCCCGGCGTCGAGCGCGTCGCCTCCTTCTTGCGCGCCGCCGGGGCCGAGGCGCGCGTCGAGGAGCTGACCGCGGACGTCCGGACCGCGGAGCAGGCCGCGGACGCGGTCGGGTGCACGCTGGGGCAGGTCGTCAAGAGCCTCGTCTTCGTCTGCGACACCGGGGCGGTCGTGGCGCTCGTCCCGGGCGACGGGCGCGCGGATCCGGCCAAGGTCGCCCGCCTCGTCGAGGCACGCCGTGCGGCGGTCGCCCGGCCCGAGGAGGTGCTCGAGCTCACGGGCTTCCGGCCGGGTGCGGTCGCCCCGTTTCCCCTCCCGGCCGTCGAGACCGTGATCGTCGAGCGGACGCTGCTCCGCCACGCGGAGCTGTGGGCCGGGGCCGGGTCGGCACGCCACCTGGTACGGCTGGCGCCAGGCGAGCTCCTCCGCCTCACACGCGGTCGCGTCGAGGACATCCTGCTCGAATCCGCATAATCAGCAGACGACGACGTCGAACGGGAGGAGCACGGGATGCAGGAGACCGCGAAGATCTGGATGGACGGCGAGCTCGTCGACTGGGCCGATGCGACCGTCCACGTCGGCGTCCACGGCCTCCACTACGGGACGGGCGTGTTCGAGGGCATCCGCTGCTACGACACACCCCAGGGCCCCGCGGTCTTCCGGCTCGCCGACCACATGCAGCGGCTGCGGGACTCGGCGAGGCTCCTGTACATGGACGTGCCGTACTCGGTGGAGGAGCTCCGCAGCGCGACCCACGACCTGATCCGGGCCAACGGGCTCCCGGCGGCGTACGTCCGGCCGATCTCGTTCTTCGGGTACGGCTCCCTCGGCGTCCACACGCGCGGCAACCCGGTCGTGACGGTCATCATGAGCTGGCCCTGGGGGGCCTACCTGGGCGAGGAATCGCTGCAGAAGGGGATCACGGCGAAGATCTCCTCCTGGACGCGCGTCGGGCCGAACGTGATCCCGCACGTCGCCAAGGCGACGGGCATCTACCTCAACTCGATGCTCGCGACGACCGAGGCGCAGCGCGCCGGCTACGACGAGGGGATCCTCCTCACCGACCAGGGCTTCGTCGCCGACGGGCCCGGTGAGAACATCTTCGTCGTCAGGGGTGGCACGATCCACACGCCGCCGCTCTCGACCTCGATCCTGCCGGGCATCACCCGCGACTCGGTGATCCAGATCGCCCAGGATCTCGGCTACGTGGTCGAGGAGTCCGATCTGATCCGCACCGACCTCTACCTCGCCGACGAGGTGTTCATGACCGGCACCGCCGCCGAGGTGACGCCGGTGCGTGCGGTCGACGACGTCGAGATCGGCGTCGGCCCGATCACGATCGAGGTGCAGCAGCACTACCTCGACACGGTCAACGGGCGCAGCGACCGCTGGTCGCACTGGCTCGACGTCGTCGAGCAGACACCCGCCGCCGCGTCGTAGGAGCAGTGCTCGCCCGGCCCGGAACGCCGTCCCGGTCGGCAGGGCGGGCGGGGCATGCCCCGCCCCTACAGGCCCCGGGTCGAGACGACGATCTCGGCGATCCGCTCCTGGTCGGTCTCGGTGAGGCCCGTGCCGCTCGGCAGGCAGAGGCCTCGGTCGAACAGCGCGGCGGACACCGCTCCGCCGAACATCTCGTGTCGGGCGAACACCGGCTGGAGGTGCATCGGCTTCCACACGGGCCGGGCCTCGACATCGTCCGCCTCGAGCGCGAGCCGCACGGCCTCGCGGTCGACGCCGAACGTCTCGGGATCGACGGTCACGCACGTGAGCCAGCGGTTGCCCTGGCCCCACGGCGCCTCGGGCATGAAGTCGAGCCCCGGCACCCCCGCCAGCAGCGTCCGGTAGCGGTCGAACACCGCCCGTCGCGCGGCCACCCGCTCGGGCAGGGTCGCGAGCTGCGCCCGGCCGACAGCCGCGAGCAGGTTCGACAGCCGATAGTTGAAGCCGATCTCGGTGTGCTCGTAGTGCGGCGCCGGCTCGCGCGCCTGGGTCGAGAGCTTGCGCGCGTGCTCGACGAGCGACGCGTCGTCGGAGACGAGCATGCCGCCACCGCTGGTGGTGACGATCTTGTTGCCGTTGAACGAGAACGCGGCGACCGGCGCCTGGCCTCCCGCGGGCGCGCCGCGGTAGGTCGAGCCGAGCGACTCCGCCGCGTCCTGCACGAGCAGCACGTCGTGGCGCGCGCACACCGCGCGGACGGCGTCGTAGTCGCAGCACTGGCCGTAGAGATCGACGGCGACGACCGCGCGCACCCGGGCGCCTTCGGCACGTCGGGCCGAGATCGCCTCGTCCAGCAGCGCCGGGTCGAGCGTCCAGGTGTCGTCGCAGTCGACGAAGAACGGCGTCGCGCCCGTGTAGACGATCGCATTCGCGCTCGCCGCGAAGGTCAGCGACGAGCACGCCACCTCGTCGCCCGGCCCGATGCCGTGCACGACGAGCGCGAGGTGCAGCGCGGCCGTCCCGCTCGACAGCGCCAGAGCGTGCGGGACGGCGACGAGCGCCGCGAGCTCGCGCTCGAACGCGTCGACGTGCGGCCCGAGCGGCGCGATCCAGTTGGACGCGATCGCGTCCGCCACCAGATCGAGCTCGTTCCCGGACTGGTGCGGTGGCGAGAGGTAGATGCGCGCCATCGAGCGCCGAGCCTAGCCGGAGCGGGGGCGCCCGGCGGATGCGACCTCGTCGGCGTCGTGCCTCCCGAACCCGCGATAGTGCGGGCATGGGGCACGCCCGCCTCCTCATCGCGGTCGTCGCCGGTACGAGCCCTCCGGTCGTCGGCAGAGCCGTCCAGCTCGCGGCGGGCACGCCGCGGGTCGAGGAGATGCTGCTCGACGGAGTGCGCTCGACGCTCGCGCTCCCCGGTCGCGGCCGTGGCCCCTGGCCGGGGATCCTCGTCTATCCGGGGATCACCGCGCGCGGTCGCCTGCACCCCGGTCATCAGGGGATCGCACGGGGGCTCGCCGCCGCAGGCTTCGCGTGCGCGGTCGCCGAGCCGGCAGGGCTCGCGCGTGGGCTCGTGTCTCCGGGAACCCTCGACGAGGTCGTGGTCGCAGCCGCCGCCTTCTCCCGCCTCGACGCGGTGCGAGCGGGCGGCATCGCGGTCGCCGGGGTCTCGGGTGGTGCGACGCTCGCTCTCTTGGCGGCGGGCGCGCCCGCCGCGACCGGTGTCAAGGCCGTGCTCGCGCTCGCCCCGGTCGGCGACTTCCGGTTGATCCTCCGGGCCGTGTCGACGCGGACGGTCACGCGGGCCGGGCGTGCCGAGCCCTTCCGCCCCGGGCCGTTGATCCGTGTCGTCACAGCGCGGTCGACGGTCTCGTGCCTGCCGCCGGGGGCCGATCGCGACGAGCTGCTCGACCATCTGCTCCGGCTCGACGACGACGAGCTCGACCCGTTCCGCGGCCTGAGATCCTGGGTCGGGACGCCCCTGGGGCCGCCCGCCGTTGCGCTCGTCGAGCTCCTGTGCAACGAGGATCCGGAGCGGTTCGCCGAGCGCTACGACGCGCTCGACCCGTCGACGAGAGCGCAGATCGAGCGGTTGTCGCCGCTCACCTATGCCGCGCGGATCCGATGCCCCGTCGACGTGGTCGTCGCGCCCGACGACAAGTACGTCCCGCTCGACGACCACGTCGCGTTCGTGCAGCGCTGCCCCGTCGCGCGTCTCGTCGTCACGCCGGCGCTCTCCCACGTCGTGCCGCGGCTCTCGCGTGCCGGCTTCGTCGGTCTGGCCCGGCTCGAGCGCACCACCGCACGGTTCCTCACGAGGGCGTCGGGCTAGTCGACGCCGCGCTCCGGCGACGGCGATCGTCGCCGCTCCGCCTCCGCGGCACCGAGCACGTCGTCGGGAAGGTCGTACGGGCGGAACGAGAGCCACGCGACCAGCACCAGCACGCCTGCGACGGGGCCGACGAGTCTGAGCCCGGTGGGATCGGCCTGCGTCTTGCCGAGGGTCAGCAGCGCGGCGAGCAGGAGCGGCGTGAAGGCGGAGGTCGTCTTCTCGACGAAGTTCTGTGCGCCGAAGTAGGTCGCCTCGCGCCGCATCCCCGTCTGGAGGCTGTCGTGGTCGACGATGTCGGCCGTCAGCGGCGCGGGGAAGAGGTAGTTCCCCGCGATCGGGAGCCCGACGAGGAGCATCGCGCCGAGGATCTGAACGTGGTCGGGGATGCCGGGGAGGGCTCCCGCGATCCCCACCAGGGGGAAGATCAGCGCGGCTGCGAGCATCGCGACTCGGTACGCATGGCGCTTCGACGTCCGACGGCCGTAGCGCTTCGCGACCGGGATCATGGCCGCAGCCGTCACGAACGCCGCCGCCGTGAGCAGGGCGACCCAGCGGCCGACCGACAGCCCTGGCTGACCGTCACCCGCGAACTTCTCCGACAGCGCGCCGTCGATGTCGTGGAGGAGGTCCGAGGTCTCCGTCACGCCCAGGATGCCCGTGACGTAGAACGGGAGCAGCCCCGTCAGCATCTGGAACGCGAGCTGGAAGAGCGCGAACGTCGGCAGGAACGCGACGAAGTATCGGTTGCGAAACGTCGTCCGCAGCGCGTCGCTCAGCGACAGCTCGGCCGGGGGTACCGTCCGGCTCGCATGGTGCCAGACGCCGGCGACGCCCGCGTACCTGAGTGCCAGCGCCACGACGGCGAAGAAGGCCGCCATCGCCGCGAAGCCGACCTCCTCCTGCAGCAGTCCGCTCACGACGAGCCCGAGGCCTGCGCCTGCCGCGCCGAAGTAGACCTTCATCCCGGTGATCGACACCCGGTCGTCGCTCGAGCGGGCGATCTCCGGCATGAGGGCCTCGTACGGGCCGCCGGACAGGGTGGACGAGACGAAGTAGAGCTCGAGCATCACGAACAGCCAGGCGCCGGCGGCGACCGCGCTGGACGTCGGCGGCGTGAAGAGCAGCACCGAGAAGAGCGCGAGGAAGGGGGTCGCGGCGAGGATGAACGGCAGTCGGCGACCGAGCCGCGACCGAGTTCTGTCGCTCCAGTAGCCGATCAGGCCGTCGTCGACCGTCTCGACGAGCCTGCCCACGGTGATGATCACGCCGACGGCCAGCGGCGACAGCGCATCGGTCGCTTCGGTGTAGAAGTAGAGAAGCCAGAGGCTGCGCGACTGCGTCAGCGCCTCGCCACCGAAGCTCGAGCAGGCGTAGAGCGCCTTCGCGCGTCGGGGCAGAGCGGCGGGCTCAGCGCCCGTGGTCATGGTCGGACCGTAGTGCGTCTGCCGTCTGTCGGCCTCAGCAGTCAGCCGCCGACCGGGCCGCGACCGAGCGGTGCGACGTTTCCGGTCGTCGTCGCGCTACCAGCCCAGCGTGCCGGGCGCGCCCTTGAACGGCCCCACGAGGTCGCTCGTGATCCAGCCGCCGTAGAAGGAGCCGGGCTGCGGCACGATCCGCTCGTCGTCGACGTAGCACTCGTCGAGCGACTGCGCGTAGAACGCGACCGTGTCTGCGAGCAGCTCGAATCCCGGGCGCGGGTTCGGGAACGTCCAGGCCGCCCGTGCGGCCCGAGCGCCGGCGACCACCACGTCGAGGTAGGCGGCGGCTCCCTTCCACTCGCACACGGTCCGACGCCCACCAGACGGCACGAGCGCGCCCGCGGCGACGTCTGCGAGCGGCACGTAGTAGGCGGGCGGATGGCTCGTCTCGAGCACGCGCACGGCTCGCCTCGTGTCGACGATCAGGCGCCCGCGGTGGACGACTCGGATCCGGCGATCCGTCGGCTCGACGCGTGGCGGGCGCGGATAGTCCCAGACGGACTCGGCCATGCACCGTCAACGGTACGCGTGGCGCTGCGGTGCGCGTGGCACCCGCCCGCCACGCGGGGCGAGCGCGTGAGCCCCCGAGCGGCGATACTCCCACCATGGCAGGCGCGGCGCCGCGGATGGTCTTCCTCGGGTTCGGCAAGTACGCGCGGGCCGATCGGATCTACGCGCTGGCGCCGATCACGGGCGAGGAGCGGGGGAGCGGCAGACGGACGCTCGTGTGGGTCGAGGGCATCTCCGAGCCGGTCGTCGCGTCCCGCACGCAGGAGACGATCCTCGAGGAGATGGGCGAGCCCACGGACACGGGACGCCGACCGGCGCCGCGGGGCAGGCTGATGCAGCACCCGCAGCTGTTCGACGATCCCCTGTCGTGATCTTCGAGGAGGTGGTCGCGGGCAGCGCCCTCACGGCGGCGCCACTCCTGGTCGGCTGGACGCTCCTCGTCGACGGCGTGGGCGGGAGGATCGTCGAGGTGGAAGCCTACGAGCCCGACGACGAGGCAAGCCACTCATACCGCGGTCGCACCGGAGCCAACGCCACCATGTTCGGGCCCCCGGGGCACCTCTACGTCTACCGCTCGTACGGCGTGCACTGGTGCGCGAACGTGACGTGCGGCCCGGAGGGGGTGGGAGCGGCCGTGCTCCTCCGCGCGCTCGCGCCGCTCGCCGGCATCGACCGGATGAGCGCCCGCCGGGGCACCGACGACCCGCGGCTCCTCTGTCGCGGGCCGGGACGGCTCGCACAGGCGCTGGGGATCGACGGCGCGGCCGACGGGGCCGCCCTGGGGTCGCCGCCCTTCGAGCTGATCCCCGCAGGGGGCGTCGTCGACGTGACCGCGACCGCGCGGATCGGGATCAGCCGCGCGGTGGAGCGGCCGTGGCGGTTCGTCGAGCGGGGCTCTAGCTGGTCGAGCGGCCCACGACGAGCCGCAGCCTGAGCCCCGGCTTCGCGGCCACGCCCGGCTCGACGCTCTGCTCGAGGACGACGCCGGTCGGCCCGGGCTCGTAGGCGACCGTGGGCCGCAGGCGCAGCGCGCGGAGCTGCGCGCGGGCGTCGATCTCGCTCGAGCCGACGAGGTTCGGAACGACCCCGTCGCGCGCGTGGGTCACGTACAGCTGGACGGGTGCCCCGGCCGAGAGGAACCCACCCCGCGGCTCCTGCTTCACGACCAGCCCGGGCCGCTTGCCCGCCTCGGCCGGGATCAGGATCACGTCTGAGCCGAGCGGCACCGACGACAGCGTCGAGCGCGCCGAGTCGAGCGTGCTGCCGACCACGACCGGCACCGACACCTCGTTCGCGTAGCACTCCGCCGTCTCGCCGGGTGCTCGGCCGGCAACGTAGACGATCGAGACGGTGCCCGGGCAGTAGCCGTTGTCGAGCTTCCAGCCACCCCCGCGGCGGACGACGCGGCGCACCTCGCCCGGCAGGTATGGCGCCCCCTCGAACTCCGTCGGCTCGACGTCCTCGAGCGCCCGGGTCATGAAGTCCTTCCAGAGGAGAGCAGGCAGCGTTCCGCCGGAGACGGGCTGGCCGCCGAACTCGGTGAGCATCGGCCGCAGGTCGTCCGGGTAGCCGACCCAGACCGCGACGACGAGCTCCGGCGTGTACCCCACGAACCAGGCGTCGCCGTAGTTGTCGGTCGTGCCGGTCTTGCCGGCCTCCGCCCAGCCGGTCAGCTGGGCGCGTCTCCCGGTGCCCACGCGCACGACGTCCTCGAGGATGGCGGTCACGGTGCGCGCCTCATCCGCCGTCAACACCGGCGTCGGCACCGGCTCGTTGACGACCCGCTTCCCGCTCTTGCGGAACCCGACCTCGCGCACGACGACCGGCCGGTCGCCCGTGAGCGATCCGTCGACGCGCCTGCCGTCGTTCGCGATCGTGGCGTACGCACGGGCCATGTCGAGCGGGTTCACGGCCACGGCGCCGAGGCCAAGCGAGAAGTACGCGGGCAGCTCGCTGCGGATGCCGAGGTCCCGGGCGGTGCGCACGATCGACTTCGGGCCGAGGAACGAGGTGAGCTGCGCGTACACGGCGTTGTCGGACGAGACC
Source organism: uncultured Actinomycetes bacterium (assembly GCA_963703095.1). Taxonomy (GTDB): domain Bacteria; phylum Actinomycetota; class Thermoleophilia; order Gaiellales; family Gaiellaceae; genus Gaiella. The sequence goes on from OY969787.1 coordinate 1,917,328, forward strand.
ATCGCGCGCGCCAGGTCGGCCGTGCCGAGGTACGAGTCCTCGTAGTTCGTCACCTGCCAGACGCGGTCGCCTGCGTCGATCTCCACCGGCTTCGACGCGAACTGCGTCTGCGGCGAGATGCCCTCCCGCAGCGCGGTGGCGAGCACGATCGGCTTGAAGGACGAGCCGGGCTGGCGCTCTGCCTGGGTGGCGAGATTGAACTGGCTCTTGCGAAAGTTGGACCCCCCGACCATCGCCTTGACCGAGCCGTCGCGCGGGTCGATCGCGACGAGCGCGGCCGTCGGCCCGTCCGGCGAGGGGAACACCGCCTTGACGGCTGCTCGCGCGTCCTCCTGGAGGGTGAGGTCGAGCGTGGTCGTCACCTCGAGCCCCCCTCCGAAGACGCGGTTCGCGCCGTACTGGGCGACGAGCTGGTCCTTGACGTAGTTGACGAAGTGCTGCGCGGGGCCCTGCGTGCCGGGCAGCCGGATGTCCTCGGGCTCCGGGAGAGGCGCTCGTCGCGCAGCGACCGCCTCGGCGGGGGTCAGGCGACCGAGCTCCCCGAGCAGGCCGATCACGTAGTCGCGGCGCGCCCGGGCGGCCAGCGGCCGCTGCACCGGGTCGTAGCGAGACGGATCGGCCGGGATGCCCGCGAGGAGGGCGGCCTCCGCCAGCGTCAGCTCGCTCGCGGTCTTCTTGAAGTACGTCCGCGCAGCCTGCTGGACGCCGTAGGCGCCGTTGCCGAAGTAGATCGTGTTGAGGTAGGCGGTGAGGATGCGGTCCTTCGACCAGCGCTGTTCGAGCTGCCAGGCGAGCGCCGCCTCCCGCACCTTGCGCGCGACGGTCTTCTCGTTCCGCGCATAGGCGTTCTTGACGTACTGCTGGGTGATCGTCGACCCGCCCTCGACGACGCCTTGGCTGCGGACGTCCTGCCACAGAGCGCGCGCGATCCCCCGCACGTCCACGCCGCGGTGCTCGTAGAAGCGTCGATCCTCGACGGCGACGATCGCCTGCTTCATGACGTCGGCGATCTCCTCCGAGGGAACGAGCACTCGGCTCTCCTCGCCGCGCAGGATCGCGAGCACGCGCTTGTGGCCGTTCGCGTTCGGGGCCGCGTAGACGACGGTGTCGACGTCCCCCCGCCGGTTCGCGGGGTCGAGCGTCTCGATCTCGCCGGCGACCGCCGAGACGAGACCGAACGTGAACGATGCGGCGGCGAACGCGAGCAGGACCGTGAGAAGCGCCAGCAGCCGCAGCTTGCGGATCCGGCGGCGCCTCGGCGCCGCCCCCCTGGTTCCGAGGTGCTGCAACCAGCCAATGGTAGCGCCCGTCGCCCATCCCGACGCCTCGCGGCCGCGCCCCTGCGGCCGATCCCTCCCGCCTCAGCCTGCGGCGAGCACCGCCAGCACGTCGTCGCCGTAGCGCTCGACCTTCACGGGACCCATGCCGGTCACGCCGGCCAGCTCGGCGTGCGTCGTCGGTCGCGACGCGGCGAGCTCGCGCAGCGTCGCGTCGTGGAGCACCACGTATGCGGGCACGCCGTCTGTCTGGGAGCGGGTGGTGCGCCAGGCGCGCAGCGCGTCGAACAGCGGCTCCTCGTCCTCCGCCCGCGCCGCGCCGGTCGCTCGACCGCGCAGCGCCGGCACGGTGACGCCCGGGACGAGCCCGAGCACCCGAAAGCCGTTGTCGGTCTCGCGCTCGACGAGGACGCCTGCCGCCTCGAGCGCGCGGATCCAGCGCGTCACCTCCGCCTCCGTCGCAGCTGCGAGGGAGCCGAAAGCGGGCGAGCGCCGCGCGGAGGGCGGTGCCTTCGGCGAGCCGCGCAGGGTCTGCGCGAGGCTGCGCCGACCGAGTGGCCACGCGAGACCGGCGACCGCGGTGGCGATCGCCGCGCCGACGTCGTCGGGGAGCGGGGGAGGCGCCGGTCGCGCCGCGCGGCGCGGCAGCGGCGCGCAGACGTCGCAGGCGCCGCAGGGCTCGTCGAGGCGCTCGCCGAAGTGCTCGGCGACCTGACGATGTCGACAGGTGCGCGACTCCGCGAAGGAGATGATCCGACCGCAACGTGCGTCCGCCTCGGTGGCGTAGCGGTCGAGGAGCGCCTCCAGCGTCGCGCCCGCCGAGTCGTCGACCGCGAGCAGCTCGACCCGCATCGCGCGCCCGGCGTCGAAGCCACGCCGGACGATGCCGGCCTGCTCGAGCATCCCGACGAGCACGCGCGGGTCGTGACGGCCGCCGACGGCCGAGGCGAGCGCCTCCGGCTCGACCGGCCCGCCGGCCGCTCGAAGGGTGCGGTACAGGGCGCGGAGATCGGCCGGAGTGGGCTGCGAGCCGGTGGCGAAGCGCCGGAGCGCCTGCGCGTCGGCGCGCCCGGCCAGGAGGAGCGTCGCGCTCGGCCGTCCGTCGCGACCCGCTCGCCCGACCATCTGGACGTAGGACTCGAGCGAATCGGGGAGGTTCACGAGTGCGACGAGCCGCACGTCGGGCTTGTCGATCCCCATCCCGAAGGCCGTGGTGGCCACGACGCCGCGGATGCGCCCGGCGAGGAAGTCGTCCTGGACGCGGGTGCGCTCTTCTGCTTCGAGACCGGCGTGGTAGTGCTCGAGTCGCAGGCCGTGGCCGCGCAGCGTGCGCGCGATCTCCTCGCACGAGCGCCGTGAGCGGGCGTAGACGATCGCCGAGCCGTCCGTGAGCGCCCCCAGCCGCTCGACGAGCACCTCGAGGCGCTCCTGCTCGTTCGCCGCCTCCTCGACGTCGTAGCGAAGGTTCGCTCGGACGACGCTCGTCCGGACAACGTCGAGCGGACGCCCGAGCGCCTCCGCGATCTCGGTCGCGGTGCGTGGCGTCGCCGTGGCGGTCATGCCCAGCACCGCCGGGCCGCCGAGCTCGTCGAGCGCGCGCCGGATGAAGAGGTAGTCCGGGCGAAAGTCGTGGCCCCACATGCTCACGCAGTGCGCCTCGTCGACGACGACGAGACCGACGTCGATCCGGCGGAGCGTGTCGACGAAGGCTCGCTGGCGGAGGCGCTCCGGCGCGGCGTAGAGCAGGCGGGTGCGACCCGTCGCGACCCCGTCGAGCCGTGCGGCCGTCTCGGACGCGTCGAGCGACGAGTTGACGAAGGTCGCGGTCGCCGCGATCGGGGCCGGGAGCTTGTCGACCTGGTCCTTCATCAGGGCGATCAGCGGCGAGAGGACGAGCGTCGGCTTCGGCCGGAGCATCGCCGCGAGCTGGTAGGTCAGAGACTTGCCCGACCCGGTCGGCATCACCGCCAACGTGTCGCGACCCTCGATCGCAGCGCGGACCACCCCCTCCTGCCCGGGCCGGAACTCGCCGAACCCGAAGAGCTCGCGGAGCGGTCCGTGGAGGTCGACCATCGAACGAGTGTACGGGTGCCCCCGGCGGGTGTCCGTCACGGCTTCGCCACGCCGGCGTGTCGGGACGCGCTCGGCTGCCGATCGCCCGCCGAGTCGCTCCCTCCCGTGGTCGGGACGCACGTCGGCGCGAAGCCGTACGCTGGTCGCGTGGCGGCACGGCTGACCCTCACCGACCTGCCCGCGCTCGCGGCGGCGCGGGTCGACTCGGACTGGTACGGGTACTTCGCGGGCGGCGCGGAGCGGGAGCAGACCGTGCGGGCCAACCGCGAGGCGCTCGATCGCTGGGAGCTCCGGCAGCGCGTCCTCTGCGGGATCGAGGAGGCCACGACGGAGGTGACCGTGCTCGGCCGCCGGCTCGCGCACCCGGTGATCGCAGCGCCGGTCGCGTATCTCCGCATGGCGCATCCGGACGGCGAGGAGGGGATGGCGCGCGCGACGGCTGCGACCGGCGGCGCGATCTGCCTCTCGACGTTCGCGACCGCGGAGCCGGCCGACGTCGCCGCGGCCGCGGGCGACGGAGCGCGCTACCTCCAGGTCTACGTCTTCCGGGACCGCGGTGTCACCGACGAGCTCGTCGCCGAGGCGGTCGATCTCGGCTTCGAGGCGGTGTTCCTCACCGTCGACCTGGCCGTGATCGGGTCACGGGATCGCGAGCGACGCGTCGACTGGACGTTCCCGGAGGAGTCGCTGCCCGCCGTCCGTCGGGCGCTGGCGGGGAGCGGGGGCGGGGAGGGGCTCGCGATGCTCGACCCGACGCTGGACTGGGCGTACCTCGAGCACCTCGTCGAGACGGCGCGCGTCCCCGTCGTGGTGAAGGGCGTGATGGAGGCGGGCGACGCCGTCCGCTGCGCCGACCACGGCGCCGCGGGCGTGGTCGTCTCCAACCACGGGGGCCGCCAGCTCGACCGCGTGCCGGGCGCGATCGACGTGCTGCCGGAGATCGTCGAGGCGGTCGACGGGCGCCTCGAGGTGCTCGTCGACGGCGGGATCGAGCGCGGGAGCGACGTGTTCACGGCGCTCGCTCTTGGCGCCCGTGCCGTGCTCGCCGGACGGCAGCCGCTGTGGGGCCTCGCGGCGGGCGGGTGGGAGGGCGCCCGCGAGACGCTGGAGCTCCTCTGCGACGAGCTCCGCGTCGCCCTCCACCTGGCAGGCTGTCCGACGGCCGCCGATGCGGGGCCTGGTCACCTGCGGCGACGCGTGTCCTGACCGCGGGTACGATCGGCTGCCCGTGAGCACCGATGCCCTCGACCGGCTGACGCGGCACGCGGTCGACGTGCTGCCCGACGGGCTCCTCGCCGAGAAGCTCCGGCGGGGGACCCCGCTGCGGGTGAAGCTCGGCGTCGACCCGACGGCGCCCGACATCCACCTCGGCTTCGCGTTCGTGCTCGACCGGCTCGCCGGCTTCCAGCGCGAGGGGCACACGGTCGTGCTGATCGTCGGCGACTACACGGCCCGCATCGGCGACCCCAGCGGTCGGTCGAAGGAGCGCCCCGTGCTCCCCGACGAGGTGCTCGACGCCAACGCCCGCCAGTTCGCCGAGCAGGCGTTCCGCATCCTCGATCGCGAGCGGACGGAGATCCGCTACAACGGCGAGTGGCTCGGCGCCCTCTCCTACGCGGAGGTCGTGCGGCTGACGCGCACGCTGACCGTGGCGCAGCTGCTCGAGCGCGACGACTTCGCCACGCGGTTCGCCGCGCACGAGCCGATCTCGCTCTCGGAGCTGCTCTACCCGCTGATGCAGGCGTACGACTCCGTCGCGATCGAGGCCGACGTCGAGATCGGCGGCACCGACCAGCTCTACAACCTCCTGGCGGGACGGACGCTCATGCCGCACTACGGCCTCGAGTCGCAGGTGGTGATGACCTACCCCTTGCTGGTGGGGCTCGACGGCCACGAGAAGATGTCGAAGTCGAGAGGCAACTACGTCGGCGTCACCGAGCCACCCGAGGAGATGTTCGGGAAGGTGATGTCGATCCCGGACGCCGCCGTGCCGCAGTGGTGGGAGCTCGTCGTCGACGGGGGCGAGCACGCCTCGGAGCCGATGGAGTGGAAGCTCGAGCTCGCGCGCAGGATCACCGCCCGCTGGCACGGGGCGGCAGGCGCCGAGCGCGGGGAGGCCCACTTCACCCGGGTCGTGCGGGAGCGGGGCGCACCCGACGAGGTGCCCGGACTCGCGCTGCCGCCGGACGACCCGGTGCACCTGCCCGCGGTGCTCGCCGCCGCGTTCGGGCTCTCCACGAGCGACGCGCGCCGGATGATCGCGCAGGGGGGCGTCAAGCTCGACGGCGAGCCGGTCACCGAGCTCGACCTCCCGCGCGAACGTGTCGCCGGCGGCCTCGTCCAGGCCGGCAAGCGCCGCTTCGTGCGCCTCGAAAGCGGCTGAGCGCAGCGTGTTGACAGCCTTTGGGGCTCTGCTACACTTCCCGAGCCGCCCGAGAGGGAGGCAAGGAAAGTCCTGCGACCCCGGGAGTTCTTCGACCGCATCGGATACGACTGTTCATGTCGCCCGTCGATCGGAGGCCTCCGGCGCGAGTCGTGAGGCCTTTTCTTTGCCCGCCCCGACCCGGCACCGGTCCTTGAAAACTCAACAGCGTGCGTGTGCGACGAGAACACGGCGTCGCTCCGAGCCCTGCCGGTTCGCCGGCCGGGTGAGGTCGAGGTCGTGGAACCGTCAACCTCGGGTCCGCCTTCCCGGCGGAGTCGAGGACTGACGCCTTTCGAGGCTCTCTTCGGAGAGCATCAATCAGCTCGAAGGGAGACAACAGTTCGCTCGATCCTCGGATCGGGCAGCCTGTTTCTTCACGGAGAGTTTGATCCTGGCTCAGGACGAACGCTGGCGGCGCGCCTAACACATGCAAGTCGAGCGAGAACCAGGGCTTCGGCTCTGGGGACAGCGGCGAACGGGTGAGTAACACGTGGATAACCTGCCCTCGGCACCGGAATAGCCCGGGGAAACCCGGATTAATGCCGGATAGCCCCTTCCTCCTGCGGGAGGTCGGGAAAAGGTAGCTTCGGCCTCTGGCCGAGGATGGGTCCGCGGCGGATTAGCTTGTTGGCGGGGTAATGGCCCACCAAGGCGACGATCCGTAGCTGGTCTGAGAGGACGATCAGCCACACTGGGACTGAGACACGGCCCAGACTCCTACGGGAGGCAGCAGTGGGGAATCTTGCGCAATGGGCGAAAGCCTGACGCAGCGACGCCGCGTGCGGGAAGAAGGCCTTCGGGTTGTAAACCGCTTTCAGGAGGGACGAAGCCACTCGGGTGAACAGCCCAGAGGGTGACGGTACCTCCAGAAGAAGCCCCGGCTAACTACGTGCCAGCAGCCGCGGTAATACGTAGGGGGCAAGCGTTGTCCGGATTCATTGGGCGTAAAGAGCGTGTAGGCGGCCAGGTAGGTCGGTTGTGAAAACTGGAGGCTCAACCTTCAGACGTCGACCGAAACCCCCTGGCTAGAGTCCGGGAGAGGAGAGTGGAATTCCTGGTGTAGCGGTGGAATGCGCAGATATCAGGAAGAACACCCGTGGCGAAAGCGGCTCTCTGGAACGGTACTGACGCTGAGACGCGAAAGCGTGGGGAGCGAACAGGATTAGATACCCTGGTAGTCCACGCCGTAAACGATGGGCGCTAGGTGTGGGGGGTGTCGACTCCCTCCGTGCCGAAGCTAACGCATTAAGCGCCCCGCCTGGGGAGTACGGCCGCAAGGCTAAAACTCAAAGGAATTGACGGGGACCCGCACAAGCAGCGGAGCATGTGGTTTAATTGGATGCGACGCCAAGAACCTTACCAAGGCTTGACATGTTCGGGAAAGCCGGAGAAATTCGGCCCTCCTTCGGGACCCGATCACAGGTGGTGCATGGCTGTCGTCAGCTCGTGTCGTGAGATGTTGGGTTAAGTCCCGCAACGAGCGCAACCCCTGTCCCATGTTGCCAGCGAGTCATGTCGGGGACTCATGGGAGACTGCCGGTGACAAATCGGAGGAAGGTGGGGATGACGTCAAGTCATCATGCCCCTTATGTCTTGGGCTACACACGTGCTACATTGGCCGGTACAAAGGGCTGCAAAACCGCGAGGTTGAGCGAATCCCAAAAAGCCGGTCTCGGTTCGGATTGGAGGCTGCAACTCGCCTCCATGAAGGTGGAGTTGCTAGTAATCGCGGATCAGCAACGCCGCGGTGAATACGTTCCCGGGTCTTGTACACACCGCCCGTCACACCACGAAAGTCGGCAACACCCGAAGCCGGTGGGCTAACCGCAAGGAGGCAGCCGTCGAAGGTGGGGTCGATGATTGGGGTGAAGTCGTAACAAGGTAGCCGTACCGGAAGGTGCGGCTGGATCACCTCCTTTCTAGGGAATCCGGAGCTCTTACTCCGGAGGCTGCTCTGCCCGTCCTGATGGCCCCGGCTCATGCCGGGAACCGTCCGGTGACAGAGTCCGCCTAGAATTACGTCGACCTCGTCTCACTAGGTGTTCCGATCTCGATCGGAGACACCACGCACGCTGTTGAGCTTTGAAGGACTGGGGCTCCCTCCGGGGAGTCGCGGCCTTCGCGCAGGGCGTGCTCGAGGAGCTCGCGCGCACCTTGAAAACTCCATAGCGACATCTAACGTGTTCTTTCCGAATCAAGAGAACAAGAGCACACGGTGGATGCCTTGGCGCCAAGAGCCGATGAAGGACGTGGGCGGCTGCGATAAGCCCGGGGGAGGTGCTGACCGACCTTTGATCCCGGGATCTCCGAATGAGGAAACTCACGCGTGGTAATGCGCGCGTACTCCTGCCTGAATACATAGGGCAGGTAGAGGCAAGCTGGGGAACTGAAACATCTAAGTACCCAGAGGAAAGGAAAGAAACCTCGACTCCCTGAGTAGTGGCGAGCGAAAAGGGAAGAGCCCAAACCCGGGCGACGTGATAGACGGCAGTCGTTGTCGTTCGGGGGTTGTAGGGCCTGTCCTGATCCGTCTGCCGGCGGGTCGGCGAGTTACAAAGTCACGTCGTAGCGGAAGCGAATGGAAAGTCGCACCGCAGCGGGTAACAGTCCCGTACGCGAAACGGCGTGGCCTCGCTCGACAGGTACCTGAGTACGGCCGGGCACGGGAAACCCGGTCGGAATCCACGGGGACCACCCCGTAAGGCTAAGTACTCCTTGGCGACCGATAGTGAACTAGTACCGTGAGGGAAAGGTGAAAAGTACCCCGCGAGGGGAGTGAAATAGCACCTGAAACCGTGTGCTTACAAGCGGTCGGAGCAGCGCAAGCTGTGACGGCGTGCCTTTTGCATAATGAGCCAGCGAGTTGCTCTTCAACGGCGAGGTTAAGGAAACGGAGCCGTAGCGAAAGCGAGTCTGAACAGGGCGTTCAGTCGTTGGAGGCAGACCCGAAACTGAGTGATCTACCCATGGGCAGGTTGAAGCGGGGGTAAGACCCCGTGAAGGACCGAACACACGTCGGTTGAAAACGGCGGTGATGACCTGTGGGTCGGAGTGAAAGGCTAATCAAACTCAGAGATATCTGGTTCTCCCCGAAATATATTTAGGTATAGCGTCGCGCGTTTATTCCCGGTTGTAGAGCACTGTTTGGTCTAGGGGGCCTACCAGCTTACCGAAATCAGGCAAACTCCGAAGGCCGGTAATCCAGAGCGCGGCAGTCAGACTGCGGGGGATAAGCTCCGTGGTCGAAAGGGAAACAGCCCAGACCGTCGGCTAAGGCCCCTAATTCCATGCTAAGTGGCAAACGATGTCCGATTGCAGAGACAACCAGGATGTTGGCTTAGAAGCAGCCACCATTCAAAGAGTGCGTAACAGCTCACTGGTCAAGTGGTCGGGCGCGGATAATTCAACGGGGCTCAAGCATGGAGCCGAAGCTACGGACTTCAGCGCAAGCTGGAGTGGTAGGGGAGCGTTCCCATGGCGGTGAAGCGGCGGCGGAAGCCTGCCGTGGAGCGATGGGAAGTGAGAATGCTGGCATGAGTAACGAAAGAGGAGTGAGAAACTCCTCCGCCGAATGCCCAAGGGTTCCTGAGTAAAGCTAATCTACTCAGGGTTAGTCGGGACCTAAGCCGAGGCCGAAAGGCGTAGGCGATGGACAACAGGTTGATATTCCTGTACCACGTACCGTTTGCTTGACCGATGGCGGGACGGGGTAGGCTAGGGAAACCCAGGCGATGGTCGACCTGGGGTAACCGCGTAGGCCGGGTGATAGGAAAATCCGTCACCCATCAAGGCTGAGACGGGATGCCGAGCCCGCATGGGCGAAGTTCCTGAAGCCATGCCTCCAAGAAAAGCGTCTAGGGAGAACGGGCGTGCCCGTACCAAAACCGACACAGGTGGGCAGGTAGAGAATACCAAGGCGATCGGAAGAACCCTCGTTAAGGAACTCGGCAAAATGGTCCCGTAACTTCGGGAGAAGGGACGCCCCGGTAGAGTGACATACCTTCGCGGAATGGAGCTCGAGGGGGCCGCAGTGAAACGGCCCAAGCGACTGTTTACCAAAAACACAGGCCTCTGCTAAGTCGTAAGACGACGTATAGGGGCTGACGCCTGCCCGGTGCCGGAAGGTCACGAGGAGAGGTTAGCCTTCGGGCGAAGCTTTGAATCCAAGCCCCGGTAAACGGCGGCGGTAACTATAACCGTCCTAAGGTAGCGAAATTCCTTGTCGGGTAAGTTCCGACCTGCACGAATGGCGTAACGACTTGGGCGCTGTCTCAACGAGGGATCCGGTGAAATTGTAGTCTCGGTGAAGATGCCGAGTACCCGTGGCTGGACGGAAAGACCCCGTGAACCTTTACTGCAGCTTTGCGTTGAAGTCTGGTGTTCGCTGTCCAGGATAGGTGGGAGACCGTGAAGCGGGGGCGTCAGCTCTCGTGGAGTCAACCTTGGGATACCACCCTTCGGATTCTGGGCTTCTAACCCGGCGCCGTGATCCGGGCCGGGAACAGCGTGAGGTGGGCAGTTTGACTGGGGCGGTCGCCTCCTAAAGCGTAACGGAGGCGCGCAATGGTTCCCTCAGCACGGTTGGAAATCGTGCGTAGAGCGCAAAGGCATAAGGGAGCTTGACTGCGAGACTGACAAGTCGAGCAGGGACGAAAGTCGGCCTTAGTGATCCGGCGGTTAAGAGTGGAATTGCCGTCGCTCAACGGATAAAAGGTACTCCGGGGATAACAGGCTTATCCTCCCCAAGAGTCCACATCGACGGGAGGGTTTGGCACCTCGATGTCGGCTCGTCGCATCCTGGGGCTGAAGCAGGTCCCAAGGGTTGGGCTGTTCGCCCATTAAAGCGGCACGCGAGCTGGGTTCAGAACGTCGTGAGACAGTTCGGTCCCTATCCGCCATGGGCGTTGGGAGCTTGAGAGGAGTCGTCTCTAGTACGAGAGGACCGAGATGAACAGACCGCTGGTGTAGCAGTTGTCCTGCCAAGGGCACCGCTGCTTAGCTACGTCTGGATGGGATAACCGCTGAAAGCATCTAAGCGGGAAGCCCACCTCGAGATGAGGCTCCCCATCACTTCGAGTGAGTAAGGGCCGTGGAAGACCACCACGTCGATAGGCGGGCGGTGCAAGCGCAGCAATGCGTTCAGCTGACCCGTACTAATTGCCCGAGGTCTTGATTTAGAGCACTGCAGGGTCGCTATGGAGTTTTGAAGGTGAGCCGGGCCCGGTCGACACCGACCGCGGGCGCTCCCTTTGACAGTTCGGCGGTCATAGCAGCGGGGAAATACCTCTTCCCATTCCGAACAGAGAAGTCAAGCCCGTCTGCGCCGATGGTACTTGGGGCGCGAGCCCCTGGGAGAGTAGGGTGCCGCCGGTTACATTGCTGGGGGAACCGCATGGTTCCCCCAGCGACCCCCTCCTTCTCGCCGTGGCACGGGTCGGCCCCTGCCGGGCCTCCCGGCCGGCCGAGCCGGCCTCCGGCCGCCACGGTTCACGGCACGGTCAACCGTCGCCGGCGGAGGGACTGTCGTTCTCCGGAGGAGGTGCAGCTCCACCGAGGGTGCGGAGTCGCTTCACGCGCTCCTCGACCGGGGGGTGCGTGACGAACATGCGCGCGACGCGCTCCGTGTGGTCGAAGGGGCTCACGGTGTAGAGCGGCTCCGTCGCCACCGCGGCCTCGAACGAGACCAGGTCGCCGGCGCGATCGAGGCGCAGCAGCGCGTCCGCCAGGTCGTGCGGGTCGGAGAGCGCCGCGGCCGCGGCGTCCGCGGCGAGCTCCCGCTTCTCGGAGAGCAGGAGATGCGTGAACGCGGAGGCGACGGGCGCGAGCACCGCGAGCAGCGCACGGGAGAGCCAGCCACCCACTCGCGTGAGCTCGAGGAGGGTCGTGGCGAGGACGACCGCGAAGGTCTGGGTGAGCACGTCACGGCGCCGGACGTGCGCCAGCTCGTGCGCGAGCACCGCCTCGAGCTCGTCGGTCGACAGGGCGCCGAGCAGCCCGGAGCTGACGACGACGGTCGACCCCTGCGGTCCCCGTCCCACCACGAACGCTCGCGGGAACCCGTCGGTGATCAGCGCAAGGCTCGGCGCGCGCACCTCGAGCTGCGCGGCGAGGCGATCGACCTTGGAGCGGAGGAGGGGGTGCTCCGCCACCGCGAGCGGACGAGCGCCGAGCATCCCGAGCAGGATTCGATCGCCGAACGCGTAGACGCCCGAGGCGGCGAGCACCGAGCAGAACGCGAACAACGTCGCGCCGCGGAGGTCCGCGACGAGCCAGCCGAGCCCGCCGAAGGCCGCCGCGAGCACGAGCACGAGCAGCCAGGCCATGCCGAGGTTGCGCGCAGCCGCTGCGCGCACGACTCAGGCGTCGTCGTCGTCGTCGACGCGCTCGTCGCGGTCGACGTCCTCGAGCCCGCGCGGCGGCCAGTCTGGCTGCGGCGCGTCGCAGCGGCTGGAGCAGTGCAGCGACGCGACGTTCTGGAGCGGCACGAGGATGTGCCCGTTCAGCTCGACGTGCGGCACGTCCTCGATCGAGCAGTACGCCGTCAGCACGCCCTCCTGGTACTCGCCGCCGAAGAGCGCGAGCTCGACCTGCTCGCCCTTGTACTTGTTCGTGTAGTCCTCCACGAGGCGCGCAGTCTAGCGGCGGCAGGCGCCGTCACGGCGGTCGCGACGGTCGCGGGGAGCCTCCAACGGGTCGGGCGCATCCCGCTCGGGACATCCGAGCTCGGGTCGCTCAGCCGAGCACGAGCCGTCCGTCGACCACGGCGAGCTCCACCGTCGCGCAGTTCGGCACCGGCTCGCCCGGGTCATCGGTGGCGGCTCGGCGTGCGGCGCGGATCGCGCCGCCGTGCGTGACGACGAGCACGCACCGGCCCGCCTGGCCGTTCGCGCAGCGGAGCAGCGCTCGCTCGACGCGCTCGCCGAGAGCGTCTCGCGTCTCGCCGTCGTGGCCGATCTCCCCGGCCTGCCAGCGCGCGAACCCCTCCGGAAACCGCTCCGCCACCTCGGCGCGGGTGAGTCCCGACCACGACCCGACGTCGATCTCGCGCAGCTCGGCGTCCTCGACGACCGGCAGCCCCAGCCGCGCGGCGACGATCGTGGCGGTCTCGGCTGCCCGGGCGAGGTCGCTCGAGACGACGACGTCGATCCCGACGTCGGCCAGCCGCTCGGCCAGCTCGAGCGCCTGGGCACGACCGGTCGCGTTCAGCGGCGGGTCGGCGTGGCCCTGCCAGCGGCCGACGGCGTTCCAGTCGGTCTCGCCGTGGCGTGCAAGGAGCAGCCTGGTGCGCATCGTCCCACCGTAGCCCGCCGCCCACCCCGCTGGCGAGGCGCTCCTATACTGGCGCCCCCATGGATCTCGAGCTCGCAGGCAAGGTCGCCCTCGTCACCGGCTCCAGCCGCGGCATCGGGCGCGCGACCGCGATCCGGCTCGCGCGGGAGGGCGCGTCCGTCGTCCTCTGCGCCCGTGGCGCCGAGCACCTCGACGCGGCTGTCGCGGACGCATCCGCAGTCGGCGACGCGACCGGGGTGGTCGCGGACGTGACGACCGCGGAGGGAGCGCAGACCGCCGTGGACGCCGCCGTCGACCGCTTCGGAGGGCTCGACGTCGTCGTCAACAACGTCGGCGGCTCGGGCGCGCGAACCGTCGCCGAGATGGACGTCGACGATCTCGAGCGCACCCTCGGGCTGAACCTCGTCTCGGGTCTTCGCGTAGCCCGCAGCGCGCTCCCGGCGCTCAGAGCCCGCGGTGGCGGTGTCGTCCTATTCGTGACGTCGATCTACGGTCGGGAGACGGGTGGCTCCCCCAGCTACAACGTCGCCAAGGGCGGAGCGATCAACCTCGCCGGCGCGATGGGTCGCGAGCTCGCGCGCGAGGGGATCCGGGTCCTCAGCGTCGCCCCCGGATCGGTTCGTCACCCCGGCGGGAGCTGGGATCGGCGGATCCAGGACGATCCCGAGGGGATGGCAGCGTTCGTCGACCGCGAGATCCCGGCGGGTCGCTTCGGCACGGCGGAAGAGGTCGCCGACGTGATCGCGTTCCTCGTCTCACCGCGCGCGTCCTGGGTCGTCGGGAGCTGCGTCGTCGTCGACGGCGGTCAGTCGCGGGCTCTCTGACGGCGGCACCGGCGCCGTGAGCGCTCGGCCCCGCTACGGGCCGGTCGGCGCGCCCGGAACGGCGGGCCCGTCGATCGGGAGCCGCTGCTCGAGCCAGTCGAGGGCATCGGCGTAGACACCCGCGCTGAGCCCGTGGCCACCCTCGTACCAGCGGACGTCCGTGCCCTCCGGCGCCGCGTCGGCGAGCGCCTGGGCCGACTCCCTGGGGACGATCTCGTCGTCCTTCGCGTTCTGGAGCAGCAGTCGCTCCCCGTCGGCGAGCGCGATCCAGCGCAGCGTGTCGACCTCGGACAGCGTTGCGCGCAGCCGGTCGCGGAGCTCCTCCGGCCCGGCGGCGACGACCGCCTCGACGTCGGTCGCGCCGCCCGCCAGCAGCGCGAGCGCCCGGAGCCGCGGCTCGCTCCCGGCGAGCAGCGCACCCGTTCGCGCGCCCGCGCTGTAGCCGAGGTAGCCGATGCGCTCTGCGTCGACCTCGTCGCGGGCCCGGAGGAGATCGACCGCGCGTCGCACGGCGACGACGTCTCCCACCTCGACGTCCCGGTAGTAGCGCAGCCGCTCTTCAGCGTCGAGTCCGGTCGGCGGCCTCGACGAGGACGGCAGCGTCAGCGTGAGCACCACCGCGCCGCGTGCGGCGAGCCACGCCGCGGGGGCGATCATCGACGTCCGGTCGCCCCCGGACCCGTGCCCGATCACGACGGCGGGGAGCCCGTCGGCATCGCGCGGCGCGAGCATGAGGGCCTCGACCCTCCCGGACGGCGTCGCGAACGAGAGGTCGCGCAGGACGATCCCGTCCGCCTCGGAGGCGATCCCGCGATCGTCGACGGCGAGCGGCGCTTCGCCGTCGTAGCCGAACGTGCCGTCGTCGGCCGACGACCCGCCGCCGCAGCCGAGCCCCAGGAGCGACACGACGGCGGCGAGCAGCGTCCCGCCCAGGCGGAGAGACATCGACATCCCCGGTCTGTCCTGCATCGCTCGAGGGTAGCGGTGCGGGTCTCGTCGCCGGCCGTCCGTCTACGCTGGAAGGCGAATGGAGGCCACCCGAGCGACACCCGGTTCGTTCGCGGCCCACGTGCGCGCGCAGGAGGCGGCGCACCTCTCGCCGCTGGCGGTGCGCTCCTACGAGACGCGCGGGCGTGCGGTGCCCGAGGAGCCGTGCGGCGTGCGCACCGAGTTCCAGCGCGACCGCGACCGACTCGTGCACTCGAAGCCGTTCCGGCGTCTGAAGGGCAAGACGCAGGTCTTCATCGACCCCCGCGGCGACCACTACCGCACGCGCATGACGCACACGCTCGAGACGACGGCGATCTCGCGGGTGGTGGCCCGGGCGCTGCGCCTCAACGAGGACCTCGTCGAGGCGATCGGCCTCGGCCACGACACGGGGCACACGCCCTTCGGCCACGCGGGCGAGCAGGCGCTCGACGACGTGGCCAGCGCGCGCCTCGGGAGACGGTTCCGGCACAACGAGCAGTCGCACCGCATCGCGTGCACGCTGAACCTCACCCACGAGGTCTGCGACGGCATCCTCACGCACACCGGCGCGCAGGAGCCGGCGACCCTCGAGGGCGCGGTCGTCCGGCTCGTCGACCGCGTCGCCTACATCAACCACGACATCGACGATGCGATCCGGTACGGGATCCTCGAGCAGGGCGACCTCCCACGGGACGAGATCGCGCTGCTCGGGCCGACCGGCTCGGCGCGCATCGACACGCTCGTGCACGACATCGTCGAGGCCTCGACCTCGGCCGGCGAGATCCGGCAGAGCCCCGAGATCGGCGACGCGATGCTCTCGCTCCGCGCCTTCATGTTCGACCGGGTGTACCTCGGACCGCACGTCGAGCCCGAGCACCGGCACGCGCGCGAGGTCGTGGAGGTCATCTTCGACGCGCTCCTCGGCGAGCCCGACCGCGTCCCGCCCGGGGAGGGCACCCTCGGCGACCGGGTGGTCGACTACCTCGCGGGCATGACCGACCGCTTCGCGCTCGACTACGCCGCCCGGCTGTAGGGTCCCGCGGTGGCGCGCATCAAGGACGCGAGCGTCGCCGAGGTGAAGGCCGCGGCGGACATCGTCGAGATCGTCTCGCAGCGCACGTCGCTCCGGCGGGCGTCCAGCGCGCGGTACTCGGGTCGCTGTCCGTTCCACGAGGAGCGGACGCCGAGCTTCTCGGTCGATCCCGTGAACAAGCTCTACTACTGCTTCGGGTGCGGCAAGGGCGGCGACGTCGTGCGGTTCGTGCGGAGACCGAGACCCTCGACTTCACGGGCGCGATCGAGTGGCTCGCCGAGCGGTTCCGCGTGGCGCTGGAGTACGAGGAGGTCTCTCCGGCGGCCGAGCGCGCCCGGGAGCAGCGCGACCGCCTCTACCGCGTGCTCGATCAGGCAGCCGCGTACTTCGAGCGCCTGCTCTGGGAGACCGACACCGGCGCGCCCGTCCGTGAGTACCTCGCCTCGCGCGGACTGCGCGAGCCGGTCGCGCGCGAGTTCCGTCTGGGGCTCTCGCAGGGGCACGGGCTCGTCGGCAAGGCGCGTGAGAGCGGCTTCACCGTCGACGAGCTGCGCGCGGCGGGCCTCGCCAACCAGCGTGGCAACGACTACTTCCCGTTCAGGCTGATGTTCCCGCTGACGGACGCGCGCGGGCGCGTGATCGGCTTCCAGGCGCGCAAGCTCCGCGAGGACGACCCGCTGCGGGGCAAGTACGTCAACACCCCCGAGAGCGAGCTGTTCAAGAAGAGCGCCGTCCTCTACGGGCTCCACCTCGCGCGACCCGCGATCGCGAAGCAGGACCGAGCCGTGGTGGTCGAGGGAAACACCGACGTGATCGCGCTGCGGCAGGCGGGGTTCGAGCCCGTCGTCGCCTCGATGGGCACTGCCCTGACGGAGCAGCAGCTCCGGGAGCTCGGCCGCCTGACGAAGCGCATCGTGCTCTGCTTCGACGCGGACGCAGCAGGCCAGGAGGCGACGCTGCGGGGGATGTCGCTCGCCGTCGGCCAGGGCTTCGACGTGCGCGTCGTCTCGCTCCCGCAGGGGCAGGACCCGGCCGATGCCCCCGACCGCTTCGTCGAGCGGCTCGGTGGGGCGGAGAGCTATCTCCACCACCGGGTTCGCATCGAGATCGAGCGGGCCGACGACCGCCAGGAGGCGTTCGTGCGCGCGCGTGAGGTGCTCCAGGCGGCGGAGGACTCGCCCGAGCGCCAGGAGGCGCTGCGGCTGCTCGCCGACCGGCTCGACCTGCCACGCGAGACGCTCTCCGGGATCGCTCCGGCGCGTGGCGGGGCCGGCGGGCGCCCGGCGTCCACCGAGCCGCCCCGTCTCCTCGAGGCGGGACAGAGGCTCGAGCGCGACGCGCTCGCCGCGTGCGTCGCTCATCCGGGGCTCGTGCCGCAGCTCGAGGCGCTCTCGGCCGAGAGCTTCGACTCCGAGCTCCACCGACGCTTCCGGGCAGTCATCGTCGAGGGAGCGGCCGAGGACGACGACCTCATCGCGCTCCGGGCCGAGCTCGGCGCGCGCGCCGAGCGCGACGCGCTCGACGAGCGCACCGGCAGGGAGCTGATCCTGCGGCTGCGCGAGCGACGCCTCCGGCGGGAGCTCCAGCAGGCCGACCTCGCCCGGACGACGGAGCTGCAGGCGCACCTCGCGAAGGTCCGTCAGGCGCTGGCAGAGCTCGCGTAGGGGCAGGCGCCGCGGCCCGTCGCCGTCTCGCGGCGAGCCGTAGGCTGCACCGTCGTGCGGCTCTACGCGTCGTTCGTCCGGATGCTCGGTGGCACCCGCGGATTCGCGTGGGTGGCCTCGCGCGTGCTGCCGCCTCTGGACCTGCGGCTGCGCACGCGGGGGCTCGCGCCGACGGCGCTCGGCACCGACTTCCCGCTCTGCTTTCTGACGACCACCGGCCGGCGCAGCGGGGCGCAGCGGACGGTGCCGCTGCTGTACGTCGCGGACGGCGAGCGCATCGCGCTGTTCGCCTCGAACTGGGGGAGACGCGGCCATCCTGCGTGGGCGCTCAACCTGGATGCGACCCCGGCAGCCACGGTCGAGCTCGACGGCGTCGAGCGGCGGGTCATCGCCCGACGGGCTTCGGCCGCCGAGGAGCGCGAGCTGTGGCCGCTTGCGGACGCGGTCTATCCGGGATACGCGGCCTACCGCGCTCGGGCGGGTCGGGAGGTGCGGGTCTACGTGCTCGACCTGGCCGGGGAGGGCTCCACCGGCGCGGAGCCCTCCCCCTTGCAGAACAGCTCGTGAGCGCTAAGAACGTGCCTTTCGTCCAGTGCGGAAAGGTCACTTCCAGGCGAACCGCCAGACCTCGTCGTCGACCAGCGACGGATCGGGGGCCGCGAACGAGACCTCGCGGTCGCCGCCGAACGTGAAGATCGCCGGCCCTCCGCCGCCGGGGCCGCCGCTCACCACGAGCGAGTCGAAGTCGTACTTCACGTCCGCCGACGAGGTGGCGTTCCACGGTGCATCGCTGACCTTCGTCCAGCTCGCGCCGTCCCGGCTGACCCAGACGTCGGAGGGGTGCCCGGCGAACGCCGG
The DNA here is from genome assembly GCA_963703095.1 of uncultured Actinomycetes bacterium. Lineage (GTDB taxonomy): Bacteria > Actinomycetota > Thermoleophilia > Gaiellales > Gaiellaceae > Gaiella. Next base: position 1,935,741 of record OY969787.1, read on the forward strand.
CGTGCCGGGTGGGAACCCGCCCTGCGGCCAGCCGAAGCCACCGAAGCACACGATCTGGTCGAGCAGCGCCTGGCACTGGTGGCCGGGCCGGGGGCTCCAGCCCGCTGCCGGCGTGACCTCTTCCCACGTCTTGCCGTCGCGGGAGCGCCACACGTCGTTGAAGTACGGGCAGTCGAGCCCGGCGGCTCCGGGCGTGCAGAGGAAGCCGTCCTCGCCACCGAGGAGGTACATGAACCCCTCGTGCTCGACGACCGCGGCACCGGCGCGCGCCGCCCAGGGCGCGTCGCCGGTGACGAGCTCCCAGCTCGCACCGTCGCGCGAGCGCCAGACGTCGTCGAACAGCACGCGCCCCGTGCCGCCGATCGCGACGTCGTCCCCACTGCCGCCGCCGAGGACGTAGATCCAGCCCTTGAAGACGATCGCGCTGAGGCCGGCGCGCCCTGCCCACGGCGCGTCGGTCGTCACCGGCTCCCAGCGTGACGCCGTCGCGCGAGCGCCAGACGTCGTTGAAGAACGTTCGAGGTCGGCACGACCGGACGCTGGCACGGGGGCAGTCGGCCCGGGCGGCGCCGACCGGGCAGGTGCGGATTCGGCGACGACGGTGAAGTCCTGGCCGCCGATCACGAACATCGCATCGCCCTTCGTCACCGCCTGGAAGTAGCCGCGCGCGCCCACGGCGCGTCGGCGACCTTCCGCCAGCTGCGGCCCGACGTCGTCGCTGCGCCACACGTCGTTCCACAGCGTGCTTCCGAACGGGTTCTCCTGTGTGGGAGTGGGGGTGCGGCCACCCATCACGAACAGGCGGTTGCGCAGCTCGACGGCCTGCAGCCCGGCGCGTCCCGCCCAGCCCGTGCCGGCGCCGTCGTACACCTTCGTCCAGCCGTAGCGCGCGATATCCGTGCGTCCACCACCTGCAGGCGCGCTCTGCGCCATCCAGGCAGCCGACGCGAGCGCGACCACCACGACCGCCCACCGCACCGAACGCTGCGTCATCCCCATTGCCCCCTGTCTCCCCGTGTTGACCCATCGCGGTCGCGAGGGTCATCTCCCGCTCGCAGGATCGCGAGGAGCTGCGGGTCTGTCAACCGCCGCTGCCCGACACGGGCTCGCCCTGCTGCGCCCCTTACGCGTGGAGGCGGCCGAGGACGCGCCGCAGCTCGAGGTAGAGACCGTAGGCGGGATCGACGGCGTCGGGATTGCGGATGACCGTGTTCAGGTGACGGAACAGCGCCTCGGCAGCATCCTCGTCGACGTCGATCGGACCGGGGCGTTCTCCCACCAGCGCCGACTCGATCCCGTCCGCGAGCCTCACGCGTGGGTCGTGGGCCGACCCCTGGGCGCCACGCGCCTCGACTCGGAGCCCGGTCGCGACGTGCTCAGCCGTCCGATCGTCGATCGGCCACGTCGAGTCGACGACTCGGAAGACGACCATCACCGCACACTGTGCCATCGCGCGACGGGTCGCGCGAGGGTGGCGATCCCGTTCCTGCGAGCTCCCCGGGTTGGACTCGAACCAACAACCCTCCGGTTAACAGCCGGATGCTCTGCCAATTGAGCTACCGGGGAAGGAGCCGCAGAAGTGTAGCGTCGGCGCACCGGGCGCCGTGCGCCTGTTAGGCGTCGGTAAAAGGGGCTCAGGTCCTGCTGCGATCGGCCGATCACCCTCTCATGAGGTACCTCGTTTGTGGGATGGCGGCCGTCGCGGCGCTGGCGCTCGCGGGGCCCGCTGCGGCGGCCGGAAAGCCGTCCGTCGCGGCACTCCAGATCGCGCTGCGCGCGCAGGGGCTCTACGCAGGCCCCGTGGACGGGCTCGACGGTCCCGGCACGAAGGCGGGGCTCATGGCGCTCCATCGCCGGGCCGGGATCGTCTGCGACGGGACGGTCGACGATCGGACACGCGCGGCGCTCGGCCGACTCGGTCGCCCGCTCCTCGGACAGCGCGAGCTGGCCCTGGGTGCCGTCGGCTGGGACGTCGCCTCGCTCGAGTTCCAGCTCGTGCGGCACGGGCTCCCCGCTCGGGCGGTCGACGGACGGTTCGACGCGCGCACGACCGCGGCGCTGCAGCGCTTCCAGCGAGCGCGTGGTCTGGTCGCGGACGGGATCGCAGGCCCAGCGACGTTCCGCGCGCTCGGTGGCAAGAGCACCGATCGCGCGACGACACCTCCGCAGAAGCCGACGACGCCGTCGCAGAAGCCATCGTCTCCCCCCCTGACGATCCACCGGGTGCGCGCCGGGGAGAGCTTCTTCTCGATCGGCCAGCTCTACCGCGTGAGCCCCCTCGAGATCGCGCGCCGCAACGCGCTGTCCCTCGCCGCCGTGATCGTCCCGGGGCAGACGCTCCGCCTGCCGGCGCGGGCGCAGGTGGTGCGCTCGCCGTCGGCGCCGTCCTCGGCGCCCACGCCGTCGAGCCCCGTCGGCGCTCCGGCCGCGACCGATGCGGTGCGCGCCGCGCTCGACCGCTGGTCGGCGCGGTACGGCGTCGATCCGAAGCTCGCGCGCGCCGTCGCGTGGATGGAGTCCGGCTTCCGCCAGGAGGTCGTCTCGTCCGCCGGGGCGGTCGGCGTGATGCAGCTCCTGCCCGCGACGTGGGCGTGGGTCGACACGCTCATCGGGACGACGACCCCGCGCACGTACGAGGGCAACGTGCAGGCCGGCGTGCGGCTGCTCCGCTGGCTCCTCGACGACTTCGACGGGAACACCCGCCTCGCGCTGGCGGGCTACTACCAGGGCGCGCGCGCGGTGCGCGAGCGCGGCCTGTACGAAGACACGAAGCAGTACGTGAGCGTCGTGCTGAAGCTCTACGGCACGGTCTGAGCGGACTCGAGACCCACAGCCTCGGCGATCGACAGCAGACGCCCCTCGTCTCGTGCGCGCGAGAACGTCGGGCCGTCGACCGCGAGAACCTGTGCCTCGATGTCGGTGCGGAAGCTCTCCCACTGCCCGACGCGTCCCGCGCTCACCTCGCTCTCGAGGGCGCCCCACAGTCGCCCGGCCCGCTCCGGGTCGCCACGCACGGTCGCGATCATCGCGAGCTCGGCGGTGGCGAATACCGTGCCCTGGCGATCGCCGAGGCCCAGGCAGAGCTCCGCGGACCGGAGCGCGTGCTTCTCCGCGGCGTCGACCTGCCCGAGCTCGCGCTCCAAGTCCGCGGCGTTCGCGAGCTCGTGGGCCTCCCACCACTCCCAACGCACCTCTCCGGCGATCATGGCGCTCTCGAGCATCAGCTCGACTGCACCCGCCGGATCGCCCTCGTCGCGCGCCCTCAGGCCCAGGACGCCGAGCGCCTGGCACTCGCCGACGCGCACGCCCAGCCGGCGGGACTCCTCCAGCGCGCCCTCGATCAAGGGCCAGGCCGTGCCAGGCTCGCCCCGGTTGTAGGCGTTGGCGCCGACGCGGAAGCGCAGGTGCGCTGCCTGGATCGCGTCGCCGCACGAGGTGAAGAGGGCAAGGCTCTGCGCGTACCACGGCGCCGCACGCTCGGAGTCGCCGACGATGTCCAGCGCGCCGCCGAGCGACCGGAACGCCGCTGCGCGAAGCGCCGGCTCGGCGTCCGGCGCTCTCGCGATGAGGCGCTCGAGCCACGACGCGCCCTCGAACGGATCGCGAACGACCCAGAACGCCTCCAGCCACGTCGCGAGCCGAAGCCCGCGACCGGGGTCGTGCTCGAGCGCCCAGTCGAGCACCGCGCGCACGTTGTCGAGCTCCGGCGCGACGAGATCGAAGTCCCAGGCGCGCGGGGCGTCGACGATCGCACGCGTCCCGGCGCGGTCGGCCAGGACGATCAGCCGGTCGGCCTGGGCGCGACGCAGGTGCGACTCCTCGCCCGACTCGTCCAGGCGCTCGCGGGCGAACTCGCGGATCATCTCGAGCATCCAGAACCGCTCGACGCCGTCCGGATCGACGCGGCGGCGAACGAGGCTCTTGTCGAGGAGCGAGGCGAGCGTGTCGAGGTCGGCGCCGCACACGGCCTCCGCGTCCTCGAGCGTGCACCCGCCGCGGAAGATCGCCAGCCGGGCAAAGAGCACTCGCTCGGGCTCGTCGAGGAGGTCGTGGCTCCACGCGATCGTCGCGCGCAGCGTGGCGTGCCGCTCGTCGGCGTCGCGAGCGCCCTTGAGGAGATCGAGTCGCTGGCCGATCCGCTCGAGCACCTGCTCGGGGCCGAGCAGCTTGACCCGCGCAGCCGCGAGCTCGAGCGCCAGCGGGAGGCCGTCGAGGCGGCGTGCAAGCTCGTGCACAGCCGGTGCATCCACGATCTCCGGTCGGATCGATTGCGCCCGCTCCAGGAAGAGCCGGACAGCGTCCACCTCGCCCATCGGGGGCAGGTCGAGCTCCGACTCGCCGGCGATCCGCACCGGCTCGCGGCTCGTCGCGAGGAGGCGCAGCGCCGGCGTGGCCGACAGCAGCTCGGCGAGCGGGCGCGCCACGTCGGGAAGGAGCTGCTCGAGGTTGTCGAGCAGAACGTGGGTCGGCTTCTCGCCGACACGCGCCCCGATCGCCTGTGTGGTGCCCTCGGAGGCGCCCAGGCGCTCGGCGATCATCGGGATCACGACCGTGGCGTCCCGCACGGGGGCGAGCGGAACGAACACCGTCCCGCCGTCCGCGTCGTCGGCGAGGAACCGGGCGAGCTCGATCGAGAACCGCGTCTTCCCGATGCCGCCCGGGCCGACGATCGTGAGCAGGCGCGGCACGCGCTCGAGCCAGAGGCCGGCCGCCGCGAGCAGCTCTGCCTCGCGCCCGAGGAAGCGGTTGGCGGGCGTGGGCAGGTCGACGGCACCGGGCGTCCTCAGCGGCGGGAGCTCCTCGCTCCCGAGCTGGAAGAGGTGCGCAGGCCCGTCGAAGTCCTTCAGGCGGTGCCGTCCCAGGTCGCGCAGGGGCACGTCGGCGACGAGCGCCGCCGTCGCCTCCGTGAGGACGACCTGGCCCCCGTGGGCGAGCGCAGCGACGCGGGCGCCTCGATGGACGTCGACGCCGACATAGCCCTCGTCCGTGACCGTCGGGGCGCCGGTGTGGAGCCCCATGCGGACGCGGATCGGGCCGGGCGCGAGCGCTGCCAGGCCGTCGAGGGCGGCTGCCGCCGCGCCGGGGGCGGTCGGGAACGCCACGAAGAACGCGTCGCCCTGGGTGTCGACCTCGACGCCGCGGTGCTCGGCGAACGTCCGTCGCAGCAGGCGGCGGTGCTCGGCGAGCGCGTCCGCGTAGGCATCGGGGCCGAGCGCGTGCAGCAGCCGCGTCGACCCCTCGATGTCGGTGAAGAGGAACGTGACGGTGCCGCTTGGCAGATCTGCCCGCATACGCGGAGTATCGCGACGAATCGGGGCGTCGGCCGGCGTCAGGACAGCGTGGGGCCCCTCCGCGAGACTGCGGGCATACACGCTTGGTGGAACGGCCTCGGATGGGAGAGAATCGTCCCGGAGCCAACGTCGATCACCGAGGAGGGATCCCCCATGCCCGAGCTGCGAGGCGCCGATCTCGTCACCGAGTACCTCGTCCGCGAGAAGGTGCCGTACCTCTTCGGCTACGCCGGCCACGGAGCGGTCGGGCTGCTGGACGGCGTCTACGACCGACAGGACGAGCTGAAGGTGATCTTCCCCCGGATCGAGACCGGCGCGGGGTACATGGCCGACGCCTACTACCGCGCGTGTCACGAGGTGATCCCGGTCTACACGTCGACCGGCCCCGGGCCGATGCTCCTCACCGCGGCGATGGCGAACGCGTTCTACGACTCGTCCGCGATGATCTGCATCACCGGCCAGGTCGCGACGAGCCAGTACGACTCCGGGGCGCTCCAGGAGGAGTACCGCTACTACCAGGCCGACTTCCCGTCGATCGCGAAGGTCATCTCGAAGCGGAGCTTCCAGGCGCATCGGGTCGAGGACATCGCGAAGTTCCTGCCGAAGGCCTTCAAGATCGCGCGGTCGGGCCGCCCCGGCCCCGTGCACATCGACGTCGCCTACGACCTGTGGGTGACGAAGGCGGACGTCGACGTCCCCGACCCCGCCGAGCGGTCGCACATGCTCGACTGGCGCACGCCGGGGTCGCCCGAGGCGGTCGGACGGGCGCTCGAGATGCTGCTCGCTGCACGCCGGCCGCTGATCCTCGCCGGGGGCGGAGTGATCTGCTCGGAGGCGGCGCAGCAGCTGCAGGCGTTCGCCGAGCACGTCAACGTCCCCGTGTACTCGAGCTTCATGGGCAAGGGCGCGCTTCCGGCCACGCACCCCCTGCATCTGGGGATCGCGGGCTGCTGGGGCGAGTACCCGGCGCAGGAGGCGGCACGCAACGCCGACGTGATCCTCGCGCTCGGCTGTCGCTTCTCCGACATCCACTCGTCGTCCTGGGTGCCCGGCTACACGTACAACATCCCGCCGACGAAGCTCATCCACGTCGACATCGACCCGCAGGAGATCGGTCGCAACTACCCGACGGAGATCGGGATCGTCGGCGATGCGCGCGAGGTGCTGAAGCAGCTCCTCCAGCTGGCCGAGGCGAAGGGCCCCAGGCGCGAGCGCTCGCCGTGGCACGACCAGGTCGAGGGCTACAAGGAGGAGTGGTCGAACTTCATCGAGCAGGAGAAGGCGTCGAGCGCGGTGCCGATCGACCCGCGCCGGCTGATCAAGGAGCTGCGCGCCGCCGCGCCGGACGACACCCTGATGATCACCGACACCGGCAACCACCAGACCTGGGTCGAGCAGTACTGGGACGCACCCGGGCCGCAGATGGTGTTCACGCCGGGCGGCTTCGCCGGAATGGGCTTCGGCACCTACGGCGTGCTCGGCGTGAAGCTGGCCAAGCCCGACCAGCCGGCGGTGTGCGTCACGAGCGACGGCAGCTTCATGATGTTCCCGGGCGCCGTCGCGACCGCGACCGAGTACGACATCCCGGCCGTCTGGGTGATCATGAACAACTACACGATCGGGGTGATCCGGGACCTCCAGCGCTTCTACATGGACGGCCGCGAGATCGGCACGAGCTTCGTGAAGCACTCGACGGGCGAGTTCTGGAACCCGGACTTCGCGAAGATGGCGGAGGCGATGGGCGCCGGCGGCATCACGGTGGAAGACCCCGGCGACCTCGGGTCGGCGCTCGAGACGGCGCTCGCCGCCGGCACGCCGTACGTCGTCGACGTCAAGGTCAACCGCGACACCGCCGTGCCGCTGATCGGGACGTGGAAGTTCGACCCGATCCCACAGGCCGAGCCGACGTTCGGGAAGCCGCTGATCCTCGGGTGAGCGGCGTCTACCCGTTCACCGCGATCGTCGAGCAGGAGCGCCTGACCACGGCGCTCCTGCTCAACGCCGTCAGCCCCGAGGTGGGCGGCGTGCTGATCGTCGGTCCGAGCGGCACCGGCAAGTCGACGGCCGTGCGCGGCCTGGCGTCGCTCCTGCCCGAGATCGACGTGGTCGCCGACTGCGCGTTCTCGTGCGACCCCGCGCGCCCGTGCGCAGCCTGTGCCGCTCGGGTCGAGCGGGGGGAGGAGCTCCCCGTCGTCTCGAGGCGGGCACGGATCGTCACGCTCCCCCTCAACGCGACCGAGGATCGCGTCGCCGGCTCCATCGACATCGCCCGGGCGCTGCGGGAGGGGGTGGCCGCGCTCGAGCCGGGGCTCCTCGCCGAGGCGAATCGCGGGATCCTCTACGTCGACGAGATCAACCTCCTCGACGACCACCTGTGCGACATCCTGCTCGACGCTGCTGCGATGGGCGTCAACGCCGTCGAGCGCGAGGGCGTCTCGGTCGAGCACCCGGCCCGGTTCCTGCTCGTCGGCACGATGAACCCGGAGGAGGGAGACCTGCGCCCGCAGATCGCAGACCGCATCGGCCTCCACGTCGAGGTGGAGGCGGTGCTCGACCCGGGCCATCGCGCGGAGGTGCTGCGGCGGCGGGAGCGCTTCGCGGCCGACCCGGACGGGTTCGCCGCGGAGTGGGCGTCCGAGGAGGCCGCCCTGCGCGAGCGGGTGCTGACCGCGCGGGAGACCCGGCGGCACCTGTCGGTGCCGGACGAGCTCTACCGGACGATCGCGCGACTCGTCGTCCGCACCGGCGTGACGAGCCACCGGGCCGACGTCACCATCCTCGAGTGCGCGAAGGCGCTGGCCGCACTCGATGCTCGTGCGCTGGTCGACACGGACGACGTGCTGCGCGCCGCGGGTCTGGCGCTCGGTCACCGCGTCGCCTCCGACCCCTTCGAGCCGGGGTCGGGCCTCGACGACCGGCTCCTGCGGCGCGTGCTCGACGAGGTGGTGGACGTCGAGACCGCCGAGGGAAAAAAAGCGGCGGGCCCGGCCAGGCCGGGCCGGTAGACACGCCCGTCGAGCTGCTCGAGAGCGTGCCCGAGATCGCGCCCGTGGAGGTCGACACGACCGGGGTCATCCACTCGTCCGCCCGGGACGACCGGCTCGAGCGCGGCGCGATCGGGCGGCGCGACCGATCGCTCGTCGCCCTGCGACGGGGCAAGTACTCGCGCCATCGGCTCGCCCGTGTCGGGGACGTCGACCTCGCGCTCGACGCGACGATGCGGGCCGCCGCCGCCCGGACCGGGCGGCAGGGCGCGGGTCGGCCGCAGATCGCCCAGGAGGACCTGCGCCGCAAGGTGCGCGAGCACCGCGTCCCGTTCGAGGTGTGCTTCGTCGTCGACAACAGCTACTCGCTCCACGCCGACAGCCTCGTCGAGCGGGTGAAGGGCGTCGTGCTCCGGCTGCTCGAGGACGCGGCCGCCCGCGGCGACCGCGTGTCGCTCGTCGCGTTCCGCCCGGGCCTGGCCGCCGCTGCGGTCGCCCTCCGACCGACCGCGAGCCCAGCCGTCGCGGCGCGACGGCTGCGCGAGATCCCGCTCTCCGGTCGCACGCCGTTGCCCGACGCCCTCCGGTGTGCGCGGCGTCTCGTGCGCCAGGAGCTCGCGAAGCGGCCGAACGCTCGCCCTGTCGTGGTCGTCGTCTCCGACGGGCTGCCCAACGTCGCCCTGGCTCCGGGGCGGGACGCCCTCGAGGACACGCTCGCGGAGGCGCGCGCCCTCCGTCGGGCGAAGGTGGGCGTGATCGTCGTCGACGCGGCCGAGCCCGGACGTCCGGGCTCGGACGAGAGCTGCGCCCGCGCGCTCGCCGAGGCCGGTGGAGGAACGTGTCTCCCGTTCGCGACGCTGACCGCCGACGCCCTCCTCGGCGCCGTCGAGGCGGGCGCGTGAGCCCTCGAGGCGACCTCACCGGTCGCGAGGCCGCCGTGCTCGAGGCGTGGCTCGACGAGCGGACTCACGACGCAGTCCCCGTCGACCTGCCGGAGCTGGAGACGCTGCGAGCGCGCGGCTGGCTCGAGACGTCTGCCAGGACGGACGCTGAGGCGGCCCTCGAGCGGCTCGTCACGATGCGGACGCTCGAGTGGCCGTCGAGCGACCTCACCCAGGGCGCCCTGCTCGCCGCGTTCACGGCGCACTGTCGTGACGAGTTGGCGGACGTCGAGGTGCTCGACGCGACGCCGACCGCCCTCGTGGCGCGCTGGCGCTCCGAGACGAGTCGGATCGAGCTGCGAGCGGGGTTCCTCGGCGTCGACCGGCTGGCCGGGGTGGAGCCGACGCTGCTCCTCGGCGACCTCGCGCGCGGAGGCCCGGCGCTCGTGACGGCGTTCCTCGACGACGCCGCCCTGCGGGCGCACGTCGGCATCCTCGACCTCGTGCGACTCGAGAAGGTGGCGGCCGTCCGCTCGAGCGTGTTCGTCTACCTGGAGTGGTTCCTGCGCGACGTCTACGGGGTGAAGGTGCTCCCCGCGGGCGCGTTCACCCGGGGTCTGGTCGACCGAGGCATCATCTCGCTCGGCATGGGCTGAGCCCACGGCCGGGCGCTCGGACGGCGACGCCCGTGGGTGAAGGCGCGGCAGGGCACGCGCTCAGCGAGGGGCCTGACGTGGTCAGAGGCCCCCCAACGCCGCCAGCCGGGCCAGCCGCTCGGGCTCCGCGCCCGCGAGCCACGGGTCGGCGGACAGCTCGGCGTGCGCCTGGGCGAAGAGCGGGCGCGCCTCGTCCTCGCGCCGCAGCGCGAGCAGGCACTCGGCGCGCTCCTCGGTCACGTAGCCGTCGACGACGCCGGCACCCGCCAGCTCGGCGGCGAGCGCCTCCTGCGCGGCGAGCGCCTCGTCGACGCTGCCGAGCGTGCGCAGGCAGCGCGCGACGCACCAGCGGGCGATCTGCGTCCTGCGTGGATCGTCCTGCGTCTCGCGCTCGGCGAGCGCGAGACGGAAGAGCTCGAGCGCCTCCGCCGGCGCGCCCGCGTCGTGGCGCGCCCAGCCCATGTTGTTGGCGAGCGTCGCGACCCAGCGGCGTGCGTCCGCGTCGGGAGAGCTCCGCGCGAGCGCGAGCGCGCGCTCGTTCCAGGCCCACGCCGGCTCGGGCTCGTCGACGATGCCGAGCATGTGGGCGGCGTCGACAGCGAGGCCGTCCTCGCCAGCCGCGCTCGCCAGCTCCCAGGCCTGCCGGAAAGAGGCGCGGCCGCGGTCGCTCGAGCGGGAGGTGTTCGCGACCCGGCCGCGCTCCAGCGCGATGCGGATCGCATCACGTGGCCTGCTCGGGTCTGCCAGCCCAGCGGCCTCGTCGAGGGACGACGTGGCGTCGCCGAACCGGCGCTGGAGGCCCTGCGCCCGGGCGATCTGCGTCAGCGTCTCACAGGTCAGCTCTCCGCCTTGCTCCCCGCGAGCGCGCGCGAGCAGCTCGCGGAAGCGCGCCTCGCTGGCAGCGGGATCGGCGAAGTCCCAGAGCGCGTCCAGGTCGGCGTGCGAGGACGGCTCCGTCATCGCTCAGACGAGCGCGCTCAGCGCCGCGTGCGCGCGCCGCGCCGCCTCGCCCACGGGCAGGCCCCAGAAGCCCTCCGGCTCGGAGAAGAGCTCGACGTCGTACGAGCCGGCGAAGCCCGACAGCTCCAGGGCCTCCACGAGCTCGCGCGTCTGCGAGATCCCTTCACCGGGCAGGACCCGATCCGTCCGACCGGGCTCCGCCGGCCAGTCGGAGACGTGCACGCCCGCGATGCGGTACGCCGCCCGCCCGATCGTGTCCCACACCGCCGGGTCGTCCCAGACGTGGTACAGGTCGAGCAGCAGCCCGACATCGTCCAGGCCCGCCTCGTTCAAGAGCGTGAGCGCGTCCTCGATCGAGTTGACGAAGGAGACGGCGTCGCGCTGAGAGCGGTGCACGGGCTCGAAGGCGAGCGGGACGTCGACCTCGCGTGCGGCTGCGGCCACACGCGCGAGCCCGTCTCGGAGCATCGCCCGAGCGTGGGCCTCGTTGCGTCCGCCCAGGGGCCCCGAGAGGCACACGACCGACTCCGGCGCGTAGCGGGCGAGCCGGCGCACCGAGGCGCAGAGCGCCTCGACGCGCACCTCGAGGTCGTCCGGTCCCTCCATCCCGGGAATCCCGAGCGGGAGGAACGACGGCACTGCCGGCACGCAGTTCGCGACAGCGAGCCGGTGCTCGCGCAGGAGCGCAAGGTTGGCGTCGTCATCCGGCGGGAGCTTCATCTCCCAGATCCCGATCGCGTCGAAGCCGGCCGCTGCGTAGGCCGCGACGTCCTCCTCGAAGGACGCGCCGACGGTGGAGATCTCCGAGAGCGCCAGCCTGGTCACTCGCGCCCCGGCAGCTTCTGGAGGAGCCGCTTCCCGAGCGGCGGCCGCGTCAGCTCCTTCGCGACGAGGTAGCCGGAGCCGGCGCCGAGCCCCGGGCCAGGGTGGGTGCTCGCGCCGATGTGCCAGAGCCCGTCGACCGCGGTGCGATGCCCCGGCGCCTCCGCGAACGGCCGCCAGAGCAGATTCTGGTCGAGCGCGCAGGAGCCCGCGTAGATGTCGCCGGCGACGAGGTTGCAGTCGAGCGCCTCGAGGTCGGCGGGGGAGAGGACGACGCGCTTCAGCGTCGCCGAGGAGAGGTTTGTGATCGCCGTGCCCAGCCGGGCGCAGATCCGGTCGGCGTACGCCTCCCGCAGCTCCTCCGTCCAGGTGCCGTCGCCGACGTCCAGCTCGCCCGCGGCGTCGCCCTTGACCTGCCCCGCGGGCAGCTCCTGGAGCTGGATCCAGACGATCCACTTCCCCTCCGGTGCGCGCGACGGATCGACCGCGCACGGCTGGCCGGCGACGATCGTCGCCTCGGCGGGGAGCAGGCCGCGCTCGGCCTCGTTCACTGCGCGCGAGACGCCGTCGAGGCCTGGCGTGACGTGGACGATCGCGGTCCTGGCGAGGCGCTCCGTCTCCGGCCCTGCCCAGCGAGGCTCCTCGTCCATCGCGATGTGGATCTGCATGCCGGCACGGCCGTAGCGGTACCGGCGCGCAGCCTCGCTCGCCTCCGTCGGAGCCGCGGTGCCGAGCAGCGTCCCGTACAGCTGGGTCGGCGTGACGCCAGCGATGACGGCGCGACCCGCGTGGATCGTCTCGCCACCCTCGATGACGACGCCGACCGCCCGCCCGCCGCTGACGACGATGCGCTCGACGTGGGCGCCTGCGCGCACCTCGCCGCCGGCGTCCGTGACGATGCCCGAGAGGGCGGTGACGAGCCGAACGCCGCCACCGGCCGGCACCGGCATCCCACCGAGCTGCACCGCACAGGCGATCACCTGCGTCATGAACCCGCTCACGGCGTTGTCGGGGCCGAGGCCCGTGTGCAAGACCCACGGCGCGAGCAGGCCGTGCGCGCGCTCGGAGGCGAACGTCGCTTGCGTCCAGTCGCGACAGGTCGCGAGCGCGCCGCCGGCGAACGCCAGCATCCCGCGGCGGCCGAAGCGCCGCAGTGTGCGCTGGCCGAGCGAGAGACCGGCCGGCGACCACAGCTCGGTGCCGAGCACGCCGAAGGAGAGGTCTGCGTTCGCCATGAACGCCTCGAACTGCGCTGCCCAAGCCGCGCCGTCGCCGGCGTGGTGGCGGTCGAACTCGGCCACGTTCGCCTCGAGCGACGTCTGCAGGAACATCGCCTCTCCGTCGGGGAAGGCGGTGGCGGTCGGGAGGTCGGTGTTGAGGTACTCGAGCCCGCGCCGGTGGAGCTCGTCCGCGAGCTCGGCATACGCCGCCGAGCCGGCGAAGAGCGGATGCCAGGAGCTCAGGACCTCGTGCGTGAAGCCCGGCAGCGTGTAGTCGGCGACGGTCCTGATGGCGCCTCCGACCTGCTCGTCGCGCTCGAGCACGCAGACGCTCCAGCCCTCTCGCGCGAGCAGCGCGGCGCCCGCGAGCGCGTTGATCCCCGAGCCGATGAAGATCGCGTCGAAGCGCGTCATGGGGGCGATGGTATTCGTTTGCGTGAAAGCCTGATCCATCGAGGGGGTCAGGCCCGCTCGCTCCCTTGGCTCCCACTGCGCGCCGCGCACGAGGCGTCCCGAGCGCGGGGCGGGTCTGCGTCACCGGGGTGCATCCAGGTCGGGGCGAGGCTGAAGCCACGCCCCCGGGCACAGCACCGAAGCGCGGGGCCCTGGGTCGGACGAGCGGCTCGCAGGATCCCGGGGCGTGGCTTCAGCCTCGCCCCACCCGACGGGAGCGACCACCGCGTCCTACCGTGGCTCCACCGCGTGCGACGGCACGATCCGCCTACGATGCTCGGATGCGCGAGACTGCCGCGTCCCGGGCGTACGCGCCGGTCGAGCGGAACCTGCTACGCGCCCGTGATCTCGCCGACCGACGCTTCGCCGACCCGCTCCGCGTGGATGACCTGGCCCGCGCGGCCGGGCTCTCGCGGGCGCACTTCAGCGAGCGGTTCCGGCGTGCGTTCGGCGTCTCGCCCCACGCATACCTGCTCACCCGGCGGCTCGAACGGGCTGCCGCTCTGCTGCGCACCACCGACCGCAGCGTCGCGGAGATCTGCCTCCTCGTCGGGCTGCGCAGCGTCGGCTCGTTCACGACGAGCTTCAGCCGCGCCTACGACGTCTCGCCGACCGCGTATCGGGCGGCGTTCCCGCCCGCTGCGGCCGGCGCTCTCGTCCCTGCCTGCGTGCAGCGCGCCTACGGCCGGCCCGCACACCGGACGTTTCGAGAAGACGGCTCGAGGACCGCCTCCTAGCATCCTCTCGACGTGTCCGCGACGACCGGGAGGCCGACGATGATCAAGATCGCCAACGCGCAGGTGTGGGTTCACGACCAAGACGAGGCGCTCGCCTTCTACACCGAGAAGGTGGGGATGGAAGTGCGCTCCGACGTGACGCTGCCCGAGCTCGGGGGCTTCCGGTGGCTGACGGTCGGCCCGGTCGGGCAGGACGACGTCGGGATCGTGCTGATGCCGATCATGGGGCCGCCGATGATCGACGAGGAGACGGAGCGGGAGCTGCGCAGCGTGATCGCGAAGGGCTTCGCCGGCACCGTGTTCCTGACGACGGACGACTGCCGTGCGGCCCACGCCGAGCTCGTGGCCCGCGGCGTCGAGTTCGTCGAGGAGCCCCAGGAGCAGCCCTACGGGATCGACGCCGGCTTTCGCGATCCGTCGGGCAACCACCTCCGCCTGACGCAGGTCACCTGGGACGCTTGAGCCGGGCCGCGCCGGAGCGGTGCTGATCGCCTAGGCGCGAGTCCGCGCAGCGGAGTCGCGCCTTCCTTGACATGTCACCGAAGCGGTGGCGTAGACTCGGGCGCATGTTGCTGCGTGAGGTCGAGTACGCGCGTCCGACCACCCTCGAGGAGGCGGTGCGCCTCCTCAGCGAGCACGACGGGGCACGTGCCCTCGCCGGGGGACAGACGCTCGTCAACGTGATGAAACAGCGGGCCGCCTCGCCCGACGTGCTCGTCGACCTGGCCAAGCTCGACGAGCTGCGCACGATCGGGTTCGCCGCGGACGAGTCCGCGCTGGAGATCGGCGCGATGGTCACCCTGACGAGCCTGATCGGGTCATCCGAGGTCGACGTCGCCCGTCCGGTGCTCGCCGAGGTCGCCCGCACCGTCGCCGACGTGCAGGTGCGCAACCGCGGGACGCTCGGCGGGAACATCTGCGTCAACGACCCGACGAACCACTTCCCGCCGCTGCTCGTCGCGCTCGGCGCGTCGATGACGATCCGCTCGACTGGCGGCGAGCGCGTGGTTCCCGCGGAGGAGTTCTTCGTCGGCGTGTACGAGACGGCCGTCTCCGAGGGCGAGCTGCTCACCCGGATCTCGATCCCGACCCGCACGACGGGCACGGGCGACGGGATGGACGGCGTGACGCTTGGCGTGCACGGCACGTACGTCGCCAACGCGGCAGCGACCGTCGTGGACGGCGCCTGGCGGATCGCGATCGGCTGCGTCGCCGCCGTGCCGGTGCGCGCGACCTCCGTCGAGGAGCGCCTGGCCGGCGCGGACGTGACCGAGGCCTCGGCACGGGCGGCCGTCGAGGGGCTCGGCGCGTCGCTCGACCCGCCGTCCGACGTCCACGCGTCGGCCGACTACCGGCGTCATCTCGCGGAGGTCTCCACCGTCCGCGCCGTCCTCCGAGCAGCCGAGAGAGCGAAGGGGTAAGCCGTGTCCACCACACCGTCAACGAGCCAGGTCGTGACCGTCACGGTCAACGGCGAGCAGGTCGAGCGCCTCGTGCCCACGCGGCGTCTGCTCGTCCACTTCCTGCGCGACGACCTCGACCTGACCGGCACCCACGTCGGCTGCGACACCGGCAGCTGCGGCGCGTGCACCGTCCACCTCGACGGCGTTCCGGTGAAGAGCTGCGCCGTGCTGGCGGTGCAGGCCGACGGCGCCTCGATCACGACCGTCGAGGGACTCGCCGAGGGCGACGAGCTGACCCCGCTGCAGCGCTCGTTCCACGAGCACCACGCGCTGCAGTGCGGCTACTGCACGCCCGGGATGCTGATGAGCGCGACCGCGCTCCTCGAGGAGAACCCGAGCCCGACCGAGGACGAGGTCAAGGTCGCGCTCCAGGGGAACATCTGCCGCTGCACCGGCTACTGGAACATCGTCGAAGCAGTCGTGGCCGTGGGCAAGGGAGGTGCATCATGACCGCCGTCGAGACGGACGCCACGACCCTCCAGAAGGGGTTCGTCGGCCAGAGCGTGCCGCGCAAGGAGGACGGTCGGCTCGTCCAGGGGCAGGGCCAGTTCTTCGACGACGTCAAGCGGCACGGCATGGGCTACGTCCACTTCGTCCGCTCGCCGTTCGCCCACGCGCGCATCGCGTCGATCGACGTGAGCGCTGCACACGAGCTGCCCGGCGTGTACGGCACGCTGACCGGGGACGAGGTCGCGCTGCAGACCGACCCGTTCTTCCAGATCGCCGCCGCGCCCGGCGGTCACGTCAAGGACTACGCGCTCGCCGTCGGCAAGGTGCGCTACCTCGGTGAGCCGGTGGTGGCCGTCGTGGCCGAGTCCCGCGAGCTCGCCAGAGACGCTGCCGAGCTCGTGTGGGTCGACTACGAGCCGCTCGACGTCGTGGTCGACGCGCGCACCGCGCTCGAGCCGGACGCGCCCGTCCTGCACGAGGAGTGCGGCGGGAACATGTCCTACAGCGGCACGTGGTCCTGGGGCGACGTCGACGCCGCGTTCGCCGAGGCCGACCATGTCGTCTCGATCTCCGAGCTGCACTTCGACCGCTTCAACTCGACCCCCCTCGAGATGGACGGCGCGCTCGTCGAGTACAACCGCGGCGTCGGGCAGTGGACGATCACCACGAACAACCAGTTCCCCGGCTTCGCGGTGATCATGATGGCCCCCGCGATGCGGGTGGGCATCGACAAGCTGCGCATGGTCACCCAGGACATCGGCGGCGGGTTCGGCAACAAGATCACCTCGCACCCGCAGCTCGTCGCCTGCTGCCTGCTGGCGCGCAAGCTCGGCCGGCCGATCCAGTGGACGGAGTGGCGCACCGAGTTCCACCAGTCGATGTCCCACGGCAACGAGCGGTGGTTCCTCGACACCGAGGTGGCAGTGAAGGCAGACGGCACGCTGCTCGGCTTCCGCACGAAGGCGATCGACGACGCCGGCGCGTACCTCCGCTACGAGCCGCTCGGCGGCGTGATCTGGTCGCAGGTGGCGGCCGGGATGTACAAGTGGCGCAACATCCACCTCGAGTTCACGCAGGCGATGACGAACAAGGCCCCCGTCTCGCCGAACCGCGGCTACTCGCGGATGCAGCAGCTCTGGTTCACCGAGCGCGTGATCGACATCGTCGCGCACGAGCTCGGCTTCGACCCCGTCGAGCTGCGCAAGCGCAACTACGTCCAGCCGGAGGACATGCCGTACGAGACGCCGAACGGCTGCGTCTACGACTCCGGGGACTACCCGCGGGCGCTCGACATGGCGCTCGAGCTCGTCGGGTACGACACGATCGAGGGGCGGCGGGCCGAGGCGGCCGCCCGGGGCAAGCTGCTCGGGCTCGGGATCGGGTCGACGCTCGACTCCGGCACGAACAACTTCGGCCAATCGCAGCTCATCAACCCCGACCTGCAGTTCTCCGGCAACAACGAGGTCGCGACCGTCAAGCTCGACATCTTCGGCGAGGTCGTGGTCACGCTCGGCACGACGCCGCAGGGCCAGGGCCACGAGACGACGTCCGCGCAGGTCGTCGCCGACATCCTCGGCTGCGGTGTCGACGCGATCACCGTCCGCGCGGGCCACGACAGCTACTGGAACTCGCACGCCGGCTTCTCCGGCACCTACGCGAGCCAGTTCGCGGTCACGGGCCTGGGTGCGGTGAAGGGCGCGGCCGAGGAGCTCGCGGAGCAGATGAAGACGCTCGCCTCGTGGGTGTTCGGCTGCTCCACGGACGACATCGAGCTGGCCGAGGGCTTCGCCCGGATCAAGGGCAACCCCGAGGCGGCGCTGCCGTTCATGGCGCTCGGGGCGATCCCGAACGCGAACAACGCGGGCTTCCCGGAGACGCCGCCGCCGATGAACGCGCGGTTCGTCTACCGACCGCCGTTCCAGGTGCCGGACAAGGAGAAGAAGTTCGGCAACCTGACGCTGACCTACGCGACGCAGATCCACGCCTGCGTCGTCGAGATCGACCCCGAGACGGGCGTCTACGAGATCGTCGACTACGCGGCGGTCGATGACTGCGGCGTGCGCATCAACCCGCAGATCGTGGAAGGGCAGGTGATGGGTGCGACCGCGCATGCGATCGGCGCGGCGATGTTCGAGAGCTTCGTGTACGACGACGAGGGCAACCTCCTCACCCCCAACTTCTACGACTACCACGTGCCGCACACGCTCGACATGCCCCCGCTGAAGACGGCGTCGATCGAGTCCCCGTCGCCCTTCACCCCGCTCGGGACGAAGGGGATGGGCGAGGGCGGCGGCGGCGGGATCCACTGCATCTGCGCCGGCATCCAGGACGCGCTCCGCGCCGCGGGCGGGGCGATCGTCCACGACAGCCACAACCCCTACCACCGCGTCTGGGAGATGCTCCGCGACCCCGCCAAGACGCGCGCGAACGTGAAGGTGACCTCGAGATGAACGTGAACGGGACGAAGGAGTTCGACGCCTCGCGCGAGGTGGTCTGGAGCGTGATCAACGACCCCGCCCAGATGGTCGGGCTGATGCCGGGGGTGGAGAGCTTCGAGATCCAGGACCCGAACCACTGGACCGCCAAGGTGAAGGTGCCGCTGGGGCTCGGCGGGCTGAAGATGTCGATCGCGTTCGAGAAGACCGCCGAGCGGGCGCTCGAGTACGCGGAGCTCCAGGCGAAGGGGACGGGCGTCGGCGCGATGATGAACATGGCGACGTCGTTCACCCTCTCCGGCGAGGGCGATCACACCTCGATGGACTGGGTGGCGGACGTGAAGATCGCCGGCCCGGTCGGCTCGATGGGCCAGCGGGTGCTGCAGCCGATCATCAACCAGCAGGTCGGGAACGTGCTGACAGCGCTGGAGGCGAAGGTGGCGGAGGCGAAGGCCGCAGGCTAGGCGGCGTCGCCGAGGTCGTCGAGCCGACCCCTCGTGCGCGACGCCATGACGAGATTGCCCTTGCGCCCGTAGCGCGCGTGCGCCTCACGGAGCGCCTCCCTCGCCTCGTCGGGCTCGCCGGCGAGCGAGAGCACCTCGGCGAGGTCGAGGTACGCGTCGCCCTGCGCGTTGAGCATGTCCGTCTCGTCGCCGAGAGCGACGGCCTCGCGGGCCAGGCGCTCCGCCTCGACGTGCTCGCCGCGACGGGCGAGGACCCTCGCCTCGACCTGTCGCGACAGCATCTGCGCTTCGCGCTCGGTGCTGGGCCAGCGCTCGCGACCGAGTGCCACCCACCCGAGCGCCTCGTCGTCGCGTCCGAGCGCGACGAGCGCGCGGGCCAGGATGCAGCAGCCCCACCCCAGACTCGCGGGCTCTTCCCCGCTCGCCTCGTACGCCTCGCGGGCGGCTGTCTCGGCAGCAGCCGGCTGCCCTTCGAGCATCGCCAGGTCGAAGCGCCTCCAGGCCAGTGCCACCGATGCGTGTGGCCATCCCCGCTCCTCAGCCAGGCTCGTCGAGGCGACGATCAGCTCACGTGCCTCCTCGAACCGGCCGAGCTGCGCGAGCAGACCGTCCCGACGAGGGAGCACAGAGCGCCGTTCGAGCTCCGGGTTGGCGTCGAGCCAGCGGAGGCAGTCCTCGACCGATGTCGGGCCGTCGAGCTGGGTCGACCAGAGGTTTGCCTCGGCCCAGCCGACGAGCATCAGGGAGTCCGCGCGCCGGGCGTGCTCGAGCATGACTTCGCAGGTCGCCGCGATCTCGGCCCGCGGGCGAGAGCGCACCTCCTGCACGAGCACCCGACCGCTGTACGCGAGCGCCGCGCCCCAGTCGTCCCGGGCCTCGAGGAAGCGCGGGAGCGCCTCCTCGACGAGCTCGCGGAGGCGCTCGTCGGCCCCCGTCTTCGGCCGGAAGACGAGGTCGTACGCGTGGTGCTCCACGCGCAGGGCGAGCGCCGCGAGGTGGTCGCCTGCCTGCTCCGCGCGCTGGGCGGCCTCCGCGAGCGTCGAGAGCACCCGCTCGGACGCCTGACCGGCGTTGAACCGCGCCCAGGCCAGGTCGACCTCGAAGCGCGGATCGAGGGGTGCGTCCTCGCGCATCGCGGCCGCGCGCTCCAGCAGGTTGAGGCCGGCGGCGAAGTCCTGGCGGTGGTTGGCCCTGCTTCCCGCACGCGCCAGGCATCGATGTGCCGCCGTGGCGAGCCGCTCGCCGTGTCCGGAGGAGGTGCCAAGCTCGGCGTGGTAGCGCCAGGCCTGCTCGAAGTGGTAGCCGAGGATCTCGTCGAGCTCGACGAGATCGCCTCCGTGCTGCTCCAGCCACGACGCGAAGCGCTCGTGGAGCTCCGCGCGCGCGGACTTCGGCAGCCCGTCGTAGGCAGCGTCGCGGATGAGGAGGTGCCGAAAGCGAAACCCGTCCTCGCCCGCGACGAGCGGTGCGTCCGGCCGGATCACGTCCTTGCGGACGAGCGCGGCTAGCCGGGGCGTCACCTGCTCCTCCCCGGGGGTGATCGCCTGGACGGCTCCGCGGTGGAAGATCTCGCCCTCGACGGCGCCGCGCTCGAGGACCCGTCGCTCGTCGGCCTGGAGCTGGTCGAGCCGTGCCGCGATCAGCGCCCGGAGGGTGGGGGGGACGATCACGTCGTCCCCGGCTCCGACGGCCATGGCGAGCATCTCCCCGACGAAGAGCGGGTTGCCGCCGGCGGCGTGGGCGATCCGCTCCCGCAGGGTCTCGCCGATCCCCACGGGGATGAGCTCGTCGACGTCGTCCCCGGCAAGCGGCTCGAGCCGCAGGGTGACGGGCCAGCTGGGGCGGTGCTCGACGAGCTCGGGGCGCGCCATGCAGAGCAGGAGGATCGGCGCGCCGGTCGAGAGGAGGGAGACGTGCTCGACGAGGTCGAGGAACGTGGTCTCGCCCCACTGGACGTCGTCGAGCACGACGACCACGGGCGTGGTCGCCGCAGCCTGCTCGAGGGTCTTGCGGAAGGCCCAGGCGATCTCGTCGGCCGAGGTCAACGCATCGCTCTCACCGAGGAGCGCGTGGATCGCGGTAGCGGCTCCCGCGTCGGCGGGCCGAGCGTCGAGCTGCTTCAGCACCTCGACGACGGGCCAGTACGTGATCCCCTCGCCGTACGTCAGGCAGCGACCGCGCACCACGGTCGCCTCAACTGCGGTCAACGCTTCGGCGACGAGGCGCGACTTGCCCATGCCGGCGTCGCCGAGGACCGTCACGAGCTCGCAGCGTCGCTCTTCGACGGCCCGCCGCAACGCCTCGCGGATCAGCGTGAGCTCCCGCGTACGGCCGACGAACGGCGTGTCATGCCGTCGCTCTGGCTCGCCGTGCACGTGGAGCAGCCGGTGCGCGGGCACTGGCTGGGTCTTGCCCTTCAGTCGGAGCGGCTCCACCGCCTCCACGTCGACCGCGCCACGCACGAGCTCGAGCGTGGGGTCGCCGATGAGCACCTCGCCGGGTTGCGCGGCCTGCTCGAGGCGGGCGGCGACGTTGACCGCGTCGCCGGTCACGAGTCGCTCCTGGGTGCCGGTGACGACCTCGCCGGTCATGACGCCGATCCGGCCTTCGAGGCCGAGCTCGGGCAGCGCGTCGCGCATCTCGGTGGCGGCGCGCACCGCCCGCAGGGCGTCGTCCTCGTGCACGACCGGCACGCCGAACACGGCCATCACCGCGTCCCCGATGAACTTCTCGACGGTGCCGCCGTGCGACTCGACGACGCTCCTCATCCGCTCGAAGTAGCGGGCGAGCACGACCCGTAGCCGCTCGGGGTCGACCGATTCCCCGAGCGCCGTCGATCCCGCGAGGTCGCAGAAGACGACCGTCACCGTCCTGCGCGCCTCGCGCGCCCCGGCCACTGCCAGCTGCTCCGCGCCGCAGGTGGGGCAGAACCTGAACCCAGGTGTTCCGTCGTAGCCGCACGCGACACAGCTCGCCACGAGCCGAGTCTACGGTCGGGCTGGCCGGTCGCGTCCCGGGCGTTGGTGTATCGTCCCGTGACATGTCACCACTGGGGCGAGGAGGGAGCACGTGACGGTGCCGTTTCGCATCGGCGTGATGCAGCTGACGATGGAGCCGCTCGAGGAGATGCTCGCCTCGGCGCGTGCGATGGACGAGGCGGGGATGGACACGGTCTGGCTCGCCGAGGCGTACCCGTGGTGGCGCAAGCACCAGATGGAGGCGCGCGGCTCGACGGTCGTGTCGGCGCTGATGGCCCGCGAGACCAAGCGGCTGACGATCGGCTGGGGGATCATCTCGCCCTACACGCGGCACCCGGTTCAGGTCGCGATGGACGCGCGCGTCGTTCAGGAGGCCGCCGGGTCCGGCCGGTTCATCGTCGGCTTCGGCACCTCGAAGATCTTCCTCAACAACACCAAGCAGGGCGGGCCGCCGAAGGTCACGAAGCCGCTCGGCCACATGCGCGACTCGGTCGAGATCGTGCGCGGGATCCTCGGCGGGAAGCGGTTCGAGTACGACGGCAAGGTCTTCTCGGCCGACATCCCGGAGCTCTCGGACGAGGCCCACGCGCCCGGCTGGGACGTGCCGGTCTACGTCGCCGGCACGGCGCCGCTGATGCAGCAGCTCGGCGGTGAGATCGGCGACGGGCTGCTCACCCCGTCGATCACGACGCCGGCCTACGTCCGGTACACGCGCGGCAACATCGAGGCAGGAGCGGCGAAGGCGGGGCGCGACCCCGACGACGTCGACCTCGGCTGCACGATCGTCGCGTCGATCCACGCCGACGACCGCGCTGCCGGGCGCGACGGCGCGCGCGAGATCGCCGGCATGTACCTCGCGAACAAGGTGCAGAACATCCAGGGCTCGGCCGACGTGCTCCTCGACCTGGCGGAGATCGACCAGGAGGAGATCAGGCCGGTGGCCGAGGCGATGGAGCAGGGGGGTCGGCTCGCCGCCAAGGCGAAGGTCACCGACGCGCTGCTCGACAAGTGCAAGCCGATCGCGGGCACGCCGAGCGACTGCATCGAGGCGATCGAGGAGTACCGCGACGCCGGCTGCACGCACATCATGCTCGAGCTGTGGGGCGAGAACCGGCACGAGCAGATCCGGCTGTTCGGTGCGGAAGTGCTGCCGCACTTCCGCACCTAGGATCTCGGCCCATGGGCGACCGCCTCCCCGTCGATCGCGACCGGCTCGTCGACACGGCGAGTCGCATGGTCGGCGTCCACTCGTTCACGGGGGACGAGGAGGGGATGGCGCGGCTGATGGTCGAGCTGTTCGAGGCCCGCGGTCTGCACGTGCAGTGGCAGCAGGTGGAGGACGGCCGGGCGAACGCGCTCGGGACGTGGTCAGGCGTCGGCGGCGGGCCGAGCCTCATGTTCAACGGGCACATGGACACGTCGTACTCCGGGCGCGAGCCGTGGCTGCGCGACGTGCCCGGCTTCCAGCCCCAGGCGTTCGTGCGCGACGACCGGCTCTACGGGCTCGGCATCTCGAACATGAAGGGCGCGCTCGCCTGCTACGTGGAGGCGGTGTCGGCGCTCCAGGACGCGGGCGTCCGCCTGCGCGGGGACGTGCTGATCGCCGCGGTCTGCGGGGAGATCGAGAAGACGCAGCAGGGCGACGCGCAGGGGGCGCAGTACCGCGGCTATGCGGCGGGCACGCGCTACCTCGTCTCGCACGGCGGCGTCGCGGACATGTGCCTGCTCGGCGAGCCGACCGAGGGCATGGTCGTGCTCGGGCACTTCGGGGCGCTCTGGCTGCGCATTCGCGTCCACGGGAACTTCATCCACACCGCCTTCAGCGAGGGCAGGCGCGACCAGAACGCGATCCTGCGCCAGCACGAGGTGCTGGCCGCGGTCATGGAGTGGATCCCGACCTGGGAGGCCGATCCCGGGAACGCCTATCGCGGCGCGAAGGCGATCGTCAACGTCGGCGCGATCGAGGGTGGCTTCGGCTGGCGCGCGTCGCGCACGCCGCACCACGCGGATCTCTTCCTCGACGTGCGCGTGCCGCCGACGAAGCCGATGGCGGTCGCGCGGCGCGAGGTGCTCGACATGGTGCGCGGCCTCGCGGAGCGGTTCCCCGATCACGGGATCGAGGGCGAGGTGTACGTGACCGCCCCCGGCGCCGAGATCGAGGAGGGCCACGAGCTCGTCACAGCGATCGACACGGCGCACGAGGAGGTCTTCGGGGAGACGCCCGGCCGCGACGTCACCCGGTGGTTCTCCGACGCGTCGGCGCTCACGCGCTACGGCGTGCCGACCGTCAACTACGGGACGTCGACCGGGCTGATGGACGTCGAGCTCGGCGAGAACCTCGCGATCGACGGGCTCGTGCAGACGGCCGAGGTCTACGCGCGCGTGGCGATGCGCGTCTGCGGCGTGACGTCGTCGTAGGGGCGAGGCATGCCTCGCCCGCTCTCCGCGGTGTGCGGCGGTTCACCTAGCGCGGGGCCAGGCCAGGAGCAGGCCGTCACCGACCGTGAGCAGCGCGCAGTCGACGCGCGGGTCGGCCAGCACCTGGTCGGCGAACGCGCGCAGCGCTCGGGCCGACTCGTCGGCGGGCTCGTCGTCCAGGACTGTTCCGCCTCGGAGCGCGTTGTCGGCCACGAGCACCCCGTGCGGCGCGAGCTTCGGGACAACCGCCTCGAAGTACGCCGGGTAGTCGGTCTTCCAGGCGTCGACGAAGACGAGGTCGAACGGCCCCTCGATCGCGTCCAGCGACTCGAGCGCGTCGCCGAGCACGAGCTCGATCCGGTCGGCGTAGGCGCACGCCGCGATGTGGCGCTGCGCCACCTCCGCGTGGGCGGGGTCGGCCTCGAGCGTGATCACGGTGCCTCCGTCGGCGAGTCGCGACGCCATCGAGATCGCGCTGACACCGGTGAACGTGCCGATCTCGAGCACCCTGGTGGCACGGGTCGCGACCACCAGAGCTTCGAGCAGCTTCGCCTCGACCCGGCCCCCGGCCATCTGCGGGGCGGTCATCGTCGCCTCGGTCTCGGCGCGGAGCGCGGCGACGACGGCGTCTGGGGCGGTGGTGTGCTCCAGCGCGTAGCGCTCCGCACGGGGGTCGACGAGCGGCATGGGCGGGATCCTTCCGGTCGGGGTCGCTGCCGACGGTAGTGGATCGGGCATCGCCGGCCGCGCTTCCTTGGAGCGAGCCGCAGCGCTCCCCGGGCGGAGCGGTCGAGTAGCGTTGGGCGCGTGAGGTGTCCTTCCCGCGTGGATGGATCGAGCAGGCCGGTTCGGTGACCGTCCGTGCCTCGACGACGGCCGTGGAGGCGGCTGCGGCCGTGCGCTCGGGCGACACGGTGATGGTCGGCGGGTTCGGGCTCGTCGGCGCGCCGTTGACGCTGATCGACGCGCTGGTGGAGCACTCCGATGCGACCGATCTGACGATCGTCTCGAACAACATCGGAGAGCCCGGCCGAGGCCTGGGCAAGCTGCTGCGGCAGGGGCGGATCCGGCGCGGGATCTCGTCGTACTTCACCTCGAACCCCGAGGCCGTCGCGGCGGTCAACGAGGGTCGGATCGAGGCGACTCTCGTCCCTCAGGGCACGTTCGCCGAGGCGATCAGGGCGGCAGGGGCCGGCCTCGGCGGCTTCTACACGCCGGTCGGAGCCGGCACGCTGCTCGCCGAGGGGAAGGAGGAGCGGGTGCTCGACGGGGTGCCCCACGTGCTCGAGCGGCCGATCCGCGCCGACGTCGCCCTCGTCTACGCCGCCCGCGCCGACGAGCTCGGGAACCTCTGGTACCGAGGCACCGCGCGGAACTTCAACCCGCTGATGGCGACGGCCGCCACCGTGACGGTCGCCGAGGCGGGCGAGATCGTGCCGGTCGGCGGCCTGGAGCCGGAGGCGGTGCACACGCCCCACCTGTACGTCGATCACCTCGTCTCCTCGCGGAGAGCTGCGGGCGGCGCGTGACCGACGACGTGAGAGCGCGGATCGCCGAGCGCGCAGCGCGCGAGCTGCGCCCCGGTGAGGTCGTGAACCTCGGGATCGGGATCCCGAACCTCATCCCGGGGTTCCTCGGCCCGGACGCCGGGGTGTTCGTCCACACGGAGAACGGCCTGCTGGGAGTGGGGCCGCGTCCCTCGGAGGACGAGACCGACCCCGATCTGATCGACGCGGCGAAGCGGCCGGTGACCGCGCTCCCCGGCGCGGCCTTCTTCGACAGCGCCACGAGCTTCGCGATGATCCGCGGCGGTCACGTGGACGTCGCCGTGCTCGGGGCGCTCCAGGTGAGCGGGCGCGGGGACATCGCGAACTGGGCCGTGCCTGGGAAGGACGTCCTCGGCGTCGGTGGCGCGATGGATCTCGTCGTCGGCGCGCGCCGGGTGATCGTGACGATGACCGCGACGTCGTCGAGCGGCGAGCCCAAGGTCGTGGTGTCGTGCACGTACCCGCTCACGGCGCGGGAGGTGGTCGACGTGGTCGTCACCGACCTGTCGGTCTTCCGGGTGCACGAGGGCTCCCTCGTGCTGACCGAGCTCCTCGGCGGGGCGAGCGTGGAGGACGTGGCGGCGGCGACAGGAGCCCCGTTCGAGGTGGACCTGGAGACGGCTCGTGCGTCGTGAGGGCCGCGTGCGCAGCGGGGAGAGGCTCGGAGAGGAGCTCCGATGCCCCGGGCCGTGATCCTGTCGGCGGTGCGCACGCCCGTCGGCCGGTACGGCGGCGGGCTGGCCGGCGTCCGACCGGACGACCTGGCGGCGCTGGTCGTCGCAGAGGCGGTCGCGCGGGCCGGGGTGCCGCCCGGCGAGATCGAGGACGTGTGGCTCGGGTGCGCGAACCAGGCAGGCGAGGACAACCGCAACGTCGCCCGCTTCGCGGCCCTCCTCGCGGGTCTGCCCGAGACCGTGGCCGGCGTGACGGTCAACCGTCTCTGCGCGTCGGGTCTCGCCGCGGTCGTCGGTGCATGCCACGCGGTCGTCGCCGGAGACGGGGACCTGTTCGTCGCGGGCGGGGTGGAGTCGATGACGCGCGCGCCGCTCGTGACCGCGAAGCCCGATGTGCCCTTCGCCCGCGGCGACCGCACCCTGCACGACACGACCCTCGGCTGGCGGTTCGTCAACCCACGCTACGAGGAGCGCTTCTCACGGGAGGCGATGGGCGAGACGGGCGAGAACGTCGCCGAGCGCTGGGGGGTGTCGCGCGAGGATCAGGACGCGTTCGCGGCGCTGTCGCAGGCCCGCTGGGCAGCAGCCCAGGAGGCGGGACGGTTCGCGGACGAGCTCGTCCCCGCGGGAGAGCTCGTCGCCGACGAGCACCCCCGACCGGGAACCACCGCCGAGCAGCTCGCCGCCCTCAGGCCTGCGTTCCGGCAGGGCGGAACGGTGACCGCCGGGAACGCCAGCGGGATCAACGACGGGGCTGCGGCCCTCGTCGTGGCCAGCGAGGAGCGCGCCCGTGCGCTCGGTGTCGAGCCGCTCGGCACGTTCGTGGGCTCCGCGGTCGCGGGTGTGGACCCGGCGGTGATGGGGATCGGGCCCGTCCCCGCAGTCCGCAAGCTGCTGTCCCGAACGGGGGTCGCTCTCGAGCAGATCGACCTCGTCGAGCTGAACGAGGCCTTCGCGTCGCAGAGCCTCGCGGTGATCCGAGAGCTCGGGCTCGACCCCGAGATCGTCAACGTCAACGGCGGCGCCATCGCCGTCGGCCATCCGCTCGGCATGTCGGGCGCCCGGCTGGTGGTCTCGCTCCTGCACGAGCTTCGCCGTCGCGAGCGCAGGCTCGGTCTCGCGACGCTGTGCATCGGCGTCGGCCAGGGCCAGGCGGCGCTGTTCGAGCGGCGTCGCGCCTAGCCGGCGCCCTCGCGCCGCCCCACGGCAGGCTCGACCCTCTCCTACACTCGTGCGGCGTGGCCGAGCGCGATCTCCCGGAAGGCACCGTCACCCTCGTCCTGACGGACATCGAGGGGTCGACGACTGCGCTCCACCGGCTCGGAAGGCGGTACGGCGAGTCGCTCGAGCTCCATCGACGCATCGTGCGGGAGGCCGCCACATCCCGGGGCGGCGTCGAGGTCGACACCCAGGGCGACGCCTTCCTGTTCGCGTTCCCGCGGGCCGACGACGCGCTCGACGCGGCGACGCAGCTCGTCGCGGCCCTCGGCGACGCGCCGTGGCCGGCCGCCGTGCCGCTCCCCGCACGGGTGGGCGTCCACACCGGGGACCTGGAGCGCATCTCCGAGGGATACGTGGGCCTCGAGCTCCACCGGGCGGCCCGGATCTGCGCCTGCGCCCACGGCGGCCAGATCGTGGTCTCCGCCGCGACACGGGCCCTCGGGGCGGACCGCAGGTTTCTCGATCTCGGCCACCAGCGGCTCAAGGGCTTCGATGTCCCCGAGCGGCTCTTCCAGCTGCTCGACGACCTGGCTACCACGTTCCCGCCGCTGCGCACCCAGGCCGCGAAGGCCCTGCCCCGCGTGTCCGGCGCGTTCGTCAACCGGCTCGCCGAGCTCGAGGAGATCCGCCGGCTGCTCACCGAGCGCACACGCCTTGTCACGCTCGTCGGTGCCGGCGGCGCGGGGAAGTCGAGGCTGGCTCTGGAGGCCGCGCACGCGTCGCTCGAGCTGTTCGCTCACGGCGTCTCGCTCGCGCGCCTGGCTCCCGTCGAGGACGTGGCGGAGGTTCCCGTGGAGATCGCTGCGGCGCTGGGCATCCCACCCGGTGTCGACCCCGAGGCGGCAGTCGTCGACCACCTCCGGGAGCGCGAGGTGCTGATCGTGCTGGACAACCTCGAGCACGTCCAGGGGGCTGCCCCGTTCCTCGGCAGGCTGCTCGTCGAGGCGCCGGGATTGTCGCTCCTGGGCACGAGCCGGAGTCCCCTGCGGATCGCCGGGGAGCAGGTGCTCGAGGTCGACCCGCTCGACGAGCGTGCTGCCGTCGAGCTCTTCGCGGAGCGCGCACGAAGCGCCGACGCCCGGTTCACCCTCGACGATCGGACGGAGGACGACGTGCGGGCAGTGTGTCGGCGGGTGGACGGCCTGCCGCTCGCGATCGAGATCGTGGCCGCGCGCGTGGTCTCCGTCTCCGTGCACGACATGGCCGAGGGTCTCGGCTTCGGCCTGACGACGACGGGCGCGTCGGACGCGCCCGATCGCCACCGTACGCTCGAGGCGGCCATCGAGTGGGGCGCAGGAATCCTCGACGAGCGCCTGCGCCGCCTCCACGCCTCGCTCGGCGTCTTCCAGAGCCGGTTCACGCCGGAAGCCGCCTCGTTCGCCTTCGGCGCGACCTTCGACGACCTCGACGTCCTGGTGCGGTCGGCCCTGCTCCGGCGCGTCGACGATGGCGGTCCGACACGGCTGGCGATGCTGCAGACCGTCCGGGAGTTCGCTCGCGCCCGGCTCGTGACCGACGCCCGGAGCGACGAGGCGCGTGACCGGCGCGCGGCGTGGATCGAGGAGCTCGCAGCGAGGGCCGCACCGAGGCTGGACGCCGAGGATCGCGGGCCGTGGCTCGTCGAGCTCGAGCACTGGGCGCCCGACATCCGTGCCACCCTCCGCGAGGCGGTGCAGCGAGGCGACCACGCGCGCTGCGTCCGCATCACCTCGTCGCTCGAGCGCTTCTGGCGCGCTCGCGGCGAGGTCGGTGAGGCCCGGGCGATCCTCGCCGAGGCGCTCGGCGCCGCGCCACCCGCCGATCCCGCCGCCCGTGCCCGCGCATCATGGACGCTGGCGCGCCTTGCGGCCGCCCAGGGCGACGCACGCGGTGCGGAGGCGCCGCTCCGGGAGGCGCTCGCGCTCTACCGCGCCGGCGGCTTCGCGCGGGAGACGGCGTTCGCGTTGACAGAGCTCGCCTGGGGAGCCCTCGATCTCGGCGAGCTCGCCGAGGCCGAGGCGCGGGCGGAGGAGGCCCTGGACGTGGCACGGACGGCGGCCGACGACCGCGCGACTTCGAGCGCGCTCAGCGCTCGGGCCGCGATCGCGTCCGAGCACGGCGATCCGTCCACGGCCCGCGCGTGCGCCGAGGAGAGCCTCGCGATCAGGCGGCGCCTCGGCGACCGCCAGCTCGTGGCGAACGCCGCGCTGACGCTCGGCTCGGCGGCGCTGGCCGAGGGCGACCTCGACGGCGCCGGGCGCGCGCTCGATGAGTGCCTCGAGCTCGCCGAGGCGATGGGCGACGTGCTCCACGCGGCCGGCGCGCGCTGTTGCCTCGGCGAGATCGCGGCGTTGCGCGGCGACCGCGACACGGCCGCGGAGCAGCTCCTGCCGGCGCTCGCGACGTTCGTCCGCCTCGGCAACGACGCGGCGGCTGCGGAGTGCCTCGTCGCGCTCGCAGCCACTCGGGATGACGACGTCGGTGCCGCGCGGCTGCTCGGCGCCGCCGCGGCAGCCCGCGAGCGGCTGGGGGTCGCACCGGTGCCCACCGAGCGACGGCTGGAGCGGCAGGTGCGATCACGTCTCGGAGCCACGTCACGAGACGACGGCGTCGGACGCGACCTCTCGCTCGCCGACGCGGCCCTGCTCGCCGGGGTCGAGCCCTCGAGCATCTGAGCGACACTTGTCACGAGGGGCGCCGTGGCGCAGGATGGCGGGATCACAACACGGAGGGCAGGCGCATGCAGCGAGACGAGCAGGGCAGGGGCGGGGCGACGTACGAGGGGGTCGGCCCGACGCTGGACGCGGCGTTGGCGGATGCTGCGAACAGCGCGGTGGCCGATTCGGTCGACAACGTCGGCAGGGAGTTCGACGTCGTGCGCCACTACGTGACGGTGTCCAACCCGCGGATCAGCGAGCACCGGGTCGTCGTGAAGGAGCGCTGAGCCCCTGGTCGCGCGCGGGGATCGTCCCGTCGCACGCGGCGCGCAGCGATCGCGTCTGCTCGCCTCCGTCGTGAAAGGCGGACGGGGACACTGACATGTCAGCACGCGCGGACGCGTAGAGTTGCGTCGACGATGACCAGGCGCGACGAAGGGACGGATGCATGCGGCTCGTGACGTTCGGGGAGGGGCACGGCCGGGTCGGCCGGCTCGAGGGCGAGGAGATCGTGGTGCTCGACGCGCCGACCATGCGCGCGTACTTCGAGCACGGCGGCGCGAACGAGACGGGCGAGCGCGTCGTCCTGGCCGATACCCGCCTGCGCGCGCCCATCGTCCCGAAGAAGCTCTTCCACACCGCGGGGAACTTCCGCGAGCACGAGGAGGAGTCGCGCAACGTCGACTGGTCGCACGACATCGCGCCGTGGATCAACTTCTTCCAGAACGTCGACGCGATCATCGGGCCCGACGAGCCGATCGTCTATCCCGAGCACCTGACGGAGGAGCTCGACTACGAGCTCGAGCTCGCCGTCGTGCTGCGCAAGGCCGGGAAGTGGTTCTCGGCCGAAGAGGCGATGGACTACGTCGGCGGGTACGTGATCTTCAACGACATCACCGCACGCGACATCCAGCGCGGTGAGATGCGCTCGGGCGTGTTCTCGTTCTGCAAGGCGATCGACACCTTCTGTCCGCTCGGTCCGTGGATCGTGACGCCGGACGAGATCGCCGACCCGCACGACCTGGCGATGCAGCTGCGCGTCAACGGCGAGGTGCGGCAGGAGTCGCACTCGAGCCGGATGTCGGTCACGATCGCCGAGATCCTCTCCAACTTCTCCGGGCTGACGTACTCGGCGGGCGATGTGCTCTCCACCGGCACGGTCTCGGGTGTGGCGGGCTTCAAGTCGCCGGAGGAGCGCGCGCGTCTCTACCTCAAGCCCGGCGACGTGATCGAGGCGGAGATCGAGGGGATCGGCGTGCTGCGGAACCCGGTGATCTCCTGGCAGGAGGGGCACGGGACACCGGCGCCGCCGCGGATCCGCCCGTGGGGCGACGCGTAGTCGCCGCCGCGGGCGGATCGGCGTCCGCCGCCCCGACCGCGGCTGTCGAGCGGCCGGCTGCCTACGCCTCGACGAGGATGACGAGGGTCTCGGGCAGCACCCCGTCGTCCTCCATCGCGTCGGCCGCCCCCTATGTCTCCATCGCGGCTGCGAGCGCGTCGAGGTCGGGCACGTCCATCAGCACGCCCACACGTGTGGGGTTCGCCGGATCGACGAATGTGCGGATGTTCGTGACACCAAGGGGCCCGAAGAACTCCTCACGCCGGGGTGACGAGAGCCAGTGGGCCCGGTCCTTGACGTCGTAGGTACCCCATCACGGTGGGCATAGCTCCTCCTTGGTCGGTGATGCACGGCTGAGTGAGTCGCTAGAGCCTGCGCTCCGGTGGGGGAGGCAGGGGACCTGCCATGTCCATGCCGTGCAGGTCGGCGACGCTCGCCACGAACCACCGGTCGAACTCGTGCTCCGACGCCGCCACGCTCGGCAGGAAGGTGGCGCCCCCGGGGCCGTCGTGGTTGACGACGACCAGGAAGCTCCCATCGGGTGTGGCCTGCAGGTACGCCTGGTGCATCGTGAGCCCGTGCCGTGCGTTCATGTCGTCGAACTCGGCCTTGCGCGGGCCGGTCAGCTCCTCGATCCATGCCTCCCACTCGCCGACCTTGTCGGCGGAGAGCGGTGCAGCGAACAGCGCCATCGGGTCTCCTCTCGCTCGCGATCGCGTGCACTATCCCTGGGTGCGCCGACGCGGTCAAGCGGCGCGCGGTGACGGTCTGGAGGCCATGCCGTCAGGAATGTGCCAGGGGTCGATGCGGGAGCGCGCGTCCGGAGGCTGCCCGCCGCGTCGGATGCGGTCTCGGAGCCGCGCGGCGGAGTAGGATCGCTGACATGTCATGGCCGCGCGACGACGCCAAGCTCGACCGCGTGCGCGCGCTGATGACCGAGCACGGGCTGGACGCGCTCGTCGTCCGGGCGCCCGACAACGTGCTCTACCTGACCGACTTCTGGGGGATGAAGGGCTACGACGCCGTCGTCTTCCCGCGCGAGGGCGAGCCGACCCTGATCTGCCTCGAGGCGTCGGCCGACGATGCCGCGCGCACGGCCTGGACGGGCGACGTGCGCTTGTTCGCTGGCTACCACCCGGCGGACCCGCGCCCACCGGTCGCGCGCGTGCTCGACGAGGCGGTCGAGGCGGCAGCGGCGTACGGCACGGTCGGCCTCGAGCTCTCGCTCGGCACGCAGGCCGCCGACCGCATGGTCGGCGAGCCCACGACGTACACGAGGGCCTGGTTCGACGCCTTCCCCGGCGCGGCCGATGCGACCCCGCTCCTCGCCGAGGCCCGGGCGCTCAAGACCGCCCAGGAGCTCGAGCGGATGCGCCTCGCGAACGCGATCGCCGCGGCGGGGATGGAGCACGTCCGCACGGTCATCCGTCCGGGCATGACGGAGGCGCAGATCGCCGCCGAATGGCTCGGCTTCGTCCACGGCGAAGGCACCGGCTGGGAGGGGAAGGTCGAGCTCGCGCTCGGCTTCGCGCTCGTGTGGTCGGGCCCGGGGATCAAGACCTTCACCGCGACGACCAGCCGGCCCGTCGTCGAGGGCGAGCCGACGCTGTTCGAGATCTGGGTCTGCGCCGACGGCTACTGGTGCGACCACACCAAGAACGTCGTGTGCGGGGCGCTCACCCCGCGCTACCGTGCGCTCGAAGACGGGCTGCTCGACGTGTACAGGGACGCCGTCTCCTCCGCGCGGCCCGGCGCGAGCCTCGCCGAGCTCGACCGGTGCGTCCGCGACGGCATCCAGGCGATGGGGTTCCCTGGGCAGCCGACGCACCCGATCTGCCACGGCGTGGGAGCCCGCGCGCACGAACCGCCCTACGCGCACCAGGCAGGCGGCGGCACGATCGTCGAGGGCATGGTCCTTGCAATCGAGCCAGGATGCTACTGGGAGGGTGGCGGCGGTCTGCGCGTCGAGGACAACTTCCTGATCGGCGCCGACGGTGCCGAGCCGCTCTCGCCGTTCCCCGACGGGATCGTCCAGGCGTGAGACGCAAGCAACACGTTGTCACAAGGAGGGATGACGCACCGTGACACTCGATCGCACGAAGGTCTGGACGGGCTCGCTCAACGAGCTCGCGCTCGACCCCCAGCCGCACGTGACCGTGGGCCTCTACGACACGACGCTGCGCGACGGCGAGCAGACGATCGGCGTCGTCCTGACGCCCGAGCAGAAGCTCGAGATCGCCCGTGCGCTCGACGCGGCCGGGATCGACCGGATCGAGGCTGGCTTCCCGCGCGTCTCCGACGACGACTTCCGCGCGGTGCGGCTGATCGCCGAGGCGGGGCTGCGGGCAGAGGTGTGGGGCTTCTCCCGGGCGGTGCAGGCGGACGTCGAGGCGCTGGTCGAGCTGGGGGTCAAGGCCTCCGTGATCGAGAGCCCGATCTCGGACGGGAAGCTCGCGGCGCTCGGCGTCTCCCGAGAGAAGATGCTCGACCGCATCCGCTCGGCCGTCCGCTTCGCGACTGACAACGGGATCCGCGTCGCCTTCTTCGGCGTCGACTCGTCCCGCGCCGATCTCGCCTTCTTCGACGAGGCCTACGCGGCCGCGGTCGAGGCGGGCGCCGTCGAGGTCGTCGTCGTCGACACGCTCGGCATCGCGACCCCCGAGGCCGCCGCGCTGCTCGTCTCGCGCACGGTCGACCGGGTCGGATCGGGCGTGCCGGTGCACTGGCACGGGCACGACGACTTCGGTCTCGCCACCGCAGCCGCGATCGCCGCCGTGCAGGCGGGCGCGACGTGGGTGCAGGGCACCGTGAACGGGATGGGGGAGCGGGCCGGCAACGCGGATCTCATCGAGGTGGCGCTCGCGCTGGACGCCCTCTACGGCATCCCGACCCGACTCGATCTGGGGCAGGCTCGGTCGCTCTCCCGTCTCGTCCAGGAGCTGGCCGACACGCCGCTGCCGCCGTGGAAGCCCGTCACCGGCGACGCGCTCTTCACGCGCGAGTCGGGGGCCGTGGCGGCGCAGTTCCACGACCCTCCCGCGATCGAGCCCTACGCCTCGGAGCTGGTCGGCGCCGAGCGCGGGCTCGTGCTCGGCAAGAAGAGCGGGATCGACTCGATCAACCACGCGGTCGAGCGGCTCGGGCTCGACGTCCCGGCCGATGAGCGGCCCGCGTTGCTCGCCGCCGTCAAGCGCCTCGGCACGGAGAAGCGCGCCCTCGTGACCGACGACGAGCTCCGTGCGCTCGTCGTGCGTGGAGGTGAGCAGCATGGCACGTGAGCTCGTCAACCCACCGGAGCTCCATCCGGCGCCCGGCTTCAGCCACGTCGCGATCGCCGAGGGGACGCGCGTGATCCACCTCGCGGGGCAGCTCGGGCTGAACCCCGACTTCTCGCTGGTCGCCGACGACCTCTATGGGCAGACCGTCGGCGCGATGCGGAACGTCGGGATCGCTCTCTCGGCGGCCGGCGCGGGGTGGGACGACGTCGTGCGCCGGACGATCTACACGACGGAGCCGACCGCCTACGAGACGATCTCGGCCGCGATCGACGAGGTCACCGGCGGCGCTGCCGATCCCGCCCAGACGATCGTCGGCGTCACCGGGCTCGCGGTTCCCGGCTGCCTGATCGAGATCGAGTGCACCGCGGTGCTCGCATCCTGATGGTCGCTCGATCGACGTGGGCGTCGGACTCCGACGCCCGGCCGTCTGGCGAACCGGTCGCGCTTGACTGTCATGTCACCGGCGGGTGATACTCGCGTCCGTGCTTGACATGTCACAGACCCCCGCCGGCACGCCGGGCGACCGGCGCGCGTGATCGAGCGGGTCTGCGTGATCGGAGCCGGCTCGATCGGCAGCCTGTTCGCGGGACATCTCGCCCAGGTCTGCGAGGTGTCCGTGCTGACGCGACGCCGCGAGCACGCCGAGGCGCTCAACCGGGAGGGACTCCGGGTGACCGGGCGCAGCGACCTGCACGCCCGCGTGGTCGCGTCGGCGGACCCCGACGAGCTGCCGGCGTTCGATCTCGGGATCATCGCGACCAAGGCGAACGGCCTGGAGGACGCGGCGAGCGCCCTCGAGGGCCGCTTCCCGTCGGCGACGATCATGACGACGCTCAACGGGCTTGGCGCCGAGGAGGTCGTCCGGGCCCACGGTGACTGGCCGATCGTCTCGGCGGTGACGTTCATGTCGGGGACGAAGCACGCCGACACGGAGGTCGAGTACATCCTCGACACCGAGACGTGGATGGGGCCGTACGAGGACGCACAGCTGGAGCGGGTCGAGGAGATCGGCGCGCTGGTACGGAGCGCGGGCCTGAGGTGCGAGGTGCTCCCGGACCTCCGACCGGCCCAGTGGTCGAAGCTGATCTTCAACGCGACGGTCAACGCCGTCGCGGCGCTCACCGGCCTCCCGCACGATCCGCACTTCGCCGCGGAGGAGACGCCGTCGGACCTCGGCCACCTCGTCCACGACCTCGTCGACGAGGGCAAGGCGGTTGCGGCAGCCGCCGGCATCGAGCTGCACGACGACCCGTGGGAGATGAACGTCCACGCGACCCGGCGCGGCTCCGCCCACTATCCGTCGATGCTGGAAGACGTCGAAGCCCATAGACCAACGGAGATCGACCTCATCACGGGCGCGCTCGTGCGCGAGGCCGAGCGAACCGGTGTGGAGGCCCCCCTGCACACCGCGCTGTACCGACTCGTCAAGGCCAAGGAGGCCTCGTGGCGGGTCGATCCCACCATCGGACACGCGGAGATCCGCGACAAGGAGGACGCATGAGAGGAAGGAGAGGTGGGGCGCTGCTCGCGCTCCTCGCGACCGCGGTCGCGAGCCTCGCCGTCATGGCCGGCTCGGCCACGGCGGCGGGCAACGAGATCGTGATCGGCTGGGCGTACGACGGCAAGGGTGCCATGGCGCCGTTCGACGGCCCGGCGCTCGCAGCGGCCCAGATCCGCGTCAAGCAGTGGAACGCCCGGGGCGGCGTCCGTGGCAAGAAGCTGCGGATCGTCACGTGCGACACGCAGGGCAACAAGCCGGCGATCGCCAAGGCGTGCGCGGCGAAGCTGCTCGGGCAGAACGTGGACGTGATGTTCACCACGTGCGACGTCGACTTCGCGGCGCCGGTCGTGCAGGAGTCCATCAACGCCGGGAAGCTGACGGTCGCACCGTGCATCGGCACGGACCAGATGGGGCCGAAGCGCTTCGGCGCCAAGGGGCGGCTCGCGTTCTCGTTCGGCAACGTGGCACAGGACGAGGGCTCGGCGATGGCCGAGTACGCGTGGCGCAAGGGCTGGAAGACCGCCGCGCTCGCCACCGACACCGTGATCGTCTACTTCAAGGACGTGGTGAAGGCGTTCAAGGCGCGGTACACCCAGCTCGGCGGCAAGATCGCCGCTGAGGAGAGCTACCAGTCCCTCGGCTCGAGCAGCCAGACGGCGATCGTCACGCGACTCAACGCGGCGAAGGCGGACGTGATCGTGACCGCGACCGCCGGTGCGTTCGGCGCGCTGCCGCAGATCCTCGCGGGGCTCCGCACGCTCGGGAACGACACGATGATCCTGAACTCGTGGGCCGGTGACGGCGTGTACTGGGTCACGAAGGACCCGGTCGTGTCGAACTACACGTTCGTCACCTACGCGTCGATCTTCGGCGACGACCCGGTGAAGGCGATCAACACGCTCGCCAAGACGCTGAAGGCAGGCACGGGCGGGTTCGTCACCGGCTCGGCCGCGATCGACGGCGTGGTCACCGCGATCAACCGCTCGGGCGGAAGCACGAGCGGCGTCCGCCTCGCGGCGACGATGGAGAAGTTCAGGCGGGTGCCCACGCTGTCGGGTCTCGTGAGCTTCTCGCCGCAGCTCCACTCGGTGTTCGGCCGGGCGTACCGCGTCGTCACCATCACCAACAACAAGGGCAAGCGCGTCGGCTCCGTGACCGCGAAGGTCGTCCCGAAGATCTAGGGCGGCTTGAGCGACGCGGAAGCATCGTCGCGGGACACACGGCGGCCCGGAGGAACCCTCCGGGCCGCCGACGTCTCGCGCTCCTTCGACGGCGTGCACGCGGTGCAAGGCGTGTCCTTCGCGCTGCACCGGCACGAGGTCGTCGGCCTGATCGGCCCGAACGGCGCCGGCAAGTCGACGCTGGTCAATCTCCTGAGCGGCTTCGACCTTCCGACCTCCGGCTCGGTCGCGCTCGACGACATGGACATCACCCGCTGGAGCGCCAGCCGGAGAGGCCGCCACGGCCTCGCCCGCACGTTCCAGCACAGCCACGCGTTCCGGTCCCTGACCGTGCGCGAGAACGTCGAGGTCGCCGCCCTCGGCGTCGGCGCCTCGCCACGCGTCGCCCGCGAGCGCGCGAGCGAGCTCCTCGGTCTGATCGGCCTCGACCGCCAGGCGGAGATGCCCGCGGGCGCCCTCCCACACGGCGACGAGCGACGGCTGGGCGTCGCCCGCGCCCTCGCCACCGAGCCGCGCTACGTCCTGATGGACGAGCCCGCCGCCGGGCTGCCGGAAGGGGAGGTGCCGGAGTTCGCGGAGGTCGTCCGCTCGGTGCGCGACGAGCACGACGCAGGCGTGCTGCTGATCGACCACAACATGGCGCTGATCATGGAGGTCTGCGACCGCATCCAGGTGCTCGACCAGGGCCGGACGCTCGCCGCGGGAACGCCCGACGAGATCCGGGCGAACCTCGACGTCGCCGCGGCCTACCTCGGCGAGAGCGCCGTCCACGACGAGGGCGCGGCGTGAGCGAGGCAGCTCTCGCGATCCGGGAGCTCGAGGTGCGCTACGGCCCCGTGAGCGCCGTGCGTGGGGTGTCGCTCGAGGTGCGCCCGGGCGAGATCGTCGGTCTGATCGGCCCGAACGGGGCCGGCAAGTCGTCGACCCTGCACGCGATCATGGGGCTCGTGCAGCCCGCCTCCGGCGATGTCGTCGTCGCGGGCCGGTCGATGCGCGGGGCTGCGCCCGAAGCGGTTGCGCGAAGCGGCGTCGCGCTCGTCCCGGAGGGGCGCCGGATCTTCGGAGAGCTGACCGTGGAGGAGAACCTGCGGCTCGGGCTCGCCGCCCGTCGCGCGCGCAGCGGCAGCGCCGACGCCGACCTGCAGGAGGTCTTCGAGCTGTTCCCCGTGGTGGAGGAGTTCCGTGCGCGTCATGCGGGCGCCCTCTCCGGTGGCCAGCAGCAGCAGCTCGCGATCGCGCGGGCGCTCGTCGCGCGGCCCGACGTGCTGCTCCTCGACGAGCCCTCGCTGGGGCTCTCGCCGACGGTGACCACGATCGTGTTCGACGCGCTCGCCCGGATCCGCGACCAGGGCATCGCCGTGCTGCTCGTCGAGCAGCGCGCGCAGCGCACCGTGGCGCTCTCGAACCGATCGTTCGTCCTCGCCAACGGCGAGGTGCGCCTCACGCTGACCCCGGACGACGCCGGCGACACCGAGCGCATGATCCAGGCGTACCTCTCATGACGGGTCTCGTCGCGAGCGGGCTCAGCGAGTTCCTGGACTCGGTCCTCGACGCCCAGGTGCAGGTCGACGCGATCGGCCAGGGCGCGATCTACGCCCTGATGGCGGTCGGGATCGGTCTCGTGTTCGGCGTGCTGCGCCTCGTCAACTTCGCCTACGGCCAGCTCATCATGGCGGGCGCGTTCGCGCTCGCCTTCGCGTCGGAGCAGGACTGGCCGGTGATCGCGGGCATCGGCCTCTGCGTCGTCGTCGTCCTCGGCCTGACGATGGCGATGGACGTGCTCGTCTTTCGGCCGCTGAGGACGCAGTCGCCGGCGACGATGCTGATCGCCACCTTCGCGGTCGCATTCCTGCTGCAGAGCGTCGCGCTCCTGATCGACCAGCGCGACGACACGCTGGGCGAGCCCGCGGCCTCGCTGGCGCAGCTGATCCAGCCCTGGACGATCCTCGGCGTCGAGGTGCGCAAGATCACGGTCGTCGCGATCGTCACCGCGGCGCTCTGCCTCGGGGCCCTGCTGCTCTTCCTCGGACGGACGGCCGTCGGCCTGCAGATGCGCGCGGCGGCGATGGACTTCGAGACCGCCCGCCTGCTCGGCGTGCGCGCGAACCGCGTCGCGGGGTCGGCCGTGCTCATCTCGGGACTGCTCGCGGCGACGGTGGCGGTCCTGCTCACCGTCCAGAACCCCATCGTGACGAAGGACTTCGCGTTCTTCGAGACGATCGTCGTGCTGGCCGGCGTCGTGCTCGGCGGGATGAACCGGCTGCTCTCGGCGACCCTCGGCGGCTTCGCGATCGGGTACGTGTCCGGCCTGCTCGCCGGTGCGCTGCCGACGGCGCAGAGCCAGTACCTGCCCTCGTTCCTGTTCGGCCTCGTGATCCTCGTGCTGCTGATCCGGCCGCAGGGGCTGTTCACCCGGGGCCGCGGGCCGATGGAGCGCGTGTGAGGCTCCGCCTGGCATCCTGGCCGGTCGTGCTCGCGCCGGC
Organism: uncultured Actinomycetes bacterium; assembly: GCA_963703095.1. Classification (GTDB taxonomy): domain Bacteria; phylum Actinomycetota; class Thermoleophilia; order Gaiellales; family Gaiellaceae; genus Gaiella. The sequence goes on from OY969787.1 coordinate 1,975,813, forward strand.
GCTGCTCGTCGCGGTGACTGCGGGTGTCGGCGCGTTCGTCTCGCGCTCGACCGAGATCTACTTCATCAACGCGCTCATCGCGGTCTGCGTCGTGGTCGCGCTCTACGTCTTCGTCGGCAACTCGGGTGTGCTCTCGTTCGGGCACGTCAGCTTCGTCGCCGTCGGCGCGTGGACCGCGGGCGTCCTGTCCGTGCCCGTCGAGGAGAAGCCCGCCACGATGCCGTATCTGTTCGGGTTCCTCGCGGACACGGCTGTCGGGAACGTCACGTCGCTCGCGCTCGCCGCCCTGGCCGGAGGGGTGTTCGCTCTCCTGGCGGGGCTGCCGCTGATGCGGCTGTCGGGGCTGGCGGCCGGGATCGCGACGTTCGCCGTGCTCGGGATCACCAACAACCTGCTCCGCTACTACGAGAAGATCGGCCCCGGGCTCAACGTCTTCTCGTCGGTGCCCGAGACGACCGATCTCCTGCAGGCCGCGGTCGTCGCGATCATCGCGATCGTCGTCGCGTTCGCGTACCAGACGAGCCGCTTCGGCCGACAGCTGCGCGCGGCCCGGGAGGACGCGGCCGCCGCCCGCGCGGTCGGCATCTCCGTCTACGGGCAGCGGCTGGTGGCGTTCACCCTCTCCGGCGCGCTCGCCGGGCTCGCCGGCGGTCTGTACGTCCACTTCCTGCCGATCAACGCCGACTTCGTGTACCTCGAGCTCACGTTCATCACGCTGGCGATGCTCGTGATCGGGGGGATGACGAGTCTGTGGGGTGCGGTCGTCGGGGCCCTCGCCGTCTCCGGGCTCGACTCCCTGCTCGCAGAGGCCGAGGAGGGTCTCGGCCGGATCGACCTCCCGTCGGGCAGCCGGCTCGTGGTCGTGGGTGCGCTGATGGCGCTCGTGCTGATCCTCAGGCCGAGCGGGATCACGGCCGGCAAGGAGGTCACGCTGACCCGGCTGACGCGTCCGCGCCGCGACGGCGAGGGGCCGGCATGAGGGTCTGCGTGGTCGGGTGCGGCGCCGTCGGCTCGCTCTTCGCGGCGAACCTCGCCACGCTGCCAGACGTCGAGGTGTGGGCGTTCGACCTGAACGAAGCGCACATCGACGCTATCAAGGAGAACGGTCTGCAACTGGTCGGCGCCGGCGAGGTGAAGGGCTTCCCGCAGGCGACCGCCGACGCGTCGGCGCTCCCCGCGTGCGACTACGGGATCGTCGCGACGAAGGCGATGCACGCGGCGAGCGCGATCGCAGCCACCGCGCACGCGTTCCGCGACGGCGCTGTCGCGTCCGTGATGAACGGCGTCGGCAACGAGGAGACGCTGGCAGCGCACGTCGAGCGCGTGATCCGCGGCACGACGTTCCCCGCCGGGAAGGTGCTCGAGCCCGGGGTCGTGCAGTGGGACGTCAAGGGCGACACCACCTTCGGGCCGTTCGAGCCGTCGCCGCTCCCGCTCGAGCGGATCGCGCCGCTTGCGGAGGCGTGCACGCGAGCGGGGATGCCGACGCACGCCGTGCCCGACGCGCGACCGGGGCAGTGGCGCAAGGTGATCTTCAACGCGTCCACGAACCCGATCGGCGCGCTCACAGGGCTGACGCACGGCCGCGTGTGCGAGCGCTCCGACCTCCGCGCGCTCGTCACCGGGCTCGTGGACGAGGGGAAGGCCGTCGCCGCCGCGCAGGGGATCGTGCTCGACGCCGACCCGGAGGAGCTGATCGACCATGCCGCCCGACCCGATGTCGCCTACGGTCACAAGGCGTCCATGCTCCAGGACGTCGAGGCGCGCAGGCTCACCGAGGTGGACTTCCTCAACGGCGGGATCGCGCGCTTCGGACGCGAGCTCGGCGTAGCCACGCCGCTGCACGACACCATCACCGCACTCATCAAGGGGGTCGAGTCCTCGTGGACCTGAATGCCGAGCTGAGCCGCCGTCACGCCAACGCCCGGGCCGCGATGGCCGAGCACGACCTCGACGCCCTGATCGTCGCGGGTAGCGAGTACTCGGGCTTCGAGGGCGCAGTCACGTACATGTCCGGGTTCCAGATCGTCCATCGCTACGCGTACGTCGTGCTGCCGGCCGACGGCGAGCCGGTGGTCGTCTTCCCGACGGAGGCGCGCTACGTCGGCGAGCACGGCCAGACGCCGCTCGAGCAGGTCTTCCACCCGCGCCCCGGCGAGGAGATCGCCGCGCGCGCACGGGACGCCGGCTGGCGCCGCATCGGCGTCTACGGCCTGGACTACGTGATGACCGTGCGCGACTACCGGGCGCTCGAGGCCCTCGACCTCGTGCCCTTCGACGTCGAGCTCGACCTCGCCCGTGCAGTCAAGAGCGAGGCCGAGCTCGTCAGCGTGCGGGACTCGGTGCGCATCAACCGTCGTGGCTTCGAGATCTGGCACGAGCACTTCGCTCCCGGCAAGACCGCGGCCGAGGTGATGGCGGCCTGCGAGGAGTACTTCGTGGCCGAGGGCTGCGGACGCCTGACCCAGAACATGGTGCTCACCGCGCCCGGTCGCTCGGGTCTCGCGTACCCGGAGTTCAAGATCGCCCGCAAGGAGGAGATCCTCGGCGACTTCATGCTCCCCTCGCTCGAGGTCGCGGGCCCGGGCATGCACTGGGTCGAGGTCTCGCGTGCCGTCGCCGCCGAGGGGACGGTGCTCTCGCCCGACACCCGGGCGATGATGGAGGCCTACGCCGAGTACTACGAGGCGGCCAAGACGGCGATGCGCGCGGGCGCCACCTGCCACGACGTCCACGTCGCCGTCTCCAAGGGCTTCCACGACCGGGGCTACCACCTCGGCCACGTCACGGGGCACTCGATCGGGATGACGATGATCGAGTTCCCGAAGGTCGGCGAGGGCGTCGAGACCGTGCTCGAGGAGAACATGGTGCTCTCGATGCACCCACACGCGATCGCGGCGAACGGCGAGGACTGCCTCTACATGCAGGACACGTGGCTCGTGACCGCCGACGGCGGCGTGCCGCTCGCCGACCTGCCGATGGAGATCTGGTTCCGGTAGGCGTACGCGCCCGCTGCAGGTGTATGCTGTACACATGAGTCGCACAAACATTGACATCGACGAGCGACTGGTGCAGCGCGTGATGCGGCGGTACGGATTGCGCACGAAGCGCGCCGCCGTCGACTTTGCGCTGCGCCGACTCGACGTCGAGCCGATGACGATGGAGGAGGCGCTCGCGATGCGTGGGTCGGGCTGGGACGCTGACCTCGGCGACCTGCGCGAGAGCCCCGTTCGGCCGGCGTGATCCTCGTCGACACCTCCGCCTGGGTCGAGCACCTGCGCGCCACCGGAAGCGCGATCGACGAGTGGCTTCAGGCGGCGATCATCTCGGATGCGTCCCTCCTTACCACCGGTGTCGTGACGATGGAGCTGCTCGCCGGGGCGCGCGACGACCTGCACGCCGATCGGCTCCGTCGGTTCCTGGCTCGCTGGCCCGCCATCCCCGTCGACGAGCCGTCCGACTTCGAAGTCGCTGCGGCCATCTACCGGGAGTGCCGTCGGAGCGGGCGAACCGTACGCCGGCTCCCCGACTGTCTCATCGCGGCGATCGCCCTGCGGTCGGGCTCGCGCTTGCTGCACCGCGACGCCGACTACGACGCGATCGCTGATGTCGTCCCGCTCCGGGTGGTGGCGGTCGGTGACTGACCGCCGGCTGGCGGACGGGCTGGTCCGCAACGAGGACGGGGTCGTCCGCTGCTGGTGGGGTGCGGGGGATCACGACGACTATCGCGCCTACCACGACGAGGAGTGGGGGATGCCGATCACCGACGATCGGCGGCTGTTCGAGAAGCTCTGTCTCGAGGGGTTCCAGGCGGGTCTCTCGTGGCTGACGATCCTGCGCAAGCGCGAGGGGTTCCGGCGGGCGTTCGCGGGATTCGACCCCGAGCGGGTCGCGGCCTTCGGCGCGCGCGACGTCGAGCGCCTGCTCGAGGACGCGGCGATCGTGCGGCACCGGGGCAAGATCGAGTCGACGATCAACAACGCCCGCCGGGCGCTCGAGCTGATCGACGAGGAGGGCTCGCTGGCCGCCTACATCTGGCGGTTCGAGCCGCCTGCCGACGCGCGGCCCACCGAGGTCACGCGAGCCTGGCTGATGGAGCAGGCTCAGACCGACGCGTCCCGGACGCTCGCGAAGGATCTCAAGCGCCGCGGGTGGTCGTACGTCGGGCCGACGACGGTCTACGCCTTCATGCAGGCCATGGGGCTCGTCTGTGACCACCTCGAGGGGTGCCACGCCCGTCCCCGCGTCGTTGAGGCACGACGGGCGCTCGGGGCTCGCCCAGCCTGAGCCGTCCGCGATACACTGCTCTCCGTGAGCTGGCCGTGGCTCGTCCTGCTCGCCCTCGGGGTCGTCGTGGTGATCGCGGCGGAGTGGCCTCGGGTGACGGGCCTCCTGGGTGCCGACGCGCGCCGTGCGCGCGAGCGCGAGCGCCGCAAGTCAGAGCTGACCGTCATCCAGGGCGGCGAGGACGAGGAGTTCGTCCGCAGCGTCCAGGCGGACCTCGACGCGCTCCCGACGATCGAGGAGCCGAAGACCAAGCGCTGACCGAGTCGGGACGCTCGCGCGCTCAGCGGACGACGACCCGGGCGGAGAGAACCCTGGTGTTCGGGAGGATCCGGGCGACGTTCTCGAAGTTTCGCGTCTCCTGGTAGTCGGAGATCTGGAACCGGATCGTGTGGGTGCCGCGCGGGAGGTCGGTCGTGGCGATGCGGGCGACACCGTTCGCGACGGTCGTCCGGAGGGATCGCCCCCCGAGACGCGCGACCACCGAGCCCGGGTCGATGCCGGACCCGCCGTCCGCCACGCGGACGCGAACCGGCTCGCCGCGGCGCACGGTCCGCGCGACGAGGCGCGCCGACGGGCGGGTCCGGTCGTCGATCCAGAAACGGAAGGTGAAGCCGCCGGCGCCCCGCGGGCTCGCGCTGTCGAAGACCACGTCGTAGGCGCCGGGCGCGGGGGCGATCGCTCCCGCGACGAGCGTTCGCTCGCCGAACCCCGCGAGGTACGGGTTCAGGTTGACGGGCAGGGCCGCGTAGCCGGTCAGGCGGTTCTCGTCACGCGCGACGACGACGCGGGGCTCGACCGCGACGCCCTTGCCGCGGGAGACGATCACCACGCCGAAGTTGGCGACCGGCCGGTCGATCCGCACCCGGAACACCCGTTCCGGGCCGCTGAGCCGGGCGGTGATCCGTCCGCCTGGTGGGACGTCGGGGTACCGGTAGGACACGACCCTCGAGCCTTGACCGCGCGTGGTCGCCGTGACGAGCCCGGGCGCCCGGAGGATCGTCGCCGGAGCCGAGGTGAGGCGCGGCGTCGCGACTCTGCCCCAGAACGGGATCCGCCGCGTGATCCCCTCGCGGCGGAGCACGACCACCCCCGTCAGCTCGCCGTCCGCCGCGGCGGACGGCGTGGCGACGGTCAGCGTCAGAGCCCCGGCCACGGCCTGCCGCGGGGAGACCGTGATCTCGGCGGCAGGGCCGGTGCCCGTCCGCTCGATCGTCGCCTGCCACGCACCCGCGCTGCTCGCGCTGCCCGCGACGTCGGCGAGCTCGATCGTGGCCGTCGCGACCGTCCCGGTGCGAAGCAGGCCGAACGAGACGGCGGTGGGAGCTGCGACGACGTGTGGCTCGAGGGCAGCGCGCACGTCGACCAGGCCCGCTCCCACACGTGTGGCGGGAGCCTGGTCGTCCGCTCCGGCGACGGGGCGGGCTGTGCCGACGAGCGCCGCCTTGACGGTGGGCGGGGGCCAGTCGGGGTGCGCCTGGAGCAGCAGCGCTGCGGCACCGGCGACGTGCGGTGCGGCCATGCTCGTTCCGGACATCTCGTCCCACCCGCCCGGGACCGACGACAGGATGCCGACGCCGGGCGCCGCGACGTCGGGTTTCGCCCGCAGCGAGAGCGCTGTCGGTCCGGCGGCCGAGAAGCTCGCGACCACCGGCCTGGCATCGTCGCTCACGGCGGCGACGGTGATCGCGTCCGCGGACGTCCCGGGGGACGAGACCGAGCCCGCCCCGAACGCGTCGTAGTCGTTCCCGGCCGCCACGACGGGCACGACGCCCGCGGCCGCCGCCGCGTCGAGCGCGCGCGCGACGACGTCCTCCTCGGGCTCGATCTCGGGCTCGCCGAGCGACAGGTTGATCACGTCCATCCCGTCCGCCACTGCCGCCTCGATCGCGGCCACCAGCTCCGGCGCGTTGCCGTCGAGCCCGACGCCCGCGTCGGTGGGGATCGTGAGCGCCTTGTAGTTGCCGAGCCACGCGCGCGGTGCCACGCCGGAGATCCGCGCTCCACGGGCCGCCGTGCCCTCGTTCCCGGCGGCGATGCCTGCGACGTGCGTGCCGTGGTAGGAGGAGCCGTCGTCGAAGGGGAGCGCGGCGCGCGCATAGCTCGCACCCGGCGGCGGGAACGCCCGCGCGACGATCACCTTCGCGGTCGTGAAGCGCGTGCTCCCCTTGGGAAACCCGTCGGGCACCGCGTAGCCCGCAGGCGCGAAGAACGGGTGGGTCTGGTCGATCCCGTCGTCGATCACGCCGATCTTGATCCCCTCGCCACCCTGCGCCGCCGCGATGCCGGGGAGCTCGCGAGCGCGCATCCGCGCGCCGGCGGGGCCGACGAGAGCGGTGTACCGTGCGGCCGGGAACACGTGTGTGACGCCCGGCAGGTCGCGCAGTCGCCCCACGGCGCGGGCCGGGAGGAGGACGGACACACCGTTCTCGACGATCCGGTACCGCCAGTGGATCGATGCGTCGGGCACGCTGGCACGCAGCGCGCGCTCGAAGCGCGCCTGCTCGACCCCGATTCGGCGCGCGGCGGCCGCGCGGGATCCGCTCGCCCGGGCGAGGGGCGGCGCGGTGAGCGCGACGACGACGTGCGTCGGCGCGGCCGGAGCGGCTCGGCTCACCCGTTCGCCCGACCAGGGCGACGCCGCGAGGAGCGCGGCCGACGCGAGCACGCCGATCGCGCCGAGCGCTCGGCCCCTCGAGATGTGCGCCGGGGTCATGGTCGATGAGACGGCGGCGTCGCCCGAAAGGCGGGCCGCCGGGCGAGTGCGGATGAGAGGACTTGAACCTCCACGCCCTTACGGGCACACGGACCTGAACCGTGCGCGTCTACCAATTCCGCCACATCCGCGCGGAGCGACAGTGTAGCCGCGTGGCGGTCAGGCGAGGACCTCGAGCACCTGGGCCGCGTGCTCGGTTGGCTTCACCTTCCGGAGCGCCCGGACGACCGTGCCGTCGGGGCCGATCACGAACGTCGAGCGCTCGACACCCATGTAGGTCTTGCCGTACATCGACTTCTCGACCCACACGCCGTAGGCCTCCGCGACGGCGTGATCCGGGTCGGCGAGCAGCGTGAACGGGAGGTCGTGCTTCGCCCTGAACTTCACGTGACTGGCCTCGCTGTCCGGGCTCACGCCCAGGACGACGGCACCCGTGGCCTCGAAGTCGGCCCAGGCGTCGCGAATCCCGCACGCCTGGGTCGTGCATCCGGACGTGCCGTCCTTGGGGTAAAAATACAGTACAACGTGTGAACCTCTCAGCGAGGAGAGCGAGATGGTGTCCCCGGTGTCAGTCCCCAAGGTGAAGTCCGGAGCGGGTGAACCTTCCTCGACCAAGGCGGCCTCCAGGCGTCGTGCGGTGGGCGTGGTGCGGGTGTCTCGTGTCGGTGACCGTGACGGCGAACGGTTCGTGTCACCTGACGAGCAGCGAGAGCGTATCCGCTCCACCTGCGAGCGCGACGGCATGGAGCTCGTGGAGGTGCTCGAGGAGCTCGACGTGTCGGGCGGCACGCCGCTCGCGAAGCGGACGAAGCTTCGTCACGCCGTCGAGATGGTGGAGGCCGGTGACGCCGACGTGCTGGTGGTGGCGTTCTTCGATCGGCTGGTGCGGTCGCTGCGGGTGCAGGCCGAGGTCATCGAACGGGTGGAGGCCGCTGGCGGCGGCATCCTCGCCCTGGACGTGGGGGAGGTGCGGGCCGACACCGCGTCCCGGTGGCTGTCGTCGACGCTGCTCGGTGCCGTGTCGGAGTACCACCGCCGCGTCACGTCGGAGCGCACCGCGGAGGCGAAACGTCGTGCCATCGCCCGCGGCGTGCCCACGTTCCCGAACGTGCCGCCCGGATACCGGCAGCTCGAGGACGGCACCCTCCAGCCTGACGAGCACGCCCCGGCGGTCGCGGAGGCGTTCCGGATGCGCGCTCGCGGTGCCACGATCGCCGACGTGCGCGCCCACCTGCGCGCCCACGGCGTCGAGCGTTCCTACCACGGCGTGCAGGCGTTGCTCGCGTCCCGTGTCGTGCTCGGAGAGCTCTGGTTCGGCCAGCTCGTGAACGAGAGCGCACACCCGGCCATCGTCGACCGCGGAACCTGGGAGCAGGTGCAGCGCGTCCGGTTGCCGCGAGGCCGACGACCCAAGAGCGACCGGCTGCTCGCCCGTGCAGGTGTGCTCCGGTGCGGCACCTGCGGCTCCCGCATGGTGGTCGGCACCACCCGCGCCGGCAAGAACGGCGGGCCAGCGTACGGGTTCTACAGGTGCCCGCCCATCGGTGACTGCGCCCGGCGCGTGACGATCAGCGCCGACGTCGCCGAGCAGGTCGTGGTGGCCGAGGTGCAACGGCTGCTCGCGGGTGTGACCGGCAGCGCCGCCATCGACGACGGAATCGTGCAGGCCGAGGCTCAGCTTGACCACGCCGAGCGTGAGCTGGACGCTGCAGTGCGCGCGTTCACCGGCATGGACGACGTTGACGCCGTGCGGGAACGGCTCAGCGCTCTACGCCATGACCGGGACGTCGCCCGGCAGCGGCTCGAGGAGCTCCGCGCCCTTGTGGTCCCCGCTGTCACGGTCACTGCTGACGACTGGGCCACATTCACCCTCAAGGAGCGGCGCGAACTCATCACTGCGGTCATCGAGCGCGCTGACGTCATGCCCGGACGAGGGACTGGTCGAGTGGCTGTTCGGCCGCGCGTCTAGCGGTCTCCGCGCGGCTCGATCGAGGATGCGGCGAGCGTCCTCCCGTGCTGCGGGGGCGAGACGATCGCTCAAAGCGACACCTGCTGCGTTTGCACGAGCACCCGCGGCCGGTCGCGCCGGCCGCATCCGCCGACTGGGTTCCTGACGCGGTCTGGGTTGTCCCCGCGGCGCTGCACTGGGAACCCACGACGAACCGCATCCACGACCGGGTCATTCACGGCCGACGCCGCCCTCGATACCCGCCGCCGCCCATCTCACATTCCCCGCCAGCAGTGGAGGGCTCACTCTGCTCGCTCCTCGATCCACGTTCCGCCGAGGCTTTCGATTGCTGCGAGCGTCTCCGCCTCGTCGACGGGCAGCGTGCGTCGCATCACCGATCCGTGAACGCCCAACAGCGACACGACCTCGGGCTGCGTGATGTGCCCTGCTCGCTGTGCGGCCTTCAGCTCGGTTACGTATCCCTCGTCGCCGAGGCCAGGCGCGCTCAGCTTGGCTTCGCGTGCGCCGTCGAAGGGCTGCTGGCCGACCACGTTGCGTTTGGCATGCTCGATCCTCTGGCGCATCTCCGGTGAGAAGAGGTCAGGCCCCGGCGAGTCGGCGACCTTGGCTGGCACCCTCGTCCTGTACGCGGTCTGAGAACCTCTCCTCTGCCCGGAGTGCTGGCGCGGGAGTTCGGAGTTCCGGGTAGGCGGGGTCAGTGGCGGCACGGATGCGCCGCAGTCGGGTGTGCGGCAGGGTGCGGGTGAAGGGGAGGCGCTCATGCGCTGCTTCGTGCTGGGGCTCCGTTTACTCATGGGGGCGTGCGTGCTTGTGGCCGTCGGGTGTGGCGGCGGCGGCGACGGGAACGTCGGATCCGGGCCTGCGACCGCGATCACCGGTGTCGCTGTCGTGGACGTGGAGCACGGTCTCGTTCTTCCGGACCAGACGGTCGTCGTCGTGGGAGACCGGATCGACAAGATCGGGCGACGATCCGAAATCTCCGCTCCCGCCGGCTCGCGGTCGATCGACGGTCGCGGGTTGTACCTGATGCCGGGCTTGGTCGATGCGCATGTCCACTACTACGACCCGCCCGTCTTCGGGCGGCTGCTGATCGCCAACGGCGTCGTGCTCGTTCGCGACATGGGCCTGCCGACCGACATCATTCTGAAGGAGCGGGATGCCCTGAACCGGGGTGAGGCCCTAGGCCCGGAGATGGTCGCCACGGGTGCCGTCGTCGACGGGTCTCCGCCCTTGATCCCTTCGGTCTCGGTGGGCGTCGCGACCCCCGAGGACGGGCGGTCGGCGGTCGTCGAGCACGCACGAGCCGGCGTGGACATGATCAAGGTCTACAGCAGCCTTGACCGGGAGGTGTTCCTCGCGATCGTCGAGGAAGCCGACCGGCAGGGGCTGAAGGTCGTGGGGCACGTCCCGGACTCGATTCCGATCGACGCCGCCGCGGCGGCCGGCCTGCGCAGCAGTGAGCACCTTTTCGGCTTCGAGAAGCTCGTCGGCGCGCTGCTGGGAGAGCCGGTCGCATACGAGTACGCCGGGATGGGAGCGGACGTGTCCTATCTCAGTCGCTGGCGCGAGATCGACCCGGTGAAGCTGCAGAGCGCGTTCCGGCAGCTCGGTGCGAGCGGACTGACCGTCTGTCCGACGGTGGTCGTGTTCAAGAAGGGCATGCACACGACGGCGTTCCAGAGCGGGAGCTTCCCGGGGAGCGAGTACGTCTCGCAGAGGGTTCTCGACATGTGGAGGTCACTGTGGGCCGAACAGGGCGACCTCCCGGGCTTCGTCTGGCGGAGCTGGGCCGAGCTGGTCAACGAGCTGAACGAGGCCGGGGTGCCGCTGCTGGTGGGCACCGACCTGACGGTTCCCGGCGTTCTGCCCGGCTTCTCCGTCCACGAGGAGATGGCGATCTGGCAGGAGGCGGGCATCGCTCCGGCGGACGTGCTTCGCAGTGCGACGACGGTCCCGGCGCAGTTCATGGGCCTGGGCGATCGTCTGGGCACTGTCGGCGAGGGGAAGACGGCGTCCTTGATCCTCGTCCGGGCGAACCCGCTGGAGGACGTCAGGAACGCCGGGCAGATCGAAGGGGTCTTCCTGCGCGGCCGCTACTTCGACCGCGACGATCGCGGCCGGCTGCTGGTGGAGGCGAGAGCGGCTTCCGCACAGAGGCGTTGAGCGCCGAGTCTCCGGATCTCTCAGTAGTCCGAGGTAGGCGCTGCGATCCGGTTGATCCGAAGCGGTCACGAGCACCGTCCACATCGTGACGCCGCTTGTGCGCCCACCCCAGCCCAGCCCGTCGGTCTCGAGCTCGAACCGCTCCAACGCGTGCGCCCTGCACAGCCTTGGCAGGCAAGATGCGCGTCCGCCGCTTACTGTGTTGTCCTAGACAGCGAGTCGTCCTTGGGATAGAAGTACACGACGACCGGGCGGCCACGGGAGGACGACAGCGTGACCTCACTACCCGCATCCGAGGTCAGCGTGAAGTCGGGAGCCAAGTCGCCTACGTCCATCCGTCGTGCCTCCTTCTAGCAGGGGATCGCTCGATGTTGCTTGCCGGGTCGGCGAGAGCGTCGTGTCACCCGATGAGCAACGGCAGCGTATCGCCGGCGATGCGAGCGCGGCGCGACCGAGCACGTGCTCGACCAGGTGCCTGAACCAGCCTGGTCGCTGCGAGCAAGCGGGCCAGGACGGGACTGTCGACGCGATCGCGTGCGCCCTCGCGCCGCTGATCCCGTCATGCGGGCCCGAGGTCGTGGCGCCAGCGGTGACCACGCCGTGACTCGGTGAACCCCACGGCGCGATAGAGCGCGTTCGCCGGCTCCATGTCGCCGGTCTCGACGCTCGCCGTCCTCGCGCCGAGATCGCGCACGCGCCGCAGGCCGTCGAGGATCAAGGTCCGGGCAAGACCGCGTCGCACGTGATCCGGGTGGGTGCACACGGGCTCGACGATCCCGTGCCGGTTCCTCTCATCGAGGGTCACCCCGACGTGGGCGGCGAACGACCCGTCCGGGGCCTCTGCCACAAGGTTCAGCTCGTGCCGGAACGACGGCGATCCGCTGGCGAATCGCTCGTATTCCGCGGTTGTGTGGCTGGTCCGGCCGAACGCCGCGTTCAGGAGGGTCGCCATGCTCGCAGCATCCGCCGTCAGCGTGGCGTCGCTCGTCGTTCGCATCCGATACCCATCCGCCGATCCCGCCTCCGCCGGGCGCTGCCAGGCGTCGAAGCGGAGCCGGTGCATCCAGACGCCGTCGTCGAGTCGATCGAACCCACGCGCGGCGAGCAGCTCGATGCGCGCCTGATCGTCGTCCCACACCGTGATCTCGAGGCTGCGACGTCCAGCAGTCGCGATCGCGAGCCGCGCCTCCGCCCAATCGAGCATGGACGGCTCGAGGTGTCGGAATGCCGGGTCCAGCTCGAAGAACGCCTCGCCGCGACCCTCGCTGTGCACGACGCCGACCAACGCCCCGGCCGCGGTCTCCCACAGACCGATCCCTTCGGCGAGCCAGGCGGGGAGCCTTCCGTCCTCGTGGTGGAAGCGCTTGCCGTCCCAGCGGCGGATGTCCCAGTTCCAGCCGGGCGACGTCGTGGCGAAGGTCCGGCCGAGGAGTCCACGGATCGCCCACCAGTCCGATTCGTCATCGCGATAGGGCCGGGCTGGCAGCGGCTCCTGCGCGGGCGCCGTCGACATGGCTCGAGGATATCCCCGGGACCGCACCCGTCCACGACCGAGGCCCTCAGGACCACCGGCGTGAGTCCGCGCCGGTCGCCGAGCCAGCCCGCGGCGAGCGGGACGACGCGAGCACTGGCTGCCGTGGAATCGGCAGTTGCGCGAGCCCGGCGTCGGGGCCACGATGTGCAGGTGGCCGAGTACGCGCTGATCACGTCCGTGATGGCCGCCGTGATCGTCGGCGCCCTGAGCGGCGGGAGCCTCCCGACCAGCGCCACCAAGGCGGCGACGACGGTCGCTGCGGCGGCACGGAGCGCCGGCGTCGCACCAGCTGATGCGCGACGCGCGATCGTCTCGGGCCCGTACGCGCGTCCGTCGCTGCGGACGCTGTACGGGCTCGGGTGGGTCGCGGCCCGGCGCGACCGGCTGACGTGCGCGTTCGTGCGCGTCTCTCCCGGGGTGGCGGAGCGGGCGGCACGCGAGACGCTCCGCGGACTGCCCGGCGTCGGCAGGCTGCTCCGACGGGCCGGGCTCAGGGAGACGCAGGCAGTGCGCGCCGTCGACCGCGGCTTCAGAGCCGGCTGCGCCGCCTGACGGCCGGGGCGGCGGTCCCGGAGACCCGCCACTCAACCCCCGCGGCCCGACGCGTCGCTCGTCTACCCTCGACCCGTGGCGGAGATCCATCCCTGGCTCGGCGTGGCTGCGATCACGGTCGCGGCCGCCGCTGCCCTGGTCGGCGGGTTCCTCTATTGGCGGAAGCGCGGTGCCGGGCCGATCGCCGCCCACCTCCTCTCGCTCGCCCAGACGCTGCTGGTGGCGCAGGTCGGGCTCGGACTGCTCCTGCTGGCGGACGACCGGCGCGCCCCGGACGACATGCACTACCTGTACGGGTCGCTGGCGATGGGCGTCGCGCTCGCGCCGTGGTTCTACGCTCCGCAGGCGGGGCCGAAGCGGCTGCTGTGGTTCGCGGGAACGGCCGGCGTGGCGGCGGCCTTGGCGATCCGGGCCTATACGACGGGCGGGCTGTGAGGAGGCTCTGGGAGAGCGGGTTCGTCCGTGGGATGGCGCTGATCGCGGCCGTCTCGCTCGCGATCGTGCTGCTCTCGCTCGAGGAGTCGCTCGTCACGGCGCGGGCGCTCGTCAGCGTCGCGTTCTTCCTCGCGATCGCGTTCTTCGTGTTCCTCCTCTGGCGCGAGCGGCGGTCGGACATCGAGACGTGGAGCGACCTGTCGCGCTGGACCTTCTACGGCGCGATCGTCCTCGCCGTGGTCGACGTCGCCGCCGCGCTCGCGCTCGGTCCCAACGGCAGCGAGGCGGTCGTGTTCGTCGTCGTGCTGGTCGCGTGCGGCTGGGCGATCGTCCGCGTCTGGCGGCGCGAGCACACCTACGCGTCGTAGGGGCCGAAAGGCGGGCGAGGCATGCCTCGCCCCTACGGCGACGAAGGAGTGGACGGCGAGACGGCAGCGGCCGGGTGGTCGGCGAGCACGACCGCGCCGTCGAGCGCGTCGAGCGCGGTGCGGATGTCGACCTTGCGGCCGACGAAGATCGGCGTGTCGCGCTCCGTCCAGCGCGAGGCCTCGGTCTCGCGCAGCGTCATCATCAGGTGCATGAAGTCGGCCGGCTCCTCGCACTCGAAGGCCGGCATGAACTCCTGGTCGTCGAGCCCGAAGGAGTAGGTCGTGTGGTTCGTCACCGTCACGAACTTGCCCCCGACGTCGGCGTGCTCCCGCATCGCCTCGCGCCGCTCGTCGAACGTCAGGAAGTACCAGGGTCGGAGCTTCACGAACGGGTACACGACGAGGTACGGCGCGCCACGGGGGATGACCTTGCCCTGGCGCACGCGCTTCTTGTCGGTGTAGTTCGACGGCTTGGTGGTCGCGACGTACGCGTGGGGCGTCTCGAGCCAGCCTGCGAGCGGCGTGCCGTTGAGGGCGGCGCCGAGCTCGATCAGGTCGTCCCAGCGCTCGGTGATCTGCCACAGGAAGAAGTCGGCGTCACGCCGGACGCCGGTGACCGAGTACGCGTGCAGCCCCTCCATCCGCCCGGCCCACTGCTCGACGACCTCCGCGAAGGCGTCCTTGCCGGCGGCGCGCTCCTCGACGGGGAGGCGCCGCCACGCCGGGTCGACGCGGAAGAACCGGTACGTGACGTACTGCCCGACAGGGAGGCCCTCGATCCGCTCGTAGCCCTGGTCGCTCGCCATGGCGGCAATGGTACGCCGCCGCGCTCAGCCTGCGCGCAGCTCGACGCTGCGGCGCACGCGCGGTGCGCCGGGGTTGACCGGATGGACTGCGCGGATCTCGAGCCGGAGCGGCTGGAGCCCGAGGTTGCGGCGCAGCGATGCCGTGACCCGGTCGCCCGCCCGTGCCCAGCCTCGCGATGCCGCGACCTGGCTTCCGTCCGTCCTGAGCGCGCGCAGCTCCCAGGCGCAGTCGAGGTCGCAGACGAACCGCACGACGCGGTCGCCGCGCCGGAAGGTGGATACGGTCGGGAACCGCACGGCCGCAAGCCGGACGACGAGCGCGAGGTCGGCGCAGCGAGCGATCGAGCCGCCGCGCGCGCGCCGGACCGCGTCGCGAACCGCGTAGAAGCTCGACTTCGGCGTGCCGTCCGCGTAGAAGACGCCCGACTGCCAGGTTGCGAGCGCGGGCTCGTCGCGCGAGTGGAAGAAGAGGAGCGCGCGGACGTTGGGCTGGCAGAAGGCGAGGCGCACCGCGGTCTCGTAGGCAGCCGCCTGTGCCCGCTCGGCGACGGGCCTCGTCGTGGCAGGCTCCGTCCCCGTGTAGAGCGACGCCTTGCCGGGGGGGACGCGCGACTCGACGCCGAGCTCGCCATAGACGATCGGGAGCGTCGAGCCGGCCTGCGCCGTGCCGTCGAACGCCTCGCCCAGCAGTGCGACCAGCTTGTCGTAGTCGGCCAGCGCGATCGTCGTCGTCGTGGGATGGGCGACGGCGGGGGACTGCGCCGAGGTGTCGGGGTACGGGTGGTGGACGTAGCCGTCCATCACCGGAAGCGTCCGTCCGCTCGCCCGGTAGGCGGCTCCGAGCGCGCGGACGAACGCGGTCGGTGACGTGGTCGGCCGAGTGCCCGCCGGGCGGTCCGCTCCCCGTGGCGAGGTCGCGCCGCCCCACACGCGCGCCGCGGGGTCGGCGGCCTTCACGGCGTCGTACGCGCGGGCGAGCAGCGAGAGATACGCCCCGGCGGAGGCGACCGAGCCGTCCGGGTTGAACTGGGGCAGCCAGAAGCGGTTGAGGTTCGGCTCGTTCCCGATCACGACGTCGTCGAACGTCGGGAGCGCGGTGACGATCGCCGCGGCGGTGGACGCCAGCTGATCCTGCGCCTCGGGCGTGAGCGGCGTCGTCGCCGACCCGGGCGCGAACACGGAGACGTAGACCTTCACACCGGTGAGCGCTGCGGCCGCCTCGACCGTCCGCAGCGCGGCGAGCTCGTCCTCGGTCGGCGCCGCCTGACCCGGCAGCCACTTCGAGGTGACCCGCACGGTCGAGAACCCCGCCAGGCGCAGGAGCGCGAGCTCGGCGCGGGCGGCCACGAGCGTCTCGCCGCGCACGGCGTCCTCCGCTACGCCGAGCTCGAGCCCGGGCCCTCCTGCTTGCGCAGGTGCGGCGAGGGCCGCCACGGCGGCCAGGGCGGCGAGGGTGGGGAGCAGGCGCATCACGAAGGATGAGACGACAACGGCCGTCGTTACGCTAGCCGGAGTGGACGCATCGCTTCGGGAGCAGCTCGGCACGCTGCCGCGCGGGCCCGGGGTGTACCTCTTCCGGGGCGCGGGCGACGACGTGCTCTACGTCGGCAAGGCGAAGTCGCTGCGCAGTCGGGTGCGGAGCTACTTCACGGGTGGGGGCGACGCGCGTCCCGGGATCGAGCGGCTCGTCGAGCGGGTCCGTCGCGTCGAGGTGATCGTCACCCGAACCGAGGCCGAGGCGCTCCACCTCGAGCAGAACCTCGTCAAGAGCCATCGGCCGCCGTTCAACATCCGCCTGCGCGACGACAAGTCGTTTCCGTACATCGCGGTCACGGTCGGCGACGAGTATCCGAGAGTGATGTTCACGCGCGAGCGGCACCGTCGCGGCATCGCCTACTTCGGCCCGTACGCGAACGCGAAGCGGGTCCGCGAGACGCTCGACGTGCTCAACCGCGTGTTCCAGTTCCGGCCGTGCGAGGGGCCGCGACCGGGCCGTCACTCCGGGGTGCCGTGCCTCGACTTCCACATCGAGCGCTGCACGGCTCCGTGCATCGGGGCGGTCTCGGTCGACGACTACCGCCGGACGATCGACGGCGTGATCGCGTTCCTCTCGGGCGACACGCGCACGATCGACCGCGAGCTCGAGCAGCAGATGCGCGAGGCCGCAGCGGACGAGCGCTACGAGGAGGCCGCCCGCTACCGCAACCGGCTGCTCGCGATCCGCAGCCTCGCGGAGCGACAGGCTGCCGACCGCCGTGACGTGGGCACGGCCGACGTGATCGGCCTCGCCGTCGGCGGCGACCGCGCGGCAGCGCAGGTCTTCCCACTGCGCGACGGGCGCATGGTCGACCGTCACGCCTTCCACCTCGAGAACGTGGCGGGCGAGGACCGCACAGGGGTGCTGGAGTCGTTCGCGCTCGAGTACTACGGCAGCGCGCCCTCGGTGCCGCCTCTCGTCGTCGTGCCCCCGGACATCACGGACACCGCGGCGCTCCAGGCCTTCCTCACCGACGTCCGCGGGGGAGCCGTGGAGGTGCGGGCCGCCCAGCGAGGCGAGAAGCGGCGCCTCGCCGAGCTCGCCGACGAGAACGCACGCATAGCGCTCGAGCGCGACGCGACGGCTGCCGCGTACCGGCGGCGTCGGCGCATCGAGGCGCTCGAGCAGCTGCGCGAGGCGCTCAACCTCGAGAGCCTGCCGCTGCGGATCGAGTGCTTCGACGTCTCGAACATCCAGGGTCGGGAGATCGTCGCCTCGATGTCGGTGACGATCGACGGCCAGCCTCGACCCGCGCTCTACCGCAGCTTCGCGATCCGGGGACAGGAGGGCCAGGACGACTTCGCCGCGATGGCGCAGGCGGTCGGCCGGCGCTTCGCCCGGCTGCGCGACGCCCACGACCCGTCACGGCGCGACGAGAGCTTCGCGGCCACGCCGAACCTCGTGGTGATCGACGGCGGCAAGGGGCAGCTGGCGGCGGCGCTCGGGGCGATCCGCGCCACCGTCGACCTGCCGCGGCTCGCGGTCGTCTCGCTGGCGAAGCGGGAGGAGGAGGTGTTCGTGCCGGGACGGTCGACGCCGATCCTCCTCGACCGACACGACGCGGGCCTCCAGCTGCTCCAGCGCGCGCGCGACGAGGCCCACCGCTTCGCGCTCGGCCACCATCGCCGCCGGCGTGACACGCGCGCCCTCGGCTCGATCTTCGACGGACTCGAGGGGATCGGCCCCGCGCGACGGCGTGCGATCCTGCGGCACTTCGGGTCGGCCGATCGGTTCCTGGCGGCGAGCAGGGAAGAGCTGGAGGGCGTCCCCGGGCTGCCGGCGAAGACTGCGCGCGCGGTCTACGCGCAGCTGCACAAGGCCGGGCGCGCCTGACGCCGGACTAGCCCGGGGCGTCCTCGACCGGCTCCTCGATCGTGTGGCGGAACCGGAACGAGCCAAGGGTGAGGAGGATCGCCGTGAACCCGATCACGACGTTCACCGCGGTGAGCGTCAGCTTCATGCCCACGCTGAACGCGAGGAGCGTCGAGCGGGCGATGTCCGCGCCCCGGAAGGCGTAGACGACGAGCGCCTGCTCCGTGCCGATGCCCCCGGGCGTTGCAGGGACGAGCGTCGCCAGGCTGAGCGTCGCCTGAACGAGGAGGACGTTGCGCACGCTCTGCTCGATGCCGAACGCACCGAGAAAGCACCACACGGTGAGCAGCCGCAGACCCCACTCCGCGAGCTGCCACGCCGCCACGGTGCGCAGGTAGCGTGACGGCGGGTGCAGCACGGAGAACGCCTGAGCGACGCGCACCTTGAAGTCGCTCCAGCGCCGCCACAGCCACACGAGGCCGACGAGGGCGAGGGCGGCGAGCACGGCGCCGGCTGCCGCGCTCCAGCGACCGTGCTCGACCAGCCAGGCGTAGTCGAACGTCGGCAGGCTTGGGAGCACCTCAAGGCTGGGAAGGACGCCCTGGGTCAGCGCCCAGCCGAAGATCGTGAGCGCCATTGCCATGTCGACGAACGTGAGGACGATCGTCGACGAGAGGATCGTGGTGTAGCTGCTGCCCGGGATAGCACGATGGGCGAGCACGATGCGCAGGACGTCACCGCTTCGCGCCGGCAGGATCGCGTTCACGCCGACACCTGCCGCGTAGGCCGCGAAGATCTTCCGCCACGCCACGCGCTCGTCCGGATAGGCCGCTGCGAGCACGTTGCGCCAGGCGCGGCTCGTGCAGGCGAGCTTGAGGACGTGGGCGCCGATCGCGAGCAGCAGCGGCAGCCAGTGGATCTCCGTGAGCGAGTCCCAGAAGGCCTGCGTCGCGCTCCAGAGCCGGTCGACCACGGCGGCACCGTACAGGCCCCGGCGCCGTGCGTCCGGTGGCGGTCGCGCGCGATCGCAACGCAGGGCACAGAGCTCACACCCGGGCGGAAGGCATCCCTCGGCACTCGGTCGTACGTCCCCGGACGAGAAGCGCTCAGCCCCAGGCGAGCAGGACGCCCACGTAGGCGATGACCGCGATGAGCGCCCAGGACGCGAGCCCCACCGCGACGGGACGGGAGCCGAGCCGAGCGAGGCGCCGCAGGTCGACCCGCGTGCCGATCGCGAAGAGCGCCGCGGCGAAGAGCAGCGCGCGGACGTCGTCGATCACCGCGATGGCGTCGTCGTCGAGCAGCCCGGTGCTGGCGATCGCGATCGCGGCGACGAACCCGACCACGAAGAGCGGGACGGCCTGCAGCCGGCCGCCGGCCGGCGCGCTCCGGGCGGCCCGGAAGGCGAGCAGCGCGACGAGCGGTGCGAGGAGCAGGACGCGCGTCAGCTTGACGACGATCGCGGTCGCGAGCGCATCGTCGCCGTCGACGGACGCCGTGGCGACGACCTGGCCGACGTCGTGGACGCTGGCGCCGACCCACGCGCCATAGGCCTCCGGATCGAGCCCCAGCGGCCCGCGGAGGACGGGCAGGACCACGATCGCGAGCGTGCCGCAGAGCGTGACGAGGGCGACGGCGAACGCGACGTCGTCCTCGTCCGCGTCGACGACGTCGCGGGCCGCGGCGATCGCCGAGACGCCGCAGATGGAGAAGCCGACGGCGGTGAGCGTGCCGAGCCCGTCGCCGACGCCGAGCCGGCCGGCGATCCAGCGGGTGCCCGCGAACGTCAGCACCACGACCGCGACCACCACGGCGAGCGCCCTGCCGCCGAGACCGAGGACGTCCGGGAACACGAGGTCGAACCCCAGCAGGACGACGCCGACGCGCAGGACGGCCGAGCCTGCGAACGCGAGGCCGGGGCGGAGCGAGCCCCGAACGGCCCCGACGGCGGTGAGGAGCACGCCGGCGCCCACGGCGAGGACGTACGGCGGGATCGCCTCGTGCAGGCGCCCGGCGCCGAGCGCGAGCACGGCCGCGAAGCCTGCGACCGTCAGCCCGGGGATCAGCCGTGCGATCGGGCGGCCCGGGCGGTTCGGAGCCGGTGCTGCGTCCTCCCCCACGACGAGCGGCCGGCGGGGCGGCCGATCAGTCGTCGGAGGCGAGGAACGGGTAGCGATAGTCGGCGGGCGGCACCAGCGTCTCCTTGACGGTGCGCGGGCTGACCCAGCGGATCAGGTTCCACATCGAGCCCGCCTTGTCGTTCGTGCCGGAGGCTCGCGCGCCGCCGAAGGGCTGCTGGCCGACGACGGCGCCGGTCGGCTTGTCGTTCACGTAGAAGTTGCCCGCCGCGTAGGCGAGCTCGCGATGAGCCTCGTCGATCGCGTAGCGGTCGTTGGAGAACACTGCGCCGGTGAGCGCGTACGTCCCGGTCTCGTCGACGAGCCGAAGGGTCTCCGACCAGCGCCGCTCGTCGTAGACGTGCGCGGTGACGACCGGGCCGAACAGCTCGTCGCGCAACAGGCGGAAGCCGGGATCGGAGGTCTCGATCACGGTGGGCTCGACGAACCAGCCCTCGCTGTCGTCGGTGCCGCCCCCGACGACGATCTCCGCACCGGCGGCGCGGGCCTCGTCGATCGCCGACCGCTGCGTCGTGAACGCGCTCTCGTCGATCACCGCGCCCATGAAGTTGCCGAAGTCCCGGACGTCGCCCATGCGGATCGTCGAGACGTCCGCGACGACGCGGTCGCGCACGGCGGGCCACAGGTTCGAGGGGATGTAGAGCCGCGACGAGGCGGAGCACTTCTGCCCCTGGTACTCGAACGAGCCACGGACGATCGCGGTGGCGACCTCGGCGGGGTCGGCCGAGGGGTGGGCGAGGATGAAGTCCTTGCCGCCGGTCTCGCCCACGATCCGCGGGTAGCTGCGATAGCGCTCGATGCCGCCGCCGATCGTGCGCCACAGCGACTGGAACACGGCCGTGGAGCCGGTGAAGTGGACGCCGGCGAGCTCCGGGCTCGCCAGCGCGGCGTCCCCGAGCTCCTTGCCCGGGCCGAACACGAGGTTGATCACCCCGGGCGGCAGACCGGCCGCCTCGAGCAGCTGCAGCGTGTACCAGGCCGAGAACGCCTGGGTCTGGGCGGGCTTCCAGACGACCGTGTTGCCCATGATCGCGGGGGAGGTGGTGAGGTTCGCGCCGATCGCCGTGAAGTTGAACGGGCTGATCGCGAAGACGAACCCCTCGAGCGGTCGGTACTCCAGCCGGTTCCAGACGCCGGGCGAGCTGACGGGCTGCTCGGCGTAGATCCGTGTGAGGTAGTCGGCGTTGAAGCGGAAGAAGTCCACCGTCTCGCACGCGGCGTCGATCTCGGCCTGGTGCGACCGTCTTCGACTGGTTGAGCATCGTCGCGCCGACGAGCGTCGAGCGCCACGGACCCGAGAGCAGCTCCGCGGCGCGGAGGAAGACCGCCACGCGCTCGTGCCACGGCGTGCGCGCCCAGGCGGGATGCGCAGCGCGCGCAGCGGCGATCGCGCGCTCGACGTGCGAGGCGTCGCCGCGCTCGACGTCGGCGAGCACGTGCGCTCGCCGATGGGGCATCACGGCCTCGAACGTCGTCCCCGTCTCGACCCGCTCGCCGCCGATCACGAGCGGGATGTGGATCCGCTCGGACGCGAGCTCGTCCAGCCGCCGCTGCAGCTCGAGCCGCTCGGGCGACCCCGGCACGTACCCCAGCACCGGGTCGTTGACGGGCGCGGGTGGTCTGAAGATGCCGTTCGCGCTCACGGCCTGCGATTCTAGACCTCGGCGGGCGGTCATGAGGCAGCACGGCGGGCTCTAGCATCGCGGTGTGGACGCTCTCGTGCGGCGCCGGTACGACGCACCCGGCTGGGGGGCTGGCGAGGTGTGGGCGAGGGGAGCCGTCGTGCTCCTGCACGTGCTCGCCGGCTCGGATCCGACGGTGGTCGGAGGCGAGGCGCGTGGGGACGAGGCGCGCGAGGTCGGCGACGTACGGCGTACGGTCGACGCCGGCCCGTCGGGTGCACGCTCTCCGAGACGGTGTCCGCGGGGTCGGGCATCGAGCTGCGTCGAGACGTCGCCCGACCGGGCTCCAACCTCCCCCAGGGGGGCCGGAGTGCCCCCCAGTGCCACGCTAGCGGGGGAGCTGCGCCCTCTGGGTCACGCCTTCGTCGCGGATCTGTGCCGGCGCTTCGTGGCGCACCTGAACGGCGAGCCGGTGGCCTACGACGACGTCGAGCTCGACCTCGACGGGTGCACGGAGTTCGAGCGCGACCTCACCCGTGCCATCCGCCGGGTGTCGTGGGGCGAGGTCGTGTCGTACGGCGAGCTCGCGGCGCTCGCCGGCAGGCCCGGCGCGGCCCGCGCGGCGGGCGCGTACTGCGCCGGCAGCGACGTCGCGCTGGTGATCCCGTGCCACCGGGTCGTCGCGGCCGACGGGATCGGCGGCTACGGCCCCTCGGGCGTGCAGCTGAAGCGCCGCCTCCTGGCGCTCGAGGGAGTCCGGCTGTGAGCTCGGCTCCGTTCGTCGAGGCTCTGCGGGCCGAGCTCGCAGCGATCGCACCCGCCCGACGCTGCGACCGGCTCGCGGAGCTGTCCGGACTGTTCCACACCGCCGGGACGGCGCACCTTCGCGGTCGGGGAGCGCTCGCGTTCAGCCTCGACCTCGGCGAGTCGGCGGTGGCCCGCAGAGGGTTCTCGCTCCTGCGCTCGCTCCGGGTCGAGTCGGAGATCCGGACGTATCCGAGGCGAGCGTTCGCCCGGTCGACCCGGTACCAGCTCGTCGTCGACGGATCCGAGCACGCCCGCGAGGTGCTCGCCCAGGCAGGCGTGCTCGGTCGGGATGGCGTTCCCGTCGAGCGGCCAGCCGGGCACGTGGTCGCGCGACCCTGCTGTCGGGCCGCATACCTCCGCGGCGCCTTCCTCGGCGGGGGGTCGCTGAGCGGCCCGCGCGACCCCCATCTCGAGGTGCGGACGCCGACGCACGCCGGGGCCGCGTTCGTGCGGAGCGTGGCCTCGACCGCGGGCGTGCGCCTGCGGGTGATCGACCGTGCGCAGCACGCCGCCGCGTACGCGAAGGGCTGGGACGCGATCGAGGGCTTCCTCTCCGTCGCGGGCGCGACCGACACCGTGGTCGAGCTCGAGGAGCGGGCGCTCGTGGCGGGCCTGCGCGCCGAGGCAAACAGGCTGGCGAACGCCGACCACGCGAACCTCGTGCGGCAGAGCGCCGCCGCAGCCGCGCAGACGCAGGCGGCGCTTGCGCTCCGTGACGAGGGCGTCCTCGAGCGCCTGCCCGCGACGATCCGGGAGGCGGCGGAGCTGCGACTCCGCTACCCGGCGCTCTCCGCGCGCGAGCTGGCCGAGCGCGCCGAGCCGCGCGTGACCAAAGCGGCGATGGCACGGCGCCTCGCGCGCCTGGTCGAGTACGCCTCGCGTGGTTGAGGAACGGACGACGACGCCGCATACTCCCACGCGGTGGGCGCGCGCTCCCGTGCGGCGGATCCAGACCCCGTCCGCCGTGTGGTGCATCAAGCGCGGCGTGGGGGAGGGGGGCTACCTCGGAACCCCTCCCTCCGCCCACCCTTGTTGCGCGAAGGCGGGAATCCACTGAGTGGATTCCCACCCGCTTGATCCCCGGGTCCGGCTCCGCCGGACGCGGGGCAGACCCCTGAAGCTGATCGGGGCGGCTTCGGGTGGGTTGGCGCTCGCCGGCTTCGCCGGCTCGTCGCGCGCAGGGCATGTGGACGTTGTTTGCGCGAAGGCGGGGATCCACCGAGTGGATCCCCGCCCGCTTGATCCCCGGGAGCCGCCGCCGGCGGCTCCCGGGGCAGATCCCTGAAGCTGATCGGGGCGGCTTCGGGTGGGTTGGTGCTCGCCGGCGTGTCGAGGTGGTGGTTGTGCGCGGAGCGGAGGGCGTGCGGGACTAGACTCGGGCGCAGAGACGGTTCACGAGAGGAGAGCTAGCAGCCATGGCAGTTCGGGTAGGGATCAACGGCTTCGGCCGCATCGGTCGGAACTTCTTCCGGGCGCAGCAAGCGCTCGGCGCCGACGTCGAGATCGTGGCGGTCAACGACCTCGGGGACGCCGCGACGATGGCGCACCTGCTCAAGTACGACTCCGTGCTCGGCCCGTTCGCGGGCGACGTGACGCTCGGCGACGGCGTGATCGAGGCCGGTGGCGAGTCGATGAAGATGCTGACCGAGCGCGACCCGGCTGCGATCCCGTGGGGCGATCTCGGCGTCGACGTCGTGCTCGAGTCGACAGGGATCTTCACCAAGCGCGACGGCGCGCAGAAGCACCTCGACGCGGGGGCGAAGAAGGTCGTCATCTCCGCGCCCGCCACGGAGCCCGACTTCACGGTCGTGCTGGGCGTCAACGACGCCGACTACGACCCGGCCCGGCACAACATCGTCTCCAACGCGTCGTGCACGACGAACTGCGTCGCGCCGCTCGCGAAGGTGCTGGACGACCTAGCAGGCATCGAGAGCGGGTTCATGACGACGATCCACGCTTACACGAACGACCAGCAGATCCTCGACCTGCCGCACAAGGACCTGCGCCGCGCGCGGGCGGCCGCGATCAACGTCATCCCGACCTCGACGGGCGCGGCGAAGGCGATCGGGATCGTGATGCCGCACCTGAAGGGAAAGGTCGACGGGATCTCCGTCCGCGTCCCGGTCCCGACCGGCTCGCTCACCGACCTCGTCGTGACGCTCGGCCGCGAGGTGACGAAGGACGAGGTCAACGGCGCCTACGCCGCTGCCGCCGCCGAGGGCCCGCTCGCCGGGATCCTGCAGCACTCGGACGATCCGCTCGTGTCGACCGACATCGTCGGCAACCCGCACTCGTGCATCTTCGACAGCATGCTGACGATGTGCCACGGCAGCCAGGTGAAGGTGTTCGGCTGGTACGACAACGAGTGGGGCTACAGCTGTCGTCTGGTCGATCTCGTCGGGCGACTGCTCTAGGAGCGAGGGTGCGCGTCGGTCAGGTGCAGCCGGCTCGGATTCGCGTCGCGGATCCCTCCGGGGTCGAGGGGGACGCGTGAGGTTGCCGCGGTCGGTGGAGACCGCCGACGTCGCGGGCAAGCGCGTCCTGGTGCGCGCCGACCTGAACGTCCCGCTCGAGGAGGGTCGCGTCGCCGACGACACGCGCATCCGCGCCGCGCTGCCGACGCTGCGCTGGCTGCTCGACCATGGAGCCTCGGAGGTCGCCGTCTGCTCCCACCTGGGGCGGCCCAAGACGGAGGAGGATCGTGCCCGCTTCTCGATGACGCCCGTGGAGGCACGCCTGCGCGAGCTCGTCGCCGACGAGCGCCTCGTCGTGCTCGAGAACACGCGCTTCCACCCCGGCGAGACGAAGAACGACGCCGTGTACGCGCAAGAGCTCGCTGCCGGGCGGGACGTCTACGTCAACGACGCCTTCGGCTCGGCCCATCGGGCGCACAGCTCGACCGAGGCGGTCGCCCGGCTCCTGCCGTCGTACGCCGGGCTGCTGCTGCGCGAGGAGCTGGCCCATCTCGGACGGCTGCTGGCGGACGACCTGCCGCGCCCGTTCGTGCTCGTCGCGGGCGGCGCGAAGGTCGACGACAAGCTGGGCGTCCTCGAGCACCTCGGCGGACGCGCCGACACGGTCGTGATCGGGGGCAAGATGGCCGAGCAGCTGCGCGAGCAGAACCCGCTGCCGTTCCCCGTCGAGCTCCCCGTCGACGTCGTCGCGGCCGCGGCGTTCGCGCCCGAGGCCGAAGCGCAGGTCGCGCCGTACGACGCCGTGCCCGACGGCTGGCTCGGCCTCGACATCGGCCCGGCCAGCAGGGAGCGCTTCGCAGCGCTCATCACCGGCGCGCGAACCGTGTTCTGGAACGGCCCGATGGGGGTCTTCGAGTGGCCGCGGTTCGCCGCCGGCACGACCGCGGTCGCGGAGGCGGTCGCGGCCGTCGACGGGTACACGGTCGTCGGGGGTGGCGACTCGGTGCGTGCGGTCAACGAGGCCGGTCTCGCGAGCTCGGTGTCGTGGGTCTCCACCGGCGGCGGCGCCTCCCTCGAGCTGCTCGAGGGCAAGGAGCTCCCCGGCGTGGCCGCGATCCCGGCGGAGGACGCGTGATGAAGCTCGTCGCGGGCAACTGGAAGATGTTCAAGGGACCGGAGGAGACGCTCCGGTTCTTCGACGGCTTCACGGCCCCGGACGGCGTCGAGGTCGTCCTCTGCCCACCCTTCGTGTCGCTCGAGACGGCCGTGGGCGAGGAGTGGACGATCTACGCCCAGAACGTCCACTGGGCGGACGAGGGAGCGTTCACCGGCGAGATCTCGGCGGGGATGCTCGTGGAGCTCGGGGTCGCAGGCGCGATCGTCGGCCACTCGGAGCGCCGGCAGTGGTTCGGCGACACGGACGAGACCGTCCGCCTGCGCTGCGAGGCCGCGCTCGCCGCCGGCCTCGGCGTGATCGCGTGCGTAGGTGAGACGGAGGCCGAGCGCGAGGCGGGGGAGACCGAAGCGGTCCTGCGCCGTCAGGTCGAGGCGCTCCCCGTGCACGAGCGCCTCGTGATCGCGTACGAGCCGATCTGGGCGATCGGCACGGGCAAGACCGCGACGCCCGAGATCGCGCAGGCTGCCCACGCCTTCGTCAAGTCCCTGCACGACACCCGCGTGCTCTATGGCGGCTCGGTCAAGCCGGAGAACGCGGCCGAGCTGATGGCGCAGCCCTCGGTCGACGGCGCGCTCGTCGGGGGCGCCTCGCTCGATCCTGCGTCGTTCGCGGCGATCTGCCGCGCGGCGGCGTGAGCCGTCCGCTCGTCACGCTCGTGATCCTCGACGGGTGGGGGATCGCCCCGCCCGGGCCGGGCAACGCCGTCGAGCTGGCGCAGACGCCCGTCTTCGACGATCTCGCGGCCCGCTACCCGACCACGCAGCTCGACGCCTCCGGGCGCCGCGGTCGGGCTGCCGGACGGGCAGATGGGCAACTCCGAGGTGGGACACCTGACGATCGGGTCGGGGCGGATCCTCTACCAGGACCTCGTCCGGGTGACGCGCGCCGTCGACGACGGCTCGTTCTTCGCCAACGAGGCGCTCGTCGGCGCCTTCCGGCGCGCGCGTGAGCGCGGGGGCGACGTGCACCTACTCGGTCTCGTCTCGACCGGCGGCGTCCACTCGCACCTCGACCACCTGCTCGCGCTGGTCGAGCTCGGCCGCCGTGAGGGGATGGCGACGCGCACCTGGGTGCACGCGTTCACCGACGGGCGTGACGTGTCGCCGCATGCCGCCGCCGAGGATCTCGCCCGGGCTGCCCGCCGATCGGATCGCCACCGTCGTCGGCCGCTACTACGCGATGGACCGAGACGCCCGCTGGGAGCGCACCGACCGGGCGCTGGGGGCGCTCGTCGAGGGCGTCGGCACGCGTGGGCAGTCCGCGGTGGACGCCGTCCGGGCGAGCTACACGGCAGGCATCACCGACGAGTTCGTCGAGCCCGTCGTGCTCGAGGGTCGCCCGCGCATCGCGCCCGAGCGCGACGCCGTCGTGTT
Source organism: uncultured Actinomycetes bacterium (assembly GCA_963703095.1). Taxonomy (GTDB): domain Bacteria; phylum Actinomycetota; class Thermoleophilia; order Gaiellales; family Gaiellaceae; genus Gaiella. The sequence goes on from OY969787.1 coordinate 2,003,520, forward strand.
CTTCAACTTCCGCCCCGACCGGGGGCGCCAGCTCTCGCGCCGCCTCGTCGAGCTCGGCGTCGACCTGACCACGATGACGCGGTACGCGGACGATCTCGACTGCGCGGTCGCCTTCGGGGAGCAGGAGGTCACGTCCACGCTCGCCGACGTGCTCGCGCGGCGCGGCCTGCGCCAGCTGCACGCGGCGGAGACGGAGAAGTACCCGCACGTGACGTACTTCCTCAACGGGGGGGTCGAGGACGCGTACCCGGGCGAGACGCGGATCCTCGTCCCCTCGCCGCGCGACGTGCCGAGCTACGACCATCGGCCCGAGATGTCGGCCGCCGAGGTCGCCGGGCGCGTCTGCGCCGAGCTCCCGAGCGGGTACGCGTTCTGCGTCGTCAACTTCGCGAACCCGGACATGGTCGGCCACACCGGCGTGATCCCGGCCGTCGTGACCGCGGTCGAGACCGCCGACCGCTGCCTCGGCGACGTCGTCGCCGCGACGCACGCGCTCGGCGGCGTCTGTCTCGTCACCGCCGATCACGGGAACGCGGAGCGGATGCTCGAGGGCGACGGCGTGAGCCCGCACACGGCGCACACGACGAACCCTGTGCCGCTCGTCCTCACCGACGACGCCCATGCCTTGCGCCCCGGAGGCGGGTTGTCCGACCTCGCGCCGACCGTGCTGGCCCTGCTCGGGATCGAGCCCCCGCCCGAGATGACCGGACGGTCGCTGCTCGCGACCGCGTCGGACGCCCACCCGCCCGATAATCGCTGACATTTCAGCGAGAGGTAAGAAGTTGGTGTGATCTCTGAGGACGGGGGTACACTCGCGCACAGAGTGGCCCTGACGCAGCCCGACCTCGGAGTGCTCCGCAAGGCCCAGCGTGGCGACGAGCGGGCGTTCGCGGTGCTCGTCCAGGCGTACGAGCGGCCCGTCTACAACTACGTCGTCCGGCTCGTCGGCAACCGCGACCTCGCCGAGGATCTGACGCAGGAGGTCTTCCTCCGCGTCTACCAGGGCCTCCCGGGCTTCTCGCTCCGCTCGCGCTTCACGACCTGGCTCTTCCAGGTGACGAAGAACCGCGTGCTCGACGAGCTGCGGTCGCTCGAGCGGCGCCCGCGCGCGACCGTGACGCTCGACGACATCCCGCCGCTCGAGGCGGTCGACCAGCCGTTCGAGCGCACCGAGACCATCGACGCGCTGTGGCGCGCCGTCGAGTCGCTCAGCGTCGACCTGAAGATGGCGCTGCTCCTGCGCGACGTCGTGGGGCTCTCGTACTCCGAGATCGCCGACGCGCTCGAGGTGACGCTCGCGACCGTCAAGTGGCGGATCTTCAAGGCGCGCGAGGAGGTCGCCGAGACGCTCGCGCGCGACGGGATCACCGCCGCGACGGCGACGAACACGCGTGGCCGCGCTGCTCGCGCCACCGCCGCCCGCTAGCGCCTGATCGGCTCTCCGCCGTAGGGCCGATCGGCGGCCTGCGGCTGCGGTACCGTCGGCGTGGTTGCGCCGGGACGCCTCATCCCCTTCGGTCATTCGCTCTCTGCAGGCCCTGGGAGCGCTCGTTCGCAGCAGCCTCCGCGACCTCGGCCCGATCGTCGCCGTGATCGTCGTCTTCCAGCTCGCCGTCATCCGCGAGCCCTTCCCGGACGTCGGTGCCGCGCTCCTCGGCCTGCTCGCGGTCGTCGCCGGGCTGACGCTCTTCGTCCAGGGCCTCCAGCTGGCGCTCTTCCCCGTCGGCGAGAGCATGGCCGGCGCGTTCGCGCGCAAGGGCAGCGTCCTGTGGCTGCTGGCGTTCGCGTTCGCCCTGGGATTCGGGACGACCGTGGCGGAGCCCGCCCTGATGGCCGTCGCCGACGAGGCGGCCCGGATCCGGGCCGAGAGCCGGGGGCAGACGCCGGAGGACGGCAGCAGCTACGCCCTCGCGCTCCGCTACACCGTGGCGGCGTCCGTCGGCCTCGCGATCGCCGTCGGCGTGATCCGGATCGTCAAGGGATGGCCCGTGCACCTCCTGATCATCGGCGGATACGCGATCGTCGTGCTGCTGACGCCGTTCGCACCCGACGAGATCGTCGGGATCGCCTACGACTCGGGCGGGGTCACGACGTCCACCATCACCGTCCCGCTGGTCGCGGCGCTGGGGATCGGCCTGTCGCTCGTCGTGAAGGGTCGCTCGCCGCTGATCGACGGCTTCGGGCTGATCGCGTTCGCCAGCCTCACGCCGATCGTCTTCGTGCTCGTCTTCGGGATGGTGAGCGGGTGACGGCGTCGCTCGCGAGCGCGCTCACGGAGACGTTGCGCGACGTCCTCCCGATCGTCGCCATCCTGGCGTTCTTCCAGCTCGTCGTGCTGCGCAGGCCCCTGCCGAACGCCCGCCGGGTCGGAGTCGGCCTCGTGCTCGTCGTCGTGGGCCTGGCGCTGTTCGTGGTCGGGCTCGAAGAGGCCCTGTTCCCGGTCGGGCGGAGCATGGCGACGCAGCTGACCGAGCCTGCGTTCCTCGGCGCCGAGCCGGGGGAGACGCTCGCGTGGTGGCGCTACCACTGGGTGATCGTCTTCGCCGCTGCGGTGGGCTTCGCCACGACGATCGCCGAGCCGTCGCTCATCGCCGTCGCGCTGAAGGCCGAGCAGGTGTCGGGAGGGACCGTGCGGGCCTGGCCGTTGCGGGTCGCCGTCGCGCTCGGCGTCGGGGCGAGCATCGCCGTCGGCGCCGTCCGGATCGTCACCGGCACGCCGCTGTACGTGTTCATGATCGTGGGCTACCTCGTCGTCATCGTCCAGACGCTGGTCGCGCCGAGGGAGATCGTCCCGCTCGCATACGATTCGGGCGGCGTGACCACCTCGACCGTCACCGTGCCGCTCGTCACGGCCCTCGGCCTCGGGCTGGCCTCGACGGTCCCCGGCCGCAGTGAGCTGGTCGACGGCTTCGGCCTGATCGCGCTGGCGAGCCTCTTCCCGATCATCGCCGTGATGGGCTATGCGCAGCTCTCGGCCCTGACCGCGCGCCGTGGCATCCGGCCCGGACGGCCACGCCGATGAAGTTCAAGGTGATCATCGCCCTCGTCCGCGACGAGGACACCGACGCGCTGATCGACGTCGCCCGCCAGGAGGGCGCGACCGGCTGCACGGTGATCACGAGCGCGCGCGGTGAGGGGCTCGAGCCGCCGAGGACGTTCTTCGGTCTGGGACTCGAGGTGCAGCGCGACGTCGTGCTCTTCCTCGTCGAGGAGCATCTCAGCCGGCGCGTGCTGGAGGCGGTCGCGTCGGTCGGCCGGTTCGACGCGGAGGTCGGAGCCGGGATCGCGTTCCAGCTCGACGTCGAGGACGCGGTCGGGCTCGCGTCCCAGCTCCCCCGGATCAAGGCCGAGATCGGGGACGAGATCTGACCGTGCTCCCCTACTCGACGGTGCGCGAGGTGATGACCACCTCGCCTCAGGTGGTCGACGGCCTGGCGACGGTGCGCGAGGCCGTGGACCTCATGCGCGAGCACGGGGTCAGCTCGGTCGTCGTCGATCGTCGTCACCCGGGCGACGAGTACGGGATCGTCGTGATCCACGACGTGGCGGAGCACGTCGTGTCGCCGAACCGGTCGCCCGACCGCACGAACGTCTACGAGGTGATGTCGAAGCCCGTGATCTCCGTCCATCCGGAGATGGACGTCAAGTACGCCGTGCGCCTGCTCTTCACGTTCGGGCTCTCGCGGGCCATCGTCACGGAGAAAGGCGACCTGATCGGCCTGGTCACGCTCCGCGAGCTCGTCCTCCGGTCGATCGCCGACGCCGCTCCGACGCGCACATGACCGATCCCGTCCGGCAGCTGGCCGACGAGCTGTCCGCGCTCGCCGGCGTCCCGGTCGCGCTCGAGCGGCCGTCCGACGCGGCCCACGGCGACTACGCGACGAACGTCGCGATGCGCCTCGCGGGCGCTCGTCGTCGCGCGCCGCGCGAGGTCGCGGAGGAGCTGGCCATCGGCGCCCGAGCCCTGAGCGGCGTGGCGTCGGTCGAGGTCGCGGGGCCGGGCTTCCTCAACCTCCGGATGACCGACGCCTGGGCGGCCGACGCCCTCGCGGCGGTCGTCGCGGCCGACGTGCGCTTCGGAGGCGGCTCCGCGGACCCCCGCGAGCGGATCCAGGTGGAGATGGTCTCGGCGAACCCGACGGGCCCGATCACCGTCGCGGCGGCGCGCAACGGCGCGTACGGCGACTGCGTGGCGCGGCTGCTCGCGTTCGCCGGGCACGACGTCGAGCGCGAGTACTACTACAACGACGCCGGGGCGCAGATGGACCGCTTCCGCGCGTCCGTCGAGGCCAGGCGCCGCGGCGAGGAGCCGCCCGAGGACGGGTACCACGGCGAGTACATCGCCGACCTCGCCGAGGAGCAGGGCGACCCGGTGCCGGCGATGCTCGAGCGGATCGAGGCGACGCTCGAGCGGTTCCGCGTCCACTTCGACACCTTCGAGCGGCAGAGCGCGGTCGAGGCAGAGATCCCGTTCGCGCTCGCGGAGCTGGAGACCTTCGAGGAGGACGGGGCCGTGTGGGCGCGCACGTCGGGCTACGGCGACGACAAGGATCGCGTCGTCCTCCGCTCGGGCGGGGAGCCGACGTACTTCGCGGCGGATGCCGCGTACATCCGCCGCAAGTACGCCAAGGGGTTCGACCGGCTGATCTACGTGCTCGGCGCCGACCATCACGGCTACGTCGGCCGCCTCCAGGCGCTCGCCGAGATGCTGGGGCACCCGCCCGGATCCGTGGAGGTGCTGATCTACCAGCTCGTCCACCTGACGCGGAGCGGCGAGGCGGCGAAGATGTCGAAGCGCCGCGGCGATGTGGTGTTCCTCGACGACTTCGTCGACGAGATCGGCGTCGACGCCGCCCGGTGGTACCTCGTCTCACGCGGCCACGACCAGGCGATCGAGATCGACGTCGACCTCGCCGCCGAGCGGAGCCAGAAGAACCCCGTCTACTACGTGCAGTACGCGCACGCGCGGATCGCCGGCATCCTCCGCAACGCGGACGACGACGCGCTCGCCGCCGCCCGCGGCGCCCTCTCTGCCGGCCCGCTCGCGACCGAGGAGCGAGAGCTCGTCAAGCGGCTCGTGGAGCTCCCCGAGGTCGCCCGCGAGGCGACCGCGCGGCGTGGGCCGCACGCGATCCCGACCTACGCGATCCGCGTCGCGGACGACTTCCACCGCTTCTACCACCAGCACAAGGTGCTCGGCTCCGAGCGGGAGCCGTTCCGGCTCGCGCTGTGCCTGGCGACCCGCGCGGTCGTCGCCCGCTGCCTCGACCTCGTGGGAGTCGAAGCACCCGAGCGCATGTAAGGGCACGGCTTGCCCGGCCCGGTCGAGCCCCCCTCCGCCGAGCCGAGCCGAGCTGCGGCCGCGGTCGGCTGCGGGACGCGCGCGGCGCGTCAGCGGTCGTTGGCGAGGAGCCAGGCGACGAACGCGACCGGGATCGCGCCGAGCATCGCGACGATGCCGAGGATCCCGAAGTCGAGTGCGAGCAGCACGATGCCGAGCACCACCCCGGCGACGAGCACGAGTCCGGCCAGCAGCAGTGGGCGCAACGGGAGCCTCCTTGGATCGACGGCTCATCCTACGTCGTCCGGTCGGACGGGTGCGCCGCCAGCGCGCATAGAGTCGCCCGGTGCGCTGGAACCTCGCCATGGCGCTCCTGGCCGCGTCGTGGGGTCTCGTCGCGGTGCTCGTCGTGGCCGTCGAGCTCGAGGCGACGGTCATCACCTTCGCGCGGCTCGCGATCGCGGCCGGGACGCTCGCCGTCGTCGCGGCGGTCGCGGGCCGGATCCGGCTGCTGCACCCGCGGGGGCGGCTCGGGCGGCTCGCGCTGCTGGGGGCTGTGCAGGCGGCCCACTGGCTGCTCTTCTTCGAGGCGGCGAAGCGTGGCTCGGTCGCGCTCGCCGTCGTCACGTTCTACGCAGCCCCGGTGCTGATCGCGCTCGTCGCCCCGCTCGTGCTCCCCGAGCGGACGACGCCGGTGGTGCTCGTCGCGCTCGTCGCGGGCGGTGCGGGCATCGCGCTCGTCGCGCTCGAGGGCGGCGGTGACGGCCAGGCCGCATCCGCTCTCGCGATCGCGTGCGGGCTGGGATCGGCCGTCCTGTACGCCGTGCTCGTGCTCCTCTCACGCCGTCTGCTGCTGTCCGACGTACCGGCCCTGACGATCGCCTTCTGGGACTGCGCCGTCGGCGCGCTCGCTGTCGCGCCACTGCTCCTGGTCGCGGGCCGCGTGCTGCCGGCTGGCCCGGCAGAGGTCGGAGCGGTGCTCGTGATCGGGGTCGTGTTCACCGGCGTCGCGACGCTCGTCTACGCCGCGCTCCTCCGACACGTCACTGCGCAGGTCGCGGGCCTGCTCACGTTCCTCGAGCCGGTGACCGGCATCCTCCTCGCGGCGACGCTGCTCGGGCAGGAGGTCGGCGCGGCGACCGGCGTCGGCGCGCTCCTCGTCGTCGTCGCCGGGGCTGTGGCGATCGTCACGGGGCCGGCAGGGGTGCGCGTCGCGGAGGCGCCCGCCGGAGTAGGATCGGGGTCGCCGTGAGCATCGACACGACTCGCCCACCCGACCGCAACCTCGCACTCGAGCTGGTGCGCGTGACCGAGGCCGCGGCGATGGGGGCGGCCCGCTGGGTCGGGCGCGGCGACAAGATCGCGGCCGACCAGGCGGCGGTCGACCTCATGCGCCTGATGGTCAACACCGTCTCGATGCGGGGCGTCGTGGTGATCGGGGAGGGGGAGAAGGACGAGGCCCCGATGCTCTACAACGGCGAGGAGGTCGGCGACGGCACGGGGCCGCAGGTCGATGTCGCCGTCGACCCGCTCGAGGGGACGCGGCTGACGGCGCTCGGCATCCCGGGCGCCATCTCCGTGATGGCGGTGGCCGAGCGCGGCTCCATGTTCTTCCCCGGCGCTGCGATGTACATGGACAAGATCGCGGTCGGTCCCGAGGCCGCCGATGCGATCGACATCGACCTCTCGCCGACCGAGAACGTCCGACGCGTCGCAGAGGCGAAGGGGATGGAGGTCGGCGACCTGACCGTCGTCGTGCTCGAGCGGGACCGTCACGAGGCGCTGATCGCAGAGCTGCGCGAGTCCGGGGCGCGTGTGCGCCTGATCCGCGACGGCGACGTCGCGCCGTGCATCGCCGCCGCGCAGCCGTTCACCGGGATCGATCTGCTGATGGGCGTCGGGGGGACGCCGGAGGGCGTCATCTCCGCCGCGGCGATCAAGTGCCTCGGCGGGGCGGTGCAGGGGCGCCTCTGGCCGCGATCCGAGGAGGAGCGCACCGCGCTCGTGGCCGCCGGATTCGACGTCGACGCGAAGCTGACCCACGACGATCTCGTGCGCGGCGACGACGTGTTCGTCGCGGCGACGGGCGTGACCGGCGGGTTCTTCCTCCAGGGCGTCCGCGTGAGCGCCGCGGGCGTCGAGACGGAGTCGATGGTCATGCGCTCGCGCTCCGGGACGACCCGCCGCATCGAGGCGTTCCACCCGTCCGACAAGCTGCACCGACTGCGCAGAGGAGGGGAGGCCTGATGGTGGGTCCGGTCGAGGTCGTGATCCTCGGGTTCGAGGGCGAGGCGGAGTTCGGCGAGATCCGAGAGGAGCTCGAGCGGCTGCGCGACAACGACGTCCTGCGCCTCGTCGACCTGATGGCCGTGCGTCACCGCGAGCACGGCGTGATCGAGACGATCCAGCTGAGCGACCTCGGCGCCGACGAGGCGCTGGCGTTCGGTGCAGGGATCGGCGCGCTGATCGGCCTCGGCGCCGCGGGCGAGCCCGGCATGGAGGTCGGGGCCGTCTGGGGCATGCGGGCGATGGCCGACGGCCACCTGTTCGACGACGACACGTCGTGGGCGCTGGCGGAGCGGATCCCCGAGGGCACGAGCGCGGTGATCGCGTTGCTCGAGCACCGCTGGCGCATCCCCGTGCGCGACGCCGTGCGGCGCGCGGGCGGGTTCCCGCTCGCGGCCGGCTGGCTGCGCGAGGAGCACCTCGTCGCGCTCGGCGGGCTGATCGACCTCGAGCTCGAGGAGGCCTCCGGAGAGGAGATCGACGCCGCGTAGGCGATCGCCCGGCTCGGCTGGGCGTTGGGGCCACCGCTGACGCGGGGGGCGGAAGGGATTGGGGTGTCGGGGGGGAACACCCGGGGACGGCCCCGTCGGCGCGCGTCCCCCTCGTTGTTCCCCCGCGCGCCGGCGGGGCCCGTCAGTCCCCCCGGTCAGCCCCCGTCGAGCTCCTCGGCGGCGCACTCGGCGCAGTAGACGACGAGCACGAGCCGGTCGTCGCGGTCGATGCAGTGCACCGCGCGCCAGCCGCGCTCGACGTCGACGGTCACGCGGCCGCACGACTCGCACTCGAGCATCCCGGGCGCCACCGATCCCCTGTGCTCGCGATCCCCCTCGCGATCCTCCACGGCTCTGATCATGTGTCGACCCGGGCGCCCCTGCAAGGGGTGGGCCGGCGAGCTGCGCTGGTTCCGGCGATTGGAGATCCCCCAGCTCACCCCGACGCCGTCCGAGAGCGGCGATCAGCTGGGCGAGCATCCGCACATGCTCCAGGGCGAGCTGGACGAGCTGCTCGTCCGGCGGCTCGCGTGTATCGACTGTGCTCGGGCCGTTGCGGGGTGCGAGAAGTACGGTGAGTGGGCTCGGGTGGGGTCCGGCGCGCGGGGAGTGGGGGACGCGCAGAGCGGATCCTGTGCCTCGCGGCGGGAGGCACAGCCGCCATCGCGGCTCAGGCGGCGCCCCAGGTTGCGACGGTCGCGGCAACAAGCCACGCCCAGTCGAGGACGTTCGCGCAGACGACCCACCAGCCGATCTGCACGCGTGCGCGCGGGACCCGGAGATACGGCACCCGGGCAGGATTCGGTTCGCACGCCGTGCGAAGGGCTCTCGCGGAGGCTGTGGTGGACGGGACGTGCCAGCCGCGAGGGTTCCGCGCTGTCGGATGCCGCAGGCCGTACAGGACTGTCGACGCGGTCACGCTCAACGTTTCCCCCTTGCGGGGTGACGCTAACAAACCCGCGGCGCACGACCTCAGTGGCGGCGCTGACGCAGGCTGCGGCAACCCCGCGCGCCGGGCCGGTGCTCACCTCGGACGCGACGGCACGAACCCCCACGAATCCGTCACCGTCGCGTCCGCTGTTCCCCTCCATGACCCTGCCCGGAAGGGGAAGTGGTGACCACGGGGTGACCACGGCAGACCCGTACCGGGACGGCTACGCCGCCGCGCTCGCGCTCCTCGGCGACGACCTGGAGCGGTGCGCGGAGGCGCTCGACCAGTACGCCCTCGATCGCGACGAGTTGCGTCTCTTACGTCAACACCGCCACACCCAGCACAAGCGCCACAAGCGCCCCCAACCAAACCCTCGAAAGCCGCATCCCTTCCCCCTTATCCCGGTTGCCGCACAGAGACCGTCAGGGGTGAAGCGAGCTCGAGGGGCAGCAGATGCGCGCGATTGCGATCACGCTGCTGATTCTCGAGGTCAGTGTGCCCGAGGCGGCATTCGACGATCTCTGGCGCGGCATCGCCGATCAATGGCCCTCCTACCTGGCCTATGCGACGAGCTTCATCACGATCGGGGGCATCTGGCTCGCGCATCACGGCATCTTCCGACGCCTGCAGTGCGCGAACCGGCAGTTGATGCTGATCAATCTGCTGCTGCTGATGGCCGTCGCGTTCTTGCCGTTCCCGACCAAGCTCATGGCCGAGGCGATCGAGAGCGCCGACGCCGAACGAGCAGCGGTGATCTTCTACGGCGCGTCGCTACTCGTCGTCACGCTCCTCCTCGGAGGCCTGTGGGGATCGGTTACCGGCGACCGACACCTGTTGAAACCAGAGGTCGACGCAAAGGAGATCCGGGCGATCACCATGGCGTTGACACCAAGCATCGGGTTCTACGTCGCTGTCATCGTGCTCGCATTGGTGGCGCCCCGGGTCGCCGTGTTTGGGTTCCTCGTCATTGCCGTCTTCGGCATCCTTCGAGCCCGTGGCGACCGCAAACCACCACAGCCGACGGCGCCTGCCCCCTTCCCCCGAAACCCCTAAGGGCGAGGCTGGAGCGACGATCAGGCTCCTTCCGCCCGTTCACCCGCCGCCTGTCGGCCAGCTCCCGGGCCGATCTCCTCGCGTCCTGCGAGCGCTGCGAGGCCAGGTAGCGGAACCGTGCCAGGCGCGCCCGCCGAACCGGGCGAGACGACCGTGGCGAGGGCTACCGTGTTGCGCAGTCCCTCCCCGGTCACGGACCTACGAGGTAATCGCGTCTGACACCTCGTCGGAACACTCCGAGATCGCCTTCTGCAGCTCGTCGTAGTCGCCCTTGTCGATCGCCTTGTTGATCCGCTTGTCCGAGTTGACGAGCGCCGCCTCGACCTTGTCCGCATAGACGTCGTCGACGACCGCGACGACCGCGGACGATCCCGGAGGCAGGTACTCCTCGAGCTCGACGCCCAGCTGCTTCTCCTGGTGCTTCTTGCTGAGCTTGCCGACGACAGCACCGATCCCGGCGCCGACTGCCGTTGCCGCCAGCAGCGGCGGCGCGAACAGCCCGACCACCACTGAGCGCCTTCGCCCGGCTGGGCTTCCTCGGCAACAGCCCGTACCCCCTCTGGGCACTAACGGCCCTCGCGCTCAACATCGTCGTGCTCTACGCGCCGGAGCGAGAGAAGCCGGGCCGGCGTCGAATGTCGTAGCAGCTGCCAAGAACTCGCAGATCATGCCTCTGCCGGCGGCGGGGCAGCCCCTGGGGCGGCGTTGCCCGGAGCGTGCTTGCGTTGCGAGGCCACGTATCGGATCGTGGCAATGAGGAGGTAGGAGGTGGCGACGGCGACCGCCACCGGCCCCGTTGTGCGGGGATCGAGGGAGATAGCTATCGCGGCGATGAAGATCATGCTGATCGGCGCACGCAGGTAGGAGCCGGGGACTGCCGCCAACATGCATGAGACGGCCAGCGCGTACGGGATGCTCGGAAAGACGAGATGCGTGATAGCGCCTGCCGTGCCGCCGATGAAGATGAGCGGAAAGACGTTGCCGCCCATGAAGCCGACGGCGAGGCTCAGTGCCATTGCCACCATCTTCGCGACGAGTACCGCGAGGAGCAGGCCGATGCCGAGCGCCGAGGCGTCCTCGACGACGGTTCCGAGCTGGGATTGGCCGGCGCCGAGCGTGAGCGGAAGCGCGAACGCGAGGCCGCCGACCGCGCCGCCGCCGACCGCGCCGAGGACGTACCGATTGGTCACGAGCTGGGTCACTCGGCGGACGACCAGGATGATTGCGACGAAGACGAGCATCACGATCGCAGCGAGGGCTCCGAGCGCCACGGCGACCGCCATGTCCCAGGCCTTGAACTCGTACGGAGGCAGTTCGTAGATACCGAGAAACGTGCGCCCGAACGCCACGTAGAAGATGACGAAGCCGATCACGGCCGCGATCAGCTGCGGGATGATCGACGCGACGTACCGCTTCTTGGGAGTCGGCCCCAGCTCGGACACCATGAACGCACCCAGCACGGGCGAGGTGAAGGCGGCGCCCAGGCCGCCGGCGATACCGGTCAGCGTGTAGTCCTGGTCGGCGCTCCCGCCCCCCCAACGCCGGCTCGCGATCCACGAGCCGAGCCCGCCGCCCATCAGAACGAGAGCGAAGGAGGGACCGAGGCTGGCCCCGACGACGGCCGACACCGCTGAGATCGCGACCCACTTCGGCACGGTCTTGTGGTCGACCGCGCCCGCTTCGATCAGCTCGATCCCTCCGGGAGTCTTCTCCGGCACATCCCACGCCTTCCGCAGGCCCGCCACGACGAGGCCGCCGAACGCCACGAGCGGGATCCACCACCATTCGCCAGACCACAGGGTGCTGCCGCCGCGGTCGAAGAAGACGTCGATGACGGCACCGGTGAGCCCGAGATACGCGAGGCTCGAGACGCCTCCGGTCACCCCGAGCACGACAGCCACCCCGAGGAGGCGCCGGTACCACGGCTCGTCGAACGGCAACACGGCCCTCACACGCCCCCGACCGCGTCGAACCGGTCGTGCCCACCGGAATGGGCGGAGCGCCCCACAGGCGATACGAGGCCGCCGCGCCTGCTCCTCCAGCTACCCGAGCCGCCGCTGCTCACGCCAGCAACCCCGATTCGAGCGTCAGCGCCAGACGACCCTGCTTCGACCGCCGGGGGATCTCACTACCGCTACGACTATCGGCACCGCCGCACCCCGCGAGACCGGCGACCAATGAGACAAGGCAACAGATCAGCAGTCCGTAGTGATGGTCGGCCGTACTGACGATCATGGCCTCCTTCGCGCTGCGGACTATCGACAGCGTTCCGGATTGCAGCGAGGCGAGATGACCTCCCTCTCTCCGTGTGACCAAGTGAAGCGAACCGACACTCCACCGCCATCAGCGAGCGCGCCTACCCTGCTGTCAGTAGAAGCTGCTGATAGGCCGCCGGCTCGTCACGACGATGGTCGCCACTCCAGCTCGGCGAACGCACCGCGCTGTTCCCGCTAGCGTGGGACGGCAATGGAATTCGAGAGCAGTGTCTCCGACCTCGTCCGCGTCGTGGAAGCGGTCGGAGCGGCGATCATGATCGCGGGCGGCCTCGGAGCCTTCCTTGTCTTTCTCGTTCGCGTCGGGAAGCCGGAACGCCGGCCGGGTTCGTACGCGGAGTTGCGCCGGAACCTCGGCCGCTCGATCCTTCTCGGCCTCGAGGTGCTGATCGTGGCCGACATCGTCCGGACGATCGTCGTCGACCAGACGCTCGAGAGCGTTGCGGTGCTGGGTGCGATCGTCGTGATCCGGATCGTGCTCAGCTTCTCGCTCGAGGTGGAGATCGACGGTATGTGGCCGTGGAATCGTCGGCGGCGGGAGCCCCCTACGCGGTAAGTGCGGTGCCGTTACGTGGCTTGTTTCCCGGCGGCGACGGGAAGCGGGCGAAGGGGCTCGAACCCTCGACACCTGGCTTGGGAAGCCAGTGCTCTACCAGCTGAGCTACGCCCGCGCTGGGCTGATTCTAGCGAGGGGCGGGCCCGAGGACGACGACGTCTAGGCTCGTCCCGTGCGCACCGGGATCCTCGTGCTCGGCTACCACCGCGACGACGGACGATCCGGGATCGCACCGCTGGCGCTCGCCTGCGTGCGTCGGGCCGAGCGGCTGGCGGCGGACGCACCCGTGGGCGTCGTCGTCTGCAGCGGCTTCGCGCGCGGCGCCGGCGAGTCCGAGGGCGCCCTGATGCGGGACGCGTGGGCCGGGCCGCCGATCGAGGTCGTCGCAGAGACGGAGGCGCGCGACACCGTGGAGAACGCGACGCTCTCGCTGCCGCTGCTCCGCGAGCGGGGGGTGGACCAGGTCATCGTGGTGTGCGCCGCGAGCCACGCGCCGCGGGTTCGCCTCCTCCTGAGCGGGTTCTTCGCGCGGCACGGGATGACGACGCGAGTCGTCCCCGTGTGGCGGCCGTTCCCGCTGCGACGCGTCTGGTGGGAGCTGAAGGCACTGCGCTGGGTGCCAGCGTTCCGCCGGCGCCTGGCCGGCGCCTGAGCCTTCACGGTTCCCTCACGAGACCGTCGTACCCTGCCAGCCGTGCGCAGGATCGGGATCATCGCGCTCGTCGGCATCGCCACCGGCCTCGCCGTCCTGGCGCTCGGCCGACCCGCCGGCGCGCCCGCGGCGGACGCCGGTGTGTTCGGCGGGCTCGGCACCTGGATCGACGTCTACGACACCAGCCTCTACCGGTCGCCGGGAGCCCTCGCCGACCGGCTCGCCCGGCGAGGGGTGAAGACCGCCTGGGTCGAGACAGCGAACGACCGGTCGACCGTCGACGTCGTGCAGCGCGCGTCGCTCGGTCGCGTCCTCGACGCGCTGCACGACCGAGGGATCCGGGTCGTCGCCTGGTATCTGCCCGGGCACGTCGACCAGGGGCTCGACGTGCGCCGCGCGCGGGCGATGCTCTCGTTCCGCTCGCCGAGAGGGGACGCGTTCGACGGCGTCGCGCTGGACATCGAGTCGCTCCGCGAGGCGAACGTCAAGCGGCGCACGACGCGGATGCTCGCGCTGCTCCGGACGCTCCGTGCCGAGGCGGGCAGCGTGCCGGTGGCGGCGATCGTCTACCCGCCACGTGCGCTCGAGCGTCACGCCGGCTGGTGGCCAGGCTTCCCGTGGACGGCGGTCGCCGCCCAGGTCGACGCCGTCGTACCGATGCTCTACACGGGTGGCGGGTTCCGCGGCTACGACGCGACGTACGGCTACGTCGCACGCTCGCTCCGGCTCGTCCGCAACGCGGTCGGCGCCAACGTGCCGGTGCACGCGGCGGGCGGCGTGGCGAACCGCATGACGGCCGAGGAGCTCGGCGCCTTCGTCGACGCGGTGCAGGACACCGGGGGCGCAGTCGGCTGGAGCCTCTACGACTGGGTCACCAGCACACCGGCCGGCTGGTCGGCTCTCGCACGGCTCTCGGCCGCGGGGTAGCGCCCATCCGCAGGGGGCGCCGGACGCGCAGCTCTCGGGGCGATACGCTGCGCGCCTGGAGCTCGATCACGTCCTCATCGCCGTTCACGATCTCGCCGCGGCCGGGCTCGAGCTGGAGCGGCGCTACGGCCTGGCGTCGATCGACGGCGGCCGTCACCCCGACTGGGGCACCGCGAACCGGATCGTCCCGCTCGGCGAGAGCTACCTCGAGCTCGTCTCCGTGGTGGACGCGCGCACGGCGTCACGCAGTCCTTTCGGCCGCTGGGTGGCGGGCAACCAGTCCGAGCACGCGCAGCCGTTCGGCTGGGCGGTGCGCACCCTGGACCTCGACGCGACGCTCCGGCACCTGGGGCTGAGGGCGACCAGCGGCTCGCGCACGCGCCCCGACGGTCGCGTCCTCCGCTGGCGGACTGCGGGGATCGAGGAGGCCATGCGCGAGCCGTCGCTGCCTTTCTTCATGGAGTGGGACGAGGGCGCGGAGCTGCCGGGGCGAGAGCTGCACCGTGACGAGGGTGACGGCGTCGCCGTCCTCGAGCTGCAGCTCCGAGGAGACCCCGCTCGGATCGCGGACTGGCTCGGGCCGCACGGTCCTCCCGTCACGGTCCGTCGGGGCGCTCCGGCCGTGCTGAAGGTCGTGCTCGCCGGTCGCGAGGGGGAGATCGTGCTGCGCGGTCGGTGAGGGCGCTATCCGAGCACGTCGACGAGGCGGTCGATGCGGGCGACCGGCTCGAAGCCGAGCCGCTGGAGGATCGGTCTCGACATCCGGCCCGCGTGGACGACGAGCACCGGGGTGCCCCGCTCGGTGGCCTCGCGGGCGCGCGCGGCGACGAGCGCGCGGTAGGCGCCCCGACCGCGGGCGCGCTCGACGGTCGCCCCTCCGAACAGCACGAGCCCCCACGGCGTGTACGAGGCATGGGCGGCGGCGACGATCTCGCCGTCGAGCAGCGCGACGAACGTCGAGCCGTCGACGCCCTCACGTGCGAAGTCGCGCTCGGCCTGCGCCACGTCGAGCTCGCGATCGCCCCCGAACGCCTCGGTCTGCACCGCGCGCGCCGCGACGAGCTCTTCGACCGACGCCACGCGGCGCGCGACCACCCCGGCCGGGACGTCCCAGTCCGGTGCGCCTCGGAGTGCCATTCCCGTCGCGACGGGCTCGTGCTCGGCGCGCCGCAGCCCGAGCGCGAGCAGCCGCTCGACGAGGTCGGCGGGCTCGGTCGACTCGCCCAGCTCCCACTCGGCTCCCGGCCGGCGACGGGCCAGCAGGAGGGCCCGCACCTCCTCGACCACGGCCCTGACCGCGTCGGTGCCGCAGCGCACCCGTTGCACGGTCGCGTCGTGGACGCCCGCGCCAGGGTGGAGGTAGAGCGCGAACCGTCCGCCCGGGTCGAGCACCAGCTCTCGTCCACCGGACAGCGGCACGTGCGCGTTGGGGTTCTCGGCCAGCTCCCGGATCACGTGCGCCAGGCTTCTCGCAGCCGGTCGCGCGTCGTCGTCAGGTGCTCGGGCAGCACCTTGACGTCGGCGAGCACCGGCATGAAGTTCGTGTCGCCCGACCAGCGGGGCACGACGTGCTCGTGCAGGTGTCCCGCGATCGAGCCGCCGGCGATCGCGCCGAGGTTCCAGCCGACGTTGAACGCGTCCGGCGCGTAGACGCGACGGAGCGCGTCGAGCGCTGCGACCGTGAGCGCGTGGATCTCCGCCGCCTCCGCCGTGGTGAGCGCGCCGAGGTCGGCCTCGTGGCGCACCGGCGCGACCATCAGGTGGCCTGAGGAGTACGGGAACTTGTTGAGCAGTGCGATCGCGGCCGTCCCGCGGTGCACGACGAGCGAGTCGTCGCCGAGCGTCTCGGCGGCCTCGAGGCAGAAGACGCAGCCTGGCTGATCCTCGGCCTGGACGACGTACTCGAGACGCCACGGAGCCCAGAGCTGGCGGGTCACGGAGTCATCCTGTCAGTCGGCGACGGGCTCGCGGGCAAGGGCCGAGCGAGGCACGTCTCCTGCGGGAGCTCGCGGGTCGTCATCGCGTGACATCGTCGCACCGACCGCCTATGCTGCGCACCCTGCGGCACCGTCCCCCGAACGGGAGCCGCGCCATGTCGTACCGCTTCGTCGAGAGCCCGAACGTGACCCGCGGGGACGGGCGCGCGATCGACACCGTCGTCGTGCACACGATGGAGATCGGCGAGCGGCCCGATGCAGCGGAGATCTGCGCGCGCTGGTTCGCGAGCCCCGCGTCACAGGTCTCGGCGCACTACTGCGTCGACGCCGCCACCGTGATCCAGTGCGTCCGCGAGGAGGACGTCGCCTGGCACGCCCGGGGTGGCAACGGCACCTCGATCGGGGTCGAGCTGGCCGGGGTGGCCGGGCAGGGCGCGAGAGACTGGGAGGATCCGTACAGCGCCGCCGTTCTGGCACGCGCCGCGTCTCTCGTGGCGGACATCTGCCGGCGTCACCAGATCCCGGTGCGTCGCGTCCGGCCAGCGGGTCTGCGCGCGGGACAGCGCGGCATCACGGGCCACGCTGACGTCAGCGAGGCGTTCGGGCGCTCCGACCACTGGGATCCAGGCCCGGGCTTCCCGTGGGACGGCTTCCTGGCTCGCGTGCGCCACGAGCGGCGCACGGCGCGTCGTGCGCCATCTGCGCCTCGCCGCTGAGGCGCCGCTCAGGAGACGGCGTCGAGGCCGCCGCGAATGCCCGCCGCGATCGCGTCGAGGCCGTCGCGGTCGATCACGAGCGCGGGGGAGACCTGGAGCCCTCCGCCCACGAGCACGCGGGTGAGAACGCCGTGCTCGCGCGCGGCCACCGCAGCACGATCGGGCAGCGTCGCGTCGGCTGCGAGCGCCTGGGGGTCGAGCTGCACCGCCGCGACGACCCCGAGGCCGGCGCGCACCTCCGACACGAGCGGGTGCGCCGTGAGCGGGGCGAGCGCAGCCGCGAGCTCCGTCTCGAGCTCGAGCGCTCGCTCGAGCAGTCCCTCCTCCTCGAGGATGTCCAGGTTCGGGTGCGCGGCGGCCGTCGCGACGGCGTGGCCCGAGTACGTGTAGCCGTGCCGCCAAGGCCCGACGCCCTCGGCCCAGAACGCGTTGCGCACGTGCGGTGCGACGATCACGCCGCCGAGCGGGACGTAGCCGGAGGTGACGGCCTTGGCGAACGTCACGAGGTCGGGCTCGAGCCCGAACCGGCTGCTGGCGAACCAGTCGCCGAACCGCCCGAAGCCGCAGATCACCTCGTCTGCGAGGAAGAGGACGTCGCGGGCGCGACAGATCTCGCGGACGGCCTGGAGGTAGCCCTCGGGGGGAAGCAGCACGCCTCCTGCGCCAACGATCGGCTCGCAGAAGAACGCGGCGACCCGGTCGGCGCCGACGTCGTCGATGGCAGCGGCGAGCGCGTCGGCGTCGTCCCAGGGGACGCGGAGCGTCCCCCCGGCGAGCGGACCGACGCCGACGGTGAACGCATCCGTGCCGACGATGCTCGTGCCGTATCCGGCGAGGCCGTGGTAGGCGCGCTCACGCGAGACGACGATCGTCTTCTCGGGCTCGTCGAGCAGGCTCCAGTAGCGCCGCACCATCTTGACCGCGGTCTCGATCGACTCGCCGCCGCCGCTCGTGAAGAAGACCGACGCGTCCTCCATCGGCGCGAGCGCGGAGATCCGGTCGGCGAGCTCGGCCGTCGAGCGCGTCGTCAGGTCGCCGTAGTTCGAGTACGCCGCCAGGCGGAGCATCTGCTCGGCCGCGGCATGGACGATCCGCTCGCGTCCGTAGCCGACGTTGCAGTACCACAGGCCGGCGATCGCGTCGACGTAGCGGTTGCCGTCCTCGTCCCAGACGTAGGCGCCCTCGCCACGGTCGAGCACGAGCTCCCCGCCGGCCGCGACGGCGTGCATGTCAGCCACGGGGTGCCAGAAGCGCGTCATCGACGCGAGCCTACCGGCGCTGCGAAGAGGCAGGACCGGTGACCGAGCCCAGGTCCGGCTCGAGCCTCGCTCGAGGGCACGCGGCCCAGAGGCCGCGCTCCTGGGCACGTGCGTCGTCGACCGCGTCGTCCAGGTCGTCGGCGTACCGCCCGCGCTGTCCGCGGTAGAAGTAGGGTGCCGCCGCGCCGTCGGCGACGAGCGCGAGATTGAGGTTGCGCTCTCCGACGAACACGTAGCGCAGCAGGCGGCCGTAGGTGTCGACGTCGTCGAGCGCCGGGTCGCGCTCGAGCGTCACGCGCTCGCCTTTCGCGAGCGCGATCAGCGCCCGCGTCGCATCGCGGCCGAAGCAGTCCGAGCCGACCTCGGGGGCGTCGATCTGGACGAGCCGCACCGCGCGACCGTCGTCGAGGCGCACGGTGTCGCCGTCGACCACCCACGTGACCGTGCCGGACTCGCGGTCGCCGGCCGGCGCCTCGGAGTCGTCGCAGCCCGTCGCGACGAGGGCGAGGGCCAGGACGAGGACGACGAGGCGCATCTACGCACCAGGGAGCCAGACGAGCCGGGCATCCACGACCTGCACGTCGGCGGCTTCGAGCCCGATCGAGACGGTCTCGACCTCGGCCGCGATGTGCGCCCAGCGGTCGGCGATCTCGACGACGTCGTCGGCGAGCTCCTGCTCGAGCTCGGCGAGGTCGTCGCGCGTCGCCTCGGCCTTTTCCAGGGCGCTGCGAGCGCGCGCCTCTCCGCGCGCCGCCGAGCCACCGCCCAGCGAGCGGCCGAGCGTCCCGAGGCCCCGGGAGGTGGAGTGGCCGCGCAGAAGCGCCCCGATCAGCTGACCCGCGCCGGCGAGCACGTCGCCCCTCTGCCTCGCCGACGCCTCCTCGCTCGCCTCGGCGGCCCGCTGCTCCGCGGCGAGCAGCGCGCTCTCGAGCCGCTCGCGCCTGGCGGCGACCCGCTCCGCGAGCTCCGCGACCTCGGCATCGGCCCTCGCGTCGGCCTCGGCCGCGCAGCGTGCCGCGAAGGCCTCCTCCGTCTCGCCCGGTCGCGACCACAGCTTCAGCTCGACGTTGCGGAACAGCGTCATCGTCTGCGAGCCGACGAGGTGTCGACGCACGGCGTCGCGGGTGGTGCGGAAGAACGACCGCTCGTGGATCGGCGCGTCCGGCAGGACGTAGTGCGCACCCGCCGGCGCCCCGGCCGCGAGGTCGCGATCGTCGTAGTCGACCTGGACGAGTCGACCCAGGTCGAGCCCACCGTCGAGCGGGACGATCGCCTCCCACTCCCCGAGCACGTCGAGCGCCGCCCGCGACTCGTCGAACCGCATGCTGCAGCGAAGCGCCAGGGCCGCGTGCAGGCGCGTGCCGCCCGGGACGACCCCGACCGTCGCCGCCCACGGCGCCGCCGGGTCGACGTGGCAGACGGCGACGCCCTCGGCGACCGCGGGCGCGACGAGGGAGGCGTCGCCCGCCGGCTGCGGGGCGTCGACCTCGGACGGAGGCGCCGCGTCGTCCGACGCCGGCGCGTCGGGGTCGGGGCGGAGGCGCGCGACCTCGTCCCTCGTGAGCGGCCCGCGCAGGTACGACATCGCCCAGCGCGTCGCGAAGAGACGCGGCGTCGACGTCTTCGCCGAGACGAGCAGGAACTGGCGCTTGCGCAGAGCGCCGATCGCCCGGTCGAGCTCGGCCACGTCGGTCGTGCCGGCGGCCGAGCGAAGGCCCTCGAGCACACGGGCCTTGTCGTTCTCGGTCTGCAGCCGCCCGACGAGCCAGGTGCCGGCGTTCGCCATCGCCTTGTAGTCGAGGTCGACGGGGTTCTGCGTCGACAGCACGAGCCCGATCCCGAAGGCGCGCCCCTGCTTGACGATGGTCAGGATCGGCCGCTTGGCGGGCGGCTCCGCGGTCGGCGGCACGAAGCCGAACACCTCGTCCATGTAGACGAGCGCGCGCAGGTCGGGCGTGCCGCTCTGCGCCCGCATCCAGGTCACGACCTTCGAGAGGACGAGGGTGACGACGAACTGGCGCTCCTCCTCGGAGAGGTGGGCGAGGTACACGACCGCGCACCGCGGCGCGCCCGTCTCGGTGAACAGCAGCGACTGGGGATCCAGCCGCCGCCCCTGGCTCCACGCGGCGAGCTGGGGGGACGCGACGAGCGCGTTCAGCCGCAGCGCGAGCGCGGTGCGGTCCTTCGCGGGGAAGAATCGGTCCAGCTCGAACACCCCGAGCTTGCGCAACGGAGGGCTCTCGACCTCGCCGATCAGGGATCCGAGGTCGAGGTCGCGACCGGCCCGCCAGGCGTGCTCGACGAGGTTCGAGAGCAGGACGTGCTCCCTGCTCGAGAGCGGGTCTGACGTGATCCCGACGAGCGAGAGCAGGCTCGTCACCGTGCCCTCGATCTCGTCGCGGAGCGCCTCGGCG
Organism: uncultured Actinomycetes bacterium; assembly: GCA_963703095.1. Classification (GTDB taxonomy): domain Bacteria; phylum Actinomycetota; class Thermoleophilia; order Gaiellales; family Gaiellaceae; genus Gaiella. Next base: position 2,024,296 of record OY969787.1, read on the forward strand.
TCCGTCTCCCAGGACAGCGTGGGAGCGCGGAGCGACCCGATCAGGTCGAGCGGCACCCCCGCGGTCGAGCCGGGGGTGTACACGGTCACGTCGGCGGCGTCCTGCAGCGCTCGGAGCCGCTCCGGGCCGATCCCGCTCGCGGCGAGCCCCGCGCTCCAGTCGGCGGCGACCTTCGCCGCGTGGTCGTCGAGCGACAGCCCGGCGGCGTGGGCCTCGGCCTCGGGCACCCACGGCCTGAAGCTCGCCGGCGCGAGATCCGGGAACACGAGGGCGAGATTGCCCATGTCGCCCTTGGGGTCGAGCACGAGCACGGGGATCCCCGCCAGCAGCGTCTCCTCGATCAGGTCGATCGCCAGCCCCGTCTTGCCGGAGCCGGTCATGCCGACGATCACGGCATGCGTCGTGAGCTCCGACGAGCCGATCGAGAGAGGCTCCGGCCCCGGCTCGCCGTCCGCCTCGAGCAGGGCGCCGAGCTGGAGCGTGCCCCGGTCGGCCATGGGGCGAGTCTACGAGACCCGACCAGGCCCGAGCCGCTGGCGCCGCGGGAGCGCGCAAGGCGCGATTCGATCCGCGGCGCGCCGGCCCCCTCGCCGGCGTGCCGCGGATCGCGTCCCTCGCAGGGGACCGGCGAACCCTCCCTAGAGGAGGATCCGCAGTGCCGTCGCGGGCGGGCAGCCGCGCGCGACGAGCACGGTCGCGTCGTGCAGGTCGATCTCGACCTGGGTCGCGAGCCGTGCAGCGGACTCGAGGTCGTACCCCGACCGGCACAGCGCGTCGAACCGCCACGCCAGCACGTCAGCCGCCTCGTCCACCTCGAGCTCCTCGAACTGTGCCGCAGTCATGGGCTCTCTCCGTCAGTCGTGTCCGCAGTGACCGCGACTCCGTGACGCCGGAGCGACGGCCGTAGGGTCACCCTCGGTCGCGGCGGGGATGTCCGCCTCCCCCGGAGAGGGGATCTGCATCCCCCGCCCAGGGGGATCTGCAGCCGGTAGCGTCGGTGGTCCACCCCGCGAGGAGGAGCGCCATGAGCCAGCTGCCGCAGAGCGTCAAGGACGTCGTCACCTCCGGTCGGCTGGCCCACCTCGTGACCGTGAACCAGGACGGGAGCCCTCAGGTCACGTGCATCTGGGTCGGCCTCGACGGCGATACCGTCGTCAGCGCGCACCTCGCCGCCTCGCAGCGGAAGCTCGCCAACGTGCGGCGCGACCCCAGAGTCGTGCTCTCGATCGAGACCGACGTCGTCAACGACTGGGGGCTGCAGGAGTACCTCGTGCTGAAGGGCACCGCGACGCTCACGCCCGGCGGCGCCGCCGAGCTGCTGCAGCGGCTCGCGCACGTCTACCTCGGCCCGGACGTGACGTTCCCGACCATGCCCGACCCGCCGCCCGGCCACGTGATGCGGATCGAGGTCACGCAGATCGGCGGGGTCGGCCCCTGGACGTCGTCGTCGTAGGGGCGAGGCATGCCTCGCCCGCCCTTCGCGCGGCTGCGGCGTCTGCTGCACGGACGGGAGGAGCACGTCCGCCGACGGTGAATCCAGGGACGCCGTCAGCGTCCCACCAGGAGGTTCCCGTGCAGGCCGAGCATGCCGCCTTCGTCGTCGCCGCGTCCCTGCTCTTCGTCCTCGCGCTCGCTGCCGCCGCGGTGGTGGGCGAGATCGGCTCCGCGCTCCAGTCGCTCGTGCCGTAGGCTACGCGCCGGTGTCCGAGCAGCGATCGCCGAACGTCGCCGTCGTCGAGCGCTTCGCCGCCGCACTCGACCGCCGCGACGACGAGGCTGCCGCGCTCCTCCTCGCGGAGGACGCAGTGCTCGTCTACCCGGGGGAGACCGTTCACGGGCGGGATGCGTGGAGGCGGGGGAGAGCCGAGCAGCCGCAGACCGGGGATCTGGACGAGGCGGTCGAGGACGCCGTCTTCAGCGGGTCGGACGAGACCGTCGAGATGACGGCACGGCTCGTGCAGCGATGGGCGCAGACCGGCGAGACCGCGAACGAGATCGGCGTGCGCATGCGCTTCCGCATCACCGATGGCCTCATCTCGCGGCTCGAGTTCCTCCCGGAGAACTAGGGACACCGCTCGAGCACGCCGGATCGCGTGCCCTCCGGCGCCGCCATGGGAGCGGCGCGGCGGGCCCGTGCTGGCACCCGATGGTCCGCGAGCACGACTGCGCAGGGGAGGTCGGGGCGATCGTTTGGGGGACGAGTCCGGCCGCCCCCGTCCGGACTCACGAGCCGATCAGAGCCAGCGCTTGTAGCGGAAGTAGCCGACCATCACGCTCACCGAGCCGACGAGCAACGAGACGATCACCCAGAACATCCACGGCGTCCCCTCGCCGGGGAAGAGGACGTTCATCCCGAAGATCCCGGTGATCACGAACATCGGCAGCATCACGGTGCTGATCAGCGTCAGCACCTTGAGGATGTCGCCCTGCCGGTGGGCGATGACCGACTCGTTGGTCGACTCGAGCCCCTCGACGACCTCCTTGTAGTTGTCGAGCTGATCCCAGATCCGCTCGGCGGCGTCGTTGAGGTCGTCGAAGTACAGCTCGAGCTCCTCGGGCAGGAAGCGGTCGACGCGGCGCTCGAGCACGCGCAGCACGGTCCGCTCGGGCTTCATCACCTTGCGGTAGGAGATGATCTCCTGCTTGACGTTCGAGATGTCCCGGACCACGTCCTCGGCGTACCCCTCGAACATGTCGTCCTCGACGCGGTCGAGCTTGTGCCCGATCTTGTCGAGGATCGGGAAGCAGTAGTCGAACAGGTCGTCGAGCACCTCGTACAGCAGCCGGCCCGAGCCCTTCGCGAAGAGCTGCTCGCGGAACACGTCGTCGCCCTCGCAGCGCGCGAACAGCCGCGTGACGGGCAGGAGCTCCCGGTTCGGGAGCGTGACGAGGTAGTCCTGGCCGATGAAGATGTCGAGCTCGGCGGCGTTCAGCCGCTGGATCGCCTTGTCGTAGACCGGGAAGTGGAGGACGGCGAACAGGTACCCGTCCTCCTCGTAGTCGTCGACCTTCGGGCGCTGGCGCTTCGAGACGATGTCCTCGACGTCGAGCGGGTGCCATCCGAAGCGGTCGGCGAGCGCCTGTGCGGTCTCGAGGTCGGGCGAGACGACGTTGGCCCAGGTGAGCCCGGCCGCCGTCAGCTCATGGACGGTGACGATCCGCGCTGCGCCCTCCGCGACATGCGGCGCGGTGCTCCGACGGATGCGGGGCAGGCTCGGCACAGGTACTGAGAGGGTCCTCGAACGCGTGGGTCATCGTTCGACATCGTAGCCCGGCTGCCTGCCGGTTTCCTCCCCCGTCACGCGCGGGCGGCGCCGGCGACGGGGGTGCGCACGGCAGCGCGCGGGAGCCGGTGCTCGAGCCCGAGCGCGAGGAGACCGGTCGTGGCGCACAGCGCCGCTGCCACCAGCCAGGTGAGGCTCGCGGAGCGCTCGAGCGCGAACCCGCCTGCCGCCGGTCCGAGCGCGAAGCCGACCTGCCAGGACATCGCGGAGAGCGCCATGTAGCGGCCGAGCATGCTCGGAGCGGCGAGATCGGCGACGAGCGGGCCCTGCACCGCCCCGTGGATGCACTCCCCGACGCCGAACGCGGCGAGCACGAGCGCCAGGGCGAGCGCCGCGGAGGTGCCCGAGAGCGAGCCGCCAACGAGCGGCACCATCAGCCAGCACCCGGCCCAGATCGCACCGAGCAGGGCGAGCGCGCGCATCCGCCGATGTCCCTCGGAGAGCTTCGTGATCGGGAGCTGCGCGACGACGATCACGACCGTGTTCACGAAGAACATCGCGCCGATCGCGCTCTCCGGCACCGCTGACTCGTTCTTGGCGTAGACGGGGAGCAGCTCGAGGCCGGCCATCCCCGCGAAGACGAAGAGCGTGTTGAGGCCGATCACGCCCATGAACGCGCCGTGGCGCACGACACGCCGGTAGCGCGGGCGCGGGCCGTCGTGGGGCTCAGGGCGGTGCTCGGGGACGTAGACGCGCAGCACGGCGAGGTAGAGGAGGAAGGTGAACGCGTCGACCAGGAAGAGGAGCTCGAACGTGAGCGGCTCGTCGACGCGCGCCACCAGCCCGCCGACGAGCGCTCCGAGACCGACGCCGAGGTTCATGACGACCCGTTGCATGCTCCACGTCGCCGGTCGCTTGTCGATCGGAGTGAGGGCTGCGAGCAGCGTGGACTGCGCGGGCCAGAACGTGGCGTTGCCCAGCCCGCCGACGGCCGCCGCCGCGAACGCCTGCCAGGGCTCGTGGACGAGCGCGAGCGAGCCGTAGCCGACCGAGAGCAGGACCAGCGCGACCGAGAGCATCGTGCGTCCGCCGAGGCGATCGACGAGCACGCCCGCCACGAGGTCCCGCCACGAGGCCAGTCACGGCGAGCGTTCCCACCACGAGACCGGCGATCCCAAGCGAGATCCCACGGACGTTGTGGAGGTAGATGAGGGTGAACGGGAGGACGATGCCGTTCCCGAACGCGCTCAGCAGCCCGCCGAGCTGGAGCATCTGCACCGACCGCGGGAGCCGCGGGTTCAGGGTGCGCAGCCAGGCGAGCACGCCCGTCACCGTAGTCGCGCGGTCGACGGCTCAGGCGACGGCGTCTGCGGCGGCGAACGCGGGTCGCGCGAGGAGCGCGTCGCGCCACGCCGCCACGCGTGGGCACGCGCCGAGATCCAGCCCGGTGCGGGTCGTGCGGTACAGGACGGGCGCAGCGGCGGCGTCGGCGATCGTGTACGTCCCGAGCGCGGTGGCGGAGTCGTCGAGCAGCGACTCGAGGAGTGCGAGCGTCGGCGCGATCTCGTCGGCGATGCGGGCAGCAGCCTCCGGGTCGGCCGGTGCGCCGCCCATGCCCTTCCCCGGCGCGAAGCCGAGCGCGACCGCCTCGTGACGGAACAGCGCCGGCCGAAAGGTGAGCGACCAGCGGTCGAGGAAGGTGTCGACGCGGGCGGCATCGGCGGGGTCGGTGGGGTAGAGGTCGTCGCGGCGCTCACGCCGGGCGAGGTACCGGAGGATGGCGTTCGACTCCGCGACGACGACGTCGCCGTCGACCAGCGTGGGGATGCCACCGACCGGGTTCAGCGCGAGGTACCCAGCCGGCCGAGGCAGCGCGAACGGCACCGTCACGCGCTCGTACGGCAGCTCCAGCTCGGCGAGCAGCACGCGGGCCTTGAGGGCGTTGGACGATGCCGGGTTGTCGTGGAGGACGAGCGGCACAGCCAGATCCTACGCCTCACCGAGGTGAGCCTCGTCCGGTCGCTCGTCTCGGCAGAGTGGTCGGCGGGGGAGCCAAGACTCCCCCGCCTCGCCGGATGCGCCCGGGAGGATTCGAACCTCCGACCTCTCGCTCCGGAGGCGAGCGCTCTATCCCCTGAGCTACGGGCGCGGACTCGGGGCAGTGTAGTGGACGACGTCTTCGAGTCTCGCCCCGGGCCGTCTGCGGGAGGCGGCCGGACGCGAACGGGCAGCAGTCCGGGCGCAGTAGGCTGCGCGCGATGCAGGTGACGGGGGAGATCGTCCGGCTTCGGCTCGCGGAGACCTTCGTGATCGCGCGGGAGTCGCAGGACGTGGCGGAGGTCGTGCAGGTCGAGATCGCGCACGCCGGGGTGATCGGGCGCGGCGAGGCGGCGCCGATCGCTCGCTACGGCGAGAGCGCGGAGAGCGCGCTCGCGTTCGTCGCGGAGCATGGCACGCTCGTGGGCGACGACCCGTTCGCCCTCGAGGAGATCGGCGCCCGCCTCGCGGCGCTGCCCGGAGAGCAGGCCGCGAAGGCAGCGCTCGACGCAGCGCTCCACGACCTGCAGGGGAAGCTGCTCGGCGTGCCGGTCTGGCGCCTGCTCGGTCTCCCGCGCGTCGGCCCGCCGACGTCGTGGACGGTGTGGCTCGGCGACCCGGACGAGATGGCCCGGCGCGCCGAGGCGGCCGCGCCCCGGTTCCGACGCCTCAAGCTCAAGCTGGGGGGCGGTGACGGGCTCGACGTCGAGCGCGTCGCCGCCGTTCGCCGCGTCACCGAGCTGCCGCTGATGGTCGACGTCAACGAGTGGTGGACGCTCGACGAGGCGCTGGACGCGATCCCGCAGCTGGCCGCGCTCGGCGTCGAGTACGTCGAGCAGCCGCTTCGGGCCGGCGACGCGGACGGCGCGAGGCTGCGCGGCCGCTCGCCCCTGCCGGTCTACGTCGACGAGGACTGCCACGTGCTCGCGGACGTCGCCGCCTGCGCAGCGGTCGCCCACGGCGTCAACGTCAAGCTCGCGAAGTCGGGCGGGATCCGGGAGGCAGTGCGCATCGCCCACGCAGCTCGCGCGCTCGGGCTCGGCGTGATGCTCGGCTGCATGGTCGAGTCGGGACTCGGGATCGCCGCCGCGTGCGTGGTCGCACCGCTCTGCGATCACGTCGACCTCGACGGGAACCTGCTGCTCGGAGAGGATCCGAGCCCGGGGGTCGTCTTCGCGGACGGGGTGCAGATCCCCGCCGACGCGCCGGGGCTCGGGATCGGATGAGGGGCGAGCCGACCCTGGTCCTGGCCGAGGGGTTCTCGGGCGACCCCCACTACGGCAAGACGCTCCGCGGCGTCGTGCGCTACCGCCGTGACGACATGGTCGCGATCCTCGACTCGACCCGCGTCGGAGAGCTGCATGACGGCGTCCCGATCGTCGGCAGCGTGGAGGACGCGCTGCCGTTCGGTCCGCGAGTCGCGCTCGTGGGCGTCGCGACCCAGGGAGGGCGGTTCCCGCCGGCGTGGCGCGAGGTGCTGCGCACCTGCCTGCGCCACGGGCTGTCGCTCGAGAACGGACTGCACCAGCTCCTCGCGGACGACCCTGAGCTGACCGAGCTGGCGGAGCGGTTCGGCGGCACGCTGCGCGACCTCCGCCGGGTTCCGGAGGGGCTCGACTGCCCGACCGGCGCGAACCTCGAGGTCGACGCCCGGATCGTCCTGACGGTCGGCTCCGACTGCGCGATCGGGAAGATGACGGTCGCGCTCGAGCTCGATCGGGAGGCGCGCGCCCGCGGCATCGGCTCCGTGTTCGTCCCGACGGGGCAGACAGGGATCGCCATCGCCGGCTGGGGCATCTCGGTCGACGCGGTCGTGGCGGACTTCATCGCGGGCGCCGCGGAGCGGCTCGTCGTCGAAGGTCGCGCGCGCGGCGGCGACCTCCTGCTCGTCGAGGGGCAGGGCTCCCTGTCGCATCCCGCGTACTCGGGCGTCACGCTGGGGCTGATGCACGGGTCGACGCCGCATGCGCTCGTCCTCTGCCACCGCGCCGGCGCGACGGAGATCGAGGGGTCACCCGGTCACCCGGTGCTGCCGCTGGCGGAGCTCGTCGACCTGCACGAGCGCATCGCGTTGCGCAGGCGGCCGGCGCGGGTCGCCTGCGTCGCGCTCAACACGGCCGGGCTCGACGACGACGGCGCACGAGCGGCGATCGCTGCTGCGGCCGCGGAGACGGGCCTGCCCGCAGACGACCCCGTGCGGTTCGGCCCGGGGGCGCTTCTTAACGCCGTCCTCACGGCTGTTTCGTAGGATCCGCGGCCGCGCCGCCGAAGGCGTGTGCAGCTCGGCCGGACCCCATGCGAACGCTTGCCTTCAGACTCAGCGTCGTCGTCGCCGCCATCGCGCTGGCCGTCACGGCCGCTGCGGGCGCGACCGACGTCGGCGCGAACGACGACACGGGCAAGTTTGCAGCCGACGGCGGCGCCGCCTTCTACCAGCGGATGGCCGAGCTCGGTCTCCGGCAGACCATCGTCACGGCGCGCTGGACGCCGAGCGACCCGCTCGCGCTTCCCGAGGAGGCGATGCTCGACGCGACGGTGAAGGCCGCCACCGCAGCCGGTCTCAAGGTGGTGCTCGCTGCGTACCCCTACCCACCACGGGAGATCGAGGCGGGCATCGCCAAGCCCGCGGCCTTCGGGGCGTGGTTGCGTGCGCTCGCGACGCGCTACCCGGAGGTCACCCAGTACGTCGTCGGCAACGAGCCGAACCAGCCCGCGTTCTTCCGCCCGCAGTTCGTCAACGGCAAGCAGGCGTCCGCGGCCCGCTTCGGCCCCTTCCTGGCGCGCGCGTACGACGCGCTCAAGGCAGTGAACCCGGAGAACGTCGTCGTCGGCGTCGGGCTCTCGCCGCGCGGCAACGACAAGCCCGATGCGAGGAGCAACATCTCGACCTCGCCCGTCCGCTTCCTGGCGGCGCTCGGCGCCTGGTACCGGAAGAGCAAGCGGAACCGCCCGCTGATGGACGGCTTCAGCTTCCACCCGTATCCGAACAGCGCCACCGACCCGCTCACCGCCGGCTACCCGTGGCCGGCAGCCGGGTTCGTCAACCTCGACCGGATCCGCCAGGCGCTGTGGGACGCGTTCGACGGCACGCCGCAGCCGACGACCCTCGCCGGCCTGAAGCTGTACCTCAACGAGGTCGGCTGGCAGGTCGACACGTCGACCCTCGCGGGCTATGTCGGCGAGGAGAACGTCCCCGTCACCGACGAGGTCACCCAGAGCCAGGTCTACCGCGACCTCGTCCGGCAGGCCACCTGCCTCGCCGACGTCGCAGAGGTCAACGTCTTCGGGTTCTTCGACGACACGCTCCGCACCGGCTTCCAGGCCGCGCTCCACCGCGCGGACGGGACGCCGCGTCCGTCCGCGACCGCGGTCGCAGAGGAGATCGCCGCAGGCTCGTGCGCGCGCCCTGCGCCGCCGTGGAAGCCGGCCCGCGGGGTGGTCGGGGCCGCGAAGCCGCTCGTGGCGGCGGTCGCCGGTGGCTGGCGCGTCCGCCTCGCGGCAGGCGAGGGCGCCTCGGTCGTCGCCTGTGTGCTGCCCGGTCGGCCGACGCCGCTCGCTCTGCGCCGCGTGCTCGTGGCGGCGAGGGGTGGGGGAGCGCAGTGCGCGAGGACCGCGATCACCAAGGCGGCGCCCGTCGAGGTCGTCCTGCCGCGTCTCGCGGGCCGCCAGGTCGTGGGCGCGCGTCTCGTCGCCGAGACGAACACCGACCGTCGCACGGTCGTGCGGCGGATCGTCCGCTAGGCCCCGGCGGCGATGGCGCTCCCATCCCCGCTCGGCGACGGCGGAGGGCGTCCTTGACATCGAACACGTGTTCTGTCATTCTGCAGAACACATGTTCGCCTCGCGCCACATCCTCCGCATGCTCGTGGTCGCCGGAACCGTGCTCGTCCTCTGGGCGCTCTTCGCCAACGACTCCGGCGCCTCTGGGCCAGCCGAGCGCTACACCGTGCAGCCGGGCGACACGCTCTGGTCGATCGCCGTCGAGCGCTTCCCCGGCGATCCCCGTGAGGGCGTGTGGGAGCTCGAGCAGCGCAACCGGCTCCGCTCCGCGACGATCGTCCCCGGGCAGGTGCTCGTCCTCCCCTCGTAGGGGCGGGGCCTGCCTCGCCCGCTCTTCACACCCGGTCTTCGAGGTGTGCGTGCGCCCCGGGCGAGCCCGGCCCCCTACAGACCGCGGTAGGTGTGACCGGCCATCGCGTCGGGGTCGAGCAGCACGTTCACGATCGCCGGCTCGTTCGCGGCGAGCGCGCGCTCGAGCGCGGGCGCGAGCTGCTCCGGGCGCTCGACGTGCTCGCCGTGCCCGCCGAAGACGTCGGTCAGGCGGTCGTAGCGGCTGGGCGCGAGGCGCGTGGCGACCTCCCCCTCGGGGCCGTAGATGCCGACCTGCGGAATCCTGATCTCACCCCAGGCGCCGTCGTTCCCGACCACGAGCACCGCCGGGATCCCGAGTCGAACCAGGGTGTCGAGCTCCATGCCGTTGAGACCGAAGGCGCCGTCGCCGAGGACGACGACGAGAGGGCCGCCGAAGCCGGCCGCTCCGACCCCCAGGGCGAACCCCGGCCCGACGCCCAGACACCCGAACGGCCCAGGGTCGAGCCAGTGCCCCGGCCGGCGCACGCGCAGGACGCGGGCGACCGCGGCGACGACGTCTCCGCCGTCGCCGATCACGACCGCATCGTCCGGCAGCACGCGGTCGAGCTCGGCTGCGAGCCGGTAGTGGTGGAGCGGCGACGCCTCCGACTCGAGCTCCGCGCGATGCCGGTCCCACCAGTCTGCCTCCGCAGCCCTGACCGTCTCCAGCCACGTGACCCGCTCGCGCGGAGCGACGCCGTCGGCGAGCGCCTCGAGGACCAGCCCGCAGTGCCCGACGACGCCTACCTCCGGGATCCGATTGCGCCCGAGCTCACTGGCATCGGCGTGGACGTGCACCAGCGCGCCGTCGCCGATGCTGCCGTAGCGCAGCCGGAAGTCGAGCGGGGCGCCGACGACGAGCACCACGTCCGCGGCGGCGAGCGCCGTCGACCGCGCGTGCTGGAACAGCAGCGGGTGCTCGGCAGGCAGCGAGCCACGGCCCGAGCCTGTCGGGAAGACCGGTGCCTGGAGCGCAGTGGCGAGACGATCCAGCTCTCCGGCCGCGTCGTCCCACCACACCCCCGACCCCGCCACGATCGCGGGCCGCTCGGCGGCCGTGAGCAGCGCCACCGCGCGCTCGAGCGCATCCGGATCCGGAGCGGCGCGGACCTCGACGCGGGACGGGCCAGGCGCACGGTCTGGCTCGGCCTCGTCGAACAGCACGTCCATCGGGAGCTCGAGGTAGACGGGGCCACGCGGCGGCGCCAGCGCCTGTCGGAACGCTGTCGCCACGTATTCCGGGACGCGCGCTGTGTGCGCGCAGACCGCCGCCCACTTCGTCACGGGCCGCATGAGGGACAGCTGGTCGAGCTCCTGGAGCGCACCTCGCTCGGCTTGCACGAGCGGGCGTGCGCCGCCGATCACCACCAGCGGCACCTGGGCGACCGAGGCGCTCGCGACGGCCGTCACGGTGCCCGTCACGCCGGGGCCGGCGGTCACGACGGCCACCCCGGCCGAGCGGCGCACTCGCCCGTACGCCTCGGCGGCATGTGCGGCCGACTGCTCGTGGCGCACGTCGAGGACGCGGAGGCCCTCGAGCCGACAGCCCTCGTAGACCGGCATCACGTGGCCACCGGAGAGCGTGAACACGGCGTCGACGCCCTCCGCGGCGATCGCCTGCGCGACGAGTCGTCCTCCTTGCAGGCGCTCGGCCACGGGGCGACCATAGTCGGCCGAACGCCGCAGCGGACGGCTGCCGTCCCAGGAGCGACCCTGCCGCTGCGACCGGGCGGGGTACGATCGGCCGCCGTGAACCTCGATGTCGTGTTCCTCGGGACGGCAGGCTCGAGCCCGACCGCTCAGCGGGCTCCGTCTGCCACCGTCGTGCGTCGCGGCGGCGACCGCCTGCTCGTCGACTGCGGCGAGGGGACGCAGCGGCAGCTCCTGCGCTCCGACGTCGGGCTCGTCGACTTCGAGGACGTGTTCCTCACGCACCTCCACGCCGACCACTTCCTCGGGCTGCCGGGCATGCTGAAGACGTTCGGCCTGCGCGGTCGCGAGCTCCCGATCAGGGTGCACGGGCCGCGCGGCACACGGGAGCTGCTGGAGTCGCTGAAGCGGATCTTCGGTCGGCTCACGTTCACGCTCGAGGTCGTCGAGCTCGAAGCAGGCGACCACGTCGACCGCGGCGACTACCGGGTCGAGGCGATCGCCGTCGACCATGGCGTGACGGCTCTGGGCTATGCGGTGCGGGAGGACGAGCGACCCGGACGCTTCGCGGTGGAGGTCGCCGACCGGCTCGGCGTGCCGGAGGGGCCGCACCGGGGGGCACTGCAACGCGGCGAGACCGTCACGCTCGCCGACGGCGCGACCATCCGACCGGAGGACGTGCTCGGCGAGCCGCGCGCCGGGCGCCTGATCGTGCTCACGGGCGACACGGCACCGTGCGGCAGCGTGGTCGACGCGGCCCGCGGCGCAGATCTCCTCGTCCACGAGGCGACGTTCCTCTCCGACGAGCGAGCCCGGGCACGGGAGACCCGACACTCGACTGCCGCGGAGGCCGCCCTCGCGGCGAGAGAGGCCGGCGTGGGCCTGCTCGCCCTGACCCACCTCTCCGCCCGCTACGGCGGCCGGGAGGTCGAGGAGGAGGCACGTCAGCTGTTCTCGTCGGTCGTCGTGCCGCGCGACTTCGACGTCATCGACCTGCCGCTCCCCGAGCGCGGCCCGCCGCAGCACCACCACCGAGCCGCACGCGCACGCCGTTCGGGTGTACCCTCGGAGGCATGAGCGATCTCGTTCACGTGGCCGCCGCCGGCAACGTCGCGGAGGCGGAGGAGCTGGAGCGGATCCTCGCCGAGGCGGGCATCGTCGCAACGCTCCGGTCGGCAGTCGAGGAGCATCCCGCAGGCCACGGCGACTCCCCGGTCAACGTGCTCGTCGCCCCGGAGGAGATCGACGCAGCGCGGGACGCGATCGAGGCGCTGACCGAGGTCGACGAGCTCATCGACGAGGACTGATCCTGTTGCGCAGGCGGGAATCCACCGAGTGGATTCCCGCGCGGTGATCCCTCATGCCTGGCTGCGCCAGGCGTGAGGGCAGACCCCTGAAGCCTCGTGGGGCAGAGGTGCGCTGGTCGGCGCTCGCGCGGCTGCGCCGCGCTCGGCTTGCTCCCGCGCGCCCTCGACACGCCGTAGGGGCCGGGCATGCCCGGCCCGGCGCACGCACCCTCCCGCCGATCGGCGCGGGGGCGCAAGAGGCTCACGCGGACGGGACGTAGGCGATGCGGGTCGTGCCCGCGAAGCCCTCCGTGAAGAGGACGAAGTTGCAGGGTCGCGTGCCGTCCGCGTAGGCCGGCGCCTGGATCGCCGCCGTCGGGGTCTCGCCGGGGGCCGCGGCGATCTGGGTCGCCAGGACGCCGTTCACGTAGGCGTCGATCGGATCGCCGCTCTTTCCGATCACCGTCACCTCGAGCGCGCCGCGAGCGCAGGCAGGCACGAGGACGTTCACCTCCCCGCCGAAGTCGCCGTTGGGGAGCACGCCTGCGACGACGGCCGAAACGCGCACGGGACCGTCGGTGCGCGTGACGACCGTGGACGGAGAGCTCGAGCTGCCCACGGGGAGCTCGGCGACGCGCTCGCCGACGAGCTGGTAGCTCGCAGGCGCGGCGACGAGCGACCGCTCGAGCGGCCGGCCCGACACATCGAGAAGGAGGCCGGACCGCTCGTCGAGCGACACGGTCGCCGGCGCAGGTGGGACGCCCCCCGGGATCCCGGGCAGCCGCAGCACCTCGGTGACGGAGCGGTTCCAGAAGACGGTTCGCGCGACCGCTTCCCAGGGGCGGTCTCCCGTCACGAGCAGGGTCACGTCGTCGAGGCCGGTCTCGTCCAGCCAGCGGGGGCTCGCCTCCCCGAGGGCGTCTGCCTGCTCTCGGGCGGAGAGCGTCCTCACCGCTCTCGTCGCCTCGATCGACGTCGACACGAGCACGAGCACGACGAAGGCCGGCGCGATCCAGAGCAGTCGTCGGGGCAGCAGCGCGAGCAGCGCGGTCGCCCCCGCGACCGCGACCGCGAGCGCCACGTGGAGCACGAGGTCGTGGCCGTCCACGCGGGCGAGCGCAGCGGTCGACAGGGCGTCGTGCATCGCATCCGTCGGGACGAGCCGCGAGATCGGGACGAAGGCGACGAGAGCGACCGCGGCGATGCCGATCGAGGCGACCGCGCGGCGAGACCGCGGTGCTCCGGCGCCCGCCCACGCGGCAAGCCCGACGGCGAGTGGCGGCAGCGCCGTCACGAGGTAGCGCTGGGAGACGTGATCGAGCCGCCCCGCGGCGAAGAGCCCGACCTGGAGGGCCAGGATGGGCACGAACGCGACGACGGTGGCCACGAGCGCTTCAGTCGCAGGGGAGGCGAGACGCCGGCGGAAGCCCTCGACCGCCAGCAGCGCGGTCGCCAGGGCGGGGATGGCAGCCGAGACGAGCACCACGGCGCCGAGGTGCCACGCGACCATCGCGACGACGCCGTCGCCGAGGTCGGTCGTCTCACCGAGCGTGGCGTACGCCCCCAGGAGGTCGTCCGAGCCCAGCCATCCCGGAGCGGCGAGGCGCACGGCCACGAGGACGGCGCCGATCAGGGCGATCCCTCCGGCCAGCGGCGCGAGCGGCACGAGGCGACGTGCTCGTGGGCGCTGGAGCGCGAACAGGCAGGCTGCGACGGCGAAGACGGGCAGCAGGACGAGCGCCTGCATCCTCACCGCCGCCGCGACGGTCACCGCGAGCAGGAAGAGCCCTTGCCGGGCGACGGTCGGCCGCTCGAGCGCCGTGGCAAGAGCGAACAGCGCCCACGTGCACGCGGGGTAGAACAACGGCTCGGTCATCAGGAGGCCGCCGTACACGAGCACCGGCCCCGCCAGCGCGATCGCCGCGGCCGCGACGGACCACCATGGAGTCGCGACGCGACGAGCCCAGAGGTAGGCGGGGACAGCGGTCGTGCTCATCGCGGCCGTCTGGAGGAACTGGGCGACGTCGATGCCGTCGGCGAGCCCGCGGCCCGTGAGCGCGGCTCCGACGAGCGCCGGCGTCAGCAGGCTGTAGAAGGGCGAGGCGGCCCCGCGGATCTCCAGCGCGCCGCTCGTCCACAGCGACTCGCCGAGCAGCCCGTAGAGCATCTCGTCAGGCGCGATCCACGGCACGGTGAAGCCCTGGCTCGCAGCGAACCGCAGCCCCGTCGAGGTGACGACGAGCAGCGCGACGACGATCGCGGGCCGGGTCGGGTGCCACCCTCGCATCGGCCCCATGATGCCGGGGCCGGCGATCCGGAGCATCGTCTAGAGTGCCCGGCGACCCTTTAACCCGGTCCAGTGAGGCCGGAAAGGAGCCGCATGAGCGAGGTGCCATCGGGCCGCGGCGCGGCCGTCACGCTGCTCGACGACGAGGCCGTCGGCCGCACGCTCGCGCGCATCGCGCACGAGCTGATCGAGCGGAACGCGGATCTCCGCTCCGTCGCGCTCGTCGGCATCCACACGCGCGGCGTCCCGCTCGCGGAGCGGCTGCGCGCACTCGTGCAGGAGCGCTGCGGCGTCGCCCTGCCCCTTGGGACGCTCGACATCACGTTCCATCGCGACGACGTCGTCGTGCGGGCCGGCGAAGCGCCGCGCGCCGCCCAGCCGGTGGTGCACGGCTCCCGTCTGGACTTCGCGCTCGAGGGCGTGACCTGCGTGCTCGTCGACGACGTGCTCTACACGGGCAGGACGATCCGCGCCGCGATCGACGCGCTGCTCGACTACGGCCGGCCCGCGCGGGTCCAGCTCGCCGTCCTCGTCGACCGCGGTCACCGCGAGCTGCCGATCCGGCCCGACTACGTCGGCAAGAACGTGCCGACCGCGCGCGACGAGCGCGTGCAGGTCGAGCTGCGCGAGATCGGACGGCGCGGATCGGGTCCTGCTCGTGCCCGGAGCGGGGGAGACGGACGATGGCTGACGGATCGCGCCGCCACCTCATCTCGGTCGCGGACCTGGGCCGCGACGACGTCGAGCGGATCCTCGACACCGCCCGAGCGCTCGAGCGGTCGCTCGACCGCGAGGTCAAGAAGCTGCCGACCCTGCGCGGCCGGCTCGTGCTCAACGTCTTCTACGAGTCGTCGACCCGCACCCTCTCGAGCTTCGACCTCGCCGCGAAGCGCCTCTCCGCCGACACGATGGCGCTGCGGTCGTCCGGCTCGTCGGTCGACAAGGGCGAGTCGCTCAAGGACACCGCGCTCACGCTCGCGGCGTACGACCCCGACGTGATCGTGATCCGGCATCCGCACATCGGCGCGCCCCGGCTCGTCGCGGCGACCACGGACGCGCACGTCATCAACGCCGGCGACGGGAAGCACCAGCATCCCACCCAGGCGCTCCTGGACCTCTTCACGATCCGCGAACGGATCGGCCGGGTCGAGGGCATCCACGTCGCGATCGTGGGGGACGTGCTCCACTCGCGCGTCGCGCGATCGCTGCTGGAGGCACTGGCCCTGGTCGGCGCGCGCACGACGATCGTCGGCCCGCCGACCCTCGTGCCACGTGGGATCGAGGCGATGGGGTGCGAGGTGTCGCACGAGATCGGCTCGATCGCCGACGCGGACGTCGTCTACGTCCTGCGCATGCAGCACGAGCGGATGCTCCCTGGCGCCGCGTACCTCCCGAGCCTGCGGGAGTACCGTGCCCTGTACGGGATCACCGAGGACCGCGTCCGGCCGGGGCAGGTCGTGATGCACCCGGGACCGATGAACCGCGGCGTGGAGATCGACCCGCAGGTGGCGGACTCCGGCGCGTCGCTCGTGACGGCGCAGGTACGGTCGGGTCTCGTCGTGCGCATGGCCGCCCTCTACGACCTGCTCACCCTCGCCACGGGCGAGGCGGCCAGGCCGCTGGAGGTCGCGTGAGCCTCGCCTGCAGGCCCGGACCCCGCGACAGCCTCGTCCTGCGCGGTGCCCGCGTGGTCGACCCGGTGTCCGGGATCGACGGCGCGTTCGATGTGACCGTCGAGGACGGCATCGTCACCGCGCTCGAGCCGGCGGGCGAGCCGGCCCGTGGGCTCGTGCTCGCGCCAGCGTTCGTCGACCCGCACGTCCACCTGCGCACCCCCGGACGCGAGGACGAGGAGACGATCGCGACGGGCACCGCAGCGGCCGCGGCGGGGGGCTACTGCGCGATCCTCGCGATGCCCAACACCGACCCGCCCGTCGACAACGCGGCCGTCCTGTCCGCGCTGCTCGAGCAGGCGCAGGAGGAGGCCGTGATCCCGACGGGGTTCATGGCGACGATCTCGAAGGGGTTGCGTGGCGAGGAGCTCACGGAGATGGCCGAGCTGGCCGCCACCGGTGCCGTGGCGTTCACCGACGACGGGAAGCCGGTCGCGTCCGCAGGGCTGATGCGACGGGCGCTCCAGTACAGCGCGGTCGCCGCGCGCCCGCTCGCCCTGCACTGCGAGGAGCCGACGCTCTCGCGAGACGGCCAGATGCGGGAGGGTGCGGTCTCCGCCGAGCTCGGGTTCGCCGGGTGGCCCGCGGTCGCAGAGAGCGTGATGGTCGAGCGCGATCTCTCGCTCGCCGCGTTCGAGGGCCGTCCGGTGCATCTCATGCACCTCAGCGCCCGCGAGTCCGTCGACGCGCTGCGCACCGCCCTCGCCCGCGGCGTTCAGGCCAGCGGCGAGGCCAGTCCACATCACCTCTGCGCAACCGACGAGCTCGTGCGCACGCTCGACCCGAACGTGAAGATGAACCCGCCGCTCGGCACCGACGATGACCGGCGAGCGCTCGTCGAGGCCGTGCGCGACGGCACGATCGCCTGCATCGCCACGGACCATGCGCCGCATGCCCTGCACGAGAAGGAGGCGCCCTTCGAGGAGGCGCCCTTCGGCGTGACGGGGCTCGAGACGGCGTTCGCCGTCCTCAACACGGAGCTCGTCCGCACGGGCGAGCTCGACCTCGCCGTCGTGCTCGAGCGCATGTCGGCAGGGCCGGCGCGGGCGTTCGCGCTGCCGGTGCCGCGGATCGCCGTCGGCGAGGTCGCGAACCTCGTCCTGCTCGACCTCGAGCAGACCTGGACCGTTCGCGCCGATGCCTTCCGCTCGCGCTCGACGAACTCATGGCTCCTCGGGCGCATCCTCACGGGCGCCGTGGTCAAGACCGTCGCCGACGGGAGGGTGGTGCACGCCTCGTGACGCGGTTCGACGGAGACCGGGCGAGCGTGGGTCTCGGCCGCGGCAGCGGCCGCTTCAGGGATCGTCGCGAGGTCGGAGCTGCTTCCGCAGATCCGAGCTCTGCGGGACGGAACAGCGTGGTGCACGCCTCGTGACGCGGTTCGACGGAGACCGGGCGAGCGTGGGTCTCGGCCGCGGCAGCGGCCGCTTCAGGGATCGTCGCGAGGTCGGAGCTGCTTCCGCAGATCCGAGCTCTGCGGGACGGAACAGCGTGCACGCGGCATGAGCGGGAGCGCCGGATACCTCCTGCTCGAGGACGGCTCGGTGTTCACCGGTCGCTCCGTGTCCGCGCCTGGGCATGCGTTTGGCGAGGCGGTGTTCACGACGGGGATGACCGGATACCAGGAGACGGTCACCGACCCGAGCTACGCGGAGCAGCTCGTCTGCTTCACGGCGCCGATGGTCGGCAACTACGGCGTGGACGAACGACGGCTCGAGTCGGCGGCGCCACATGCGCGGGCCGTGCTGATGCGGCGTCTCGGCGGTGAGGAGTGGGCCGAGTGGCTGGCCGAGCACGGCGTCGTCGCGCTCGACGAGATCGACACGAGGCGGCTCACCCTCCACCTGCGCGATGCGGGGGCGATGCGGGCGATCGCCGTCGCCGACGCGGCCGAGCTCGCACCGGAGGCGGCGCTCGACGCGGTGCGGGCGCAGCCGACGATGACGGGTGCCGCGCTCGTCGGCCAGGTGTCGACACCGGTGCCGTACGTGGCGCACGAGGCAGGGCGGGTGCGCGTGGCGCTCGTCGACTACGGCGCGAAGCGCTCGATCGTGGAGCGCCTCGCGGCGGCGGGGGCCGCGGTCACCGTCGTTCCGCACGTGACCGACCCCGACGAGCTGGCGCGCTTCGATGGCGTGCTCCTGTCGAACGGCCCGGGGGATCCGGAGCCGCTCGAGGCGGAGACGGACGTGGTGCGAGCGATCCTCGGCCGCGTGCCGGTGCTCGGGATCTGCCTCGGCCACCAGCTCCTCGGTCTCGCGACGGGACACACGACCTACAAGCTGCCGTTCGGGCACCGCGGCGCGAACCATCCGGTGCTCGACCGGCGCAGCGGCCGCGTGCTCGTCACGAGCCAGAACCACGGGTTCGCGGTCGCCGCGAGCGAGGACGCGGAGGCGACGCACGTCTCGCTCTACGACGGGACGGTCGAGGGATTCGCGTTCGGTGACCTGCGCGCGCAGAGCGTCCAGTTCCACCCGGAGGCGGGGCCCGGCCCGCACGACGCCTGGCCGATCCTCGAGGAGTGGGTGGGGTCCCTGTGACGACCAGCGCGGCTGGGAGCCTGGCGCAAGTGACAAGTTGTCACGTGCTCTGCGACGGAGAGCGGGCCGGGCATGCCCGGCCTCTACGGGCGTGGTCGCCCGGCGGAGGGGTGGGGTAGCGATGCCCGCGCGGCGCGACATCTCGTCGGTCTGCGTGATCGGCTCGGGCCCGATCGTGATCGGCCAGGCGTGCGAGTTCGACTACTCCGGCTGCCAGGCCCTCAAGGTGCTGCGCGAGGACGGCTACCGGACGATCGTCGTCAACTCGAACCCGGCGACGATCATGACCGACCCGGGCTTCGCCGACCGCACGTACATCGAGCCGCTCGACCTCGAAGGCGTCGCCGACGTGCTGCGTCGCGAGCGCCCCGACGCGCTGCTCCCGACGCTGGGCGGGCAGACGGCGCTCAACCTCGCGATCGAGCTGAGCGAGGCGGGCGTGCTGGAGGAGCTCGGCGTCGAGCTGATCGGCGGCGCGGGTGGACGTGATCCGGCGCGCGGAGGACCGCGAGCTCTTCCGCAGGGCGGTCGAGAGCTGCGGGCTGCGGGTGCCGACCTCGTGGATCCTCACCGAGGTCGGACAGCTCGACGGGATCCCGGCGCCCGCCGTCGTCCGACCCGCGTTCACGCTCGGCGGCCACGGCGGCGGGTTCGCGGAGACCGTGGAGCAGCTGCGCCGGCAGGTCGAGCGGGGTCTCGCGGAGAGCCCGATCGGGCAGGTGCTCGTCGACGAGTCGCTCGTCGGGTGGGACGAGTTCGAGCTCGAGGTGATCCGCGACCGAAACGACAACGTCGTGATCGTCTGCTCGATCGAGAACCTCGATCCGATGGGCGTCCACACCGGCGACTCGGTCACCGTGGCGCCGCAGATGACGCTCTCTGACGAGGCCTATCAGGAGCTGCGCGACGCCTCGGCGGCCGTCATCCGCGCAGTCGGCGTCGAGACCGGCGGCTCCAACATCCAGTTCGCACGGAGCCGCGAGACCGGCGAGATCCGCGTGATCGAGATGAACCCGCGCGTCTCGCGCTCGTCCGCGCTCGCCTCCAAGGCGACCGGGTACCCGATCGCGAAGGTCGCCGCGAAGCTCGCGGTCGGCTACACGCTCGACGAGATCCCGAACGACCTGACGAAGACGACCCCCGCGAGCTTCGAGCCGACGCTCGACTACGTCGTCGTGAAGTTCCCGCGGTTCGCGTTCGAGAAGTTCCCGGGCGCAGACGCGACGCTCGGCACGCAGATGAAGTCCGTCGGGGAGGCGATGGGGATCGGGCGGACGTTCAGCGAGGCGTTCCTCAAGGCCTTCGGCTCGCGCGAGCTCGACCCGGGCGCGCCGACGCCGTGGGCCACCTTCGACGACATCCCCGACGGCGTCCATCCCTGGTTCAAGGAGCAGCTCGCGCTCGCGAAGCGCGAGCTCGCCTCCCGCGACATCGGGCGCGCGAAGCGCGCCGGCTGGGGCGACGACTCGATCGGCGCCGCCTGGGGGACGAGCGGCGACGAGGTGCGGCGGGCGCGGTACGCCCGAGGGATCCGGCCTGCCTACCGACGGGTCGACTCGTGCGCGGGCGAGGTCGAGGCCGCGTCGAACTACTTCTACTCGACCTGGGGGGAGGAGGACGAGGGCCTCCCGCCCTCTGACCGGCCACGCGTCGTGATCCTCGGCTCGGGCCCGAACCGGATCGGGCAGGGGATCGAGTTCGACTACTGCTGCGTCCACGCCGTGCAGACCTTCCGCGCGCTCGGCTACGAGGCCGTGATGGTCAACTGCAACCCCGAGACCGTGTCGACCGACTACGACACGTCCGACCGGCTCTACTTCGAGCCGCTCTCGCCGGAGGAGGTGCTCGCCGTCCTCGACCGCGAGCGGCCGGAGGGCGTGGTGACCCAGTTCGGCGGACAGACGCCGCTGCGCCTCGCGCGGCCGATCGAGGCGGCCGGCTACCGGATCATGGGCACACCGCACGACGCGATCGACCTCGCGGAGGACCGAGAGCGCTTCGGCGCCCTGGCACGCGAGATCGGCGTCCGCTGTCCGCCCTGGGCGACCGTCGAGGGCGTCGAGCAGGCGCACGCCGCTGCAGCCGAGATCGGCTACCCCGTGCTCGTGCGCCCCTCGTACGTGCTCGGCGGCCGGGCGATGCGGGTCTGCTACGACGACGCCGACCTCGCGGCGGCGATGGGCGCCGTGAGCGGGCCCGTGCTCGTCGACCGGTTCGTCGAGAACGCCATCGAGATCGACGTCGACGCGCTGTGCGACGGCGAGGAGGTCTACATCGCGGCCGTGATGCAGCACGTCGAGGAGGCAGGCGTCCACTCGGGCGACTCGTCCTGCGTGCTGCCCGCGCAGTCGCTCACCCTCGCGAACGCATTCGAGATCGAGCACGTCGTCAAGCGCCTCGGCCCTGCGCTCGGCGTGGTCGGTCTGCTCAACGTGCAGCTCGCGATCGCCGACCAGACCGTCTACGTGCTCGAGGTCAACCCGCGGGCGTCGCGCACCGTGCCGTTCGCGAGCAAGGCGATCGGCGTCAACCTCGTCGAGGCCGCGTGCAGGCTCGCCGCCGGCGCCACCCTGCGCGAGCTCGCGCTGCCGCAGCCGCGCCCCGCAGAGGTCAGCGTCAAGGCCGCCGTGCTGCCCTTCGCCCGCTTCCCGGGCGCCGACCCGGTGCTCGGACCGGAGATGCGGTCGACCGGGGAGGTGATGGCGAGCGCATCCGACCTGCCGACCGCGCTCGCGAAGGCCGAGCGCGCCGCCGGCCGGCCGCTGCCGACCGATGGCACGGCCTTCCTGTCGGTGCGCGACGCCGACAAGGCGGGGGTGGCGCCGATCGCGGCGGCGCTCGCCGGTCTGGGCTTCGCCCTCGTCGCGACCTCGGGCACCGCCTGCACGCTGCGCGCGGCGGGACTCGAGGTCACGGAGATCGGCAAGGTCGCGGACGCAGCCCCCGGAGAGGCGACGGTCGTCGATCTCATCCGCGAGCGGCGCTGCGACCTCGTGGTCAACACTCCACAGGGCTCGGGCGCGCGCGCCGACGGCTACCTGATCCGCGAGGCCGCGCTCATCGCGCGCGTGCCGTGCATCACCACCATCGCGGGCGCCGCAGCAGCGGTGCACGCCATCGCCAACGCGCGCGCGGAGACCGCGCTGTCCCTGCAGGAGCGGCAGGGTCTCGTCCCCTCCGGGAACGAGACCTAGGCATGCGCCGCGAGCGGCTGACGGTCGTCGCGAACGAGCCGATCGGGCCGTACCGGCTGATCAGGCTCGCGCGCGGCGGCCTCGACCCCGGCGAGCCCGGCCAGTTCTTCATGGTCGAGGCTCCGGGCCGCGTCCTGCCGCGGCCGTTCAGCCTGTGCCTCGCGCCACCGGGCGAGCTGGCGTTCCTCGTCGACGCCGTCGGCCCCGGGACGCTCGCGATCGGGGCGCTCGCGGCCGCTGACCGGGTGCACGTGCTCGGCCCGCTCGGCAGGGGGTTCGACCTCGACGTGCGGCGGCCCCTGCTCGTCGGCGGCGGGATCGGCGTCGCGCCGTTCCCGTTCCTCTCGGCACGGCTCGGTGCGCCCCCCGCGATCCTCGGCTTCCGCTCCGCTGCGCACGCCGAGGCTGCAGCCCTCGTGCCGAACGCCGAAGTCGTGCTCGAGCCGACTCTGGTCACCGCAGCGATCCCCGCCGATCCCGGTGACGTGCTCGCGTGCGGCCCGGAGCCGATGCTGGAGGCCGTGCGCGCGCTGGTGCCGGACGCGCAGCTCGCCTGGGAGGCGCCGATGGCGTGTGGCTTCGGCGCGTGCTTCGGGTGCGCGGTGCCCATCGACGGCCGCTACCGGCGGCTCTGCCTGGAGGGGCCGGTGCTGCGCGGGGCCCGGCTGGGAGCCGCGGAGCCCGCCGCGTGAGCATCCAGATCCTGAACGCCTCGGGCTGTCTCGACGCGCTCGCCGCCCCGTCGATCGCGCGGTCGCTCGACGCGTTCGTGACGAAGACGATCACGCCCGAGCCACGCGAGGGGAACCCGCCGACGCGCATCGCCGAGGTCGACCACGGGCTGCTGAACTCGATCGGGCTGCAGGGGCCCGGCATCGACGCGTTCGCCGACGACGTGCTGCCGCAGCTCGCCGACCTGCTCGGCACGGTGTGGGTGTCCGTCGGCGGGTTCTCGGCTCCCGACTTCGCGCGCGTGTGCGAGCGGCTCGACGATGCGGACGGCGTCGCGACCATCGAGCTCAACCTCTCCTGCCCGAACGTCGACGAAGCGCCCGAGACCGCAGGAGAGCTCGTCGCGGCAGCCCGGGCCGTGACGACCAAGCCGCTCTTCGCGAAGCTGTCCGCCGCCCAGGCGGACGTAGCGGAAGCGGCGCGAACCGTGGTCGGCGCTGGTGCCGACGGCGTGTCCCTCGTCAACACGATCCGCGGCCTCGCGCTCGACCCGGTGACGCTGCGCCCACGGCTGGCGCGTGGGGCCGGCGGATACTCGGGCCCCGCGCTGCGTCCGATCGCCCTGGCAGCGGTCTGGGCGTGCGCCAGCGCGGTGGACGTGCCGATCGTCGGCATGGGCGGCGTGATGACGGGAGACGACGCCCTCGAGCTGGTCGCCGCGGGCGCGTCGGCCGTCGCGCTCGGCACGATCCTGTTCGCCGATCCGGACGCGCCCCAGCGCGTCCGAGGCGAGCTCCGGGACGCCGCGACGGCGCGCGGCTGGAGCGACGCGACCGCCGCCCGCAGGCGCGCTGTTGTCAGCTGAGACGAAAAGCCCTGCAAACAGAAGAAAACCGGTTCTGCTTGACCCCGTTCTCCCGCTTGCTAGACTCGTCCGCTCACATGGTCACGTCCAAGACGCCCTCGCAAGCCCCCGCCCGATCGCTCGATCAGCGGATGGAGGCGCTCAAGCGGGCGAACGACATCCGGGTCCGGCGAGCACAGCTCAAGAAGGACCTCAAGGACGGCAACGCCCAGATCGAGGAGATCCTGCTCGACCCGCCCGACTGGGTCTCCACGGCGAAGGTGTTCGACATGCTGATGGCGGTGCCGAAGTTCGGCCGCGTGAAGGCCGCGCGGCTGCTCAACCAGTGCCGCATCAGCCAGTCGAAGACCGTCGGCGGGCTCTCGGAGCGTCAGCGCACCGAGCTCGTGAACCTCTTCAACAACCGGTGAGGGGCTCGGCTGCGCCGATCCTCTAGGCGCAGGGCGAGCGCGTGACCAGGATCCCCGTCTTCGTCATCACCGGGCCGTCGGGCGCGGGCAAGGGCACGCTCATCCGGGCGCTCGTGGAGCGGCTGCCGGAGCTGGAGGTCGCGGTCAGCGCGACGACGAGACCCCAGCGCCCCGGCGAGGCGCACGGTCGCGAGTACTGGTTCCTCGACGACGCGGCGTTCCGACAGCGGATCGCCGAGGGCGCGTTCCTGGAGCACGTGGAATACGTCTCGGGCAAGCGGTACGGGACGCTCCGATCGGAGATCGGCCGCATCGCCGAGCAGGGCCGCGTGTGCGTCCTCGAGCTCGAGCTCGAGGGGGCCCTGCACGTGCAGGACGAGGTCCCCGGCGCGGTCACCGTCTTCATCGCGGCCGACGTGCCTGAGCTCGAGCGCCGGCTCCGCGAGCGGGCAACGGAGTCGACGGGCGAGATCGGCGAGCGGATCGAGCTCGCGCGGCGGCAGCTCGAGCAGGCGCACCGCTTCCGGTACATGGTGCGCAACGACGACGTGCACCGCGCGACCGAGGTGCTCTGCGCGATCGTCGAGCGCGAGCTCGAGCTCGCGGCTGCAGGTACGATGCACGGCTCATGAACGAGCCTCGCATCGACGACCTGCTCCCGCACACCTCGACGAAGACCGATCCGGAGTCGCGCTACGCGCTCGTGATCGTCGCCGCGAAGCGCGCTCGGCAGATCAACAACTACCACCACCAGCTCGGCGAGGGCATCGGCCTCGAGGAGGCACCGCCACCGCTGGTCGAGTCCCGCTCGAAGAACTATCTGACCATGGGCATGGAAGAGATCGCCCAGGGCAAGCTGCTCTTCAAGTACCCGGCGTAGCTCGCGCGGCCGCGCCGGTGGGCGGATCGACGGCGACGCCTACAATCGGGCGATGGCGCGGATCCTGCTCGGGGTGACCGGTGGCATCGCCGCGTACAAGGCCTGCGAGCTGACGCGCCTGCTCGTCCGGGCGGGCCACGAGGTGCTCCCCCTCGTCACGCGGGGGGCAGAGCGATTCGTCGCGGCCGACACGTTCTTCGCCCTCGCACGGCGTGAGCGACCTGCGGACCCGTACCCGCACCTCCACCGCGCCGACGCGCTCGTGATCGCGCCCCTGACGGCGCACACGCTGGCCCGGCTCGCGCACGGGCTGGCCGACGACCTGCTCACCGAGGCGGCCCTGGCGCATCGCGGGCCGGTGCTGATCGCTCCTGCGATGAACACCCGGATGTGGGAGCACCCGGCGACCCAGGCGAACGTCGCGGTGCTGCGCAGCCGTGGCGTCGTCGTCGTCGGCCCCGCCGAGGGCGAGCTGGCCGAGGGCGAGGTGGGCACGGGCCGGATGGTCGAGCCGGAGGAGATCGCCGATGCGCTCGAGCGGATCCTCGCCGGAGCGTCGGACCCGGCCCGGCGGAGGGGTCGGTCCCGGGGGCGCTCGGCGGTCTCCGCGTGCTCGTGAGCGCGGGTGGCACGCGGGAGCCGCTCGACGACGTCCGCTTCCTCGGCAACCGCTCGTCGGGACGGATGGGCGTCGCGCTCGCCGAGGCTGCGCGTCGAGCGCGGCGCCGTCGTGACGCTGCTGGCCGCGAACCTCGCGGTGCCGGTCGCCGACGGCGTCGAGGTCGTCCGACCCCGACCGCCGCCGAGCTGCGCCGCGAGGCGCTCGCGCGGAGCGACGCGGACGTCGTGCTCATGGCCGCCGCCGTCGCCGACTACCGGCCGGCCGAGCGCATCGACGGCAAGCGTCCCAAGGACAGCGCCCCCTGGCGGGTCGAGCTGGTGCCGACGGCCGACGTCCTCAAGGCGCTCGGCGCCGCGCGGCGCCCCGACCAGGTGCTCGTCGCGTTCGGCGCGGAGACCGGGGAGGAGGGGCTCGCGCGCAAGCGGGGGATGCTCGACGCGAAGCACGTCGATCTGGTGGTCTACAACGACGTCGGCCGACAGGACATCGGCTTCGAGAGCGAGGACAACGAGGTCGTGCTGGTGTCCCGCGACGGGGAGCGGCGCGTCACCAAGGCGCCGAAGCGGGCGATCGCGGAGGCGGTGCTCGACGAGGTCGAGCGGCTGCGGGCCGCCCGAGGATGACCGGCACCGAGCAGGCCGCCGAGCCCGATGTCGCCGCTGTCGGCGACCTCGCCGACGCCGTCACAGCGAACCTCTCGCTCGCGGTGCACGCGCCGCCGGACACGCTCCGGCTGCCACTGCTGGCGCTGCTCGCAGAGGGGCACGTGCTCGTCGAGGACGTGCCCGGCGTGGGGAAGACCGTGCTCGCGAAGGCGCTCGCCCGGTCGCTGCACCTCTCGTTCCACCGGCTCCAGTTCACGCCCGACCTGCTCCCGAGCGACGTCACCGGCGTGAGCGTGTACGACCAGCCGTCGGGCACCTTCCGCTTCCGGCCCGGGCCGGTGTTCGCCCACGTCCTGCTCGTCGACGAGATCAATCGCGCCTCCCCCAAGACGCAGTCCGCCCTCCTCGAGGCGATGCAGGAGGCGCAGGTCACGGTCGACGGCTCGACGCACCTCCTCGACCGGCCCTTCCTCGTGATCGCCACCCAGAACCCCGTCGAGTACGAGGGGACGTTCCCGCTGCCGGAGGCTCAGCTCGACCGCTTCGCCGTGCGGATGTCGATCGGCTACCCGCCGGCCGAGGAGGAGGCCCGGATGCTCGCCGAGCAGGTCACGGAGCCGCCGCTGGATCAGCTCCAGCCGGTCGCGGGGCTCGCCGAGGTGGCCGCCGCGATCGCAGCGGCGCGCAGCGTGTACGTCGAGGAGAGCGTCAACCGCTACGTCGTCGACCTGCTCCGGCGCACGCGCGACGACCGCCGGCTCGCGCTGGGCGCCAGCCCCCGGGCCGGCATCGCCCTCCTGCGACTCGCGAAGGCGCGCGCCGCCTCGCTGCGACGGGGATTCGTCGTCCCCGACGACGTGCGCACCGTGGCGGGCGCCGTGCTCGCACACCGCCTCATCCTGGCGCCGGAGGCGCGCAGCGTCGGGCTCACGCCGTCCCACGCGGTCGAGGAGGCGGTCGCGGCGACCCCCGTGCCACGGTGACCCCAGCCCGCGCCGCCCTCGCCCTTGGGCTCGCCCTGGCGCTCGCGGGGTGGTCGCTGGGCTCCGGCGCGCTCACCATCGCGGGCACCGGGCTCGCCCTCGCTGGCACCTGGGGGCTGGTCTGGAGCGCCGCCGCCTCCCGCACGGTGGCGGTGGAGCGGGTCGTCGGTCGGACGAGCCTGGTCGAGGGGGACGACCTCCGCTATGCCGTGCGTCTGCGGGGCGCAGGTGTCCTGCCCGGTGGGTTCCGTCTCCAGGAGCTGCTCGGCCCGGCCGGGGAGGTCGATCTTCCCCTGCGGCGGCGCTCGGCGGTGACCGGCGGTCTGCGCGTGACCCCGCGCGGGAGGTACTCGATCGGCCCGGGGCGGCTCGTCGGCAGCGAGCCGCTCGGTCTCGGCCGTCTGGAGCTGACCGTGCCGGCTCTCCACACCGTGGTCGTCGTGCCGCGGGTCCCGATCCTGGAAACGCTCTTCCGCGACGGTGGGCGGAGGGGGATCGACGGGCGTCGCGCGCTCGTCGGCCGTGGCGGCGCCGAGCCCTACGGCGTCCGCGAGTACGCGGACGGCGAGCCGCTGCGGGCCGTCCACTGGGCGTCGTCCGCCCGCCGCGGGCGGCTCATGGTGAGGGAGCTGCAGGACGTGCCGGACGACGAGGCAGTGGTGCTGCTCGATCTCGACGCGCGCGGCCTCGCCGGGCCGCCCGGCGCCAGCAGCCTCGACGAGGCCGTTCGCATCGCCGCCGGGCTCGTGCGCACGAGCGCGGCTCGTGGCCGCCGCGGCGTCCTGGTGCTGGCCGGCCGCGTGCCCTCCCGCATCGCGGTCGGATCGCTCGGGCGTGACTGGGAGGACGCGCTGGCGGCCCTGGCCGAGGCAGAGGCGACCCCGGACGCCTGTGCCGTCGACGTGCTCCGCAACGGCGGCCGCGCGCTCGGCCCCGCCGCACTCACCGTCGTGACCGCTCGCGGCGCCGAGCCGTTCGCCGAGGCGCTCGAGGGTCGAGGCGGCGCGTCCCTCGTCGTCGTCGACGCCCCGACGTACGCAGGCGCCCCGCCGTCGCCCCCCGCGCCGGCCCTGCTTCGCCTCGCTGCTCACGGCCTGCCGATCGCGGTCGTGCGCCGCGGCGACGACCTCTCCGCCGTGCTCTCCGCACGGATGACGGCGGCAGCCCATGCGTAGGACGCTGCTGGGCGCGCTGCCGCCGCTCGTGGCGATCGGGCTTGCGTGGGACGGGATCGAGCAGCCCGGGCGATCCCTCCCGATCGTCGTCGCCGCCGTCGCCTCCGTGGTGCCGGCGTTGGCGCGCTCGGCACGGTCTCGCCTCGCCCTCGGGCTCGCGCTCGTCGTCGGCGTCACCTACGCGACCGCCGCGGCCTGGCCGTGGGACACCGCGCGGAGCCTCGTGGACGGGGTCCGCGACGCGGCGGTGGTCGCGTCGCCGTACGACCCGGCCGCGCACGGGTCGCTGCACGCCACCGTGACGCTCGTCGTTGCCCTCTGCGGTCTTGCCACCTCGGTCTCGATCGCGGCACGTCGTCCCCTCGTCGCCGGCGGGGTCGCGGCGGTGTCGATTGCGTGGCCGGCGACGCTCGCGGACGGCGATCCCGTGGTGTGGGGCTGCGTCGCCCTGGCCGCGGCGCTCTGGCCGACGATCGCGCTGGGTGCCGCGACCCGGCAGATGCTCGTCGGGGGCGTCGCCGCTGCGGCGGTGGTGCTCGCCGGCTCGGCGGTGGCGGCGGAGCGTGGGGCGACGCCGGGGGACGCCCGGATCGACTGGCGTGGTTGGAGCCCGTTCGGCGGCGACAGCGCGCGGGTCGGCGTCCGCTACGTGTGGGACGCGACCTACGACGGGATCACGTTTCCGTCCGAGCCGACCGTCGTGTTCCGCCTGCGCGCCACGGAGCGCGCGCTGTACTGGCGGGCCTCGACGCTCGACACGTTCCTCGGAGATCGCTGGATCGAGAACCTCTATCCCCGGCAGATCTCGCCTCCGCGCCGCGTCCTCCCGGCCGACCCGCTCCTGCCTCCCGCGGCGCGGCGCTCGTCGGCCTGGGTGCGACAGGAGGTCGTGATCGAGGCGCTCGACGAGGACCGGCTCGTGGCTGCGTCCCAGCCCATGCAGATCGCCTCAGACGGGTTCCAGCGCGCGTACTTCCTGAGCGGCGGGGTGATCTCTGCCGAGGATCGCCTCACGCGACGCGACACGTACACGATCTGGAGCTACGCGCCCAGCCCGACCCCGCGCCAGCTCGCGGTGTCGCCCGCCCGGTACCCCGCGGCAGTCGGGCGCTACCTCGAGCTCGGCCGAGCGCGCCTGCCGCCTTTCGGGATGGCGGGTCGTGCCGTCGCGGTCGACCGCGTGCTCGCGGACGAGCGGTATCCCGACATCGAGCCGTACCGTGGCCTGTGGCGCGAGGCGCGCCGTCTCGCGGGAGACACGGCGTCGCCGTACGTCGCCACCCTGGCGATCGAGCGCTGGCTCCGATCGGGCGGAGGGTTCGTCTACGACGAGCGGCCAACGGCCCCGCCTACCGGCGTGCCCCCGCTGGCGCACTTCGCCGCCGGGGGACGCGCCGGCTACTGCCAGCACTTCGCCGGGACGATGGCCGTGATGCTGAGGCTGCTCGGGATCCCGTCCCGGGTCGCCGTGGGGTTCTCGAGCGGGCGCAGGAGCGACGAGGAGTGGGTCGTGACCGACCACGACGCGCACGCGTGGGTCGAGGTCTGGCTCGCCGGGCACGGCTGGCTCGCCTTCGACCCGACGCCGGGTCGCGGCACCCTCTCCGCGTCCTACACGCTCGCATCGGACTCGGCCGACGCGGTGCGGGCGCTCGGCACGGGTCGGTTCCTCGACTTCGAGCCCGACAGCGCGGCCGTCGCCCCGACCGCACCGGTCGAGCCGTCGGCCGTGTCGGCGCCCGCAGCTGACCGACTGCCGCTGCTCGCGCTGCTCGCGCTCGGGCTGCCGCTCGTCGTCGGGCTCACGATCGTGACCGCCAAGGCCCTCCGCCGGCGCCGGCGGCTCCGGGGAGACGATCCGCGACTCATCGCGGCCGGCGTCCGGCTCGAGCTCGCCGACCTGCTGCGCGACCACGGCGCGGGCGTCTCCCGGGGTGCGTCGATGTCCGAGCTGGGTGGCGCCGCGTCGCGCACGCTCGGCGTCCCCGCCGACCGCCTCGTCGCGGTCGCCGACGAGGCGCGCTATGCGCCGGTCGCGCAGGCGCGCGGGGCCGCCGAGCGCGCCCGCCGGGAGCTGGCGGCGCTCGTCGCCGGCTCCCGCCGCCGCGTCGGCCTCCGCCGCAGGCTGCTCGCCGCCGTGCACGTGCGCTCGCTGCGCGCCGGGCTTGACACGCCGGGCACGATGAGGGGGTGAGCGCAGCCTACGACCACTACCAGCAGGGCAAGCAGCATCTCCGCGCCGGCATGCCCGCGCAGGCGACGGTCGCGCTCGAGAAGGCGAAGCGACTCGAGCCCGAGAAGGCGTCGATCAGGGAGGCGCTGGGGATCGCCTACTACCGGATCGCGCGCTGGGAGGCCGCCGAGGCCGAGTTCCGCAAGCTGCTGGAGCTGTCACCGGCCGACGACTACGCGCACTTCGCTCTCGGTCGTGCGCTCCAGAAGCAAGGTCGGGACGCCGAGGCGGCGCCATTCGTGGCGCTCGCTCGGTGCCTGCGCCGGCCGCTGCCGGTGACGGGCGAGCCCACGGAGGCCGATCGCGCGCTGGATCAGACGTCGTCGAGGTCCGCGAGCAGCGACGCATAGCGTCCGAAGCGTCGCGTGGCGGCCCGCGAGAACGCCGCTCGATACCCGTCGACCACCGCTTCGTCGAGCGTCGATGCGTAGCCCTCGCGGATGTCGAGCAGGCGATCGGCGAGGGCGTCGACGACGAGCTGGTAGTCCCCGTACGCCTCCTCGGCATCCTCCCGCCCGGCCCGCGTCCAGGCAGCCTCGGCGTCGTCGGCCTCGCGCAGGAGGTCGTCCTCGTCGACGGCGAACAGGTCGAGCTGACGATCGACCAGGTCGTCGAACGGGCCGCGACGGCGGAGCCTCACGCGACGAGCTCCCGATACAGATCGAGGTGCGTCTCGGCTGCCGCGTCCCACGTGAGCTCGGCTCGCGCCCGGGCTGCGCCGGCGCGCGCCGCCTCGAGCGCAGCGCGGTCGCCGAGCAGGAGCTCGACGGCGTCGGCGAGCGCGGCGACGTCACCTGGGGGCACGACCGCGCCCGCCCCGAAGCGGCCGACGACCTCCCCGAGCCCGCCGACGTCGTACACGACCGCCGGCAGCCCGGCCCCGAGGGCCTGGAGGAGCGCGCCCGACTGGTCGAGCTCCGGCCGGTACGGGAAGATCGCGATCGTCGCCTCCGAGAGGGCTCGGACGAGCTCCGCGGCGTCGAGGTAGCCGAGCCGCCACTCGGCGTGCGCGCCGGCGTCGGCGATCAGCCCGTCGAGCGGCACGCGAGGGTCGCCCGCGACGAGCAGTCGTGCGCCTGCCACCCGACGGACGGCCTCGACGGCGTCCGGCAGGCCCTTGTACGGGCGGATGACGCCGAGCGCGAGCACCGTGGCGCCGTCGTCGCGTCGGGGAGGATCCGAGGCGAACACCGGGTGCGGGACGACCACCAGTCGCCGCGACGCAACGCCGAGCTCCTCGAGCGTCGCACGGCCGCGCTCGCTGTGGACGACGATCCGGTCGAAGCGCCCGAACAGCCGGCGCCAGAGCCGCGCGCGGTGCGCCGTCCGCCGCGGGAGCAGGTCGTGCGCCGTGAAGACGAGCGGGCCGCGCGCGCGCAGCAGGAGCGCGTCGAGCTCCGGCGCGGCCAGCCACTGCAGGTGGAGCACGTCTCGCCTCGACGCGAGGAGCCGCGCCATCCCAACCGGGTGCTCGAGCGCGCGCACCCCGAGCCGAAGCGGTCGGCGGTCGATGCGGGCCGACCACGGGTAGAAGACCTCCCGCAGCCGGTAGCCGTCCGGCTGCGGCCGGTCGCCGAACCGGAACGACGACGTGACGAGGTCGACGTCGGCCCCGGCGCGGGCGAGCGCGGAGGCGAGCTCGTGGTCGTAGGGGGGTGTGAAGGACGGAGGGTCGGCGAGGACGACGTGCACGGCCACAGAGTAGAGCGGCGCCGCGGCGTGACCTGCCGGTCGTCCTCCGGGACGCCGTCGCCGCGCCGTCCGCTGAGATGCGCGCGAGAGGCAGAATGCGGTCGTGCCGTGGGGGCGACGACAGCGACGGCAGCGCCCCGGGAGCGACCGGTGACGTTCCAGGAGGCCCGGGCGCTCTTCCCCGTGCTCGAGCGCGTCGCGTACCTCAACGCCGGCACGTTCGGGCCACTCGCCCGTCGCACCGTCGAGGCGATGCGCGCGGAGCTCGATCACGACATCGCGGACGGCCGCAGCGGGATGCCGTACTTCGAGCGCACGCTGGCGCTCCGCGAGGACGCTCGGCAGCGGCTCGCCGCCCTCGTCGGCGCCGAGGCGGGGCAGGTCGCGCTGACCTCCTCCACGACCGAGGGATGCAACATCGTCGCCGCTGGCCTCGGTCTCGAGCCGGGAGACGAGGTCGTGACGACGACCGACGAGCACCCGGGGCTGCTGCTGCCCCTGCACGCCTCGGGCGCACGGGTCGTCGTCGTCGAGCCGACTGCAGAGACGATCCTCGGCGCGGTGACGCCCCGGACGCGGCTGCTTGCGGTCTCCCAGGTGCTGTGGACGACCGGTGCGGTGATGCCGGTGCACGAGCTGCGAGCCGCCAGCGGCGTCCCCGTGCTCGTCGACGGCGCGCAGTCGGTCGGCGCCATCCCGGTCGACGCCGCCGGGCTCGACTTCCTCACCATCTCGGGGCAGAAGTGGCTGTGCGGCCCCGACACCACCGGCGCGCTCGTCGTCGCCGACGCCGAGGCGCTGCGGATCGCGACGCCGAGCTACTTCTCGCAGGCGTCACACGCGCCCGACGGGTCGTTCGTCCCACGTGCCGGCGCCGCCCGCTTCGAGGCTGCCTGGTGGTCGGGAGGGGCGCTGCGCGGGCTGCTGGCCGCCGTCGAGACGCGGCCCGACTGGTGGTTCGCCCATGCCTGGGGGGTGGCGGAGCGTTGTCGCGCACGCCTCGGCGAGCGGTTCGAGGTCGTCACGCCGGCGACGCGTGCCACGCTGGTGTCGTTCCGGCCGAAGCGCGACCCTGCCGCCGTCGTGGCGTCCCTCCACGCGCGGGGCGTGCACGTGCGCGAGATCCCCGGCAGGGGGCTCGTGCGGGTC
The DNA here is from genome assembly GCA_963703095.1 of uncultured Actinomycetes bacterium. Classification (GTDB taxonomy): domain Bacteria; phylum Actinomycetota; class Thermoleophilia; order Gaiellales; family Gaiellaceae; genus Gaiella. The sequence continues at coordinate 2,057,607 of OY969787.1, forward strand.
TCGTGCGGCTGGTGGACGAGCGACGAGGACGTCGATCGCCTGCTGGAGGGCCTGGAGTGACCCGGGAGGGCGGGTGCGCCTGCGGCGCGGTTCGCTACGTCGTCGACGGCCCGCTGCGCGACGTGCTCGTGTGCCACTGCGTCGACTGCGTCGCCGCGGTCGGTCGGCCGTGGGCGGCGACGGCGGCGCACCGGCGAGACCTCACGCTGCACGAGGGCGAGGGTCTCCGCTGGCGCCGCTTCGAGAGCTCCGAGCACGGCGCGAGCCGCGGCCGGTGCTATCGGTGCCGCACCGTCGTGTTCTGGGACGCGCCCGAGCGCGACACGGTGTCGATCGGCGTCGAGACGCTCGACGACCCCCCGGCGCTCGTCGTCGGCGGCCACGTCTGGGTCTCGCAGGATCCCGGGTGGGAGCCGGGGGAGGAGGAGCTCGAGCTCTCGATCCCCTCGTACCCGCGCGGCGCGCTGGGAGGACTGAGGGCACCGGCGCTGCGGTGGGTGGAGTAGCGGCCGTCGGCTCCGGCCGCGGTGCTCAGGCGTCCGCGGCGGTGCGCAGCCCGAGCTCGCCCGCGATCGGACGGAGCGCGGCGACGACGTTCGCGATGTGCTCGTCGAGCTCCACGCCGATCAGCTCGGCACCGGCGTAGACCTCGTCGCGGTGCACCCCTGCGGCGAACGACGGCTGCTTCAGCTTCTTGCGCACCGACTTCGGCTCGAGCCCGTCCAGACCGGTGGGCCGGACCAGACCACAGGCGTGGACGAACCCGGACAGCTCGTCGCAGGCGAAGAGGTGGCGCATGAGGGGCGTGTCGCGCGGGATCTCGAGGTGCTCGGCGTGCGAGAGCACCGTCTCGACGAGCCACTCCGGGTATCCCTCCTCGCGCAGGAGCGGCGCTCCGTCCTGCGGGTGCCGGTCGAGCGTCGGGTGCATCTCGTAGTCGAAATCGTGGAGCAGCGCGGCGCAGCCCCACTCCTCCTCGTCCTCGCCCAGCAGCCGTGCGTAGAAGCGAACCGACGCCTCGACGGCCAGCGCGTGCCGGAGGAGCGACTCCCCCTTCGTGTAGCGGGTGAGCGTCGCCCACGCCCTCTCACGGGTCACCTCCACGGGCCGGGTACGATACCGCCCCGCATGCAGTCGTTCGTGATCGAAGGCGGCCGACCGCTGTCGGGAGCCATCCGCGCGGTGGGCAACAAGAACGGCGCGCTGCCGATCCTCGCCGCGACCGTGCTCGCCTCGGAGCCGGTCACGCTGACCAACGTCCCGCGGATCCGCGACGTCGAGACGATGGTCGAGCTGCTCGCCGACATCGGCGCCGACGCGTCGTGGACCAGCGCGAACGAGGTCACGGTCGACACCGCCAACGTCACGAAGACGAGCCTCGACCCGGCGCTGTGCCGCGAGATCCGCGCGTCCTTCCTGCTCGCCGGCCCGCTGCTGGCGCGGTTCGGCCGCGCCGTGGTGCCACCGCCCGGTGGCGACGTGATCGGACGACGGCGCCTCGACACCCACATCCACGCGTTCGCCGAGCTCGGGGTCGAGGTCGAGCTGAACGGGGCGTACGACCTCCGCACCGACGGACTCGTGGGCAAGCGGCTGTTCCTCGACGAGGCCTCGGTGATGGGGACGGAGAACGCGGTGATGGCCGCGGTGCTCGCGCGCGGGGAGACCGTGGTCGGTCATGCCGCGTGCGAGCCGCACATCCAGGACCTCTGCCGCTTCCTCGTCGCGCTCGGCGCGCGCATCACGGGCGTCGGCTCCAACGTGCTGCGCATCGAGGGCGTCGAGCGACTCGGGGGAGGCACGTTCCGCATCGGGCCCGAGCACGTCGAGGTCGCGAGCTTCGCCGCGCTCGCCGCGGTCACGGGCGGCGACCTGCTGATCGAGGACGTCCAGCCCGACGACCTCATCTCCATCGTCCCCGCCTTCCGCAAGCTCGGCATCGAGCTCGACGTGGGGGAGACGACCGTCCGCGTCCGCCCTGGGCAGGAGCTGCGGGTGGTCGACGACCTCGGCGGGCAGATCCCGAAGATCGAGAGCGGCATCTGGCCGGCGTTCCCTGCCGACCTGACCTCCATCGCGGTGGTGGCCGCGACGCAGACCGAGGGCACCGTGCTCGTGTTCGAGAAGATGTTCGAGAGTCGCCTGTTCTTCGTGGACAAGCTCGTCTCGATGGGCGCGCGCATCATCCTCTGCGATCCGCATCGCGTGGTCGTCACCGGGCCCGCCCGGCTCGTCGGGCAGCGGCTGGAGAGCCCCGACATCCGCGCCGGCATGGCGATGGTGATCGCCGCGCTGTGCGCCGACGGTCGGTCGACGATCGGCAACATCCGGCAGATCGACCGTGGGTACGAGCGCATCGACGAGCGGCTGCGTGCGCTCGGCGCCCACATCGAGCGCGGGGAGCTGTGAGCGGCGCCCGCATCGTCCGCGGCACCGGCGCGTCCAACGTCGCAACCGGGCTGCCGGTGCTCGACCATCTGCTCGGCGAGCTCGCCCGCGGCGGACGGTTCGACCTGACCCTCGAGATCGAGCCCGACGACCCCGAGGCGGAGGTCGACGCCGCGGGCACCGCGCTCGGCGTCGCGCTCGTGCCGCTCGTCGCGCACGGAGCGCTCGGCGAGGCCGCGGTTCCGTCCGACGAGGCGCTCGCCATGGTCGTCCTCGAGCGCTCCGGTCGGCCGCTCGTCGCCTCGAACGTCGACCTGACCGGCGTCGGCGGTCTCGGGAGCGACCTCGCAGCCCGCTTCCTGCGCGCACTCGCCGAGGCCGCCGGCCTCACGCTGCACGTGCGCCTGATCGACGGCGAGGACACCGACCACGTGCTGGCCGCGATCTTCCGCGCGCTCGGGCTGGCCCTCGCCCGCGCCGCGGACAGGCCGTAGCGGCGCCGATCAGCCGCTGACCCGGCGTCGGCCCCGAGCCGGCGCCCGACGCAGGAGGAGACGATGGAGAAGCACGTGATCCGCACCGACGACGCGCCCGCCCCGTTCCAGGGTGCGCCGTACAACCAGGCGATCCGCGTCGGTGAGCTCGTGTTCGTCGCCGGCCAGCTCGGGCTCGTCCCGGGGGGCGGGCTCGTGGAGGGCGGGGTCGCGGAGCAGACCGAGCAGGCCCTGCGCAACGTCGCGGCGATCCTCGAGGCGGCGGGAAGCAGTCTCGACGGTCTCGTGAAGACGACCGTGTTCCTCCAGGACCTCGGCGACTTCGCGGCGATGAACGAGGTGTACGCCCGGCACGTCGGCGAGCGCCCCCCGGCGCGGTCCACCTTCGGGGTGGCGGCGCTGCCTTCCGGGGCGCTCGTGGAGATAGAGGCAGTGGCCACCTGCTAGGTGGGAATCCGCGCGAGCGGATTCCCACCCCGTCGCGACGCGCCGCGGGTGCAGAGGACGGACCGCTCTGCTACGAACACGTCGTGCCGACCGAGATCCGACGCTTCGTGCGCTCGCTCGACCTCGACGCGTACGTCGTCGGCGGCGCGGTCCGCGACGAGCTGCTGGGCATCCCGCACGCCGACGAGGACTTCCTCGTCCCAGGGGTCGACCACGCGACCCTGAGGCGCCTCCTCGAGCCGCACGGTCGCGTCGAGGACATGGCGGTCCACGGCCAGCTCGTCGGGGTCCGCCTCCACCCGGTCGACCGTGCGCTCCGGGCGCTCGTCCCGGCGGGCATCGAGCTGACGCCACCACGGGTCGAGCGCTCCACGGGTCCGCGACACCGCGACTTCGAGATCGTCGCCGACCCGACCATCACGGTGGAGCAGGACATGGCGCGACGGGACTTCACGGTCAACGCCATGGCACGGCGTCTCGCGGACGACTCGCTCCTCGACCCGTTCGGCGGGCTCGGCGACCTCGAGGCGCGCCGGCTGAGGACGGTGACCGACCACAGCTTCGTCGAGGATCCGCTGCGGATCCTCCGCGGTCTGCGGCTCGTCTCACAGCTCGGGTTCACGCTGGCGGACGAGACGGTGGCCCAGATGCACACGCACGCCGCCGGCCTGCGCCACGTCTCGGGCGAGCGGATCGGCGGCGGTCTGGCCCAGGACGGGCTCGGGGAGCTGTCGAAGCTGCTGCTCGGACGGGACCCGACGACCGCGCTCCGGCTGGCGCGGGACACCGGCGCGCTGGTCGCGATCCTCCCGGAGCTGGTGCCGGCGATCGGCTACGACCTCAGGTCGTCGCGGCAGCCGGTGACGCTCGACGAGCACCTGATCGAGGTCGTGGGCGAGGCCGCGTCTGCCGGCGACGCGCTCGCCGTGCGCGTGGCGGCGCTCCTCCACGACCTCGGGAAGCCCGAGGCCGACCGGGACGGCGTCCCGCATGCCGCGGTCTCGGCTCGGCTCGCGCACCGGATCCTGACGCGGCTCCGCTACCCCACGGCGTTCCGGCGGAGAGTGCGCGCGATCGTCGCGAGCCACGACTTCCGGCTCGACCCCTGGACCGGCCCGGACGACGGCGGGCGCGCGACGCGACGCTTCCTCGCAGCCCACGGCGACGAGGTGGCCGGGAGCCTCGTCGCCCACAAGCGGGCCGACCTCCGGGCGAAGGGGATCGACGGCGACGAGCTCGTCGCGGTCGCACGACTGGCCCGCGAGCTGGAGACGCACGCCGGCGACCCGCACCGCGTGACCGATCTCGCGATCACCGGCGACGACGTCCTCGGCGCCGGAGTGCCCCGGGGGCCCGCCGTGGGCGACGTCCTGCACGCGCTCCTCGACCGGGTGGTGGACGAGCCGTCGCTCAACCGTCGCGACACGCTGCTGGCGCTGCTCGAGGACGTGCGCACGTGAACGTCGACGTCGTCCGTGCGCGGTACGCGGAGGCGTGCGCGGCGGCCGGGCCGACCGTGACCGTCGTCGCCGCCACGAAGTACGTGTCCCTCGAGGAGATGTCGGTGCTCGTCGAGGCCGGGGTGCGCGTGGTCGGGGAGAACCGCGCGCAGGATCTGCTCGCGAAGCACGCGCGCTACGGCGACGCGTTCCGCTGGCACTTCATCGGACATCTGCAGTCCAACAAGGCCAAGGCGGTCGACGGCGTGTGCGAGCTCGTGCACGCCGTCGAGACCGACTCCACCGCCAGACGCCTGACCGTGCCGTGGCTGCTCGAGGTGAACCTCTCGGGCGAGCCCACCAAGGGCGGCGTCGCGCCGGAGGAGGTCGGAGCCTGGGTCGCTCGCTATCCGGCGCTCCGCGGTCTCATGACGATGCCGCCGCTCACCGCGGATCCCGAGGCGTCGCGGCCGTGGTTCGCGCGGCTCCGCGCGCTCGCCGCCGAGCACGGACTGACGGAGCTGTCGATGGGGACGTCGCAGGACTGGCGCGTGGCCGTCGACGAGGGCGCGACCCTCGTCCGCATCGGCTCGGCGCTCTGGACCTGACCGCGGGGTGAAACGGCCCCCGACACCACCCGATCTCCGATCGACCGTCTAGGATCCACGCGTCATGGGCCTGGGTGAGATGTGGAGCCGCACGCTCGTCTACTTCGGCATCGCCGAGGAGGACGACTGGGACGAGGACGAGGTGGTCACGCGCGAGGAGACGCAGCGCGAATCGCGGCGGCGCGACCGGCACAACGTCAGACGCCTGCCTCGTAGCGAGCCCGACTGGTCCGACGAGAGCGCCTCCGAGGAGTCGGAGGTCGTGGCGCCGACCCCTGCGCCGACCGGTGGCGGGTCACACTCGCGGCGCGGACGCCTGCGCGGGGTCGACGGCGGCCCGTCGCAGGTGCGGGTGCATCTCGTGCTGCCGCGCAGCTTCAACGACGCCCAGCAGATCGCCGACAAGTTCAAGGACTCGGTGCCCGTGATCCTCAACCTGCAGAGCGCCGACACGGAGCTGTCGAAGCGGCTGATCGACTTCGCGAGCGGTCTCACCTACGCGCTGGACGGAAGCATGCAGCGGGTCGCGGACCGCGTGTTCCTGCTGACCCCGCGCAACGTCGAGGTCTCCGCGGAGGAGCGTGCGCGTGCGCTCGACCGCGGCGGGTTCTTCAACCAGGCGTAGGAGAGACGCCCGGAGCGGCGAACGACGTCCTCGTGGGCGATGGTGTCCTCCGACCCGTGCTGCTCGCCGACGCCGCGTCGACGGCGCAGGACTTCGTGTCCGTGTTCGCCGGCGTGTACGTGCTCCTGATCCTCGTCTACATCCTCATGTCGTGGCTGCCGCCGAGCGTGTCCGGAGCGCTCGAGGGCGTGCGGCGGTTCCTCTACGAGGTCTGCGAGCCGTACCTCCGCCTGTTCCGGCGGGTGATCCCGCCGCTGGGCCCCCTCGACCTGTCCCCGATCGTCGCGATCATCGCGCTCACCGTGGGTGCGCGGCTCGTGAACGCGCTCATCGGCGCGATCCTCTGACGGAAGGAGCACGGAGATGTCCCTGACACCGGTTGAAGTGCGGCACCTCGAGCTGAGACGGGGTCTCTTCGGCTTCCGCCGCTCGACGGTTCGCAAGGCGATGGACGACGTCGCCGACAGCTTCGAGGCCGTCTGGCGCGAGCGCTCCGAGCTGGCGGAGCGGGTCGAGGCCCTCGAGACGGAGCTCGCACGCCACGCCGAGCTCGAGAGCCTGCTGCGCCAGACGCTCGTCTCCGCCGAGCGCGCAGCGCAGGATCTCAAGGAGCAGGCCCGGCGCGAGGCCGATGTGATCGTCTCCGAGGCGAACGCCGAGTCGCGTCGGATCCTGCGCGACGCGATCAGCGAGAAGGAGCGCCTCGCGGGCGACGCCCGACGGATCCAGGCCATCCTCCGCAGCGCGCTCGACGTGGTCGAGAGCACCTGGGAGGAGACGACGGAGAGCGCTCCCCGGCCGGTCCTGCCGACGGCCGTCGACGACTCCGAGTCGGGAGTCCACAAGCTCGCCGGCTGACCGGACTATCCTTGGGGTGTGAGCACACCCACGATCCGACTGAGGCTCCGCGTCTCGCCCGGCGCCCGCCGCTCGGCGGTGGTCGGTCGGCACGGTGAGTCCTGGAAGGTGCGCGTCGCAGCGCCCCCCGAGGCGGGGCGCGCCAACGACGCGATCGTCGCGCTGCTCGCAGAGGAGCTGGCCGTGGAGCGCCCCGCGGTGCGGATCGTGGGTGGCCGCACGGGTCGCGACAAGGTCGTCGAGCTCACGGGGATCAGTCTGGCCGAGGCAGAGCGGCGTCTCACCGTCGCCGGGAAGGAGGGGTCATGAGCATCGACCTGGGGATGCGGCAGGACGAGCTGCGCGCTCTGCGCGAGCGCCTCCTGACGGCTGCCCACGACCTCGTCGAGGGCGACCACCAGCAGGGCGAGCTGAACTCCGCGTCGGGCGACCAGCACATGGCCGACCACGCCACCGACATGGTCGACCGCGAGCTCGACGAGAGCCTGGAAGGAAACGCCGTGGCGATCGTCCACGCGATCGACGCCGCGCTCGAGCGGATCGATCAGGGGACGTACGGCCGCTGCACCGTCTGCGGCGAGGCCATCCCGGAGGAGCGTCTCGACGCGGTTCCGTACGCCACGCTGTGCGTCACCTGCAAGCGAGACGAGGAGCGGCGTGAGCGAGCGGGCGCCTAGCGACGCCCCCACGCGGTCGCTCGACGTCAGGGTCGGCTCCTCCACCAACGCGCTCCAGCCCGTCGCCGGCGCGTCACGTTCGCTGGCGGCCGGGGTCGCGCAGTGGGCAGCGCTCGGCGTCGTCGCGACGACCGCCATCGTCGCGGACCAGCTCACCAAGCGCCTCGTCGTCGAGGAGCTCGGACTCGGCCAGCAGATCGACCTCGTCGGCCCGTTCTCGCTCCACCACGTGCGCAACACGGGGATCGCGTTCGGCCTCTTCGCCGACTCGACGGCGATCGTGGCGGCGCTGACCGGGGTCGCCGTCGTGGCGATGCTCTGGTTCTTCGCGCACGCGGGCCGCCGCCATCCGCTGCTGCCGGTCTCGCTCGGGCTGCTCCTCGGCGGGAGCCTCTCCAACTTCGTCGACCGCGTCCGTCTCGGCTACGTCACGGACTTCCTCGACCTCGACTACTGGCCTGCCTTCAACCTCGCGGACACCTTCATCGTGACCGGGGTCGTGCTCCTGTTCGTGTCGTTCGTCGCCGCCGACCGGTCGAGCCCGCGCGTTGGCGCAGCACCGCTGTCGCGTCCCTGAGGACGGAGCCGGCCTCCGGCTCGACGTCTGGGTCGGCGGCCTCGAGGCCGTCGGCAGTCGCGCCGTCGCCGAGCGCCTGATCGGCGAGGGGCGCGTGCTCGTGGACGGCGCCCTGCGCGTGAAGAGCCACCGGCTCGAGGGCGGGGAGGAGGTCGCCGTCGACCTGCCGCCTCCGCTCACGATCGAGCCGGAGGACGTCGGGCTCACGGTCGTGCACGCGGACGAGCACCTGCTCGTGGTCGACAAGCCCGCCGGGGTCGTCACGCATCCGGCGGGGGGACACGTCTCCGGCACGGTGGCGCACGGGGTCGCCGCGCTCGGCGCCCGCGGCGGGGAGAGCGACCGGCCCGGGATCGTGCACCGTCTCGACCGCGACACGTCGGGGCTGATGCTGGTGGCGCGGTCGGAGCCCGCTCACCGCCGGCTGCAGCGCATGATCCGCGACCGCGAGGTCGATCGGCGCTACCTCGCCCTCGTCGTCGGCGAGCCGCGCTCGCGCAGCGGCAGGATCGACGCCCCGATCGGCCGTGATCGCACCGACGCTGCGCGCCACTCGCTCGACACCGACACGCCACGGGAGGCTGTGACGTGGTTCGAGGTCGTCGAGCTGCTGCCGGGTCGGGCGCTGCTCGAGGTGCGGCTCGAGACCGGACGCACGCATCAGATCCGCGTGCACCTGGAGGCGATCGGCCTGCCGGTCGCCGGCGATCCCGTGTATGGCGTCGCCGGCGACCTCGGGCTGGCCCGGCAGTTCCTCCACGCCCACCGGCTCTCGCTCCGGCATCCCGTCACCGGCGACGAGCTCTCGCTCGACTCCCCGCTGCCGGCCGACCTCGAGGAGGCGCTGGAGCGGGCCCGCAGTCGGTAGGATCCCTGGCGTTCCGTGACCCGTCTCCCCGGCGGGCCACCTCGGACGGCGGTGCCGCGGCCCTCGAGCCCGGCTCCGTCCGGGGCCGCCGGCGTACCGCCTCCCAACCTCGAAAGGACTCATTCGCGATGGCTGTCGTCTCCATGAAGGAGCTGCTGGAGGCCGGTGTGCACTTCGGCCACCAGACACGCCGCTGGAACCCGAAGATGAAGCGCTTCATCTTCGACGAGCGCGGCGGGATCTACATCATCGACCTCCAGCAGACGCAGGCGCTGCTGCAGGAGGCGCACGACTTCGCTCGGAACGTCTCCGAGCGCGGGGGCACGATCCTGTTCGTCGGCACGAAGAAGCAGGCGCAGGACGCGATCTCGGGCGAGGCGGAGCGCGTTGGCATGCCGCACGTCTCGCACCGCTGGCTGGGCGGGCTCCTCACCAACTGGCGGACGATCGCCGACCGGATCTCCTACCTGCACGAGCTGCGCCGGCTCCGCGACGAGGATCAGCTCGACCTGCTCCCGGCGAAGGAGCGGATCACGATGCTGAACGAGCTCGAGAAGCTCGAGGCGAACCTCGGCGGGGTGGCCAACATGAAGCGCCAGCCCGACGCGATCTTCATCGTCGACCTGCGCAAGGAGCAGCTCGCGGTCAACGAGGCGCGCCGGCTCGGCATCCCGGTGATCGCGCTCGTCGACACGAACTGCGACCCGGACGAGGCGGACTACATCATCCCTGGCAACGACGACGCGATCCGCTCGTGCTCGCTGATCGTGCGCGCCGTCGCGGACGGCATCGCGGCCGGTCGCACGAAGGTCACCGAGCAGGAGCTCGCGACACCTGCGACGACCGCCGCTGAGCCGGCTGACGGAGGCGAGGAGGTCGCGCCGGCCGCCGCTGCGCCGGCCGCGACGGAGACCGTCACGGACGCAGACACGCCGGCAGCGGTCGCCGACGTCGCCCCGGCTGTCGCACCCGAGCCCGCGCCGGAGCCGACACCCGAGCCGACGACGGTCGAGGTGGCCGCGCCCGCATCGGACACGGCAGCCGGAGGCGACGACGCGGCAGGGGAGGCGTAGTCGATGACGGAGATCACCGCAGCGCTCGTGAAGCAGCTCCGCGACCGCACCGGCGCGGGGATGATGGAGTGCAAGCGCGCGCTCCAGGAGACCGATGGCGACCTCGACGCGGCGCGCACGCTGCTGCGCGAGAAAGGGCTGGCCGCCGCCGGCAAGCGCGCAGACCGGGCCACCACCGAGGGGCTCGTCGGCGTGATCGTCGAGCCGGGAGTGGCCTCGATCGTGGGCATCGGCTGCGAGACCGAGCCGGTCTCGAAGAACGAGGCCTTCCAGGCGTTCGGCGAGAAGGTCCTGCGCGCCGTCCACGCCGGCGGGAAGGACGCGGCCGCAGGCTTCGAGCAGGAGCGCACGGAGCTGATCGCCCAGCTCGGCGAGAACATCGTGATCGCCGGTGCCGAGCGGTACGAGGGCGGGACGCTCGCCGCGTACGTCCATCCGCCCGCGAACAAGATCGGCGTCCTGGTACAGCTCGAGGGCGGCTCCGAGGAGCTCGCGCGGCAGCTCGGGATGCACATCTCGTTCGCCGCCCCCGAGTACCAGCGGCGCGAGGACGTGCCCGCGGAGGTGCTGGAGGCGGAGCGCGCGGTCTACCTGAACTCGGACGAGGTGCAGTCGAAGCCCGAGGCCGCGCGTGAGAAGATCGTGGACGGCATGCTCGGCAAGCGCTTCTTCGCGGCTGCGCCCGGTGGGGTCCTCGTCGAGCAGGCGTGGATCCACGACGCCGGCAAGACGGTCGGGCAGGCGCTGGACGAGGCGGGCGCCACGGTCACGGGCTTCACGCGGGTCTCGGTCGCGGGGTCGTGAGCGTCGAGTCCGGCGAGGCGGTGGAGCAGGAGTCCACGACGGGCGACCACCGGCCGTCGCGCCGGATCCTGCTCAAGCTCTCGGGCGAGGCGCTGATGGGGGAGCGCGAGTACGGCGTCGACCCGGCCACCGTGTCTGCGATCGCAGGCGAGGTCCAGGCGGTGCACGAGGCGGGCACCGAGCTCGCGATCGTCGTCGGCGGCGGCAACTTCTACCGCGGGATGCGGGCCGCCGCCGAAGGGATGGATCGTGCGACAGCGGACTACGCGGGCATGCTCGCGACGCTGCTCAACGCTCTGGCGCTGCAGGACGCGCTCGAGCGGCTCGGCGTGCCGACCCGCGTCCAGTCGGCGATCGAGGTCTCCGAGGTCGCCGAGCCGTACATCCGCCGACGAGCGATGCGGCATCTCGAGAAGGGGCGCGTCGTGATCTTCGCCGCCGGCACGGGCAACCCGTTCTTCACGACGGACACCGCTGCCGCCCTCCGTGCGCTCGAGATCGGCGCCGGCTCGATCCTGATGGGCAAGAACGGCGTGCAGGGCGTCTACGACGGCGACCCTCGGGTCGACCCGAGCGCCGCGTTCCTGCCCGAGCTCACGCATCTCGAGGCGATCGAGCGCGGCCTCAGGGTGATGGACACCACGGCGCTCTCGCTCTGCATGGACAACGAGCTCCCGATCCTCGTCTTCGAGCTCGCCGGCGACAACATCCGGCGGGTCGCGTCGGGCGAGCGGGTCGGGACGATCATCCGGACCGCCAAGGAGGCGTGATGAGCGCGATCGAGGACTTCCTCGCGGACTGTCAACGACGCATGGACACGGCGATCGAGCACACGCGGACGGAGTTCAACACCGTCCGCACCGGGCGCGCGTCGACCGCGTTGCTCGACCGCATCGTGATCGACTACTACGGGACGCCGACCCCGCTCAACAACCTCGCCTCGGTCGCGGCACCCGAGCCGCGTCTCATCTCCGTGCAGCCGTACGACCCGTCGCAGATCAAGGCGATCGAGAAGGCGATCATGGAGTCCGACCTCGGGCTGACGCCGTCGAACGACGGCAAGGTGGTGCGGCTCCCGATCCCGTCGCTCACCGAGGAGCGTCGCAAGGAGCTCGTGAAGGTCGTGCGCCGCCTGGCGGAGGACGGCAAGGTGGCGATCCGCAACGTGCGGCGCGACGTGATGCGGCACCTCGAGGAGCTCGTGCGGAACGGCGACGTCGGCGACGACGAGGAGCGGCGCGCCGAGACGCAGGTGCAGAAGCTGACCGACGACCACGTCAAGCGGATCGACGACCTCCTGAAGCACAAGGAAGCCGAGATCATGGAGGTGTGACGGCGCCCGCCGTCCGCCTGGTCTCGACGATGACCGTCGCTCCGAGTCCGCCCGACGTCCCGGGGACCGTCGCCATCATCATGGACGGCAACGGCCGCTGGGCGGAGTCGCGCGGGCTGCCCGTCGCCGAGGGGCACCGCGCCGGCACGCGCGCCCTCCGACGCACGGTCGAAGGAGCGATCGACCTCGGCATCGGATCGCTCTGCGTCTACGCCTTCTCGACCGAGAACTGGACCAGGCCGTCGGACGAGGTCGCCGACCTGATGGTCATCTTCTCGGAGACGATCGAGCGCGAGTTCCCGGATCTCACCCGGCAGGGGGTCCGCACGCGCTTCATGGGGCGCCGTGACAGGATCCCGACCGACCTCGTGGCGCAGATGGCGGAGCTCGAGCGCGAGACGGCCGCCCTCGACGTGCTCGACCTGTGGATCGCGTTCGACTACGGTGGCCGGGCGGAGCTGGTGGAGGCGGCCCGCCGGCTCGTCGAGGACGGCGTGCCGGCGGAGGCCGTCGACGAGGACGCGCTCTCGGAGCGACTCGCGGCGCCCGGTCTCGCCGACGTCGACCTGCTGATCCGAACCTCCGGCGAGCTCCGGCTGTCCAACTTCCTGCTGTGGCAGGCGAACTACGCGGAGCTCGTGTTCACCACCGCGCTCTGGCCCGACTTCGGCGAGGACGAGCTGCGGGCGGCGGTGTCGGAGTACGCCCACCGGCGACGGAGGTTCGGCGGTCGATGAGCCCGCTGCTCTCGCGCATCCTCGTCGCGGCACTGCTGCTGCCGGTCGTGCTCGGCGCAGTGTGGCTGGGCGGCTGGTGGCTGACCGCGCTCGCGCTCGCCGGCGGGCTCGTCGCAGTGCACGAGCTCTCGGTGATGGCGCGGGGCCAGCGCCCGCTCGTGCTGGCCGGCTTCGCGGGACTCGTCCTGACGCTCGTCGGCGCGCAGCTGGGCGGTTCCGCGTGGCTCCTGGGCGGGCTGATGGCGACGGTCGGGCTCTCGTTCCTGCTGTTCCTCGTCTCGAGCGCGCGCCAGGCAGCGACCGGGGCCTTCGCGGTCACGCTGCTCGCGGTCGTCTGGATCGGCGGGGGTCTCGGGCACCTGATGCTGGTGCGCGACCTCCCGGGCGACGGTCGACTCCTGATCTTCGCCCTCCTGTTCACGGTGTTCGCCGACGACACGGCCGCGTACGTCGTCGGACGGGCGATCGGGAGACGCAAGCTCGCTCCCGCGATCTCGCCGGGCAAGTCGGTCGAGGGGTTCGTCGGTGGCACGGTCGCCGCCCTCGCAGTGATGTTCTTCGCCCTGTACGAGCAGGACGTGCTCGAGATCTGGGAGTCGCTCGCGCTCGGCCTCGTGATCGCGCTCGCCGCGACGCTGGGCGACCTGTTCGAGTCGGCCGTGAAGCGCGATCTCGGCGTGAAGGACTCGGGACGGATCCTCGGTGGGCACGGTGGCGTGCTCGATCGCGTGGACTCCCTCCTCTGGGCCGGCCCGGCCGCGTACTACGTCCTGCTCGCGCTCACCGGGTAGTCCGCGGGGCGCGTGGCGCCGGCCCATGTTGCGAAATGCGGAAGCCGAGGCCCCGCGCAGCCCCGAAGACGACCGGTGCAGGCATCCTTCACCGGGTGCGGACCGTCGCCCTCCTCGGCGCGACCGGCTCGATCGGCCGTCAGGCGATCGAGGTCGTCGCGGCCCATCCCGACCTGCGCCTCTGCGCGCTCCAGTCGGGCACGTCACCCCTCGACGTGCTCGCCGCGGAGCACGACGTGCGCCACGTCCAGGTCGGCGGCGACCCGACCGAGCTCCTCGAGCGCAGCGAGCCGGATGTCGTGCTCAACGCGGTCGTCGGCTTCGCCGGCGTGCGCGCGACCCTGTGGGCCCTCGAGCACGGCATCACCCTCGCGCTCGCGAACAAGGAGAGCCTCGTCGCTGCTGGAGAGCTCGCTCTCGCGGCGCAGGCGCGAGGTGGCGGTGCGCTGCTGCCCGTCGACAGCGAGCACTCGGCGCTGCACCAGTGCCTCGAGGGGCGCGACCGGGCCACGGTGGACGGGCTCGTGCTCACCGCCTCGGGTGGCCCGTTCCGCGGCCGCAGCCGCGCGGAGCTCCTGGACGTGGATCCGGAGGCCGCGCTCGCGCATCCGACGTGGCGGATGGGGCCGAAGATCACGGTCGACTCGGCCACGCTGGCGAACAAGGGTCTCGAGCTGATCGAGGCGCACTGGCTGTTCGGCGTGCCGTACGAGCGGATCGAGGTCGTCGTGCACCCGTCCTCGATCGTGCACGGCCTCGTCCGCTTCCGCGACGGTGCGCTGCTCGCCCACCTGGGGCTGCCCGACATGCGCGTGCCGATCTCGTACGCCCTCACCTACCCCGACCGCGCCGCCACGCCGACCCCTCCGCTCGACCTCGCGGGCGGACTGGATCTGCGGTTCGAGGCTCCCGATCTCGACGCCTTCCCGCTGCTCGGGCTGGCCCGCGCCGCCGGCGAGCAGGGTGGGACCGCGCCGTGCGCCTTCAACGCGGCCAACGAGGAGGCCGTCACTGCGTTCCTGGCAGGACGGATCGGGTTCTTGCAGATCGCGGCGACCGTGGAGGAGGCGCTCGCCTCCTCCGACTGGCCCGCGGCGCGCGACCTCGACGACCTCGTCGCCGCCGACCGCGATGCGCGCGCCGCCGCGACGGGCAGGGTCGCCGCGGCATGACGATCGCCGTCTCCATCCTCGGCCTGGCCCTGCTGATCCTCGTCCACGAGCTCGGTCACTTCCTCGTCTCGCTGGCGCTGAAGATGCGCCCGCGACGGTTCTACGTCGGGTTCCCGCCCGCGGTGTGGAAGACGACCCGCGGCGGGATCGAGTACGGCATCGGGGCGATCCCGCTGGGCGGCTTCGTGAAGATCCCGGGGATGCACCGTCCGGCCCCCGCCGACGTCGACATCGCGTTCGGGCGAGCCGTGGAGGAGGCGCCCGGCCTGGCAGGGCCCGAGGGCCGCCTGCGCTCCGCGGTCGCTGCAGGCGATCACGACGCCGCCCGGGCCGAGCTCGCCGGTCTGCGCGAGCAGCTCGAAGGACGGGTCCTGAGCCCCGCGGCGCGCAAGGCAGCCGAGAAGGGGCTCGACGACCTCGACGACGCGCTCGGGCCGGACGCGTACTGGCGAGCCGCCACGTGGAAGCGGGTCGCGGCGATCGCCGCCGGCCCCGCAGCGAACATCCTGCTCGCGTTCGTCCTCTTCACCGTGCTCTTCATGACCTCGGCCGGTAGGGCAACGACGACCGTCGACAGCATCCGGTCCGACTCCCCTGCGGCGAGCGCCGGTCTCCTCCCGGGCGACCGCATCGTCTCGATCGACGGCGCGCCGGTGGAGGCGGGCGACGTCGCGAATGCGATTGGGGCGTCCGAGGGCGCCCCCATCGTCGTGGTCGTCGAGCGCGGCGGCGACCGGGTCACCTTGCCGGCGACCAGGCCGGACGAGGTCGACGGCACGTATCGCCTGGGCTTCGTCCTCGCCGGCGAGGGGTTGGCGTTCCCCGCGGCGGTCGGCGAGTCGGTGGCGCTCACGTGGACTGTCACGACGGAGATCGGCAAGTCCCTCGGGCGCCTCGTGCAGGGCGAGGGACGCGAGGACATCTCGAGCCCCGTCGGGATCGTGCAGGGATCGAGCGACGCTGCGAAGGACGGGGCGCAGAGCTTCTTCGTCGTCCTCGGGCTGATCTCCCTGTCGATCGCGCTCCTCAACCTCCTGCCGCTCCTGCCGCTCGACGGGGGGCACATCGTCTTCGCGATCGCAGAGGGGATCCGCGGCCGCGCTGTGCGACGTGAGATCTACGAACGGGTCTCGGTGGTCGGGATCGGGCTCGTGCTGCTGCTGTTCTTCATCGGCCTGTCGAACGACGTGGGGAGACTCTCCTAGTCTGCTCCGGGGAATCCGCCGAGCGGATCCCCCTCCGCAGCTGACCCGCGCCTGCGGCGCGGGAAGATCCCTGAAGTGGCGTGCGGGCTCCGCCCGCCGCCAGGTGCCACCTTCGGTGGCACACGGGTCCACGGCGTGGCGCTACGCGGCTCGAGCGGCTCTGGCCGAGGCCGAAGTGGTTCGGGGGCGAGGAACGGGTCGGGCAGGGTGAGCGCTGCGGTGAGACGGCGGCGATAGTCGGCGCGGGTGATCTCGACCGCACCGAGCAGCGCGAGGTGGGGGGTGAGCCACTGGACGTCGAGCAGACGGCGCTCGGCAGCGCCCGCCGCGCAGAGCAGCGCCACCAGGCCGCCGAGCGCGGCCTTCGACGCACCGGCCCGACGGTGGAACATCGACTCGGCCGCGAAGAGCCCGCCGACCGCCACGCCGTAGAGGCCTCCGGCCAGCCCTTCGTCATCCCAGGCCTCGACGGAGTGCGCCCAGCCGAGGCGATGCAGGTGCCGGTAGGCCGTCGCGATGTCGTCGTCGATCCAGCCGCCCGGTCGAGCAGGGTTGGCACAGCCTGTGACGACGTCCGCGAACGCGGTGTCGACGCGGATCTCGAAGCGCTCCGCGACGCGCCGCACGGTGCGCGGGAGCCGCCGCTCGAGCGGCACGACGCCTCGCGCCTCCGGCCACCACCAGCCGAGGCGGGCATCCGGCAGCCGCATCGGGAACAGGCCGACGCGGTAGGCCGCGAGGAGCGTGCCCGCGGCGAGATCGGCGCCGAGCGCCCACAGGTCGACCGGATGGTCGAGCGGGGCCGGGCCGAGGTCCCAGGCCGACGGCGGCGGCTCGACGGGCCCGGTCACAGCCCGTCGGGCAGCGTGAGACCGCCGGTCGCCTCCAGCCAGTCCGCCACCCGATCGGCCGCGGCGTCGACGTCGTCGTCGCTGACGTCGAGCTCGAGCACGGGGAGCGCGGAGGAGGCGGCGAGCCGCCGGAGCAGCTCCTGCTCTACGAGGAACGGCTCGAGGTCGTCGTACTGCGAGGGATTCCCCGACACCCGGAGCCGGGCCTCGCGCGCGGCGGGGAACGAGTCGATCGTGCGCGTGCAGAGCACGATCCGGAAGCCGAGCGGTGCGAGCCGCTCCTCGAGCCAGGCGAAGTCGACGTCCTCGCCGGACGCGCGCAGCTGGTGCGCGCGGGTGGAGAGGTGGAAGCGGTCGACGATCCACGAGTAGTACGGGAGGAGCTCGAACAGGCGGAGCCACGTCGCGTAGGTCTCCAGCGCCCGCTCCCGCTCCTCCGGCGCGAAGTCGACGAGACCCCTGCCCCACGGACGGTTCGTGAAGCCGCACCACTCGGCCGAGACGATCGGAGAGTGGTACGCGTACCGACGTGGCCCGACGACGCGCGGGTGCGCGTTGAGAGCGAACGCGAGATCCGTCTTGTGGGTGAGGCGCGTCCCCTCGAGGATCGGCTTCGGGCACAGCTTCACGCCACCGATCGTAGGCATCGTGGCCCTCCGACCCGCCTCTACACTGACCCGAGATGGCGAGCGAGGTGCAGATCCGGGTCGGCGGCGTCCCGATCGGCGGCGGCGCGCCGGTCGTCGTCCAGTCGATGACCCTCACGAAGACCCACGACGTCGAGGCGACGACCGCGCAGATCGCCGCGCTCGCCTCTGCCGGGTGCGAGGTCGTCCGGGTGGCCGTCCCGAAGAGCGAGGACGCCGATGCGCTGCCCCGCATCGTGCGGCTCTCGCCCATCCCTGTGATCGCCGACATCCACTTCAACGCGTCGCTCGCGCTCCGCGCGATCGAGGCCGGCGTGGCCGCCGTGCGGATCAATCCGGGCAACATCGGCGGACCCGACAAGACGGAGCTCGTCGTGCGCGCGGCGAAGCGAGCTCGCATGCCATTGCGGATCGGCGCGAACGCCGGCTCGCTGCCCGCGCACCTGCAGGAGCTCGCCCGCAAGGATGCCGCGGAGGCGCTCGTCGTCGAGGCGCTCGAGCAGGTGGAGCTGCTGGAGCGACTCGACTTCCGGGACTTCAAGATCTCCGTCAAGGCCTCGCACGTACCGACCATGATCCGCGCCTACCGCATGCTCGCCGCCAAGGTGCCCTACCCGCTCCACCTCGGCGTGACGGAGGCCGGCACGCCGTTCGCCGGCACCGTCAAGAGCGCGATCGGCATGGGCGCCCTCCTCGCGGACGGGATCGGGGACACGCTGCGGGTCTCGCTCACCGCCGACCCGGTGCGTGAGGTCGAGGTGGCTTGGGAGATCCTCAAGGCGCTCGGGCTCCGGGAGCGCGGGCCGGTGATGATCGCGTGCCCGTCGTGCGGGCGCGACAACGTCGGCGTGGAGAGCCTCGCGGTCGTGGTCGAGGAGCGGCTCAAGGCCTACCCGCAGGCGTTCGAGGTCGCGGTGATGGGCTGCGCGGTCAACGGGCCCGGCGAGGCCGGGGACGCGGACTTCGGCATCGCCGGAGGGCGCGACGTCGGCTTCATCTACGCCCACGGACGCGTCCTCAGGAAGGTGTCGTCCGAGACGTTGATCGACGAGCTGTTCGTCGAGATCGACCGCTGGATCGCCGCGGGCATGGTGCGGCCGGAGCGTCCCAAGATGGCCAAGCCGGCCGCGCTCGCGATGGCCGAGGCGAGCCTGATCCCGCTCGACTGAGACAGGGCCGAAGAGCGGGCGAGGCATGCCTCGCCCCTACGGTGCCGGCGTCGCGCCGGTCCTGAAACGCCGGGCTCGGTCCTTGGCTGAACGGCGGCGGCGTCTCCTGGCGACGCGCACGTCTCGGCGCGCTCATCGCCCGGACGGGCAACGATCGGCCCCGCGCCCGTCGCGGCTCGACTAGCCTACGGTCGTGCTCCAGCGCCAGACCCAGCTGTTCCTCCCGACCCTGCGCGAGGCGCCCGCCGACGCGGAGGCCGTGTCGCACAAGCTGCTCGTGCGGGCCGGCTTGATCCGGCAGGTGAGCGCCGGCGTGTGGACGTACCTGCCGGTCGGCTGGAAGGTGCACCAGACCGTCGTGCAGGTCGTCCGCGAGGAGATGAACGCGATCGGCGGTCAGGAGATGCTCATGCCCGTGCTCACGCCGGCCGAGCTGTGGGAGCGATCGGGACGCTACGCGATCCCCGAGGTCTTCAAGCTCAGCGACCGCGCCGGCAGGCCGTTCGTGCTCCCGATGACGCACGAGGAGACGGTCACGTTCCACGCGCTCGAGATCCAGAGCTACCGGCAGCTGCCGCAGATCCTCTACCACTTCTCGGTCAAGAACCGCGACGAGCCGCGTCCCCGCGGCGGGCTGCTGCGCGTCCGGGAGTTCATCATGAAGGACGCGTACTCGTTCGACCGCGACGAGGACGGTCTGGACGTGAGCTTCCGCAAGCACGCGGGCGCATACGAGCGGATCTTCGAGCGGTGCGGGCTCGAGGTCTACGCGGTGCAGGCCGAGTCCGGGATGATGGGGGGGAGCGAGTCGATCGACTACCTCGCTCCGTCCGGGAGCGGCGAGAACACCCTGGTCACGTGCGACGCCTGCGACTACGCGGCCGACCTCGAGATCGCCCAGGGCGTCCCGCGGACGCCTGTGTTCCCCGAGCGGCTCGCGGCGCCCGCCGAGATCGAGACCCCCGGGATCACGACGATCGACGCGCTCGCCGGGCTCCTCGGCGTCGACGCCGCTGCCACGTCGAAGGCGATGCCGGTGGTGCGCGACGACGGGACGCTCGTCCTCGGGCTCGTCCGCGGAGACGATCGTCTCGAGGAGGCGAAGCTGGCGGCCGCGCTCGGCTCGGGGTTCCGCCCCGCGACCGAGGACGAGATCCGGGCGGCCTTCGGCGCCGACCCGGGCTCGCTCGGCCCGGTCGGGTTCGCGGGCGAGATCGTCGCCGACGAGACCCTCCGGGAGGGACAGTTCGTCGCGGGCGCGAACCGCACCGGCTGGCATCTGCGCGGCGTCGAGCACGGCCGGGACTTCACTGCGCGCTTCGCGGACATCCGCCTGCCGCGCGAGGGTGACCGCTGCCCCCGCTGCGGTGGCGCGCTGCGGTTCCAGACCGCGATCGAGGTCGGCCACATCTTCAAGCTCGGCACCCGGTACTCCGCGCCGTTCGGCGCGACCTTCCTCGACGAGGAGGGCGCCGAGCGCACGATCGAGATGGGCAGCTACGGGATCGGTCCCGGCCGCGTGGTGGCTGCGACAGTGGAGCAGTCCCACGACGACCAGGGCATCGTCTGGCCCCGCGCGCTGGCGCCGTACGACGTCCACGTGCTCGCGCTGGCGGGGGGCGCCCCCGACGTCGCGGCGCAGGCCGAGACGCTGGCCGAGGCGCTCGTCGCGGCAGGGCATGCCGTGCTGCTCGACGACCGCGAGGCGCGTCCCGGAGAGAAGTTCGCGGACGCCGACCTGCTCGGCGCCCCCGTGCGCGTCACGGTGGGCAAGAGGACGCTCGACGACGGCGCGGTCGACGTGCGCCGGCGAGCGGACGGGGTGGACGCGCGCGTGGCGCGCGACGCCGTCAACGACTGGATCGAGGAGGCCTGATGGCAGCCAAGAAGCGCCTGTACTCGCGCGACCCGCTCGGCCCGACCGTCGAGCGGCTGATGACGGAGACGGGGATGACGTACAGGACGCTCGCGGAGAAGACGGGCCTGTCGGCCGGCTACCTCAACCACATCGTCCACGGCAACCGGCCCGTGCCGTCGAACGACGTGCTGGCTCGGATCGCGAAGGCGCTCGGCGTCAAGGCCGACCACTTCCGCGAGGTGCGGGTGCGCGTCATCACGGAGCGCCTCGAGCAGACGCCGGAGCTCGTCGAGCGCCTGTACAAGCGTCTCGCCTAGCGACGCCCGCGAGCCTGCGTCGGACCGCCGTCGTCCCAGCGCGACGGCATCGTGAGCAGCCGCTAGTGGCGGCTGCGCGAGCAGCTGCTGCCGCGGCGGGTCTCCCGCGGACGCGACGCCCGCACACCCGCCGCGTCCACTGCCGGCCGCTAGGATGCGGCGATCGCGGGGCGTGGCGCAGCCTGGTTAGCGCGCTAGTCTGGGGGACTAGAGGTCCCGAGTTCGAATCTCGGCGCCCCGATGCGAGAAACCCCTGCGTACGCGGGGGTTTCGTCGTTCCGGGTGTGCAGGTACCTGCACGAGCAGTCCTCTCAAAGTCCCCAAACGAAGTCCGCGTGGTCGGCGAGACTTGACTTTGGTCTGGGAGAGCGCTGACTGTACGACGGCCCCAGCACAAACGACTGGGACACACGCACGGGGAGGCGAAATGAGCATCTATAGGAGGCCGCATGATCCTCACTGGACACCTCGTCGACGCAAGCTGACGGGCATTGCTCGACGCGGACGGACGGGTCGCCAATGCCTCCGTCCGCGTCGGGCGTGCCTGGGGGGTGCCCCTCGCTACTCGTCGGCCTCGGCCTCCCACCGCTCGAGCCCAGCTCGGGAGTCGCAACGGCGACGGTGTAGCCGTGGTGGGTCGACCGGCTCGGCCTCGATCAAGGAGTCGGTCAGGCTGGCACGTCGAATCTGGGATTAGAAACGACAACGGGGGCCGAAGCCCCCGCTGCCCAGTCGTTCCTCGCCCTTTAGGCGATCATCTAGTTGTTTCCGCTCCAGATAGCGGTGTAGTCGGTGTCGCCGGGGGCGGAGTGGTCGCCGGGTGGTGTGCCGGCGCCGTCACCGTTGGTTGCATGGTTGGGCACGTTCCCGTTGAAGGTGTCGGCGCTGCCGGCGCTGCCGGGGCCGAAGCTGTACTCGCCACTGGGGAGTTCGTTGAAGCGCCCGGAGTTCTCGACGGCCTGGCCGGGAAGCGTGAGCACCGGGCAGACGAACGGGTCCTCCGCGCGCTCTGGCGGCCCGCCCGCGGCGAGCGCCGAACCGGCCGAGAACATTCCGAATGCCGCTGCGGCGGTCACGCCCGCGATCATCCTCTTGCTACGCATGCTGATCCCCTTTCTCGTTGGGTACGTCCAGGGTGCGGCTCGACGGGGCGGAATGCGATTACGAATTGCGGACTCGCCTTACGTTCCGCTGAACTCGCTTACGTTCCGCTGAGCTCTGCCCCCAGGGTTCCACTGGGGTGTCGAACGAGGTGCGTTACTGCGCCACGATCGGGCTGTGCCACAGTCCCCAATAAGTCCCCAAACGTCACGGACGTGCCCCTTGGAGCCATGCGGGGCGACATCGGGAACCCGTGCATCTATGCCACCTCGCGCCACGTCGCGACATCACTCGCCACCCCCCTGCGTAGTCTGGGGGACGAGAGGTCCCGAGTTCGAATCTCGGCGCCCCGATCAGCGGGCCCCCTGCGCACGCAGGGGGTTGGCGTTCTCGAGTCGTCGAGCGCCGGCTCGCACGCTCGGGCGGGGTCGTCCTGTGGCCGCCGTAGGACAGTGCCCGGATCTGCGCCCGCCCCGCCGTGAAGGCGCTGCCACGAGCGGCTGTCCGTAGTCGTGTGCAACCGGGTTCCGTGGCGGCGCTGATGCTCGGAGTCGGTCGGGCGCGCATCGTGTGGGGCGAGAGGGGCCGTGATGCACCGACCTCGCGGTGATGGACGAGCAGGAGGTTGGTACACATGACGACGTCGTCTGCCCTCGAGACGGACTCGAGGAGCGCACCGCGCGGGATGCGCGGCAGCGCGCCTGCGACACTGACCGAAGGGACACCCACCGAGACGTCGGGCCCGGAGCCGTTGCCGGCCGAGCGTCGAGTCGCCGTTGCTGGCGCGCGCCTGCACTACGTCGACTGGCTGCGGGTGCTGGCCGTGCTCCTGCTGTTCCCGTTCCACACGCTGCGCGTCTTCAACGCCGACGACCCCTTCTACGTGAAGGCGGACGTCCTGTCGATGCCGGTCACCTACCTGCTCGGATTCATCTCGGCCTGGCACATGCAGCTGCTCTTCCTGCTGGCCGGCGTCTCGACGTTCTTCGCCCTCGAGAAGCGCGGCAACCGGGAGTACGCCGGCGAGCGCCTCCTCCGGCTGGGGATCCCGTTCATCTTCGGCTTCCTGGTCGTCATCCCGCCGCAGACCTGGTACGGGGGGCGCTTCAACTCCGGCTACACCGGGTCGTTCTGGGAGTACATGACGAGCGGTGACTGGCTCGAGTACAACGTCAAGGACGGCGGCGACTACTACGGCGGCTTCGGGATCGGGCACCTGTGGTTCATCCTCGTGCTGCTGATCGTGTCGCTCATGGTGCTGCCGCTGTTCGCCTGGGGGCGCGGCGCGCGAGGCGACGCGTTCCTGCGCGGCTTCTCGCGCCGCCTCGCTCACCCCGCCTGGTGGCTGCTGGCGGCCTTCCTGCTCTTCGTCGGCGAAGCCCTGCCCGACCCGACCGGCCTCGGGATGTGGTACTTCCTGATGTTCTTCGTCCTGGGCTACGTCGTGGTCTGCGATCCGGCGTTCATGGACGCCGCCGAGCGCTTCCGGCTGCCCGCCCTGGCGCTCGGCGTGCCGCTGGCTGCGTTCTGGTCGCTCAGCGAGGGCTGGCGCGACTCACTCGCCGACCCGTCGTGGGGGCTCGTCGGGCTCGTCATGCTCGGGATGCTGACGACCTGGCTGATGATGGTGGGGCTGCTGGGCTACGGACGGCACTACCTCGACCGCACCGGGCCGGCGCTCTCGTCCCTGGCCGAGGGGTCCTACCCCGTCTACATCCTGCACCAGACGGTGATCGTGGTCCTCGCCTTCTACCTCGTCGACCTGGGGGTCTGGGAGCCGCTGCAGTGGCTGGCGCTGATCGTCGGGTCGGTGGTGGTCACCTTCGCGGTCTACGACGGCGTCCGCCGCTGGTCGGTCACCCGCTTCCTCTTCGGGATGCGGCCGAAGAAGCGGCCGGCGCCGCGCGAGACGGTCACGCGGGCTGCGGGCTGAAGCGGAGGCGCGGCGGGTCTCTCACGGGGCGTGCGGGTGGTTCGAGGCACGCATCCGGCACCGCGCACGGGGCGTCGGACAGCGGCCGGGCCTCCTGCTCACTCCCACCGGCGCGAGAGCCGGAAGGCGGCGTTGATCAGTCCGACGTGGCTGTAGGACTGGGGGAAGTTCCCCGACTGCTCGAGCGTGCCGGGAAGGATGTCCTCGCTGTAGAGGCCGAGTCCGTTGTGCAGGGTCAGGAGGTGCTCGAAGAGCCCGCGGCCTTCGTCGTGCTGGCCGAGGAGCGCGAGCGCCTCGGCCAGCCAGAAGGAGCACGCGGTGAACGCCGCCACCGGGCGACCGAAGTCGTCGGGGGCCACGTAGCGCTTCAGCAGGTCGCCGTCGACGCGGAGCTCGCGCTGGATCGCCCGGACGTGGCGGAGCGCCCGAGGGTCGTCCGCCGCGAGGAATCCCATCTGCACTGCGAGGAGCATGGCGGCGTCGAGCTGTCGCTCCCCGGCAGCCTGTGTCAGGGCCCCGATCTCCTCGTTCCAGAACCGCGACTCGAGGATCGCGGACGCGCGTGCCTGGAGCGCGGCAGCACGGCGCGCGAGCGCCGTGTCGCCCAGCACCTCCCCGATCTCGACGGCCCGGCCGGCCCCCGCCCAGTGGCAGAGGATCGTGAACCCGTGCAGCCTGCTCGTCCCCCGCAGCTCCCACGGGCCTGCATCGGGCGTCTCGAGCGTGCGCTCGATGTTGTCCAGGAGATCGGTCGTCAGGTCGACGACGGCGCTCGACTCCACGTCGCCCGCGAAGCGGGTGTCGAGGAACAGGCGGCTCACGGCGAGGATCATCTCCCCGTAGACGTCGTTCTGGACGTGCTCGAAGGCCTGATTGCCGACGCGGACGGGCTGCTCCCCGCGATAGCCCGCGAGGTCGACCTCGCGCTCAGGGGCCCGGGTGCCTCCCGAGATCGTGTACACGGGCTGCAGCTCGCCGGCTCGCTCCTCGCACAGGTTGCGGAGGAACACGAGGAACCGCTCCATCTCCTCGTTGTGCCCCAGCCGCTCGAGCGCGTTGAGCGCGAAGTACGCGTCGCGGAGCCAGCAGTACCGGTAGTCCCACGTCCGTCCGGAGCCCGGATGCTCCGTGAGGCTGGTGGTCGCCGCCGCGAGCAGCGCGCCGGTGTCCTGCACCTGCAGGAGCTTCAGCGCGAGCGCGGAGCGGATCACCTCGCGCTGGTAGTCGCGCGGCGTGCGGGTGCTCTTCACCCAGCGGCGCCAGTAGTCGAGCGTCCGCTCGAGGAAGCGCTCGGCGGTCTCCTCGAGCCCGCTCTCGAGCGGCTCGCCCCAGGTCAGCACGAGGTGGTGGTCGCGCTCGACGAGGAACGGCCGCTCGTCCTCGATGTAGCTGAGGGGAACGTTGGCGGTCAGTCTCACCGGCGCCGGCAGGTCGGCGTACTGGATGTGGTTGGAGGCGGGCCACGACCGCGGCGTCGTGGCGCCGTAGTCGTACACCGGGCTGCAGCGCACGCGCGCACGCGGCTCGCCCTCGAGCCGGCGCAGGATTCGGACGAGCATCAGCGGCTTGTAGAACCGGTCGTAGAGCGAGAACCGCGGAGCGAAGTCGAGCAGCTCGAACGACCCCGCCGGGCCGGAGAACACGGTTCGGAGCACGTTCGTGTTCTCGACGTACTCCATCGCGACGTCCGTGGCGTCGATCCCCTCGACGGCGAACAGGCCGCCCTTCTCGCGGTCGAGCAGCGGCCCGAAGACGAAGCTCGAGTCGGGCCACGGCCAGCACAGCCACTCGATCGAGCCGCGGTCGACGAGGGCGCTGAACGAGCAGTTGCCGATGATGCCGAGTCCTCGTGCCATGGCGTTCCCCTACAGTCCTACACGACGCGTCACTCGACCGGAGCAGGGAGGGCATGACCGAGCAGCGCCGTCGCAGGGCGACCGCCGACCTCGTGGTCGTCTCGAACCGACTGCCGGTGCGGCTCGTCGACGACGAGGGCGGGCCGCGGCTCGAGCCGAGCTCCGGAGGGCTCGTCTCGGCCCTCTCTGCGGTGCGGGGGCTGCCGCGGCTGGGTCGGCTGGCCGGGAGCCGTCGTGGCGCCCGAGGCGCAGGACGAGGTCGCACGCACGCTCGGGGCCCAGCAGCTCCACCCGGTCTTCCTCGACGAGCAGGAGACCGAGGACTTCTACGGTCGGATCTGCAACGACACCCTCTGGCCGCTCTTCCACTACTTCGTCGACCGGCTGCGCATCACCGAGGCAGCGTGGGAGCGGTACGTCCAGGTCAACCGCCGGTTCGCGGAGCGTGCCGCAGAGATCGCCGACGTGCGCAGCCGCGTCTGGGTGCACGACTTCCACCTCATGCTCGTGCCGTCGCTGCTGCGCGCCGCCCGACCCGACCTGACGGTCGGCTTCTTCCTGCACATCCCCTTCCCCTCGAGCGAGGTCTACCGGGTCCTCCCGTCGCGGGAGGAGCTGCTGCGCGGCGTCCTCGGCGCGGACTACGTGGGATTCCAGACCGGGGACGACGCGAGGCACTTCCGCTCGTCCTGCCTGCGCGTGCTCGGCCTCGACTCCAGCCCGGACGAGATCGACGTCGGCGGCCGACGCGTCGGGATCGGGATCCACCCGATCGGGATCGACACCGCGGGCTTCCGCGAGGCGCTCGCCGCTCCCGACGCGCGTGCGGCGCTCGACGAGCTCGAGGAGCGCGTCGGCGGTCGGACGCTCGTGCTCGGCGTCGAGCGACTCGACTACTCGAAAGGGATCCCGCAGAAGCTGCGCGCGTTCGAGCGCTACCTGGAGCGCGATCCCGCACGGGCGGCGACCACCACGATGCTCCAGGTGCTCGTGCCGTCGCGTCTCGAGAGCCCCGAGTACCAGGCGCAGCGGGACGAGATCGAGCTGCTCGTGTCGGGCATCAACGGGCGGTTCGGCCAGCCGGGGATCACTCCCGTCGAGTACCTGCATCGCTCGATCTCGCAGGCCGAGCTCGTCGCCCTCTACCGGCGCGCGGACGTGCTGCTCGTCACCTCGCTGCGCGACGGGATGAACCTCGTCGCCCAGGAGTTCGCCTACTGCCAGTCGGTCGCGGGGCCGCCGCGTCGCTGGAACGGCGCGCTCCTCCTGAGCGAGTTCGCCGGAGCGGCCCGGGTGCTGCCCGGAGCGATCCTCGTCAACCCCTGGGACGTGGGGGGGATCGCCACGCGCCTCGAGGAGGCGGTCGCGCTGCCCCGGGCCGAACGTCGGCAACGGCTCGAGTCCATGGCGTCGCGGGTCGCCGGCCTGGACACGCGGCGCTGGGCGTCGACCTTCCTCCTCCAGCTCGACGCGAGTGCGCGCAGGCGGCGCGGGGCGCTGGCGGTGACACGTCTCGTCTCCGCGACCAGGACGCGACTCGTCGACCGCTTCGCGCGCGCTCGGCGGCGAACGCTGCTCCTCGACTACGACGGCACGCTGCACGAGATCGTCGAGCATCCGGAGCTCGCTGCGCCGACCGAGGAGATCCTCGCGCTGCTCCGTGACCTCGCCGGGCTCGACCACACCCAGGTTCACGTCGTCAGCGGGCGCGACCGGGCGACGGTCGAGCGCTGGTTCGGTCAGCTGCCAATCTGGCTGTGCGCCGAGCACGGCTACGTCGCCCGCCCACCCGGAGGGGAGTGGACGTCGCTCCTGGATGTCGACCTGCTGTGGCTTCCCCGCATCACGCGCATGCTTCGTGCCGCGACCGACGAGGTTCCCGGCACGTTCGTGGAGCGCAAGCCGGCCGGGGTCGCATGGCACTTCCGGCAGGCCGAGCCCGAGTACGGCACCTGGCGGTCGAACGAGCTCCTGTCTCAGCTCGACCAGGCCCTGACCGGCCTGCCGGCGGAGGTGATCGGCGGCCGGCGCGTCGTCGAGGTCCGGGCCCGGGGCGTGAACAAGGGCCTGTACGTCGGGCGCGTCTTCGATCAGGGGCTCTCGCGACGGCATGTCGCGATCGCGATCGGCGACGACCGCACGGACCAGGACATGTTCGCAGCGATGCCGAAGGGCGCCGTCAGCCTCCACGTCGGCGGTGGGCGGACGATCGGGCCCGCCCGCCACCAGCACGTGCTGGCCGATCCGGCCGACGTCCGCTCCCTGCTCGGCGAGCTCCTCGCAGCTGCGCGGGCGCGGGCGGTTGCCCCGGCGCCGCCGCCGTCCCCCGACACCCGCGCGTAGCACCGCCTGCCGACTACGGGGTTACCACCGATGGCGGCGGGAGGCGAGCGTGCTTGCATGGAGGCGACGCAACAGGAGAAGGCGCGATGTCGCGTGTGCTCGTGGCGTTCGATACGAAGCACGGGTCGACCGGGCAGGTCGCCCAGACCGTCGCGGACACGCTGCGCGGCGAGGGGCTCGACGTGCACGTCGAGCGCGTCGACGACGTCGACACCCTCGAAGGCGTCGACGCGGTCGTCGTCGGCGCGCCCGTCTACGTCGGGCGGCTGACGAAGGGCGCGCGCCGGCTGCTCGTCGAGCGCCGGAGCGAGCTCGGGAGCCTGCCGGTCGCCGTCTTCGCGCTCGGCCCGCTGCACGAGGAGCCGAGCGAGTTCGACGACGCCGCTCGGAGTCTTGAGCGGGCGCTCGCAGCCGTGCCGGAGGTCGACCCGAGGACGATCCGCGTGTTCGGCGGCTCACTCGAGCCTCGTGACCTGCGCTTCCCGCTCAGCCGGATGGAGCGATCCGACATCCGCGACTGGGACGCGATCCGCGCGTGGGCGCGCGCGCTCCCCGAGCTCCTCGGGCTCCGGGCGCGGACGCTGCGCGCCTGACCGCGCGCAGCGCTCAGGCGAAGGCGCCGCTGCCCCAGCTGGTGTCGCTGTGGGCTGCGGGGCCGTCGTCCTCCTCCACGGAGACGTCGACGGCGGCGTACGCTCCGTCGGCCGGGAGCGGGAGCTCGAGCTCCACGTCCTCCGTCGACGACGGGTCGAACGTGCCGATCGAGATCATGGCATCCGAGCCCTCGGGGAGCACCCAGACCTCGTAGTGGTGGCCACTCGGCGCCGCCGGGACGGACGCGAGGGAGACGCGCACCGTGCCCGCCTCTGCGTAGAGCGCGGCTTCGCCGGTGACGGAGGAGTCGGTGGGGGACGAGATCGTCGCGCGGGCGTCCGGTTCGCCGAGCCCCTCGTCGCCGCTGAGCGAGACGCCGATCGCGAGCGCGACCACGGCAGCCGCTGCGACCGCTCCCCCGGCGACCCAGCGCCGCGTCCGTGCCGCGCGGGTGGGTCTGAGGGGTACGACCCGAGCCTCCGGACGCACCTCGTCGAGGATCCGATCGAAGAGATCCGGGGGCGGAGCCACGCGGGGGAGGATCGTCTCCAGGCGCTCGAGCGTCTCGGCGTCGCGGAGGTCGTCGTGGTCGAAGGTCGTCATGCGGTTCCCGGGTCGAGGTCGTGTCCGTCGACGAGGCTCCGCATCCGTTCGAGCGCGAGCCTCATCCTTCCTTTTACGGTCCCCAGCGGGATTCCGATCAGCTCGGCGATCTCCGAGTGGGAGAGCCCGTCGAAGAACGAGAGCCGGAGCACGTCCAGCTGCTCGTCGGGCAGCTCGGCCATCGCCTCGGCCAGGCGCTGCGACTGGTCGGACTCGCCGACCAGGTCGGACGGGTCGGGTGCGGAGCCTGCCGGCTCGAGCTCGTCGCGCAGCTCGGGTCTGCGCGCCTTCTGACGCCCCAGCTCGATCGCCCGGTTGCGCGCGACGACGAACAGCCACGTCGAGAGCTTCGCCCGGGTCGGGTCGAACGTCGTCGCCTTGCGCCAGAGCGCCACGAAGGTGTCCTGCGTCGCCTCCTCCGAGAGCGTCGGGTCGTTCGTGAACCGGTGCGCGAAGGCGTAGACGAGGCGTCCGTAGCGCTCGTACAGGAGCCGGAGCGCCTCCGCGTCCCCGTCGCCGACGCGGGCGACGAGCTCGGCGTCGACGCGTGCGCGGTCCTCGGTCTGCGCGCCGGCTGACACGCCTCGCATGGTACTCGCGTTCACGGGCGCCGATCGTCGTCCGGAGAACGTCGAGGAGCGGCCCCGTGGGGCCGCTCCTCGAGTGCGCCTGAGGGTGGTCGTGCTAGGCATCCACCAGCACGGAGACCCGGAGCTTCAGGCCGTTCTTGGCGGCCGAGCCGAGCGCCGTCGCGGAGTACGCCTTGCCTGCGGCGGTCGTGACCTTGCCCTTGAAGACCGTCGTCCTCGTGCCTGCGACCCGCACCTCGACGTCGTACGTGCCGGGCGAGAGGGTCAGGTACGGCGTCGCCCGCTTGTAGGCGAGGCGGGAGATCGCCTTCTTGCCGTTCACCCAGACGTCCACACGCGGGGCGTCGGGCGACAGGTGCCAGACACGCAGGGCGGACTGGCCCGCCGGAGCCGACGTGATGTCGCGCTGTGCGGCCAGCTCGAGCTTCCGGGCTCCCTTGCCCTTGAGCAGGCCACGGGCGAGTGCCGTGTACCGGGTCTTGTCAGCAACCGTCAGCTTGGTCTTCAGCACGGCCTTCGACAGGGGCTGACCGGCGAGGGCCACTGCGACGTCGTACGTGCCGGGGTCCAGGGCGAGGTATCCGGTCGCCTTGAGCGCCCCGAGCCGCGCGACGGCACGCTGACCGTTCACGAACACGCTGACCGCCGGGACGTTCGGCGACGCGTGGAGCACGCGCACGAGCGAGCCAGAGGTGGCGTCCTTCAGGATCTGGACGCGGAAGGCCTCGCCCTTGCCGGTGACCGAGCCCTGCGCGATCGCCGTGTAGGACTCGCCGGGCTGGGTCGTCACGTCGCCTGCGAACACCGCGGTGCTCGTCCCTGCGACGTTGACCTGCACCTTGTAGGTGCCAGGCGGGAGCTGGAGGTACTCGGAGCGGGCCTCGAAGGGCACGTTGCTGAGCACCCGGTTGCCGTTGACGAGCACGTCGACCGGGGGTGCGTCGGGGGAGTTGTGCCAGACGCGCACCGACGACGAGCCGAACGGTGCCCTGGCGACGTCCTCGGCGACGCCCAGCTTCACCGAGCCGTCGGCGAGGAGGCCGGTGGCGAAGCCCGTATAGCGCTTGCCGTCCTCGACCGTGATGTCGGCGCTCAGGACTGCAGCGGAGACGGGCTGGCCGGCCAGGGCGACCTGCACCTTGTACGTGCCGGCAGGCAGGTCGAGGTAGTCCGTCGCCGCCAGCGGCGCGAGGGAGGGAACCGCCGCGTTGCCGTTGACGTAGACGGTGACGGCCGGCACGTCCGGCGAGCCGTGGAGCACGCGCACCTTCGCCGCGGCGAAGGCATTGGGGGCGATCGCCGCGAATACGAGCGCGACGAGCGCAACGAGCATGAGCCTCGAACGGTTCTTCATGGACAGACGCCCTCCTGTAGAGATTTTGTCTAGCGTCGGTGATACGCGCGAGTGCTCCTGCCGGATCACCGCGGGGCGGCAGGGTACGATCGGCGCGCGCATGGGACGGATCGCACTCGCGGCGGCGATCGTCGGGCTCGCGGCCGCTGCCGCCGGCGCCGTCGACGCACGGCCGACCGCGGAGGGCCCCGAGGTCGCGATCTTCTACTACACCTGGTGGGGCACGCCGGCGACCGATGGTGGCTGGCAGCACTGGGACCAGGCGGGGTCGGCCCCGCCCGCCACGATCGCATCGAGCTTCTACCCGGCGCGTGGCGCGTACTCGTCCGCCGACCCCACGGTCGTGAGCGCGCAGATGCGCGAGATCGCCGGGGCGGGGATCGACACCGTCGTCCTGTCGTGGTGGGGGCCGGGATCGGTGGAGGACGTCCGGCTGCGGCCGATCGCAGAGCTCGCGCGCGCCGCCGGGCTCGGCGTCGCAGTGCACGTCGAGCCCTGGCCCGGTCGCACGGCCGCCGGCACGGTCGAGGCGGTGCGTGGGCTGGCTGCTGACGGGTTCCGCGACTTCTACGTCTACGACTCGACGATCGTGCCCGACGCCGACTGGAGCGAGGCGCTGGACGAGCTCGAGGACGTGCGCGTCCTCGCCCACACCTGGCTGCCAGGACGGGCTGCACGGGCCGGATTCGACGGCCTGTACTCCTACGACGTGCTGGTCCACGACGGGCGCTCCTTCGCTCGTGTGTGCGCCGCGGCACGTCGGCTCGACCTCGTGTGCGCTCCGTCCGTGGGGCCGGGCTTCGACGGACGCCGAGCGACCCCCGTCACGGACGTCGCAGGGCGGCGCGGCGGGAAGCGCTACGACGCGCTCTGGCGCTCGGCGACCCGGGCCAGGCCGGACGTCGTCACGATCACGAGCTACAACGAGTGGCACGAGGGCACCCAGATCGAGCCTGCGACGGACGTCGCGGGCTACCGCTCCTACGAGGGTGCGTGGGGGCGCCGCGGTGCGGAGGCGAGCACGGCCTACCTCGATCGCACCCGCGAGTGGATCGCGCGCATGCGGGCGCTGCCGGTCGCCACGCGCTGACCCAGGGCGAGCCATCTCGGGACGCAGCACCGGCCCGGAGACGACGTCACACGACCGTCACGGCGACCTGCGCCGCGTCAGTACAGCGCCGAGGCGAGCCGGCGGCGGAAGGCGACCGTCGTCGGGTCCTCCTGGCCGAGCCGCTCGAAGAGCGCGACCGCGACGTCACGGAGCCGCTCGCGCCGCTCGGGCGGCGCCGCTGGGACGTCGGCCAGGATCAGCTCGAGCGCCTGCTCGACGTCTCCGTCGTCGAGGGCGGCGACGACCTCGGCCAGCTCGCCGGTCGCCCTGAGCTCCTCCACCAGCGCATCCGCCCGGGGCGGCGCGGTGAGACGGTCGAGGAACGCCGTCACGGCGGCGGGGGAGAGGGCGCCGACGAACTCGTCGACGACGCGCCCCTCACGGAACGCCTTGACAGCCGGGATCCCGCTGACGCCGAAGCGCTGCGCGAGGGCGGGGTTCGCGTCGACGTCGACCTTCGCGAGCTCGACCGCGCCGCCCCGTGCCTCGACCTCGCGCTCGAGCACGGGGCCGAGGGCGAGACAGGGACCGCACCACGACGCCCAGAAGTCGACCAGGACGGGGGTCTCGTGCGAGCGAGCGACGACAGCCTCGTCGAACGTCTGCTCCGTCACGTCCACGGCATGAGCGTAGCCGCAGAGCCTCACCGCCGGCCCGCCAGGTGCAGTCGGCGTCCGAGCGCCGGGTCCGCACGCTCCGTGGAAGCCCGCAGACGCGTCGGGGTGCGCCCGCTTTCGGCGCGACCCCACCCGTCGTCACCATACTTCTCATGGAGGTGGTGAGATGAACCGAATCGTGATCCTCGGTGGGGGGACCGGCGGCACGCTGGTGGCGAACCGGCTGCGCCGCGCGCTCGACGAGGACGAGGCGACGATCACCGTCGTCGACCGCGACGACCGGCACGTGTACCAGCCGGGTCTGATCTTCGTCCCGTTCGGCATGGCCCACGCCGAAGGCATCATCCGACCCCGCCGGCGCCAGCTGCGAGACGGGATCGCGTTTCGGGAGTCCGCGGTGAACAGCGTCGACCTCGAGGCCGACGAGGTGCATCTCGAGGATGGCACGACGCTCGGCTACGACGTGCTCGTCGTGGCCAGCGGCGTCCGCCTGCAGCCGGAGGAGACGGAGGGGATGACCGGCCGCGGCTGGAACGAGAAGGTGTTCAGCTTCTACGACGTGGACGGCGCCGAGGCGCTCGGCGCTGCGCTCGAGCGCTTCGAGGGCGGACGGCTCGTCGTCAACGTCGTCGACATGCCGATCAAGTGCCCCGTGGCGCCGCTCGAGTTCGCCTTCCTCGCTGACTGGCACCTGCGGGAGCGCGGGCTGCGCGAGAAGACCGAGATCACGTACGTGACGCCGCTCGACGGTGCGTTCACGAAGCCCATCGCCTCGGAGCGCCTCGGGAGCATGCTCGCCGAGAAGGGCATCGCGCTCGAGACGGAGTTCGCGACCGGCGAGGTCGACGGCGAGGCGGGGCGGCTCGTGTCCTACGACGAGCGCGAGGTGCCGTTCGATCTCCTCGTGACGATCCCGCTGCATGCCGGCGCGGAGTACGTCGGTCGCTCGCCGGGCCTGGGTGGCGACCTCGACTTCGTCCCGACCGACCTCCGCACGCTCCAGAGCGAGGCGAAGCCGAACGTGTTCGCGCTCGGGGACGCGACCTCGCTCCCGACCTCGAAGGCGGGCTCGGTGACGCACTTCGAGGGCGAGGTGCTGACGGAGAACGTGCTCCGCCACCTCGCGGGGCGCGAGCTCGAGGGCGAGTACGACGGGCACGCGAACTGCTTCATCGAGACCGGCTTCGGCAAGGCGCTCCTGATCGACTTCAACTACGAGACGGAGCCGCTCCCCGGCCGGTTCCCCACCAGCGCAGGGCCGCTGCCGCTGCTGAAGGAGTCGCGGCTCAACCACCTCGGCAAGCTCATGTTCGAGTGGGTCTACTGGCACGTCCTCCTGCCCGGCCGGGAGATCCCCGGCATCCCGACCACGATGAGCACCGCCGGCAAGCAGCGCGTCGGCGGCGGCGCATAGGAAGGAGCTCCGATGACAACCGCCGTGCTGGCAGGAACCCCCGTGGAGGTCGACCCCGAGGGGTTCCTCGTGAACACCGCCGACTGGAACGACGACGTGGCCCGGGCGATCGCCGCAGAGAACGGCATCGCCGAGCTCACGGATCGCCACTGGCTCGTCGTCCGGTTCATGCGCGACACGTATCTGTCCACGGGGCAAGCGCCCTCGATCCGGTCGCTCGGCAAGGAGTCGGGCGTCGCGATCAAGGAGCTGTACCAGCTGTTCCCGAAGGGGCCCGCGAAGCTCGCCGCCAAGATCGGCGGGATCCCGAAGCCCCGAGGCTGCATCTAGGAGGCGACGATGACAGAGCTGATGGACGTTCCCGTCGAGACCGCGCAAGCGGAGGCAGAGGAGGCCCCGAAGCCGATCGAGAAGGTCTGCATCGTGATCTCGAAGGGCTCGCTCGAGGGCATCTACCCGGGGCTGATCATGGCGAACGGCGCCCGCATGGAGGGCATGGACGCGGAGGTCTTCTTCACGTTCTTCGCCCTCGACGCCCTGCGCAAGGGCCGCAGCGGGAAGATCAAGGTCGCCACCGTGGGCAACCCCGGCATGCACATGCCGACGCTGCTCGGGGCGATCCCCGGCATGTCCGCGATCGCCACGAGGATGATGAGCCGGCAGATGGAGAAGCTCGACATCCCGCCGATCCCGGAGTTCATCGAGATGATCCACGAGTCGGGTGGCGGCATCTGGGCCTGCCGCGCGACCGTCGACATGTTCGGCCTCACCGAGGAAGACTTCGTGCCAGAGGTCGACGGAGTGATCAGCGTCGGCGAGTTCTACGAGAAGGCGGCGGGCGCCGAGATCATCTTCACGTAGCGCACCGGGGAGCCGGCAGCTCCGAGCGACGGGTGTCCCACTGCGGGGGCGCTTCGCGGACGGCGCCGCTCAGCCGGTTCGGCCCAGCACGGCCTCACCCGAGCAGCCGGCGATGAGCGCCGCCGCGACGTCCTCGGCGGCGACGAGCCCGAGCGACGGGTGCTCCAGGTCGACCGACGTGTCGGCCCAGCTGTCCAGCCCGAGGGCGCGTCCGCCGTTCGGCCCACCGATCGCGAGCAGGTCGTGCGTGGAGAACACGCCGCGCGCACCGCTCTGTCGCCGGGCGATCCCCTCGAGCTCGCGCAGCTCCTCGAGCGGGTCGATCCTGACGTTCGAGTCCGAGCCGATGCAGAGCGGGATCCCACGGTGGCGCATCCGCACCGCCGCGATGAAGCCGTCGCCGAGGTCGGCCTCGGTCGTCGGGCACGCGCAGACGGTCGCGCCGCTGTCGCGCAGGAGGTCGAGCTCCGATCCGTCGGCGTGCGTCGCGTGGACGACCGTCGTCCGCGCGGTGAGGCAGCCCGTCTCCGCGAGGAGCTGGATCGGCCGGAGGCCGTGCTCGGCCAGGCACTCCTCGATCTCGCGCGGCTGCTCGTCGGCGTGCACGTGGAGCACCAGGCCCTCGGCGACGGCGTACCGGCCGAGCTCCTCGAGCCAGTCCCGCGGGCAGGCCCGGACGGAGTGGGGGGCGACGCCGACGACGATCCCCGCGTCCCGCAGCCGCTCCACCTCGCGCAGGTACGCCGCGACCGAGGGCTGGCGCATGCGGTCGAGCCCGCCGCGACCGTACGCCACGTGGAGGCAGACGAAGCCGATGCCCGCCTCGCCGGCCGCCTCCGCCGCGGCGAATGCCTCCTCGATCCCGAGGTAGTGGAACTCGCCGACAGCCGTGAACCCCGCGTCGAGCATCTCGCGATAGGTCGCCGCGTACAGCTCGCGCACGGTCGCCGGGGAGTGGCGATCGGCCTCCGCCAGCATCCCGTCCCGCCAGGCCCAGAAGTCCCGCCCGGCAGCCCGGCCGCGCAGGGCCCGCTGGAACGCATGGCTGTGCGCGTTCACGAAGCCTGGGAGCGAGAGCGTTCGCGACACCGCCGACGACACTAACCTACGGGCGAATGCCGCCGGGCACCGTCTCCCCGCCGCTCCAGCACCTCCCCAACGCGCTCACGCTGCTCCGGTTCGCGGCGATCCCGCTGTTCGTGGTGCTGCTCGTGCGCGAGAGCGAGGGTCCGAGCTGGGCGGCCGGGATCGTGTTCGCGGCTGCGGCGATCACCGACCAGGTCGACGGCTACCTCGCGCGTCGCTGGCAGGTGGAGTCCGAGTGGGGGAAGGTCGCCGATCCGCTCGCCGACCGCCTGATGATCGACACCTGCGTGGTGCTGCTCGTGGTGTACGACCGTCTGCCATGGATCGCGCTCCTGATCCTCTTGCGGGACGTCGTGCTGCTCGGCGGCTACCGGTTCCTCGCCCCCCGCGGCTACGAGCTGCAGGTGTCACGGCTCGGGAAGATCGCGACGTGGGGGCTGTTCGCGTCGCTCGGCTTCGTGCTCGTCACCGAGCAGGGGACGCGGTGGCCGCTCGTCCTCTTCTGGATCGCGCTCGCGCTCGCCGTCGCCGCCGGTGCGCAGTACGTCGCCGGCGCGCTGAAGGGCAGGCGGGCGTGAAGGCCGTGGTGATGGCCGGGGGAGAGGGCACGCGCCTCCGCCCGCTCACGTCGAGCCAGCCGAAGCCGATGGTGCCGATCGTCGGCAAGCCGTGCATCGAGCATGTCCTCGAGCTGCTCCGGCGGCACGACCTGCGCCAGGTGATCGTGACGCTCGCGTTCATGCCGCAGGCGATCCGGACGTACTTCGGCGACGGCGAGGCGCTCGAGATGGAGCTCGAGTACTCCGTCGAGGAGGTGCCGCTCGGCACCGCCGGCTCGGTCCGGCTCGCCGGCGAGCGGCTCGACGACACCTTCCTCGTGATCTCGGGGGACGCGGTGTGCGACGTCGACCTCGGCGCGCTGGTCGCGTCCCACCGCAGCGCGGGCGCTGCCGTCACGCTCGGCCTGAAGCCCGTCGCGGATCCGCAGGAGTACGGGATCGTCGTGACCGGGGATGGAGGGAGGGTCGAGCGCTTCCACGAGAAGCCCTCGTGGGGCCAGGTGTTCACCGACACGATCAACACCGGCATCTACGTGGTCGAGCCCGAGGTGCTCGCCCACGTGCCCGCCGGGCGCCCGTTCGACTTCTCACAGGATCTCTTCCCGCTGCTGCTGGAGACGGGCGTTCCGCTGCACGGCCACGTCCTCGACGGCTACTGGCACGACATCGGCACGCTCGCCGAGCTCCGCGCCGCGAACTTCGACGCGCTCGACGGCCGTGTCCGGCTCGAGATCCCCGGGCTGCGCCTGCCCGGCAACGTGTGGGTCGCCGAGGACGCCGTGTTGCGCGACCTCGATCCTGTCGAGGGCCCGGCGTTCGTCGGCCCCAACTGCAGGATCGCCGAGCCGGGGTCGATCGGGCCGTACACGGTGCTCTCGGGCGGGGTGGTGCTCGGCCCCGGAGCGCAGGTGAGCCACAGCGTCCTCGGAGCGCGCGTCCACGTCGGCAGGGGCGCCCTCGTCGAGGGATCGATCGTGGGGAACGACGTCGACCTCGGCGACCACACGCGCATCCACGAGGACGTCGTGATCGGCGACCAGGTGACGATCGGCGCGGAGGCCACGGTCTTCCCGGGCGTCCGTGTCTACCCCTTCAAGCGGATCGACTCCGGCTCCCAGATCCACGAGAGCGTGGTGTGGGAGAGCCGGGGCACCGCGAGCGTGTTCGGTCGGGACGGCGTGCTGGGGAGGGTCGACGTCGACCTGACGCCCGAGCTCGCCGTGCGGATCGCGGCCGCGCTCGGCACGGCCCTGCCCGCCGGCTCGCGCGTGGTCGCGAGCCGCGACGCGTCGGACGCGTGTCGGATGATCGAGCGCGCGATCATCGCGGGGCTCTCGTCCACGGGCGTCGACGTCGCCGACCTGCGCGTGTCGCCGTCCGCGGTCACCCGTCACGTCCTCAAGACCCAGGCGCTGGCGGCAGGCGTGCACGTCGGCCGCGCCGGCAGCGACCCAGAGCGGCTCCAGGTGCGCGTGTTCGAGCCGCCCGGGATCCAGATGGGGGACCGGCTGCGCAAGCTGGTCGAACGGCAGTTCAGCCGTCAGGAGCTGCGCCGGGCGGCCGCGCGCGACGTCGGCACCACCACGTACCCGGCCCGCGTCCGCGAGAGCTACGCGCAGGATCTGCTCGACGGGATCGACGCGGCGCGGGTGCGCGACCGTCGCTTCCGGGTGGCGATCGACTTCGGCCACTCGGCCGCGTCCTTCACGCTGCCGCTCGTGCTCGGCCCGCTCGGGGTGGACGCGATCGGCCTCCACGGGTTCCTGGCCGACGCCCCTGATCTGCCCGAGCTCGAGACGGAAGACGTCCGTCGGATCGTGACGTCGGTCGGAGCCGACCTCGGGGTCGTCCTCGACCGGGCGGCCGAGCGCCTCCGCATCGTCGACGAGCGTGGCGAGGAGATCCCGCCCGAGCTCGGGCTGCTCCTCGTCGTGCGCCTGCTCGCGCGCGCCGAACGGGAAGGCGTCGTGGCCGTGCCGGTGACCGCCTCCTCGCTCGTGGATTCCGTCGCAGAGGGCTCGGGGATCGTCGTGCGTCGGACCGCGCACTCGATCGCGGCGCTCACGGCCGCCGCGGCCGAGGCCGGCGTGCTCTGCGCGGCTGCGCCGACCGGCGGCTTCGTGTTCCCGGACGTCGTGGCCGGGTACGACGCCGTCGGGGCGCTCTGCAAGCTCCTCGAGCTGCTCGCGATCGAGGGCCGGCCGCTCTCGGCGGTCGTCGCCGAGCTGCCGCGACCGACGCTCGTCACCGACAGCGCGCCCTGCCCGCTCGGCAGCAAGGGCGGAGTGATGCGCGTCCTCGGAGAGCGGCTCGCCGACCGCCGCCTGGAGCTGGTGGACGGCGTGAAGGCATACGACCACCGCGGCTCGGTGCAGGCGATCCCCGATCAGGTCGAGCCCTTGATCCATGTCTTCGCGGAAGGTCGCACGAGAGTCGAGTCGGTGGTGTTGGCCCGCGAGGTGATGGCGACGATCGACGCGGTGCTGGCGACGGAGAGGGAGGGAGGAGGCGACGCACGCCGAACGAGTGCTCAAGTCTCAACCTGAGGTTGACCCCTGCGGCGGCCTCCGGTTCAATCACAGGCTCCGACCGAAAGGCCGACGTGGATCCCTTCCCCGATCTGAACGAGCTGAGCGACGACGAGCTGGACACGGCGATCGTGACGCTCACCGAGCAGGAGACCCAGGTCTCCCTGCGGCGGAGGATGCTGCACGGGCGCATCGACCTGCTCCGCCCGGTGCTCGTCGCGCGCCTCGAGGAGCTCGTCGCGGCCGGGAACGTGCCGTCGGTCGATCCCGGCGCCCTCGGGCGCAGCCTCTACGCGGGCAGCGGCGACGAGGCCGCGCTCGACGTCGATCTCGGTGCGATCCCCGACACCGACGCGATGTCGACCGAGGACCTCCGGGCGACGATCCGCGAGCTCGAGCAGATCGAGGACGACGTCTCGCTGCAGCGGCGCGTCCTGCAAGGCAAGATCGACATCCTCCGAGCCGAGCGCGCGCGGCGGCAGGGAGGGGCCCCGAGCGTCGGCCCCGACGACCTCGGCTCGATCCTCGGCGGTGGATCCTGAGCCACGTCTACTGCCCCGAGTGCGGCTTCCAGAACCCGGAGGCCTCGAGCTACTGCGCGCGCTGCGGGACCTATCTCGTCGGAGACCAGGACGAGAACACCCTGAGCCTGTCGCCCGACGAGGTCGGGGCCGGAGAGCCAGCCGCCGCCTCTGACGCTCTCCGCGGCCCGGTGCTCGTCGTGCGGTCGGGCGGTGGGCGCGCGGGTGAGGTGTTCGAGCGCCTCGGCGAGACCACGCTCATCGGCCGGTCACCGGACTGCGACGTGTTCCTCGACGACGTGACCGTCTCGCGCCGGCACGCGGAGCTCGTGCGCGACGGCGAGCGCGTCACGATCCGCGATCTCGGCAGTCTCAACGGGACGTTCGTCAACCGGCACCGGATCGAGGAGGCGACGCTCGAGGACGACGACGAGCTCCAGATCGGCAAGTACCGGCTCACGTTCCTGCTGCGATGAGCGCCACGACCGAGCCCACGGGCCGCGTCAGCCTGCTGACGATCGGCGAGACGTGCGAGCGCCTGCGGGACGAGTTCCCCGACGTCTCGATCTCCAAGATCCGCTATCTCGAGGATCAGGGACTGGTGCGTCCGCAGCGCACGCCCGCCGGCTACCGGCTGTTCTCGGAGACCGACGTCGAGCGGCTCGCGACCGTCCTGCGACTCCAGCGCGACGAGTTCCTGCCGCTCAAGGTGATCCGAGACGAGCTCGAGTCGCCGCGCACCGACCGCCCGCGGCGACGCTCCGGCGCGCTCCACGAGGACGGAGACGAGGTCGACCTCCAGACCCTCTGCCGCGAGGCGCGCGTGACGCCGGAGTTCGCACGGCGACTGGAGGAGTACGACCTCGTCTCGACCCGGATCGCCGGTGGCGAGCGCTACTACCGTGCCAGCGACGTCGAGGTCGCCGCAGCGTGCGGGCACATCGCCCGGCACGGGCTCGATGCCCGCCATCTGCGGGCCTTCCGCACCGCGGCCGGGCGGCAGTCGGCGCTGCTCGAGCAGCTCGTCGCCACGGGCCTGCGCTCGCGCGACACCGACCGCCGCCGAGCCGCGATCGCCGAGCTCGAGGAGCTGGCCGCCGTCGCGATCGAGCTGGCGCAGCTCCTGTTGATCCGCGACCTCCGAGAGGCGGCCCATCGATGACGAGCGACGATCTCCGCGGGCTCATCCGCGACGTGCCGGACTTCCCCCAGCCCGGCATCGTCTTCAAGGACATGATGCCGCTGATCGCCGACGCGGCTGCGCTGCACGCGTCTGTCGACCTGCTCGCCGACTGGGCGGCGCCCCGCGCGCCCGACGTGATCCTCGGCGCGGAGGCACGCGGCTTCATCTTCGGCGGCGCGCTCGCGTACAGGCTCGGCTGCGGCTTCGTCCCGGCGCGGAAGCCGGGAAAGCTCCCGTGGCGGACCGTCGAGGCGACGTACGACCTCGAGTACGGCCAGGACACGCTTCAGGTGCACGCCGACGCGCTCGGGGCAGGGTCACGCGTGATCGTGCTCGACGACGTGCTCGCGACCGGCGGCACGGCAGCGGCGAAGGTCGAGCTCGTCGAGCGGCTCGGCGGCACCGTCGTCGGCGCGCTGTTCGTCGTCGAGCTGGCGTTCCTGCACGGTCGCGACCGGCTCGCTGGGACGGACGTGCACGCGCTGATCGCGTACTGAGTGCGGCGCGGGGGCGCCCACAGGCCCCTTCGGCAGGCGCAGTAACGGCCGCTTCCCTCCGGGGAGGGATCCGTCGGTCGAGCGCCGCAGCCGATGCCATGCACCATGGAGGTCGCCGCCACGAGCCCCACCAGACCACGCCGCTCGCCCGACCATCTGCTGCTCCGGGCGTGCCTCTCGGTCGGGTCGCTGACGGTCGCCCGCCCGACGGCTCGCGAGCGGCTCGACGCGACGCTCGGCCCGGAGCTGGCGAGGCGCCTGCTCGCCGGGCTCACCGCCGGCTCGCACCGCTAGCCGGCGCTGCGGTCCGCCGGGTGCTGCTCGCCCTGGGTCCGGACGATGACGAAGATCAGGAACGCCACGACGAGCGAGACGACGAACGCCGGTCCCTTCGAGACCTGGATCGCCAGCATCCCGAAGTAGAGGAACAGGAAGAAGACGACCGCCCAGAGGAAGCTCTGGACGCCGCGGTCGACGCTCGGGGCGCGCAGGTGCATCGAGTCGATCCTACTCGAGCGGGAGGAGGCGTCGCGCGGAGGCGCGCCGACCGCAGCCGCGTCGCCGTGGGCGGCGCGTTCCCGAGGCGCAGACCTCGGCAGGGTCCAAAAAGAATTCACCGAGCCGGTGGCGCTTTCGTCCACCTGCCACGTCGACCTTCCGCTTCCGCGTAGAGCCTCCGTGACGGGCTTCGACCTACTCGCGCCCCGTGCTCGGTGCAAGAGGAAACCTACGGCTCCGAGGCATTCGGGTCAAGACCGGATCGACACGAAAAGGTCGCAATTTGCACACGTTCGCACCGCGCGGTCGACAGGTCGCGGGCGACTACACTGCCGCGGATGCGGAGCGGACGCGTGTACGCCCTCGCCGCGCTCCTGCTCGGGCTGTCGATCACCCTCGCCCTCGTCGGAGCCGGCGAGGACCCGTCGGGACTGCCGAACTGGCAGGCCTTCATGCTCGGCCTGGTGCAGGGCGCGACGGAGCTGCTGCCGATCTCCTCGTCCGGTCACCTCGTCCTCGCCCCCTGGCTCGGCGAGTGGACGTTCCTCGAGGAGAACGACTCGTTCAACCACACGTTCGACGTCGCGCTCCACCTCGGCACGATGCTCGCGGTCGGCGGCTACTTCCTCCCCGACCTGCTGGCCATGCTGCGCGGGTGGCTGCGCACGCTTCGCACGCGGAGGATCGAGACCGTGGACGAGCGGCTCGCGTGGATCGTGGTCGTCGCGACGATCCCCGCCGCGATCGTCGGCCTCGCGCTCGAGGACGTGATCACGACCCGGCTCGGCGAGCCCTGGCAGATCGCGATCCTGCTCGCCGTGTTCGCCCTCGTGCTCTGGTGGGCCGACCGGCGGCCGACCACGCGGGAGGCCGCCAGCCTGTCGCTGCGGGAGGCGCTCTTCGTCGGCGTCGCCCAGGCGCTCGCGCTGATGCCCGGCGTGTCGCGCTCGGGCATCACGATCTCCGCGGGACGGTATCTCGGGCTCGACCGCGACGCTGCCGCGCGGCTGTCGTTCCTGCTGCTGGTGCCGACGGTGCTCGGCGCCGTCGTGCTCAAGGGCGTGAAGGACGTGCTGCTCGGCGACC
This sequence comes from uncultured Actinomycetes bacterium, assembly GCA_963703095.1. Taxonomy (GTDB): domain Bacteria; phylum Actinomycetota; class Thermoleophilia; order Gaiellales; family Gaiellaceae; genus Gaiella. The sequence goes on from OY969787.1 coordinate 2,100,881, forward strand.
TGCCACCCGGCTGGCAGGGGCCGTTCCTCGTGGGCGTGCTCGCCGCGTGGGGGAGTGGGCTGCTCGCGATCCAGTGGCTGCTCGGCTACGTCCGGCGGCACACGTACGGCATCTTCGTCGTCTACCGGCTCGCGGTGGCCGCAGCGATCGTGCTGCTGATCGTGACCGGCGCCCGCGAGGCCACGTTCTGAGCCGGCGGACTCGGTCGACGGTGGACGCGTCGACCGAGACGCCATAGGGTTGCCTCGATGCGAGTCGGGGTCGGCGACGTCGAGCTGCACGTCCACGAGCGGGGGTCGGGTCGCCCGCTCGTCGCGCTGCACGGCGGCCCCGGCCTGGACGGCTCGGTCTGGTTCCCGGCGCTCGAGCCGCTGGCGGCGGAGGGGTGGTGGCTGATCGCGCCCGACCTGCGCGGGAACGGCCGCTCCGACAGCGGGGACCCCGCCCGGTGGACGGTGTCGCAGATGGCCGACGACGTCGAGATGCTCCTCGGCGCCCTCGATCTCGTCGAGCCCGTGGTGATGGGGTGGAGCTTCGGCTCGTTCGTCGCGCAGAGCCACATGGCCCGTCACGACAGCGCGGCAGGGTACGTCCTCGTGGGCACCGTCGCCGACCCGAGCGCGCTGCAGGAGGTGGGCGACCGGCTCGCGTCGTTCGAGCCGCCGCACCTCCGTGACCAGGTGACGGCCTCGTGGGAGCGGGAGGCCACCGTCGAGACCGCGGACGAGCTCGCCGCGCTGATCCACGACCAGCTGCCGTTCCACCTCGCCGACCCGGAGGGCCCGCTCCTCGCCCGGCTGATCGCCGAGGACGCCGTCGTCTACCGGCCCGAGGTGCTCCGCCACTTCGCGACCGGAGGGGACTACGGCCTCGTCGACCAGCGTGCTGCGCTCGCCCGGAGCGACACGCCGGTGCTCGTGGTGAGCGGCGCGCACGACCGCACGACCCCCGCGGCCTCGGCCCACGCGCTCGCGACCGCGCTGCGGGCGGGGGAGGAGGTCGTGCTCGGAGACAGCGCCCATTTCCTGCCGTACGAGGAGCCCGCAGCGTTCCTCGCGGCGCTGCGACGGTTCCTCGCGCGGGTCTGACGCCCGCTCAGACGCGAGCTCGGCCGAGCGGGAGCACCCGTCGGCCGTACACGTCGTTCCAGATCTGCGCGGTCGCCGTGTAGACGGCGAGGAGGCCCGTCAGGATGCCTTCCCAGCCCGCGATCTCCCCGATCGTCTCGCTGCCCGTCCAGTCACGGATCGCGAGCAGCACGAACAGCGTCGTCAGCGCCAGGAACACCGCCTGCAGGGCCGTCGTGGTGCGGAGCGAGCCGACGAACATGATCGCGGTGAACACACCCCAGGAGAACAGGTACCAGCCCATCGCCCGGTCGGACGGCTCGTCGCCCATGCCCCAGCCCGGGAACACGATCAGCGCGACGAGCGAGAGCCAGAACAGCCCGTAGGAGCAGAACGCGGTCGCGCCGAACTCGTTGCCCTTGCGGAAGTCCAGCAGCCCGGCGATCACCTGGGCGAGGCCGCCGTAGAAGACGCCCATCGCGAGGATCATCGAGTCGAGCTCGGTGAAGCCGGCGTTGTGGATGTTGAGCAGGATCGTCGTCAGTCCGAAGCCCATGAGGCCGAGCGGGGCGGGGTTCGCGGTCGAGTCGTGGATCGTGATCTCGCGCAGCTCGGTCATCCACGCCGCACGCTCGCAGCAGCCCGCTGCCGCGGCATCCGGGGCGACCCGGATACGCCTCCGCGGGCGCCCTGATCGACGCCAGGCAGCGGGCTCGACCGGTCGGCAGCGGTGCCCAGCGCACCGTCGGCCCGATCGTCCAGGCGACGCCGTCGGGGTCGAGCGGCCGTTCGCGACGCCGTCCGGACGCGCCGCCGCGGGGCGAGCCGTGGAGCCAGAGGGAGGGGCCAGCGTGCCCGATCTGTGGGACTTCCGACTTGACATAACACGCGTTATCGTGCGCCGCTCGATCGGGCGCGACGGGGACGGGATCCACCGTCCGAGGGCTGGACATTCGCGCTCCGACGCGAGAGACTCGTCTGGTGACGTTGCGCACGAAAGGCGTCCGGGCGTGACGACCGTCGACATCGAAGGGCTGCTGGCGACGGACGACGTGCGCGTCCTGCTCGAGCAGTGCGAGGCCGCCGGGCGGATCCCGAGCGGCGAGCTCACCGAGCTCGCGGAGCTGCACGAGCTCACCGCCCTCGAGCACGAGGCGCTGGTGCGGGAGCTCGACAAGCGAGGGATCGAGATCGTCGAGACGCCCGTCGTGCCCGAGCCTGCGCCGATCGCGGCGGCCGAGTCGACGACCGACGCGCTGCAGCTCTTCCTGCGCGAGGCCGGCCGCCACCCGCTCCTCACGGCCGCGCAGGAGGTCGAGCTCGCGAAGCGGATCGAGCGCGGCGACGCGGAGGCGAAAGCCCGCATGATCCAGTCGAACCTCCGCCTCGTGGTCTCGATCGCGAAGAACTACCGCAACCAGGGGCTGCCGTTCCTCGACCTCATCCAGGAGGGCACGCTCGGCTTGATCCGCGCCGTGGAGAAGTTCGACTGGCGCCGAGGCTTCAAGTTCTCGACCTACGCGACGTGGTGGATCCGGCAAGCCGTGGCCCGCGCGCTCGCCGACAAGGCCCGGACGATCCGGATGCCGGTGCACATCGTCGAGCGGCTGCAGAAGATCAACCGGGCCGAGCGATCGCTGTGGACGCGTCTCGGGCGCGAGCCGACGATCGAGGAGGTGGCCGACGAGGCCAACATCACCGTCCAGCAGGTGCTGGAGGTGCGAGCGGCGGCGCGCGCGTCGACGAGCCTCGACGCTCCCGTGGGCGACTACGAGGACGCCGTGATCGGCGACTTCGTCGCCGGTGACGACCCGCTGCCCGAGGAGACCGTCGAGCTGCGGCTGCGGAGCGAGGCGCTGAGGCGCGCGCTCGCCGAGCTGCCCAGCCGAGAGCGCGAGGTCGTGACGCTTCGCTACGGCCTCGACGGCGGGGAGCCGCGCACGCTCGAGGAGATCGGACGCCATCTCGGGCTGACGCGCGAGCGCGTCCGGCAGATCGAGCTCGAGTCGCTCCGTCACCTGGCGGCCGCGCACGACGTGCAGGCCGTCGGCGCGCCGTAGGGCGACTAGGACTGCAGGAAGGACTCGAGCCCGGGCGCCTGCGTCCGCAGCTCCCGCAGGGCGCGCGTCTCGAGCTGGCGCACGCGCTCTCGCGTCACGCCGAGCTCGACGCCTGCCTGCTCGAGCGTCATCGGCTCGCGGCCGTCGAGACCGAAGCGAAGCGTCAGGACCTTCTGCAGGCGAGGGTTGAGCAGCTTGACCGCGCGATGCACCTCGACGGCCCGCATCTGGTTCGCCGCCTCGTGCTCGGGCGCCAGCGCGCCGGGGTCCTCGATGAGGTCGCTCATCGTGCTCTCGCCGTCACCGACCGGCGTCTCGAGGCTGACGTGCTCCTGGACGAGCTCCATCAGCTCTCCGACCCGCTCGACCGTGAAGCCGCTGAGCTTCGCCACCTCGTCGATCGTCGGGTCGCGGCTCAGCGTCTGGCCGAGCTCACGCCGGGCGCGCTGGACGCGCCGCACCTGGTCGGCGACGTGGACGGGCAGCCGGATCGTCCTGCTCTGCTCGGCCAGCGCGCGCTGCACCGACTGCCTGATCCACCACATCGCGTACGTCGAGAGCTTGTAGCCCATCGTCCAGTCGAACTTCTCCACGGCGCGGATCAGGCCGAGGTTGCCCTCCTGGATCAGGTCGAGCAACGGCACGTCCGCCCGGGTGTAGCTGCGCGTGACGGACATCACCAGACGAAGGTTGCACTCGATCAGCCGGCGCTTCGCCTCGAGGTCGCCGGCATCCTTGCGGCGGGCGAGCTCGCGCTCCTCGACGGGCGTCAGGAGGCGTCCGTCGCCGAGCCCGCGCACGTAGAGCTTGAGGGGATCCTGCGTCGCCGCGGGCGCCTCGGGTGCCTCCGGCGGGTGCTCGTCAGGGCTGTCGAAGAGCGGCTCTGCGACGTTCGCGTCCACGAGAGGCCTATCGGCGGCTCGCGTCCCCCACTTGAGGCATCTTCGCGACGACCGTGCGCGACGGATGCTGCCTACGCGATCGAGCCGTCCGGGAGCACCTCCACCCCCTCCTCGCGCAGCCGCTCGCGCACGAGGAACTGGAAGGCCGCCCACGGGCCGACGTCGACGTCGACCATCCGGTAGACCTGCCACTCCGAGAGCAGTGACGGCTGCGCGACCCGCGCCGCCTTCCAGTCCGCCATGCGCGGCAGCCGGCCGAGGCGGCGCGCGAGCACGGCGCCGTCGGCCACCGCACGCTCGAGCCGCTCCTCCCCGACCGGGACGTCGAAGCCGGCCTCGCGCAGGGCGCCCGAGAGCGAGCCGAAGGTGTGCCAGATGAGCGACTTCGACGCCATCCGGCCGCGGCGCTCCTGGATGTCCCGTGCCGTCGGCACGCGACCGAGCTCCTCGCCGAGCGACCGCAGCTGGTCGAGCAGCTCCTCGCGACTGATGAACCGGCGCGGCTGCAAGCCCGCCGCGCGCTTGGCGGCGTTCCACGACCCGAAGTGCTCGATCACCGTCTGCGGGTGCACCTTCGCCTCGGCGTCGGCGGCGAACTCGCGCATGGTCGGCGAGCGACCCAGCCGGGCCGCGCACGCGCGCAGCTCGTCGAGGATCTCGACGTCCGTGTAGCGCCGGCGCAGACCGACGCGGAAGGCCTCGAGCGCATCCGGGTCGATCCCCTCGAGGGCACGGTAGCGACGCCGCGGCCGGGTCATGCAATCATGGTAGAACACCTCGGACGGAATGCAAGTCGAGCAGAGCGGACGACCCTACGGCGGGCCGGGTACCCTCGCCTTGTGGGCGCACGGCTGACCGTCGAGACGACCGCTGCGCGCCTGGCCGGCCGACTCTCCCGCGCCGCCGGCCGCGGAGGCGGGACGACCCTGCCGGGCAAGCTCCTCTGGAAGGTCGACCCCGGAGCGATCGACGCCCTCGCCCGCCGGCTGCCCGACGGAGCTGCGATCGTCTCGGCCACGAACGGCAAGACGACGACCACCGCGATGGCCGCCCGCATCCTGCAGGAGCGGCATCGACTCGCCTGGAACAGCTCGGGCGCGAACCTCGCGTCCGGCATCGCCTCCACCCTCCTCCAGGCACGGGACGCCGAGCTCGGGCTGCTCGAGGTCGACGAGTTCGCGCTGCCCGAGCTGCTGCTGCGCGTGCAGCCGCGGGTGCTGGTGCTCGCCAACCTGTTTCGCGACCAGCTCGACCGCTACGGCGAGCTCGAGCACATCGCCGAGCGCTGGCGGGTCGCGATCGGGGCGCTCCCTCCCGAGACGCGCCTCGTCGTCAACGCCGACGACCCGCTCGTCGCGCAGCTCGCAGACGGCCGTGCGCGCGCGCTCCGCTTCGGGGTCGACGATCCCCGCGTCGCGCGCGATGCGCTGCAGCACGCCGCCGACTCGAAGTACTGCGTCCGCTGTGGCACGCCGTACGACTACGACGCCGCGTACGTCGGTCACCTCGGCGCCTATCGCTGCCCTGCGTGCGACCACCGGCGACCTGCGCTCGACGTCTCGGCGCGCTGCATCGACCTCGACGGCCTCGAGGGCTCACGTCTCGAGCTTCACGCGCCTGCCGGCTCGACGCCGGTCACACTCCCGCTGCCGGGCCTCTACAACGTCTACAACGCGTGCGCTGCTGCAACGCTGTGCCTCGCGCTCGGCGAGGAGCTCGACCACGTCGCAGCCGGCCTGAGCGGGTTCAACGCCGCATTCGGGCGGTTCGAGCGGATCGCCGTCGACGACCGGGGGCTGCTCATGCTCCTGATCAAGAACCCCGCGGGGGCGAACGAGGCGGTGCGAACGCTCGTCGACGGCGGGGTCCCGCGGGTGATCGTCGTCGCGCTCAACGACGCGATCGCCGACGGGCGTGACGTCTCCTGGATCTGGGACGTCGACTTCGAGCCCCTGCTCGTCGGTGCCGAGCGCATCGTCGCGAGCGGCGACCGGGCCGCCGAGCTCGCCCTCCGGTTCACCTACGGGGGACTCGAGCGCGACCGGCTCGAGGTCGTGCCCTCGCTGGAGGCGGCGCTCGACCGCGGGCTCGCCCTCGCCCACCCGGGCGAGCAGCTCGCGGTGCTGCCGACGTACACGGCGATGCTCGCGCTCCGTGCGATCGTCACCCGCCGCGGTCTCACACGCCCGTTCTGGGAGCAGGGAGCCGCGTGAGGATCAGGGTCGCCCACCTCTACCCCGCCTTCCTCAACATCTACGCGGACCGCGGCAACATCGCCGTGCTCGCCGTCCGCGCCGCGGCCCGCGGCCACCAGCTCGTGGTCGACGAGATCGGGCCCGGCGACGCGCTCGCGCCCGGGGCGCACGACCTGCTCTACGTCGGGGGAGGCCAGGATCGCGAGCAGGCGATGATCGCCCCCGACCTGGCCGCCCGCGCGGACGTCATCCGCGCCGCCGTGGAGGAAGGGGTCGCAGCGCTCGCGGTCTGCGGCGGCTACCAGCTCCTCGGCCGCGGCTACCGCGGCCGCGACGGCTCCTGGATGCCCGGCGCTGGCCTGTTCCCGCTCGAGACGGTGGCAGGCGACGTGCGCATGATCGGCGACGTCCTGCTGGAGTGCGAGCTGACGAGCGGCGAACGGCACACGGTCGCGGGGTTCGAGAACCACGCCGGACGCACGCTCCTCGACGAAGGCGCCACGCCCCTCGGCCGGGTGGTCGCCGGGCACGGGAACGACGGGGTCTCGGGCCAGGAAGGCTGCGTCGTCGACCGGGCGATCGGCACGTACCTCCACGGTCCGCTCCTGCCTCGCAACGCGTGGCTCGCCGACCTGCTGCTGGCCTGGGCGCTGGCGCACGCGAGCGGCTCCGCCGTCGCCCCGCTCGCCCCGCTCCCCGACGCGCTCGAGCAGGAGGCGCACCGCGTCTCGGCCGCGCGTGCGCGCGCGCGGGGCGGTCGCAAGACGTCCTGACGTGCCCCGGCCGCTCGCCGGGCGAGCCGGACCTCACGACCTGCCGGGCGCGCCGTCCACGAGTCGATCACGGATCCGTCGGACGTCCTCCGCGGCGAGGCCCGCCTCGAGGAGGTACCCCCGTGCGTCGCCGAAGCGAGAGCGGACCATGCGGAGCATCGACTCCATGGCCTCGCGCGGCGCCCCGGAGATCCGCTCGCGGTACGCGCGCTCGTGCGGGTCGACGGCCTCCGCGATCCAGGTGTCCACGAGTGGGCCGACCCGGCCGTCCGTCAGCGCGTAGTCCTCCACGATCGCCTCGTGCTCGACCCCTGCGAGGTCCAGCAGGAGCGCGGACACGATCCCCGTGCGGTCCTTGCCGACGAAGCAGTGGACGACGACCGCGCCGTCACCGGCCCGCGCGACGGCACCCACGGACGCAGCGACGCAGGCGCGTCTGCTCCACAGCGTGTCGGCGTAGAGGACGCCTGTCGCCTCCGCCGGGTCGCGCGTCCGGCGGAGCAGCTCGTCGACGCGCGCAGCCTCGTCGGGGTCGTGGGCGCCGAAGAGGGAGATGCCGACGACCTCGATCCCGGCCGGCGGAGCGGGGTCGTCGCTCCGCTCCTCGTCGAACCGCAGGTCGAGCACCGTCCGCACGCCGTGCGACGCCAGCTGGGCCCAGCCTCGGTCGCTCAGGTGCCGGACGTTGTCCGAGCGGATCACCTGGCCGAAGCGCGTGGTGCCCCCGCCTCGCAGCGGGAGGCCACCGAGATCACGGGTGTTGAGACACCCGTCCCAAGCGAGCAATCGTCCGTTCAACGCGCCCACAGCGACCCCAGGTAGACGCAGGCGTCACCCGGCTGCCACAGCCGCAGGAAGCGGCCGATCGGCGGGTGCAGCGCCACGCCGTCGAGCTCCCCCTTCGAGACGATCCGGTGACCGCGGACCGCAGCGTCGCGCGAGACGAGCTGCGCGAGGGAGCCCGACAGCTCGGTGGCGAACACGACGTGGACGACGTGCTTCGACCAGAGGCTCCGTTCCGGCGAGATCGACTCGACGATCGCGACCGGACCCTCCATCGGCAGCTCCTCACCCCCGTGCACGATGCCCGTCTCCTCGTCGAGCTCCCGGTGCAGCGCCTCGAGCAGCGTCTCACCGCTGCGGACGCCGCCGCCGGGCAGCAGCCAGTGCTCGGCACCGCGCTTCTCGTGCCGGCAGAGCAGGATCCCGTCGCCCCAGCGCAGGATCGCCGACACGCGGATGCGCGGCTCCGGTCGCATCAGCGCCCGGACGACCCCAGCCCGCCGACCCCCCGCTCTGCCTCGTCGAGCGAAGACACCTCCACCGGCTCGATCCCGGCGACCGCGACGACGACGAGCTGCGCGATGCGGTCGCCCGGGGCGATCGGAACCGGCCGCTCGCGGTCGGTGTTGAGGAGGATCACCTTCAGCTCGCCGCGGTACCCCTCGTCGATCAGCCCCGGGCCGTTGACGACGGAGAGGCCGTGACGGGCCGCCAGGCCGGACCGCGGCACGACCAGCCCCGCATGACCGGGTGGGATCGCGACCGCGACGCCGGTGCCCACGACCACGCGCTCGCCCGGAGCGATCACCACCGGGTCGCAGGCCGACAGGTCGAGCCCGGCGTCCCCGGGGTACGCCCGGGCCGGCAGCACCGCGTCGGGCCGGAGCAGCGTGACCGCGAGACGGGTCACGCGCCGGCCGCTGCCCCGGTGCGACCGTCCGCCACGAGGTAGCGCGCGAAGCGCCGTGCCTCGCGCTGGGGCAGGCGAGCGGTGATCCACACGCCCTCGTCGGTGTCACGGCGCTCGGCGATCGGCGCGCCGAGGGCGTAGAGCGCCGACAGCGCGGCTCCGTCCTCGTAGGGGACGAGCAGCCGTACGTCCTCGAACCGATCCGCGAAGAGCTCCGAGATCCTCTCGCGGAGCGCATCGAGCCCCTCGCCGGTCGCGGCCGACACCTCCAGCGCGCCGGGGTAGCGGTTGGCGACGCGCTCCCGGGCAGCCGCGTCGAGTCGGTCGACCTTGTTCAGCACGAGCTCGACCGGGAGCTCGCCGGCGCCGATCTCGCCGAGCACGTGCTCGACGGAGCGGATCTGCTCGCGAAGCGTGTCGTCGGCGAGCGAGGCGTCTGCCACGTGCAGCACGAGGTCCGCGACGAGCGTCTCCTCGAGCGTCGACGCGAAGCCCTCCACCAGCGGCGTGGGCAGACGCCGGATGAAGCCGACGGTGTCGGTCACGAGATAGCGCTTGCCGTCGTGCTCGAAGGCCCTGGTCGTCGGATCCAGGGTCTCGAACAGCCGATCCTCCACCGAGACCTCGGCGCCGGTCAGCGCGTTGAGGAGCGTCGACTTGCCGGCGTTCGTGTAGCCCGCCAGCGCCACGGTGGGCGTCTCCGAGCGCTTCCGCTCCTTCCTGCGCGTGACGCGCTGCGCCTCGAGCGCGGCCAGCCGGCGCCGGAGCTGCGAGATCCGGCGCCGTGCAGTGCGGCGGTCGCTCTCGAGCTGCGTCTCGCCGGGGCCGCGCGTCCCGACGCCGGCGCCGACCGTGCCGCGCCCGCCGCCGAGCCGCTCGAGGTGCTGCCACATGCCCCGCATCCGCGGCAGGTTGTACTCCAGCTGGGCGAGCTCGACCTGGAGCTTGCCCTCTGCCGAGACCGCGTGCTGGGCGAAGATGTCGAGGATCAGCTGCGTCCGGTCGACCACGCGCGACTGGAGCGCGTTCTCGAGCGCGCGCTGCTGCACCGGATCGAGCTCCCCGTCGACCACGAGCACGTCGGCCTCCGAGGAGGCGTACGTCTCGCGCAGCTCCTCGAGCTTGCCCTTGCCGACGTAGGTGCGGGGGTCGGGGTGCACCCGATGCTGCACGACCTCCGTCACCGGCTCGACGAGCGCGGTGCGCGCGAGCTCCCGGATCTCGGCGAGCTCGTCGGTGGGGTCGACTCCCTTCGGCAGGACGGCGAGCACGAGCGCGCGCTCCGGCCCGTCACCCGGCCGCGAGTGCTCTGCGTGCGCGGTCACGACCACCAATCATGCCGGGTAGTCTGGCCGGGTGTCCACCCTCGCGGAGCGGCTCGCCGCGCGCACGCTCGCGCTGGTCGACATCCCGTCCGAGAGCCTCGGCGAGGCGGCCATCCGCGCTCACCTGCGCGCGCTCGTCCCCGGCTCGCTCGCGGCCGTCCACCTCGCCGACGATGCCGGGCTCTGGGCTCCGCGTCGGCGCCCCGGGCTGCCCCTCGTGGTGCTCGCGGGGCACTACGACACGGTGCCCGCCCAGGACAACCTGCCCGGACGCATCGCCGACGGCTGGGTGCACGGGCTCGGCGCGGCGGACATGAAGGGCGGGGTCGCGGTGGCGATCGAGCTCGTGCGGGCTCTCGCCGAGGCGCCGAGCAAGACGGTCGACGTCGGCCTGCTGCTCTTCGGCAAGGAGGAGCTCCCTCCGTCGTTCAATCCCCTGCCGGAGCTGTTCGAGCGCGCGCCGCTGCTGCACGAGGCGGACCTCGCGATCCTGCTCGAGCCCACGGGAGGCGCGATCCACGCCGGCTGCGTCGGGAACCTCTCGGCGCGCGTCGTCTTCCGAGGCGTGAGCGGGCACGCCGCCCGCCCGTGGCAGGCCGACAACGCCGTCGAGCGCGCAGTGCTCGGCCTCGCGTCCGTCGCCGAGCACACCCGACGCGAGACGGTGGTCGGCGGCCTCCCCTTCTTCGAGACGGTGACGCTCACGCGCATCGAGGGGGGGATCGCCGACAACGTCGTCCCCGACCACGCCGTCGCGACGATCAACCTCCGCTACCCGCCCGACCGCGAGCCCGACGACGCGATCGCCCTGCTGCGCGCGCTGCTGCCCGAAGGGGCGGAGCTCGAGGTGGTGGGGAACTCGCCCCCGGCGCGGGTCGTCTCCGAGGCTCCCCTCGTGCGGGCCTTGCTCGACGCAGGCGCGACGGGGGTCGAGCCGAAGCAGGCCTGGACGAACGTCGCGGACTTCACGACCCGTGGCATCGACGCCGTCAACTTCGGCCCCGGCGATCCCGCCTTCGCCCACCGCCGCGACGAGCGGGTCGAGATCGCTGCGCTCGTGCACTGCTACGAGACGCTCCACCGCTGGGTCACGCGGTAGCGTCCCTGCCGATGCCGATCTCGCCGATCCTGCGGGCGCAGGCGACGTACCCGTTCGTCCGCCTGAACCAGGCCGCGGCCGAGCGCCGTGCCCGAGGCCTCGAGGTGATCGACTTCGGGATGGGCGACCCGCGCGAGGCGACCGACCCCCGCATCCTGCAGGCGCTCAGGGACGGCGTCCGTGAGCGCATGGGCTACCCGGCGGCTGTCGGCCTGCCCGAGCTGCGCGAGGCGGTCACGACGTGGATCGGTCGACGCTTCGGAGTCACCCTCGACCCCGACCGGCACGTGATCCCGACGCTCGGCTCGAAGGAGGCGATCTTCTCGTTCGCCCAGGTCGTGCTCGACCGGCCCGCGGGCAGGGACACGGTCGTGGTCACCGAGCCGGGCTATCCGGTCTCCGGGCGCGGGGCCGAGTTCGCCGGCGCGCGTGTGGAGGCGCTGCCCCTGCTCGAGGCGAACGGGTTCCTACCCGACCTCGACGGGGTGCCGGCGAGCACGTGGGACCGCACCGCCCTCCTCTGGCTGAACACGCCGAACAACCCAACCGGCGCAGTCGCCCCGCTGGACGTGATCGCACGCGCCGCCGTGCTCGCGCGCCGCCACGGCTTCGTCCTCGCCTCGGACGAGGCGTACAGCGAGCTGTGGTTCGACGTCCCTCCCCCCTCCGCGCTCGAGCTCGACGACCTCGGGAGCGTCGCCGTCTTCAACACGCTGTCGAAGCGCTCGTCGATGACCGGCTTCCGGTCGGGCTTCGTCGCGGGCGACCCGGAGCTCGTCGCCGCGCTCCGGCAGTTCCGCCCGAACGTCGGCACGGCGCCTCAGGAGTTCGTCCAGCGAGCGTCCGTCGTCGCCTGGGGCGACGAGGAGCACGTCGAGCGCGCCCGCGCTGCGTACGCGCGCAAGCGCGCGCTCTTCCTCGATCTGTTCGCGCGCGCGGGCGTCCGCGACGCCGGTGGCCCGGCGACGATGTACCTCTGGGTCGCCACGCCTCCCGGCGAGACGTCGGAGGAGCATGCGACCCGGCTCCTCTCGCACGGGGTCGTGGTCGCGCCCGGGTCGTTCCTCGGCCCGTCGGGCGAGGGGTACGTGCGGTATGCCCTCGTGCCGACCGAGCAGGAGTGCGCCCGTGCGGTGCAGATCCTGGAGGCCGTGCTGTGAGCAGCCGACGCTCCTGCGCCCGCCGTACGAGGGCATGCGCGATGATGGCGCCGTGAGCCTCGCCGAGCGCATCGACAGCCTGTGGGAGCAGGGCGCCCTCGAGCCCGACCCGATCGAGGAGGCGATCACCCTCCTCGACCGAGGCGAGGTGCGCGTCGCCGAGCCGCTCGACGGCGGCTGGCAGGTCAACGAGTGGGTGAAGAAGGCGATCCTCCTGTACTTCCGCCTGCGCAAGGTCGAGCCGATGGAGGTCGGCGGTCTGCAGTTCCTCGACAAGATCCCCGTCAAGCGCGACTACGCGGATCGCGGCGTGCGCGTCGTGCCCCCCGGGGTCGCGCGCTACGGGGCGTTCCTGTCCGAGGGCGTCGTCCTGATGCCCGGCTACGTGAACATCGGGGCGTGGGTCGGACCGCGCACGATGGTGGACACCTGGGCGACGGTGGGCTCGTGCGCGCAGATCGGAGCCGACGTGCACCTCGCCGGCGGCGTCGGGATCGGTGGCGTCCTCGAGCCGCCCCAGGCCGCGCCCGTGATCGTCGAGGACGGCGCCTTCATCGGCTCGCGGGCGGTGATCGTCGAGGGCGTGCGCGTCGGCGCCGGTGCCGTGATCGCGCCGAACGTCGTGCTGTCCGCGTCGATCCCGATCATCGACGTGACGGGGCCCGTGCCCGTCGAGCACCGGGGTGAGGTGCCGCCGCGCAAGGTGGTCCTCCCGGGTGTGCGGCAGAAGGACTTCCCGGCCGGCACGTATGGCCTGCAGTGCGCGCTCATCGTGGGCGAGCGGAGCGCCTCGACCGATCTGAAGACGTCGCTCAACGCCGTGCTGCGCGAGTTCGAGATCGCCGTCTGACGCTCAGGCCGGTGGCGCGCCGACCTCGGTCGTGCCGCGGCAGATCTCCACGGCAGGGCCGAGGAGGGAGGCGCGGCTGCCGGCGAGGGTCACGACGAGGGCGCCGCCGGGGAGGTGCACGGTGACGGGGCTGACGCACCAGCCGCGCTTCACCGGCGACCGCAGCGGCGGCGGTGGCGGACGAGCCGGACGAGGCGGTCTCACCGGCACCACGCTCCCAGACGAGGGCGCGGAGCTCGTTCGGCCCCACCGGCTCGACGAGCTGCACGTTCGTGCGGTCGGGGAACGCCGGGTGGTCCTCGAGCGCAGGGCCGAGCCGCAGGAGGTCGTCGCGCGTCGCGTCGGCACGTCCGACCACGGCGTGCGGATTGCCCACGGATGCCCGGGTCAGCTCGACCGTCTCGCCCGCGACCTCGAGCGTCTCGGGCTCGCCGACCCTGACGTCGCCGAGATCCAGCTCCGCGTCGCCGCCGCCGAGGATGCGGGCGTGCACGCGCCGGCCGGCCGTCGTGATGATCACGTCGTGCGCGTCCACTGCGGCCGCCAGCCAGCAGGCGGCGATCCGGACGCCGTTGCCGGACATCTCCGCCGTCGACCCGTCGGGGTTCCAGATCACCACCTCCGCCTCGGCGTCGTGGCGGGTGACGACCTCGACCACGCCGTCCGAGCCGATCCCCCGGTCGCGATCGCAGAGCAGCCGCACGCGCTCGCCGTCGAGCGGGCCGGCCTCGTCTCGCTCGACGACGAGGTAGCTGTTGCCGAGCGCGTGCCACTTCGCGAACCGCACGGTCAGCGCACTCGGTCGACGACGGGCATGGGTGCGACCACGGCCGCCACCCTACTCCACCGCGTCCTCGGCGCCGCCCGAGGCGCCCGCGTCAGGCTGCCCGCCCCGCGGCTGTCCGCCGACGCCCAGCAGCGCGACGATCTCGTCTGCCACCGACGTCGCTGACCGGGCGCCGTCGACGACCACGACGCCGGGGATTCGTCTCATCCACTTGCGCTGGTAGGCCGCGTATCGCCGCGTCCTGACGGCGAGCCGCTCGACGGCCTGGTCTGGCGGGAGCTCGAGGATCTCGCGCACGCCCAGCGCCTGCTCGGCGGTCCTGGACATGCCCGCCGCCACGGCAGCCCGCACCTCGTCGACGACGCCGGCGCGGAACATCGCCTCGGCACGCCGCCGGATCCGCTCCTCGAGCACCGCGGGAGGGACATCGAGGCCGACGACGAGCGTTGGCTGCCGTGGTGCCCCGTCCCAGAGACGGTCCTGGTCGGGCGCCAGCGAGCGCCCGACCTCGACGAGCTCGAGCGCGCGCACCACGCGCCGTCGGTCGTTCGGATGGACGAGCCGTGCGGCCGCCGGGTCGACCTCTCGCAGGCGCGCATGGGCCCGTGCGGGGTCGGCGTCGACGAACGCCTCCCAGCGGGCCCGTGAGCCGGGTGCTGGCGGCTGGGGGATGCTCAGGTCCGCGATCGCAGCGCGCAGGTAGAGACCGGTGCCTCCCGCGACGATCGCGCAGCCGCGCTCTCGTACGAGCTCGTCGATCGCCGCGTGCGCGAGCTCGGCGTACTCGCCGACGGACATCGACTCGGCGACGTCGCGGATCGCCACCAGCAGTGTCGGGCGCGACGGCTGGGCCGTGAGGATCGCCAGCCCACGGTAGACCTGCAACGCGTCGGCCGAGACGATCTCGGTGCCGAGACGATCCGCGAGCTCGCCTGCGACCGCGGTCTTCCCGGAGGCTGTCGGGCCGAACAGCGCGAGCACCTGCGCCGACCCCGTCGAGCTCACCGGCGTGCTCGCGGATGAGCTGTCAGCGCCCCGGCCTGTGGCCGCTCCGACCGTGTCTGCACCGACGCCGTCCGGGCCACCGACCTCCTCCCCACGCGTCGAGCCTATCGGGACACCCTGCACGGATGGGTCACGGGAGCGTGCCGCGTGCGTGTCGGTCCCGCCGTCGAGTCGCTCGCTCGCATCACGCGGCGACGAGCGCCTGCGTCCCCCTGAGCGTGGTCGACGTCGCCCCCTCCACGAGGACGTCGACGAGCGATCCGGCCTCCGCGCTCCCCGTGAAGACGACCGTCGTGTTCCGGCGCGTCCGGCCGCGGAGCTGTGTCGGGTCGGTGCGGCTCGGCCCCTCGACGAGCACCTCCTCGATCCGTCCCACCCGCTCCGCGTTCCGCTCGCCCGCGACGCGCTGCACCAGGGTGACGAGACGCTCCATCCGCTCGACCTTGACCTCGTCGGGCACCTGGTCCGGCAGCGCGGCGGCATCGGTGCCCGTCCGGGGGGAGTAGACGAAGGTGAACGCAGAGTCGTACCGCACCGCTGCGACCACGTCGAGGGTCGCACGGAAGTCCTCCTCGGTCTCACCGGGAAAGCCGACGATGATGTCCGTGCCGAGCGCGAGGTCGGGGATGGCCGTGCGGAGCCGATCGACGAGCCGCAGGTAGCGCTCGGCGTCATACGTGCGCCGCATCGCCTTGAGGATCCGGGACGATCCCGACTGCAACGGCAGGTGCACCTGCTCGCACACGGCGTCGCACTCGGCGATGGCCGCGATCACGGGCTCCCGGAAGTCCTTGGGATGCGGGCTGGTGAAGCGGATGCGGTCGATCCCGTCCACGGCGTCGCAGGCGCGGAGGAGCTCGCCGAAGTCGGTCGTGAGGTCGGGCAGGAGGTCTCGCCCCCAGGAGTTGACGTTCTGACCCAGGAGCGTGACCTCACGCACTCCGTCGCGCGCGAGGCGCGTCACCTCGGCGACGACGTCGCCGGGCCGCCGGCTCTGCTCGCGCCCGCGCACCGCCGGCACGATGCAGTACGAGCACGTCGAGTTGCAGCCCATCGAGACCTGCACCCAGGCCTGGAACGAGCGCTCGCGTCGCTCGGGCAGATGGCCGGCGAAGTGCTCGTGCGTGCCGAACCGACCACGCTCGACGCCGATGCCGCCCGCGCCCAGCCACTCGGCGAGATGCGGGATCGAGCCCGGCCCGAACGCCACGTCGACGAACGGGTACGTCTCGAAGATGCGCTGGCGCTGCGCCTCCGCGTAGCAGCCGCCGACCGCGATCACCATGTCGGGGTGCGCGCGCTTGCGTGCAGCGGCCTGCCCGAGGTACGCCGCGAGCTTCGTGTCGGGCTTCTCCCGGATCGTGCACGTGTTGAACACCACGACGTCCGCCTCGTCGACCTCGCTCGTCTCGCCGAGCCCGACGGACTCGAGCATGCCCTTGATCCGCTCGGAGTCGTGGGCGTTCATCTGGCAGCCGAACGTCGTGACGTGGTAGCGGCGCATCGCGGCGCCCAGTCTAGATGGTCGGTCGGGAATCCCCGCGAGACCGGATCGCGCCCAGACACGCCGCCGGATCACCCCGCCCGCCGTGGTCTGAGACGTCCCCGGCCGTCACGCGAGCTCCCGATCGACGATCTGGCCCCCGGGTGTGAGGGCCCCAGGGGGCTCCCGGCCGAGCGGCCTACGTGGCGCCCTCCGACCGATGGGCCCACAGCGTCACCAGCACGATCACCGCGAACCACACGGCACCGACCACGGTGCCGAGCATGCCGAACTGCGCCGTCGTCACTTCGCAACCTCCACTGCTCGGGACTCCCGGATGACGATCACCTTCACCTGGCCAGGATATTCCAGCTGGTCCTCGATCTCCCTCGCGATCTCGTACGACAGGAGCGCGGTGCCCGTCGTCGTCGATCTCGGTCGGCTCGACGATCACGCGGATCTCGCGACCGGCCTGGAGCGCGTACGCCTTCTGCACGCCCGGCTTCGCGCTCGCGATCTCCTCGAGCGCCTCGAGCCGCTTGATGTAGTGCTCGAGGCTCTCGCCGCGCGCACCGGGGCGCGAGGCCGAGATCGCGTCGGCGGCGATCACGAGCACCGCCTCGACCGTCTGCGGCTGCACCTCGTAGTGGTGCGCCTCGATCGCGTGCACGACCCCCTCGCTCTCGCCGTAGCGGCGTGCGAGCTGGGCCGAGACGAGCGCGTGCGAGCCCTCCATCTCATGGGTCATCGCCTTGCCGATGTCGTGCAGCAGCGCCGCGCGCTTCGCCGTCTTGACGCCGGCCTGCAGCTCGGCCGCCATCATCCCTGCGAGGTGGACGACCTCGAGCGTGTGCTTGAGCACGTTCTGGCCGTAGCTCGTGCGGTAGCGGAGGCGGCCGAGCACCTTGACGAGCTCCTCGTGGATCTCCCCGCAGTTCGCCTCGAACACCGCCTGCGCCGCCTGCCTGGACGATGTGCTCCTCCAGCTCGGCCTTCGACTGGTAGTACATCTCCTCGATCCGCGCCGGATGGATGCGGCCGTCCTCGATCAGCTTCTCGAGCGTCGATCTTCGCGATCTCGCGGCGGATCGCCGTCGAACGACGAGAGGACGACCGCGTGCGGCGTGTCGTCGATGATGAAGTCGACGCCGGTGAGGTGCTCGAGCGCGCGGATGTTGCGGCCCTCCCGGCCGATGATGCGTCCTTTCATGTCGTCGCTGGCGAGCTCGACGACCGTGACGGTCGTCTCCGCCGTGTGACTCGCCGCGACGCGCTGCAGGGCGTCCGCGACGAGCGCGCGTGCGCGACGCCGGGCATCCGTCCGCGCCTCCTCCTCGAGCTGTCGCACCGAGCGGGCGAGCTCGTGTCGCACCACGTCCTCCGACCGCTCCAGCAGCAGCTGACGCGCCTCGCCGACGGTGAGCCCCGACACGCGCTGGAGCTCCGCGAGCGCGTCGTCCCGAGCTGCCTTGAGCTCCTCCTGGAGCTGCTTGAGGTGCACTTCGCGGTCACCGACACCCTGCTCCCGGCGCGTCACCTCCTCCAGCTTGGCTTCGATCTCGAGCTCGCGCTGGACGATCCGCTCCTCCACCTTCGCGATCTCGACGCGGCGGTCCTGCACCTCGCGCTCGACCTCGGCTCGGAGCCGCACCGCCTGCTCACGCGCGTCGACCTGGGCCTCGCGGCGAATCGTCTCGGCCTCGCGGTCCGCGTCCGCGACGAGCCTCCGTCGCTCCTCCTCCGCGCGGCGCAGGCTGGACGCGCTCGAGCTCCGCAGCCAGAGCGCGGTCACAGCACCCCCGACGAGGAGACCGACGAGCACCGCGATGACCGTGAGCATTGCCGCTCCTGGGGAGTGGGCCAAGTTGTCCGCGGGCCGCGCCCGCGGTGTGCTCACATCCGGTACGCCGCCGCTGCGGGCGCTCCGGGCCGCTGCGCTGCGGTGGCTCTCTAGGCCTGCACGTCCTCCTGCGGCGCGCCCGTGTGGCGCGTCGGTTCGAGAAGGTCGACGATCGGGAAGAGGGTCACAGGATCAACGGTTTCGGAAGTCGCTCGTTGCAGGGAGTTCGGATGCTGCCCGCTCATCCTATCGGGTCGTCGGCCTCGGCCGCAACGAGCTCCTCCAGCACGTCCTCCCCGAAGCCTCTCGTCGCCAGCAGCCGCACGGTGCTGTGCCCCCCGCCTCGGGTCGCGACGACGCGGGAGGCGCGGACGCGCTCCGGCTCGAGCTCGTCGAGCGCATGCCGAGCCGTCGCCTCCGCGATGCCGCGCCGCTCGAGGTCGGCGAGGATCGCAGCGTCGCCGTAGCCGCGACGGGCGAGCGTCTCGGCCCGCCCGGCGGCGAGCCGGGTGTCGTCGACGAGTCCGGCCCGCTCGACGATCGCGATCACCGTCCGGCGCTCCTCCTCCCCCACGCCCCGCTGGACGAGGCGCGCGTCGAGGCTCGCCCGGGTGTGGTCGGCGGCCCGCAGCGCGCGCAGCGCGGCACCGAGCGCGCGCTGTCCCTTGAGCGACCGGTTGAGCGCCCGGGCACGCGCGCGATCGAGTTCGACCCCCACGTCGAGCCGCGCATCCGCGACGCACGCGAGCGGCACGACCCGCCACAGCGCACCGTCGAGGTGCACCTCGACCCGGGCCGGACCGCGCGCGCGCAGCGCCGTGACGACCGGCGGCACCGTGGCTCAGACCTCCGCGACGACCTCGTCGGCGATCGGCGTGACGTCGGCCGCAGCCGCCGCCCCCTCCGCCTGCGGCAGCAGTCGGGCGGAGACGATCTGCTCGGGCCCCGCGTCGGCCTGGATCCGCTGCAGGATCTGCTGCACGAGGTCGGGGTTCTCGGCGAGGAACGCGGTCGCGTTCTGCCGCCCCTGACCGAGCCGCTCGTCGCCGAAGCTGAAGTACGAGCCGGACTTGGTGACGATCTTGCGCTCGAGCCCGACGTCGAGCACCGTGCCCTCCCAGGAGATGCCCGAGCCGTAGATCACGTCGAACTCGGCCTGCTTGAACGGCGGCGCGACCTTGTTCTTGACGATCTTCACGCGCACGCGGTTGCCGAAGGCCTCGGCTCCGTCCTTCAGGGTCTCGATGCGACGGATGTCCAGGCGCACGGAGGCGTAGAACTTGAGCGCGCGGCCGCCCGGGGTGGTCTCGGGCGAGCCGAACATCACGCCGATCTTCTCGCGCAGCTGGTTGGTGAAGATGCAGATGGTGTCGGTGCGGTTGAGCGTGCCGGCGAGCTTGCGGAGCGCCTGGCTCATGAGCCGCGCCTGGAGGCCGACGTGGCTGTCGCCCATCTCGCCCTCGATCTCGGCCTTCGGCGTGAGGGCCGCCACCGAGTCGACCGCGACGACGTCGACCGCGCCGGAGCGGATGAGCAGCTCGGTGATCTCGAGCGCCTGCTCGCCCGTGTCGGGCTGCGACACCAGCAGTGCGTCGATGTCGACGCCGATCCGCCGCGCGTACTGCGGGTCCATCGCGTGCTCGGCGTCGATGAACGCGCAGATGCCGCCGCGACGCTGCGCCTCGGCGATCACGTGGTACACGAGCGTCGTCTTGCCCGAGGACTCGGGCCCGAAGATCTCGACGATCCGGCCGCGGGGCAGGCCGCCGATGCCCAGACCCATGTCGAGCGACAGCGCGCCGGTGGAGACCGCCCCCACCGAGACCTGGGCCGCATCGCTCATGCGCATCACGGCGCCCTTGCCGAACTGCCGCTCGATCTGGCCGAGCGCGACGTCGAGTGCTTCCTCGCGGTTCATTCCCTCATCCTCCTCGCTTCCATCGGGTCGAGCGGCACCCGGGCGAGCACGTCGTAGCGCGCGCCGGACGGATGCAGTCGAGATACGTAAGCAGCAGCGTCGGACGGAACGAATGTTCCCATCGCCGGCAGCGGTGGTCGGATGCGTGGCCGCTCGGCGAACCGGACGAGCGTGACGTGCGGCAGCCAGGCACGGCGCTCCGGCCGGTAGACGCCCAGCGCCGCGAGTCGTGCGTGCAGCGCGGTCGCAAGACGGCCGGCGGCGCCCGTCGCGTCGTCCAGCACCAGCATCCCGACCGTGCGCGTCTCCCGCCAGCCGGAGACGGACAGCGGGCTGGGCTCGGCGCCAGCGACGCACGCTCGGAGCGCCGCGACGATCGCGTCGACCTCCTCCGCAGGCCGCGAGCCCAGGAACGCGAGCGTGACGTGGAGATCGTCGCTGGCCACGCGCCGGCCGTCGGGGATCTCCGCCGCCGCCCACGTGTGGAGCCCCTCGCGGACGTGATCGGGCAGGTCGAGCGCCAGGAAGAGTCGGAGCCGGGCATCCCCTGCGACGCTAGCGCCGCAGCTCACGCGGCTTCGTCACGGCTCTGTGCCAGGAGACGCCGCACCAGGTGCAGCGCCGCCACCGCGGTGCGCGAGCGGATCCAGTCGCGCTGACCTGGGAGCTCGAAGCGCTGAGCGAGCTCCCCGTCGGGCCCGGAGACATGGAGGAAGACGAGGCCGACGGGCTTCTCCGGCGTGCCACCACCCGGGCCGGCGACCCCGGTGACCGCGATCCCGAGATCCGCCCGGAGCCGCGCGCGCACACCGCGTGCCATCGCCTCGGCGACCTCCGCGGAGACCGCCCCGTGCGCCACGAGAAGCTCATCGGGCACGTCGAGCGCCACCGTCTTCACGTCGTCGGCATAGGCGACGACCCCGCCGCGCACGACGTCGCTCGAGCCGGGCACGTCGGTCAGCCGGGCAGCGATCATGCCCCCGGTGCAGGACTCCGCCGTGGCAAGCGTGAGACCGCGCTCCCGACAGCGCTCGAGGACGAGCTCCTCGATCGCCGACTCTCCGGTCGTGAAGAGATAGCGGTCGACCGGGCGGGCGATCGCGTCGGCGAGCCGGGCGGCGCGATCCTCCGCGCCGGGCTCGACGACGAGGTCGACGTGGATCTCGAAGTCGCGGGCGCAGATCGTGACCTCGACGCCGTCACCGTCGCCTCCGGCATCGGCGAGAGCGCGAGCGACGGCCGACTCGCTCGCGCCGTAGAAGCGCAGCACCCGGCGCGTCGGCGCAGCCGTGCGCTCCAGGACTGCCCGCAGCGCGTCGGTCTCGAGCGCCCGCGGCCACAGCCGCCGGAGCTCGCCGGGCGGGCCGGGGAGCACGACGAAGACGCACGCGGGCGTGGCGAGCACGAGGCCGGGTGCGGTGCCGGCGATGCCCAGCACCGTCGCGCCCTCGGGGACCGTGGCCTGCTTCGTGACGCCCGCCGAGAAGTCGTGGTACGGACGGCCGAGCCGGTCTGCGATCGTGCGCGAGACCTCCTCGATCTGCCGCTCGAGGTCCTGGTCGACGACGAGCGACCTGCCCGCGATCTCCGCCACGAGCTCCACCGTCCGGTCGTCGTGGGTGGGGCCGAGTCCGCCGGAGACGAGGCAGACGTCTGCTTCCGCCCCCTCTCGCAGCGCGTCGCGGAGCTCCGCCGGATCGTCGCCGACGACGAGGATGCGACCCGGCTGCAGGCCGAGCGACAGCGCCTCGCGCATGTAGAACGGACCGTTCCGGTCGGTGCGCTCGCCCCGGACGAGCTCGCTGCCGGTGACGACCGCGACCGCGCGAGGCCGCGTCACTTGACGGCGGCTGCGCCTGCGATCGAGAGGCGACCGCTCTTCGGCAGGGCGATGCGCGACCCGTTGACGAGCACGACGACGTTGCGCGGCTTCGCGACGGCGAGGTACAGGGACTTCTTGGTGAAGCGCTGCGTCTGGCCGCGCTCGAGCGTGCCCGTGTAGAGGGGCGCCCCGGCCTCCGAGCCATCCCTCACCTCCATGAACGACGCCCCCTCGACCGCGCGGACGACGAGCCGGATCCGCTGCGCGGCGGCAGGAGCGCTGCCGACGGCCGTGTCGACGCCGTCGACGCGCGGGGTGTCCTCGCCGCCGAAGCGCCAGGCGGCGATCACGAGCGCGGTGACGAGGAGGATCGCGCCGACCGCCACGAGCACGGCGTGGGACTCTCCCCTGCGCCGGCGGTCACGGCGCTCGCGCGTCGGGCTTCGCGGGATGCGCGCGAGCAGCTCGTCGTCGCCCGCCACGTAGCGCGAGTTGTACTCGTCGACGTAGAGGTCGCCGTCGAGGCCGAGCGCGTCGGCGTACACGCGGAGGAACCCCTTCGTGTACGTGTGCCCGGGCAGCTGGTCGAACCGCTCTTCCTCGAGGAAGCGCAGGTACTTGGCCCGCACCTTCGTGCGCGCCTCCATCTCGTCGAAGTCCAGTGTCTGCCGTGTCCGGGCCTCGCGCAGGCTCGAGCCGATGTCGAACATGGACGGCGAAGGGTAGCGTCTCGCGCGACGGCTCGCCCGGGGCCGTCGCTCAGGTTCCGCGCTCGCCCAGGTAGGTGAGCACTCCGTACACGGCGAGCGCCACGGTCGCCGAGGCCGCGAGCGCGATGCCGGCGACGCCCAGCCCCCACGCCAGCGCAGCGCCCCGCACCGCGTCCTCCCCCTGGAGCGAGAGCGCCTGCCGCCGCCGTGCCCGCCGAGCCCCGATCACCGCGCCGGCCCCCAGCGCGAGGGCGACAGGCACGGCGAAGCCGGCGTGCAGCAGGTCGTACGAGTCCGAGTACCGCGTCGCGAAGACGGCGAGCGGCAGCGTCGCGACCGCGAGCACGCCGAGGACGACCGACCCCCAGGCAGTGCGAGAGGCCGCGGCGGACGCCACGCTACTGCTTGCGGTACGGGCGGCCAACCGCTGCGGGCGGGATCGAGCGGCCGACGATGCCGGCCACGGCGATCAGGGTCAGGACGTACGGCAGCGCCTGGAAGAGGACTGAAGCCGACTGGGAGTACTCGGGAAGGCGCTGGGCGAGCGCGCTCGAGAACCCGAAGAGCAGGCAGGCGCCCGCGGCGCCGAAGGGCCGCCACTTGCCGAAGATGAGCGCGGCCAGCGCGATGAAGCCGCGACCGGCGGTCATGTTCTCGGTGAAGGAGTTGACGAACCCGATGGACAGGTACGCACCTCCAGCCGCCGCCAGGGCCCCCGACAGGATCACGGCCCCGTAGCGGACGCCATAGACGCTGATCCCGACCGTGTCCGCCGCGCGCGGGTGCTCCCCCACGGAGCGGATGCGCAGCCCGATGGGCGTCCGGAACACGACCACCCAGGTGAGGACGACCGTGAGGAGCATCAGCCAGATCATCAGGTTGAGGTCGCCGAAGATGTCCCCGAAGAACGGAACGCCGTCGAGGAAGCCGAGGCTGATGTTCGGGATGCTCGGCGTGTCGGTCGGGGTGCCCTCGGTGCCGTAGATGTCGATCAGGAGATAGCCCGTGATGCCGAGAGCGAGGAAGTTGATGGCGGTGCCGCCCACGATCTGGTCCGAGCGGAGCGAGATAGCGAAGAACGCGTGGACGGAGGCGAGCGCCGCTCCGGCGGCGACCCCGATCAGAAGCCCGCCCACCCAGGAGCCGGTCTTGTCGGCTCCGAGGATCGCGAAGAACGCGCCCATCAGCATCATCCCCTCGAGGCCGATGTTGACGACGCCGGAGCGCTCGGAGAACAGCCCGCCGAGCGCGGCGAACGCGAGCGGGGTCGCGTAGCGGAGCATCGCGGCGAACAGCGCCGACCAGACGACGACGCTCTCGAGCTTCCCGACGCTCGACTGCAGCGCGAGGATCCCGAGCACGATCCCGAACAGGCCGGATGCGAGCGCGAAGCCCCCGTAGCGGAAGTCCCGCCGGGCGAGCGCCACGGCGCCGAGGGTCATCGCCACGAGCCCGATCGCGATGCTCGGCCCGATCGAGCGCACCATGACCGGCGGCAGGGCGATCCAGGCCGCGACCAGCCCGAGCAGGATGCCCGCCCAGGCGATCGCGCGCGTGCCGCGCGGCAGACGCGCGAGCAGTCGGTGGCCGATGCCAGGACGCTCCGGCGCCGACGCGGGCAACGGGGCCTGACCGGGGTCGGCGCTCATGCGGGAGCCGCCGGCTCGGGGGGCGGGGCCGTGCTCTTCGGCGGGCGGCGGCGGAGCTTGCCCATGAGGGTCAGCACGATCACGTCCGCGCCGACGAAGAGCACGACCAGCCCCTGGATGATCACGGACAGGTTGGATGCCAGCTCGGGCTGGAACACCTCCGGGTCGAGGTTGCGCGTCGACGTGCCGTTGACGAGCGCGCCGAACAGCAGCGCCGAGAGCCCGACGCCGACCGCCGTGTTGCGGCCGAGCAGTGCGACCGCGATCCCGATGAACCCGATCGTCGTGGTCTGGATGTCGCTCGTCGACAGGCGGAACTGCCAGCCGAGGATGTCGAGCGCGCCGGCGAGCCCGGCGAAGCAGCCGGAGATCGCCATCGCGAGGAAGTAGTTGCGCGGGACGTTGATGCCGCCGTAGCGCGCTGCCTCGGGATTGAAGCCGACGGCGCGCACGCTGTAGCCGAGCGTCGTGCGGTTGAGCAGGAAGTGGTAGACGACGAGCGCCGCGAGCGCGACGAAGATGCCGATCGAGAGCCCCTGCAGGAGCGGGTCGCCCCAGAAGACCGGCAGCTTGGCTCCCTCGACGATGTCGTTCGAGATCGGCACCGACTCCTGGAGGTCGTTCTGGAGCGGCCCGCCGAGCCCGAACAGGAACTGGCCGACCCAGATCGCGATCCAGTTGAGCATGATCGTCGAGATCACCTCGTGCGCGCCGACGGTCGCCTTGAGCAGACCCGCGATGCCGGCCCACATCGCCCCAGCGAGGGTTGCAACGACGGTCACGAGCAGGATGTGCAGGAACGGGTTCAGCCCGTCGAACGAGGAGCCGAGCCAGACGGCGAAGATCGCGCCGACGAAGTACTGGCCCTGGCCACCGATGTTGAACATCCCGCAGCGGAAGGCGAAGGCGACGGCGAGCCCGGTGAGGATGAGGGGCGTCGTGTAGAGGAGCGTGAGCTGGAGGTTGTAGCTCGCGGTGAGTCGATCGTCCTCGGAGATCCATGGGAGCAGCCAGTTGAGCCCCGACCCCTCGAAGATCGCCTGGTAGGTCGTGAGCGGGTTCTTGCCGGTGGTGACGAGGACGACGATGCCGCCGATGAAGAACGCGAGCACCGCGGTCAGCACCGGCGCGAGCAGGCCGCCCGCCTTCTGCGCGACGCCGTAGCGCTCGACCCAGCTCAGGTCCTCGCGCACCTGGGGGCCGAGGCCGCCGGGATCGCCCGGCGTCCCGTGCTGCGCTTCGGAGGGCAGGTTCGGATCGGGCCCGTCGCTCACGCAGCCTCCCGCCGCGTGCCGCCGCCGGTCATCGCCACGCCGAGCTCTTCCTCGCTCGCGCTCGGCGGGAACTCGCCGACGATCTCGCCTTCGTACATCACGAGGATGCGGTCGGACAGCGAGAGGATCTCCTCGAGCTCGAGCGAGACGAGGAGGATGCCCCTCCCCTCGCTGCGCTCGCCGACGAGCCGGCGGTGGACGTACTCGATCGCGCCGACGTCGAGTCCCCGCGTCGGCTGTGCCGCGATCAGCACCTTCGGATCGCGGTCGATCTCGCGCGCGAGGATCACCTTCTGCTGGTTGCCGCCGGACAGCGCACCGGCCGGGGTGCGGGCGTCGCCCCCGCGCACGTCGAAGTCGTCGATCAGCCGCCGGGCGGACTGGACGAGGGTGCGCGGGAAGAGCCAGCCGTAGCGCGAGCGCGGCGGCTTGCGAAAGTCGTGCAGCGCGATGTTCTCGGCGATCGAGAACTCGAGCACGAGCCCTCGTCGCTGCCGGTCCTCGGGGATGTGCCCCAGGCCGGAGTCGTTGTGGTCGCGTGCGCTGTCGTCGGTCACGTCCGTGCCGGCGACGCGGACGGTGCCCGAGGCCACGCCGCGCAGACCGGTGAGCGCATCGATCAGCTCGGTCTGGCCGTTGCCGTCGATCCCGGCGATCCCGACGATCTCGCCGCTGCGCACGTCGAAGCTGACGCCCTTGACCTTCTCCAGCCCACGGTCGTCGATCACGTGCAGGTCCTCGATCGCGAGCAACGACTCGCCCGGGGTGGACGGGCCCTTCTCGACGTCGAGCACGACCTCGCGGCCCACCATCAGCGTCGCGAGCCCCTTCTCGGTCGCGCCGGCGGCGGGGAGCGTCTCGATCAGCTTGCCGCGCCGCAGCACGGTGATCCGGTCGGCGATCTGGAGCACCTCGTTCAGCTTGTGGCTGATGAAGATGACGGACTTCCCCTGCGCCGTGAGGCTCTCGACGATCGCGAACAGCTCCTGCGCCTCCTGCGGGGTCAGCACGGCGGTGGGCTCGTCGAGCACCAGGATGTCCGCGCCGCGGTACAGCGCCTTGAGGATCTCGACGCGCTGCTGCTGTCCGACCGAGATGTCCTGGATGCGCGCGTGCGGGTCGACGGCGAGCCCGAACCGCTCGGAGATCTCGCGCACGTTGCGCTCGGCCGCACGCTGGTCGAGGAGGACGCCGTTCACGCGCGGCTCGACCGCGAGCACGATGTTCTCGGCGACGGTCATGACCGGGATGAGCATGAAGTGCTGGTGCACCATCCCGACGCCGTGGTCGATCGCCGCCCGCGGCGACCCGAGCTGCACCGGGACGCCCTTGATCAGGATCTCGCCCTCGTCCGGGTGGTAGAGCCCGTACAGGCAGTTCATCAGCGTCGACTTGCCCGCGCCGTTCTCGCCGAGCAGCGCGTGCACCTCGCCGAGCCGCAGGTCGATCGAGACGTCGTCGTTCGCGACGATGCCGGGGAAGCGCTTCGTCACGTGGCGCATCTCGAGGACGACGGGCTGGTCGTTCGCGGCCATCGGGCGGGGATTCTACGCAGCCGTGCGGCCGCCGTCGGGCCGTCAGGTCGCGAGACGACGAGGGGCGGGCCCTTCGGCCCGCCCCTCGCACCACCGGTTCGGTCGGACTACTTGATCGGCGGGTTGATCTTGCCCGCCGCGATCTGCTTCGCGAACGAGTTCAGCCTCGCGATCAGCGCCTTGCGGTTCGGCGCCTTCACGCTGACCGTGCCGAAGCCCACGCCGCCGTTCTTGACGGTGAACACGCCGTCCTTGCCGCCGACGAACGCGTCCTCGGTCACCTGGCGGATCGTGGTGAACACGGCCAGGTCGACCTTCTTCGTCGCGCTCGTGAGGATGTGCGTGCCGAGGAAGGCCTGGTCGTTGTCCACGCCGATCCCCCAGACGCCCGCCTCCTTGGCGGCCTGCAGCGCACCGAGCCCGCAGAGGCCGGCGGCCGCGAAGACGACCTTCGAGCCTGCGGCGATCTGGTTGATCGCGATCTCCTTGCACTTCGCCTGGTCGACGAAGTCCTCGGAGTAGCCCGAGAGGACGTTCGTGTTGCGGAAGATCTTCTTCGCGCCGGCCTTGTACCCGGCGAGGAACGCGACCACCGCGGGCACGGCCTGACCGCCGACCGAGCTCACGGGCTTGCCCTTGGCGACGCTCGCCGCGGCGACGCCGGCGAGGTACCCGGCCTCGTCCTCCTTGAAGATGAGGCCTCGGGCGTTCTTCGGCTTGCCCTTCAGCGCCACCCACGGGAAGTCGATGATCGCGAAGTTCGTCTTCGGGAACCGCTTGGCCACCGCGGCCAGCGCGTCGCCCATCAGGAATCCGTTCGCGATCACGAGGTCGTAGCCCTGCCGCGCCGGCGTCGACAGGTTCGGGATGTAGTCGGCCGCCGACTTCGAGATGAAGACGCGACCCTGCACGCCGAGCTGCGTCTTGCCTTGGGCGAGGCCCTTGGCCGCGAGCGCGTTGAAGCCCTTGTCGTTCAGCCCGCCGACGTCGGTCACGACCGCGACGCGGAACGTGGCCTGGCTCTTGGCCGGCTTGGCGGAGCCGATCGAGACGACGGTCAGCGCGAGCGTCGCGACGAGCGCGAGCACCGCCGTGACCATCCATTTGCTGCGAATCGCCACATGCCCTCCTTGGGACTTGATGTGATCTCTTGGGTCTTCGCCCAGTTCGACGCGGCTGCCGACCCGAAGTTGGAGTATGAGACGGCGGGATCGTACAGCGGACGGCGCCGGTTGTCGCGCGTACCGACTACTGATCTCCGCCGATCACGCTCGCGAGCTGATGCTCCTCGAGCAGCACGCGCCGTGGCTTCGAGCCCTCGTAGCCGGAGATGATCCCGCGCCGCTCGAGCATGTCGATCAGCCGCCCCGCCCGCGTGTAGCCGACCCGCAACCGCCGCTGGAGCAGCGACACCGACGCAGTCTGCGTCTGCACGACGATCTCGATCGCCTTGTCGAGCAGCGGATCCTCGTCGGGGTCGAAGTCCGCGTCGTCCTCTCCGTCCTCCGACGGCGCCGACTCGGGCATCTCGAGCAGCGTCTCGTCGAGCTGCTGGCCGCGCTGCGCACGGCACTGCTCGACGACGAGCGCGACCTCCTCCTCGGCGACGTAGGCGCCCTGGACGCGCTGCAGGCGGGATGTCCCGAGCGGCTTGAACAGCATGTCGCCCTGGCCGAGCAGGCTCTCCGCGCCGGCGCCGTCGAGGATCACGCGGGAGTCGGTCTGGCTGGAGACCGCGAAGGCGATCCGGCTCGGCACGTTGGCCTTGATCATCCCGGTGATCACGTCGACCGACGGTCGCTGCGTCGCGAGCACGAGGTGGATGCCCACGGCGCGCGACTTCTGGGCGAGCCGGATGATCGCGTCCTCGACCGCCTGGGGCGAGACCATCATCAGGTCGGCGAGCTCGTCGATCACGACGAGCAGGTACGGCAGCGGGTCCTCCCCACGCGCCCGGAAGATCGCGGTTCGCCTCGGGCAGGTTGCGCGCCCGGATGATCGAGAGGCGCTCGTAGCGCCGCTCCATCTCCGCGACGACGTTCTGCAGCACCGCGGAGGCCTCCTTCGGGCTCGACACGACCGGCGTGAGCAGGTGCGGGATCGACTCGTAGTAGTTCAGCTCGATCCGCTTCGGGTCGATCAGGATCATCCGCACCTCGTCGGGCGTCGCGCGCAGCAGGATCGAGGTGAGGAGGGCGTTGATGCAGCCCGACTTGCCCGAGCCCGTCGTGCCGGCGATGAGCAGGTGCGGCATGCGGGCGAGGTCGGTCCAGACTGCGTTGCCCGAGATGTCCTTGCCGAGCCACACGGACAGCGGGCTCGCGCTGCCTGGCACGTCGCCGAAGATGTCGCCGAGCGTGACGAGCCGCGGCGAGAGGTTCGGCACCTCCACGCCGACCGCCTGCTTGCCGGGGATCGGCGCCAGGATGCGGATCTCCGTCGTGGCGAGCGCGTACGAGAGGTCGTCCTTGAGCGCCGCGACCTTCGCGACCTTGGTGCCCGGCGCGAGCTGCAGCTCGTAGCGCACCACGCGCGGGCCGGCGATCTGACCGACGATCTGCGCATCGACGCCGAAGTGCGCGAGCGTCTCGACGAGGAGCTGCGCGGTGCGCGCGCTCGTGTCGGTGCCGTCGTCGCGGGTCGGAGGGCTCCGCTTGAGGACGGAGCGATCGGGCAGCGTGTACCCCTCGCCGTGGTGCGATCGCTCGAAGGCGAGCTCGGCGCTCTCGGCGGTGTCTGCGTCCGCCAACGGCGGCTCCACGAGCGGGGGCGGCTCGGCCGACGCGGGCTCGGTCGCCGACGAGGCGACGAGGACGTCAGGGTACGCCTCGACCCCGTCGAGCGGGGCCTTCGCGGGACGCCGGGGCGTCCCGAGCGCCTTGGTCGTGAGGGCCTCCTCCGCCTCCTCCCACTCGAGCGCATCGAGCGTGCGGCGTGCCGCAGAGCCCGCCGCGAGCGACGCCGTTCGCATGGCGTGCCCCGAGCGGCGCAGCAGAGCGCCCGCCGAGGCCCCCGTGAGGAGCAGGACGCCTGCGAGCAGCCCGGCCGTGCCGACGATCAGCGCTCCCGTGTCGCCGATCACGCGGGCGATGCCGCCTCCCAGCCACGACCCGACCAGCCCGCCATGCTCCTCGCCGAGCACGACGAGCAGCCCGACGGAGCCGACCGCCAGCCCGGTGCGGAAGGGACGGACGTCGACGAGCGAGCTGCGCACGAGGATCAGGCCGCCGATGCCGCAGAGCACCGCCGGCAGCAGGAGCGCGGCCGCGCCGAGCAGCTCGTCGAGCCAGCGGCCGACCGGCTCGCCGACGACCCCACCGTCCCAGTCCAGCCACAGCACCACGCCGAGGAAGAGGCCGACGGCGAGCAGGCCGAGGCCCCAGAGCTCGGGATGCATGTGCTGCGGCCGATTGCGGGCCGGCTTCCGCGAGCGCGCACGTGTCCGCGCAGGCGCCTTCGGCTTCGCGCGCGCCGTCCGCTTCTTGCTCGTCGCCATGGACTGTCCGCTTCGGCGCGCGGCGGGCGTATCCTGCGCCGATGCCGCTCGTGGTCGCCCTCGCCGTCGCAGGCGCGCTCGGCGCGCTCGCCCGCTACGGGCTGGACGAGTGGGTCGAGCGGCGCGGCGGGCTGTTCCCCTGGGGGATCTTCGTCGTCAACGTCAGCGGGGCGTTCCTCATCGGGCTCGCCGTGGAGGTGATGGAGCCACGCTTCGAGGACGTCACCTGGCTGCGGGCTGCGGTGATCACGGGCTTCCTCGGCGCCTACACGACCTTCTCGACCTTCTCGCTCGACACCTTCCGGCTGTTCGAGGCCGGGTTCCCCGTGCACGCTTTCGCGAACGCCGTCGGCACGCTCGTCGCGGGGCTGCTCGCCGTCTGGCTGGGTCTCACGGTCGGTCGCGCCCTGTAGGGGGCGGGCCGTGCCCCGCCCACTACCGCCTGCGACCGTGACCCACGACCGGGCGACTCGCGCGCCCGCCGAGCGAAGAGCGGGCGAGGCATGCCTCGCCCCTACGGCAGCGGCGAGGTGGCGCGCTCCGTCGCCTCGGCGATGAGCCGCTCCGCCTCGGCGCGGTTGCCGAAGCCCCGCGTCTCGGTCTTCTTCTCCTCGAGATCCTTGTAGACCTGGAAGAAGTGCTCGATCTCGTTGCGCAGCTCGGGTGGGATGTCGTGCACGTCGTGGAGGCGCATCCACGCGGGATCGCGCAGCGGCACGCAGAGGATCTTCTCGTCGGGCCCCTTCTCGTCGGTCATGTGGAACACGCCGACCACCCGCGCCCGGATCCGGCAGCCTGGGAACGTCGGCTCGCCGACGAGGCAGAGCGCATCGAGCGGATCCCCGTCCTCGCCGAGCGTGCCTTCGACGAAGCCGTAGTCCGCCGGGTAGCTCATCGACGTGAACAGCCGGCGGTCGAGCACGATGTGGCCGGTCGCCGCGTCGACCTCGTACTTGTTCCGCGATCCCGACGGCACCTCGACGAACACGATCACGTGGTCGCTCATGCGCCCACGTTAGACGGGCGGCCCCGAGCGCGCAGCCCGTGCCGACGCGGCCCGCCTACCCGAGGCGCGCGATCCGCTCGAGCAGGAGGTCGAAGAACGCGTCGGTGTCGAGGTCGACCGCGACGTGCGCGTTCGGAGCCCGATCGGTGCGGCGCCACAGATCGACGACGGTGCGGCCGCGGCAGAGCTCCGATTCGAGCTCGACCTCGACGTTCCGCAGCCGCGTCTCGACGAGCCCCGGGTGCACGACCTGCGCGACCGCGACCGCGTCGTGGATCGGCGCGCCCTCCCAGCCGTAGGTCTCGCGGTGGTAGACGGTGAAGAAGTCGACGAGCTCCGCGACGAACCTCCCGACCCTGCCGGCCGCGCGGAACCGCTCCTGCACCGCCGGCGAGGTCACCGCCTGGTGGGTCACGTCGAGACCGACCATCGTCAGGTCGATCCCGGCGTGGAGCACCTGCTGCGCGGCCTCCGGGTCGGCCCAGATGTTGAACTCCGCGGCAGGGGTCATGTTCCCCTCGGCGATGGCACCGCCCATCAGGACGATCCGGCCGATGCCGTCCGTGCCGTGCAGCTCGAGGTAGCGGGCGACGTTCGTGAGCGGGCCGGTCGGGACGAGCGTCACCGGTGCCGGTGAGCGCTCGACGATCGAGGCGATCAGCTCGACCGCGTCCACCGGCACGGGACGCGTGGTCGCCGGCGGCAGCACGGGGCCGTCGAGACCGCTCTCGCCGTGCACATGCGCGGCGACGGTCAGCGGCCGGGCGAGCGGTCGGTCGGCCCCGGCCGCGACCGGCACGTCGGTGCGGCCGACGAGCTCGAGCACGCGCAGCGTGTTCTCGGTCGTCTTCGGGAGCGTCTGGTTGCCGAACGCCGTCGTCACGCCGAGCAGCTCGACCTCCGGGCTCGCGAGCGCGAGGAGCAGCGCGATCGCGTCGTCGTGCCCGGGGTCGCAGTCGAGGACGACAGGGATTGCGGCGGCCATCGGCGGCAGCCTACGCCGCAGACGCGAGGATCGCGTCGATCTCCGCAGCTGTCGGCAGCGACGGCTGCGCGCCCGGCCGGGACGCCGCGATCGCTCCTGCAGCGCATGCCCGTTCGACCGCCTCCTGCTGGGCACGCCCCTCGAGCAGAGAGACGAGCAGGCACGCGGTGAAGGCGTCACCGGCGGCGGTGCCGTCCACGACGTCGACCGCCGGTGGCGAGGCGCGGGCCACCTCCGCCCCGTCCTCGAGGAGCACCGCCCCCTCGGCGCCAAGCGTCAGGGCGACGAGGCCGTCCCGTCGCGTCAGGGCCTCGAGCTCGTAGCGGTTGACGACGGTGAGGTCGGCGTCGACCGCGATCGGTCGGGCGGGCGCGGCGTTGAGGCAGAAGAGCCCGCTGCACTCCTCCCAGGCCGCGATCACGGCCTCGTCGGGCACCTCGAGCTGGCAGAGGACGGCGTCGTGCGGCGGCAGCGAGACGGCGCCGAGCTCCGCGTTGGCGCCCGGCACGACCGCGATCGTGGTCTCCCCCGCGGCGTCGACCTCGATCAGCGCGACCCCGGTCGGTGCGTCCGCGTCCGCGAGCTCCAGCGTGATGCCGGCCTCCCGCAGCCCCGCCAGCGCCTCGTCCCTGAACGGATCGCGTCCCACCGAGGCGACCATGGTCACGTCTGCGCCGAGCCGCGCGCACGCGACCGCCTGGTTCGCGCCCTTGCCGCCCGGGTATCGGCTCAGGGTGCCGCCGGCGACGGTCTCCCCGGGGGCGGGCAGCCGCTCGAGGCGCACGACGAGGTCGAGGTTCACCGACCCGACGACGACGACCCTCGGCACCACGGCGCCATCCTACGACGACTCACCCGGACGCGGCGCCTGCGTCCCCGTCCCGCGGTCCAGGCCGACGGCTCCGGTTGGCGGCGGTGCGCTGCGGGCGAGCGCGTCGCGCGGGCGCTAGGCGGCCAGCGCGCGCAGGTCGACGACGGTCGTGGCGAACAGCGTGTCGCGCAGGTCGAAGAGGCCGGCCCAGAGCGACGAGCGGTCGGGCGCGGCCTCCATCCGCGCCGCGTCGCCCAGACCCTGCAGCGCGCGGACGAGCACCGCGAGCTCGAGGTAGACCGCGGCCACGCGGTTCGGACACGCATGGACGCCGGCGCGGTCGAGCACGGGTCGCCACTCGACCAGCTCGGCTGCACCGGGGCCGCCGTACCACGAGGTGCCCTCCGCCCGCTCCGGCTCCAGCTCCAGCAGGTACGTGGAGAGCGGCGGCTCGAGACCTGCCAGCGCGGTCTCCACGCGCTCCGCGGCGTGGCGGAGCGCCGCCTCCCGTCCGCCGGGCGTCGCGGGCACAGCCTCGCCGCGGCTCCAGCGCTCGAGCAGGCGGCAGAAGGCGAGCGATGCCGCCTCACACGCGCGCAGCTGCGCGGTCAGGCGCCGCGTCGTGGTGTCGCTGCGGCCGTGGAGGTCGATGACGTCGGCCCAGCCGTCCACCGGCTAGACCTCGATCACGACGGGCAGGATCATCGGCCGGCGCCGCGTGCGGTCGTACACGTACTGCCCGATCCCGTCGTGGATGTGCTCCTGCAGGAGCTTCACCTCCGTCACCCCGGAGCGTGCGAGCCCGGAGACGATCCGGTCGGCCTCCTCGCGCAGCTCGTCGACCAGCTCCTCGTTCTCGGCGACACCGCGTGCGATCACCTCGGGAGGTGCGATCTCGCCGCCGTCCGCGAGCGCGATCGTCGTGACCACGATCAGCACCCCGTCCTCGGAGAGGTGCCGGCGATCGCGCAGCGCGACGTCCTCGACGTCGCCGACGCCGAGTCCGTCGACGAAGGTCACCCCTGCCTCGATGCGATCGACGAGCCGCGCCCCGTGCGCACGGGTCAGCTCGACGACCGAGCCGTTCTCCGCGATCACGATCGCGTCGTCGGGCACGCCCGCTTCACGCGCGAGCTGCGCGTGCGCCGCCAGCATCCGGTACTCGCCGTGGATCGGCATCACCGCCCGCGGGCGCACGAGCGAGAGCAGCGTGCGCAGCTCCTCGGAGCAGGCGTGTCCCGAGACGTGGACCGTCGCGATCTCCTCGTACAGCACCTCCGCCCCGGCCCGGGTGAGACGGTTGATCGAGTCGTGCACCCGCAGCTCGTTCCCGGGCACCGGCTTGGCGGAGATGATCACGGTGTCGCCGCGCTCGACCGTCACGTTCTGGTGGTCGCCGTACGCGATCCGCGTGAGCGCCGACATCGGCTCGCCCTGGCTCCCGGTGCACAGGACGATCACCTCGTCGGGCGGCAGGTTCATCGCCTCCTTCGGCGACACGATCGCCTCCTCCGGCAGGTCGACGTAGCCCAGGCTGCGCGCGATGTTGACGTTCTTGCGCATCGAGCGCCCCACGACCGCGACCTTGCGGCCGTTCTCGATCGCGACCTCGGCGGCCTGCTGCACCCGGTGGATGTTGGACGCGAACGAGGCGACGACGATCCGCCCGCGGCGCAGCGGGATGATCTGGCGGAACGCCTCGCCGACGAGGCGCTCGGAGCCGGTCATCCCCGGTCGCTCGGCGTTCGTGGAGTCGCCGAGGAGGAGGTCGACCCCCTGGTTCCCGAGGTCCGCGAGGCGCCCGACGTCGGTCTTGAGCCCGTCGACGGGGGTGTGGTCGAGCTTCCAGTCGCCCGTGTGGAGGACCCGGCCGGCTGGCGTGTCCAGCACGACGGCGACCGCATCAGGGATCGAGTGGGCCATGCGGACGAACGACACCTGGAACCGCCCGAGCGCGATGGGGTCTGCGGTCGGGTCGGCCTCCGTGAGGGTCGTCTTCGCGCCGAGCCCGTGCTCGTCGAGCTTCGACTTGACGAGCGCGAGGGTCAGCCGGGTGGCGATCACCTCGTCGACGTCGACCTCTCGCAGCACGTACGGCAGCGCGCCCACGTGATCCTCGTGGCCGTGCGTCAGCACGACCGCGCGCACCGACCGCTCGTAGAGGTACGAGAAGTCGGGCAGGACGAGGTCGACGCCGAGATGCTCGTCGCGCGGGAACGCGAGCCCCGCGTCGACCAGCAGGACATCGTCCCCGAGCTCGTAGACCGTCATGTTCTTCCCGACCTCGCCGAGCCCGCCGAGCGGGATGATGCGGAGCGCGTCGCTCATCGCACCGGAGTGTAGTGACGGGCCCGGGAGCGCCCCGTCCGAGCCGCAGAGGCGGCGCCGCCGAGCTACACCGCGGCTGCCGGCTCGAGCAGCCCGAGTCGCTCGAGGCAGCGACGGATCGCGACGGTCTCGGCGTCGTCGGCCTCCACGAGCGGGAGGCGCAGTCCGCCGACCTCGTGTCCCAGCAGCTGGAGCGCGCGCTTGATCGCGATGGGGTTCGTCGTCACGCGCAGGAGGTCGATCGAAGGGCGCAGCTCGGCATCGAGCGCCTCCGCGCCCACGACGTCACCGGCGCGGAACAGCTCGACCATCCGCTTGACGCGGGGGCCGACGACGTGCGTGTGGACGCAGATGCCGCCGACGCCCCCCAACCGCAGGAACGGCAGGATCAGGTCGTCGTCGCCTGCGTACAGATCGAGCCCGCACGCGACGACGTTCCGCGCCTGCGCCTCCTCGTCTGCCTGCTGGGCGGCCTGCTTGACGGCACGGACGTTCTCGATCTCCGCGAGGTGCCCGATCGTCGCCGGCTCGATGTTGACGACGCAGCGGCCGGGGATGTTGTAGACGATCACGGGCAGGTCGGTGGCGTCCGCGACCGCCTGGAAGTGGGCGACGATCCCCCGTTGGGGCGGCTTGTTGTAGTACGGCGTGACGACGAGGACGCCGTCGACGCCGAGCGCGTGCGCCTGGGCGGTGAGGTGCGCCGAGTGCGCCGTGTCGTAGGTCCCGGTGCCCGCGACCACCGTGGCGCGCCCTCCCACCTCGTCGAGCGCCGCCTCGAACAGCGACATCCGCTCCGCGTCCGACAGCGTCGGCGCCTCCCCCGTCGTGCCGGCCACGACGAGACCGTCCGAGCCGTGGTCGACGAGATGGCGTGCGAGCGCCCGGAACGCACGCAGGTCGACCGCCCCCTCCGACGTGAGCGGCGTGGCGATCGCGGTGAGCACCTCGCCGAGCATGCGGTCGATCCTAACGGGCCGGCGGCGGTGTGGAACGATGCGCGTAGTGGTCTCCGATCGAAAGGAGCGGTTCGATGATCAAGGAGTTCAGGGACTTCCTGCTGCGCGGGAACATCGTCGACCTCGCAGTTGCGTTCGTGATCGGCGTCGCGTTCGGGGCGGTCGTCAACTCGCTCGTCGACAACCTCCTGATGCCGGTGATCGCGATGATCATCGGCAAGCCGGACTTCTCCGACCTGACGTTCACGATCAACGACGCCGTGTTCCGGTACGGCGCGTTCCTCACAGACGTGGTCTCGTTCGTCGCGATCGCGGCCGCGGTCTTCTTCTTCGTCGTGAAGCCGATGAGCGCGCTCACGGCGCGGCTGCGCGCTGCGGAGGAGGCCGAGCCGACGAACGAGGAGCGCATGGTCGAGCTGCTCGAGCGGATCGCCGCGAAGTAGCTCAGCCGGCGCCGCCCGCAGCGGCTGCGAAGGCGTCGCACGTCGCGGCGTCGACGAGCACGAAGCGCGCCTCCTCGATCCCGGGGAGGCGCTCGAGCGCCTCGCGCGCTGCGGCCACGGCGACCGGAGCGGCCAGCTCCACCGGATAGCCGTAGATCCCGGTCGACAGCGCCGGGAGGCCCACCGTGCGCGCGCCGAGCTCCGTCGCGACCTCGAGCGAGCGGCGGTACGCGGACGCGAGCAGCTCCGGCTCCCCTGCTCCGCCACCGCGCCAGACTGGACCGACGGCGTGGATCACCCAGCGGGCGGGGAGCGCGCCCGCTCCGGTCGCCTTGGCGTCGCCGGTCGCGCAGCCGCCGAGGAGCGCGCACTGCGCGAAGATCTCGTCGCCCCCGGCGCGCCGGATCGCGCCGCAGAGCCCGCTTCCGGGCGCCAGCGCCTCGTTCGCGGCGTTCACGATCGCGTCGAGCCGCTGGGTCGTGAGGTCGCCGACGACGAACGTGATCACAGCAGCGCGTCGAGCCCGACCGTGAGCCCCGCAGGCAGCCCGCGGACGGCCTCGACCGCGCGCAGCACGCCCGGCACGAACGCCTCGCGCGACGTCGTGTCGTGCCGGATCGTGAGCGTCTCGCCGGGCCCGCCCAGGATCACCTCCTGGTGCGCCACGAGACCCGGCAGCCGCACGGAGTGGATCGGCACGTCGCCTTCCATGCGCGCCGCCGTCGCCCTCGCCGTCCCCGACGGCGCGTCGACCTTCGTCTCGTGGTGCAGCTCGACGATCTCCGCGCGCGGGAGCACCCGGGAGGCCTCTGCGGCGAAGCGCATCATCAGCACCGCGCCCGGTGCGAAGTTGGCGGCGTGGAAGCACGGGATCCCCGCCGCGCGGGCGCGCTCGGCGAGGGCGTCGGCGTCGAAGCCCGTCGTGCCGATCACGACGGGGACGCCGGCGGCGAGGCTGGCGTCCACGTTCGCGTCGACGGCCGACGGCGTGGTGAAGTCGACGGCGACGTCACAGCCCTGGGGTCCGTGCTGACGTCCGTCGACCACGTCGTGCCCGGCACGCAGCAGCGCGGGCACGAGCGTCGTGCCGACCTTCCCCGTCGCTCCGAAGACGCAGACCCTCATGCCGTCTCCGCCACGGGAGCGAGGTGCGCCAGCGCCGCCCGGAAGCGCTTCTCGCTCGGGCCGATCCCCGCCGCGGACAGTCGCACCGGATCGAAGAGCTCGCGGGCGAGAGCGACGACGTCGTCCTCGGTGACCGCCCGGATCCGCCGCACCGTCTCGCGCAGGGGGACGAGCTCCGTGTCGGTCACCAACGCTCGGCCGAGCCGGGTCATGCGGCTCGAGGTGCTCTCCTGGGCGAGCAGGAGCCGACCCTCGATCGACTCCTGGGCCCGCACGAGCTCGCCGGGCCGCAGCCCGCGCCCGGCGACATCCGCGAGCTCGTCTCGGATCACGCGCATGCACTCCGCGAGGTTCTCCTCGCGGGTGCCGAGGGAGATCCCCACCTGTCCGGTCTCCTGGTACTGGGAGGCGAAGCTGTACACGCTGTACGCCATCCCGCGCCGCTCGCGGATCTCCTGGAAGAGACGCGACGAGGACGAGCCGCCCAGCAGCGTGTCGAGCGCCCAGCCGGCGTAGCGGCGGGGGTCGTCGCGCGCGATCCCCGGCCCCGAGAGCACGACGTGGTACTGCTCCGTGGGTCGACGCAAGAAGCGGACGCTCGCGGTGGGAGGTCGTCGGACGAGCGTCCGCGCGAGCGTCCGTCTGCCGCCGGAGCCGCTGCGACGCGCAGCGACGAGCTCCGCGAGCCGCTCGTGGCGGACGTTGCCCGCCGCGGCCACCACGACGTTGCCACCGACGTACGCGCTGCGGTGGTACCCGCGGACGGCGCGCGTCGAGATCGACCCGATCACCTCCGCCGAGCCGATCACCGGCCGGCCCAGCGGATGCCCGCCGAACACCGCGTCGGCCGCGAGGTCGTGCACGAGGTCCTCAGGGTTGTCCTCGACCATCGCGATCTCCTCGAGGACCACCCGCCGCTCGCTGTCGACGTCCTCGAACGAGGGCGCGAAGAGCATCCCGAGCATGACGTCGAGCGCCTGCTCGAGATGCCGATCCGGCAGACGCGTGTAGAGGACGGTCGTGTCCCGGGAGGTCGCCGCGTTCAGCTCGGCGCCCATCCCGTCGAACAGCTCGGCGATCTCGCGGGCGCCGTGCGTCGCCGAGCCGCGGAACAGCATGTGCTCGATGAAGTGCGACACCCCCGCCCGCGCGCGCGTCTCGTCGCGGGAGCCGACCCCGATCCAGAAGCCGAGCGCGACGGAGCGCACCCCGGTCAGGCGCTCGCTGATCACGCGCTCGCCCGTGTCGAGCGTGGTCGTCGGGGGCTCGGCCATCCCGGAGGATCCTACGCGCGCATGCGGCCCGGCCGACGTCCGTGGGCGGGACGCGAGGACCGCACAGCCCGCGGCGGCGAAGCCGACGCCTTCAGGGGTCTGCCCCCGCGGCCGCCGCACGCGGCGGCGAGGGATCGAGCGCACGAATCCACTCCCGTGGATTCGTGCCTGCGCAACATTCCCGAGCGCGGGCGACGCCCGCGCGAGCGCCAACCAGCGCACCCCTCACCCCACGAGACTTCAGGGATCTGCCCCCGCGGCCGCCGTAGGCGGCCGCGGGGGATCAAGCCGGGGGGATCCGCGCGAGCGGATCCCCCCTGGCGAACAGGTATCAGTCCCGCCGAGGCCCGCGGTCGCGGCCGCCACGGCCGCGGTCGTCGCGCGGGGGGCGCGGCTCGCGCGGCGGGGCGTCCTTCGCCCGCTCGATCAGCGTCTCCGGCTGGACGAGCACGCCGTCCTCGTGCTTGGCGACGAGCTTGAGGCCGATGCGGCCCCGCTCCTTGTCGACCTCCTGCACGATCACGTCGAGCACGTCGCCGCGGGCGATCACGTCCTCGATGTGCGCGACGCGGCCCGGGCCGACGTTCGAGACGTGCAGCAGCCCGTCGGTGCCCTTCTTCAGCTCGACGAACGCGCCGAAGTCGGTCGTCTTGACGACCTTCCCCGTGTACGTGTCGCCGACCTCGGGCTCCTTCGTCATCGCCGCGATCGCGGCGATGCACGCGTCCGCGTTCGTCCCCTCCGTCGCGTAGACGAGGATCGTGC
The DNA here is from genome assembly GCA_963703095.1 of uncultured Actinomycetes bacterium. GTDB lineage: Bacteria > Actinomycetota > Thermoleophilia > Gaiellales > Gaiellaceae > Gaiella. Next base: position 2,141,220 of record OY969787.1, read on the forward strand.
CGTCCTCCTCGATGTCGATCTGGACGTCGTAGTCGGCCTCGAGCGAGCGGATCGTCTCGCCGCCCTTGCCGATCACCATCCCGATGAAGTCCGGGTTGATCTGGATCGACGAGATCCGCGGCGCGTGCGCGGCGAGCTCCTCGCGGGGCACGTTGATCGTCTCGGCCATCTTGTCGAGGATGAAGGCCCGCGCCCGCTTCGCCTGCTCGAGCGCGTTGCGCATGATCTCCTGCGTGACGCCGGTGATCTTGATGTCCATCTGGAGAGCGGTGATGCCCTCCGGCGTGCCGGCCACCTTGAAGTCCATGTCACCGAGGTGGTCCTCGGCGCCCTGGATGTCGGTGAGGATGACGTAGTCGTCGCCCTCCTTGACCAGGCCCATCGCGATCCCGGAGACCGGCGCCGCGATCGGCACGCCGGCGTCCATCAGCGACATCGTGGAGCCGCAGACCGAGCCCATCGACGACGAGCCGTTCGACTCGAGCGTCTCGGAGACGAGACGGATCGTGTACGGGAACTCCTCGACCGACGGGATCACGGCCTCGAGCGCGCGCTGTGCGAGCGCCCCGTGGCCGATGTCACGGCGCTTGGGGCCCCGCATGAAGCCGGTCTCACCCACCGAGTACGGCGGGAAGTTGTAGTGGTGCAGGTACCGGCGCTCGGACTCGGTCGACAGGTCGTCGATCCGCTGCTGCTCCTTCTGCGTGCCGAGCGTGCAGAGCGTGAGGATCTGCGTCTGGCCGCGCGTGAACAGGCCCGAGCCGTGCGTGCGCGGGGAGACGCCGACCTCGGTCGTGATCGGCCGTACCTCTTCCGTCCCGCGGCCGTCCGGCCGCCGCTTCTCGACCGCGATCTTCTTGCGGACGAGGTCCTTGTAGACGGCGTCGGCCGCCTTCTTGAGGTACCCGCGGGTGACCGTGTCCTGCGCGCCGTCCTCTCCGCCGCCGGGGAAGGGCAGCGACGCCCCGTCCTGCACCTTGCCGAGGAGGATCTCGCGCTTGCGCGACTTCAGCTCCTTGGAGTCGCCTTCGGCGTCGGTGAGCGCGCGAAGGTCGCCCTCGAACTGCTCGCGGACGACGCTCTCGGCTGCCGCGAGCCGCTGCTTCTCGAGCAGCATCTGCAGGCCGTTGCGGAGCTGGAGCTCACGGACGATGTCGCTCTCGGTCGAGTCGAGCCCGATCGCGGGGGCGAGCTCGGCGAGGAGCTCGTCGACGATCGCGCCGGCCTCGCGGAGCCCGACGGACTGGATCCGCTCCCAGACCGCGTGGCCGTGGGCCGCCTCGAGCTCGGCGTTCAGCTCGACGTCGATCCACTTCGGCTTGCCGACCTGGCCGGCGAGGTCCTCGATCGCGTCGACGACGCGCACGATCTCGGCGTGCGCGAGCTCGAACGCCTCGAGCATCGTCTCCTCGGGCACCTGGTCGGCGCCTGCCTCGATCATCGTCAGCGCGTTGCGCGTGCCCACGACGATCAGGTCGAGCAGCGAGCCCTCGTCCATCTCCTGGAACGTCGGGTTCACGACCAGCTCACCGTCGATCAGCGCGATGCGCACGGCGCCGACCGGGCCCAGGAACGGCAACGGCGAGACGGCGAGCGCCGCCGAGGCGCCGTTGATCGCGAGGATGTCGTGCGGCACGATCATGTCGGCCGAGAGGACGGTGCAGATCACCTGCACCTCGTTCTTGAAGCCCTTCGGCCAGAGCGGCCGGATCGGGCGGTCGATCATCCGCGCCGTCAGCGTCGCGCGCTCGGTGGCGCGGCCCTCGCGCTTGAAGAAGCCGCCCGGGATCTTGCCGGCCGCGTACATCCGCTCCTCGACGTCGACCGTGAGCGGGAAGAAGTCCGCATCCGGCCGCGAGTCCGTGCGTCCCACCGCGGTCGCGAGGATCATCGTGTCGCCGCTGCGGACGACGACGGCGCCGTCGGCCTGCTTGGCGAGCTTGCCCGTCTCGAAGGTGATCTCCCGACCACCGATCTCGACGGACACCGAGGCGAGACGCCCGGTGTCGATCGTGCTCATCTGTGTTGTCCCTTCACTCTTCCGATGTGGCGGAAGGTGGAGGTTTGAGCCAGCCTCGCGGCGCATCACGCGCGGGGCTCGATCAAACGTCCACCTCCCGTCCCTGCCTGGGGCGCGACCTCGCCTACCGGCGCAGGCCGAGCTCCTTGATGAGGGCGCGGTAGCCCTCGAGATCCTTCCGCTGGAGGTAGTCGAGGAAGCGCCGGCGGCGTCCCACGAGCTTGAGCAGACCCCGACGGGAGTAGTGATCCTTCGGGTGCGTCCTCAGGTGCTCGGTGAGGTCGTTGATGCGCTTCGTGAGCATGGCGATCTGGACCTCGGTCGAGCCGGTGTCCTGGGCGCTCTGCCCGTGCTTCTCGATCAGCTCCAGCTTCACTTCCTTGGTGAGAGCCATGCGTCTCCTCTCGTGAGTCGTCTCCGCAGTCCCCGCGCGGCGTGAAGGAAGAGCACGGCCGGCCGAGAGTGCGGTCGGGGGCAAGCGTAGCAGCCGTCACCTGCTTGTAACACGTTGTCACAAGCCGTGTCTCCGGCCGTCGCCATCCACGCGTCTCTCCGGTCCGGCGCCGAGTCGCGCACCCCGCCGCGGCTGCGGGGGGGCGCCCTGGGGACCCGCAGGTCTCGGCCGCGGGAACGCCGTGGCTGCGGAGCGCGGCGCGCCCAGGCAGCCGAAGGGCATCATCGGGGCGTGGCCCCGCCGCTGCGCCTGCTTCGTCTCGGGAACCCGGTCGTGCGTGCGATCCTCGGGTCGCCGGCGCACGCCCTGCTGAGCGGCAGCCTCGTCCTGCTCGAGTACGCCGGCCGACGGACGGGCACCCGGTATCGCATCCCGGTGATGGGCGCTGCGACGGACGACGGGAGCGTCGTCGTGCTCGCGGTCGCGCCGGCGCGGAAACAGTGGTGGCGCACCTTCCGCCCCTCCGGCCCCGCGACGCTCGTCGTCCGGCGGCAGCGGCGCGCGGTCGAGGGACGGGTGGTGACGGATCCGGTCGTGCGCCGCCCGGCGCTGCGCGCGTACCTGCGGCGCTTCCCGCGCGCCTCCGGGCCGCTGTCGCTGCCCGCGGACCCGACCGACGAGCAGCTCGACGCCGCCGACGCTGCCGTCGTCGTGTTCGCGCCGGTCGCCGCCGGCGGAGCGTGACCGCGATGCGCCTCTACACCGACCTAGCGTCGTGGTTCCCCCTCCTCACCGCGCCGGCCGAGTACGCGGCCGAGGCCGCGCGCTACGAGCGCGCTCGCGCTCGACGTCTGCCCGGATGCGGTCACCCTGCTCGAGCTCGGCTCGGGCGGCGGCAACAACGCCTCCCACCTGAAGCGGCACTTCAGCTGCACGCTGACCGACCTCTCGCCGGCGATGCTCGAGGTCAGCCGCGCGCTCAACCCGGAGTGCGAGCACGTGCCCGGCGACATGCGCTCGCTACGACTCGGGCGCCGCTTCGACGTCGTCCTCGTCCACGACGCGATCTCGTACCTGACCAGCGAGGAGGATCTGCGGGCGTGCATCCGCACCGCGACCGAGCACCTGCGGGTCGGGGGCGTCGTCGTGCTCGCGCCGGACTGCACCGCGGAGTCGTTCGCTCCCGGCAGCGACGCGGGCGGTCACGACGCAGAGGATGGCCGGGGGCTGCGGTATCTCGAGTGGTCGCACGCTCCCGAGCCCGGGGAGACGTCGTACGACGTCGACGTCGTGGTCGTCCTGCGACACGTGGACGGTGCCCGAGAGGTGGTCTCCGAGCGGCACGTCTGCGGGCTCTTCCCCCAGGCGACGTGGTTCCGCCTCCTCGACGAGGCGAGGCTCGACGCGACGCTCCACCGCGGTGATCCCGGTGACGCGGAGGCGCCCCAGGACGTGTTCGTCGGCGTCAGCCGGGCCTGACGGACGAGCGCGTCGCTTCGACGTCGCGTGCGATCTGGTCGACCAGCGCCTGGTCGCTCTCGAACGCGGCCTGGTCACGGAGCTTCACCCACACCTCGACCACGAGCCGCTGGCCGTAGAGATCGTCGTCGAAGTCCAGCAGGAACGGCTCGATGCGCCGTTCCGTGCCGCCGTAGTGGGGATTGGTGCCGATCGACAGCGCGGCGCGGTGACCGCGTGCGAAGCCGGCGTAGACGCCGTGCCCCGGGCAGAGAAGCTGCGCATCGAGTGCGATGTTGGCGGTCGGGTAGCCGAGATCCCCGCCGCGCTGGTCGCCGGGCACGACGACGCCGTCGAGCTCGAACGGGCGGCCGAGCAGCCGCGCTGCGACGTCCATCCGACCCTCACGGACGGCTGAGCGCACGGCGGTCGAGGACGCGTCGGGCACCGCGTCCACCGTGACGACCTCGAAGCCCAGCTCGCGCAGCAGGTCGAGGTCGCCCGCGCGCCGGCGGCCGAAGCGGAAGTCCTCGCCCGCGATCACCACCTCGACCCCGATCGCGCGGAGGTAGGACTCTGCGAACTCCGCGGGCTCGAGCCGCATCAGCTCTGGCGTGAAGGAGGCCACGAGCGTCGTCTCGACCCCGGCCTCCGCCAGGAGCTCGAGGCGGCGCTCGAGCGTCGAGACGAGCTCGACCTGGTTGCCGAGCGCGACGCGTGGATGCGGGTCGAACGTGATCACCGTCGGCGCCAGCCCGGTGTCGATCACCGCCTGCACGATCGCGCGATGGCCGACGTGGACGCCGTCGAAGGTGCCGATCGCGACGGCGCGTGGCTGACGCTCGACCTGGGTCGGCGCGTGCGCGATCCTCACCGCGCGCCCCCCGCGCTGCCGGCGGGGCGCGCCGGGTCGCTCTCCGCGGTGACGGGGAGGCGTGCGAGCGCCTCCTCCAGGGGAACGACCCGCTCCGGGTCAGCCTCGTCCACCGAGAAGGGGCCGATCTCCAGTCGGCGGAGCGTGACGCAGTGCCCGCCGAGAGCGTCGGCGATCGATCGGACGTACGTGCCCGACCCCACGCGCAGGTCGAGGCGCAGGAGCCCGTCGTGCACCTCGACGGGCTCGAGCTCGTGGACGCGCATCACACGCCGCGGCATCTCCACCTCCACGCCGCGTCGGTGCAGCCGGTACGCCCGCTGGCCGTGGATCTTCACGGCAGAGGCCGCCGGGATCGGCAGCTCGACGGCGCCGCGCACCGAGTCGAGCGCGTCCGCGAGCGCCGCGCCCTCGAGGGGATCGTGGCGGTCGAGGACGTCTCCCTCAGGATCGCCCGTGGTCGTCCTCGCCGTCAGGTCGACATCGGTCACGTAGCGCTTGTCGAGCCGCATGAAGCGATCCTGCACCCGGGTCGCGCGACCGGAGAGCAGCACGAGCAGGCCGGTCGCGAACGGGTCGAGGGTGCCCGCGTGCCCCGTCCTCGCCCCGGTGCGCGCCCGCACCTCGGCGACGACGGAGAACGACGATCGGCCGGCCGGCTTGTCTGCGAGGAGCACGCCGGTCGGCTCGAGCGCCTTCGGGATCGCCATCAGCGGGCGCCGTCGGCGCCCGTGGCGCGGCGGTACGCGTCGAGCACGAACGCCCGCACCCCGTCGGCGTCGAGATCGCTCGAGAACCCCGCCGCCTGCCGGTGTCCGCCGCCACCAGACTGCCGGGCGATCTCCGAGACGTCGAGGGAATCGCTCGCCGACCGGAGCGATCCCTTGCAGCGCGCGCCTGCACCGGGCGGCAGCTCGCGGATCAGAGCCGCGAGCTCGGCGCCCTCGAGCGCACGAAGGTGGTCGATGATCCCCTCCGACGAGGGCTCGTCGGCGCCCGCCGCGGCGAAGTCCTCCCGGGTCAGGTGGGAGATGATCACCCGGCCGCCCTCGTGCACCGTGGCGCGCTGCAGCGCGCTGCCCAGCAGCTTCAGCTTCGGCAGCTCGACCGACTCGTAGACGCCCTCGAACACCCGCTTCACGTCGGCTCCCGACTCTACGAGCGTCGCCGCGAGGCGCAGTGCCTTCGGCGTCGTGTTGGAGTACTGGAACCGGCCGGTGTCGGTCACGATCGCGGTGTAGAGGGCCTCTGCCAGCACCGGTGTGAGCCGCACGCCGAGGGCGACGACGAGATCGGCCAGGATCTCGCCGGTGGAGGACGCGTCCGCGACGACGAGGTTGACGTCGCCGAAGCGCGTGTTGTCGTGGTGGTGGTCGACGTTGACCACGAACGGCGCCCGCGCGAGCGAGTCCGGGGCGGCGACACGACTCGCCTGCGCGCAGTCCACGGCGAGCAGGACGCGGTCGGCCGCGTCGTCGGGCGCGCCCCGGAGCAGGCCCCGCTCCTCGAGCGCGAGGAAGCGGTACTCGACGGGCAGCGCCTGAGCGCCGTCGATCACCATCACGCTGTCCTTGCCCAGCGCGTCCAGCGCCAGATGGGCCCCGAGGAGCGAGCCGAGGGCGTCGCCGTCCGGGTTCTCGTGCGTCACGACGGTGAAGCGCTCGCTGCCGCGCAGCGCGGCGAGGACGCTCTCCAGCTCAGCGTTGCTGCTCATCGCTTCCGTCCGGTGGCGCGAGCTCGTCGATGAGCTTCGTCATCGCGATCCCGTGCTCGACCGCGCGATCGTAGACGAACGTGAGATGCGGGGTGCGGCGCAGGCGGAGCTCGCGCCCGACCCTCGCCTGCAGTGTCCCCTTGGCGCCCTCGAGCGCCCGGAGGGTCGCCGCGCGGGCCTTCTGGCTGCCGTAGACGCTGATCCAGACCTTCGCGTGCTCGAGGTCGGTCGTCGTCTCGACGGCCGTCACGGTCACGAACCCGATACGCGGATCCTTGAGCGTAGGGATGACCTCCGACAGGACCTGGCGGACGCCCTCGTCGACCTTGCGCATCCTGCCGCTCACACGGGCACCCCGTCGAGGTCGGCGAGGCTCACCGTCGCCCGCTCGGGGAGCGCGAGCTCGAAGGCCTGACCGGCGAGCCACCGCTCCGCCTCGTCGAGCAGCCGCTCGACGTCCCCTGCCTCGCGTGCAACGCAGGCGAGCGTGATGCGCGCGCGCTGCCACACGTCGTGGTGGTCGACCTCGGCGATCGAGCACCGCAGCTGTCGACGCAGCTGATCCTTGACCGAGCGGAGGTGAACCCGCTTGTCCTTCAGCGAGCGTGCCTCGGGAAAGCGGAGCTCCACCGAGAGGATGCCGACGTAGCCCGTGCGCATGGAGCGACGTCACGGTAGTCGAAACCCGGGTCGGAGCGCCCTCGTTCGAGGGACAGACAGCGACGTTCGCCGCGACCATGCTGGGAGCGATGCGGTGGGGTGACCGGGGAGACGCTCGGCAGGACCGAGCGCTGGCGATGCTGGCGCGGGCGCTCGGCGCGGCGTCGGACGAGCGCCGCGCCGGGGCTGTCGTCCGACGGCACGCGATCGAGACGTGCGAGGCCGACCACGTCGCACTCGTCGCCTGCGGCCCGGAGCGCGGTCGTGCGACGCTCCGTGACCCCGGCGAGGACTTCCCCGGTCTGGCGGCCGGTGCCACACCCGCGGGGACGTGCCTCGCCGTGCGACTCGGCAGGCCGCACGCCCGAGGTCGCGGCGAGGCGCCGCTGCTCGGCTGCGAGCTCTGCGGAGGCCTCGACCTCGACACCGCCTGCGCACCGCTCACGGCGGCAGGCGCCGTGGTCGGCGCGGTGCTGGCGACCGGCAGGGCCCTGGCCGACGACGCCCCGGAGCGGCTCGACGAGATCGCGGCGATCGCGGGACCCGCGATCGCCGGTCTTCGGGCCTTCGATCTCGCAAGCGCGCACGCCCACACCGACGCGCTGACCGGCCTTCCCAACCGCCGCGCCGCGGAGGACGCGGTCGAGCGCATGGTGGCGCTCGGGCGACGCTGTGCGCAGGCTGTGACCGCCCTCCGCGTCGACGTGGACGGGATCGCTGCCGTCAACGACCGCTTCGGGGCCGAGACGGGAGACGGGATCATCCAGTCGCTCGCCGCGGTGTTGCGAGCCCGGCTCCGCGAGAGCGACCTCGTCGCGCGCGTCGGGGGCGACGAGTTCCTCGCACTCCTCCCGGACACCGGCAGCGACGAGGCGATCGCGCTCGCGGAGGGCCTCTGCCGGCTCGCCCGCGAGTTCACCCCTCCGGGGTCGCCGGATCCCGTCACCGTCAGCGTCGGCGTCGCGTCGTTCCCCGTGGACGCCGAGGGTGCCACCGAGCTGTTGCAGGCCGCCGACCGCGCGCTCCTCGCGGCGCAGACCGCGGGCGGCGACCGTGTCGCCGCAGTCGAGCCCCCGGACCCCTGGGAGCTCCTGTCGGGCTGACGGCGACCGAGGGCGTGACGCAAGGCGGACGAGGCATGCCTCGCCCCTACGACCGGTCTCGACGAGCCAACGTGCGGCCGACACGCGACGGCCAACCCCGCCCCATCGGAGCGAGCGCGTGCTCCGACCCGAAGAACCCGAGGCGGCGCAGCCGCCGAGCGCCCACCAGCGCTCGTCTCGACCCACGATCCTTCAGGGATCTGCCCCCGCCGTAGGCGGGGGATTCCCCGCGCGGGAATCCACTCCGTGGATTCCCGCTTGCGGGACTAGGACAGCTCCGTCCGCTCGACCTCGCGCGTCTCGAAGGCCTCCAGCACGTCGCCTTCCTTGACGTCGTTGAAGCCGTCGAGCAGGATGCCGCACTCGAAGCCCTCGGCGACCTCGCGCGCGTCCTCCTTGAAGCGCTTCAGCTGCGCGATCGCGGTCTCGTGGATCACCGTGCCGTCGCGGATCACGCGCACCCTGGAGTTGCGGCGCACGACGCCGTCCGTGACCATGCAGCCCGCGATCGTGCCGAGACGGGAGACCTTGAACAGCGCGCGCACCTCCGCCTCGCCGACGATCTCCTCGGTGGTGACGGGCGAGAGCATCCCGACGAGCGCCTGCTGGATGTCCTCGGTGAGCTTGTAGATGACGCGGTAGGTGCGGATGTCGACGGCCTCGCGGTCGGCGAGCGCCTTCGCCTCTGCGCTCGGGCGGACGTTGAAGCCGATCACGAGCGCGTCCGAGGCCGAGGCGAGGTTCACGTCGTTCTCGGTGATGCCGCCGACGCCCGTGTGGATCACGTTGACGCCGACCTCGGGGTGGTGGATCTTCGCGAGCTCGCTCACGAGCGCCTCGACCGAGCCCTGCACGTCGCCCTTGAGGACGATGTTCAGCTCCTTCAGCGCGCCCTCCTGCAGCTGCTCGAACAGCGTCTCGAGCGACACGCCGCGCCGTGCCGAGCGCTGCGCGAGCTGCTCGCGCCGGAGGCGCTCCGCCCGCTTCTCGGCGAGGTCCTTCGCCTGGCGCTCGTGCTCGACCACGCGGCAGAGCTCGCCGGCCGGCGGCGGCCGGTCGAAGCCGAGGATCTCGACGGGCTCGCCGGGGCGCGCTTCCTTCACCTTCTCGCCGCGGTAGTCGTAGAGCGCCCGCACCTTCCCCGCGGCGTCGCCCGCGACGATCGCGTCACCGACGCGCAGCGTGCCGCGCTGGACGAGCATGGTGGCGACGGGCCCGCGGCCGACGTCCAGGCGGGACTCGACGATCGGGCCCGACGCGTCTGCCTTCGGGTTGGCGCGCAGGTCGAGCTCGGCGTCGGCGACGAGCAGGATCCGCTCGAGCAGGTCCTCCAGGTTGAGGCGCTCCCTGGCCGAGACCTCGGAGAACTGCGTCGTGCCGCCCCAGTCCTCCGGCTGCAGCCCCTCGGCTGCGAGCTCGCTCTTGACCTTCTCCGGGTTCGCGTCGGGGACGTCGATCTTGTTCACCGCGACGACGATCGGCACCTCGGCCGCGCGCGCGTGCGAGATCGACTCCTTCGTCTGCGGCATGACGCCGTCGTCGGCGGCCACCACGAGCACGGCGATGTCGGTCACCTTCGCGCCGCGTGCGCGCATGGCGGTGAACGCCTCGTGACCCGGCGTGTCGAGGAACGTCACCTTGCGCCCGTCGACGTCGGCCTGGTACGCGCCGATGTGCTGGGTGATCCCGCCGGCCTCCGTGTCGACCACGGCCGTCGAGCGGATCGCGTCGAGCAGCGTCGTCTTGCCGTGGTCGACGTGACCCATGATCGTCACCACCGGCGGCCGCGGCGACAGGTCCTCCTCGAGGTCCTCCACCACCTCGGGCTCGTCCTCGTCGGCGGCGTGCTTGATCACGATCTCGCGACCCACCTCGGTCGCGACGAGGTCGACCTCCTCGTCGGAGAGCGACTGCGTCGCGGTTCGCATCTGGCCGAGCGCCATCAGGATCTTGATGATCTGCGGCATCGAGACGCCGAGCGCCTGCGACAGGTCCTTCACCGTCACGCCGGACTCGACCGTGACGGGGCCGGTCGGCGCGGCAGGCTGCGCGGCGCGCGGCTGCTGCGGCGTCGTGCTGCGATCGCGCGCCTGGCGACCGTCCCGGCCGCGCGCGGCCCCGCCCTCGATCACGACACGGCGGCGCCGGCCTCCAGGGCCACCGCCACGCGGGCGGATCGGTCGGTTGGGTCTGTTGGGTCCGTCAGCCATCCAGCGAGTCAGTGTAGAGGGAGTCCGGCGGTTCGCCGACGGTCACGGTCGCCCGCAGCCTGCGGGCGAACCCGCGGCTGGCCCGCGCGGCGCGGAAGCACGCGTCCGAGCGGCAGGTGTACACGCCGCGACCGGGCAGCGTCCGTCCCGCCGTGAGGACGCCCTCGACCGCGGCGAATCGGACGAGCTCCGACTGCGGCGCCTTCCGCCCGCAGCCCGCGCACGTCCGCACCGGTGAGCTCACGCCTGGGTGCCGTCGCCCTCCGCCTCCGTCGGCTCGTCGGCGGCCTCGGCCGCGGGCTCCGGGTCGGCGGCGTTCGCCTCGGGCTCGACGGCGACCGCGTGCCCGTCACCCTCGGCCTCGACGTGCTCCGCCTCGTCGACCCCCTTGCCGTCGGTCAGCGCATCGGTCGCGGGCGCGTCGAACACGATCGCCAGGCCAGGCGCGGGCTCCGTGCCCTCGAGCGCCTGGTGCGCCGGCACGCCGCAGTAGAGCGTCCCGGGCAGCGCCGCGTTCGGGCAGCGCTTGCCGTTGGAGAGGAGCGCCGCGCAGCGCCCCGAGAACTCGGCTCCCTCGTCCTCGCCCGCGAACGCCGCGTCGGCCTCGGCCTGCGCGAACTCGCTGTCGGACTTGATGTCGACCTTCCACCCGGTGAGGCGGGCGGCGAGGCGGGCGTTGAGGCCCTCCTTGCCGATCGCGAGCGCGAGCTGGTCGTCGGGCACGACGACCGTCGCCTCGCGCGTCTCGTCGTCGATGTACACCTCGCGCACCCGCGCGGGGGACAGCGCCTTGGCGACGAAGCGAGCAGGCTCGGTGTTCCAGGGGATGATGTCGATCTTCTCGCCGCGGAGCTCGGACACGACCATGCGCACGCGCGAGCCGCGCGGGCCGACGCAGGCCCCCACCGGGTCGACGCCCTGGGCATGCGACTCGACGGCGATCTTCGAGCGGTAGCCCGGCTCCCGCGCGACGCCGCGGATCTCGACGAGCCCGTCGGCGATCTCGGGAACCTCGAGCTCGAAGAGCGTCTCGATCAGCTGCGGCGCCCGACGCGAGAGGATGACCTGCGGCCCCTTCGTCCCGGAGCGGACCTCGATGATCACGGCCTTGATCCGCGAGCCCTGCTCGTACCGCTCCCCGTCGACCTGCTCGGAGCGAGGCAGCAGCGCCTCCACGCGCCCGAGGTCGACGAGCACGTTGTTGCGGTCACCGGCCTGCTGGACGATGCCGGTCACGACCTCGCCCTGGCGGTCGACGTACTCCTCGAACATGATCGCCCGCTCGGCCTCGCGGATCCGCTGCTGGAAGACCTGCTTCGCCGTCATCCCGGCGATCCGCCCGAAGTCGCTCGGCGTCACGTCGGTGCGCTTCATCACGTCGTCGGGCACCTGGTCCCAGTCGAGCTCGAGCTCGTTCGGGTCGATCAGCGTGTGCTGCTTCTCGCCGGTCTCCTCCTCGAGCCGCTCGAGCTCGTCGATCCGTGCCTCCATCGCCTCCTCGAGCAGACGCTCCTCGAGGTCGGCGGGGATCTCGATCGCGAACACGCGGAACTCGCCCTCCCCGTCGAGGATCACCTCGGCGTGCCGGGCGGAGCCCGGCAGCTTCTTGTAGGCGGCGAGGAGCGCATCCTCGAGAGCGGAGACGAGCGTCCCCTCCTCGATGCCCTTCTCCCGCTCGATCGTGTGGATGCCTTCGATGATCTCCTGGCTCATGACCTTCCGTCCTCGTCGATCAGGTTGCCCCGGACGATGGCGTCGACCGGGATCGGGAGCGCCTGGCCGTCCACCGAGACGACCACGGCGCTGTCGTCGGCTCGGAGCACCTCGCCCCGGAACCGGGTCTTGCCCGCCACGGCGGTGGCGGTGCGGATCTGCACGTGCCGGCCGGCCTGCTCGGCGAAGTGCCGGGGCAGCCGGAGGGGCCGCTCGGGGCCGGGCGAGGAGACGTCGATCGTCCAGTTGCCCCGGTAGTCGTCGAGCACCCGCGTCACGCGCTCGCACAGCGCGAAGTCGACGCCTTCGGGGTGGTCGACGTAGACGCAGAACCGGCTCGGCGAGAGCAGCTCGACGGCCAGGACCTCGACGCCGGGCACGGAGGACTCGACCGTCGGCACGATCGACGCCGCGAGCTCCCTCTCCCGTGTGAACGTGTCTGCTGCCGGCACCGAAAACCCCTCCTGAGAACGAAAAAGGGCGCTGCCCGCGCCCCATCTCGCCGAACGGCTGAAATGTGGTGCGCAAAGCGTAGCAGCGGTCGCCGCGGCCGTCGGCGCGGGCCCGGGTCACCGTGCCGGCGGCCCCGGCTCGGTGTCGAGCACGATCGTCACCGGGCCGTCGTTGACCAGCTCGACCTCCATGGCTGCGCCGAACCGTCCCTCCTGCACGGCGATCCCCGCCTCCGCCAGCGCGGTGCAGAACGCCGCGACGAGCGGCTCGGCCTCCTCCGGCGGCGCTGCCCCCGTGAAGCTCGGGCGCTTGCCCTTCCGCGTGTCGGCGAGCAGCGTGAACTGGCTGACGACGAGCGCGCCGCCGCCGACGTCGACGAGCGAGCGGTCGAAGCGCCCCGCATCGTCCGGGAAGATCCGCAACAGAGCGACCTTCGCTGCCAGCCGATCTGCGCCGTCGACCGTGTCACCGGCGGCCACGCCGAGCAGCACGAGCAGCCCCGCGCCACACGAGCCGACGACCGCGCCGTCGACGCGCACCTCGGCCCGCGACACCCGCTGCACGACCGCCCGCACGGGTGTCGATTCTCCCTCATGCGAGGGAGCGAGGCTGCCGATACCCACCCCGTGGAGGCCGCCCAGTCACCCTGGCCTGCGCTCGGCACGCTGCTGATCCGCGACGGCGCGATCACGCCCGAGCAGCTCGAGTCCGCCCTCGTCGCGAAGCGCCTCTCGCCCCAGCGTCGTCTCGGGGAGATCCTCGTCGAGCAGGGTGCCGCGACGGTCGGCCAGGTCGCCGCCGTGCTCGCGGAGCAGCACGAGCTGCCGTTCCTCGAGCTCGCCCCCGGCACGATCGAGGCGGAGGCCGCAGGGCTGCTGCCCGAGAAGCTCGCGCGCCGGTACAACGCCATCCCCGTGCGCCTGCAGGAGGACGGGGCCGTGCTCGTCGCGGTCGCCGATCCGACGAACGTCGTCTTCTCCGACGAGCTGCGGCTGGCGCTGGGGATCCCGGTGCGGGTGGCGGTCGCACCCGAGGATCAGATCCAGCTCGCGATCGCGCGCCACTTCGACGGCGCGGTGATCGAGCTCGTCGAGGTCGACCAGCTCGCACCCGAGATGGTCGACGACGCGACCACGATCGACAGCGAGCACGACTCGCCCGCGGTCATCTTCGTCAACCGCTCGATCGCCAAGGCCCTCGATGTCGGCGCCTCCGACATCCATTTCACGCCCCAGGGCAAGCGGCTCGTCGCGCGCGCCCGGGTCGACGGGGTGATGCGGGAGATCGGCGCGATCACCGGCACGCAGACCCAGGCGATCACGAGCCGGCTCAAGATCATGGGAGGCCTCGACATCGCCGAGCGTCGCGCGCCGCAGGACGGCCGGGTCTCGGTGAAGCGAGGGCAGCAGACGGTCGACGTCCGCATCGCCGTCCTCCCCACCACGCACGGCGAGAAGACGACGCTGCGCATCCTCTCGCAGGGCGAGGCCCCCGCCTCGCTCTCGGCGCTCGGGATGTGGCCGCGGAGCGAGCAGGCGCTGCGCCACGCGATCGAGCAGCCGCTGGGCTCGGTCGTGGTCGTCGGCCCGACGGGCTCGGGCAAGACGACCACCCTCTACGCGGCGCTCCAGGAGCTGAACCGCCCGGAGGTGTCGATCGTCACGCTCGAGGATCCCGTGGAGTACCGCGCCGCCGGGCTCGACCAGATCGAGGTGAACCCGCGTGCGGGCCTCACGTTCGCCAACGGACTGCGCACGATCCTCCGCTCCGACCCCGACATCATCCTCGTGGGCGAGATCCGTGACGAGGAGACGGCGCAGATCGCCTTCCGCGCGGCGATGACGGGCCACCTCGTCCTCACGACCCTCCACGCCCAGACCGCCTCGGCGGCGATGCAGCGGCTCGTCGACATGGAGGTCGACCGCGGCATCATCGCCACCGCGATCAACTGCTTCGTCGCCCAGCGGCTCGCCCGGCGGCTCTGCCAGGCATGCGCGGAGCCCTACAGCCCGGACGAGCAGGAGCGTGAGCGCTACGGCATCCCACCGGCGTACGGCGAGGTGGTCCTTCATCGACCGGTCGGCTGCATCGAGTGCGGTGAGACCGGGTACCGAGGGCGGGTCGGGCTCTACGAGGTGATGCCGATGACCGATACGATCGCCTCCCTCGTCGGTGCGCCGACGCGCGAGATCCAGGCCGCAGCCGTCGCGGAAGGGATGTTCACGCTCCACGACGACGGCCTCCGTCTCTGCCTCGGCGGCGTCACGACCGTCGACGAGGTGCGGCGCGTGGCGGGCGACGCCGGCTGAGCCTCCCACGCCGAGACGCGGAGCCCGGTCGGGTACCGTCGCCGCGTGCGCGTCGTCGACCTGCGGGACCGTGACCGGATCGCCGCGCTGTGCAGCCGCCGTCCCGGCGTCCATGCCTACGCGCTCGGCGACCTCGACGACTTCTTCTGGCCCCACACGCGCTGGTTCGGGCTCGAAGGGGACGAGGGCCTCGCGCAGATCGCGTTCCTCTACGAGGAGCACGACCCGCCGACGCTCCAGGCGATCCCCGAGGAGCCGGCCGCCTCGATGGCGGTGCTGCTCGAGGGGCTGCGCGGCCGGCTGCCCGACCGGTTCGAGTGCCACGCCGACGCGCGGTCGCTGCCGACGCTGCTGCTCGATCACGACGCCGTTCGCGGTCCATTCCGCCACGTGAAGATGCAGCTCGGTGCGCCAGCGTCGGTCGACGCGCACGCCCGCGACGACGTCACGGTGCTCACGAGCGACGACCTGGCCGACGTCGAGGCGCTGTACGCCTCGGCGTATCCGGGCTCGTGGTTCCACGAGCGGCGCCTGGAGACGGGCCGGTACGTCGGCCTGCGCGCGGACGGACGGCTCGTGTGCGTGGCGGGCGTCCACGTCCATGCGCCCGCCCACGGCGTGGCGGCGCTCGGCGACGTCGCGACGCTGTCCTCGGCCCGCGGGCGTGGACATGCGACAGCGACCTGCGCGTCGCTCTGCCGACTGCTGCGCGACGACGGCTGCACCACGATCGCGCTCAACGTCCGCGAGGACAACGTCGCCGCGATCCGCACGTACGAGCGCCTCGGCTTCACGATCGTGGCGCGCTATCTCGAGGTCACGCTGCGGCAACGCGCAGCGGCCGGCTGAGCGGCGGGCCGGGCATGCCCGGCCCCTACGAGGTTCCGCGCCGAAAGGCGCGGAACCTCACCGGTGGCCGAAGTGGTGCGCGCGCGGGAGCGACTCGACCACGGCCTCGCTCGCCGCGAGCCGGCGGGCGAGAGCCGAGAGGCTCTCGAGCCGCTCGACGACGAGGTTGCGATTCCGCTCGATCCGCTCGAAGCGGCCGTGGGCGAGCAGGAGCGGCTCGGAGCGCACGATCGCCCGGTGGCGCTCGTACACCTCCTGCGGGACGATCAGGTTGACCTGTCCGTGCTCGTCCTCGAGCAGCATGAAGACGATCCCCTTCGCGGTCGCCGGTCGCTGCCTGGCGACGGCGAGCCCCGCGAACGCGACCCGGGATCCGTGCTCGACGGCGTTCAGCTCCGGGGAGGAGAGCGTGCCGGGTGCCAGGTGGTCGCGCAGGAGGCCGAGCGGGTGCGCGTCGACCGACAGCCCCGTCTCGCGGTAGTCGGCGAGCATGCGCTCCCAGCGGGTCAGATCGGGCAGGGTTGGGGTCGACGCGGTGAGCCCGAGCGGGAGCGGCAGCTGCTTCGCCGCCCCGTGCGTGCCCTCGACGCTCCGCGGTCGCGTCGTGAGCCCGAGCTCCCAGAGCAGCTCGCGCCGTCGCCGCCCGAAGCCGTCGCACGCCCCTCCCCGAACGAGCGCCTCGAGCGCGGCGATCGACACGGGCGCGCGTCGCGCCAGGTCGGCGACGTCGAGATACGGGCCGCGCGCCTCGCGCTCCGCCTGGAGCGCCTCGGCGTCGTCGACGCCGACCGACTGCACGTAGGCGAGCCCGACCCGCACGGCATGGGCGCCGTTCCCGGAGGGAACGGCGCCCGCCTCGAGCGAGCAGCGCGCGTCACTGCGGTTGACGTCCGGCGGGCGCACCTCCACCCCGCGCCGCTGCGCGTCGCGGACGAGGCTCGCAGGCGGGTAGAAGCCCATCGGCTGCTCGTTCAGGAGCCCACAGAGGAACTCCGCCGGGTAGTGGTGGCGCAGCCAGGCCGACTGGTAGGCGAGCAGGCCGAACGCGGCCGCGTGCGACTTCGGGAAGCCGAACCCGGAGAACCCGACGAGCGTGTCGTAGACCTCGTTCGCCGTCTCCTCCGCGACGCCGTTCGACCGGGCGCCCTCGACGAACCGGACGCGATGCGCCTCGAGCGCGGCCAGGCTCCGCTTGCGGCTCATCGCGCGCCGCAGCGCCTCCGCCTCCCCGACGCTGAAGCCCGCCAGCGCGATCGCGACGTCGAGCACCTGGTCCTGGAACACGACCACGCCGAGCGTCGAGGCGAGCGGCTCGCGCAGCGAGCTCGTGCTGCACCGGGAAGACGAACGACGGATCCTCGCGCAGCCGTCGGCGATGCTCGATGTACGGGTGCACCGCCTTGCCCTGGATCGGCCCCGGACGGACGAGCGCGACCTGCACCGTGAGGTCGTCGAGCGTCTCCGGTCGCGTGCGCAGCAGGCTCTGCATCTGCGCGCGGCTCTCGATCTGGAACACCCCGACCGTGTCCGCGTCCTGTATCTCCCGGAACACCGCCGGGTCGTCGAGCGGGATCCGCGAGAGGTCGATCGTCTGTCCCCGCAGGCGGGCGATCCTCTCGACGCACTCCTCGACGCACGACAGCATCCCCAGCCCGAGCAGATCGATCTTGAGGAAGCCGGCATCGGAGCACGAGTCCTTGTCCCACTGGCAGAGCTGCCGACCCGCCATCGCCGCCGGCTGCACCGGGACGAGCTCTACGAGCGGGCGGGACGAGATCACCATCCCGCCCGGGTGCTGCGAGACATGCCGGGGCAGGCCTGCGATCTCGCCGGTGAGGAATTGGAAGGCGCGCCAGCGCCTCGCGTCGAGCTTGCGCCCGGCGTCGGGGAGCGCCGCGACCTCCTCTGCGACCCGCTCGGCCCGCCAGCCATCGGTCACGCGTGCGAGGCGCTCCAGCTCCGCGTGCGGCAGCCCGAGCGCCTTGCCGACGTCGCGGATCGCTCCGCGGGAGCGGTACGTCGGGAAGCTCGCGACGAGCGCCGCGTGCTCGCGTCCGTAGCGCTCGGTCACCGCGACGATGAGCCGCTCGCGGATGTCGCGGGGGAAGTCGAGGTCGATGTCGGGGACGGATGCCATCTCACGGTTGAGGAACCGGCCGAGCGAGAGGTCGTTCGCGACGGGATCGACGTGCGAGAGCCCCGTCAGGTAGCAGACGATCGAGCCGACCGAGCTGCCCCGCCCCCGCCCGGGTGGGAGGCTCGAGCGCGGCGAGCCACGGCCGCGAACGGCGAGCGCGCACTCCCGCGCCAGCTCGAGCACCTCGTGGTGGAGCAGGAAGAACCCCGCGAGGCCGAGCTCCTCGATCAGCGCCAGCTCCGACTCGAGCCGGGCCCGCGCCTGCACCTGCAACACGTTGTCACACGAGCGATAGCGCTCGTCGAACGCGTGCGCGCAGATGGAGGCGAGCTGCGCGATCGCGGGGTCGGGGCCGTCGGCGAAGTCCGGGTAGCGGTAGCCGAGCTCCTGCGTCAGGTCGAAGGTCAGCCGCTCCGCCAGCTCGACCGTGCGCTCGGCCGCCGCCCGGTCGACCCGGGCGAAGCGCTCGACCATCTCCCCCGGCGGACGGAGCACCGCCTCGCGGTTCCCCCTCCGCTGCGGCTCGCACCCGTCGAGCGAGGTGCCGTGGCGGATCGCGACGAGGGTGTCCTGCAGGAGCGTGCGCCGCGGCGCGTGGGCGTGGACGTTCCCGGTCGCGATCGTCCGCACCCCGAGGTGCGCAGCGAGGTCGCGGAGCAGGACGTGCCGACGGGCGTCGCCGCGCTCGAACGGCCGCTGCAGCTCGACGTAGAACCGCTCCGCCCCGAACGCCTCCGCCAGGCGCGCGGCGCCGTTCGGATCGCGCAGCGCGAGCCCCTGACGCGCGCAGCCGGAGAGGCAGACGAGCCCCTCCGCCAGCTCCGCGACGCGCTCGAGCGCGACCGCGGGCTCGTGCACCACGCGGTGCTCCTTGCCGAGGGGGCGCGTGCCTGCGTGCGCCTCGGTGAGGATCCGGCAGAGGCTCGCATAGCCGCGACTCGTCTCCACGAGCAGCGTGACGTGCGCGCCACCCGCGAGGGTCACCTCCGCCCCCGTGATCGGCCGCACTCCGAGCCCCTTCGCCGCGTGCGCGAACTCGAGCGAGCCGTACAGGCCGTCGTGGTCGGTGAGCGCGAGCGCGGTGTGGCCGAGCTCGGCGGCGCGTGCGGCGAGCTCCTCGGGCTGCGAGGCACCGTCGAGGAACGAGTACGCGGAGTGGCAGTGGAGCTCGACGTAGGTCATGCTCCACCGCGATGGAGACGCGTGCGGAGTGGGATGCGCTGGTCACCGAGCTCGCGACGCGATACCCGGACACCGGCCCGGGGCAGATGTTCGGCATGCCGTGCCTCGAGCGGAGCGGGAAGATGGCTGCGTGCCTGCTCGAGCGCTCGCTCGAGACCCTGCCGACGAGCTGAGCGGTGGATCCGCACGAGCGCTACGACGACATCGTCGACGCGATCACCGCCTGGCACGACGACTGCCGTGCCTCCCTCGTGTTCGGCATGCCGTGCGTGAAGCGCGCGGGACGCGTCGTGTTCGGGCTCTCCCGTACCGGGATGGTGTTCAAGCTGACCGACTCGGTGATCCACGCACGCGCGCTCGCCGTCCCGGGAGCGCACCTGTTCGACCCGTCCGGCCGCGGCGAGGCCTTCCGTCAGTGGGTTGTCGTGCCGCCGGCGCAGGCGGACGAATGGGACGCTCTCGCCTACGAGGCGGTCGCGCAGGACCATTCCATCCCGCCGTCGCCCCGCACGTGATCTCACACCGCGCCCGGCAGTGCCGTTCTCCTCGCCATGACGACGTATCGGCTGATCGGCCCCGACGGTCGCGAGCTCGTCTCGCGCGCGCCAGGGACGCTCGGCGGCCACCGGCGCACCCGGGTCTACGGCCGCCTCGACTGCCCCGGCGCGCTGCGCTGGATCGCGAAGGGCCACTACGTGCGGCAGCGCGTGTTCTTCGCCGACGAGGAGACCGCGATCGCCGCGGGATACCGCCCATGCGCCCGCTGCCTGCCCGACCAGTACGCGCGCTGGAAGGCGCGAGCGAGCTCCCCGGACCACGTGGCTCCCTAGGTGCGAATCCACGGACGTGGATTCGCACCTATCCACGCTGTGTGAACCACCGGCCGAGCGCTCTGTCGAGGAAGACGCACGTGTTGCGTCCCGACTCGAGCACGACCTCGTAGTAGCGGCGATCGACCGGCTCGTCCGTCCACCAGCGGTCGACGACCCGCCACTCCTCGCGCACGACGGTGACGCGCTCCCGGTCGACGCACGTGGGCGCGCCGTCGACGCCGGTCTCGACCAGCGCCGGGCGGGGCGGGTTGAGCCGTCCCGCCGCTGCGCGGGCGTACGCATGCGTCCTGCTCGTCCACGATCCTCCCGGGGCTGTCCCCTGCGGGGACAGCTCTACACCTCCCGTGGAACCACGATCGCGCGGGTCTCGGGAATCCGCGACCACGGCGCCACCTCGACGACCGCGCACACCGAGCCCGCGCCGGTGCTCGCCCTGACCTGACGCAGCCCCTCGCGCAGACGGGCGTCCGCCTCCTCCCCTTCCGGGGCGACGAGCGCGAGCTGCTGCCCCGTGTGCTCCGCGAGCTCGACGGCCTCGAGCCGCAGCTCGAGCACGGGCGACGGCACCTCGGCGAGCTTCGGCCCGAGCGCGAGCCGCAGACGATCCCGCTCCGCGGTCGCGTCGCGCAGCGTCACGGTGCGACGCCACGATCCTCCCCCCGCCAGTCGCGCGGCGACCGCCACCTTGCGGAACGGACGTCCCGCGCGCTCGGGACGCGCGAGCAGCCGGTCGATGAGCGCCCCGAGCGCGCGCCGCAGCGTGAGCTCGTTGCCGACCGCCTCGGGGAAGGGGAGCGCCTCGACCAGCTCGGCCGCGGGAGATCGCCCACGCACGCGCGTCGGGTTCGCTCCGTCGGCGGAGCGTCCACCGCGTGCCAGGCTCCACGCCCGCTTCCCCTCCGGCCCCAGCCGCTCTGCGACGGCCGCGCCCGGGAGCCGGGCGAGGTCGCCGAGCTGCCGGACGCCGAGCCCTTCGAGCTCGGCATAGCGTCCGGCCTCGAGCGGCAGGAGCGAGAGCGGGAGCGGCTCGAGGAACTCCTCGTCCTTCCCCTCGACGATCACGGCCTGCCCGGCGCGCGCGACGCTCGCCGCCGCGAGGGCGGTGAAGCGCCGCTGACCCGCGCCTGCGCGCGGGTCCCAGGCAGGCCCGACGGAGGCGAGCGCCTTGCGGAGCGCCGCCTCCACGCCGCCGTAGAGCCGCTCGACGCCGTCGGTCTGGAACACGACGGTGCCGAGCTCGAGCGGCTCGACGGAGAACCCCGTGTCCTCCAGGCGCCGCAGCACCCCTTCCCACTCCTGCTCGGCCGTGGCGGGATCGGGCTCGACGAGCACGAGCTCCGGGCAGGTGGCGAGCGCCTCACCGAGGCGCATCCCGGCCGTGACCCCGGCCGCCTCGGCAGCCGCGGTGACGGGCCCGAGCAGCGGCTCCCGTCCCGGCTCGGGCGCCAGCGCGGCGGGCACCGCCGCGAGCCTCGGCCGGGAGCGAAGCGCTGCGCGGAGCGCGAATCCCGGGATGACGAGGCAGGCGATCATGGGGAACATCTGTTCTATCGAACACATGTTCGACTGTCAAGGGTGCGTATGCTCGGCTCGTGGAGATCCGCGGGATCACCTTCGTCGGCACCGCCACCCCGGCCGCCGACGAGACGATCGCCTTCGCCCGTGACGTGCTGGGCCTGACCGGTGCACCGCTCGGGGGTCTCCCTGCGACGCTCTTCCGCCTGCCGGACGGGACGTCGTTCGCCGTGATGGAGACGGCGCCCGAGAGCGCCACGCGCACGGTCGGCTTCCTCGTTGGCGACCTGGACGCCGCGATCGCGGAGCTCCACGCCGCCGGGGTCGAGACCGACGGCGTCGGCGAGAACGACCGCTGGCGCTACACGCACTTCCGCGCCCCCGACGGGCAGCTCTACGAGCTCGTCGAGGAGCGCCTCAGCGCCTGACCGCTCGGAAGCACTCCGTTCGGTACGGCAGCTCGATCTCCCCGTCCACGGCGTGCTCGTCGAACAGCACGTCGAGCTGCGCAAGCACCGGGCGCCGGTGGGCTTCGGGAAGCACCGCGCAGTAGCTGCGCGAGAGGACGAGGTCGCGCAGCCCGTCCCGGTCGAGCCGCTGCGTGAACCCGAAGGTCGCCCGCTCGACCGGCCCGTACAGCCCGGAGACGGCGATCGCGCCCTCGTCCTCCTCGACGCCAGGGTCGTCGCTG
Source organism: uncultured Actinomycetes bacterium (assembly GCA_963703095.1). Classification (GTDB taxonomy): domain Bacteria; phylum Actinomycetota; class Thermoleophilia; order Gaiellales; family Gaiellaceae; genus Gaiella. Next base: position 2,163,335 of record OY969787.1, read on the forward strand.
CCCTGCCAACCGCCGCTCAGCACCTCGATCCAGCGCTCACCCTCCACGCGCTGGTTCCAGACGAGCGCGAGGACCCCGCCGGGCCGCAGCACGCGGGCGATCTCGCGCACCGCCTGCTCCGCGTCGAACCAGTGGAACGCCTGCGCGACCGTGACGACGTCCACGGCCTCGTCCTGGAGCGGGATCTGCTCCGCCGTGCCCTCGAGCGCGATCGCACCCGGCGCTGCGACGCGCAGCTGGACGAGCATCGCCGGGAGCGGCTCGACCGCCGTGACCCGATGGCCGAGCGCGGCCAGCGAGCGTGTCAGCTTCCCCGTGCCGGCGCCGAGGTCGAGCACGTCGGAAGGGGCCTCGCCCGCGAGCCAGCGCACGGCGTCGTCGGGGTACCCGGGACGGGCGCGTTCGTACGCGTCGGCGACCGAGCCGAACGACGCGGCGCGACCCTCGCGACTGTCACGGTCGGCGGACACGGCCGCACGATAGGGAATCGGCTCAGACGCCTCGACGCGCACGGAACGCAGCGACCGCGTCGGCATGGTCGACGATCGGCGCGGGATACGCGGGCGCCAGCAGCCCGGGCTCGTCGAGCTGCCGCGGCGGGACGTCAGCGAGCTCGGGGACGTACCGCTTGACGTACACGCCGTCCGGGTCGAGCTTCTCGCGCTGCCGCGCCGGGTTGTAGACGCGGTTCGGCCGGGTGTCGACGCCGGTGCCAGCGACCCACTGCCAGTTGCCGACGTTCTGCGCGACGTCGCCGTCGAGCAGGAGGTCGAAGAAGTGCCGCGCACCCTCCCGCCAGTCGATCCCGAGATCCTTGACGAGGAACGAGGCGACGACCATCCGGGCGCGGTTGTGCATCCACCCTTCCGCTGCGAGCTGGCGCATGCCGGCATCGACGAGCGGAAACCCCGTCTGGCCCTGGCGCCAGCGGGCGAGGCCCTCGGGATCGTCGACCCAGCGGTCGCCACGAGGGCGGAAGTCCTCCACCTGGCTCTCCGGCCGCGCCCAGAGCAGCTGCGCGTAGAAGTCCCGCCAGCACAGCTGGCGCACGAACGCCTCGCCGCCCGGGACCGCCGAGGCGCGGACGGCGAGCGACCGCGCTGAGAGGCACCCGAGGTGGAGGAACGGCGACAGGCGTGACGTGCCCTCGCGCCCGAGGTCGTCGTGCCCGCCGCTGCCGTAGTCGGCCAGCCCGCCCGTGAGCCAGTCGCGCGCCCGCGCGATCGCCGCGGTCTCGCCACCACGCAGGAGCGCCGCTCGGGAGACGACGAGCGGCGTGCCCCCGTCGACCCCCCGGGGGAGCTGCACGCGCGCGGGCGCAGGGAGCGGGTCGCCGAGCGGCACCTGGGCCCACGCGCGGTGGTACGGCGAGAAGACCTGGAAGTACGTGCCGCCGCTCGGCGCCACCTCGCCGGCGGGGACGACGAAGCTGCCGTTGACGAGCCGCAGGTCGACTTCCGCTGCGAGCCGGGCCTCGCGGCGACGTGCGTACGGGCTGACGTCTGCGCTCGCGAGCACCGCCTCGGCGCCGACCTCGCGCGCCAGCCGGACGGTCTCGAGCACGACGTCGCCACGCCGCACGACGAGCGCCGCCCCCCGCTCGCGGAGCGAGCCGTCGAGGTCGGCCAGGCAGTCGTCGAGGAACGCCCGGCGGTGCCGTGCTGCGCCGAACCGGGTGCCGCGGATGCCGTCGTCCTCCACGAACAGCGGCACGACGGCGTCGAAGGTGGTGCAGGCCTCGTGCAGCGCCGGGTGGTCGTGCACCCGGAGGTCGCGCGTGAAGAGGACGACCGCCGTGCGCATCAGGCGAGACGGCGAAGCTCGGCGACCGTCCCGTCCATCCCCGTGAGCGCCGGCACGACGTCGAGCATGTCCTCGCGCGCGACCCACGCGATGTCCGCCTCGAGCTCGGGGCCGTGGTTGATCAGGTTCCGGCCGGACCGCGAGGCGCGGAACGCCTCCTCCGCGGTGGCGTACGAGCGCACGAGCCGCACGGCGGTCTCGGCGGCGTCGCTGCGCTCCCAGCCGAGCTCCTCGGCGATGCGGCCTGCGACGTACGTGTCGTCCAGGCACGGCTGTCCCTTCACGCCGGCGCAGAAGATCGCGACCTCCTCCCCCCTGGACTCGACCTCGGCGACGACCGCGGCGAGGTTCGCGAGGCTCGCGATCAGCACGCGGTCACACCGCTCCGCCGCCGTCACGATCGCGCGCGTGCCGTTCGTGGTCGACATCGCCAGCGTCGACGACCGCGGCTCGAGGTACTCGCGCGGCGAGTTCCCCAGGTCGAACCCCTCGATGCGCACGCCGAGCCGCTCACCGCCCAGCGTCACGTCGGGGCCGGCGAGGGCGCGCGCCTCGTCGACCTCGGCGGCGCAGAGGACCCGCTCGTAGCCGGCGGCGAGCGCCTGGCAGATCGTCGAGGTCGCCCGGATGACGTCGATCACGACGCCCGTCGGCGCCTCGGCCTGCTCGTCGGGAGTGAAGACGACGTGGACGCGCACGCGGGTACGCTAGCCCGTCATGAGCGACGTGCCGCGCTGCTATCGCCATCCCGACCGGGAGACGCTCGTCTCCTGCTCCGAGTGCGGCCGTCCGATCTGCGAGGAGTGCATGACCTTCGGGCCGGTCGGGATCAAGTGTCCCGACCACGCCGGGGTCGGCGCGGCAGCGGCGGCGCCGCAGCGCGCGGTGCGCCAGGCGCGCTCCCAGGTCGGGGGGCTCCAGGCGCCCGCGACCGTCTTCCTCGTCGCCGTCAACGTGCTCGTCTACATGGTCACCGTCGCCCAGGGCTCCGGGCTCAACGCCCCAGGTGGGCGGATCTTCTTCGAGGGGGCGCTGATCGGTGGGGCGATCGACCTCGACGGCGACTGGTACCGCCTCGTGACGGCGATGTTCCTCCACGCGAGCTTCCTCCACCTCGCGTTCAACATGCTCGTCCTGTGGTGGCTCGGGACGATCGTCGAGCAGGCGCTGGGGACGTGGCGGTTCGTCCTCGTCTACTTCGTGTCCGGGATCGCCGGCTCCGCGGGCGCGCTGCTGCTCACGGGGCCGACGTCGATCACCGTGGGCGCCTCCGGTGCCATCTACGGGATCATGGGCGCGCTGCTGATCCTGGAGTGGCTGAGCACCGGCTCGTTCGCGGGGCAGGCGATGGGGCTGATCGTCCTCAACCTCGCCCTCACGGTGGCGATCCCGAACATCTCGCTCGGGGGGCATCTGGGCGGCCTGATCGGCGGCATCGCCGCGACGTTCGCCCTCGCCCACTTCCGCACCAGTCGGCAGCGGTGGCTCGGCCCGGCCACCGCGGTGCTCGTGGCCGTCGTCGCGGTCGCCGTCGCGGCGATCCGCGTCGGCGGCTACGGCGTGTACTGACGCCTCGAGAGGCGCCGCTGTTCACGTCGGGCGGGCCCGCCCGACGGAAGAGCGGGCGAGGCATGCCTCGCCCCTACGACGGACCCACCACCCCGTGGGCGCTCCCAGCCCACAGCCCCACCGCCCCGGATCACCCAACGCACCCCGTGTAGGTGCCGGGCATGCCCGGCACCTGACGCCGAGCGAGAGCGGCTGCAAGCCGCTCGAGCGAGGCGTCAGCCGCCGACAGCGACAGCCACGACCCCGCGCTCGCTCAGCGCGGCCTGCGCCGCCGCCAGGCGCGCCAACGGCACCCGGTAGGGCGAGCAGCTGACGTAGTCGAGACCGAGACCGTGGCAGAAGGCGACCGAGCGCGGCTCGCCGCCGTGCTCGCCGCAGATCCCCATCTTCAGGTGCTCCTTCACGCTGCGCCCGCGCTCGACGGCGATGCGCATCAGCTCGCCGACGCCCTCCTGGTCGAGCACCTCGAACGGATTGCGCTCGAGGATGCCCTCCTCGAGGTAGTGCGTGAGGAACTTCCCCTCGGCGTCGTCGCGTGAGAAGCCGAGCGTCGTCTGCGTCAGGTCGTTCGTGCCGAACGAGCAGAAGTCCGCGGTCTCGGCGATCTCGTTCGCGCGGACGCAGGCCCGCGGCAGCTCGATCATCGTGCCGCACAGGTACTCGACGGGCGGCTCCTCGGCGGCGATCCGCTCCGTGAGAGCGCGCAGCCGCCGCAGCTCCTCCCCGAACCCGACCAGTGGATGCATGATCTCGACCAGCGGCGCCACGCCCGTGCGGTCGGCGACGGCCTTCGCGGCGCGGACGATGGCGCGGACCTGCATCTCGTAGATCTCGGGCCACTGCAGCCCCAGCCGGCAGCCGCGGGTGCCGAGCATCGGGTTCGCCTCGTGGAGCTGCTCGATGCGCCGTCGCATCTCCTCCGAGGTCGCCTCGTCGAGCGACGGCAGGAACTCGTGCAGCGGCGGGTCGAGCAGGCGGATCGTGACCGGGAACCCCGCCATCGCCTCGAAGATGCCCTCGAAGTCGCCCTGCTGCATCGGAAGGAGGCGATCGAGCGCCGCGCGCCGCGCGGCCTCGGACGACGCGAGGATCATCTCCTGCACGATCGGGAGGCGCTCCTGCGCCATGAACATGTGCTCCGTGCGGCACAGCCCGATGCCCTCGGCGCCGAACTCGCGTGCCTTGGCGGCGTCTTCGGGCGTGTCCGCGTTGGCCCGCACCCGCAGGCGGCGCAGCTCGTCCGCCCAGCCGAGGATCGTGCCGAAGTTCTCGTCGATCTCCGGCGGGACGAGCTTGACGGCGCCCACGATCACACGGCCCGTGCCGCCGTCGATCGTGATCGGGTCGCCCTCCCGCAGCTCGTGCTCGCCGATGCGCACCGTGCGGGCGGCGACGTCGATCTCGAGCCCCTCACAGCCTGCGACGCACGGCTTGCCCATCCCGCGCGCGACGACGGCCGCGTGCGACGTCATCCCGCCGTGGGCGGTCAGCACCCCACGCGCGTGGACGAGCCCATGGATGTCGTCGGGGGTGGTCTCCCAGCGGACGAGGACGACGGCCTCGCCGCCCTTGCCGCGCTCCTCGGCCGTGTCGGCGTCGAGCACGATCGCGCCCGACGCCGCCCCGGGCGAGGCGTTGAGACCACGTGCTGCAACGTTGACCGCGGCGTCGGGGTCGATCATCGGATGGAGGAGCTGATCGAGCTGGCCGGGGTCGATCCGGGCGACCGCCTCCTCCTTCGAGATCAGGCCCTCCTCGACCATCTCCGCGGCGATCCGCAGCGCCGCCCGCGCCGTTCGCTTCCCGGTCCGCGTCTGGAGCAGGTACAGCGTCCCGTTCTCGACCGTGAACTCGATGTCCTGCATCTCCCGGTAGTGCAGCTCCAGGCGGTCGAGGGTGCTCACCAGCTCGTCGTAGGCCTCCGGCAGGAGCTCCGCCATGTGCGCCATCGGCTCCGGCGTCCGGATCCCGGCGACGACGTCCTCGCCCTGCGCGTCGACGAGGAACTCGCCGTACAGGACCTTCTCGCCGGTCGACGGGTCGCGCGTGAAGCAGACCCCCGTCCCGGAGCGCGTGCCCTGGTTGCCGAACACCATCTGGACGACGTTGCACGCGGTGCCGATCGAGTCGGGGATGTCGTAGGTGCGCCGGTACACGCGTGCGCGCGGCGTGTCCCAGGAGTCGAACACGGCCCGGTAGGCACGCCGCAGCTGGTCGTGCGCGTCCTGCGGGAACGGCTCGCCGACCTCGCGCTCGTAGATCGCCTTGAAGGTCGTGACGAGCCCCGCGAGGTCTTCGGCCGTCAGCTCGAGGTCGAGGGAGACGCCGCGCTCGGCCTTGAGCGCGGCGATCGCGTCCTCGTAGAGGTGCGGCTCGACGCCGTCGACGACCTCGCCGTACATCTGGATCAGCCGGCGGTAGGAGTCGTAGGCGAACCGGGAGTTGCCGGTGCTGTGCGCGAGCCCGGTGACGGCGACGTCGTTGAGGCCCAGGTTGAGGATCGTGTCCATCATCCCGGGCATCGAGATCGCCGCGCCGGAGCGCACGGACACGAGCAGCGGCTCGGCTTCGTCGCCGAAGCGCTTCCCCGTCCTCGCTTCGAGGCGCTCGAGATGCTCGTCGACCTCGGCGTCGAGCCCCTCTGGCACCGTGCCACCCGCATCCATGTACGCCCGGCACGCGTCCGTGGTGATCGTGAACCCGGCCGGCACCGGGATGCCGAGCGCCGTCATCTCGGTGAGACCGACGCCCTTGCCACCGAGGAGCTCCCGCCCTCCGGGAGCGTCCTCGTCGAAGCCGTAGACGTAGCGCACGCTGCGATCCTCGCACAAAGCCCGCCCCGCTCGCATCGGTTGGCAGACGCGTGCGACCGCGGTGTTCCCGCAGCCGACCGCCGCGGCGCACCCGGGTGAACGCCCCTGCGTCCCGATGGCAGACTGCGCCGCGTGAGCTCGTCCGGGAGGAGCGAGGGCGCGAGCCCGGGCGGCCCCGACGTGGCGCTCCCACGAGCCCCGATCCGCCGGATCGCGATCGTCGCGACCGCGAGCGGCAACGGCAAGACGACCCTCGCCCGTCGGCTCGCCGCGCACCTCGCAGTCCCCTTCGTCGAGCTGGACGCGCTGCACCACGGCCCGGGCTGGACCGAGGCGACGGCCGAGGAGCTGCGCGCCCGTGTGACGCCGATCGTGGCGGGCGACCGGTGGGTCGTCGACGGCATCTACCGCGGGAAGCTCGGCGACCTCGTGCTCGACCGTGCCGAGCTCGTCGTGTGGCTCGATCTGCCGGCGCGTGTGTGGCTGTCGCGCCTCCTCCGGCGGACGGCGCGCCGGATCGCGACCCGCGAGGAGCTGTGGAACGGCAACCGCGAGACCGTCCGCAGCGCGATCGCGGGCCGTGACGCGCTGATCCCGTACGCGTTGCGCCAGGCGCGCCCCCGGCGTCGCAGCTACCCGACCGAGCTCGCGCGCTATCGCACCGTGCGACTGCGCAGCGGTGCCGAGGTGGAGCGCTTCGTCCGGCACGTCCGCGCGACGCGCTGCTGACCCGACGTCCCCGACTCACCGTGCACAACGGGGCGTCTAGCGGCTCGACCCCGCCCGAGTCGCCCGCGGAGCGCCACGGGGTCGGCCGCGGGCACGCCGGTCGCTCACCCACGCGGCGACGCGCAGCCCGAGCCAGAGCGGGGTCAGCACGACGTAGAACAGCACGACGGCGATGCCGAGCGCCGTCCACCAGATCGCCCAGTACCGGGCCGGCACCCAGCCTCGCTCCCGCAGGTCGCGACGGACGCCGCGCGCGAGCGGCCCGTACTTCTCGTTCGGGCCGCTCACCTCCGACGCCCGCGCTCCCGCTCACGGCTGCGGTCGGCCACGAGCTTGATCACCCGGATCGCGGTCTCCTCCACGGACAGGTCGGAGACGTCGATCACGGGGCAGCGCAGCCGCCGATGCACGCGAGCCGCCGCCTCGAGCTCCTCGAACACAGCCTCGAGGTCCGCGTAGCGACGCCGGGGCGCTCCCATCGAGCGAACGCGCTCACCCCGGATCTCCGCCAGCCGCTCCGCATCGATCGTCAGCCCCACGACCTTCTCGCGCTCGACGTCGAAGAGCGCGCGCGGCGGGTCGACGCCCCGCACGATCGGCACGTTGGCGGCCTTGTGGCCGAGGTACCCGAGGTAGATCGACAGGGGCGTCTTCGAGGTGCGCGACACGCCGACCAGGATGATGTCTGCCTCGTCGAGTCCTCCACCGACGCCGTCGTCGTACTTCACGGCGAACTCGATCGCGTCGATGCGCTTGAAGTACGTCTGGTCGAGCGGGGCGCGGGCTCCGGGCTCCATGCGCGCGGCGACGCCCGCGACGCGGGAGATCGAGTCGATCGGGTGCCCGAGGAGATCGCAGTAGTGGATCCGGCTGCGCCGGCAGAGCTGCCGCATCGACGCCCGCAGGCCCGGCTCGACCAGCGTGTAGACCATCACCGCAGGGCGGCCGCGCGCGCGCTTGACGGCGAGCGCGAGATCCTCGACCGACTCGACGCGTGGGTGGCGGATCTCCTCGAAGACCTGATCCGGGAACTGCGCCTCGAGCGCCAGGACGAGCTTCGCAGCGGTCTCCCCCGTCGAGTCGGAGACGATGTGCAGCTCGACCGGTGCGCCCGTGGACATCGGCCGGAGGCTAGACGAAGCTCGCCGGGTCTCGGGTGGGCCCGTGCGAGCGCGACCTCGTCGGACCGCAGTGCACGCGTCGGATCGGTCGTCTCATCGCGCGCGCTCGCTCACGGGCGCGCGATCGGGGCGACGCGGGCGTCGGTCAACGCGACGAGGTCTCCGGGTGCGAGCTCGAGCTCGAGCCCGCGTCGCCCGGCGCTGACGTGCACGGTCTCGTGCTCGAGCGCGGACGCGTCGACGACGGTGGGCAGCTGCCTGCGCTGCCCCAGCGGGCTGATGCCGCCGGCGACGTACCCGGTCGCGCGCTCCGCCGCCCGGGTGTTGGCGAGCGCGGCCCGCTTCCCCAGCGCCCGGAGATCGAGCTGCGCCTCGACGGGGACGACGGCGACGGTGAGGACGCCGTCCACGTCCACGACGAGGGTCTTGAGCACCCGCGCCGCGTCGACCCCGAGCTTCGCCGCCGCCTCGAGCCCGTAGGAGCCCGCGCGCGGGTCGTGGGCGTACTCGTGGACCACGTGCGACACCCCGGCACGCTCGGCCGCGACGATCGCCGGCGTGCGCCTGCCCGCCACGCGGGCACGGTACCGCGGCCCGCCCCACGGCACCCCGCTACGGTTCGGAGCCGTGGAGCTCACGATGGACAAGATCGTCTCGCTGTGCCGGCGACGCGGGTTCGTGTTCCCCTCGTCGGAGATCTACGGCGGCCTCGGCTCGTCGTACGACTACGGGCACTACGGCGTGCTCCTCAAGGAGAACGTCAAGGCGCGTTGGCTGGAGGCGATGGTGCAGGAGCGCGACGACATCGTCGCGCTCGACTCGGCGATCATCCTCCACCCGCAGGTCTGGGAGGCCTCGGGCCACGTCGGCGGCTTCACCGATCCGCTCGTCGACTGCCGCTTCTGCAAGAAGCGCTTCCGGGCCGATCACCTCGACGTCGAGCAGTGCGGGAAGCGCCCGAGCAAGCGTCCGGGCGAGACGTCGGACTGCGACCTGACGGAGGCCCGTCAGTTCAACCTCATGTTCGAGACGCGGGTCGGCCCGGTCGAGGAGACCGGCAAGACGGTCTACCTCCGCCCCGAGACGGCGCAGGGGATCTTCATCAACTTCAAGAACGTCGCCCAGCTGGCGCGGCGCAAGCCGCCGTTCGGCATCGCCCAGGTCGGCAAGTCGTTCCGGAACGAGATCACGCCGGGCAACTTCATCTTCCGCACGCTCGAGTTCGAGCAGATGGAGATGGAGTTCTTCGTCCCGCCGGACGAGGCCGAGCGGTGGTACCGGTACTGGATCGACGAGCGTCTCGGCTGGTACGCGCGCTACGGGATCCGCCGCGAGAGCCTGCGCGTCCGCGAGCACGAGGCAGAGGAGCGCTCGCACTACTCGAGCGGGACGAGCGACATCGAGTACCTCTACCCGATCGGCTGGTCGGAGCTCGAGGGCATCGCGAACCGCGGCCAGTTCGACCTGACGGCCCACACGGAGGCCTCGGGGACGAAGCTCGAGTGGGTCGACTCCGCCTCGGGCGACCGCTTCACCCCCGCCGTGGTCGAGCCCGCGGCCGGCCTCAACCGGTCGATGCTCGCGTTTCTCTGCGACGCGTACGACGAGGAGATCGTCGGCGAGCGCGAGCGAACCGTGCTGCGGCTGCACCCGGAGATCGCCCCCGTCAAGGTCGCCGTGCTGCCGCTGATCCCGCGCGACGACGGCATGGCCTCGAAGGCGCGAGCCCTGCACGGCGAGCTGCGCCGCGTGATGGTCGCAGAGCACGACGACAACGGCCAGATCGGCCGCCGCTACCGGCGGCAGGACGAGATCGGGACGCCCTACGCCGTCACGATCGACGAGCAGACCCTCGTCGACGACACCGTCACCGTGCGCGACCGCGACTCTCTCGGGCAGGAGCGGGTGTCGATCGCCCGGGTGCGCGAGGCGCTGCTCGACCGGCTCACGGCCGACTGGGCGCCCCCGCCGCGCGGCTGAGCCGGACGATCTCGGCGGCGCAGGGCGACGTCGAGCACGGCGAGCGGATCGGCAGCGTGACCCACGCCGGTGCTGGTAGCGTCGTTCTGGCGATGCGCCTCGCCGTCGCTCTCGCCGTCGCCGTGCCTCTCGCGCTCGTCGACCTCGCCGTGAAAGCGGCGCGACCGACGCCGTGGTGGGCCTGGCACGAGCGCTCGGTGGGCTGGCTCGTGCTGTGCGTCGTCGTGCTGGCCGCGCTCGTGGTCGTCCTGCGCGTCCCTGGCGGGCTCGTCCCGCCGGCCGCCGGGGTGCTCGCCGGTGGCGTCCTGGGGAACGCGCTCTCGGCTGCCTGGAACGACTTCGAGGTCGCCAACCCGCTGGTGATCGAGGGCGACCGGGCGGTGCTGGCCTTCAACCTCGCTGACGTCTGGGTGCTGGCCGGACTCTGCGCGCTCTTCGCCGTGCTGGGCGTGTGGCTCGTGCGCAACCGGGACGCACTGCCCCGTGTCCGGCGGGGGCACTGACGTGCCGGCAGGCGCACACGGAGCGTGGCGAGGCACGTCCCAACAATCTGGACAAATCTTTGACAGAGATGCTGCGCATCGGATAGAATGCTCCACGTGAGCACCCAGACCGCCCCGGTCTTCGTCCCCGCGCTCGCCTCGCTCGACGAGCTCGTGCCCCACGACGGCATCCTCGCGCCCCAGGAGCTCGAGGAGATCGCCCGCGCGATCGCCGTGCGACCCGAGATCTGGCAGCCGCTCGCGCGCACCCGCACCGAGCGCAGAGGCTACGAGCTCCTGTACGAGGACGAGCGGATGGATGCGTGGGTGCTCTCCTGGATGCCGGGCCACGGCACCGGGTTCCACGACCACTGGATCTCCTCCGTGGGCCTCTGCGTGGCCGACGGGGCGATCCGCGAGGATCAGATGCGCTACGGGATGCCCGCGATCGAGCGCACGCTGACGGCGGGCATGTCGCGGCACGGCAACCCGGCGTACATCCACCGCGTGCAGCACTGGGACGGCGCGCCAGCGGTCACGATCCACGTCTACTCGCCGCGTCTCGACTGGGTCGGTCAGTACCGCATCGACGACGACGGCGTCGTGCGGCGCGAGGTGCAGCCGGGCCGCAACGAGCTCAAGGATCAGCTCATCTCGGACGGCGCGCTGCACGGCGTGCTCGAGCGCTTCTGACGCACGCGCGCACGACCGACCCGCAGGACGAGCTCCTGGACGTCCTCGACGGGGAGGGCCGGCCGACCGGCGCCCGCAAGCGCCGTGGCGACGTCCACCGGGACGGAGACTGGCACGCCGGGCTCCACGTGTGGGTCGTGACGACGGCGACCGGTGTGCCGGAGGTCCTCCTCCAGCGTCGCTCGGCGGGGAAGGACACGTGGCCCGGCCGGCTCGACGTCGCCGTCGGCGGTCATGTCCGCGCGGGTGAGGCGCTCGGGGAGACGCTGCGCGAGTGCGAGGAGGAGATCGGGCTCACCGTCGCAGCCGACGAGCTCGTGCCGCTCGGACGGCGCTCGGTCGCGTCCCACGCAGGCGGCGCGGACGATCGCGAGCACCAGGACGTGTACGCGGTCGTCGTCGACCGCGCGCTCACCTCGTTCGTCCTCCACCCGGACGAGGTCGACGCGCTCGTCCGCCTCCCCCTCCCGGCCGCACGCGCGCTGCTCGTCGACGGTGACGTCGTCGACGCAGTCGAGCGACGGCGCGACGACGCGACCGAGCGGCCAGCTCGACTGCGAGGCGACGACGTCGTCCCCGGCGCCGACAGCTACTACGCGATCGCGCTCGCCGCGCTCGAGCGGCTCGCGGCGGGCGACCAGGTCGAGCCGTTCCGCCTGAGAGAGTCCCTCACGCGCTGAGCGTGCGCAGGCGGAAGCCGCCGTGGTGCTCGTAGGCGGCGGTGATCACCGCCAGCACGATGCGCGCTGCAGGGTCGCCGATGCCCTGGGCTCCCGCGTCGCCGATCGGTGCGCCTAGCAGCGCCGCGATCGCGTGGATCCCCTCCGGCGGAAGGGGGATCGAGCCGTGGTCGCACGCCGAGCAGACGGCTCCCCCGGCCGCGGGCGCGTAGCCGACGAGCCCGTCCTCCGCCCCGCACTCGACGCAGCCGCCGAGGTGCGGCAGGAGGCCCGAGAGCCACAGGAGCTTCAGCTGGAAGCTCAGCACGACCGGCTCGAGCGACGGTCTGGCCGCCCCGCGCGGCGGCACCTCGTCGAGCGCGTCGAGGAACCGTGTGAGCGCGAGGAACGCGCGCTCGTTCCGCTCCTCCTCGGTGAACAGGCGGAGCATCGCCTCGAGCCCGATCAGGCCGACCTGGAGCCGCCACGGCTCCGACCGGACGCGGTCGTGCGAGCGGACGAGGCTCGCGCCGGTGACGGTGTGCAGCTCGCCGCGGCCGCGGTGCAGCACGAGCTCCACGTGCGAGAACGGCTCGAGCCGCCCGCCGAAGCGGCTCTTCGTGCGCCGCACTCCCTTTGCGACGGCACCCGTCCGGCCCCCCTCCGCGGTGTACAGGTGGAGCACGCGGTCGGCCTCGCCGAAGGCGAACGAGCGGAGCACGACCGCCTCGGTCGTCGACGGGCGGGCCACGCAGGGAGTGTAGGAGCCCCGGCCGTCGACGCGGCGGACTGGCGTGGCGTGGAATACCGCCGGCCCTGTCGGGCGTTCTCTTCCCTCGGTGCCTCGCGTGACCCTCTACACGACCGGCTGGTGCGGCTACTGCTCCCGTGCCAAGCACCTGCTCGATCGGCGCGGGATCGCGTACCGCGAGGTGTCGCTCGACGACGACCCCGCTTTCCGCGCACGGGTCTTCGACCTCGGCGGGCGCTGGACGGTGCCGCTCGTGGTGATCGACGGGAGAGTCGTCGGCGGCTACCAGGAGCTCGCCGCGCTCGACCGCTCCGGCGAGCTCGAGACGCGTCTCGCCGCCTGAGCCGCAGGCGGAACCCGAGGATCGAGCCGGCGCCGTCACGGTCCGGCGGACGAATGCGCTGCCGACTGCGTCACACGAGCCGCGCGCCGAGACCAGCGCACGGCAGTCCCTCGAGACTTCAGGGATCTGCCCTCGGGTCCCGCGCAGCGGGACCCGAGGGATCAAGCGGCCGGGATCCGCTCCTGCGGATTCCGGCTTCGCGCAGCTGGCCTAGATCAAGCGGCTGGAATCCGCTCCTGCGGATTCCAGCTTCGCGCAACTAGGACAGACCCACGTGCCGCGGCCGGCGACGACGAGGCGCTCGATCGGCGTCCCGCAGCGCAGACACGGCTCTCCTCCGCGACCGTAGACGGCGAACTCGTCCTGCATCGCTCCGCTGGATCCGTCCGGCGCCGCGTAGTCGCGGAGGCTCGAGCCCTGGAGGTCGATCCCGCGGCGCAGCACGTGGCGCACCGCCCGATGCAGTCGGCGCACCTCGTCGCGGTCGAGCGACGACGCGGGACGGCGCGGATGGACCCGCGCGCGCCACAGCGCCTCGTCCGCGTAGATGTTCCCGATCCCGGCGACGCGACGCTGGTCGAGCAGCACCGCCTTGACCGGAGCGCGACGTCCCTGGAGGACGTCCGCGAGCGACGACGCCGTGAACCGCGGCCCGAGCGGCTCGGGCCCGAGGCGGGCGTCGAGGTAGAGGGACTCCTCCCCCGGGTCGAGCAGCAGCCAGGTGCCGAACCGACGCACGTCCCGGTAGCCCAGCTCCGCCCCCGTGTCGAGCCGCAGGAGCGCACGCCGGTGGGCGTCGTCGGGCAGCGCCTCCGTCGCGGCGCTGCGGAACGAGCCGGTCATCCGGAGGTGGACGACGAGCGTTCGGCCGCTCGCGAGACGCCAGAGCAGGTACTTGCCGCGCCGCGCGAGCTCGACCACGCGCTCGCCGCCGAGCTCGGCGGCCACGAGGTGCGGGTCGACGGGGCGCGTGAGCCGTGCGTCGAGGATCTCCACGTGCGCCAGCACCGCGCCCTCGACGACCGGCGCGAGGCTGCGGCGCACCGTCTCGACCTCGGGCAGCTCGGGCATCGGCTCGACGCTACCGCCGCCGAGACCGTCGCGACGTCAGTCGACGACCTCGAGCAGGACGCCCCGCTCGGGCGGCGCGACGTCGCCCACCTCGTACGCGGCGCACACGGCCTCGACGGCCTCGCGAGCCGACTCCTCGTCGCGAGCGTGCACCTCCGCGAGATCGTCGCCGGCGAGGACGGCGTCGCCCCGTTTCGCGAAGCAGAGCACGCCGACGGCATGGTCGATGGGGTCCGCCTTCGTCCTGCGCCCCGCGCCGAGCTCGAGCGCGGCGTGCCCGATCGCGAGCGCACCGACCCTGGTCACGAACCCGTCCCTCGCCGCGGACACCGCCACCTGGACGGGCGCCTCAGGCAGCACCTCGAGCCTCGGGTCGCCGCCCTGGGCGCGGATCCAGCGCTCGTACACGTCGTGCGCGGAGCCGTCGGCGACCGCCGCCTCCGAACGACGGCGTCCCTCTGCGAGATCGACGCCGAGATCGGAGAGCGCGAGCAGTCGGGCGCACGCGTCGAGCACCAGCTCGGTGAAGTCGGCCGGCCCGTCGCCGCGGATCGTCTCCACCGCCTCGCGGATCTCGACGGCGTTGCCGACGGCCCGCCCGAGCGGCTGATCCATGTCCGTCAACAGGCAGACGACCTCGCGGCCGGCGCGCGTGCCGATCTCGCGCATCATCCGGGCGAGCGCGCGTGCGTCGTCGAGCGTCCGCAGGAAGGCGCCGTCGCCGACCTTCACGTCGAGCAGGATCGCCTGAGCGCCCGCCGCCACCTTCTTCGACATGATCGAGCTCGCGATCAGGGGGTCGACGTCGACGGTCGCCGTGACGTCGCGCAAGGCGTAGAGCTTCTTGTCGGCGGGGACGAGGTCGGCGGATTGCCCGACGATCGCCATCCCGACCTCCCGCACCTGTCGCACGAGCTCGTCCGTCGTCAGCTCGACCCGGAACCCTGGGATCGACTCGAGCTTGTCGAGGGTGCCGCCGGTGTGCCCCAGCCCCCGACCGCTCATCTTGGCGACGGGCACGCCGCACGCGGCCACGATCGGGCCGACGGCGATCGACGTCTTGTCACCGACCCCTCCGGTGGAGTGCTTGTCGACCACCTTCCGACCCAGGAGCGGGCCGAGGTCGAGCGTCGCGCCCGAGGCGACCATCGCGTCGGTCAGGGCGTGGGTCTCCGCTCCCGTGAGGCCGCGGAAGTAGACGGCCATGCACCAGGCGGCCATCTGGTAGTCGGGCACCTCGTCGCGCGCGTAGGCGAGGATCAGCTCCGCCAGGTCGTCGGGCGCGTGCTCTCCCCCGTTCCGCTTCTGCTCGATCAGGTCCGCCGGCCGGATCATGCGCAGGTCGCTCCCCCGAGGCGCGATCCGGCGGCCCGGTGCGAGGTTCCGAGAGCAGCAGCCTTGCGCTCTGCAGCCTCGCGCTCTCGCGCGGCACGATGCGCGTCCGGGCAGGGAGGGAGGCGGGTCATGCGCGCAAGTTACAAGTTGTAACGAGAGGGGAGAGCAGCACGACCTCGCGCCGCCCGCCTGACCCGTGCCAGCCCGACGCGAAGTCGTCACGATCACGGGACTGCGCTTCCGGCACCGTTGGCACGTGGTGGTCTCTGCCGCTCGCACCGACCCGCGCGTGGCGCGCCTCGTGCGCCGGCTCGAGCGGAGGACGCCGGTGATCGCCGACATCGTCCGGGCTACAGGGGCGTTGTGCGAGCGCGAGCGGATCCCCTGCCCGTCGTACGAGCAGGTGCGGCTCCTCGTCCACGCGGCTCGCGACCGACGCGCGCGGCGGCGGGCAGCGGTCGACCTCGTGCTCGACGTCGAGCTCCGGACGCGACCACCGGAGGACCTCCTCCACCTCTTCGGCGATCCCAGACGCGCCCCCCGGCGCCGGCGCTGACGCCCGCCTGCGCAGCGGGCCAAAGTGACAACCTGTCACTTGGGGCTCTGCCGTGGCCGCTGCCCCCACGGCCCTGCCGGAGGCGAGACACGTTTCCGCCGGAGGCGAGACGGGTTCTGCCGGCGGCGAGACGCGCGCCGCCGGATGGTGACACCGGGCACGGTGAAGGCTGCGGGCGCCCCGCCGAGCGATCAGACGGGCGTGGACGCGACGAGCACGGTGACGCGCTACGTCGCGACGAGCGGCCAGATCGACGCTCGTGCCGCGAGCCCCGCCTCCGTCGCGTACTGCGCCGCGACGAGGCCGGGGTCGTCGCTCCTCACGGCTCGATGATCACGCGCCCGGGGACGCCCTTGCCCGGGTGCTTCGCTCCGAGCCACGCAGCGACCGTCGCGCCGACGTCCGCGAACTCGCCGTCCGCGTGCGCCTTGCCGGCGGCGTTCCGGCCCGCGACGTACGCGAGGAGCATCGCGTGCTCGCGTGAGTGATCGGTGGACGGAGTCGTCGGATCACAGCCGTGGTCGGAGGTGATCACGAGCAGGTCGCCGTCGCGCAGCGCGTCGAGGATGTCGGGCAGGCGGCGATCGAAGTCCTGCAGGCAGCGGTGGAAGTTGACCGGGTCGTTGCGGTGGCCCCAGAGCATGTCCGTCTCCACGAGGTTCGCGAACACGAGGCCGCTGTCCACGTTCTCCAGCAGCTCGATGATCCGGTTGATCCCTTCGACGTTCGACTTCGTCGGGAACGAGTCGTCGACGTCGCAGCCGGCGAAGATGTCGGAGATCTTCCCCACGCCGATCACCGGGTGCCCCGCGTCGCGCACGGCGCTCAGCCAGTTGGGGCGCTTCGGCTCGAGCGAGAAGTCGTGCCGGTTGCCCGTGCGCTCGTACTCCCCGGTCGTCCCGACGAACGGCCGTGCGATCACCCGGCCGACCGCGTGCTTGCCGGTCAGGAGCTCGCGGGCGACCCGACACGCGTCGTACAGCCCTTCGAGCGGCACGACCTCCTCGTGCGCGGCGATCTGGAACACGGAGTCGGCCGAGGTGTAGACGATCCACTTGCCGGTGCGGACGTGCTCGTCGCCGTACTCCTGGATCACCTCGGTGCCGGAGGCGGGCAGGTTGCACAGCACGCCGCGCCCCGTCCGGTTCATGAACGGGTCGATCACCTCGTCGGGGAAGCCGAACGGGTAGGTCGGGAACGCGACCGGCGTCAGCACGCCCATCAGCTCCCAGTGGCCCGTCGTGGTGTCCTTCCCCTTCGACCGCTCCAGGAGACGCCCGGCGACCGCGGGTGCGTAGGGCTGCGGCGGGCAGCCCTCGAGCTCCTCGACGTTCCCCAGGCCGAGCGCCTCCAGGTTGGGCAGGTCGAGGCCGCCCACGGCGCGGGCGACGTTGCCGAGGGTGTCGGAGCCCTCGTCCCCGTACTCCGACGCGTCGGGAAGCGCTCCCGCGCCGACGGCATCGAGCACGATCACGCACGCGCGGGCCATTGGGCTATCCTAGCCCCGTCGTGGACGACGTCCTCAGCATCCTCGCGCTCGTCGCGTACATCGCGCTGATCCTCGCGCTCTCGATGGCCGTCACCTGGGCGGTCGTGCGGATCTCCCCGTCCGAGAGCACGAAGCAGCGCAAGGCGAAGCAGACCGCGTCGTAGGCCGCGCCCATCGTCCGCTCAGCCGGCGAGCACGTCGGCGAGCGGGATGTGCGGCATGCCGTGGGCCTCGGCCACTGCCGCGTACGTGATCGACCCCTGCGCGACGTTCACGCCCTTCGCGAGCGCGGGGTCGGCCGCGATCGCCCGGGCGATCCCGTGGTCGGCGAGCGCCTCGACGTACGGCAGCGTCACGTTGGTGAGCGCCTTCGTCGAGGTGATCGGCACCGCGCCCGGCATGTTCGCGACGCAGTAGTGCACGATGCCGTCGACGTCGAAGATCGGGTCGTCGTGCGTCGTGGCGCGCGAGGTCTCGAAGCACCCGCCCTGGTCGATCGCGACGTCGACGAGCACGGCGCCCGGCTTCATCGACCCGAGCATCTCACGGGTGACGAGCTTCGGCGCGAGCGCGCCGGGGACGAGCACCGCGCCGATCACCATGTCCGCGTCCGCGATGCACTCCTCGATCTGCAGCCGGTTCGACATCGCGAGCGTGACCCTGCCGTCGAGCGCGATCTCGAGCTCGCGCATCCGATCGACGGACTTGTCGAGCACCCACACGTCCGCCTGCATGCCGAGCGCGATGATCGCTGCGTTCAGCCCGACGACGCCGCCTCCGAGCACGACGACCGTCGCGGGGGGCACGCCCGGAACCCCGCCGAGCAGGATCCCGCGGCCACCGTGGGCCTTCTCGAGGCTCCACGCCCCCATCTGTGGCGCAAGCCGCCCGGCGACCTCGCTCATCGGGGCGAGGAGGGGGAGACGCCTCTCGGCCGTCTCGACCGTCTCGTAGGCGATCGCGGTGATCCCGGACTCGACCAGCGCGCGCGTCAAGGGCTCGTCGGCGGCGATGTGCAGGTAGGTGAAGAGCGTGAGGCCGGCCCGCAGCCGTTGGTACTCGACGGCGATCGGCTCCTTGACCTTGAGGAGCAGCTCGGTCGACTCCCACACCTCGTCGACGGCAGCCGTCCGTGCGCCGACCGCCGTGTACGCGTCGTCCGGGAAGCCCGAGCCGAGTCCGGCGCCGGTCTCGACGACCACCTCGTGCCCTCTCTGCACCAGCTCGAGCGCGCCGGCAGGCGTGAGCGCGACGCGGTACTCCTGTGGCTTGATCTCCCTGGCGACCCCGACCCGCATGGCGACGCGACGATACCGCACCGTCGTCGAGGGGTGCCGCGGCCTCTCAGCTCTTGTCGGGAGCGACGGGAGTCACCGTGAACATGCCGACGAGCCCGTCGTGCACGGCGAACCCCTCACGGCGGTAGAACGCCGTCACGGACGCTGCGAAGAGGCCGACGAACGCCCGCTCGGGCGCGTTCGCGGCCAGCCAGGTCATCAGCCGGCGGAGCGGCAGCGCCTCCACCCCATGTCCCTGGTGCTCGGCAGCACGGCGACGTCCTGCACGTCGAAGTCGATCGAGCCGTCGCCCACGAGGCGCGCCATGCCGACGACGCGGTCGTCTGCGAGCGCGATGCAGGCGGTGAGCGACGCCGCCAGAGCATCAGGGGCTGCCTCGAAGCTCAGGACCGCCTCCCAGCCGACCGCGGTGCAGAGCGCACGGTGCTCGTCGATCGCCGGTGCGCGGTCGACGACGCGGATCTCTCCCACCGTTCGAAGCCTCGCTGCGTCGGCGGACGGCGGGACGCGTCACCGTCGTCCCGCGACGACCCCTGCTGCGAACGACGAGGCGAAGAACCACGGGTCGTCGTCCGGCCCCCGTCCCTCGTGGGCGAGCGGCAGCCCAGCGCACGCCTCGCGCCAGCCCGTCACGTCGACCGTCGTGACGGCGAGTCCCGGAGGGGCGTCGAGCCCGTTCGGCCAGGCGACCACCACCTTGCCCAGACAGAGGTCGAGCGCGGAGCGGGTGCGGGGGGAGAGCCCTCGCTCGTCCTCGCGTGACGCCGAGGTGGACACGCACGGCGCGATCACGCACGCGCCGCCGAGCGCGGCCGCGGCGTTCGCCGCGTCGGCGACCGACAGCCCGCCGTGGCCGAGTCGCGCACGTGTGGTCACGACCCCCGGCCCGACGCCCGCGACGACGACCTCGATCCCGCGTGCCGCGGCGACGGTGAGGGCCGAGGCGACGGTGACGCACTGCAGTTCCGCGTCGACGCACGGAGCGACGGCGATCGTCGTCTCCAGGATGTGACGCGCTCGCAGGGCTCGCACCGCGTCGGAGAGCGAGACCGGCAGCGCACCGCCGCCGAGCTGGACGTACGCGACGCGCCGTCCTCGAAGCGCGGCGCAGACCGGCACGAGCTGCTCGTGGAGCCCGCAGCAGACGACGACGAGACCGTCGACCCGTACAGGGAGCTCGCCCGCCTCCTCCTCCGCGTACCGCACCGCGAGCTGGTTCGGAGCGAGTGGCCAAGCGAGACCGCGTGCTCCGTCGGCGGCAGGGAGCCTCAGGCCGCGCGTCAGGTTCACGGCCAGCACGTCGGCCGCGCCGGGGAGACGGATCGTGCGGGCCTGGTGGTTGACGAGCACCATGTCGCCCACTTCGACCGGGCCCGTCAGTCGCGGGTAGCCAAGGCACGGCTCCCCGTCGACCTCGAGGCGCACGAGGCCGTCCGGGCCGTCGGCGACGGCGGTGACCATCCCCCAACGCAGCCCGACGGACATCAGACCTCGCGCGCTGCGTCGACGAGGCCGAGCGTGACGTCGACCATGCGCTCCAGGTCGGCCACGGCAATCCGCTCGTCGGGCGTATGGATGTCGACCATGCCGTTCGCGAGGTTGACGCACGACAGCCCGCGCTCGTTGAAGACGTTGGCGTCGGCGGCGCCGCCCGACAGCGCGAGGCTGGCCGTCACCCCGGTGCGGCGCAGCGCTTCGACGGCGAGGCGGACGGCCTGGTCGTCGTCGCGGAAGCGGTAGCCCCGGTACTTCGGCTCGACCAGCGTCTCGAGCGTGCAGTCCGAGGTGCTCGCGGCGAACCCTGCCGCGTCGAGCAGCTCCTGGACGACGGCCGGCACGCGCGCCGCCTCGTGCGAGCGCACCTCCGCCTCGAGCACGCAGCGCTCGGGCACGACGTTGCGCGCCGTGCCCCCGCCGATCAACCCGACGTTCGCCGTCGTGCTCGCGTCGATCCTCCCGAGCGGCATGTCGGCGATCGCGCGTGCCGCGGCCACGATCGCAGAGCGGCCGTCCTCCGGGTACATCCCGGCGTGCGAGGCGCGCCCGACGAAGGTCAGGACGAGCTCCTGGGCCGACGGAGAGCCGATCACGACCTCGCCGATCGGCGCGGCCTGGTCGTACACGTAGCCCGTCCGGGCGGTGAGCCGGTCGACGTCGAACGCCATCGCACCGATCAGGCCGATCTCCTCCATGGGCGTGAACACCAGCTCCACGCCGGCGTGCGGACGGTCGCCGTCCACGATCCGCCGCGCAGCCTCGATCATCACCGCGACCGCGGACTTGTTGTCGGAGCCGAGGATGGTTCCGCCGGCGTTCCGGACGATGCCGTCCTCGACGACGGGCTCGAGCGCTCCGTCGAGGGGGACGGTGTCGAGGTGTGCGCAGAGGAAGATCGGCAGACCGTGGTCGACGGTCGGCGGGAGCCGGCAGAGGATGTTGCCCATCGTCGACCCGGTGCGCGGAGCGGTGTCGTCCTCGTCCCAGACGAGGCCGACCGCATCGAGCTCCGCGCAGACGCGGTCGGCGACGGCGCGCTCCTCCCCCGGTGGGCTCGGTGTCGCGCAGAGCTCGAGGAAGAGGTCGAGGAGCGGTGTGGCCACCTGGGTCGATCCTACGCGAGCCGGCCGGACGGCCATGGCGCCACGCCCCGCGCCGCGCCGGCGAGCCGACGCAGCGGCTCGTGCGCTCCGCCGCCGAGGGCGGCCTCTACCCCGTCGACTCGAGCGCCACGGCCGCGCGGCTGCGCATCCGCTCCAGCGCGGCGCCGACGAACTCGCGGAACAGCGGCGCCGGACGGGTCGGCCGCGACTTGAACTCGGGGTGGAACTGGCTTGCGACGAACCACGGGTGGTCGACGAGCTCGACGATCTCGACGAGCCGCCCTTGCTGGAAGGTGCCGGAGACCACGAGCCCCTGCGCCACGAGCTGGTCGCGGTACTGGTTGTTGACCTCGTAGCGGTGCCGGTGCCGCTCGTGGATCGTCGGCGCCGCGTAGATCTCCCGGGCGCGCGTGCCGTCGGCCAGCTCGATCGCCTGCGCGCCGAGCCGCATCGTGCCACCCAGGTCCTCGATCCCCTTCTGCTCGGGCAGCAGGTCGATCACCGGGTACGGGGTCTCGGGATCCATCTCGGTCGAGTTCGCGCCTTCGAGCCCGCAGACGTTGCGCGCGAACTCCGACACCGCCACCTGCATGCCGAGGCAGATGCCGAGGTACGGGATCCCCTCCTCCCGTGCCACGCGGCAGGCGAGCAGCTTCCCCTCCCAGCCACGGCTGCCGAAGCCCCCGGGCACGAGAACGCCGTCGACCTGGTCGAGCTCGCGAAGCGCCTCCTCGTACGACATGTGCTCCGCGTCGACCCAGCGCACGCGCACCTTGGCGCCCTGGTGGACGCCGGCGTGCTTGAGCGCCTCGTGGACGGACAGGTAGGCGTCGTGGAGCTTGACGTACTTGCCGACCATCGCGATCTCGACGTCCTCGCGCCGCTCGGCGATCCGCGCGGTGAGCTCCTTCCACTCGCCGAGCTCTGCCGGCGGCCGGTCGAGGCCGAGCCGCTCGCAGACCAGCTCGTCGAGGCCCTCGCTCATCAGCAGCTCGGGGATCGTGTAGACGTCCGCGACGTCGGGGGACGAGATCACGGCGCGCGGGTCGACGTCGGCGAAGAGGGCGATCTTGTCGCGGATCTCCTCCGAGAGCAGGTCGCGCGAGCGGCAGACGACCACGTCGGGGTGGATGCCGATGCGCCGCAGCTCGTTGACGGAGTGCTGGGTCGGCTTCGTCTTCAGCTCCCCGGCCGCGTCGATGAACGGCACGAGCGTGACATGGAGGTACACGACGTTCTCGGGCCCGACCTCGCGCCGGAACTGCCGGATCGCCTCGAGGAACGGGAGCGACTCGATGTCGCCGACGGTGCCGCCGATCTCCGAGATGACGACGTCGGTGGGGGCCGCCTGCGCGCCCCTGCGGATGCGGGCCTTGATCTCGTTGGTGATGTGCGGGATCACCTGCACGGTCGCTCCCAGGAACTCGCCCTTCCGCTCCTTGCGCAGGACGGTGTCCCAGACGGCGCCTGCCGAGTGACTGGCGTTCCGAGAGAGGTTCTCGTCGATGAACCGCTCGTAGTGCCCGAGGTCGAGATCGGTCTCGGCGCCGTCCTCCGTCACGAACACCTCGCCGTGCTGGAAGGGGCTCATGGTCCCGGGGTCGACGTTGAGGTACGGATCGAACTTCTGCGCCTGGACGCGCAGCCCGCGAGCCTTCAGCAGTCGCCCGAGCGAGGCGGCGACGATCCCCTTCCCGAGCGCCGAGACGACGCCGCCGGTGACGAAGACGTACTTGGTCGGCTGCTCGCTCACGTCGTGCACCCGACGTGACCGTCCGTGAGGACGGCGGGGCCGGCGGTCACGTGCTGCGGTCTGCGGCCCGAGAGATGCCTCACGGACCCCCAACCTAGCACGCCCCCGCGGGCGCCCTCTCGCCGCTCCACCGCCATCGCCTCGGTGATCGTAGGCGGCACGCAGGACGACCGTCCCGCGACCGCCGCACCTCGCCTGACCCGGCGGCGAACCCGACGCGCGACGACTAGCGTGCTTGCGAGAGACAGGTGCCCGACGAGCCGACCAGCGAGCGCAGCGTCGTCCCCGACCCCGCCCGGGTCGTGGAGCTGCGGCGCGCCTCGCTCGAGCGGGCGGGGTACGACCCGCAGCAGGCCGCGGAGCTCGCACGCCGGCTCGACGTCGACCTGCAGACGGCGCTCGCGCCCCGTCGGCAGGGCCTCCCGGCCGACGTCGCCTTCCAGATCGCCTTGTCGAGCAGCGGCCGGACGGTGTTCTGAGCCGCGCCGCGGCCGCTGTCGCCCCTCAGGCGGCGCCGTCGTCCGCGGTCACCGCGGCGACGAACTCCCGCCCGCCGAGCATCCGCTCGAGCTCCGCCTGCCGCGCGTCGTCGTCCAGCACCTCGATGGTCGTGTGCGTCGGGTCGCCTGCGACCTTCTCGACCCGGAGGTGCGTGTCGGCGACGCTCGCGATCTGCGGCAGATGGGTGATCGTGACGACCTGCGCCCGCTCGGCCAGCCGGCGGAGCGCGTCGGCGACCCGATGCGCGGTCACTCCGCCGATGCCGGCGTCGATCTCGTCGAACACGAGCGTCTCGCCCCCCGCGACGGTCGCCAGGGCGAGCGCGATGCGAGAGAGCTCGCCGCCCGACGCCGTCTCCGCGACCGGGGCCAGCGGCAGCCCGGCGTTCGGGCGGACGAGGTACACGACCTCGTCCCGACCGGTCGGCCCGGGCTCGCGACGGCGGAGCTCGACGACGAGCTCCCCCTCGCCCATGCCGACGTCGCGCAGCTCGGCGGCGACCGCCGCGCCGAACCGAGGCGCCGCCTCGGCGCGTGCCGCCGCGAGCTCGTCGGCCATCGCGTCGAAGGCGCGCTCGCCCTCCGCGACGGCCGCGCGCGCGGCCTCGACGGGATCCCGCCCGCCGGCGAGGGCCTCCAGCTCGGCCGCCGCCTCGTCACGCCGCGCGAGGAGCTCGTCGAGCGTCGCTGCGCCGTACCGGCGGCGCAGCTCGGCGATCCGCTGCAGCCGTGCCTCGACCGCCTCGATGCGAGCCGGATCGGTGTCCACGGAGGCGAGGAAGCCGCGCAGATCGCGGGTGACCTCCCGGAGCCTGACGACGGCGTCGCGGAGCTCGTCGGCCGCCGGGCCGAGCTCGGGTGCGACCCGCTCGAGCGGAGCGAGCGCGCGCTCCGCGACGCCGGACAGCGCGATCGCGCCCTCCCCATCCTCGGGGTCGAGCGCCGCGGCTGCCGTCGACACGCCGTCGACGAGCTCGACGACGTGCCGGCCACGCTCGCGCTCGGCGCGCAGCGCGTCCTCTTCACCCGACTCGAGGTCGGCGGCGTCCTCGACGAGCGCGAGCAGCTCGGCGTGCCGCGCGCGTGCCGCGCCCGTGTTCCGCTCGAGCTCCGCGAGCGCCGCGCGGGCCACGGTCAGCGAGCGCCAGGCAGCACGCGCCCGGTCACGTCGCGCCCCCTGCTCGGCTCCCGTGAACGCGTCGAGCTGGTCGAGCTGGAACGACGGTCGGGAAAGGCGCCGCTGCTCGAACTGCCCGGACATCGCGATCAGCCGCTCGGTGGCGGCCGCGAGGTCCTCGCGTGTGATCGCCCTGCCCCAGGCGTAGGCCCGCGTGCGTCCGTCCGCGAAGACCCGGCGCGCCAGCACCAGCCCCGGCTCGTCTTCGGGACGCAGCTCGGCGAGCTGCTCGAGCCCCTCCTCGGCGAAGAAGCCCTCCGGCACGTCGATCTCCGCCTCGACGTACGCCTCGCTCCCCGCCGAGCCGATCGCCGCGCTGTCCCCCTTGGCTCCGAGCAGCAGACCGATCGCCTGCGCGAAGATGGTCTTCCCCGCGCCCGTCTCCCCCGTCACGGCCACGAGACCGCTGCCCAGGCGGAGGTCGGCCGCCCTGATGAGCGCGAGGTTCTCGATCCTCAGCGCGCGCAGCATGCGCCGATTGTAGGGGCGCACCCGCCCGTGGCGTCCGTCGTCGTCCGGCGGCCTTCGGCCATGCCACCGAGCGTCCGACGCGCCTACGTCGCGAACGTCGTCCGGTAGCGCCCGACGAACGTCGCGCCGGGCAGCGTCCCGAGCAGCGAGCGACTCGGGCCCAGGGTCACCGCGACCCGCTCGCCGGGACCCGCGTCTCCGACGCGGTGCCCGTCGACGAGCACGGCGACGGCGACGTCGAGGGTGCGGTTCCACACCTCGATCTCCCGCCCGCGGGGCACGACGAGCGGTCGGGCGTGCAGCGAGTGGGGCGCGACGAACGTCACGGCGGTCGCATCGATCCCCCACATCAGCACGGGGCCTCCGTTCGAGAGGTTGTACGCGGTCGAGCCGGACGGAGTGGAGCAGATGAGGCCGTCGCAGGAGACCGTGCCGAGGTCCTCCCCACCGACCGCCCACTCGAGCTCGACCATCCGACCCAGCTCGGCGCTCGTGACGACGACGTCGTTCACGGCGACGTGGGCACCCGAGGTGCTGTTGTGCGCGGCGAGCGTGGGCAGCTCGACGCGCACGAGCTCGCCGGCGAAGGCCCGTGCGATGCCGGGCTCGAGCTCGTCCGGCTCGATCGAGCAGAGGAACCCGACGCGACCGAAGTTGACGCCGAGCACCGGGGTGTCGGCGCCGAGGAAGCGCTGGAGCGCGCGGAGCATGGTGCCGTCTCCCCCGAGGACGAGCGCGAGGTCGGCTCCTGTGGGGTCGCCGTGCTGCGCGAGGCCGTGCTTCGCGGCCTCCTCCGCCTCGATCACGAGCTCGACGCCCGCAGCCCGCGCCACGGCCGCGACGCGGGCGACGCCGTCGCCGACCTGATCCGGCCGGCCGTGCGTGAGGAGCACGGCCTTGCGAACCGGCGGGTCAGCCGACGGCAGCGTCGATCCAGCGGGTGATGGCATCGGTGTCCGAGGGGCTCTCTGCAGCGATCAGGTGGACGACGAACTCCCGGTTTCCCTTCGGCCCCGGGAGCCCGGAGTCTACGATCCCCGCGACCCGCGCACCCCAGCTGCCGGCCTCGGCGCAGAACGCATCCAGCACGCGACGGTGCACCTCGGGGTCGCGGACGACTCCCTTCTGCACCTCGGACCGGCCAGCCTCGAACTGAGGCTTGACGAGCACGAGCGCCTCCCACCCCGGTGCCGCGAGCGCGAGGGCCGGGCGGAGCACCGCGGTCGCGGAGATGAACGAGACGTCGCATGTGACGAGCTGGGGCGCGAACGGGAGCGATGCCAGGTGTCGCGCGTTGACCCGCTCCAGCACGGTCACCCGCGGGTCGGCCCGCAGCCGCGGGTGCAGCTGCCCGTACCCCACGTCGAGCGCGATCACGCGCGCCGCCCCGTGCTGGAGCAGACAGTCCGTGAAGCCGCCCGTCGAGGCCCCGAGGTCGAGGCAGTCGCGACCGGCCGGGTCGACGCCGAGCGCGTCAAGCGCGTGGGCGAGCTTCTGCCCGCCGCGCGAGACGTACGGCGGGGGGCGCTCCACGACGAGCGGCACGTCCTCGGCGACCTGCTGGCCCGGCTTGTCGAACCCCGGCACGAGCCCCGCGAGGACCAGCGCCTGCGCTTGCGAGCGGCTCTCGGCGAGCCCCCGCTCGACGAGCACGATGTCGAGGCGCTTGCGCACCCCGAGAGATATATCTCCGGGAGGAGGTCGGTGTGGCGGACGGAGCACGGACGATCGTCGAGAGGGTGTCGGTCGGCGCGGTCGAGCTCGTGCTCGAGCGACCCACCGCGCCCGAGGAGCTCCTCGACGAGAACCGGTTCGCCGACGACGAGTTCCTCCCCTACTGGGCCGAGCTCTGGCCGAGCGGCCTGGCGCTCGCCGAGGAGGTCGCGAGCCGTGCCCTCGACGGCCTGGACGTGCTCGAGCTCGGCTGCGGGCTGGGCGTGCCGTCGCTCGTCGCGGCTGCGCGGGGCGCGCAGGTCGTGGCCACGGACTGGGCGCCCGAGGCGCTCGCCCTGCTCGAGCAGAACGCGCAGCGGAACCGCCTGTCGCTCGAGACGTTGCGCCTGGACTGGCGGCGGCCCGCGATCCTCGGAGGTCGCCGCTTCGACCTCGTCCTCGCCGCCGACGTGCTCTACGAGGCGCGCAACGCGGCACCGCTCCACGACGCCGTGACACGGCTGGTCGCAGCGGGCGGCGAGGCCCTCGTCGCCGACCCGGGACGCAGCCACGCCGGGGCCTTCCTGACGGCGGCTCGGTCGACCTGGACGGGTGTCGAGCGCGTCGCGCACCCGCTCCTGCCACGGGGCGGGATCCATCGCTGTCGACCCGCGTGACGCCGTGCCGATGCGGCAACGAGGTCAGGGGATCCGCTGATGCACGGTGGCCGGCGCTCGTCGCACAGTAGGCGTGGGAGTTCGCATGCCGGTCATCCCGATCGCAGCCTCCGATGGGTCGGATGTCGTGCGGGACGCTCGCGTCTCGGGGGCGCGTCGTGCCGCAGCCGGCGCGGTCGACGCCGCGCTGCTCCTCGCGGGCCTCGTCTGGGTGGTCACGTTCGAGTTCGCCCTCGGTGACGACGAGGCGCTCGCCTGGCTCGTCGCGACGTGGCTGCTCCTCGTCGCACCCCTGTACTTCGGGCTCTACCACGGGTACGGCACGGGTGCGACGCCGGGTCAGCAGGATCTCGGCATCGCGGTGCGGAACGCGCGCACCCACGCGCCGGCGGGGTTCGCCCGGGGCATGGGTGGCGCGGTCGTCGGACTGCTCGAGCTCGTCACGGTGATCCCGGCGCTGGTCGACGCGATCGTCGTGGTCGGCGGCGGGAGGTCGCTCCGGGAGCGCCTCCTCCACCTCGAGACCGCTCCCTTCGCGCTGCGAGGGACGCAGCGGCCGCTGCCACCGGCCGCGGAGACCGTGGCGAGCCTGTTCTCGTCGACGAGTGGCACGTCGCGGAGGCGACGCGCGCAGGCGCTCGTGGGTCAGCACATGGGGCGGGTCTTCGGGCCGGTGCTGGGGTCCTATCTCGTGATGATCGGCCTCGCCGTCGTCTTCGGCGCGCTCGTGCTGCTGGACGCGGGAACGGACTGGGGTGCGTACGACCTCTGGCTGCTCTACGCCTCGCTCCTCTTCTTCAGCGGCGTCTACTGGACGCAGGCGGTGGTCGTGATCGCGGTCGAGTCGGTGCGCCGGGACGACCCGGTCGGGTTCGCCGACACGTTGCGCGCCGCCGTCCGCCGGCTGAACGGACTGGCTGCGGCGCTGCTCGTGCTCGGCCTGCTGGTCGGGGTGCTGTCGGCGCTGGCGTTCGTCGGCGTGGGGGCCCTCGCGCCGCTCGCGCTGCTCGCGCTGCTCGCGCTCCCGTTCGCCCTCGGGCGCCTGGCGCTTGCGGTGCCGTCGATCCTCCTGGAGGACATGCGCGTCACCGAGGCGGGCGCGGCCAGCTGGCGTCGCACGCGTGGACGGACGTGGCGGCTCGCAGGCGGCATCTGGCTGTCGGGCCTGCTGGTGCTGCTCGTGCTCGGGATCGCGTCGGGAGCAGCGTTCGCGCTCGTGGCCCCGCTGACCGAGCGCGCGGAGTCGGGAGCGGCCGTCGTCGCCACGGTGTCGCTGGGGTTCGCCATCGCGGCGATCCCGACCTCGCTGCTCCTCGCCTATCTCGGCACGTGGTGGACGCTCGCCTACCACGACCTGCGCGAGCCCGAGGTCGAGACGGAGGCGTGAGACGATGCTGCCGCTCACGGACGCCATCCGTCCCCGCCGCTTCCCGGTCGTCACCGGCGGGCTGATCGCCGCGAACGTCGCGGTCTGGCTCCTGTACCAGCTGCCCGCCGGGCTCGAGGACTCGATCGAGGCCGCCGGAGCCTACGCCTGCGCCCTCGACGCATCCTGCGACCTCGGACTGCCCTGGCCGGCAGCCGTGCTCACGGCGACGTTCACCCACGGGGGCTGGTCGCACCTGATCGGGAACATGGTCTTCCTGGGCGTGTTCGGACCGCGGGTCGAGGACGACATGAGCCGATTGGGGTTCCTCGGGCTGTACCTCGCGGCCGGCTACGGCGCAGGGCTGCTGTTCGACGGGGCGACGCTGGCGTTCCTCCCGCCCGACGAGGCGACGATCCCCTCGATCGGTGCGAGCGGGGCGATCTCTGGCGTCGTCGGCGCGTACGTCGTCCGCCATCCCTTCGATCGCATCGTCGTCTGGGCGGCCCCCATCCTCTTCCTCCGCATCCCGGCGCTCGCGGCGCTCGGCGTGTGGTTCGCCCTCCAGGCGCTCGCCGGGACGTACACGCTCGGCCATCCGGGCGGCTTCGTCGGCGTGGCGTTCCTCGCGCACGTCGGCGGGTTCGTGGTCGGTGCCGGCATCCAGCTCGTCCGCCACCGTGGCTTCGGAGCCGGTCGCGTGCCACCGCCACTCACGCCGTCCTGACGGCGAGCTCCTCGACGAGGGCAGCGAGCACGACGGTGTCCGCCTCGACCGCGTCGAGGCGCGTCCTGGCGCGTCGTGCGGCCTCCTGCGCGACGTCGCGAGCGCCCTCGACGCCGAGTCGCGCCGCATAGCCGTCGCCGTCGAGCACGTCGTCCACAGCCTGGAACAGCAGACCGAGCTCCTCCCCGAACGCACGCCAGGGAGCCTGCTCCTCCGCCTCGAGGCCCGCCACCCACAGGCCGAGCCCGACGGAGGCGGCGAGCAGCCGGCCGGTCTTGAGCCGGTGGAGCTCGGCGAGGTCGGCGTCGCGCCCGGTGATGTCGAGGTACTGGCCGCCGATCATGCCGAGCGTGGCGTCGACGAGCTCGAGCGCCACCTCCGGCCGCTCGTACGAGAGCGCGAGGCGGAGGCCCTCCGCGAGCAGCGCGTCTCCCGCGAGGAGCGCGACGCCCTCGGTGTACGCCACGTGCGCGCTGGGTCGTCCGCGGCGCTCGTCGTCGTCGTCCATCGCCGGCAGGTCGTCGTGGACGAGCGAGAACGTGTGCACCAGCTCCAGCGCGAGCCCGGCCGACAGCGCCTCCGTGGCGGGCGCCCCTGCAGCCTCGGCCGTCGCCAGGCAGATCACGGGCCGGATCCGCTTCCCACCCCCCTCGAGCGCGTACCGGAGCGCGCCCTCGAGCTCGCCGAGCTCGGGCGCGAGCCCGAGCTCCCGCAGGCCGCGTTCGACGAGGTCGCGGAGCGCGTCAGGCGCCAGCATCGGCGGCCTGCCGGGCCCGCTGCACCTCCGCCTCGATCTCCTTGGCGATCTCGGCGATCTCGGCGAGGCCGTCGACGGCGGCATCGACGTCGCCGCCCTCCCCCGTGGCGGTCTCGAGCGCGTCGACGCGCACGCGGAGCCGCTCGAGCAGCTCCTCGGCCCGTTGCAGGGACTCGTTCGAGCCGGTCACAGCCGCACCGTCTCTCGGTGGACGCGGGACAGGATGCCGTTGACGAGGCGTGCGGCCTCGTCGGTGGCGTAGCGCTTGGCGAGCACCACGGCCTCGTTGATCGCAACCTCGGGCGGCACCGTCCCCTCCTCGAGCTCGTACACGCCGATCCGCAGGATGTTCCGCTCGAGCGTACCCAGGCGGTCGGCCGGCCAGCCCTCGGAGGCGGCGGTGACGCGCTCGTCGAGCGCGACAGCGGCATCGGCGACGGCAGCCGCGAGGCTGCTCGCGAACGCGTCGGGCTCGCCCTCGAAGAGCGACGCCAGGGGACGGCCCGTGAGATCCCATTGGTACAGGAGGAAGAGGGCCTGGCGGCGGGCCTGACGACGACTGGTGGTCGTGGTCACGACGTGAGCCCGACGACCGACACGTCGACCCGGACGGGCCTCGCCGTGAGCTTCGTGAGGGCCTCCGCGACCGCGCCCTGCACCTCTTCGCCGAGCTCGGGCAGCACGCGGCCCGCCTCGGCGGTGATGGCGACCTGCACGTCCGCGGCGTCGCCGTGCGTGGTCACCTCGAGCACCCTGCGCCCCCGCGCCAGCGCGGCGCCTGCCACGCTGCCGACCGCACCGGTCACGACCGCGTCGAGCGCGTCCGCGGCGATCTCGATGCGGCCCGACGGGCCGTCGAGGACGAGCGGCTTCGTGCTCACCGCGCGGTCACGCCTGGCGCAGCGACGGGAAGGTGGGCTCCATCTCCGCAAGGTAGCCGGTCGAGTAGTCCCCCGACGCGAAGCCGCGCGAGCGGAGCACGTCGAGCGCCACCTCGCGGGTGGTCGGGATCCCGGTCACCTCGAGCTCCTCGAGCGCCCGGATCGCGCGCGCGATCGCGGCGGGCCGGTCGACGTCGTGGACGATCACCTTCGCGATCATCGAGTCGTAGTACGGCGGGATGAGGGCGCCGTCGGCGATCGCGGTGTCGGTGCGGACGCCCGGGCCGAGCGGGGGACGGAACCGCTCCACGACGCCGGGCGCCGGGCGGAACCCGTGCGAGGGATCCTCGGCGTTGATCCGCACCTCGATCGCGTGTCCGCTGCGGTCGGCTCTGCCCGTCGTCGGCAACGCCTCCCCGGCGGCGATGCGCAGCTGCTGGCGGACGACGTCGACCCCCGTGACGAGCTCGGTCACGGGGTGCTCGACCTGCAGGCGGCAGTTCACCTCGATGAAGTAGGGCTCCCCGTCGGGGCCGAGCAGGAACTCGAAGGTGCCGGCGTTCGTGTAGCCGACCTCGTGGCACGCGCGCTCGACCGCCGCCTCCATCGCCTCCCGCGTCTGCGGAGTGAGGACCGGCGAGGGGGACTCCTCGACCAGCTTCTGGTGACGGCGCTGGATGGAGCACTCCCGCTCGCCGAGCGTCAGCACGCCGCCGTGGGCATCACCGAGCACCTGGATCTCGACGTGGCGCGCCGGGTCGACCGCCTTCTCGAGGTACAGCGACCCGTCTCCGAAGGCGGCCTCCGCCTCGGCCGCGGCCGCCGAGAAGGCCGCGTCGAGCTCGTCCGCAGAGCCGACGAGCCGCATCCCCTTCCCGCCACCGCCGGCCGCCGCCTTGAGGAGCACGGGGAACCCGATCTCAGCTGCCTCGCCCCGGATCACGTCCAGCGACGCCGTCCCGACGCTGCCGGGCACGAGCGGCACCCCCGCCGCGCGCATCGCCTCCTTGGCCCGCGCCTTGTCTCCGAGCTGCTCCATCACCTCGGGCGACGGCCCGACGAACACGAGGCCGTTGTCCGCGCAGGCACGAGCGAACTGCGCGTTCTCCGCGAGAAACCCGTATCCGGGATGGACGGCCTCGCAGCCCGTCGTCTCGGCCGCCGCGACGACGTTCCCGATCCGGAGGTAGCTCTCGCCGGCCGAGGGCGGGCCGATGCAGACCGCCTGGTCCGCCAGCCGGACGTGGAGCGCGTCGCGGTCGGCCGTGGAGTAGACGGCGACGGCCTCGACACCGAGCTCGTGGAGGGCGCGGATGACGCGCACGGCGATCTCGCCCCGGTTCGCGACGAGGACGCGGCTGAACACGGGCGCTCTCAGACCGCCGGCGGCTCGACGACCGGCGCCAGCTCGAAGAGCAGCGTGCCGAACTCGACGGGCTGGCCGTTCTCCGCGTGGATCGCCAGGACGCTCCCATCTGTCTCGGCCTTCAGCTCGTTGAAGAGCTTCATGGCCTCGAGCAGGCACAGCGTCTGACCCGCTGCGACCACATCCCCGACCTCCACGAACGCCGGCGCACCCGGCTGCGGTGCCCGGTAGAAGACGCCGACCATCGGCGACTCCACACGCGCGACGGATCCAGCTGCGGGCGCAGGCGCGGGATCGTGCTCGGAGGCCACGACCGTCTGCAGGCCGCCCCCGGCCGTCGTGGCGGGCTCGTCGGCTCGTCGCACCGAGACCCGCATGCCCTCGTCCTCGATCTCGATCTCCCCGACCCCCGACTCCTGGACGATCTTCACCAGCTCGCGGATCCGCTCGGCACGCTGCGCGTCGACGTCCCCCACGAGGAGCGAGAACTCGCGGGAGTGCCGTTGACGGATCGTCTGCAGCAGCGTCTGCGCCGCCTCGCCGAACATCGCGAGCAGGACGAGATCCTCCTCGGACGCGGCGAGGCCCTCAGCCGCCTCGCGCACGTCCTCGGCGCTCGGCGGGTCGTCGTCGAGCGCGGGCGCCTCCACGCCGAGCAGCTCGACCGCGCGTCGGACCGTCTCGTCGACGGGCGCGGGCGGTGTCCCGTAGCTGCCACCGACCAGCAGCCGGAACTCGTCCAGCACCGACCCGTAGCGGCGGGCCGAGAGGACGTTCAGCAGCGCCTGGGAGGCGAGGATCTGGCCGATCGGCGCCGCGAGCGGCGGCCAGCCGGCCTCGCGCCTGATCGTCCCGACCTCCGAGAGCGTGTCGAGCAGGCGATCGCCCGCGGCGTGGGCGCGGAGGTGCAGGTCGAGGGCCGCGACGAGACCGGCGGGAAGGTCGTACTCGGCCGCGCGCACCGCGATCCGCGGCGCGACGGGGGCGACGGGCTCGTCGCCGATGTGCTCGTCGACCACGTCGGAGGCCTCCCAGAGGGCGTCCACCTCGACGCCCGACTCACGACCGAGACCGTCGAGCGCCTCGACGAGCGACTCGCCGGCGACACGGTGCAGGATCAGGGCGAGCGGGTAGACGGCGGTGGCGATCAGGTCGGCGCCGACGCGCGTCGCGACGATCGCGTTGACGAGGCCCGTCCCGGCCGCGCCCTGGACGTAGAGACCGACCGGGAGGCCCGTCGCCTCGCGGATTCGCTCCACGAGCTCTTCCGTGAGGTGCGGCAGCAGCCCGTCGCTCGGGTCGTTCAGGATGATGCGCGCGGCCCCCAGCTCGGGGAGCTGCTTCGCCTGCTCCACGAGCGCGTCGAGCTCGCCCGGTCGTCCGCGACTGAACACGAGCCCGGCATGGAAGACCCTGCCTGCGGAGACGACCGCCTCGGCGGCCTCGCGCAGGTTCGCGACGTCGTTGAGAGGGTCGTGCAGACGGAAGACCTCGATCCCGTTCTCGGCCGCGCACGAGACGAAGCGGCGGACGATGTCGCCCGACACCGGACGGGAGCCGGTCAGGAAGCGCCCGCGCAGGGCGATGCCGAGTGGCGTCGTCGTGCGCGCGTCCAGCGCGCGGATCCGCTCCCACGGGCTCTCCACACCCCGTCTCACCGCGGCGTCGAACACGCCCCCGCCGGAGACCTCCAGGCAGGAGAACCCGGCCCGATCGAGGATCTCCGCGATCCGGAGCACGTCGCCGGTGGGCACCTTGCCCGCGAGCGGCTCCTGCGAGAGCAGGCGAATCGTGGTGTCGACGAGCTGGGGCACGGCAGCAGACCTTACCGTGCGCCGCGGCCCTCCCCTTCGCCCCGACCGCCCCTCAACGGCCGACGACGACGCTCTCGAGGACGACGCCCTGCGCGGCAGGATCGGTCGGGTCGCGGTCGAGCGTCGCCTCCACGGTCGCCCCTTCCGCCAGGGTGCCGGCGGACGCGTCGACGAAGTGCTCCCGGAAGTGCTCGGGCGTGAAGTGCGACAGCGCGCCGAGGCGCACCGTGATCCGCGTCACCCGCCCGCCGCCCTCGCTCGCGGAGACCTCGAGGATCTTCCGCATCAGGTCGTCCATCAGCGCCTTCTCGTGCATCAGGCTCCTCCCAGCACCTCGTCGACGACGTCGGCGGCGCGATCCAGCGCCGCCTCGACCTCGGGGCTGACCGGGTCCCCCATCCCGAAGGCTCGTCCCTCGATGCCGATCACCACGACGCGGCGTGGCGCTCTGCCGAGCGCGTGCGCGAGCTCGATCGCGTCTGCGACGCCGAAGGCGTGACTGGAGGCGAGCCCCAGGTCGCGCGGCAGCGACCCGTCGACCGCCTCGACGCGATGCACGGTGCCCGGCGCCGCGCCGGAGCGCACGGCGTCGACGACGATGGCCACGTCGAGCCCGGCGAACGGCTCGATCAGCCGCGTGGGCTCGTCGCCGCAGTCGAGGACGGTGACCCCTCGGTCGCGCAGCCGGTCGCCCACGAGCGGCCCGACCGCGTCGTCACCCCGGTACCGCGAGCCCAGCACTGCGACGGCGCCGCTCAGCTCCGCTCCACCGTCAGGTCGAGGAAGTGGGTCGCGCAGGAGATGCACGGGTCGTAGTTGCGGATCGTCTGCTCGCAGAGGTGCGAGAGCTCTGCGTCGGAGCGGTGCAGCGCCTGTCGCACGACGCCGGTGAGGTCCTCCTCGATCGTCTTCTGGTTCTGCGAGGTCGGTGGCACGATCTTCGCCTCGAGGATCGACCCGTCCGCGTCGACGTCGTAGCGATGCCAGCAGAGCCCCCGCGGCGCCTCGGAGACGCCATGCCCGCTGCCGGCCACGGGGACGAGCTCGACCGCGGGCGGGTCGAAGGGCTCGTACGCGTCGATCAGGCGCAGCGCCTCCTCGATCGCGTAGACGGTCTCGACAGCGCGCACGACGATGCTGCGGAAGGGATTGCGGCAGACGGCGCCGAGGCCCGTCTCGGAGGCCAGGCTCAGCGCGAGCGGGGTCAGCTCGGGCGCGTTGAGTGCGTAGCGCGCGAGCGGCCCGACGAGGTAGTGCCCCACCCCCGCCAGGGTCGAGTGGAGCGCGTTCGAGCGCGCGACGTGCTGCTCGGTGAAGTGCTGCTCGTACTCGGCGACGTCGATGTCGAGGCCGGTGCTCGAGACGATGCGCCCGCGCTCGATGGGGTACTCGCCCGGCTGGCGGAGCGCGACGAAGCAGTAGTCCTGCTCGAAGTCGGGGAAGTCGAAGCCCGCGACCCACCGGGTGAAGGCGACCGACGCCTCCAGCGCCCACTCCAGCTCGGGCACGAGCGCCGTCAGCTCCGATCGCTCGGGGGCGCGATAGAAGCCCCCGGTGCGGAGGTTGACCGGGTGCACTGCACGACCGCCGATCACCTCCATGACCTTGTTGCCGGCCTTCTTCAGCCGGAGGGCGGTCTCGACGAGGTCGCGGTGGTCTCGCGCCATCTCCACGGCGCCCGGGTAACCGAGGAAGTCGGGTGCGTGGAGCATCGCCGTATGGAGGACGTGGCTCTCGACCCACTCGCCGCAGTAGACGAGCCGTCGCAGTCTCCGGATCTCGTCCGGGAGCTCGACGCCGCAGAGCGCTTCCATCGCGTTGCACGCGCTCGTGACGTAGGCCATCGGGCAGATGCCGCAGATGCGCGCGGTGATGTCGGGCGCCTCGGTGAACCGTCGTCCTCGCAGCAGCGCCTCGAAGAAGCGCGGGGGCTCGAAGATCTTGAACTGCACCTCCTCGAGCTCGTCACCGCGGATGCGGACGAGCATCGCGCCCTCGCCCTCGACGCGGGCGAGGTAGTCGGTGCGGATCTCGCGCGTCTCAGGCTCCCCGGTCAAGGGCCTCACTCGCCTCTCTGAACGCCGGCGCGTTCGCGTTGAACGTCCTCAGACTCTGCACGATCGCGCGCTCGCTCACGCCGAGGGCGCGCCACTGCGCCGCGAGCGCCTCCACGTTGGGGGACTCCATGGGCCCGAAGCAGCCGTAGCACCCCCGGTCGTAGGCGGGGCAGATCGCGCCGCAGCCGGCCTGCGTGACGGGCCCGAGGCAGGGCGTGCCGTGGGCGACCATCACGCAGGGCGTGCCGCGCGCCTTGCACTCGAAGCACACGCTCGTCGTGGGGAGCCGCGGCGGTCGCCCGGCGAGCAGCGCCAGGACCGTCTCGACGAGCTGCGCCTTCGAGATCGGGCAGCCGCGGAGCTCGAGGTCGACGGGCACGTGATCGGCGATGGGCGTCGACGTCGCGAGTGTCGAGATGAAGTCGGGCGACGCGTAGACCATGGGGATCCACTCCGCGACGTCCGCCACGTTCCGCAGCGCCTGGATGCCACCCGCCGTGGCGCAGGCGCCGATCGTCACGAGCAGGCGCGACTGCTCCCGGATCTCGTGGATCCGCTCGGCGTCGTGCGGCGTGGTGACCGAGCCCTCGACGAGCGAGATGTCGTACGGCCCCGCCACCTCCGCGCTCGTCGCCTCGGGGAAGTACGCGATCTCGATCGCGCCGGCGAGGTCGAGCAGCTCGTCCTCGCAGTCGAGCAGGGTCAGCTGGCAGCCGTCGCAGGACGAGAACTTCCAGACCGCGAGGGTCGGCTTCGGGCGGGGCTCGGTCACAGCTCCCGCACCTCCGTGAAGCGCTCGACGGCGTCGAGCCGAAGCACCGGGCCGTCGCGGCAGATCAGGAACGGCCCCAGCTGGCAGTGGCCGCAGTGGCCGAGACCGCACTGCATGTTGCGCTCCATCGAGACCCAGATCCGCTCGGACGGGAGCCCCCGGGCGTGGAGCGCCCGTGCGACGAACGTCATCATGATCTCGGGGCCGCAGACCAGCGCGGTCGTCCGGTCGGGATCGACCTCCACGCGAGGCAGGAGCGTGGTCACCAGTCCGACCCGGCCCCGCCAGTCCGCACCCGCCGCGTCGACGGTCACCTCGACGTCGAGGTCGAACCGGCCGCGCCAGTGCTCGAGGTCGTGGACGAAGAGCAGGTCGTCCGGCGAGCGGGCGCCGACGAGGAGGGAGACCGAGCCGAACGCCTCGCGCCGGGCCAGCACGTCGTGGACTGCGGGCCGCAGCGGCGCCAGGCCGATGCCACCGGCGACGATCACCAGATCGCCCCCGACCGCCTCGTCGAGCGGCCACGGGGTGCCGAACGGCCCGCGCACGCCGAGCACGGTGCCCGGCTCGGCGGCGCAGAGACGCTGGGTGACCGCGCCGACCGCGCGAATCGTGTGGGTCAGCGGCCCCTCACGTCCCGGTGGGCCGCTCGTCGAGATCGGCACCTCCCCCACGCCGAACGCGTACAGCATGTCGAACTGCCCTGGCTGCGGGACGATCGCCTCGCGCAGCGGCTCGAGCTCCAGCGTCCACGTGTCGACCGTCTCGCGGGTGCGCTCGAGGACCCGGTGGGGCACCGGGGTGAGCGCGCCGGGCGGGACGACGCTAGACGCCTGCGCCGATGCCGCCATAGACGTCCAGCAGTCGGATCTGCGTGTGCTCGAGCCGGTCGATCGCGAGGCGTGCGAACCGCTTCATCAGCTCGTAGCCGAGCTCATGGTCGGCCTCCGCCTTGCCGCGCAGGCACTCGCCGTCGAACGAGATCGCCCCGACGTCCTCGACCGCGCGCACGGCGTGGTGCCAGCGGTACGGCGGGAACAGCCAGGACCAGCCGACCACCTCGCCCGGCTCGACGGTGTCGATCACGAGCGGCCCGCGACCCGGCGAGTGCACCTCGAGCGCGATCCGGCCGCGCCGGACGAGCAGGAACGTGTCGGCCGGGTCGCCCTCGGCGACGATCACCCGTCCCTCGGGAAAGGCCTCGTTCCGCGCGCACCCGGCGATCAGGGCGCGAGTTCCCTCGTCGAGACCCGCGAACACCGGGGTCTCGTCCAGCAGCTCAGCCAGCGTGTGCACCGTCCACCTCCCCGTCCGTCTCCCGGATCGCCGCCAGCTCCTGCGTCACGTCGATCCCGACCGGGCACCACGTGATGCACCGGCCGCAGCCGACGCAGCCCGAGCTGCCGAACTGGTCGATCCAGGTCGCGAACTTGTGGGTCAGCCACTGGCGGTAGCGGGCACGCGGTGCGCGCCGGACGCTTCCGCCGTGGATGTACGAGTAGTCGAGCGAGAAGCACGAGTCCCACTGCCGCCACGACTCGGCACCACCCTCGAGGAGGGTGACGTCGTCGACCGAGGTGCAGAAGCACGTCGGGCAGACGAGCGTGCAGTTCGCGCAGGACAGGCAGCGCTCCGCGACGTCCGCGTAGCGCGGGTGATCGAGGTTGCCGAGCAGGAGGTCGTGGAGATCGGTCGCGTCGAGCGTCCGTCCCATCCGCGCCGCGGCCGCGTCGGTCACGGCGTGCGCGGCGTCGAGGTCGGCAGCGGTCGCGTCCCGCCCCGGCAGACCCGCGAGCAGGGTCGACACCACGGTCCGAGCCGGCACGGGCGACGAAGGCCGGAGCGGCGCCCTGGAGCTCGGTGAGCACGACGTCGGCGCCGTCGCCGACGCGGGGACCGGTTCCCATCGAGGTGCAGAAGCACGTGCCGCCGGGGACGCCGCAGTCGACGGCGACGACGAACGCGCCCGCGCGGCGCGCTGCGTAGTCGCGCTCGGGGAACCTGCCGCCCAGGAAGACCTCGTCCTGGACGCCGATCGCATGAAGGTCGCACGAGCGCACGCCGACGAGCGCGAGCGGGCGGTCGGGTGGCGGCTCCTCCTCGAAGGAGGGTGCGCCGTCGACCTCGCGCGCGCTCCAGAGCCGGACGCGAGACGGGTGCAGCCACCGCTTCCACGCGTGCGGCGTCGACGCGAACCCGAACAGCGCCCGGTCCTCGCGCGGCACGAGGCGGTACGTGGCCGCCTCCTGCTGCTCCGTCCACCCGGCGGGGAGATCGTCGGCGCCCTGGATCTCGTCGAGCACGATCGCCCCGTCGCGGACACGTGGGCCGATCACGCGGTACCCCTGCCGGGCGAGCTCCTGGAGCAGCGCGTCGAGGCCGTCGAGGCCGATCACGCGCCCGGGTGTCACCGTCTCGCTCAACGTCGTCTGCTCCATCATCCGTGTCGGCCCGGCCGGGCGGCATCCGTGCCCGGCGCGCCGTGGCGTTCGGGTTTTCCGCACCCTCCCGGATGCCTTTCCGGTTGCGGACGCGCACGGGGATCGGCACGCTCGGAGGGTGACGCCCGACCCGACCACGGAGCGCCGGCGCCTCCGCGTGCGCGGCGTGGTGCAGGGGGTCGGGTTCCGACCCCACGTCCACCGGCTCGCGACCCGGCACCGGCTCGCCGGGACGGTGCTCAACGACGGCGACGGCGTCGTGATCGACGTCGAGGGCGGCCGCCGCGAGCTGGACGCGTTCGCGTTGGACCTCGTCGGCGACGCTCCGCCGCTCGCCCGGATCGGCTCGGTCTCGGTGGAGGCGCTCGAGGCGGTGGGCCGCGCGCGCTTCGAGATCGTCACGAGCGAGGGGCACGGTGCGAGCGCGCTCGTCCCGCCCGATGTCGCCACCTGCGACGACTGCCTCCGCGAGCTCTTCGACCCCGCCGACCGCCGCTACCGCTACCCGTTCGTGAACTGCACGAGCTGCGGGCCGCGCTTCACGATCGTCACAGCGGTGCCCTACGACCGGCGCAACACGACGATGGCGGGCTTCCCGCTGTGCGAGGACTGCCGTCGCGAGTACGAGGACCCCGCCGATCGCCGCTTCCATGCCGAGCCGATCGCCTGCCCGGCCTGTGGGCCGACGCTGTCGGCCCCGCTGGACGAGGCGGTGGCAGTCCTGACCGACGGCGGGATCGTCGCCGTCAAGGGTCTCGGCGGCTACCACCTCGCGTGCGACGCGACCGACGAGGTCGCCGTCGAGCGCCTGCGGGCGCGCAAGCGGCGCGAGGAGAAGCCGCTGGCCGTGATGACCGCGGAGCCGGCCGCGCTCGCCGTGCTCGAGCCCGAGGAGCGCGCGCTCCTGGAGTCGGCCGCGCGCCCGATCGTGCTGGCCCGGAGCCGACCGGCGGCTCCGCTCGCGACATCGGTTGCGCCCGGCTCCGACTGGGTCGGGCTGCTCCTGCCCTACACCCCGCTCCACCACCTCCTCCTGCACGACGTCGGGCGGCCGCTCGTGATGACGAGCGGGAACCTGACCGACGAGCCGATCGCGATCGACGACGACGACGCGCGCCAACGCCTCGGCGACGTCGCCGATCTCGTGCTCTCCCACGACCGGCCGATCCACCGCCGCTGCGAGGACTCGGTCGTCCGACGACGCTTCCCGATCCGACGCTCGCGCGGGCTCGTCCCGGAGCCCGTCGAGCTGCCGGTGCCGTCGCCCGTTCCGCTCGTCGCGGTCGGTGCGCAGCTGAAGAGCACGTTCTGCGTCGTGCGCGGCGGCGAGGCCTTCGTCTCCCCTCACCTCGGCGACCTCGACGGCGAGGCTGCCTACCGTGCGTTCCGCGGAGATCTCGCCCTCTACCTCGACATGCTCGCGGTCGAGCCCGAGGCGGTCGCGTGCGATCTCCACCCGCAGTACCTCTCCACGCGCTGGGCGCGCGAGCAGGGGCTGCCGCTCGTCGACGTGCAGCACCACCATGCCCACGCCGCGGCCTGCCTGGCCGAGCACGGCCGCACCGAGGCGGCGCGCGCGCTCGTCCTCGACGGCACCGGATACGGACCCGACGGGACGCTGTGGGGCGGCGAGCTGCTGCTGGCCGACCTCGAGGGGTTCGAGCGGCTCGCCTGGCTCGACCCCGTCCCGCTGCCGGGCGGCGAGCGCGCGATCCGGGAGCCGTGGCGCGTCGCGGCGGCGTACCTCGAGCGCGCGGGTCGGCCGGTGCCGTGGCCTCGCTGGTCGCTCGTCCGCCAGAGCCTCGCGGTGAACGCGCCGCTCTCGTCCGGCGCCGGACGCCTGTTCGACGCGGTCGCCGCAGTGCTCGGGCTCCGCGAGACCGTGAGCTACGAGGGCCAGGCGGCCGTCGAGCTGGAGCAGCTGGCGGCCGACGTCACGGCCCGGCCGTATGCGTGCCGGGTGGGCGACGGCCGGATCGTGGGGGCCGATCTCGTGGCGGCCGTGGTCGACGACCTCGCGGCCGGACGGCCCCGGCCGGAGATCGCCGCAGCGTTCCACGAGGGGTTGGCCGACGCGCTCGTGCGCGCGTGCGCCGCAGCGGAGCCGCGGGACGCCGGCCCCGTGATCCTCTCCGGCGGGACGTTCCAGAACCTGCGGCTGCTGGACGCCGTCGCCGACCGCCTCGCGGCCGCGGGCGTCGAGGCGCTCGAGCACCGGCGGGTGCCGCCGAACGACGCCGGCATCTCGGTTGGACAGGCGGCGGTCGCAGCGGCGAGGATGGCGTCATGTGCCTAGGTATCCCGGGCCAGGTGCTCGAGGTCGTCGACCGTGCGGGCGGCCTGGCGCGCGTCGACCTGTCGGGCGTCCGTCGCGAGGTGAGCGTCGCGCTGGTCGACGAGCCCGACCGGCCGATCGAGACCGGCGACTGGGTACTGGTGCACGTCGGCTTCGCGCTCGCCCGGATCGACGAGGAGGAGGCGGCGACCACGCTAGCCCTGCTGCACGAGGCGATCGACCACCAGCGCGAGCTCGACGAGCTGCGCGAGGGGACGGTCACGTGACACCCGCCCGAGAGCGCTGCATCACCTGCTCCGACGAGGCCGTCGTCGCACGCGTCGTGGCGATCGACGGGCCGGAAGCGCTCGTGCAGGTCGCGGACGGGCCGCGCGAGCGCGTCGCGCTCGACCTCGTGCCGGACGCCGTCCCCGGGGAGCGACTGCTCTGCCACGCGGGGATCGCGCTCGAGCGCGTGGTGACGGCGTGAGGTACGTCGACGAGTTCCGCGACCCGGAGGCGGCGCGCGCCCTCTCCGCCGAGATCGCCTCCCTCGTCCGTCCGGGCGAGGTCGTGCGGATCATGGAGATCTGCGGGGGCCACACGCACGCCATCTACCGCCACGGTCTGCACGACCTGCTCCCAGCCGAGGTCGAGCTCGTGCACGGCCCCGGCTGCCCGGTGTGCGTGATCCCCCTCGGGCGCGTCGACGACGCGATCGCGATCGCGGAGACGGAGGGAGTCACGCTCGCGACCTTCGGCGACATGCTCCGGGTGCCCGGCGGCAGCGCGACGCTCCTCGAGGCCAAGGCGCGCGGCGCCGACGTGCGCATGGTCTACTCGCCGCTCGACGCGCTCGCGCTCGCGCGGAAGGAGCCCGACCGCCACGTGTGCTTCCTCGCGATCGGGTTCGAGACCACGGCGCCCGCCACCGCGGTCACGCTGCGCCGCGCGCGCGCGGATGGGATCCCCAACTTCTCGGTCTTCTGCAACCACGTGCTGATCGAGCCGCCGCTGCGCGCGATCCTGGAGACGCCGGGGCTCGCCGTGGACGCCTTCATCGGCCCGGGGCACGTCTCGAGCGTGATCGGCACCGACGCCTACCGGTTCGTCGTCGAGGAGCATGGGCGACCGGTCGTCGTGACCGCCT
The DNA here is from genome assembly GCA_963703095.1 of uncultured Actinomycetes bacterium. Lineage (GTDB taxonomy): Bacteria > Actinomycetota > Thermoleophilia > Gaiellales > Gaiellaceae > Gaiella. The sequence continues at coordinate 2,206,464 of OY969787.1, forward strand.
TCGAGCCGCTCGACCTCCTCCAGGCGATCGCGATGATCCTGCGGCAGCGCGCCGAAGGCCGGTGCCAGGTCGAGAACCAGTACACGCGTGTCGTGCAGCGGGCCGGGAACCCGCGTGCGCTCGAGGCGATCGCCGAGACGATGGAGGTGCGGGAGGACTTCGAGTGGCGCGGGCTCGGGGCGCTGCCGCGCAGCGCTCTGCGCGTGCGCGAGGAGTACGCGGCCTTCGACGCCGAGCGGCTCTTCACGGTGCCGGGCGCGCGCCTCGAGGATCCGAAGGCGTGCCGCTGCGGCGAGGTGCTGACCGGGCAGATCAAGCCGTGGGAGTGCGGGGTGTTCGGCACCGCCTGCACGCCGGAGCGCCCGCTCGGGACGTGCATGGTCTCGAGCGAGGGCGCGTGCGCCGCGTTCTACGCCTACGGACGCCGTCGACGGCCGGCGCCCGTGGAGAGCCCGGTCGGTGCGTAGGCGCCGGGCCGCCCTCCGGGACGAGGTCGTGACGCTCGCCCACGGGGCAGGGGGCGAGGCGACACGACGGCTGGTCGAGGGGCTGTTCGCCGAGGCGCTCGGCAACGACGCGCTGGCGCCGCTGTCGGACAGCGCGATCCTCCCGGGGGCGACGAGGCTGGCGTTCACCACCGACGCCTACGTCGTGCGGCCGCTCCGCTTCCCCGGCGGCGACATCGGCGCCCTGGCAGTCCACGGCACCGTCAACGACCTCGCCGTGGCCGGCGCGGTGCCACGCTGGCTCGCCGCGGGGTTCGTGCTCGAGGAGGGCTTCCCGATCGCGGAGCTGCGGACGATCGTCGCGTCGATGGCCGCGGCTGCGCACGAGGCCGGCGTCGACGTCGTCGCCGGCGACACCAAGGTCGTCGAGCGCGGCAAGGCGGACGGCCTCTACGTGACAACGGCAGGCGTCGGCGCGCTGCCGGACGGCGTCGACCTCTCCCCCGCCCGCGTCCGACCGGGCGACTGCGTGCTGCTGTCGGGGACGCTCGCGGACCACGGGATGGCCGTGCTCGTCGCCCGTGGCGACCTCGCCCTCGAGGCCGACATCGCGAGCGACACGGCCCCGGTGCACCGGCTGGCGGCCGCGCTCGTCGCGCTGGGCGACGGGCTGCGCTGGATGCGCGACCCGACCCGGGGCGGGCTCGCGACCGCGCTCAACGATCTCGCCGGCGATGCGGGCCTCTCGGTGCGCCTGGAGGAGGCTGCGCTCCCCGTCCGCCCGACGGTGGTCGGCGCCTGCGAGGTGCTCGGCATCGATCCGCTGTACGTGGCGAACGAGGGGAAGCTCGTCGCAGTGGTGGCGCCCGAGGTCGCCGACGACGCGCTGGCCGCGCTGCGCGGCCACGCGCTCGGCCGCGACGCGGCGCTCGTCGGCGTCGTCGACGACGACCCCGACGCGCTCGTCCTCCTCGACACCGCGCTCGGCGGCAGCCGCATCGTCGACGTGATGGTCGGCGACCCCCTGCCGAGGATCTGTTGACTCCCACAGGCAGGAACCCACCGAGTGGGTTCCTGCGCGGGGATCCCCCGCCTGCGGCGGGGGCAGATCCCTAAAGGATCGCGGGTCGGGACGAGCGCTGGACGGCGCTCCTCCGTCTCACGAGACTTCAGGGGTGTGCGGGGCCCGCCGCGCGCGAATCCGCTCCTGCGGATTCGCGCCTGCGGGCAACAGATCACGCCCTGCTGATGTAGCGCGCTTCGCGTGGGTCGACCTTGATCCGGTCGCCCACGTTCACGAAGAGCGGCACCTGCACGACGGCGCCGGTCTCGACCGTCGCCGGCTTCGTCACGTTCGAGACCGTGTCGCCCTTCACACCGGGCTCGGTCTCGGCGACCGCGAGCTCGACCGACGAGGGCATCTGCAGCCCCGACGGCGCGCCGTTCACCTGGAGGATCTGGACGGTGGACGAGGGCAGCATGTACGCCAGCTCGTCGGCGACGCTCGCGCGCGGCAGCGCGAACTGCTCGAAGCTCTCCTCGTCCATGAAGTGCGCGTCGGTGCCGTCGTCGTAGAGGTACTGGACGTTCCGCACCTCGGTGTGGACGCGCGCGAACTTCTCGCCCGCGCGGAAGGTCTCGTCCACCACGGCCCCGGAGTCGAGGTTCTTGAGCTTCGTGCGCACGAACGCGCCGCCCTTGCCCGGCTTGACGTGCTGGAACTCGACGATGCGCCACACCGAGCCCTTGTGCTCGATGTGCATCCCGTTCTTGAACCTGTTGGTGTCGACGATCTCCGCCACGACGGGCGCCAGGGTACACGACGGCGCACGTGTCTCCCTCTCCCGCGTGGCTCGACGGCCCGCGAGGAAGCAGGTGACAAGTTGTCGCTTGGAGGCCTGGGGGGCCGCGGGGCACCCCAGCCTCGTCTGCTTGGATGGCGCGATGGCCGTTCGGCGCGCGAGGCTCCCCGCGATGGCCGGCGAGCGCGAGGTGTCACAGGAGGAGGCCCGACGGATCGCCGTCCGCGCCCAGCTGCTCGACGGCACGGCCCGCGGCGTGCTGCCGACCGTCCGGCAGCTCGGCTTCCTCCAGCTCGATCCGATCGCCCCGGTGCTCCCCGCGCACCAGCTCGTGCTGTGGAGCCGTCTCGGGGCGTTCCGCCGCGACGAGCTCGACCGCCTGCTCTGGCAGGAGCGAGCGCTGTTCGAGTGGAACGCCTTCGTCTGGCCGGTCGAGGCTCTACCCGTCGTGCGGGCGCTCATGCGCCGATGGCGTCGCTCGACCCGCTACAGCCACGAGCGGCGAGCGCGGGCCTTCCTCGCCGAGAACGGCGCCTTCCGCCGCTACGTCCTGCGCGAGATCGACCGCAACGGCCCGAGGCTCGCCCGGGAGCTCGAGGACCGCTCGGCGGGGCCACGGGCGGCGCATCGCTGGTACGGGTCGCGGCGTGTTCGTTCCGGCGGCGAAGCGGGAGTACGGCTACTACGTGCTGCCGCTGCTCGTCGAAGACCGGCTCGTGGGTCGGGTCGAGCCGGTGCACGACCGCGCGGCGGGCGTGCTGCGCGTCGCAGGGGCCTGGGGCGACACCGCCCGGCTCGACGAGGCGCTCGCTCCGCTCGCCGCCTTCCTCGGCGCGGAGCTCGAGCGGCGCGCCGTCAGGCGACGACGAGCAGGTCCTTCGTGAAGGTCGTCAGCCGCTCGCAGCCGTCGTCGGTGACCACGACGAGGTCCTCGATCCTGACGCCCACATCGCCGGCGAGGTACAGACCGGGCTCGACGGTGACGACGTTGCCCGCCTCGAGCACGTCGTCCGACTCGGGGCGAAGCGTGGGGCTCTCGTGGATCTCCAGACCGACGCCGTGGCCGAGGCCGTGCCCGTACGCATCCGCCAGACCGGCGTCCGCGATCGCCACGCGGGAGGCGGCGTCGACGTCCCGGCCGGCCGCGCCCGGCCGGACGGCCGCGAGGCCGTCCAGCTGCGCCCGTGCGCACAGGTCGTAGACCGAGCGCAGGCGCTCGTCTGGCTCCCCGACCGCGAACGTCCGCGTGCAGTCCGAGCAGTACCCGTCGACGACGCAGCCTGCGTCGACGACGACGAGCGTCCCGGCGCCGATCGGCTCCGCTCCCGGGTCGGCGTGCGGACGCGCCCCGTTCGCCCCCGCTGCGACGATCGGCGCGAAGGAGGTCGCCTCGGCTCCCAGCTCCCGGAATCGTCGCTCGACCCACCACGCGAGGTCGCGCTCCGAACGGCCGGTGAACCGCTCGCCGGCGAGCTCGCCGAACACCAGGTCGGAGAGCGCTGCTGCGCGGCGGATCGCGTCGATCTCGCCGGCGTCCTTCACCGTCCGCAGCGCCGCGACCGCTCCCTGGACGGGCACCGCCTCGATGCCGCCCGAGGTGAGTCGCTCCAGCCCGGCGACCGTCAGGTGGTCGGGGTCGAACGCGATGCGTCGTCCCGCAAGGAGCCCGGCGAGAGCGTCGATCACCGAGCGCTTCGTCTGGACGAACGTGACGCCCGCGACCGCGCGGGCGCTCTCCGCGTAGCGGAAGTCCGTGTAGAGGCTCGTCGCGCCGCCGGGCTCGACGAGCAGCGCCACGTTCGAGCTCTCGAAGCCGGTCAGGTACCGCACGTCGACCCCTCTCGTGACGAGCAGTGGCTCCTCGAGGGTCGCTCCCAGGCGCTCGAGGCGGGTCATGCCGGCTCCGCCGCGAGACGCTCGAGTGCGGCGCGGTACCCGTCGAACCCCAGGCCCACGATGCGATGCGCCGCGAGCCCCTCGAGCACGCTCACCCGCCGCCAGGGCTCGCGGTTGTCGACGTCGGAGAGGTGCACCTCGACCACGACGCCCGGGAACGGCTCGAGCGCATCCCGGATCGCGTAGCTGTAGTGGGTCCACGCCCCCGGGTTGACGACGAGCCCGTCGGCGTTGTCGAGCGCCGCGTGCAGGAACTCGACGTACTCGCCCTCGTGGTTCGTCTGGCGGCAGCGCACGTGCAGGCCGAGCTCGCGGGCCCACCCGTAGATCGTGGTCTCGAGGTCCTGGAGCGAGTTCTCGCCGTAGACGCCCCGGTCACGGCGACCGAGCAGGTCGAGGTTGACGCCGTTGAGCACGTCGATGCGCATGCGGCGACTCTAGACGGTCGATCGGGGCCCGGGCACCGTCATCCGTCCGGCGTCGGCCTCAGACGATGACGGCGTCCAGCGCGGCACGGACGTCGGCCGTGGGCAGCTCGACGCCCCACCGAGGACGGCCCGGCGCGTCGAGCAGCACGAGCCTCGGCGTGCCTCCCTCCGCCTTCTTGTCGCGCGCCAGCGCCGCCCAGGCCGTCTCGCGGTCGACGTGCACGGGCCTCGGGTCGAGGACGCGCTGGACGACCTCGACCGACTCCTGCAGACCGGACAGGCGCAGGGCCGCGACCAGGCCGAGCGCGACGGCGCGGCCGTGTGGGAGCGCGTAGCCTGCGGCCGCCTCGAGCGCGTGGGCGAAGGTGTGGCCGAGGTTGAGGACGTTCCGCGGGCCTCGGTCATGCGGGTCGCGGAGACAGACGCCCGCTTTGTAGGCAGCGCATCGACGGACGATGTCCGGCTCGGCCAGCTCCCAGAGCGGCTCCCCCGCGAGGAGCCCCGTCTTGACGACCTCCGCCATGCCGTTCAGTCGCTCGGCCTCGGGCAGCGTCTCGAGCAGCGACGGGTCGCACACCACGCTCGCCGGCCAGTGGAACGCACCGACGACGTTCTTCGCGCCCGACAGGTCGATCGCGGTCTTGCCACCGATCGCCGCGTCGACCTGCCCCACCAGCGTCGTCGGCACGGCGCTCCACGGGATCCCGCGCATGTACGTGGCGGCGGCGAGCCCCGCCACGTCGGTCGTGCACCCGCCACCGAGCGCCACGATCGACCCGTCCCGTCCCACGCGGAGCGCCGACCAGAGCCGCTCGAGCGTGCCGACGGTCTTGGCGGCCTCGCCGCTCGGGACCTCGTGGAGCGAGACGTCGCGCGCGCCGAGCGCGAGCTGCACCCGGACGCCGTGGATGCCCGCGACGTGGGCGTCGCTCACGATCTCGATCGGACCGTTGCCCGGCACGAGGGCGTCGAGCACGTCGACCGCCCCGAGCTCGACGTGCACCCCGGCGGCCGTGAGGACGACCCCGTCGACGTCGCGAGCGCGGCCGTCCGCCACCTCGTCGTAGAGCGGCTGCCGCTCCCGGTGCAGCGCGTGGAACTCTGCCTCCCCGTAGGCGAGCGGCCGGCCCGACCCGGCGACCCGCTCCCATGCCGTGGCGGTCTCCACCTCCAGCAGCACCGTGTACGCGTGCCGGGCGAGGAGGGCCCGCGTTCGCCCGGAGAGAATCGCTCCGCCGCCGAGCGCGATCACGGCCGGCTCCGACCGACCGAGCACCTCGCCTGCGACCTCCTCCTCGAGCGAGCGGAAGGCGGTCTCGCCCCGGTGGTCGAAGAGCTCGGCGATCGACGTGCCCGTGCGCTCCTCGATCTCCGCGTCGAGGTCCAGGAAGGCTCGCCCGAGCCGCTCGGCGACCTGCTCGCCGACGGTCGTCTTGCCCGACCCCATGAACCCCGCGAGCGCGAGGTGGCGCCCGAGGCAGGTCAGGTGCGAGGACGCCACCGCTCCGCGATCCGTGCGAGGTAGGCGCGGTGCGCCGCAACGGTGTCGCCGATCGCGTCGCCGCCGAGCTTGTCGAGCGCGGCGCGGGCGAGCTCCCACGCGACCGCCGCCTCGGCGACCACCGCGAGCGCCTCGACCGCCTGCACGTCTGAGCGCTCGACGAGCGCCTGCGCGGGCTCTCCGGTGTCGAGGTCGACGGAGTCGAGCGGCTTCATCAGCGTCGGCAGCGGCTTCATCGCGGCCCGGACGACGAGCGGCTCGCCGTTGGTCATGCCCGCCTCGAGCCCGCCGGCGCGGTTCGTGCGCCGGGTGATGCCCGGGTCGAGCTCGTCGTGCGCCTGCGAGCCCCGGAGCCTGGCGAGTGCGAAGCCGTCCCCGACCTCGACGCCCTTCACCGCCTGGATCCCCATCAGCGCGAAGGCGATCCGCGCGTCGAGCCGGTCGGCCTTCTCGGCGTACGACCCGAGCCCCGGCGGGCAGCCGTCGGCGACGACCTCGACGACGCCGCCGAGCGTGTCCTGCGCCGTGCGCGCTGCGTCGGTCGCGTCCCGCATGCCGTCGTCGCCCGTCGCTCCTCCCACCTCGACCGCGTCGCCGCGGACGGTGATGCCCAGCTCGGCGAGCAGCGCCTTCGCGACGGCGCCCGCCGCGACGTGCGCGGCCGTGTGGCGGGCGCTCGCGCGCTCGAGCGCGTTGCGGACGTCGTCGTGGTCGTACTTGAGGACGCCCGCCAGGTCGGCATGGCCGGGCCGCGGGAGCGTCACCGGCTTGACGCCCTTGCCCGACGGCTCGCCCTCGGGCTCCCACGGGCTCATCCCCCACGGCCAGTTCTTGTGGTCGCGGTTCCACACCACGAGCGTCAGCGGCGTGCCCAGCGTTCGCGCGTGCCGCAACCCGGAGAGCACCTCGACCGCGTCCGTCTCGAGCTGCTGTCGCGGGCTGCGGCCGTACCCCTGCTGGCGTCGGCGCAGGTCGCTATCGATCGCCTCGCGGTCGAGGCGGAGTCCCGCGGGGAGGCCGGTCACGATCGCGACGAGCGCCGGCCCGTGCGACTCGCCCGCGGTGGTCAAGCAAAGCGCCATGCCGCAAGCCTACGCGCCGTGCCCGTGCGCGAGAGCAGGCCTCGGCGCGGCCGACAGCCGCTCAGACGACCCAGACCCCGTTCTCCTGGACGACCATGCCGTCGAGCTCGATCCGCCCGCCGGGCCGCAGATCCTTGACGAGGTCCCAGTGGATCGCGGACTCGTTCGTCCCGCCGAGATCCGCGAAGCCGAAGCCGAGCGCGAGGTGCGCGGTGCCGTCGATCTTCTCGTCGAAGTAGACGTTGCGCATGTACCGCTGGATCCCCGGGTTGCAGCCGATGCCGAGCTCTCCGACGCGCCGGGCCCCCTCGTCGGCGTCGAGCGTCGCGTGCAGGTACTCCTCCTCGGTCTCGGCCGAGGCGTCGACCACGCGCCCCTCCGAGAAGCGCAGCCGGATGCCCTTCAGCTCGCGGCCGTGCCACACGGCCGGGAACTCGCCGAACGCGATCGTCCCGTCGGCCGAGGTCTCGACCGGGCATCCGTAGATCTCGCCGCCCGGCATGTTCCCCGTGCCGGCGTCGACGTCCATCCGCCGTCCGGCGAGCGAGAGCGTGAGGTCGGTGCCGTCGCCGACGATCCTCACCTCTTCCGCCGCGTCGAAGAGCGCCGCGTACCGCTGCAGGCGCTCGTGCTCCGCGTCCCAGTCGAGGAGGCAGGCGCCGAAGAGGAAGTCCTCGAACGCGGTGAGCGTCATCCCCGCGTCCTGCGCGAGCGCCGGGGTCGGGTACCAGCACATGACCCACGGGAACGTGCTCGCGTTGACCCGCTCGAGCGCCGGCCGGTAGGCGGCCTGCACCGCGCTCGTCAGCTCCGGGGCGACGTCGCTGCCGTCGCGGGTGTTCTCGGGCGCGGACACCGCGAGCAGCGCGTCGCACTGCTCGAGCACGTGGAGATCGAGCGAGGCGGGCGTCGCCGCCAGCTCGATCGGCACGTGCCGGAGCCAGTCGCGGTGGTACACCAGGCCGCCGCCGAACGTCAGGCGGAGCAGCGGATGGGCGCCGCGACGTCCCAGCTGCCTCAGGAGCTCCTCGAGCAGCGGCCGTGCGCCAGGCATCCCCCAGACGACCACCTGCCAGCCCGGCTGCACGCGCAGGCACGTGTCGAGCAGGAGCGTCGCATACCGCTCGAGGCGCGAGTCGATCACGGGGGACGATCGTACTGATGCGCGCCGGCGAACCGCGCCGCCGCCCTACGCGGCCGCGCGCAGGGCGGCGCGCATGGCCTCTCCCGGGGCGGCGAGACCCGTCCAGCGCTCGAACGACGCAGCACCCTGGGCGAGCAGCACGTCGAGGCCGTCGACGCACGGGTGGCAGTCGAGCGCCCGCGCCGCAGCGACGAGCGCCGTGTCGCGCCCATCGGCGAGGTACGCGAGGTCGACGACCTGCATGCCCGGCCGCGGTGCGACGACGAGCTCCTCCTTGACCGGGGTGCAGTTGACGAGCACGTCGAAGCCCTCCGCGGACGGAGGCCAGCTCGGATCCCGCCGACCCCGGACGACGACGTCCGCGCCGTCGTCCTCCAGTGCTGCGACGACCGCCTTCGCAGCCCCGCCGGTGCCCAGCACCAGCACACGGCGGCCGTGTGCATGGATCTGCGACGTGACGGCCCGGCCGTCGGTGGACGACCCCAGCACTCGGCCGTCGGTCACGACGAGGGTGTTCACCGAGCCCGCCCGGCCGGCGACCTCGTCGAGGTCGTCGCAGAGGGCGACGACCGCCTCCTTGTGGGGGATGGTGACGTTCGCGCCCGCGAAGCCCGTCGCGACGAGCCCGCGCACCGCGTCCGCGAGCGCGTCCGGTGGCGTCGGGAGCGGCACGTACGCCCAGTCGAGACCGAGCGCCGCGAAGCCCGCGTTCTGCATGGGCGGGGAGAGCGAGTGCGATGTGGGCCAGCCGAGGAGCCCGACGAGGGTGGTGGTGCCGCGGACCTCGATCATGCGACGGCGGCGGTGTCGACATCGAGCTGCCCGGCGTTGCTCGGCATGCGGGGAGTATCGCCGCTGAGCTGGGGGGCCGTCCCTCTCTGGGCGAAGCTGAAGCCCCGCAGGAGCTCCGTGGCTCTCTAGGCGCGAGTCCGCGCAGCGGAGTCGCGCCCGCGTCTCACTCGCACGCGTACCCGTACTCGCACACCTTGCGCAGGAAGTCCGTCTCGTCGGCCGTGAAGTAGTGCGAGAGCGAGCCCGGCTTGCGCACGTAGAAGAGGTAGTCGACCCCTCGCGCCGGGTTCGCTGCCGCCCTGATCGAGGCCAGTCCCGGGTTCGCGATCGGCGTCGGCGGCAGACCTGTGCGGATGCGGGTGTTGTACGGCGAGTCGGTGCGGATCGCCTCCTTCGTGAGCGACTCCGTCCCCGGGATGTCGAACCCGTACCGCAGCGTCGCGTCGATCCCCAGCGGCATCCGGTTCCGCAGCCGGTTGTAGATCACCGCAGCCACGAGCCTCCGCTCGGACGCGACCGCGGTCTCCTTCTCGATCATCGAGGCGATGATCAGCACGTCGTACGGGGTCAGGTTCTTCGACCGCGCGTACGAGAGGTCGACCGTCGCGAACCGCCGGCTGAACGTCTGCACCTGAGACCGCACGAGCTCGGCGCCCGTCGTGCGCTGGGTGAACTCGTACAGCGCCGGGAAGAGGAACCCCTCCATCGACCCCTTGGCCGCATCCTTCCGGAAGCGGGCGGGCGGTTGCGCGCGCGCGACCGCGCTCAGGTACGTCGGTCGCGTGAGCCTCGGCGTGACGCCCCGCTTGTCGATGGCGATCTTCCGCACCGCTGCCACGCGGTCCGCCATCTCCGCCACGGTGAAGCCCTCGGGGAAGATGATCTTCAGCCGGGCGAGGGCTTCCGTCGTCGGCGGCGGCGGAGGCGGTGGCGCGTCGTCGGAGCCGCGCAGGAGCGCTGCGCCGGCGAACCCGGCGACCCCGACGACGAGCACCAGCCCGACGAGCGCGACCGTGCGCCTCACGACGCCCGCCGATCGAGCCAGCTCTGCAGGAGGTGCGCGGCAGCGAGCGCGTCCTCGGGTGCCCGCGAGGCGGTCCGGGCGGCGAGCGTCGTCGTGAAGCGCTCGTCCCAGACGTCCACGGGGACGGGCAGGACGCGGCGAAGGTCGTCGACGAAGGCCTGGGTCTCGCGCGCCTGGGCGCCCGTCTCACCGCGCAGCGTCAGCGGCAGGCCGACGACGACAGCCTCGGCGTCGTGCTCGGCGACGAGAGCGGCGATCCGCTCGAGCCCCGGGGGCGTCGCCGCCGCGCGGACGACCTCGAGCGGACGCGCGATCGTGCCCGACGCGTCCGAGACCGCGACGCCTGTCCGCGCCGCGCCGTAGTCGAGCCCGAGCACCCGCACCTACGAGAGCGCGTCGACGAGGATCCGCTGCGCCTCCGCGAGCGCCTCGCCCAGACGCTCGGGGTCCTTGCCGCCGGCGCGGGCCATGGTCGCGCGGCCGCCGCCGCCGCCGCCGACGATCGGCGCCGCGCCGCGGATCACGTCGACGGCGCTGACCTTCTCGGCCGCGGCCGCGTCGGCGTTGGCGACGAGGCTGACGCGGCCCTCGTCCGACGAGCCGAGCACGACGAAGGCCGGCGCGTGGCGTGACTTGAACCTGTCGGACAGCTCGAGGAGCGCGTCGGCGCCGAGCCCGGGCACCTCCTGCACGACGACGTTGACGCCGCCGAGCTCCTGGACCCGCGCCTCGACGTCGTTCGCGGGCGCGGCCGCCTGTGGCTTCCGCTTCAGCTCTCGGCGCAGCTCCTCCAGCTCCGCGCGCAGTGCCTCTGCCTCCTTCGCACGGGCGTGGAGCACGGCGTAGGCCTCCCCGGAGGTGACCGCCTCGATGCGACGGGCCCCACCGCCGACGGAGCCCTCGGAGAGGATCGCGAAGGCCCCGATCTCGGCCGTCGAGCGGACGTGGGTGCCGCCGCACAGCTCGGTCGAGAAGCCCTCGACGTCGACCACGCGCACGACGTCGCCGTACTTCTCGCCGAACAGCATCATCGCGCCCAGCCTCCGCGCCTCGTCCTGCGTGGTCTCGAAGACGTGGACGGGCAGGTTCTCGAAGATCCGCTCGTTGACGCGCGCCTCGACCTGCTCGCGCTCCTCGGCGGTCAGTCCGGCGCCGTGCGTGAAGTCGAAGCGGAGCTTGTCGGGGCGCACGGCCGAGCCCGCCTGCTTGACGTGCTCGCCGAGCACGTCGCGCAGGGCCTGCTGGAGCAGGTGGGTGGCGGTGTGGTTCGCCATCGTCGGGAACCGCGTCGCCCGCGGGACGACGGCGCGCACCCGGTCGCCCGCGGAGAACCCGCTGCCGCGGAGCACGAGCGCCTGATCGCCGTCGAGGCGGTAGGCCTCGACGAGCTCGGCGCGGGAGGCGCGATCGCCGCCGTCGTGCTCGAGCCAGCCCTGGTCGGTGACCTGGCCGCCCCCCGCAGGATAGAAGGGCGACTCGCGCAGCTTGGCGAGGAACGTGCCGTCACCGAGCTCCTCGAGCGCTCCGATCTGCGTGAGCGCCTCCGTCTTCTCGTACCCGACGAAGACCGTCTCGAAGCCCGCCGCGCGGGCGAACTCGGCCGCGCGCTGGAGCCCACTCTCGCCACCGGCGCGCGAGATCTCGCGATGAGCGGCCATCGCGGTGCGGTAGCCGTCGACGTCGACGACCTGCCCGCGCTCTTCCGCGAGCTCCTGCGTCAGCTCGATCGGGAAGCCGTACGTCGCCGCGAGCGTGAAGGCGTCCTCGCCCGAGATCGCCTCGCGGCCGGAGAGCCCGTCGAACAGCGCGGTGCCGCGCTCGAGCGTCTCGAGGAAGCGCTCCTCCTCGGCACGCACGATGCGCTGGATCTCGTCGGCGTGGTCGCGCAGCTCCGGGTAGGCCGCTTCCATCTGGCCGATCACGACGCCGGGCAGTCGGTGGACGTCGGCCAGCCCGATGCGGCGGCCCTGGAAGACGGCGCGCCGGATCAGCCGCCGGACGATCGAGCCGCGGCCCTCGTTGGCCGGGGTGATCCCCTCTGCGATGAGGAAGGTCATCGCCCGACCGTGGTCGGCGAGCACGCGGTGGGCCTTCGTCGCCTGCTCGGAGTCGCCGTATCGGACCCCGGACTCCGCGGCGACCCAGTCCATGATCTGCTGGTAGCCGTCGGCGTCGAAGATCGAGTCGACTCCCTGCAGCAGCATCGCGCCGCGCTCCAGGCCGAGCCCCGTGTCGATGTTCTGCTTCGGCAGGGGCGTCAGCGAGCCGTCGACGGCGAGGTCGAACTCCATGAACACGAGGTTCCAGAACTCCAGGTAGCGCTCGCAGCGCTCGCAGTTCGGCCCGCAGTCGTGCTCGCCGCAGCCGTAGGCCTCGCCGCGGTCGAAGAAGATCTCCGAGCACGGCCCGCACGGGCCGGTGTCGGCGGCCTGCCAGAAGTTCTCCGAGCGAGGCTGCCCCACGATCCGCTCGCGCGGGACCCCGACGCGCTCCCACCCGGCCACCGCGACCTCGTCGAGGCCCAGCCCCAGGTCCGGGTCGCCGCCGAACACCGTCGTCCAGAGACGATCGGCGGGGAAGCCCATCCGCTCGGTCACGAACTGCCAGGCGAACGAGATCGCATCGTCCTTGAAGTAGTCGCCGAACGAGAAGTTGCCGAGCATCTCGAAGAAGGACGCGTGCCGTGTCGTGGAGCCCACGTCGTCGAGGTCGGCGTGCTTGCCCCCCGCGCGCATCACCTTCTGCGACGTGACCACCCGCGGCCCCGGTGCCTGCTCGAGCCCGAGGAACCATCGCTTCATGGGCTGCATCCCGGCGACGATGAACAGCGTCGACGGGTCGTCGGCTGGGGGGATCAGCGGCGCGGACGGCAGGCGTCGGTGACCGTGCTCCTCGAAGAACGAGAGGAAGCCCTCACGAAGCTCTGCGGTCGTGCGCATGGGCGCGATCGTAGCCGCGGCGTGGCGCTCCGAGCGGCCGCGCCAGCCCGCCGCGCGGCGTCAGCGCAGCTCAGGCGCGCGTGTCGTCGCCCGGCGGCGTCGCGGATCCTGCGACCGGGTCGGCAGCCGCAGGCGTCGTCGCCGGCGTCTGCTCCTCGGGCGGCACGGGTGCGGGCGGAGGCTTCGGCGTGGGCTCCGGCCTCGGCCAGGGGTCGGGCTTCGGCTGAGGTGTCGGCGGTGGCGTCGGCTCCGGCTTGGGTGCCGTGCCGGCGGTCTGCGCGCCGCGCAGGTCGGCGGCGAGGTCGGCCTCGCGCTGGCGGGCGGCGGCCTTCGCCTCCTCCTTCGCCGTGCCGAAGTCTCGGTTCTTGCGGAACGAGGACACCCCGTGCGAGACGGCTGCGGCCATCCCGGAGACCTTCTCGACGGGCTTCGAGATCGCGGTCGAAACGGCGCGGACGGCCGTGTCGGCGCTGTCCGCCATGCCCACGGCGCTGTCGGTGACGGTGTCGAGCTTGTCGAGCTGGTAGTTCACCCGGTCGACGGTGCTCCCGCTCTTCACGATCACCGGGAGCAGGTCGCGCTCGGTGCCCGCGACGAACGACGACACCCGGTCGAACAGCGCGCCGAGCTTGAAGAGGGCGAAGGCCGAGCCGACGCCCAGGAGCACGAGGAACACCGCGAGGCCCCAGTAGGCGACGTCACCGGCGGAGAACGCGAGCGTCATCGGCGGCATCCTACCCGGTCGCGGCGACGATCTCGCCCGATCCGACCACGACACCTGCGTCGTACACCGCCGCCACCTGTCCCGGTGCGACCCCCTCGACGGCGCGGCCGAGCTCGAGCACGAAGCCGGACGCGGTTCGCTCGACCCGCGCCGGCACCGCGGGCGACCGGTATCGGAGCTGGGCCTGCGCCCGTTCGGCGGGGACGTAGAGGTCGCCTTCGACGACGACCCTCGTCGTGCGGAGAGCGCGGCGGGGCCCCACCACGAGCGCGTTGCGCGCTCGGTCGGCGCGCACGGCGTAGAGCGGCTCGTCCGCGGCGACGCCGATCCCGCGACGTTGTCCGGGCGTGAACCGCCACAGCCCTGCGTGCCGACCGAGCTCGTTTCCGTCGAGGTCGACGACCGGCCCCGGCTCGGCTGCGACGCCCTGCCGCTCGAGGAACGAGCGGTAGTCGTCCCCGGCGAGGAAGCAGGCCTCCTGGGACTCGGCCCGCCCGGCGGCTGCGAGCTCGGCCGAGCGAGCCTCGGCGCGCACCGCTTCCTTCGTGTCGCCGCCAAGCGGGAACCGGACGTGGCGGAGAAGCCCCGGGCGCACGGTCGCGAGCATGTAGCTCTGGTCCTTCGTGCGATCGACGCCGCGTGCCACGAGCGGGACGCCGTCGCGCTCGACGATCCGCGCGTAGTGCCCCGTCCAGAGCGCGGCCGCGCCGATCCGGCGTGTGAACGCGACGAGCACGTCGAACCGGAAGGCGCCGTTGCAGCGCATGCAGGGATTGGGTGTCGTGCCCGAGCCGTAGCCGGCGACGAAGTGGTCGACGACGGTCGCCCGGAACGCCTCCCGCAGATCGAGGGTCACGTGCGGAAGCCCAGCGGCGTGGCACGCCTCACGGGCCGCGATCACCGCCGCGGGCGAGCAGCACACCCGCTCGGCCGAGCGGCCGGCGGGATCGCTCCACAGCCGGAGCGTGACGCCGACGGCATCCGCGCCTGCGCGCCGGAGCGCGACCGCCGAGTCGACGCCGCCGCTCATGGCGACGGCCACGCGGACGGGGGACCGCGCCGCGACGATCGCAGGACCGAGCGCGTTCGCGACTGCGTCCGCCGCCAGGATCTCCCCCGGGACGGCGGCCGCCTCGAGCAGCGTCAGACCCGCGAGGTCGCGGGCCATGCCGGGCGCGTCGGCCTCGACGATCCGGTCGTCCTCGACGACGAGGCGGGCGAGCGCGAACCGCTCGCCGCGCGCGCTGTCGCCGATCAGCACCCGGGGCACGTGCCCAGGCTACTGGGCACGCGCGCCGTCGAGGCCCCTTGCCGGGGGTGCCGCCGCGCACGCCGCCGGGTGCGCTCCGTGCACGACGATCGCGGCGGAGCTGCCGACGGACCGTCCCAGCGACTCCGTGGCTGGCGACAACCACCCCCAGGGGCACCCCCGGTGCCCCTGGATCCAGGCTATCGGCCGTCGTGTGCCCGCATCGTCACGGCACCGCAACGGCTCCGTGCCCTCGGGAGGAGCTCCCGACGACGGCGGTGGGCGGCCGGAGCCGTTGCCGTGCGCGACGATGACCTGGCGAGGCAGCTGCTGCTCCCGCCGGCGGGCGGCGCGCGTCGCGGCCCGTCCGCTCCATCCATCCGGGTATGGGTCGAGCGGACCGCCGCGGTGCCGCTCGCGGCCCGGGGCGATCCTCAGGCGAGCAGCTCGAGGCGGTTGCCCCAAGGGTCGGAGACGTGGAACCGCGGGCTGCCCGTCTCCGTCTCGTCGGCCCACTCGACACGATGCCCGGCGGCCTCCAGCAGCGCGGCGAGCGCCTGGAGCGCCGCGCCGCTCGTCACGCGAAGGGCGGGATGCGCCTTCTCCGCGGGCGCGAACTCCCCGGTGGCGCCCACGTGCAGCCCCTGCGCGCCCACGGCGAACCACACGCCGCCCCGTCGGTCGAGCGCGATCGGCTTCGCGACCTCCGGGAGGCCGAGCAGACCGCCGTAGAACGCCCGTGCTGCCGCCTCGGCGCCGACGGGCGCTGCGACCTGGACGTGGTCGAGCGCCACGACCGTCATGCCTGATCGACGAAGTGCACCGCGTGGCCCCGAGCCGGAGAGAGCGAACCCGCTTCTCCAGGTGGGTGCCCTGCCGGTCGCCGTCGCCGGGTTCCGGACGCGGGCTCCCTTCGTGTGATCGTTGGTTCACGTCGAGAGCCCGGGGCCACGTGGTGCACTGCCAATCCTACTCCCCCGGGCCTCGCGTCGCGTAGCGCCACTGGAGCTGCTGCGTCCCATCGAGCCCGACCAGCCGTGCGAGCGCCTCGGTGAGCTCGAGCTGGCGACCGCTCGACGTCAGCTGGTTGTCGATCACCTCGGTGAGCACCGTGTCGCCCCGGTAGCGGAGCAGCAGCTTCGCACCGCACGGCAGCACCGGATGCGTCACGCCGAGGGACTTCGTCGTGAGGACGAGATCGCAGGTCGTGCGCTCGGCGTCGCCCGCCGGCGGCCGTGGAGCCGCGAGCGCGGAGTACCAGCCGGTCGCGCCGGGAGCCAGGGCCCCCGTGACGGCTGCCGTCCCCGTCTCCGCACGCTGCTCGACCACGGCGACGGCGACGAGCCCGGCGAGCAGCGCCACCGCCGCCAGCCCGAGCAGCCGCTCGACGACCGCCGCGCTCAGCCCTCGTCCTCCCGGACGACCGCGATCCCGAGCTCCTCGAGCTGCCCGGTCGTGACGGCCGACGGCGCTCCCGACATCGGGTCGAGACCGGCCTGGTTCTTCGGGAAGGCGATCACGTCGCGCAGGTTCGGCTCGCCCGCGAGGACCATCGACATGCGGTCGATCCCGAGCGCGATGCCGCCGTGCGGCGGCGCGCCCATCGCGAGCGCGTCGAGCAGGAAGCCGAACTTGATCCGCTGCTCGTCGGAGGTGAGGGCGAGCAGGTCGAACACCTTCGCCTGGAGGTCGGGCTCATGGATCCGGAACGAGCCTCCGCCCAGCTCGTTGCCGTTCACGATCAGGTCGTACGCGTACGCGAGAGCGTTGGCGGGGTCGTCCGGGAACCGGTCCCGCCACTCGTCGGTCGGCCGGGTGAACGGGTGGTGCACGGCGCCCCACCGCCGCTCGTCCTCGTCCCACTCGAACATCGGGAAGTCGGTCACCCAGAGGAAGGTGAAGACGTCGTCGTCCACCAGGCCGAGCTCGCGCGCGAGGTGGAGCCGCAGGTGGCCGAGCACGCGCGACGTCGCCTCCCACGCGCCCGCGGCGAACAGGAGCGTCTCCCCGGGCGCAGGCGCGAGCGCCTCGAGCTCCCTCTCGGAGAGGAACTTCGCGATCGGCGACCGAAGCTCGCCGCTCTCCTCGTCGCGGATCAGGTAGGCGAGCCCCTTCGCCCCGCGCTCGACGGCGATCGCCTCGAGGGCCGCGAGCTCCGCGCGCGAGTAGCTGCGCGGGACGCGGAGGAACCGCACCGCGTCGGCGCCTGCGAACACGCCGAAGCCCGAGCCGCGCGTCGGCTCCGTCGCGTCCTCGATCTCGAGCGCGAAGCGCGTGTCGGGCTTGTCGGTGCCGAAGCGCCGATCGGCCTCGGCGAACGTCATGCGCGGGAAGGGTCGCGGGATCTCGACGCCGCGGCACTCGCGCCAGATCGCGGCGAACGTCTTCTCCATCAGCGCGAACAGCTCCTCGCGGTCCGGGAAGCTCATCTCGACGTCCAGCTGGGTGATCTCCTGAACGCGATCGGCGCGGAGATCCTCGTCTCGGAAGCAGATCGCGATCTGGTAGTAGCGGTCGAACCCCGCGATCATCGTCAGCTGCTTCAGGATCTGAGGGCTCTGCGGCAGTGCGAAGAACCGCCCCTTGTGGAGCCGGCTCGGGACGACGAAGTCCCGCGCGCCCTCGGGCGTGGGCTTGAACAGGATCGGCGTCTGGATGTCGAGGAACCCGGCCGCCTCCATGTGGCGACGGATGATCCCCACCATCTGCGCGCGCAGCCGCAGGTTGCGCTGGAGCTTCTCACGCCGCAGGTCGAGCCAGCGGTAGCGCAGCCGGAGCGTCTCGTCGACGTTCTCCTCGTCGAGCTGGAACGGGAGCGGCGTCGAGCGGGAGACGATCGTCAGCTCGTCGACCGCCAGCTCGACGGCGCCCGTCGCCATCTTCGGGTTGACGGTCTCCGGCGACCGGGCGACGAGCTCGCCGCGCGCCTGCAGGACGAACTCGTTGCGGATCTCCTTGGCCAGGTCGGCGGCGGCAGGCGCGCGCTCGGGGTTGACGACGAGCTGCGTCACCCCGGTCCGGTCGCGGAGGTCGACGAACACGAGCCCGCCGTGGTCGCGCCGTCGTGCGGCCCATCCGGCCAGGGTCACGGTCCTCCCGACGTCGTCGGGCCGGGGGTCGCCGCACATCGCGTCGCGCCAGGTCATGCCAGGAGCGTAGAGACGATCGCGTCGTGGGCGAGCGGTTGGTCGGCTCGACCCGTGGCTCGAAGGGTCGCGGCGTCGGCGTGGACGACCACCGTGCGCGTCGCCCCCAGCCGTCCCGCCTGAGTCAGCTGTCCCTTGAGCGAGCGACCGGCGAAGTCGGTGTCGGCGGCGACGCCCGCGCGGCGCAGCTCTGCGAGCCAGCGCGCGACGTCGCGCCGCGGGGCGCCCTCGTCGAGCGCCAGGAACACGTCGATCGACGGTGGCCCGGCCGAGACGCCCGCCTCCTCCAGCGCGATCAGCAGCCGCTCGAGCCCCGCTCCGAACCCGACCCCCGGGGTGGCCGGGCCGCCGATCTCCTCGACGAGGTAGTCGTACCGCCCTCCTCCCGAGATGGTGGAGTTCTCGTTCTCGAGCGGGCCGACGAACTCCCACGTGGTGCGCGAGTAGTAGTCGAGGCCGCGCACGAGCGTGGGGACGAGGCGATACGCCACCCCCGTCGCGTCCAGGTCGGCGCGAACGGTCGCGAAGTGCGCGACGCACGCCTCGCACAGCGAGGCGCCGATCGTCGGCGCCTCGTCGAGCGCGGCGCGCACGACAGGGGGCTTGGCCAGGTAGTTGTCGAACACCCGCAGCGGGCTCGTCGTCGCCTTCTCACGCGTCGCCTCGTCCAGGCGGCCGGCGTTCGCGGCGAGCCAGGTGCGGAGCGCGTCGAGGTAGGCCGGTCGGCACGTCCGGCACCCGATCGAGTTCAGCTCGAGGTGGTAGTCGGTCACGCCGAGCACGCCGAGCAGGGTGTCGTAGAGCTGGATCAGCTCGGCGTCGAGCGACGGGTCGTCCGAGCCGATCGCCTCGACCGAGGCCTGCCAGTGCTCGCGGAAGCGCCCGCGGCCGGGCGCGCCGTACCGATACATGGGCGCGATCGTGAAGAGCTTCTGCGGCTGCGGCTCGCGGTGCATCCCGTGCTCGACGTAGGCCCGGCAGATCGGCGCCGTCCCCTCCGGGCGCAGCGTGAGCGACCGATCCGAGCGGTCGGTGAACGTGTACATCTCCTTCTGCACCACGTCCGATCCCACGCCCGACGTCCGTGCGAACAGGGCCGTGTCCTCGAACACGGGCGTGAGCAGCTTGCGATAGCCGTAGAGCGCGCAGAGCCGCTCGACCTCCCCCGTCACGCGCTGCCACAGCGGCATCTCGCGTGGGATCACGTCGTGGGTGCCGCGTGGCCTCTCGATCTTCCCCGACACCGCTCCTCGCCTTCGCTCGTGACGACGAGCGGAACCCTAGCCGGGGGCGCCGTCGACGCCCCCGTCGGTCGGATCCGAGCCGCCACGCAGCTCCGCCCGCAGCTCGCCGAGGAACGGATTGGAGGCGAGCTCGACCCCGAGCGTCGTCGCGGGGCCGTGCCCGGGGTGGACCACGGTCTCGGGGGGATATCGCTCCACGAGCGCCCGGATCGAGGAGAGCAGCGTCGCCCAGTCCGCGCCGGGGATGTCGGTCCGGCCGACGCTCCCGGCGAAGAGGACGTCGCCGGACAGGAGGACGCCGTCGGCGTGGTAGGCGAGATGAGCCGGCGAGTGCCCCGGCACCGCGACCACCTCGAACGTGACGCCGGCGAGGTCGAGCGTCTCTCCCCCGCGCAGGAGCACGTCCGGCGTCCACGCCCGCACCGTCACGCCGGCGGGCGTGAACGCCCCGGGCTCCTCGAGGAGCACGCGCTCGTCCTCCGCCATGTGCACCGGCGCGCCGGTGCCCTCGGCGAGCTCGGCGACGCCGACCACGTGGTCCCAGTGGCCGTGGGTGAGCAGGATCGCCGCGCAGCGCGTTCCCATCGACGCCAGCGCGAGGCGGATCTCGGTCGCGGAGCCGCTGGGGTCGACGACGACGGCCTCCGGGGCGCCGCGCTCGGATCGGACGACGTAGCAGTTCGTCCCGATCGCGCCCAGCTCGAGCCTGTCGACGATCGGCACGGGGTCAGCGTCCGTGGGCCTTCGCCTGGCGCTTCTGGTACGAGCGCCACATGAACCGGTCGACCCAGTAGCTGAAGGGCACGAACACCGCGAGCAGGAACGCGGTGTTCACCAGCGCGCCGACGAACGTGACCTTCCCACCGCCGAGCAGCATGACCGTGGCGAGGAAGATCGGCGCGAAGATGAGTCCGCGCTTCGTGACGCGCCGCCACGACGGGGGCTGCGGGGTCCCGCGTGGGGCCTTGGCCTGCTGCCCCTTCTTGGCCCCCGACCCTGCCTTCGCAGGGTCTGCGGACTTCAGCTCCGCCGCCTTGACGACCGTCTCGTTGCCCTCGCTGTCGATCTCCACGATCTCGTACTCGTGGCGCTTCTCCTTCGCCCGACGACGGCGCTGCTTCTGGGTGGCCATCCCGCGATTATGCCCGCGTCGCCAGGTGCTCTCCGCCCTGCACGACGGCGTGCACGAGATCGCCGGCGAAGTGGTAGGCGAGATGGCGCCAGTCGGGCGCATCGAGCACGACGACGTCCGCCCGACAGCCCGGAGCCAGCCGGCCGACGTCACCCAGACCCAGCACGTGCGCGGCGTTGACCGTGCACGCTGTGAGAGCCTCCTCCGGTGTCATCCGCAGCTGCGTGCAGGCGAGCGTGCCGACCACGGGCAGGCTCTCGCAGAACGCGCTGCCGGGGTTGAAGTCCGTGGCGAGCGCGACGAGCGCGCCTGCGTCGAGCAGCTCACGCGCGGGCGGCATCCGCTTGCCGAGGAAGAGCGCAGCGACGGGGAGCAGCACGGCGGTGACCTCGCTCGCGGCGAGCGCGGCGACGCCGCCGGGGCTCGTCGCCTCGAGATGGTCGATCGACCTGGCTCCGAGCTCGAGCGCCAGCGGCACCGCGCCGATCTCCGAGAGCTGGTCGCCGTGGAGCCGGAGGGCGAGGCCAGCCTCGCGGCACGCCACGAGGTAGCGGCGTGCCTGCTCGACGTCGAAGGTGCCACGCTCCACGAAGACATCGGCGGCGACAGCGATGTCGGCCGCGTCGGGGAGGACGTCGTGGATCAGGAAGTCGACGTACGCGTCCGCGTCGCGGTGCTCGGGGGGCACCGCGTGGGCTCCGAGGAACGTCGGCGTGCCGCCCGCGTCGCGGACGGCCTCGAGCTGCGCGAGCTCGGTGTCCCGGTCGAGCCCGTAGCCCGACTTGCCCTCGAACGTGGTCGTGCCGTGCGCGCGCATCGCGTCGCGGTGTCGACGCACGGCCACGAGCAGCTCTCCCGGCGCGGCACCGCGCGTGGCGCGCGTCGTCGAGAGGATCCCCCCGCCGGCAGCGAGGAGCTCCTCGTACGTCGCGCCGCCGGCCCGGAGGGAGAACTCGTGCACGCGGTCGCCGAGGAACGCCGGGTGCGTGTGGCAGTCCACGAGCCCCGGGATCGCGGAGCGGCCGCGTCCATCGAGCTCGATCACGTCGCCGGTGAGCGGCGGGAGGTCGCGCATCCGGCCCACCGCTTCGATCCGCTCGTCAGCGCACAGGACGAACGCGTCCTCCAGCACCGTCGCGTCACGCGCGGCGCTGCCGCGGAGCGGAGCGCCGGATCCACCGGGAGTCACGACCTGCGCGAGGTCGCGGACGAGGAGGCGCCGAGACGCGCGCCGGCCGGCCGCTGCGTCCGTCACCTGCTGCCACCTGTCGCTGTCAGCCCGGGCTGACAGCGATCGCTGTCAGTCGTTCCTGTCTCCCCTCCCTGACAGGGTTCGTGCCGGAAGCGTGCCGATCGTTCCACAGAGCGACGCTAGGCCGTGATGCCGGGGAGATCGAGACCGCCGGCACGAGCGGCCTCGAGCGCCGCGTCGTAGCCGGCGTCCGCATGCCGCATCACACCGGTGCCGGGGTCGGTCGCGAGGACGCGCTCGAGGCGCTCCTGGGCGGCGTCGCTGCCGTCGGCGAGCACGACCATGCCGCTGTGGATCGAGTTGCCGATCCCGACACCGCCCCCGTGGTGGACGCTGACCCACGTCGCGCCGGCCGCCGTGTTGAGCAGCGCGTTGAGGATCGGCCAGTCCGCGATCGCGTCCGAGCCGTCGCGCATGGCCTCGGTCTCGCGGTAGGGCGAGGCGACGGAGCCAGCGTCGAGGTGGTCGCGGCCGATGACGACCGGTGCCGACACCTCGCCTCGGCGGACGAGGTCGTTGATCGCGAGGCCCGCGCGCGCCCGATCGCCGTACCCCAGCCAGCAGATCCGGGCCGGCAGCCCCTGGAAGGCGACCTTCTCCGGTGCCAGGCGCAGCCAGTTCTGGAGCAGCACGTCGTCGGGGAACAGCGCTGCGAGCGCGTCGTCGATGGTCGCGATGTCCGCGGGGTCGCCCGAGAGCGCGGCCCAGCGGAACGGGCCGATCCCGCGACAGAACAGCGGCCGGACGTACGCGGGAACGAAGCCCGGGTACGAGAACGCGTCGTCGAGCCCCCCGGCCAGCGCCTCGCCGCGCAGGTTGTTCCCGTAGTCGAACACATGGCTGCCCGCCCGCGAGAAGTCGATCATCGCCCGCACGTGCGTCACGATCGACGCGCGGGCGAGCTCGAGGTACCGGGCGGGATCGCGCGCGCGCAGCCCGGCTGCCTCCTCGAACGGCACCTCCGCCGGGACGTAGCCCGTCAGCGGGTCGTGAGCCGCGGTCTGGTCGGTGACGAGATCGAAGTGGATGCCCCGCGCGACGAGCTCGGGCAGCGCGACGGCGGCGTTCGCCCGCACGCCGACCGAGAGCGGCCGACGCTCGGCGGCTGCCCGCATGACGCGCTGCACGCCCTCGTCGAGGGAGGGTGCCTGCTCGTCGAGGTATCGGGTCGCGAGGCGACGGTCGATCGACCGCTGGTCGACGTCGATGCAGAGGATCGCAGCGCCGGCCATCGTCGCCGCCAGCGGCTGCGCGCCGCCCATCCCGCCGAGCCCCGCGGTGAGCACGGTGCGTCCCGCGAGGTCGGCCGAGCCGAAGTGCGTCTCGCCCGCCGCGGCGAAGGTCTGGTACGTCCCCTGCAGGATCCCCTGCGTGCCGATGTAGATCCACGATCCGGCCGTCATCTGGCCGAACATCGTCAGCCCCTCGGCCTCGAGGCGACGGAACTCGTCCCAGGTCGCCCAGCGCGGCACGAGCAGCGAGTTGGCGATCAGCACGCGAGGAGCGGCCTCGTGCGTCCGGAAGACGCCCACAGGCTTGCCGGACTGGACGAGCAACGTCTCGTCGTCGCGCAGCCGCAGCAGCGTCCGGACGATCTCCCGCAACGCGTCGTGCGACCGGGCCGCGCGCCCCGAACCGCCGTAGACGACGAGCGACTCCGGGTGCTCGGCCACCTCCGGGTCGAGGTTGTTGAGGAGCATGCGGAGCGGGGCCTCCGTCTGCCAGGAGCGGGCGTTGAGCCCGGCCCCCCGCGGTGCGCTGATCGCGGAGAGGTCGCCGACGAGTCGCTCGACCAGCGCGTCGCTCACGTCTCGCCGTCCCCACGGGCGCGCTCGGCCGCCTCCCGGGCCGCGATCCGCCGGTGGAAGCGGAACCACGTCCACGCCGTCGCCAGCACCCAGAACCCGGCCGCGACACCGACGGCCCGGGCGACGTCGCCCCCCGTGAGGAGGCTGAACACGAGGATCACGACCGCGAGCACCGCGTAGAGCAGCGCGGAGTCGCGGTACGGCCGGTCGGGGATCGGCCGCCCGGCGTCCTCGTGGCGTGGCGACAGGGACATCAGGCGAGCCTACCCACCTCGGCCTCGACCGCTTCGAGCAGGCTGCCGTCCTGGATCGTCTTCGTGACCCGCTCGATGTCGCCGGCGAGCTGCCGATCCTCGACCAGCCGCTCCGAGAGCGTGCGCACGTGGGCGCGAGCTGCGCTGACGCCCCGGCCCGGCTCGAGCGGAGCGAGGAGCTCGACGCCCTGCGCGCCCGCGAGGAGCTCGATGGCGAGCACGCGCTCCGCGTTCGCGACGATCTGCCACGCCTTCAGACCCGCAGCGTTGCCCATCGAGACATGATCTTCCTGCCCGGCGCTCGTGGGGATCGAGTCCACCGACGCGGGGTGGCTCAGCGCCTTGTTCTCGGACACGAGTGCCGCGGCGACGTACTGCGGGATCATGAAGCCCGAGTTGAGCCCCTCCTCCCGGGACACGAGGAACGGCGGCAGCCCGTCCGAGAGGCTCGGGTTGACGAGCCGCTCGGTGCGTCGCTCGCTGATCGACGCGAGCTCCGCGACCGCGATCGCCAGGCAGTCCAGCCCCATCGCGACCGGCTGCCCGTGGAAGTTGCCGTTCGAGACGATCTCCTCCTCGGCGAGCAGCACGAGCGGGTTGTCGGTCGCCGCGTTCAGCTCGACCTCAACCGTGCCGGCGACGTGCTCCAGCAGATCGCGACTCGCACCGTGCACCTGCGGAGCACAACGCAGGGAGTAGGCGTCCTGCACCCGGTCGCACCAGCGATGCGACTCGACGATCGCGGACCCCTCCAGCAGCAGCCGTAGGTTCGCGGCGCTGCGTCCCTGACCCACGAGCGGGCGCGCGGCGTGGATCGCGGGGTGGAAGCTGGTCGGGGAGCCGCGGAGCGCTTCGAGCGACATCGCGCAGGCCACGTCCGCCACGACCGCCAGCCGCCGGGCCCGGACGAGCAGCAGCGCAGCAGTCGCGGTCATGAACTGCGTGCCGTTCACGAGCGAGAGCCCCTCCTTGGCCTCGAGCCGAACGGGCTCGAGGCCGGCAGCCGCCAGCGCGTCGGCGCCGAGGAGCCGACGGCCGTCGAAGGTCGCCTCGCCCTCGCCGACGAGCGGCAGGGCCAGGTGGGCGAGCGGGGCGAGATCGCCGCTCGCTCCGACGGAGCCGCGCGCCGGCACGTGGGGCACGACGCCCGCATCGAGCACCGAGACCAACAGCTCGACGGTCTGGAGCCGAGCGCCCGAGTAGCCCTTCGCGAGGGTGTTGGCGCGCAGCAGCATCGCTGCACGAACCACCTCGTCCGGGTACGGCTCCCCCACGCCGCAGGCATGGCTGCGCAGCAGTCGGAGCTGGAGCTCCGCAGCCCGGTCGGCGGGGATCGACTCGGAGACGAACCGGCCGAATCCCGTGTTGACGCCATAGGTGTGCTCCGTCGTGTGGGTCTCGAGGAACGCGCGCGACGCCTGCACCCGCTCGACGGCGAGCGGGCCGAGTCGCACCGGGCGCCGTCCGATCGCGACGTCCCACACCTCGGCGAGCGAGAGGTCGTCGCCCGTCAGGAGCACGGGGTCGGTCACGGCGCGAGTCTACGATGCCGGGTGGCCGGCGGAGCGGACGCCATGCGGTGGGTCTGGTGGCAGCGGGGTCGTCTTGACGGCGCGGCGACGTCGCGTGTCGCCGAGCGACGACGAGCCCGAGCCGCACGAGCGCGCGACCAGGGCAGCCGCTGGCAAAGCCTCGGTGTCGGCGTCGGACACGACCCCTCAGCTGCCCTGCCGCCGTCCGCTCGGCGCGGTTCGGTGCGGGCAGGACGGGCCCCTCCCCCGCCCGCGCCCCCGAGACGGGGGAGCGAGGCTCCCTTCGGTCACGGTAGCGGCGCCCGTGTCACGGAAGCGTGTCGGGATCGTGCCGGAGGCGAGCCGGTGGTCGGGACGCGGGGCTCGCCGGGTGGGCAGATGCGCCTCCCGGGTCGCACCTCGCGCCGCGGGAGCGGTCAGTCGACGAGGTGGTGCTCGACGACGCGGTCGGCGGCGAGTCCTTCGAGCGCGAGCGCCCGAGCGGCCGCGGCGCGCGCGGCTGGCCCGGGCAGACCCCGCGCGTCGCAGTCGTCCACGCCCTCTGCCACCGCCGCCTCACGCACGACCCGCGCCAGGAGGAGACCCACCAGCTCGCCCGCGACGGCCCGCGCCCCGAGCGAGGAGGCGAGGTCGCGGACGCGGGCGACGACCTCGTGCAGCGGGGCGGCGTCGAGGTCGACGACGTTCATGCTCACCTGCACCCGTCCGCTCGACGGGAGGCGGAGCCCGATCGCCTGCACCCCCTTCATCCCCCCGCTCGACGCGCGCACGGCGACCGCGATCGACCGTGCGATCTCCACGTCGGCCGGCTCGACCAGCAGGTTGAACGCGGCGAGAGGCGCTCGTGCTCCGACCAGCACGCCGCCGGCTCCGGGGTCGAGCCGCGCCGGGCCCGCGTCCGGAGCGAGCTCGCCGGCGTCGATGCGCGCCTGGAGCACCTCGGGGCCGCCTCGCCGGAAGAACGCCGGCCGTCGTCCTCCCCCCACCTCCCCGTACAGGAACACCGGGAGCCCGAGCTCCTCGCCGAC
The DNA here is from genome assembly GCA_963703095.1 of uncultured Actinomycetes bacterium. Taxonomy (GTDB): domain Bacteria; phylum Actinomycetota; class Thermoleophilia; order Gaiellales; family Gaiellaceae; genus Gaiella. Next base: position 2,232,887 of record OY969787.1, read on the forward strand.
ACGTGCCGCGAGCGCTCGGGCCGCCTCACAGGCGCGCGGCAGGTCCGCCGGCACGAGGGGGACGAGCGGGACGACGTCGGCCGCGCCGATCCGAGGATGGATCCCGTCGTGCCGGCGGAGGTCGATGCGCGAGCACGCTTCCGCGATGCCGGCGACGAGCGCGTCCACGAGCACCGCGTCGTCCTCCGGCCCGAGAAGGGTGTGAACGGCACGGTGGTGGTCGACGTCCGTGTGCGTGTCGAGCAGCAGCGCACCGGCCGTCGCGTACGCGGCGCCGATCGCCTCCACCACCGAGCGGTCCCGACCCTCGGAGGCGTTCGGGACGGACTCGAGCGGGAGCACGCGCCCACTCTACGCCGGCGCAGGGGCGCCACCCGCCCCGGCGCGCCGCTCGCACCCCGCGCGCCGCCACGGGCCGACGGGGTCGGTGACGTAGGATCGCGCCGTGAGCATCGGCTCCGTGCTCGACGAGGCGTGGACTCTCTACACGAAGTTCTTCGTGCGCTTCTTCGTGATCGCGCTGGTGGTGTTCGCGATCGTCAACGTCGTCTACGCGCTGTTGCTGGCCGTGGTCGACGAGGGCTCGGCCGGCGGCTCTGTGGTGGCCGGGGCGGTCGCGTTCACGGCGACGCTCGTCGGCGGCTTCTGGCTCCAGGGAGCGCTCGTCCACGCCGTCCGGGACGCGCGTGACGGGACGCTGGATCTCCGGGCTGCCGACGCCTTCGCCCGCGCGCGCCCGTTCGTCCTGCCGATCCTGCTCGGCAGCGTGCTCGCCGCGCTCGGGATCCTCGGCGGGCTCATCCTGCTGATCGTGCCAGGGATCGTGCTCGCGATCCGGTGGGCGATCTGGACGCCGGCGATGGTGCTCGAGGAGCGCGGTGCGAGGTCCGCGCTCGGCAGGTCGAACGAGCTCGTCAAGGGGCACAGCTGGACGATCCTCGCGATCGTCCTGATCACCGCGGTGCTCTCCGGCATCGCCGGCTCGCTGCTGCAGGCCGCGTTCTCGGCGTTCCCAACGTTCGTCGAGATCGCGCTCGGCAGCACGATCGCCAACGCCGTCGTCGTGCCGTTCTCCGCGATCGCGCTGACGATCTCGTTCTTCCGCCTCCGCGAGCTGAAGGACCCCGTGACGGCCACTGCCGCCGAGCCCGGCGACCTGGCGCTCGACCCACCCCGGTGACCGAGGACACGCCCCTCCCGCCGCCGGCCGACGGCCCCGTCTCGAGCGAGGCGCTCAGGGAGACCCGGCTGACCCCGGCCCAGGCGGTCGAGGGGATGCGCATCACGCTGCCCGTGCGCGGCAACCGCAAGCTCCGTCGGGTGCTGGATCGGGCGAACGAGGACTCGCAGCTCAAGGCCTGGTGGCACGTCTCGAACGTGAACGCGGTCGTGCGGCTCGAGATCAACGACCACTCGTGGGTGCACGTCCAGATCGTCGCGAACATCGCGCTCAAGCTCCTGCGGCAGCTCGTCAAGCACGACGTGGAGCCGTCCGTGGTGCGCGACTACGGCATGACCACGGACGAGGCCGAGATCGTGGTGGTGCTGGCCGCGCTCACCCACTGCGTCGGCATGTCGGTGCACAGGCGCGGACACGAGGACTGGAGCCTGTTCCTCGCCGCGCCGAAGCTCCACGCGCTCCTCGAGGGGGTCTACGAGGAGCCCGACCGCACGGTGCTCGTCTCCGAGGTGCTCCAGGCGATCACGAGCCATCGCGCGGACGGCGAGCCGCTCGCGCTGGAGGCAGGGATCCTCCGCGTGGCGGACGCGCTCGACATGGCCAAGGGACGCTCCCGGATCCCGTTCGAGCGCGGGCAGGTGACGATGCACTCCCTGTCGGCGGCTGCGATCGACGAGGTGCGGATCGTGGACGGGGAGGAGCGGCCCGTGCGGATCGACATCCTGATGAACAACTCCTCCGGCCTCTTCCAGGTCGACGGCCTGCTCAAGGCGAAGCTGCGCGGATCGGGCCTCGAGCCGCACGTCGAGGTCATCGCCCACGTGCTCGCCGCCGAGGAGCAGCGGCTCGTGCGCGAGTATCGCCTCGACCTGTAGCGGCGAACGTGACCGCGACCGGCGGACCCCGGTGTGCGAGACGGCATGACGGACGGGTCGCCGCCCGTCTGTCCGGCTACAATCCGGCGCGAGCCCTGCGGGATCGTCTAATGGTAGGACGCCGGATTCTGGCTCCGGAAGTTGGGGTTCGAGTCCCTGTCCCGCAGCCTCGAGCGTCAGAGACCCCCGCCCCGAGCGGGGGTCTCGTGCGTGCGGAGCGAGCGACGAGCCCGGCCCTCGAGCTCACACGACCACGAGGACGCCCGCCACGACCACCGACCAGAAGGCGACGCAGCCGCCGAGCGCTGCGAGCAGGCCCCAGTTCCACCCGTGAACGCGCTCATGCGGGACGACGGTCTCGACGAACGCGGCAGGCGCGCTGTCCATGGACGCAGTGTTCGCCATCGGGCGGACGGGATCCTCCCCCATTCGGAGGGTCGGGCCGACGGACCTCGACCCCACGGTCGGCCGATGCCTCTAGCGCGAGGGAGCCTGGATGTCCGTGCCCCTGCTGGCGAGCAGAAGCAGCCCGACTCCGACGAGGATCGCGACGAGCCCGAGGCCGTCGGACACGTGCAGCCCATGGCTCGCGGTGAGCTCGAGGACGACGACGTCACCGCGGTCGACGTCGACCGCGAGGATGATCGCCCCGACGAGCGCGAGCAGCGTCCCCAGCAAGCGCATCACCTCCCCAGGGTAGACGCCCGCCTGCGCGACCCCGCTCAAGCGCCGCAGGGAGGCGTCCGATGAGGAGAGGAAGGCCGGGCGCTAGGGAACCACCGGGGGCGGGGATTGGGGAACTCCCCCGGAGGCGATGCGCCCGGCCTTCCACGTCGAGGTTAGCCGTCGAGTCGGCGAGTCCTCGTCGCCGCGCCGAGGCCCGCGGCGACCGTCTCCGCCCGAGGCGCCCGCAGCTGGCGCTGTGAGGGATTCGTAAGGGTTCCGCGGGCAGCCGAGGGGGCGTCCGCTACGGTGGCGCGCGAGCGAGACACGAACGGCGCCCCGTCGGCCTGTCCGGCGGCCATAGCAGCCCGCGCGCCGTGCCCCTGTCCCCGAGATGGAGGTCGACCCCTGAAGGCCCTGGTTCTGGGCGCCTGCGCCCTCGTGCTGTGCATGACCACCGTCGTCGGCAGGGCCGACGCCGCGTCCAGCCTCGAGACGCGCCTCGCCGCCCACGTCGAGCTGCTTCGCAAGGACGCGTCCGTCGTCCGCTTCTTCGAGACCCACCGCTGGCTGCTCCACGATCCCGCGGTCGAGGTGAAGGCCCGCGCGACCCTGTCGAGAGCGAAGCGGCGCCTCGCCGCGACCCGGGTCAAGGCCGAGCGGGCGCGGCGTGCGCTCGCCGCGCGGAAGGCCGCCGCCCGCCTCGCGTCTCTGCGAGCTGCGCCCCCCCGGAAGGCGATCTGCGCGATCTTCGGCCCCCACTGCGGCGAGGCGCTCCGCGTTGCCCACTGCGAGTCGCGCCTCAGCACGACCGCGCAGAACGGCCAGTACCTCGGGCTGTTCCAGATGGGCTCGAGCGAGCGGACGCTGTTCGGCCACGGCGGCACGGCGTACGAGCAGGCGCGTGCCGCCCACCGCTACTTCGTTCGATCGGGCCGGGACTGGAGCCCGTGGTCGTGCAAGCCCTGGAGCTGAGCGCCCGGCGGTTTCTGACGCAAAGTGCGGGCGCTCCGCGCGCGGGCGGGGTTCCCTCCACATCGCCGGCGTGCTAGGAGTGCGGCAGTGCCGCTGTTCCGCAAGCGCGATCGGCTGAGGCCCCTCGACGAGGCCGCCGCGTATGCCCGCTGCCACGGCGACCGCGACGACAGCGTCCGGGTCGTGAAGCTCCCGCCCCGACGCGCGCGGTACGACCTGCTGGCCACGGGCGAGGAGATCCGGCGGCGCTTCGAGGAGCGGATCGACGCCCGCGAGGCCGACGCGCCGGCGTAGCGCGGTCAGCGCCGGACGAGCACCTCGTCGAGCGTCTTCCGTCCGATCGCGGGCACGGTCGCGTCCGGCGCCGGGTAGCCGACGGGGATGACGACGAACGGCCGCTCGGCCTCTGGACGATCGAGGAGCTCCCGCAGGAAGCCCATCGGGCTCGGCGTGTGCGTCAGCGTCGCGAGCCCGGCGTCGTTCAGGGCCGTGAGCAGGACGCCGACCGCGATCCCCACCGACTCGCGCACGTAGTAGTGCTTGACCTTCGACCCGTCCTCACGCACGCCGTACGCCTGCTCGAAGACGACGATCACGACAGGCGCATCGGTGAGGTGGGGCTTGCGCCAGTCCGTCCCGAGCGGCTCGAGGGCGGCCAGCCACTCGTCGGACATGCGTCCCTCGTAGCTGCGCCGCTCCTCCTCCTCGGCTGCTGCGCGGATCCTGCGCTTGAGCTCCGTGTCGGTGACGGCGACGAACGTCCACGGCTGCTGGTTCGCGCCCGACGGCGCTGTCGCGGCGGCCGCGACCGCCGCCTCCACCACCTCGAGCGGGACGGGCTCGGTCGAGAACTGCCGCACCGTCCGCCGGGCGCGAGCGCGGGCCAGGAACGCAGCCGACCGGCGGCGCATCTCGTTCTCGGGCAGCCGCTCGAACGCGAGGGGCTCGAAGCGCGGCGCGGTCATCCGGTGGACGATACGCAACGGCACAGCCCGTGATAGCTCGGCGTCGACTAGGCCGCCGCGCTCCCGCCCTTCGCTACAATCCCGCGGCGCCACGGCCCATTCGTCTAGTGGCCTAGGACACCGCCCTCTCACGGCGGCGGCACGGGTTCGAATCCCGTATGGGCCTTCGGCCGGTACAGCCTGCACCAACCGCAAACCCCGCCGGCGCGCGGGGTTTGCGGGTTCTCTCCGCGTGCCGTCGTCGAGCAGGAGCGGTCGCCGAGGCGTCCCGGCGGAGCAGGCGTCCTCGCGATGGCTCATACTGCCGAGCCGTGGAGCGTGCGGCGTCTCGTCCTCCCGAGCGGTTCAACGCGGGACTGGTGCTGGCGGTGCTGTGGTGCCTGCTGTTCTGGGAGGCCGTCGCAGCGGCGGTCCTCACCCTCCTGTAGCCGCTCCGCCTCCCGGCCGGGTGTCTCCGCGCTCGGCCGAGCGGTACCCCGCAGCGCCGTTCAGCCCTGCTCCCCGGCGCACTCGGGGCACATGACGACGATGCACACCGAGTCGTCGTCCTCCCGTCCGAGGTACGCTCGCCAGGCAGGGGCCGTCGGGCCTGAGAGCCGGCCGCAGCCCCCGCACTCGATCGGCCGGGGCTGCACCTGGCCCGTCGCGACGAGGAGCCGGCGAAGGCTCTCGGCGCTCATGCGCTCCTGATCAGGTCGTGGTGCCGCGGCCACCTCGCCACGATCGCACGCAGTGGGAGCGACTTCAACGGGCCGAACGGCTGGCCGAACCTGGCTCGAAGGCCAGGACGGCAGCGCGGGGCGAGACATCGAGTCCCCCCGAAGAGACCCCGCGATCCTCGCCCCGCTCTCTCGTCATACCCGGAAGCGCCGCGGCGTCAACCCACGTGTCGATCCCGTTGGATCCGTCACGCGCGAGTCCGCGCAATCGGGTGCGACGACGACTGGGTGCAGCCGGCTACGGTGAGGAGGTGCCGCGTGTGACCGCCGCCGCGATCGTCCTGGCGCTTGCGCTCGGCGCGTCGCCGGCGCGTCCGGCAGGTGCGACAGAGGCGCTCACCCACGACCAGCTCGTCGCTCGCGCGTACGCGATCTGCGCCTCGGCGAGCAACGGCATCGCCCGGGTTCCGCCTGCGCTCACCTTCGCCCGGTCGGCCGACGCCCTCGCCGGCGTGCTCGTCCACCTCCGTCGCGCCACCTCACGCCTCGCAGCGTTGCGCCCCAGCGCGGTCGACGCCGCCCGGCTCGACCGCTATGTCCGGCTCATGCGCCGGCAGATCGCGGCGCTGCAGCGAGCCGAGCGGGCGGCGCGACGCAGCGACCGGACCCGGTTCCGCGCCGCGTACCTCGACGCAGGCGCGGTGAGCCTCCAGGCCCGCGCCGTCGCGACGAGGCTCGGCCTGGACGTCTGCAGCACGCTCTGAGCCCTTCGTCGTCCGCCGCCGGACGGGCCGGGACGCCGAGCGTCGTAAGGGTTGCGTAAGCGCTGCCAACCTCGCGGCCCCGCACGCGTCTTCGACTCTCATGCGGGCGCGACGCTCGCGACGACCCAGATGCCGGCCGACCCCCACCCCAGCGACACCGTGTTCCTGCTGAGCGAGCGCTGCTCGGCGACGACCGGACGCGTGCACGAGATCGGCACCCGCGCCCGTGTCGTGGAGCGCGTGGACGGCATGCTCGTGCTCGAGGTCGCGGGCGAGACCGTCCACTGCCCCGACGAGCTCGTCACCACCGAGCGGAGCGCCCGCACCCGACCGCCGCGCGCATGGGTGCGGCGCGGTGGCCTCGTCGCGCTGACCTAGCTGCATCCGCGGTCCACGGGTTCAGGCCGGCCGTTGTCGCGCCGATACCGAGGCCATGGATCACGACCACGACCACGACCCCGTCTCCCTCGACGACGCGGCTCTCACGGGGCTCGTCGAGCGGCTCGTCGAGGAGGAGCGCCGTCTCTCCGCGCGCCGGACGACGCTGCACCTCCGGATCGACTTCCTCCGCGGCGGCGGCTACGCCCACCTCGACGCCTCTGTCGAGCAGCTGCGCGAGCTCGAGCACGAGGAGCAGGAGGTCTCGTCGAGGCGCCACGAGGTGCACGCCCGTCTCGAGCGCGCGCTTGCGGAGCGACACCGCCGCGCGGGTGGTCTCGTCCCCGGCTAGACGATCAGCTCTGCGATGAGCGGGCCGGCGTCGAGCGGCGCGAACCCGATCCGTCCAGCGACGTCCTCCGTCGATGGCCGCGTGCCCTCGCGGAAGAGCGCCCGCAGGAACGCCCCCGTGTCCCGACTGCGCCACCACGCGTCGCCGACCTCCCGGCGCAGGTGCGCCCGCACCTGCGCTGCTCGGATCCACGCCCGGAGGTAGTCGGCCGAGTAGAAGCCGGCGTCCATGTCGCTGACGAACTGCGAGGCCGGGTAGCGCAGTCCCGTCGCCGCCGTCAGCCGCTCTGCGTACCCCCCGTCGGTGCCGCCGTCCGCCGGGAGCCTGCGCCAGAAGTCGAGCTCGAAGCCGAGCTTGGCCGAGTAGCGCCTGAACATGAGCGCCTCCACGAACGCGGTCGCCTCGGCGTTCGCGGACGCCGCCGCGTCGTCGAGGCCGAAGTGCTCCGCATGCCAGCCGGGCTCGCGGGCGATGGAGTCGAGCAGGAACGAGTAGATCTCCGTGAGCGCGTGGTCGCGCGAGAGCCGACGGAAGGTGAGCGGCAGGGCGGGGTCGAGCCCCGCGTAGTGGAGCGCGTGACCGGCCTCGTGCAGGAACGCCTCGTAGTCGTGCACCCCCCCGAGCGCCCGGGTGATGAGATGGACGACGCGTGGTGGGTCGGAGGCGATCACGCAGGCGCGGGGCGACTTCTGCGGCCGGTCGTCGAGATCGGGCCGGATCCCGGGCTCGGCGGCGAGGTCGAACCCGATCGCGCGCAGCGTCGCCTCGCAGACCGGCACGCAGCGCTCCTTCGTGTACGTCGCGGCCAGCGGTGAGAGCCGGCGGATCCACGCGAGGTGCGATGACGGAGGGCTCTCGTCCGCCTCGTGACCGAGCAGCGCGGGCAGCCACCGCCCGCGCAGCGCGTCGAAGGAGCCGGTCGTCGACGCGCGCGCGCCGTCCACGGCGTCCAGGACGGGCCCGAGCTCGATGCCCTTCTCCGCCTCGCTGCGCGCGACCGGATCCGCGATCCCGGAGAGCTCCGCCTCCAGCGCCTCCCGCGCTCGCAGGAGCGTCAGCCGCCGCTCGTTGAAGCCCGCGGACAGCTCGAACACCGCCTCCCCGAGCGCGCTCCGGCCGTCGTACTCCGGCTCGACCGCGAGCCGCGCCTGTGCCGCACGCAGGGGCAGCTCCTCCCCCGCCCACGCGAGGCGCGCCGCGAGCAGGGCGTTCTCGAGTGCGTCGTCCTCGGCCGCGAGCTCGCGCGTGACGATGCCGCCCTCGCACACGAGCCGCAGCCGGGTCAGCCGCTCGCGTCCGTCCTCGGGCGTCCGCTCCTCCTCGTCGGCGAGCGAGGCGAGCTGTGCCCGGGTGAAGAGGTGGCGATGCCGCGCGACGATCGCCGCCTGCTCGGAGGTCTCCTTCTCCCCGACCCGAACCGCGCGCGCCTCCTCGGCCCGCTCGACCAGGTACGTGCCGAGGGCTTCCTCGAACGCGTCGGCCGGGAGCGGCGCGGTCACGCCGCGCGCTCCGCGCCGCGGCGGATCCGCTCCAGCGCCACGTCGCGTCCCAGGAGCTCGAGGCTCTCGTACAGCCCGGGCGACACCCTGGAGCCGGTCACCGCGACCCGGATCGGCGCGTAGGCCGTCCGCGGCTTCTCGCCGAGCGCCTCGCACAGCGCCTTGAGCGCGGCCTCGATCGCCTCGACCGACCACGGCTCGACCGACCCGAGCGCGTCTGCCGCCGCGGAGAGGATCCGCGCGTCGAGGAGCGCCGGGTCGGGCTCGACGTCGTGGAAGAGGAAGCCGGCGAACCCCGGGAACTCGCCGAGCCGACCGATCTTCTCCTGCACGAGCGGCGCCGCATGCCAGACGCGCTGGGCGTCCCACTCGAAGCCCTGTTCGCCCAGGTAGGTGACGAGCGCACCCGCGTACTCGTCGTGGCTCATCCCCCGGAGGTAGACGCCGTTCATCCAGTCCAGCTTCGCGTAGTCGAACGTGGCGGGGCTCTGCCCCACCCGCTCGAGCGAGAACCGGGCGACGAGCTCGTCCCGGTCCATCAGCGTCGTCTCGCCGTCGGGCGCCCAGCCGAGCAGAGCCAGGAAGTTCATCATCGCCGCCGGGACGTAGCCGGCGGCGCGGAACTCGTCGACCGACACCGCCCCGTGCCGCTTCGACAGCTTGCGGCCGTCCTCGCCGAAGATGCTCGGCACGTGCGCGTACACGGGCGGCGTGTGGCCGAGCGCCTCGAGCAGGCGGATCTGCTTCGGCGTGTTCGACACGTGGTCGTCGCCGCGGATCACGTGCGTGATCCCGTCGTCCATGTCCTCGACGGGCGAGGCGAAGTTGTACGTCGCCCGTCCGTCCGAGCGGACGATCACGAGGTCCTCGAGCTGCTCGTTCGGCACCTCGACCCGACCCTTGACGGCGTCGTCCCACGCCGTGACCCCTTCGTCGGGCATGCGGAAGCGGATCGCGCCCTCGTCCTCGTACGCCTGTCCGGCGGCGACGAGCTCCTGCGCGAGCGCGCGGCAGCGGTCCATCGCCTCGAGCTGGAAGGTGACGGGCCCGTCCCAGTCGATCCCGACCCACGCGAGCGACCGCTGGATCTGGTCGGTCGCCTCGGCGACCTCGCGGGAGGTGTCGGTGTTCTCGATGCGCAGCAGGCACTCGCCGTCGCGGCCGCGGGCGAAGAGCCAGTTGAAGAGGAACGTCCGGACGCCGCCGATGTGGAGGAGCCCCGTCGGGCTCGGTGCCATGCGGACGCGGACGCTCATCGGCCGCGGATCGTACTCACGCCGGCGCGACCGCCTCCGATCGACCGGGCGCGCGGAGCGCCCGCACCGACGGAAGCGCGATGATCCCGGCCCACGAGAGCCACATCACGACGGCGGCGCCCCACAGGGTCGTCTCGACCCCGATCGTCGCCGCGATCGGGCCCGCGAGCGCCATCCCCAGCGGCATGAGCACGAACGAGCCGAAGGTGTCGTAGGCGCTCACGCGCGACTGCACCTCCTCGGGGATCTCCCGCTGGAAGAGCGTGAACCACAGCGTCAGGTGCACCGCGATCCCGGCGCCCGCGGCGAAGGAGGTGAGCGCGAGCACCCACACCGGCACGACGAGCGCGAGCGCCACGAGCTGGAACGAGATCGGGACGGCGGCGATCGTGCAGGCGACGAGCGGCCGCTTGGGCCTGATCCTCATCGCGACGACGCTGCCGACCACCGACCCGATCCCACCCACCGTGAGGACGAGCGCCCAGGGGCCGGCACCGCCGAGCTCCTGCTTCGCGACGAGTGGCCCGAGAACGATCCACGCCGCGAACACGAGGTTGCCGATCCCGAACAGCACGACCGATGCCCAGAGCCAGGTGCGGCTCGTGAACACCCGCCAGCCGACGCGCAGCTCGTGGAGCATGCTGGTCCGCCTCGCGGCGGCACCGAGGCGCGCCGCGACCCGAATGCGGGAGAGCAGCAGCGCGCACACCAGGAACGTCGCAGCGTCGACGGCCAGCGCGGTCCCGGGGCTGCCTGCCACCACGAGCGCACCGCCGAGCGCGGGGCCGAGCACGCCGACGACGTTGCGCGTCAGCCCCTGGAGCGCGTTCGCCTGCTGGAGACGGCTCGCGCTCACGGTCTGCGGCACGAGCCCCACCTCCGCAGGCAGGACGACACCGGCGCCGAGTCCGTAGACCGCCTGCAGCACCACGATCGCCGACACCCCACCGCTCCCGGTGAGCACGACGTACGCGGTCGCCCCCTGCGCGACCGCCTGCACGAGCGAGGCGCCGGTCAGCACGAGGTTGCGCGGCAGTCTGTCGGCGATCACGCCACCGAAGAGGACGACGCACGCCTCCACGCCCTGACGCACCGCGAACACGATCCCGAGTGCCGTCGCCGAGCCGAGGTCGAGCACGGCGAAGGCGAGCGCGATGCCGGCCAGCCGGTCGCCGATCGTCGTGACCGTCGTGCCGAGGAAGAGCAGCCTGAAGTCGCGCTCGCCGAGCGCGCCGAGCCGCTCGCGCAGCGCGATCCGCTCAGACACGGCCCCTCCGGGCGCGATCGAAGGTGGGGCCGGTGACACCGACGAGCGCCGGCGCGCTGGATGCGACCGGATGCACGTCGGCGAGGCTACTGCTGAGCGCTCGTGTCCGTGGTACGGGTGGCCGAACCCCGTCGCCGGCCGGTGGCCGCGTCGGTAGCGTGCGGCGATGCTCTTCGGCGCGCACGTCTCGTCGTCCGGAGGCATCTCGAACGCGATCGACCGGGCGGTCGAGCTCGGCTGCGACGCGGTGCAGGTCTTCACGCAGAGCCCACGGATGTGGCGGCCCACGGCGCACGCCCCGGAGCAGGTCGAGCGCTTCCGCGCCCGACGCGCCGAGGCGGGGATCGGCGCGGTCGTCTGCCACGCGCTCTACCTCGTCAACCTTGCCAGCCCCGACCGCGAGATCCACCGCAAGTCCGTCGAGGCGATGGAGGCCACGCTGGACGCCGCCGCCGCGATCGGCGCAGAGGGCGTGATCTTCCACGTCGGCTCGCATCTCGGCGCCGGGATGGCGACGGGTCGCAGGCGCGTCGTGCCCGCCCTGCGGCGGCTGCTCGACCACACGTCGGACGAGCTGTGGCTGCTGATGGAGAACTCCGCCGGCGCCGGCGGGACGATCGGCCGATCGACGGACGAGCTCGCCGACCTCTGCGACGCCGTCGACCGACACCCCCGGCTCGGGCTCTGCCTCGATTCGTGCCACTGGTGGGTCTCGGGGGTCGACGTGACGGATCCGGCTGCGCTCGACGAGGCGCTCGTCCATCTGGACGACCGCGTGGGGCTCGACCGCGTTCGCTGCCTCCACGTGAACGACGCCGCGGCCGGGCTCGGCTCGAACCGCGACCGTCACGCGTCGATCGGGCTCGGCGAGCTCGGCGCCGGCCTCGGCACGTTCCTCGCGCACCCGTCCTTCCAGGCGCTCCCGGCGATCCTCGAGACACCGGGCCCGCACGGCCACGGGCCGGATGCGGAGGAAGTACAGCGGTTGCGGGCCCTGCACCGGGCCGCCCGTCGCCGGCGCGGGCGTCAGGGACGAGGACGCCCGAGCAGCGGCAAGAGCACGTCCTCGCGGGAGTAGTGACCGGCGACGTCGAACCACTGCTTGACGTCCGCCGTGGCGGCGAGGTCGCAGTCCGCGACGACGACCCCCTCGCTCCCGCGGAGCGGTCCGGCGAGCACCTCGCCGGTCGGACCGACGATCAGCGAGCCGCCCGCGTGCAGGACATCCCGCTCCGGGAGCGGGAACGGGAAGTCCGCCGGGTACGCACTGCGCTCGAGGTACTGGCAGCACGACGCTGCGAAGGCGCCGGCCTCGATCGCGATCGCCCGCACGAGCGCGACCCAGCCGTCGCCGTCGTCGGCGGTCGGCGCGACCCAGATCTGCGGGCCTCCCCGGTAGACCGCGTAGCGCGCGAGCGGCATCCGGTTCTCCCAGCAGATGAGCCCTCCCAGCCGCCCGACGGGGGTCTCCACGACCGCCAGATCGGTGCCGTCACCCTGCCCGTGGAAGAGCCGCTCGTGGAAGGTCGGCATCAGCTTGCGGTGCCGCTGGAGCACGCCGCCCGGTCCGAGCACCAGCATGGTGTTGTAGAGGCTCCCGCCCGGCCGGTCGGCCTCCCGCTCGTTGACGCCGACGACGAGGTGGACGCCGTGCTCGGCGCACGCGGCGACGAGCCTCGCCACGAGCGGCCCGTCGATCTCGACCGACTGCTCCCAGATGCGTCGCCACAGCTCCCGACCCGCGTCACCCTGCTCGAACACCCCGGCGGCCCAGAGGCGCGTGGGGTAGATCGAGACGAAGCACTCCGGCAGCACGACGAGCTCGGCGCCGTCCCGCGCCGCGGCCGCGACGAGTGCGCACGCCTTCTCGACGCTCGCCTCCGCATCGAGGACGACGGGCGCGGCCTGAACGACCGCGATGCGAACCGAGCGGAACACGCCCGTGACCCTACTCGGCCTTCAGCGATCCGTCAGGCGCGCGACGACGCGGAAGCTCGGCCGAGCGACCGGGCACTCGAAGAACTCGGGGTTGCGGCAGCCGACCTCCTCCAGGCGGTGCTCGAAGCAGGACGCGACGTCGGTACGGCACATCGGGAGCGCCGCACGCCGGGCCTTGACGGCCCCGAACCCGTCGCGGCGGGCGTCGAGCTCGCGGAGCAGATCGAGGTCGAGCTCCACGTCGAACACCCGCTGCATGCACCCCATGTACGTGTGCCCGAACGCCTCGTACGCGTACACGAAGGGGCACGACCGCTCGATGCACGCGCCCGGGTAGACCACCCGGTCGCAGTGCACCTCGCAGCGTCGGCACTCGAGCTCGTCCTGGGGCCGGAGCGGGAGCTCGGCCGGGGACTGCTGCAGGGGCGACGCGTCGGTCACCCCCGGATCGTGGCAGGGGCGGGACCCCCTCCGCAAGACTTGACGGACGGCCTGCGAGCGGGTACGCACCACGACGTCGCCGGTGGGCGCTTGTCCCGGGCACGGCGTCGACGGCGGCGGAGTAGGGTTGCCGGTCGTGATCCGCCGCGTCCTCTTCGCCAGCCTGGCGCTCGCCCCCGTGGTGGTCGTCCTCGGCTACGCGACCGAGGTCTCCGACACGCTGCTCTTCCTGGTCGCGGCGCTCGCGCTCGTCCCCCTGGCCTGGCTGATCGGCGAGGCGACGGAGCACGCAGCCGAGCACACGGGGCCCGGCATCGGGGGCTTCCTCAACGCGACGTTCGGCAACGCCCCCGAGCTGATCATCGCGCTGATCGCAGTCAACGAGGGACTGACCGAGGTCGTGCGCGGATCGCTCACGGGCTCGGTCGTCGGGAACCTCCTCCTCGTGCTCGGCTTCTCGCTCGTCGCGGGAGGCCGAGGAGAGCTCGACCGCCTGTCGAGCTTCATGTCCTTCGGCGCGATCGGAGCGGCGATCCTCCTCTTCCTGATCCCCGCCGTCCCGAGCTGGGACGGCGACCCCGACCGCGACGCGATCGTGGCGCTCTCGGTCCCGGTCTCGATCGCCCTGCTCGCCGTCTACGCCGTCGTGACGACGATCTCGCTGCGGCGGCACCGGCTGCTGCACATCGCGAGCGACGAGGAGATCGAGGGCTGGTCGCTCACGCAGGCCCTCGCGGCGCTCGCCGTCGCCACCGTGCTCACCGCGCTCGTCGCCGAGATCCTGGTCGGCTCGCTCGAGGTCTTCGCGGAGGAGGTCGGGATGAGCGAGTTCTTCGTCGCGGCGGTGATCGTGGCGATCGTGGGCAACGCGGCCGAGCACGGCGGCGCCGTGGTCGTCGCGTATCGCGGGAAGATCAAGCTCGCGGCCGAGATCGCGCTCGCCTCGGCGGCGCAGGTCGCCGTCTTCCTGATCCCGGCAGTGACGCTGATCTCGTGGCTGATCGACCCGCTCGCGCTGGGCTTCCGCGCCGTCGAGATCGGTGCGCTCGTGTTCGCGCTCGCCGTGACGACGCTCACGCTGTACGGCGGGCGCTCGTCACGCCTGAGAGGCGCGGTCCTGCTCGCGGCGTACGTCGTCGTGGCCGGGGCCTTCTGGGTGGCCGGCGAGCAGGACCGTCACGAGGGCGCCTCGCCGAAGGTCGAGGGGTCGCGCAGCATCGGGTACGTCGCGAAGTAGAGCTTCGTCGGCGCGCCCGTGCCGTCGCGCACGACGCGCAGCACCTCCCCGCGCTCCCGCCCCTCGACGACCCGCCAGCGATCGGCTCCGTCGCGCTCGAGCGCGGAGATGCTGCGCCCGGTCGGGCCGCCGACCAGCTCCGCCTCGAGACGCCCAGCGCGCCAGCGGAGCACCACGACCTCGCCCTCTGTCCACCAGGGCCCGAGGAGAGTCATGACGTCGTCTGGGGGGCCATCGTCGGGCGCCCAGGACGTCACCGGCACGGGCAGGTGCTCGAGGCCGGCCTCGGCGAGGCTGAGGGCGAGCGCGTCCGGCACGGTGCCGGAGCCGGCGTTCGTCAGGACGGCCGCGCCGACCCGGCGGTCGCGGTGCACGAAGACGGCCGCGAGGAAGCCCGGCATCGCGCCGCCGTGGCCGACGAGGACGCGGTCGCCGCGACGGACGAGCTCGAGCCCGAGCCCCCAGCCCATTCCCCAGCTCGCGTCGTCGACCATCGTCTGCACCCGGGCCATCTCGTCGAGCGTGGTGCGGGTCAGGACTCCCTCGGCGCCGGTGCAGAGGAAATCCGCCCAGCGCGCCAGGTCGGCGGTCGTCGACCACAGCCATCCGGCCGCGCCGGTGCTGTCGGTCACCGCGATGTCCGGCTCGACCCGGACGGCGTCGCTGTAGGGCTCGACGAAGTACGGGGTCGCGACCGGCCCCGAGGGACGGAGCGCCGTTCGCACGAGCCCCAGCGGTTCGAGGATCCGCTCTGCCAGCACCTGCTCGTACGAGCCACCGACCCGAGCGACGACCTCGCCGAGCAGCGCGAAC
Organism: uncultured Actinomycetes bacterium; assembly: GCA_963703095.1. GTDB lineage: Bacteria > Actinomycetota > Thermoleophilia > Gaiellales > Gaiellaceae > Gaiella. Next base: position 2,248,149 of record OY969787.1, read on the forward strand.
ACGAGATTCGAGTAGTGCCAGGCGACCCCCGGTGGCAGCACGCGCTCGGCGTCCTCCAGGCCGGCGACGAGCTGCTCGCGATCGGGCGGTTCGAGGGACTCCCAGATCTCCCCGGGCGGCTCGCGCTGGAGTCCCGTGGTGTGCGAGAGCGCCTGGCGGATCGTCGGGCCCGGGGGGAACTCGGGCAGCACCGAGCGCAGCGGCGCATCCAGCTCGAGTCGACCCGCATCGCGCAGCTGCAGCACGGCGACGGAGGTGAACGTCTTCGTGATCGACCCGATGCGGTACTGGTGGTCGGGCGTCGCGGGCTCCCCGGTCGCGACGTCGGCGAGACCCACGGCACGCCGCCAGACGACGTCTCCGTCGTGGAAGACCGCGGCCGAGACCGACGGCAGCCGGTCGCGGGCCTGCGTCTCCGAGAGGAGATCGTCCAGGCGCCGGGCGAGCGCGTCAGGCTGCGACACGATCCCCCAGGAGGGCGCGCGGAACGGCCTCGCTCGCAGCAGCGACGTCATCGTCGCTCACATCGAGGTGGGTCACCGCCCGGAGCACGGCGGGGTCGATCGTGCGCGACAGGCCCACTCCCGCCGACTCCAGCCGCGCCAGCGCGGACTCGGCCGTCAGTCCCAGGGAGCCGACGTCGAGCTGGACGAAGTTCGTCTCCACGCGGTCGAGCAGGACCGGGAGCCCGGCTGCGCTCCAGGCGTGCGCGAGCGCCGCCGCGCGCTCGTGGTCGTCGGCGAGCCGCGTGACGTGGTGCTCGAGCGCGTACACGCCGGCAGCGGCCACGATCCCCGCCTGGCGCATCGCCCCGCCGAACAGGTGCTTCTCGCGCCACGCTCGCTCGATGAGGGCGGACGGGCCGGTGAGCACGGCGCCCAGCGGGCAGCCGAGCCCCTTCGAGAGGCAGAGCGTGGCGGTGTCGGCGTGCCCGGCGATCTCGGCCGGCGCGACGTCCTGGGCGACTGCGGCGTTGAGCAGCCGGGCGCCGTCGAGGTGCACCGCGACGTCGAGCTCGCGGGCGACGTGCACCACGTCGCCGAGCTCGTCGAGCGGCCAGCAGCGGCCGCCCGCGGCGTTGCTCGTGTTCTCGATCGCGACGACGGTCACGCGCTGGTCGGCGACCTTCGCGCTCGGGGCGGCGGCCGCGCGCAGCTGGTCGGCCGTGAAGCGGCCGCTCTCCGCCGGCAGGCCGAGCGTCACCAGGCCCGCGTGCACCGCCGGGCCGCCATACTCGTAGACGAGGACGTGGGCGTGCTCGTGCGCCACGAGCACGTCGCCAGGGCGGCTGTGGAGCTTGAGCGCGATCTGGTTCGCCATCGTCGCGGTCGGGAGGAAGACCGCCGCCTCGTGGCCGAGGAGCGCCGCAACGCGCTCCTCGAGCGCCCGCACGGACGGATCCTCGCGGCGCTGCTCGTCGCCGACCTCGGCCGCGGCGATCGCGGAGCGCATCCCCGCGGTCGGCCGGGTCGCCGTGTCGGAGCGCAGGTCGATCACGATCGGGACGCTACCGCGCCGCGGTGTCCCCCGAGGGATGGTAAGGCCGGGGGGCTGTCCCTTCGCGGCGCCGGTACCCTCGCTCCGTGGACGTCGATCTCCTGGAGGCAACGCTCGCCGCACGCGGCGAGCCCGCCTTCCGCGCCCGGCAGGCGTGGGAGTGGGCCGCGCGCGGAGCGAGCGGCTACGAGGCGATGACGAACCTCCCCCTCCCGCTCCGCGAGGCGCTCGCAGGCGACGTGCCGTTCTCGACGCTGACGGTCGAGGCGGAGCAGGTCGCCCGGGACGGCACCGTCAAGACCCTGTTCCACACCGGGGACGGGCATCCGGTCGAGGCGGTGCTCATGCGCTACCGGGACGGACGCCGCTCGATCTGCGTCTCGTCGCAGTCGGGCTGCCCGTTGACGTGCACGTTCTGCGCCACCGGCCGCATGACCTTCGGCCGGAACCTCACCGCCTGGGAGATCCTCGACCAGGTGCTCCACTACCGCCGCATGGAGCCGGTCGACCATCTCGTGTTCATGGGCATGGGCGAGCCCCTGATGAACGTCGACAGCGTGCTGGCGGCGGCGCGTCGCCTCCCCGACGTCGGCATCACGCACCGGCGGACGACGATCTCGACCGTCGGGTGGATCCCGGGGCTCGAGCGGTTCGTCGAGGAGGTCACGGAGCCCATCCGGCTCGCTCTCTCGCTCCACGCCGCGGATCCGGCGTTGCGCAGTGCACTCATGCCCGTCAACGACCGGTACCCGCTGCCCGACGTGCTCGCCCTCTGCCGCGAGCACCACGCGCGGACGAACCGCCGAGTGTACGTCGAGGTCGTGATGCTCGCCGGCGTGAACGACAGCCCTGCTCAGGCGCGCGAGCTCGCGCACGTGCTCGGCCGCGGCTCCTTCAAGGTCAACCTCATCCCCTACAACCCCACGGGCAACGAGCACGCCGGGCGCCCGCTCGTCGGCTCGTCTCGCGACGCGATCGCCGCCTTCAAGCACGAGCTCGACCGTGCTCGCATCCCGGCGACCGTGCGCCTCACGCGCGGTCGCGACATCGCTGCTGCCTGTGGGCAGCTCGCGACAGCCCCGCGCGGACGTCCGGCGGCCCCACGCGAGCGCGTCGCGACGCTCGAGGCCGTGGGACCCGGCACCGGCGACTCCGGGCCTGGCGACGGCCTTGCTCAGCCGGTCGGCGCGTAGCGGAACGCCCCGCGCGCCGGAACGATGTCCGGCTCGGCCGGCCGTGCGTGCCGAACCAGAGGTCGACGCTGACTCGCCGCGACGAGGTGGCTGACAGCAGCGCGACCGGAAGGCGATACCGCAGCTATCCGGGTCAGTCGGCGATCGTCGCGTGCCGGCGGACGAGCTGCCAGCGCCCGTCGCGCCGAGTCCAGATGTCGGTGACGTTCATGCGGTGGCTCAGGTCGCGCCCCTCCAGGCGCGCGGCCTGCGTGTAGCGGGAGACGAGCACCGCCGTGTCGCCGTAGACCTCGGGGTCGATCTCCTCGTAGGAGAAGTCCTCGATCTCGTACGGCCCGGCGGCGGCCTCGAGGAATGCCTCGCGTCCGAGCTGGCCGGCCGCGCCCTGCAACGTGAACTCCGCTGCGAGCAGGCGCTCCAGTGCGTCGACGTCGTGCTCCTGCACGGCGCGCACGACCTCGCGTGACAGGTCGACGAGCTCCAGCGCGACCCTCGCCGTCATCGTTCGCCTCCCTCGTCGCTCATGCCGTGACCGCCGTCGTGCTCTCGCCGAACGCGAAGCGCACGACCGGCTCCTTCGCCGCCTTGACCTCGTCGAGGCGACGCACCGGACGGGTGCGTGGCGCTGCGTGAAGGCTCTCGGGATCGGTCGCCGCGAGCTCCGCGAGCTCCCGCATCGCCGTGACGAACTCGTCCAGCCGCTCCTTCGTCTCCGTCTCCGTCGGCTCGATCATCAGCGCCTCGGGCACGACGAGCGGGAAGTAGACCGTCGGCGGGTGGATGCCGCGATCCATCAGGGCCTTCGCGACGTCGAGCGCGGTCACGCCGTGCTCCTTCTTCAGCCGCCTCGCCGACAGCACGAACTCGTGCATGCAGAGCCGGTCGTAGGGCAGCTCGTACACGTCCTTCAGACAGGCGAGGACGTAGTTCGCGTTGAGCACGGCCGCCTCGGACATCTCGCGCAGGGCAGGGCCGTAGGCGCGCATGAACGCGTACGAGCGGACGAACACCCCGAACGGCCCGGCGTAGCCGCGGACGCGGCCGATCGACTTCGGCCGGTCGTGGTCGAGCCGGTACGCGCCGTCCTCGCGCACGACGAGCGGCGCCGGGAGGAACGGCTCGATCGTCTCGCGGACCGCCACCGGCCCCGCGCCGGGCCCTCCGCCGCCGTGGGGCTGCGAGAAGGTCTTGTGCAGGTTGTAGTGGACGATGTCGAAGCCCATGTCTCCCGGACGGGAGCGGCCGACGACGGCGTTGAGGTTCGCGCCGTCGTAGTAGAGGAGGGCGCCGCGCGAGTGGAAGATCTCCGCGACCTCGGCGATGCCCTCGTCGAACAGCCCGAGGGTCGACGGGTTGGTGAGCATCAGCCCGGCGGTGCGCTCGTCGACCTTCGACCGGAGATCGTCGAGGTCGAGGTTGCCGCGATCCGTCGTCGCGACCTTCGCCAGCTCGAAGCCCGCCATCGTCACGCTCGCCGGGTTCGTCCCATGGGCCGTGTCCGCGGTGACGATCACGCGGCGGTCGTGCTCGCCGCGGTCGTCGAAGTACGCGCGCATCAGCATCAGCCCGGTCAGCTCCCCCTGGGAGCCGGCAGCCGGCTGGATGGTCACGCCGGGCAGCCCCGCGATCTCGGCGAGGATCTGCTGCAGGTGCCACATCAGCTCGAGCGCACCCTGGGCGCCTTCGTCGACCTGGAGCGGGTGCAGGTCGCGAAAGCCGGGGATGCCGACGACGCGCTCGTTGACCCGCGGGTTGTGCTTCATCGTGCAGCTGCCGAGCGGGTAGAAGCCGGTGTCGATGCCGAAGTTGCGGTCGGCGAGCGCGGTGAAGTGGCGGACGATCTCGTTCTCGGGCACCTCGGGCAGGCGGGGCGGGCTCGCGCGGCGCAGCCCTGCGGGCACCTCCGGCACCGGCAGGTCGGGCACCGGCACCTTGCCCGCGCGACGGCCCGGCCTCGACTTCTCGAAGATGAGCTCCATCAGCGCGTCACCTCCTCGAGCACCTCGGCGAGGCGGTCGACGTCGGCCGTCGTGCGCTTCTCGGTGAGCGCGACGAGCAGCACGTCGTCCATGCCCTCGTAGTCGCGACCGAGCGGGTAGCCGGGGTGGACACCGCGCTCGCGGGCCCGCCGCACGACCTCGGCGGCGGGGATCGGAGTGCGGAAGGCCGCCTCCTTGAAGACCTGACGGTCGAACGCGAGCGGCAGGTGGATGCGCTCCTCGGCGTACGCGGTGAGCGCCATGCACGTCTCCCCCAGCTCGCGCAGCCCCGCCGGGCCGAGCCAGCACAGCGTGATCAGACCGCCGAGCGCGAGCAGCGTCTGGTTCGTCGTCATGTTCGACGTCGCCTTCTCGCGTCGGATGTGCTGCTCCCGGGTCTGGAGGGTGAGCACGAAGCCGCGCTCGCCCTCGAGATCGGTGGTCTCCCCGACGATGCGGCCCGGCATGCGCCGGATGAACTCCTCCTTCGCCGCGAGGAAGCCGTAGTGCGGGCCGCCGTAGCTCTGGTAGCAGCCGATCGACTGCCCCTCGCCGATCGCCATCGCGCACCCGTAGGCACCGGGCGCCTCGAGCACGCCGAGCGACGACGGGTCGACGTGCGCCACGGGGAGCGCGCCTCCGTCGGCCGCCGCCGCGGCGAGGTTCGGGGCGGGCTCGAGGCAGCCGAAGACGTTCGGCTGCGGGAAGATCGCGATCGCAGCCCCGTCCGCCGCCTCGGCGAACCGAGCGGGGTCGGTCGTGCCGCCGTCGTGCGGCACCTCGACGACGTCCATCCCGAAGCCGGGCGCGTACGTCTTCACGACCTGGCGCGCCATCGGGTGCAGCGTCTCCGTCATCACGACGCGCGTGCGTCCCGTGTGCGCCTTGGCGATGAAGCATGCGTCCGCCGCCACCGTCGCGCCGTCGTACCCCGAGGCGTTCGAGACGTCCATCCCGGTGAGCTCGCACATCACGGTCTGGTACTCGAAGATCGCCTGGAGGACGCCCTGGCTCATCTCCGGCTGATACGGCGTGTAGGCGGTGAGGAGCTCGCCCCGGCCGAGGAACGCGTCGACGATCGCCGGCACGTAGTGGTCGTAGATCCCCATCCCGAGGAACGAGAGCTCGTGGGACGTGTCCGCGTTGCGCGCCGCGAGCTCCTCCAGGTGCCGGACGATCTCGGCCTCGGCGAGGGCCGGCGGCACGTCGAGCTCGCGCTCGAAGCGAACGTCCTCCGGGATCTGCGCGAAGAGGTCGTCGACGGACGCGACGCCGATCGCCGCGAGCATCGCGTCGCGGTCGGCGTCGGTGAGCCCGAGGTACCCCGCGCTCACTGCTCCGCCACGATGGCCCGGTAGGCGTCGACGTCGAGGAGGGCGTCGACCTCGGTGGGGTCGGAGAGCCGGATCCGGACGAGCCAGCCCTCGCCATACGGATCCTCGTTCACGACCTCGGGCTCCTCGACGGCCCGCTCGTTGACCGCCAGGATCTCGCCCGACAGCGGCGCGATCACGTCGGAGACGGCCTTGACCGATTCGACCTCCCCGTAGCTCTGGTCCTTCGCCGTGCTCGAGCCGACTGCGGGCGCCTCGTAGTGCACGAGCTCGCCGAGGGCGTCCTGCGCGAACCACGTGATCCCGAGGACGGCCTCGTCCCCGTCGATGCGGGCCCAGTCGTGCTCGGCGTGGTAGAGCAGGCCGTCGGGATAGCTCTCCTCTGCTGCCATCGCTAGTCCTCCTTCCGGTAGATCGGCTTCGCGACGACGTGCGCGCGCCGCGGTCGGCCACGCACGTCGACGACGAGCGCGGTGCCGGGTGGGGTCGACGGCGTGGGCACGTACCCCATGCCGATGCCGACGTCGAGCGACGGTGAGTGGGTGCCCGAGGTGACCTCGCCGCCGCCGTCGATCGGCATGCCGCCTCGCGGGATCGCCTTCTCCTCCATCACGAACGCGACGAGCCGGCGTGCCGGGCCGTCGGCCGCGATCCGACGCAGCTCCTGCACGCCGGTGAACTCCTTCTCGAGCGCGCAGACCCAGCCGAGGCCGGCGGAGAGCGCGTCCGTCTCCTCGGTGATGTCGTTCCCGTGGAGCGGGTAGCAGACCTCGAGCCGCAGGGTGTCGCGTGCGCCGAGACCGCAGGGCACGGCGCCGCGGGCGACGATCGCGTCCCAGAGCGCCACGGCGTCCTCGGCGGGGCAGAGGAGCTCGACGCCGCGCTCGCCCGTGTAGCCCGTCCGGCAGACCATCACCTCGATCCCGTCGAGCTCGGCCATCGCGTGCGTGAACGCCGGAGCCTCTCCGAGCCCCAACGCCTCGATCGAGGCCGGGCCCTGCACCGCGAGCAGCGCGTACTCGTCCGACGCGTCGCGCACCTCCGACCCGCGCACCTCCCGCTCCTTCAGCCACGCGAACGCGGACTCGCGGTTGCCGGCGTTGACGACGAGGAGGTAGTGCGACGGCGCGACCCGGTAGGCGATCAGGTCGTCGACGATCCCGCCGTGCTCGTTCGTGAGGAGCGTGTACTGCGCCTCGCCGTCGCCGAGCCGGTCGAGGTCGTTCGAGAGCGTCGACTGGAGCAGCGCGGTCGCGCTCGGCCCCTCGACGTGGAGCTGACCCATGTGCGACACGTCGAAGACGCCGACGTCCTGACGCACCGCGCGGTGCTCCGGGATCACGCCCGCGTACTGGACGGGCATCTCCCACCCTGCGAAGGGGACCATCCGCGCGCCGGCGGCGACGTGTCGGTCGTAGAGCGGCGTCCGGCGGAGGGTCGCGTCCACGAGGACCGACAATAGCGCCAGCGCGCCGGGCGGGCTCTCCTAGGTGCCGTGCCCGCGCAGCGGGCACGGCACCCGGCTAGTCCTCCTGCAGGAAGCTCGGGATCTCGATGTCCGCCGTGGCCGGCGCCTCGAAGCGTGGCACGACCCGCTCGCTCGCAGCGCCCGCGACCGCGGCAGCGGGCTCGAGACGGCGGCGGCGCGGACGCCCGCCGAACCCCGTCGCGATCACGGTCACCCGGATGTCGTCGGTCATGCCCTCGTCGATCACGGCGCCGAAGATGACGTTCGCGTTCGGATCGGCGTGCCCGGTGACGACCTCGGCTGCCTCGTTCACCTCGAAGAGGCCGATGTCGGCGGGGCCGGTGATGCTGAGCAGCACGCCGGTCGCCCCGTCGAGCGTCGTCTCGAGCAGCGGCGACGACACCGCGGCGCTGGCGGCAGCCGCTGCGCGGCCCTCGCCACGGGCGGTGCCGATCCCCATCAGGGCCGAGCCGGCGTCGCGCATGATCGTCCGCACGTCCGCGAAGTCCAGGTTGACCAGCCCCGGCACCGTGATCAGGTCGGTGATCCCCTGGACGCCCTGCCGGAGGATGTCGTCGGCCATCTTGAACGCGTCGGTCAGCGGCGTCGTCCGCTCGACGACCTGCAGCAGCCGGTCGTTCTCGATCACGATCAGCGTGTCGACCCGGTCGCGCAGGGTCTGGATCCCGGTGTCCGCCTGGGCGGCGCGCAGGTGACCCTCGAACGCGAACGGCTTGGTGACGACGCCCACCGTCAACGCCTCGAGCTCACGCCCGAGCTCGGCGACCACAGGGGCGGCGCCCGTGCCGGTGCCGCCTCCCTCGCCGGCGGTCACGAAGATCATGTCCGCGCCCTTGAGGGCCTCCTTCAGCTCGTCCCGGCTCTCCTGGGCGGCCGCGAGGCCGACGGCGGGGTCGGCGCCCGCGCCGAGGCCGCGCGTGGCCTTCGAGCCGATGTGGATCTTGACGTCGGCGTCCGTGTCGAGCAGCGCCTGCGCGTCGGTGTTGACCGCGATGAACTCGACCCCGGTCAGCCCGGACTCGACCATCCGGTTGACGGCGTTCGTCCCGCCGCCGCCGACGCCGACGACCTTGATCACTGCGAGGTAGTTCCCGGATTCGGTGCTCATCTGGCTCCCTGCCTGAGGGTCGAGCTCTTGTCGAGCCGTGGGAGTGGTTGACAGCCTGGTTCGAAGGAAGGGTACGAACTCCTTGTCGGCAGTGTCAACGGAACCCTCAAGGACTGATCGAGGCTCAACCCTCTCCCTCTACCTGAGAGTCGAGGCTTCTGTTCCGGCGACCGGTCGCTCCGGAACGCTGACGTCGAGATAGCGCGCCCCCGGCTGGAGGAGAGGCAGGACCCGGGCCGCCACCGCCAGCTTGAGCTCGGCGTCCATCGGCTCGCCGAGGCGCAGCTCGAGTCCCGACCGCAGGCGCAGCGTCAGCGCCTCCTCCTGCACGGTGACCGAGGTGATGCGCGCGGGGAACCGCGTCCCCGCGATCGGCGCGACCGCGGCCACGGCGGTCGAGACGTCCCCGCTCACGGAGCCGCCGGGGGCGAGCCGCGCGGTGCGGGGCACCCAGATTCGCGGCAGCTCGGGGCGCGCTGTGCGGTCGAGGCGCGTGATCACGCGCCCACGCTCCGAGACGAGCAGGGCCTCGGCGCCCTGTCGAACGAGCGCGACCGGCCGTTCGGGCACGATCGCCACGCGCAGCGTGTGAGGGTAGGCGCGGTCGAGCTCGGCCTCGGCGACCGTCGGCATCGCCTCGACGGCTCTGCGGGCCTCGTCGACGTCGAGGGCGACCAGGCTCTCCCCTTGCGCGTCGCGCAGCGTGCGCTCCACCTGCCGAGCGACGTACCCGGGGGCGCCGTGCACCTCGACGCTGCGCACGGCGAAGATCCCCGTCTCGCGCGCCGCGAGGAAGGCCAGCAGGGTGCCTCCGAGGATTGCGAACGCGGTCAGGAGCGAGCGGCCCGAGGGGACGAACCGCACGAGGCCGAGGCGATCGCCACCAGCCGGACGCGGGAACGGGACGACGACACTCGCGTTGCGCGTGCGGGGGCGCTGCCCCGTGTCGGCTCGTCCCCCTGTGGCCACGCGACCGGATTCGCCAGGGCGTTTCCGTCTCCTGCGGAGTCGGAAGCGCCTAGGAAGAGCCGAGGGCGATCTCGCCCAGGAGGACGACCTCGTGCTCGAGCTCGATCCCGTGCGCCTCGCGCGCCCGGCGCCGCGCCTCCGCCATCAGCGCGAGGCAGTCCGCGGTGGTGGCCCCGCCTGCGTTCTCGATGAAGTTCGCGTGCTTCTCGGAGATCACCGCGCCCCCGATCCGGTGCCCCTTGAGCCCACAGAGCTCGAGCAGCCTGCCCGCGCCGAGCTCTGGCGAGGGGTTCTTGAACACCGAGCCGAACGTGCGCTTCGTCGTCGGCTGCGTCGCCTTGCGGCGCGCCACGAGCTCCGCGACGAGCGCCTTGACCACGACGGGATCGCGCGGCACGAGGCGGTACTCGACCCGCGCGACGACCTGCCCGTGGCGCAGCTCCGAGTGCCGGTACGAGAGCCCGAGCTCGGCGGGGCTCAGCCAGCCCGCACCGTCCGCGGTCACGACGAGCGCACGCTCGAGGATCGACGCCCAGTCGCTGCCGTACGCGCCGGCGTTCATCCACACGCCGCCCCCTGCCGTGCCGGGGATCGCGCACGCGAACTCGAGCCCCCCGAGCCCGGCCCGGCGGGCCGCGTGCAGACACACCGCGTTGGCGGCTCCGCCGCCGGCCTCGAGCAGCGTCCCGTCGACCCGCACGGCCGCGAGCTCGCCCTCGAGGTGCAGCACCAGGCGGTCGACCCCGACGTCGGCCGCGAGCAGGTTCGACCCGTTGCCCACGACGGCGACCTCGAGCCCCCGGCTCCGTGCCTCCCGGAGGGCGGTCTCGAGCTCGACCAGCGTCCGTGGGCGTGCGAGCAGTCTCGCGGGGCCACCCGTCCCGATCGTCGTGAGACGCGCGAGCGGCACCTCCTCTTCGAGCGCGGGGGTCACGGGCGCAGCCCCGCGACGATCGCCCGGGCGATCCGCCACGGCTCCCCCACGCCGAGCGTCACGACGAGGTCCCCCGGTCGGACGACGTGCAGCGCGAGCCGGGCGGCGTCCTCGAGGGTCGGCGCCCACAGCCGGCGGACGGGGTCGGGGACGGCGTCCAGCACCCAGCGGCCGGTGGCACCGTCCCGCGGTGCGTCGCGGGCACCCGTCACCTCGGTCACGATCGCCACGTCGGCGACGCCGAGGGCGGCACCGAGCTCCCGGTGGAGCTGGCGCGTCCTCTCGTAGACGTGAGGTTGGTAGACGGCGACGAGCCTGCCGGGCGTCCGTGCGCGCGCCGTCTCCAGCGTGACCCGCAGCTCGGTCGGGTTGTGCCCGTAGTCGTCGTAGACCGCGACCCCACCGGCCTCCCCGACGAGCTCGAACCGCCGCTGGGCGCCCCCGAAGCGGGTGAGCGCCTGGAGCGCGGCAGCCTGGTCGGCCCCGGCGCGCGAGAGCGCCGCCAGCGCCGCCGCAGCGTTGACCCGGTTGTGATCGCCGGGGACGGCGAGCTCTGCGTCGAGCGGCTCGAGCTCCCAGGCGAGGACGCGCTCGGGCACGTCGGACAGCCAGGCGGCGAACGCCTCGTGGAGCTCCGCCTCCGAGCCGTAGGCGGCGTGGTGGTCGAGCTCGATGTTCGTGACCACGGCGATCCGGGGCCGCAGCTCGAAGAGCGAGCGATCGGACTCGTCCCCCTCGACCACGAGCCAGCCCGTCCCGATGCCGGCGTTGCCGCCGAGCTGGGGGATGACGCCGCCGATGATCCACGAGGGGTCGTGCCCCGTCTCGCGCAGGGCGTAGGCGATCATCCCAGCGGTGGTCGTCTTCCCGTGGGCGCCGGCGACGACGATCGAGGGGTGCGCGGCGACGAGCTCCGCGAGGAAGGCGGCGCGCGGCGTGCCGTCGATCCGGTGCGCGTGCGCTGTCGAGAGGATCACCTCCCACCCCTCGGGCGGACGGGGCTCGCCGCCGAGGTCGATCGCGACGCCGTCGAGGGTCTCCATGAAGATCGTCTCCCGCGCGTCCCAGCCGCGCACCTCCGCGCCCCAGGCCCGGGCGACGTTCGCGTAGGCAGACAGGCCCGAGCCGCCGATCCCCACGAAGTACAGCCGCCGCCCCCGTAGGGGCGAGGCATGCCTCGCCCGCTCTTCGGCCCGCTCTTCGACCCGCTCTTCGGCTCGCTCTCCCGATCCGGTCACCGGTCGCCGCCCGCCATCATCGTCGAGCCTCGGCCAACCCCACGAGCCCGTCCGCGACGCGCTCCGCGGCGTCCGGACGGGCGAGCGCGAGCATCGCCTCGCGCATCCGCGCGAGGCGCTCGGGATCGGCGAGCAGCTCCGCGACCAGCGCGGGGACGCGGTCGACCTCGCCGTCGGGGACGACCACCGCACCGCCACCCTGCTCGAAGAAGCGCGCGTTGAGCGTCTGGTGGTCGGCGGTGGCGTGCGGGTACGGGACGAGCACGGCCGGCGTCCCGGCCGCGGCGAGCTCCCAGACGGTGCCGCCCGCACGCGAGACGGCGACGTCGGCCGCCGCTAGCGCCGCCCCGAAGTGGTCGGTCTGCGGGACGAGGACGTAGTCGGTGCGGTGCACCCGGCTGCGCAGGCTCTCGTAGTCGCGCTCCCCCGAGATGTGGAGGACGGCCGGCCCGGATGCGCTCCAGGCGCTCGTCGCCAGCTCGTTGAGCGAGCGGGCACCCGCGAGCGCGCCGAACACGGCGACGACCGGCCCCTGCTCGGGGAGGCCGAACCGGCGCCGCCCCTCCTCGCGCGTCGTGCCGCGGTGGGCAGGCGGGATCGGCCGACCGACGACCTCGTACTTCGGCGCACGCCGACCCTCGATCTCGTAGGCGAGGTACACGCGACGCGCGAGCGGCGCGGCGAGCCGGTTGGCGAGGCCGAGGTGCGCGTCGGCCTCGGTGAGCACCGCGGGGATGCGGAGCAGCCGCGCGGCGAGCACCATCGGGCCGGCGACGTACCCGCCGCCCCCGAGCACCACGTCGGGCCGTCGTCGGCGGAGGATCGCGGCGCAGGCGAACGGGGCGCGCAGCGCCTGCCAGAGGGCGCGAGCCATCGCGACTCCGGGGCGGCGCGGGATCCCCGACACCGCGAAGGTGTCGAGCTCGAAGCCCGCCTCAGGAACCAGCAGCGACTCGACGCGGTCGGGCGTCCCGGCGAACGTCACGGTCGCGCCGCGCGCGCGCAGCGCCTCCGCCACCGCGAGCGCGGGCCTGACGTGACCTGCCGTTCCCCCGGCCGCGACCACGCACACGAGCTTCGACGACGCGCTCATTCACAGCGATGTTAAGGAGGACCCCGACGGAGGCGAGCAACATCAGCAGCGAGGAGCCGCCGTAGGAGACGAACGGCAGCGGTATCCCGGTCAGCGGCGCGATGCCGAGCACGGCTGCCAGGTTGACGGCGGCCTGGCCTGCGACGAGGGTCGTGATGCCCGCGGCGAGGCGCTTGCCGAACGGGTCCCGGCAGGCGAGCGCGATGCGGAACCCGGCCCAGGTGAAGGTCGCGAAGCCCGCGATCACGAGCGTCGAGCCGACGAGCCCGAGCTCCTCGCCGACCACGGCGAAGATCATGTCCGTGTGCGCCTCGGGCAGGAAGTTGATCTTCTGGATGCCCTGGCCGAGGCCCTCGCCGGTGATGCCGCCCGAGCCGATGCCGATGATCGCCTGCACGGTCTGGAAGCCGGAGCCCTCGGCGTCCTGCCAGGGATCGAGGAAGCTGAACACCCGGTCGCGGCGGTAGGGCTCCATCCAGATCGCAAGGCCCCCGAGCCCGAGGGTGAGCATGCTCGCCAGCGCGAACAGGCGCAACGGCATGCCGGACACGAGCAGGATCCCGGCCACCATCACGAACAGCGTGATCGTCGTGCCGAGGTCGGGCTCGATCACGATCACCGAGCCGAAGGCGACGACGACGAGCCCGATCGGCTTCATCAGCTCGCCCATCGTGCGCGGCACCGGGCGGCGCGCGAGCACGGCGCACACCCAGACGCAGACGGCGATCTTCGCGAGCTCCGACGGCTGGAGGCTCACCGGCCCGACGATGAACCAGCGGTGCGCCCCGTTGATCGGCGGACCGACCACCAGGACGGCGACGCAGGCCGCGAACGCTCCCAGCAGCAGGATCGGGGCGAGCGGACGGAGCCGGTGGTAGTCGAATCGAGAGAGCACGGCGAGCGCCGTGAGACCCGCCAGGGCGTAGAGCCCCTGCTTGACGAGGAACCGCATCGGGTCGCCCTCGCCGAGCGCGGCGGAGGCCGACGTCGCGCTGAACACCATCACGAGCCCGAACGCCACCAGCCCCAGCGTCACGAGGACGAGGAGGCGCTGCTCGAGCTGCGTCCGATTCACCCCGCGAGGTTCTGCACCAGGCGGCGGAACTCCTCCCCCCGGTGCTCGAAGCTCCGGAACTGGTCGAAGGAGGCGCACGCGGGGCTGAGGAGGACGACATCACCTGGTGCGGCGGCTGTCGCCGCCGCTCCGAGGGCGTGGGCCAGGTCGCCTGCCTCGACGAACGGGACGCCCGCTTCGGCCAGCGCTGCCCCGAGCATCGGGGCTGCTTCGCCGATCAGGTAGGCGCGGTCTCCGGAGGAGAGCGCGCCCGCGAGCGCTGCGTACGACTCCCCCTTTCCCCGCCCGCCGAGGATCACGTGCTTGCGGCGGCCGGGGAACGACGCGAGCGCGCGCAGCGCGGCGGCCGCATTGGTCGCCTTCGAGTCGTTCACGAACAGGACGCCGTGCTGCTCGGCGACTGTCTCGATCCGGTGCTCGACGCCGGGGAAGCTGGCCAGCGCTCGGGCGATCGCCGCGTCGGGCACGCCGATCGTCCGCGCCGCTGCGGTCGCGGCGGCGGCGTTCTCGCGGTTGTGCGCGCCGGGGATCAGCGGCTCCGCCGGCAGCGGGTCGTCGCCGGCGAACTCGACGCGCCGCGCGGCGCCCGGGATGGCCCTGAACCCGCGCGGCACGACTGCGACGTCGTCGGGGCCCTGGTTCTCGAACACGCGCAGCTTCGCGGCCGCGTAGGCGTCGAAGTCGGGGTGCCGGTCGAGGTGGTCGGGCTCCAGGTTCGTCAGCACCGCCACCCGCGGACGCAGCGTGTCGATGCCCTCCAGCTGGAAGGACGAGAGCTCGCACACGATCCACGCAACGGGGTCGACGGCGCCGACGAGCGAGGCGAGCGGGCGCCCGATGTTCCCTGCGACCTCGACCGGGAGGCCCGCGGCGTCGAGGATCGCGCCGAGCAACGCCGTCGTGGTCGTCTTCCCGTTCGTGCCGGTGACGCCGACGATCGGGTTCGACAGGAGCCGTGACGCGATCTCCACCTCGGACACGACGTCGATCCCGACGCGCCGGGCGGCCTCGACCGGCGCCGCGTCCTCCGGCACCCCCGGGCTCTTGACGACGAGGTCGACGCCGACGAGCAGGTCGTCGTCCCAGGCGCCGAGTCGCACCTCCGCGTCGAGCCCGCGCGCGTCTGCGTCCTCCGCCGCGTCGTGCGCGACGACCTCCCAGCCCTCGGCGCGGAGCACGGGCACCACCGCGCGCCCGGAGCGGGCGAGACCGAGGACGAGAGCTCTCATGTGGACAGGTTCGCGCCCGAGCCGGGGAATCCGGCCGGGGAGGTCTCTCAAGCCTACGCACGCTGCGCGACGACGATCCCGGCGACGATCAGCGCGCTGCCGACCGCGATCGGGAGCGTGACTCTGTCGCCGAGCACGATCGCCGCGAGCGCGAACCCCGACAGCGGCTGGAGGAACTGGAGCGTCGCGATCCGCTGGATGCCGCCGTGCGCGAGCGCCCAGTACCAGCCCGCGTAGCCCACGATCGACGTGATCACCGCGAGGAAGAGCACGGCACTCCACGCGGTCGCGTCCGCCTCGGGCCAGCCGTCGGCCGCGAGCAGCGCCGTCGCGAGCGGCGCGAGCACGACCGCGCCGAGGACGACGCCCCAGTACGTCGCCGCGGCGCTCGGGACGCCGCGCGCCGGCAGCATCGCTCCCGCGACGTACCCGGCCGAGACGACGAGCGCGGCGGCGAGCACGATCAGGTCGCCGGCGAGCGTCGCGTCGCCGCCGCTCCCCTCCCCCGCCGCGCGCCCGCCGATCAGCACCGCCTCGCCGACGAGGGCGACGACGCTGCCCGCGATCCACGCCGTGCCGGGCCTGCGCCGGGCGACGAGGCTCGCGTACAGCCCGGTGAAGATCGGCAGCGCGGCGAGGATCATCACCCCGTGCAGCCCGGAGGTGCGCGCCTGGCCGATCGTGTAGACGACGGGGAACACGACGAATCCCGCCAGACCGGAGATCACGATCAGCTTCCGCGTGGGCGCCGTCGCCGGGAACCGCATCCGTGCGTGCGCGATCAGCGGCACCGCGAGCAGCCCGGCGAGGATCGTGCGCAGCGTCGCGACCACCAGCGGCTCGAGGTCCTCCAGCGCCAGCCGCGTCATGATCGGCGTCGCGCCCCAGACGATCATCACGAGCACCGCGACGAGCACCGGTGCGCCCGCGCGCGAGCCGCGGGTGGTCATCAGAGGTTGAAGCGGAGGAAGTAGCGGTAGTAGAGGACGAAGCCGAGGGCGCAGAGGATCGCGCCGACGATCCAGAAGCGCACCATGATCTTCGTCTCCGACCACGCCTTCATCTCGAAGTGGTGGTGGATCGGCGCCATCAGGAACACGCGCCTGCCGGTGCGCTTGAAGCTCGCGACCTGGATCATCACCGAGAGCGCCTCGATCAGGTAGATGCCGCCGATGAACACGAGCAGCACCTCGGTCTCGGTCATGATCGCGAGGGTGGCGATCGCACCGCCGAGCGCCATCGAGCCCGTGTCGCCCATGAACACCTCGGCCGGGAAGGCGTTGAACCACAGGAACCCGATCACGCCCCCGATCAGCGCGGCCGAGACGATCGCGAGGTCGAGGTACTCGTCGGAGCGGCTGCCGACCTCGCCCGAGCGGAGCCAGTCGATCGTGGCGATCGCGAGGAACGTCAGCACGGAGATCGCGCATGTCCCAGCGGCGAGGCCGTCGATGCCGTCCGTCAGGTTGACGCCGTTCGACGTGCCCGCGATCACGAGGAAGAGGAACGGGAAGTAGAGCCAGTGCAGGTCGACGTTCACGTCGACCACGGGGAAGTAGATCTCCGTGTCCATGTAGCCGACCTGGGTCGTCGCCCACCCGACGCCCGCGGTGATCGCGAGCAGACCGAGCATCTTCCACCGGCCGTTCAGCCCGAGCGACCGGCGCTTCTGCACCTTGAGGAAGTCGTCGGCGAAGCCGATCAGCCCGCAGGCGAGCGTCGCCAGCAGCACCGTCAGACCCGGCACCGTGTACGTCGAGACGACCAGGAACGGCAGGAGCGCCGCGAACAGGATCAGCACCCCGCCCATCGTCGGCGTCCCCTGCTTCACCTGATGGTGCTTCGGCCCCTCCTCGCGGATCTGCTGGCCCACGCTCTGACGGCGCAGCCACTCGATGAACTGGGGCCCCATCGCGACGGCGATCACCATCGCGACGAGCCCCGCGATCAGGACGCGGACCATGACCTCGACAGGTTCTCGATCTGCTCCGCGATGCCTTCGAGGCCGATCGCCCGGCTCGCCTTGACGAGCACCGCGTCGCCCCGCCGGAGGACATCCGCGACGTCCGCAAAGGCGGCTGCATCCGGGATCCAGCGCGTCTCGGCGGCCGAGTCAGATCCCACGTAGGCGCGAGCGGGCTCTCCGACTGCGACGACGACCTCGATCCCGAGCTCGCGCAGCAGCGCGGCGACCTCCGCGTGGTAGCGGGCGCTCTCCGTGCCCAGCTCAGCCATCTCCCCGAGGATCGCGACCCGCCGCCGACCACCCGCTCGCTCGGCGAGGTCGAGCAGCGCAGCCCGCATCGAGGTCGGGTTGGCGTTGTAGGCGTCGTTGACGACGAGGCCGCCACCCGCGAGCGGGCGCGTCTCGGCGCGCCATGGCGAGAGCCGGATCGCCGCCGCCCCCTCCTGCGCTCGGTCGAGCGGCAGGCCGAGAGCGCGATACGCGGTGAGCGCGGCGAGGACGTTCTCGGCCATGTGCCGCTGGTCGAAGGGCAGCCCGAGCTCCATCGTCACGACCTCGTCGCCGGCGACGCCGGTCACGTCGAACCGCCAGCGCGACTGGGTGGTCGCGGAGCTCTCGAGTGACAGGTTGTCACTTGGAGGACCTCGACGCTCGCTGTCGGTCACGCGCTCGACCGACGATCGGTCGAAGCGGCGGAGCTCCACGTCTGCACGCCCGAGGTGTGGATCGAGCTCACCCGCATCGGCCGGGACGACGGCGATCCCGCCGGGTGGCAGCGCCTCGATCGCCTCGGCGTTCGCGCGGGCGACGTCGTCCACGGTGCCCACCAGCTCGAGGTGCTCGGGACCGATCGACGTCACGAGCGCGATGTCGGGACGCGCGATCGCGCAGAGCGCCGCGATCTGACCCGGGCCGCGCATCCCCATCTCCGTCACGAGCACGCGGGTCTCCGGCTCGAGCTGCAGGACGGTGAGCGGGAGCCCGAGCTCGTTGTTGCGGCTCGCCTCGGCCGCCACGGTCGGCGTCACGGCGCCGCAGAGGGCCGCGAGCGCATCCTTGGTCGAGGTCTTGCCGGTGGAGCCCACGACGGCAACCACACGCGCGTCGGTGCGACCGCGGACGAGGCCGGCGAGAGCCGCCAGCGCGCGCTCCTGGTCATCGGGGACGAGCGTCGCCGCGCCCGCTGCGAGCGCGTCGTCGACGTACGCGATTCCGGTGTTGAGCGCCACGAACAGGTCGCCCGGGCGAGCGGCGCGCGAGTCGTCGTGGACGCGGCGGATCACGCCGTCCGCCGGCGCGCCGCGGAGCGCGCCGAGCTGCAGCGCCACGACCTCGTCCCACGAGAGGGGGATCACGTCCGACGACCCCCCGGCGCCGCCCGCGCCTGCCGGCGGCTGAAGCTCCCGGGTGCCAGCGCGCGCGCTGCCACCCCCTGCTGCCAGGACTCCCTGTCACCCCACGCTGTGAGGAAACGCTGACCGGGAAACGCGCGGATGTGTGCCGATCCGTCCACAGGCTGGCGTGACGCCTACGCCTCCCGCCGGGCACGAAGCGCCGCGCGCGCGACCTCACGATCGTCGAACGGCGCCACGACGCCGCCGAGATCCTGACCCTGCTCGTGCCCTTTGCCGGCGATCACCACGACGTCCCCGGCGTCCGCGGCGCCGACCGCGCGACGGATCGCGGACGCGCGGTCGGGGTCGACCTCGACCTCGGTCCCGGACCCCACGAGGACGTCCTCGATGATCGCGAGCGGATCCTCGGAGCGAGGGTTGTCGCTGGTCACGATCACGACGTCCGCGAGCTGGCGAGCGACCTGTCCCATCAGGGGCCGCTTGTCCTGGTCACGGTCGCCGCCCGCGCCGAACACGACGATCAGCCGACCGTCACCGAGCGCTCGCGCCGTCCGCAGCACGTTCTCGAGCGCGTCCGGCGTGTGCGCGTAATCGACCACGACGGCGAACGCCTGCCCCTCGTCGACCGACTCGAAGCGACCGGGAACCCCCCGCACCGCTGCGATCCCGTCGCGGATCGCCGCGTCGTCGACGTCGAGGAGGAGTGCGCCCGCGACGGCGGCCAGCGCGTTCTCGACGTTGAAGACCCCGAGCAGCGGAAGGTCGATGCCGATCCCCGCCGCGCGGAACCGCGAGCCCCCCACGCCGATCTCGAGGTCGTCCGCCCGCACCTCCGCCTCGGGCCGCAGGCCGAACGTCACCAGTGGGGCGCGGCCGGCACCGGCCAGCTCCTCGGCGAGACGGCGGCCGTACGGGTCGCCGACGTTGACTGCGGCCGGTGGCGGCGTGACGCCTGCGAAGAGCCGGCGCTTGGCCTGGAAGTACTCCTCCATGTCGCCGTGGAGATCGAGGTGATCCTGGGTCAGGTTCGTGAAGATCAGGGCGTCGAACCGCACCCTGTCGAGCCGTCGGTAGTGGGAGCCGTGCGACGACGCCTCCACGGCGACAGCCTCGTCACCCGCGTCGAGCATCTCGCGAAACAGGCGCTGCAGCTCGATCGCCTCGGGTGTCGTGTGCGGCGCCGCCCGCCGCTCGCCGCCGACGATCCATTCGATCGTCCCCACCAGCCCCGTCCGGCGCCCCGCCTGCTCGAGGATCGAGCGCAGCAGCAGCGAGGTGGTCGACTTGCCGTTCGTCCCGGTGACGCCGACGACCTGGAGCCGCTCGGTCGGCCGCCCGAAGAAGACGTCCGCGGCGATCGCCATCGCCGTGCGGGCGCTCTCGACGACGAGCTGCGGGACGGCCGCATCCGCCTCTACCGGGCGCTCGACGACCAGCGCTGCCGCGCCGGCCGCGACCGCTTCGCCGGCCAGATCGTGGCCGTCCGTCGTCGATCCGGGAACGCAGAAGAACAGCGTGCCGGCGGAGACCGTGCGCGTGTCGTGCGCGAGATCGAGGATCTCTGTGGGCTGCGGGGCGACCACGTCGCGCGGCTCGACCGCGCGGATCAGCGCCTCCAGATCCATCGCGCCGGATTGTAGGGACAGCGTCGGTGCGTCCCCGAGGTCGGTCAGCGGCGCTCTCTGCGGCTCTCGCCCTTCCCCTCCCGCCAGGTCTCGACGACGAGATGATCGGCGGGATCACCGAGACGCACGACCGACAGGGCGGTGACGTCCAGTCGGAAGAGGTGGGCCGGCCCCGCGGGCGCCTCGTCCCCGAGCACGGCGACCAGCGCCGCGGGATCGTCGACCTCGTGCGCCGTGCCCGAGAGCGTCGCGTCCCCTGTCCACGCGGGCGGGTCGTCGGAGCCGGAGTGGAGCGCGAACCGCGCGTCGCGTCGGAGATCGCGGGCCTTCGCCGACTGCCACATCATCCCCAGCCACGCGTCGCCGCTCGCGAAGGTCAGCTCGATCCCGGAGATCCGCGGCGCTCCGTCGCGTCGCAGCGTCGCGAGCGTCTTGTGGACATGGGCGTCGAGGTACCGGCGCGCGAGTCCGACGAGGTCGGGTGCCTCTTCCTCGACGACGATCCACCGGGCCACGTCGGGCGACGCTACCACCGGGCCACGCCGGCAGTCCCTGGCTCGCGAGGGTCGCCTGCTCGCCCTACTGCGTCGCGCCCGACGAGAGCGCCGAGACGGTGACGCCCTTCGTCTCGGGCGCGTCCGGCGGCACCTCGAGATACTGCAGGGCGAACCGAGCGATGTCGCGGAAGATCGGCGCGGCGACGACACCGCCGTAGACGTCGCCGCGCGGCTCGTCCACCATCACGAGGATCGCGAGCCGCGGGCTCTTCGCGGGCACGAGCCCGACGAAGGACGCGACGTACTTCGCCACGTAGCGACCGTTCTCGGCCTTCTGGGCGGTTCCGGTCTTGCCGGCGACGGTGTAGCCGGGGATCGCGGCCTCGCCACCGGTACCCTCGACGACCACGCTGCGGAACATCGACATCATCCGGTTGGCCGTCCCGGGCGACACGACGCGACGTCCCTCCGCGGGCGCGACCTTCCTCCCGCCGATCCGGTCGACGAGGTGTGGTGTCGGCATCACGCCGCCGTTCCCGATCGCCGCGTACGCGCTGATCATCTGGAGGGGCGTCACCGCGATGCCCTGCCCGATCGGCACGGTGCCGATGGTGGATCCCGACCACTCGTCGTACGGCAGCACCAGACCTGCGCTCTCACCGGGGTAGTCGACCCCCGTCGGCTTCCCGAACCCGAACCGGTCGATCCACGTCGCGAGGTTGCCCCCGCCCAGCTTCTGCGCGACCGTGATCGTGCCCACGTTCGACGACTCGGAGAGGATCCGGCGTACGCTCATCTGCTGGGCCGGGCGGATGTGGGCCTCGCGGATCACCCGGTCGGCGACCTGGATCGTGGGCTGGAGCCAGAACGTGCTGAGCGGCGTGACGACGTTCTCCTCGAGCGCCGCCGCGATCGTCACGATCTTGAAGGTCGAGCCGGGCTCGTACATGTCGGTGACCGCGCGGTTGCGTCGGGCGTCTGCGGGTGCCGATCCGAAGCGGTTCGCGTCGAAGGTCGGGGCGTTCGCCATCGCGAGGATGGCGCCGGTGCGTGGGTTCATCACCACCGCCGTCGCGCCCTTGGCCGCCCACCGCTGCACCTCTCGAGCGAGCAGCTGCTCCGCGCTCGCCTGGATCTGGTGGTCGATCGTGAGGACGACGTTCTTGCCGGGGCGCTCGGGGCGCGAGGTGACGACGTCGATCGGCCGCCCGGCGGGGTCCCGGATCACGACCTCGTACCCGGGCCGTCCGACGAGGCGCTCGTCGAGCGAGCGCTCGAGACCTTCGAGACCCTTGTTGTCGGTGCCCGCGAAGCCCACGACGTGCGCGGCGACGGAGCCCTGCGGGTACGTGCGCCGCTCCTCCGGGTAGAACCCGAGCCCGGCGATGCCGAGCTTCTCGAGGGCCGACGCCTCGACGGGGCTCGCCTGGCGCTCGACGTAGACGAACCGCTTCGACCGGTCGACGAGGGCAGGGTAGAGCGCGTCGGCGTCCACGCCGAGCGCCCGGGCTGCCTCGGTGGCGGCGCGCTTCGGCTGGAGGACGGTGCGGGGGTCCGCGTAGACGGTGGTCGCCTGCTCCCCGATCGCCAGCGGCTCCCCCGTCCGGTCGAAGATCGTGCCACGCCCGGCCGGGATCTCGATCGTGTCGCGGTGCTGCCGTTGCGCCATCTCCTCGTACGACGGGGCCTTCACCGCCTGGATCCAGGCTGCGCGCGCGAGCGTCGCGACGAAGATGAGACCGAAGGCGACCAGCAGCAGGTGGATCCGGCGATCCGGTCGCCGGTCGCTCACCGCGGCTCCTCGTCGAGCCGGACGTACGTGGTCAGAGCGGGGTCGGCCGGCACGAGGCCGAGCGCCGCGGCGGCCCGTGTCTCGATGCGGACGTTCGACGACGCGGTCGAGAGCTGGGCGCGTGCCGTCGCGATGTCCGCCTTCAGCTGTGCGCGCTCCCGCCCGAGCGTGTCGAGCCGGACGTTGAGCTGGAGCACGAGGACGTTGACCGCCACGACGCCGGCGAGGAGCACGCCGACCGCGACGATCCACGCCACGCTGCCTGCGAACGGCGCTCGGAGCGCCCTGCGTCGGCCTTTGGCCGACAGACGGCCACGCGACTCGGCGATCGCCGACATCAGGCTCTCACCGCTGCGCGGAGCTTTGCCGACGCGGACCGGGGGTTGTCCTCGATCTCGTCGGCGGTCGGACGGACGACCTTGGACGTGAGGATCCGCAGCTCCGGCTCCTTGCCGCATACGCACACCGGGAAGTCGGGCGGGCACGTGCACCCCTTCGCGCGGTCGGCGAGGAATCGCTTGACCATCCGGTCCTCGAGCGAGTGGAAGGAGATGACGACCAGCCGCCCTCCGGGTCGCAGCATCGCGACGGCGGCGGGCAGCGCGGACTCCAGCTGGCCGAGCTCGTCGTTGACGGCGATCCGGAGCGCCTGGAAGACGCGCTTCGCCGGATGCCCCTCACCGAAGCGCGCAGGGGTCGGGATCGCCTGCTTGATCGTGTCGACCAGCTCGCCCGTCCGGGTGAACGGCGTCTCCAGCCGCCGGCGCGCGATCGCCCGTGCGATCGGGGTTGCGAACCGCTCTTCCCCGTACCGGCGGAAGATGGTCGCGAGCTCCCGCTCGTCCCAGGTGTTCACGATCTCGCGGGCGGAGACCTCGGACGTCGGGTCCATGCGCATGTCGAGCGGCGCGTCGGTCGCGTACGAGAACCCGCGCTCGGGCCTGTCGACCTGCATCGACGAGATCCCGAGGTCGAGCAGGATCGCGTCGGCGCGCACGTCGTTCGCGGCGAGCTGCTGGAGGACGACAGCGAAGTCCCCGCGCAGGAACCGGACGTCCACGCCCCGCGCGTGGGCCTTCAGGCGGTCGAAGTAGGCCTTCGCGCCGGGATCGCGGTCGATCGCGATCAGCTTCCCGCGACCCGCCAGGTCGTCCGCGAGCAGGCGGCTGTGGCCGCCGGCGCCGAACGTCGCGTCGACGACGGTCTCCCCGGGTCGGACGGCGAGGAGCTCCCTCACCTCCTCCGCGAGGACGGGGACGTGATCAGCGCTTCTCGGCAAGACGTTCGGCAGCATGTCCGGCGCTCCCTTCGCTCCCCTCCTGGCGCGCGGCCCACGCCGCGCGGTCCCAGATCTCGAGGTGGTCGTAGTTGCCGACGACGGTGACCTCCTTCGCGAGGCCGCCGTGACGGACGAGCGGGGTGGGCAGGTGGACGCGGCCCTGCTTGTCCGGGATGTCCTCGCTCGCACCGCCGAAGAAGTGGCGTTGCAGGACACGCGTCTCGGGCAGCAGGGGGTCGAGGTCGCCGATCCGCGCGACGACGTTCCGATGCCACGTGCCTCGCGGATAGACGTCGACGCTCCCGTCCAGGCCCTTCGCGAGGAAGACGCCGTCGGCGAGCGCCGCGCGGAACCGCGCCGGCAACGTCAGCCGGCTCTTGTCGTCGATCGCGTGCTCGTACTCGCCGAAGAACATCGTCTGGCTCCCGGAGTCGTCCCCCACGGCGCCCCACTGTAAACCACTATCCCCCACTCCGCAACCCCTTATCACCACATGCTCACGCGGGTTGGCAGGTCGCCCGGTCGGGCGCATCGAGCGGGCGCACCTGGCAGGACGTCCTGGCAGGGCGTCCTGTGAGGCCTGCGTGGCAGCGGATGCTGTGAGGAAAGGAGGACAGGAAAGCGCGCGGAAGTGCGCCGATCGCTCCACAGGCGGCCGCGAATGCGTGGGTGGAGCGGCTCAGCGCGTGGCCGAGGGCAGCTCGCCGAAGCGCTCACGGTACGCGGCGGCGAATCGTCCGAGATGCGCGAAGCCCGCCTCGGACGCCGCACGCGACACCGTCGGCGCCGCGCCCGAGCGCAGGAGCGCGCGTGCCCGCTGCAGCCGGATCTCGCGGAGGAGCCCCGACGGCGTCGTCCCGTAGGTCTGCCGCACGACCTGCTGGACCTGGCGCACGCTCAGCCCGACCGCCGCCGCCGCGTCGGCCACCGACACCGGCTCGGCGTGGTGCTCCTCCAGCCATGCGCGAATGCGCTCCGCGTGCCCGGGCATCTCGCGCCGTGGCGCGGCCAGCAGCGCGGAGTGCGAGTGCGGCGCGCCGAGAAGGATCGCGTCGACGAGCATCGACTCGAGCGCCCTGACCGCGGCCGGCGGGAGCGAGGAGCCGACCGCGAGCATCTCCCCCACGTGGCGCCACGTCGCATCGATCATCGACGCCGGCATCACCGCCTCACGCCAGCGCGGACCGAACTCGACCGGCGCGTGTCGGACACCCGTCAGCCGTGTCACCGCCCGGTCGAGCAGCACCCGGTCGGCGGCGATCACCACCGCACCGGCATAGGGGTCGGGCCGCATCACGGTCGGTCGGTCGTCGGCGAGGACGAACCCCTCGCCCGCCACCGTCCGCGTGTCGTGCCGCTGCACCACCATCGGCCCGAGCGGCACGGTCACCGCCACCCGTGAGCCCGTGGCCGGGGCTTCGACGACCACCGGCCCGCCATAGCGGACGAACACGAGGTCGACCGAGCCGATGCTCGTGCCGTTGACGATCCCGTCGAGGAAGCTCCCCCGCGGGATCACGTCGTGCCCGACCGCGAGATCGGCGACCGCGTCCCGCAGCACGTCGGCGTCGCGGCTGCGCACGCGGTGGTGGGAGGCGAGGGGGACGACGCTCACGCCGCCCCCCTCGCCGACGCACACGGGCGCCTAGCGCGCGGCTCTGACCCCCATCGCCTCGAGCCGCGGGAGCACCTCCTGAGCGAAGTACTCCAGCTCGCCCACATAGTCGACGAACGATACTGTCATGCCCGCGAAGCCGGCGTCCCAGAAGCGCTTGATCTCGTTCGCCACGTCGTCGGGAGAGCCGATCAGCGGGCAGACGCCGTGACCGCCCGCGAACCGGCCGCGGAACATCGCGAGCATCTCCGGCGTGAACGACTGCGCGTGGAGGCCCTGGAGGGTCATGAGGTTGTCGACCGCGTCCCAGTCCGCGTGCTCCTCCGCGTACCAGCGATGGAACTCCTGCGCCTCCTCGGCGGTCGGCCGACAGACGACGTAGGACGGCGTGAAGACCCCGACCTCGCGACCGTACGCGTCCCTCGCGTTCGCCTTGACCTGCTCGACGATCCCCGCGCCGTCCTCCGGACCGCCGACGACCGTGAAGACGACGTTCGAGTTGCGCGCGGCGAAGTCCCGCCCCTGCGGCGACGAGCCCGCGTTGAGGATCGGGAGCAGCCCGTCGTAGGGCTTGGGGTTCGACTCGACGCCCTTCAGGTTCCAGTACGTGCCCGCGATGTCGTACCGCCCGGGCTCCGTCCAGAGCCGCTTGACGACCTCCCACCACTCCTGCGCCATCGCGTAGCGATCGTCGTGATCCTGGGGGAGATCGACGCCCATCGCGTCGTACTCCGGCTTGTTCCAGCCCGCGACGATGTTGAGGCCGGCCCTGCCCCTGCCGATCTGGTCGACGGTGGCCATCGCCTTGGCGGTGACGACCGGGTGGTTGAAGGCGGTGTGCACCGTGGCGAACGCGACCACCCGCTCGGTGTTGGCGACGATCCCTGCGGCCAGAGTCACCGGATCGAGCACGCCCTCGTGGAAGTTCGTCTCGCCGCCGTAGCCGATCCAGCGGGCGATCGGGAGCATGAAGTCGATCCCCGTCTCGTCGCAGAGCTTCGCAAGGCGGAGGTTGTCGTCCCAGGTCGCCGCCCAGCGGTCCTCGATCTTCGTCACGGCCATGCCGGACGAGCAGTTCGCCGAGAACGTCCCGAGCTTCAGTCCCTTGCCGTCGAGCAGGCTCTTCGTCAACGCGGTCTCCTTTCGCTGGAGCGGTCAGTCGATCGGCAGGCCGCGCATGCGGCCCGCGTGCATCACGAGCGGTGGTCGATCGGTCACGTCCGTCGCGACGACGCGGCCGACGAGGATCACGTGGTCGCCCCCGTCGTGCTGCGCGTGCATCGCGCACTCGAGCACGGCAGCGGCGCCGTCGACGAGCCGCGCCCCGGTGACGCCGCGGCGCACCGGGAGCCCGTCGAACTTCACCGCGCCCTTCTTCGCGAACTGCCAGGCGAGCGCCTCCTGGTCGGCCGCGAGCAGGTGCAGCGCGAAGCCGGGCGCCTCGAGCCAGACGTCGAGGCTGCCCGAGCCACGGTCGACGCTCCACAGGACGAGCGGCGGCTCCTGCGAGACGGGTGCGAGGCTGACCATCACGAGGCCGGCGTCGCGGCCGTCGGGGTGCTGCGCCGTGACGACCACGACCCCCGTCGCCCAGGCACCGGTGGCAGCGCGCAGCGCGTCGACGTCGACGGAGGCGAGCGAGGACGAGTCGGGCATCACGCGCACATGGTGACATGTCAGAACCGCGCCGCTATCCAGAACGCGCAGTCCCCCTGTCCGGATCCGGCAGGGCGCGCATCGTGTCGGATAACGCGCGGGCGTCAGCGCGCGTCGGGAGCGCGGGGCGACGCACCCGGAGCGGAGACGCGTGAGCGACGCGAGCACCCAGCGGCTCGTGTCGGAGGGCTGGTCGATCCGCGGCGCCGGGAGGTTTGCTCGACGTGCGCCTCGACGGCTCACTCGGAGCTCAGGGCAGCGCGACGTGACGGGGAGCGATTCCCCGTCCCGTCAGCGCGCCCGCGCCGCAGCGCGCGGCGAACGCGACCGCGTCGTGCGGCTCGAGGTCGGCGGCGAGAGCGTAGGTCAGCCCGGCCATGAAGCAGTCGCCGGCGCCGTAGGTGTCGACGATCGGCCCTGGGGGCTCGGCCGCCGAGTAGGGCCCGCCGGGCTGCATCCAGCCGCCGAGCGAGCCGGACGTGCTCACCACGAGCTCTGGCTCGGGATCGAGATCGCCGGGGTGGTAGCGCTCGGCGTCGTCCTCCCCGCTCCCGATCAGGGCGTCGAGCGGCACGGCGCCCCGCTGGAGCAGCTCCAGGTCGCGTGCGGTGGCCGTCAGCACACGTGCGCGCCGAGCGTGGAGGAGCGCGTCGACGTCGCCGGCGGTGAAGAACACCGCGTCCATCGTCGCGAGCTCGTGCCAGGGCAGGCGGTCGTCGTGCCCGCGCGGCCGGAGCTTCGGCCCGACCGTCGTGATCGTCCGCTCGCCGGTGTCGTCGACGTGGACGAACGCCCAGCGCGTCGGCCGCTCGTCGGGCGGCGCGTGCACGACCACCCCGCGCGACTCGAGCTCTGCGCGGGAGCGGCGACCGAGGTCGTCGTCCCCGAGCGCCGTGAACAGGTGGGCCTCGTCGGCGAGCAGCGCGAGCTGGACGGCCGCGGCGCCTCCGCCGCCGCCCGCCTGCTCCCAGTCGTCGAAGGAGTGCACGATGCTGCCCGCCCGGGGCAGCTCCTCGACCCGTGCGAAGCGGATCCACTCGACGTGCCCGACGACGGCGACGCGCATGGCTTCAGTCTGTCAGGCGAGCAGCGACCGATGGAGCGCCTGCGTCTCGGCAGAAGGGGCGACGCCCAGCTCCTCGCGGAGGCGCCTGCGCAGGGACTCGTACACGAGGAGGGCCTCGGCGCGGTTCCCGTCGGCCGCCAGCACCTCCATCAGGAGGCGTGTTCCGCTCTCCCGGAGCGGTGCGAGCTCGACGAGCCGACGAGCCGCGCGTTCCGCGGTCGCGCGCTCGCCTCCCCCGAGGCGGAGCGCTGCCAGGCCGGCGAGCTCGAGCGCGCGGACGAGCGCCACCGCGACCTCGCGCCGCCGCCCATGCGCCCACTCCGCGTTCTCGCCGGTGAGGAAGCCCCGCTCGCAGACGTGCTGGGCGACCCGAGCGGGGCCCCAGGTGCCGGGCCAGTCCTCCCGACCCGCCGCGCTCTCGGCCCGGTGGAGCGCCTCCCGGGCGGCTTCGAGGTCGACCCACGTGTCGGCAGGAAGCGTCAGCCTCACCGCGCTGCGCCCCTCGACGGCGACGACGCGGCGGAGCTTCGAGAGGAGCGCGCTCAATGCCGAGTCGGCCGCGTCGGGGACGAGGTCGTCCCACAGGACGGCCACGAGGCGCGCGCGATCGACCGGCGCGCGCCGCTCGTGGACGAGGTATGCGAACAGGAGCCTGCCCTGCCGTCCGGGCAGGCGCTCCTCGACCCGCACCCCCTCGATGCGCGCGGTGAGCGGGCCGCAGAGCTGAATGCGCGTCTCGCCCACGCCGCGACGCTACTCCGCCGCCAAGGTTCCGCCAAGGTGTCGACAACGCGGGTGGCGGATACTCGGCGCGTCGGCACACACGAGGAGGGATCATGGGCAAGCGGATCGATTGCGAGTGCGGTGAGGTCGTCAAGGCCGACACCGACGACGAGCTCGTCGAGAGGGTCTCCGCGCACGTCGCGAGCGACCACCCCGAGCTGGTCGGGAAGCTGAGCCGCGAGGACGTGCTCGCGATGGCGGTCGAGGACGACTGACCTCGGTCGGGGGTCGGCTCGCTCGACCCCCGACCTCACAGCTCGCGGGGCCGCCGCGTTTCCCGGGATGATGGAGACCGTGGCGAGGATCCCGCCGTTCGAGGCGTTCTACGTCGCACACCGCGACGAGGTGCTCGGCGTGCTGCGCAGGATGCTCGGGCGCGATCGCGCCGAGGACGCATTCCAGGAGACGTTCCTCCGCGCGCTGCGTGCCTACGACCGACTCGAGCACGACAGGCACCTTCGCGCGTGGGTGCTGACGATCGCCCGCAACGTCGCGCTCGACGTGCACCGCCGTGCGCGGCCCGAGGGCGAGATGCCCGAGATCCCGCACGTCGACGGCGAGCCGGCCTTCGTCGCGCTCTCGGAGCTGACCGACCGGCTCCCTCCGAAGGAGCGCGCCGCCGTCGTGCTCCGCTACGGCTACGACCTCGACTACGACCAGATCGCCGCTGCGCTCGACTCGAGCGCCGACGCGGCCCGCCAGGCGACG
The DNA here is from genome assembly GCA_963703095.1 of uncultured Actinomycetes bacterium. Classification (GTDB taxonomy): domain Bacteria; phylum Actinomycetota; class Thermoleophilia; order Gaiellales; family Gaiellaceae; genus Gaiella. The sequence continues at coordinate 2,277,629 of OY969787.1, forward strand.
TCCTCCGGGGTCCGCCGCCTGCGCGGGGAGAGGAGACGCGCATGACCGTCCCGACCGACCTCGACCGCCGCTTCCGGGACGCCGCCGTCCGGGCGGAGCTCCTCGACGCCGCCTACGACGTCGTCGACAGCCCGATCGGACCGCTGCTCGTGGCCGCCACCGACCGCGGCGTGCTGCGGATCTCGTTCACCGACGGCTTCGACGCCGAGGCGACGCTCGAGGACGTCGCGCGGATCGCAGGCCCACGGGTGCTGCGCGCCGCTCGGGGCGTCGACGAGGTCCGGCACGAGCTCGACGAGTACTTCGCCGGCCGACGCCACGTCTTCGACCTCCCCGTCGACCTGCGCGGGCTGCCGCCGTTCAGCGTGGCCGTGCTCGGAGAGCTCGCCCGGGTGCCGTACGGCCACACGGCGACCTACGGGGAGCTGGCACTTCGGACGGGCCACCCGCAGGCGGCGCGTGCGGTGGGTCTCGTGATGAACCGCAACCCGGTGCCGATCGTCCTGCCGTGCCACCGCGTCATCGGCGCGTCGGGGAGTCTCGTCGGCTACGCGGGCGGGCTGGAGACGAAGGAGCGGCTCCTCCGCCTCGAAGGCGCGATCCTGTAGGGGCGAGGCATGCCTCGCCCGCCGTTCGAGGCATGCCTCGCCCGCCCTTCGGAGTCTGCCTGGCCCGAGGTGAGCGCTCGCGCCGTTGCCGTCAGCGCCGGTCGCGCAGGACCGACGCCGCGAGCCCCGCGGCGGCCGCTGCGAGCGCGGCGACCGCCGCCAGCGCCCCGCGGAACGCGTCGATGCCCGCCTCTCGCGAGACGCCGACGAGCGACGGGTCGAAGGGGGCGTCACCGCTCCCGCCCGACCGCAGGTAGACCCACCCGGCGAGCGCGCCGACCCCGGCCACGGAGAGCACGCCTCCTGCCCGCGCCACGGTCTGGTTGAGGCCCGAGGCGACGCCGGCGAGCTCCTCCTGCGCCGGGGCGAGCGCCGCCGCCGTGATCGGTGCGATCACGGCGGGGAGGCCGATCGCGAACACGACGAGGCTGGCCGTCGCCCACACCCACGCCGACTCCTGGTCGACGACCGGCCACAGGAGCAGCGCCGACGCTGCCACCACGGCCGCCCCTGCAGCGATCGGGCGCCGCGGCCCGATGCGGTCGGCCAGACGTCCATAGCGCGGCGCGAGCAGCACGAGCCCGATGCTCGGCAGGGTGAACGCGAGCCCGGAGACGAGGGCCGAGAACCCCAGGAACTGCAGGTAGACCGGCACGAGCAGGAGATGCACCGACAGAGCGGCGTAGAGGGCGAAGGTGACGACGTTCGCGGCGACGAGCCCGGGCCTGCGCAGGAGTCGCGGCGGGACGAGCGGGTCGTGCGCTCGCCAGGTCCATACGGAGAGCGCTGCCAGGGCGGCGAGTCCCGCGGCTGCGGACGTCGCGATCACCGCTGTGCCGCGGGCCTGCGCCTCGACGAGCGCGAACGTGACGCCCGTGAGCCCGACGGCGGCGAGCACCGCGCCGACGAGGTCGATCGTCGAGCGCCCCAATCGCTCCTCACCGTCCTCGCGGCCGGCCAGAGCGAGCGCGACGACCACGGCGGCGAGGGGGACGTTGACGAGGAAGATCCAGCGCCACGACGCGGTGTCGACGAGCAGCCCGCCGAGCGCGGGCCCGCCGACGGTGGCGACGCTCGTGAGCGACGTCCACAGCCCGATCGCCCTGCCCTCCTCCCCCGCCCACGTCACGCGCAGGAGCGCGAGGCTCGTCGTCGTGAGCGCCGCCCCGCCGACCCCCTGCAGCACCCGCCCTGCGACGAGCGCGCCCTCGGATCCGGCCGCCGCGCAGAGCGCCGAGGCCGCCGCGAACAGCACCACTCCCGTGACGAACGTCCGGCGCAGCCCGACGCGGTCGCCGATCGCGCCGCTCACCAGGAAGAGCGCGGAGAGGGCGAGGGCGTACCCCAGCACCACCCACTGCTGGCCGCTCAGCCCGAGGTCGAGCTCCTCCTCCATGCGGGGGAGCGCGACGATCACGACCGTCGTGTCGAGGAACGCGATCGACGAGCCGAGCGAGGTCGCGGCGAGCGTCAGCTGTCTCGGTGCGGCCACGGCGTGACGCTACGCCAGCGACGCGCTCGCGTGGGACGACCTCGCACCCTGGATCGCTCAGGCGCCGTTGTAGAGGAGCCCGCCCCGCTCGACGTAGACCCGCAGCACCGCAGCCGCCTCCTCGCGCAGCGGGCCGGGCTCGATCACGATCCCGCGGTCGCGGAGGTACGCCACCGACGCGGGGAACACCGGCCCCTCGTCGAAGCCGATCGCCTCGGCGTCCTCGCGACGTGCGGCGTAGACCACGCGGGGAACTCCGCTCCACAGGATCGCGCCGAGGCACATGGCGCACGGCTCGCACGACGAGTAGAGGACGCAGCGCTCTGGCACCGCGGCGAGCGAGTACGTCCCGAGGCGGCGCTCGGCCGCCGCGAGGGCGGCCATCTCCGCGTGCGCGAGCGAGCTCCCGAGCCGCTCCACCCCGTTCACGCCGGCCGCGACCAGCGTCCCCGCGCTCTCGTCGACGACGACCGCGCCGAACGGCCCACCCGTCCCCAGCAGGATGTTCTCCCGCGAGAGGTCGATCGCGAGCCGCAGCCCGGCGACGTCGTCGGGCACGCGTGCGTGCGCCTCCACCACGTCGTCGACCCATGCCGGGTTCGCGACGGGGTCGCCACGCCCGCTTCGGGCGCGCCCACGCCGAGTTCCGAGCGCGGTGATCGGACGCATCTCGTGCCTCCTTCCGCTCCCACGCTCGCAGCGGTCGGACGATCGCGCATCCGTACTCCCGGGCAACATCCGAGGTCAGCACTACGGACGCCGTCGCGCCTCGCCCGTCACTCGAGCAGCCGGTAGCCGATGCCCCATACGTTGACGACGGCCCCCTCGACGCCGGCGTCCCCGAGCTTGCGCCGCAGGCGCGAAGCGTGCGAGTCGACCGTCCGCGTGCGCACCGCACTGCGGATCGCCCAGACGTCGCGCAGGAGCTCGCTCTTCGTGAACACGCGGCGCGGATCGCTGGCGAGCTTCGCGGCGAGGTCGAACTCGCGCGCCGACAGGTGCACGGCAGTGCCGTGCACCCGCAGCTGGCGGGCGCGATGGTCGACCTCGATCGGCCCGAGCTCGACCACGTCGGCCTGCCCGACGCCGGCGCGGCGCAGCAGGGCGCGCACGCGCGCGCGCAGCTCCAGGTAGACGTGTCGCTCCACCACATCGTCGGCGCCGCTCTCGAGCGCGCGCACGCGGTCGACCGGCCCCGCGGCGGCATCGGTGAGCAGGATCACCGGCACGTTGCGGTCCCAGGTCCTCCCCGGCTCCCCGGCGCGCAGGCGTCGGCAGAGCTCGGTGTCGGCGGCGATCACGACGGCCGGGGCGACCCGCTCCGCGAGGTCGAGCGCCTGGCGCGGCCAGCCCGCCTCGAAGACCTCGAAGCCGTCGTCCCGGAGGTGGCGCTCGAGGTAGGCGCCGTGCTCCGGATCGCGCTCCGCGACGAGGATCGGATCGTGTCGCACGCGTCGAGCGTAGGCAGCGGAGGCGGCTCGCGCCAGATGTCCTTTGCGCCGAGTTCGTGCCGGTTCGTCCACAGACGGCCCCGACGGCCAGGCCGGAGAACGACCCGTCGGACGGCGGGTCTCAGGCGCGTCTCATCTTGTCGTGCTGCACTTCGTGCATGGGCGCCGATCGACCGACTACGACGCGCGGACGCGTCCGGCTCCTCGTCCTCCTCTCCTTCCTCGTCGTCGCCCTCGCGGTCGCCGGCATCGGCGTCGGCGTGATGATCGAGCGCGCCGCCGACGAGGGTTCACCGTCGGCGACGGCGACGGTCGAGACGACGTCGGCCGATGCGAGCCCCGACGAGCCGGGCTACTCGACGACCGACTCGATCGTCGACGTCGCCGGGGCCGCGTCGGGCGTCGTCTCGATCGTCGCCACGATGGCGCAGGAGTCGCGCTTCGGCCCGTCGAGCGAGTCGGTCGCCGAGGGGAGCGGCTTCGTGCTGGACGACGAGGGGCGCATCGTGACCAACGACCACGTCGTCGACGGCGCCTCGGAGATCAACGTCGCCTTCGCGGACGGCACCAAGGCGGACGCGACGCTGCTCGCCACCGATCCGCTGCTCGACCTCGCCGTGATCCAGGTCGAGGTCGACGCCGCGACGCTCGAGCCGCTCCGGCTCGGCAAGGCCGAGACGCTGCGCGTCGGCGAGACGGTCGTGGCGATCGGCAACCCGTTCGGTCTCGAGCGAAGCGTGAGCGCCGGGATCGTGTCGGCCCTCGGTCGTCAGATCACCGCGCCGAACGGCTTCACGCTCTCGAACGCGATCCAGACCGACGCGGCCATCAACCACGGCAACTCCGGCGGCCCGCTGCTGGACGAGGACGGGCAGGTGATCGGGGTGAACGCGCAGATCGCAGACTCGGGCGTCGACGCCAACGTCGGCGTCGGCTTCGCGGTCGCGCTCGACGAAGCGGCGCGCGAGGCGATCGCCTCGATGGCTCGCGGTGAGACCGTGGAGCACGCGTGGCTCGGCGTGTCCCTGGACGACGTGGACGCGATCCTGGCGACCAGCGGACAGCTCGAGGCGACGCAGGGGGCGCTCGTCACCGGCATCGTCGCCGGCGGGCCGGCCGACGACGCCGGCTTCCGCGGTGGCACGACCCTCACGACGATCGACGGCGCGCAGTACTGCCTCGGCGGTGACCTCGTCGTGGCGGTCGACGGAGCCACGGTGCGCGGCGCCGGCGACCTCCAGCAGGCGGTAGCGGCGCTCGCCCCGGGCACGACCGTCGACGTCGAGGTCGTGCGGTCCGACGGGTCGCGGGTGACGCTCGACGTCGAGCTCGGCACCCAGCCGACGACGGCCCCCGCGGCGACGACAGGCTGCGGACCATCGTAGGGGCCGGGCCTGCCCGGTCCGCGACCGCAGCTACGCGTCGGCCGGATCGAGCGCTGCCAGCACCGCGTCGACCCACACCTGAGCGGCTTTGGCGCGGCGGTAGTGCCGGTGGATGCCCCCCTCGAGCGCGAAGCCGATCCCGCCGTGCACCTGGAGCGCCTGGGCCGTCACCTCGCGGCACGCGCGACCAGCCCAGGAGAGCGCGGCCTCCGGGAACCCCCCGTCGGGATCGGCAGCGTCCCACGCGACCAGCGTGAGCCCGTCCCGCTGCACGGCCGCGCCGGCCAGGCGCCCCTGCACTGAAGCGAGCGACCCGAGCGGCGCGCCGAACTGCTCCCGGCTACGAGCGTGCGCGACCGTCAGCTCGAGCGCGGCGTCCGCGAGCCCTGCGAGGTAGCCGAGGGTGGCAGCGCCCCAGGCGCGCAGGCGTCGCGGACCGTCGTCCGCCGCCTGCGCTCCGTGCAGCGCGAGCCCCCGGATGGTGCCGTTGCCGTCGAGCGTCGGCTCGCGCGTCCCCGTGGCCGCGTCCGCTGTGTGGAGCACCACGCCGTACCCGCCGACCGGGACGGCCACCACGGTGCGGCCGGTGGCATGGCGCGCGCGCTCACCGACGCCCAGGGGCGCTCCGAGGGTCGCCTCGTCGACCAGGCAGAGAGGCGCGACGGAGCGTCCCAGCTCGACCGCGCCGGCGACCGCCGGCCCGAGCAGCTCCGGGTCCGACCAGAGCGACGCCCACCCGGCCGCGCGCAGCCGCTCCCCGAGAGCATCGTCGCGCTCGTCCCACCAGCTGCCGAGCCGCGGCTCGAGTGGCGCGTCGAACGTCTCGAGCGCGCCGCGCACCGACTCGGCGAAGAGGCGCAGCTCGCCGTCGGTTGCGAACCTCACCGTCCCACCTCCCGGAGCACCGCCTCGGTGTGCTCGCCGAGCCTCGGTGCCGGCCCGAGAGGCGGCGCGTCGCTCCCGAGCCCGAGCACCCGGCCGAGCAGCGTGACGGGGCCGAGCCCCGGCTGCTCGAGATCGACGAGCAGCCCGTTGGCCCGGATCTGTGCGTCGCCCCGCACCCGCTCGCGCGCATGGACGGGGCCGCACGGGACACCTGCCGCGGTCAGCCGCTCGAGCCAGACCGCGCTCGACTCCGCGCGCATCTGCAGCTCCACCGAGCGGGTCAGGGATCGCTTCAGCGCCACGACCCGCGGGTCGTCGGGCAGCAGGTCGGGCGCGTCGATGGTCGGATCGTCGAGCCCGTGGAGCTCGGCGAACGCGCTCCGCTGCGCGTGGTTCAGGCAGGCGACCGCCACGTAGCCGTCGGCGGCCTCGTAGCAGCGGTAGTACGGGTTCGTCGCGAGCCCGGTCGCGATCTCCTCGGCGCGCGCGCCCAGGTCGGCGGGCGTCGCGACCGGTGTGCCGGGCGTCTCCTCGCCGCTGAGCCAGACGAGATCCTGCACCTGCACGGTCATCGCCGCGGCGAGGAGCGACACCTCCACGCGCTCGCCCTCACCCTGCGCTCGAGCGCGGAGGAGGGCGGCGAGCACGGCGCTCGTGAGCAGCAGGCCGGCGGTGAGGTCGGCGAGCGGGACGCCACCCGCCCGGACGGGGACGGTGTCACCGGGCGATGCATGCGCCGTGAGCAGACCGGAGCGCGCCTGGGCGACGAGGTCGTACGCCGGAGCGTCGGCGAGCGGCCCCTCGCGCCCGAACGCCGTCACGACGCCGACCACGAGCCGTGGGAGCGCGGCGTGCAGCGCGTCCCAGTCGAGGCCGAACGCCGTCGCCCGCGCGTCCGGCGCGTTGTGGAGCAGGAGATCGGCGGTGCCGAGCAGTGCGCGGAGCGCGTCGCGGCCGTCGTCGCTCTTCAGGTCGAGGACGACCGACCGCTTGCCGCGGTTGAGCGGCACGAAGAACCGCCCGAGCCGGTCGCCGACGGGCATCGTGCCGCGGTACGCGTCCCCCGCGGGTGGCTCGACCTTGACGACGTCCGCGCCCAGCTCGCGGAGCAGCATCCCGCAGAGCGGGCCGGCGACGTACTGGGCCACCTCGACCACGCGCGTCCCCTCGAGCGGAAGCGTCATCGCAGCCCCAGCCCTCGGCGTGCGATCACGAGCTGCTGCACGTCGGACGCCCCGCCGGCGATCGTCGAGCCCGCCGACGCACGATAGAGCGCAGCCGCGCGCCCCTGGATCGCGGCCTCCGGACCGCCGTCGCCGAGGCCCTCGAGGCCGAGCAGGTCGACGGCGGCGTCGCCGACCGCCTGGACGAGCCGGGCGCCGGCGAGCTTCGCCATCGCCGACGTCGCGCTGCCCGGCAGCCCGCGGTCGAGCGCGTCGGCTGCGCGGAACGAGAGCAGTCGGGCCGCCCCGAGCTCGCCGCGAAGTCGTGCGAGACGGCGTCTCGCCTCGGCGTCGAGCCGATCGGTCTCGCGCAGCCGCTGCTCGGTGGCATCGAGCACCCAGGCGGCGCCGCCGACCTTCTCCGCCGTGATCCGCTCGAAGTCGAGCGTGTACATGAGGATCTCCCAGCCCCCGGCCCGCTCGCCGACGAGGTTCTCCGCGGGGATCCGGACCCCGTCGAGGAAGGTCTCGCAGAGCAGCCCCCCGCCGAGCGTGTCGAACGTCCGCACGTCGATCCCGGGTGCGTCCATCGGGCAGACCAGCACGGAGATCCCCCGATGCTTCGGCCGGTCGTCGTCGGTGCGCACCGCGAGGTAGATCCAGTCGGCGAGCTGGGCGCTGGACGTCCACAGCTTGTGCCCGTGCACGACCCACGTGTCGCCGTCCAGCTCGGCGCGGGTCGTCAGGGCCCCGAGGTCGCTCCCGGCCGCCGGCTCGGAGAAGCCCTGGCAGAACACGAGCTCGCCGCGGGCGATCGCAGGGAGCAGCTCACGGGCGAGCGCGGGCGCGAAGCGCTCGATCGCGGCGCCGATCGTCTTGTACGAGAGGAGGTAGGAGGAGAGCGGCAGCCAGTGGTAGCCGAGCACCTCCTCGACGAGCGTGGCGTCGAGCCGGGTCAGACCGCGCCCGCCGAGCTCGATCGGCCACGAGAGCCCGATCCAGCCGGCCTTCCCGAGCAGGCGGTTCACCTCGCGGGAGTCGCCGTCGGAGAGCATCCCCTGCCGCCACCAGTCCGGGTCTGCCTCGAGCACGGGCCGCACGGAGCGGCAGAACGCTGCCGCCTCCTCGCGGAGCGCGTGCTGCGCGGCGGTGAGACGAAGGTCCACGGGCGCCCGATGCTACGCGCGTGCGAGGATGGCCGCGTGGAGCACCGGCGCGCCTGGATCCCCCTCGCAGACGGCGCTCGGCTCGCCGCCCGCGTCTGGCTCCCGGACGAGCGGCCGGCCCCCGTCCTGCTCGAGGCGCTCCCCTACCGCATGGACGACCTCACCGCCTCCTACGCATCCGAGTACGAGCGGCTGTGCGAGGAGGGTGGTCTCGCCGTGTGCCGGCTCGACCTGCGCGGCACAGGATCCTCCGAGGGGATCGCCGTCGACGAGTACCCGCCGCAGGAGCAGCGCGACCTGCACGAGGTGATCGCCTGGCTCGCCGGCCAGGAGTGGTCGAACGGGTCGGTCGGCATGTACGGCACCTCGTACTCCGGCTTCAACAGCCTGCAGATGGCCTGCGAGCGGCCCCCGGCGCTGCGGGCGATCTGCGCGATCTACGCGACCGACGACCGCTACGCCGACGACGTCCACTACTACGGCGGCGCGCTCAAGGCGATCGACGCGATCGACTACGTCCTCTACATGGCGGCCATGAACGCGCTGCCGCCCGTCCCCGCCCTGGCGACGAGCGAGTGGCGCGAGCGCTGGGCCGACCGCGTGGAGCGCGGCGAGCCGTGGCTCCTGCGCTGGCTGGCCGAGCAGGTCGACGGCCCGTACTGGCGGCACGGCTCCGTGCGGTCGGGACAGCGCTCCGACGGGACGTGGGAGGGCTACGAGCGGATCGCCTGCCCGACGATGCTGGTGGGCGGCTGGGCCGACGGCTACCGCAACAACAGCTTCCGGACGTTCGAGCGGCTGGCGTGCCCGAAGCGGCTGCTGATGGGCCCCTGGGCGCACATGTCGACGGCGACGTCGCTCCCCGGCCCGCATCTCGACCTCGTGCCCGAGCTGATCCGCTGGTTTCGCCGCTGGCTCGCGGACGAGCCGAACGGCATCGAGGACGACCCGCCGATCCAGGTGTTCGTGCGGCGACCGACGCGCCCCGAGCCGGATCTGGCCGAGCACCGCGGTGACTGGCGCCACGAGCCGGGCTGGCCGCTCGAGCGCTCGCGCCGCGTCGACCTGGCGGCCGAGGAGGCGCTGCCCGGTCCGCGCGGCATCGTCACCGTCCCGATCGAGGGCGATGTCGGGACCGCCGCCTGGATCTCCTGCGCCGGGCGGCTGCCCTGGGGTCAGCCGCTCGACCAGCGTGAGGACGACTCTCGGTCGCTGTGCCTGGAGTGGGAGCTCCCACCCGAGACGGAGCTGCTCGGACACCCGGTGCTCGAGCTGACGCTCTCCACCGACGTCCCCGTCGCGTACCTCGCCGCCCGGCTGTGCAGCGTCTTCCCCGACGGCACGTCTGCCCTCGTCACGCGGGGCCTGCTGAACCTCACCCAGCGCGACGACAGGACGGCGCCGCTGCCGCTGGCTCCGGGCGAGCCCGTGACCATCCGTCTCGAGCTCGAGGTCGGGTCGTGGGTGTTCGAGGAAGGCCACCGGCTGCGGCTCGCGCTCGCCGCCAGCGAGTGGCCCAACGCCTGGCCGCCCCCGCTGCCGGGCTCGCTCGGGGTCGACCTCGACTCGCTCGTGCTCGAGCTGCCGGTCGTCGACGGCACGCCCCCGATCGCCGCTCCGCCGACGTTCACGCCCTCCCCGGGAGTCGAGACCCACGGGCCGACCGCCGAGGCGAGTGCCGAGGAGGTACCGACGATCTGGCGGACGGAGCGCGACGTGCTCGCGCGCGAGGCCCGGTGCGTCGTCTCCCACGGCGTCGACTACGAGGGCGAGCACGGCTCGGCGATCGCCGAGCGCTATGCCGGCGAGGTGGGCGTGTCGGCCGTCGACCCCGGGCGCGCCTGGGCGAGCGGCACCGCGAGCTATCGGATCCGCTGGCCGGAGGCCGAGGTCCTGACCGAGGCACGCCTCGAGCTGCGCTCCGACGCGGACGCGTACCACGTCGTCGTCGACGTCACCGCGGAGGAGGTCGACGGCCCCTTCGGCCGACGGGAGCGCCGCTTCGAGCGCACGATCCCGCGCCGGCTGGCGTAGCGCGACGCCTGGCTGAGAGCCAGGCACGCGCGACCATGCCCAGGACGCCGCCGCCCGGTGCCCGGCTTCAGCCGGGCACCCTCCGACCGTGCGCGTGGCTCACACGGCGTGACAGGCGGCCGCGTGCCCGTCGAGACCGGAAATCGCAGCGAGCGACGGATCCTCGCCGCGGCAGCGCTCCTCGATGCCGAGCCGAGCCGCCTCGCCGGACTGGACGAGCGGGCAGCGGGGATGGAACCGGCAGCCAGAGGGGATCCGACGCGGATCGGGCGTCTCGCCCTCGAGGATCTGCTGCTCCATGTGCGCCTGCTCCGGCACGACGGAGAGCAGCGCTCGCGTGTACGGGTGGCGCGGCTGCGACAGCATCTCCTCGGTCGCGCCGAGCTCGACGATCCGGCCCAGGTACATCACGGCGACGCGGTCGGCGATGTTCCACGCCAGACCGAGGTCGTGGGTGACGACGAGGATCGTCACGCCCTTCTCGCGCACCAGCCGCAGCATGAGCGCGAGGATCTCGCCGCGCACGGACGCGTCGAGGCTCGAGACCGGCTCGTCGGCGACGATCAGCCAGGGGTCGAGCACCATCGCGCCGGCGATCACGACGCGCTGGCGCTGCCCGCCGGACACCTCGTACGGATACAGCTCGAAGAACCGCTCCGGTGGCCGCAGACCGGAGATCGACAGCGCCTCTGCCACCGCGGCCTCCTCGCCCTTCGAGAGCCCGTGGATGCGGAGGCCCTCGGCCACGGCCTCGTAGATCGTCTGCCGCGGGTTCAACGCTCCGGTCGGGTCCTGGAAGACCATCTGGACGCCGCGCCGGTACGCCTTGAGCGAGCGGGCGTCGTACCGCAGCGGCTCGCCGCGGAACCACACCTCGCCCCCCGACGGCCGCTCCAGGCCGAGCACGGTGCGCGCCAGCGTCGTCTTGCCGCAACCCGACTCGCCGACCAGCGCCAGCACCTCTCCCTCGCGGACGGCGAGGTCGACGCCGTCGACGGCTCTCGCCACCTGCCCCTTGCGCCCCGCGAAGCGCACCTCGAGGCCACGAACCTCAAGCAGCGGAGTCTCGCTCACGCGCTCACCTCGGCGTGGATGCAGGCCGCCAGTCGCCCCGGGGCGACGGGCAGCAGCTCGGCGTCCCAGCTCGTGCACTCGGCGGTCGTGCGCGTGCACCGCGGATGGAACGGGCACCCGGACGGGAGCTCGCGCGGATCGGGCGGGTCGCCGCCGAGCCCCGCCGGTGCCTTGCGAAAGCGCTCGTCGCCGATCACGGGGAAGGCGGCTGCCAGCGCCGCGGTGTACGGGTGACGTGGCTGCTCGAACACGGCGTGCGCGTCGCCCTCCTCGACGATGCGACCCGCGTACATCACCGCGAGCCGGCGGCACACGCTCGCGAGCGTCGAGAGGTCGTGCGTGATGAAGACCATCGCGAGGCCGAGATCGCGCTGCAGGTCCTCGAGCAGGTTGAGCACCTGTGCCTGCACCATCACGTCGAGCGCGGTGGTCGGCTCGTCGGCGATCAGCAGGCGCGGGTCGCAGGCGAGCGCGAGCGCGATCAGCACGCGCTGCCGCTGCCCGCCGGACAGCTGGTGCGGGTAGTCCTCGGCGCGCCCCGCGGGGAGCCCGACGACGTCGAGGAGATCCCCGACCCGCAGGCCGAGCTCCTTGCGCCCCGTCTCGGGTCGATGGGTGGTGATCGCCTCCTCGAGCTGCCAGCCGATCCGCCGGACGGGGTTGAGCGTGTGCAAGGCGCCCTGGAAGACGATCGACATCTCCTCCCAGCGCACCGCCCGCAGGGCGCCGGGCTTCATCGCCAGGACGTCGTCGCCGTCGAGCAGGACCTGGCCGGTGACCCGTGTGCCCCGGGGGAGGAGCCGGAGCAGCGCGGCGGCGATGGTCGACTTCCCGCAGCCGGACTCGCCCGCGAGCCCGAGCGTCTCGCCCGGCGCCAGGTCGAACGACACGCCGCGGACGGCCGGCACGCCGCCCGGGTAGGTGACGTGGAGGTCGCGCACCGACAGGAGCGGAGCGCTCAGGAGCGACGCTCCCGCAGCCGCGGGTCGAGGATCTCCTCGAGCGCCTGGCCGATCAGGACGAACGCCAGCACGACGACCATGATCCCGAGGCCGGGCGGCAGGTAGTACCACCACGCGTTGCGCGTCAGCGCGCCGGCGGAGAAGGCCTCGTCGAGCATCTTCCCCCACGACGCCCGGGTGGGGTCGCCGAGGCCCAGGAAGGACAGCGTCGTCTCCGAGAGGATCGCGATGGGCACCGTCAGCGTGAGGTTGGCGAGGATCAGCGGCGACACGTTCGGCAGCACGTGGCGGCTCATCAGGTGCCCCCCGGACGCTCCGAGCGCCCGGCTGCGCTCGACGTACAGTCGCTCCTTGAGCGACAGCACCTGGGCCCGGACGACCCGTGCCGTCCCGGGCCACGACGTGATCCCGATCACCAGGATCACGTTCCAGACCGACGGGCCGAGGATCGCGGCCAGCACGATCGCCAGCGGGAGGAACGGGATCACCAGGAACCACTCGGTCAGGCGCATCAGGATCGACCCGGGGACGCCGCCGAAGAACCCCGCGACGATCCCGACCACCGAGCCGATCACGATCGCGATCAGGGTCGCCGCGAGGCCGACGAGCAGGCTGATGCGCGCCCCCCAGACGAACTGCGCCCAGACGCTCCGCCCGAGGTTGTCCGTGCCCAGCGGGGCGAACTCCGACGGCGTCGCCCAGCGGGGGTTCTCGACCGCGTTGATCGCGCGGAGCTCGGTCTCCGCCGCGAGCAGCGGTGCCGCCAGGGCCATCGCGACCACGAGGGCGAGCATGACGAGGCCGATCATCCCCGGCGTCGAGCGCCGGAAGTCGCTCCACGCCTGGGACAGCGCCCGGCGGCGCCGCAGCCATGCGACCCGCCGGCCGCTGATCGTCGTCTCCGCGCCGCTCACGCCGTCCGCACCCGTGGGTCGAGGTAGGCGTAGAGCAGGTCGGCGACGAGGTTGAAGAAGATCACCGCCGCGCTGAACACGAGGAACAGGCCCTGCAGCATCGGCAGGTCGGGCCCGTTGAGCGCGTCGTAGGTGAGCCGACCGAGCCCCGGCCAGGAGTAGATCGTCTCGACCGCGATCGCGCCGGACAGGACGAAGCCGAAGTTGATCGCGATCAGCGTGACCACCGGCAGGATCGCGTTCGGCACGGCGTGGCGGTTGCGCACGATCGCGTCGCGCAGGCCCTTCGCGCGCGCGAGCGTCAGGTAGTCCTCGCGCATGGTGTCGAGCAGCGAGGAGCGCATCACGATCGCGTACTCCCCGAGGTAGGCGAGCGTCAGGGTCAGCGCGGGCAGGAACATGTGGTGGGCCTGGTCGAGCAGGAGCGCGAGCCCGGTCGCGTCCGAGCCCGGGTCGGTCATGCCGCCGACGGGGAAGAGGCCCAGCGAGACGGCCAGGGTGACGAGCAGGAGCATCCCGAGCCAGAAGTCCGGCATCGAGTACGTGGCCATGGTGAACCCGGTCGACGCGTAGTCCGTGGGCGAGCCACGTTTCCAGGCCGCCGCGATCCCGATGATCACCCCGAAGATCGTCGAGAGCAGCGTCGAGATGCCGACGAGGGCGATCGTCGGCCACGCCCTGCTCCAGATCTCCTCCGCGACCGGCTCGTTCGAGGTGTACGACCGGCCGAGGTTCAGCTGCAGCGTCTGCGTGACGTAGGCGCCGAACTGCTCGAGCTTCGAGCCGTCCAGCCCGAACTGCGCTCGCAGCTCCTCCCGCTGCTGCTCGGTGAGGTTCCGGCCGCGGAAGAGGTTCGCGACGGGATCGCCCTCGACGACGCGGAAGAGGAAGAAGTTGAAGACGACGACGAACGCGAGCGTCGCGAGCGCGCCGAGCACCTTGAGCGTGACGAGGCGGACGCTCACCCGATCCGCGACGTGGGGGCGGGGCGGGCCCCGCCCCCACGGTCGGTGTCCGTCATCGGAGCGGCGGCCTCACTCGCGCTCGCCGGCGCTCCGCCGCCGCATGAGCGCGAACCCGAGGATGCCGACCCCGACGGCTCCCGCGACGACGAGCGCCACGATCCCGGCCGTCGAGAGCCCGCCGCCGTCGTCGCCGCCGGTCGAGGCGACCGGCGTGAGGTTCGCGTACGTGGGCGACGAGTTCGAGAACAGCACCGGGCCGATGTCGGCCGGCTGTCGCAGCCATCCCTCGAAGCGATCGGTGCGGTACGCCTGCAGGTCGCCTTCGTAGACGAACACGTTGTACGTCGCGGAGTCGTAGAACGTCCGCAGCATCCGGTGCACGATCTCGATGCGCTTGTCGCGGTCGAGCTCCTGGTTCTGCGCCTTGTAGTCCGCGTCGTAGGACGGGTCGCACCAGTTCGCGTCGTTGTAGTAGTTCGTGGGATCGTCGGGATCCGACGAGAGCTGGTCGCACGTGAAGTACGAGAGCATGGGGTCGGGGTCGACGAACGGTGTCCAGCCCCACTGGAACAGGTCGTAGTCACCCTTGCCGATGATCTCGGTCAGCCGCGACCCGTTCACGACCTTCACGCTCGTGCCGATGCCGATCTCCTCGAGCCAGCCCGTGATGAACTCCGAGTTGGGCGCAGCGCTCTGCGAGTCGGAGAGGATGTAGTAGTCGAGCGTGATGTCGTCGCCCTCGTACTCGCGGATGCCGTTGCCGTTCCCGTCCGTGTAGCCCGCGGTCTCGAGGATCTCGTTCGCTTGCTCGAGGTCGAACGTGAACTGCTCCTCCTCGGGGATCTCGGGGATCCATTCGGGGCTCGCCGACGGGCTCATGGTGAGGCCGGGTCGTCCGAGCCCGGCGTTGACGCGGTCGATCAGCGTCTGCCGGTCGATCGCGTGCGCGATCGCCTTGCGGAACTCGATGTCCGACAGCGCGGGATGGCCGTTGCCGATCCCCTCGACGCGGTTGGCCTCGGGGCGGCCGCCGTTGACGGAGATCTCCGAGAAGCCGCCCTGCTCGCCCTCGAGCGCGACGATCCCGTCGGTCGTCGAGAGGCGCTCGAACGACTCGGACGGGATGTCGTGGGCGGCGTCGATCTCGCCGCTCTCGAGGGCGGCGACCATCGCGTCGCCGTTCGAGAAGAGACGGAAGACGACCTCGTCGACGGGCGGGTCCTCGCCTTCCCAGCCCCAGTAGCTCGGGTTGGCCTTCAACGTCCAGAACTGGCCGCGCTCGGCCTCGACGAGGGTGAACGGCCCCGAGCCCACGCCGTCCGTGCCGTCGGCCTTCGTGATCGCCTGCTCGTCGAGCTCGCCCCAGATGTGCTCGGGGAGGATGTAGACGTCCATCGTCGGGAGCTTCGGATCAGGCACCTTCGACGTGATCACGACCGTGCGCTCGTCCGTCGCGGAGGCGGTGAGGTTCGCCACGACCGACTCGTAGTTCAGCCAGGCCTCTTCACGCGCCCGGTTGACGGTGAAGACGATGTCGGCGGCGGTCAGCGGCGTGCCGTCCGACCACTCCAGCCCCTCCCGCAGTGTGTACGTGACGGTCAGCCCGTCGTCGGAGGTCTCCCACGACTCCGCGAGACCCGGGATCGTGGCGAAGTCGTCCGCGGCCTTGTCGGTCAGCGTGGCGTACTGGAGGTTCCAGACCTCGTAGTCGGGCACCTCGACGCCCACGAGCGGGTTGAGCGAGTCGTAGTCGTTGGTCAGCCCCACCGTGAAGACGACCTTGTCGCCGTCCTCGTCCGCGGCGCCCGCGGTCGTGACGACGACGAGCGCCGCCAGCGCGACGACAGTGGCCAGCAGCAGCGCGAGCGTGCGATTCCTCACCGAGTCTCCCTTCCGTCGGACGATCGAGCGATCATCCCATCCTTTGACCCGCGGGACAACCGGGGTCGTCCGTCACGAGCGTGCACGTCATGAGACGTCGAGCACGCCCTCGATGGCTGCGCGGACGAGCGATCCGACCGAGCCGAGCTCGTACCCACCCTCCTGGACGACCACGGTGGGCACGCGAAGAGCGCCGAGCAGACGGCCCGCCTCGCGATAGCCGCCCTCCGTCACGAGCAACGGGCTCTCCGGGTCCGCGGCGGCCGCGTCGACGCCGAGCGCGACCACGAGGGCGTCGACAGGGCCGGCCCAGCGGGCGAGCTCGGCGACCGCCTCGAGCCAGCCACCGTCGCCCGTCCCCGGCGCGAGCACGAGGTTGGCGTTCGCGCCCTCCCCCGCTCCCGCTCCGCGCTCGGCCGGTCCGCCGAGCACGTGCGGGAACCACCCCGCGCGAGGATCGACGTGCACCGAGCCCGTGCGCACGTCGCCGCGCTCCCAGAAGATCGCCTGGGCGCCGTTCCCGTGGTGGGCGTCGACGTCCAGCACGGCGACCCGCTCGGCGCCGAGCTCGCGCAGGCGCTGGGCGGCGATCGCCGCGTTGTTGAGGTAGCAGGAGCCGCCGTACGCCGAGCGGGTCGCGTGGTGCCCCGGGGGCCGCGTGCACGCGTACGCGAGCTGCTCGCCGCCGGCCACGAGGTCCGCCGCGGTGAGCGCGCAGTCGACCGCGGCGCGCACGGCGGGCCACGTCCCGCGCCCGACCGGCGTCAACGTGT
This sequence comes from uncultured Actinomycetes bacterium, assembly GCA_963703095.1. Lineage (GTDB taxonomy): Bacteria > Actinomycetota > Thermoleophilia > Gaiellales > Gaiellaceae > Gaiella. The sequence continues at coordinate 2,294,382 of OY969787.1, forward strand.
CGAAGGCCCACTGGCCGGCGCGCGCGGACGGCGAGGCTGCGGCGAACGGCTCCACCCCTGCCAGCAGCCCGGCGGTCGGGAAGAGGTAGCCGACGACCTGCGGCTGCCCGGGATCATCGAGGTAGCCCGCGCCGACCCAGTCCGCATACGCGGTGCGGAGGAAGGCCACCAGACCGGGGTCGTGCACCGCGAGGAGCGTCGCGTCGTCGTGGTGATCCGCCTCGATCACGCGCGCGCCCGCCTCCTCGAGCGCGGCGCGGATGCGCAGCGCGCGCTCGGGCACCTCGTCGCCCTCGATCTGCACGCCGAGCCAGGTCCCGGCCTCCCCGCTGTGCAGCAGGCAGTCGTCGCTCCACACGAAGGGGATCGAGAGAGCCACGGCGGCGAGCCTACCGTGGTTGGATTCGTCTCGATGACGCCGCCGCTTCCGCCTCGCAGTCCCCGACCCCGAGCGCGAGGAGTGAGCATCGGCTCGTTCGAGCCGGGCCCGCTGAACGCGATCACCGACGTGCCAGACGTCCGGGTCGGGCATGTGACCGTGTGGCGCGACGAGCCCGATCCCCCCACCGGCTCGGGCGTCGCGCGCACGGGAGTGACGGCGATCGTCCCCGGCGATCCGGCCACGCTGGTCGATCGGCCGGTTCCGGCCGGTGCCGCGGCGCTCAACGCGGCGGGCGAGATGACCGGCTTCCTCCAGGTCTCCGAGTGGGGCGTGGTCGAGACGCCGGTCTACCTCACGGGGACGATGCAGGTCGGGCGGGTCTTCGACGGGGCGGTCGACGCCGCACGCGCTGCCGACCCGCAGGTCGGAGACGAGTGGGTCGTGATCCCCGTCGTGGCGGAGTGCGACGACTCCTGGCTGAACGACGCGCGCACGACGCACGTCGCCGCGGCTGACGTGGCGCACGCGCTCGCGATCGCGGACGGCGGCCCCGTCGCGGAGGGCGCGGTCGGCGCGGGAGCGGGCATGACGACGCTCGGCTGGAAGGGCGGGATCGGGACGTCGTCGCGTCTCGTCCCGTCGCTCGACGCCACGCTCGGCGTGCTCGTGCTCGCCAACTTCGGCCGCGGCCACGAGCTCCGCGTCGACGGCGTCCCGGTCGGCGAGGCGCTCGGCTCCGGCCTCGAGCTGCCCCGCCCTGCCGGGAGCTGCATCGCCGTCGCGATCACGGACGCGCCGCTGGCGCCGGCCCAGCTGGAGCGCGTGGCGCGCCGCTGCGGTCTCGGGCTCGCCAGGATCGGGTCGGTGGCCCACCACGGCTCGGGTGAGATCTTCCTCGCGCTGTCGACGGGAGCCAGGCGTGCGCGCGACGCCGGCGCCACGCGCGAGCATCTGGAGCTCGTGCCGGACGCGGCGCTCGACGAGCTCTTCGCGGCGACCGTCGAGGCGACCGAGGAGGCGGTGCTCAACGCCATGTGGGCCGCGCCCGACGTGATCGGCCGCGACGGCCGGCTCGCCCGGGGACTCCCGCACGACGAGGTGCTCGCCCTCCTGGAGCGCGCCGGCCGCCTCGGGCAGGTGCCCGACTGAAGTCAGGCACCTGCCAGGAGAGCACCAAGAGCGACACCACGACCAGCCGCCCGAGGCTGCGCGTAGCCCAGCCGAGCGTCGGACGCAGACGGTCGACGCGGTCGACTTCAGGGATCTGCCCCCGCGTCCGGCGCAGCCGGACCCGGGGGATCAAGCGGCGGGGATCCGCTCCTGCGGATCCCCGCCTCGCGCAAACTGGCCAGATCTGCCCCCACGTCCGGCGCAGCCGGACCCGGGGGATCAAGCGGCGGGGATCCGCTCCCGCGGATCCCCGCTTCGCGCAAGCTGGCTAGAGCCTCCCAGACCGGAACACGCCCCACAGCAGCCACACGCCGAAGGCGCCGGCAAGGAGGAACCCCACCACCGAGATCAGGTGCAGGCCGAGCAGCTGGGGCCCGTCGTCGGCGAGCGCGCCCATCATCGACGAGCCGACGAGCCCTCCGACGATCACGAGTGCGACGGCGATCCGGTTCACGGACACGTCGATGTGGTGCGCGAGGTCGTCGATGCCGGGGTTCGAGATCTTCACCTCCAGCTCGCCGTCGGCGAGCTCCTCCAGCACGTCGGAGACCTGCATCGGCAGCTTCCCGACCGCCTCGACCACCTCCCGTGTGTGCTTCTGCGCGCGGAGCGCGAGATGTCGCGGTGAGAGGCGCTCGGCCATGAGGGCCTTGGCGTACGGCCGTGCGACGTCGAAGACGTTGAAGTCAGGGTAGATCTCCACCGCGACGCCGCCGAGCGTGGCGATCGCCTTGTCGAGGATCACGAAGCGGGTCGGGAGCCGCAGGTGCATCGAGTAGATGAGGTCGATCGCCTCGCGGATCACCTCCACCGGGTCGATGTCCGACAGGCGCGTCCCGTAGTACCGGTAGTAGACCTCCTCGAGTCGCGCGCGGAGCTCGTCCTCCCGCTCGGGCGGGTACCGGACGCCGAGGTCGGCGAGCCGCCGAGGGAGCGCTGCGACGTTCTCCGTGGCCGCGTCGACGAACAGCCGCGTCAGCCTCGCCATGTCCTCGTCGCTGAGCCGCCCCGCGAGGCCGAAGTCGACGAGCCCGAGGCGTCCGTCGTCCAGCACCAGCACGTTCGCGGGATGCGGGTCGCCGTGGAAGAACGCGTGCCGGAAGATCATCGTCATCCAGACGTCGGTCAGCCGGTAGGCCAGCTCGCGACGCTCCTCGTCCGACCAGGTGTCGAGGTCGATGTCCCGCACGTGCACGCCCTCGAGCCGCTCGAGCGTGAGCAGCCTGCCGGTCGTGTACCGCCACCAGACCTTCGGCACGGCGATGCGCTCGTCGTCGGCGAAGTTGCGGCGGAAGGTCTCGGCGTTGCGGGCCTCCTGCTGGTAGTCGAGCTCGCCGCGGATCGAGCGGGCGAACTCGTCGACGACCCCTTCGGAGTCGAGGAAGTCGAGCTGGCGGACGCGCTCGCGCGCGAGCCTGGCCGCCGAGCGCATCAGCTTGAGGTCCGAGTCGATCTGCCGTGGCGCGTCGGGTCGCTGGATCTTGACGACGACCTGCTCCCCGTTGGGCAGGGTCGCGCGGTGCACCTGGCCGATCGAGGCGGCGGCGATCGGCTCCATCTCGAACCAGACGAAGGCCTGCTCGACGCTCAGCCCGAGCTCCTCCCGCACGACCCGCTCCACGTCCTCCGGCGGGAACGGGGAGACGTCGTCCTGGAGCTTCCGCAGCTCCACGACGATGTCGGGCGGCACCAGGTCGGGACGGGTCGAGAGCAGCTGGCCGAACTTCACGAACGTCGGCCCGAGCTCGTCGAACATCTCCCGCAGCCGGCGGCCGCGATCGGCGAGCTGGGTGTCGTCGTTGCGGCGCCGACGGTCGAACGCGTAGCCGAACCCGTGACGCGTCGCGACGCGCCCGATCTCGGAGAGCCGCGAGATGCTCCGCTGCGAGGTCGGCTCCACCGGTGCAGTGTGGCACGGGCGCCTCGCACCGTGTCGGAGCGGCTTCCGGCGGGCTGATGCCTGGCTCAGCCAGGCTCCGGATCGTCAGCCCGCGATCTTCCGGCTACGCGTCCGGCTGGGCGCCGTCGGCGTCGCGCTCCAGCAGCCGCAGCCGGTGCTCGAGCTGGGCGACGCGCAGCGCGAGATCCTCGACGTCCTCCCGACGCGCGAGCCCGAGACGCGCGAGCGCCTTCTCGGTGGCCTCCGTCCGCCGCAGGCCGACGCGCTCGGCCTCCGCGCGCCACGAGGCCAGCGTGTCCCTCAGGGCGGTGCGCATCTCGTCGCGCTCGACGCCGACCCGCCGGGCCACGTCGTCCGCGAGCTCGTCGACCGCCTCGAGCCCCAGCGACGCCCAGCCGACCCCTGCGAGCAGGAGCTCCGACAGCGGCCGTGGATCGCCCGACGACGTCGATTGGGTCACGGCTGCAGTCTACGCGTGCCTGCTCGAGCCACGCCTGCCCACCGGGTTCCGGAGGTCTCGTCGCTCAGCGCGGACGGCCGTGCGGCCGGCCCGACCGCCGCTCCTGCCGGCGCTTGCGCGCGGCGGACGGCGCAGCCGACGGCGCGGGGGCCCCGGCTGGGGCGGGGGCCGGGCTCGGGGCGACCGGGGCGGGCGCGGCGACGGGCTCGGCGCCCTCCACGACGGGCTCGTCGTCCGCGAGCAGCGCGCCGCCGACCGACTGGATCTCGCCGACCGCTCCCTCGTCCACCCGCCGGGCGTACTCGGGCTCGCGCTGCTTGAAGACCGCGAGCAGCGGGGCGGCGATGAAGATCGACGAGTACGCGCCCGAGCCGATGCCGACGAACAGGGCGAAGGCGAAGTCCTTCAGCGTGTCGCCGCCGAAGACGAGCAGCGACGCGATCGGCAGCAGCGTGATGAAGGTCGTGGCGAGCGAGCGCGGGATCGTCTCCCACAGCGACACGTTCCCGATCACGCGGAACGGCGCCTTCTTCATCAGGGGCATGTTCTCGCGGATGCGGTCGAAGATGATGATCGTGTCGTAGATCGAGTACCCGAGCACGGTCAGCACCGCGGCGACCGTCGCGGTCGTCACCTCCCGGCCGAGGAGCGCGTAGATGCCGATGGTGATCAGCACGTCGTGGGCCAGCGCGACCATCACGGGCAGCGCGAACTGCCACTGGAAGCGCACGCTGATGTAGGCGACGATCAGGAGGAGCGAGACGATGATCGCGAGGACCGCCGAGCGGGCGATCTGCTCGCCGAAGCTCGCGGAGACGTTCTTCGCTCCGAAGGCCCCCGCGTCGACGCTCTGCTCGAGCCCCTGCTGGAGCTCCTGCGCCTCCGCGGTCGACAGGGACTCCGTCCTGATCTGGAAGCTCGTGTAGTTGCCGTCGACCGACGGGCCGCGCCCCTGGATGACCGCGTTCGCCTGACCGACCTCCGCGGCCTCGGAGCGCACCGCGTCGAGCGAGACCGGCTCGGGCGTCGTGAAGCTGATCTGCGTGCCGCCCTCGAAGTCGATCCCGAAGTTGAGCCCGTTGACGGCGATCGCGCCGACCGAGAGCACGAGCACGACCGCCGAGATCGCGAACCAGGTGTTCCGGCGGCCGATGTAGTCCATCTTCAGCCAGCGCGGGATGCCACCACCCGCCGCGCCCACGAAGCGCGGGCTGTCGAGCATCTTGAAGCCGGCGAGCACCGCGAGCAGCGCTCGCGTCGCGAGCACGGCGGTGAGCATCGACATGGCGGTGCCGATCAGCAGCATCAGCGCGAAGCCCCGGACGCTCGAGACGGCGACCGCGAACAGCACCATCGCGGTGATCGCGGTGACGACGTTGGCGTCGACGATCGTCGCGAAGCCCTTCGAGTACCCACGGGAGATCGCGGCGCGCACTGAGTGACCGGCGCGCACCTCTTCCTTGATGCGTTCGAAGATGACGATGTTCGCGTCCGCGGCCACTCCCAGGGTGAGCACCAGCCCGGCGATGCCCGGGAGCGTCAGCGTGACGTTGAAGAGGAGGATCGCCGCGTAGAGGAAGGCCGCGTAGATGATCAGCCCGATCACGGCGACGACGCCGAGGAAGCGGTAGAAGAGGAGCAGGAAGAGCGCCACGAGCAGGAGGCCCACCGCCGCGGCGACCTTCGCCTCCTCGAGCGAGTCCTTCCCCAGCGTGGCGGAGATCGCGGTCTGGTCGAGCGTGCGGAACTCGACCGGCAGCGCGCCCGTCTGGAGGACGAGCGCCAGCTCCTTCGCCTCGCCGATGTCGGCGAGACCGCTGATCTGCGCGCCGTTCGAGCCCGAGATGCCGCCCGGGTACTCCTGCCAGTCGATCGTGGGCCAGGACTTGATCTCCCGGTCGAGCACGATCGCGAAGTGCTGCAGGATCACCTGCCCACCGCCGATCGTGTTCGACAGGAGCTTGCCGCGCTGCGCGACGCGCCGTGTGATGTCCTCGAACTTCTGCTGGCCCTCGTCGGTGAACTGCATGAGGACGATCGGCTCGCCGGTGCGGGTGTCGAAGTCCTGCCGCGTCCCGTCGAGGTCGAGATCCTCGCCCGTCATCTCGGGCACGCTCGGCGGGTCGAAGCGGAGCAGGTAGAAGGAGTCGGTGGTCGGCTCCGCCTCGGCGACGCCCGGGCAGACGACCTCGCCGATCCCGCACGAGACGACGACGGTGCCCGGGGGCACCGCGAACAGCTTGTGCCCCTTCGGCACCTCGCCGTCGAAGTCGGCGAGGGCCTCCTCGCGCGTCGCGACGGGCCCGACGACGAGCTTCTTGCCCTGTTCGCGGAAGAGGTAGTACGAGTCGGGATCGCCCCGCGCAGCGAGCGCCTGCTGGCCGGCGAGCAGGTCGTAGATCGAGGCGGTCGCGATCGGCTCGCGCGTGCGGGAGTCGATCGACGGCGCGACGAGGTTCTGCTCGAGGTCGTAGAGCTCGAGCTGCGCCGTCTTGCCGATCACCTGCGCCGCGGCCTCGGGATCCTTGATCCCGGGCAGCTGGATCGTGATCTGGTCGTCGCCCTGCGTGCGGATCTCGGGCTCGGCCACGCCGAGGCGGTCGACGCGGCTGCGCATGATCTCGACCGAGCGGTCGAGGTCGGACTGGGTCAGCTCACGGTCGGGGGGTGGCACGGCCTGGAGCGTGACCTCGAGACCTCCCTGGAGGTCGAGGCCCAGCGTCGGGCGCTGCTCGAAGGGCGATCCGGGGATCACGAGCAGCGCGACGCCCACCAGTGCGGCGGCGACGACTGCGACGACGAGCGTTGCGGCGCGACGGGTCATACGGGCCGGTCAGGGTAGCGGCGCCCGCCCGCTATGCGGAGCGCGCCTCGCCCTCGCTCACCGATTCCTCACGGTTCACAACGTCCGCTTCATTCGGCGTCGGCTCACCGCTCTCCTCGGCGACGTCGACGATCTCCGCGTCCTCGGCCGTGGTCTCCAGCGCGCCGTCGTCGTCGTCCGCGACCTCGTCCTCCTCCGCGTCCTCTGGCTTGACCACTCCGCCGACCGCTCGGCGGGCGATCCGCACCTGGATGCCCTCGGCGATCTCGACGATGAGATCCTCGTCCTCGTCGATCTCCCGCACGATGCCGTAGAGGCCGCCGACGGTGAGCACCTCGTCACCGACGTCGACGGACGACAGCATCGACTGCTGCTGCTGCTGTCGCTTGCGCTGCGGTCGGATGAGCAGCACCCACAGCAGGGCGAACATCGCAACCAGGATGATCAGGCTTCCCACGGTTCCTCCTCGAGCGGGTCGGCGAGCGTCGCGAGCACCTCGGTGCGGTACGTCTCGAACGTCCCATCCCGGATCGCGGCCCGCGCCCCCGCGGTCAGTCGCAGTGTGAAAGCGAGATTATGCAGTGAGAGGAGCCGTAGCCCGAGGATCTCCTGCTGCGTGACCAGGTGGCGCACGAACGCGCGCGAGAAGCGCGAGCAGGCCGGACACCCGCAGCCGTCCTCGAGCGGACGCGGATCACGGGCGAACCGGGCGTTCCGCAGGTTGAGCCGACCGCGGGCGGTGAGGGCCGAGCCGGTGCGGGCCGTGCGCGTCGGCAGCACGCAGTCGAACATGTCGATCCCGCGCGCGATCACCTCGAGGATCCCCTCCGCGTCCCCGAGGCCCATGAAGTACCGGGGCCGCTCGGCGGGCAGCAGCGGCGCCGCCCAGGCCACGGTGTCGAGCATCTCCTCCCGGGCCTCTCCGACCGCGAGCCCGCCGAGCGCGAAGCCCTCGAACCCGATCGCAGTGATCTCCGCCACCGACCGCCTGCGGAGCGCCTCGTCGGTACCGCCCTGCGCGATGCCGAAGCGGAGCTGCCCTGGCGCCCGCGGCTCGTCGACCTGGCGCTCCGCCCAGAGCGTCGTGCGCCGCACCGCCTCCGCGTGCGCGTCAGGCGGTGCGCCGGCGGGCGGGCAGATGTCCAGGCACATCGCGATGTCGGAGCCGAGCCGGCGCTGGATCGCAGCGACCCCCTCGGGGGTGAACCGCTCGGCGGTGCCGTCGTAGACGGAGCGGAAGGTGACCCCGTCGTCGTCGACCGCGAGCAGCGTGTCGCGCAGCGAGAAGACCTGGAAGCCGCCCGAGTCGGTCAGGATCGGACCGTCCCACCCCGTGAACGCGTGCAGCCCGCCGAGCTCCTCGATCGCCTCCTCGCCGGGTCGCAGATGCAGGTGGTAGGTGTTGGCGAGGACGACGTCTGCGCCGAGCGCACGCACCTCGTCGGGGTGCAGCGTCTTGACGGTGCCCTTCGTCCCGACGGGCATGAACGCGGGGGTGCGGATCGCGCCGTGCGCGGTGCGCAGCACCCCGGCCCGCGCAGCGCCGTCCGTCGCCTCGACGGTGAAGTGGCTCACGGCGCGATCACGGCCGCGCGGTGGCCGTGCGCCCGGGCGAGCCGACCATCGGTCGTCAGCAGCGGCACGCCGACCTCCTCCGCGAGCGCGACGAAGAACGCGTCGCTCGTCGTGACGGACTGCCTGAGCTCCCACACGCGCGGGATGAAGTGAAGGAGCGGGAACCGGACGATTCGGAGCGAGGCCACATGCGCGAGCGCAACGATCGCGCGCTGCTCCGAGACGGCCTCGGCAGCGACGAGCCGTCGCAACCCCGAGATCACCTCGGCGTCGATCAGGTGCGGCGCGATGCCGAACGCATGCTCACCGAGGTGACGTTCCACGAAGTCCCCGTGCTGCGAGCCGAGCACCAGCGCGATCAGCGCGGAGCTGTCGACGGCGATCATCCGCCGCCGGGCAGCGGGCCACGCAGGTCGCGGACGAGCGCGGCCGCGTCGACGTCGACCCGCTCGGCGAGGTGGATGGAGCCGACGACCTCGGTGAACGTCGGCAGCGCGGCCAGGGCTGCGAGCTCGCGGTTGAGGTAGTCGGACAGCGACAGCCCCATCGACGCCGCACGCGCCTTCAGCGCCCGGTGCACGTCATCCGGGACGTTGCGGATCTGGATCATCCCCATGCGCTGCACACCATAGCATGTGCTTCACATGCAATCCGGGAGACGCGGTGGCATGCGAGAATCGGCGCCATGAGCACCGAACCGCAGGAGTTCGACATCCCCCTCTCGACGGGCGCCGTCCTCTCGGAGTCTCCGTTCGAGGAGATCCCCGTCCCCGTCACGCTCGACACCGGCGGGCTCGAGGGCGATCCGGCGCTCGCGTTCCGGCGCACGCTCGGCATGTTCGCCACCGGCGTGACCGTGCTGACGACGACCGTCGGCGAGCAGGTGCACGGCATGACGGCGAACGCGTTCATGTCCGTCTCGCTCCGCCCGCCGCTCGTGCTCGTGTCGATCGACCGCCGCGCCCGCATGCTCGCGATGCTCCACGAAGGGTCCCCGCTCGGCGTGTCGGTGCTGGCGGAGCACCAGCGTCGCGAGTCGGACTTCTTCGCCGGCCGACCGGTCGACGGCTTCGAGCCCACGTTCGCGTTGGTCGGCGACACGCCGCTCGTCGAGGGCGCGCTCGCGCAGCTCGCCGGGCGCATCGTCCGCTCGTACTGGGGAGGCGACCACTCGCTCTTCCTGGCGCAGGTCGCACATGCCCGCTACGGCGGGGGCACGCCCTTGCTGTTCCACGGAGGCCGCTACGAGCGCCTCGTCACCGACCCCAAGGTCCTGTCCGCGCTGCCGCCCGAGCTGCTCGCCCAGGTGGTCGAGAACGGCGAGGAGCGCGCCTTCGCCGACGGCGAGACGATCATGCGGCGTGGCGAGCGCGGCGACGCCGTGCTCGTCGTCCTCGAGGGGTCGGTGCGGGTGACGCGCCCCGGCAAGGAGATCGTCCTCGGCCCCGGCGAGATCGTCGGCGAGCTCGAGGTCCTGAGCCCGACCCCGGGCGGCCGCATCGCCGACATCGAGGCGGTCGGCGCGGTGCGCGGGCTGTCGGTCTCGCGCGCCGACCTGCGCGCCGCGCTCGTCGCGCACCCGGACGCCGCTCTGGCGCTGCTCGAGGTGCTCGCCGACCGCTTCCGCGAGCAGAGCTGACTGCTTGCTTGCTCCGGGAAATCCGCCGAGCGGATTTCCCTCCGCAAGGACCGCCTTCGGCGGAAATCCCTGAAGTGGCCTGCTGCCGGGGGCAGCGGCCAGGTGGCTCCGCAATCGCCTGCTCCAGGGGATCCGCCGAGCGGATCCCCCTCCGCAAGGACCGCCTTCGGCGGAAATCCCTGAAGTGGCCTGCTGCCGGGGGCAGCGGCCAGGTGCCGCCTTGCGGCGGCACACGCCGCTGTGGCGATTCGCCGAGCGGATCTCCTCTCCGCAGCGACCCGGCTTCCCCGGACGTCCCTGAGCTGCTCGCGGGCTGCGCCCGCCGCCAGGTGCCGCCATGCGGCGGCACACGCCCTGCGTGCTCCGGGGAACGCTGCGCCGACCGGTGCCTGGCTTCAGCCAGGCACCACCCGAAGGACGCGCTGGAGGGCGTGCGGCGACGCCGAGCCCTAGGCGTCGACGCCCCAGCCGGTGAAGCGCCAGCCGGCGCCCGATGCCACGACGGTCCACCCCATCGCCTCGACGTCGGCGCGATCCCCGCGGTCCGCGAACGCGCGCAGGAGCGCTGCAGCGCGTCCGTCGAGCTGTCCGAGCGCCTCCTCGACGAGGGCGTCGGCGTCGAGCCCCAAGAGGATGGCGGCACGAAATGCGAGCGGCATGTCGATCAGCCCGTCGCGCACGTCCCCTCGCGCCTCCTCCTCGGCGCAGCTCGTAGCCGCGGCGACGAGCACGCCGAGCACGGCTCCGCGCGAGCCCTCGACGAGCGCGGCGTTCGCGAGGTCCACGGGCCGTGGCACAGCCTCAGCGCCGCTCCCTGGCACGTTCCGGCTGCGCCGGAACGTGCCCACGCCACGCTCGGCCTACGATCGCGGTCTGACCTTCTCGGGGTCGTAGAACGGGAAGCGCACGACCGTCGCGGGGATCCGCTTCTGGTGGCCGTCGAGCTTGCCGACCTCGACCTCGGTGCCGAGCTCGGCGTAGCGGACGTCCATCCGGCACAGCGCGATGTTCCTCTTCAGGATCGGCGAGCGCATCCCGCTCGTGACGACCCCGACCTGCGGTCGGCCGACGTGGACGCAGTCGCCATGGCCCGCCGGCTCGTTCCCTTCGAGCTCGAGCCCGACGAGGACACGCTGCGGATGTGCCCGCCGCTCCGCCAGCGCAGCCTTCCCCACGAAGTCCTCCTCCTTGTCGGGCGTGACGACGAAGCCGATCCCCGCCTCGAAGGGGTCGACCTGGTCGTCGAACTCGTAGCCGGCGAAGACGAGCCCCGCCTCGATCCGCACCATGTCGAGCGCGTCGAGCCCGAGCGGTGTGAGCCCGTGCGGCGCACCAGCCGCCACGATCGCGTCCCACACGTCGGGGGCGTGGGTCGGGTGGCAGAAGACCTCGTAGCCGAGCTCGCCGGAGTAGCCGGTGCGGGATGCGACGATCGGTGTCCCGTCCGGCCCACCGATGCGCCCGATGGAGAAGCGGAACCAGCGGAGCTCGGCGAACGGCGTCTGCGCCGGAGGCGTCCAGACGACCTGCGAGAGGATCTCCCGGCTCGCCGGGCCCTGGATCGAGACGTTGTGGAGGTCGTCCGTCGAGTCCTTGACCCACACCCGCTGGAGGCCGAGCCGCTCCGCTTGCTCGCGCAGCCACACTCCGCCGTGGTCGCTGCCGCCGACCCAGCGGAAGTTCGTCGGCGCGATCCGGAAGATCGTCCCGTCGTCGATCATCCCGCCGGTCTCGTGGCACATCGCCGTGTAGACGACCTGGCCGTCCGAGAGCCGGCGGACGTCGCGCGTCATCGTCGCCTGCAGGAGCTCCTCGGCGTCCGGGCCGAGCACCTCGCACTTGCGCAGGGGGGAGAGATCCATGATCGCAGCACGCTCACGGCACGCCCAGTACTCCGCCACGGCGCCGTGGTTGTCGTACGACGTCGGCAGCCAGTAGCCGTTGTACTCGGTCACCCGACCAGTGAGCGCCGAGGTGCGCTCGTGGAACCCCGTCTCCTTGGTCAGCTTCGGCTCGGCAGCCGGCGTCACGCGGTGCGCGATCGCCGCCGAGAAGCGCTCCTTCGCGGGGTAGACGCGCACGTGCACCTCCGTGGGGTTCCAGGCGTTGGCAGGATCGATGTCGTCCGGGCAGGCGCTCGAGAGGCACACGAGATCCGTCGTCGCGCGGAGCAGCACGTAGTCGCCGGGACGTGACCACGGCTCGTCGACGACGTAGAGGTTGTGCGCGTCGAACGCCGTGTTGAAGAAGAAGTTGATCGCGGGCCAGCCCTTGCGCTGCTCGATCGTGTACGGCTCGAGCTGGGCGTTGAAGTTGTCCGAGCAGTTCACGTGACCGAAGTAGCCCATGTCCTCGTAGTACTTCGAGGTGCACGCCAGGCCGAACGTGTCGTGGCGACCGACGGTGTCTCGCACCACCTCGACGAGCGGCTTCAGGTCGACGGTGAAGTACTTGGAGTAGAGCCCCGGCATCGGGTACGCCGAGCCGACCAGCGAGCGGGTCGCAGTCGCATCGAGGCCGCGCTCGCGCCCGGCCTGGAGCTCGTGCCAGTCGAACGCGAGGAAGTCGGAGCACTGGCGCCCCTGGACGTCGACGATCTGGATCCACTCCCCCGCCTTCACCTCGTAGGCCAGCGCCGACGCCCGGCCGACCTGGAAGTCGAGCCGCGGGTCGGCGAGGGGCTCGGGCAGCCTGGGCTCGAGCTCGTCGCGCGGGGATCGTGCCCTGTCGATCTCCAGCTGGAGGTCGGAGGCAGGAACCGCGCCGTCGACGACGAGCCCCCCTGCGGGTGCGGCGACGACGAGCACCGCCGGGCGCTCGGCCCTGAACGTCGCCTCGGCGCCCGCGGGAGAGCTCGGGCCGAACAGGCCGACCGCGCGCGCGAGCGACGGGTCGGCGCCCTGCGATGCCAGCCCGGCGACGAGCGCCGGGGCGCCGTCCCCCGCCCTCCCGACGAGCGAGCGCAGCACGGTGGCGTCCGTGTCGGGCGCGCTCGTGCCCAGCGCGCCGAAGTCCTCGGCCCCGGTCGGGGCGAGCACGGTGAGCTCCGCTGGCTGGCCTCCCTGGAGGTCGCGGATGGTGATGCGGTCGTCCGGCTCCAGCGCCACCGCGGTCGCCGCCCCCGGTCGGACCCGGTACGTCTCCCTCGTCGGGTCGTACGGGATCAGCCCGGGGACGAGCAGCCGCGGTCGCGGGGCGACGGCCACGTGGCTACGCGGAGGCGGCTGGCTGCTTGGCCTCGTCCTGCTCGGCCTGCGCGAGCAGCTGCTCGGCCAGCTCCCGCTTGGCCGCGGCGTCGAGCTTCTTCACCTCGTTCTCGACCGCGCGTCGGTTGTAGCTCTGGTTCCAGTAGTCGAGCGACTCGAATCCGAGCAGCACGGCCTTGCCGACGAACTGACGCAGCACCTCGTTCGTCGGGCCCATCACCCAGCCGGCCTTCGCGTCGCGCAGGTACCGCTCGAGCTCCATGTCGCGCTTGTACCCCGACCCGCCGCACGCGTGGAGCATCTTGTCGACGACCTGGGCCGTGTTCTGCGCCGCGACGAACTTGATCTGCCAGGCCCAGTGGAGGAAGTTGCCGCGGGCGAGCTCACCCGGCTCGAGCTGCTTGGTGTTGTTCTCGGTGGCCTGGTCGAACGCCTGGGCGACGGAGTACACGAACATCCGCGCAGCGTTCGTCTCCATCACGGCCTGCCCGACATAGTCCTGGATCGTCGGGTAGTCCGCGACGCGCATGCCGACGTCCACGTGACGCTTCCGGGTCGTGTGCCGCTTGGCGATGTCGACCGCGCCGAGCGCGAGCCCGTTCCAGCACGACGACGAGCCGACGAGGAACCACGGGTCGACGGCCTCGTCGTTCGACGTCGCGCCGTCGCCCTCGGGGCCGACGATCTGTGTGCCCGGGATCTCGACGTCCGTGAACGCGATCGCCCCCGACTGGTTGCCGCGCAGGCCGAGCGCGTCCCAGAGCGATGGCTGCGCCTCGCAGTGCTCGGCGTCGACGACGAACACCGAGAGGTCGTCGTACCCCTTGAAGTCGGGGCTGGTCGTCTGCAGGACGTAGAAGTCCGCGAACCCGCCCGAGGTCGTCCACGAGGCCTTCTTGTTGATCTTGTAGCCGCCGTTCTGGCGCTCGGCACGCGACGAGACCGGGTACCAGAAGTGGGAGCCGGTCTCCGGGTCGGAGTACGAGAGCGTGCCGATCTTGCCGCTGTTGAGCGGGCGGATGTACTTCTCGACGATCTCGTCGGTCGGGCGCAGCATGAGGGCCGCGACCGCGCCCATGTGCATCACCCAGCACATCGCGGTCGACGCGCAGCCGTAGCGGGCGATCGTCTCGGCGGCCATCGCGAAGCCGACGTGGTTCTCGCCGAGGCCGCCCCACTCCTCCGGCACGCACAGCGCCAGGAAGCCGTGCTCGCCCAGCAGCTCGAGGTTGCGGCGAGGGAACAGCAGCTCGTCGTCCGAGCGCTTCGCGTTCGCGCGCATCTCCTTCTGGCAGAGCTCGATCAGGGTCGTGCGGAGCTCCTTCTGCCGGTCGGTGAGCACCCAGTCCGGATCCCAGTCGTAGCCCAGACCCCAGTACGGCTCCTCGCCCCACATCTTCTCGGACATGCGTCAACCTCTTCCGTCGTCGGCTTGACCGTCTCGGCCATCGTACGGGTGCGTCGACGACCGTTTCAAGCGTGTGTTGCGCCTGGTGAACGGGCGTGCCGCAGCGAGGTCGGTCAGCGAACGAGCATCGCGTCGCCGAAGGAGAAGAACCGGTACCGCTCGGCCACCGCCACCCGGTACGCCTCACGCGTCTGCTCGATCCCCGCGAACGCCATCACGAGCGCCAGGAGCGTCGTGCGCGGCAGATGGAAGTTCGTGAGGAGGGCGTCCACCCGCCGGAACTCGAAGCCGGGCGTGATGAAGAGCTCGCTGCGGCCGCTCAAAGCGCCGCCGTGCGCGACCGTCTCGAGCACGCGCGTCGTCGTCGTCCCGACGGCGAGCACCCGCTCGGCAGCGGCGATCCGGGCCCACGCAGACGGCTCTACGCCGTACCGCTCCCCGTGGAGCCGGTGCTGCTCGAGCGAGTCGGCCGTGACCGCACGGAACGTGTCGAGCCCGACGTGCAGCGTCACGCGCTCGTGGTCGACGCGGGCGAGGAGCTCCGGGGTGAAGTGGAGCCCCGCGGTCGGCGCGGCCGCGGATCCGGCCTCGCGGGCGTACACCGTCTGGTAGCGCTCCGGGTCGGTGAGCGGCTCGCGGACGTACGGCGGCAGCGGCACCTCCCCGGCGGGTGCGCCCTGCACGTGAACGCGCCAGCGGCCCTCGCCGAGCGACTCCAGCAGCTGCACCGGGCCGAGTCGCTCGCCGGCCACGAGCCGTCGCGAGGGACGCGCGAGCGCGTCCCAGACACCGCCGCCGAGCGACTCAAGCAGCAGCACCTCGACGGAGCCGCCCGTCGAGCGCCGGAGGTGCAGGCGCGCCGGGATCACGCGGGTGTCGTTCACGACGACGAGCGCACCGGCGGCCAGCGCGGCGAAGTCGGCGAACACCGCGTGCTGGATGCTGCCGCTCGCGCGATCGAGCACGAGCAGGCGTGAGGCATCCCGCCGGTCGGTCGGCTGCTGCGCGATCAGCTCGTCGGGCAGGTCGTAGTCGAGCTCGGACGATCTCATCCGACGCCGAGCGTAGCCTTGCCGCCATGGACGAACACGTGCTCGAACAGGCAAGGCGGCGGATCGAGGATGCCCGCTCCGGCGGGCTCGCGGCTGCTCGGATGGACGCGGCGCTCGAGCGCTCTCGCGCGGAGGTCGAGGCGCTCGCGCGGACAGCGGCCGAGCTCGAGGCGACGCTGCCCGACCGGGTCGGCGCCGCCGTCCGGGAGGGCCTGGCGACCGAGGTCGCCTCGGTCGCCCGCAGCCTGGCTGAGATCCGCGGTCTGCTCAACCAGGCGATCCGCCGGCTGGAGCGACTCGAGCAGGAGCTCCTCGCCGAGCGCAACGCCCGCATCGAGGATCTCGCGGTGCTCGTCGCGCTGATCACCTCCGGCTGGGAGGGCGTCGACGCGCGGCTGCAGCGGCTCGAACGGCCGGTGCACGCCGAGGTCGTGCCGCTCCGGTCGGAGCAGCCAACCGCCGCCACCGCCTAGGCGCGACTCCGCTGCGCGGACTCGCGCCTATCAGAACGCGGGGGGATCGAGCCGCCGATCGGCCTGGGGATCCGCCCACGCGGGCGCACTGGATCAAGCCGCGGACGCGCCAGCGCAGGTGTCGGACTGAGCCGGCATCTGCCCGCCGCGCGGCGAGCGCACGCACCGCCTACGCGGGCACGCGGGCGCGCCCTCAGGGACTGCCCGCTCCCGCAGCGGATTCCCGCCTGGCGCAGACAAGGTCAGGCTCTCGGGCCGGCGGCGACGGGGCGCAGTGGCAGACGGAGCCGGAACCGGCTGCCCCGACCCGGGGCGCTCTCCAGCTCGATCGACCCGCCGAGGGCGCCCGCCAGCTCGCGGGCGATCGGGAGTCCGAGCCCGGTTCCCTGCAGGTCGGCCGACACGAACGCGTCGAAGATCCGCACCCGCTCCTCGTCGGTGATCCCGGGCCCCGAGTCCTCGACCTCGACGGTCACGTCGTGCACGTCGCGGGCGAGCCGCACGCGTATCGCTCCCCCGTCGGGAGTCCAGCGGAAGGCGTTCTTGAGGAGGTTCGTGATCACCTGCAGCACGCGGTCGCCGTCCGTCACGATCGTGACCTCGTCGACGCACTCGACGGAGAAGTCGATCTCGCGGCGACGCGCCTGCTCCGCGAACGACGCATGCGCCTGCTCGACCAGCCGCTCCATGTCGACCTCCTCCGCCTGCACCGTGAACCGGTGGGCGCGCAGCTTCGCGAGGTCGACGATGTCGCCGACGAGCCGCTCCAGCCGGACGGCCTCGCCCGCGACGACATCGAGTGAGGCCGCGATCAGATCGGGCTCGTCGATGAGGCCGTCGCGAAGCGCGTCGGCATGCCCTCGGATCGCGGTCAGCGGCGTCCGCAGCTCGTGGGAGACCGACATCAGGAACTGCCGCTCGCGCTCCTCGGCCGCTCCGAGGCGCACCGCCATCTCGTTGAAGCGCTCGGCGAGGTGCGTGATCTCGTCGGGGCCCTTCGTCACGGGGACGCGCACGTCGTAGTTCCCGGTGGCGATCTCGTCCGACGCGCGCGCGAGGGCGAGCACCGGCGCCGTGATCCGCCGCGACATCCACCAGCCCGCGACGCCCGCGAGCAGCGAGCCCAGGCCCAGCGCCACGAGCAGCCGCTTCAGGAGCGGAACCCACTGGTCGCGCAGCGTCGCCTCGGGCTTCGCGACGACGATCAGCCCGAGCGGCGCGGCATCGGGCTCGAGTCGGAGCGGCTCCGACGCAGCGAGGAACGGCCGTCTCTCGCCCGGGGGCGTGAAGGTGAACGTCTCCGGGCCGGTCGACGAGACCACGTCCGGCGGGAGGGACGACTCGGGCAGTCGCTCCAGCCCGGAGTCCTGGCCTGGGAACGCGGGCGCCCCGACGTAGAAGAGACGGTCTCCCGTCGCCTCCTCGAGCGCCTCCGGCGCGAAGTCGGGCGCCGCGGCCCCCTCCTCGGCAGCCCGCAGCGCCGCGGCGGCGTAGAGCTGGGTGATGCCGCTGGCCTCCCGGCTCAGCTCGTCGAGCGACTCGTCGCGAGTCAGACCCTGGAAGAGCCTGAGAGCGATCACGGCCGCCACGAGGCCGCCGAGCACGATGCCGATCATCAGCAGCGCCGGCAGCCGAAAGCGGAGTGAGCCGGTCATTGGCCCGAAGCGTAGTGGGGGCACTTCCCGTGCTTCGCACGGGAAGTGCCAGAGGCGTTCAGACGGTCGCGGACGATCGGTCGGTGGAGACCTTGTACCCGACGCCCCAGACCGTCACGATCGGTGACGCGTCGCCGAGCTTCCTGCGGATCTGTCGCACGTGCACGTCGACCGTCCGGGTGTCGCCGGCGAAGGTATAGCCCCACACGCGCTCGAGCAGCTGGTCGCGCGTCAGCACGATGCCGCGGTGGTCGAGCAGCTCCCAGAGCAGGTCGAACTCCTTCGGCGCGAGCTGGATCTCGTCGTCCCCGACGAGCACCTCGCGCCGCCCCGCGTTGATCACGAGCTCGCCGTGGCGGAGCTCCTCGCCGCCGTCGATCCGGCGATCGGTCGTCGAGCGGCGCAGGACGCTCTTCACGCGCGCGACGAGCTCCCGGGGGTTGAACGGCTTCGTCAGGTAGTCGTCGGCGCCGACCTCGAGGCCGATGATCTTGTCCACGTCCTCGTCACGCGCGGTGAGCATCAGGATCGGGACGTCCGAGGACTTCCTGATGCGCCGGCAGATCTCGATCCCGTCGGTGTCGGGCAGGTTCAGGTCGAGGATGATCAGCGACGGCACCTCGGCCGCCACCGCGTTCAGCGCGCCCGCCCCGGTCGCGACGGCGCGCACGCCGTACCCGGCGTTCTTCAGGTAGAGGGAGACGAACGAGGCGATCGCCTGCTCGTCCTCCACGACCAGCACCGTCTGCGGCTGGCTCACGCCGACGGCCTCGTCGGGGTCGCGGCGGGCCCGGCGCCTCGGCCGGGGTTCAGGACGGGCGACATCGGCTAGTCGCCGAGCGTACCGAAGGCGACACGCGTGGTGTCGTCCGGCAAGGCGTCGGGGTCGTCGTCGCCGATCGAGAACACGCCCGCGTCGCCCGGCAGGCCGGGCCGGGCCTTCAGCAGGGCGTACCCCTGGCCCCGGGCGGAGATCGCGATGCCCTCTCCGCGGACGACGACCTTGTAGCGCCCGCCGGGGATGAAGAAGTTGACCTCCTTCCCCCGTAGCCCGACGACCCGCGCCCGTGGCACGCCGTTGACGCGCGGGCTCCACTGGTCGAGCGGCGACTGGTCGACGATCAGCAGCTCGCCCTTCTCGAGCCGACCCACGAGCGTGCCCGTGCCGCGCACCGTCACGGTGCCGCGCCCGTCCTCGATCGAGAGCGTCCCGGCGCCGCGCGTCGTCGCCCACGCGGCCGGCACGGCGAGCGCGAGCGCGAGCGCGGGAACGAGTGCGAGCCGGAGCATCGTCCGGAGTATCGGAGCCGCGCGTGCGTGGCGGGTGAGAGCAGGGTAAGGAATCTGTAAGCCGGGGCAGGACTGCGCGCACGACCTCGCCGCGGCCGCCCGCAGCACCCGGGTGAGAGGGCGCCGTAGAGTGCGCGGTCATGGACGTCGGGTTCGCCGAGGCGCTGCTGATCGTCGGCGGGCTCCTCCTCGCAGCGGCCGCGCTGTCGGGGTGGCTGCGCGGCGTCGTCCTCTCCATCTCGGTCCTCTCCGTCAGCGCGGGTCTGATCCTCGCGTGGACGGGCATCGTCGACGTCGATCCGGGGGCGAAGAGCGTGATCGTCGTCGTGGAGCTGGCGCTCCTCCTGACGCTCTTCGCCGACGGGCTCGTCGTCGAGCGAGAGCTGCTGCGCGAGCACTGGACGCCCACCGTCCTCGCGCTCGCACTGGCGATGCCGATCACCCTCGTGCTCCTCGCCCTCGCGGCCAAGGTGCTGTTCCCGACCCTGTCCTGGGCGGAGGCCTTCCTCCTGGGCGCCGTCCTCTCCCCCACCGATCCGGTCGTGACGTCGGCCGTCGTCACGAGCGAGCGCGTCCCCGCGAAGGTCAGGCACACCCTGAATCTCGAGTCCGGCCTCAACGACGGCCTGGCACTGCCGTTCGTCCTCTTCTTCCTCGCGCTCGCGACCGGAGCGGACAGCCCCGGCATCGAGGCCGGCCGTCTCGCGGGCGAGGCGGTTGCGGGCGCCGGGATCGGCATCGGGCTGGCCCTCGCCGGCGGCTGGCTCATCCAGCGGCTCCCCGGCGGGATCGAGCACAAGTACGAAGGCGTCTATGCGCTCGCGCTCGCCTTCCTGGCGTTTGGGATCGCAGAGCAGACAGGCTGGGCGAACGGGCTGATCGCCGTCTTCGTCGGCGGGATCGCGCTGGCGGTCGCGCGACACGAGATCCCGGACGACTTCTTGAACTTCAACGAGAGCCTGAGCGCCGTGCTGCAGGTCGTCACGTTCACGCTCTTCGGAGCGCTGATCGTCGCGACGGGCTGGAGCGAGTCGACGCCGCGCCTGGTGGCGTTCATCGCGTTCGCGCTCCTCGTCGCTCGCCCGGTCGCGGTGCTGATCTCGTTCCTCCCGGTGCGCGAGCCGCTCTCCCACAAGCTGTTCATAGCGTGGTTCGGCCCGAAGGGCGTCGCCTCGATGCTGTTCGCGCTCTTCGTCCTCGCGTCGTCCGACGTCAATCGGTCGCTCGTGTTCGACGTGGCCTCGTTCACGGTGATCGTCTCCATCGTGGCGCACGGCCTCACGGACACGGTGGGCTCGGACTGGCTGGCACGTCGGATGGGCACCGACGACGAGGTCAGCCGCTCGTGAGCAGGAGGACGACGACCGAGGAGGCGTAGCCTCCGAGGAGCACGAGCCCGCGGGCGCGTCCGAGCACCGCGCCGCCAACGGGCGCGACGAGCACGACGAGCGCGAGGCCGAACGCGAGGCTGACGGCGATCTCGCCCCAGTCCACGTCGATCGGCGACAACAGCGCGGCGACCGGGACGATCAGCGCGCCGTTGAAGACGTTGCTGCCGAGGATCGTGCCGAGACCGACCTCGTCGTGCCCCCGGACGCGGGCGATCACGGCGGTCGCGAGCTCGGGCACGGATGTGCCGATCGCGACGAACACCACGCCGACGACGAACGCGTCGAGGCCGAGGTCGGCGCTGAGGCCCTTGGTGCTCGAGACGATCAGCCGGCCCGCGAGCACCAGCAGCACCAGCCCGACCGCGCCCCACAGCACGGCGCGAGCGGGCGCTCGCTCGCCCAGGACCTCCTCCGCCGCGCTGCGCTCGCGTCGGGCGGCCGTGATGGACGCGCCGAGCCAGGTCGCGAAGAGCACGAGCAGCACACCCGCGTCGGTCGCGCCGACCGTCCCGTCGAGGGCGAGCAACCCTGTCACCACGGGGATCGAGAGCGCCGCTGCGATGTCCCGGCGCACGACCCCACCGGCCATCCGCATCGGGCCGATGAGCAGCACCAGGCCGAGCACCAGCCCGACGTTCGCGACGTTGCTCCCGAGCGCGTCGCCGAGCGCGAGCTCCGAGCGATCCTCGAGCCCCGACGTGATCGCGACCGTCAGCTCCGGGCTCGAGGTCGCGAAGGCCGCGACCGTCGCCCCGACGATCCCCGGCGGCACCCGTGCGGCCGCGGCGATGCCCACCGCGCCCCGCACGAACAGCTCGCCCCCTGCGCCCGCGAGGAGGACGCCGAGCAGCAGCGTGGCGGAGTCGGTCAGCATCGCAAGGTGGTGCGGGGGTCAACGCTGTGCCCGGGGACGCTCGGTTTGACTCTACCCGCGCGACCGACATCCCACCGCCGTGGGGGCTGTGCGTCTAGATTCGAGCGATGGAGCTCCTCGCGATCACGATCTTCGTCGTCGCGCTCGCCGCGATCGCCCTCGACTGGGGCCATCGCACGAGCGTCGCCTTCGCCGGCGCGGGGCTGATGGTCGTGCTCGGCGTGCTCGACCAGGATCAGGCGATCGAGTCCGTCGACTGGGCGACCATCGGACTGCTCGCCGGGATGATGGTGATCGTCGCGCTCGTCGAGCCGACCGGGATCTTCACGTACCTGGCGCTCCGCGTCGCCCAGCTCTCGCGCGGCCGCCCGGTTGCCCTGATGCTGCTCCTCGCCGGGGTCACCGGGGTGCTGTCCGCGTTCCTCGACAACCTGACCGCGATCCTGCTCGTCGTCCCCATCACGCTCGTCATCGCGGACATGCTGCGCATCTCGCCGATCCCGCTCGTCCTGCTGCAGGTGCTGGCGAGCAACATCGGCGGCACCGCGACGCTGATCGGCGACCCCCCGAACATCCTGATCGGGACGCACCGCGAAGAGCTCTCGTTCATGGACTTCATCGTCAACCTCGCGCCGGTCTCCATCGTGACGCTCGTCGTCGTCTCCCTCGTCCTCGCGCTCGTCTTCCGACGCGGCATGGAGATCGATCCCGAGCGAGCGCGGGCGGTCGAGCAGCTCGACCCTGCGAAGGACCTCCGGCAGGCAAAGCACGTCAAGCGGACGCTGGCGGTGCTCGTCGGCACGATCGTCGCGTTCTTCCTGCACGCGCCCCTGCACCTCGAGCCCGCTGTCGTGGCGCTCGTCGGCGCGACGGTGATGCTCTTCGTCGCCGCCGACGAGGTCGAGCACGCACTCGAGCGGGTCGAGTGGGCCACGCTCTTCTTCTTCATCGGGCTGTTCGTGATGGTCGGCGGTCTCGTCGAGCAGGGCGTGATCGAGGACGTGGCGACCTGGCTGGCGGACATCACCGGCGACTCGCCGACCCGCGAGGGGCTCGTCATCCTCTGGGGGTCGGCCGCCGGCTCGGCGCTCGTCGACAACATCCCGTTCACGACCGCCATGCTCCCGGTCGTCGACACGATCCAGGGCCCGGAGTTCGACGACGCGCTCTGGTGGTCGCTGGCGCTCGGCGCCTGCTTCGGCGGCAACGCGACGATGATCGCCGCCGCCGCGAACGTGGCGGCGACGGGCGTGCTCAAGCGCACCGGCCACCAGGTGTCGTTCGTGCGCTTCCTGGCGATCGGGCTGCCGGTTACGCTCCTCTCGCTCGTGATCGCGACCGCGTACCTGCTGCTCTTCCAGCTCTGATGGCTCGTCTCCGCGACCTTCCCCTGGTGCCTGCGTCGGTCAGGCAGAGCGCCTCGTTCGCCGAGGCGACAGACGCGTTGTTCCGGGCGGAGGTGTCGGCGATCGCGGTCGTCGACGGCGTCGGACGCGTCGAGGGGATCTTCGGGGAGCGCGACGTCCTGCGCGCAGTGTTCCCCGGGTACCTGCGCGAGCTGCGTCACACGTCCTTCCTCCCCGACGACCAGGCGGGGCTCGACCAGCGTCGGCGCGAGGTCGCAGACCGGCCCGTGTCGGACTTCGCCCGCGCCGTCGCCGTCCTCTCGGCCGACGAGAGCGAGACGCACGCCGCAGAGCGGTTCCTCCACGCCGACGAGGCGGCCCTCCCGGTCGTCGACGGCGATCGCTACCTCGGCATGCTCTCCGTCGCAGCGCTGTGCCGCGGGCGCACGGAGACCGACGCCGGCGCGTGATCCCGCTCGCAGCAGCCACGGGCATCGCTGAGGCGCTGCTCGACCTCTTCCTGATCCTGCTCGCCGCGAAGCTCGGCGACGAGCTCTTCAAGCGGCTCGGCCAGCCGACGCTGATCGGAGAGATCCTCGCGGGCGTCGTGGTCGGCCCGGCCGTGCTCGGCCTGGTCGAGCCCTCCGAGGTGATCGAGGTGTTCGCCGAGCTCGGGGTGGTCTTCATCCTGTTCTGGGTCGGGCTGGAGACGAAGATCCACGACCTGCTCGGAGTCGGGCGCTCGGCAGCCGGGGTCGGGCTGCTCGGCGTGCTCCTGCCGTTTGCGGCGGGCTACGGGATCTCCACGGCCCGCGGCGACGACGCCGGCACGGCGCTCTTCTTCGGCGCGGCGCTCGTCGCGACGAGCGTCGGCATCACGTCGGCGGTGCTGATCGGCATCGGGAAGCTCGACTCGCGCGCCGGCCGCACGATCCTCGGGGCGGCGGTCGTGGACGACATCCTGGCGATGCTGATCGTCGCCGTCGCCAGCGCGGTCGCCCTCGGCGACGGCGCCAGCCCCGTCGAGCTCGCGGTCGTCGCGCTGATGGCGGTCGGCTTCGTGGCCTTCTTCGCGCTCGGCGGAACGTCGTTCATGCGGCGGTTCCCGGGCGTGCTGAAGGCGCCGCGATTCTCCGAGTCGCCGCTCCTGCCCGCCGTGATCCTCTGCCTCGGGCTCGCCGCGCTCTCGGCGGAGATCGGCCTCGCCGCGATCATCGGCGCGTTCCTGGCGGGGATGATGGTCGCGGAGACGAAGGAGCAGCACCCGATCGAGGAGGAGGTCGCGCCGCTGTACGCCTTCTTCGCCCCGTTCTTCTTCGCCTCGATCGGCCTGCAGGTCGACCTCGGGCTGTACGCCACGGCCTCGGTGCTCGCCACGCTCGTCCTGATCACGGTCGTCGCGGTCGCCACGAAGGCGCTCGGCGCCTACGCCGGCGCGCGTGGCCTCACCCGTGCGGAAGCGCTCTTCGTCGCGGCAGGCATGGTGCCTCGCGGCGAGGTCGGCATCATCGTGGCCGGGATCGGGATCGGGGCCGGCGCGCTCGGGGAGGAGGCGTTCGCGCTGATCGTGGGCATGGCGATCCTGACCACCGTGATCGTCCCTCCCGTGCTCCGCGTGCTCGCGACGCGCCTGCCCGACGAGTCGTCCGACGGGGACGCTGTGGCCGGCGACGGCTATTCGTCGTAGCGGTAGAAGCCGCGACCGCTCTTGCGGCCCAGCAGTCCGGCGCTCTTCATCGACACGAGCCGCGGCGGCGGGGCCATCCGCGGCTCGCGCAGCTGCGCGTGCAGCGCGTGGGCGGCGTGGACGTGGACGTCGATCCCGACGAGGTCGACGAGCGCGCACGGCCCCATGGGCCAGCCCGCGCCTGCCTTCATCGCCGCGTCGAGGTCCTCGGGCGCGACGCGGGCCTCGTCCAGGACGCGAATGCAGTCGTTGAGCAGCGGGATGAGCACGCGGTTCACGACGAAGCCCGGCGTGTCGTGGCAGCGCACCGCGGTCTTGCCCATCCGCTCGGCGACCGCCGCTGCGGTCTCGACGGCGTCGTCCGCGGAGAGCTGCGCGCGGACGATCTCGACGAGCGGCATCAGCGGCGCGGGGTTGAAGAAGTGCATCCCGACCACGCGCTCGGGCGTCGAGGTCGTCGCCGCGATCTCGGTCACCGACAGCGCCGAGGTGTTCGTCGCGAGCACGGCATCGGATCGACAGACGAGCTCGAGCTCGGCGAAGAGGTAGCGCTTCGCGTCGAGCTCCTCGACGATCGCCTCGATCACGAGGTCGCAGCCCGCGAGGTCGGCGAGCTCGGTCGTCGTCCGCAGGCGCGTGAGGGCGGCGGTGCGCGCCTCGGCGTCGAGCTGTCCCTTCTCCACCTTTCGCGCGAGGAAGTGCCCGATGCGGGCTGCCGCCGCCTCGCCGAGCTCCGGCGTGACCTCGCGCCCGACGACCTCGAAGCCCGCCTCGACCGCGACCTGGGCGATCCCTGCGCCCATCGCTCCGAGCCCGACGACGCCGATCGAGGTCACCTCCACCGGTCGAATCTAGCCGACGTGCGACCGCGGCTGGCGCCTACGCGGCGGCGCGGAGCTGCTGTGTGCGGAGCCCGAGCAGCTCGACGAGGTCCAGCGTCACCGTGAAGGGATCGGCCACGACGGCCTCCGAGCGGGTGGAGGACGCGGCGACCACCTTGCCGTCCACCTCCGCGACGAGCAGGTCTCCGTCGGGCACCCGGCGGTCTGCGAGCGCTGCCAGGCGGCGAAGGGCCGGCCCGTCGGTGGGAACGGCGCGACGGATCGTGATCGCCCCTCGCGCGGCGACCGCCGTCGCGATCGGCGTCGGGGCGCCCGGGCTCATCCCAGGTAGCGCCGGCGCCGGGACGCCTCGTCGATCCGCGAGTCACGCCCGCCGATCAGGGCGAGCGGCCCGATGAGGAGCACGAAGAGCAGCAGCACGATCTCCATGCGCCCATGGTGCACGCCCCTTATGATTAGAACAAGTCGAGGTATTCATGACGTCTATCACGAGAACTGATGAATGGCTGGGCGTCGAGCTCCGCCATCTCGCCGCCCTCGAGGCGGTCGCCGAGGAGGGCTCCTTCAGCCGTGCCGCCGAGCGCCTCGGCTACACGCAGTCGGCGGTCAGCCAGCAGATCCAGGCCCTCGAGCGCACCGTCGGCGAGAAGCTCGTCGAGCGGCCCGGCGGGCCACGCGCCGTGTCGCTGACCGAGGCCGGCGAGCTCCTCCGACGGCATGCGACGGCGATCGTCAACCGGCTCGACGCGGCGCGCGCCGACATGGCCGCGCTGCGCGCAGGCGAGACGGGCACGCTGCGCGTCGCCACGTACCAGTCCGTCAGCGCACGCGTCCTGCCGCGGGTGATGGGACGCTTTCTGGCCGAGTGGCCCGGCATCGAGCTCGGGCTCTCGGAGCCCTCGACCGACCCCGAGCTCTACGGCGCCGTGGAGGGCGGCGACGTCGACCTGGCGTTCTGCAGCCTCCCGGCGCCCGACGGGCCCTTCGAGGCGGTGGAGCTGCTCACCGACCCGTACGTCCTCCTCGTCCCCGCCCGCAGCCCGCTCGCACGACGCACCGCCGCCTCGCTCGCCGACCTCGGCGAGACCGCGCTGATCGGCTCGAACCTCTGCGCGAGCGGCGTCGCGGTGGAGACCGAGCTGCGCAGCCGCGGCGTCAGCGTCGAGTACGCCTTCCGCTCCGACGACAACACCACCCTCCAGGGTCTCGTGGCGGCGAACTTCGGGGTCGCCCTGACGCCGCTGCTGGCCGTGCAGGCCGGCGACGAGCGCGTCAAGGTCCTGCGCCTCGAGCCACCTGTGCCGCGCCGGCGGATCGCTGTCGTCTGGCACCGCGACCGCCACCGGTCCCCCGCCGCGCGGGCGTTCGTCGAGATCGCGCGCGAGGTCGCGGTCGAGGTCGAGCGCGAGCTCGTCGAGCCTCTGTAGGGGCGAGGCATGCCTCGCCCGCCTTGCCGCGAGCGAAGCGATGGTCGGAGAGCGGGCCGGGCATGCCCGGCCCCTACACGGCCGGTGGTGCCATCACCACCGCCCCGGGCGCGTTCGCGCGTAGGGGCGAGGCATGCCTCGCCCGCCTTGCCGCCCGCCTTGCCGCCCGCCTTGCCGCCCGCCTTGCCGCCCGCCTCGCCCTACGACGACGGCGGCGACGCGCGTCGCTTCTTCAGCCAGTGCCGCACGAGGTACACGGGGACGACGACCCCGGCTGCGAGGAACGCCGCCACTCCCCACGCGGTCGCATGGGTGCTGCCGTGCCGGTCGGCATGCCAGAAGACGGCCGTGGAGATCCCGGCAGCCAGCGCCACGGCGATGAGGAAGGGGACGACCTCCGGGGACTCCACGTCTCAGCGCCGCTTCAGCCAGGGGACGAGCGTCTGGAGGAAGCGGCTGCGCGAGAACGGAGCGCAGAGAGGGTCGGCGTGTCGCATCCGCGCGTCCTGTGTCAGGACGGACGCCGCGCGCGGGACGCTGCTGCGCGCGAGCAGCTTCCGGGCACCGGTGAGGGTCGAGGGGATGTCGCCGGTCGCGAACGCGTAGGTCGGCACGTCGATCCCGGCCAGATGCCGGAGCCGCAGACCGAGCAGCCGGGTGACCGGATCCGGGCGCAGGCTCGCGGCGCCCAGCAGGTCGATCCGCAGCCGGGTCGGGAAGTACCAGTCGAACGCGTTCGGCGCGCTCGCCCCCACCATGCGTGTGGCCCCGTCCAGGCCGCACCGGGCGACGTCGATCCCCGCCTGACCGAGCGAGCCGGCGAAGAACTGGGCGTTCGTCACCTCGCCGCTCGGCCGGAACGCCGCCGGGAGCAGCGGGCTGCGCGCGAGCGCCGACGGGGAGTCCGGCGCGGCGCGCGCGT
Source organism: uncultured Actinomycetes bacterium (assembly GCA_963703095.1). GTDB lineage: Bacteria > Actinomycetota > Thermoleophilia > Gaiellales > Gaiellaceae > Gaiella. Next base: position 2,321,905 of record OY969787.1, read on the forward strand.
AGCTGGCCGCGAGCTGCGCGAACACGCCGAAGAGCCACGGGACCCCGACCCCCAGCCGATCCTCGAACGGCTGCGACGGGCGCAGCCGCGCGAGCTCGCGACGCGCCGCAGCCACGGTCGGCGTCCCGAACGTGCCGAGCTGACCGCCGTCGATCAGCACCATGCCGGCGAGATCCCGGTGGCCCGGTCTTCCGGCGAAGTCCCAGGCCGCGTACGCGAGCGTCGTGGCCGCCCCGAGGGAGTGCCCGCCGAGCAGCACCGTCCGCCCGCCTGCCCGAGCGCGCCGGATCACGACGCGCAGGTCGGCGAGATTGGCGGCGAGCCCCCACCGTGCAGCCTCCGGTCGGGCCGTCGCGACGTTCGGGTCGAACGTGCGCCCGCCGATCGGGAGCCGGTCGAAGTAGTAGCGGTAGGCCGTGTCGGGGTCGGCCGCGAAGCCGGCGGTGTCCTCGAGCGCCTCGCCGCGCCGGTCGAGCGCCCACACCTGCAGGTTCGGGACGCGCCGGACGAGCTCCGGTCCGATCAGGGCGAAGTTCCCCGCGCCGCCCCCGAGCCCGGGGACGAGCACGAGCACCCGCGAGGCGCCGGGGGGGCCGTAGACCGTGACGCTGGCGCCGGGAGGCGAGCCGGCGGCACGTGAGGACGCCAGGCCCGCAGCCGCCACGACGAGCGCCAGCGCCGCCGTGCAGAGCACAGCGATCCCGATGCGCCGCCGCGGGCTCATCCCGTTCAGAGCCGCTCGACGACCGCGGCGATCGCCTGCCCCTGGCCGATGCACATCGTCGCCAGCCCGTAGCGCCCGTCTCGCTGCTCGAGCTCGCCGAGCAGGGTTGCGACGATCCTCGCACCCGTCGCCCCGAGCGGGTGCCCGAGGGAGATGCCGCCGCCGTTCGGGTTGACGTCTCCCGCCTCCCACCGCTCGGTCAGCCCCGTGTCGGCGAGCGTCTGCAGCACGACGGACGCAAACGCCTCGTTGATCTCGATCACCGAGATGTCGTCCCAGCCGAGCCCAGCCTCGGCCAGGGCGCGCTCGCTGGCCGGCGGGTTGCCGTGGAGCATCCGGTGCGGATCGACGCCCGCGAGACCGAACGAGACGAACCGCGCGCGGGGGGTCAGGCCGAGCCGCTCGCAGGCCGCGCCGCTGGCGAGCAGCATCGCGGCGGCGCCGTCGACGATCTGGCTGGCGTTGCCTGCGGTCACCACCCCGTCGGGCAGGAACGCCGGCGAGAGCTGTGCGAGGCGCTCCGCGGAGGTGTCGCGCCGCGGCGTCTCGTCGACGAGGAACGGCTCCGCGCCCGCAGCGGGCACGACGGGGATGATCTCGCGCTCGAAGCGCCCCGCGTCGATCGCCGCCACCGCCCGGCGGTGCGACTCGAGCGCGTAGGCGTCGAGCGCCTCGCGGGTGAGCTCCCACTCCTGTGCGATCAGCTCCGCCGAGATGCCCTGCGGCACGATCGGCCACCGCTCGGCGATCTTCTCGTTCAGTCCCTCCCACCCCTCGCCGCCGAGGTCGGAGCCCATCGGGACGCGCGTCATGTGCTCGACGCCCGCGGCGACGACGACCTCGAGGTGACCGGCCTCGATGGCGGAGGCCCCGTTCATCGCCGCCTGGAGCGAGGACCCGCACTGCCGGTCGACCGTGGTCGCGCAGACGGTCTCGGGCCAGCCCGCGACGAGCACCGCGACGCGACCGACGTTGAGCGCGTGCTCGCCGATCTGGGTCACGCACCCCATCTGCACGTCCTGGACATCGGCGGGATCGAGGCCGACGCGCGTGGCGAGGCCGTCGAGGGCGGCCGCTGCGAGATCGTCCGCACGCACGTCCGCCAGCGCCCCCTTGCGGCGGCCGATCGCCGTCCGCACGGCCTCGACGATGAAGACCTCGGTCATCGCACGAGCGTAGCGCGGCCGACGGGACGAGCGTCGGAGGCCTCCACTCCGAGGAGTCAGGCGTCCCAGAGGGCGTGCACCGCGGCCGGCTTGCGAAACACGAGCCCGCGCACGACCGACGGCCGCTCCGGGTCCGCCCGGAGGCCCGGGAGCGCCGCCAGCGCACCTCGCATCGCCGCCACCGCCTCGAATCGCGCAAGGTGCAGGCCGATGCAGACGTGCGGGCCGTGCGCGAACGTCACGTGGCGGCGGCCGTCGCGGCGATCGAGGTCGTACGCGTCGGGAGCGGCGAACACGACCGGGTCGCGGTTCGCGCCCGCAAGGGAGACGCGGACGAGCTCTCGCTCCCGGATCCGCGCGCCGGCGAGCTCGACGTCACGGGTCGCGTAGCGGTCGACGACAGCCGCGGCGGGCTCGAGCCGGAGCGATTCCTCGACGGCGGCGTCCGCGAGCACCGGCTCCGCCCGCACCCGGGCGAAGTCGTCCGGCCGCTCGAGGAGATGCGCGAGCGCGGTCGCGATCGTCGCCTCGGTCGTCTCGATCCCCCCGAAGAGGAGCACGGCGACGTTCGACACGACCTCGCCCGCGGTCAGCGTCTCCCGGGCAGCCGCGACGAGCGTCCCCTCCCGCGCGCCGGCGTCGGCGACCGCGACCGCCAGCTCCCCGAGCGCCTCTCGCCCCGCGCCGCGCGGGCGCTCGCCCGCGGTGAGCGCCGTGACGTCGGCGACGATCGCCTCGTACCAGCGCAGGGCGACGGCCGGCTCGGCGTCGAGGCCGAGCGCATCGGCCATCACGCCGACCGAGAGCGGTGCGGCGAACGCGGTGCGGAGCTCGGCGCTGCCGTCGCGCGCGATGCTCCCGAGCAGGTCATCGACTCGGGTCTCGACCACGGCAGCGAGCCTCCGCGTCACCATCTGCCGGAGGAACGGCGCGACGAACGGACCCCGATGACGCGCGTGCTCCGTCCCGTCGAGCGACAGCATGCTCGGCCCGACCACCTTCCCGGTCGAGAAGCGCGGGTCGTCGACGGTGAACGCGACGTCGTCCCGCATCACCGCGGAGGCGAGCGCGTGCGAGGTGACCAGCCATCCGTCGACGGCGGGCAGCCAGGACACAGGCTCCCGGGAGCGCAGCCGCGCCAGCGTCGGGTGCGGGTCGCGCTCGAGCTCGTCGCGCCCGACCGACGCACCCAGCGGGAAGGCGTCAGCACGTTCCGTCCCGAGCCCCACCCGCGCGAGTGTAGAGCCGCCGGCGGGGTAGCCTTGGCGGTGGACACATCCGAGCGAGGAGGAGCGGGACGATGGCGGTTGCAGCGACGGGAGTCGACGAGCTCCTGCTGATCGACGGCGAGTGGGTCGAGGCGGCCGACGGCGCGCGCTTCGACGTGACCGATCCGGCGACGGGCGACCTCGTGGGGTCGGTGCCGAACGCGGGTGAGGCGGACGTCCGGGCCGCGATCGACGCAGCCGCGGCCGCGCTGAACGGCTGGAAGGCGCTGCCGGCGATCGAGCGGGCGCGCATCCTGCGCCGCTCGGCCGACCTGATGCGCGAGCGCAAGGCCGAGATCGCGCTGGTGATGACCTCCGAGCAGGGCAAGCCCCTCGCCGAGGCGACCGGTGAGGTCGAGTACGCGGCCAGCTTCCTGGAGTGGTTCGGCGGCGAGGCGGAGCGCGTCTACGGCCAGGTCGTCCCGTCGATGAACCCCGCGAACCGCATCCTCGTGCTCCGTCAGCCGGTGGGCGTCACCGCGGCGATCACCCCGTGGAACTTCCCCGCCGCGATGATGACGCGCAAGCTCGGGCCTGCGATGGCCGCCGGCTGCACGAGCATCGTCAAGCCCGCGAGCGCGACGCCGCTCACCGCGGCGCTCGTGCTGCGCGCGATCGAGGACGCCGGCGCGCCCCCGGGGGTCGTGAACCTCGTCACGTCGCGATCGTCGGGCATGGTGGCGGAGACGCTGTTCGGCGACCGGCGGGTGCGCAAGGTCTCGTTCACCGGGTCGACGGAGGTCGGCCAGGACCTGATCCGGCTCTCGGCCGGCCAGGTGAAGCGGCTGTCGCTCGAGCTCGGCGGCCACGCCCCCTACGTGATCTTCGACGACGCCGACCTCGACGAGGCCGTCGACGGCCTGATCGCGTCGAAGTTCCGCAACGCGGGCCAGACCTGCGTGTGCGCGAACCGCACCTACGTGCAGTCGGGCGTCTACGAGGCGTTCGCGGAGCGCCTCGCGGCGAAGGTGTCGGCGATGGTCGTCGGCCACGGCACGCGCGACGGCGTCACGATCGGGCCGCTGATCGACGAGCGCGCGGCCGAGAAGGTCGACGAGCACGTGCACGACGCGCTCGGCAAGGGCGCGCGCCTGGTGACCGGAGGTGAGCGACTCACCGGCGACGAGTACGGCGGCGGTGCCTTCTACGCACCGACCGTGCTCGACGGCGTGACGCCCGAGATGCTCATCTCGACGGAGGAGACGTTCGGCCCGGTCGCCGGCCTCACGCGGTTCGACACGGAGGAGGAGGCGATCCACCTCGCGAACGACACCGTCTACGGGCTCGCGGCGTACTTCCACACCCGCGACTACGGGCGGCTGCTGCGGGTCGCGGAGAAGCTCGAGTACGGGATCGTGGGTGCGAACGCCGGGATCATCAGCGCGGCCAACGCCCCGTTCGGCGGGATCAAGGAGTCGGGCTACGGCCGTGAGGGTGGCGCCTTCGGGATCGACGAGTACCTGGACGTCAAGTACGTCCTCGTCGGCGGCGTGGGGGTCTAGCGCGGCGGGGCCCTGCCCGAGGCCCCGTCTATCCTTCCGACGTGGCACCGTTCGCCCGCAAGCCCCGCCGCCCGGCCGCGGGCGACCTCCGCCGGGAGCGCCGCGCGCTCCTCGAGCTCCGCGAGTCGCGGTTGCGCGATCTCGGAGGGCTCACGCTGGAGATGTACCGCCGTGACCAGTTCAGCGAGACGCTCGTGGTGGAGCGCTGCGCCGAGCTCGTCTCGATCGAGGCGCGGGTCTCCGAGATCGACGCCCTCCTGCAGGGGTCGCGCGGTCTCCGGCGCGAGGGCGGCGTGTGCACCTGCGGTGCGCCGGTCCTGATCGGCGCCCGGTTCTGCCCGAGCTGCGGACGCTCGCTCGTCGACGACCCCGCACCCGACGCGGCGTGAGCGCCGACGCCGGAGCCTGCCCACGCTGCGCCGCGCCGGTCGGCGCGGGGCAGGAGTACTGCCTGTCCTGCGGCACGCGCCTCCCGGGCCCGGCGCGGCTCGGCGCCGCCCCGCGTGACGGCCGTGCGCTCCGGCTGCGCGTGCTCGTGCTCGGCGCCCTCGCACTGGCCGGCGTCGCGGTCGCCGTCGGCCTCACGCGCGAGGCCGACGCGACGGTCGAGGTCGTCACCGCGACGGGCGGGAGCGCGACCGTCCCCGCACCCGCGCAGAGCGGCGAGACGCTGACCCCCTGGCCGGCGGGGCGCGACGCCTGGACGATCGTGCTCGTCTCGGTGCCCAAGGAGGACGGGCGCGACAAGGCGCTCGCCGTGGCCGAGGCCGCACGGCAGAGCGGCCTCGAGCCCGCCGGCGTGCTCGACTCATCGCGATACCCCAGTCTGCGGCCGGGCTACTGGATGGCGTTCGAAGGTGTGTTCGACTCGGAGGCCGAGGCGAACAGCGCGCTCCGCCGAGCGCGTGCGGTCGCGCGCACGGCACGGGTCGAGCGCGTCGCCTCCTGAGCCGTCTGTTCGCCTTCAAGACAACGCTCGTGCGGAGTTTGTAACACGTCCGCGATCTGGGGTACACTCGCCGACGGGAGGCAGGGAAATGGGTCGCCCGACCGCGTGCGGCCTGGAAATCGACGTCACGGGAGACGGAACCGGATGGACGACCACGCTGCGCAGCTTCGGTCCTGCATGTATCAGTACTCGCGAGCGATCTACCGCTCGATCAAGGACCTCGTCGACCCGTACGTCGACCACGCGACGCGCGTGGAGTACCGGCGCTCCGTGCTCTGCGAATGCGAGCAGACGATGGAGCGGCTCGCCGACGACCCCCACTACTTCTCCCGCCCGGACAGGGCCCTCTTCCAGGACATCCGACGCTACTTCCCGATCACGGCGCAGGCGAAGGTCGCCTGGGCGGTGCGCGAGGGCGTCGGCGCCGCGACGTCGTTCATCGAGGCCCAGCTCGAGGCAGGGCTCCTCGACGGCGGCGTCGCCCGGTGCAAGGCGACGACCCGCAAGGGCAAGGCGTGTCAGCGCACGCCCCTCCCGGGGCGCGACTACTGCCCCTCGCACCAGCACCTCGAGCGGTCGCTGAAGGCCGTCGCCGCCGCCTGAGGCACTTCTCCTTCGGAGAAGTGCCAGAGCGCGCACCGTTTCCCGCATTTTCTGGCACTTTGCGCGCGCAGCGCGGAAAGTGCCCGGCTAGGGTAGCCCTTGATGTCACACGACGCGGACAAGCTGATCCGACAGCTGTCCCTGGTTGCGTTCCTGATGGCCGAGCGGCGACCGCTGACGGCCCGGGACGTCAAGGGGAACGTGGAGGGGTACTCGGAGATGTCGGACGAGGCGTTCGCGCGGCGCTTCTACTCCGACCGCGCCGAGCTCACGGCGCTCGGCGTCCCGCTCACCTCGCAGCGTGACGAGTTCACCGGGGAGGAGCTCTACACGCTGCGCTCGGAGCACTACTTCCTCGACCGGCTCGACCTCGACGACGACGAGCTCGCGGCGCTGCAGACGGCGCTCTACACGCTCGAGGGGAAGTTCGCGTACGCCGAGCCTCTGCGCCTCGCCCTCCAGAACCTCGCGCTCGGTCGGCCGGGCTTCGACGACCCGCCCACGGCGACGGCCGAGCGCGTGCGCGTCACGGCCCCGGACTACTCTCCCGAGCTCGCCGGGCGGCTCTCGAAGCTCGAGGCTGCGATCTCGAAGCAGCGCACGATCCAGTTCCGCTACTGGACGCCGACGCGCGACAAGGAGACCGAGCGGCGTCTGAACCCGTACGCGCTCCGACTCGACGAGGGCGTCTGGTACGTGATCGGCCACGACGTCGACAGAGATGCGATCCGGACGTTCCGCGTGTCCCGCATCCGCTCCGACATCCGGTTCGCGACGCGGCGCGAGCGCGACTTCCGGCTGCCGGCCGACTTCCTCGTCGACGCGCACCGCGTCCCGCGCCCGTGGCAGATCGGCCAGAGCGTGGGCGTCGCCCGGATCGGTGTGCAAGGCGATACGGCCTGGTGGGTGCATCGCACCCTGTCGGACGCCGGCGCGCTCGTCGACGGCGTCTTCGAGACCCCGTACGCCAACCTCGACGCGCTCGTCTCGTGGATCCTGCGCCAGAACGGGCGCGCCGTCCCGCTCGGCCCCCCGGCGCTGCTCGACGCGGTCGCGCACGCGCTGCGCCAGCTGCGCGAGGGCCACACCGGCGACGCCCCGGCGCCGGCCAGGGAGCGACGCGTCGACGCCGGCCCGCACGCGGCCGAGCGCCAGATCCCCGCCCCCGTGGCACCCGAGCGGTTCGGCGTGCTCCAGGCACTGCTCGCGAACCTCCTCGCCGCGTGCGGCGAGGAGAAGCACGCCGATCTCGACGCGGGCGACCTCGCCGCCCGCTTCTCGCTGCCGCGCGAGGAGCTCCAGGACCACCTCTCGCTGCTCAACCTCGTCAACTTCGGGGGAGGCTGCTACACGGTCTACGCCGAGGTCAACGAGGAGACCGGCCGCGTCCGCGTCGACAAGGAGCTGTACGGCGACGTCTTCCGCAAGCCACCGAAGCTCACGCCGCTCGAGGCGCGAGCGATCCATCTCGCGATCGAGTACGTCGGCCCGACGATCGCCGCGGCCGCGGACACGCCGCTCGAGCGGGTCCGCCGGAAGCTCGAGGAGACCTTCGGCCAGTTCGAGCTCGCCCAGACACCCGCCCCCCGCATCGCCGACGACGAGGAGGAGCTCGTGAAGGCGCTGTCCGAGGGGGCCCGGCGACGCAGGGTCGTCGAGATCGAGTACCTCAAGGAGGGGCACGAGACCCCGTCGCTGCGGCGCGTCGAGCCGTACACGATCGAGCGGGAGCTGCCGTTCTGGCGCGTGCACACGTGGGACCTCTCGGTCGACGCTCCGCGGACGTTCCGGCTCGACCGGATGCGCGCCGCTCACCTGACCGCGGACGCGTTCGAGCCACGCGACGGATTCGACCCCAACTACCTCGCCGAGCCACGCATCGCACGGCTCTGGCACGCGCCCGCGATCGCCCGCTGGAAGCTCGAGCGGGGCGCGCGGCTGCTGACCGACCGCGCGGCGATCTCCGAGCCGAGCTTCAAGGACGAAGAGTGGCTTCTCTCGGAGGTGCTCGCCGACCGGGGCGAGACGATCGTGATCGAGCCCGCCCAGATGCGGAGCGCGGTGGCGCGGCGCGCGAAGGAGCTGACGACCGAGCTCGGGCTCAGCCGCCGCCGGAAGCGCGCGGCAGAGACAGCCTGAACCACGCCCCCGGGCCCCGGTCGAGCAGCTCGAGGGTCCCTCCGTGCTCCTCGACCGCTGTCCTCGCCACCCAGAGGCCGAGACCCGTCGACCCGGCCTCCCCCACACCCCGTGCGAACGGGTCGAGCTCCCCGGACACGCCGGGGCCGTCGTCGCGCACGTCGACGTGGGCCGTCTCCCCCGTCTCGCCGACGACCAGCGTGACGCGCTCGCCGTGACGGAGCCCGTTCGTGACGAGGTTGGCGAGCGCCTGGCGGATGCGCGTCGGGTCGACGACGACGACGGGGTCCGCCTCCGAGCGCACGTCGACGCGGTCGCCGCCCTCGATCACGGCCGACGAGACGAGCGCGGCAAGCCGTGCCGGCTCCCTCCGCGCCGCTCCGGAGACCGGATCGCGCAGGATGCGCTCCACGTCGCGGCCCGCGGCGACGGCCAGCGAGACGAGCGGCCCGAGCGAGCCGCGGTCACGGGCCGCCGGCGCCGCCTCCGCGAGACGGGCCAGCGCGGCGACCGGCGCGCGCAGCTCGTGCACGAGCAGCGCGAGGTGGTCGTGCGTCATGCGCGCTCCTCGATCAGGTGGAGCGCCCGCTCCGCGACCGCCCGCAGGAGCTCGTCGTCGGAGGCCGCGTACACGCGCGCGAGCGCGGCGTGCTCGGCGGTCCCCGTGTTGCCGAGTGCGACGAGCGCGTTCCGGCGCAGCCAGCGCGGATCGTTCCGGGGGACGAACAGCCGCTCGACGTCGCGCTCGAGAGCCGGGTCGTCCGGCCCGAGCCAGGTCGCGAAGGGCACCACCGGCGTCGCGCCGCCCTCGACCGCGAGACGCTCCCGCCGGCGCTCCACTCCCCGGTTCCAGGGGCAGACGTCCTGGCAGATGTCGCAGCCGTAGATGCGGTCGCCGAGCGCGTCCATCAGCTCGTCGTCCAGGGAGCCGGCCGTCTGCGTGGCGGTCGACAGGCAGCGCGTCGCGTCGAGCACGCCGGGCTCCACGAGCGCGTCGGTGGGACATGCGTCGATGCAGAGCGTGCACGCGCCACAGCCTGGTCGCACGGCCGCGGACGCCTCGATCGCGACGTCTGTGACCAGCGTTCCGAGCACGACCCAGGAGCCGTGACCCCGGGTGATGAGCATCGTGTTCTTGCCGTAGAAGCCGATGCCCGCGCGGGCGGCGGCCTCGCGGTCGACGTGCGCGTTGTCGTCGACGAGCACCCGGTACGCCCCTCCGAGGCGCTCACCGAGGGCCTCGAGTGAGACGCGGAGCGCGGCGTAGTGGTCGCGCCAGACGTAGCGGGGCATCCGGCCCTCGCCAGGCCCCGGCTCGCGGCCCGGCTCCCAGTAGCAGCGCGCCGCGGCGACGACCGTCCGAGCGCCGGGCAGCGCACGCTCCGGATGGCACGAGATCTCGGGCCGCGAGATCGTGAAGCGCAGGGCGCCGAACAGCCCGCGGTCGCGGCGCTCGCGGATGTGCCGCTCGGTCGCCTCGTACGGCTCGGCGGGCGCTGCCCCGACCACGTCGATGCCGACCTCGACCGCGAGGCGACGGAGCGTGTCGACGGTGACGGGCGTGGCGATCGGCGACATGTGCGAGGATCGTGCCATGAAGGCGATGAGGATCCACGAGGACGGGGGCCCGGACGTCCTCCGCTACGAGGACGTGCCCGACCCGGAGCCCGCCGCCGGCGAGGTGCTGATCCGGCTGCGGGCGGCATCCCTGAACCACCTCGACCTGTGGGTGCGCAAGGGGCTGCCGTCGGTGCCCAAGCCGCGCATCCTCGGCGCAGACGGCGCGGGCATCGTGGAGGCGCTCGGCGACGGGGTCGATGGCCTCGAGCTCGGGCAGCGCGTCGTCATCAACCCCGGGCTGGTGCACGGCGACACGATCGGCGTCGTCGGCGAGCACGCCGACGGAACGCACTGCGAGCTCTTCGCGATCGACGCCGGCCAGGTGTTCGCGCTGGACGACGCGCTGTCGTTCGAGCAGGCGGCCGCGTTCCCGCTCGTCTACGAGACCGCCTACCGCATGCTCGTGACGAAGGCGCAGGTGCAGGAGGGCGAGTGGGCGCTGATCTGGGGGATCGGCGGCGGCGTCTCCACGGCCGCGTTCGAGATCTGCCGCGCGCTCGGCGTGCGCACGATCGTCACCTCCTCGAGCGACGAGAAGCTCGCGACGGCGCGCGACTGGGGTGCCGATGTGACGGTCAACCATGCGGACGGCGACGTCGTCGCGGCGGTCAAGGAGGCCACCGGCAAGGGCGTGCACGTCGTGGTCGAGTCGGTCGGCGACGCCACCTGGGCGCGCACCCTCGCAGCAGTCCGCCCCGCCGGTCGGATCGTCGTGTGCGGAGCGACGAGCGGCCCGAACCCGCCCGCCGCGCTGCACCGCTTCTGGTGGAAGCAGCTGACGCTGATGGGCTCGATGATGGGGACGCGCGACGACTTCGTCGGGGTGTACGAGCTCGTCCGCTCGGGCCGGGCGCGGATCCACGTCGACTCCGTCTTCCCGCTCGCCGAGGCGGCGGCCGCGCACGAGCGGATGGAGGCGGGCGCACAGCTCGGCAAGATCGTCCTCGCGATCCCGGGCTGAGCTCTCCGCACCGCGTACGTCGGGCGGGAGCCGGAGCGGTGCCCCACAGCCCTGTGACGCGCGTCTACACTCGGGTCATGGTCACGCATGACGACGTCGTCGAGGCGCTGCACGGCGTCGAGGACCCCGAGCTCGGGATGGACATCGTCGAGCTCGGGCTGTTCTACGACGCGGAGATCGCCTGGCCGAACGTGAAGGTGATCCACTCGCTCACGTCGATGGGCTGCCCCGCGGGCCCGATGATCCAGGAGAACATCCACGACGCGGTGGCCGCGCTGCCGGGCGTCGAGCACGTGGAGGTCGAGCTCACCTTCGACCCGCCCTGGACGCCCGACCGGATGTCGGACGACGCGAAGTTCATCCTCGGCTTCGGCGGACGCCGCGCTGACCCGGGAGATCGCGGTGGCAGGGAGCTCCGTCCTGCCGCATGTCCGTACGAATGCGGGAATCCCCCGATCCGCGCGGCGGGCGAGGCTGTTCCCTTCGTCCGGTGAGACACGCCCAGCCGCACCTGATCACGGTCGGAACAGGGACGGGCGTCGCGCTCGCCGGCCTCGGTCTCGTCGGCGTAGGGCTCGGAGCCGCGGGTACACGGCGGGTACAACCTCGCCCCCACGACCCCACTCGAACGCACACCAGCGACGTTCGGGATGGTGCGGGGCTTCGGCTCGAACACGTACATCTCTCGCGTTCAAGGCTCTTGCGGCTGCTGAGCAGGCAAGACCGCATGTCGGACGACGCGAAGTTCATCCTCGGCTTCGGGTAGTCACCCGCGGATCCGCGGGCGCGATCCTCGCTGCTCGCGCTACTCGGTCCCGGACGGCAGGGCGGCCAGCGCGCGTGCGACCGCGCGCCTCAGGGACATCCGGTCGCCTGCGGCGACGGCCTCCTCGTACGCCTCGTCGCCGAGCGCGGTCCTGAGCCTCGCCGCGGTTCGCTCGCGCAGGGCGCGCTCGGGGAGCTCCGCGACCGACCCCACCTCCCGCCGGGCGCGAGCGGCGGCCGCCAGCAGGGCTGCAGCCTCTGCGACCCGGTGCGCACGGACAGCCCACGACGCCGCCAGACCCTCGAGCGCGTAGCACGCGACGCGCTCCTCGACCGGCAGCTCGAGCCCTGCGAGCACGTCCGCGTACAGGCGCTCCGCCTCCGCCGCCTCTCCCTCGAGCACGTGGCACAGCGCCCGGTTGAGCCGGACGAGCCTCAAGCTCGCAGGGCTCGACGGCGGTGACGCTCCCGCGCCGCGGGCCTCGAGGCGCTCGAACAGAGCGCGAGCGCCGGAGAGATCGCCCTCGTGGACGAGGATGCAGCCGAGGTTGGTCTCGACGGACGCCGCCGAGCTCTCGTGCCCGCGTCTGCGCTCGATGCCGATCGCCTCCTCGAGCAGGCGGTGTCCTTCATCGCCCCTGCCCGTGTAGACGAGCGCGGGCCCGAGCAGAGCGAGGACGTGCGACAGCGTGAGCTCGTTGCCCTCCTCGCGCAGGATCGCCACGGCCCGACCGCCTGCCTCGACGACGCGGTCCCACTCACCGAGCGACCATGATGCTTCGACGATCCGCGCGAGCGCACGCGCCTCGTAGACGGGGGGGATCGAGGACGCCGCGTCGAGCGCCGCCTCGAGCTCCGCGCGAGGCTCGCTGAAGCGCGTGAAGCGCTGGGTGCAGACGAGCGCCAGCGCGGATGCCAGACGGAGGCGGAGCAGCGCGTCGCCCGTCGCGCGCGCATGCTCGAGCGCGACCGAGAGATCATCGACCTCGTCGGCGAGCCTGGAGACCGCCGCCACAACTTCCGGCTGTGGCCGCCACACGGCCGCGTCGTCCCCCAGGTCGGCGAGATGCTCGGCATGACGGTCGCGCACGCGCTGTGCCTCCCCCGACGCCTCGAGCTCCTCCGTAACGAACGCCCGTACCGTGTCGAGCAGCGCGAACCGCGTCGTCCCCGAGGCGCCGCCCCCGCGCTGGACGAGGCTCTTCTCGATCAGCGACTGCAGCGTGTCGGGGTCGGCGTCGCAGACCGCCACAGCGGACTCGTACGTGCACCCGCCCGCGAAGACGGAGAGCGAGCGCAGCAGGCGTCGCTCCTCGTCGTCGAGCAGGTCGTACGACCAGGCGATCGTCGCGCGAAGGGTCTGCTGACGCGGGTCGGCCTCCGCGCCGCCCCGGAGCAGGTCGAGGCGCTCTTCGAGCCGGTCGAGGAGCTCGCGCGGAGCGAACAGCGGCATCCGGGCCGCCGCGAGCTCCAGCGCGAGGGGAAGGCGATCGAGGCGCGTGCAGAGATCGCGCACCTCCGGTGTGCGCTCGAGCTCGACGCCGCAGGTCCCCGCGCGCTGCACGAGCAAGTCGACCGCGTCGAGGGCATCGAGTGCGGGGACGACGAGCACGTGCTCGCCGTCGAGACGGAGACGCTCGCGGCTCGTCACGACGACCGTCGGCCCTCCGAGATCGCGTAACCAGGCGACATCCTGCGCGACGTCCGGGAGCAGGTGCTCGCAGTTGTCGAGCACGACGAGCGCCTGAGCGCCGCCGAGCCGAGAGGCGAGCACCTCGCGGAGCGGCCGGCCGGACTCCTCCCTCAGCTCGAGCGCCTGCGCGAGCGCCGGCAGGACGTCCTGCGCGTCGTGCAGACGCGCAAGCGGCACCCACACGACGCCCGCCGAGTAGCGGTGGGCCGCGCGGGTAGCGGCCTCGAGGGCGAGTCGCGACTTCCCGGTGCCTCCAGGCCCCGTCAGCGTCACGAGTCGGGCATCCCCACGTCGAAGCAGCCCCTCAACACGCTCGAGCTCGTCCTCCCGCCCCACGAACGACGTGGACGCCACCGGCAGCCACGCCCGGGACCCCGGAGGTGGTGCGCCGTCCTCCTCCCCTCCGAGCTGGAAGATCCGGACCGCCTCGCGGATGTCGCGCAGGCGATGGAGCCCGAGGTCGCGCAGCTCCGCGCGGGGCTCGAGCAGCTCGGCGGTCGGCGTGGTCAGCAGCACCTGCCCTCCCCACGCGAGCGCGGCTACCCGCGCCGCTCGATGGACGTCGAGCCCCACGTAGCGCCCGTCCCGGACGAGGGCCTCGCCCGTGTGGAGCCCGATGCGAACGCGGAGCGGGCCGTCGAGGCCCCGCTGGATCTCGTCCGCGGCGGCGACGGCCTGCCTCGCCGAGGAGAACGCCGCGAACAGCGAGTCGCCCTGCGTGTCGACCTCGACCCCGCCGTGCCGCTCGAGCGCAGCGCGGATGACGTCGAGATGCCGGGCGAGCGAGTCCGCGTACCGTTCCGCGCCGAGCTCCGCGAGGACGGAGGTCGACCGCTCGACGTCCGTGAACATGAACGTGACCGTGCCCTGCGGCAGGTGGGCCTCGACGGCGTCACCGACACGCGCGTCCGTGGCGATCGACGGCTCCGGGCCCACGTGATTCCCTCCAGCAGTCGGCGGGCGCGACTGCCCGCGTCACGTCCATCGTAGTCCCGCGCGCGCCTGCGGGACAACGGGGTCGTCAGGCGCGCGCCAGCCGATCGGCCGACGAGAGGACGAGGTCGAGCACCTCGCCGATCGCCTGGTCGAGCGTGACGTTCTCGATCACCGGCACGTCGCAGCGACGCGCGCGCTCGACGAGCGATTCCTGGATCAGCCGGATCTCGGGCATGCCGTCGAGGTACTTCTCGAGCGGTCGCAGCCCGTCCGTGTGCGCGTCGCGCACCCAGAAGTGGCTGCGATGGAGGCTCTCGTCGGAGATCGTCACGACGCAGTGCACGACGACCGCGTCCCGCCGCTCGAGCAGCATCCCGGGGACGAGGTGGACGCCCTCGAGCACCATCGACCAGCCCTCGGTGAGCGCTCGGTCGAGCGCGGCCTCGACGCCGACGAGGACGTTCCGCGTCTGGTCGAGGAACCCGAGCAGCCGCGGGTCGCCGGTCTCCTCCTCCTCGGCCTTGGTGAGCGCGAGCCCCGCCTCGAAGCTCGAGTAGTGGACGGACGGCATGAACTCGACGGAGAAGAAGGCGCGCATGGTCTGGCGGATGAAGTCCGTCGAGGTCACGCGGGTGATGCCGAGCCGGTGCGCCGCCTCGGTGGCGATCGTCGACTTCCCCGTGCCCGTGGCGCCGCCGACGAGCAGCACGATCGGCACGTCGAGCTGACGCAGCGCGTGGAGGCGGCGCAGCCTGCGCATCGTGCGGCCCGCCTCGCGCTCGCCGAGCAGGCCCGTGGCGAGCTCCGCGAGCCGGTCGAGGTCGACCGCCTCGGCTCCGGACGAAGCAAGGTCCGCGTCCACGAGCCGTGCGAGCTCGTAGGCTCTCGTCGGCGACAGCCCCGTCGCCGACAGCGCACGCGCCATCAACCCCTTCGACCAGGGCGGATCGTCGAGCCCCCCGAGTGGCAGCGGCGCGAGGTAGCGCCGCTCGCTCACGCGAGCGCCTCCGCGCGAAGCGCGACCGCCTCGGCTGCGAGCTGCTCGACCGCGGCGTCGAGCGACGCCTCGCCGGCGAGCGGTCGGACGTCGCACGTCGCCAGCACGACGCGGACCCCGCGGCGCACGGCCTCCTCGACCACCACGTCGACGGCGGCCGCCTTGAGCTCGACCACGAAGGTGTCCGCCTCGACCCGCTCGAGCTCGGCGCGCAGCGCCGGGCGATCCGACAGCGCCCCGGAGACGTGCTCCACGTGCGCCCCGTGGACGTCCGCGAGGTGCCGTGCGATCGTGCCGCCGTGCCCGGCCGGCGCGGTGCCGAAGAACGCCACCCGCTCGCCGGCGATCGGCTCGAGAGGCTCGGGACGCAGGACCGTCCGCAGGATCGGCACGCCCTCGCGGACGTGCTCCTCGAGCGCACGGGCCACGGCGGCATGTGGTGCATCCGGCTCCGCCATGGTCACGACGACGAGGTCTGCGAGGCGGGCGCGGTAGCCGTTGAGGTACCCCGCCGCGAGCTCCGGTCCCTGGTGGGCGGCGACGACGAGGACGCGGCGACTCGCCGCGACCGGAGGCAGCGCGGCGCCGCTGCCGTCGAGCAGGAGCAGCTCGGGCTCGAGCCGCGCGGCCACCTCGAGACCCTCCCCGACGTTCGAGACGCCGACGGCTCCCGCCAGCCCGCCGCCGCAGCGTCGGCAGCCGACGGTCTCGACGCCCGCGACGACCGCCGTCTCCAGGTGGTCGGACGCGGCGTGGCGACCGGCCCGCGACAGCGCGATGAGGTCGTCGACGGTCGGTGCGATGCGGACGACCTCGGGTCGGGCCGGGCCGCCCCGCCCCATCGCCAGCACGACGAGACGGCGGCGACGGGCGAGGAGCCGCGCGACGTGCCCGGTGACGGCGGTCTTTCCCACGCGCTTGCCCGTGCCCAGGATGGCGAGCGTCGGCATGCTCGTCGCCACGAGCGCCGGGGGGTCGAACCGGAAGTCGGCGCCCTCGTACGGGACGCCCAGCGCGAGCGCGCGGCCGGCGAGCGCGAGTCGCGCAGCCGGCCCGAGCACCGGTTCGTCCGAGAGGTCGAGGACGACATCGGGCTCGTGCTCCGCGATCGCCTCCTCGAGCGTCGCCGCGAGCGGGACGCCATAGTCCTCGCCTCCGCGCAGCTTCTCGGTCCCGCCGACGAGCACGGCCGCGAGCACGAGGTCCGGCAGCTCCCGCAGGGCGTCCCGGACGACGGGGCCGTAGTGCTCGCCATCGATCACGGCGACGGCCGTGCGGATGCCGGGCCCGAGGCTCATCGCCGAGTCGTCACCTCGCTGTCGATCCTTCCCGTGTACTTCTCGTACGCGTACGTCTCGGTCGAGAACTGGATGATCCGCTCCTGACCGTGGAACGGGTGGCGGCGCCAGATGTCGACGTGGGTGCCGTTGATCTCGACGACGTTGTAACAGGGCCGCGTGTTCCCTCTCAGCCGCAGTGACGAGACCGTGCCGGTGTTGACGACGAACAGGTTCTCGAGCCGCCAGGCGTACGGGACGTGCTTGTGCCCCGACAGCACGAGGTGGACGCCGGCGCGCAGCAGGCACTCGATCGCGTCGCCCGCGTCGTACACGACGTTCCGCTCGCGCCCCGTGCCGGGCACCGGGAGCAGGTGGTGGTGCAGCACGAAGATCCGCAGGTCGGCCGGCTCTCGCGCGAACTCCTCCTCGATCCACGGGTAGCGGCCGCGGCCGATCTGCCCGTGGTCGAGGTCGGGCTCGGTCGAGTCGACGGCGACCACCGCCACGCCGTCCTTGCGCAGCACCGAGTTGCGCTCGCCGAAGAGCTGCTCGAAGTGGACGTACCCGACGTTGCGAGAGTCGTGGTTTCCCGGCACGACCACGAGCGCCTCGCACTCGATCCGGTCGAGGTACTCGCGCGCCAGCTGGTACTCGTGGCGGAAGCCCAGCGTCGTCAGATCGCCCGAGCAGATCACGATGTCGGGCCGGAGGTCGTTGATCTCGACGATCGCGCGCTCGAGCAGGTTCGGCTCGAAGTACTGCCCGCCGCAGTGCAGGTCGGACAGGTGGGCGATGCAGATGGGACGGTCCGCGGCGGCCACGTGCACGGAGCATACGGCTCGCCGGGCTCTCCGAGAAGGGTCGTCCGAGCCTCTCGCTACCCTGAGGTCGGTGCAGGAGCCCTCCCCGGAAACCCATCGTTTCCAGGCATATCGTGGTTCGGCGCCGCCGCGGTTCGCGAACCCGGTGGAGTTCGAGTGCGCCCGGATCCTCGACTGGTACGGCATTCCGTGGGACTACGAGCCGACGTCCTTCGTGCTCGAGCGTGACGCGGAGGGCCGCGTGACCCGTGCGTTCACGCCGGACTTCTACCTCCCCGAGCAGGAGCTCTACGTCGAGGTGACGGTGATGAAGCAGTCGCTCGTCACGCGGAAGAACCGGAAGCTGCGCGAGCTCCGCGAGCTGTATCCCGACGTGAAGGTCAAGCTCTTCTACCGGCGCGACATCGAGCACCTCGCCCAGCGCTACCGGCTCCGGATCGCGACGTGACCGCCCTCACGGCCGCCGACCGACTCCGCGAGCACGGTCACCCGATCGGCGAGGTCTTCCTCTCGCGGACGGCGATCGCCGCGCGCGTCGCCGAGCTCGGAGCGGCGCTCTCGGCGGAGCTGGGCGACCGTGAGCCGTTGCTCGTCGCTCCGCTCAAGTCGAGCGTCGTCTTCCTCGCCGACCTGTCGCGCGCGGTCGACTGCGCGCACGGCGTCGACACCATCGAGCTCTCCCCCTTCGGCAGCGGCGGCCCGGGCGGCGGCGTGCGCCTGCTCAAGGACCTCGACGCCCCGATCGCCGGGCGCGACGTCGTGCTCGTCGAGGACGTGGTCGACACCGGTCTGACGCTGGCGTTCCTCACGCGCAGCCTGAGAGAGCGCGGGCCGGCGACCGTCACCGCGGTGACGCTGCTCGACCGGCCGTACCGCCGGCTGGTCGACGACCTTCCCCTGCGTGAGGTGGGGTTCACCGTGCCGGATCACCTGTTCGCGGGCTATGGGCTGGGGCTGGACGAGACCTGGCGCGCGCTCCCCGACCTGCATGTGGTCGACGCCGACGCCCTGCCGGCCGCCCTCGGCGCCGCGTAGGGGCGAGGCCGCCTCGCCCGCTCTTCGCAGCCGTCGTCAGACACCGACGCCGCGCCGGCCGCGCTCGAGCCGCGTAGGGGCGAGGCATGCCTCGCCCGCTCTTCGCATCCGGGCGAGCCGCCTGCCGGGCGAGCCCTGCTCCTACAGGTAGCCGAGGGGGTCGACCGCGCTCCCGCCGACGCGCACCTCGAAGTGCACGTGCGGCCCGCTGGAGTTGCCCGTGTTGCCGGACAGCGCGATCGTGGTGCCCGTCCCGACGGACGCCCCGACCCCGAGCACGAGCGACGAGTTGTGCGCATACGCCGTCGAGAGGCCGTTGCCGTGGTCGACCACCACGAGGTTGCCGTAGCCGCCGAGCCAGCCCGCGTAGATGACCGTGCCGGGCGCGGACGCGCCCACCGCAGTGCCTGTCGGCACGGCGATGTCGATCCCTTCGTGCATCCGGCCCCAGCGCGGGCCGAACCCGCTCGTCACCGGCCCGCTCACCGGCCAGCTGAGGATCCCGTTCCCGCCGCCGACGACCGGAGCGGCGGCCGGGGCCCCCGTCTGCGCGGCCGCCTCGGCCTGCGCCGCGCGGATCGCTGCGGCGAGCGCGGCGCTCTGGGCCTCGAGCGCGTCGATCTCCGCGAGCACCTCCTCCTGGCTCTCCTCGATCGAGCCGAGCGCGGCACGACGCTCGGCCTGGGCGGTGACGAGGGCGTCCCGGCTCGCAGCCAGGCGCGCGACGACCGCGCGCTGCTCGCTCGTCCGCGCTGCGACGCCGCGCTCCAGCCTGACCGCCTCGTTGCGCGCAGCGGCCGTTCGTCGACGTGCGTCGGCCAACCCGGCGCGGGCGGACGCGACGCGCTCCACGATCCGCTTGTCCTGCCGCCCGATCCGACCGAGGAGCTCGAGGTCGTCGATCAGATCCGTGAACGACGTCGCCCCGAGCACGAACGAGAGCACGTTCGGCTCGTCGGCGAGGTAGATGGAGCGGACACGCCGTTCGAGCGTGCCGATCGCCGCTCGGTGCTCGCGCCGCAGGGCCTCGAGCCGCCGGCTCTGGTCGCGGAACGTCGTGTCGAGCCTCGCCAGTCGCGCCCTCGCTGCAGCCAGCTCCTGCTCGAGGACGCCCAGCCGCGCCTCCTGACCTCGGACACCGGCCTGGAGCTCGCGCACGCGTCCGGCGGCCGCGCTCAGCTCCTCGGTCAGGATCCCCTCCCGCGCCTCCTGCTCCGCCGCGCGCTCGCGAAGGGTGCCGATCTGCTCGTCGACCCGCTGCTTTTCCGCACCCGGATCTCCGGCGGCCGAGCCCGCTGCGAGCAGAGCCGCGAGCCCCGCGGCGACGATGATCAGCCGGAGGAGCATTCACGCGGTCTTCGCCGCGTCTCCCCTCGTCCCTGCCGTCGCGTCGAGCGCCCGGAGCGCAGCGGCTGCGTCACGGCGCAGCGCCCCCACCACCGCCCGGTAGTCCTCGTCGGAGATCTTCCCGGCACGATGGTCTGCCTCGAGCTCCTTGAGCGCCGCGAGGGCTCTGTCCCGCTCCTCCTGCAGCGCGAGCACGTGCAGCTCCTCCTCGGTCAGCTGGACGAGCTCGTCCGTCCCGGGCTCGGGCTCGCGCAGGAACGGCAGCGCGACGACGACGACGCACGCGACGGCCAGCGCCGCGGCGAGCAGCAGCGCCGTGCTCACGGCGCCGTTGCGGCTTCGTCTCCGCGACCGACCCGTGCGTAGCGCGCCGCGAGGCGACGCTCCTCGCGCGCGTCCGGCCAGAGCGCGATCAGCGACCCGAGCACGAAGACGAGACCCGCCAGCCAGATGAGATTGACGAGCGGCTTGACGAAGACGCGGAAGACGACCGAGCCGTCGTCGTTGACCTGCTCGGCGATCACGAAGAGATCCTCGCCGGTCAGCATGTCCGATCGGATCCCCACCTCGTTCGAGACCTGCTGCTCGACGGCATACGCGTTCTTGCCCGCCTCGACCGAGCCGAGGCTCGACCCCCCGCGCTCGACGTCCAGCAGGGCGCGAACCTCGAGCGCGTTGGCCGCCTCCCGCTCCGTGAGCCCCGTGTAGGTCAGCGTGTAGCCACCGACCTCCAGGGTCTCACCCCTCGCGAGCCGCCCTTCCGCTACCGAGTCGTAGGCGCTCGAGCCGGCGATCCCGATCGCGAGCAGCACGATCGAGGCGTGCACCACGTAGCCGCCGTAGCGCCGGCGGTTTCGGGCGACGAGCTGTCCGAACGCACGTGGGACGGGCTCGCCGGTGAGCGAGCGTCGCGCAACCGTGCCACGCCAGAACTCCTGGCCGATGGTGACGAGCACGAAGACCGAGAACGTGTACGCGATCAGCCCGGGGATCGAGGAGCCGGCACCGAGGACGACCAGGACGAGACCCGCCGCGAGCGACACGCCGGCGGGCCAGGCGAAGACCCGCGCAAGCCCTCGCAGCGAGGCACGCCGCCAGGCTACGAGAGGGCCGATGCCCATGAGCAGGAGCAGCGGGAGCCCGAAGATGCGCAGGAAGAAGTCGTAGTAGGGCCTCCCGACGACCACGGCCTCGCCCCGGACCGCCTCGGAGACGATCGGCCACGCGGTGCCCCACAGGATCGTCAGGCAGAGGGCGACGAGCAGGAGGTTGTTGTAGAGGAACACGGCCTCGCGGGACACGAGCGACTCGAGCCGGGTCGTGGCCCGCAGCTGCGGCAGCCGCAGCCAGATCATGGCCACCGAGAAGACCACGGTCACGATGATGAACGCCAGGAACCACGGCCCGATCGAGCTCTGGGTGAACGAGTGGATCGAGCTGACGACCCCGGAGCGCGTGAGGAACGTGCCGAACAGCGACAGGCAGAACGCGCCGCTGACGAGTGCCATGTTCCAGACCTTCAGCATCCCGCGCTTCTCCTGGATCATCACGGAGTGCAGGAACGCGGTCGCCGCGAGCCATGGCATCAGCGCTGCGTTCTCGACCGGATCCCAGGCGTAGTACCCGCCCCAGCCGACCTCCTGGTAGGCCCAGTGGGCGCCGAGCAGCTGACCCACGCCGAGCGCCGTCCAGGCGATGAGCGTCCAGCGGCGCGTCGCGACGATCCAGCGCTCGTCGGTGCGGCCGGAGAGGAGCGAGCCCATCGCGAACGCGAACGGCACGGCCAGCCCCACGTAGCCGAGGTAGAGCAGCACCGGGTGGCTGACCATGTACGGGTTCTGGAGGCTCGGGTTGAGCCCGCGCCCGTCGGCGGCTGCGGGGATCACCTCGAACGGGCTGGACACGCCGACGAGCAGCCACGTGAACCCGACGCAGATCCCGCCCAGGACGGGTGTCGTCCAGGCGACGAGATCCGGTGCCCGGCGACGTGCGAACCAGACGGCGGCGGCGGCGTAGCCGGTGAGGATCAGCAGCCACAGGAGCAGCGATCCCTCCTGCCCGCCCCACAGCGCCGAGATCTTGTACGGCGTGGGCAGCGCCTCGCTCGAGTGCCCGGCGACGTAGGCGAGCGAGAAGTCGTCGCGCAGGAAGCCGCCGACGAGCACGAGCGTGGCGACGAGGGTGGAGCCGAACGCGGCGATCAGCGCGTTGCGCGCCGACGCTGCGAGCCGGCGCCGGCCGCGGTAGGCGGCATAGCCGCCGGCGACGAGCGCGTAGAGCGACAGCCCGAGCGTGACGGCGAGCGCCGCGCGGCCGAGCTCGGCCATCTCAGCTCGGGGTCGTCTCGGCCGCCTGGTACTTCGACGGGCACTTCGTGATCATCGAGCCGGCCTCCGCGACGAACACGCCGCCCAGCACCGCGCCGTCCACCACCACGTGCCGCCCGACCCGGAACTGGTCGGGAACCGACCCCGTGTAGACGACCGTCACCTGCGTCGGGGCGTCGCCCTCGATGTCCTTCAGCTTGAAGCGCATGCCGTCGCCGTACGCGTCGCCCGTCACGGGCCCGACCACCATCCCGGCGAGCGCGACGGTGCCGTCCTTGCCCGCGAGCTCGCTCGGCGAGACCGACGGCGTGCCGCCGCCGGCGATCGACGTGTACAGGAGGAACACGGCGAGGACGGCCGCGACGGAGAGCGCGATCACCAGGCGTGCCGGGGAGCTCTTGCGTGCCACTGTCCGTGAAGTCTAGAGAGAGCGGAGGGCCCCGCGTCTGAACGAAGCGTTACGCCGCGCGGGCGTCGCGGTCCGCGAGTCGGGTGCGGCGGGCGGGGATCTCGTACCCGTGCTCGATGCAGAGCGAGCCCGGAGCATCCTCGGTCAGGGCGTCGCAGTATCCCTTCCCGTACGCCGCGCGCATGAACGCCGACACGACCTCGAGGTTCCACTCGGACACGTCGGCCGCCTCGCGCCACAGGTCGGTGAGGCGCAGGTCGATGTCGAGCTCGAGCAGATCGATGCGATTGACCCCTTCCATTCCGCGCTCAGGGTAGAGCCGCCGTCGGACGACATGCACCAGGTGCAGCACGGAGAGCATGGCTCGGGCCGGGCACGCTGACAGCCCCGGTTTGCAGGGAAATGAGCGTCTGGTGGCGTCGGCGCTCGACGCCTTGCGTCTGACGGGCACCGCTCCGCGGCACTCCCCGCGGTAGGGTCGCGTCCATGGGTCACATTCGCGTGGGACCTGCTCGGGTCCCCTCCCGCGACAGCCCCGAGCAAGCCGTCGAGCTGCTCGTCGAGGCCGGCTACTCCGCGTGCGAGATCGACTTCGAGGGCGGCTTCTGGATGGACTACCCGTGGGCCGAGCGCCTCGGCGAGGTCGCCCGCGAGCACGACGTGGCGCTGTCGGTGCACGCGCCGCTCTTCGGCTGGGTCGGTCACCTGGAGGCGAGCGGGCGCAAGTGGTCGTCCGCGCTCGGAGCGCTCGACCGCAGCGCCGGGATCGCCGCCGCCTGCGGTGCCGAGGTCGTCGTCTTCCACCCGGGGTTCCTCCTCGGTCGCTCACGCGAGGATGCGATCACGAGCGTGGTCGAGCAGCTGGCCCTCGTGCGCGAGCGCCTCGAGGGCAAGGACCGCGCGGTGCCGTTCGGCGTCGAGGTGATGGGTCGCGTCCGCGAGCTCGGCTCGCTCGCCGACTGCGTGGAGATCGCCCGGCGCACCGGCTGGGTGCGCCCCGTCGCGGACTTCGCCCACATGCACGCTACGAGCGACGGCGCCTTCCTCGAGGTCGACCGGTTCGCCGCGGCCCTGGCCGAGATCGACGAGGTGCTCGCGCCGGGCGTCCCGTTCCACGTGCATGTCTCCGACATCGCGTACGCGAATCGCAACGAGAAGCACCACCTCTCCTACGGCGAGGGGACGCTGAGGGTCGGCCCGCTGCGCGCTGCGCTCGCACGCTTCGACCGGGCCGCGACGATCGTCTCGGAGTCACCCGACGAGGCGTCGTCGCAGAAGATCCGCGACGTGCTGCTCGAGCTGGCCGACGACCTGCCTTGACGGGGTTGAGGACACGTGAGTGGGCGCCGGACGACCTGCCCTCGGCACGGCTCAGTGCGCGAGCAGGACGTTCTTGACCGTCGCCACGAGCAGGCCGAGCACGAGGGAGATCAGGCCCAACAGGAGCGCGAAGCGCCTCGAGCGCCCGGCGACGTGGGCGATCAGGTAGCCGGCCGCGCCGATGATCAGCGCCGGCACGACGCTTGCCGCCTCGACGTCCGCGTCGTCGTCGAACAGGACGATCGGGATCGTGCAGAGCGCCGCGACCACGGCGGCCCCGCCAACCTGGGCGAGACCGATCTCGCCGTCGATCTCACGCCCCTCGCCGCCGCCGAAGAGGCGCGCCGCGAGCCGGAAGGCGAACCAGTGCGCCAGCGCGAGCCCCAGCGCCGTCCCCCACACGACCGCTACGAGCGTCGCGCCATGGACGCCGCCCTCCTGCGTCGTCCCGTGCGCCTCGTCGTCCGCGGGCAGCGCGGTGAGCGTCGCCAGCAGCACGATCGACACGTAGAGCACCATGGTCACGGCCTCGCGTGCGACCTCGGCGCGCTCGCCGCGTAGCTCACCCCCGGCTTCGCCGGGCACGCCGGTCACGCGCCGTCCCTCCGCCGCCCCGGCGGGGTCGACGCTCGACCCCAGCCGTCCACGGACTGCATCGTCATCCCGGCGAGTATTCCTCATCGTCGATGGCGGCGAGCGAGCCGCGGGCCGATCGGGGGCCGTCCCCGTGGCCGACGCGGTCCGACTAGCATCGAGCCGATGCTCGACCCGAAGGTCTTCAAGGCGTACGACGTGCGCGGGATCCATCCGACGGAGCTCGACGAGGAGGGCGCGTACGCGGTCGGCCGGGCCTACGTCGAGCACTTCGAGCCACGCTCGATCGCCGTCGGACGAGACATGCGCGTCTCCGCGCCCACGATGGCGGCGGCGGTGATCGAAGGGGCGGCCGACGGTGGCGCCGACGTGCTCGACCTCGGCATGGTCGGCACCGAGATGATCTACCACGCGGTCGCGTCGCTCTCGCTCGACGGGGGCATCTGCGTGACCGCCTCGCACAACCCCAAGGAGTACACGGGGATGAAGATCGTCCGCCGCGGAGCGCTGCCGGTCGGCGGCGACTCCGGCCTCGAGGACGTGCGGCGGCGCGCAGAGGCGGGCTTCGGCCCGGTGACGCGTCGCGGCGTCGTGCGCGAGGAGGACGTCTGGCCGTCGTTCGTCGACAAGGTGCTCTCGTTCGTCGACGTCGAGCGTCTCCGACCGCTGAAGATCGTCGTCGACGCCGCGAACGGGATGGCCGGCGTGATGCTCCCGCGCGTGCTCGAGCGCCTGCCGCAGATCGAGGTCGTGCGCTGCCACTTCGAGCCGGACGGGACGTTCCCGAACCACGAGCCGAACCCCCTGCTGCCGGAGAACCGCGAGTTCATCGTCCGCACGACCACCGAGCAGGGCGCCGACCTCGGCGTCGCGTACGACGGCGACGCCGACCGCTGCTTCTTCGTCGACGACACAGGCTGGTTCATCCCCGGCGACTTCGTGACCGCGCTGCTGGCGGAGTCGATCCTGGCGAAGGAGCCGGGCGGCAAGGTGATCTACGACGTCCGGGCGAGCTGGGCCGTGCCGCGCACGATCGAGGCCGCCGGCGGCGTGCCGCTGATCAACCGGGTCGGGCACGCGTTCATCAAGCACCGCATGCGCAAGGACGGCGCCGTGTTCGGGGGCGAGGTGTCCGCGCACTACTACTTCCGCGACTTCGCGCAGGCGGACACGGGCGTCGTGCCGTTCCTCCTGATGCTCGAGCTGCTCTCGACGCGTGGCATGAAGGCTTCGGAGCTGCTCGCGCCGTTCCGGGCGCAGTACTTCCTCACCGGTGAGATCAACACGCCCGTCGCGGACGTGGCGCTGAAGATCCAGGAGCTGAAGGAGCGCTACACCGCCGAGGGAGGTCGCGTCTCCCACCTGGACGGCGTCTCGGTCGAGTTCGACACGTGGCACTTCAACGTGCGGCCCTCCAACACCGAGCCGCTGCTGCGCCTGAACCTCGAGGCGCTCGACGAGGCCGAGATGGAGCGGCGGCGAGACGAGGTGCTGGCGCTGATCCGGGCATGACCGAGCGGCGACCCGTCCCCGAGGCCACGTTGGCCGCCACCGATCACGGCCGGACACCGACGAGCGAGGGCTGGTTCGTCGTCAACCTCACCGACGCGTTCGGCTTTCGCAACCCGAGCTCGGGCGCCGTCTTCCCGCTCGAGGGCGACGACCACCGCTTCCCCGAGGTGGGGATCAACGTCCACGTGCTCGACCCCGGCCAGCAGTCGTGCCGCTACCACGAGGAGACCGGGCAAGAGGGCTTCCTCGTCCTCCACGGCGAGTGCCTGCTGCTCGTCGAGGAGCAGGAGCGGCCCCTGCGCCAGTGGGACTTCTTCCACTGCCCCGGGGGCACCCGCCACGTCTTCGTCGGCGCCGGCGACGGGCCGTGCGCCATCCTCATGGTCGGCGCCCGCCCGGCCGAGGAGCGGATCCACTACCCGGTCAGCGAGCTGGCGGCGCGTCATGGGGCGTCGGTCTCCGAGGCCACGGACCTCCCGGACGAGGCGTACGCCGACTGGCCGGGGCCGTGGCAGCCGGCACGCCTGCCCTGGCCGCCGCGCTGACCGGCGCGCGACGCGCCCGCGATACGATCGCAGCGACCGCCGACCCGAGGAGGACGCGATGGCGACGCTCGTGCAGTTCGACTTCCCGATGCAGGGCCCGTGGGGCGACGAGATGGCCACCGTGTACCGCGAGCTCGCGGAGCTGATCGAGCGCACGCCCGGCCTGCGCTGGAAGATCTGGACGGAGAACGCCGGGACGGCGCAGGGCGGCGGCATCTACCTCTTCGACGACGATGCCTCTGCCGAGGCGTACATCGCCGAGCACACGGCTCGGCTCGAGGGATTCGGCGTGACCGACATCCGTGCGCGTCTGTTCCATGTGAACGAGCCGCTGACCGAGGTCACGCACGGTCCGCTCACCCCGGCGTGAGGACGGCGCCCGAGCTCGGGACGGTCACCGAGCGGCGCCCGCCGTTCAAGTACGCCGCGCTCGCGCGGGTGTGGTTCTCGGACACCGACGCGCAGGGCGTCGTGTACTACGGCCGGTACCTGCCCTACTTCGACAACGCGCGCACCGAGTACCACCGCCACCTCGGCACGCTCTCGGTCGAGGGAGCCGAGTTCGTGATGCGCGCCTCCCACGTCTCCTACCACGCACCGGCGCGGTTCGACGACCTGCTCGAGTGCTTCGTCCGCATCTCGCGGATCGGCGGCTCGAGCGTGACGTACGAGTGCGCGGCGTACCGGCTGCCGGATGACGTCCTGACGGTGACCGCGACCCAGACCCTCGTGCTGATCGACCGCGACACGCGCCGGCCGCTTACCGTGCCGGCGGAGGTCCGGGCGCAGGTGCGCGCGTTCGAGGGCGACGACCTGGACGGATGAGCGGCGGCGCGCTGGAGCGTCTCGACCTCGTCCTCGACCGGGCGGAGGAGCCCGACGACGCGCTGCGCGACGCCGTCGCCCTGCTCGCGGCAGAGCCTGGGATCGCCTGGGCAGGCATCGCGTTCGTCGAGGCAGGCGAGCTCGTGCTCGGCCCTGCCTCGGGCACCGCCGACCCGGAGCGTCGGATCCGCATGCCCGTCGTCCACCAGGACGTGCGGGTCGGTGAGCTGTGGGTCGACGGCGACGCCGACCCGGCGTTGCTCGGCGACGTGGCGACGCGCCTCTCGGCACACGTCCTGCTCGGCTGGGATACCGGCGGCGAGACCTGGGAGGCGTGAGGCCGGGTTGTCCCGCAGGCGGGAATCCACGGAAGTGGATTCCCGCGCGGGGGATCCCTCATGCCTGGCTGCGCCAGGCGTGAGGGCAGATCCCTGAAGCTTCGTGGGGCGAACGAGCGCCGGTTGGTGCTCGGGCGGCTGCGCCGGCCTCAGGGTGTCGGTTGCTGCGGCGGCGCGGCGTCGGTCCGTGGGCGCGGGACGCTCTCGGCGCCGAGCGGCGCGGCGCGGCAGTCGCCGGGAGCCCGGCTGAAGCCGGGCACCGGTTCGACCCGCCGGCAGCGCCCTGCGCGGCGACCAACCGGCGAACTCAAGCCCGCTGAACGAGCCCGACCCGAGGGCGGCGCAGTCGCCCGAGCACCCACCAGCGCTCCACGGCCGCACGAACTTCAGGGGTGTGCCCCGGCCGGCGCAGCCAGGCCCGGGGATCCCCGCGCAGGAATCCACTCGGTGGATTCCTGCCTGCGGGAGCAAGCCCCGGGGTCGTGTCGGTCGCGCGCCCGGCCCTTGTGACCAGGACGGGCTGCGCGTCCGACCGACCCCTCCCCCCGAACGGATGCTCGTCGCGAACGGGGGATCGTGCCATCGCTCGAACGAGGGATTGCCTCACCCGTGCGGGTGGTCGCTCTCCGTCGCCTACGTCGAGCCCTGATCCACGCGTTCCATCACGCTCGTGTCGGTGCCGTTCGCGATCCTCCGTCTCGACGCGATCGAGCCATCGTCGTCGAGAGCCACACCAGGTCTGCGCTCGGGCGCGAGGGGTGTGCGTGGTGGTTCGGGGACATCGAACACGACCCCTGAACGAACAGGTCGTGTCATGATCCACTCCCATCCGACAGAGAGGAGCGTCATGGAGGTTGTTCGAACGAGCGGTGTCGACGCGGTGCGAGCCATCTACGACGCGTTTGCCAAGGGTGACGTCCCGACAGTGGTCGCCGGCATGGATCCGAACATCGAGTGGCGCGAAGCCGAGGGGAACCCGTACCAGCCGAGCGGGGCCGCCTGGGTCGGGTCGGACGCGATCGTCAGCAACCTGTTCGTGAAGCTCGGATCGGAGTGGGATGGCTTCGCCGTCCACCCGCAGCAGTTCCACGATGCGGGCAACACGGTCGTCGTCGAGGGCCGCTACAGCGGGACGTACAAGGCGACCGGCGCCGATCTCGACGCCCAGTTCTGCCACGTGTTCACGTTCGGGAACGACAAGGTGACGAGGTTCCAGCAGTTCACGGACACGGCGCAGTTCCAGGCGACGATGGGCACCTCGTAGAGGAGCCGGCGAGCCGCGACGACGACCTCGTGTCGACCCGCGACCGCCTGTAGATACCGTCGGCCTCAGCCGCCGGGCGTCATGCGATAGGCGTCGAACACCGCGTCGAGGTTCCGCAGCGCGGTGAGCAGCGAGCGCAGGTCCTTCACGTCGCCGAGCTCAGCCGTGTACCAGTTCCGGGCCATCCCGTCGTCGACGGTGCCGCCGTAGGCGACGATGTTCGCGCCGTGCTCCGAGAAGGTGCGCGCCACGTCCTCGAGCAGTCGGGCGCGGTCCCACGCCTCGACCGAGATCTGGACGCGGAAGCTCGCCGTCGCCTCGGTCTCCTCCCAGGCGACCGGCGTGAAGCGCTCCGGGTTGCGCAGCAGCGAGCGCGCGTTCGGGCAGTCGGCTCGGTGGATCGTGATGCCGCGGCCGAGCGAGATGTAGCCGAGGATGTCGTCTCCGGGCACCGGGGTGCAGCACTTCGCGAGCCGGACGAGCACGTCCTGGACACCGGGGACGACGACGCCGAGCGACTCGCCGCTGACGGTGCGCCGCCGCTGGGAGGGCTTGAGCGTGACGACCGGCTCCTCGGCGACCTGATCGGTCTTGAGCCGCTGCAGCACCTTGTTCACGACCTGGCCCGCGCCGACCTTGCCTGAGCCGAGCGCGAGGTAGAAGTCCTCCGCCTTCTTGAAGCCGAGGTCGCGGATCACCTGCGCCAGCACGGTCGAGCCCTGCAGCTTCTTGTAGGGCAGGTTCTGCGCCTTCAGCGCGTTGTCCAGCGCCTCGCGGCCCTTCTGCTCGGTCTCGCCGCGCGTCTCGCGCTGGAACCACTGACGGATGCGGTTGCGCGCGCGCGACGACGCGGCGAGCGACATCCAGTCACGCGACGGCCCGCGCCCCGACTTCGAGGTGAGGATCTCGACGAACTCCCCGTTCTTCAGCCGGTAGTGCAACGGGACGATCCGGCCGTTGACCTTCGCCCCGACCGTCTTGTGCCCCACGTCGGTGTGCACGGCGTACGCGAAGTCGATCGGCGTCGCGCCCGCCGGGAGCGTCTTCACCTCGCCCTTCGGCGTGAACACGTAGACCTCGTCGTCGAACAGGTCGGTGCGAAGCGTCCGCATGTACTCGGAGGCGTCCTGCTCGTCCCCCTGCCAGTCGAGCAGCGTGCGCACCCAGGCCAGCCATTCGTCGTCCGCCTTCGTCTGCCGCCCACGCTTGTAGAGCCAGTGCGCGGCGACGCCGAGCTCGGCCTCCTCGTGCATCTCACGCGTGCGCACCTGGATCTCGAGCGGCGTGCCGGTCGGCCCGATCACCGTCGTGTGGAGCGACCGGTAGCGGTTGAGCTTCGGCATCGCGATGAAGTCCTTGAAGCGGCCGGGCAGCGGCTTCCAGAGCGAGTGGATGATCCCGAGCGCCCCGTAGCAGTCGCGCGTGCCCTCCTCGCCCGAGCGCTCGACGATCACGCGCATCGCCGTGAGGTCGTAGATCTCGTTGAACTCGCGACCCTTCTTCGCCATCTTCTCGTAGATGGAGTAGAAGTGCTTGGCGCGACCGGCGATGTCCGCCGGGATGTCCGCCTTCTCCAGCTCGAGCTCGAGGATCGTCGCCGCCTGGTCGACCTGTGCCTCGCGGTCGGCGCGCCGGTCGGCGACCATCGCCTTGATCTCGGAGTACTTGCGGGGATGGAGGATCTGGAACGAGAGGTCCTCCAGCTCCCACTTGAGCGTGTGGATGCCCAGGCGGTGCGCGAGCGGGGCGTAGACCTCGAGCGTCTCCTTCGCCTTCTGCACCTGCTTCTGGCGGCCGAGGTACTCGATCGTCCGCATGTTGTGGAGGCGGTCGGCGAGCTTGATGAGGATCACCCGCACGTCCTGGGCCATCGCCACGATCATCTTGCGGTAGTTCTCGGCCTCGGCCTGCTCGCGACTCGAGAACTGGATCCGCGTGAGCTTGGTCACCCCCTCGACGAGCTGCGCGATCTCCGGCCCGAACTCGGCCCGCACGTCCTCGGGCAGGGTCGAGGTGTCCTCGACGACGTCGTGGAGGAGCGCCGCTGCGATCGTCTGCTCGTCGAGGTGCAGCTCGGCGCAGATGCGCGCGACGCCCCACGGGTGCCGGATGAACTCCTCTCCCGAGCGACGGACCTGGCCCTGGTGCTGCCGCGCCGCGACCTCGAACGCGCGTCGGATCAGCTCACGGTCGACACCGGGGTTGTACTCCTCGATGCTGGCGATCAGCTCCTCGAAGAGGCTCTCGTGCTCACGGCTGGCGTCGACGACGCTCATGGGCCCAGTGTACGGATCGGGATCCGCGGCTCCTCCCCCACAGGAGGCGCGCCGCGCCCGGCGAACACGTGACCGATGAGGGGTTTGCGCCTCTACCTCGAGCGACGCCGCATCCGGCGCCTGATGCGCGCGCTGACGGCGCTCGGCGACCCGCTGCCGAGGTCGAGCCGCTCGGGGGTCACGCCGCGCGTGGTAGCTCGCGATCGCCGGCATCCGTGCTGAGCAGCGCACGGAACGTCGGGGACTCCAGCAGCTGCCGGCGGCTCCCGACGTCACCCGACGCGAGGTCGAGCTCGTCGAAGACCGCCCGCGCCTCCGGTGTCCAGGCGGCCTCGCCGGCACGCCACAGGGCCGCGAGCCGCTCGCGCAGCTCCTCGTAGCGCTCCGGCGCGTCGAACACGCGGCGCACCACCAGCTGTGGCGCCACCGTGCCGTTCCACCTGTTCTCGGTGAGCCGGAAGGCCACGTCGACCCGCGGCCGGGCACGGAGCCGGTCGAGCTCGCGACCGCGGCCGAAGGCGATCGCGCTGCCGCCGTCGCGGCCGTGCTGGCGCACGCGGAAGCGGAGGTGCTTGCCGTCGCCGACGGTCGACGGCTCCACCGGCTCGACTGCAGCGGCGAGGAGCATCGGCTCGGGGTTCCCCAGGCCGAAGGGCGCCAGGCGGGCGAGGCCCTGGGCGAGGTCGAGCGTCAGCGCCGAGGTCGGGACGACGGCGTCGACCGAGGTGACCTGCTCGAGCGCGACGTCGTCGAGCACCGCGTCGGCATGCTCCGCGAACGCCTCGGCGAACGCCTCGAGTCGCTCCTCGCGGATCGAGAGCCCCGCAGCCGCGCGGTGGCCGCCGTAGCGCTCGAGGTGCGCGGAGGCCGCAGCGAGCCCGCCGTGCAGGTCGAACGAGGGGACGGAACGGCCCGAGCCCTTCCACGTGTCCCGCCCGCCCGCGATCAGCACCACCGGTCGGGAGAAGCGCTCGACCAGGCGGGAGGCGACGATGCCGATCACGCCCTGGTGCCATTCCTCGTCCCAGAGGACGTACGCGCGCTGGGCACGCCGTGCAGACGGCCACGCCTCGACCGTCGCGATCGCGTCGCGCAGGATCCGCTCCTCCACGATCTGGCGCTCTCGGTTGAGGTGCTCGAGCTGGTCGGCGAGCCGCTCCGCGGTCTCCTGATCCTCGCTGAGCACGAGCTCGAGCGCCACGTCCGGGCGACCGAGGCGGCCCGCCGCGTTGATGCGAGGCGCGAGCCGGAACCCGACCGCGGTCGCATCGACGGCCGCCGGGTCGACCCGAGCGGAGCGCATCAGCGCCCTCAGCCCCGGGCGCGAGGTCCGCGCGAGCGCGCGCAGCCCCGCAGAGGCGAGCGCGCGGTTCTCGTCGAGGAGCGGGACGACGTCGGCGATCGTCGCGAGGGCGACGAGGTCGAGGTGGCGCTGGAGGGCCGGATGGTCGGAGCCGAGCAGCGCCTCGGCGAGCTTGTGGACGACGCCGGTGCCCGCCAGCTCGGGAAACGGGTAGTCGGACGGACGGGTCGAGACGACGGGGCAGTCCGGCAGCGCGTCTCCCGGGCGGTGGTGGTCCGTGACGATCACGTCCACGCCGAGCTCCTGCGCGCGGGCGACCTCTGCGACCGCGGTGATGCCGCAGTCGACGGTGACGATCAGCCCGACGTCCTCCACGGCTGCGCGCTCGACGGTCTCGAGCGCGAGCCCGTACCCCTCCTCGAAGCGGCTCGGCAGATGCCACGTGACGTCGGCGCCCAGCTCGCGCAGCGTCAGGACGGCGACCGCCGTCGCGCAGATGCCGTCCACGTCGTAGTCGCCGTGGACGCAGATGCGCTCGCCGCGCGCGATCGCCGTCCGGATCCGCTCGACCGCCGCCGCCATCTGGCCGAGCAGCAGCGGGTCGTGCCCGGGGGGCTCCGCCGCGAGAAACGCCCTGGCGCGCGCCGGATCGGTCAGCCCGCGACGGGCGAGAACGGTTGCGACGACGTCGCCGACGCCGAGCTCGTCCTGCAGCGCGTGCACGCTCTCCCACGCGACGGGTCGGATCTCCCAGCGACCATCGTGCACGCTTCGACGGTACGCGCGCCGTCGGACGGCTGCGGGTGCGCCGGGGCAGAGGTGGCGAGCGGTCAGGAGTCGCCGGTGCGGCGCGAGCGAACCGCCTGGGAGATGATCTTCGCCCAGAGCAGGAAGATCGCCGCGGTCGCCCCCAGCACGATCACGGCGATCGGCGCGAGGAAGGCCATCTGCTGGAGGTCGTACTTCGTCACGGCTGCGCCGACGAGCCACACGAGCAGCACCCCGACGATCGCGCCGAGCAGCACCTTGCGGTCGCGCGTCATGTGTCCAGGCTAGCCTGGGCAGATGAGCTTCGGCGACGGCAACTACGCCTCGGGCGACGACGTGACGCTCGAGTTCCTCGGCTACCGCTACGCCTTCGGCACGCGGGACTTCGAGGAGCGCGTCACCGCCGCCGCCGTCCGCCTCGGTCTGATCGGATCCAACGATCTGGACGAGGACGAGGTCGCCGACCTCGTGGAGCTCGCGGCGGACGGCCGCGTCGCCGAGCCGCGCAGCCCGCTCGGGTCCTACCTCGTGCGGCACTGGGAGCGGATCGCGCTCGTGGAGGGGGAGTCGCTCGTCTACTGGCTCCGCAAGCTCGTGTTCCGCGGCGCGTACCTCGACCATCGTGTGAAGGAGGGTCTCCTCGAGGTGACCTGGGACGAGGAGACCGGCGAGTTCGGCTACGCCGAGCCGCAGGGCGGCCGGGCGCTGCTCGAGCTCGCTCCCACGCCGTCGTGGCACGAGGTGCAGTTCCGCCGCTGACGTCGCTCGACGGTGGCGCAGGCCCGCCCCTACGGGTGCACGTCGCCGCCGTCGCCGACCGTCGCCGAGAACCCGAGCTGCTGCTCGGCCTCGGGGATCGTGATCCGGATCTCGCGGATGGCGCCGACGGGGACGACCAGCTCCTCGGGGCGCCCACCCTCGCGATGGGGGCGGAAGCTGACGAACCCGAAGCCGGGCTCCGCCGACAGCGAGCGGAGGCGGTGCAGCGAGCCGTCGACCAGCTCGATGGTGACCCCCGCCTCCGGGATCCCGTGCTCCTCCGCGAACGCCTCGATCCGGCGGTGGATGCGCTTGACGAGCTCCTCGAGCGGGCCCGCCATGCCGGGTGTCCAGATCAGCTGGCTCAGAACAGCCCCTCGGGTCGGGCCGGGTGCTCGCCAGCGCCACCGACGTGCGCGCGGCCGAGCGCGGTGATCACCCGCCCGCGCGGCGTGCGCTGCAGGAACCCGAGCTGCAGCAGGTACGGCTCGTAGACGTCCTCGAGCGTGTCCGGCTCCTCGCCGAGCGCGACGGCGAGCGTGGACAGCCCGACGGGGCCGCCGCCGAACTTGAGGGCGATCGCCTCGAGCAGATCCCGATCGATGCGCTCCAGCCCTTCGTCGTCGACCTCGAGCAGGTCGAGCGCCTCGCGGGCGACGGCGGCGGTGATCGCGCCGTCGTAGCGCACCTGCGCGACGTCCCGCACCCGCCGCAGGATGCGATTGGCGATGCGAGGCGTCCCGCGCGAGCGGCGCGCGATCTCCTCCGCCGCGTCGTCCTCGAGCGGGGCGCCGAGGATCCCGGCGGAGCGGTGCACGATCGAGCCCAGCTGCTCGGCGTCGTAGTAGCCGAGCCTGAACGTCAGACCGAAGCGGTCGCGCAGCGGCGTCGTCAGCAGGCCGGTCCTCGTCGTCGCGCCGACGAGAGTGAAGTGCGGCAGGTCGATCGTGAGCGTGCGGGCGGCCGGCCCCTGCCCGACGACGATGTCGAGCCGGAAGTCCTCGAGCGCCGGGTACAGGATCTCCTCGATCGCCCGGTTGACGCGGTGGATCTCGTCGACGAACAGGACGTCGTGCTCCTCCAGCCCCGTGAGGATCGCCGCCATGTCGCCCTTCCGCTCCAGAGCGGGGCCCGCGACGGTGCGGATCCCGACGCCGAGCTCTTCGCGCACGATCTGCGCGAGCGTCGTCTTGCCGAGCCCCGGCGGACCGACGAGCAGCACGTGGTCGAGCGCCTCGCCTCGCGCCTTCGTCGCGTCGAGCGCGATCCCGAGCTGCTCCTTGATCCGCTCCTGGCCGACGAAGTCGTCGAGCCGTCGCGGGCGCAGCGACCGCTCGAGCTCGTCCTCGATCGGGTCCAGCACAGGGGTCGTGATGCGCTCGCTCACGGCCACCTAGCGTACGTTCGCCACCGGTCGGCGAGGTGCGACTTCGCTTCGCGGAGTCGCACCTGGGAAGACCGAGAAGCTCCGGGCGTGGATCCGGCCTCTTCCTCCCGGCGACACGCTCGATTCGCCGAACGCGTCCGAACGGAGCGAGCGCACGCTCCCACCCACGCGGGCGCGCAGGCGCGCCCCCTTCAGGGATCTGCCCGCACGCCTGGCGCAGCCAGGCATGCGGGATCAAGCCGGTCTGATCCACTCGGTGGATCAGACCCTGGCGCAAACAAGACACGACAGATCACCGCCGCCCACCCCAGCCGCAGGACCGGAGCGAGCGCACGCTCCCACCCACGCGGGCGCGCAGGCGCGCCCCCTTCAGGGATCTGCCCCCGCGCGGCGAAGCCGCACGGGGGGATCAAGCGGCGGGAATCCGCTTCTGCGGATTCCCGCTTCGCGCAAGCAGGACCAGCCGGATGCGCTCCTCGACCGGGAGCTCCGGGTCGATCGCCGCCAGCGCCTGCTCCGCCTCGACCACGCTGTAGCCGAGCTCCACGAGCGCATCCCGCGCCATGAGATGGGCCGGCGGAGCTCCGTCCGGAGCGGCGGCAGCTCCGACGCCGATCGCTGCCTCGGACTCGAGGCCGACCTTCTCGCGCAGCTCCAGCACGATCCGCTCCGCCGTCTTCTTGCCGATCCCCGGGATCGCCTGGAAGCGCGCATGGTCACCGAGCACGATCGCTCTGCGCAGCTCGTCGGCCGACGAGGCCGAGACGACCGCCAGCGCGACCTTCGGACCGATGCCGCTCACCGTGAGCAGCTGCGTGAACAGCTCCCGCTCGTTCGCGGTCGCGAAGCCGAACAGCTGGAGGGCGTCCTCGCGGACATGGAGGTACGTCTCGACCACGACGCTCCCGCTCGGCTCCGCCTGCCGCAGGACCGAGGGCGTCGCCGCGACGAGGTAGCCGACGCCTCCGACCTCGACGACGATCCCGTCGGCCGTGTGACCGGCCAGCACCCCGGTCAGCCGCGCGATCACGGGTGCCTCATGACGCGAGCCTCGCGAGCGGTGGCAGCAGCGCGTGGCAGATCGCGACCGCGAGCGCGTCGGACTCGTGCGAGGTGCCGGGCTCGTCCGTCAGCGAGAGGATCGTGCGCACCATGCGGGCGACCTGTGTCTTGTCCGCGCGGCCGTAGCCGCAGACCGCCTGCTTCACGCGTGCGGGCGCGTACTCCGCGCAGGGCAGGCCGGCGTTGGCCGCCGCGACGAGCGCGACGCCGCGCGCCTGACCGACGAAGAGCGCGATGCGGGCGTCGGCGCCGACGAACGACTCCTCCACCGCCACCGCGTCCGGCCCGTGCTCCTCGATGAGCCCGCTCACCCCGGCGTAGATCGTCCTGAGGCGCTCTTCGGGGCGGTCCCGCTTGGTGGTGCGCCAGCACCCGCCGGTGACCCGCTTGATGCGCCCGTCGTGCTCCTGGACGATCCCGTAGCCGCACGCAGCCGTCCCTGGGTCGATGCCGAGGACCTTCACATCGAGAGGGTACGCGCCTCTCCGGACGACCGAC
Organism: uncultured Actinomycetes bacterium; assembly: GCA_963703095.1. Lineage (GTDB taxonomy): Bacteria > Actinomycetota > Thermoleophilia > Gaiellales > Gaiellaceae > Gaiella. The sequence continues at coordinate 2,358,898 of OY969787.1, forward strand.
ACGCGCCGGTACGCTCGCGTCGTGGAGGCCGTCGACCTGCTCGCACTCGAGGGACGCGGCCCCCTCTGGGGGGTCGCCACGGACGACCTCAACGCGACGCTGCTCGCCTGGCGCGCGGGCGAGCGGGTCGCGGAGCACGTCAACGAGACGCGCGACGTGCTGCTCGTCGTGGTCGCGGGGGGCGGGACGCTGACCGTGGACGGGGACGTCATCGCGCTCCGGACGGGTCTGGCGACGGTGATCCCGAAAGGCGCGCGACGGATGGTCGAGGCGGGCCCGGCCGGGCTGAGCTACCTCACCGCGCACCGCGTGCGCGGTGGGCTCGAGATCCGTCCCGTCGCACCTGCCTGACCTTCGGGCGCCGTAGGACGAGGTGGATCGGCCACGCGCCACGCCGGCGCAGACCCCCACACGGAGCCCGGCCCCTACGAGGCCACGGCCTCGAGGACGGATTCGGGGATGTCGAAGTTCGCGTAGACGTCCTGGACGTCGTCGCTGTCCTCGAGGCCCTCGACGAGCCGCACGACCTTGCGGGCCGTCGCCTCGTCGGCGATCGCGACGGTCACCTTCGGCACCATCGACAGCTCGGCCGACTCGATCGTGAAGCCCTCCTCCTCGAGCGCAGCGCGCACGGCGGCGAGCTGGTCGGGCGCCGAGGAGACCTGGAACACCTCCCCGTCCCGCTCGACGTCGTCGGCCCCCGCCTCTGCGGCGGCCAGGACGAGGTCGTCCTCGTCGGCGTCGGATGCGACGAGCACGATGCCGCGGCGCTCGAACTGCCAGGCGACGGCCCCGGTCGCGCCCAGGTTGCCGCCGTGCTTCGTGAAGAGGTGCCGGACGTCGGACGCGGTCCGGTTGCGGTTGTCGGTCAGCGCCTCGACGAGCACCGCGACGCCGTCGGGGCCGTAGCCCTCGTACACGACCGTCTCGAAGGTCGAGCCGTCGCCGCCCTCGCCGGTGCCCTTGGCGATGGCGCGCTCGATGTTGTCCTTCGGCATCGAGTAGGAGCGGGCCTTCTCGATCGCGTTCTGCAGCGCGAGGTTCGTCGCCGGATCGCCGCCGCCCTCCTTCGCCGCGACCATGATCGCGCGAGACAGCTTCGAGAAGAGCTTGCCGCGCTTCGCGTCGGCCGCGCCCTTCTTGTGCTTGATCGTCGACCACTTGCTATGCCCTGACACCCTGCTCCTCCCTGACGAGCTCGAGGAAGAGCCGATGGACGCGCGCGTCGTCCGTCAGCTCCGGGTGGAACGAGGCGACGAGCACGCGGCCGTCGCGCAGCAGCACCGGCTCGCCGTCGAGCCGTCCCAGCACCTCGACGTCCGCTCCGACGTCCTGCACGCGCGGAGCGCGGATGAACACGCCGCGAAACGGGACGTCGTCGCCGACGAGCTCCAGCTCGGCTTCGAAGCTGGCGATCTGGCGGCCGTACGCGTTGCGGTCGACCTCGACGTCGACCAGGCCGAGATGCGCGCGGTCGAGGACGATCATCCCGGCGCACGTGCCGAGGATCGCCCCGTCGAACGACCGCAACGCGCCGTCGAGGTCGTAGAGGCCGGCGAGTCGCATGATCGTCGTCGACTCGCCACCCGGCAGCACCAGGCCATCGAGCCCGTCGAGCTGCTCTGGGAGCCGCACCTCCACGACCACGGCGCCGAGGCGGCGCAGCATGCGCGCGTGCTCGCGGAACGCACCCTGGAGGGCGAGCACGCCGATGCGCAGTCCCTCGTACGCCATCAGCACATGGTATCCGGGGTCGCCGCGCGGACGGGCCGGCCGCTACCAGCCGCGGACTTCGAGCCGCTCGTGCTCCGCGAGGCTCGCTGCGGAGATCCCGACCATCGGCTGGCCGAGGCCCGTCGACACCTCGGCGAGGATCCTCGGGTCGGCGAAATGCGTCGTGGCCTCGACGATCGCCCGTGCGCGCCGCGCGACGTCCTCGGCCCAGCCGTCCGGATCGAGCTGCTTGTCGCGCCCCGACTTGAAGATGCCGGAGCCGACGAACACCCCATCCGCGCCGAGCTGCATGCAGAGGGCAGCGTCGGCGGGAGTCGCGATCCCACCCGCGGTGAAGGTCACGACCGGCAGCCGGCCGTTCTCGGCCACCCAGCGCACGAGCTCGAACGGCGCGCCGTTCTCCTTCGCGGCGGTATAGAGCTCCTCGGCGCGCAACCCCTGCAGCCGGCGGATCTCGCCGAACACCGTGCGCATGTGCGTGACGGCGTTGACGATGTCGCCGGTGCCGGCCTCGCCCTTCGTGCGGATCATCGCGGCGCCCTCGGCGATCCGGCGCAGCGCCTCGCCCAGGTTCGTCGCCCCGCACACGAACGGCACGGTGAAGGCCTGCTTGTCCACGTGGTGCTCGACGTCGGCGGGCGTCAGCACCTCCGACTCGTCGATGTAGTCGACCTCGAGCGCCTCGAGGATCTGCGCCTCGACGAAGTGGCCGATCCGGCACTTCGCCATCACGGGGATGGAGACGGCCTGCTGGATCGAGCGGATCATCTCCGGGTCGGACATCCGGGCGACGCCGCCGTCACGGCGGATGTCCGCCGGCACGCGCTCGAGCGCCATCACGGCACAGGCGCCCGCCTCCTCGGCGATGCGCGCCTGGTCGGCGTCGACCACGTCCATGATCACCCCGCCCTTGAGCATCTCCGCGAGGCCGGTCTTGACGCGCAGCGTGCCGATCTCGGTCATGGGGGAAGTGTAACCGCGTAGGCGTGATCGCCGGGCTGGCGCCCGACGATCACGCCTGGGGCGTGGGTCGACGGCTACTGCTGGGCGGGCGGGGTGCCCTCGGTGGCGTCGGATGCTGCGTCTGCGGCATCCGACGCAGCGGCCTGTGTCGCGTCCGCGGTCTCGGCCGCAGCTTCGCTCGTCGCCTCGCGCGACTCTGCCGCCGTCCCTGCAGCGGTCTCCGTGGCACCCTCGGCCGCGCTCGTCGCCTCGACTGCCGGCGACGGCTCGTCCTTGGTGGCCGACGATGCCGCCTCCTTGGCGGCTGTTGCCGCGCCCGCTGCGGCTGCGCCGGCGGCGCCGAGCTGCTCGCGCACGCTCGCGACGCTCTCGCCCGCTGCCTGCATGTTCATCACCGCGCCGACGACGATCGCGATCGCCAGGGCGAGGCCGAGCCAGGCCCAGAACGTGCGGAACTCGTTGTCCGCCACGAACTTGATGAACGTGAAGAGCACCAGCAGGATCGCCAGGAACGCGCTGATCATGGAGGGGCCGACGGGCAGCGTCACGGAGATGTTGACGAGTCGCAGGCCTTCCCAGACGAGGAGCGCGATCGCGAGCAATCCAGCGAGCACGCCCCAGCCGTTCCACATGCTGGCGCCGGCGGTCGCGATGTCGCCGAACTCGACCTCCTGCCAGTTGAAGAACGAGACGATCAGGAACGCGACCGTTCCTGCGAGGACGAGCTTCGCTCCGTGCGAGAGCTTCGAGATGTCCATTTTGCGGACGTTCCTTTCGTGGAGAGGGGCCCTCAGCCTCGCATTCCGCAGGGTGATGTGCAAGAAATACGCCCTGCGGCGGCTGGACTCCTCTCCCCGCAGGCGTCACCGCGCCTGGCCCCGAGGTCGAGTCGTCGCCGGGGAGCCGCGCGAGCGGCTCCCCGTCTGCGCGGGCGACGACGTCCTGGGGCCTCGTGTCCTGACCGGGAGGCGGATGTCCTGCCGTCGAGCACCGTGACGCGTTGTAGGATCGCGGCGTGCCGGGAAGCGCCGACGACGTCAAGCGCGTGCCGCTGTTCAGCGGGCTCAACCAGCGGCAGCTGAAACGGGTCGCGCGCGCGTTCGGCGAGCGCGACTACCCACCGGGACGCACGATCGTGCGCGAAGGCGAGATGGACGGCATCGGCTTCTTCATCGTCACCGGCGGCTCCGCCGCGGTGCACGTCGGCGGCCAGCGGGTCGGCACGCTCGGCCCGGGGGACTACTTCGGCGAGCTCGCGCTGATCAACCGAGCCGAGCGCTCGGCGACGATCGTCGCCGAGACCGACGTCCGCTGTCTCATGACGGCCTTCTGGGACTTCCGCAAGCTCGCGAGCGCCAACCCCGACATCCTCTGGAAGCTCCTCGAGCACCTCGCGACCGTGCTCGCCGCCGAGCGCGAGCGCCGGGCGCGGGCCGAGGCCCAGAACCTCTAGCAGCGGCGCCTGCCAGCGCACTCGCCGCGGCCTCAGCCGTGACGGCCTGGTCGAGTCGCCGACAGGGAGCCGCTCGAGCGGCTCCGCGCCTGTCCAGAGCTGACGCTCTGTCCATGAATGATCCAAGTTTGAGAGGGCGTCGAATCTCGGTCACAGCCACCACAAAGGAGTGACCATGTCTCAGGCTCTGACCCGCTCGAAGCTCCCGTTGCTCGCGCTCGCGCTCGCGGCCCTCGTCGCCGCCTTCGCCGCCGCGACGGCCGGCGCCTCGTCGTCGAGCTTCGGCAAGACCGTCCTCACGACCGACGGCCGCACCTCGACCGCGCTCGTCAAGAACCTGATCGTGCCCTTGCCCGCCGACGGGGCCGGCTTCGGAGTCGCGTCGCTGCTGCCGCCGCGGCTCCGCTTCTCGTTCCCGATCACGAGCCCCGTCAGCCTCACGGCTCCCTTCAGTCACTCTGGCGGGATCACGTTCCTCAACGTGCGCAACGGCAAGCGCGCGACCGTGAAGAACTTCGTGATCGACATCCCGAAGGCCGAGCTGCGCGCTGACGTCGTCGGGGTCGGCAACGGTGCCCCGATCGCGACGCTCGCGAACGTCAACGCGACGACGCTCACCGCCGATGTCGTGCTCAACGCGGGCGCGGCAGGGATCCTGAACGGCGCGCTTGGCACGAGCGTGTTCTCGGGCGGCCTCCTGCTCGGCAACGCGCGGATCGTGCCGTCGAGCTAACCCTCCCTCGACGTGGCACGGACGCGAGGCCCCGGCGTTCGCCGGGGCCTCGCTGCGTTCGTGGGCGCCCACCACCCACGAGTGATGCCGTGGTGTCGCGCTCCGCGGGGGCAGTGGGCCCGCCTGGACTCGAACCAGGGACCTACCGATTATGAGTCGGCTGCTCTGACCAGCTGAGCTACGGGCCCGCCGCGGCGAGCGTAGCGCCGGCGGCCGACACCCGTCCCTTCACGGGCACCGACCTCAGCGCGAGGGGACGAGGTCGTCGTTCTTCCGCACGACCGTCGCGAGCGACTGACACAATGCGGTCAGATGACGTCGGTGCCCGAGACGGATCTCTCGACCGCCGCGAACGGCGGGTCGCTGAAGACCTTCCATCAGGAGGTCCGTCTGCGCACCGCGGGCGGGCTGAGCATCACCGACATCACCGAGGACGTGCAGGAGGCGGTCGCTGCGAGCGGCGTGCGCGACGGGATCTGCTGCGTCTACTCGCCGCACACGACGTGCTCGGTGCGTGTGAACGAGTACGAGCGCGGGTTCCTCGAGGACTTCTCGGTGCTGCTCAAGCGGCTCGTCCCGACCGAGCACTACTACGCCCACGACGATTGGGATCGGCGCACCGAGAACATCAGCGAGGAGGACATGGGCTTCGACAACGGCCACGCCCACTGCATGTCGATGCTCCTCGGCCCTGCCGGCGAGTCGATCCCCGTCCGCGACGGCGTCCTGTGCCTCGGCACCTGGCAGCGGATCCTCTTCCTCGAGCTCGACCGCGAGCGCGAGCGCCGCTGGCTCGTCCAGGTCGTGGGTCACTGACGGGTCCGCACCGCGTGGTTCGCCGGTACTTCTGCAGCGCAGAAGTGCCACACGGGCGCCCACACGTGGGAGAGCTCGCCACCCGGCTCGCCGGGTCGGGTCCTCGCAGGGAGGACGCCCACCGCGCGTCCCGAGGTACAACCTGCAGCTCGAGGTTCTTGCGCGCGTGACCGCCGGAGCGACAGCAGCGAGGGCAGCGGAGGATAGACGGAGGGGCGGTGAGCACAGCCACGATCGAGAGCCTGGTGATCAGTCGGGCGTCGGCAAGGAGCTCGGGATGGAGGGCCTGATCCACAACACCGAGTTGAAGAGCGTGTTCGTCTCGACCGAGGCGTGAGCGACCCGCATCCCCCGAGCGCGGAGGTCGCCTGCCTGCCGGCCGCGCAGATCGCAGCTGCCGTCGAGTCAGGTGAGACGACCTCCCGCGCGCTGACCGAGGCGCTGCTCGAGCGGATCGCCGCCGTCGATGCCGCTGGCCCGGGCCTCAACGCCGTGCTCGCGCTCTCGGCGGATGCCGTGGAGCAGGCCGCCGCGCGCGACGCCGAGCTCGCCACCGGCCGTCTGCGCAGCCCCCTGCACGGCGTCCCGGTGCTGGTCAAGGACAACATCGAGGCGATGGGGCTCCCCGGCACCGCCGGCTCGCTCGCGCTGGCCGGTCGCCCACCGGGGCGGGACGCGCCGCTCGTGGCGCGGCTGCGCGAGGCGGGCCTCGTCGTGCTCGGCGCGACGAACCTCTCGGAGTGGGCGAACATGCGCTCGCCGCGCTCGACGAGCGGCTGGTCGGCGGTGGGAGGGCTGACGCGCAATCCGTGGTCGCTCGACCGGAGCGCCGGCGGGTCGTCGTCGGGGTCGGGCGCCGCGATCGCCGCAGGTCTCGCTCCGCTCGCGATCGGGACGGAGACCGACGGCTCGATCACCTGCCCCGCGTCCGTCAACGGGTGCGTCGGGCTGAAGCCGACGGTCGGCCGCCTCCCCACCCGGGGGATCGTCCCGATCGCCGCGAGCCAGGACGCACCGGGCCCGATGGGCCGGACGGTCGGGGACGTCGCGCGGCTCTACGACATCCTCTCCGGCGAGCAGGCGACCCGAGGGCTGGACACCACGTCGCTGGACGGCGTCCGGATCGGCGTCGCGGACGGCTGGCGCAGCGGGCACGCCGGGACGGATGCGCGGTTCGACGAGGCGCTCGCCCTGCTCCGCGCTGCGGGGTCGACGCTCGACCACGTCGACGTCGAACCCGCCCCTGAGGACGTCCACGAGGCCGAGCTGCTCGTGCTCGTGACCGAGCTCCGCGAGGAGCTCGACGCGTACCTCGCGGGGCGCGAGGGGAACGGCCCTCGCTCGCTCGCCGAGGTCGTCGCGTTCGACGAGGCGCGCGCCGACGTCGAGCTCGCCTACTTCGGGCACGAGCACTTCGAGCAGGCGCTCGCGAGCGAGGGCCGCTCGTCGGAGGCCTATCGCGCGGCGCGCGCTCGGTGCCTCGGCTGGGCGATCGAGGAGCAGCTCGTGCCCGCGCTGGCCGGAGCAGACGTCGTCCTGGCGCCGGCGTACGCGCCTGCGTGGCGCACGGATCTCGCGACCGGTGACACGGAGGTCGGCGGCGGGATCGCCAGCACCGCGCCGTCGCTCGCCGGCTGGCCGGTGCTCTGCCTGCCACTGGGGCTCGTCGACGCGCTTCCCGTCGGCCTCGTCCTGATCGGCCGGCCGCAGGAGGAAGCGCGGCTGCTCGCCGTCGGCCGTGCCGTGGAGCGGGAGCTCGCGCTCGACCTCCATCCGCCCTACAGGCCGGGGACGACGGAGTCGGGGCGAGGCTGAAGCCACGCCCCACGCCCATGCCAGGCACTCCGCGCCCCACGGCCCGCCCGACAGCGCTCGCCGGGGCGTGGCTTCAACCTCGCCCCTGCCGTCCTGCCGAGACGGCTCCCGAACGGTCACTTGTCGTCTGATCAGACGACAGCGATCATGCGACATGCCTCGCTACCCCCGCTACGAGGACACTGGTGCGACGCATCATGTCGTGCTCCAGGGGAACGGTCGCGGACGCATCGTCAGCGATGACCACGACCGACGTGCGTATCTCGACCGCTTCGTCGCCGAGGCCACCTTGCGTGACTGGATCGTCCACGCATCGGCCCTGCTCGACACGCATCACCACGCGGTGCTGACGACGCCTGAGCCCGACCTCGGCACCGGGATCGGCAGGATCGCGGGAGGGCACGCCGCCTGGCTCAACGCGCGCCACGAGCGCACGGGTGCCGTGTTCAGCGAGCGATTCTGGTCGCGGCGGGCCGACCGTCACGTCGTGCAGGCCTCGGTGTACACCCTGGTGAACCCCGTCGCCGCCGGGCTCGCCCGACATCCGAGGGAGTGGCCGTGGTGCAACGAGCGAGAGATCCGAGAGCGCGGATGCTCGCCGTCGCTGGCGGAGCTCACCGGCGGTACAGGGGCATTCCTGGACGACGTGGACGCGGCGGTCGACCGGATCGCGTTCCAGCGTCGATCGGGACGAGCAGTGTGGAGCCTCGTCGGCGAGGTGGTCGAGGCGAGGCGCATTCGAACCGGGGGCGATCCCGCGTCGCCGCGACGGATTGGGCGAGGCTGAAGCCACGCCCCACGGCACCCCCCTGGCCGGCGGCCGCGCTCCGCGGATGCGCTCTCGCGGGGCGTGGCTTCAGCCTCGCCCCTGAAGACCCTCAGGGGACGGAACGCGGCGCCGTCCGATGCCCAACCAGGCCCGAGCTCAGCGCACCTGCAGGGCGAGCGCCGCCCGGAAGGCCGCCTCGACCTCCTCCGCCGTCCAGTCGTGGCAGTCGATCTCGAGGAAGAACGACTGCTCCGTGGTGGCGGCGTGCACGAGCGCGGGCAGGTCGTCCGCGGTCACCCCCACCTCGGCAAGCGTGGGGAAGCCGACGTCGCGCAGCACCCGCCGCACGGCGCGCGCGGCACGGGTGCCGTCGCCGCTGCCGTCGTCCGGCTCGTCGAGCGCGTCTGCGACCCGCTCCAGGCGGTCGGCACAGTCGACCCGCGAGACATCGAGCGTCTCGGCGAGCACGAGCCCCACGGTGAGGCCGTGCGGCAGGTGCTTCACGCTGCCGAGCGCCTGCCCGAGCGCATGGTCGGCGGCGCAGTCGGCCAGGTTCATCGCGAGCCCCGCGGTCAGCGATGCGCAGGCGAGCCTGCGGCGGGCGCCCGCGTCGGCCCCGTCCGCGACCGCTTCCCGCAGCGAGTGCGCGACGTGGTGGCAGGCCTCCAGCCCGAAGGCGATCGAGAGCGGCGACGAGTCCGACACCGTGCACGCGCCGATCGCCTGCGCCATCGCGTCGACGCCGGAGTGCGCCGTCGGCGCCGCCGGCAGGCCGTGCGTCAGCACCGGGTCGACGAGCGCGTGCTGCGCGCGCATGTTCGGGTGACCGAAGCCGGTCTTGACGTCGGCCTCCAGGTCGGTGAGCACGCTCGCGCCGGAGACCTCGCTCCCCGTGCCCGACGTGGTGGGGCACAGCACGAGCCCGATCGTCGGGGGCCCGGGAGTGATCCGCCCGTCCGCGAAGTCCTTGCCCGTGCCACCCTGGTCGGCGACGATGCGCGCCGCCTTGGCGACGTCGAGCGCCGAGCCGCCTCCGATCCCGACGACCGCAGCGAGCCCCTCGTCGCGAACCCTCCCGGCGAGCTCGTCGGCGAGCTGGAAGGTCGGCTCACCCGCATCCTTCACGACGCGCTCGAGCGACACGCCGGCCATCTCCGCGGCCGCCAGCGCCGCCACGACCGCAGGATGCTCCGCCACCGGGGCCTCGACCACGACGAGCGCAGAGGGCGCGCCGAGCGACATCAGCGCGTCGGGCAGCTCGGCGACGACGCCGTCGCCGAAGGCGATCTTGACGGGCAGCTGGGAGTGGAAGGGTGCGATCGGGTCGCGCATCGTCCGTCCGTTCGTTCGAGGCAGCGCGATTCAACCACGGCGCAGCATGCGAGAATCGGCAGGTGCGCCCGAACCTCCACGCGGACGACTGGGACGAGCCGGAGCCCGGCCCGGACGAAGCCGCACGCGGCTTCGGGGCCCGCTGGGGCAGGCTCGTGCGGGGCGACCTGCTGTCGGCAGGGCTCTGGGAGCTCCCGCCCGGACTCCAGACGTGTCCGTACCACCTGCACCGGGCGAACGAGGAGCTGCTGATCGTCGTCGAGGGGCGGCCGACCCTCCGCGACCCGACCGGCACGAGGACGCTCGAGCCCGGCGACGTGGTGTTGTTCCGGCGCGGCCCGGAAGGCGCCCACGCCGTGATCAACGAGACGGACGAGCCATGCCGGTTCGTGTTCGCCTCGACGCTCGTCTACCCCGAGGTCGCCGAGTACCCGGACAGCGGCAAGGTCAACGCCTACGGCCCCGACCACCGCTGGATCTTCCGTCAGGCGGACGCCGTGGACTACTTCGACGGCGAGGGCCGCTCGGCGCGGTAGCGCTTCGCCTCGGCGACGAGCGCCTCGAACAGGCGCTTGTCGTCCTCCTCCATCTCGGGGTGCCACAGCACCGCGACCGCAAAGCGCCTCGTCGGATCCTCGAGGCCCTCGAGGGAGCCGTCCTCGGCCCACGCGGTCTCGACGAGCCCCTCCCCCACGCGGCCGATGCCCTGATGGTGGCTCGACTTGACCGCGGGGTGACGGGCTCCGAGGATCGCCTGGAGCCGCGTGCCCTCCTTCACCCCGACCGGGTGCTCGGAGAACGTGCCGAGCACCTCACGGTGTCCCTCGTGCCCGACCGTCTCTGGCAGATGCTGGATCAGATCGCCGCCCCGGAGCACGTTCAGCAGCTGGAACCCGCGGCAGATCGCAAGGGTTGGGAGGTCGGCCGCGAGCGCCGCCTCGAGCAGCGCGAGCTCTCCCTCGTCGCGGTGACGCTGCGCGGCGTCGGTCGACGGGTGCCGCTCGTGGCCGTACTGCTCCGGGTCGATGTCGATCCCGCCGGAGAAGATCAGGCCGTCGAGGGCCTCGATCGTCTCGTCGACGCCCTCTGTGCTCGGCGGCACGAGCAGGGCGCGTCCGCCCGCGCGCTCCACCGACTCGACGTACGACCACGGCACGAGCGCGGCGGGGAGCTCCCACGCGCCCCAGCGCGCAGGCTGCGCGTACGAGGTGATCCCCACGATCGGCCGGCCCTCCACGGCGAGAACCTATCCATTCGCGCTTTGTCCGGAGCAGACTCTCCGTGGCTGGTTCCGACCTGTCATCGCTTCGTGCCGAATGCTCCACACGCGCACGCTGTCACGTCTCCCGCCACGACTGGCAGGAGATCCTGTCACCCCCGACTGTCAGGGTTTTGCACGACTTCGTGCCAATCGCTCCACAGGGCCAGCCAGCGGACGACGTTGGGCATCGTCGCCGCAGGCGGCAGCTGGCGGGGGCGCAGCGCGTACGCCACTTCAGGGATCTCCGGCGAAGCCGGTCATCGGCTCCCGGGACTCCGCTCCCGGGGCTTCCCGGGAGCCGGCTGGTCAGCGCAGGTAGGCCTCAGCTCCCCGCTTCGCGATCCCCCGCGCGAGGATCAGGCGCTGGATCTCGCTCGTCCCCTCCCAGATGCGGTCGACCCGCACCTCCCGGTAGTGGCGCGCGACCGGGTTCTCGACCATGTACCCCCGCCCGCCGAACACCTGCAGCGACCGGTCGACCACGCGACCCGCCATCTCGCTCGCGTAGAGCTTCGCCATCGCGACCTTGCCGTGGACGACGCGCCGGTCGTGGTACGTGTCGAACGCGTGCGCGGCGTGGTAGGTCAGCATGCGTGCGGCGGCGAGCTCGGTGAGCGAGTCGGCCAGCTGGAACGAGACGCCCTGGAAGTCGGCGATCCGCGACCCGAACGCCTGCCGCTCCACCGCGTAGTCCCGAGCCAGGTCGAGACACCGCGCAGCGGCACCGCAGCAGCGCGCCGCGATGAACAGGCGCTCGACGAGGAACCACTCCTTCGTGCCGGCGTTCCCGTTCCCGGGGACGCGATTCCCCTCCGGGACGCGGCAGCTCTCGAACACGATCTCGGGGTGCACGTCGAGGTACGGGTCGTGCAGAAAGCCCGGCGTCCGCTCGATGCGCATTCCCGGCGTGCCGGGCGGGACGATGAAGATCGTCTGCTCCCCCTCGGCGACCGCGACGACGAGGTAGAAGCCGGGCGGGCCCTCGCTCGTGACGAACCACTTCTCCCCGTTGATCACCCAGTCGTCGCCGTCGCGCACGGCGGTCGCGCGCAGGCCCGCGAGATCCGAGCCGGCGTCGCGCTCGGTCACGGCCCAGGCCTCGCGGTAGTCGCCGCGCACGACGGGCATCACCCAGCGCTCCCGCTGCTCGGCCGACGCGAGCTCCCACAGCTCGGCCGGGCCGCGATCGACGACCGCGAAGCCGAGCCCGTTCGTGGCGCGACCCGCCTCCTCCTCGATCGCCACCTGACCGAGCATCGACAGATCCTGTCCGCCCGCCTCAGCCGGCATGTTGAGCTGCGCGAACCCCGCCGCGCGCGCCTTCGCCTTGAGCGCCTGCACCGCCGCCTCGTCGATCGTCCCGGTCTCGTAGATCGCGCGCTCGACCGCGTATGCCTCCTCCTCCACGAACCGACGCACACGCGCCTTCAGGTCGGCGATCTCGGCGGGCAGCTCTGGCACGTGCACGGGGACCTCCAGCGTCGTCGGCGGATCGAGACCGGTCTCCTGACCGCGCGGTCAGGATCTCGGCCGGCCCATCTTACGCTGCGTCAGGCCGATGCACGTGCCGTGTGGAAGGCCGAGCGCTCCGCCTCGGTGAGCGGCCGCGAGCGACCGGTCTCGCGGTCGCGGGCGACGAGCACCGCCTCGGCCTCGGCCGCGAGCTCCCCGTCGCGGGTCGTGATGCGCTCGCGGAGCACGACGCTCGACGTGCCGATCCGGACGAGCTCGGCGGTCACGCGCACGACGTCGTCGGCGAGGGTCAGCTCGCGTCGGAAGTCGATCGCGAGGCGCGCGAGCACGTAATCCCAGACGTCCCCTGCCTCGCCCAGGGCCTGCACCGCCCATTCGTCTCGCGTCTCCTCGAGGTATGTCGCGTACACGGCGTTGTTGACGTGGCCGTACGCGTCGCAGTCGCGCCACCTGATCTCGATTCGCTTCTCGTGGAGCACCGCGGCGAGCGTAGACGAGCGGTCGCCGCCGGTCACGGTTCCCCCGGCGCCTGACCGGCGGGTCGGGCAGGATGCGAGGCCTCGTGGGCGACGTCGGCACGCTCCTCCACCCTCGGTCGGTCGCGATCGTCGGTGCCTCTCCGCGCAACGAGGACGCCGTGCTCGGCGCGCTCGCCTCCCCCGTCCGCGCGTACGGGGTCAACCCCGGACGCGAGGAGGTCCTCGGCCTGCGCTGCTGGCCTCGGATCGCCGACCTGCCCGAGGTGCCCGACGTCGCGATGCTGCTCGTGAACCACGAGCGCGTCGAGGCCGCGCTCGACGAGGCGCTCGCGTTCGGCGTCCGCGGCTTCGTCGTGCCGGGCGTCGGAGCCGAGGCGGGCGCAGCGGCGGGGCCGATCGTCGAGCGGATCGCCGCCAGGATCACCGCGGCAGGCGGGGCGATGGTCGGCCCGAACTGCATGGGCGTCGTCGTCCCCGGCGGGGTGTCGACCTGGATCGGCAGCCCGCCCGACACGACCGCACCCGGCCACGTCGCGGTGCTCTGCCAGTCGGGGTCGGTGGCCGATGCGTTCCTCTCACTCGGTGGCCGGGTCGGGATCCGCTGCGTCGTGTCCCTCGGGGCGGAGGCGGTGACCGGGGTTGCCGACTACCTCGCCTTCCTCGCCGACGACGACGCGACGCGCGCGATCGGGCTGTTCCTCGAGACGGTGCGTCGCCCGGGCGCCTTCGCAGACGGGCTGGCGCGCTGCGCGGCCGCCGGCAAGCCGGTCGTGTGCCTCAAGGTCGGGCGGTCGGAGGCAGCGGCCCGTGCGGCGCTGTCCCACACCGGCGCGCTCGTCGGCTCCGGCAGGGCCTTCTCGGCCGTGCTGCGCCGCTACCACGCGATCGAGGTGCACGACTTCCACGAGCTCACCGAGACGCTCGAGGTCCTCGGGCGGAGGCGGTGGCCGCGCGGGCCCCGGATCGCTGCGGTGTCGGAGTCGGGCGGCGAGTGCGGGCTGCTGGCCGACCAGGCCGAGGCCGTGGGCGTCCCCTACCCCCCGCTCTCCGACGCGCTGGCCGCGCGCCTGACAGACCGCTTCCCCAACTACGTCGATCCCGGCAACCCGCTCGACTGCTGGGCCGTCGCGCCGGCCGAGGAGGTCTACCCGGGCTCGCTGGAGCTCCTCGCCTCCTCGGGCGAGTTCGACGTGCTCCAGGCGCAGGTCGATCTCTCCCAGTTCCGCGACCAGGGCAACGACGACTGGACGGAGCTGACGCTGCGCGCGGTGGCGCGGCTGGCCGACGAGCACGAGCTGTTCGCAGTCGCGACGACGGTGCACAGCGCCGACCCGCCAGCCCGGTTCCAGGAGCTCGCCCGCGAGCTGGACCTCGCGCTGCTGCGCGGACCGCGCGATGCGCTCACCGCGCTCGCCCACGTCGCCCGCTGGACGCCGGCATCGGTCGGGGGGGACGAGCCGCGCGCGCCGGTGCCGCTCGACGGGCTGATCGAGACGACCGGGGCGCTCCCCGAGCACGAGTCGTCGGCGATCCTCGAGCGCTATGGGATCTCGTTCGCACCACGTCGGCGCGCCACGACGGCAGCGGAGGCCGGCGTCGCGGCGGAGGAGCTCGGCCTCCCGGTCGTCGTCAAGGTGGACGGGGTGGCGCACAAGGCGCGCGACGCGGGCGTCGTGCTCGGGATCGACAGCGTCGAGCGCGCCCGGGAGGCCGCCGAGCTGCTCGGCGGCCGCGTGCTCGTGGCGGCCCAGCTCGACCCCGCGCCCGAGGCGTTCGTCGGCATGACGCGCGACCCGGATCACGGCGCGATCCTGGCCGTGGGACGCGGCGGCGTGGCGATCGAGCAGCTCGACAGCGCCGTGTCCGCCGCCGGCCCGCTCGACCGCGTGACGGCTCTGCGGATGGTGCGCGAGGCGGGCTTCGAGCACGCCGTCGACGCGCTCGCCGACGCCCTCCTCGCGGTCGCGCAGCTCGCCGCCGACCAGCCCTCGGTCGCCGAGATCGACGTCAACCCGCTACTCCTCCACGGGGATGCCGCGACGGCCGTCGACGCGCTCGTCGTCGTCGGGGAGCACGACCGGTGAGCGGCACGGTCGACCTTGAGCGTCGGGCGGGAGCGGCGTGGATCACGCTGAACCGGCCCGACAAGCTCAACGCGCTCGACGCAGGGCTGGTCGCGCAGCTCTCCGCAGCTCTGACGGCATGCGGCGAGGACGACGCCGTCCGGGTCGTCGTCCTGCAGGGCTCGGGGAGGGCGTTCTCGGCCGGCTACGACCTCGCCGAGGGCGGGCCGGAGCCGCGCGCGGCCGACGACTGGCATCGCGAGCTCGAGCGCGACCTCACGCTCACGCTGCAGCTCTGGTCGCTCCCCAAGCCGACGATCGCCCGGGTGCACGGCTGGTGCCTCGGCGGCGCCCTCGACCTCGCGATCGCCTGCGACCTCGTGGTCGCGTCGGAGGACGCCCGGTTCGGCGTGCCGGAGATCCGGTACGGCTCGGGGCCTGTCACCCTGCTCCTGCCGTTCGTGATCGGACAGAAGAAGGCGAACGAGCTGCTGTTCACCGGCGACGACATCGACGCGAGGGAGGCAGAGCGGCTGGGGCTCGTCAACACCGTCGTGGCGGCCGACGAGCTCGACGCCGAGGTCGAGCGGCTCGTCGCGCGCATCGCCCCCACCCCGCTCCCGGTCCTGCGTCTCACGAAGCTCGCCCTGACGCGCGCCTACGAGGCGATGGGTCTGCGGGTGGCGCAGAGCGCCAACCTCGACCTGGGCGCGATCCTCAACGCCGCGGACACCCCGGAGCAGCGCGCGTTCGATCGGATCGCCGCCGAGCAGGGCCTCAAGGCGGCGCTCGCCTGGCGGGCCGAGGCGTACCGATCGAGCGCCGCGTCGGATTGACCGGGCGGTCAGCGTCTGGTTCACTCGGTCGAACCAGCGACGGCGGGCGATCGAGGAGGACGCGAGACGATGACCTGGCACCCACGTGAGCGGTACGGACGACGCGAGTTCCTGGGGCTGACGGCGCTCGGCGCGCTGACGCTCTCCGGCGGGAGCGGGCTGCTGGCGGCGTGCGGCGGGAACGGCGGCTCGAGCGGCGGCGGGCAGGCGCTCCAGCTGGCCCGACCCGACAACCCGGTGACGCTGCCCCTGTTCGACGACAACCCGGCGATCGCGTCGGGGCTCGAGCCCGAGGGCGGACCGCTGCGGATCTACAACTGGGTCGACTACATCGACAAGCCCACGGTCAACAAGTGGGCGAAGGAGCTCGGCGTGAAGGTGGAGATCACCACCTTCGCGACGATGGACGAGGCGATCGCCAAGATCTCCTCCGGCGCTGCGCAGTTCGACCTCTTCTTCCCGACACCGGACCGCCTCGAGCGCATGGTGCTCGCGAAGCAGCTCCAGCCGCTCAACCGCGACTACGTGCCGAACCTGCAGAACGCATGGCCGTCGCTGCAGGACCCGTTCTACGACCAGGGCTCGCAGTACACGGTGCCCTACACCATCTACACGACGGGCATCGGCTATCGGGTGGACAAGATCGCCAAGCGGCCCGAGGAGTACGACAACCCGTACGACATCTTCTTCGACTCCGCCAACAAGGGCAAGACGTGGATGCTCGACGACGGGCGGGAGGCGCCATCGGCGATGCTCCTCAAGAACGGGATCACCGACCTCAACACGGAGGATCCCGACGACATCGAGCTGGCGAAGAACGAGCTCCTGAAGATGATCGACGCGGTCAACGTCAAGGTGTCGACCGAGGACTACTCGAAGCTCCCGGAGGGCGCCGCCTACGTCCACCAGGCGTGGTCGGGGAGCATGGTCGCCGCGCCCTACTACCTGCCGAAGGGAACGGGCCCCGAAGCGCTCGGCTACTGGTTCCCCGAGGACGGCGCGGGCCCGATCGGCAGCGACACGATGGGCGTGCTCAAGGGCGCGAAGAGCCCGGTGCTGGCGCACCTGCTCATCGACCACCTGCTGAGCGAGGAGGGCGGGCTGTCGAACTTCGCGTACGTCGGCTACCAGCCGCCGCTGACGGCGCTCGACGCGGACCGGCTCGTCGACGAGGAGTACATCCCGCCGAACCTCATCTCGGCGGTCGTGAGGGAGAGCGACTTCGACAACGGGTTCCAGGAGCTCGAGCTCTCGCCGGACGGGCAGAAGCTCTGGCAGAACGCGTGGGCGGAGTTCAAGGCGGGCATCTGACGGTCGGTCGCCCGGCGGCCCACGGGACGCCGCTCCCGTGAGCCGCCGTCGCGATCGACGTCCGAGCCCAGCGGGGTGCCGTGGCGCGCGACGCTAGCCGCCGGACGGGCACGCGCAGCCTGGGCTGGCCCGGGCTCGCGCTCCCGGGCGCGGTCTGGCTTGTCCTGTTCTTCGTGCTCCCGCTCTACGCGGTGC
Source organism: uncultured Actinomycetes bacterium (assembly GCA_963703095.1). GTDB lineage: Bacteria > Actinomycetota > Thermoleophilia > Gaiellales > Gaiellaceae > Gaiella. The sequence continues at coordinate 2,376,131 of OY969787.1, forward strand.
TGTGCGTCGCGTTCGGGTACGTCGACCCGATCCTCGGGATCCCGCAGCCGGTGTGGAACCCGCTGCGGTGGGAGACGGAGGCGTTCGGCTTCGTGCTCGACGGCCTCTTCACCCCGGGCGCCGCGTTCCAGCGGGTCTTCCTGCGCACGGTCGTCTACGTCTCGGTCGCGATCGTGCTGTCGGTCGCGATCGCGTACCCCGTCGCCTACTACGTGGCGCGGTTCGGCGGGCGCTGGAAGGGATTGCTGCTCGCGGGTCTCGTCGCCCCGTTCTTCATCAGCTACCTGATGCGGATGCTCGCCTGGATCAATCTGTTGCAGGACGAGGGCTGGATCAACACCGCGCTCCGGTGGTTCGGCGTCGTCGACGCGCCGGTGAACTGGCTCGACGGCCGCGCCTCCTCCGTGGTCATCGGGCTCGTCTACGGCTACGTGCCGTTCATGATCCTGCCCCTCTACGCGTTCCTCGACCGCATCGACGCTGCGCTGATCGAGGCGGCACGCGATCTCGGGGCGAGCCCCTTCCAGGCCTTCCGGATGGTGACCCTGCCGCTGAGCATCCCCGCGCTCCTCGCGGGGATCGTGATCATCGCGCTGCCGATGTTCGGCGACTACTACACGCCCGACCTCCTGTCCGGCTCGCCGAACACGTCGATGATCGGCAACCAGATCAACCTCTACATCCGGGGTGGACAGCAGGTGCCGGTCGGCGCGGCGCTGGTCGTCGTGCTGATGGCGTTCCTCACGCTGCTGATGGGCTGGTACCTGGTCGCGACGGCACGGGCGCAGCGCTCGATCGAGGCGGCCGAGTGAGCCGGTTCCGCACCTGGCTCGCGAACCCGTGGGGCCGGCCGCGCTGGCTCAAGCTGGTCACGCTCGCGTACCTCGTCTGGTCGATCGTGCCACTGCTGATCGCGATCCGGTTCTCGTTCAACGAGGGTCGGTCGCGCAGCACGGCTCAGGGCTGGTCGACGCGCTGGTACTGGGGGACGCCGGGCTCGGTCTGGGAGGACCCCGACCTGCGAGGCGCTCTGATGCAGAGCCTCAAGCTGGCGTTCATCGCGGTCGCCGTCACCGTGCCGCTCGGCTCGGCGCTCGCGCTCGGCGTCACGCGCTGGCGGAGCCGCACCGCGAGCGCGACGCGCACCCTGTCGCTCGTGCCGCTCATCACACCGGAGATCGTGATGGGCGTGGCCCTCCTGCTCGTGTTCTCGAACCTCCTGACCTTCGTCCCCTTCGGCACGCCGGCACAGGCGATCGGGCACATCACCTTCTCGATCACGTTCGTCCTGATCATCGTCCGCGGCCGGCTGCTCTCGATCGGGCCGGAGATCGAGCAGGCCGCGCAGGATCTCGGGGCGACGCAGCTGCAGGCGGTGCGGATGGCCCTCCTGCCGCTGCTCGTGCCCGCGTTCATCGCCTCCGCGATCATGGTGTTCGCGATCTCGATGGACGACTTCGTCGTGAGCGCGTTCCTCTCGTCGGGGTCTGGCACCGACACCGTCCCGGTGCGGATCTACTCGAACGCCCGCGGCGCTCCGACACCGGCGCTGAACGCCCTCGCGAGCCTCACGCTCGTGGTGACGCTCGCGATCGCGGTCGTCGCGCTGGTCGTCTGGCAGGTCGCCCGGCGCCGGCGCGGCCAGACGGGCTCGGGCGTCGAAGAGCTCGCGGTGTAGGCCGACGCCCGTCCCGGCACGCGACGTCGTAGGGGCGAGGCATGCCTCGCCCGCTCTTCGCCTCGCCCGCTCTTCGCCTCGCCCGCGCTTCCTCCCGCCCGGGCGGGGCGCCCGGTGCTCAGGCGGCCAGGATGCGCAGCGCGTCCGGTGCGAGGTGCACGTGCACGGAGGAGCCGATGTCGTACTCCTCCACGTCGCCCGCGTTCGCGACCAGCGACTGGAGTCGCTCGCCGTTGGCGAGCTCCACGAACACCTGCGTGGTCGCACCGAGGTACACGAAGCGCTCGATGCGCGCCGGGACGCGGTTCTCGCCGGCGCTGGTGGGGGGCTCGATCCGCACGCGCTCCGGCCGGATCGTGATGCGGACGTCGCCGACCGCATCGCAGTCACCTCGGCTGCAGTGGAGCTCGATCCCCGCGGCGTCGACGCGGCCGGCTCCGCGCGCAGTCGCGTGCATGAGGTTCGAGACGCCCAGGAAGTCCGCGACGAACACGGTCGTCGGCTCCTCGTACACGGCGCGCGGCGTCCCGAGCTGTTCGATCCGTCCGCCGTTCATCACGGCCATCCGGTCGGACATCGTCAGCGCCTCTTCCTGGTCGTGGGTGACGTAGACGAACGTGATCCCGACCTCCTCCTGCAGCGCCTTCAGCTCGACCTGCAGCTGACGGCGGAGCTTGGCGTCGAGCGCGCCGAGCGGCTCGTCGAGGAGGAGCACCGACGGGTTGAGGACGAGCGCACGGGCCAGGGCGCAGCGCTGCTGCTGCCCCCCCGAGAGCTGAACGGGCCGCCGCTTCTCGAAGCCCGTCAGCTCCACGAGCTCGAGCAGCTCGCGGACGCGAATGCGCTTCTCCTCGCTCGTGAGGCGCTTGAACCGCAGCCCGAACGCGACGTTGTCCTCGACCGTCAGGTGCGGGAAGAGCGCATAGCTCTGGAACACGGTGTTGACGGCGCGCCTGTGCGGGGGCGTCTCGGTCACGTCCGCCTCGCCCAACAGGATGCGGCCCGCGTCGGGCCGCAGGAAGCCGGCGATCATCCGCAGGCTCGTCGTCTTGCCGCACCCGGACGGGCCGAGCAGGGAGAAGAACTCGCCCCCCTCGACCTCCAGCGAGACGTCGTCCACGGCGAGCTGGTCGCCGTAGCTCTTCGTCACCCGGTCGAGCGTCACGCCCCCTGCGCTCACCGCTCATCCCCTGCAAGGCCGGCGACGGCGGCGGAGACAAGGTCGGCCGCCTCGGAGGCGTCGACGACGCCCGTGTCGACGAGGCTCGAGAGCCCGTCGGCCAGCGCGTTCAGCTCGACCGCGATCCGACGCGCGTCACTGCGGACGCCGACCGAGCCGTCCGCTCGCCCCTCGTCCACGAGCGACATGATCCAGTCGAACCAGCGCCGATACCCGGCTCGCACCGCGGGAGCGAGGTCGTCGTCGAGCTTGAGGCTCCCCCAGGCGGCGTTCCACAGGGCCTGGCTCTCGGACAGCTCCGGCGCGTTCGTCGCGTAGGCGACGAGCATGCGCTCGAGCCGTGCGCGACCGTGCGGGAGCGGCGCCAGCTCGTGCTCGAGCGCCGAGCGGGTCTGCGCGTCCGCGTGGGCCAGCGCCTGGCGGATCAGCTCCTGCCGCGTCGACAGGTAGTAGTGGACGAGCGCCTTCGAGACGCCCGCCTCCCGGGCGACCGCCTTCATGTGCAGTCCGTGGGCGCCGTCGCGCGCGATCACGCGACCAGCCGCCTCCAGGATCTCGTCGAGCCGGGTGGTGTGCGAAGCGGTGCGCTCCGCGGTGGCCGCCTTCGTGTCCGTCGTCTGTGTCATCGTGCGAGCGCGACTCTTGCAGAGGTTTGACCGTCGTGCAGGTCGAGCGTATCCTGTCTGACCGGTCAGTCAAACTCCTCGCACGCGCGGCTCGTGCCGCGACGGCGTGAGAACGGAGCACCATGGGCACGCTGGACGCATCACCGCTCGACCTCACCGGCAGGCGACCTGTCGTCGTCGCTCGCCGCCGGGTGGACGCTCCCCGCCTCCTGGTACTCGGATCCCGAGATCCATGTCCTCGAGCGCGAGCGGATCTTCGCGCACGCCTGGCAGTACGTCGGGCGCGCAGACGCGGTCTCCGAGCCGGGGAGCTACCTCGCGGGCCGGGTCGGACACGTGCCCGTCGTCGTCGTGCGCGGCAAGGACGGTGTGCTGCGCGGGTTCAAGAACGTCTGCCGCCACCGCGCGCACCTCGTCGCGCAGGGCGAGGGCTGCCGGGCCACGCTGCAGTGCCCCTACCACGCGTGGACGTACGACCTCGACGGATCGCTGCTCCGCGCCCCCCGCTCCGAGCGCGATCCGGGGTTCGACGCGGCAGCGTTCTCGCTGCTTCCCGTCTCCGTCGCGACCTGGGGACCGCTCGTGTTCGCGAACCCCGATCCCGAGGCAGACCCCCTCGACCACCACCTCGACGGCGTCCGGGCGCTCGTCGAGCAGAGCGGCGTCGACTTCGAGACGCTCCGCTTCCGGCGACGCGTCACCTGGGAGCTCCCGGTCAACTGGAAGAACGGCCTCGAGAACTACCTCGAGTGCTACCACTGCGCGGTCGCGCATCCCGGGCTCGCTCAGCTCGTCGACGTCGACGCCGACGCCTACACCCTCGTCGACCGGCCGCTCTCGTCGAGCCAGTTCGGCCCCGTCCGTGCGGGCGTCAGGGAGGGGACGGCTCGGGCGCCCTACCGGCCCGCTGACGACGTCACGGGAGCCCAGTACCACTTCCTCTGGCCGGGGACGACGATCAACATCGAGCCGGGTCGGCCGAACTTCGGGATCGACACGTGGAGCCCGGCGGGGCCGCACACGACCGTCGGCGTCTCCGACTACTACTTCGGGCCCGATGTGACCGACGCTGAGGTCGAAGAGCTCGTCGCCTTCAGCCAGCAGGTCGGCGCGGAGGACGACGACCTCGTCCGGAACGTGCAGGCGGGGCTCGACTCCGGCGTCGTGCCGCAAGGCCGGCTGCTGCTCCCGGGCGAGCGGCTGATCGCCCACTTCCAACGTCTCGTCTACGACGCCCTCTCGTAGGTGCGACTCCGCCTCGCGGATTCGCACCTAGACCGCACGGGGCGAACGCGCACGGGACGAACCGCGCTTCCCCCGATGCTGGCGCTCGCGGCCCGAGCGACGCTGCAGGCGAAAGGAGGTGCCAGATGAAGACGATCCTCGTCTGCTACGAGGAGCGGCCAGTGGCACCGCGGGTCCTCGAGCGGGCCGCAGAGCTGGCGAAGGCGCTCGACGCGAAGGTGGTCGTGACCAGCGTCGCGCCCGTCCTGCACGTCACCCGCGCCGGTCCGATCGACCCGGTCGACCCGCCCGAGCGACACGAGGCGGAGGTGGAGCAAGCCGTGGCACGGCTCGGCGAGCTCGGCATCGGGAACGTCGCGGCGGTCACCGGGCTGGGCGACCCCGCCGGCACGATCGTCCGGCTGGCCGAGGAGCGCGGCGCCGACCTGATCGTGCTCGGCGCCCACGACGGCGGTGTCCTGACGCGACTGCTCGGGCTCAGCACCACGGACTCGGTCGCGCACAGGGCGACGACCGACGTCCTGATCGTCCACTAGGCACGCCGCGAAGCGGCGTGCCTAGTCACATCCACGCACCGCCGTTCTGGTCGATCGTCTGTCCGGTGACGCCCCTCGCGTCGGGCGACACGAGCCAGGCGACGGTGCCGGCGATGTCCTGGGGCTGGCTCATCCGACCGAGCGGCACGGCGCGCATGGCGTCGCGATACGCCTCCTCGCGAGTCGTACCCGACGCCTCCGCGATCCCGTCGAGCCCCGACCAGGCCATGTCGGTGTCGACCCAGCCGGGGCAGATCGCGTTCACCTGGACGTTGTCGTCGGCGAGCTCCGCCGCGAGCGACCGGGTGAGACCGAGGAGCGCCGCCTTCGAGGCCGAGTAGCCGGTGTACCCGGGCACCGCGATCCGGGCGAGGATCGACGAGATCAGGACGAGATGCCGTGCAGCCGGACCGGGAGCGAGGTGCCGGATCGCCGCGCGACAGCAGTAGTACGTCCCGTTCACGTTCGTTCCGACGAGCTCGTCGAACCGGTCGTCGGGGCCGTCCTCGTTCGCGCCGCCGATGCCGCTCGCAGCGACGAGCGCGTGCACGGGGCCCAGCTCCGTCGCCGCGGCCTCGAGGCGCGCGTCCACCGCCCGTCGGTCCCTGATGTCGCACGGAGCCACGACCGCGCGGGTCTCGAGGAGCGCAGCGGTGGCGCGAAGCCGCTCGGCATCGCGGGCGAGCAGCGTCACCGCCCAGCCCTCTGCGCCGAGGCGCAGCGCGATCGCGCGCCCGATCCCCGTTCCGGCTCCCGTGACGACGGCGTGTCGCTGCTCGCTCATGCTCCTCCGGTGGTCGCAAATTGCGGGATTTCTCTCGTCCCCGGCACTTGCGGGTGACGGGCCCACAGCGTAGATTGCCGCTGCGCCGAGCCACGGGGCGTGTGGAGGACGAAGCCTCACCGGGAGGCAGTACGCGGAAGCGGAAGGTCAGCCGGTGCGGTGGACGAAATCCGCCCCGGCTCGGCGAATTCTTTGGACCGGTATCGAGCAGAGCACACAGAGTGCTCTGCAAGTTCGTCCGGTTGAGAGCGAAAAGCTCGCAATTTGCGGGAACCCCTGGAGGCTCACCCTTGACGGGCCCCGAGAGGGGGTCTATGGTTCCGATTGCACCGAGCACGGAGCGCCCGAGGTTGATGGCTCTCCGACAGGCAGTCGCTTCGGCGGACGTCGGTCGGATCGCCGGACGAAGGAGCCACCGACTCGGTGCATTTCTGCGTGCTGAGAGCATCTTCTGCGCGTCGAGGGCATGTCTCCACACGCCCCTCGACGGACGCGGCGATCCGAGCGACCGCGTCGCCTCGTCAGCTCCGACCTGCCGGCCGTCCCCGTCTCGTGCGCGGGAACGGCGTCGAAATGACATTCCGCGCAATTTGCGCGCTTTTTCATGGCAGCCTCCCTTGACGTGACGGAATGGCGCCTCTACATTGCGCATACGCACCGAGTACGGAGCGCCCGAGGTTGAGGGTCTCCCGACAGGCAGTCGCTTCGGCGGAGGTCAGTCAGGAGGCCGGACGAGGGGGCCACCGGCTCGGTGCTCTTCTGCGTGCGCTCGGACGACGGGATCCCGACTCCGACCCGGGACGTATGCTCGAGACGTGCGTCGCCTGCTCGTGCTCGTCAGCGTGATCGTGTTCGCGGACACGATGCTCTTCGCCGCCATCATCCCGCTGCTCCCGGCGTTCGTCGACGAGTTCGGGCTCTCGAAGCTCGAGGCCGGGCTGCTCGTGGGCGCCTACGGCGCGGGAGCGATGGTCGGCGGCGTGCCGTCGGGGTACGTCGCGGCCAGGATCGGCGCGAAGCGGACGGTCGTCCTCGGTCTCGTGCTCCTCGCCGTTGCGAGCGTCGCGTTCGCGCTCGCCGGTGGGCCGGTCGCGCTCGGCGCGAGCCGGTTCGCCCAGGGGGTGGCCAGCGCGGTCACCTGGTCGGGGGCCCTGGCCTGGCTGACGCTCTCGACGCCACGCGAGCGGCGCGGCAAGATCCTCGGCACCGCGTTCGGCTTCGCGGTGCTCGGGTTCATCGTCGGCCCGGTCGTCGGCGCGCTCGCCGAGCAGACCTCGCTCGAGGTCGTCTTCCTGCTCGTCGCAGGCGGAGCGGGCGCGCTGGCCGTGGTCGCGTCGGCCTTTCCGGCCGGCCGCATGGAGGTCCACGCCTCCGGCGCGCTCGGGCGCGCGCTGCGCGACCTCGGGTTCGTCGCAGCGCTCTGGCTCAGCCTCCTCCCCGCGTTCTTCTTCGGCGTGGTCGACGTGCTGGTGCCGCTCGCGCTGGACGAGGCGGGCTGGGGCAGCGTCGCGATCGCGGCCACGTTCGTCGTCGCCGGTCTGATCGAGGTGCGGCTTGCCCCGGCCATCGGCGGCGTCAGCGACCGCCACGGACGGCTCGCCCCGATCCGACTCGGCCTGGCCGTGCTGACCGTGGTCGCGGCCCTCCTGGCGTTCGCCACCCCGGCGCTGCTCGTCGCCGCGCTCGTCGTCGCGGCGGCGATCGCGACCAGCGGGATCTACACGCCGGCGATCGCGCTGGTCTCCGACCGCGCCGAGTGGAACCGCATGCCGCAGACCCTCGGCTTCGGCGTGATGAACACCTCCTGGGCGTTCGGCGCGATGGCAGGGCCAGCGGTCGGCGGAGCGCTCGCGACCGTCGCGGGCGACGCGATGCCCTACGTCGTCTGCGCGGGCTTGGCCGTGCTCACGCTCCTCCTCTCCGGCAGAGCCGTGAGCCTGCCCAGAGCAGCATGACGAGCGGGACCTGGGACGACCGCTACGCCGAGCGTCCGCTCGTCTGGGGTCTCGCGCCCAACCGGTTCGTCGAGCGCGAGCTGGCGTCGTTGCCGGCCGGTCGCGCCCTCGACCTCGCGAGCGGCGAGGGGCGCAACGCGATCTGGCTCGCCCGACTCGGCTGGCAGGTCGTCGCGCTCGACTTCTCGCGCGTGGCGACCGAGCGGGCCCGGGCGCGCGCGGAGGAGGCAGGCGTCGAGGTCGATGCCCGCTGCGCCGACGTGCTCGAGGCTGAGCTCCCGGAGGGCGGCTTCGATCTCGTGCTCGTCGCGTACCTCCAGCTCCCGCCCGCCGAGCGCACCGCGATCCTGCGGCGCGTGACGAACCTGCTCCGCCCGGGCGGCACGTTCCTCCTCGTCGCGCACGACCTCCGCAACCTCGCCGAAGGCTACGGGGGCCCCTCCTCGGCCGACGTCCTCTGGACGCCCGACGAGGTCGTCACGGGCCTCGGCGACGTCTTCGCCATCGAGCGCGCCGAGGTCGTCGAGCGCGACGTCGAAGGCGCCGACCGCCCGGCGCTCGACACGCTCGTCAGGGCGCGGCGGCTGCCGTGACCTCCGCAGGGAACCGCTCGAGCGCCCAGTCGGCGTCGAGCGGCCGCCGGCGGTAGTCCTTCCCGTTCACGAGCACGTAGTCGCCTCGCCGTGGATCCATGGGCAGGCGCGCCTCGGCCGGGTACCAGCGGTTGTGGCGGTCGATGAGGTCGTTGACCTCGTCGAACGAGATCCCGGCCACGAGCTCCCGCCAACGCCGCGAGAACCCGTCGGCGTCGCTCTCGATCGCGGCCAGCTCGTGCCACCGCGCCGCGAGCTCCTCCTCGTGCCGCTCGACGAGGGCGTCGATCTCGCGCAGCCGGATGACGAAGGGGAGCGGCCCGCCGAGCGAGACGAAGTAGTCCTCGACGGTGGTGGTGAAGTTCCGCAGCCGGAGGCGCAGCGGCCGGTCCCGGAGCGCGTTGGCGCGCACGTCCTCTGCGAGACCGTCGAGCTCGCGCCGCTCACGCGGCGTCAGCGGACGCACGACCCCCTGCCGCAGGATCGCCTCCCGGTCCTCTCTCCTCACGCCTCCAGTACAGCAGAGCCCGCGGGCTCCGCGGGTCGGCGCGAGACCCCGAGGAGCGCCAGCCCACCGAGCACGGCCGCAACCACCGAGATGCCCGCGAACATCACCCACGTCGCGTCGTCGCCGAAGCTGTTCCGCACCTGGAACCCGATCAGCGGCGCGAGCGCGAAGCCGATCGCCGGTGCGCTGCCGAACGCCCCCATGTACGCCCCGCGGATGTCCTCGGGCGCGAGGCGCGCCACGACCGCCTGCGACGTCGGCACCCACAGCATCTCGCCGACGACGAACACGACGATCACGAGCACGACCGCAAGCGGGGACTGCGTCCACACGAGCACGAGGAATGGAAGCCCCATCGTCAGCATCGCCACCACGAGGATCGGGGGCGTCGGGTACGCCGCGAGCGATCGCGTCAGCCGGATCTGGAAGAGCGTCACGAGCAGGGGGTTGATCCAGACGAGGAAGCCCCACGTCGCCGCCTCGTAGCCGTACCCGTCCACCAGCGAGACCGGGAGGACGATCTCGTAGGCGACGTACACCAGCCACGCGAACACCGCGGAGCCGAGGAAGAGCAGGAAGGGCCGGTCGCGCAGGATGGTCGAGAACGAGCCGCGCTCCGGCGGCCCCTCGGGCGCGTACGCCCCGCGACGCGGCAGCAGGCGGAATGCGAGCAGCCAGGCGAGGCCCGACATCACGCAGACGGCGACGAACAGCGTCGTCCACCCGCCGAGGATCAGCAGCAGCCCGCCGAAGGGCGGCCCCATCACCACGCCGAAGTTCGCCGCCACGCGAACCGACGCGTAGGCCGGTGCGTGCTTCTCGGGCGCGACGAGGTCGGCGACCATCGCCTGCGCGACGGAGCCTCCGAGGCCGCCGAACGCGCCTGCGAAGGCCATCACGATCGCGCCCGTCAGCCGCGCGTCGGTCGTGGCCAGCAGGACGAGCGGGTAGAAGACCATCACCCCCTGGCCGAAGAGGATCACCGTCCGTCTGCCGAGCCGGTCGGACAGGTACCCGCCCACGTAGCCCGAGGCACCCGACAGCAGCGCCCCGACCAGGAAGATCAGCGGCAGCAGGGACTTGGCCTCGAGCTCCTCGACCGCCCAGATCGCGAGGAAGCTCCACATCGTCGAGCCCGCCGTCGAGCCGACGAGCGTGACGAGGAGCACCGGCCGGAGCGCCCGGTCGACCTCCTCCCCCCACACCAGGGTCGCGATCCGGTGCAGCACGCCCACCGCGGCAGTGTAGGGCCGACGCAGGCCCCGCCCGAACGTCCGACGGCCGCCAGCTCTGCCGGGTGCGCCGCCCGGCTACCGGCCGCGCAGCCGTGCGAGCCAGCCAGGCCGTGACGACGCCCGCTCCGGCGTCACGGCAGGCACGATCGGCGCGGCGGCGACGGTCGGCGGCTCGGCCGTCCCGAGTGGCTCGGAGGCGGCAGCCGGCTCCTGCGGCGCCAGCGTGGTCTCGATCCCGCGTGCCCGCAGTCGCGCGAAGTCGGCCTGCAGCGCGCTCGCCATCTGGTCCTTGTGGCTCTGCTCTCTCACTCGGGCGGACGATTCACCGCGGCGGCCGTCACTCCTTCCCGATTCGGATGGAGTCGACGCCAGACGAGCATCGTCAGCCCCCCGAACACGAGCGTCGGGACGATCGTGAGGAACCGGTACAGGAGCACGGCTGCGACGACCTCTGCGTTGGGGCCGCCGAACTTCACCAGCGCGGCGGTCAGCCCGAGCTCCACGACGCCGAGGCCGCCCGGCGTGATCGGGATCAGCCCCAGCACCCGGCCGACCGCCCACGCGGCGAACACCTCGATCCAGGTCAGCTGGGACGCCTCGATCCCGACCGCACGGATCGCGACGAGCAGCACGACGAACACGGTGAGGTTCCCGAGGAGCGCGGCCAGGGTCAGCGCATGCCACCGTCGCCGCAGCAGCCCGACCGTCTCGTTCCGGAAGCGGGCGAAGGACGCGCCCGACCATGTCACCCGCCTGCGCCGGCGCAGCCGTGCCAGCAGCGCGTTCGTCCATTCGGCCGCCAGGTCGCCGATCGCCCGCGCGAAGTCGGCGCGCCAGAGCACCAGACCGAGCAGGACGACCACGACGCCGAAGACCGCCGAGCCGACGAACGCCGCGGTGGTCAGCACCGAGTCGGCTTCGGCCTCCGCCGCGACGAGGAACACGGCGACGAGCGGGAGCAGCAGGTTCGCCAGCTGGTTCCAGACGCCGGTGAGCGTGACCGCCCGGGCGGTGTCGCCCGAGTCGAAGCCCCAGCTGCGCAGCAGCGCGAACGAGCCGGCCATCCCGACGAGCCCGCCGCCCGGCACGACGTAGGTGATCGCGGTCGACGCCTGCGTGAACGGAAGCGCCTGACCGAAGCGGAGCCCTGGGAGCGCGACCATCCAGGGCGGGGCGTACGTGACGAGGTTCACCGCCGTCGCCGCGAGCAGCGCGACGATCCACTCCCACTCGAGACTGCTGAGGACGTCCCAGACGGCGCGGTAGTCGGCGATCCGCGGGAGGACGACGACGAAGGTCGCGGCGACGATCGCCAGCGCGACGGCAGTCGCCAGGCGACGATGGTGTCGTCGGGCCCAGGCCACCGGCTCAGCCTACGCCTCGCCCGGGCGCGTCGTGCCGGGGCGGAGACGACGGCGCGGCCACGGTCACCGCAGCCCGCGCAGGAGCGCCAGCAGCAGCCCGAGCGGCAGCCGCTCGGCGGCCGCGCGCAGCAGGCCGGCGGTGCGGTCGCCCACGAGCTCCTCGGTCTCGGCCTCGTCCAGGGCGCGCAGCACTCCGTCGCGCAGGGCCTCCTCGAGGTCGTCGCGGTCGGCGCCCTGCTCCTCCGCGAGGCGGTCGAGCCGGTCGACGCTGCGCAGGGCCAGCACCAGCTCCTCCCGCGATACGCCGAGCGCGCACGCGGTCTCATCGGCTGCGGACAGCACGACCCGCTCGATCGCCTCCGAGGTCGAGCCGGTCGCCGTCGCGGAGCGTGGGAGGCACGGGTCTGCGACCTCGCTGGGCCGGAAGTCGGTGCCTCCGAGGGCGACGTACGCTGCGACGAGCGCGACCGACGCAGCGGCCGCGCCGAGGACGACGAGCGCTCTCACACCTCGACCCTCCCGCGCGCCAGCGCGATGGGGACGAGCGCGGCCAGCGCCAGCCCCGCCGCGAGCAGGAACGGCAGGGAGAACGCCGCCGTGACCGCCCGCTCCAGCTCGTCGACGAGCGTCGCCGCCAGCGATCGGTACTCGGGCTCGTCGGGTCGGTCGGCGAAGGCCGCCTCGACGTCGGGCAGCTCCGTGTCCGCGGCTGCGACGGCGGCGAGCACGTCCTGGGCGAGCGAGACCTTCTCGAGCGGCGACACGCTCGAGTCGAGGACGGCCGCGGCGCCCGCCCGCAGTGCCGCCTGCTCGTTCCGGTCGAGCGCGGCGGTGAAGACCGGGGTGAGCAGCAGCAGGCCGAGCACCACGCCGGCGTGCCGGGCGGCGATCGTCCACCCGCCGTGGACGGCATGCGGCGAGCGGCCGTGGAGCGCCCGCTCGGTCAGAGCCGACAGGGCGAGCCCCAGCCCTGCGCCGACGAAGATCTGCGGGACGACCGTCCACCCCCAGCCGGCAGCCGGGAGCAGCCCGAGCGCCGCGAGCCCGCCCGCGACCAGCACCGCCCCCGCAGCGGCCCGCGTCGCGGTGCTGCCGAGACGCGGCGCGGCGATGCCTGCCAGCACCGCGGCCACCGGCACCACGGTGACGACGACCCCCGCCGCCGCCGGATCCATCCGCCACCCGTCGACGAGCAGGAGGACGAGCAGGAAGAGCGCAGCGGTCAGGGCCCCGGACAGGAGCAGGAGCGCCGCGTTCGCCGTGAGCGAGGGCCGGCCCGCCGGTGCGGGCAGCGCGCGTGCTCGCAGGCCCTTCACTGCGACGAGCGTCGCGAGCGCGAGCGGCACCTGGAGCAGGAAGATCGACTCCCAGCCGAGGGTCTGGGTGAGAACCCCTCCGATCGCCGGCCCAAGGGCGGCGCCGACGATCCCCGCCTGTGCCCAGGTGCGCACCGCGCGCGCGTCCGAGCCCTGCACCTCGCCCAGCAGGTCGAGCGCCGCGCAGATCACGAGCGCCGCGCCGACCGCCTGCACGGCGCGCGCCCCGAGGAGCACCCCGAACGTCGGAGCGAGGCCGCAGGCGAGCGATGCGCCCGCAAACACCGCGCCCCCGGCGGCGTACGTGACAGCCGGGCGCCGTCGGGCGAGGTACGCGGCCGGCACGGCAGCGAGCGCGAGCACGAGGTTGTAGCTCGTGAGCACCCACGCGACCTCGGCGATCTCGACGTCGTAGCGCCGCAGGATGTCCGGCAGGGCGAGGGTGACGACCGAGGAGTCCGCGAGCGCGAGCGCGATCCCGAGCCCGAGCAGGCGAGCACGCCACACGCAGGTGAGTGTACGGGCCAACGACGGACCCGCACCCGACGGAGCGGCGGCACCTGCCAGCGGCGAGCGGCCGCGACCGTCAGAGGGCGTGCGGCCGGCCCGCCGGTGGGCTCGGCTCGCGGACGGACTCGCGCCGCAGCCACAGCCCGATCGCCGTCGCCGCCACCAGCGAGCCGAGCGTGCCGAGCGTCATGTCGCCGAGCGTGTCGGTGTACGCGGTCGCGTGCTCGTCCTCGTTCGTGCGGATGAAGGTCACGTACTCCCCGAGCTCCCACAGGAGCGCCGTGACGCAGCCGACGCCGACGACCAGCGCTCCTGTCACGAGCGGCGACAGCCGCGCGCGGGTCAGCAGCACGCCGAACCCCGCCGAGAGCAGCAGCCAGTTCACGAAGTGGTTCGCGTCGTCCCACCAGTCGATCGTGTCGTAGAGGTTCAGCACGTTGCCGAGCACGTCGACGAGGAACGGGCAGCGTGATCAGCAGGTCGGCGAGATACGGGTACGGTCGGCCCCGACCGACCAAGCGCCAGACGACCGGCAGCACGAGGATCACGGCGGGATAGGCGAGCAGCCGCCAGCCGAACCCCTTCTCCTCGAAGCGCTCGAGGCCGCCGAAGGCGCCGAGCGCGGTCAACCCGACCACGAGCGCCTTCGCTCCGACGTCGAGCGCGAGCCACCAGCGCCTGCTCATGACCTCAGCATGATCGCGCGCGGCCCGGGCGGCATCCGTATCGTCCCTGACGTGCCGCGCCTCCTCCCAGCCGCCCTCGGAGTCGCAGCCGTCTGGGTGCTCGCGCGTCACCTCTCGCGCACGGACGCGACCGACGAGGAGCGCTGGCGGGTGCTCCCCGGCGACGAGCTCGTCGCGGCGCCACCCGTCGTCGCGACGCGAGCGGTGAGCGTCGCTGCCCTGCCCGCCGCCGTCTGGCCGTGGCTCGCGCAGATCGGCCAGGGCCGCGCCGGCTTCTACAGCCACGCCTGGCTCGAGAACCTGGCCGGCTGCCGGATCGAGAACGCCGACCGCATCCACCCGGAGTGGCAGGGACTTCGTCCCGGCGACGAGATCCACATGCACCCGAGCGCTCCACCGCTCGTCGTGCGCGCCGTGGAGCCCGAGCGGCTGCTCGTGCTGGGCGAGCCCGACGTGTTCTCCTGGGCGTTCCTGCTCGAGCCCGAGCGGGGCGGCACCCGGCTGCTCGTGCGGAGCCGGGGCTCGTTCGGCCTGCCTGGGATGCTCGCGCCGCTGCTCGAGCCCGCGCACGGCGTGATGGAGCGGGCGATGCTCGCGGGCATCCGCCGCCGGGCCGAGCACGTGTCGATCGGCGGCTGACGCACGCGACCGGCGCCGCGCCGCCGGTCGGCGCGGGGTACCATCGCCCGCATGCCGTGGTGGGCCTGGTTGCCGCTGCTCGTCCTGCTCTCGCTGAGCCTCCTCATGCTCGTGCTCGTCGTGCTCGGGCGCTTCCGGGGCGGCAAGTACCTGCGACCCATCGTCACGCTGCTCTCGAAGGTGCCGCTGTTCCGGCGCTGGTTCCAGAAGGCCTCCATCTCCGCGCTCGAGCGCTCGAACCCGGAGCTCGCGAGCGCGATGAAGAAGATGACGGCGTTCGGCGAGCCGAAGACGCCCGAGCAGGCGCAGCGGATGCTCAACATGCTCACCCCGAGCGAGCGGCGCGCCTACATGGCCGCGGTCGGCGAAGAGGGCCAGATGCCGGAGCCGACGAACCGCCAGCAGCGGCGCAGGATCGAGCACGGTGGGTCGGGGATGCCCACGAAGGCGCCGGCGGCCCCGGCACGCCCCGGCTCCGCCGGGCGCAAGACAGGCAAGAGCGCCAAGAAGAAGCGCTAGCGGCGGCACCTCACCCGTTGCGCCCCGTAGGGGCCGGGCATGCCCGGCCCGACGCGCCGCACCTGGACGCGGTCGTCCGGGCGGGCGGGGCAGGCCCCGCCCCTACGGGGCGTCGTTGCGCAGCAACGACGCCCCGACCTCCCTTGCGATCGCCACGAGCGCCAGGACGTCATCGTCGGAGGTCCTGAAGTTGACGAAGCACGGCCGCAGGCAGATCGCGCCGTCGACGCTCGCCGGCGCGATCCAGATCCGGCCGTCCTCCTGGAGCGCCTGCACCAGACGGGCGTTGTGGTCGTCGAGGTCCGTCACCCCGGCGGGCACGTGGCGGAACGGGACGATCGAGAGCCCGGGCTCGGGGCACAACGTCTCGAGGTCCTCGTGCCGCTGGATCTCGGCGTGCAGCAGCCGCGCCTGGGCGAGGTTGCGCTCGACCGCCTCCCGGAGGGCCTCGACGCCGTGCGCGCGAAAGGCGAGCCAGAGCTTGAGCGCCCGGAAGGGCCGTGAGTACTCGAGGGTGATGTCGACAGCGTGCGGCTCCTCCCGCTCGTGCGGGATGTAGGCCTCCTCGTGCGCGAGCGCCGCCTCGAGGTCGCCGCGGTGCCGCACGAGCACGATCCCGCAGGCCTTCGGCAGGTAGAGCCACTTGTGGGCGTCGACGGTGAGCGAGTCGGCTCGGTCGAGCCCCTCGAAGAGGTGCCGAGCGGAGGGCGCGGTCGAAGCCGCACCGCCGTAGGCCCCGTCGACGTGGAGCCAGACGCCGCGCGGCCCGCACACGTCGGCGAGCGCCCCGATCGGGTCGACCGCGCCGGTCAGCGTCGTCCCCGCCGTGGCGACGACGGCGACGGGGACGACGCCGGCGGCGACGTCGGCGTCGATCGCCTCGGCGACGTCGTCCGGCCGGACGCGACGATGGCCGTCGATCGGGAGCGTCCGCACGTTGTCCGTCCCGATCCCGAGCAGCTCGGCGGCTCGCTTCACCGAGTAGTGCGCCTCCTCCGAGCAGTACAGCGCGGCGCGCACCCCGGCCAGGCCCGTGCGACGTGCCCCGGGGAGCGCACGCTCCCGCGCGGCCGCCAGCGCGGTGACGTTGGAGACCGTGCCGCCGCTCGTGAAGGCGCCGGACCCCGCCGGGAAGCCGAGGAACTCGGCCGCCCAGAGCACGGCCTGCTGCTCGATGCGCGTCGCTGCCGCAGCCCAGGTCGCGAGGTTCACGTCGAAGCACGCGGCGAGCATGTCGGCGACCACGCCGATCGGGAGCCCCGACGAGCCGACGAACGCGAAGTACCGCGGGCGCGGCTGCGCGATCGACCGGTCGAGGATCGTCGCAGCCTCCTCCAGCACGTCGAGCACCGGAGAAGGAGTGCTCGGCAGGGGCAGCGCCAGCAGGGCGTCGAAGTGCGCGTCCAGGGGCGGCTCGCTGTGGCGGGCCTGGTCGAAGCTGCGCCAGCCGGCGAGCACGATCTCCGCCGCCCGTGTGATCACCTCCTCGCGCGAGGCGTCGAGACGAAGGACTCCGATCGTCCCGTCCGCGCGCGCCGTGCCGCCGTCGGTCACACGCGGAGTGTACGGCCGCTCAGGCGTCACCCAGCACGAGCGCCCGCGCCTCGCGCAGCCGACGCGGCTCGTCGACGACGAGCGCGGCCACGGCGACACCCCCGCGGTCGCGCCCGACGTGGATCCCGGCCTCGTCCTCCCAGACCGCGACGGCCCCTGCCCACCCCACCTCCGCGAGCCGTCGCGGCCCGATGTCGCTCCACCAGTACGGGAGCCGCTCGTACGGGTGCGCGACGCCGGCGATCGCGTCGGCCGCCTGCTCGCCCGTGCCGATCGCCGCGTCCCAGTGCGGGAAGCGGATCGGGCCGAAGCGGGCGTGGGGCACCAGCACGAGGTCGCCGGCCGCGTGCACGCCGGGCAGGCCCGCGACCGCCATGTCGGAGCCCACCTCGAGCGGACCCTCGAGCGAGCCGCCGAGCGGGCCGTCCAGCGGCCTCGCGTCGCTCGCGCCGTCGGCGAACCAGGGCGGTGCCACCACCCTCCCGCCCAGCGCAGCGACCACGACGTCCGTGGTCAGCGAACCCCGCTTGTGACAGCTTGTGACTCGGCCGTCGTCCTCGGAGACGACCTGCTCGACGGAGGCGCCGCCGACGAACGGGATCCCGAGCTCGGCGAGGGTCGCCTCCGCGATCGCGGGCAGGGGCTCGTGCAGTCGGTCGAACGGCCGGGGGAGCAGGTCGAGCACGGTCACGGCGTGACCCTGACCGACGAGCGTCGCCGCCGTCTCGACCCCGATCAGCCCGCCCCCGAGCACGGCGACGCTCCGCGGCCCGCCCGCGAGCGCGGCGGCGAGTCGCCGCATCCCGCCCGGCGTCGCGTTGACGTGCGCCACCTCGAGCCCCGGGATCGGCGGGGGCCGGTACGAGAGCCCCGTGGCGAGCACGATCGCGTCTGCCTCCACCTCGTCCCCACCCGCCACGAGGCGGTGACCTGCGAGGTCGGCGTCGTCCACCATGGCATCCAGGACGTCGATGCCGCGCTCGGCGAGCTTCTCGGCGGTGGCGAGCAGGCGCGGCTCGCCGTCAGCGAGCGCCGCCTTGCTCAGCGGGGGACGGTCGACCGGCAGCCCGCGCCCGATGAGGAGCGGCCGGATCCCGTGCTTCGCGAGCCGGGCCGCGCAGGCGTAGCCGGCGACGCCGTTGCCGATGATCGCGACCTCTGCCTTCACGGCAGCTCCACCTCGACCCGTCCGTCGACGACGCGGGTCGGGTAGATCCGCACCGGATCGTCGGCCGGGCCTTCGAGCGGGGCGCCCGTGGCGAGGTCGAACAGCGCCGCGTGGCAGGCGCAGCGCAGCGCGGCGTCCTCGAGCCAGCCGTCGGTGAGCGGGCACTCGTCATGCGTGCACCAGCCGTCGAGCGCGTGCCAGGCGCCGTCGGCCTTGCCGACCACGACGAGCTCGCCGCCCGCGCGGAGCGCGATCAGCGTCCCGTCGGGAAGCGCCGCAGAGGCAGCGTCGACCCAGGTCACCCGCGCAGCACGACGTCGAGGTTGCGCGGCGCGCGGAACTCCCAGCCGGTGAAGGCGGGTGGCCGCTCGGCCTGGATGCGCAGCCGCGGGAACCGCTCCAGGAGTCGGGCGATCGCGATCCGCATCTGCACGCGCGAGAAGTGGTGACCCGAGCAGAAGTGCGGCCCGAACCCGAAGGCGGCGTGGTTGCGCTTGGGTCGGTGGAGGTCGAAGACGTCCGCCGTCTCGCCCCAGACCGCCTCGTCGCGGTTCGCCGAGGAGACGAGCACGCCGAGGTTGGCGCCGGCCGGCACCGTCCTCCCGCCGAGCTCGACGTCGACGAGACAGCGCCGCGTCTGGGTGCCGATCGGCGAGACCCAGCGCAGCCCCTCCTCGATCGCACGCGGCACGAGCTCGGCCGGAGCGGCCGAGACCTCGGCCAGCTGACCCGAGAGCGCGAGCCCGGCCAGCGTCGTGCCGGCCGCGTGCCCCGGCTCCTGCATCCCCCCGAGGAGGATCACCTTGAGCGTCGGCAGGATCTGCGCCACGCGCGCGTCGAGCGACCCCTCCGCGTGCTCGAGCATCGTGGCGACGATGCTGCCGTCCGGCTCCGCGGCCAGCCGCTCGAAGACCGGCGCGAGCTCGCGGTCGATCTCGGCGCCCGTGGCGTCTGCCACCGCCCAGCGGGCGGGATCGTCCTCGAAGTTGATCGCACCCTGCGCGAGACCGTGGAACCAGCGACGCAGCGTGTCACCCGAGAGGTGCCCGAGACCGAGCAGTCGCCCGAGACCGAGCACCGAGACGGGCTCGAAGTACTCGGCCATCAGCTCGGCCTCGTCGCGGCTCTCGAGGCCGTCGAGCAGGCCGTCGACGAGCGGCTCGATCAGGCCCGGCGTCCCGGCCTCGACCGCCCGCGGTCGGAGCGCGGGGTCGAGCATCGCCCGCAGGCGCTTCTGCGGCTCCCCGTCCAGCACGAGGATGCTCTTGCCGCCCATCGTCCGGTCGAGCGGGGACGGCGTCACGCTCGAGTCGATCAGCTCGGGGCTCGAGGCGGCGCGCTCGACGTCGTCCCAACGGGTCACGAACCACAGCCCCACGGCCGGAACGAAGCACACGGGCGCCTCGCGGCGCATCCGCGCGTAGATCGGGTAGGGGTCGTCGTCGAGCTGGTCGACGGTGATCGACGCGGCCCACTCCTCGACGGCGCTCACCCGCTCATCCTCGCAGCCCGAGCGCTCCGACTCGCTCCGTCACCTCGCCGCACCACGCGGGGAAGCGGTCGAGCTCGTCGAGGTACTGGTTCGGCTTGATGCAGAACGTGCGCACCCCGGCCTCCCACTGCGGCAGGATCGAGTCGATCGCCGGACCGAGCGGCGCGGCGCTCGCGTCGTCCGGGAACGGCGAGCGCATCCCGCCGACGACCTCCAGCGCGTCCGGGTCGCGTCCCGCGGCCGCGAGCGCTCCGTGCACCTGCTCCACGTCCTCGCGCCGGACGATGCCGAGCGGGTGGAAGCCGTGCCCGTGCTCGACGAGGCGCCGCAGCAGGCGGGGATGGACGCTCTCGCCGCCGAACCACAGCCGCGGCCCGTCCGCGTGCCACGGCTTCGGCTCGAGCCACACGTCCTCGAAGGCGTAGTGCTCGCCGTGGAAGCTCGCGGGCGAGTCGCGCCAGAGAACCTCCCATGCGGCGAGGTGCTCGTCGAGCAGCCGTCCTCGCCGCGCGAACGGCACGCCGAGCGCCTCGTACTCGTCCTGGTGCCAGCTGACCGTCGGCTGCACCACGAGCCTCCCTTCGCTCAGCAGGTCGAGCGTCGCCAGCTCCTTCGCGATCAGCAGCGGATGGCGCAGCGGCGCGAGCAGGGCGACCGCGCCCAGCCGGATGCGCGTCGTCGCCGCCGCGATCGCCGCCAGCAGCACGATCGAGCTCGGCCATGGCGTCGCGGGATCCTGGTTGCCGGGCATCGCGTAGGCACGCGGGTTCGACATCACCCCCTCAGCCCCCGCCGACGGTCCGAGCACGACGTGCTCGCTCACCATCACGACGTCGAACCCCGCGTCCTCCGCGACGACCGCCATCTCCACGAGCGCCGGCAGGTCGCGCGGAGAGGTGATCGTCCAGTTCTCCGACAGGACGAGGACGAGCCTCGGGCCCCGCGCCTGCCGCCCCTCGGGGATCACGGCAGCGGGCAGGACCCGTCGAGGATCTGCAGGGACTTGAGGTCGCTGTAGAAGTCGAGCGCGTAGTGGCCGCCCTCGCGTCCGATGCCGGAGATGCCGATCCCGCCGAACGGCGCGGTGAGGTCGCGCACGAGGAAGGTGTTGACCCAGACGACGCCCGCCCGCACCGCCCGACCGACGCGCTCTGCACGCTCGGCCGAACCCGTGTAGACGATCGCCGACAGCCCGTAGCGCGTGGAGTTGGCGAGCGCGACCGCCTCCCCCTCGTCGGTGAAGCTCTGGAGCGTGAGCACCGGCCCGAAGACCTCCCGCTGGACGATCTCGCTGTCGTTCGAACGCGGGATGACGAGCGTCGGCTCGACGAACAGCCCGCCCTCGGCGCGCCGCCTCCCGCCCCGCACGATCTCGTCGCCGTTCGCGCGCGCCCGCTCGACGAACCCGAGCACCCGCTCGACGTGGTCGGGGTGGATCATCGGCGCGACGGTCGTGGCGTCGTCCCGCGGATCGCCGAGCACGTGCTCGTCGGTGAAGCGGTGGAAGAGCTCGAGGAACGGCTCGCGGACGCTCTCCTGCACCAGCAGGCGCGTTCCCGCCAGACAGACCTGGGTCGAGTCGTCGTACTGGCCGGCCGCCTTCCGCGCGGCGGCCTCGAGATCGCAGTCCTCGAACACGAGCAGCGGGCCCTTGCCGCCGAGCTCGCCGGTGAACGGGACGATGTTCCGCGCGGCCGCCTGGCCGATCTGACGCGCTGCCTCCGGCGAGCCGGTGAACGAGATGCGCCGCACGCCCTCGTGGGCGACGAGCGCTGCGCCGATCTCCTCGCCGATCCCCTGGACGACGTTGAGCACCCCCGGCGGGAAGCCTGCCTCGTGCGAGAGGTCGGCGAGCAGCGAGCAGGAGAGAGGCGACCACTCCGCGGGCTTGAGCACGACCGTCGAGCCGGCCGCGAGGGCCGGGGCGATCTTCCAGGTCGACAGCATCAGCGGCGCGTTCCACGGGGTGATGACCACCGCGGGGCCGCTCGGCATCCGCAGCACGCGGTTCCGCGTTCCGTTCGAGTCCCAGACGCGCTCGTCCCACTCGACGGCGAGGTCTGCGTAGGTGCGGAAGTTGCGGGCGCAGCGGTTGATCAGGCGGGCACGGAGCGAGCGGAGCAGCATCGCCATGTCGGTGCACTCGACGATCGCCAGCTGCTCGGTGTGCGCCTCGATCACGTCCGCGAGACGACGGAGGTGCTCGGCGCGGCCGGCAGGCCCGAGCGCGGCCCAGCCCGGGAACGCATCCGCCGCGGCCGCGACGGCGAGGTCGGCCTCGCGCTGCCCGCCCCGTGCGATCTCCCCGAGCGGTCGCTCGTCGATCGGCGAGATGTCGGTGAACGTCGCGTCGCTCCCGACGCGCTGACCCCCGATCCAGTGCTCGGTCGAGACCGAGACGCCGACGATGTCGACCCTGGCGCTCATCCCGACACCTTGCCGAACGCGATCGTGGCCACGTCGACGGTGGTGTGCCCGCCGTCCACCGGGATCACGGCGCCGTTCACATAGGCGGCGTCGGGCGAGAGCAGCCACGAGACGGTGCCGGCGATCTCCTCCGTCGTGGCCGCGCGCCGCAACGGCACGTCGACGAGGCACGCGGCGTACGCTCCGTCGCGGTCGGTGCCGATCCTGGCGCCCAGGTCGGTCATCTCGCCGTCCGCCATCGGCGTCCGCACCCAGCCGGGGCAGACGCAGTTGGCGCGGACGCCGTCGGGGCCGTGGTCGAGCGCGATGCACTGGGTCAGCATCGCCAGGCCGGCCTTCGACGAGCAGTACGCGAGGGACGAGGGGCTCGCGCGCAGACCTGCGACGGACGCGATCGTGACGATCGCCCCACGGCGCTCGAGGAGGTGCCGGATCGACGCGCGCGCCGCGAGGAAGACCCCGGACAGGTTGACGCGGAGCACCTCGTCGAACACGGCCGGCTCGGCGTCGAGCAGCGAGCCCTCGCCGCCGACCCCCGCGTTGGCGACGAGCGCGTCGAGGCCACCGAAGCGCGCGACCGTCTCGGCCACGGCACGCTCGGCATCGCCCTCGACGCTCGTGTCGGCCCGGATCGCGAGCCCCTCGACCTCCGCCGCGACCTGCTCGATCGGGCCCGGCCGACGTCCCGTGACGGCGACCGCGTAGCCGTCGGCGGCCAGCCGCCGGGCGATTCCGGCCCCGATGCCCGTTCCGCCGCCGGTCACGAGGGCGACCCTGCGCCCGTCAGCCACGCGTCGGCCCTCGGCCGGCCCGCCCGCCGCCGGGCACAGGGGGAGTCTGGCCCGGCCGCCCGCTGTCGCGCCGAACGAGCACCGGATGCAACACGCCGAACCGCCCAAGTGACAAGCTGTAGCTTGCGTCCGTCCGCGGGCCGACGGGGGCGCTGGGGCGTCGGGCGCGGGCGCGCTCGGCTCGCGGCGTCACGGCCGCCGGAGGTCCTTCACGGTCTCGAGGTCGTCGACGGTGTAGCCGAAGGTGAACCGGTAGCCGCGCCCGATGCGGACGGGCGCGAGCGCCGTGTGCTCCTCGTGCGGTGCGCCGTGGAAGGCCAGCGTCGCGCTGCCCTCCCACACCTCCGACACCGCCCGGTCGCGGGACACGGCCCGGACGAGCTCGTGGACGGCAGGGGCGTCGTGCTGCCCCGCAGCGAGCTGTGGGAAGTGACGGACGTTGACGATCGGCGGCGCGTTGTGGAACGGCCCGCCCTGCGAGGGCTGCTCGAGGGTGACGACGCACTCGGCCACCCTCCGCTCGTAGGCCGCGCACGTCGCGCCGAAGCGCGCGCCGGGCTCCATCCCAGGATCTGCAGGCCCGCCGAGCCCGAAGCTGCGCGTCACCCAGATCGAGCCGAGCTTCTTCGGGAAGCCCTGGATCCAGCCGCGCGCCATCGCGAAATCGCGGTCGACCCAGATGTACGAGCAGACCGTCACCTCCTCGCCGTCGAGCAAGCCGCTCGTGACGACGAACACCTCCTTGTACTGGGAGCGCGAGGGGTCGACGAGCTCGTCGCCGTCCTCCGAGCACGACTGCCAGTCGGCCGCCACGAAGGCGCAGCGGCCCGGATCGGGGTGCGGGTCGATCCCCTCCGGCAGGAAGGCGACCGCCTTGTCGGGATCGGCCCAGAAGTCGACGACGAGGAACGCGCCCACGTAGTGCCAGGGCGGGTACGGCACCAGCGCTCCGCGCCCTGCGGGCGTCCGCGGGACGGTGAACCCACGCAGCGTCATGCGCGCGGGCCTTCCCAGCCGTCCGGCACCGGCGGCAGCGTCCTCCCCCGCGTCTCCCAGCTCTCGCGCTCGAACTCGATCGCGACGGGGTCGAAGCGGAAGTACGAGCGCGGCGGCAGCGGGCCCCACGTGTTCGAGGAATAGCGGTCGTCGGGGAACACGCGCGGCACGTGATCGACCTGGAGCTGCTCCATGTCGCAGTACAGCTCCACGTGGCACTCCTCCTCCGGGATGCGCACGTAGCTGGCGATGTTGCCGGCGATCCCGTGGCGCGTCGGCCCCCACGACAGCCAGCGGCCGTGGCGCGCGAGGTGGTCGAGCAGGTCGCGCATCTTGCCGATGTCGACCGTCTCGAACGCGAGGTGGTGGAAGTGCGCGTAGCCGAGGTCGACGAGCGCCATCACGTGGTGATCCGAGTTGACGTGGAACCACACCCCGCCGTCGCCGAGCCAGTCCGAGAGCCGCATCCCGAGCACCTCGGTGTAGAAGCGGAATCCCGCCTGGATGTCGCCGGTGAGGCAGTTCACGTGACCGAGCTTGCGCGCCCCGCCCACGTGCACCGTCGACGACGGTCGCGCGTGCTGCGGCCAGCGATCGACGTCGGTGGCCGGCTCGCGGTACGGCATCACCTGCACCGGCCGGCCGTCGGGGTCGTCGACGAACAGGCAGCCCTCGTCCTCGCGCCACTCGACGCCGAGCCCGGAGAGGTGCGCGCGCGCGTCGTCGACGGCGCAGTCCGGGGCCAGCTCGAACGCGAAGTGGTCGTGCCCCGGACGGCCACCCTCGATCAGCTCGAGGCAGTACGGCTCGTCGTTGCAGGCGAGGAAGGCGCGGCCGTTCGCGCGGGTGCGCTCGACGAGTCCGAACTGCAGGCACCAGCGCGCAGCCGCCTCGTCGAGGTCGACGACCCGCAGCGCCGCGTGGTCGAGTCGATGGAGCCTCACGGGATCTCCCCCTCGGCGACCATCCGCTCGGCCTCGTCCTCGGGGATCGCGAGCGCGACGTGGAGCGTCTGCGCGGAGACCTGCATCTGCTCGCCGGGTCCGCTCAGGTCGACGTCCCACTCCTCGATCGTGCTCTCGAGGCGCCCGATCCCGGAGATCTCGACCGCGACGACGTCACCGGGCCGCATCGGACGCGAGTTGGCCGGCGTCCCCGTGAGGACGATGTCGCCCGGCTCGAGCGTGATCAGCCGACAGAGGTCGGCGAGCTGGTACGCGACGCCGAAGGCGAGATCGTCGGCGGTCGTCTCCTGGACGACATCGCCGTTGAGGAGCGTGCGCAAGGTGAAGTCGGTCGGATCGAACGAGCCCGCGGGGACGACCACCGGCCCGAGCGGGAGGAAGCCGTCCTGGCCCTTGACCCGTAGCATCGCGCCGCGATCCGCGTGCCGGAAGTCGTGCATGCCGACGTCGTTCGCGCACGTGTAGCCGGCGACGTGGTCGAGCACGTCGTCGAGCGGCACCCCTTTCATGCGCCGACCCACGATCACCGCCAGCTCTCCCTCGTAGTTGAGGAAGCGGGAGCCCTTCGCCATGCGCACGGGTCGATGGTGACCGTTGAGCGTCGTCGGCGGCTTGACGAAGTAGGAGGGCTCGGCGGGCATGCGGGCCGCGTACTCCTCGACCCGGCTGCGGTACGTCAGGTGGACGGCAAAGATCTTCGTCGGCTCCGCCGGCGCGAGGTACTGGGCCTCGGGCTCGGCGATCTCCCGCCCGTCGTCGAGCCGGATCGTCGCCCCCTGCGGCGTCCCCCAGCACGGCACCCCGTCGACCAGGACGCGCACGGTCGGCTCAGAGATGTGCCGCATACTCCTCCAGCTCCCACTCGGTGACGACCTCGGGGTCGAGCGCGCCGACCTCCTGCGTGAAGCGCTCGACCTCGAACCGCTTCATCGCCATGAAGGTCGCGACGAGCCGCGGCCCGAGCGCCTCCACCAGCGCGGTGTCGGCCTCGAGCGCGTCGAGCGCGGTCGCCAGGTCGGCGGGGAGGCGCGTGCCGGCGTGCGCGTCGTCGAGCCGATAGGCGTCGCCGACGACCGGGTCGGGCGGCGTCAGCCCACGCTCGATCCCGTCGAGGCCGGCGATGAGCAGCGCGGCGACCATCAGGTGCGGGCAGGCCGCGCCGTCGGCGGTGCGCACCTCGATCCGCGACCGCGGGCCACGCTCGTTCGGCACGCGCACGAACGCGGTGCGGTTGTCGTGACCCCAGTTCGCGTGGGTCGGTGCGAGGCTGTCCGGGAGGATCCGCTTGTACGCGTTGATCGTCGGGCCGAGCAGCGCCTGGAGCCCGTGGGCGTGCTCGATCAGGCCCGCGATGAACTGGCTCGCGAGCTCGCTCAGCCCTCCCGGCCCAGCGTCCGCGAACGCGTTCCGCCCGTCGGCGTCGGAGAGCGAGAGGTGGACGTGGAAGCCCGAGCCGCCCTGATCCGCGAACGGCCGGCCCATGAACGTCGCGACCAGCCCCTCGATCGCCGCGGTCTCCTTGACGGCGGCCTTCAGCATGAACGCCCGGTCGGCCGCATCGACGGCGGCCGAGTGCTTGATGTTGATCTCGTACTGCGAGTTCATGTACTCGTGGTTCGCGGCGTAGGCCTTGAGCCCGAGCTCGTCGGCCCAGAGCAGCATCCGGAGCGTGAGCTGGCGCGGATCGGAGATCGCCCCGACCGTGTAGACGCGGGAGAACTCGTCGACGTAGCGGCGCAGGCTCGCGTGGGTGTCTCCCGTGCGCTCGCAGAGGAAGTACTCGAGCTCCGGCCCGACGACCGGGAGCAGCTCCCGCTCCGCGAACCGGGCGACGACCCGCTTGAGCAGCGCCCGGGGGCACACCGGCCAGTGGTCGGAGCCGTCCAGATGCCAGGCCTCGCCGAGACACCACGCGACCTCGGGCTGCCACGGGACGACGCGAAGCGTCTCGAGGTCCGGCCGGATCGCGAAGTCGACGTAGCCCTCCTCCCCCCCGACCACCGGCGTGTGGCGCAGGTCGGTGCCCATCACGACCGCGCAGAACGCCACGCCCTCCTCGAGCAGGTCGACGAAGTGGCCGATCGGGATGTCCTTCCCCCGCGCGACGCCGTGCAGGTCGGTGTACAGCAGCCGGATGGCGCGGACCCCCTGCCCGCGCAGCGAGGCGATGGCCGCCTCCGGATCGTGACCGATGGTCATGCGGTGCGTGCCTCCTCTGTCAGGCGGTGACCCGGACGGGCAGCCGCTTGATCGCGTTGAAGAAGTTCGACCGGAGCCGCGAGGGCTCGCCCGCGAGCTCGACCCGGTCGAAGTACGGGATCATCTCCTCGATCCACACCTTCACCTCGAGCTTCGCCAGATGGGCCCCGAGGCAGAAGTGCGGCCCGCCGAGCCCGAACGTGAGGTGCCGGTTCGGAGTGCGCCCGACGTCGAACCGATACGGATCCGGGAACTTCCGCTCGTCGTAGTTGCCCGCCCCGAACCACATCGTCACCTTGTCGCCGGCCTTGATCCGCCGGCCGTGCGCCGTCGCGTCCCGCGTCGCGGTTCGCCGGAAGTGGTGCACGGGATGCGCGCGGCGGAGGATCTCGTCGGCGGCGGTGCCGGCGAGCGACGGGTCGGCCTTCAGCCGCGCGAGCTCGTCCGGATGGGCGAGGAGGTCCATGAGCCCGAGCGTGATCGTGTGCCGGGTCGTCTCGTTGCCGGCGGTCGTGAGCAGGATGAAGAACAGCCCGAACTCGTGCTCGCTCAGACGCGAGCCGTCGACCTCGGCCTCGACCAGCTTCGTCGTGATGTCGTCGCGCGGCTCGGCGCGACGCGCCTCGCCGAGCTGCCGGCCGAACTCGATCAGGTCGAGGCTGAACGGGCTCGAGAACGGGAGCTTGCGGAGCTCGGGATCGTGGAGCGCGCGCTCCTGGACGTACTCCTCCCCGACGATCTCGGGGTCGGTGTTGCCGAGGATCTTGTCGCTCAGCGAGATCAGGTAGCGCCGATCCTCGAGCGGCAGTCCCATGATCTCCGAGAAGACCCACATCGGGATCTCGGAGGCGACCTGCTCGACCCAGTCGAACTCCTCGTCGCCGGCGAACGCCTGCTCGAGGATCCCGCGGGCGAGACCGCGGATCCGCTCCTCGTACGTGTTGACGACCCGCGGCGTGAAGCCCTTGTTCACGAGCGCTCGCAGGCGGGTGTGCTCGGGGGGGTCGGTGTCGATCATCGACTTCCGCAGCTGCACCTCCTCCGGCGTCAGGTCCTGCAGCGAGGTGCCGCCGAGCTCCGAGCTGTACGTCTCCCAGTCCTTCGCCATCGCGAACACGTCGTCGTAGCGCGTGAAGCACCAGTACCCGCGACCCTCGTACTCCTCCTGCCAGTAGAGGGGCGCCTCGTCGCGCAGCAGCCGGAACCAGTCGTACGGCACGCCCCGCTCCCAGACGTCGAGGTCGTTCAGGTCGATGTCGTCGAGCACCATCTCCGAGACGTCGGGCGAGGGCACCGTCGCGGCGCGGACGACGGCCTCCGGGACGTGGTCCTCCCGCTCGTGCACCGCCTGCGCGGCGACGGGCGGCGGGGCGAGGCGCACGTGCAGCGTCCCGCCCTCGGCCCGTGCCTCGAAGATCGGCAGCGGGTCGAGGGCGGGCGGGCTGAGGACGTCGCCCGTGGTGAGGTCGAACTCGGAGCTGTGGCAGGGGCAGACGATCACGGGACCGTCGAGCTCCCCGTCCGAGAGCGAGCACTCCTCGTGCGTGCACTCGTCCTGGAACGCGACCCATCCGCCGGTGGCCCGGCCGACGCAGACCGCTCTGCCGTCGACCTCCACCTTCCGGAGCGTCCCGACCGGGACGTCCTCGACCGGCCCGACCTCGTGCCACGTCGCCTCGCTCACCTTGATCCTTCCCCGGGGTGAGCCTGGCGCCTGAGCGACGGGGCGGGCGGTGCTGGGGTCACCGGGAGGCAGCCCGATCCGACCGCGGAGACAACGTCAGCCGACCCGTCGTGGTGCGCGCGGCTTCCCCGTGAGTTCGGTTGTCCTGAGATCGGCAGCATGCTATGGATTCGATATTCGAATGTCAATCATCGGACATTCAGGAGCACCGACGGCCGCGTCGGCGGGCGGTAGCGCTCGCGTCGGGTGTGGTCGCACCACGACGGAAGGAGGGCGGCAATGAGCGATCTGCGCGATCGCGCGGACGGGCCCGCGGCTGTGCCGGGTTGGCCCGCGGACCGTGAGACGACCCAGGAGCGGCATCCGGGATCGGGTGGGCGGCGGCGGGAGGGGATGACAGGACGGCTCCTCGCCGTGCTCGCGCTTGCCCTCACTCTTGCGCTCGTCGCAGCCGCGTGCGGCGGTGACGACGAGTCCGGTGAGGCGACCGAGACGGGCAACGGCCAGACCGAGGCGGTCTCGGGCGTCGTGAACGTCGACGACATCCTCGCCGTCGATCTCGACGCCTGCGAGGAGCCGACGGGCGACCCGCTCAAGATCGGGTACGCGGCCGACCTGTCCGAGGTCGGCGGCTTCGCCGACGAGCCGGGCTCGGAGGGCGCGAAGTTCATGGCGGAGCTGATCAACTGCGCCGGAGGCGTCGACGGCACCCCGGTCGAGGTGATCGTCGAGGACATCCAGGGCGACCCCGAGGTCACGCAACGGGCGGCCCAGGACCTGCTCGACGCAGGCGCGCACGTGATCCTCGGTCCCCCCTTCGCGGACTTCGGCTCGCCGTTGCTGCAGGTCACCGCGGGCAAGGTGCCGGTCGTCTTCGTCGCGTCGACGGAGCCGCTCCTGCCCGATCCCGAGAACCTCTCGTTCCTCACCACGTTCGACGACACGAAGCAGGCGACCGACGCCGCGACGTTCGCCCGCGAGCAGGGCTGGGAGACGGCCGTGACGTTCAGCTCGCCCGGCCCCTACTTCGGCTACACCACCGAGGTCTTCACCGAGACGTTCGAGGCCGACGGCGGTGAGGTCCTCGCCGACTACACGTTCGCGCCGTTCGAGGACACGGACTTCTCCACGCAGGTCAACCAGCTCGCGAACCTGCCCGAGACGCCCGACGTCCTGTACACGGCGATGACGATGGATCAGATCGCCACGCTGCTCGGGCAGATCGAGGGCGCCGGGATCGAGATCCCCGAGGAGATGGAGGTGGTCGGGGCGGACTCGTTCGACGCGACCCGCATCATCGACGCCGGGGACATCGCCAACGGCGTCCACTACACGACGCACGCCTGGCCGGGGGAGGGCACCACGATGAAGGCCTTCCTGGACAAGTACGAGGAGGCCAAGGGCAAGCCGATCGCGACCGTGTCGTTCGGGGGGCTGGCCGCAGATGCCGTGCTCCTGGCCGCGGACGCCTTCGCACGCGCGGGCGACGACCCCCTCGCGATCGGCGAGGCGATCAAGGCGACCGCCGGGCTCGACGTCGTGACCGGCTCTCTCACCTACGCCGACACGGAGGGCGTGCCGGAGAAGCCCCTCTACGTCCATCGAATCGAGGACGGCGAGCTCACGCTCGCCCAGACGTTCGGGGAGTGAGGGGACGAGCCGTGCTGGACGTCGAGGGACTCACGACCCGGTACGGCTCGATCACGGCCATCCGTGACGTGACCTTCCACGTCGGGGCCGGTGAGCTCGTCGGGCTCATCGGCCCCAACGGGGCGGGGAAGACCACGACGCTCGCGACGCTCGCCGGGCTCCTCTCCCCCGCGGCGGGACGCGTGCTGCTCGGGGAGCGTGACGTGACGGGCACCCCGCCCGACCGGATGCTGCGGCTCGGAGTCGCGCTCGTGCCGGAGCGGCGTCGCCTGTTCGCCGACCTGACCGTCCGCGAGAACCTCCTGGTAGCGGGGATCACGGCGTCGGCGGCCGACCGGGCGCGACGCCTCGACGAGGTGTCGACGCTCTTCCCGGTGCTCGCCGAGAAGTGGACGACGTCGGCCGGCTACCTGTCGGGCGGGCAGGCGCAGCAGCTCGCGATCGCGCGGGCCCTGATGAGCGACCCGCAGCTGATCCTCATGGACGAGCCGACGCTCGGGCTCGCCCCCGTCGTCGTCGACACGGTGTTCGAGCTGATCCTGCGCCTCCGCGAGGAGGGACGCACCCTCCTCGTGGTCGAGCAGAACGCCCGTCGCCTCGCCGAGATCGCCGACCGCGTCTACCTCCTGCGCACGGGGACGATCGTCGAGAGCGGCTCGGCGGAGGAGGTGCTCGGCTCCGACCTCTTCGAGGCGTACCTGGGGCTCGCGACGTCCGCCCCAGGGCGAGGATCGGAGGGCGCATGACCGAGCTGCTGCAGCAGACGGTCGACGGGCTCGGCCGCGGCGGCATCTACGCCCTGCTCGCGCTCGGGCTCGCCGTCATCTTCGGCGTCATGCACCTCGTCAACTTCGCCCACGGCGAGACGATCACGGTGTCGTCCTACGTCACGTACGCGCTCTTCCTGATGATGGGCGGCAACTGGTGGCTGATCGCGCCCGCGATCATCCTGACGTCCGTCCTCGTGTCGATCGCGATCGAGTTCCTCGCCTTCCGGTGGGTACGTGGCGCGGACGACTTCACGATGCTGCTGACGTCGTTCGGGGTGCACTTCGTCGTCGTCGCGGTGTTCGTGATGTTCGTGTCCGCCAAGCCGAAGAACTTCGAGAAGCCCGGCTGGATCTTCGACACCTTCACCGTCGCGGGGATCTCGTTCGAGGTGGTCGACGTCGCCACGATCGCCGTGACGCTCGTCACGCTGCTCGTGACCGCCTGGCTCCTGCAGCAGACGATGTTCGGGGTCTCCATCCGCGCCGCGGCAGAGGACTTCGACGCCGCGCGGCTGATGGGGGTCCGCTCGGACGTCGTGATCCGCAGCGCGTTCGCGCTCGCGGGGCTGCTCGCCGGCGTGGCCGCCGTCTTCTGGCTCATGCGCACGGGCGAGGCCGAGCCGAACGCGGGTCTGATCCCGCTCCTCAAGGGCGTGATCGCCGCGATCATCGGCGGTCTCGGGAGCCTCCATGGAGCCGTGCTCGGCGGCTTCGCGCTGGGGCTCACGGAGGTGTACCTGCGTGCCTGGCTGCCCTCCGACCTGGCCGGGCTCACCGAGGGCATCGTCTTCCTGCTCATCGCCCTGCTCTTCATCGTCCGGCCCCAGGGCCTCGTCACCGTCCGCCGGGCGGAGCGCGTCTAGCCCCGGACGACGATGCGAGCCGAGCGGATCGAGCGGCTGCTCCTCCCCGGTGGGGGCGCCGTGGTGCTGTTCGCCCTGCTCGTCGGGGGCGGGCTCCTGTACGCGGCGTTCGGGGGCCAGTCGCGCGATGTCCTCGTCACGCAGATGTTCGTCAACGCGATCATGGTCGTCGGGCTCCAGATCTTCATCGGGAACACCGGG
Source organism: uncultured Actinomycetes bacterium (assembly GCA_963703095.1). Lineage (GTDB taxonomy): Bacteria > Actinomycetota > Thermoleophilia > Gaiellales > Gaiellaceae > Gaiella. Next base: position 2,408,265 of record OY969787.1, read on the forward strand.
ATCCTGTCGTTCGGGCACATGGGGTTCGCGGCCTTCGGCGCGTATGTCTTCGCGCTGCTCGCGATCGACCCCCGGTACAAGGAGCGACTCGTCCCCGACGCCCCGTTCGGGCTGGCGGGCGTCGAGCTCGACCCGATCCTCGCGACGATCGTCGCCGTCGCCGTGACGCTGGTGCTGGCGTTCGTGGTCGGCCTCGGGCTGATCAAGTCCGGCGCGCGGTCGGGCGCCGTCGCCGCGACGATGATCACGCTCGCGCTGCTCTTCGTCGTCCACGAGCTCGCGCGCAACGTCCCCGACCTGACGGCAGGCAAGGCCGGCCTGACGTTCGGTCCTGGCAACGCGCTCTCCGACCGCACGGGGATCTTCCTCGTGCTGCTCGCCGCGATTCTCGTCGCGCGGCTCTTCCGCGAGACCGGGACAGGGCGTCTCGCCCAGGCGGCGCGCGAGGACGACCTCGCCGCCAGAGCGATGGGGATCGACCCCGCGTATGCGCAGATGATCGCCCTGCTGCTGAGCGTCGCGGTCGTCACCGTCGGGGCGACGCTCAGGACCCAGGTGCTCGGCTCGATCTCCCCCGAGTTCTTCTTCTTCAGCTTCACCCTGATGACCCTGACGATGCTCATCGTCGGCGGGCGCGCCGGGGTCACGGGCGCGATCCTCGGCGTCGCCGTGATCACCGCCGGGAACGAGGTGACGCGCTGGGCCGCCGGCCCGGACGTGTCGGTGACGGGGCTCGACTGGCTGCTCCGCGAGGGGCTGTCGGACCTCTTCCTGGGCGGCGCGATGCTGCTCTTCATGATCCTCCGCCCTCGGGGGCTGCTCGGCGACTGGGAGATCGACCACCCCCTCCGCCGACGTGTGCGAGCCGACGAGCCTGCCGTCGCCGCGCCAGCGGCGGAGGCGCACACCGGGGCAGCCACGATGTCGACCGAGGGGGTGACCGTCTTCTTCGGCGGGTTCCAGGCGCTGCAGGATGTGTCGATCCGGGCCCGGGCCGACGAGATCGTGGGCCTCATCGGTCCGAACGGCGCGGGCAAGACGACGCTCGTCAACGTCCTCACAGGCGTCGTCGATCCGACCGAGGGACGGTTCTCGCTCGGGGAGCGCGATCTCACGGGGCACGCCCCGCACGAGATCGCCCGGGCCGGGCTCGCCCGCACCTTCCAGAACCTGCGCCTCTTCCCGTCGCTCTCGGTGGAGGAGAACGTCGCGATCGCCGCGATGGTCGCGTCCGAGCATCGATCCGGCCGGCCGCATCCCGACCACCGCGCGCTGATCCACGCGGCCGGCCTGTGGGAGGTCCGGAAGCGACGCGCCCGGGAGCTCGACTACGGCGCGGCCCGCAAGCTCGAGCTCGCGCGCGCCGCGGCGCTGGCCCCCGACTTCCTGCTCCTCGACGAGCCGACTTCCGGCCTCGGAGAGGCCGAGTCCCTCGCCATGATCGACATCGTCCGCGGCACGGCTGCGGCGGTCGGCGCGGGCGTGGTCGTGATCGACCACGACCTGCACTTCATCACGAACGTGTGCGACCGGATCTACGTGCTCGACCAGGGAGCCGTCATCGCGGAGGGGACGCCCCGCGAGATCCGGGAGAACCAGGCAGTGCAGATCGCCTACCTCGGCACGACTGCGGGCCACGGAGCATCCGGGGCTGAGCGCTCGCACCCTCGTCCCACGACACGCCCCCAGCCCGAGTGAGCGCAGAGCGCGTCTCCGAGCTCGACGAGCCCGCCGACCGGCAGCCGCTGCGCGTCCGCTCGGTCGTCGGGCTGGCGTACGACGAGATCCGAGCGATGATCGTCGACGGCCGCCTGGCCCCGGGCGTCCGCGTCGGCCAGGCCGAGCTCGCCGACGCGCTCGGCATCTCGCGCGGCTCCGTGCGCGAGGCGCTGCGTCGTCTGGCGGGCGACGGGTTCGTCGACTTCGAGGTGAACCGGGGCTTCTTCGTCGCCGGGGTCGGCCTGGAGGGCGTCCTCGAGCGACTCGAGACGCGCCTGCTGCTCGAGCCGGGCATCGCCCGAGTCGCTGCGGAGCGGCGGCTCGACGGACACCTCGCCGAGCTCCGCGCGTCGATCGAGGCGGAACGTCGGGCGAGCACAGCAGGCGAGGGGCACGACGCGAGCCGCGCGTTCCACGCCGCCCTCGTCGACGCGACTCGCAACGAGACCCTCCGGCGGATCTTCGACAGCCTCTGGATCGCAGACGTCGGCCGCCGTCTGCTCGCGGACCGGCTCAACGAGCCGGGGTGGCAGTCCGAGGACGTCCACGAGCACGAGGCGATCCTCGCCGCCGTCGAGGCCGGGGACGGCGACCGCGCCGAGCGCCTCATGCGCGCCCACGTCGAGAGCGCCTGGCGCCACTGGTCGGAGCGCCCACGCGCCTGACCGCGGTCGTGCGCGTCGTACGTGGGCCATCCCAACGCCGCGCGCCCCGACCAACCGGTGTCAGAGACCGTGTCGTGTCAAGTCGACGCCGACGGGCACGTCCTGGTCGCACAGGTCGCCGCGGAATCCCTGCACCATGGGCTGTGGATCGATCGGCACAGAACCGGCACGAATCCCCCTTGACAGAGCTCGGTGTCTGGCACCGAACGCCGAGCGCCCACCGTCCGGCGGCGCGCCCCACGCCGGGGGCCGGCCCTATGCCGCCAGCCGTCTCGCGACGAGCTCGAGGTACGCGGGCACGGGCAGCAGGAATGAGTCGTGCCCCCAGGGCGAGGCGATCTCGACCGCCTCGACGTCCACCCCGGCCCAGGCCAGGCGGTCGCGGATCACGCGGGACTGAGCCGTCGGAAAGCGCCAGTCGGTGTCGAAGCTGACGACGAGGAAGCGCGTCCCGGTCGTGATCGGACGCTCCTCCCCGAACGGGTCGAAGTAGTCCATCACCCGCGAGAGGTAGAGGTAGCTGTTGGCGTCGAACCGCTCCAGGAACGACGCCCCCTGGTGGTGGAGGTAGCTCTCGACCTCGAAGTCGATCTCGAACGTCGGCCCCGGCCCGCTGCGGCGGCGCCGGTCGAACTTGCGCGTGAGCGACTCCTCCGAGACGTACGTGATGTGGGCCAGCATGCGGGCGACCGCCAGACCCACGTCCGGCGCCCGGCCGGTGTCGTAGTAGTCGCCCCCGGCGAAGTGCTCGTCCATCATGATCGAGGCCCGAGCAACGGCGCTGAAGGCGATGTTCTGGGCGCTCAGCCGTGCGCTCGCGCACACGAGGATCCCGTCCTCGAGGTCGTCCGGGTGGTCGAGGGCCCACTGCAGCACCTGCATCCCGCCGAGCGAGCCGCCGATCGCAGCCCTCACACGGCCGATCCCGAGGTGCCCCAGCAGCCGCCGGTGCACGGCGACGAGATCGGCGACCTCGAAGTGCGGGAACCGCAGCCCGTACGGGCGGCCCGTGCGCGGGTCGACCGACGACGGGCCCGTCGTCCCCCTGCACCCCCCGAGCAGGTTCGGCGAGACGACGAAGAGGCGGTCGGTGTCGATCGGCTTGCCGGGCCCGATGAGGACGTCCCACCACCCGGGACGCGTCGGGTCGCCGTGGTGCCCCGCAGCATGGGCGTCCCCCGTCAGCGCATGGCAGACGAACACGACGTTCGAGGCGTCGTCCGCGAGCGTCCCGTAGGTCTCGTACGCGACCTCGACGGGGCCGAGGCGCTCGCCCGAGACGAGCACCAGCGGGTCGTCCTCGGTGAAGAGGACGACCCGCTTGGTCTCGACCAGGCCGACCGAGCCGGCCTCCTGGGCGTCGGTGCTCAGACCGCGACCTCCGCCCCGGCGCGCGCGAGCGCCTGGTCGAGGTCGGTCAGGATGTCGTCGATGTGCTCGATCCCGACCGAGAGGCGGACGGTGTCCTGGGTCACGCCGGCTGCCGCGAGCTCCTCGTCGTTCAGCTGGGAGTGCGTCGTCGACGCGTTGTGGATCGCGAGCGACTTCGCGTCGCCGATGTTCGCGAGGTGGCTGAACAGCTGGAGGCTCTCGATGAACCGTCTCCCCGCGTCGCGACCGCCCACGATCCCGAACGTGACGAGCCCGCCGTAGCCGCCGCTGAGGATCCGGTCTGCGACCGCGCGGTAGGGGCTCGACTCGAGGCCCGGGAAGTTGACCCAGGAGACGCCGGACCGCTGCTCGAGATGCTCGGCGACCGCCGCGGCGTTCGCGGAGTGACGCTCCATGCGGAGCGGCAGCGTCTCGAGCCCCTGCAGGAAGAGGAAGGCGTTGAACGGGCTGATCGCCGCCCCCGTGTTCCGGAGCAGCACCGTGCGGACGCGGCCGATGTAGGCCGCCGGGCCGAGCACGTCCGCCCAGACGACGCCGTGGTACGACGGATCCGGTCGCGTCAGCCCGGGGAAGCGGTCGGCCTGCGCGGTCCAGTCGAACCGCCCCGAGTCGACGACGACGCCGCCGATCGAGGTGCCGTGCCCGCCGATGTACTTCGTCGCGGAGTGGACGACCACGTCGGCTCCGTGGTCGACTGCGCGGCAGAGGATCGGCGTGGGGACGGTGTTGTCGACCACGAGCGGCAGCCCCTGCGCATGCGCGGCGTCGGCCCAGGCGCGGAGGTCGACCACGTTCAGCTTCGGGTTCCCGATCGTCTCCGCGAAGACGAGGCGCGTCTTGTCGTCGACGAGCTCCGCGAGCCTCTCGGGCTCGTCCGGGTCGACCCAGCGCACCTCGATCCCGTACTGCGGCAGGGTGTGCGCGAACAGGTTGTAGGTCCCGCCGTACAGCGTCGAGACCGAGACGATGTTGTCCCCGGCCCGGGTGATGTTGAGCACGCTGTACGTCACGGCCGACTGCCCGGAGGCTGTCGCGACGGCTGCGATCCCGCCTTCCAGCGCCGCGACCCGCTGCTCGAACACGTCCTGGGTCGGGTTCATGATCCGCGTGTAGATGTTGCCCGGCACCTTGAGGGCGAACAGGTCGGCGGCGTGCTGGGTGTCGTCGAAGACGTACGACGTCGTCTGGTAGATCGGCACGGCCCGCGCGTTCGTCGTCGGATCGGGCGACTGCCCGCCGTGCAGGGCGACCGTCTCCGGCTTGTACACCGTCTCGGCCTCGCTCATGTGGTGCTCCTCTCCCGCCTGGTCGGCGTGTGGTCGGATCGTCCCGGGAACGGCGAAGGCCCCTGTCCCGGGGCCTTCCGTTGCCCCCGCCGACCGGCGGGTGCCAGCGCTTCCCATCTCCCCGCTCCCCGCCCGGGACGGTCGGCTCGCGGCTGGAGTTCGCACCTGACGGGCAGGGCCCCGGTTGCGGCGGTGTCGTCGGGCCAGTTCCCTCGACCGCTCCTGATGGTGATCGCTTCAACATGTATAGCGACCCGGAGGCCCTCTGCGCAAGCGCGGCGACGGTCGCAGCCGAGCCGAGAGAACTCGGGCCCTACACTCGGCACCCATGACCCCGCGGATGCACCCGAGCTGGCTCGCGGCTGTCGGCGATGAGCTCGAGACGCGGGAGATGCAGAGTCTGCGCGCCTTCCTCCGCGACGAGCTGCGCGCCGGGCGCGGCTTCTACCCCCCTGCCGATCGGGTCTTCAACGCGCTCGCGACCACGCCGCTCGACGACGTGCGCGTCGTGATCCTCGGGCAGGACCCGTACCACGGCCCTGGCCAGGCGATGGGGCTCTGCTTCTCGGTGCCGGCGGGGGTCGCCCCTCCCCCCTCCCTGCGGAACATCTTCCAGGAGCTGCACGCCGACCTGGGCGTCCCCGTCCCGGCGACGGGCGACCTCACCCCCTGGGCGAAGCGGGGGGTGCTCCTGCTCAACGCGGTGCTGACGGTCTCGCCCGGAAAGCCCGCCTCGCACGCGGGGCGCGGGTGGGAGCGATTCACCGACCGCGTGATCGCCGAGCTCTCGGCGCGACGGACGGGGGTGGTGTTCCTCCTCTGGGGCCGGTACGCCCAGCAGAAGGGCGCCGTCGTCGACCCGGACCGCCACCACGTCCTCCAGGCCGCGCATCCGTCGCCCTACAGCGCCGCGAGCGGGTTCTTCGGCTGCCGTCACTTCTCGCGCGCGAACGCCCTGCTCGAGGCCTCCGGCACGAGTCCCGTCGACTGGCGGCTCTGAGCGTGGCTGCCGGCGCGCGGGGCGCTCCTCCCCCTCGACGGGCACGGCGGAGGCGATGACGACGACCGCCGAGGGCCGTGGTCGCCTGGCGATCGTGCTGGCCGCCACGCTGTGGTCGACCGCCGGCATCGGCCAGCGGTCGCTCGACGTGGACGCCGCCACGCAGACGTCCGGCCGCGCCCTGTTCGCCCTGGTGACCCTCGCCGCGCTCGTCCAGCTGCTCCACCCGGGCGGGCTGACCGCAGCCGCGCGCTCGCTCGGGCGCTGGGATGTCGTCTTCGCGGTGCTGATGGCCGTCGCCTCGGGCTCGTTCGTGTTCGCGCTGAACGTCACCTCGGTCGCGAACGTGCTCTTCATGCAGGCTGCCGCGCCGATGCTGGCGGCGCTCCTCGGCTGGGCGCTCCTCCACGATCGCGTCCCCGGACGCACCTGGCTCGCGATCGGGATCGCGGGCGCCGGCGTCGCCGTGATGGTCGGCGAGTCGCTCGGCGGCGGCGCCGCGGCCACGCTGCTGCCGTTCCTGATGTCCGCCGCCTTCGCAGGGACGGTCGTGATCGCCCGACACCGACGCGAGGTGTCGATGCTTCCGGCGACGTGCCTCTCCCAGGCGCTCGTCGTCGTCGCTGTCCTGCCGTTCGCCTCCCCCGGCGATGCCTCCGCGAGCGACTGGGCGATCCTCGCCGCACTGGGCGTCGCCCAGATGGGGCTCTCTCTGGCGCTCTTCACGCTCGGCGCTCGCCTGATCCCACCGGCCGAGGTGGCGCTGCTGTCGCTGCTCGAGGTCGTGCTCGGCCCGCTCTGGGTCTGGCTCGTCTACGACGAGCGACCCGCGGGCACGACGCTCGTCGGCGGAGCGATCGTCCTGGTCGCGGTCGTCGTGCAGGCGACCGGGCCCGGACTTCCCGGCCGCGCCCGCTGGCCCGGACCCGGCCCCTGAGGCGAGCGCCGGGCGCAGAGCCGTCGTCTACGAGCGTCGCACGCGCTCGGCCTCGACCGCGGGATCGAAGGTCGCGGCCGGCCAGTCCACGGGGATCGCCTCGAGCGTCTCGACCAGCAGGTGCGAGAGCAGCCAGTTGCGGTGCCACTTGCGGTTCGCGGGAACGACGTACCACGGCGCGACCTCGGTCGAGCAGCGCACGAGCGCGTCCTGGTAGGCGTCCTGGTAGGCGTCCCACAGCGCTCGCTCGTCGACGTCGCCGGGGTTGTACTTCCAGTGCTTCCTCGGATCCTCGAGCCGCTCGAGCAGGCGCTCTGCCTGCTCGGCCCGCGAGATGTGGAGCATCACCTTCAGGAACGCGACCCCTGCGCCCGCGAGCCGGGCCTCCCAGGCGTTGATCTCGTCGAAGGCTGCCTCCCAGGGCCCGAGGGCGCGCACCCGCACGACGAGCACCTGCTCGTAGTGCGACCGGTCGAAGAGGACGATCCGCCCCGGCGGCGGCAGGGCGCGCTCGTGTCGCCAGAGGAAGTGGTGGGCCTTCTCCTCCTCGGTCGGCACCCCGAACCCGACGACGCCGAAGCCGGCCGGGTGGAGCAGGCGGTCGATCGCCTTCGCGGCCCCGCCCTTCCCCGAGGTGTCCATCCCCTGGAGCAGGATCACCAGCCGGTGCGGCGAGCCGGACCGCAGCGCCGCGGCCCACAGCCGGTCGTGCAGGTCGCCCGCCCGGTCGACGAGCGCGACGACGGCCTCCTCCGCCTCGTCGCGATCGGTCGGGCCGACCGTGATCTGCTGCGGGTCGATCTCGCGCAGGTCGAAGGTCGTGGGGTCGACGCGAAGGGCGTCGCGGACGGACGGCGCGGCGTGTCTGCCCACGCGCGCAATCGTACGCAGACGGCAGCCCCGTGGCACCGAGCGAGTCCTCCGTCTGCCTGCCCTGATCTGGGGTCGAGCGGTGCCGAGCAGCCCCCATCGGGGCGATATGCGTCGGCCGGGCCACCCTCTACCGTGGGGCGCGCAGGCTCACCGCCATCACGCTGTCCAGGAGGTCGCCCGATGCGCTTCACCCTCAGCCCTTCGTCGGTCATCGCGCTCGTCGCGCTCTTCTTCGCCCTCGGCGGCACCGCCTTCGCAGTGTCGGAGGCGGTCAGACCGCAGGCCCGCTGCCAGGCCGGGGCGGTGCGGGGGTTCATCCAGGTCAACGGCGACCCGAGCAAGGGCATCGCCAACCTCGGCGACCAGTTCACCAGCGCGAAGCCCGCGATCGGCGCGCGCTTCAACTGCTCGGGCGGTCAGCCGCAGGCACGGCGAGTCGACCGCGGCGTCTACGAGGTGCGCTTCCCCGGCAACGCCGTCGCCGTCGCCGCCGCCAGCTCTGCGGCCGCGGAGACGACGGTCGGCCTGGTCTCCCCCGGCGTGTTCCGGATCAGCCTCTGGGTGCCGGGGCGCCAGGACGCCGTCGACACGCCGTTCTCCGTGCTGGCCGTCTGAGCGACGACGCGCGGGACGCGTCGCGCACGGGGGCCTGGACGCGTGGCCGGAGCGCCATGGCGGCACAGCGCCGGGCCGTGCCACCGCCCACGGGCGACGCGACCCGTCAGCTGGCGCGGCAGTCGGCGAGGCACCCGGCGTTCTCGAGCCCGTAGACGCGCCCCTTGCCGATCAGCAGCGCCCGATCGCCCGCCACCACGAGGGGCGAGTACTGGCCGTCCGCATAGCGCCACTGGACGTCGCCCGTGCGCGCGTCGAGCACGTACGTCATGCGTGAGGTCGTCGACACGTAGACCCGGTCGTTCGTGACCGTCGCCGAGCCGAGGATCTTGCCGCCGAGGTCACGCTTCCATCGGACCGTGCCGTCGCGGGCCGAGAGCGCGGCGAACGTCCCGTCGGTCGACCCGACGTAGACCTTCTCCTCCCACACCGCCGCCGAGCCGTAGATCGCTCCGCCGAGGCGCCTGCTCCAACGGTGGGCCCCGGTCCGGGCGTCGAACGCCGAGAACACGCCGTCGATCGTCCCGAGGTACGCGCGCCCGTACGCGATCGCGGGGGTCGCGTAGAAGCCTCCCTCGTCCCACGATCGGCGCCGGACCAGGCTGCGGACGCCGAGCAGCAGCCGCGCCTCGGTGCCCTTGGTGAACGCCGAAGTCCGCCAGCGCAGCCGGCCCGTCCGTGCGTCGAAGCTGTAGAGCGAGCGGTTGTAGGCCGAGACGAACAGCGTGCGACCGATCAGCGCCGGCGACGACGCGACCTTGCTCACGATCGGATAGCTCCAGCGCACCTTTCTGACCGGCGCTAGCCGGACGGCGAACACGCGTGACGCATCGCGGTTGCGGTAGGCGGCGAAGAACAGCGTGCCGTCGACGACCATCGGGCTCGACTCGACGTTGCCCGGGCTGAACCGCCACAGCACCTCGCCGGTCGTCAGCCGCAGCGCGACGATGCCGCCGTCCTCGTCCTTGCCCCGTCGACACGGCGCGCGGCCCGACCAGCCGACGTAGACGACGCCCGCGTGCACGGCCGGCGAAGACGCGAAGCAGAGGCCGAGGCGGGCGACCCACTGCCGGGAGCCGTCGTGCACGCTGGCCGCGATCACGAGGCCGTCGTGCGTGCCGAACACGACGCTGCTCTCGGAGACGATCGGCGGCATCTCGATCAGGCTGCGCCCCCGGATCGTGAACACGTGACGGAAGGGCGGTCGCAGCTCGGAGGGCACGTAGCGCGTTCGCGCGGGCGACGCGCCGAACATCGGCCAGCTCGACTCCGGCGCGGAGGCGCGCACGAGCTGGTGCGATCGGGCGGGAGTGTGCGCCCACCAGTCGAAGCGCCCCCCCACGTCGGCGCGAATGGGGACGTACCCGAGCGCCACCCAGACGAGCCCGAGCGCACCCGCCAGCAACACCGCAAGCGGCAGCGCCAGGGTGGCTCGTCGGTGGTGTCGTCTCACGTCATGCAGGGAGCACAGTCGGCGCGAACGGACGGCCGACCCGTTGATTATGCGGGCAGGCGTGGAGTCGCGCTGCAGCGTAAGCGCACCACCCGATCCGGTGGTCGGATCATGAGCCGTCACCCGGTTGGCCGCGTCGACCGGTCCGCCGAGCTCGTCCCACTCCCCGCGACCCGCTCGACCGACGGGTCGCGCGGCGCCGCGACCGAGCGACCGACCGTAGGATGTCCCGCGACCGAGCGGGCGCCGGTGCCCGCCACGAGGAGAGGACGTCAGTCGGTGAAGGTCGTCGAGGGGCTTTCCGGAGGCATCGAGCCAGGCAGCGCCGTGTCGGTGGCCGACCTCGGCCTCCCGGTCAACGGGACGAACGGGGTGCTGCTCGTCTTCTGGAAGTCGACCTGACAGGGCTGTCGGCAGGAGTGTCCTGCCGTCGTCAGGCTCCACGAGCGGTTCGCAGACGACGGGCTCGAGGTCGTCTACATCGGCGCGATCGAGACCGAGGAGGCCTGCCGCGTCTGGCAGGAGGAGTACGACCTCGCGTTCCCGGTGATCTCCGACGGCGACGGCACGCTGTTCCGGGCGCTCACGAACGGCTGGGTGCCGTGGAGCGTGCTCGTCGGGCCCGACGGCAAGGTCGTCTTCTCGGAGAACGAGTTCGACGAGGCGGGCTTCTCCGCCGCGGTCGAGCAGATGTACGCCCGCCGGGCCGCGACGACCGCGACGCCGACGGTGACGGCCCGTCGAGCCATCCGGTCGACCCGCCGCACCGTGGTGCTGGGCGGCGGCACCGGTGGGCTCGTCGCCGCGCGCGAGCTGCGCCGCCGCCTCCCCGCCGACCACCGCGTCGTGCTGGTCGACCGCGCTGCCGATCACGTCTATCAGCCGTCGCTGCTCTGGCAGATGGTGGGGGAGCGCCGGTTGAGTCAGTTCACCCGGCCGCTCGAGCGGCTGCGCAGCAAGGACATCGACTTCGTGCACGCGGAGGCCCAGGCGCTCGACCTCGACAACCGGTGGTGGTCACGGCGGCCGGCGAGCTCGAGTACGACCAGCTCGTCGTCGCGCTCGGCGCCCGGCTCGCCCCCGAGACGGTAGGCGGGTTCGACGAGATGGCCCTCGACCTCTACAGCCCCGAGGGCTGCGCGCGGATCCACGCTGCGCTCGCCGACCTCACCGAGGGGGTGATCGGGATCCTGATCCCGGCGATGCCGTACAAGTGCCCCGCCGCGCCGTACGAGGCTGCCTTCCTCGCGGAGGCCTTCGTCCGCAGGAAGGGCGTCCGGCGGAACGTCGAGCTCCACCTCTTCACGCCCGAGCACATCCCGATGCCCGTCGCGCCGTCCGTGCTCGGCGAGTCGGTCGCGGACATGCTCGCCGCCCGGGGCATCCACTACCACCCGCTGTTCACCTTCCAGGAGCTCCGCCCCGAGACGCGCGAGGTGGTCGCCTCCGACGGCCGCGCGCACCGGGTCGACCTGCTGATGGTCGTCCCGCCCCACCAGGCGCCGGAGGTCGTGCGCTCGTCGCCTCTGCTGGGGGTGTCCGGCTTCGTCCACGTCGACCCGCGCACCCTGCAGACGGAGGTCGACGACGTCTACGCGATCGGCGACGTCGCGACGATCAAGCTCCCGGGCGGCAAGGCGCTGCCCAAGGCGGGGGTCTTCGCGCACGCGGAGGCGAAGGTGGTCGCCCAGCGGATCGCGGACGGCGTCGAGGGGAAGACCCCCGAGGCGAGGTTCGACGGCCACGGCTACTGCTGGATCGAGCTCGGCGACGGCCGCGCCGGCTTCGCCGGCGGCGACTTCTACGCGGAGCCCGAGCCGCAGGTCAAGCTGCGGCGCCCGGGGCGGCCGCTCCACTGGGGCAAGGTCGCGTTCGAGCGCTGGTGGCTGCACCACTGGCTCTAGGCAGACCGGGTCGGGTGGCCACCGGCGCGTGGAGGGCGTCGCCCGCAGCGCGCCGCCGCTGAGCCTGCAGCCGCGTGGGCAGACTGCGCTCGTGGAGATCGGGATCTACAGCTTCGCGGAGCTCCAGCCGCTCCCGGGCGAGCCGCCGGTGACGCCGAAGCAGCGGCTCCACGACCTGCTCGAGGAGATCGAGCTCGCCGAGCAGGTGGGCCTCGACGTCTTCGCGCTGGGCGAGCACCACCGGCCGGACTTCGCCGTCTCGGCCCCGGCGGTCGTGCTCGGCGCAGCCGCCGCGCGAACCAGCCGGCTGCGCCTGTCGAGCGCGGTGACCGTGCTCAGCTCCGAGGATCCCGTACGCGTCTTCCAGCAGTACGCGACGCTCGACCTGCTCTCCGGAGGACGGGCGGAGATCATGGCCGGACGGGGGTCGTTCGTCGAGTCGTTCCCGCTCTTCGGGTTCGATCTGCACGACTACGACGCGCTGTTCGCCGAGAAGCTCGAGCTGCTGCTGGAGCTGCGCGACCGCGAGCGGGTCACCTGGAGCGGCCGCTTCCGATCCCCACTCGCCGACCAGGCCGTGTACCCCCGGCCGGTGCAGGAGCGGCTCCCGGTCTGGATCGCCGTCGGGGGCAACCCGGAGTCGGCCGTGCGCGCGGGGCTCCTCGACCTGCCGATGGCGCTGGCGATCATCGGCGGGCTGCCCGAGCGGTTCGTGCCGTTCGCCGAGCTCCACCGCCAGGCGGCCGCGCATGCCGGTCACGAGGCCCCGCGGCTCTCCATCAACGCGCACGGCTACCTCGCGCCGACCTCGCAGGAGGCGCTCGACGAGTCGTTCCCGTACGTCGAGCTGGCGATGAACGCGATCGGCCGCGAGCGAGGCTGGCCGCCGCTGACCCGCGAGGGGTTCGACGCCGCGGCGACGCTCCGCGGCGCGCACTTCACCGGGAGTCCGCAGCAGGTCGTCGAGAAGATCCTCTTCCAGCACGAGCTGTTCGGCCACGACCGGCTCCTGCTCCAGTTCGGGATCGGCACGATGCCGCACGCCAAGGTGATGCGCGCGATCGAGCTCCTCGGCACCGAGGTGGCTCCGGTCGTGAGGGCCGAGCTCGCGCGGCGCGCGGCAACCTCGCACACGACGTCGTGAGGGCACCGGAGGCCCTCTGACGGCTGGAGCCGGGAGGTCGACCAGTCAGGCTCGAGAGAGCTGCCCGTCTTGCCCCATCTGCCACTATCAGCGGGATGCCCGGGAAACCGCCGGGAGCACCGGTCCACGAGAGGAGAGGCAGATGCCAAGAGCGTCGAGAGCGACCGCGTCCGAGACGATGACGGTCGAGGGCTACGAGGGCCACTTCGAGCACTTCGACGGCAACTTCACCGTCGGCTTCGAGTCCTACACCGCCGACGCCGACCTGGCGCCGATGTTCACCGGGCTCCCGGACGACCGCTGCCAGTGCCCGCACTGGGGTTACGTGATCGCTGGAAGGGTCACGTTCACGTTCACAGACGGGCACCAGGAGACCTACGAGGCGGGCGACGCGTACTACGCGCCGCCGGGCCACACCCCGCACCTGTACGCCGGCTCGGAGGTGGTCGAGTTCAGCCCGAGCGACGCGCTCGCGCAGACGATGGCGGTCGTCGAGCGGAACCTGGAGGCGTCGGACGCGCCATGAGGGCGCGCTGACGCGCGCAGGCATCCCGGCGGCAGCCGACGCTGGCACGCGGGGAGGCAACGTGAAGCGCGCCTCTCGGTGCAGCCCGGCGACACCCTCGTGACACGTTGCGCGCCACAGATAGCGGCATGCCGGACGCATCCGCACCCTCGACCAGGGGTCGACTACCGCTCGTTCGACTGACCGTCGCCGTCGGGGCGCGGCTTCAGCCGTGACCCTCTCCCTCCCCCTTCCTTCGACTGATCGCGTGCCTCGCTCGGCAGGCGCGGCCCCGAGCGCTGTGACATCATAACATCAGGATTCATGATGCTATGATGCGGTCATGAGGACGACGCTCACCCTCGACCCGGACGTCGCCGATCGCCTCCGCGCGCTGGCGCGCGAGCGCGGGCTCCCGTTCAAGCAGGTCGTCAACGCGGTTCTCCGGCGCGGGCTCGACGACCACGCCGGCGGGCGGGTCGGCTTCGCCGTGGAGGCACGGCCCCTCGGGCTCCGCCCCGGGATCGATCTCGATCGGGCCGCGGCGCTCGCAGACCGCCTCGAGGACGACGAGACGGTGCGCAAGCTCGAGCTGCGCAAGTGATCGTCTGCGACGTCAACCTGCTGCTGTATGCCTACGACGCGTTCTCGCCGCAGCACGACCGCGCACGTCCCTGGCTCGAGGAGCGCCTCTCGGGCAGCGAGACCGTCGGCTTCGCCTGGGCGACCCTGCTCGCTTTCGTCCGGCTCGCGACGAGCCACAGGGTCTTCGAGGCGCCGTTCCGGGTCGAGGAGGCGCTCGACCACGTGGATGCCTGGCTCGCGGTCCCCTGCGCGACGGTGCTCCACCCAGGCCCCCGGCACGCGATCCTGCTGCGCCAGCTGCTCACCCCGCTTGGCAGCGCCGGCAACCTGACGAGCGATGCGCACCTCGCGGCGCTGGCGCTCGAGCACGACGCCGACCTTTGCTCGGCCGACGCCGACTTCTCGCGCTTCCCCGGGCTGCGGTGGCGAAACCCGCTCACAGCGTAGACCGACCCGCCCGACGGCGCGAGAACGGTTACGCCCAGGGCAGCGTGTCCCAGGACGCGGGCCGCGCGGGCTTCGCCGCCGTGAACCGCGTGCAGGCGACCTCGGGGTCGGGCGTTCGCTCCTCGGCGCTCGCGCCGTAGCGGGCAGCGAGCTCCGAGACCGGGTAGTCGAGCCCTTCCTCCTCGGCGCGGGCACCGGCCATCAGGATCACGCACGGCCCCTCGCCTGCGCCCACGAACACGTGCTCTGTCCAGGGCGGGCAGTGGAAGAAGTCCCAGGCGTGCAGTAGGCGCTCCTCCCCGTCGACGAGCAGTCGGCACGCTCCGGAGAGCACGAGGAATGCCTCCTGCAGCGCCTCGGAGTGATAGAGGCTCGGCTGTCCCGGCTCGAGCGCCTTCAGCCGGAACCCGAGCTCGGAGAAGAACGCCTCGCGGCTCTCGAAGGCGCACGTCGAGCCGAATGCCCCCGACGTCCACCACTGCGCGTCGCGCGCGTTGACGACGAACCAGCCCTCGCCCGTCGGGGCGAGACCGGCGCCGGCGTCGTCGAGCGGAAGCCTCGGGCACGGTGACGATCCTGTAGCGGTTGGTCAGCGGGATCGACACCGGATTGGCGCCCACCCGCCTGGCGACTCCACGATGGCGACGTCGGGTTGTCGACGCGGGCGACCCCTCTGCCGCGCAGCGCTGCCGACCGCACCTCAGTCGGGCAGGACGGCCGGCAGCCCGAAGCGCGGCACGAGCGCCGGATACCCCGCGAAGCCGGCGATGCTCGCGATCGCGTCGCCGTCGAGCGCGAACACCAGCACGCCGTAGGCTCGGAAGGCGCCGTCGGGATCGGCCAGGTAGGCGGCCACTGCGGGCTGACCGTTCGCTCGGGTCTCGACGAGGCGGATGCGGTCGAGGAACCCGCCCGCCGGGACGGTGCGGAAGAACGCGCCGATCGCCTCGGCGCCGACGATCCGCGTCGGCTCGGGCGGCATGGTGAGCAGCGCGTCGTCGGCGAGCAGCGCGACGATCGCCTCGACGTCGACGGCCTCCCATGCTGCGAGGAACCGCGCCATCACGGCCTGCTCGCTGCGAGGGGTCGCCGGCGCGTGGTCGCGCGCGAGCGCGCCGTCCTGCTGCAGGCGGTCGAGACGCTCACGTGCGCGCTGCAGCGCGCTGTTCACCCCGGCGACCGTGGTGTCGAGCAGCTCCGCGGTCTCGCGCGCCGACCAGCCCAGCACCTCGCGCAGCACGAGCACGACGCGTTGCCGGGCGGGCAGCAGCTGCATCGCAGCGACGACCGAGAGCGTGAGCGACTCTTGCTCCTCGACGACGGCAGCCGGCCCCGGGGATCTCGTGGGCAGCGTTGCGAGCAGCTCGTCGGGATAGGAAGTCCGGCGGGACGTCGAACACCTGCATCCCCCACGCCGTCACGCCGAGCGTCGCGCGCGCCCGCCGCATCAGCCCGCCGTGGATCGGCTCCATCTCCTCGATCGAGGCCACCGTCACGTCGGTCGCCACGCCAGCCTGTGCCATCGCACACCTCCCTGGAAGCGGAGCCCGCTCGTGGACTCCTTTCCCCCTTCAATCCCGGCCGCGCGCGAATCTCATCGGTCGGTGGCGGGGATCCGGGCTGCGGATCGGATCGGCTCGCGTGCGCGGGCGGCCGATCGGGCGCGGCGCGAGCTGCGACGTCGCCACCCCGCCCAGCCAAGTCAGAGGGCACGAGCGCGTGCCCCCTCTGCAGTGCGCGGGCCGGCCTGCACCGAACGCGCCTGGCGCGCGCACCCCCGTCAACCCCACAACGCGAGGTCGGCCACGCCTCGACAGGGCTGCGTGCGCCAGGCAGAAGGCACGTATCGGGACAGGGGCCTTCCGAGGGGCTAGTGCGGTCTCGCGTAGTCCTGGATCTGGCCGAAGTCGATCAGCACGCACGCCTCGTCGCCGACGGTCCAGGCGTCGTGCCCGGGGGCGATGTACACGGCGTCGCCCGGTCCGCACTCGCCCTCGCTGCCGTCGTCCATCACGACGTGCATCCGCCCGGACACCACGTAGCCGAGGTGGGCGGTGTGGCAGCTGTCGGTGCCCGCGATCGGCTTGACGTGCTCAGACCAGCGCCACCCCGGCTCGAACACGCCGCGCGCGACGGGTCCGGGCGTGAGCGTGACGACGTGCGCGGCACCCTTGCCGTCCTGGAAGGGACGCACCTCCTCCGGGCTGGACAGCGGCTTGATCTCGAGACCGGCCATGGAGCTCCTCTCTAACGATTGCGGGCAGGACTGCCCACCCTGACGAGCGATCGCTCGTCAGGGCTTGTACGCCTTGACGGTGGCGCCGTTGGCGCCGAACTTGAGGGCCTTCTGCCGGGTGTCCTCGAACTTCGAGCGCATGTAGGTCGCAACGAGGTTGCCGTGCTCGATCCGCTCGAAGCCGTGCCGCTCCAGCGTGGCTGCGTACTCTCCATCCAGGAGAGCGCCGGCGATTCACCCCGTCCAGAGATCGATGTTGCGTCGCCCCTCTTCACTGACCGGCCGCTGGATCGTGACGTCCGCGAACTGGATGCGCCCACCAGGGCGGAGCACCCGGAAGATCCCGGAGAAGACCGCGTCCTTGTCGGGGACCAGGTCGATCACCCCGTTCGAGATCACCACGTCGAAGCTCGCATCGTCGAACGCCAGCTGCTCGACCTCGCCGCCGACGAACTCGACGTGCGCGAACCCTGCCTCCTCGGCCGCTCCCCGCGCTTTCGCAATCATCTCCGGCGTCATGTCGATCCCGACTACCCGCCCCTGCTCGCCCACCATCTGCGCGGCCACCAGCGAGTCGGTCCCCGCACCGGAGCCGATGTCGAGCACGTGCTCACCCGGCCGGAGCGCACCGAGCGAAAACGGGTTCGCGACTCCCGCGAACGACTCGAGCGCCTCCTCGGGCACACGAGCGAGCTCCTCCGGTGGGTAGCCCAGATCCTCCGCCCACGCCCGGCCCGTCGGGAAGATGAAGTCCCGGTCGGGCTCCTGCGAGACGCTCGCATACGTCTTGCGGATCTCGCGCTTCAGGACGCCGACATCGATGTCCACGTCAACCACCATGGCACGACCTCCAGCTCTCGGTCACTCAAAGCGATGGCGCATCGAGTCGATGCGAGCCGATCGCTTGTGCGCTCCCGTACACCCTAACCCACCGGACCGAAGGTCACAACCCCGCCGCTGGCTCTGCGCATCGGTCAGGACTCTCCCGCGGCAGGGCAGAGGCCGCTGGTGCCACACGACTCGCCACCGACAGATGCTGCTGCACCCTGCGCCATCGACGTCGGGGGCGCGCCGAAGCCGTTCTCCGATTAGAGGCTCTTGGCGGCCGCGGCGCCGACACCTAGGATTGAGGCCGAGAGCGTCCGGTGGGTGCGTCGCCCGCACCTCGGGCGCGCACCCGCGACGAGAGGCGGTCGACATGGCGAAGTACGCGATCCTTATCAACTGGACGGATCAGGGTGTCAAGAACGTCAAGGACACCGTGAGCCGCTACCAGGCCGCCAAGCAGATGGTGGAGAGCAAGGGCGGCACGTTCGACGCGATCCTCTGGACGGCCGGCCCCTACGACATGGTCGCGATCACGGACATCCCGGACGAGGAGACGGCGACGGCCATCAACCTGACGCTGGGAGCAGCCGGCAATCTGCGCACGCTCACGATGCGCGGCTTCACCGAGGACGAGATGACGGGGATCATCTCGAAGATGGGCTAGACGAGCCGAACCTCCCGAGGCTCGACGGGGCCCGCTCGAGCGGGCCTCGCGTTGCGCCCGGGGCCAGGTGCTGCGCTGCAAGCGTCGCGGGAAGTTGCAGTTGGTTCTCTGCCGCTGATCTGTTAGAACCCTTGAATATCAGGTGAGGGCCTTCCACTCAGGGGAAGGGTGCGGTCGCGACACCGGGGCCGTTGCGGAGCGACTGAGCGCCCCTTCCGGAATCAACCCCCGGAAGGCGGATGTGCCATGGTTCGGAGATCCTCGGCGCTGTCGATGGTGTCTGGCGTTTCATTGGTGTTCGGTGTCTTGCTGACGTTGGGAACGGCGGAGGAGACATCATGCGTCTGATCCTCCTTGTTGCTGTAGGCCTGGCGTCTTGCGTCGTGGTTGTGTCCTCTGCCGTCGCTGGGGATGCGGCCACCACGGTCGTGCCGAAATGTACGAAGGCCATGAACAAGACGGGGACGGTCAAGACGATCACGAGTGGCAGCGATCGTCTCACGCTGTACTGCGGGCCTGCGAAGGCGACGGTCAAGATCGGCACCAACAAATCAACGATCGTTGGTGGGGCCTGCGCCGCCAGCACAAGTCAATCCACCAGCACGGGGTTCTTCATCGGCGTTCTCACCTACAGCGCGAAGAAACAGGTCAACCGTTTCGCCAGCCTGGTTATCAGGCCGAACCCGAAGCGGCCCGGGACGTACGTTGACGGAGCCAAGTGGGACATCTCCGCCCTGGTTCAGGCGCCCGGAACTCAGTTCAGTGGCCCCGCGAAGGTCGTGCTGAACAAGGGCCTCAGGAGCGGTACGTTCTCGGCCAAACAGGACGGAAAGCCCATCATCGTAACGTGGGCCTGTGGAAACTGAGACACCGGGACACACAGCCCAGAACCGCCCTCTCAGGTATCGAGCTGACGATCAGCTACCCGCAGCAGTTCTCAACCCTACGTCGTGTTGGAAGGCCGCTCCGGCGGCCTTCCAACTTCCCGCCACCGATCTCCTGCCGCCGGTGGCGGTCAAAGGCTTCAGTCTCTGACCAAGGCCTCGCTCGTAGACGAATGAAGAGATGTCGTCGCACTCAGGTGACTGTGAGACTCGGCGTGTCGGTCTGTCTGGGTTCGACGTCAGCCTGGTTGTCGCCGTGTCGCCTGTGACTCGTCTGGTGACTGGCCGCTTCGTGTGTGCCTTGGGAATGATCTGTCTGCGTGTGCGCGGCGGCGCCGGTCTGGCGCCCGCTGCTGGCTTGATCAGGAGCTCGTCCGCCGAGAAGGCGTGACTCGTCACGGTCCTGCCGCTGCGGCTTCCCTGCTTCAGACCGGCACCACCGGACCCTACGAGCGAGGTCGGAGGATCGAGTCTGAGGCTTGCAGACGAGCTGGACTACGTGGTCGGCGTCGACACCCACCGCGACGAGCACGTGATCGCGGTGGTGACGGCTCCAGCGGGTGCCGTGATCGCCGGCGCGGCAGCTGCGGCGTATGAGCGTGGCTATCGAGAGCTGGTTGCCGTCGTTGAGCAGCACGCGGCTGGGCGGCGGGTGTGGACGATCGAAGGGACCGGCAGCTATGGAGCCGGGCTCGCTGGGTTCCTGATCAAGCGTGGCGAGGTCGTGCTCGAGGTGAGCCGTGCGCCGCGGCCGCAACGGCGGCAGCAGGGCAAGGACGCCGCTCTCGACGCGGTGCGTGTGGCACGTGCTGCGTTGGCGGCCGACGGTCGCGCTGCCGCGGGCAGGCGATCGTCGGGAAGCGTTGCGCTTGCTCCTGATCGCGCGGCGTAGCGCCGTTGATGTGCGCCGCGAGGCCCTGACCCAGTTGCGGGCCGTGATCGTGACTGCCCCCGACGAGCTGCGCCAAGAGCTTCGCCGGCTGCCGGTGAGGAAACCGCTAGACCGTTGCAGCCGCCTGCGGCGCACCTCGGCTGCCGACGAGCTCGCGACGCGGCTAGTGCTGCGCAGCCTCGCCCGCCGCATCCAAGCAGCGACCGTCGAAGCCAACGAGCTCGAACGAGAGATCCTCGCCCACGTACGTGCGCTGGCACCCACGCTGCTCGACGAGCCAGGTGTCGGACCGATCGTCGCCGCGCAGCTGATCGTCGCCTGGTCGCACCCCGGCCGCATCCGTTCCGAGGCGGCCCTCGCTCGGCTTGCCGGCGTTGCACCCGTCCCTTCCTCAAGCGGCCAAACACAGCGGCATCGGCTCAGCCGTGGCGGCGACCGCCAGCTCAACCGTGCCCTCCACACGATCGTCCTCCACCGCCGCCAACACGACCCGCAGACCAAGGACTACATCGAGAAACGGATCGCCGAGGACAACAGCCGACGCGACGCCACCCGGCTCCTGAAGCGATACCTCGCCCACCACCTCTACCGACTGCTTCAACAGACCGCGCCCGCGATGACCTGACAACTCATAGGAGCATCTCCCCGAACACTGGAGCCGGCGACGGACGCGGTTCAGCTGAGGGTTGCGGGTATCTCGAAGTCGTCCGCATCGTCGCTTCTCACGTCGACAAGGAGCGCGAACGTGGGGGGCGACGCTCGCGGCGTCTTGCTTGGGTGTGAAGCTCGCGGGGTCGTCCTGAGGTCGCCTACGCCTTGACGAGCTGGTACGTCGTCGGCCTTGCCTTGCGGATCGGGGGTGGCGCCTTGCTTTCGGATAGGGCGAGCATGTCGTGGGTATCGCTTAGCTGCCAGGAGGGGCCGAAGAGGGTCTCGATGTGGTCTTGGTCCATCCCGCGCGGCAAGATCATCCGGCGGTCTCGGGTGAAGGCGAGGAAGAGGAGCGTCGCGTTTGCCGCAGCAAGTGCGGTGATGCCCTGGGCGGCGCGTTTCGCTGCCTCATCTGGGAGGCCCTGAATGCATCCCATGTCGTAGATCAGCGAGTAGCCGGGCTGCGTTCCGAGCGCCCCGAGGTTCGTGACGTCGCCGAGCACCCAGTCCACTTCAGCACCCTCTTCGGCGGCCCGTTGCCGGGCCTTCTGCAGCGCGCGTTCTTCGAGGTCGACGGCAGTGACCTGCCAGCCCTTCTTGGCGAGGTGGATGGCGTCGCGGCCTGTCCCGCATCCCACGTCCAGTGCGCGCCGGCCGGGCACCGGTAAGTCGTCGGCGAGCACGCGATCGAGCATCGCTGGCCCGGGCGTGCTCTCCCACGGGGCGATGCCGAGGCGGTAGAACACGCGATAGAGGTTCACGCCACCGAGTCTTGCGCGCCCGACCTAGGACGTCAACCAAACCCTGCGGCATGGGAGGCGCTGCAAGGGACGGAGGATGAACGCCGCCGCGGGCTCACGGGCTCCGTCGGTCTCCGTGTCCTTGACCAAACAGTCACCGAAGGGGAGACTCGGGCGGTGCCGCAGCCTCCGGAGATCAACGTTGACCGGTTGGGGGCAGAGGAGGTGGGCGCGGGTGCGGCGCTCCTCGCCCGGAGCTTTGTCGATGAGCCGTTGTTCGCGTACCTGTTCGCCGGCAAGACGCGCAGCAGGGTCGAGCGTGCGACCGTTCCGTGGTTTCGATGCTTCCTCCGGACGTTCATGGCGGACGGCGAGATCCACGCTGCTCGGCTCGACGGCCGGTTGGTGGGCGTCGGGGTGCGCACCCCACCCGGTGCTGTGCCGCTCAAGGGTCTCCGCAAGGCCCGCTTCATCGCCTCGGTCGTACTCGCGAACCTGAGAATGGTTGCCACCTCGTGGGCGGCTCGCGGAATGATGAAAGTCGGGCCGAAGCTCGAGAAGCTCGAGCCACACGAGCCGTTCTACGGCCTTTCCTGGGTAGGTGTGGAACCCGGGCTTCAGGGGCGCGGCATCGGGCGGGCGCTCGCCGACTATGCGGTACTCAGGGCTGACGAGACTGGAGCGTCCGCGTGGCTGATCACGTTCGGCCCGGAGACGCGTGCGCTATATGAGCGCCGCGGCTTCGTCGTCGAGCAGGAGGTCCGCCCGCTGTCGGACGGGCCCGTCGGGTGGACGATGCTGCGCGAGCTACGACCCACAGCAACCAACACCGTCTGACGCGCGCTCCTTACGCCCTCTTCTCAAGCGGTATTCCCGCACATTGGCGCACGTCACGAACATGGCGCTCGGAGAGAGGCGTTGATCAGCGGCGCCCGTGCCAGGGACGAGGACGTGTCAGCCGCGAACCCAGTTGGCGAGCACCGTCGCGGCGGTTGCCGCCACGACGAGCCACGTGACGACGACAGCAGTACGACGCTCCGGACCGGGGGCGTCGTGCGACACGCTCCACAGCAACGCGATCGACGGGGCGATCAGGAACGCGATCGAGAACTCCAGGCTGTCGGGCCGGAACAGCCCGTAGACAAGCAGGATCGCCGTACTCAACCCCACCCCGAATGCCACTCGGGTCGGCATGGTCGCCACCTCACCCACCAGGCTGGTAGCTCATCCGCGTCCCGGCATCAGTGCGAGCACCGATAGACAGGGCGGGGAACCACCGGCCCACCGCAGGCCCAGGGAGCATTCGCGAACACTTGCCCAGGCGAGCGCCACGGCGCCTGTCGCCGCTGTGGGCCATGTGGAAGGCGATTCCGCGGAATGGTTGGAGGCGGCGCTGGCTCGGGTACGTGTGAAGCGGGAGACTGCGCGTGCAGCCGAAGCCGCGAGCCCGACGCCGACGACTCGCCGCCAGCTCGAACAGCCCGAGCTGCCGCGCAGGCACACGATCCCGCTTCCTCACCGCGGCCCCCAGCCCGCGCGCGGCGGCGACCCAGCCGCTCAGGAACGGTCGCAGATCGAGGGGTTCCGCTGCGCACCCGTTCGCAGCGCTGCGCAGGCGTTCTTCCTGCACAGCGCACGCTTTCGCAGTCGTGCGCGCCGAACCGATCGAGTGGAGGCGGCGGGAATCGAACCCGCGTCCGCGACCGCACCGGGAGAGCGTCTACGAGCGTAGTCCGGGCTTTCGTCTCGCCCGCCGGGACGGTTCCCGGACGACCACCCGACGGGCCAGCCATCCTAGAAGGTCACGTCAGGGGCGATTGGCTCTCCCGTGGCGCTGAGCCCGATCGTTGGCGCCCCGTCCTCCGCCTCGGGCGAAACGGAGGGGGACGTCGCCAGACCTAGAGTCGACTAGGCGGCGAGTGCGAGATCGTTCTTCGCACTTGCGTTGGTGCCGGTTGATTTACGAGGCCTACCGGCGACCTCGGCTCGCAACTCGACCGGAGAATCGACCACGTCGAAACCTGATCGCCCCCGTATGTGTGTTCGTCGCTCAGTGTAGCCCGCGGATCTCGACCTTCGAGGGGGCGACAGGCGCCGATCCCCCGAGTATCGTCAGACGCATGAGAGCGATGAAGGACGCCATCACCCCGTACGAGAGCCTCGCGGAGCTGCGCGAGCGCGCCAAGGACGAAGTCGGCAAGGTCGTCGTCGGTCAGGGCCAGGCCGTGGAGCTGCTGATGGTCGCCGCGCTCGCGCGCGGGCACGTGCTGCTCGAGGGCCCGCCCGGCAGCGCGAAGACCCTGCTCGGCCGCGCGACCGCCTACGTGCTGGGCGCCGACTTCCGGCGCGTGCAGTTCACGCCGGACACGACCCCCACCGAGATCGTCGGCGAGACCGTGATGCGGGCAGGCGAGCCGCACTTCATCCCCGGCACGATCTTCACGAACGTGCTCCTCGCGGACGAGATCAACCGCACCCCGCCGCGCACCCAGTCGGCGCTGCTCGAGGCGATGCAGGAGCGGTCGGTCACCGTCGAGGGCCGCGTCCACCGCCTGCCCGACCCGTTCCTCGTGATCGCGACGCAGAACCCGTACGAGCAGGAGGGCGTCTTCCCGCTGCCGGAGTCGCAGCTCGACCGGTTCCTGTTCAAGGTCTACCTCGACTACTGCGACGCCGCACATGAGGTGGAGATGCTCCGGCTGCCGCACACGGGCGTGACGCCGGACATGCTCGGCGAGATCATGCCGCTGCTCGGGGTCGTCGGGCTCGACAAGGCCCGGATCGAGCTCGACGCGACGGAGATGCCCGAGGACGTGGCCCGCTACGTCGTCGGCGTGGTGCGGCGCACACGTGAGGTGCCCGACGTGCTGCTGGGCGCGAGCTCGCGGGCGGCGATCCACCTCACGAGCGCGAGCAAGGCGAACGCACGCCTCGAGGGACGCGAGGTGGTGACGATGGAGGACGTGCGCTACATCGCGCCGTTCGTGCTGCGGCACCGCCTGATCTGCATCGGCGACCAGACGCCGGACGACGTGCTCGCAGACGCGCTCGAGAATCCCGTCGCGATCCGCTGAGCCACGGAGCGGCGCCTGTCAGGGGCGGTGCCCGGCTGAACGCCGGGCACGAACCGCAGGGAGCGCGTGGAAGACCGGCCCGGCCCCAGCCGAGGCCGGGCACGCATGGTGGCTCGCAGGGCATGCCTCCTCGATCGCTGTCACCGATGCCGACGAGTGCACTCCTCCGCGTCCCCGGAGGGAAGTAGGCTTGCCTCGTGGAGATCCGAGAGATCGACGAGGACGAGCTGGGGCTGCTGGTCGCGGTGCGGAGCGCCGTCCGGCCCCGCGACCACACCACGGCGACGGGGCTGCTCGACTGGCGACGGCAGGCCTCGGACACCGCCTGGATCCTCGCGCGCGACGGCGAGCGTCCGGTCGGTGGGGGCATCGGGGTGATCGGGTGGCACTCGAAGCCGGGTGTCGCGCTCGTCGAGGCGTGGACCGTCCCGGAGGAGAGAGGACGAGGAGTCGCGACGGGAGTCTTCGAGGAGCTCGCCCGCTGGGCGTCCGATCGGGGCTGCATCGAGCTGCGCGCGTCCGTCGACGAGGACGACCCCACCAGCCTCGCGTGGGCCGAGCGGCACGGCTTTCGCGAGATCGGCCGGAACACGCGGCTCGTGCTCGACCTGACCGCGATCGACCCGCCGGCGGTCGACCCGCCGATCGGCATAGCCGTGGCCACGTGGGCCGAGCGGCCGGGGATCGAGCGCGGGCTGTACGCCGTCTACTGCGAAGCCGAGCCCGACATCCCCGACGAGGAGCACAACGAGCTCCCCGGCTTCGAGGAGTGGCTCGCCGACGACATGCAAGGCGCGAGCGATACCCCGGAGGCCGTGTTCGTCGCCTTCGCCGGGGAGCAGGTCGTGGGCTTCGCCAAGCTCTCGCTGCCCGAGGAGGGCGGCGACACCGCCTACCACGACCTCACCGGCGTGCTGCGCGCCTGGCGGGGCCGTGGCATCGCGAGCGCGCTCAAGCGCGCGCAGATCGCATGGGCCGCCGCGCACGGGTACCGGCGCCTTGTGACGGCGAACCACGAGCTCAACGACCCGATCCGCCGGCTCAACGAGCGCTACGGCTACGTCGCCGAGCCGGGGAGCATCGTCCTTCACACGATGCTCGACGCCGCCGACTGAGCTCCTGCCGGTGGCCTGGGTGCCCGGCTGAGGCGCGCAGTGCCCGGCTTCAGCCGGGCACCACACCCCGCGAGCCTCCGCGCCGGCGCACGGCCGGCTGAGCTGAGCACCATGGCTGGTGCCGCGCGGGTGCCCGGCTGAAGCCGGGCACGCGGGACGCGGTGCGCCGGCTAGCGCCGGCGTCGCAGCGCGCGCTCCATCTGCCGCTTCGCGTCGCGCTCTGCGATGTCGCGCCGCTTGTCGACGCGCTCCTTGCCGCGGGCGAGGGCGATCTCCACCTTGACCTTGCCGTCCTTGAAGTAGAGGCGCGTCGGCACCAGGGTCAGGCCCTTCTCCCGCACCTTGCCGTCGAGCGAGGAGATCTCGTGCCGGTGCAGGAGCAGCTTGCGGTCGCGCTCGGGACGGTGGTTCGCGAGGTTCCCCTGCGCGTACTCGGCGATCGAGGCGCCGACCAGCCAGGCCTCCCCGCGCCGGATCTCGGCGTACGCCTGACCGAGCTGCACCTGGCCCTCGCGGAGAGCCTTGACCTCGGTTCCGGTGAGCGCGAGCCCGGCCTCGACCCGCTCGAGGAGCTGGTAGTCGTGCCGCGCGCGCCGGTTGTCGGCGATCGTCTTCGTTCCCTTGTCGTCCTGGGCCACGCCAGGAGTGTAGGGGCGACTACCGCTCGAGCTCGGACGCGTGCAGCCGCGCGGCGAGACCGCGGAGCAGCGCGAGCGCGAGCGCGGGCTCGGACTCGACGAGCGCGAGGAAGTCGTCCCGCGGGATGCACAGGACGCGCGCATCGGCCGCGGCCCGCACGCGCGCCACGCGCTCGGCGTCGGGGACGAGCAGCGCGAGCTCGCCGAAGAACGCGCCGGCGCCGACCTCCACCGGGCCGTGGCGCCGCTCGACGGTGACGCTCCCGTCGAGCACGACGAACATCCCGGACGCGTGATCGCCGGGCAGGGCGAGCACCTGGCCCGACGAGGCGGCGAGCTCGGCCGCGGACCCGAGCAGCCGGTCGATCCCGGCCTCCGACAGGGCGCCGAAGAGCGGGATCGCACGGATCTCGTCGCGGGTCACGCCGCCCTTCATATCACTTCCGCATCCGCGCGCAGCGGTCGCAGAGCGGATACCACGGCGGACAGGAGCCCCCGCACCGGCGGCAGCGCCCGATCCGCCCTTCCGAGACCTCCACCTGCAGCCGGGCCACCACGCGCTCTGCGGCCGCCTGCTCGAGCGCGGCGGCGCGCTCCATGGTCACGCCGCCGACGCCCGGGTACTGCAGCCCGAACCAGCGAAGGATGCCGGCGACGCGCCCTGCAGCCTCGGCGTCCTCGAGCGAGGCGTCGCGCAGCCGGTCGACGTCGAGCAGGTACGAGAGCAGCTGGCGCTGCGTCGCGTCCCCCGCCACCGCGAGCGCGAGCACGCCGAGGATCTCCGCGCCGTCGGGGTCGATCGGAGCGTTGACGAGCCGCCAGGTGTCGTCGAGCGACAGCCGGCGACCACGGGCACGGAGGTGCCGGTCGACGACGGCGAGACGACCGCGGATCGGCTGCAGCGACTCGACGGAGAGCCAGCCGTCGGTCGCCCACTGCCGGGTCGCGACGCGGTGCCATGCCGCGAGCGCCGCGTCGAGCTCACGCGGGTCGTCGACCGCGAGGTCGGAGAGGCGCGGCCCGATCCGGGCCTCGTCGACGACCCGGTACCCGAGATGCCCGTCGGGCAGAGGGACGTGCGGCACGAGCGCCGACTCGACGAGATCGGCGTCGGCGTTGGCCCACCCCACGCCGGCCAGCACGCCGACGTGTCCGCGCTCGACGAGCCCGAAGCGCCCCGCCCGACCGGCGATCTGCGCGAGCTCCCACGGGAGCAGGTTGCGCCGGCTCTCGCCGTCGAACTTCGTCGTCTCGGCGAACAGCAGCGTCTCGCAGGGCAGGTTGACGCCGTGGCCCAGCACGTCGGTCGCGACGCACACGTCGGCGCGCCCCTCGAGGAAGCGGTCGATCTCCTCGCGACGCGAGGCGAGCGGCATCGCGCCGTAGAGCACCGCGACCCGTCCGGGATGCAAGCGGTTGACCTCGCCGGCGAGCGCGAGCACCGCCTTGCGGCTGAACGCGACGAGCACGCTCCCCGGCGTCACGGCGCGGAGCTGCACCGCGCCGACGAACTCGAGCGGCAGCTTGCGCTCGAACACCTGCACCTCGATCCCCGGGAACGCCTCCTCGACGAGCGGCAGCGCGTCGAGCGCGCCGAGCAGCCGCAGGTGGCGGTACTCGCCCGCCAGCAGCAGCCGCGTCCACGCGGCACCGCGCTCCTCGTCGTCGGCCCACTGCACCTCGTCGAGCACGAGCACGTCGCCCGACGAGGGCGCCATCTCGACGGTGCAGCAGATGATCGGCGCGCCGGGGTTGACGCGCTCCTCACCGGTGACGAGCCCCACCTGCTCCTCGCCGAGCTCGTCGGCCAGCCGGCGATGCGCCTCCTGCGCGAGCATCCGCAGCGGCCCGGCGTACACGCCCCTCCCGTGCTCCGCGAGGAACCGCAGCGCCTCGTACGTCTTGCCCGAGTTCGTCGGGCCGAGGTGCGCGATCACGGTCTCGGGCTGGACGCGGCGCGCGGGCAGCCGGATCTCGATCCGGCGCTCCGCCTTCTTCACCGCCGCCTGGCGGTAGGCCCCCTGGGCGCGCGCGTGCCTGGTCGCCCGGCTCGGGCGCTTCGGCGGTCGGCGGCTGCCGCGTCTCCCGGGCACCGCCGCACGGTACCGGCACGGGCCTGGGCCGACCCCTCGCGTGGAGCGGTCAGACCTTGAGGTGCTTGCGCAGCGTGAGACCGGAGCCGAGCGCGCCGACGGTGAGCCCCACGACCAGCAGGATCAGCGCGATCATCGAGAAGGCCAGGGCCTGCACGTCGGAGGACGTGTCGACCTGGCCGAGGATCGCCGGCAGCGCCAGCTCGCGGCCGAGGAAGAGCAGCACGATCGCCGCGACCGCGCCGACGGCGCCGCACAACAGCCCCTCGACCATGAACGGCCCGCGGACGAACCAGTTGGTCGCCCCGACGAGCTTCATCACCTCGATCTCCCGTCGCCGGGCGAAGATCGACAGCCTGATCGTGTTCGCGATCAGGAGCACGGAGGCCGCGAGCAGCACGATCACCGCCACGAGGAAGACCACCTGGATGACCCGCGCGACCTGGAGGATCCTCCGCGAGGTCTGCTGGCCGTCCTTGACGCGCTCGACCCCCGCGAACTGCTGCGCGCGCAGATCGGCCGAGATCGCCTTCACCTCCTCGGCGCGCACCGGAAGCACCTCGTACGACGCGGGCAGCGGGTTGGAGGGGAGGTTGGCGGTGAGCTCCGGATAGCGCTTCTTCATCCGCTCGAGGGCCTCGACCTTCGACACGAACTGGAACTCCTTCACCCGGTCGTCCTTCTCCAGGTAGATGCGCACCGCGTCGACCTGCTTGGGCTTGACGTCGTCCTCGAAGAAGACCTTCACCTCGAGCTGGCTCTTGACGTGGTCGGACCACGAGACCACCCACGTGCCGAGCGCGATGAAGAGCCCGAGCAGGAACATGCCGATCAGGACGGTCATGGTCGCGGCGAACGAGGTCGAGACGTTCGACCCGATCGACCGCACCGCCTCGGACACGACGAGCTTGAAGCGGGTCACTCGGTCTCGTACCCTCCGCGCCGCTCGTCGCGGACGACCTTGCCGCCGTCGAGCGCGATCACGCGCTTGCGCATCTTGTCGACCATCTCCCGGTCGTGGGTGACCATCAGGATCGTCGTGCCGGCCGTGTTGATGCGGTGCAGGAGCTGCATGATCCCGACGGACGTGTCGGGATCGAGGTTCCCCGTCGGCTCGTCGCAGATCAGGAGCGGTGGGTGGTTGACGACCGCGCGCGCGATCGAGACCCGCTGCTGCTCTCCGCCGGAGAGCTCGTCGGGCCGCGAGCTCGTCTTGTGCGCGAGCCCCACGAGGGCGAGCACCTCCGGGACCTTCTTGCGGATCGACGCGCTCGACTCGCCCTGGACGCGCAGCGCGTAGGCGACGTTCTCGTAGGCCGTCCGGTCGCGCAGCAGCTTGAAGTCCTGGAAGACGCAGCCGACGTTGCGCCGCAGCAGCGGCACCTTCGAGCGCTTCAGGCGCGTGAGGTCGCGGCCGCCGACGAGGATCCGCCCCGCGGTGGGCTCGAGCTCCTTCAGGAGAAGTCGGATGATGGTCGACTTCCCGGAGCCGGACGGGCCGACGACGAACACGAACTCGCCCTTCTCGATCACGAACGTCGCACCCTGCAGCGCGACGACGTCGGGCGCGTAGACCTTGCGCACCTGGTCGAACACGATCATCGACGCGCCCGAGGCGACCGCCGCCGAGGCGTCCGCGGCGGACGGGATGGGCTCCGGGTCGACGACCGCGGCTGCGGTTGGGGCCTCTGCTGTGGTGGGGGTCACGTCGTCCTGCACCGGAAGAAGGGAAGGGCGGCCGTGGCGGCCGCTCCGGTTCGGGTTCGCCCCAGTGTAGCCGACTCCTCCGCCGATCCCGGCGCGCGGGGCCGTGGTCGCGGCGCATGAGGACCGCGACTCGATCGCGCTCGTCGGGGCGAGGCATGCTCGCCCGCGTGTCGCAGCGAGGCACACACGGCGGGCCGGGCATGCCCGGCCCCTACGAGCTCCGAGCCGGTACACCACTCCGACGGCCGCCGGGACACACCCTCGTCGTAGGGGCGAGGCATGCCTCGCCCGCCTTGCGCAGCGGCGTGGGCGCGGCGAACGGGCGCCGCGGCCGGGTCAGGCGGCCTTGCCGGCGGCGCGGGCGAGCAGGTACGCCTGCACGAAGCCGTCGAGCCCCCCGTCCAGCACGCTCTGCGCGTTGCCGACCTCGAAGTCCGTGCGGTGATCCTTCACCATCTGGTACGGGTGCAGGACGTACGAGCGGATCTGGCTGCCGAAGCCGACGTCGACCTTGCCGCCCCGCTCGCGCGCGATCTCGGCCTCGCGCTGCTCCTCCGCGAGCTCGGCCAGCCGCGCCTTGAGGATGCGCATGGCGGTCGCCTTGTTCGACGTCTGCGAGCGCTCGTTCTGGCACTGGACGACGATCCCGCTGGGCAGGTGCGTGATGCGGACGGCGGAGTCGGTCTTGTTGACGTGCTGACCGCCGGCGCCGCTCGCGCGGTACGTGTCGATCCGCAGCTCGGCCTCGTCGATCTCGACGTCCTCGGTCTCCGGGAGGAGGGGCGCCGCCACGACCTGTGCGAACGCCGTGTGACGGCGATGCGCCGAGTCGAACGGCGAGAGCCGCACGAGGCGGTGCACGCCGCGCTCGGCCTTGAACAGGCCGTAGGCGTTCTCGCCCTTGACGGTCAGCGTCGCCGACTTGAGACCCGCCTCCTCACCGGGGCTCGCCTCGACGAGCTCCGTCTGGAAGCCGCGCTCGTCGGTCCAGCGCAGGTACATGCGCAGCAGCATCTCGGCCCAGTCCTGCGCGTCCGTCCCTCCCGTGCCGGCGCTGATCGAGACGACGGCGTCACCGCCGTCGTACTCGCCGTTGAAGAGGGCCTGCTCCTGCAGGCGCGCCAGCTCGGCTCGCACGGGAGCGAGCTGCTCGACGACCTCGTCCTCCAGGTCGGGCTCGAGCTCGAGCAGCTCCGACGCCTCGGCCAGATCGTGCTCGAGGCGGTGGTAGCCGTCGAGCGTCCGGGTCACCCGCGCGTGCTCCTTCGACACGCGGGCCGCCACCTGCTGGTCGTCCCAGAAGCCCGGGGCGCCCATGGCCGCCTCGAGCTCCGCCGCGCGGGCTGTCAGCGCAGCGGGGTCAAAGGTAGTCACGAACCCAGGCGAGCTGGGTTCCGAGCTCCGCGATCTGCTCTGCGGGCGAGGTGACGGGCGCGTCGGCCATGGAGCGATCGTAGCGGCCCCATGGCCGACCGGCCGCGTCTGCCGTCAGACGGCGATCAGCACCGCGCCGGACGAGACGTTCGGCGGGGCGATCTCGAGCTCGGGCAGGTTCGCGCGCAACCACTCACCGGCGATGCGCGTGGACTCTGCCGTGCCAGCCTCGTCGTCGCACACCGTGACCGTCACCGTGCCCTGGTCGGTCTTCACGAGCGTGTAGCTCCTGAACCCGGGCACCTCGCCGATCACGGCCCGGATCGCGTCTGCGTGGCTCGCGAGCACGTCTGCGAGCGAGGGATCGGGGTACCAGCGGAACGTCGCGTGCACAGGGCTCTCCTCTCGTCGGGTGCCCGAGCGTACGCGATCCCCATCGACTCCCGCGAGCGGACACGCCGCCGGCTCACCGGCGCTCAGGCGCCCACGCTCGGCCCGAGCTCGAGCGCCACCACGGAGCGTGGGCTCCCTGGTCTGACGAGCGCGAACCCCGCCCCCGCGAACAGCGCCTCGGTGCCCGTCCACGCCTCCCCCTCCTCGAGGGTGCCGCCCGTGCGCGGGAAGCCCTCGAGCCGGGCGGCGCCCGCGCGGCGTGCGGTCGCGACCGCGGCCGCCAGCAGCGCGGCGGCCACGCCCCTCCGTCGATGCGTCGGCGCGACGAGGAAGCACGTCACCGCCCACGTGGAGGGAGACGGCTCGAGCTCGAGCTGGGCGACCAGCTTCTCCGAGCCGATCGCGCAGGCCCGAGCTGGCACCACCCCACGGGCTCGCCGTCCACGTAGGCGAGGAGGCCGTCGTGCTCCCCGCGTCTGCAGAGATCGTCGCGCAGCGCGGCGTTCTGCTCGGCCGACCGCTCGCCCCAGCCGTCCCACGTCGGCACCCACCACGCGACGCAGCTGCACCAGCCTGCCCCGTTCACGTCCGAGTGGAGCCGGCGGAAGTCCGGCAGGAGCTCCTCCCGGAACGGCTCGACCAGGATCTCGGCCCCGGCAGACGTCAGGTCGTCCTCCATCGCGCGACAGCATCGCGCACGACGAGCAGGAGCGCGAGGCACGCGGCGCCCAGCGCGAACCCGGCGACCACGTCGCTCACGAAGTGGACGTTCAGCACGATCCGGCTCACCCCGATCAGCAGCGCTGCGAGCGCGGCAGCACCCCACGCGACGGCGGCACCCGCCCGGGCCCCGACGAGCGCTGCGATCGCTCCGGCCGCGACGATCCCCGCAGCGGCGTGCCCGCTCGGGAACGACGACGAGCTCGGCACCGGGATCGCGGCCCCGTCCACGGGACGCGCGCGGTCGAAGCCTGTCTTGACGATCGCGACCAGGAGCTGCACGGCGGAGACGCTCGCCACGATCCAGACGGCCTCCCAGCGCCGTCCTCCCCACAGCAGGACCGCGGCGGCGGCGAGGGAGACGAGCGTCAGGCCGACCAGCCCGCCGACCCAGGTCGGCGGCAGGAACACCCATTCCGCCCACCGTGGCATCTCCTCCGCTACCCACCGCGAGACCCGCTCGTCGAGGTCGACGAGCGCCGTCTCGCGGGCGACGGCGACGGAGAGCGCGGCGAACGCCGCGAGCCCGACCGCCGCGATCACGAGGAGTGTGCGGCCGCGGATCGACACGTCCTCATCATGCGCCGTGCTGCCGTCAGCCCGTGGGCCAGACGGCCCCGGGCGCGGACGTGCCTGGCTGAAGCCAGGCACGAGCCACCGGCGACCCCGCAAGTCGCCCGCCCGCACGCCACGCGGCCGCGGTCATCCGCTGCGCCGTCGTCCGGGTCGGGCTCGCCCGGCCTGAACGCACCGCACCCGGCGACACGTGCCTGGCTGAAGCCAGGCACGAGCCACCCACCGACCGACGCCGCTCCGCCGGCCGGGAGCCGCCGACCCCAGCGATCAGGCCTGAGGGACTCTCGGGGCGGCGCTCACGGACAGGGCCGAAGGGGATAGTGCGACAGCACAGACCCGGAGAGCCGGGGCCGCGCAGCGTCGTCAGCGGGTCGCGGAGGGCGGCTCCACCGCCCGGGAGCGCGACACCAGCGATCAGGCCTGAGCGGCGTCCGGCGGGTCGCTGCGCGTGCCCTGCCGGAGGGGATAGTGCTTCAGCACAGACCCGGAGAGCCGGGGCCGCGCAGCGCCGTCAGCGGGTCGCGGAGGGCGGCCCACACCAGCGATCAGGCCTGACGGCCTCCGACGCGTCGCTGCGGTCGCGTCGTGAGGGGGAACAGTGCAAGAGCACGGGCCCCCGAACAGAGCGGCCGCAGCGGCGCGAGCCGCGCCGGCAGAGGCCGGCTCTGCGGGCCGGGAGCCGCCGACGCCAGCGATCAGGCCTGAGCGTGCTCCGGGGCGGCGCTGCGCGGTTCCGGCCGGAGGGGATAGTGCGACAGCACAGACCCGGAGAGCCGGGGCCGCGCAGCGCCGTCAGCGGGTCGCGGAGGGCGGCTCCGCCGCCCGGGAGCGAGCCGCGGCCGGTGCGCGCTCAGGCGCCGTGGCAGCGTTTGAACTTCTTACCCGAGCCGCACCAGCACGGGTCGTTGCGGCCGATGTCGCGGTGCTCGTTGACGACCGGCTTGGGCGCGGGCGGGATCCCGGCCGACGCGACGGGGGTGGCGACGGCGGTCGCGGCCGCCCCGGCGCCCGCCACGCCGGCGGCGCCGGCGATCACCTCGGCGCCCGCCGCGATCTCGTGCTCGTACGAGAGCGCCTGCGGCTGCTGCTGGCGGCTGGAGCTGAGAGGTGTCCTCCTGCTGCAGCTCCACGTGGAAGAGCGTCAGCACGACCTCCTCGCGGATCGCGCGTCCGAGCTCCTCGAACATCGCGTGACCCTCGCCGCGGTACTCGACGAGCGGATCCTTCTGCGCCATGGCGCGGAGGTGGACGCCGTCGCGGAGGTAGTCCATCGCGTCGAGGTGCTCGCGCCAGCGGCCGTCGACGACCTGCAGCGTGAGGAAGCGCTCGATCTCGCGCATCAGCTCGGGCCCGAACTTCTCCTCGCGCTCGGCGTAGACGTCGAGCGCGTCCTCGACGAACTCCTCGGTGAGGCTCTCGCGGGAGACGTCGACCTCCTCGCGGAGCTCCTCCACCGTGATGTCGGTGCCGTACAGCGACTGCATCTGCGTGACCAGCCCGTCGAGATCCCAGTCCTCGGGGCTCTCCGCGTCGGTGAACTGCGCCACGTTGGTCGACACGACCTCCTCGATCCACCCGCGCACGTCCTCCGAGAGGTCGGTGCCGTCGAGCACCCTGCGTCGCTGCTCGTAGATCACCATGCGCTGGGTGTTCATCACGTCGTCGTACTTGAGGACGTTCTTGCGCGAGACGAAGTTCTGCTCCTCGACCTTCTTCTGCGCCCCCTCGATCTGCTTGGAGAGGATCGAGGCCTGCATGGGCTGGTCGTCGGGGATCTTGAACCGCTCCATGATCCCGTGGATCCGGTCGCCGGCGAACAGGCGCACGAGGTCGTCCTGCGCCGACAGGTAGAAGCGCGTCTCGCCGGGGTCGCCCTGACGTCCGGAGCGCCCGCGCAGCTGGTTGTCGATGCGGCGCGACTCGTGGCGCTCGGTGCCGAGCACGTACAGCCCGCCCGCCTCGCGCACGCCCTCGCCGAGCTTGATGTCGACGCCGCGGCCGGCCATGTTCGTCGCGATCGTGACCGCGCCCGGCTGGCCGGCGTCGACGATGATCTCGCTCTCGCGCTCGTGCTCCTTCGCGTTCAGCACGTTGTGCGGGATGCCCTTCCGCTTGAGCATCTCCGCGAGGTACTCGGAGGTCTCGACGGCGATCGTGCCGACGAGCACGGGCTGACCCTTCTCGTGCCGCTCGACGATGTCCTCGACGACGGCGTTCCACTTCGCTTCCTTCGTCTTGAAGATGTAGTCGTTCTCGTCGAGGCGGGCGACCGACACGTTGGTCGGGATCTCGACCACGTGGAGGTCGTAGATCTCCACGAACTCCTTCTCCTCCGTCTTGGCCGTCCCCGTCATGCCGGCGAGCTTGTCGTACAGGCGGAAGTAGTTCTGCAGCGTGATGGTCGCGAGGGTGACGTTCTCCTCGCGGATCGAGACGCCCTCCTTCGCCTCGATCGCCTGGTGCAGGCCCTCGCTCCAGCGACGGCCCTCCATGATGCGACCGGTGTACTCGTCGACGATCTTGACCTCGCCGTCCTGGATCACGTAGTCGACGTCGCGCTTGTAGAGCGACTCGGCCTTGAGCGCCTGGATGAGGTGGTTGACGAGCTGCGTGTTGCGCGGGTCGTAGAGGTTCTCGATCCCGAGCGCGCGCTCGATCTTGTCGATCGCCGTCTGCGCCGGCGAGACGGTCTTGAACTTCTCGTCGTAGAGGTAGTCGGCGCCGGAGAGCTCGGTCTCGTCCTCGCCCTTCAGCACCTTGCGGGTGAGCGGCGCCCCGTCCAGCTCCTTCACGACGCGGGCGAAGTCGTAGTACGTCTTCGCGGCGGTCTCCGGCTCGCCGGAGATGATCAGCGGGGTGCGCGCCTCGTCGACGAGGATGGAGTCGACCTCGTCCACGATCGCGTAGGTGTGCCCGCGCTGGACGCAGCCCTCGAGGGACACCGCCATGTTGTCGCGCAGGTAGTCGAAGCCGAACTCCGAGTTGGTGCCGTAGGTGATGTCGCACCCGTACGCCTCACGGCGCCGCGCGAACGGCATCATGTTCTCGATGAAGCCGACGGTGGTGTCGAGCCGCTCGTAGACCGGGCGGTTCCACTCCGCATCGCGCTTGGCGAGGT
Organism: uncultured Actinomycetes bacterium; assembly: GCA_963703095.1. GTDB lineage: Bacteria > Actinomycetota > Thermoleophilia > Gaiellales > Gaiellaceae > Gaiella. The sequence continues at coordinate 2,444,493 of OY969787.1, forward strand.
AGTCGTTCACCGTCACCAGGTGGACGTTGTTCCCGCCGAGCGCGTTGAGGTACAGGGGCAGGCTCGCGACGAACGTCTTGCCCTCTCCGGTCTTCATCTCGGCGATGTCGCCCTCGTGCAGGACGATCCCGCCCATCAGCTGGACGTCGAACAGCCGCTGGCCGGACTCGCGCTTGCGCGCCTCGCGCACCGCGGCGAAGGCCTCGTACAGCAGATCGTCCAGCGACTCGCCGTTGGCGAGCCGCTCCCGGAACGCGACGCTGCGCTGGCGCAGCTCGTCGTCGGTCAGCTGCTCGAGCTCGGGCTCGAGCGAGGTGATGTACGCCGCCTGCTCCTGGAGGCGCTTCACGCGGCGGCCCTCGCCGAGGCGCAGGAGCTTCTCGAAGCGGCCGAAGTCGGTCGTTGGCATGGAGGTGAGGGTACCGGCTCGGCGGCCGGAGGCCGTCCGCGCGGGGGTGAGCATCTTCCTTCTCCGCGGTGGGCGCTCCTCCTCGGCGCGCGGCCGATCTCGGACGGGGCGGGGCTCGCCCGACCGGAGCGCACAGCGCCACCGCGACGAAGGGCCATCCACGCCCCGGACGAAGGGCCATCTACGCCCCGTAGGGGCCGGGCATGCCCGGCCCGAGCGCACCGCACCCGGGCGCGACCGCGCGGGCGGGACGAGCCCCTCCCCTACAAGGGCGTGACCGAGACCTCCCAGGTGCGGCCTTCGAGGCGCCTGGCGGTCACGACGTAGGTCGAGGAACGGGCGGCGCCGAGTCGCTCGAGCTCGGGCACGCTCGCGAGGGTCGGCGAGTCGTCGATGCGCACCGACCGCTCCTGCCCGTCCCACACGAGCTCGACGTGTCCCCCGCCCGGGTCCGTGGTCAGGTCGACGGTCTCGATGCGCCTGGCCCCGACCGCCCATCTGCGGTCGGCGCGTCGTACCGCCTCTGCGCTGAAGGGCGGGGCGAGCGCGACGGCGGCGGCGAGCGGCGCAGGATCGAAGCCCGGATCGGCCTCCCCCACCACGACCCTGCCGTCGCCGAGGACGACGAAGGACGCCGCCGCGCCGGGCAGGTCGGCCGCGACGCTCGTGACCGCGTCCCACTCGCGGAGCCGGTGCATCCCGTGGATGCCGACCTCACCCCAGTGCGGCCCCGGGTCGTGCGGTGGCCGGGCTACGTCGCCTGCTCCCCCGTGCCGGAGCGCAGCGCCCGGTCGATCTCCTCGACGGGGATCGCCTCGTGGGGCGGCTCCGCCACACGCCGCCGAGGCTCCTGCACCCGCTTGTCGCGCCGTCGATCGACCTGGCGGCCGAGGGAGTCGACGAGGAGGTCGGTGGCGACCTCGTACGTCGGCGCCGCCTCCCGACCGATGATGTTCGCGCCCTTGAGCAGGATCTCGGCCTCGACGATGTGGTCGTCGACGATCTTCGGGTTCTTCTCGCGGTCGAGCACGACCTCGATCACCGCCTCCGGCGGCAGCCTGCGGCCGAGCTTCCCGAGCTTCGTCTCCACGTAGCTCCTGACCGAGTCGTTGACGCTGCCGTGCCTCACGGTCACCTGAACGCGCATCGCGCCTCCCTTCCGGTCGTCCCTCTCAACCTACCGCACCGAGCGCGCGCGACAGGTCACTACAGGGCGTCACCGGTCGAGCTACCGGATCGTCCGTGCCAGTGCGACGACCTCGACACGCTGCGCTCCGCGACGACGCAGCGCCATGGCGCACGCCGACGTGGTCGCCCCGGTCGTGTAGACGTCGTCGACGAGACAGACGTTCGGCGCAGAGGTGCCGGTGGCCTGGAACGCTCCGCGGACGTTCGCCCGCCGCTCCGTCCGGCCGAGCCCTGCCTGTCGCGTCCGCGACGCGCCCTCCGCTCGCTCGAGCAGCGCGACGACGTCGATCCCCCACCGACGCCCGAGCGCCCGCGCGAGGCTCTCGGCCGGCACGTGACCGCGCTCGAGTCGCCGCTCGCGCTCGCCCGGCACGAACGTGAGCACGTCGACCGCGGGACGCGTCAGCGCCGCCTCGACGAGCGCGGCCAGCGCCACGGTGAGATCGCGGCGACCGTGCTCCTTCCAGGAGGCGACGATCGGACGGAGGGCGGCGTCGTACACGAGCGCCGCGCGGGCGGTCGCGAACCCCGGACGGGCGCCGGGACACGCGACGCAGCGCGCGACCGGCCAGGGGCCCGGCGCGCCACAGCGCGCGCACCCTGTGGGGCCGACGCGCACGAGCCGGGTGGTGCAGGTCGCGCAGATCACGTCCCCGACCGCCCCGCAGCCCGCGCAGCGACGGGGCAGGAGCAACCCGAGCGGGGTCATGAGCCGACGGTACGCGCGTGCGCGTCACGCGACCGAGTCGGATCGGTGCCGTCTTCGTCGCGGGCGCGCCCGCCGGACGGCCGGGAGTGCGCGGCAGCCTCGCAGAGCGTTGCTAGCGTGGCTGCGATGGTCATCGCCGCGCCCCGCCCTCCGGCCGACGGCTTCGTCTCGGCCTTTCCGGACACGCACTTCGACGCGGTGCTCGTCGTCTCGTTCGGCGGGCCCGAGGGCATGGACGACGTGCTCCCGTTCCTCGAGAACGTCACGCGCGGTCGGAACATCCCGCGCGAGCGCCTCGAGGAGGTCGCGCACCACTACGAGGCGTTCGGCGGCGTCAGCCCGATCAACGCCCAGAACCGCGCGCTGATCGCCGCCCTCCGCACCGAGCTCGACGCGCACGACATCGGCCTCCCCATCTACTTCGGCAACCGCAACTGGCACCCGCTGCTCGCGGACACGCTGCGCGAGATGTCCGACGACGGGGTCGAGCGGGCGCTGGCGTTCTTCACGTCCGGCTTCAGCTGCTACTCGGGCTGCCGCCAGTACCGCGAGAACGTCTGGACCGCGCAGCAGACGGTCGGCGAGCAGGCGCCCGAGGTGCTCAAGACGCGGATGTTCTACAACCACCCGGGCTTCGTCGAGGCGATGGCCGACATCCTCATCAGGGCGCTGCGCGAGCTCCCGGAGTCGCGTCGCGGCGATGCGCACGTCCTCTTCACCGCCCACAGCATCCCTCTGGCGATGGCCCGGCACTCGCGCTACGAGGCGCAGCTCGCCGAGTCGGCGCGCCTCGTCGCCGCCGCGGCCGGGGCCGCGCGGCACGAGGTCGCCTACCAGAGCCGCAGCGGCTCGCCGTCCGTGCCGTGGCTGGAGCCCGACGTGTGCGACCGGCTGCGCGAGCTCGCCGCCGAAGGGGTCACCGACGTGGTCGTCGTCCCGCTCGGCTTCGTCTCGGATCACATCGAGGTGCTCTACGACCTCGACGACGAGGCCCGCGCGGTCGCCGACGAGCTCGGTCTGACGATGGTGCGCGCCGCGACCGTCGGCACGCACCCGCGGTTCGTCGCCGGTGTCCGCGAGCTGATCGCCGAGCGGCTCGACCCGACCGCCGACCGTCCCGCGCTCGGGCCCGACGGCCCGAGCCACGACGTGTGCCCGGTGGGCTGCTGCCTGCCCGGAACCGGCCGCCCCAGCCCCTGGGACGCAGCCGGGACCGCAGCCTGAGTCAGCCGCCCGCCTCGAGCGCGGCGACCACGTCGGGACGGATCCGCTCGAGGTCGGCAGGCTCCTTCACCGGCAGGAACCGGCCACGCGGCCCGGCGCGGGGCACTTCGAGGTAGGTCGTCTGGACGAGCGCGGCGAGCTCGTGGTAGAGCCGCTCGAGCTGGACGACGCGACGACCGTCGACCTCCTTCTCGGCGACGATCCAGGTCAGATCGACGGGCTGCTCGAGCGCCTCCACGTCGATCAGCGACGTGTTCGTGTTGAACACCCCGATCGCGGACTGGTCGAACTCGGGCGGGAAGCACGGCCCTTCCACGAGGCGCAGCCGGCCGTCGACGCGGGCGGGCGCACCGCCGGTGTCGCCCTCCTTGCGCGCCACCTCCACCGTCATCGGCCGCCCCTGCAGCAGATGCGCGCCGACGACGACCGGGTCGACTCGGGCGCCGAGGTTGTCGACGTTCGCGACGAGCACGTGCCGGACGCCCTCGCGACGTAGCTCCGAGAGCGTGCCCGAGACGCGGATCGCGTCGAGCAGGTCGCCGTGGCCCGGGCCGTACGGCGAGGGGCGCCCGTCGGCACCGCGGAACACGCGGCCGTCGGGCTCGAGCCGCAGCGATACGAACTGGCCGAAGACGCGCGGCGGCGGCACGTCGAGACCGGCGAGGTGCTCCCGCACCACCTCGTCGGTGGCGAAGCTCGTCATCACCGCGGTCGGGACACGAGCGCCGACCGCCGTCTCGAGTCGCGCGGTGAACGAGAGCGCGAGGTCGAGGAACGAGCGCCCGGGCAGCACGTCGACGACCGCCTTGACGACCCCGCCGAAGCGCGTCGCCATCCCGCCCGCCATCACCACGTGGGCGACGGCGCCCGCGCGGAGCGCCGCGAGCCCCGCCTCGCGCGCCTCGGTCTCTTCCACGCTGCCCGGAGCGGGGAGCGCGACCAGGTCATCGGGCCGCGGCGGCTCGACGACGCCGCGCACGACGTTGCCGGCCACCGAGAGCCGCCCCTCGGCGAGGGCCGCCCGCTGCTCCTCGAAGCGCGCCTCGTCGAAGCCGAAGCGCTCGAGCAGCGCCCGCGTGGCGGGATCGATCTCGTCCAGGACGCTCATGGGGATGCCGGCAGGGTCTCGTCGTACGGCGCCCGGTGAACCCCGACCTCCGTCACGATCGCGGAGACGAGCGCGGCGGGCGTCACGTCGAAGGCGGGGTTGCGGGCGGCGAACCGGTCGGTGATCTCCGAGGGGTCGCGCTCCTCGACCGGGATCCCGGCGCCGTCCGGCGTCGCCGGGTCGAGCGTGCTCGTCGGGGCGACCACGACGAGCGGCAGTCCGTGATGCCGTGCGGCGACGGCGAGCGCGTACGTGCCGATCTTGTTGGCCGTGTCGCCGTTGGCGGCGATGCGGTCGGCGCCGGTCACGACGAGGTCGACCTCACCAGCGGCCATGAGCGACGCCGCGGCGCCGTCGACGATCACCGCGTGGGGGATCCCGAGCTGCTCGAGCTCCCACGCGGTCAGACGCGCTCCTTGCAGCAACGGCCTCGTCTCGTCGACCCAGACGTGCGCCACGCGACCGGCGTCCCACGCGGCCCGGATCGCGCCGAGCGCAGTCCCGTACCCGCCCGTCGCGAGCCCGCCCGTGTTGCAGTGCGTGAGGACGCGTGTCCCGTCTGGGAAGAGCTCGAGGGCGTGCGCTCCCATCCGTCGGCACCGTTCGACCTCGTCGGCGTGGATGCTGGCGGCGCGCTCGGAGGTGGGGTCGGCGCGCATCTCGTCGAGCGCCCAGCGGAGGTTGACCGCCGTCGGCCGGGAGCCGGCGAGCACCTCGTAGGCGGCGTCCACGTCCTCCCCTCGCGCGGCCGCGAGCGCCAGCCCGTACGCGGCGGCGACGCCGATCGCAGGCGCGCCGCGCACCGCGAGCACGCGGATCGCCTCGGCCACCTCGGCCGCCGACCGGCAGCGCAGCTCGACCTCGTCGTGCGGCAGCCTCCGCTGGTCGAGGACGACGACCGCGTCGTCCTCCAGTCGGACGATCCGCTCGGGCGAGAGCTCACGCGTCTCCATCGCGCTCAGCGTATGCACCGCGGCGCCTCCAGGGTGCCCGCAGGTGCCAGGCGCATCCGTGTCCTGAGGTGCCTGACTGAAGTCAGGCACCGGACGTCGTACCTCGCCGCAGCCTGGTGCCTGACTGAAGTCAGGCACCGGACGGCGTGCACCACCGCAGCCTGGTGCCTGGCTTCAGCCAGGCACCTGTGCAGCGCGCCGCCCTCCCGCCCGCGACCCCGGGGACGGACAGCCGGCCCAGGAGACAGCCCCGTGCCTGGCTTCAGCCAGGCACCTGCGCAGCGCGCCACCCTCCCGCCACCCCGGGGGCGGACAGCCGGCCCAGGAGACAGCCCCGTGCCTGGCTTCAGCCAGGCACCTGCGCAGCGCGCCGCCCTCCCGCCCGCCACCCCGGGGACGGACAGCCCGCCCAGGAGACAGCCCGGTGCCTGGCTTCAGCCCGGCACCTGCGCAGCGCGCCACCCTCCGGCCCGCCACCCCGGGGACGGACAGCCGGCCCAGGAGACAGCCCCGTGCCTGGCTTCAGCCAGGCACCTGTGCAACGCGCCACCCTCCCGCCCGCCACCCCGGGGACGGACAGCCCGCCCAGGAGACAGCCCGGTGCCTGGCTTCAGCCAGGCACCTGTGCAGCGCACCACCCGTCGCGGCCGCGGCTCAGGGAGCGGACGTCCCCTCGCGGCCGTAGGCATCCTCGAGCCGCACGACGTCGTCGAGGTGCGGGGTCGAGACCTCGAGCACGAGCAGGTCCTCCACCGCCGTCACGCGGTGCACCGTCCCGGGGCGGTAGTGGAACGCGTCGCCGGGGCCGATCTCGACCTCCTCCAGCGGCCCGCCCACCTCGCCGAGCTCGAGCCTGGCTCGCCCCTCCTGCACGAGCCACGCCTCGTCCTTCACCTCGTGGTACTGAAGGCTCAGCGACTGCCCGGCGGCCACGAACAGGAGCTTGCCCACGTAGGCGTCGGTCTCGGCCCACACGAGCTCCCAGCCCCACGGCTTCTCGACCCGCCGTGGCTCGGTGCGTGCCCGCTGGACCGCGCTCATCCCAGCCAGTCCGGGTTGGCGGTGACGTGGTCGTCGGCTCGCCGCAGCTCCTTCGGCGTGTTGACGGTGAGCCACAGGCCCTCGTGCCGGAAGGCCCGCAGCCTTCCCTCGGCGGCGAGCTCGGGGAACGTCGTTGTCTCGTGGTCGCCCTTCTCGGGGAACCGCGCGAGCGCCTCCTCGCCGAGCACGTAGATCCCGCAGTTGACCCAGTACGGCACGACCGACACCTCGTGGAACCCCGTGATCACGTCGTCGTCGGTCACGTCCACCTGTCCGAACGACGACGGCGGCCGGGCGACCGTGACGGTCGCCGCCGCCCCCGTCGCGCGGTGCCGCTCGAGCAGGGCGGCGAAGTCGACGTCCACGAGCTCGTCGCCGTTCATCGCGAAGACGTCACCCTCGTCACGGCGCTGCCGGGCTGCGAAGCGGATCCCACCGCCCCGCCCCAGCCGCTCCGGCTCACCCGCGCAGACGATCTCGACGCCCACGTCGACGAGACCCTCCTCGAAGGCCGCCTCCTGTCCCGCCAGACAGCTGACGATCACGCGGTCGACGCCGGCCGCGGATAGGCGGCCGATCTGCCAGGCGAGCAGCGGCCTGCCGCCGACGGAGACGAGCGACTTGGGCTTGCCGCCGGCGGCGCCGCCGAGACGCTCGGCCTGGCCGCCCGCGAGGACGATGGCCTCCATCAGGGGGAGGGCGCCTCGACCGGGGGCGCCGCGTGCAGCTCCGCCGCCCGACCGACGCCCTCGTACTCGTAGCCGGCCGCCCGCATCGCGACCGGATCGAGGAAGTTGCGCCCGTCGACGAACAGCCCGTGCGCGAGCGTCGGCCGCAGCGCCGCCCAGTCGACCTCGGCGAGCTCGGGCCACTCGGTCACGAGCACCACGGCGTCGGCGCCGGCGACCGCCTCCTCGACCGTCTCCACCTCCTCGACGCCGTGGAGATCGTCGACCCGCGCGATCGGGTCCCAGATCCGAACGTCGGCGCCCTCGGCGAGCAGCCGGCCCGCGAGCACGAGCGCCGGCGCTTCGCGGATGTCGTCCGTGTTCGGCTTGAACGCGAGCCCGAGCAGCGCGACGGTGCGCCCACGGAGCGACCCGAGCCGATCGATCAGCTTCCCGACGACGCGCCGCTTCTGCAGCTCGTTGACCTCGATCACGGCGTTCAGCAGCTGGAAGTGGTACCCCGAGTTCGCCGCGAGCTGCTTCAGCGCGAGCGAGTCTTTCGGGAAACAGCTCCCACCGAAGCCGACGCCGGCGCGGAGGAAGCTCGAGCCGATGCGGCGGTCGAGGCCGATCCCCTCCGAGACCTTGACGACGTCGGCGCCGGTCGCCTCGCAGACGTTCGCGATCTCGTTGATGAACGAGATGCGCGTCATCAGCGCGGCGTTCGCGGCGAGCTTGATCATCTCCGCAGAGGCGACGTCGGCGCGCACGACCGGGGCGTCGATCCCGTCGTGCAGCGCGATGACGGCGTCCGCGTCCGCGCTGTCGAACGCGCCGACGACGATGCGATCCGGCCGCATGAAGTCGCGGACGGCGGTCCCCTCTGCGGTGAACTCGGGGTTCGAGGCGTAGCCGACGCTGCGCATGCCCCGCGCGTCGAGCCGGTGCCGGATCTTCTCGCCCGTCCCGACCGGCACGGTGCTCTTCATCACCACGACGATCCGGCGGTCGATCGCCGGCAGCTCGTCGACCACGGTCCAGACCGCGGTCAGATCGGCATCGCCGGAGTACGTGGGCGGCGTGCCGACGGCGATGTAGACGAAGTCCGCGCCCTCGATCGCCTCCGCCACATCGGTGGTGAACACGAGGCGCTCGGCGTTGCGCGCGACGAGCTCGTCCAGCCCCGGCTCGTGGATCGGGATCTCGCCCCGCTGCAAGGCGGCGATCCGGTCCGGGAGCACGTCGCGGATCGCGACGCGGTGCCCCAGCTCGGCGAAGCAGGCCCCGGTGACGAGGCCGACGTAGCCGGCGCCGAAGACCGCAATGCGCTGAGGCGAGCCGCTCATGCGACGGCAGGATACGTGAGGGCGTCCGCGAACCCGCCGATAGCCGCCGCACGCGCGGCGCGGACGTCTTGACGCCCGCTGGTCTGGCAAAACGGAGGTTCTCATGGAATGGATCCTGTTCGTCGCCGCTCTACGCGCTGATCGTCGCCGGGTGGTGGATGATCTTCGTGAAGGCGGGCGAAGAGGGGTGGAAGGCGATCATCCCGATCTGGAACACGATCGTCCTGCTCAAGATCGTGGGTCGCGACTGGTGGTGGATCCTGCTGATGCTCATCCCGATCGTGGGCTTCGTCGTCTGGATCATCGTCGCGCTCGACCTGGCGAAGGCCTTCGGCCGAGGCACCGGGTTCGCGATCGGCCTCATGTTCCTGCCGTTCATCTTCGCGCTGATCCTCGGGTTCGGCAGCGACCGCTACCAGGGCCCGGCAGCCGCGCCCGCGGCCTGACAGCCGCATCGCCCGGGGCCGCTCCCGACCGGCGGAGCGGCCCCGGCCGTGCATCGATCCGCCCACCGCGCGCACGGCGGGCGGGTCAGCTCGTCGCCTGCTGCTTCCGCCAGCTGGTCAGGTCGTACTTCTTGTTCAGCGCCTTCAGCACCTCACGGGCGATCATGTCGCCCCCGGCGCGCTCGAAGTGCACCCCGTCCCCGGCACGGACCTTGATCGAGCCGCCGCTCGGCTTGTCGAGGTACTCCGTGTAGCCGCCGTCCGGCCCCGCGAACGTCGTGTAGGTGTCGAGGTACGTGACGCCGTCGGGGCGCTCGCGCGCCTCGGCGGCGACGGCGGCGTTGACGATGTCGAAGCGCCGTGTCTGGTCGGGGCTCGACGTCTGCGGCAGGCCGATCCAGACGACGTGGGCGCCCGCGCGGTTGATCGCGTCGAACGTGCCCCCCACGCGGCGCCGGTACTCCTTCTGCCACGCCGCGTCGCCGAAGTCGCCGATCGAGACGCCCTCCGGCAGGCCGGTCATGTACGCCTTGTCGTCGTTGCCGCCGAAGCCGAGCACGACGACGTTCGGCTTCAGCGCGGCGACCTGGCTGCGGATGTGGTCGAACCAGTTGAAGACGTCCGGCCGCGTGAGGCCCGTCGCGACGCGCCCGTCGACCGAGAGCCCCTCGATCACCGGCGTCGCGCCCGCGGCGCGGAGGATCGCGTAGCCCGGCGTGATCACCAGCGAGTCGCCCGCCACCCACAGCCTGAGCTTCTTCTTCGGCGTGAACGCGATCCTCCGCGGCACGGCCGGCGTGGCGGGCTTCGCGACGGCGGGCTGCTCGGCCGCCGGCTGCTCGCCCCCGCGCGCGCCCGATCCACCGGCCGCACCCGACCCCGAGCCCGGCTGCTCGTCCGCCTCGGCGGCGAGGACGACCTCCGTGTCGATCTCGTCCTCCCCGCTTCGTCCGATGACCGCCTGCACCGCCTCGCGAGGACGATCGAGCAGCAGGACGCCGCTGACCGAGGCGAGCGGACCGGTGAGCGCGGTCGCCACGTCCCGCTGCCAGCCGGCCTCCTGGTTGTAGGCCTTCTTGTGCACCCCCGGCGCGTTGAGGAGCAGCGAGATGGCGAGCGCGCCCGCGCACACGACGATCGCGTGCCCGGCGCTCCAGAGCCTCCGCTCCTCGTCGGGGCGCGGTCGCCGCGGTCGACGCGGCGGGACGGGCCGAGGCCGGGCGGCGTCGACTCGGGGACGCGTCCGGGCGGGCGCCGGCTGCTCCGGCGGCGGTGACGCGTCGAGGCCCGGCTCCCTGCTCGCCGGCTCGACGGGAGGCAGCGGCGCGGTGACCGCGCGCTCGGCGGTCGGGTCGCGATCCTCGGGGAGCGGCGGCAGGACGGGAAGGGTGCGGTCGGTCATCGTCGGCTCAGAACTGGAAGTAGATGAAGGGTGCCACGCCCTCCGGACCCATGGCGCTGGTCAGCATCAACGCGAACGCGAGCACAACAGCCTGGGCAGGCACCGGGAGCCGCGAGAACCGCGCCATGATCAGCGCCGGGACGCGTGCCGGCAGGTACTGCGAGCCGATCCCGACGAGGATCGCGAGGAGGACGCCGCCGGTCACGAGGGGCGAGGCCTCGCCCCAGCCGGTGAGCAGTCCTCCGAGCATGTCCCACGCCGCGCCGAACGACTCCGCGCGGAAGAAGATCCACGCGAGGCAGACGAAGTGGAACGTCACGATCCGCGCGATCCAGACCCGGCGGCGGCTCGTCTCGGGTGGGACGTAGCCGGGCCGCTCCCGGCGCCAGCGCTCCCAGACGAGCGCGAGCCCGTGCAGCCCGCCCCACACGACGAACGTCCACGCCGCGCCGTGCCAGAGGCCGCCGATCAGCATCGTGAGCATGAGGTTGCGGTACGTGAGGATCGTCCGCTTGCGGTTGCCGCCCAGCGGGATGTAGACGTAGTCGCGCAGCCAGCGCGAGAGCGTCATGTGCCAGCGGCGCCAGAAGTCGGTCACCGAGACGGCCGCGTAGGGCGAGTCGAAGTTCTGGGGGAACGAGAACCCGAGCAGCAGCGCGATCCCGATCGCGATGTCCGTGTAGCCGGAGAAGTCGGCGTAGATCTGCACCGCGTAGGCGTAGGTCGCGATCAGGATCTCGAGCGACGAGTGCTGCTCGGGCGCGGCGAACACCTCGTCGACGATGTTCGCGGCGAGGTAGTTGGCGATCACCACCTTCTTGAAGAGCCCGGTCGCGATCAGGTAGAAGGCGCGGCTCGTGTCGACCCGGCGCGGGTCGCGTGGCGTGTCGAGCTGCGGGATCAGCTCGCCCGGCCGCACGATCGGACCCGCCACCAGGTGCGGGAAGAACGCGAGGTACACGGCGAACTTCTCGAGCGAGGTCGGCTTGAAGTCGCCGCGGTAGGCGTCGACGACGTAGCTGATCGCCATGAAGGTGTAGAAGGAGATCCCGACCGGGAGGACGATCGAGCGCACCTCGAGCGGCATCTCGAGCCCCACGAGCGACGCCAGGCTGTCGCTCGAGGTGACGAAGAAGTCGTAGTACTTGAAGTACCCGAGCACCGCGAGGTTGCCGCCGAGCGCGAGGAACAGCAGGGCCTTGCGCCGGGCGGGCTCGGAGGTGCGCCAGATCCGCACCGCGAAGACCTGGTTCCACAGCGTGCAGGCCGCCAGCAGGAAGATGAAGCGCCAGTCCCACCAGCTGTAGAAGACGTAGCTGGCGACGACGATGAACGGCCGCCAGCGGTGCGGCTTCGGCATCGTCAGCCACGAGAGCGGCAGGACGATCAGGAAGAAGATCGCGAAGGTGGCGGTCGGGAAGAGCACGGCAGCGAAGCCTACGGACCGCCCAGGCCGGTGCTCGCCGAGTCGTTCACAGCCGCTTCACGCCCCCGCCCACGTCCGGGACGGAGGTGCGCGCGCCGGGGTCCCCGAGCCCCGGCGCGCGTCCGGTCGACGGCCGTCCAGTCGAGGCTACGAGGCAGTGAAGAGCGGGTAGATGTCGTTGAAGCCCGACCCCCGCACCCCGCGCGGGTCGTGGTTCGGATCCGGCTGCCCACCCCAGGCGACCTTGGTGCCGGTGGCCTTGTACCCGAGGCCGACCGGGTCGTCGCACGTCAGTCCCAGCCCCTCGACCCAGCTCGCTGCGGGAGCGTCGAAGTACGGGCCCTCGGCGTCGTTCCAGTCCGCCACGGCGATGTGCTGGAACAGCCCGGTCGTGCCGTCGGCCCGCTCGAGCAGCTTGCACACGCCGACATGCGTGACGCCAGGCGAGGTCGCAGCACACGCCCCCAGGCCCACCTGATTGGTGGAATAGCCGGACTCGAACGCCGACGGAGCGTACGGGACGCCCGGTGCACGGCTCAGAAACCAGCCGCCCCCGGTGACGTACCCGTAGTAGAAGATGCCGCCACCGAGCGAGATCGCATCGAGCGCGTAGGCCTCGGTGAAGGAGACCGTGTTGCTCCCCGCGCTGACGCTCGAGGCGCCGATCGTCGCCGGCAACGTCGTCGAGACGCCGTTCAGGCAGTAGACGGTGTCCGGGGCCCCGAAAGCCGGAGCGGCGCCGACGGTGGCGACGATCGCCGTCGCGAGCGTCGTGAGCAGAGCGGGGAGCAGCGTTCTCGTTCGCATGGTCTGATCCTCCGAGCAGGTTGACGGCGTCCGCGCCCACACCCGGCCACAGGTGAGACGGTCGGCGAGCGTCTGCCCGCCGGCCGTCGCGAGCATCGACGCTTTCGGTAGCTCAACGGTACGGAGCGAGCGGAAATCCGCCGTGAATCAGCAGCTCGTCGCGACGGGAGACGGCGGACGACGTGTCTCGGGTCGCGACGCCAGCCCGGGCGAGGAGCCGCTCGGGGAATCTCGCAGCGCTCTCAGCGGGCTACGCGGCCCGGCCGGCGGCCGCCCGGAACACGTACGGCCGTAGGAAGCGCGCCAGCTCGGTCGCACCCGTCGCGCTCATGTGCAGGCCGTCCGAGCCGAACCACGGCCTGCCCGCGCTGTAGGCGTTCCAGTCGGCGACCACGAGCTGCGGCCAGCGCTTCGCGGCGGTCTTGATCGCGACGTTCGTCCAGTGGTAGGTGTCGCTCGTCTCCTTCAGCGTCACCCAGACGACACCCGAGGCACCCTGGGCGAGCGCGGCGCGCATCACGCGGTCGATCCCCTCGCGGTAGCCCTGCGCCGACTCGTTGTAGCCGACCTTGACGATGAGCACGCGGCCGAGCGAGCGGCCGAGCGCCTGCACGGCCTGCAGCGCCGTGGTCGGCGTCGAGCCCTGATAGCTGCAGCTCGCCTGGACGAGGCGCCGGCACACCTTCAGATCGAGGCGCACCGAGAGGCCCTTCTTCAGCTGCGCCTGCGCGGTGGCAGCGTACGAGATCGACGCAGCGACGGAGTCGCCGACGAAGGTCACCCTGACGGGCGCCGTCTTCCCACTCGGAGCGGCGGTCGCGGCGGTCGCAGAGCCGACGCAGGCAAGGCTTGCGAGGACGGAGACGAGGAGCACGGCTCTCACCATGGCGACGGTAGCGAGCGAGCGTGAAGAGCCTGTAAATGGCGGGTGTTCGCTCCCCGGGTCGACCGCTTCGACGCGTTCGCTCGGACTCCTGCGAACCGGCGCCCCGGCCAGGCCGTGACCCACACGGGACCGGGCGTCGGGCCCTCCAGGTGGAGGAGAGCACCCGCGGGGCAGGTCGGTCGGTGGTGCCGACCGACCTGCCCTGCCGGTCTCGCGTCGCGGTTCCGCTCGCGGGAACCGGCCGTTGGCCGGACGTCTAGGACGAGGCGGCGCAGACCGCGTACACGGTCAGCTTCCACGTCTGCGGGGTCGCGAAGACCTCCTGTGCCTCGCCGACGAAGGCATCGCCGAGCGGGTAGGAGCCGTTGTCCGCGACGAACTGCTTCCCGTCGCCGCTGATCTGGGAGCCGCCGCCGAAGATCTTCTTGCCGGACGGGCACGACGCGGTGACCTTCTTGAGGTTCGACGTGTCGACCGCAGACTCGACGACGACGACCTGGTGGCCGCTCGTCCCGGCAGGGCCAGCCGGACCGGCGGGACCGGCGGGGCCGGCCGGACCGGCAGGGATCTGCCCGTCGGCGAAGTCGTTGGCGGAGAGAGACTTGTCGAGCACCCTCGAGCTCGTGATGGCGTTGCGGGCGATCTTCGCTCCGGTGACTGCGCCGTTCCGCGCCGCCGCTCTTGCCGCGTCGAGGGGCTGCTCCGTCCGACGACTCGCGCACCATCGGCGCGCGTGCACGGGAACCCCGCCGGAGCGAGGCGCCGATGTTCTTCCGGCTGAGCAGCGTCGAGCTCGGCTTGATCGTCTTCGGCATCGTGCTGGGGACGACGCTGCTCGGCTCGCTTGCGGGTCGCCTGCTCCGGAGGCACGCGGACGCCCTCCGGGAGCCCTTCGGCGTGTTGCAGGCGGCGCTGCTCGGTCTCGTGGCTCTGATCCTCGCGCTGGGCCTGACGATGGCCGTGGGGCGCTATGACGGCCGGCGGGCAGCGGTCGTCGACGACGCGAACGCGATCGGCACCACCTACCTCCGCGCCCAGACGCTCACCGAGCCGATCCGCAGCCGCTCGCTCACGGCCCTGCGACGGTACACCGACGCGGCGATCGCGTACTCCGAGGCGGTTCCGGGCACCGAGGCCGAGCTCGCGGCGATCGCCGAGGCGGAGCGCCTCCAGCGCGTGCTCTGGGGCCTCGCGGGCGAGTCCCTCGCCCGCGACCCCGACGGCAGCGCGCCGCGCCTGTACGTCGAGACGCTGAACGAGATGATCGACATGGAGACCGTACGGATCTCGGCGCTCAACAACCGTGTCCCGTCGGCGGTCCTCGCGGTCGAGGTCGTCGGCGCCGCGATCGCGCTCGGCCTGCTGGCGATGTACCTCGCCATCCTGTCGCGTGGTGTCGTCACGGTCATCCTCGCGGCCGCCTTCGTGTCGATCCTGCTCCTCATCACCTTCGACCTCGACCGCCCGGTTCGCGGCCTCGTTCGCGTCCCGGACACACCGCTCGTCGCGCTGCGAGCATCGATGGAGCTACCGCCTGCGGCTGACCCGCCCGCCTTGCCGTAGCGTGAGACGGCGGTGGCGGCCCGCGCGCCGGCCGAGGTGGTTTCGGCACGATTCACGACGGGTCGTGACCATCGTCTCCACCCGGAGCCACGGAGACACCCGCCTGGCTCACCCGTCAACCGAGAGGAGCACCAGATGATCGTCACCACGGGCCCGGGCGTCGAGGGCAGCCAGATCCGCGAGTACCTCGGGGTCGTCTCCGCGCAGGCGATCCTCGGCATCAACATCGGCAAGGATCTGATGGCCGGAATGCGCAACATCGTCGGAGGCCGCTCGAAGTCCTACGAGGGCGAGATCGCGAAGGCCGTCGACGAGGTGCTGGAGGAGCTGCGCGTCGGCGCCGAGCAGCTCGGCGCGGAGGCGATCGTCTCGATCGACATCGACTACGAGAGCCTCGGCAACGCCGGGATGTTGATGGTCGCGGCGAGCGGCACCGCCGTCAGGCTCGGCTGAGTCGAGCCCGGGCACACGCCCGGCCGGCCCGATGCGGGTTGCCCGGTGAGCGACATGGCTGCCACGGCACCACCTCCGGCGATCGGTGACCCGACCGCCGGAGCTCGTCGCATCTCGATCTGGCGATACCTCGCGATCGTGGCGGGCTACCTCGCGATCCTGCTGGTCGCGAACGTCGTCGGGTACGTCATCGCCGGAGGCGGCGGCTCGACGACGTCGGGTGGCGCGGCGGGCTCGCCGGGCTACACCGAGACGGCGGCGATCTGGAGTCGGATGGTGCTGCCCGTGGGCGTGTCACTCGCCTTCGTTCTCGCGGTCGTCACCAGGCTCGGCTGGTGGCGAGCGGTGGTTCACGACCACCGGCCCGTGCAGCGCTGGGTGTGGGTCGTCCCCGGGCTCCTCGCGCTGACGATCGTCGCCGGCACGAACTACGGCGGCCTGGCGGAGAAGTCTCTCGGGTTCGTCGTCACGCTGCTGCTCGGGACGATGCTCATCGGCCTGACCGAGGAGATCATGTTCCGTGGCCTGGGAGTCACGGCCTTCCGCGTCAACGGCTACGGCGAGCGCGCGGTGGCGCTGTGGACGTCCGCCCTCTTCGGGCTGTCCCACGCGGTCGCCCTCGTCGGCGGCCCCACGGGTGTCATCCAGGTCGTGCACACCCTCGTCGGCGGGATCCTCTACTACCTGACGCGACGCGTGTCGGGTGGCCTCCTGGTGCCGGTTCTCCTGCACGGGCTCTGGGACTTCGGTGTCTACTCCGCTGCGGTGGTGGAGGGCGAGACGTACTCGCTCGTGCCCCTGTTCTTTCTCCCCCACCTCGTGCTCGGCATGGTGCTGCTCGTCCGCCGACGTCGCATCGAGCCGAAGCGTCCACTCGCGATCGCCTGATCGGCCGCAGGCTCGAGCTCCTCAAGGGCGCAGATCGGTGCAGGAGCGCAACGAGCGCCAGCTCGCCTGGGCCTGTCCTCGCGAGGTGCCCGAGAGCGGATACGGGATCCCGCCCGAGATCCGGGCCGGCACCCAGCGGTAGCCGTCGACGCGGCGACCGGTGACGCGCACCTCGAGCACGCCCGTCTGCGAGGTGGTCTCGCGGAAGGCGTAGAACACGAAGTTGCCGAGCCCGTAGGCGACGAGCGCCTGCTTCATCCGCCCCGCGCCGAGCAGCACGTGCGCGTGGGAGCCGACCACGACGTCGGCGCCCGCGTCGACGAGGCGGCGTGCGAGCGACGTCTGATACCCGGTCGGGCAGCTCGACAGCTCGAGCCCCCAGTGGAGGTAGACGACCACCGTGTCGCTCGTCCGGCGCGCCTCGCGCACGGCCCGGACGAGCCGGGGCTCGTCCTTCGCCGAGGCGAGGCCCATCTTCCCCGAGCCCGCTGTCCACTCGGAGATGAGGTGGTCGTCGAGCACCTGGGTCGCCCCGATGACCGCGATGCGCTGGCCGTGCACGGTCACGCGGTGCGGCGCGTAGGCCTGTCGGTCGTTCCATCCCGCGCCGACGACCGGCACGCCCGCTGCGCGACCGGCAGTGAGCGTGTCGCGCAACCCCGTCGCGCCGAAGTCCATCCCGTGGTTGTTCGCGACGGTCGCCACGTCCACTCCACCTGCCTTCAGCGCGGTGAACGCGCTTGACGGCGCGCGGAACACGTACGCCTTCGGCGCCGGCTCACCGCGGTCGGTCACTGCCGTCTCGAGGTTCACCATCGCGATGTCCGCCCGCGAGAGAACCGGAGCGATCGGAGCGAGCACGCTTGCCGGCGATGCTGCCAGCTTCTCCCGGATCGGGCTCTCGAAGTGGACGTCACCTCCGAACGCGAGCGTGACCTGCTTGCCGCTCCCGAGGCGGGAGCGCTGGGACCTCGTCGCGGCGGTCGAGCGCGCCCGCTCGGGCGCTGCCGTCGGCGCGGCCGTCGCCTTCGCCGTCGGGCGAGCGGCCGCCGGCGGGGCCGGAGCCGGGGCGTCGTCCGAGGCCGCCTGGATCCCCAGCGTCGCAGACAGCGCGGCGATCGCGCCGATGCCCAGGAGGGCGACGATCCGACGCCGTCGCACGGCCCGCCGTCGCGCCGCACGGCGGGCCTCGCGCTGCTCGCGTGACAGGGAGCGGTTGGTCATCGGCGTCTGCCGCGGGTGATGGCGAGCCCCTGTCGGGAGCCGCCGTGCGGCCATGGTAGCGAGGTCGCCGGCCGCCCCTCGCGTCCGCACGGCACCCCACGACCCCGGTTTTCGGATCGATTCACGCCCGACTTGCGACGATTCCCGCACGGTTCCGGCCCGTTCGGTCGGGCACGCCCCGGGGAGGACAGGATGCACCTGATCGCAGGGTTCCAGAGCCAGATCGCCGCCCTCGGGGGCGCGATGGCGGTCGCGCAGCTCGCACGAGAGCGCGGGTCGGTGATCGCCGGTGCCGCCTTGGCCCGGAGGGACGCCGAGCGGGCGATCCACGTGGATCCTGTTCGGGGCTTCGCGATGCCGCGGCACGTGCTGCAGACGCTCGACGGCGTGGTCGAGACCGACACCGGACGACCGACGCTCGACACGGGCGAGACCGCCTTCGTCGTCCTGTTCGAGAGCGACTCGGGCGACGACGGCCTCGCGTCGCTCGCCGACCGGACGCTGGTCGCCGACCACGGTGCGCTGTGGGTGACGACGGCCTGAACGGCGCCACGCGGCCCGATCGACCGACCGGGCGCTGAGCGGGGATCGGGCTACGATCCGTCGCCGTGGCACGGCCCGGGAAACAGCGAGGTGGACGGCTCTGGGTGAAGCGCGGTCTCGCCGTGCTGGCGCTGGCCGTCGTACTGCTTCTCGGCGCGGCGCTCGTGCTCGCCCTCGTCCCGGTCGGGACGGGAGGCCTCGGGGCAGAGCCGGAGCCCACGTCGACGTACGAAGAGGCGATCGATCGCTACGAGGCGATCTCCGCCGCGGAGGGCGACGTCCGCTCCGAGTGCCGGTCTCGGCTCTACACCGACGGCACGCGCACCGACCGCGTGGTCGTGCTCTTTCACGGGCTGACGAACTGCCCTCGGCAGATGGTCGAGCTGGCGGAGCAGCTCCACGAGAACGGGGCGACGGTGCTCGTGCTCCGTGCGCCAGATCACGGGCTCCGCGGCGACGTCGGCGAGATCGGGGGAGTCGACGCCGAGGACTTCCGGGACTACGCGGACGAGGCCGTCGACACCGCGTCCGGCCTGGGCGACGAGGTCACGGTGCTCGGTCTCTCGCTCGGCGGGATGCTGAGCGCCTGGGCGGCCGAGGAGCGGCCGGAGGTCGACCGCGCGGTCGTGATCGCGCCGGCGCTGGCGGTGGGCGGTGTGCCCGGGTTCGTGGCGAACGGGTTCACGAACCTCTTCTCGCGCCTCCCCAACCTCAAGCTGCCGAGCGGCGGTGATTCGCTCCCCCATGCGTATCCGCCCGCGGTCGCCACCCACCCCACGGCCGAGATGTTCCGACTGGGAAGGCACGTCACGGAGGTGGCAGACGCCGACGCGCCCAGCGCCTCGGTGGCGGTCGTGCTCAACGACAACGACAGGACGGTCTCGAACGACGAGGCGCGGGAGCTCGTCGAAGCCTGGGAGAAGGCGGGCACGGACGTCACCGTCGTGCGGCTGCCGAAGGGTCTGGGCCTTCCCCACGACGTCGTCGACGTCGCGCAGCCGAAGCAGCGGGTCGACGACGTCTATCCGGTGCTCGTGGCGCTCGCCGAGGGGCGAGTGCCTCCCGACGTGCCCTCGTCGTGAGCTCCGAGCTGCGAACGCGCGGCCCTCGACGGCGCCGAGGGGGTCGACCCCTCGCGTGCGCGCTCGTCGCCTCCGGGCTCGCGGCCGTGCTCGCCGCCCCCGCCGGTGCCACCTGGTCGATCGTGGCTGTCGATCCAACGACGGGCGAGGTCGGCGGCGCGATCGCGAGCTGCGTCGACCTCCCGTCCTCCTACTACGGCGACGAGGGTCTGCTGAAGAACGTCGTGCTCGTCGCCGGGACCGGCGCGGGCGTCACGCAGGCGCTGGTCAACCTCGACGCGGCCGAGCGCATCCGCGCCGACCTCGAGGCCGGCCTGAGCGCCGACCGGACGATCGCGGACGTCACCGGGAGCTTCGACGCCGACGCTGCCGAGCGCCAGCACGGGGTCGTGCGGCTCGACGACCCGGCGTCTCCGGCCGCGTTCACCGGGTCGGAGACCCTCGAGTGGTCGGGAGACCGCACGGGGACTGGCGTGTCCGTCCAGGGAAACATCCTCGTCTCCGAAGATGTCGTCGCAGAGGCGCTCGACGCCTTCGGGCAGCAGGAGGGCGTCGAGCTCGCCGAGAGCCTCGTCCGCGCGCTCCTCGCCGGGTCACGCGCGGGTGGGGACTCGCGGTGCGAGCCGGAGCAGAGCGCCCTGTTCGCGCAGGTCGCCGTGCTCGACCAGGACGGCGCTCTGGACGTGCGCACCGCCCGGGTCGAGGAGGGCGACGGTCGGAACCCGGTCGAGCTCCTCGCCGCCGGCGAGGTCTCCGGGCCGCCGGCGTCCGAGCTCCCCTCGCTCGTCGCCCTCGGCCTGGTGCTCGTGCTGGCGCTCGGGCTCGTCGGCGGCCTCGTGGTGCTCGCCAGGCGCCGTCGCGCCCGGGGCAGCCCGCCCGCGGTCGATCCCGGCTGATCGGACGGCTCCGCCCAGCCGGCTTGGTCTACCCCAGTTCAGACCTCGCTGACCGACTGCCAGCGAGGAGAGCGTCTCGTCGAACCGACAGCCAGCCCCGGCGAAGTCCAACACACCGGGGCGACAAGGGCGCTGGCACCAGTTCACGGGCGATTCACGATCGGCTGCGACGCTGAACACGGATGCGCGAGCGCGGGTCACGTATCGACGGTCGCGCACGCACGACGAGACGGTCGGCCCGGCGGCGTCGACAGCTGCGCCGCCGTCGGCTGACGGCGGTCGGCGTCCTCCTGGGCGTCGCGGGCCTCTCTGCCTGGGCGCTCGTCGGTCGTGGCCTGGACGATGCGAGCGCCGTGTCGTCAGCGAGTGGCACCGGGACGCAAGCGATGGCCGCCGTCGAGGCGAGACCTGTCGAGTCGAGCCGCGGGAGCAGGGCTCTCGCGGTCCGCGCCGCAGCTCGTGCGCGCTCGGCGAAGCGCCGCCCGTCGGACAAGGCGCGTCTCACGCTGCGCGAGGTGATCACCGGGGACATCTCGCCGAAGTCCGTCGTCTCGTCCGGAGCCGGCTACGTCACCGCGCAGAACATGATGTACCGCCACTCCGTCACGGTCTACGACGCCCGGACGTTGAAGCTCGTGAAGACGATCTCCGACGCGGTGCGGTTGCCGAAGCTCGGGTACCCGGACTTCCCCGGCATCGTCCGTGGGGCGCCGGTCGAGGCCGCGTTCTCGCCCGATGGCCGCTACGCCTACGTCTCGAACTACTCGATGTACGGGCAGGGCTTCGGTCCGGAGGGCAGCGACAGCTGCACGCCGTCGTCGGGCACCGACCGCAGCTTCGTCTACCGCATCGACATGGAGAGGCTGAAGATCGACCGCGCGTATCGGGTCGGCGCGGTGCCGAAGGTCGTCGCCGTGACGCCCGACGACCGGTTCGTGCTCGTCTCGAACTGGTGCACGTGGGACCTGAGCGTGATCTCCACCAGAAAGGGCAAGGAGGTCAAGCGGATCCCGATCGGCGCGTACCCCCGCGGGATCGCGGTCTCCCCGAAGGGCAACGCCGCCTACGTCGCGGTGATGGGCGGCAATGAGCTGGTGCGCGTCGACCTGCGCACGTGGCGCACCTCGTCGATCGGCGTCGGCGCCGGCCCGCGGGCCGCGGAGTTCCACCCGTCCGACCGCTACATCTTCGTCTCGCTCAACGCCGAGGGGCGCGTGGCGAAGCTCGACCTGCGCGACGGCGTGGTGCGCTCGAAGGTCGCGACCGGCAGCGCACCGCGCAGCCTCGCCCTCTCGGCCGACGGCAAGGCCCTGTACGTCGTCAACTACGAGAGCGGGTCGATCACGAAGCTCCGCACCTCCGACATGACCACGCTGCAGACGATCGAGGCCTGCTACCACCCGATCGGGATCACGTACGACAGGCTCACGCGCCGGGTGTGGGTCGCCTGCTACACGGGCTCGATCCGCGTGTACAACGACTGGTAGGACAGGAGCCGCCGCGTGCTGCACCTCCGGGTGATCGTCACGGCCGAGCACGCACGCGCGGTGGTGGAGCTGCTCGAGCGGTCGCCGGGTGCGACGCACATCGTCTACCAGCCGGGCGTCGCGCTCCAGCCGCACGGCGACCTCGTGACCGCGGACGTCGCGAACGACGCCACGAGCCTCCTGCTCGCCGACCTGGCCGCGCTCGGGCTCGCGCGGGACGGTGCGATCACCCTCATCCCGGTCGACGTCTCCGAGTCGGAGGGTGCGCGGCGGGCGCGCAGGGCGTCGACCGACCCGACCGGGGGATCGATCGTCTGGGAGGCGCTCGCCGCGCGCGCCCTCGCGTCCTCGGCGCTCGACGGCCCGTACCTCACCTTCATGGCTCTCTCGGCCGTGATCGCGACGGTCGGGCTGCTGACCGGGTCCGTGGTGCTCCTCATCGGCGCGATGATCGTCGGGCCCGACTTCGGCCCGCTCGTCGCGCTCTGCTTCGCGATCGTCGGCCGACGGGCGCGTCGTGCGCTCCGCGCGCTCGGGACGCTCACAGCGGGGCTGGCCACCGTCGCGCTCACCGCGTGGCTCGCGACCGAGGTCGCGGTGCAGACGGGCCTGACCGGAGAGACCTTCGAGGAGCCTGTCCTGACGACGTTCGTCTCGCACCCCAACCGCTGGTCGGTGGTGATCGCCCTCGCTGCCGGTGCGGCCGGGATGCTCACCGTGGCGACGCAGAAGTCCGGGGCGCTCGTCGGCGTGCTCGTCTCCGTGACCACGATCCCCGCGGGCGCGCACGCGGGCCTGTCGGTCGCCTACCGCGACTGGGACGCGCTCGGAGGCTCGCTTCTGCAGCTCGGCGCGAACGTCGCGTGCATCGCGGTGGCAGGCGTCGTGACGCTCGTCGTGCAGCGCGGCCTCTGGGCTCGGCGACTGCGTGCCCACCGGTCGCGACGCGTGGACGAGGCGTTCGACTGGCCGCCAGTGACTCGCTCTCCGTCGGTCGCCCGGCGGCGCGCGGCCGCCAGCCGTTCGCGCGGTAGGTGCGGCTCACCCCTCGCGGGGCGGCCGGCCGGTCTCGCCGCCGATCACGTCCCAGGCGCGCTCCTTGCGGGGACGCCACCGGGCCTCGTAGCGCGCGTAGCGCTCCTCCGAGCGCCGCCGCTTCTTCGAGTCGGGAGCGTAGCGGCGACGCGCCCAGATCGATCCAGGCTCCGCGAGTCGGATCGCTCCGAACAGGGCGAGGGTCGGGATGAACACTCCGAAGGTCGCCAGGAAGAGCTTCCCCTTCAGCGCGCTGATGAGCACGAGCACCAGGTTGACCGCGATCAGGACGGTCAGAGCGACCCGCGAGTCCTCCGTCCCCCCGGTTCCGAGCGGAGCCGCATGCAGCAGGAAGACGGCTCCGAGTGCCACCGCGATCACGACCGCATCCACCGACTTGCGTCCCTCACGTTCCCAGTAGACGTCCTGCAGATGGAAGACGAGCGCGAACTCGTCCAGCACGAGCGCCGCGCCCGACCCGAACGCAGCGGCGAGCAGCAGCTGGAAGAAGCCCTCGCCCGGCAGGAACGCGAACTGCAGCGCACCCGCCCCGAGCGCCAGCACGAGCCCCACCACGAGGTGGTGCATGTGCACCGCGCCGACGTGCGTGCTCCCCCAGCCCCGCACGCGTGCGATGCGCGTGTACGCGCGTGTGAGTGCGAACGTGATGAGGAACGCGACCAGCATGACGAGCGCGGGTTCGCGGCCAGCCTCGTAGACCCCGCTCTCGTAGCCCGGGATGAAGCGGAAGAGGTTCACGCCGCCTTCACCCCGTTCACGGCGGCGGCTACCTGCACGACGTCGCCGATCCCGGCGAAGTCGACGGCGATCAGGTTCGGGAAGGCGCTGCGGATCGTCCGGCAGCGCTCGACGCGGTCGAGCAGGAAGTCGCGTGCGTTGACCGTCTGCGCCTCCGAGGGCCGCGGCGGGTACACCGCGACCCAGTGGTTGAGGAGGAAGAGCGGGTTGGCCTCGCGCCCGCGGTTCGGCTTGCAGCTGTCGTCGCTGCGGAGCGCCTCGACCGACGGGCTGTCGTAGGGCGTCTCCTTCAGAAGCGCCTCGTAGCCGGGCTGATACCACCCGCCGGGGATGCCGTCGTTCTCGGCCATGACCAGCACCCTCCGGTTCGCGTCGACCATCTCGCGGAGCGTCGGCGCCGGCCCGCCCGGGGTCCACGTCCAGACGCGGTCGTACAGCCCGCTCGCGCGAAAGACCCTCTCCGTCTCCTCGGGGGAGACGAGATCCTGGATCACGATCACGAGCACCTCGTGCGGGTTGCGGTCGAGCCACTCGCGGATCCTCCCGAGCTCCTCCTCCATCGCCAGGGCGCCGAGCTCGCAGACGATGTGGCAGAGGAACGGCTGTGGCTCACCGGTCGGCTTGGCCAGCCGTCGCGCGAGGAAGTCCTGGAGCGCGTCGGTGCCGCCCTCCCCGACCTCGTTGCGCGCTGCCTCCCGGACCTCGCCGTCGAGCACCGTCAGCGCGCTCGAGCGGCGATCGGTGGGCCGGGCCATCAGGCTGTCGATCAGCAGGCCGCGGATGCCCGCGTCGAGCTGCTTCAGGAGCGAGCGGCGGTGGTTCGGGTCGACGAACCCGTCTTCGGCGGACGACATCGCGTTGTGGGCCGTCGGGAACGCGACGCGGTCGAGCGGCCTGTCGCAGAGCGCCTCGGAGCCGTTGCAGGCGCGGCTGAGAGCGGCGTCGCCGGTCGGTGTCCGCGCCAGCCCGAAGACGATGAGCCCACCGACCGCGACGAGGCCGAGGGCGCCGACCCCGACCGCCACGAGACGACCGCGCGCGCTCGCGACCATCGGCGCCTCGTCCGTCGCTCGCCCCGACTCCGCCGAGCAGCGCGATCACCTCGGTCAGGCCCTCGACGACGACGAAGAAGCCCAGGACGAGCAGCACCGTCTCGATCGTCGGCAACGGCTCGCTGAGGAGCAGCACGCCGAGCACGAGCAGGACGAGCGCACGGACGACGCGCCGGCCAGCCGTCGGTCGGCGGCGTGCGGAGGAAGCGCCAGCTGCGTGCGAGCGCGCGATCGGCGGTGTCTGTCTCGAACCGCCCGGAGCCTGCGGCGGCGATCACGGCTCCGCTGACTCCGAGCACGAGCGCCAGGGGCAGCAGGCCCGCGAGGAAGATACCGAGGGCCTCCTCGACCGCCTCGTCGGACACGAAGTCCTGCCGCGCGACGACGACGCGCGCCACCGCGTCGATCACGAGCACGCCGACGGCAGCGCCCACGATCGCGAGCCCCGTCCAGCCCAGGGCGCGCCCGCGGCGCGGGGCGACGGCGATCGCACCGGCGAACAGCAGCAATGCGAGGACGGGAAGGAAGACCGCCAGCCCGGCGAGGGTGTCGCTCACGGTGCTGACCCGCTTCAGCCAACCGTTGTGCTTGAGCTCGACCACCTTGGCCTCGAAGATCGGCTCGAGCTCCGCCCGGAGCTCCGGCACCTGCACGCCGACGACGGATCCGAGCAGCTGGAGGCCGTCGGCGATGTCGAGCACGAGGTTCTCGCCGTCCTCCGTGAAGGCCTGGTCGTGCATGAGCAGCGCTGCCCGCCGGACGATCGAGTCGAGAGCACCGCTCGCGATGATCGTCTGGCCAGCGTCCTCGATCAGCCGCTGGCCGGCGACGGCGTTCGGCGCCGCGTCGACGATGGCATCCGCCAGCCTGAGCGAGAGCTCCCTGCTGACGGCGGGCTCCTTGGCCACAGCGGCGACCTTGTCGGCGAAGCCGTCGCGGTCGACGAGGATGTGGTTGGCGAAGATGGCCGTGGCCGCGGCGAGCGTCGCAACGCCGCCCAGGACGACGAGCACGACCGCCAGCCCGTTTCGGAGGCGCGTGCTCACGCCGGGACGGGCTCGACCCGGAACTCGCTCGCCTCGATCAGCTCGGGGATCGTGACGAACCGCATCCCCTCCGCCTTCCATCGGGTGAGGATCCGATCGGTCGCCTCGATCGAGGCGCTGCGGTCGTAGCCCATGCGCACGTCGCTGCCATCGTGGAGGAGGATCACGTCGCCACCGCGGATCTGCCGATCGGCCTTGCGCATGATCTTGTCGGCGGTCACGCCCTTGTTCCAGTCCCAGAGGGTGACGGACCAGAGGATCGGCAGGTACCCCTCCTCGTGCAGGACGCGCAGCGTGCCGGGCCTGCGTCTCCCATACGGCGGTCGCATCAGCCGGCGGCCGTCGACGCGTGCCATCTCGACGCCGGCGTCCTCGATCGCCTCCGTCGTCTGCCGCAGCTCGCGACGGATCGTGTCGTCGGTATGGAGCGGCATCGTGACGTGCGTGAACGTGTGGTTCCCGACGGCGTGCCCGCGCGCCGCCACCTCGCGCAGCAGCTCCGGCTCCTCACGTGCGTAGCGCCCGACGCTGAAGAAGGTCGCCTTGACCTCGTGCCGGTCGAGGAGATCGAGCAGGGCGGGCGTCCAGGCGGTGTTCGGCCCGTCGTCGTAGGTGAGCGCCAGGAGGTCGCCCTGGCCTGGCGTGCCGACGAACGCGCGGCCGAAGCCCTGCGCCTTCGGCGCGATCGCGTTGTAGCCCGTCCAGCCGGCTGCCCCGGCGGCGGCTGCGCCGAGCACTGTGCGCAGTCTCATCCCGTGCTCCTCTCGTGGTCGCTCTCTTCGAGCGGTGTCAGATCGGGGACGCCACCGCTCCAGACGGCGTCCGGGGCAGGCGGAGGATACATCCGCGTCTGCTCACGATCGTCGGCGCCCGCGCGGCGCATGTGCCGGTACCAGCGGTGGTACAGCGGGGCGAGCACCACCGTCACGGCCACGAGCACCGCCAGCCCGACGATCAGCCACAGGTGCTCGACCAGCGGGTCTCGCCCGCCCGCCGACCACGCCGCCAGCGCCGCGAGCGCGATCGACAGCGCGACACCCGAGTAGTAGTCGAGCGGGAAGCGCCAGAGCCACGGCACCTCGAACCACCAGACGGCACCCCGGCGGAAGCGTCGCACCGTGTACGCGGGGTTGAGCACGAACCACAGGTAGTCCCAGACGACCGCGACCAGGAAGAACGTCGCCAGCGTGACGAGCTCGCCTGCGAGCGTCCACTCCACGCCCATCACGTACGGGAAGTGCAGGACGATCACCGGGATCGCGAACGCGAACACGTGGTAGCCGGTGAGCGGCCGGTGCCCCATCAGGAGCCCGTACACCCGGCCCGTCAGGCCTCGCTTGAGGAACCAGGTCGGCAGGCGCTCGGCCCAGCCATAGCCACCCTCGATCTCGATCTCGATCCCCGCCAGGCAGAACGCCCAGGCGAACAGCAACAGCGTCCGGCCGACCTCGAGCTCCATCACCGCCTCCGCCGGATCCCGCCGCGCAGCTCGGCGACGGTGCGCTCGACCGCCTCGAGCGTCTCGCGATTGCCGTCCTGCACGTAGCCCGACAGCGCCTCGACGTGCTCGTCCTCGCGCGCGAGGAACCGCTCCAGCGCCTGGGCGTCGACCTGCTCGGCTGCGGTCCCGTAGCCGAGCCGCTCGAGGTAGCGCGCGTTCATCACCTGCTCGAACTGCCCCGCGAGCGGCACCGCGAGCATCGGCTTGCCCAGGTACACCGCCTCGCACATCAACGAGAAGCCGGCCGACGCCACCACGCCGCGGCACGTGCGCAGATCCTCGACGAAGCCGTCGTTCGAGAACGGGCGATAGGTGAGCGACCCCTCCACGACGTCGTCGGTGAGCCCGTCGCGCGCGCCGTACACGAACGTGGGCACGCCCGTGGCCGCCAGGGCGTCGAACGACTCCTGCGCCAGCCGGCCGTACGCGAGCAGGTGCCCGCCCGGCTCGGGCCTGGCCGCCACGATCTCCTCCCGCAGGATCGGCGCCACGAGCTGCGTTCGCTTGGCCCGCACCTGCGGATGGAAGAACGTGAGGATGAGGTACCGCTGCGCGCGGGGGAGCTTCGCCATCACGAACCCACGCGCCTGCGCATAGGCGCTCCGCACGCCGTCCAGGATCTCGGCGTCGTGCGTGCAGCGGGCGACCATCTGGATGTTGCCCAGGCTGATCGCCGGGATCCGACGCAGACGCGCCACGAGGTACGCAAACCCGTCGAAGTCCGTGATCACGAGCTCGGGATCGAACGCCTCCGCGATCGCAGCGCCACGCTTCCAGTTCTCGGGCACACCGCCCTTCGCTCCGCGGAGGTTCTGCTGGATCGTCTCCCAGGTGTCCACCTGCCCGTCGCGCAAGGCGAAGGAGAACCCCCAGATCTCCTCCACGTCCGGCAACCGGTCCGCGAGGTACGGGAAGGCCCGACCCGACGCGACCATCTTCACCTCATGCCCCTGCGCGATCAGGTGCTCGGCGACGACCCCCGACCGCGTCGCGTGCCCGAGTCCCTCGCCGACCGCCCCGTACAGGATCCTCACGGCCTCCCGACCTCCCGTCGGGTCGGCGGACGACCGCCACGGCGAGACGTGTGGGATCCGCGCTCCACGCGCTACGGGCGGAGCTGGACGACCGCCGTCCGCTGGCCGTAGACCACCGTCGCCCCCGCAGCGGTCATCCACGGGGCGTCCGGGGCGTCGAGCAGCGAGACGCGGAAGTGGTCGGTCACGACCCGTGACAGCCACGCCTGCTGTGCGGGTGCCCTGAGCTGCTGACCGGGTCGGCACCCCGGCCGCCCGGCCGGAGCGTCGTTGGCCCTGAGGCGCACGAGCGTCTGGTTGTAGTAGTTGTGATTCGCCCCGACGAGCGTGAGCTTGGAGGCGGGAGCGCTGCGCGCCGCCCCTCGCAGCGCCGCGAAGTACTTCGCCCCTGCGAGTCCGGTGTCGCCGTCACAGGTCCCGAGGCTCACGGTCGCGGGGACGTCTCCCACCCGCGACGCGGGGTCGTGGAAGGGCGCGAGCAGGAAGACGGCACCGACCGACGCCCTGCCCTTCCCCCAGTCCAGCACGTTCATGCCGCCACGCGAGTGGCCGAACAGCCCGAGCACCGACATGTCCGCCTTCCCGCGCAGCGGCGATGCGGAAGCGCGTCGAGGCCCCGGTCGACGCGCGCTCGAGCTCCTTCAAGCGTGGCATCGACGACCTGGCCGAACCGCACCTCCTCGCCGTTGGCGAGCTCCCCCCAGCCCGCCCGTGTGGGCGGCGTTGAGATCGGGTGCGAAGGCGACGAACCCGACTCGCGCCAGCGCCTTCACGAGGTAGCGGAGACCGAGGTCGTTGCGCTGCTCGCGCGCGAAGCACGGCCAGGTGCCGTACTCGCCGGGGCAGTTGTCGCCGTGCGCGCCGTGCGCGACGAGCACGACGGGGTGCGGGCCCGGATCCGCCGGCGCGGCAACCGTGCCCCACAGCCGGATCGGCATCCGGGCGAGCCTGCCGGTCAGGCCGGGCTGCCGGAACTGCCGGATGCCGAGGTCGTAGTCCTGGGCGACGATCGCCCCGGCCGGCACGCTCGACGCCCCGGGGCTCGCGATCGCAGCGCCGGCGACGCAGGCTGCGACGACGGCCAGCCCCACCAGGAGGCGCATCATGCGCCTCCCGCCGGGCGCGGGAGCGAGGCCGGTCGCGCGGAGGCTCGGCTCGCTGACGTCTGTCCCCTCATGGAACCGAACCCCCGCACGACCGTCCGATCGTCCTTACCGACCCGCGAAGAACTCTTCGGAGCGCGGGTTGAACAGCAGCCAGAGGACGAAGGCGCCGACGGCGATCTGCCAGATGCCCTGCCAGAGATAGTGGCCGTTCCAGGCGAACAGCAGGTAGATGCCGCCTCCGATGTGCAGCACCTGCAGGATCGCCACGACGACCCTCGCCCAGTTGCCGGCGTTCCAGAGCCCCCAGCCCACGAGAAGCGCGAGGACGCCCCAGATCACCGCGGCCCAGCCGTAGGCCTGGATCTGCCCGGTCGACTGCCCGATGTGCTCGATGAGCGAGTCGTTGTTGCGCTCGATGATCAGGCCGATGCCGACGAGCGTGGCGATGATGCCCTGGATGAAGGCGATCACCGCGACGATCGTCGTGCTGACGGGCCGGCCCGGTGCTGCGGTCATGCTCATGTCACCACACCTCCGTCGTTGTGAACGACAGAAGCCCGCCGGTGCGGGAGCACTGCCTCCACGAACTTCGACAATACGATGGCGATCGTCACGCTCGAAGGACTGCGGAGCGGTGGCGGCGTGGATCTCGCTGGCTCATCGCAGCACCCGGAGGTCCTCGAGGTGGACGGTGATCCACTTGCGCTGCAGCCGCTCGACGGTGCCGTCGGCGATCAGCGCGCTCAGCGCCCGTTCACCGGGCCGAGCAGCGGGCTGCCCTTCGGCAGCGCGATCCCGTACTCCTCGCCCGTCTCGATCACGCCGACGAAGGGGCCGTAGCGCAACGGCGCGCGCGCCTTGAGCGTGCCGAGGGCGGGCGCGTCGTACACGACCGCCTGGCACTTGCCCGTCTGCAGATCGAGCATCAGCGTGGGGACGTTGCCGACGAGCAGCACCGGGCGTCGTCGGCGCGATCGTCTGCTGCGCGACCACGGCACCGGTCGACTTGCGCAGCGCGCAGAGCTTGAGACTGCGCAGGCCGGCGATCGTCCTCGGCACGCGCCGCAGCGTCTGCGCTGCCAGCACGCCCTGATCGACGCTCATGTACGGCCGCGAGAACGCGCTCGTGCGCCGTCGCTCGGGCGTGATCGTGATCTCCGCCAGGGCCAGATCCCACGGCTTGGCGCCCGCGGAGTAGAGGCGCTCGAACGAGCTCTGCACGAACACGGTGCGCTGCAGGCCGAGCCGTGCCGCGAGCGCGCGCGCCAGATCGATCTCGAGGCCCTGCGCGTACAGCACGTCCGTGCCCTTGACGACGCCGACCTGGAAGCCCTCGCTCGGCAGGTCGACGCCCACCGTCAGCTGGCCTGACACGCGGGTCGGTGGCGCCGTGGCGGCTCCCCCCACCGCGCCTGCGAGCAGGGCAAGGAGCACAGCGGCTGCGAGCGGCGACTCTCATCACGAGCTCGTCACCACCTTCACCGGCATCCCGACCTCCGAGAAGTCGTACATCCAGCGGGCAGTGGCGTGCTGATTGCGGACGCAGCCGTGGGAGGCGGCGTAGGCCGGCACCTCGGGGA
Source organism: uncultured Actinomycetes bacterium (assembly GCA_963703095.1). GTDB lineage: Bacteria > Actinomycetota > Thermoleophilia > Gaiellales > Gaiellaceae > Gaiella. Next base: position 2,475,355 of record OY969787.1, read on the forward strand.
ACTCGTGGAACGCGATCCCGCCGTTGAACGGCACGGCCCACAGCAGCCACTCCCGGAACGGGACCGACCACCAGCGAGCGATCTTCGCGTACACCTTGAAGTCGCCCGCCGGCGTCGGCGTCGACGACTTGCCCGTCGACACGTGGATCACGCGGACGAGCGCGTTGTCCTCGATCGCGAGCGCGACCTGGCGGTCGAGCAGCACCTCCGCACGCTTGCCGCTCCCTCCCCGCGTCACGGGCTTCGGGCGCTCGGCGGTCTGAAGCCGCCTGAGCGTCTGCGGGCCGAGCACGCCGTCCCGCTGGAGCCCCTCCCACTTCTGGAAGGCGAGCACGGCGCTCTGCGTGGCCGGGCCGGCCTGTCCGTCGACGTCCCGAGGCAGGAGATACCCGAGCTCGACCAGCCGCTGCTGCGCCTGACGCACCGTCTCGAGCACCGGCACGTCGCCAACGCTCGGTGGTTTGGGGGTGGTCACGTTCGGCGTCTCGAGGTACTCAACCGTCAGCGGCACCGCAGTCACGACGCCGGGGAAGAGCCCCAGAGGCGTACCGCCCTTGATCTTCAGACGCACCTTCGTCGCGCCCTCCGGCCCCGTCGCGGTGTGAACCACCTGCGAGAGGCGAGCGAGGAGGCTGTCCGCAGCGCGTCCGTCCACGAACTTGACGCCGAGGTCGACCGTCGCGATCCCGTTCTCGACCGTCACGCCGCGCAGCGGCGTGCCCGCTGGCACGTACGTGCGGATGCCGCGCTTCACCTCTGCCGGCGTCGGGCCCGCGAGGAGCTGTTGGATCGCATCCTCTGCAGTCGTTCCGGGACGGCTCACGGAGACGACCTGCTCACCTTGGAGGAACCAGACCTTGACCTGCGGCGCCGCAGCCGCGCCGCCCGCGCCGCCCCAGGCGGCGACCGCAAGCGCCAGCGCCGCCAGGCCGAGCGCTGCCCTCCGTGGACGGGGCAGTCGACGGCGATCTGACGGCGCGGACGAAGCGGCGTGTGACACGGGCGTGAGTGGAGTGGCGGTGCTGGAACCCGGGCCTAGAAGTGGAGGTCGTCCACGGCGTGGTCGGTCGCGTGGTGCGCGACCATCGCGAACAGCGCCATGAGGAGCACAGCCCCCGCCATCAGACGTCGTCCCGAGCGTCTCGCCATCTCGTCTCCTCGAATCGTGTGCCATGGGTGCGCGTGGATGCTTCGCAGCGCTGGTGCGCGGCCGTCGGGAGTAGAGCGGACGAGCGTGAAAGCATCGTGAACGGGGTCCCGGCCTGGGGCGTGACGTCCTCCCGAGCCAGCGCACCGCGACCGAGGATCGACCGTCGCCGATCGGACGGAGGTGGCCGCACGGCGTTCACGGCGCATTTCCTCCGCCCGGATACCCTGTCCCAGGTCATCGTCCCGAAGGAGAGTGCCGCCGTGAGACAGAGCCGAGTCGTGTGGGTCGTCGCCGTTCTCGTCGCCCTGGCGACTGCGGCCGGAGCTGCCTCGGTGGGGAGCGCGAGCGGCGAGGCGCGGTCCGCGCGGCTGCCGGCTCTGCCGACGAAGCCGATGGGCGCGGTCGACCGTGCCCGCGTCACGGCGATCGTCAACGAGACCCTGGGGCGGGCGCAGTACCAGGCAGAGATCCCCGGGCTCCTGATCGGCATCTGGTCGCCGACCCAGGGCGTCTATCGCGCGGGCTTCGGCCAGGCCGACCTCAAGTCCCCCGCCCGGCGGCCCAAGCCGAGCGACTCCTTCCGGATCGGCAGCGTCAGCAAGACCTTCACGGCGACGGTGATCCTGCAGCTCGTCGACGAGGGACGGCTGTCGCTCGCCGGCACCGTGAGGACGTACGCTCCGGCGCTCGCTCGGAGGTATCCGGCGATCGGCAGCCGGACGGTGGCGCAGCTGCTCGGCATGCGCAGCGGCCTGCCCGAGTACGCCAACGACGCCGTCAAGCTCCAATCCGGCAACCCGCAGCGCGTCTGGTCCGCGAACCAGCTGATCGCGCTGGGCATGCGGTCGGGGCCCGTGAAGCCGGCCGGCGGCAAGCCCAGCGTCTACACCAACACCAACTACGTGATCCTCGGGCAGATCGCCGAGGCCGTGACGAAGGTGCGGTTCGACCGCCTCGTGAGGCAGCGCCTGCTCGCTCCGCTCGGGCTGCGGGACACCGTCTACCCGGCGCCGACCGACACGCGTCTGCCCGCGCCGTTCACCCGTGGCTACGTCGGCCCGGGAGGTGCGGAGGAGATCCAGAAGCTCGGTGGCACCATCGAGGCAGGCGCCGACGTCACGCGCTGGAATCCGTCCTGGGGCAACGCGGCCGGGATGATGATCTCGACGATCGACGACCTGGCGCGGTGGGCCAACGGCACCGCCGGCAACGCGCTGCTCTCGCCGAAGCTGCAGAGGCTGCGGCTGGTGACGACCCCCCTGGACGAGTCGTCCCGATACGGGCTCGGGATCCTGAAGCTGCTGCCAGGCGGCCGCTGGGTGGGCCACTCGGGCGGGATCCCGGGCTGGTCGACCTGGGCGCTCGCCGATCCCAAGACGGGGACGGTCGTCGTCACCTCGGTGAACGCGTGCTGCGGTGGCGTCCCCGCGTCGCTGACGGTCGACATCCTCAAGCGCCTCTATCCCGAGACGTTCGTGGTCGGCCCGCCGCTCCCGGGCGGCAAGCCCTACCAGCTCTCCGAGACGACGACGCTGACGCCACCGTCCGGCTGGACGGTCGATCCGTCGCGGACGGTGAAGGGGTCGAACCTGAGCGCCGTGAAGCCGGGCGTGGTGTTCTCCGTCGGCCCGCTCCCGTTCCCGGCCGGCCAGACGTTCGAGTCGTGGACGACCGTCCTCCGGGACGCAGACGTCGCGCCCGGAAGGGTGGTGAGCCCGCTGACGCCGTTCACGACGACGAGCGGGCAGCAGGGAGCGACGTTCACGACCAGATCGGCCGCCGAGAGCACGCAGTCGTGGTTTGTCACGAACGGCGCCGAGATCGTGCGGCTCGACGTGAGGGGGTCACCCTCCGCCGTGAGGGCCGTCGCGGCAGAGATGGCCCAGATGGCGCGCTCGATCACAATGACCGCGCCCTAGCGCCGGGCGCCGTCGTCGGCCGCGCTCAGCGGACGAGCTCGAGGATGCGCTCGGCGACGCTCGACCAGCTCCAGCGCGCGACGGCGGCCTGCCTCGCCGCGGCACGGAGCGCGTCGCGCTCGGGCCCACGCAGCGCGAGCACCGCCTCGAGGCGCGAGCGCAACGCGTCCGCGTCGCCGTTCGGGAAGCTCGCGAGCTCGCCGAGGCCCGCGGGGTACTCCTCCTCGAGCCCCTGGGCGATCTCCGCGAGCCCCGAGTGACGCGCCACGATCGGCGGGCAGCCCGTGGCAGCCGCCTCGGCCGCGACCATCCCGAACGCCTCCGGGAAGATCGAGGGCACCACGGCCACGTCCGCGAGCGCGAGCAGGTGCACGAGGTGCCGGTGCTCGAGCGGCCCCGTGAAGAGCGCGTCGAGGCCCTCGGCACGCCGCTCCAGCTCCTCCCGCCAGTCGCCGAAGCCGACGACGACCACACGCGCATCGAGGCTGCGCACGGCGTCGAACAGCACGTGGACGCCCTTGTTCTCGATCAGCTTGCCGAAGTAGACGACCGTGGGCCGATCACCCGCCAGGAAGCGGGCCAGACGGTCGGCGTTGCCCTCGTCGGGGAGCCGCTCGTTCGCGTTCCCCGGGTTCGGCGGATCGAGGCGCGCCTGCTCGACCAGCTGCGCGAGCGCCGTCTCGCGGGCTGCAGGGCGCCACAGGTCGACGTCGACGCCCGGCGGGATCTCGTGGATCCGCTCGACCACGCCGCACACCTCGCGCACGACCTCGCGGATGTGCGCAGAGCCGACGACCGTTGCGGCCGCTCCGGCGAGCGCCTCGGCGCCCCAGGCGGACAGCTCGGCATTGCCCCGCATCGAGTACTCGAGCTCGGAGCCGTGCGCCTTGACGACGTACGGGCTGCCGCTCGCGGCGCCGACCGGACCGCCGAGGAGCACGTGGTTCACGAACACCATGTCTGCGCTCCCCGCGGCGCGCAGGGCGGCGGCATTCGCGTCGACCCAGGCATCGAGCTCCTCCCGCGTGCACTCCTGCACGCGCTTCACCCGGTAGCCATCGTAGTCGTCGATCACGAACACCGGGAGCAGCCCGCCCACGTCGGGCTTCGCGGTCGCCGCGCCGCCAAGGTCGAACCGGTCGGGGGCAGGGTCCTGGGAGAACACCGTCACGTCGTGGCCCACGCGACTCCACTCGCGGGAGAGCTGGCGCGCGTAGATGTTCGAGCCGGTGCCGGCGAGCAGGTAGCCGTGCCAGACGAAGATCCGCAACTCAGGCCTCTTGCCCGCCGCTCACCGGGGCGTCGGCCAGGGGTGATCGGCTGGGGCGATGGGATGCGTCGGACGGAGTCACGGTTCGATCGGGACGATCACCGAACTGTACGCTCGCGACCCGCGGCGAGGCCTCGCGCCGTGTGAACCTGGTGTGAATCGGCCGCGCCGAACTACGCCCTCAGGCGCCGTGCGAGCTCGGTCGTCGCACGCGACGGCTCGAGGCCGATCTCGCTGAGCGCCTCGTGACACGCTCGGTAGGCGCTGAGGACGCCGTCGACGTCGCCGAGCATCGAGAGCGTCCGCATCCTGATCCGCCAACCGCGCTCGAGCAGTTGGTCGTCGGCGAGCGCCTCGTCGACGAGGTGAAGCGCCTCGACGTAGCTCTCAGCCTGCAGAGCGAGATCGGCGAGGTCGAGGCGGACATCGGCGAGCATCGAGCGCAGGCGTTCGCGGCGATCGTCGATCCAGACGACGTCCTCCGAGCCGGCGAGAAAGGCGCCGCGGGACAGGAGATCCCGGATCTCGAGCAGAAGCGCCCGGCGAGGCCCGCCGAGCTGCAGAGCGGCCTGGGACAGGAGCGCCTCGAGCTCGCCCGACTCGGACGAGACGGCGCCCTCGACGACCAGCACGTCATCGCGGGTTGCGACGGTCACTCCGTCGGGGAGCGCGTCGCGCAGGTGTCGTAGCGCCTGTCGCAGATAGGCACGGGTCGAGTCGTCGTCGCGCCCGTTCCAGAGGGCGTCCAGGGCCTCGGCGCGGGTCGCGCCCGCGCCCGGCCGCGACACGAGGAAGGAAAGCAGCTCGATGCTCTTCCTGATCTTCGGTCGGATACTGGCGCCCCGATGGAGGATCACCGGCTCACCTAGCTCGCGCAGGTGCACCATGACGACGGGTGCCGACGGATCGCCGCCCGAAGCCGCGCGGCCGATGAGCGCCCGCCCCAGGGCGCGAAGCTCACCGTCCGGGAGGGTCTCGAGGTCGATGGCCCGGGAGAGGACACCCGGGAAGTCAGCGAAGGCGAGCAGGAGCCGCTGAATACCGGCGTGTTCGCGTGCGAGCGCGTATGCCTCGGCCGTCGCGCGGTCGGCGGCATCCTCTTCGTCCGCACGCCAGAGCGCCTCGGCCAGGTAGACGAGCGCCGTCGGCAGGTGGAGGAGCCGGTCGCCGCGTCGCATGCTCGCGATCGTCTCTCCGAGGGCATCACGCGCCGCGCGGTCGTCACCCGCCAGCAGATGGGCAGCTGCCTCCAGCGTCTCGATCCACTCGCGATACGAGACGTTGGCCGCTTCGGGGAGTGCGCGTGCGCGCGCGAGCCCTCGGAAGCCCCCAGCAGCATCGCGCTCGATGCGGATCGCGATCTCCGCTTCGGCGAGACCCAGGAAGATGTTCGAACCCGAGTCGAGAGCCTCGAAGTCCGTTGTGACGGCGCGGGCGGCGGCGAGGTCGCGCGTCGAGATCGCCTCGGCCAGCCGAGCGAGCCCGACCGCGAGCGGGCCTTGATGACCCCCTCCAGCGCGGCTGACGAGCTCCGGCAGGCCCGAGACGGCAGCGAGCACCGGACTGGAGATCCGCTGGAGGTCGGCGAGTCGGCCGCGGTACCACAGGCCGGTGCAGATCAGCCCGTCGAGGACGTCGCCCGCGAACGATGGGATCGGGGCGTCGGGATCGTCACGCTCGGTCGACAGGTAGTAGCGCGCGACGTCACGAGCGTGCCCGCGTGGGATCTGCTGGAACCATGCGAGCGCGTCCTCGACCCGGCCGACCGCAGTAGCGATGTCGATGGCGAGCGGCACCACCGAGGGGTCTTCGGCGACGACGCGCGCGAAGCGATCGCCGTCCTCGAGCGCCGCGAGCACGGGGAGCGCGCCTTCGAGCTCTTGGGTAAGCGTCGCCAGAGACAAACGCGCGTGCAGCACCGCAGCCGGCTCCTCGTCGAAGCACACCGCGCGCAGGAGGCGCTTCGCGAGCTCGACATCCAGCCGGGAGACGATCTCCTCGATCACGAGCGGGAGCAGACGACGCGCGTCGTCCTGCAGATCCGCCTGGAGACAGCTCTCCAGGGCGAGCTCGAGCTGGCCCTCCTGCTCGTACGCCCGTGCCGCTGCCGCGAGCGCTCCCCGGCGGCGTGCGGCGTTGCCGGCCTCGAGCTCGGCGCGGAGGTGCTCCCGGATCCGGGGGTGCATGCGAAGCGCTCCGTCCGGGCTCCAGACTCCAGGCAGCCCCGCGCGGCGCAACGCGGCCAGCATGTCCGGACCGTCCTCGCCGCCAAGCGCGACGGCGCGCCTGGGATCCACTCGGTCGACCACGGAGCACGTCAGGAGGAAGGCGTCCTCGGCCTGCGAGAGCTGAGGTCGTACGTCGCCGTCCAGGAACGAGGAGAGCCCGCTGGCTGCGGTCCCGAAGCCCCCCACCGACTCGAACACGATCCCTGCCACCCAGCCGCCGGACACACGCACGGCGGTCTCGGGATCTCCGCCCGACGCGCGGGCGGCAAGGATCTCGGCCGCCTCGTCGACGTCGACAGCGAGCAGGTCGCCGCCGATCTCGACGCTCCGGGCGACGAGGTCGACGCCGGCGCCGGGAATCGCGACGCTCGCACGTCCCACGAGCAGCAGGCGCAGCCCAGCCGAGGTGCGCAACAGGGCGCCGAGGAGCGCCGCCGCCGGCCGGGACGTCAGCAGATGTGCCTCGTCCACGACGAGCAGCACCTCACGTGTCCCCAACAGACCTCCGATCGCCGCAGCGAGCTCTGCGGGCTCCTGATACGCGCCGTGGTCGACGAGCTTGCGGATTCCGGGGGCGGCGTCGCAGAGCGCCATGCCGAGGTCGGCGAGAAAGCGAGCCGGGCTCACGTCCCAGGCCTCCACCGTCACCCAGCCAACGGGGATCGACGACGCGCGAGCGACCTGCACAGCGGCGGTGGTCTTGCCCGCCCCGGCGACTCCCACGATGCGCACGATGCGCTCGCGCTCGACGTGCGCGAGCAGCGCCTCGACCAGGCGAGGACGATCGACGACGGACGGATCGAGCGGAGGGACGCCCACGTTGCCGTGTGCGATCAGCGTCGACATGCCCGTCACACCGCAAGCATGCCGGATGCGCTCCGTCGACCGGGCACTCCGCGCGCCGCCGGAACTGGTCAGCGCTGCACGGCGCCGAGCGGCTTGAGCCCCTTGGCGATCGCGATCATCGTCTCGTTCGAGAGCCGGTCGAGCAGCGAGTTGACGACCCAGTACGACGCCTTCGGCGTGCGCAGCACGACCATGTGCAGCTTGGGGCCGTTGTAGTAGAGCTCGTAGCGTCGGCCCTTGATCCGGCGCACGACGTTGGTGCCGCGCAGCGCCGGCGCGTCGTCCCAGTCGCTCATCTGGATCCCGTAGTACTCGTTGGTGCCGCCGAACTTGTACGTCAGCCGGAGCGCCTTGTGCTCCTTGGCGTCCTTGTCCATGAAGTACGTGCGGATCGGCATCTCCCGGTCGATCCAGGACGAGCGCTCGATCACGGTGGGAACCATCACCGGGAAGGGCACCTTGTCCTTCGCCTCGCGCAGCAGGTCGATCGAGGCGTTCGCGCCGCTCGCGACGTTCGCGGGCTGGCGCTTCGGCGTCTGGTCGACCGGGGCCGAGGCGAGGCGACCGTGGAAGGTCTGCCCGACCACGGTGACCACCATCGAGTCGTTGGCGAGCTGGCGGATCGGGACCGGGAGCCGCTTGACGTCGGCCGAGCCGAAGAGCGAGGCGAGCCTCTTCGCGGCCGGCTGGGCCGCCGGCTTGCGCCCGTCGAAGTAGACGACCGTGCGGAAGTAGTCGAAGGTCGGCGCGTTGGCCGGCACCCCGTTCGGCGGCAGCACCATCCGGTACCCGCGCTGGCCGAGCAGGTAGTTCGCGGTCGACGCCGACCCGCTGACGCCGTTGCCGTTGAGCACGGTCACGGTCGTCGCGCTCGGTGGGAGGTTCGTCTTCTTCGGCTTCTCTCCGAGCGCGACCGCCGTCGCCTTCTGCGGCGACTCGACGTCCGGGTTCGTGAACTCGCGCACCGCGCGCTGGATGTTCTCGCTCGACGTGGTGAGGTCGGAGAAGCCCTCGAGCCCCTCGATCCGCGACTGGAAGATGTGCCCCGGGGGCAGCGAGTAGGCGAGCAGGGCGTACGAGAGCACCGTCTTCGCGCTGACGTCCTTGCCCCCGCCCTGCCCGACCTCGACGTTGTTCGTGACGACCTTGATCGCGCGCGGCAGCTTGGTCGCCGAGACGTTCGCCTCGATCTGGTTCTTGAACGCACGCACGAACAGTTGCTGGCGCGCGTTGCGGAAGAGGTCGGAGTCGGTGTGGCGGAACCGGACGAAGTCGAGCGCCTTGAGCCCCGTCAGCTTCTGGTACCCGGGCCGCAGGTTGATCGTGGCGTAGCCGTACGGCCCGCCCTGGTCGTTGAAGTAGCGCCGGTCGATGTCGAGCCAGATCCCGCCGAAGCTGTCCACGAGCTGTCGGAAGCCGCGGAAGTTGATCGTCATCAGGTAGTTGACCGGCAGCCCGGTCAGCTTGCGGACGGTGGCGAGCGTCCCCTGCGGCCCGCACTGCGCGTACGCGGCGTTGATCTTGTCCGACCAGGTCCCCTTGCCCGGGCAGACGATCTCGACGCGGAGGTCGCGCGGGAAGGACAGCATCGAGATGGTCTTCTTCGTCGGGTCGGCGCGGAGCAGCATCAGCGTGTCGGAGCGCGACGGGGCGTTGGCGCCCTCGTCCTTGCGGCGGTCGTAGCCGATCACGAGCGCGGTCGCGGGCTCCCCCGGCAGCGGCACGTCGAGCGCCTTGGCGGCCTTCCTCACCTCGACGGTCTTCGGCGCGACGGCGGCGACGGACTCGTGCACGTAGAGGTACGCGCCTCCGGCGACGCCGCTCACGACGACCGCGAGCACGAGCGCCGACCAGCCGAGGATGCGCGCGGCGAGCGAGCGGCCACCTCCGGTCGCGATCTCCGGCTGGCGGTAGATCGCGATCGGCGCGAGCGGGCCCGGTGGGACGACGGCCTCGGCCGCGCCATCCAGCACGGCCCCCCGTCCGACCCCTCTCTTGAGTGTCGTCTTCATGCGGAGAAGGCGCCCTGAGCGCCGCCCGACCAGGGTACCGCAGCCTCCGGCGCGCTCACACTTCCCTCACGGACGTGAACGCGACCATCACGTCGATCGAGGCCGGCCCACGGCGGTGAGCGCGTCCGCGAGCACCGCGACCTCCTCGGCAGTGCCTGCCGTGATGCGCAGCGACTCGGGCGCGCCGAACGGCGCGCCCGGCTGGACGATCACGCCCTGCGCGCGCAGGGCCGCGGCGAGCGCGTCGGCCTCCGGCCCCACGCGAGCGAGGACGAAGTTCGCGACCGAGCCGGCGAGCGGCTCGAGCCGGTGGGCCCGCAGCGTCGTCTCGAGCAGTGCCACGGCCGCTCGATTGGCGACACGCCGCCGCGCGACCTCCTCGTCGTCACCGAGCGAGGCGAGCGCGGCGACCTGACCGAGCGTGTTGACGTCGAACCCGCGCTGCACCTTGCGGATCGCCTCGATCACGTCCGCCGGGCCGGCGCCGTACCCGACGCGCAGCCCGGCGAGGCCGTACATCTTCGAGAACGTGCGGATCGCGAGCACGCGACGGCCCGGTCGCAGCAGGTCGGCGACCGCGTCGCCGGAGCCGGGCTCGAGGTACTCGAGGTAGGCCTCGTCGACCACGGCCAGGACGCGCTCAGGAAGAGCGTCGACGAAGGCCCGCAGGTCGTCGCGGGGAACCGCGAGCCCCGTCGGGTTGTTCGGGGTCGCGACGAACACGAGTCGCGTCTGCGCGGTGACCGCCGCGAGCGTCGCCTCGAGGTCGATCGCCCCGGCGCGCAGCGGGACGGTCACGGGGTGCGCGCCCCGCTTCTGCACGTCGCGCACGAAGCTCGGGAACGACGGCCAGGGCACGACGGCCTCCTCGTCCGGCTCGAGCCCGGCCTGGCAGACGTAGCCGATCACCGCGTCGGCACCTGCCGCGACGACCACCTCGTCAGGCGTGACCGAGAGCCGATCGGCGAGGGCGTGGGTGAGGTCGTGCGCGCCGCGGCTCGGGTAGCGGTTGAGGTCGGGCGTCGCCGCAGCGATCGCCTCGAGCGCGGCGGGGAACGGCCCGAAGGGGCCCTCGTTGAGCGACAGGCCGAGGACCCGCTCGACGCCGAGCTCCGCGGTCAGCGCGCCGGGCTGGGGGATCGGCGGCCCGGGCGGGATCGCGTCGAGCGACGGCCGCCCGAACCGGCGGGTGCCCGCGGTGGCCTCCTGCCCCTCCGACCCGCGCGCTACCGCCGCCGCGGCGGCAGATGGATCGCCCGGCCGAGTGCGGCGAGCCCTGCCTCCTTCAGCGCCTCGGCGAGCGTCGGGTGCGGCGCGATCCCGTCGGCGATCGTCTCGATGGTCGACTCGGCGTCGAGCGCGACGACCGCCTCGCCGATCAGGTCGGTCGCGTGCGGGCCGACGATCACCACGCCGAGCAGCTCGCCGTACGTCGCCTCGTGGATCGTCTTCACCCAGCCGGTCGTGTTCCCGGACATCACCGCACGGGCGATCGCGGCCCACGGGCAGCGGCCGACGACGACCGCGTCGTCCCCGTAGCGCTCGCGCGCCTCCGCTTCCGTCAGCCCGACGCCGGCGATCTCGGGATCCGTGTAGATCGGCCGCGGGACCGCCTGCTCGACCATGCGTGCCTCGTGCCCCATCGCGTTCTCGGCCGCCACCTCACCCTCGCGGAAGGCCGTGTGCGCGAGCTGCCAGTAGCCGGCCACGTCGCCGACGGCGTAGACGTGCGGCACGTTCGTGCGCCGATGGTCGTCGGTCGGGATCCGCCGGGGCTCGGCCGTGACCCCCAGGGCCTCGAGCCCGTACCCCTCGACAACCGCTGCGCGCCCGACCGAGACCAGCATCAGGTCGGCCTCGACGCTCTCGCCCTCGCCGAAGCGCACGACGAGGTGCGTGCCGTGATCCTCGACGGCAGTGCACTGCTTGCCGAGGTGCACGTCGATGCCGCGCTTCTTGAACGCCTTGGCGAGCTCCTTCGCGGCGTCGGCGTCCTCCTGCGGGATCAGCGTCGGCAGCATCTCGACGATCGTCACGGCGCTTCCGAAGCGCTCGAAGATCGAGGCGAACTCGCAGCCGATGATCCCGCCGCCGAGGACGACGAGCCGTCGCGGCACCTCGGTCTGGGCGAGCAGGCCCGTCGAGTCGACCACCTTCGGCGAGTCGAGGCCCGGGATCGGCGGACGCACGGGCGCCGACCCGGTCGCCACGATCGCGCTCCGGAACGTCACGTCCTCGTGCCCCTCGACCGCGAGCGTGCTCGGGCCCGTGAAGCGCCCGCGACCCTGAAGCCACTCGACGCCGTTCGCCTTGAAGAGGGCTGCCACGCCGCCGGTCATCTGGGCGACGACGGCGTCCTTCCAGGACGCGGCGCCGGCGAAGTCGAAGCTCGGGTCGGCGGTGTGCACGCCGAGCTTCGCGAACGTCTCGCGGGCGTCGTGCAGCGCATGGGCGCTCTGCACCCAGGCCTTGGTCGGGATGCACCCGACCCGCAGACACGTCCCCCCGAGCGCCGGCTCCTGCTCGACGCAGACGACCTTCCCACCGAGCTGCGCTGCCCGGATCGCTGCCGTGTAGCCTGCTGGCCCTCCGCCGAGGACGGCGACGTCGACATCCATGCTCTCTCGTCCCTTCGGTCGTTGTTCAGGTGGTGAGCCGTGCCCGCATCGTGAGCGTGTCGTGCGACTCCCCGACGCGCTCGAACCCGTGTCGCGCGTACAGGTCGATCTCACGGGCGTTCGTCTTGTCGACCGCGAGCGACACCGCCGCGTGCCCCTCCTCGGCCGCACGGGCGAGCAGCGCGTCGAGCAGGGCGCTGCCAACCCCCTTGCCGCGCCGATTGGGGACGACCGCGATCGCGAGCTCCGGCGTCGCCTCGTCGACGAAGCCGTAGCCGGGCCGGTCTGCCGTGAACAGCCGATACCAGGCGGCCCCGACCGGGAACCCGTCCTGGAGCGCGATCTGGGCGGCGTCGCCCTCCCTCCCCCACGCCTTCACGTAGAGCGCCACGGGGCCGGGGCCGCTGTCGGGCGCGCGCTCCTTCCAGTAGTACGCGTGGTGGAGCATGTCGCGCAGGAACCGCACGTCCTGCGGGCCTCCCCTGCGGACGACGAGCGCTTCCACCTAGAGCGCGAGGCCGGGGTGCTCGACGAGCGCCTTGAGCGTCTGCAGGAACTCGGCGCCCTCCGCGCCGTCGATCGCCCGGTGGTCGCAGGTCAGGGTGAGCGTGAGCACCGGGGTCACCCGGATCTCGCCCCCGTGGACGACCGGCCGCTCGACCGCCGCGCCGACGGCCAGGATGGCGACCTGCGGCGGGTTGAGGACCGCGGTGAACCGGTCGATCCCGAACATCCCGAGGTTAGAGATCGTGAAGGTGCCGCCCTCGAGGTCGGGCAGCGTCAGCTTGCCGTCCCTGGCGCGCGTGACGAGGTCGGCGCGGGCGACGGCGATCTCCTGGACGGACAGCCGGTCTGCGGCGCGGATCACGGGCACGACGAGGCCGGTCGGCGCGGCGATCGCGATCCCGACGTGCGCGTCGGGATAGCGGTGGATCTCCTCACCGGTGAAGATCGCGTTGAGGGCCGGGTGCCGACGCAGCGCGGTCGCGACGAGCCGCGTGAGGACGTCGTTCACGGTCGGCTTCACCTCGCCCTCGCGCAGCCCGTCGACCAGCTTCCCGCGCAGCCCCAGCAGACGGAACGCGTCCGCATCCACCTGGAGCTGGAACACCGGTGCGGTCCACGCCTCCGTGAGCCGGCGGGCGATTGTCTTGCGGACGTTGGTGAGCTGGACGACCTCGAGCTCGCCCGGGGGCACGGGCGCGACAGCGGCGACGGTCGCAGGGGCAGGCTGTCCGGCAGCAGCGCGCTCCACGTCGTCGGCGAGCACCCTCCCTTCCGGACCGGTGCCGACCACGGCGGCCAGGTCGACGCCGCGCTCACGCGCGATCCGTCGAGCGAGAGGCGATGCCTTGACACGGCCGGACGGGCTCGCCGGCGGCGTCGCGTCGTCGGACGGGGCGGGAGCGCCAGACGCGGCCGCGGCCGTCGCTGCCGGGGTGCCGTCCGCGTCCGCTACCGCCGGAGCAGGTGCGGGGGTGACGGGCGCGGTCTCGTCGGATGGCTCCGGGGCGGTCACCGGCTCGACGGCGGGCCCGTCGCCGTCCGTGCCGACGACCGCGATCGTCGCCCCGACCTCGACCTCGCCGCTCTCGACGAGGATCTGCAGCAGGACGCCGTCGACCTCGGCCTCGACCTCCTGCGTGACCTTGTCCGTGTCGAGCTCGTAGAGCGGCTCGCCTCGCGCGATCGTGTCGCCCTCGCGCTTGAGCCAGCGCACGATCGTCCCGGACTCCATCCCCTGCCCGAGCCGGGGCAGCTTCACCTCCGTCGACATCGCCGCCTAGACCCGCGCACCCATCGGCGGGGAGTCGGCGACGCGGCGGACCGAGCGCGACCGCGACGGCGCGTGCGGCTCTCTGGCGACCCGGGTCATGGGGGTCATTATGCTGACCTGCGTGAAGCTGGTCGATCAGTGGGGCGCGATCGAGCGCGGACTGCCCGAGGACTGGAGCGAGGTCCGGCTGCGGCTGCGCACCGAGATCGAGGGCGAGCTGCCCCAGGCGACCCGCGTGCTGGCCTCGATGGGAGCCGGCCGGATTCCGGGCGGGCTCGCCCTGACGGTGCGTCGCGCGGGTGGCGCTGCAGGCCCCGAGGGCGCGCGACGGCTGTTCGGCTACCTCGACGAGCGCCGCATCTGGTGCCTCCTCGAGCAGGCTGGGGTGTCCGAGGAGCCCGCCTCGATGCCGGCCGCCCGCGAGGCGGCCCGCTCGGTCGCGGCCTCGTGGGATGCCGAGCTCGCAGCGCTCCCGGGCGACTGGAGCGACCTGCTCTGCTCGCTGGAGATCGCGTCGAGCGCCCAGCTCGACCGGGCAGCGCTGCTGTGCGCTCCGCTCAACCCGGCCCGGCAGTCGGATGCGTCGGTGTTCACGTTCCGCGCCGCGCGCCGCGCGGGCTACGGGACGTCGCCCGGGATGGTGCGACGGTGCTTCGAGCGCCTCGACGACGAGCAGATCGAGGCGACCGTGGCCGTCCTGCGGCACCTGTCGGAGTCCGAGCCCGTCGCCACGCAGGGCCCGGTCTGGCTCGTCGGCGGCCACAACCTGTAGCGCTCGCACGGAGACGCGAAGAGCGGGCGAGGCATGCCTCGCCCCTACGACAGCGCGACGACGACGTAGACGGCGCGACGACGACGTCGGGGGCGGCCGGCGGCGTCAGCCGACGACGACCGAGCCACGCATGCTCGACGCGTGCGGGTCGCAGACGAACGTGAGCGTGCCCTTCTTCAGCACGACCTTCCACGTCTTCGTGCCGACGAACGGGACGGTCGTCGACCTGCGCGTGCCGGCGCCGCGCAGGCGCGCGTTGTGGTTCGCGGCCCGGTCACGGACGAGCACCGTGTAGGCGCCGGGCCTGAGCCGGGTGACCTTCTTCCCCGCGGTCGTCCGCAGGGTGATCGTGAACCCCGGTCCCGTCGTCAGCACGAGGCGCGCTCCGACGGGCGCGCTCGGCTTCGCGGTCGTCGGGGGGGTCGTCGTCCCGCCGCCGGACGAGCCGCCGCCGCCCGTGGATCCGCCACCGCCCGCGGAGGCACCGACCGAGAAGGCACCGCGCATCCGTGTCGGGTGCGGATCGCAGAGGAACGTGTACTGGCCGTTCTGCAGCGTGACCTTGAAGGTCTGTGAGCCGGTCCCGGCGACGTCCGTGGCGACATCCACGCCCGGACCGAAGAGGTGGAAGTTGTGCTCGTCGGAGAGGTCGTCGACCTCGATCTCGTACGCGCCGGCCGTCAGGCTCGTGACCGGGTTGCCCGCGTCGTCGCGGAGGCTGATCGAGAACCCCGGTCCGACGGAGCCCCGGAGCTTCGTCTCCGCCGCGACCGCGGCGGCCGAGCCGAGACCGAGCACGAGCACCACGGCCCCGACGAGCACCCAGCGGCGCCGCGCTCCGAGGTCGCCGCGTCTGTCACCGCTCATGTCCATGCATGTGCAAGTGTGACAGATCGCACAGTGAGCTGCCAACCGCGAGGGCGGCTTGTCGCGCCGGGAGCCGGGCGGTAGGGTCGCGCACATGACCTCCAAGGAAGCTGCCATCAAGAGCGTCCCGCTGTTCGCGAAGTGCTCGAAGGGCGAAGTGGAGCTGATCGCGAAGCTCGCCGACGAGATCGACCTCCCCGAGGGCAAGACCCTGATGCGGGAGGGCGAGACCGGCAAGGAGTTCTTCATCATCGTCGACGGCACCGCCGAGGTACGGCGCGGCGACGAGCTGCTCGCGACGCTCGGCCCCGGGGGCTTCTGCGGCGAGATGGCGCTCGTGGAGCGCGTGCCCCGCATGGCGACGGTGACCGCGACCAGCCCGATCGACGTCCTCGTCCTCACCGGCCAGGCGTTCTCGAGCCTGCGCGGCAGGCTGCCGAACCTCGATCAGACCGTGCTGGACGAGATCACCGCGCGCGGCGCGCGAACGCCGGCCAGGCGTAGGCCAGCGGCGGCGAAGAGCGGGCGAAACAGCGGGCGAGGCATGCCTCGCCCCTACGGGTGGGTCGGGAACACGTCGTCGTAGGGGCCGGGCCTGCCCGGCCCGAACGCACCGCACCCGGACACCGACCGCCGGGCGAGGCCTGCCTCGCCCCTACGAGAGCGCGCGGAGCTCGGCGCCGTGGTCGGCGGCCAGGGCCGTGACGATCGCCTCGCGGAGCGTCGCGACCTCCTCGTCGGTGAGCGTGCGGTCGGGCGCCTGGAACGCGAGGTGGAGGGCGACCGACTTGCGCCCCTCCCCGACCTGCTCTCCACGGTAGACGTCGAAGACGCGCACCTCGCGCAGCGCCTCGCCGGCCGCCGCCCGGATCGTGTCGACGAGCGCGCCCGCCTCCACCTGCTCGTCGACCGTGACCGCGATGTCCTGCCGGTTCGCGGGATACGTGATCACGTCCTCGTAGAGGATCCGCTCGGGCACGGGGGCGAACAGCGTGTCGAGGTCGAGCTCGAAGATCCCCCACTCCCCGTCCAGCAGCGCCGGGTGGAGCTCGCCGAGCCACCCCGCCGGGGTCGCGGCGCTCTTGCCGGGGTGCAGCGCCGGGTGGTCGGTGCGCTCGACGCGCAGGTCGAGGTGGAGGGCGGCGTAGAGCGCCTCGACGGCGGACCGTGCCGCCGCGAAGCCCCCTGCGGCGATCCCGCCCACCCGCCAGCGCTCCTCGGGCAGCTGCCCACCCGAGGGCTGGTAGACGCGCGCGAGCTCGAACAGCGCGATCCCGTCGTTCCCCGCGTCGACGTTCGTGCGCGCCGCCTCGACGAGCCCGCCGAGGAGCGTCGTGCGGAGCACCGCCTGGTCACCGCTCATCGGGGCGGAGAGCCTCAGGGCACGTGGATCGGGATCGTCGGCCACGAGGCTCCACGTGTACGCCTCGCAGTAGCCCGCGCCGACGAGCACGTCCTCCACGACGCGGCGCAGCCGCTGCTCCTGGGTGAGGTGCCCTGCGACCGCGCGGCGCAGCGGCATCGTGCGCGGCACGCCCGGCAGGACGACGCGTGCGATCTCCTCGACGAGGTCGATCTCCCGCTGCACGTCACGGGCACGCCACGTGGGCACGGTCACCGCCCAGTCGTCGGCGACCTCGAAGCCGAGGCGGCGGAGGATCGACCGCTGCTCCCCCTCCTCGATCGCCAGGCCCACCACGCGGTCGGTGCGATGCGGGCGGAGACGGACGACCGGACGGGCGGGGAGACCGCGATGGACGTCGACGCTCCCGGTCAGCTCGGCTCCTGTCAGGTCGACCAGCAGGCGGCTCGCCAGGACGGCTGCCGGCTCGGCAACGTGCGGATCCACGCCCTTCTCCCAGCGGTTCGAGCCCTCCGTGCGCAGGGCGAGCCGCTCGGAGGTGCGGAGGATGCCGATCGGCTCGAAGTTCGCCGCCTCGAGCAGCACCTCGGTCGTGTCGTCGCCGACCTCGCTCTCGAGCCCGCCCATGATCGCGGCCAGCGCGACGGCCCGCTCGCCGTCGGTGATCACCAGGTCCTGCCCGTCGAGCGTCCGCGCGGTGCCGTCGAGCGTGCGCAGCTCCTCGCCCTCGCGCGCGCGGCGCACGACGATCCGGCCGCCGGCGAGCTTCGACCTGTCGAAGGCGTGGAGCGGGCTCCCGTACACGTGCATCACGTAGTTGGTCACGTCGACGACGTTCGAGATCGAGCGCATCCCGGCCAGGTGCAGCCGCGCCCGGAGCCAGATCGGCGACGGCCCCACCTGCACGCCGCGGAAGACGCGCCCGATGTAGCGGGGGCACCCCTCCGGGTCGTCGACGACGACGTCGACGAGCTCGGGGTGGACGATCCTCGGGTCCTCGACCTCGAGCTCGCGGAGCTCGCCGTCGCACAGGGCCGCGATCTCGCGCGCGAGGCCCGCGATCGAGAGCAGGTCGACCCGGTTCATCGTGGGCGTCACGTCGAGGACGTGGTCGACGACGGGGAGCACGTCGCCGAGCGGCGTGCCCGGCTCGAGGCCGTCGGGCAGGAGCATGATCCCGGAGTGGTCGGTGCCGAGGCCGATCTCGTCCTCGGCGAGGATCATCCCGCGCGACCACTCGCCGCGCAGCTGCCGCTCGTCGAGCGCCGCGGGGAAGCCGGGCAGCAGCGCGCCGGGCAGCCCCACGGCGACGGTCGCGCCGGCGCCGAAGTTCCACGCGCCGCAGACGATCTGCTGCGGGTCCGGGCTGCCGACGTCGACCTGGCAGAGCTGGAGCTTGTCCGCGTTCGGGTGCTTCGCGGCCTCGAGCACGCGGCCGACGACGAAGTGGCCGAGGTTGCCGCCGACGTCGGGGACGCCTGCATCGATCACCCGGTCGACCTCGAGCGCGGAGATCGACAGCCGGCGCGCGATCTCGTGCGGCGAGGCGTCGACGTGCACGTGGTCGCGCAGCCACGACAGCGGCGCCCTCACGACCGCGCCTCCGCAACAGAGTCGATCGCACGGGCCGCGTTGCGCGATGGCACGCATGACGCCGCGCTCCGTAGGGGCGAGGCATGCCTCGCCCGCCTTTCGTCGCGTCCCACCATGCCCGTCATCACCTAGAACTGCCTCGCGAACCGCAGGTCGTTGCGCCACAGCTCGCGCAGGTCGGGGAACTCGTGCCGCAGCATCGCGATCCGCTCGAGCCCCCAGCCGAACGCGAAGCCGGAGACCCGCTCGGGGTCGTAGCCGACGAACTCGAACAGCGCCGGGTCGACCATGCCCGCGCCGCCGACCTCGATCCAGCCGGAGTGTCGACAGACGCCGCAGCCGTCGCCGTCGCACACGTGGCAGGAGACGTACGCCTCGATCGACGGCTCGGTGAACGGGAAGTAGTGCGTCCGGAACTCGGTGCGCCGCTCCTCGCCGAACAGCTGCTTGAGCAGGAAGTCGAGCGTCCCGATCAGGTCGGCGAGCGTGATCCCCTCGTCGACGGCGAGCCCCTCGACCTGGTGGAAGATCGGCGAGTGGGTCGCGTCGGGGGTGTCACGGCGGTAGACGCGGCCGAGCGTCGCGATGTAGATCGGCGGCTGCCCGAGCTCCATCGTGCGGATCTGCGACGGCGACGTCTCGGTGCGCAGCACGGTCTCGTCGTCGAGGAACAGCGTCGCCAGCGGCGAGCGAGCGGGGTGGCCGGCCGGGAACGCGAGCGCGTCGAAGTTGTACCGCGTGGTCTCGACCTCCCGGCCGTCGACGATCCGGTAGCCGAGCCCGAGGAAGACGTCCTCCACCTCGCGGCGGATCTGCGTGATCAGGTGGAGGTGGCCGCGGCGGTAGGCGTCGGTCGGGAGCGTGACGTCGACGACCTCCTCGCGCAGACGCCGGTCGAGCTCCTCGCGGGCGAGCGCGGCGGCCCGCGCGTCGATCGCCTCCTCGACGCGGATGCGCAGGGCGTTCAGCGCCATCCCGGTCTCGCGGTCGCGCACCTCGCGCAGGGCGAGCTTCAGCGGGCTCTTGCGCCCGAGGAACTCGACCCGCACCGCCTCGATCTCGGCCGTCGTCGTCGCGGCGCCCGCCGCGGCGAGCGCCTCCTGCTCGAAGCCCTGGACGTCCATCGGCTTGCGAGCGTACCCGGAACGCCGCGGACGGTGGTTGAATCACACGATGAGCGAATACGACGCATTCGCGCCGATCTACGACGCCTGGGCGGCCGAGATGACCGAGGACGTGCCCTTCTACGTCGAGCTCGCGCGCCAGGCCGACGGCCCCGTCGTGGAGCTCGCCTGCGGGACCGGCCGGGTGACGATCCCGGTGGCGCGCGCGATCGGCCGTCCGGTGGTCGGGATCGACGCGTCGCCGGCGATGCTCGAGCGAGCCCGCAGCGCCGCCGAGGCGGCGGGCGTCGACCTCGACCTCCGTCTGCAGGACATGCGCGACCTCGCGCTCGACGAGCCTGCCGCGCTCGTCTACTGCCCGTTCCGGTCGCTTCTGCACCTGCCGAGCTGGGCCGACCGGCGCGTGGTCTTCGAGCGAGTGGCGGCCTCCCTGCGACCCGGCGGCCGCTTCGCCTGGAACGCCTTCGTGTTCGACCCCCACGTCGCCGCGGAGCTCGACGGCACGTGGAGCGACCGTCACGGCGCCCGCCACCGCATCGACTACGACCCGACCGACTGCCGGATCGAGGTCACCCTCGAGGACGGCGCGAGCATCTCGCTGCACTGGGTCGCCCCGTCCGAGTGGGACGGCCTGCTCGACGTCAGCGGCCTCGAGCTGGAGGCGCGCTACGGCTGGTTCGACCGCCGTCCGTACGACGGCGACAGCCGCGAGCTGGTCGTCGTGGCGCGGAGGCCGGCGTGAGCGAGGCGCTGTACGACTCGATCGCCGGGATCTACGACCCGTGGAGCGTCTCCGTCGTCGAGGACGTCGAGTACTACGTCGAGGAGGCGGTCCGCTCGGGTGGACCGGTGGTGGAGCTGGCCGTCGGCAGCGGGCGCATCGCGGTGCCGATCGCGGCGGCGGGGATCGACGTGATCGGGGTCGACCAGTCCTCCGGGATGCTCGCCGCCGCTCGCGCGTACGCCGAGCGGGAGGGTGTGCTCGACCGGCTCGACCTGCGCAAGGGCGACCTGCGCGAGCCGCCGGTCGAGGGCCCGGTGCCGCTCGTGATCATCCCGTTCCGCTCGCTCCTCCACCTCGCCGACGAGGGAGAGAAGCTCCGCGCGCTGCGGGCGGCAGCGGCGCTGCTCGGCCCGGACGGGCGGCTCGTGTTCGACGTGTTCGCGCCGAGCCGCGAGGACATCGACGAGACGAACGGCCGCTGGATCGAGCGCGAGCCGGGGATCTTCGAGCGTGCGGACTGGGACGAGGACACGCGGACGCTGACGCTGTCGGTGCGCAGCGGCGACGCGGCGGCCGCGTTCACGCTCCACTGGCTCTCGCCCACCGAGTGGCGCGGGCTGATCGGCGAGGCGGGGCTCGAGGTGGAGGCGCTGCACGGCTGGTTCGACCGACGCCCGTTCGCGGGCGAGGAGGACATGATCTGGCACTGCCGGCGCGCGCGTCCGCTGGACGCCGTCGGGGCCGGAACGTAGGATCGGGCGCGTGGTCTGGCTGATCGTCCTGCTCGTGGTGCTCGGGCTGCTCGCGGTCCTGCTCGTCACCCTCTACAACCGCTTCGTCCGGCTGCGCAACCGCGTCGACAACGCGTGGGCGCAGATCGAGGTGCAGCTCAAGCGGCGCTGGGACCTGATCCCGAACCTCGTCGAGACGGTCAAGGGCTACGCGGAGCACGAGCGCGGCACGTTCGAGGCGGTCACGCAGGCGCGGGCGAACGCGCAGGCGGCGAAGACGCCCGGCGAGACCGCGGCCGCGGAGGGGATCCTCGGGCAGGCGCTCGGCCGTCTCTTCGCCGTCGCCGAGGCCTACCCCGAGCTGCAGGCCGACGAGAACTTCCGCCAGCTGCAGACCGAGCTCGGCGAGACCGAGAACCGGATCGCCGTCTCCCGCCAGGTCTACAACGACACCGTGCTGACGTTCAACAACGCGATCCAGACCTTCCCGGGCGTGGTGCTCGCCGGGCCCTTCGGCTTCACGAAGCGCGAGTTCTTCGAGACCGACGAGGCGGAGCGCGGTGCCCCGCAGGTCGACTTCTCGCCCGAGCAGCCGGCGACCTGAGCCCGTGAGCGGCCGGCAGGAGCGGCGGGGCGGCCTCGTGCGGGCGCTTCCCACTCCTCCTCGCGCTGCTCGTCGCCCTGGTCGTCGCCGCGCCGGCGCAGGCGCAGTCGTACCAGCTCGTCTCCAGCGACGTCTCGGTGCAGGTCGGCCGCGACGGGCGCCTGTCCGTGGCCGAGCAGATCACCGTCGCGTTCTCCGGCTCGTTCACGTACGGGTTCCGCGACATCCCGCTGCGCTCCGGCGAGTCGATCGACGCGATCGCGGTGCTCGAGGGCGGCAGGCCGTTCACGCCCGGCGCGCCGACGCAGCTCGAGCCCGGCGGCCCGGCCGGGACCTACGGCGTCGAGCGCAGCGGCAGCCGTGTGCGGATCGTGTGGCGCTTCCAGGCGTCGAACGAGACGCGGACGTTCACGCTCCGCTACCGGTTGAGCGGGCTCGCCGTCGCCTACGACGACGTCGTCGACGTCAACCTCAAGGTGTGGGGCGACGAGTGGGAGCAGTCGCTCGGACGGCTCACCGCGGCGACGAACGGGCCGGCGAACGTCGTCAAGGCGTGGGGCCACCCCGTCTGGGTGCGCGGCGACGTGGCGCTCGCCGGGTCGCGCGCGGTGCTCCGCGCGCTCGACGTCCCGCCGCGTCAGTACGTCGAGCTGCGCGCCCTCTACCCCCGCTCGGCGTTCACCTCGACCGCCGGCATGAAGGTCGAGCAGGGCAACGGGCTGCAGAAGATCACGGCCGAGGAGCTCGCCGACGCAGAGGCGTACGAGCGCGACCGCGAGCGGATCGACGACGCCCTCGCGCATCCGTTCCGCAGCGCGCTCATCCTCCTGGCGATCGGGACCCTCCCGGCGATCCTCATCTCGCTCGTCGTCTTCTGGTTCTTCGGGCGCGAGGTCGAGACGGGCTACGACCGCGAGTACGAGCAGGAGCCGCCGACCGACACTGCCCCGGCGCTCGTGCCGACGCTCCTGCGCCAGGGCGGCGAGGCGGGCTCGTTCGAGTTCACGGCGACGCTGTTCGACCTGATCCGGCGCGGCCACTACACGGCCCGGCCCGTGACGACCGAGCGGAGCATCTGGGCCGGGCTCCGCACCGAGCACATCGCCGATCTCGAGGTGGACAAGGGGACGCCGGTCGAGCTGACCGCCTGGGAGCGGTCGGTGACCCGCGTCGTCGACGACGTCCTCTCCGACGGGCCCGAGCGGCTGTCGCGCTTCCGCGACGAGATCGCCGGCGAGCGCGAGGAGATGAGCAAGCGGTTCCAGGGATTCAAGGGCGCGGTGTCCGACGAGGCCGAGGGCCGCCGCTGGTTCCGCTCGATCGGCGCTCTCCCGCTGGCGCTCGGCGTCGCCTTCTTCGGCGGGATCGCCGCGCTCCTCATGTGGCGCGCGATCGACGGCTGGCGCTCGGTGTACCCCCGCTGGAGCGACGTCGTCCTCGTGGCGCTCGCCATCGCGGCGGCGGTGAACGGCGCCGTGCTGGTGATCGCGCTCGGCCGACGGCGCCTCTGGCGGCGGCGCTCGCGCGAGGCCAACGTCGAGGCCGAGCGCTGGGAGGCGTTCCGCCGCTACCTCCAGGACTTCCCACGCCTCCAGGAGGCGCCGCCCGCGACGCTCGACCTCTGGGAGCGGCTGCTCGTGTACGGGATCGCGTTCGGGATCGCCGACCGCGTCCTGCAGGCGGCGCACCTCGCGATGCCCGAGGCGCTGGCGACCGCGAGCTCGATCTACTGGATCTCCCCCACGGGCGACCTCGGCTCGGGCGCGAGCGCGATGTCGATCGGCGATCTCGCCTCGGGCTTCGGCTCCGCTCTCGCACCCCCCTCCTCGGGCTCGGGCGGTGGCGGCGGCGGCTTCTCCGGCGGCGGAGGCGGAGGCGGCGGAGGCGGCGGGGGCGGCTTCGGCTAGGGCGCGGGGCCCGCGCCACGAACGGTGCCTTGGTGCCTGACTTCAGTCAGGCACCCATTCCAGGCGATCCCGCCCGAGCGAGTGCTCGTGGCCCACCGTGCGTTCGAGCGTCAGCCAGCCTGGACGGCGCGCGTCGCCTCGTACAGCGCGATCGCCCCGGCCGCGGCGACGTTGAGCGACTCCGCCGCGCCGGGCAGCCCGATCGACGCCAAGCTACAGCTCGTCACGATCTCCTCCGGCAGGCCCTCGCGCTCGCTGCCGAGCACGAAGGTGACGCGTGGACCGAGGCCGGCGACGACCGACGGCAGCGGCTCCCCGCCGTGCGCGACGAGCGCGACGCGCGGCTCGGGCGCCTCGTCCCAGCCGACGAGCGGCACGCGGAAGATCGCGCCGACGGATGCCCGCAGCGCCTTGGGCGAGAGCGGGTCGGCGCAGCCCTCCGACAGCGCGACCGAGGCGCCGAACGCGTCGGCCGTGCGCAGCAGCGTCCCGACGTTCCCCGGGTCGGCGAGCCGCCAGAGCGCGAGGCACCGGTCACGCGCACCGCGTGGCAGGTCGGAGACGCGGTACACGGCGATCACGCGCGGCGGATGGGCGAGCGTCGAGACGCGCCCGAGCAGTCCCTCGGCGACGGACTCTCCCTCGACCAGCCGGTGCAGCGGCTCGGCGCCGGCGGCGTCGGCAGCCTGGACGAGGTCCTCTCCCTCGACGGCGAACAGTCCCGTCTCCTCACGGTGCTTGCGCGCCGAGAGCAGCTTGTGGACGAGCTTCAGCGTCTCGTTGTCCCGCGACGTGATCATGCCGTGCAGTCTCCCAGAGCTGCGCTCGCCCAGGCCGACGCGCCGGCTGTGAACCGGGGCGAGGCTGAAGCCACGCCCCCACCCTCCCTGCCCGACCCGTCTCGGGCCGGGGCGTGGCTTCAGCCTCGCCCCGCGTCGCCGACGTCAGCCCGAGGGGTCTCCGAGCCAGTCCAGGCGGTTGCCGTGGAAGTCGAGGTGCGCGACGTGGCGCATCGGGCCCGGCCAGATCCGCAGCTCGAGCTCCCAGACGTCCTCGCGCGCGCCCTCCCGCTCGTCGCGACTGCGGGCGGAGACCCAGGCGAGCGGCCGCCCGTCGGCCGCCGCGGCGTCCAGCGCGGTCGCGATCCCCGCGCGCGCCTGGCGCGGCAGGAAGGCGGTCGATGCGGTCTGGAAGACGACCGTCACCGCGTCGGTGGGTCGCTCGGCGAGGAGGCCCGGGAGCAGCTCGACGTAGTCGCCGCGGATCAGCTCGGGTCGATCGTCCGCAGCGCGCAGCGCAGCGACCGCCGCGTCGAGGCGGTTCCGCCGGTCCTCGCGGCCCGGCCAGAGGAAGGCGCGCAGCAGCGTCAGCCCCTCGTCCGTCGTGGCGTCGATCGGCGCGAGGTCGACACCGCGCCGTCGGCGGATCGGCAACGGCCCCGCGAGCAGCTCGGCGGGGACGCGCCCCTCCTCGACCGCCTCGAGCGTCAGCGCCGCGGACGGATCCCCCCACGTGCCCGCCGCGTACACGTACCGGTAGCGGTCGAGCTCGAGGTTGAGGCCCGCTGACGGCCCGAGCTCCAGCAGCTCCAGCGGCAGGCTCGTCTCGGCCGCGATCGTGAGGAAGGCGGGCAGCAGGCCGATGCAGCGCTGCACCTCGTTCGTCTGCACGCCCTGCTCGGTGACCCAGCGCCGGAGCACGTCCCCGTGTGCGCGCAGAGCCGCCGAGAAGTCGTCCCAGCTCCCGCTCAGCGCGTCGGGCGCGACCCCGGTCAGGACGAGGTGGTGGACGCCGCCGAAGAGCCGCAGCCCGATGTCCCACGAGGCGTCGGCGCCGAGGATCGCGGCCGCCGGCGCGGGATCGAGCGCGAGCTGCTCGGCCAGCCGTGCGTACACCGGCGACCCGAGCGCTGCGAAGTCGCCCGCCTGGCGGCGGAGCGCGTCGGCCTGGGCGCCCGCAGCCGAGCCCGGATCGCTGCCCGGCGCCGGGCGGGGCATGCCCCGCCCCTACGACGCTGCGTCGGCCAGCGCGGCCTTCGCGCGCTCGGCGACGAGCGCGAACGCCTGCGGATCGCTGACGGCGAGATCGGCGAGCGACTTGCGGTCGAGCTCGATCCCGGCCTTGTGGATCCCGTTCATCAGCTGGTTGTAGGAGAGCCCGTTGGTCCGCGCCGCAGCGTTGATCCGCACGATCCAGAGCTGCCGGAAGGTGCGCTTCTTGTTGCGGCGGTCGCGATAGGCGTAGACGAGCGAGTGCTCGACCTGCTCCTTCGCGTAGCGGTAGTGGGTGCTCTTGCGGCCGTAGTAGCCCTTGGCCTGGTCGAGGACCTTGCGCCGCTTCTTGCGGGCGTGGACGGATCGCTTCACGCGCGGCACGACTACCCCCTCCCCAGGAGCTTCTTGACGGCCTTGACGTCGCTCGCGGCCACCTCGTAGACCCGCCCGAACTGGCGCTTACGCTTCGACGACTTCTTCGTGAGGTTGTGGCTCTGCATCGCGTGACGACGGGTCAGCTTCCCCGACCCGGTCACCTTGAAGCGCTTCTTCGCTCCCGTCGACGTCTTCACCTTCGGCATCTCTCTTCACTCCCGCGTTCTTCGTCGGGCCCAGCACCATGACCATGTTCCGGCCGTCGAGGGTGGGCTGCTGCTCGATCTGCCCGATCTCCTCGACGTCCTTGGCGAGACGCTCGAGAAGGAGCCTGCCCCGTTCGGGGTGGAGGTTCTCCCGCCCGCGGAACATGATCGTCACCTTCACCTTGGCGCGCTGGTGGAGGAACCTGACGACGTGCCCCTTCTTCGTCTCGAAGTCGTGGTCGCCGATCTTCGGCCTGAGCTTGATCTCCTTGATGTTGATCGTCGACTGGTGCTTGCGCGCCTGCTTCGCCCGCTGCTCCTGCTCGTAGCGATACTTCCCGTAGTCCATCACCCGGGCCACGGGAGGGTCGGCGTTCGGGGCAACTTCGACCAGGTCGAGGTTCTTCGAGTACGCGTACTCGAGCGCCTCCTTCGTCTGCTTGATCCCCACCTGTGCGCCGTCCTCGGCCACGAGCCGCACCCGCGGAACGCGGATCTGCTCGTTGATCCGGTCGTGCTGGACGACGGGACGCGTTCTGTCCTCGGGACGCCGCCGCGGTCTCAAAGGCCGATCACCAAGTCGAGTCGATCCTCCCTCTTCGTGGAACGAGCCAGTGCACGCAGCAGCGGCTCTCCCTCGTCGGATTCGACTCGGTTGAACCTCGTGCGACGCGCGGCCGACGAGGTGAGGGGCGATGCCGCTCCTGCTTGCAGGGGTCGAAGCCTAGCAGGGGCTCGGGCCGCTGTGTGGGCACGTTCCGGCTGCGCCGGAACGTGCCTAGGGAGGTGAGTCACGCGCGGCCGGTCAGGACGGGGTCGCGGCGTGGATCTCGGCGACGAGCTCGGCCACGCTCAGCGTCTCCTGTCCGCCGCCGCGCCGGCGGACGGCGATCGCGTCGACCGACTCCTTGTCGCCCCAGACCGCGACGAGAGGGACCTTCTCGAGCTCCGCGTCACGGATCCGCCGACCCAGGGTCTCCTCGCGCACGTCGACCTCGACGCGCACGTCCTCGTCGCGCAGCGCGGCGGCGAGCGCCTCGGCGGCACCGTGGTGCGCCTCCGCGACCGGCAGCACCTTCACCTGCACCGGGGCGAGCCAGAGCGGGAACGCGCCCCCGAAGTGCTCGATCAGGAGCCCGAGGAATCGCTCGAACGAGCCGTAGAGCGCCCGGTGGACGACGATCGGCATGTGCTCGCGGTTGTCGGCCCCCATGTAGGTGAGCCCGAATCGCGCCGGCATCTGCATGTCGTACTGAACGGTCCCCATCTGCCAGGGGCGGCCGAGCACGTCGTCCATGAAGAGGTCGATCTTCGGGCCGTAGAACGCTCCGCCGCCCTCGTCCACGGCGAAGGCCATGCCGTGCCGCTCGAGGGCGGCGCGGAGCGCCTCCTCCGCGCGCTCCCACTGCTCGTCGGAGCCGAGCCGGTTGTCCGGCCGCGTGGAGAGCGTCGCCCTCGGCTCCATGCCGAACAGCCCGTAGAGGTACTGGGCGAACTCGATCGCCCCGTCGATCTCGGCCGGCACCTGCTCCTCGGTGCAGAAGATGTGCGCGTCGTCCTGGGTCACGAAGCGCACCCGGGTGAGGCCGTGCAGCGCGCCCGCGAGCTCGTTGCGGTGCAGGGGAGCCGCCTCGGCGTACCGGATCGGGAGATCCCGGTAGCTGCGCAGCTGGCTGCCGAAGAGGAGCATGTGCCCGGGGCAGTTCATCGGCTTGATCCCGTAGGTCTGCGCGTCGCCGTCGCCGGGGATGAGGAACATGTCGTCGCGGAACTTCTCCCAGTGCCCCGAGATCTCCCACACCGCCTTGTCGTAGAGCAGCGGCGTCTTCACCTCTGCATAGCCTCGCCGGGCGTTCTCCGCGCGACGGACGGCCTCGAGCTGGTTGTAGAGCGTCATCCCCTTCGGGTGCCAGAAGGCCGACCCGGGCGAGTGCTCGTCGAAGTGGAAGAGGTCGAGCTGCGGTCCGAGCCGGCGATGGTCGCGCGCACGCGCCTGCTCGAGTCGCTCGAGATGCGCGTCGAGGTCGGCCTGCGAGAAGAAGGCCGTCCCGTAGATGCGCGTGAGCTGCGTGTTGGCGCTGTCCCCGCGCCAGTACGCGCCTGCGAGCCCGGTGAGCTTGAGCGCCTTGATCGGGGCGCTCGTCTGCAGGTGCGGCCCGCGGCAGAGGTCGGTGAAGCCACCCTGCGTGTAGAGGGAGATGTCGCCCTCGGCGGTGCCGACCAGCTCGACCTTGTACGGCTGCCCCTCGGTCGCGAAGCGCGCGATCGCGCCCTCGGCCGTGATGTCCTCCCTCGTCCAGGAGCGCCCCTCCTCGAGCAGGCGACCGATCTCTGCCTCGATCCGCTCGAGGTCGCCCTCGGTGATCGGCTCGGAGAACTCGAAGTCGTAGTAGAAGCCGTCGGCGATCGGCGGCCCGATGGCGATCTTCACGTCCGGGTGCAGGCGCAGGACGGCCTCCGCCAGGAGGTGCGCGGCCGAGTGGCGAAGCACGGCGAGCGCGTCGGGATCGTGCGCGTCGCGGGTCGTGAGGATCTGGATCGCCGCCCCGTCGGCCAACGGCAGCCGCAGGTCGCGGGCCTCGCCGTTCGCACGCACGAGCACTGCCTGCTCGGCGAGGCGCGGCCCGATCGCGCGGGCGGCGTCGAGGCCCGTCGCGCCGTCGGGCAGCTCGAGCTCGGTCTCGTCGGGGAGCACGACCTTCATCGCGGTGAGGATAGTCGCCGTCCCGTAAGGGCCGACGGCGCAGGCCGCGCTACCAGGCGTCGGATCCTGCGGGGAGCGGGACGTCGGGCGGCCGGACGAGGTAGACGGTGCCGCTCGAGCCGCCGAGCCACGCGCGCTCGAACGCCCCGCGTGGATACGTCCGGCGAACCGCTGCCGCGTCGGCAGCGGCAGGGTCGAGCACGATCGGGTCGCCCGCCTCTGTCTCCCCCGCCAGCACGACGAGGTGCCCTCGCGTGCCTCCTGGCAGCGGGAACCCCGGCAGCGCTCCGGGAGCGACGGCGATCGACGCGACGAGCGGGATGCCGGCCGCAAGCAGCGCTCGCGCCTCGGCGAGCGACTCGAGCCTGGTGACGACCGCGTCGAGCCCGCGCGAGGCCGCGTAGGCGACGTTGACAGGACCAGTTGCCGCAGCCCCCGTACGCGCGGTCGTGGACCGCGCGTGCGACCTCCGGCACCGTCACGTCCACCCCCCAGCGGCGCAGCACCATCGCCAGAGCGGTCGGGCTGCACCACGAGGCGCCGCCGCCGTCGAGCTCGGGATCCTCCTCCCGGTAGGCCATCTGCGACAGCGGCTCGAGCGGCACCTCGACCGCCGACGAGCGGCGGAGGTCGAGGTCAGGGTCGGGGTCGGGTGGCGACTCGCTATGTCGCACCCGCGAGCGTCGTGCAGCACGCGAGCGCAGGCACGAGGGCGTGCCCCGGCGCGACGACCCGCAGACGGAACGCGTCGAACGGACGCTCGGCGACGAGGAGGTCGACCTCGACGCGGCCGTCGGCGTCTGCCTGCCCGGGAACGGACGACCATCCGTCCCGGCTGCGCCGGCCGAGCACGTACCACGCGGTCTCGTGCGCGTCCCGCCGGCCCTGCACGGCCACCTCTGCGTCGCCGTCCACCTCGACGCTCCAGGAGGCGACGAGCTCGTCGAACGTCCCGGGCGCGATCCAGGCGGAGCGCAGCTCGGGGTCGGCGTCTCCCCCGGCGACCCGAGAGAGCGTCACCGTCCCGCGCCGCGGCGCCGCGTCACGCCGCCGGCTCCACCTGCTTGGCCCGGGTGGCGGCGTGGCCGTGGTGCTCGTAGAAGGCGTGCATCAGGCGGCGCAGGAGCGCGTTGAGCTCGCGCTTCTCCCCGTCGTCGAGCGCGGAGGCGACCAGCGCCTCCTTCTCCGCCTGCGTCTCGACCGTCGTCTCCCAGAGGCGGTGGCCGGACTCGGTCAGCTCGACGATCACGCCGCGCCGGTCGTCCGGATCCGGCAGGCGCCGCACGAGGTCGCGTCGCTCCATCGCGTCGAGCCGGTTCGTCATCGCCCCGCTCGACAGCCCCAGCGCCTCCGCCAGCTTGCCCGGCTTGCCGTGGTACGGCGCCCCCGTGTACCTGAGGTGCCCCATCAGACGCCACTCGCCGAACGTGAGGCCGTGCGCCTCGAGCGTCTCGGTCGCGGTCCGCTCGAGGAAGCGCTGGAGCGTGTAGATGCGCTCGACGATGCCCTCGATCTCGAGGTCGAGCCCGGGGAGCTCGCGACCCCAGACCTGGAGCTTGGCGTCGATCCGGTCGGGCTCGGCAGGAGTGCGGGGCGTCACCGCCTGATTCTCCATCTCGAGATTCTTGACGTCAAGGTTCCGACAGTGTACCTTCTCATCAAGTAATTCGATCTCGAGATAGTTGAGACCGAGAGGAGCAGGCATGTTCGACCCCGTGACGACCAGCGACCACCGGCGCGACCTCGCCGCGCTCCGCATCGACTCCCTGCGACGAGCTGCCCGGATGAGCTCCCCCGGGCGCCTGCGTCGCACGACCGGCACCGCTTTCGTGCGCATCGGACTCCGCCTCACGGCCGGCGGCCCAAGCCCACCGCCGTCCGCGAGGTCCACCGTGCACGACGAGGCCCCCGCCTGTGCGGGGGCCTCGGTTTCTCCTGCCTCCCGCAGGCGGGAATCCACCGAGTGGATTCCTGCGCGGGATCCCTCATGCCTGGCTGCGCCAGGCGTGAGGGCAGATCCCTGAAGGATCGAGGGGCTGGGAGGTGCGCCGGCCGGCGCTCGCGCGGCTGCGCCGCCCTCGTGGAACGGTTCGAACTCGGGTCACCAGCCCCCCGCCTGTCCCGTCGCTGGCGTTCGATCGGCGCGAGCGCGTGGTCTGTCCCGAGCGTGGCCGGCGGGCCGGCCCTCTTCAGGGGTGTGCCCCGCGTCCGGCGCAGCCGGACCCGGGGATCCCCGCGCAGGAATCCACTCGGTGGATTCCTGCCTGCGGGATAGGTATCCCTCTGCGAGACTCAGGGCGCCCGTGCCCGCCTCTCGCCGTCTCGCAGTCGCGCTGCTCTCGCGCGAGTACCCGCCCGAGGTGTACGGCGGCGCAGGCGTCCACGTCGAGTACCTCGCCCGCGAGCTCGCGCGCATCGCCGACGTCACGGTGCACGCGTTCGGCGGCGACCGGCCGGCGAACGCGGTGCCGCCCGTCCGCGCCTACCGGGGGTGGGAGGCGCTCGCCGACGGCTCGCGCCACGCAGACGCGCTGCAGGCGATGGCGGTCGACCTCGCGATGGCAGCGGCGGTGGGCGATGCGGACGTCGTGCACAGCCACACGTGGTACGCCCAGCTCGGCGGCCACCTCGCGAAGCTCGTCCACGACGTCCCGCACGTCGTCACGACCCACAGCCTCGAGCCGCTGCGCCCGTGGAAGGCCGAGCAGCTGGCCGGCGGCTACCGCGTCTCGTCGTTCTGCGAGCGGACGGCCGTCGAGGGCGCGGACGCGATCGTCGCCGTCTCGGCGGAGATGCGCAACGACGTCCTCGCCTGCTACCCCGCCGTCGACCCGGATCGCGTCCGGGTGATCCACAACGGCATCGACACGGAGGAGTTCCGGCCGGTCGGCGGGATCGACGCGCTCGAACGGCACGGTGTCGATCCCGACGTGCCGTCGGTCGTGTTCGTCGGCAGGGTGACGCGCCAGAAGGGCCTCACCCACCTCCTCGACGCGGCCCCGGAGATCGACCCCGGCGCCCAGCTGGTCCTCTGCGCGGGCGCGCCGGACACGCCGGAGATCGCAGCAGAGGTCGGGGCCCTCGTGCAGGAGGTCGAGCGCACGCGTGGCAACGTCGTCGTGATCGAGGAGATGATCCCCCGCACGGAGCTCGTCCAGCTCCTGAGCCACGCGACGGTGTTCGTCTGCCCGTCGATCTACGAGCCGCTCGGGATCGTCAACCTCGAGGCGATGGCCTGCGAGACCCCCGTCGTGGCCACGGCGACCGGCGGCATCCCCGAGGTGGTCGACGACGGCGTCACCGGGCTGCTCGTCCCCTTCGAGCCCGGAGACCCGCTCACGCGCGAGCCCGCCGATCGCGCAGCGTTCGCGCACGCCATCGCAGCGAGGGTGAACGAGCTGCTCGGCGACCCGGCCCGGAGCGAGGCGATGGGCGTCGCGGGCCGGCGTCGCGCGATCGAGGCGTTCTCGTGGCCGGCGATCGCCGCGGAGACGCTCGACCTCTACTTGTCCCTGACGCGGTCGAGCGGGTAGGACTGAGACATGGCAGCTCCACCGAAGCTCCTCGCGATGGTGCTCGCCGGCGGCGAGGGGAAGCGGTTGATGCCGCTCACCGCCGACCGGGCGAAGCCGGCAGTGCCGTTCGGCGGCACCTACCGGCTGATCGACTTCGCGCTCTCGAACCTCACGAACGCCGGCTTTCTCAAGATCGTCGTGCTCACGCAGTACAAGAGCCACAGCCTCGACCGGCACGTGTCGATGACCTGGCGGATGTCGACGCTGCTCGGCAACTACGTCACCCCGGTGCCGGCCCAGATGCGCCGCGGGCCCCGCTGGTTCGCAGGCTCGGCCGACGCGATCTACCAGAACTTCAACCTCATCCACGACGAGCACCCCGACCACGTGATCGTGTTCGGCGCGGACCACATCTACCGCATGGACCCGCGCCAGATGGTCGACCTGCACATCGAGTCGGGTGCGGGCGTGACCGTCGCCGGCATCCGCGTCCCGATCGACCAGGCGAGCCAGTTCGGGGTGATCGAGACGGCCGAGGACGGACGTCGCGTGACGGCCTTCCGCGAGAAGCCGACCGACGCGACCGGGCTGCCCGACGCACCGCACGAGGTGTTCGCGTCGATGGGCAACTACGTCTTCCGCACCGAGACGCTGCTCGACGCGGTGCGGCGCGACGCCGAGGACCGCTCCTCCAAGCACGACCTCGGCGGCAGCATCATGCCGCTGCTCGTCGGCGAGGGGCAGGCGGTCGTCTACGACTTCTCCGACAACGAGGTGCCCGGTGCCAGCGACCGTGAGCGCGCCTACTGGCGCGACGTCGGAACCCTCGACTCGTTCTACGACGCGCACATGGATCTCATCTCGACGGTGCCGATCTTCAACCTCTACAACTTCGACTGGCCGATCCTCACCAACCTGCCCCCCTATCCCCCGGCCAAGTTCGTCCACGCCCAGGAGGGCCGCACGGGCGTCGCGATCAAGTCGATGGTCTCCCCAGGAGCGATCGTCTCGGGGGCGACGGTGCGTCGCTCGATCCTCAGCCCGCGGGTGCGCGTGCACTCGTACGCGGAGGTCGAGGGGTCGGTGCTGATGAACAACGTCGACGTCGGCCAGCACGCGATCGTGCGCAACGCGATCGTCGACAAGAACGTCCGCATCCCCGACGGCGCCCGCATCGGCGTCGACCCCGAGCACGACCGCGCCCGCTTCACCGTGTCGGACAACGGGATCGTGGTGATCGGCAAGGGCCAGGTGGTCGAGCCGTAGGGCCGTAGCCGCAGGATGCGTCTGCGCGCCGGGATCGTCCCGACCAGGCGTGCGGGAAGTCCGCGCGGCCCGTACACGCCCGCCCCGATGCGCGACGAGGCCGTCGGGGCGAGGCTTCGTGCACCAGCAGGTGGTCGCCGGATCGCGCACGGGCGGGCTCCGGCAGGACGAAGGCGGACCAGGTGGCCGAACGAGCGGCGCACAGTCCGGGGTCTCGCACCGGTCGTGGTCATGCGCTCCGGTCGTTCCTCGAGGGCTTCCGTCGACCGGCGGCGGTCCCGACGTCCACCGGCCGCGACCTCTCGGCGGAGCTGGCTCCGCTGTTCGCGGAGCTCGACCGGATCGAGACCGAGGCCGGGCTGGCTCGCGCCGCCGCCGCTCTCCGGCGGCAGGCCGACGACGGGGAGGCTGCCGAGGAGGCCGAGCTGATCCTCTCGTTCGCCCAGGGGCAGGCCGACGGCGAGCGCGACGAGGTGATCAAGGCCGCGCGCCGCGCCGCCGACGCCGAGGTCCACCGCATCCTGGCGGAGGGCGCAGCGACGGCGGGCAGGATCAGGGAGCAGGGCCGCGCGCGCTGCGACCCGCTGGTCGAC
Source organism: uncultured Actinomycetes bacterium (assembly GCA_963703095.1). Classification (GTDB taxonomy): domain Bacteria; phylum Actinomycetota; class Thermoleophilia; order Gaiellales; family Gaiellaceae; genus Gaiella. The sequence continues at coordinate 2,509,513 of OY969787.1, forward strand.
GAGATCGTGCGCCAGGTGCTCTCGGCGGGGCAGGGGGCAGGCACATGAGCGGCGGGTGGGTCGCGGGCAGCGTCCGGGGCCGGCTGCTGCTGCAGCGCCGCCTGGGACGGGAAGGAGCGCGAAGCCTGGTCACGTCGGGAGGCCTCGAGTCCGCCCTCGCGCTCCTCGATGCCTCCGCGTACCGCCCGGACACCCGCGAGGCGAGAGACCTCGAGGCGGCGCAGCGGGCAGTCGCGGGATCGACGCTGCTCTGGATCAGGGTGCTCTCCGGATGGCTTCCGCGCCAGGCGCTCGAGACGATGCGAGCGCTGGCCGCCTGGTTCGAGCTGCGGGACATCGAGGCCAGGCTCGCCTACCTGCGAGGCGGCCCGCTCACGCGGCCGTTCACGACCGGGATGCTGGCGACCGCCTGGCGCCAGGTGGGCACGGCGCAGTCGCCCGCCGAGCTGCGCGAGGGGCTCGCCTCGTCCCCCTGGGGCGACCCGGGTGGCGAGGAGCCTCGCGATCTCCACCTGGCGCTGCGCCTCTCGTGGGCTCGCCGGGTGATGGCATCGGTGCCCGAAGCGACGCCCTGGGCCAGCGGCGCCGTGGCGCTCGTCGTCGCGCGCGAGCTGGGCATGGGGCTCGACCGGCTCTCGGCCGACGCGGTTCCCGGCCTCGGCGCTCGTTGGCGCGACGCCGGCGGGATCCCCGGGCTGCGCGCGTCGCTGCCGGCCGACGCCGCCTGGGCGCTCGACGGCGTCGAGACGCCAGCCGACCTCTGGCGCGCCGAGACCGCGTGGTGGGCTGCGGTCGAGGCGGACGCCAGCGCCCTCGTGCGCGGGCCCCTCGGAGGCCGTGGCGTCGCGGTCGGGGTGGTCGCACTGCTCGCGCTCGACGCGACACGGGTCGCAGCCGCGCTCGCGGCGGCCGCGCTGCACGACAGCCCAAGCGCGCAGGAGGCGCTCGATGCCGTTCTCTGACGCGATTCGACCGACCAGGATGAGCCGCGTCGCGATCGTGGCACCGCAGGCGGCGCTGCGCGACGCGCTCGTCGTGCTGGCGGACACGGGAGCCCTCGAGCTCGTCGGGACGCCTCCCTCCGTCGACGGGCCGGAGGTGGAGGCGCTGCGTCGTCTCGACCGCGAGCGTCCGGTTGGGGCAGCCGAGCGTCCACGCCTCGCACGCCGCCCTCCCGACCTCGCGGAGCTGGAGCGCAGTGGCAGGCGCGAGCTGCTCGCGGGAGAGGTCGAGCTCGCCCGCCGGTCGGCGGCGGCCGTCCGTCATGGGAGCTTCGCGACGCTCGTCGGCTGGACGCCGAGCGACGGGCTGCCGACGCTCGCAGAGCGCCTCGGCGGCGTCGGCGGAGCCGCTGTCGAGCTCCCGATCCCGCCGTTCGCGGAACCACCGACGCTCGTCGTCGAGAGCACCGCGCGGCGGCCCTTCCGGATGCTGATGACGACGTACGGCGTCGCGCCGTACACGAACCTCGACGTGACCCTCTTCGCCGGTGCCGCATTCGTCGTGATGTTCTCGATCATGTTCGGCGACGTCGGGCACGGGCTGCTGCTCGCACTGCTCGGCCTCCTCCTCCGCCGCGTCCGGCGCGGGCGACTGGCGCCCTTCCAGTCCCTCTGGCCGCTGCTCGTGCTGTCGGGCCTCGGCGCAGCGGTGGTGGGCCTGCTGTACGGCGACGCCTTCGGGCCGACCGGCCTCGTCCCGCGACTCTGGCTCGACCCGGTCGAGGATCCGCTCCCGCTGTTCGCGCTCGCGCTCACGGTCGGGATCGCGCTGCTCGCGGTGAGCCACGTGTTCGGGATCGTCAACCGCTACCGCGAGGACGGCCTGCGGGCAGCGCTCGTCTCCCCCTCGGCCACCGCGGGCCTCACCGTGCTGACCGGGGCCACCGTCCTCGCTCTGGGGTGGCTCGTGTCCAGCCCCGCGACCGTCTGGGCCGGCGCCGCCGCCCTCGTCGTGGGGCTCGTGCTGCTCGCGATCGGCTTCCTCGTGGCTGCCCTGGCCGACGGCGGTGTCGGGACAGCCGTCACGCAGGCGGTCGTCGAGCTGGTCGACGCCGTCGTCCGCATCGCGGCCAACGTCCTGTCGTTCGCGCGGCTCGCCGCGTTCGGGGTGCTGCACTCTGCGCTCGGGCTCGCGGTCTTCGCAGCCGCAGGCGCCCTGTGGGGCGGCATCCTGGGATCGGCCCTCGCCGTGGCGGTGTTCGTCGTCGGCAACCTCGTCGCCTTCTCGATCGAGCTGCTCGTCACGGGAGTCCAGGCGCTGCGGCTCGAGTTCTACGAGCTCTTCTCCCGCGTGTTCTCGGGCCAGGGTCACGCGTTCGCACCCTGGAGCATCCCCGTCGTCTCCGGAACGGAGGAATCATGATCCAGCAGCTCGTGGTCGCCCTTCCCGTGCTGGCGATCGTCGCCTGGGTGACAGCGGTCGGCCTCCGCCGATCGCCCAGACGCGGCCTGCGGCGGCTCGTCGTCCTCAACGGGCTCGTCGCCCTCGGAGCGCTCGGCCTGATGGTCGCGCTGCTCGCAGGGGCCATCGAGCCCGCCGCGGCAGCAGATGCTGCAGGCACCCAGACCGATCCGACCGCCGCGCTCTTCGGCGCGGCCATCGCGGTCGCCGGCTCCTCCCTCGGCGCGGGCGTCGCCGTCGCGTATGCGGGCGCCGCGGCGATCGCAGCGATCAGCGAGAAGCCGGAGCTCTTCGGGCGCGCCCTCGTGATCGTCGGCCTGGCCGAAGGCATCGCCATCTACGGTCTCGTCATCGCGATCATGCTGATGAACCGCGCATGAGCCGGATCGTCGCGATCGGCGAGGAGGAGCGCCTCATCGGCTACGGCATCGCCGGGGTCGCGGTCGTGCCGGCCGACGCCCCCTCAGCCGTCGTCGCCGCCTGGGACGGGCCAGCTCGCGGTGCGGGGCTCGTCCTCCTGACGCCCTCCGCGCACGCGGCCCTGGCCGAGAGGCTCGACGACCGCCGCGTCCTGTGGGAGGTGGTGCCGTGAGCGTCGACGCGCTCCGATCGGCTCTCCTCCGGTCCGTCAGCGAGGAGACCGCGGCCGAGGACGAGCTCGCCCGCGCCCGGCGCGAGCAGCGCCTGGCCGAAGCGCATCGCCGGGCGAACGCCCTCGTCGCCGAGGCCCGTCGTGACGGAGAGGACGCGGCGGCGCTCGACGTCGCCCAGCGGCTCGTCCGCGCACGACGGGAGGCACGCTCGGCCGTGCTCGCCGCCCAGCGGGAGGTGTACGACGAGCTCGTCCGCCGGACCCTCGCCACGGTGCTCGCGCTGCGGCACGGCGAGGAGCACGAGCGCCTCGTCGAGCGGCTCTCTGCCGTCGTGCGGGAGCAGCTCGGACCGGACGCTGAGATCGAGGTCGACGAGGCCGTCGGCGGGGTGGTGGGACGCCACGGCGGACGCCGTGTCGACTACACGCTCCCCGCGCTCGTCGATCGCGCGATCGGGGAGCTTGGGACGAGGCTGCAGGAGCTCTGGCGATGAGCGCCGGGGTCGTCCGGCGTGTGAACGGGCCGATCGTCGAGGTCGACGGGCTCGAGGCGTCGATGCTCGACCTGGTGGAGATCGGCGAGAGGCAGCTGCCGGGAGAGGTGATCCGCCTCGAGGAGGGCTCGGCGACGGTGCAGGTGTTCGAGTACACCGGTGGTCTCTCGCCGGGAACCGAGGTCCGGTCGACGGGTGGCCCTCTGCTGGCCGAGCTCGGCCCGGGCCTCGTCGGGGGGGTGTTCGACGGGATGCTGCGCCGCCTCGTCGGCGCTCCCGACCTGCTCGCACCTGGTCTGCGGTCGCCCACGCTCGACGGCGAGCGCACGTGGCCCTTCACCCCCATGGTCTCGGCCGGCGACCACGTCGGGCCGGGCGCGATCCTCGGTCGAGTCCCCGAGACCGCGGCGATCGACCACCGCGCCCTCGTCCCGGTGGGGGTCGCCGGTCGGGTGGAGTGGATCGCCCCGGCCGCACCGGTCACCGTGCACGAGCCGATCGCCCGGGTCGGCGAGATCGACGTCACGCTCGCCCAGCGCTGGCCTGTGCGCACCCCCCGCCCGACCAGGGAGCGCCTGCGGGCCGAGGTGCCGCTGCACACCGGGCAACGCGTGATCGACCTCGTCTTCCCGATCGCGCGAGGGAGCAGCGCCGGGGTCCCGGGGGGCTTCGGCACCGGCAAGACCGTGCTGCTCCAGCAGATCGCGAAGTGGTGCGAGGCAGACGTGATCGTGTACGTCGGCTGTGGGGAGCGCGGCAACGAGATGGCCGACGTCCTCGAGGAGCTCGCCGCGCTCGAGGACCCGCGGACGGGTGGATCGCTCCTCGACCGCACGGTGCTCGTCGCGAACACGTCGAACATGCCCGTGCTCGCGCGGGAGGCGAGCATCTACACCGGCGCGACCGTCGCCGAGCTCTTCCGGGACATGGGATACGAGGCGGTGCTGATCGCCGACTCGACCTCCCGGTGGGCGGAGGCCTTGCGCGAGGTCTCGTCGCGCACGGGAGAGCTCCCGGCCGAGGAGGGCTACCCGGCCCGCCTCGCCTCGGCGCTCGCGGCCTTCTACGAGCGCGCGGGGCGCGTGCGCACGCTCGGGGGCGCGGATGCCTCCGTGACCATCGTGGGCGCGGTGTCGCCGGCCGGCGGCGACATGGCCGAGCCCGTGAGCGCCCACACGCGGCGCTTCGTCCGGTGCACGTGGTCGCTGGACCCCGACCTCGCCTACGCGCGCCACTACCCGGCCGTCAGCTGGCGGGACTCCTCCTCCCGCGACGCAGAGCTCCTGGCGCCGTGGCTGGCGGCCCACGGGCGCCGTGACTGGGCGCGGCAGCGAGACGGAGCGCTGCGCCTGCTCGCGGACGCCGACCGCGTCGAGGCGATCGCCGAGCTCGTCGGCGCGACCTCGCTGCCCGATCGCGAGCGCGTCGTCCTCCTCTCGGGACGGATGCTGCGCGAGGCCGTCCTCCACCAGAACAGCCTCAGCCCGAACGACGACCACTGCGGCTCCGACAAGCAGGCCGCACTGCTCCGACTCGTCCTCACGGTTCACGGACGGCTCCTGCAGCTCGTCGAGCGCGGCGTCCGGATCGAGCAGATCGAGGCGCTCGACCTCGGCCCGGTCCTCCGCGCGCGGGACGAGGCGGGCCCGGACGACGCAGACCACGTCGAGGCGGTCGCCCGCGACGTCTACACCGCGATAGGGCTCCTCGAATGATCCGTCCCGCACCCATCGAGCACACTCGGATCTCGGCGATTCGCGGGCCGCTCGTCGTCGTCGAGGTGGGCGAGGGCGTCGGCTGGGACGAGGTCGTCGAGCTCCGTGACGACAGCGGCGGGACGCGGCAGGGCGTGGTGCTCGACGTGAGCCGCGAGATCGCGGTCGTGGAGGTGTTCGAGGGCACGGCCGGACTCGCCCCCTCCTCGCTCTCGGTGGCGTTCAGCGGCTCGACGAAGCGCGTCCCGGTGGGTGGGGCGTGGCTCGGCCGAGTCTGCAGCGGGAGCGGCGCACCGCTCGACGGCGGGCCGCCGATCGTGGCGGACGTCGAGCGCGACGTGGCAGGGCGGCCGATCAACCCCGCGGCGCGCGCGACGCCGCGTGACCCGATCCTGACCGGCATCTCGGCGATCGACGGCCTCGCGACGCTCGTCCGCGGCCAGAAGCTGCCGATCTTCTCCGTGGGCGGCCTGCCACACCTCGAGCTGGCAGCGCAGGTCGCCGCCAACGCGTCTGCCGGTGACGAGCCGTTCGCGATCGTGTTCGCGGCGATGGGGATCACGAACGCCGACGCGGCGATGGTGCGCGACGTGCTCGAGGAGCGCACCGCGATAGGAGATCTCGCGCTGTTCCTCAACACCGCGGGCGACCCTCTCGTCGAGAGGATCCTCACGCCCCGGATCGCGCTGACGGTGGCGGAGCACCTCGCGTTCGAGCGCGGCCGGCACGTCCTGGCCGTGATGGCCGACATGACGAGCTACTGCGAGGCGGTGCGCGAGATCTCAGCCGCACGCAGCGAGATCCCCGGTCGGCGCGGCTACCCCGGCTACCTCTACAGCGACCTCGCCTCCCTCTACGAACGGGCCGGGCGGATCCACGGGCGCGTCGGGTCGCTCACGCAGCTCCCCGTGGTGACGATGCCCGCAGGTGACATCACCCACCCCGTTCCCGACCTCACGGGCTACATCACCGAGGGGCAGATCGTCCTCTCGCAGGAGCTCCAGACCCGCGGCATCTACCCACCGTTCGATCCGCTGCGCTCGCTCTCGCGGCTGATGCGCCTGGGGGCGGGCCCCGGCCGCACACGCGACGACCACCTGGAGGTCGCTGCCCAGCTGTACGCGCTCGTGAGCCTCGCTCGGCGCGCCGGGGATCTCGCCGAGATCGTCGGCGTCGACGCGCTGAGCCCCGGCGAACGGGCGACGCTCGACTTCGCCGTCGTCTTCGAGCGCCAGCTCGTGCACCAGGGCAGGCACGAGGGTCGGAGCCTCGACGAGACGCTGGGGCTCGCGTGGCAGGCGCTCGCCGTGCTCCCGGAGCGGGAGCTGGGCATGCTCTCCGCGCGATCGCTCGCGTTGCACTACCCGGGGAGGCAGCATGGCGCTGCGGACACCGCCGGGTAGGGCGGGCCGAACCTGGCTGGCGCGCCGTCTCGAGGTCGCCGAGCGGGGTGTCGACGTGCTCGAGGAGAAGCGCCGTGTCCTGCTGCGCGAGCGGTCGCGCCTTCGACCGCTGCTGGAGGCCGCAGCGGTCGAGTGGCGCGAGGCGGCGACGACCGCGGACGAGTGGCTGGCCCGCGCGAGGGTGCTCTCGGGGGCCGAGCGGGTTCGCCTCGCACACCTCGACGCCGAGCCGGCCTCGATCTCGGTGCGATGGCGGAACACGCTCGGTGTCGAGCTCCCGGGCGATCCCCGACTCGTCCTCGCCAGAAGTCCCGATCCGACCCGGGCCGGTGGGAGCGCCGCGCTCGCGCTCGCCGAGGAGCATCACCGCGACGCGCTGGAGGCCGCCGCGCGTCACGCGGCGCTGCGTTGCGCGCACGCGCGCGTGACGGCCGAGCTCGAGCGCACGGTTCGCCGTCAGCGCGCGATCGAGCGGCGCTGGATCCCTCTCCACGTGGACGCGCTCGCGGCTCTCGAGCTGGCGCTGGACGAGGCCGAGCGTGAGGACACCGCGCGGGCGCGCTGGGCGAGCGAGCGGCAGGGCACGGCGACGACCGGTCCCGCGAGCCGACGACGCTGAGCCGCAGCGGGGCCGAGCCGGGCTCAGTCGGCGCCGTGCCCCACCGTCGGCCCGTCGCGCGGAGCGATCTCCCCGAGCTCGAGCAGCCGGACGACGTCGCTGATCGACACGAGGCCGACCAGCCGCTCGCCGTCCAGCACGAGTCCGCGTCCGATCCCCGACGAGAGGGCCTCGAGGACGTCGACGAGCGGGGCGTCGGGCTCGAGCACGAGCACCTCGTCGAGCGGGATCGCGCAGTCCCCGACGACGTGGTCGTCCCACTCGGCGCGCGGCACGCCGGCCACCCGTCGGAACGGGATCAGCCCAACGGCTCGGTCGCCGTCGACGACGGGGTACGTGGTGCGCCGTGCGCGCCAGACGACCTCGTCCATGAAGCGTCCGAGCGTGAGATCCGAGGTGACCACGTCAGGCTCACCGACCATGATGTCCCGCACGCGCAGCCCCGCCAGAGCCTCTCGCACGGCGAACGCACGGGCCTCCGCTCCTGCCGCGCCGACCAGGAACCAGCCGAGGAAGGCGAGCCAGGCGCCGGAGAACGCTCCCTCGACGACGAAGAGCAGCAGGCCCCCGACGATCATCGCGCCGCCGAAGCCGCGGCCGATCGCGGCGGCCACGCGGGTCGCCCAGGCGACGTCGGCTCTCGCGCGCCACAGCGCCGCGTGCAGCACGCGGCCTCCGTCGAGCGGCAGCGCGGGGAGCAGGTTGAAGGCGAGCAGGATGAGGTTGATCGAGCCCAGCCAGAACAGGACCCCGTCGACGCTCGCCGGGAGTCCCACGACGGCCGCGGCGAGCAGGCAGGCGACGCCGACCACCGCCGACACGATCGGCCCCGCGAGCGCCACTCGAAGCTCGGCCCCCGCGCTCGGAAACGCGCCCTTGAAGCGGGCGACTCCGCCGAACAGCCACAGCGTGATCCCGTCGATCTCCATCTGCTCGCGCCGGGCCTGCAGCGCATGGCCGAGCTCGTGCGCGAGGAGCGACGCGAAGAAGACCAGCGCCGCGACGATCGCCATCGCGACGTACGTGCCGTCCGAGAGCCCGGGGTTCTGGTCGGGGAAGACGCCGACTGCGAGCGTCCAGGCGATGAGCACGAACACGACGAGCCAGCTCCAGTTGATCCCGATCTCGATGCCGGCGACCCGGCCGATCCTGAGGCTGGAGCCCATGCCTCGACGATACTCCGCGCCGTCTCGTCCAGGCTCGTCGCCGACCGACAGGACGCGTCTCTGCGATCATCGGTGACGTCCATGGCGGGAACCGTGTTCGACCGGATCGTCTGCGGTGTCGACGGATCGCCCGAGAGCCTCGAGGCGGTTCGGCAGTCGACCGTCCTGCTCGAGCCCGACGGGACGCTCGTGCTGGTCGCGGCCGTCGATCCCGAGCGAGCGATCCGCTTCCAGGTCGCCCCGACGCCGTGGCATGCCGCGCGCCACGCGCTGGAGGAGATCGAGAGCCTCGACGAGGCGGCGGTCGCGGCGCTCGACCGCGCGCGAGAGCTTGCTTCGCTGGGCGAGCGCGCGACCACGCGGGAGATGGGCGGGAAGCCGGTGACGTGCCTGCTCGAGGCCGTCGCGGCCGAGCGGGCCGCCCTGCTGGCGGTCGGCACCCACGGCCTCGGGCGCGCCGCAGGGATCCTGCTCGGCAGCGTCGCGACCCAGGTCCTCCACCGTGCGCCGTGCTCCGTCCTCGTGGCGCGGGGGGCGTCTCCCGGGCCTTGGGCTCCGCGCGTGATCGTGCTCGGGGACGACGGGTCGGCGTCGGCCGCCGAGGCGCGGCGCGTGTGCGATGCGCTCGCCGCTCGGTTCGACGCCGACGTCGACCTGGTCAGGGTGGCAGAGGGCCGGCCCGGCCACGCCCTCGTCCAGGCAGCGGGAGCGGCCGACCTGCTCGTCGTCGGACGGCGTGGAACCCGCCCGGCGCTGGGCCTCGGCAGCGTGTCGGAGCACGTCGCGCACAACGCCGGCTGCTCGGTGCTCGTCGTCCACGGCGCGCCGGCCGCGGACGGCGCGTAGGCCTCAGACGCGCAGCAGGCGGAGCGCGGCGAGCATCCCCCCGATCCCGAGCGCCGCTCCGACCGCCCAGGCGACGACGACCTCTCCGGTGGGCGTGGCGAGCTCGAAGAAGTCGCGGGCGACCGGGACGACGAGCGCGAGCAGGAACAGCCCGCCCATCGCCGCGCACAGCGCGCCGACCGCGCGGCGACGCGGCCCTGGCTCGTCCTCGAGCCGCATCACCACGGCGAGCCCGCAGGCGACGACGATCCCCGTGGCGACGGTGCGCGACCGCTCGAGGTCGAGGTCGAACCCGTAGCGGGCGAGGACGTAGCCGGCCGAGATCCCGATGCCGGTCGCGATCCCGGCCGGAAGAGCGAATCGCGCGACGGAGGACAGGAACCGCTCGGGCCGCCACGGGCCAGAGCTCGGCGCGAGCGCGAGCACGAAGGCCGGGATGCCGATCGTGACCGTCGACGCGATCGTGAACTGTCGCGGGAGCAGCGGGTACGTCGCGGTCGGCACTGCCACCGCGAGCCCGATCACCGCCGTGAACACCGTCTTGGTGACGAACAGCCGCGCGACGCGCTGGATGTTGCGCAGGATCTGCCGTCCCTCGGCGACCATGCCGGGGACGACGGAGAAGTCGTCCCGGACGAGCACGAGATCGGCGACCGAGCGCGCCATCTGCACACCCGAGCCCTGCGCGATCGCGAGCCGCGCCTGCTTCAGCGCCGGGACGTCGTTGACGCCGTCGCCGACCATCGCGACGTAGCTGCCTCCCTGCGCGAGCGCCGCGACGACGTCGCGCTTCCCCTCGGGCGAGATCCTGCCCACTGCGGGAGCGGCGAGCACTGCCTCCCGGAGCGCGGCCGGGGCGGCCGGCAGCGCGGTGCCGTCCAGCGCCGCGGCGGTTCCCGGGATGCCGACGTCGCGGGCGATGGCGCCAACCGTCGCCGGCGCGTCGCCCGACAGCACCTTGAGCGCGACGTCCTCCGCTGCGAGGAAGGCGACGGTCTCGTCGGCGCTCGGACGCAGCCGCTCCGCCAGCACGACGAGGCCGAGCGGCTGCAGGGCGGTGGGGAACGGCGGCTCGGGGCCGGCGGGTGGAAGCGGCTTCTCCGTGCGGCCGAGCGCGAGCACGCGGCGGCCGGTGGCCGCCTCCTCTCGCGCTCGATCCGCGAGCGCTTCGTCGACAGCGGCGAAGAGCTCTGGTGCGCCGAGGACGAGGCGCTCGCCGCCGAGGTCGAGCGCGCTCCAGCGCCGGCGGGAGGAGAACGGCACCTGCCCGACCACGGGGCGGGCTGCGACAGCGTCGAGCCCGGCGTCGGCGACGGCCTGCAACGTCGCGTTGCGCGACGGGGCGCTCGCCGCATACGTCGCGAGGGCATGTGCGAGCGTCTCCTCGTCCACCCCCGCCGCCGGCAGGAGGCGGACGACGCGCAGCGTCGGCTCGGTCAGCGTCCCCGTCTTGTCGGTGCAGACGACGTCGACCGAGGCCAGCGACTCGATCGCGTTGAGCTGCTGCGCGAGCACGCCCCGCTCGGCGAGCTTGAACGCCGACACCGCGGCCGTGAGGCTGATCAGCAGGATCAGCCCCTCGGGGACGAGGTTGACGATCGCCGCGGTCAGCGCCTGAACCCGCGCCTCGGCCGTGTCGACGCGCAGCAGGACGGACGCGCTCAACACGATCGCGAGCGGTGTCGCGCAGGCGACGAGGACGAGCAGCAGCCGGTCGTTGGCGCGTTCGAGCGGCGACCGGGGATGCCTGAACGCACGGGCAGTCGCGCTGAGCTGCGCCGCCCGGCTGTCGGGCCCGACGGCTCGCGCCTCGACGAGCGCCGTCCCCTCCGTCGCGAACGACCCCGACCACACGCGCTCGCCGGCTCCGCGCACCACCGGCTCCGACTCTCCCGTCAGCAGCGCCTCGTCGAGTGCGAGCCCGTCCGCATCGAGCACGACTCCGTCGGCGACGACCTGATCCCCCGGCGCGAGGCGCACGACGTCGCCGGACACCACCTCGTCCACGGGCACGCGCCGGTCGCGCCCGTCCCGCACGACGACGGCCTCCGGCGCCACGAGGGCTGCCAGCCTGTCGAGCGCCCGCTTCGAGCGGATCTCCTGGAACGAGCCGATGCCGACGTTCGCGACCAGGATGCCCAGGAACAGCGCGTCCTGCCAGGCCCCGAAGGCGATCGTCAGCGTCCCGAACGCGAAGAGGATCGCGTTCGGGACGGTGAGCGTGTTGGCGCGGAGGATGCTGCCGTACGAGCGGCTCGACGGCTGGCGCACGAGCCTCCCCCGCGCCGCGAGGCGTCGTGCGGCCTCGGCCTCGCTCAGGCCGGTCGCGGGGATCGTGGACGCCGCTGCGATGTGGCGAACGCTACCCGGCGTCCGGACCGCTCCCTGAGGACGATCCGCCGTGCCGGGCCGTCGGCAGAATGCGCCCGTGCACGAGGACGGGCCACGGGCGACGACGGTGTTCGAGGCGGTGGGCGGACATGCGTTCTTCACCCGACTCGTCGACGGCTTCTACGATCGCGTCGCCGACGACACGCTCCTACGGCCGATGTACCCGGGCGCCGACCTCGGCCCCGCCGCCGAGCGCCTGCGGCTGTTCCTCGAGCAGTACTGGGGCGGCCCGACCACGTACTCGGAGCGGCGCGGGCACCCGCGACTGCGGATGCGTCATCTCCCGTTCCCGGTCGACGCCGAGGCATCCGCGCGCTGGCTCGCCTGCATGCGCGCCTCGCTCGACGAGCAGGGCCTGCCCGCCGAGCTCGACGCGGTGCTGTGGGAGCACTTCCTCGCAGCCGCCCCCGCGATGGTCAACACCGGGGGCGACTGACCCCACGGGAGCCACGCGGCTCGCACCGCACGGCATCGAGCCCGGCCCGACCGCGCGCGCCGGCTGGAGTACCCTCCCCGGGCAGGTGGCGCACCGCACGAGATACGAGCTCGCGCAGCTGAACGTCGCCCGCGCCGTCGCACCGCTCGACGACCCGCGGATGGCCGGGTTCGTAGCCCGGCTCGAGGAGATCAACCGCCTCGCGGAGCGCAGCCCCGGGTTCGTCTGGCGTCTCCAGGGACCGAGCGGCGACGCGACCGACCACCGCGTGGACGACGACCCGCTCGTGATCGTGAACCTCACCGTGTGGGACTCTCCGGAGGCCCTGCACGACTTCACGTACCGGTCGGATCACCGGACGGTGTTCGCGCAGCGATTCGACTGGTTCGAGCGCTGGGAGGGCCCGAGCGTCGTCCTCTGGTGGCAGCCGGCCGGCACGGTGCCCGACCTCGCCGACGCAGTCCGTCGGCTCCGCCTGCTCGCCGAGCAGGGCCCGACTGCCGAGGCGTTCACGTTCAGACAGCGGTTCGCGCCGCCCGCGTGACGACCGCGACCCGAGCGGCGTAGGGCGAGTCCCGACTCGGAACGACCGAGGCACCGGTCGACGCTCGTGCCGCGGACGTCGACCGGCCGAGTGGACGATCAGTCGTCGTCTGCGGACTCGTCCGGCTCATCCTCGTCGAGCCCGGCAGCGTCAGGCTCATGAGGCTGGTCGTCCAGCTCGCCGTCGGAGCCCTCGCTGCCGGATCCGCTCGAGCTCCCGTCCTCGCCCGCGTCCGCGTCGTCGCTCCCGTCTCCTCCCTCGTCGACCGAGCGCGAATGCGCCCTGTCCGACTCGGCCTCGTCGCCATCGTCCTTCGTCTCGATCTCCACCGCGGTCCCCGACCGAGTGTGGCCGTCGTCCGACTCCACGGACTCCTCATCCGCCTCGTCGTCGCTCGCCGACCCGGGTGCGCCCCGTGAGCCGCCGCCGTGCTCGGTTCCATCGTCTGCCGCGTTCCCGTCGTCGCCCGGCGCGGGCGCGGCCGGGCGTTCGGGCGCGTCTGCGGGGCTGTCGTCGCGGCCCGCAGCGGTCTGGCTGCGGCCGACGGCACCGTCGTTCCGGCCTGCCGCCTGCTGGGCCGGTCTCCCCGTGCTCATGGCCGAGGTCGCGGTCGATGCGCCGCCGGATGGGTCGACCGGCAGCGCCGGCGCAGCAACGTCGGGGCTCTCCGCGACCGTGACGGGCGCTGGCCGCGCGGGCACCCGCTCGCGCGTCGCGTCGACGACTGCCACGGAGCCGGCTGTCGCCGCGGCCGCGACACCCGCCACGACCTTCACGGTCGCGGGCGCTCCGGCGAGCTTGGCGAGGATCCCGGCGCCGGCGACGCTCCCGGTCGCACCGGCGACCCCCGCGACGGCGGGGGCGACGAACCCCGGGATCGCCTGGGCGAGCGCGACGCCCACGGTCGCCGGCAGGACGAGCGCGCCAGCCGGGCTGAGCCGCAGCCTGAGCTGCCTTCGGGCGCGGAAGAGCAGCGCCTCCACAGCGGGGGTCGACATGCCAAGAGCCGTGGCGACCTCGCGGGAGCGAAGGCCGAGAGCGTCGTGCAGCACGACCGCCTCGCGCTGTCGGTCGGGCAGCGACTCGAGCGCTCGCTGGACGACCGGGTCGGCGAGGAGCTCGTCCGGCGGCGGCCCGGGGTCCGCGAGCGCTTCGAGCTCCTCGACGTCACCGGTCACAGGCGCGTTCATGCGAGCGCGTATCCGGCCGCGGCACTCGTTGCGGGCGATCGTGACGAGCCAGGCCGCCTCGTCCCGCGGCGTACCGCCCCGCGAGAGCGCGCGGTGGGCCGAGAGGAACGTCGACTGCAGCGCATCCTCGGCCTCGTCTGCGTCGCGGAGCAGCATCCGACAGAGGCCGTAGAGCGTGCGCCCGTGCCGCGCGTAGAGCCGCGCGACACGGGCGCCTGCCACCTGCGGGTCGATCGTCTGCTCTCGAAGCGTCGTGGCGGCGTCGTTCATCCCGGCCCAGGCTAATCGTCGTCGTCCGAGTCGTCGTGATGACGCGAGTCGTCATCGTCGTCGTCCTCGTGATCGTCGTCGTCGTGATCGTCGTCATGGTCGTCGTCGCGGTCGCCGTCGTCCGAGTGCCCGGATGCGGGCGCGTGCTCGTCCTCGAGCTCGAGCTTGTGCAAGGTCCAGGTGCCCGCGACGAGCTTGCACTCGAGCTCGACGAAGTCGCCGACCGCAAAGCCCGCCAGCGAGACGCCGACCGGCACGACGCACGAGACCGTCCCGACGGTCAACGGCGACAGGGATGCGATCGCGCCCTTCACCTCGCGCTCATCGGCATCGTCGCCGCCCGACAGGTCATCCTCACGGTGGATCTTCCGCAGCGTCCAGTCGGTGCCCACGAGCTTGCACTCGAGCTCGACGAAGTCGCCCACCGCGAATCCCGCCAACGACACGGCCGCGGGCACGGCGCACGACAGCGTCCCCACCGTGAGCGGCGACAGCGACGCGATCGCTCCCCGAAGCTCGAGCTCGGCACCGGCCACGACGGTCGCGCCGGCGGTCTTCGCGGTCGCGATGCTCTTGGCCCTCGCCAGGGCCTGTGCCCGTGCGCGTGCCTTCGCCTTCGACAGCTTCTGCTTCTTTCGCTTCGCGGACCTCTGCTCGAGCGTCTTGGGCGAGCGATCGCCCGTGCCGCGGTCGGCGACGGCTGCGGCCGGCACGGCCAGCGCGGTGGCGAGAAGCGCGATCAGGAGGAGGCGCATCCGGTGTCCTTTCGTCGGGGTCATCCTTCAAGAGGCGTATCGCGCCAAGATCCGTGTGCCCGATCCGCAGGGTCGGATCGCGCCGTGTTCCCACCTCGTGCCGAGGGACGCCGCGCGCGACCGGAACGACCACGCACAGCCGGGCGTTCAGTGGGGCGAGTCCGACACGACGGTGGCGACGAGCACCGATCCACGCCCGCCATCCGGGTTCCACCAAGAGAGAGGCCCCGCGTCGCGGGGCCTCTCCGAGATGGGCGCTAGTGGGCTCGAACCAGTGACCCCCAGCTTGTCGAGCGCGGCCCCGCGCGATGGGGAAGCGCCGGGAGCGCCAGCATCCATCGGTGATTCCGGCCCTTCTGCCGTCTGACTACGTCTCGCGATTCCCGCTCGATCCACGCGGATCCCGGGGGATTCGGGCACTGGACCAGCAGGTGTGCCCGATCGGCTCTGGGCGACGTCCGCCGTGCCCGAGCGTGCTCACGGAGAGGCTGGTTCGCCTGACGACCACCTCCCGGAAGAGGGATGGTCGAGGTGTGGTCGCCTCGGATCGAATCGCGGTGAGGCTTGTCGCGCCGCGGTCTCGGCGCGATGATCCCGCTCGTGACCGACGTGACCTCTGCGACCGCGACGTTCTTGTTCACGGACATCGAGGGCTCGACACAGCTGCTCAAGACGCACCGCAGCGACTACGCGAGCATCCTCGCCGACCACCACCGCCTTCTGCGGGAGGCGTTCGAAGCACACGGCGGTCGAGAGGTCGACAACCAGGGCGACTCGTTCTTCGTCGCGTTCCCGCGGGCACGCGACGCCGTGCTCGCGGCCGCGACGGCGCAACGGGACATCGCTGCGCACAGCTGGCCTGGAGACGCGACCGTCCGCGTGCGCATGGGAATCCACACCGGCGAAGCAGACCTCGCGGCCGACCGCTACGTCGGGATGTCGGTCCATCGCGCAGCGCGGATCAGCTCGGTCGGACACGGCGGGCAGGTTCTCGTGTCGCCGACGACCGCCGGCTTGCTCGAGGACGAGGCGGAGATCCCCGGTGTCGCGATCCGCGAGCTCGGAGAGCACCGGCTCAAGGACATCGTGCGACCGGTGCGGCTCTACCAGCTCGACATCGAAGGGCTGCACAAGACGTTCCCGGCGCTCGCGAGCAGCGACCCGCCCAGGAACCTCCGCCGCCGGCGAGTCGTCCTCGCCGGAGCCGCCGTCGGCGTAGCCGTGGTCGCCGTGAGCGCACTCGCAGTCCTCGGCCGCGACCAGCCGCCGCCGGAGGTGCTGCCGAACAGCCTCGTCAGGATCGATCCGGCAACGCTCGAACCGACCGACGTCGTGCCCGTCAGCGAGGCGCCCGACCTCGTCGTCGCCACCGGCGTCTACGTCTGGATGACCCACCACATCCTGCGAGATTCAGGGACGAGCGACGTTCGCGACGCGGGGGATCGGATCCTGACGCGCGTCGACCCCGAGACGGGCGCCGTGGACGTCGTCGGCGGCGGGCTCGCGCCGTGCGGGCTGACCGCGGATCCGTCCGGCGACGTCTGGGTGGCGAACTGCTTCGCGTCGGGCACGGGTGCGAACGTCGTGCGCGTCGACGCGGCGACGCTCGACTTCGAGGAGACCTGGTCCGTTCCCCCGATCGCGGCCGGGACGTTCTACCGGGGGCTGGCCTACGGAGGCGGAGCTCTCTGGCTCTCGACGGCAGGGATGGGTGTCATCCGGCTCGACCCACAGACTGGCGCGAGACAGTTGGTGCCCCTCCCCCTCGCCGTCGGGGCGCTGGCCTGGTCGGATGGCTACGGCGACCTGTGGGGGACCAGCTTCGATCTCGGCAGCCTCGTCCGACTGCACGCAGCGAGCGGCGACGTGAGCGTCGTCGCGGGGATCGCTCAGAACACGGCGTTCCCGGTCGTGGACGGCGACACGGTCTGGGGAGGCGACTGGGCACAGCCCGCGGTGTTCCGGGTCAGCGCCGTGGGCCAGAGCAGGCCGCGAACGATTCCGCTTCCCGTGACGGTCACGCCTGCCGAGTCGTATGTCTGGTCCGTGGCGGCGGGCAGCGGCGCCGTCTGGGCAGCGACGCCGCGCGACCACGCCATCTGGCGCATCGATCCTGACACCGATGAGGTCGTGCGGGTGCCGATCCCGCACCTGCCATCCGGCGTCGCGACCGACGGCAACGGCGTCTGGGTCACGGTGGGGGCAGAGTGAGCGGGCTCATCCGCCTTCAGCTCGAGGCACAGGGACTCCGCCGGATCCACTGCCGCTGCCGCCCTCGACAATCCCTCGGAGAAGCAGAATCCCCGCCGTGGCGGGGATTCCGTGGAATGGGCGCTACTGGGCTCGAACCAGTGACCCCCAGCTTGTCGAGCTGGTGCTCTCCCAACTGAGCTAAGCGCCCGGAGCGCTGGATGATAGCGGGCGCGCCGCCGGAGGGCCGTGGACTCAGCCGGGCGGGGCGGCTGCAGGCGCGTCGAGCGCGGCCTTCAGCCCGGCGAGCGCCTTCGCGCCCATCGTGCGGATCGCGCCGCCGAGGAAGGGCTCGACGACGCGCAGGACGCCCTTCATCCGCAGGTCGGCGTCGTACGTGATGCGGGTGCCGCCGTCGGCAGTGGCCTCGAAGGCGATGTCGTCGTCGGAGGTCGCCTTGTCGCCCTCGCCGCGCAGGACGATGCGCCGGCCCGGCTCGAGCGCCGTCACGGTGTAGGCGAACGGGAGCGTCCTGCCGCGGAACTCCGCCTCGACGGCGTAGGTCGTCCCCACTCCTCCGTCGCCCGACGTCCGGCGCGACGAGAGGATCCCCGGATCCCACTCGGCGGCGGTCGTGAAGTCGGCGACGTACCCGAACGCCTCGTCGAGCGGCCGGGTCACCTCGATCACCTCGACGAATCGCGCCATGATCGCCAGCCTAGCGCCACCGGCGCCGGCAGACGGCTCAGCGGCCCTTCAGCGCGAGGATCCGGCGGTGGCTGCGCTCGAGGTTGGCGCGCGTGAGCCGCCCGTCGGCGACGGCCCGGACGAGGGCGCCGTGCACGACTGCGGTCGACGCCTCGCTGCCCGCGAAGAGGAGAAGATCCGTGCCCGCGCGGGCCGCGAGGAACGCGACCGATTCGAGCGACCGGCTGCGCGTGCGGGCGACGGCCTCGAGCGCATCGCTCACCGTGGCCCCTGCGAAGCCGAGGTCGCGTCGCAGGAGCCGGTGGACAGCGGGTGTCCAGAGGGCGGGCTCGCGCCCGTAGGCGGGGTAGACCGCGCTCGAGAGCATCACGAGCGGCACCCCGTCCGCGACGAGTCGGCGGAACGGGACGAGGTCTCCCGCGAGCGCACGTGGCGACCCCGTGATCGTCACGGCCGCGAGGTCGGTGTTGCCGACCGCACCCCCGAGCCCCGGGAAGTGCTTCGCGGTCGCGAGCACGCCTCCCTCGCCGAGGCCGCGAGCGAACGCGGCCGCGAGGGTCGCGGCCCGTCCCGGGTCCCGAGCGAAGGCCCGTCGCTGCACGACGAGGAACGACCCCGGCACACGTGGCACGTCGGCGACGGGGGCGAGGTTCACGTCGATCCCGTTGCGCCGGAGCCCCTCGGCCGTGTCACGGCCCGCCGCCCGCACCGCGCGCGCTCCGAGCCGCCCGAGCTCCTCCGCCGACCGCGCCGGTGGCACCCATCGCAGCCGGCGCAGGTCACCTCCCTCCTGGTCGACCAGCACGAGCAGCCGAGGTCTCCCGGCGGTCTCGGCCGCCACGCGGAGCGCCGAGGTGAGGGCTCGGACCTGCGTCGGGCTCCGCACGTTGTGCCCGAACAGGATCACGCCGCCCACCTCCCCGCGCCGCACGCGGCGCAGCAGCGATGGGCTCGGCGACGCTCCCTCCATCGCCACGACGAGGCGCTGGCCGACGAGCTCGGCCACGGTCGGCTCTCCCGCGGCCGCCGACGCCCTCGCGAGGGACGCGCTGAGCGACGCAGCGAGGACGACCGCCGCCACGGCGGCCCCGACGACGCTCAGAAGATCTCGGGGCACCAGGGATGCGACGCCACGCGGAAGACGTCGTCCGCACGTGCGATCCCGCCCCGCGCCACCTGCTCGACGCGGCCCGCCGACGCGAGCTCGGCGAACGTGAAGCCGCCGAGGAACGCGGCGCCGAGCGTCGCGACGTCGACGCGCACGTCCGGCCGCCGACGCTCCACGCGGCGCACGCGGCCGTCGCCGATCGTCCAGGTGCCGATGTTCTCCGCGAACAGCGGGTCACCCGTCACCTCGACCGTCGCGCGACCCGGTCGAAAGCCGCGCGCTGTGAGCGCCTGCTCGACGTCGAGCACGCGTATCCAGATCCCGTCGAGGAGTCGTGCCTCGAGCAGGTTCATCCGGTCCGCGAGGAGCACGAGCGCGTGGTCGGGAGGGATGCAGTACGTCTCGACCTGGTCGGTCCAGTCGATCTCGAACAGGAAGCGCCACAGATCGCGGGTGGCCGCGTCGTCGACCGCCACGACCTCGCTCACGCGCACGGTCTTCTTCCAGTCGCTCGGCGTCGAGCCGCTCTGCGCGATCCGGTACAGCGCGTAGCCGACCGCCTGCCCTCCCCGCTCGAGGAGCGCGTGCACGAGCGGCCCGGCTCCGCGCCGCTGCTCGGGTCGGTCGCCCAGCTGCCGGATCTCCCACCAGTCGCGTGAGCGCGAGAGGTGGCCGACGGTGCGTCGCCGCACCCTGTCGTACACGCGGGGCAGCACGCGCAGGGCCTCGTCGCGGTCGACGAGACGGATTTTCCCGTGCGGGGGCGCGCCCGCCGGGATGCGAACCTTGGCGCAGTCGGCGTCGACGTGGAGGCTCGCCGCCGCCATCCCGTAGCCGTACCGCCCGTAGATCGTCTCCTCCGAGGCCCACAGCGCGGCGATCGGCTCTCCGAGCTGGCGCGCTTCCCGCAGCTGGGCCTCCATCATCCGGCGCAGCACGCCGCGCCTGCGGTCGGACGGGAGCACGCCCACGACCGACACGGCGGCGCAGCGCACCGGCCCGGCGGGCAGGGTCAGCTCGAGAGGGAACACGCCTGCACCGCCGACGACGCGCTCGCCGTCGAACGCCGCATGCATCCGCTCGAGCGGCATCACCCGCCCGAAGCGCTCGGCATCCTCGGTCGTCGGCTCCCAGCCGAAGTAGTGCCCGATCGCGCCGATCGCGCGGCGGTGCTCCTCGACGGTCGACACGGTGCGGACGCGGTAGGCCATCAGCCGGCGGATGGTACCGCGGCTCCGAGCGCACCCCGACATGGCGCGGTCAGGTCTCGGCTGCTCGGGGCGAGGCTGAAGCCACGCCCCGACCGCGTGGGGGCGAGCAGCGACCGGGCAGGGGGCGTGCCTCCATGGGGCGTGGCTTCAGCCTCGCCCCGGGCCGGAGGGCGAAGGTCGGTCACGGGATGTCGGGTGCGCTCGCGACGTGCCGAAGGCGTCAGTCGATGCGCTCGAGCGGTGCGTACTCGAGCATCAGCCGCCGCTCGCTGCCGTCGGAGGCGAAGCGCACCGTCACGACACCGCCGGCCTCGATGCGCGTGACGACGCCCTCCCCGAGCGACCCGTGGCGCACGGAGTCGCCGGTCGCGAGCGAGGGCACCTCGAACCCCTCGCGCGGAGAGCGGGGCGGCAGCTGGCGCGGCGACGACGCGTACCCCGACCACGACGTCGGCCGCAGCCGATCGCGCTCGGCGTCGGCGGGGAGCTCGTCGAGGAAGCGGCTCGGCAGGTTGTACTCGCGTCGCCCGAACAGTGTCCTGGCCGAGGCATGGGTGAGCGTCAGCCGCTCCATCGCGCGCGTCATGCCCACGTAGCACAGCCGCCGCTCCTCCTCGATCTCGTTGTCCTCGATCGAGCGGGCGTGCGGGAAGATCCCCTCCTCCATCCCGATCAGGAACACCGCGCGGTACTCGAGCCCCTTCGCATTGTGGATCGTCATCAGCGTCACCTGGGCGCCGTCGTCGGCGAGCGTGTCCTGGTCGGACTGGAGCTGCACCTGCTCGAGGAACGCGGCCAGGGTCGTCTCGCCCTCCTCCTGCGCCCGGAACTCGCGGGCGACTCCGACGAGCTCCTCGAGGTTCTCCAGTCGGCCGCGGGACTCGATCGTCCGCTCCGCCTCGTACGCCTCGATCGTGCCGCTGCGGGCGAGCACGGCCTCGAGCAGCTCGTCGACCTCGAGCTCCTGGGCCGACGCCATCAGCGACTGCATCAGCGTCCGGAACCCCCGCACCGCCTTGGCGCCCGCGGCTCCAACTCCCGCCGCCTCGGGCTCCGCCATCGCCTCCCAGAGCGGGATCCCGAGCGCGGTCGCGTGGGCGACGAGGCGCTGGAGCGACGTGTCGCCGATCCCGCGGCGCGGCCGGTTGGCGATGCGCATCAGCGACACCGCATCGGCCGGGTTGCTGATCACCGACAGGTAGGCCGTGGCGTCGCGGATCTCCATCCGCTCGTAGAACCGCGGCCCCCCGATCACCTGGTAGGGGACGCCCTGCCGCACGAGCACGTCCTCGAGCACCCGGCTCTGCGCGTTCGTGCGGTAGAAGACCGCGGTCTCGCTCGCCGACAGCCCGTCCTCGACCAGCCGGGCGAGCTCCGCTGCGACGAACCGGGCCTCCGCGTGCTCGTCCTCGACCTCGACGACCTGGACGGGGTCGCCGTCGCCGAGATCCGACCAGAGGCGCTTCGGCTTGCGGTCGCGGTTGTTGTCGATCACCGCGTTGGCGGCGCCCAGGATCGCGTTCGTCGACCGGTAGTTCTGATCGAGGGTCACGAGCGCGGCCCCCGGGAAGTCACGTTCGAAGTCGAGGATGTTCCTGATGTCCGCCGAGCGAAAGCCGTAGATCGACTGATCCGGGTCGCCGACCGCGAACACGTTCCCGTGCTCGGCGGCGAGGAGCTGCAGCAGCCGGTACTGGGCGTGGTTCGTGTCCTGGTACTCGTCGACGAGGACGTAGCGGAACGCCTTCTGCCAGCGCTCGCGCGCCTCGGGAAAGCGCTCGAGCGCCTCGACGGTGAGCATCAGCATGTCGTCGAAGTCGACGGCGTTCGCGAGGTGGAGCTTCCGCTGGTACAGCTCGTACACCTCCGCCACGGTCTGATCCCAGAACGAGCCGACGCGCTCGGCGTACGCGGCGGGCGTGACGAGCTGGTTCTTCGCGTTCGAGATCTGCGCGTGGATGCCGCGCGGGGTGAAGCGCTTCGGGTCCTTGCCGAGCTCCTCGAGGCACGTCTTGACGAGGCGCACCTGGTCGGCCTGGTCGACGATCGTGAAGCTCGCGGTAAACCCGAGCCGGGGCGCCTCGGCCCGCAGGATCCGACCGCAGGCCGCGTGGAAGGTGAGGATCCAGATCGCACGCGCGACCCGGCCGAGCATCCGCTCGAGCCGCTCCCGCATCTCGCCCGCCGCCTTGTTCGTGAACGTGATCGCGAGGATCTCGTTCGGCCGCACGCCGTGCGCACGGATGAGGTGCGCGACGCGGTGGGTCAGCACGCGGGTCTTGCCGGAGCCGGCCCCCGCGACCACGAGCAGCGGGCCGTCGACGTGCAGCACCGCCTCGCGCTGCGCCGGGTTGAGGCCGTCGAGCAGCTCGTCCTGGGGCGCGACCGTCACCCTGCGATGCTAGCCGCGGCTCCCGTCGGCGCCTCGACCCGCACGCGCACAGCGGTAGAGTCGCCTCGATGATCACGCGGGCGACGACCGCCGACGCCGGCGCGGGCGCGGCGCTCCTCGGTGCAGTCGCCCCCGAGACGCTCAGCACGGAGGCGTCTGTCGCGTACCGCATGTCGGCGACCCCGCCGACGGCGCATCCCCTCCACCTCAAGCTCGAGCGCGACGGAGCCGTCGTCGGCTGGGGCTGGGCGATGCTCGACTGGGTGTCGACCTCGCCGACGGACGCCTTCGCCGGCGTCGTCGTCGCTCCTGCGCATCGTCGCGGGGGGCTCGGCGGCGAGCTGTGGAGCGCTCTGGAGACGCACCTCGCTGCGATCGGCGCGACGGTCGTGCGCTCCCAGGGAGACGACGAGACGGCTCGGGGCTTCGCCGAGCCGCGCGGGTTCCGCCAGACGGGAACGCACACGATCCTGTCGCTCGACCTCGCGACCGTCGAGCCTCCCGGGGCAATGCCGCCCGACGTGTCGCTCGCGCCGTTCGCGGCGTTCGCCGACGACCCCGGGCCTGTGTACGCGGTCGACTTCCAGACGATGCAGGATGAGCCCGGCGATCACGACCTCGGCGGCATGACGCTCAAGGACTGGGTACGCGCGACGTACGAGCATCCGAGCTTCGACACGGAGCTGAGCTGCGTCGTCTGCGTCGGGGGCGCACCCGTCGCGACGGGCCTCGTCTACTCCGACCGCGCGGCGCGTTGCGCCGTCCACGGCGGCACCGGCGTGCTGGCCTCCCACCGCGGGCGGGGGCTCGGCCTGCTGCTCAAGCGAGCAGTGCTCGCACGCGCCCGAGAGGAGGGCATCGCGCGCATGTTCACGACGAACGACGAGACCAACGGCCCGATGCTCGCGATCAACCGCCGGCTCGGCTTCGCGCCCTTCGCGACCCGAACGGCCTGGCGACGAGGCTGACGAGCAGGGCTCAGCCGCGACTGCGGAGCGGCACCACGGCGACGAGGTCGTCCTCGCGGACGACGCGCACCGTCGCTCCGAAGTGCACAGCGACGGCCTCCTCGGAGAGCACCTCTCCGGGCGGCCCGTCGGCCACGACCCGACCCTCGTCGAGCAGGACGACCCGGTCGGCGTACTGCGCCGCGAGCGTGAGGTCGTGGATCGCAGCGACGAGCGTGAGCGCAGCGTCGGCCCGCAGCTGGTCGAGCAGCTCCAGCGCCTGCTGCTGGTGGCCGATGTCGAGCGCGGTCGTCGGCTCGTCGAGCAGGATCACGCTCGCCTCCTGCGCAAGCGCACGCGCCACGACGGCACGCTGGCGCTCGCCACCGGAGAGCGTGCCGAGCGGTCGGTCGCGGAGCGCCCACAGGTCGAGCCGGGCGAGCGCCCGCGCGGTCGCCTCGCCGTCGACGACGCCCTCTCTGGCCAGCGGCCCGAGATGCGGCGTGCGGCCGAGCAGGACGTACTCGCCGACCGTCAGCCAGGCCGGCGTCTCGGGCTCCTGCGGCACGACCGCGATCCGCCGCGCCCGCTCCCGCCGTGAGAGCGTCGCCGCCCGGTCGGCGTCGAGCCCGACCGTGCCGTCGTACCGCACGAGCCCGGCGATCGCGCGGAGCAACGTCGTCTTGCCGGCGCCGTTCGGGCCGATCAGGGCGACCCACTCCCCCTCCTCGACGACCAGCGAGACGTCGTCGACGACAGGGCGGTCGCCCAGCGTGACGGTGACGCGATCGAGCGAGATCGCCGCCATCAGCGCGCTCCCCGCGTGCGCAGCACGAGGGCGAAGAACGGCGCCCCGAAGAGGGCCGTCACCACGCCGATCGGGATCTCCGCCGGCGACAGCGCCGTGCGCGCGACGACGTCGGCGAGGACGAGGAAGCCGGCGCCGACGACGAGCGAGAGCGGCAGCAGCCCACGGTACGAGGTTCCGGCCAGCAGGCGGATGGCGTGCGGCACGATGATCCCCACGAACGCGATCAGGCCGCTCACCGACACGGCGGCGGCGGTGCCCACGGTGGCAGCGACCACGAGCGCGAGGCGGACGCGGCGGACGTTCACACCGAGGCTCGCCGCCTCCGTGTCGCCGAGGCTGAGCACGTCGACGACGCGACGATGGGCGAGGATCACGATCGACGCGATCGCGACGTACGGCGCGAGCACCGCGACGTCGGTCCAGCCGGAGCTCGGGAGGCCGCCCAGGATCCAGGCGGTGACCTCCTGCAGCGTCTCGGTGTTCTGCTGCTGGACGAACGTCTGCGCCGCGGTGAAGAAGCTCGCCACCGTGACCCCGGCGAGGACCAGGGTCGCGGAGTCGCGGCCCCGACCGGCGGCGCGGCCGATCCCGTACGAGAGCGCCACGGCGACCGCCCCGCCGAGGAACGCGGCCACGGGCAGCACCTGCTGGCCTGCGAGGGCGCGCGGGGCGTAGGCGATCGCGAGCGTCGCCCCGAGTCCGGCGCCCGCCGCGACGCCGAGCAGGTAGGGGTCGGCGAGCGGGTTGTGGAAGACGCCCTGGTAGGTGGCGCCGGCGAGCGCGAGCATGCCGCCGACGAGCGCGGCGAGCACGACCCGCGGCACGCGGATCTCCCACAGGATCGACTCCTCGGCGGTGCCGAGCGGCGTCTCGGAGAGGAGCCCGAGCCGGTGCGCGAGCGAGCGCAGCGCGTCGCCGGCACCGATGTCGACGGGGCCCGCGACGACGCCGACGACGAGCGAGAGAAGGAGGAACGCCGCCGCAGCGACCGCCCAGACCGGCGTCACGCCACGCGCGCGGATCGCCCGGACGGGTGCTGCGACGGCGTCCACCCTCAGCGACCTCCGAGGCGTGTGAGCGCCGAGCCCAGCGCGCGCACGAGATCGACGAGCCGCGGCCCCCAGCGCGACGCGATCGAGTCGTCGAGCCGGATCACCGAGCCGGTGCGGACGGCCTCCACCCCGCTCCAGCCCGGTCGCGCCGCGATCGTCTTCGGACTCTGGCCGCAGCACTTCGTGTCCGCGAGCAGGATCACGTCCGGGTTGGCGGAGATCACGTATTCGGCCGAGAGCTGTGGGTATCCCCCGCTTCCTTCCCCTGCCGCGTCCGCGATGTTCTTCAGCCCGAACAGGCCCGCGACCCGGCCGATGAACGTGCTCGAGGTCACGGAGTAGAGCGTCGGGTCGAGCTCGACGAACAGCGACTTCGGCCCGACGCGCTTCGACCGGTCGACGATCGTGGCGATCCGCTTCTGCATGCGCCCGACAAGCGCGTCCGCCTGTGCCCCGCGTCCGGTGACCTTCCCGAGCTGACGGATCTGCTGGTAGGCGCCCTTGATCGTGCTCGCCGCGTTGTGGTGCAGCACGGTGATGCCGAGCGTGCGGAGCGCGCCGGACAGGCCCTTCGGGTCGTACGCGATCACGACCAGGTCGGGCCGGTAGGAGGCGATCGCCTCGACGTTCGGCGTGAACCCGGAGAGCGTCGTGCGCGGGGCGCTCTTCGGGAAGTCGGATTGGTCGTCGACCGCGATCACCTGCGGGCCGGCGCCGATCGCGAACAGCGTCTCGGTCGCCGTCGGCGAGAGCGAGATGATCCGGGCAGGTCGCTTCGCGACCGTCACGGCGCCGTTCGCCGCGGTGACCGTCACCGGGAACGCGCCTGCAGTCGACGTGGTCGTCGACGACAGCGCCGAGGGGGCCGCGAGCAGCGGCAGGCAGACGAGGATCGCCGCTAGGGCGAGACGTCGTGACATCGATGCATCTCCTTGCTCCCTTCCACGAGGGGTTCGGGTATGGCGGAGAGCGGCAGGTCTTCTGACTCGGGGCGCCCTCCCCTCGCCGCCTTCCCGGTCTCGCGACCAGTGGCACGTCGGCGTGGGAGCATCTCCCCTCACAGCGGCGGGACCGTCCCGGACTCGCACCGGGTTCCCTCACCGCGCTCCGTATGAGGGCCGGAGCCTACCATGGCCGCGTGCCGTCGTCCCGTCTCCGCCTGTGGCTCCCCGTCCTCGCCTGGGCGGCGCTGATCTTCGCGTTCTCGTCGGTTCCGAGCCTGGGCACGGGGCTGGGCGGCTGGGACCTCGTCCTGCGCAAGCTCGCCCACGTCGCCGAGTACGCGGTGCTCGGCGCGCTGCTGGCACGTGCGGCCGGCGCGGCGTGGGTCGCGCTCGCGCTCGGCGTGCTCTACGCGGCGAGCGACGAGGTGCACCAGTCCTTCGTGGCCGGGCGGGCCGGCCGTCCGCTGGACGTCGCGATCGACGCCGTCGGCGTCGTGGTCGGCATCGTTGCCTGGCGACGGGTCGCGGCCCGCCGGACAGGGCATGCTGCCGGGGCCGGAGCGGCGGGCGACGCGGTAGAGGCGGCGCCGTGAGCGACTACGTCGTCGATCTCGACGCCGCGCTCGGGGACACACGGCCTCTCTGGGAGGACTGGCTCGTGTCGGCTGCCGCGGTCCTCGGGGTGGATCCGACCTCGCTCCCCGCCGATCGGGGCGCGGCGGCCGAGGCGCTGGACGCGACCGGGGCCGGCAACTGGCGCACGCTGCTCGAGCGCTTCGCGGAGGATCGCGCTCCCGTCTACCTCCGTCCGAGCGGCGACGCGGCGGCGGCGCTTCGCCGTCTGGTGGCCTCGGGAGCCCGCGTCGTGCTGGTGAGCGACGCGCCGATCGAGCTCGCTCGGGTCGCCGCGGCGCAGCTCGGGGCGCTGCGCCAGGTCGAAGCGCTCGAGGCGGGCGTGGGCGCGCTCGACCGCGCCCGGGCGCTGCTGGGCGACGGCGCCGCCGTGGTCGGCACGCGGGAGGCTCTGCTGGCAGCAGCCGCCGCCCTGCCGGCGCGGGTGAAGCCACGCCCCTAGGTGCGGTCGCCGAAGGCGACCGCACCCCGCGCTACCATCGCGGTTGTGGAGCGACACGACGTTCCCGATCGCCAGTTCGACGCGCTGCTCGAGCGGCTCGACCGGATCGCCGCGGAGCTCGAGCGCCTGAACCGCACGCAGGACGAGCAGCAGGGGTTCGCGCTGGTCGCGCGCGAGCTGCGCGCGCTCAACGAGTCTCTGGGCGCGCTCGCCTACGCCGCCCTGGGCCAGTCGCCCCAGGTCAGACGCCGGGCCAGCTGAGCCACGGCCGTCCCGGACTACCGCGCGAGACGGTAGACGACTCCCTCGTGGGACACGGCGTAGACCGTGCCGTTCAGCGCTGCCCCGAAAGAGACCAGGCTGGGCACGCGGAACGACTCGAGTCGCGGCCTCCCGCCCGCCACGGCCAGCGACCAGACGCGACCGCTGCAGTAGTCGCCGTACACGTAGCGCCCGCGCAGCGCGGGCACCTGCGTCCCGCGGACGACGACGCCGCCCGTGACGGAGCAGCCGAGATCGTGCGAGTACTCGGCGATCGGCTTCACGAGCGTCCCGGGACCGAGCGGCTTGTCCTCGAACCGCGCGCTGCCCTCGAACACGTCCCAACCGAAGTTGACGAGCCCGTCGGTGCCGCGCCGCAGCACGTTGATCTCCTCGATCGCGCTCTGCCCCACGTCGCCGATCCACAGATCGCCCGTCGCGCGGTCGAATGCGTAGCGCCAGGGGTTGCGCAGACCGACAGCGACGAGCTCCGGCGTGGGCCGCGCCGTGCGCACGTCGAGCCGGAAGAGCTTCCCGAGCAGGGTCCGTGTGCTCTGCGCGCGGTTCTCGGGATCCCCGCCCGAGCCGCCGTCGCCGAGGCCGACCCAGAGCTTTCGGTCGGGCCCGAACGCGAGGTGCCCGCCGTTGTGGTTGCCGTACGGCTGTCGCACCGTCAGGAGCACCCTGCGGCTCGCCGGGATCGCGCGGCCCCCGGCGACCCGGAAGCGGGCGATCGTCGTGGCGCCGCTCCCGCGGGCCGTGTAGTTGACGTAGATCGCACGGGTGCGCGCGTAGTCCGGCGGGAACGCCAGGCCGAGGAGCCCCTGCTCGCCGCCTGCGACGACGAGGCTGCGCACATCGAGGAACGGCGTCGCCCGGATCCGGCCGCGCTCGACGACGCGGACGAGCCCACCCTGCTCCACGACGTAGATGCGCCCGGGCTCGCGCGGCGCCTGGGTCGCGAGCACCGGCTGCTCGAAGCCGCGCACGAGCGGGACGAGGCGGACGGCCGCCGCGGCGTCGGCCGCGTCGCCGCGACCGGCCCAGACGAACGCGGCCCCGACCGCGAGCACCACCGCCGTCAGCGCGCCGAGCCTCATCCTCCCTCACGGTACCGGCCGCGCGGCGCCGCTCGCCGTCGGGAAGGGTAGGCTCCCTCGCCGTGAAGATCCTCGTCGTCGGCGCCGGACAGGTCGGCTCCACGGTCGTGGAGGCGCTGCACGCCGAGCACGAGATCAGCGTCGTCGACACCGACGCACCGCGACTCAAGGCGCTCGCCTACACGTACGACGTGCGGACGTTCGAGGCGAACGGCGCGAGCCGCCAGGCGCTCGTCGAGGCCGGGCTGCCGTCGGCAGACCTCTTCATCGCGTGCACCTCGCGCGACGAGGTGAACCTCGTCGCCTGCTCGTTCGCGCGGGCGGAGAACCCCCGGGCGACGGTGGTCATCCGCACGTCGAGCTTCGAGTACGTCGACCTCTGGCACGCCGGCAGGCTCGACGTCGACTTCGCGGTGTCGTCCGAGCTCGAGACCGCCTACGCCGTGACGCGCACCATCGGGGTGCCGGCCGCACGCCAGACCGACGTGTTCGCGGAGGGCCAGGTGCAGATCGTGGAGTTCGACGTCGACGAGGACGCGAGCCCGCACATCCTGGAGACGCCGCTCCGCGGCGCACGGCTGCCGAAGGACTCGCGCGTCGCCAGCATCATCCGCGGGGACGCGGCGATCCTCCCGCGGGGGGACGACACCCTGCGCCAGGGAGATCGGGTCGTCGTGATCGGCTCCCCGGCGGCGGCGCGGCAGTGGAGCGAGCTGCTCTGGCCAGGCGGCGCGCAGGTTCGCGACGTCGTCGTCTACGGCGGTGGGCACGTGGGCACGGCGATCGCGCGCACCCTGTGCCGCGAGGGCATCGGCGTGCGGATGATCGAGCCGAACCGGGACCGCGCGCGCGAGATCGCCGAGGAGATCCCCGCGTGCCGCGTGTTCAACACCGACGGCGTCGAGCCGGACTTCCTCTCCCGCGAGCGGATCGGCGAGGCGCAGGCGGCCGTGTTCGCGATGCGCGAGGACGCACGCAACCTGTGGGCCGCCACCCTCGTGCGGCTCAAGGGCGTGGCGTTCACGATCGCGATCGTCCACGACCTCGGCGCCGAAGCCGTCTACGACCATGCCGGGATCGACGTGTCGATCAACCCCCGTCAGGTGACCGCCGAGGAGATCGTCCGCTTCACCCACGACCCGCGCACCCAGCAGGTGGCGATGCTCGAGGGCGACCGCTTCGAGATCCTCGACATCACGACGCGCCCCGAGAGCGAGTACGTGGGGCTCCGCTTCCGTGACATGCCGATCCGCGGCGCGCTGATCGGCGCGATCGTGCGCGACGGGAGGGCGGTGTTCCCGCACTCCGACGACGTGCTCCAGGCCGGCGACCGGGTGATCGTGTTCACCGAGACCGCCAGGGTCACGGACGTCGAAAAGGTGCTGTGAGCGCCACGTCCGTCCCGGGCGCCCGGATCGGGCGCCCGCGCCGGGTGCTCGTCGACGTCAAGGCGGCACTCGGCCTGACCGGGACGCTCGTCAAGTACCTCAGCCTCTCGTGCCTGTTCCCCGTCGCGTTCGCGATCGGCTACGGCGAGCCCGTGTGGCCCTTCCTCGTCTCGGGCGCGATCGCCGCCGTCGTGGGGCTCTCCCTCGAGCGCGTGGGGCGCGGGGCGGGGTCGGTCGGCTTCCGCGAGGGCTACCTCGTGGTCGCACTCGCGTGGCTGCTGGCCGGCGCCTACGGCGCGCTGCCCTTCCTGCTCTCGGGCGAGGAGCAGCTCGACCGCCCGGTCGACGCGCTCTTCGAGGCCATGTCGGGGTTCACGACGACGGGTGCGAGCCTGCTGGTCGACGTCGAGGCGCTCGACCACTCGCTTGCGATGTGGCGTCAGTTCATGCAGTGGCTCGGCGGTCTGGGGATCGTCGTGCTCGTGCTCGCCGTCCTGCCGAGGCTGCGCGTCGGGGGTCGCCAGCTGCTCGAGTCCGAGCTTCCGGGACCCGAGGTCGACCAGCTCGACGTGCGCATCAAGGAGACGGTCAAGCGGCTCTGGATCGTCTACGTCGGCCTGACCGCGGCCGAGGTCGCGATCCTGGCCCTGGTCGGCTGGTCGGGGCTCGACGAGAAGATGAGCCCGTACGAGGCGCTCGCGCACTCCTTGACGACGATCCCGACCGGCGGGTTCTCGACGCAGGCTCGGTCGCTGGAGGCGTTCGGCGCCGCCACGCAGTGGGTGGTGGTCGTGTTCATGGTGCTGGCGGCGCTCAACTTCGCGCTGCTCTGGCTCGCCGTCGCCCAGCGCCGACCCGGGCGCCTGCTCCGTGACGAGGAGGCGCGCCTGGTGGGGATCCTGCTCGTGCTCGCCTCGGTCGCGCTCGCGGTCGAGCTCGCCACGAACGACGTCGAGGGTCACGGCTCGCCGATCCGGAACGGCGTCTTCCAGGCCGTGTCGCTGATGACCGGGACGGGGTACGCGACGCTCGACTTCGCCGACTGGACGGCGCTCGGGCTGATGTCGGTGGTCCTGCTGATGTTCATCGGCGGCTCGGCGGGGTCGACCACCGGCTCGGTCAAGGTGCTGCGCCACCTGCTGCTCGGCAAGGTGCTGCGGCGCGAGCTGCGGCAGACGCTCCATCCCGAGCTCGTGATCCCGGTGCACCTCAACGGGTCGCCGGTGGACGAGAAGACCCTGCGGGCAGTGATCTCATTCGTCGCCCTCTACATCGCCTTCTTCGTCGTCGGCACCGGGATCATCGCCGTCGACGCCTCGCTCCAGGGGCCGGACATCACTCCTGTCGACGCCATCTCGGCTGCCGCCGCCACGCTCGGGAACGTCGGGCCTGCGCTCGGACCGGCGGGCCCGATGGACAGCTACGCGCCCTTCAGCGACGTCTCGACGGTGACCATGACCCTCCTGATGTGGCTTGGACGGATCGAGCTGATCCCGGTCGTCGTGCTGCTCACGCGCAGGTACTGGAGGCCGTGAGCCCCTCGGCGACACAGGGCGGCCGGCGCGTGCCGGGCCCCGGCCGGCGGCTCGGCGTCGACGTCCTCGCGTCCCTCGGGCTCGTGGGGTCGATGCTGAAGTGGCTGAGCGCGGCAGCGGCGTTCCCGACCGTGCTCGCCGTGGCGTATGGCGAGACGCCATGGCCGTTCGTCGCCGCCGGCGCGGTCGGCGCTGTGGCCGGCCTCGGGCTGGAGCGGCTCGGACGGGGCCGGCCGATCGTCGCCCTGCGCGAGGGATACCTCGTCGTGGCGCTCACCTGGGTGCTCGCGTCGGTGTTCGGCGCGATCCCGTACCTGCTGTCGGGCGACGAACAGCTCGCGCGACCCGTCGACGCCTACTTCGAGGCGATGTCGGGCTTCACGACCACGGGAGCGTCGATCCTGACCGACATCGAGGCGCTCAACAGCTCGCTCGCCATGTGGCGCCAGTTCACGCAATGGCTCGGCGGGATGGGGATCATCGTGCTCGCCCTCGCCGTGCTGCCGCGGCTGCGGATCGGCGGCCGCCAGCTGCTCGAGGCCGAGCTGCCCGGGCCCGAGATCGACGAGCTCTCCAGCAGGATCCGGCAGACGGCACAACGGCTCTGGGGTCTGTACGTCGCCCTCACGGCGGCGCTCGCGCTCACCCTCGCCCTGGTCGGCTGGCTGGGGCTGGACGAGCGCATGAGCCTCTACGAGGCCGTCGCCCACGCCTTCACGACCATGCCGACAGGGGGCTTCTCGACACGGGCCCGCTCGATCGAGGAGTTCGCGCCCGTCACGCAGTGGGTGCTGATCCTGTTCATGATCCTGGCGGGCACGAACTTCGCGCTCCTCTACCGTGCGATCGTGAGGCGCCAGCCGCGCGTGATCGCCCGCGACGAGGAGCTGCGGCTGTACCTCGGCCTGCTCGCGCTCGGTGCGTTACTGCTCTCGCTCGTGCTCTTCACCCACGACCTGGACGGCAGCGGCGATGCCGTCAGGCACGGTGTCTTCCAGGCCGTGTCGACGGTGACGACGACCGGGTTCGCGTCGATCGACTTCGCCGGCTGGACGACCCTCGCGCTGCTCACGCTCGCCGGCCTGATGTTCGTCGGCGGGTCCGCCGGGTCGACGAGCGGCTCGGTGAAGGTCGTGCGCCACCTGCTGATGGCGCGTCAGCTGCGCCGCGAGGTGCGCTACACGGTGCAGCCGGAGCTCGTCGAGCCGATCCGGCTCAACCGGTCGGTCGTCGACGAGCGGACGCTCCGCGCAGTGACCGCGTTCGTCCTGCTCTACCTCGGGGTGTTCGTCGTGGGAGCCGGGGTGCTCGCTATCGACGGCGCGATCCAGGGCCCGTCCGAGCGGCCGATCCTGCTGATCGCCGCAGCGGCGACGACGCTCGGCAACGTCGGCCCGGCATTCGGGTTCGCGGGCCCGATGGGCTCCTTCGAGCCGTTCAGCGACGTCTCGACGGTGACGCTGACGCTCCTGATGTGGTTCGGCCGGCTCGAGCTGATCCCCGTGCTCGCGCTCTTCACGCGCAGCTTCTGGCGCGCGTAGACGGGCGGGGCGGCGGGCGGGCACCGCCCCCAGGGACGCAGCGTGGTATGCCTCCCCGGTGCTGAGCTCTCTCCTGTCGCCCTCGCGCCTCGTCGCGCTGGGCTTCGCGGCGGCGATCGCAGTCGGGACGGCACTGCTCGTCGTGCCCTGGGCGACGGAGACGGGTGAGAGCGTCGGAGTCCTGACCGCCCTGTTCTACGCCACCTCCGCCGTGTGCGTGACCGGGCTCGGCACGGTCGACCTGCCCACGGTGTTCTCCACGTACGGCGAGGTCGTGATCCTGCTCCTCGTCCAGGTCGGCGGGATCGGGATCATGACGCTGACGTCGCTGATCCTGCTCGCCGTCTCCCGCAGGCTCGGGCTGCGGACACGGCTGACCGCCCAGGTGGAGACCGGAGCGATCCACCCCGGCTCCGTGCGCCACGTGCTCCTCGGCGTGGTCAAGTTCAGCGTCGCCTTCGAGCTCGTGATCGCCGTGCTCATCGGCGTCCGGCTGGCGACGGCCCACGACATGCCCGTGGGCGACGCGGCGTGGTACGGCGTCTTCCACTCGGTGACGTCGTTCAACAACGCCGGCTTCGCGCTCTGGAGCGACAGCCTCGTCGGCTTCGTCGACGACTGGTGGCTGACGCTGACCTTCTCCGGCGCGATCATCGCAGGCGGTCTCGGCTTTCCCGTGTGGATGGAGCTCCGGCGCGAGTGGCGCACGCCTCGCTGGTGGTCGCTGCACACGAAGCTCACGCTGTCGATGACCGCGGCGCTGCTCGTCTTCGGAACGATCGCCGTGCTGCTGTTCGAGGCGACGAAGCCGGGCACCCTCGGCTCGCTCGCGTGGCCCGACAAGGTGCTCGCATCGTTCTTCGCGAGCGTCACGCCGAGAACGGCCGGGTTCAACACGATCGACTACTCAGAGGCATCGGGCGAGACGCTGCTCGTGACCGACATCCTGATGTTCGTCGGCGCCGGCAGCGCGTCGACCGGTGGCGGGATCAAGGTGACGACCTGGGCAGTGCTCATCCTGATGGTCGTCGCCGAGGCACGCGGCGACCGGCACGTCAACGCGTTCGACCGCAGGATCCCGGCCCATCTCCAGCGGCAGGCGCTCGTGATCGCGTTCCTCGCCATGAACGCCGTCGTCCTGGCGACGCTCGGCCTGATGGCGACGAGCGACGTGCTGCTGAACCAGGCGCTGTTCGAGGCGATCTCGGCGTTCGGGACGGTCGGGCTGTCGACTGGCATCACGCCGTCGCTCGATGCGGTCGGGCAGGCTATCCTCGTCGCCCTCATGTTCCTCGGCCGGACAGGACCACACACGCTGGCCATCGCGCTCGCGACGCGCGAGCGCGAGCGCGGGTACGCGTACCCGGAGGAGCGGCCGATCATTGGCTAGACGCGAAGACGTGCTGGTGCTCGGGCTGGGTCGCTTCGGCACGGCCCTGGCGCGCGAGCTCGACGCGCTCGACTACGCCGTCCTCGCCGTGGACGCCCGTCCGCAGAGCGTCCAGGAGTGCTCGACCTGGCTGCCGCACGTCGTCGAGGCGGACGCCACGTCCATCGACGCGATGCGCCAGATCGGCGCCGAGGAGTTCGACACCGCCGTGATCGCGATCGGCGACTCGATCGAGGGAAGCGTGCTGGCCACGTCCGTGATGATCGATCTTGGCGTCAAGCGCATCTGGGCGAAGGCCATCACGAGCGCGCACGGCCGGATCCTCGAGCGCGTCGGCGCGCACCGCGTGATCTTCCCCGAGCGCGACATGGGCGTGCGGGTCGCGCACATGCTCGTCGGCCGGACGCTCGAGTACGTCAAGCTCGATGCCGGATTCGCGCTCGCGGAGGTGCCTGCGCCGAGCGCGCTGATCGACAAGACGCTGGCTGAGTCGGCGGTGCGGCGGGTGCACGACGTCAACGTCGTCGCCGTCAAGCCGGTCGGCGGCGAGTTCACCTACGCCGAGGCGGCGACCCTGATCCGCGACGGCGACATCGTGGTCGTCACCGGACGCGTCGCCTCCGTCGAGCGCTTCGCCCGTCTCTGAGGCGCGCTCCGAGCTCAGCCTGCGCGCCGCTTGCGCTCGAGCTGGATGCGCGCCGCGCCGAGCGCGAGCAGCAGCGCACCGACGACGATGCCGAGCACGTTCCCGTCGACGACGCCTCGGACGACCAGCACGGCGCCGATCGTCGCCACCGCAGCGGCGAGGATGAGCGCGACACGCCCGTACCAGCCCATCCCGCGCGAGTCTACAGGCCCGACCGAGCAGGTCCGACGACGTCGACGATCGGCTCCGCCGGTCGTGCTCGACCCGCTGTGGCGTTCCGCTTCGTGCCGTGAGTGGCACTTCTGGCCGGCCTTCGGCCGGCCAGAAGTGCCAGAGCCGCAGGCTCAGCCGTGGATCGAGGCGATCACCGGGATGAGCAGGATCGCGACGATGTTCGCGATCTTGATCATCGGGTTGATCGCCGGGCCCGCGGTGTCCTTGTACGGGTCGCCGACGGTGTCGCCCGTGACGCCGGCCGCGTGGGCCTCGGAGCCCTTGCCGCCGTAGGCGCCGTCCTCGATCAGCTTCTTCGCGTTGTCCCACGCGCCGCCGCCGGAGGTCATCGAGATCGCGAGGAACAGGCCGGTGACGATCGTGCCGATCAGCAGCCCGCCCAGCATCTCGGGCTTGACGATCCCGACGACGATCGGGAAGGCGATCGGGATCAGCGCCGGTGCGAGCATGCTCTTGATCGCCGAGCCCGTGACGATCGAGATCGAGGTCGCGTAGTCCGGCCGCGAGGTGCCCTCCATGATGCCCGGATCCTCGCGGAACTGGCGGCGCACCTCCTCGACCACCTCGCCGCCGACGCGGCCGACGGCCGTCATCGCCAGCGAGGCGAAGAGGAACGGCATCAGGCCGCCGACGAACAGCCCCGCGATCACCCACGGATCCTCGAGCTGGAACGAGACGTCGAGGCCCTCGTCCGCGAGGCCACGCACGTACTCGTCGAACAGGATCAGGGCGGCGAGACCGGCCGAGCCGATCGCGTAGCCCTTCGTGACGGCCTTCGTGGTGTTGCCGACCGCGTCGAGCGGGTCGGTCACGCCGCGCACCGACTCGGGCATGTCCGCCATCTCGGCGATGCCGCCCGCGTTGTCGGTGACGGGGCCGTAGGCGTCCAGCGCGACGATCAGGCCGGTCATCGAGAGCTGGGCCATCACCGCGACGCCGATCCCGTAGATCGCCTCACCGGCCGCGTAGTAGGCGCCGACGACGCCCGCTGCGATCACCAGCACCGGGAACGCGGTCGCCTGCATCCCGTAGGCGAGGCCGGCGATGATGTTCGTCGCGTGGCCGGTCTGGGAGGCCTCGGCGATCTTCTTCACCGGGTGCCAGCGCGAGCCGGTGTAGTACTCGGTGATCGCGACGAGCAGGAACGTGATCGCGAGACCGATCAGCGCGGGCACGTAGAGCTCCCAGAACGAGAACGCGTCGCCGTCGAACGCGGCGGTGACGGGGATGAACCCGAGCGCCGACAGGACGGTGGCGACCACGACGCTCGCGTAGAGCGCGTTGATGATCGCGTTCGGGCCCGAGCCGACGCGCGCGAAGTACGTGCCGATCACCGAGGCGAGGATCGAGATGCCGCCGAGCGCGAGCGGGTAGAGCCACAGCTCGTCCACCTCGAACGCCGTGCCGAGCAGCATCACGGCGACCGCGGTGACCGCGTACGTCTCGAACAGGTCGGCCGCCATGCCCGCGCAGTCACCGACGTTGTCGCCGACGTTGTCGGCGATCACCGCGGGGTTGCGCGGGTCGTCCTCGGGGATCCCGGCCTCGATCTTGCCGACGAGGTCGGCGCCGACGTCGGCGGCCTTCGTGAAGATGCCGCCCCCGAGCCGGGCGAACACGGAGATGAGCGAGCCGCCGAAGGCGAGCCCGATCAGGTCGTCGACCGCAGAGTCGGGCGTGTTGCCGATCACGTCGGTGAGGATCCAGTAGTAGCCGGCCACGCCGAGGAGGCCCAGCCCGACCACGAGCAGACCGGTCACCGAGCCTGCGCGGAACGCGACCTTGAAGGCCGGCGCGATGCCCTCCCGCGCCGCCTCGGCGGTGCGCGTGTTCGAGCGCACCGCGACGTTCATGCCGATGAAGCCGGCCGCCGCCGAGAGCAGCGCGCCGATGGCGAAGCCGATCGCCGTGCCCCAGCCGAGCTCGTTGTAGAAGCCGATCGCGAGCAACGGCACGACCGCGACGATCGCGATCGTCGTGTACTGCTTCTTGAGGTACGCCGCGGCGCCCTCCTGCACGGCACGCGAGATCTCCTGCATCCGCTCGTTGCCGGCGGGCTGCGAGAGCAGCCAGTAGGTCAGGTACAGGCCGAACGCGACCGCGACGCCTGCACAGGCGAGCGCGAAGAGCACGGCGTGGTCAACGAAGAAGTCCATCAATCCTCCGGGTGGATGCCCTCACAAAGAAGCGCCGATAACCCTGTCGGCGCGGCCGATTATGTACCACAAACGGCGGCTGCGCCCGCAGATCAGCCGCTCCCGCCCGCCGGCGACGGCCGTCGCGGACACCGTTCCGGGGCGCGAGCGGGAGCTCACCCCGCCGCGCGGATCGTGTCGCCGGACAGGACGAGCTCGCCGTAGATCTCGGCGAGGTCGCCCCCGTCCTCGAAGCGCGCGATCTGGCGCTCGGCGGCATTCTGCTCGGGGATGCGGAGCAGGTCGGCGGCGCCGATCTCCTCGGCCACCGGCAGCACCCAGCTCACGAGCCGCTCGAGCCGCGCGCGGGCCGGCAGGACGTCGCCGCGCTCGAGGTCGAGCAGCTCGCCGGACAGCCCGTAGCGGATCGCTCGCCAGAGGTTCTCCTCGAGCAGGCGGTGCGGCTGGAGCACGAGCGGCTCGCCCTCGTCGTGCGCCCGGACGACGCGCGCCACGAGCGAGACGGCCAGCGCGGCGATCGCCTGCGCGTCGGCCACGTCGGGCTGCGAGTCGCAGATCCTGACCTCGACGGTCGGGAACGCGAGGTGCGGGCGGATGCTCCACCAGAGCTGCGTGTGCTCGTCGATCGAGCGCGTCTCGTAGAGGAAGCGGACGTAGCGTTCGTACTCGTCCCAGCTCTCGAACGTGTCGGGCACGCCGCAGCGCGGGAAGAAGCGGGTGAAGATCTGCGTCCGGGCCGAGTGGAGACCCGTGAACACCCCCTCGGCGAAGGGAGAGCTGGCCGAGAGGGCGAGCAGCTCGGGCAGCCAGTTGCGCACGCCGTTGACGGCGGCCATCGCGCGGTCGACCCCCCGGATCCCGACGTGGACGTGCAGACCGAACGTGTTGTTCTTCCAGACGACGTATCGGAGCAGCTCGTCGTTGCGCCGGTAGTGCGGCGTGTCGATGATGCGCTGCGCCTTCCAGTCCGCCCACGGGTGCGAGCCGGTCGTGCCGAGCGCGAGCCCCATGGCGTCGGTGACCGCCACGAGCTCCGCCCGGCGCTCCGGAAGCGCGGCGACGGCTGCCGCGATCGACGGCTGGCGGCCCGTCTTGATCTCGACCTCGGACGCGATCAGCTCGCCGGCGAGGTTCGGGGCGAGCGGAGTGCCCGCGACCGCCCCCTGGAGCTCCTCGAACCTGTTGACCATGTCGAGGGTCGACGGATCGAGCAGCGCGAACTCCTCCTCCACCGAGACGGTGAAGTCGTCGGCCGCCTCGAAGCGCTCACGCGCCTCGCGCAGCAGCTCCTCGTACGGCATCGTCTGCGACTCGCCCATGCTCCGCGGAAGGCTAGACGATGCTTCCGTTTCGATAGCGGGCCTGCGGACGCCTGCGGGTGCCGGTACGACCGGACGTGAGATCCGGGTGCCCCGCACCGCCGGGCCAAGAGCCCAGCACCGCACCGTCGACGACCGACCCTGAGGACCGACGCCTGCGGGTACCGGACTGAAGTCCGGTACGACTTGACGTTCGACCGCAAGCCCGGAATCACCCCACCCCGCCCACGACCAACCCCCGAGACCAACGCCCGCGGGTACCGGACTGAAGTCCGGTACGACTGACGTTCGACCGGGTGCCCGGCTTTGCCGGGCACCCGGATCTCACGTCAAGTGGAAGTAGAGGGCGTAGAGGAGCTCGACCGCGGGGTTCGACGTGTGCACCTGCACGTCGGCAGGCGTGTCGATCAAGGCGTTCGAGTAGTTGAAGACGATCTTCACGCCGGCGTTCACGAGGTGGTCGGCCGCGTCCTGGGCGGACTCGGCGGGCACCGCGAGCACGCCGACGACGATGCTCCGGTCGCGCACGATGTCGTCGAGCGCCTCCAGCGGGCTGACGACGACGCCACCGATCTTCGAGCCGACCTTGGCGGGGTCGTTGTCGAACACGGCCGCGATGTTGATGCCGTGCTCCGCGTAGATCGGTGAGCTCGCGATCGCCCCGCCGAGCCGACCGGCGCCGACGAGGGCGACGTTGTGCTGCCCCTGGGTGCGCAGGATCTTGCGGATCTCCGCGAGCAGCGAGTCGATCGAGTACCCGACGCCGCGCTTGCCGAACTTGCCGAACCCGGAGAGGTCGCGGCGGATCTGGGTTGCGTTGACGTTCGTGTACTCCGCGATCTCCTGCGACGAGATCCGGTCCTTCCCCATCTTCTTGGCCTGGGTCAGGACCTGGAGGTAGCGGCTGAGCCGCGCGGCCACACCGACCGTCAGTCGCTCCGCCATCAGCTCGGCACCCGCGCGCTCGCCATCGGCCATAGTCTGCCCACGACCGCCGGCGGCGGGAGGGCGAACCGTCTCGGGCCTACGGGTGGAGCCGCTCGGCGAGCG
This sequence comes from uncultured Actinomycetes bacterium, assembly GCA_963703095.1. GTDB lineage: Bacteria > Actinomycetota > Thermoleophilia > Gaiellales > Gaiellaceae > Gaiella. Next base: position 2,549,395 of record OY969787.1, read on the forward strand.
CGTCCGGGTGGACGTGGTACGTGAAGGCAGCGACGCCGTCGATCTCCACGACCGGGATCCGCTCGCGGTAGCGCGCCTCGAGCGCCGGATCGCCGTCGATCGTCAGCACGCGATAGGCGGAGCCGCAGACCTGCTCCACGACCTCGCGCGCCGCGTCGCACAGGTGGCAGCCGCGCCCGACGACGAGCGTGACCCGGGCGGGCAAGATCCCCTCGGAGCCCACGGTGACCCCTACGGGTAGATGCCGCGCGTCGTGGTCGCCTCGGCCACCCGCTGCACGGCGAGGCCGTAGGCAGCGACTCGCATGCTCGTCGCCATCCGCTCCCGCGCCGCCCAGGTCTCCTCGAACGCGCGGACGACGATGTCGTTCAGCTTCGCGTTGACCTCGTACTCCTTCCAGAAGTACTCCTGGAGCCCCTGCACCCACTCGAAGTAGGAGACGACGACGCCACCCGCGTTGGCGAGCACGTCGGGGAGGACGAGGATGCCCCGGTCCTCGAGGATCGCGTCGCCGGCGGGGGTCGTCGGGCCGTTCGCGCCCTCGCAGACCATGCGGGCCCGCACCCGGGGAGCGTTGTCGGCGGTGATCACCTGCTCGAGCGCCGCCGGGACGAGGACGTCGCAGTCGAGCTCGATCAGCTCCTCGTTCGTGATCGCCTCCGCACCGGGCAGGCCCGCGAGGGCGCCGGTCGTCGTCTTGTGGGCGATCGCGGCCGCCACGTCTATGCCCCCGGCGCTCGTCACCCCGCCGGACGTGTCCGAGAGCGCGACCACGCGCGCCCCCTCCTCGGCCACGAGCGCCGCGAGGTTGCGACCGACGTTGCCGAACCCCTGGATCGCGAAGCGCGTGTCCGGGAAGCGCCGCCCCTCCTTCTGCAGGGCGGAGCGAATGCAGAACAGCGCGCCCCGCGCGGTCGCCAGCTCACGGCCGAGCGATCCGCCGAGGGAGAGCGGCTTGCCCGTCACGACGCCGAGCACCGAGTAGCCCACGTTCATCGAGTACGTGTCGAAGATCCAGGCCATCACCTGCGCGTCCGTGCCGACGTCCGGCGCGGGGATGTCCCGCTCCGGGCCGATCTCGCCGATGATCTCGGTCGTGTACCGCCGCGTGAGCCGCTCGCGCTCCGCCGGCGAGAGCTGCTTCGGGTCGCAGACCACGCCCCCCTTCGCGCCACCGAACGGGAGCCCCATCAGCGCGCACTTCCAGGTCATCCACATCGCAAGCGCCTTGACCTCGTCCTGGGTCACGTCGGGGTGGTAGCGGATGCCGCCCTTCGCAGGCCCCCGTGTCATGTTGTGGACGACCCGGTGGCCATCGAACACGCGCACCGAGCCGTCGTCCATCACGACCGGCACGGAGACGGTCACCGACTTCTTGCACTCGGAGAGCACCCGCACGAGGTTGGGATCGACGTCGAAGCGCTCCGCGACGAGCCGCAGCTGCGACTGCGCGATCGCGTACGGGTTCTCGCGCAGGTGGCTCGCCGGAGCCTCGGCGACGCTCACGACCTGCCCCGTTCCCCGTGCACGCCGGCGACTATATCCGCACCTCCGCCCGGCCGGCCTGGTGCGCACCACGATCCCTGCTCACGCGCGAATCCCGCTGCACGGGCAGGAGCCTGGCTGAAGCCAGGTAGCGGCCGCCCCGTTTCCCTGGCGCACATCGCCTGCCTCAGCGGATCCGGACGGGGACGTCGATCACGGTTGGCTCGCCGCCCCCGACCGGGGCGCCGACGATGCGGAGGGAGTAGGGCCCGACCGGCAGGCGACCGCCCCCGGGGCCGCGCCCGGTGAGGCCGAGGGCGTAGCGACCGGGGAGCAGGTCGCGGAGGGTGACGAGCGTTCCGAGGCGCCGTCCCCCCCGGTAGAGCTCGATCTCGAGCGTCTCGAGCGGAAGGAGCTGCGGTCGGTCGGCAGCGCCGTCGACACGGCCGGCCACGAACGACAGCACGGTCGGGTCGGCGTCGTCGAGCGTGAACGCAGCAGCCGACAGTCGCACCGCCGACACGACCGGTCGCTTGGCGACGGGCACGGCTGCGGTCCACGGCACGCGGAGGGCTCCGCCTCGGCGCACGACGGCGCGGACCGTCCCGGAGAGCGCAGACGGCGGCGTCGGGAGCCCGCCCGCCGCTCGGACCGTGACCTGCACCGCCTTCGAGGCGCCCGGTGCGAGGGACAGCGCGGCCCGTGACGTGCGCACCGTCACCCCGGGCTGGGCCGTCACCGCGTCGATCCTGAACGACAGCGGGCGGCGCGACACGTTCCGGAAGGTCACGGTGCCCGACCCGGAGCGACGATCACCGGCGAGCGACGGGATCGCGATGGTCGGTGGCGTCGCGACGAGCTCCACCGACGACGACGCTTGCGGGTCGACCGTGCCGAGCGGGGTTCCCGCGCGCCCGAGACGACGCCTGGCGCCCGCGACCAGGGCACCGTGCAGTCCGGCCGCGTCGAGATCCGGTCGGGCGTCGGCCAGGAGCGCGGCGGCGCCCGCGGCGAGCGCCGCCGCAGCGCTCGAGCCGCTGATCGTCCCGTACTGCTCGCCGCCCTCCTCCTCCGTCCCGGGCTCCGAGGTGGCGAGGCCGACCCCGGCCGCAGCCAGCTCCGGCTTCGTGCCACCCGAGAGGGCCAGCCCGGTCGAGGAGAACGGCGCCGACAGCCCGAGGTCGGGATTCGCGCCGGTCGAGGCTGCGCCGACCGCCAGCTCGACCGGGATCCCCGCCGTGAGCCTCTCCCGCAGCCGGTCGGCGACGTCGGGGGCGAGCCCGAGGATCGGGACGTCGACCTGCTCGTCGACCCCGAGCGATCCTGCGGGCACGATGCCGTCGACGAGCACCGCGCGCACGCCCGCGGCCGCGAGCTCCCGCACCGCTTCCGGGCTCGTGGGCCCCGACGGGAGCAGAGCCGCGGCCCCGGCGACGCGGCTGTAGCCGTCCTCGTCGAAGAGACGTCCGAGCGCGTCGTCGGTGCGCACCTCCGTCGAGCGCCCGCCGGTGACGGCGATCACGGGTGCGACGACCGAGCCGGTCGGCGCGACCGCGCCGCCGAGCGGCTGCGGGCCGGAGACGAGCACCTCGAGCCCGGCTCGCAGCAGCACATGCACCGTCGCCACCGTCCCACGCGCGTCCGCGGCCGCGACCGCGAGCGCGTCCGGCGCGCCTGCGGGGGCGCCGACGCTGCCGAACCCGGGGCCGGCGGGCCCGTCGTTGCCGACGGGGGCGATCACGAGCGTGTCGAGGACGCTCGCGCCCGCCGCCGCTCGTGCGAGAGGCCCGTCCGCGAAGGACGCGAAGGGCTCGACGAGACCGACGAGGGCGATCCGCGCGCCATCGAGGGTGACGCCGTCGCCGTTCGGGTCGACGGCGACCTCGAGCCCGGCGAGCACCTGGTCGGTCCGCCCGTAGACGGAGACGCCGCCCGTCGCGTCCGGCTGCCATCCTGCGACCCGGATCGGCAGGATCGACGCTCCCGGTGCGACCCCGTGCAGGCCGGCCGGCCCGTCGGAGCCGGCGAGCAGGCCGGCGAGCTCCGTGCCGTGCCGCTCCGGCCGTCCGGGCTCGGTCGGGTTCTCCCGTGCGTCCGCGTTCGCCCCCGGGTCGACGATGTCGACGCCGCGCAGCAACCGCCCTTCGAGGTACGGGTGGTCGAGGTCGACGCCGGTGTCGAGGAGCGCCACGGTGACCCCGTCGCCGTCCACGCCCGGGAGCGTGATCTCGGGCCGCCGGCCGCTGCCGGGGCCGAACGCCTCGCGTGCGAGCGCCGTCGTCCCGGTCACGGCGGCGGGGTACGCGGCGCGCACCGGGTACACCCCCTCGACGAGCGGGTCGCGCTCGAGCACGGGCAGCGCCCGTGGATCCAGGGCGGCCGAGAACCCGTTGATCACCCGGACGAACGACTGCTCGGGGAGGATCACGAGCCCGCGGGAGGCGAGCTCCGCGATCGCGCGCTCCTGGGCGCGTCGCGCGACGCGCGTCCACGAGCGGAGGCTGGCCTCGCTCGCCGTCCCACCGGCGGCGCGCACGCGGTCGGCGAGCGACTGCAGGTCGAGCACGACGATCCAGCGCCCGCCGAGCTGAGGCTCGGGTCGATCGCCGAGGAGCGCCTGCCATCCGGCCGCGCCCGTCGGCTCCGCGGTGTCGGCTGCGGCGCCCCCGGCGGCGCCGAGCACCAGGGCCAGCACCGCTCCGACGACGGCGAGCTCAGGCCGCCGACGCATACGCATCCAGAGAGAGGGCGTGCTCCCGCGCGACGGGGGCGACGTAGCGCGCGGCCGACGCGATCATCGCAGCGTTGTCCGTGCAGAGCCCGAGCGGCGCGAAGGCGACTCCCGGAAGCGCCTCGCGCAGCTCCGAGTTGGCCGCCACTCCACCGACCATCGCGCAGCGGTCGAGCCCGGTCGCCGCGGCCGCCTGCTCGAGGCGCCCGACGAGCGCGCGCACGATCGCGCGCTGGTACGAGGCGGCCAGGTCGGCCCGCCTTGCGTCGAGCTCGGCCTCCGGCAGGTCTCGCACCGCGTAGAGCAAGGCGGTCTTGAGACCCGAGAACGAGAAGTCGAGGCCCGCCACCCGGGCGACGGGGAACGAGTACGCCTCGGGATCGCCCGTCCGCGCGAGGCGGTCGATCTCGCGTCCTCCCGGGTAGCCCAGCCCCAGCAGCCGGGCGCCCTTGTCGAAGGCCTCGCCGGCGGCGTCGTCGAGGGTCGAACCAAGCAGCTCGTGGTCGGAGTGGTCGCGCACCGCGAGCAGCAGCGTGTGGCCACCGCTCGCCAGCAGGCAGGTGAACGGTGGCTCGATCGCCACCGGCTGGAGCCAGAGCGAGGCGACGTGTCCCCGCAGGTGGTCGACAGGGACGAGCGGCAGTCCACGCGCCCAGGCGATCGCCTTCGCGGCCGAGAGGCCGACGAGCAGCGCGCCGACGAGACCCGGGCCCTGCGTCACGGCGACCCGCCCCACGTCGTCGAGCGTGGCGTCCGCCTCGCGCAGCGCCTCCTCGAGCACGGGGGCGACGAGCTCCAGGTGCCTGCGAGACGCCACCTCTGGCACGACGCCGCCGTACCGCGCGTGCAGCGCCGCCTGCGAGGCGACCACCGACGAGCGGATCTCGCCGCCCGGCGTCACCAGCGCCGCGGCGGTCTCGTCGCACGAGGTCTCGAGCGCGAGGATCAGGTCGCCCGTCACGCCGCCCCCTCGCGCGACGACGGCACCGCGTCACGCCACATGATGAGCGCGTCCTCGCGGTTGTCGGTGTAGTAGCCACGCCGCACGCCGCTCGACCGAAAGCCGAAGCGCTCGTAGAGCGCGATCGCGGCCGCGTTCGAGACGCGCACCTCGAGGGTGTACCCGCGACGCGCGTCCTCGGCGGTCTCCGCGAAGACCCGCTCCAGGAGCGCCGAGGCGACGCCCCGCCGCCGGTGCCCCGGCGCGACCGCGACGTTCATCACGTGCCACGCGTCGACGTAGCGCGAGAGGATCAGGTAGCCGATCAGGGTTCCGCCGTCGTCGACCGCGCCGAGCGAGCGCGCAGTCGCCTTCGCCAGCTCGCCGACGAACATCGCGCGCGACCACGGCGCTGGGTACGAGACCTGCTCGATCGCCTCGATCGCGTCGAGGTCGTCCAGCTCCAGGCGGCGCAGGCCGAAGGTCACGCCAGCACCCGATCGGCGTCGGGGACGCGGACGTAGACGGGCTCGAGCGCGGCGACAGGGCCGAACGACGTCGCGAGCCGGGCATGGTGCACCGCTCGGGGGCGGTGGACGGGGTCGACGTCGGGTGGGACGACTGCCCCCAGCGCCTGCAGCTCCGCGCGATAGCGCACGGCGCCGTCGCCGACGCAGACCGTGCCGGGATCGAGCTCGAGCGCCCCCGGCGAGACCGCCCGTGGGCCCGGCACGAACACCTCGCGCCGGCGCGCGTCGATCACCGGCAGCGCGCCCGGGGCACCGGCCGCCAGAGCGTCCAGGGTCGAGACGCCGGCCGCCGGGACACCGAGGGCCAGCCCGAGCCCGCGGGCGAGGGCGAGGCCGATGCGGGTGCTCGTGAAGCTCCCCGGCCCCACCCCGACCGCGAGGCCGTCGAGGTCTGCAGGGGACGCGCCGTTCGTCCGGAGCAGCTCGTCGACCGCCACGAGGAGCTCTCTCGCGGACGAGGTGCGCTCCCCGAGCAGCTCGCCGTCCCGGACGAGCGCGCTCGTGGCGACGTCAGTCGCCGTGTCGAAGGCCAGGATCAGCACCGGGCATCCGTTGTAGCAGCGAGGGATCGTCGGATCGGATGCGCACCCTGCGCTCGTCCGGCGAGACGTGCTCGAGCGTGACCACCACGCGTGGGGTCGGGAGCGCGCCCTCCCCCGCCTCGGGCCACTCGACGAACACGACGGCGCCGTCGAAGTACGGCTCCAGATCGCCCCACTCCGCCGGTGACAGGGCCGCGAACCGGTACAGGTCGAGATGCGAGACGGGGATGCGTCCCTCGTAGCGGTGGCCGACGGTGAAGGTCGGGCTCGTGACGCGGCCCTCGACGCCGAGCGCGCGCGCCGCGCCCCGCACGAAGGTCGTCTTGCCGGCGCCGAGCTCTCCGCGCACGAGGACGACGTCACCCACCTCGAGGCCCGCCGCGAGCCGAGCCGCGAGCGCCTCCGTCTCCTCGGCGGATGCGGTGACGATCTCCACCGGCGTCCTCAGAAGAGGCCGAGCTGCACGACGTCGGCGGCCGACCCGGCCGGAACGGGCTCCCGCGCGTCGGGCGCGGCGACGGGCCGAGGCTCGACCCCGGCACCGGCGGAGCCGCCGAGCCCGGCCAGCAGGGCCGGGATCCGCGCGACGTCCGCTTCGAGGACGCGGAGCATCGTCGGGGTGTACAGCGCGGCCGCGGGGCTGTAGAGCGGCAGCACCGTCAGCCGAGACGACCCGACGGAGACGGACTGCGGCTCGCCGTGCACGCGGGTGATGCCGAGCGAGCGGCCGGTCAAGAGCTGCGTCGCGAACGTCCCGAGCGTGGCGACCAGCGTGGGACGGACGAGGTCGATCTGGCGGAAGAGGTGAGGCTCGCAGGCCGCGACCTCCTCCGGTCGCGGATCACGGCCGGCCGGCGGACGGCACTTGACCACGGTCGTGACGTAGACCTCGTCGGGCTCGATCCCGTTCTCCCGGAGCAGCCGCTCGACGAGGGCACATGCCTCGCCCGCGATCGGCGCCCCCGCGCGCTCCTCCTGGAACCCCGGCGCCTCCGCGACGAGCATCAGCTCGGCGTCGGGCGCTCCCTGACCGACGACGACCATCCCGCGCGTCTCGGCGAGGGCGCACGCCGTGCAGCCGACGGTCGCGGCAGCGTGGGCGCGGAGGGACTCGGCGCGCGCGGGGGCATCCACGGCGCGTGGAGTGTACGTGCGCCCGCGGACGTGGCTCTCACGCGGTGGGAGTCGCAACGCGTGAAGGCTCCCGGCCGGAGACTCGTGGAAGTGTCGGGCATGCCCGACACCCAACGCCGAGCGACGCTGGGAGTCGCAACGCGTGACGGCGCCCTGCCAGAGACTCGTGGAGGTGCCGGGCATGCCCGGCACCTAGCGCGGAGCGAAGCGAGGCGCTAGTGGCAGCCGCAGGAGCCGCCGCAGCAGCCGCCGCCCCCACCCGAGGGGCCGCTGAAGCTCGGCGTCGGCGAGGCCCCGCGGATGGCGAACGAGGAGAGCTGCTTCACGACCTTCGCCGCGCCGCAGCTCGGACACGTCACCACCTGCTCCGCATTGCGGACGAGCTCCTCGAAGTGCTCCTCGCACTGCATGCATGCGTACTCGTAGATCGGCACGACCGTCAGTGTAATGCTGGCGCACGTGTCCGCGTGGCGGCCAGCGAATCTCGAGGGCCGGCTCGTCCGGCTCGAGCCGCTCGGGCCGGGGCACCTCGACGGCCTCTGGGCGGCGTCACGCGACCCGCGCGCCTGGCGCTGGCTCTCGGCTCGGCAGCCGACGACGCGGGACGAGCTGGCCGTGTGGGCGCGGGCAGCGCTCGTGGCCGCCGAGGCGGGCGCGGAGATCCCCTTCGCGACGGTCGCCGACGGGCGCGTCGTGGGCTCGACGCGCTTCCTGGCGCTCCGGCCCGAGCACCGGAGCGTCGAGATCGGCTGGACGTGGCTCCATCCCGACGTGTGGGGCACGGGGGTCAACGTCGAGGCCAAGCTCTTGATGCTCACGCATGCGTTCGAGGTCTGGGGCTGCCGCCGGGTCGAGCTCAAGACGGACGCGCTCAACGAGCGCTCCCGCGCGGCGATGGAGGCGCTCGGCGCGACCTTCGAGGGGATCCACCGCAAGCACATGCTCGTGCGCGGCGGCGAGAGCCGCGACACCGCGTGGTACGCGATCCTCGACGACGACTGGCCGGCGGCGCAGACGATCCTGCGCCGCCGGCTTCGGCGATCACCCGTCTAGGCAGCCGCGCCGGCCTGCAGGGCATGGACGTCCGACGTGGTCAGCGCGTTCCCGCCGATGCCCCACTCCCCGGAGGCGACCTCCTCGATCGTGACCCACGTGACGCTGCGCATGGTCTCGCCCTCGATCTCGACCATCGCATCGGTCAGACGCGAGATCATCTCGCGCTTCTGGTCGGACGTGAAGACATCCTCGATCAGCTTGACCTGGATGAGCGGCATGGCTTCCTCCTCGCTCGGTTGACGGTGCCTCCCCATCGTGGTGGCCGCCGCCGGTGAGGGCTTCGCCCGAACCGGCCATCTTCCAAGGGCTGCCGAAGATGGCCCGAACGGGCTACAGCAGCCCGTCCCGGGCGGCACGTGCGGCCGCGGCGGCGCGGGTCGGCTCACCGAGCTTGCGGAGGATGTTCGCGACGTGGCGGTGGACGGTGTGCGCGCTGAGGACGAGGACGGACGCGATCTCCCGGTTGCTCCGCCCTGCGGCGACGAGCCGCAGGACGTCGAGCTCGCGCGCGGTCAGGATCCCCGACGAGGGGCCACCGACGGGCGACTCGTTCCCCGAGGCGACGCCGTCGACGGTGATCGCGCCGCCGGGATGCATGAGCGCGCCGAGAGCCTCGCGAGCGGCCTCCTCCTCGCCGGCGGCGGCCTGTTCTCGCCCGTCGGCGCGCAGCGCCCAGGCGAGCGCTCGACGGGCGGCCGCCTCCTCGAACGGGGAGGCGGCACGACCGTACAGATCGACGGCATCCTCGAGTCGGGTGACGGCGAGCGCGAGATCGCCGCGTGCGAGCGCAACCACCCCACTCGCGTGCGCCGCGGCTGCGAGCGAGCCGGTCGTGCCGACCTCCTTCGCGAGCTCGTCGAGCTCCAGGGCAAGGGCCTCCGCGCGCTCCGTCTCCCCGCTCGCGACCGTGCAGCGTGCAGCGAGCTCGAGCGCGAAGACCCGGTCGAGGCGGCGATCCGAAGGGATCGACCGGAGGAGCTGCTCCGCCAGGCGAGTCGCGTCCTCCGGGCGACTCTCGGCCAATGCGATCTCGGCCATGCCGCTCCTCGCGATCGGGTGGCCGGGTGCGTCCGCGAAGAGCGCTGCTGCCTCGCCCAGTCGCCCCTGGCGTCGCCGGAGCTCGCCGAGGCGGACGGTTCCCTCGACGGCGGCGAGGCGGCGGCTGTGGGCGAACACCGACCGGGCCGCTGCGAGCTCGGCCTCGGCCTCCACCCACGTCCCGCGCCGGACCAGGATCGACGCGTACTGCGTGCGGCAGACGTTGAAGAGCGTGCGGAGCTCCCAGCGCCGGGCGAACTCCTTGACCTCGTCGCACCACTCGACGGCGCGCTCGTAGTCGCCTGCCGATTCGCACGCCGAGATGAGGTTGCAGCAGACCTTGCCGATCCACATCAGGTCGGTGACATCGCCGCCCGTGGCCGCGGCCGCGGACTCGTCGAGGCGACGCATCCCGTCGCCCACCGCACCCGAGGACACCAGGGCGACGCCCTCGAGCGAGCGTCCGACGATCTCGACCTCCTCGAGGTGCAGCTGGCGGCCGAGCGCCATCGCCCGACGGGCGGCCGCGAGCCCCGCTTCGACCTCGCCCACGAACAGCGCGACCTCCGCCTCGCGCACCGCGAGCCACGCATGCTCGGGGCATGGCGCCAGCTCCGCGAGCAGGCGAGCCGAGCGCTCCAGCCAGCCCTGCGCCACGGCGGCTCTGCCGCCGAAGAGGATCGAGTCCCACGCGAGGGCGGCAGCCACGCGTGCTGCCGCCGCCGCGTCGCCGCGCTGGCGGTAGAGCCTGAACGCGCGCTCGCGGGCGTCGAGGGTCGCCTCGGCGTCGTCCAGCCACCACATCGCGATCCCGATGCCCTCGAGCGCATCCGGCTCGTCACCGAGCGGGACGAGCTCTGTGAGCGCCTCGTCCCAGGCGCCCCGCGCGAGCGCCTCCCATCCTGCTCTCACCGACACGATGGAAGTATCGCCCTCAATCCTGGAAGGGCCGAACGGGAAGCAGGCGCTAGACTCTCCGCCAGCCCGGTATCCCGAAGGAACTGGAGCTCGAGCTTGACGATCGAACAGGTGCACGTCATCGGAGCGCGCGGACGCGTCGGCAGCGCTGTCGCCGCGCGCCTGTCCGAGCGCGGCGTCGTGCTCGGAGCGGACGAACCCGACATCGTCCTGCTGTGCGTCCCCGATCGCGCGATCCCCGAGGTCGCCGCGGCGATCGCGACCGGCTCCTGGATCGCCCACGTGAGCGGCGCGACGCCGCTGGCGGCGCTCGACCCCCACCGGCGCCGGTTCTCCCTCCACCCGCTGCAGACGTTCACGCACGCACGCGGGCCGGAGCAGCTGGACGGCGCGTTCGCCGCGGTGACCGCGGAGACGGACGACGCGCGCACGGTCGCGCACGAGCTCGCGTCGCTGCTCGGCCTGACGCCCTTCGAGCTCGCCGACGACCGGCGCGTCCTCTACCACGCCGGCGCCGTGATGGCGGGCAACTACCTCGTCACGCTGAGGCGCGCCGGGGGCGCGCTGCTCACCGCGGCTGGCGCACCGCCCGAGGCGCTCGAGCCGCTGATGCGCCGTGTGATCGACAACGACTTCGCCCTGACCGGGCCGATCGACCGGGGCGACTGGGAGACCGTCGAGCGGCACCTGGCGGCGCTCCACGACGAGCAGCCGGAGCTCATCGAGGCCTACGAGGCGCTCCTGCACCTCACCGCACGTCAGCTGGGAACGGTTCCGGCCGGGGCCGTCCCCCGGCGGACGCGGTCACAGACAGATCCCGACCGGACACCGACAGCGGCCGGGCTCGAGGTGTGCCGCACGGTCGCCGGTCTCCGCGCGGCGCTCGCAACGCGCCGAGGCGGCACGATCGGGCTCGTCCCCACGATGGGCGCGCTCCACGCCGGCCACCGCGCTCTCCTGGACGCCGCGCGCGCCGACTGCGACACGGTCGTGCTCAGCCTCTTCGTCAACCCGTCGCAGTTCTCCGACGCCGCCGACCTGAACGGCTACCCCCGCGACGAGCAGGGAGACCTTGCGGCCGCGGCCGACGCAGGCGTCGACGTCGTGTTCGCGCCGGACGCGGCAGAGCTGTACCCGCCCGGCTACCAGACCTGGGTGGACGTGGCCGAGCTGGGCTCGATCCTCGAGGGGATCCACCGGCCGGGACATTTCCGCGGCGTCGCCACCGTCTGCCTGAAGCTGCTCACGATCGTCCGACCCGACCGAGCCTATTTCGGCCAGAAGGACGCGCAACAGGTCGAGGTCGTGCGGCGCATGACACGCGATCTCCACCTCGAGACCGCGATCGCCGTCGTGCCGACCGTCCGTGACGCCGACGGGCTCGCCCTCTCCTCGCGCAACCAAGGCCTCTCGGCGGCAGACCGCGCTCGGGCACTCGCACTGCCACGCGCGCTTGCGACCGGCGACCCCGACGCCGCACGCCGCACCCTCGTGGAGGCGGGGCTCGACCCCGAGTACGTCGTCGTCGCTCCCTTCGACCCACCCGTCCTGGCCGCCGCCGTGCGCGTCGGCGATGTCCGCCTGATCGACAACGCACCCGTGAAGGAGATCCGATGAGCTCTCGCCCCCGCGTCCCCGCCCCCGGCACCCCTGCCCCCGGCAAGCTGTCGCTCCCCGAGCTCGCCCAGATGAAGGCCCGCGGTCAGGCGATCGTGATGGTCACCGCGTACGACGCTCCCTCCGGCCGGCTGGCAGACGAGGCCGGCGCCGACGTGATCCTCGTCGGCGACTCGGCCGCGATGACGGTGCTCGGCCACGACTCGACCGTGCCCGCGACGATGGAGGAGATGCTGGTGCTGACCCGCGCCGTGACGCGCGGTGCGCGCCGACCGCTCGTCGTCGCCGACATGCCGTTCGGCTCGTACCAGGTATCCGACGAGGACGCGATCGCGAACGCGGTGCGGTTCGTCAAGGACGCCGCCGCCGACGCGGTCAAGCTCGAGGGGGCAGGGCCGATGCTCCGCCGCGTCACAGCGATCGTGGGCGCCGGTGTGCCCGTGATGGGCCACGTCGGGCTGACGCCCCAGACCGCCACCATGCTCGGCGGATTTCGTGCCCAGGGACGCACCGCCGAGAAGGCGGAGCGCCTGCTCGACGACGCGCTCGCGCTGCAGGAGGCCGGGTGCTTCGCGATCGTGCTCGAGGCGGTCCCGGCCCCGGTCGCGACGCGCGTGACCGAGGAGCTGGCGATCCCGACGATCGGCATCGGCGCCGGAGCCGGGACGGACGGCCAGGTGCTCGTGTGGCACGACATGCTCGGCCTCTACGAGGGCACGACGCCGCGCTTCGTGAAGAAGTACGCGGACGTCGCCCGCGTGATCCGCGACGCCGTCGCGACCTATGCCGACGACGTGCGCGCACGTCGCTTCCCCGAGGGCGTCCACACCTACGCGATCACGGACGAGGAGCTCGAGGCCTTCGAGCAGGCGCTGGCCGAGCGCGAGGTGGCCGAGGCCTCCTAGGGCCGGGCTCGCCCGGCCCCCGAGCGCGCACGGCTCTGCGGGGCACACCCCGCCTCTACAGGACCCCGGGGAGGACGGCGATCGCCGCCACCAGCACCGCTGCCAGAGCGAGCGCGCCGATCACGCCGCGCCAGGGCAGGCGGAACGTCTCCCGGAGGCCGAGCGCGACGAGCGCGAACGACCATGCCGCGAACCCCAGACCGATCGCCAGCACCGTGTCCCGACCGATCCCCTCGTCCGACCCGCCGGTGCGGAACCAGTCGCCGCCGAACCCGAGCAGGATCGCCGGCAGCAGGACGACGAGCGACAGGGCGAGCGGCAGAGCGGCGAAGGCGACGAGCTGACGGGCGATGCGGAAGGGCGCCTCAACCCCGACCCCCTTGGCGCCGAGCCAGAGCGCGAGGCCGAGCAGGAAGTACCCCGCGGCACCGTAGAACAGCCCCCCGACGAACGTCAGCACGGCGACCACCAGCCCGTCGATCGCCGGGTCGTCGAGCAGGCGGGCCCACGTCGGAGTGAGCAGGAGCGCCGCGATGCCCGCCAGGATCGTGATCGCGAGCACGGGCTCCGCGCGCGCGTCGACGTCCGCGTCGTCGGTCTCCGCCAGCGCCGTGAACACCGCCCGCGGACGGGTCACCACCTGCGGCACGCGCCTCCACCACGCGCGCGCGAGCGCCTGGGCCTCGCCGGCGCGGAGCTCGGCCGCGGCATCGGCTGCCCGTGCTGGCTTGAGCGGCTGGTCGGCCACCCGTCGAGCGTAGCCGTGTCGAGGCGGGCCGGAGCCGGACAGAGGGCGTCCCGCGCTGCGGTAGATTCGTCCTCGATGTGCATCCGGGGCGTCGCACTAGGGGCCGGCACGTGATCTGCAGCGCCTGCTCGTCCGCCAACGAGGCGGGTCGGAAGTTCTGCGGCGAGTGCGGCGCGCCGCTCCTGCTCTCCTGCCCGGACTGCGGCACCGCCAACGCCCCGACCGCGAAGTTCTGCGGTGAGTGCGGGACGTCGCTCGTGTCGCTCCAGCACAAGACCCCGTCCGCCATCGCTCCAGCCGGCGACCCGCGAGTCGGCGCGCCGGTGGCGGAGCGCAGGCTGGTGAGCGTGCTGTTCGCCGACCTCGTCGGCTTCACCACCGCCAGCGAAGGCCGCGACGCCGAGGACACGCGCGAGCTGCTGACCCGCTACTTCGACACCTCGCGCACCGTGATCGAGCGCTACGGCGGCACCGTCGAGAAGTTCATCGGCGACGCCGTGATGGCCGTCTGGGGCGCTCCCGTCGCGCAGGAGGACGACGCCGAGCGCGCCGTCCGCGCCGGTCTCGACCTCGTCGACGCCGTCGAGGCGCTCGGCGCAGCGGTCGGAGCGCCGCAGCTGCGGGCCCGCGCCGGCGTGCTCACCGGCGAGGCCGCCGTCACCCTCGGCGCCACCGACCAGGGGATGGTCGCCGGCGACCTCGTCAACACCGCCAGCCGTATCCAGTCCGCCGCCGAGCCCGGCACCGTCCTCGTCGGCGAGAGCACCCGCCGCGCGAGCGACGCCGCCATCGCCTACGCCGACGCCGGCGCGCACGCGCTCAAGGGCAAGACCGAGCCCGTGCTGCTGCACCGGGCACTGCGGATCGTGGCCAACCGAGGCGGCGAGGGCCGTTCGGTGGGGTTCGAAGCACCGTTCGTCGGCCGCGATCGTGAGCTGCGGCTGATGAAAGAGCTGTTCCATGCGACGGCCGACGACCGCCGTGCTCACCTGATCTCGGTCATCGGCGTGGCCGGCATCGGCAAGTCGCGGCTCGGGTGGGAGTTCGAGAAGTACGTCGACGGCCTGGTCGACTCGGCCTGGTGGCACAAGGGCCGCTGCCTGGCCTACGGCGAGGGCGTCTCGTACTGGGCCCTCGCCGAGATGGTGCGCATGCGGGCTCGCATCACAGAGGACGAGCACGCGGAGGCCGCGACGACCAAGCTGCGCGCGACGCTCGAGGAGATCGTGCTCGATCCAGCCGAGAGAGCGTTCGTCGAGCCCCGGCTGCTGCACCTGCTCGGTCTCACCGACCGTGTCGCCCCCGACCGCGAGGATCTCTTCTCGGCGTGGCGGCTCTTCCTCGAGCGCATGGCCGAGCGGGATCCTGTGATCCTCGTCGTCGAGGATCTCCAGTGGGCCGACAGCGCGCTCGTCGACTTCCTCTCGTATCTGCTCGAGTGGTCGCGCAGCCATCCGATCCTGGTGGTCACGCTCGCGCGACCCGAGGTCGTCGAGCGCTACCCGGGGTTCGGAGCGACCGTGCGCAACGCTGCCTCGCTCGCCCTCGAGCCGCTCTCCGACGAGGCGATGGACGCCCTGTTGCGTGGCCTCGTCCCAGGACTCCCGGACGAGCCGCTCACGCGGATCCGCGAACGCGCCGACGGGATCCCCCTGTACGCCGTCGAGACGGTCCGCATGCTGCTCGACCGTGGCGCCCTCGAGCCCGGCGACGGCGGCTACCGCGTCGTCGGCGAGCTCGACGCGCATGCCGTGCCCGAGACCCTGCACGCGCTGATCGCGGCGCGGCTCGACGGACTGGAGCCGCAGGCGCGGCGACTGCTCCAGGACGCGTCCGTCCTCGGCAAGACGTTCGCGCCACGCGGGCTCGCCGCGCTCTCCGGCCTCGACGACGACGAGGTCGACGAGGTGCTCTCGGGCCTCGTTCGCAAGGAGCTCCTCTTCCTCGAATCGGATCCACGCTCCCCGGAGCGGGGCCAGTACGGCTTTCTCCAGGCGCTCGTCCAGCGCGTGGCCTACGACACGCTCTCGCGTCACGATCGCAAGCAGCGTCACCTCGCGGCGGCGCACTACCTGGCCGAGGACGCCGGCCTCGATCCCGACGAGATCGCCGAGGTGATCGCCGCCCACTTCGCCGACGCGGCAGCTGCCGACGAGTCGGCCGCCGACGCCGCGGAGATCCGCGCCCGAGCGCGCGAGTGGCTCGAGCGGGCGGGGGAGCGCGCGACCTCGCTCGCTGCAACGGAGGAGGCGCAGCGTGCCTTCACGTCCGCGGCGGCGCTCACGGACGATCCGCCGAAGCGGGCCGCCCTCCTCGAGCGCGCAGGGAACACCGCGCGGGCCGGCGCGCGCATGGCCGACGCCGAGCGATTGCTCGTCGAGGCGCGTGACCTCTACTCGGCGGCCGGCGACACGCATGCGGCGGCGAGGACGACCGCCGGCATCGCGCGGGCCGTCTGGCAGCTCGGGCGGATCGAGGAGGCAGTCGCGCTCGGCGAGGAGGCCTTCGCGGCGCTGGCCACCGACGAGCCCGACGCCGACACCGCGACGCTCGCGGCTGAGCTCGCGCGGATTCAGGTCTTCACCGGGGAGTCGGAGCGCGCCCGCGCCTTGGTCGAGGAGGCGCTCCTGATCGCGGAGCGCGAGCGCCTGCCGGCCGTGCTCTCGAGCGCGCTGAACACCAAAGCGATCCTCCTGCAGGAAGAGCACGCCGAGGAGGCTGCGGCCCTGCTTCGACACGCGCTCGCGATCGCCCTCGACCACGACCTGACGTACGAGGCGCTCAGGGCGTACAACAACATCGGGGTGATCGAGGAGCGTCTCGATCGCGCGGACAACCTCGGGAAGGACCTCGAGGTCGCCCTCGAGCTCGCGCGGAGGAGAGGCGACCGCGAGTGGACGGTGCGGTTCTCCGACGTCCTCGCGAGCGAGTATCGCGATGTCGGGCGCTGGGACGAGGCCCTGGCGCTCCACCGATCGGTGGAGCGCACCGCGGAGCTCTACAACCCCTCCAACGACCTCGCGGAGGTGCTGTGGGAGCGGGGTCTCGACGCGGAGCTCGACAAGCTCCTGACCGCCGCGTCGGCGCGAGCCTACGACGAGGCAAACCTCCAGGATCGGTACCTGCAGGCCGAGCTGGGGAAGCTGCAAGCGCTCGCGGCGGGCAGGCACGAGGAGCTCGCACGCCACGGCCGCGCGATGATCGAGACGCAGCTCGGCCCACAGCGGGACGGGGACTGGCCGCTGGCGGAGGGCCTTCGTGCGCTGTGCGTGGCCCTCCCCCACCTCTCCGACCCCGGGATCGCGGACGATGTGCTGGCCGAGGTGCGTCCGCTCCTCGGGCGTCATCCCTCCCGCGTCCTCAACTGTCAGTTCAGGCGGCTCGAGGGCGTCCGCGCCTCCCTCGCCGGCGACCACGACATCGCGGTCGACCGGCTCGGCGTCGCGCTCGCGGGGGCCCGGAGCCGCAACGTCGTGCCCTGGGTGGTCGAGATCCTCTGCGACTACGCCGACGCGCTGCTGCGCGACGACCGTGGTGCGGACGCTGCCCCGCTCGTCGGCGAGGCGCATGAGATCTGCGAACGCCTCGGAGCGCAGCGCTCGCTCGAGCGCGTCGCCGCGATCGAGGCCCGGCTGCCCGAGCCCGCACGCACCGTCTGACTCCTACCCCTCGGCGGGGATCAGGGCCTCGAGCCCGATCGACGCGGCCGCCAGTGCGAGCCGCTCGTCGCAGACCACCATCACGTCGTCCTCGTCGAGGATCGCCTCGGCCGAGGCGAGGTGGATCGCGTCGTAGCCGCGCAGCGCGCACCGCTCTGCGAGCTCCCCGGCGCGGTGCGCGAGCGACTCGGTCAGCGCGAGCCCGTCCAGCTCCGGCCACAGGTCGAGGAGCCGTCGGACGGCCGCCTCGTGCTCCTCCGGCGTCAGCCGAGCCTGGCGGCGTGCGCGGCCGAGAGCACCGCGCGCCTCCGCGAGCAGAGCGACGGATGCGTGGCAGGCGCGTGCGTCGCTCCAGACCCGGCGCGCGCACGCAGAGCCGGGTTCGGGCAGAACCAGCTTGACGAACGCCGAGGTGTCGAAGTACGCGCTCAGTCGCGCATCTCGAGCACGAGCTCGCTCAGCCTCAGGTCGCCCTCGACCTCGATCGGCTCGGGCGCCTCCCCCTTGGGGCGCCGTGCCGGGATCAGCACCCCTTCGCGGATCAGGCGGTCGATCTTCCGCTCCCCGTTCAGCGGCACGAGCCGCGCCACCGGCCTGCCGTGCTCGGTGACGACGATCTCCTCGCCGCCCTTGACCTGCTCGACGTAGCGGCTGAGGTGCGCGCGGAGCTCGCGGATGCCAACGTCCACCAGCCGCAGAGTAGCGCTTTTTCTTCGAGAAATGTAGCGCCCTATGAGGACACCGCCCGCTCGGCGTAGCATCGCCCCATGCACTGCCCTGCCTGCAGCTTCGAGAGCGGCGACGCCGCGAGGTTCTGCGCGCAGTGCGGGACTGCGCTGACGCGCAACTGTCCCTCGTGCGCCGCGGCCGTCGACCAGGACGCGCGCTTCTGTGCCGCATGCGGGTCACCGCTTGTGACTCAGAGCGACAGAGCCTCTCCCGCGACCGCCCCGGGGGGTGGCCCGGTCGGCGCGCCGGTGGCGGAGCGGCGGCTGGTCAGCGTGCTGTTCGCCGACCTCGTCGGGTTCACGGCTGCCTCGGAGGGACGAGACGCCGAGGACACCCGCGAGCTCCTGACCCGCTACTTCGACACCGCCCGCACCATCGTCGAACGCTACGGCGGCACCGTAGAGAAGTTCATCGGCGACGCAGTGATGGCGTTGTGGGGCGCGCCGGTCGCACACGAGGACGACCCGGAGCGAGCCGTCCGTGCGGCGCTCGAGCTCGTCGAGGCGATGCCGAGCCTCCACCCCGCGCTCCGGGCGCGCGCAGGCGTGCTCACGGGCGAGGCAGCCGTCACGCTCGGCGCCACCGACCAGGGCATGGTCGCCGGCGACCTCGTCAACACCGCCAGCCGCATCCAGTCCGCCGCCGAGCCCGGAGCCGTCCTCGTCGGCGACGCGACCCGGCGTGCGAGCGACGCTGCCATCGCCTACGCCGACGCCGGCGCGCACGCGCTCAAGGGCAAGGCCGAGCCCGTGCTGCTGCACCAAGCGCTCCGGGTCGTCGCGAACCGCGGTGGCGAGGGGCGTGGTGGCCCCCTCGAGGCGCCGTTCGTCGGCCGCTCCGCCGAGCTGCGCCTGCTCAAGGACCTGTTCCACGCGAGCGCCGACGAGTCACGGGCCCGTCTCGTCTCCGTCGTCGGCGTCGCGGGGATCGGGAAGTCGCGGCTCGCGTGGGAGTTCGAGAAGTACGTCGACGGGCTCGTCGGGGAGGTCTGGTGGCATCGTGGCCGCTGCCTGTCCTACGGCGACGGCGTCGCGTACTGGGCCCTGGCGGAGATGGTGCGAGGTCGCGCGCGGATCCTGGAGGACGAGCCGCCGGCGAGTGCCGCGGCAAAGGTCACAGCGATGCTCGAGCTCCACGTCGAGGACGCGGATGAGCGGGCCTGGATCGAGCCGCGCCTCCTCCACCTCCTCGGGCTGACCGACCGGACGGCGCCGGACCGTGAGGACCTGTTCGCGGCGTGGCGCCGCTTCCTCGAGCGGCTCGCAGAGAGGGACCGCTCGCGATGGTCTTCGAGGACAT
Source organism: uncultured Actinomycetes bacterium (assembly GCA_963703095.1). GTDB lineage: Bacteria > Actinomycetota > Thermoleophilia > Gaiellales > Gaiellaceae > Gaiella. The sequence goes on from OY969787.1 coordinate 2,568,726, forward strand.
CCACTGGGCAGACGAAGGTCTGATCTCGTTCGTCGAGTACCTGCTCGACTGGAGCCGGCACCACCCGATCTTCGTCGTCACGCTCGCGCGCCCGGAGGTCGCAGACCGCCACCCCGGCTTCCCGGGCGGCACGAGGAACGCAGCCACGCTGCCGCTCGACCCACTCGTGGACGACGAGATGGACGAGCTCCTCACCGGGCTCGTCCCGGACCTGCCGCCCGACGTGCGGGAGCGGCTCCGAGCGGCCGCCGACGGGATCCCGCTCTACGCCGTGGAGACCGTCCGCATGCTCCGCGACCGCGGCCTGCTCACATCCGAAGGCGCCGGCGACCTCTCTCAGCTCGAGGTGCCGGAGACGCTGCACGCGCTGATCGCCTCCCGCCTCGATGCTCTCCCCGAGGTTGAGCGGCGACTGCTCCAGGATGGCGCAGTGCTCGGCAAGACGTTCACGACCCGGGGTCTCGCGGCGCTCTCCGGCGTCCGCGAGGAGGAGCTCGCACCACTCGTCGCCGACCTCGTCCGCAAGGAGCTGCTGAGCGTCGAGACGGACCCGTTCTCGCCCGAGCGCGGCCAGCTCGGCTTCCTGCAGGCGCTCGTCCAGCGCGTGACCTACGAGACGATCGCGCGTCGCGACCGCCGTGCGCGTCATCTCGGCGCAGCCCGGTTCCTCGCCGAGGAGGCGGGGATCGACGCCGACGAGATCGCGGAGGTGATTGCTGCGCACTACCTCGACGCGCACGACGCCGACCCTGAGGCGACCGACGCGGACGACGTGCGCGCGCAGGCGCGCGCGTGGTTCACGCGCGCCGCGGAGCGCGCCGCCTCGCTCGCCGCGTCGCTCGAGGCGCAGCGGGCGTTCTCCCGGGTGGCCGAGCTCTCTGACGACACGGTGGAACGGGGCAAGGCCCTGACGCGCGCCGGCAGGCTGGCGCTGGCCGCGAACAGGCTCGACGAGGCGGAGTCGCTGCTCCGCGAGGCGATCGGGACGATCGGCGCCGACGACCGTTCGGCCAGCGCGGCGGCGGAGAACGCGCTCGGCGAGATCCTGTTCCAGACCGAGCGCCTCGACGAGGCGATCGAGCTGCTCGAGCGTGCCCAGCAGACGTACGAGGCAGAGGGGGACGAGGCCGCCGTCGCGACGGTCTCGACGCAGCTCGCGCGGTTCTGCCTGTTCGCCGGGCGACGGTTGGAGGCTCTCGACCACGTCGAGCGCGGGCTGGAGCTCGCCGAGAAGCTCGAGCTGAGCGACGTCCTCGTGCAGGCCCTCAACAACAAGGGCATCGCACTTCGAGGGCGCCCGGTCGAGAGCCTGGCACTGATGCGGGAGGCGCTGAGGCTGGCGGAGGAGACGAGCGACCTCACCGGCGCGATGCGCGCGTGCATGAACCTGTCGTACCTGCTCTCGCTCGGCGGGCGCGTGCACGAGGCGCTGGCCGTCTCTGAGCGTGGGTTGGAGCTGGCTCGGACGCGCGGTGACCGAGTCTGGGAACGATCGCTCGCCGCCAACGTGTGCGGTGGATACCTCGTCACCGGGCGCTGGGACGATGTGGAGCGCGTCGCGGCCGAGCTCCCCGACGATGGCGTCGTCGCGACCGATCCGGTGCACGCGTCCGTCAACTTGTCCGTTGCGCAGGTTGCCCTGCGACGGGGAGAGCTCGATCGTGTCGTCTCGCTCGTGGAGCCCTTCACGCACTGGACGACGAGCGCCCGCGTGCAGACCGAGGCGACAGGGTTCGAGTGTCGGGCCCTCGCCGCGCTCGCACGAGGTGACTTTGCCAAGGCGAGTCGCGAGTGTCTCGAAGGTCTCGAGGAGGAACGGATCGGAACCGTTCGCGCATATGCGGACGAGCTCGTCGAGCAAGGGGGCGAGGCTGCCTGGCATGGTCGCTCGGCAGACGACCTGGCGGAGATCATCGAACTCGACGACCGCATGAGCGAGGGCCGCCGGACACCCGTGGGCGATGCGCGCGTGTCGCTGCTGCGTGCCCGACTCGCCGTGCTCCAGGCTGGCGAGCCCGACTTTGCGACAGCGGCGGAGCGGCACCGCGCGCTCGGCGACCCCTACTGGCTCGCGGCCACCCAGCTCGACGAGGCGGAGTGGCTGATCGCGCAGGGTCGTATCGAGGAGGCCAGGCCGCTGCTCGGCGAGGCGAGAGCTGCATTCGCGGCGCTTCGCGCGACCCCGTCGCTCGAGCGGCTAGAGGCGGTCGAGGCAACAGCGCAGCAAGGCGTGGTGCCCGGCTGAAGCCCGGGCACCGAATGACCGCTCGCGCTTACGCCGCTACGGCGGGACGAGCGAGCACGCCCCGGAGGAAGCGCCCCGTGTACGAGCTCTCGACCTCCGCCAGATCCTCCGGCGTCCCGACGGCGATCACCTCGCCGCCCGCGTCCCCGCCCTCGGGGCCGAGGTCGACGACCCAGTCGGACTGCTTGATCACGTCGAGGTTGTGCTCGATCACGAGCACGGTGTTGCCGCTGTCGACGAGCCGCTGGAGCACCTCGAGCAGCTTCTCGATGTCGGCGAAGTGCAGACCGGTCGTCGGCTCGTCGAGGATGTAGAGCGTCCGGCCGGTCGCGATCTTCGACAGCTCGGAGGCGAGCTTCACGCGCTGGGCCTCGCCGCCGGAGAGGGTCGTCGCGGGCTGGCCGAGCCTGATGTAGTCGAGGCCGACGTCGTGCAGGGTCTGCAGCCGGCGGCGGATCTTCGGGATCTTCGCGAAGAACTCGAGCGCCTCCTCGACCGACATCTCGAGCACGTCGGCGATCGACTTGCCCTTGAAGCGCACCTCGAGCGTCTCCTTGTTGTAGCGGCGACCGTGGCACGTCTCGCACGGGACGTAGACGTCGGGCAGGAAGTGCATCTCGATCTTGATCTGGCCGTCGCCCTTGCATGCCTCGCAGCGCCCGCCGCGCACGTTGAACGAGAAGCGGCCGGGCTTGTAGCCGCGCACCTTCGCCTCGGGGGTGAGCGAGTAGAGCTCGCGCACGTGGGTGAAGAGGTCGGTGTACGTCGCCGGGTTCGAGCGCGGGGTGCGACCGATCGGCGTCTGGTCGATGTCGATCACCTTGTCGAACGCGTCGACCCCCTCGACGTCGCGGTGCGCGCCCGGCTTCGTACGGCTCTTGTTGAGCCGGTTGGCGAGCGCCTTGAAGACGATCTCGTTCACCAGCGTCGACTTGCCCGAGCCCGACACGCCGGTCACGGAGACGAACTTCCCGATCGGGAGCTCCACGTCGATGTCCTTGAGGTTGTGCTCCCGCGCGCCGACGACGCGCAGGACGCCGCGATCGTCGGTGCGACGTGGCGGGATGGCGATCTCGCGCTCGCCCGAGAGGAACTTGCCGGTGAGCGAGCGGGCGACGCGCATCACGTCGTCGGCGGTGCCCTCCGCCACGACCTCGCCCCCGTGCTCGCCCGCGCCGGGCCCCATGTCGACCAGCCAGTCGGCGGTGCGCATCATCTGCTCGTCGTGCTCGACCACGAGCACGGTGTTGCCGAGGTCGCGCAGCCGCTCGAGCGTGCCGATCAGGCGGTCGTTGTCGCGCTGGTGCAGGCCGATCGACGGCTCGTCGAGGATGTAGAGCACGCCCACCAGCTGCGAGCCGATCTGCGTCGCGAGCCGGAGCCGCTGCGCCTCGCCCCCGGAGAGCGTCTTGGCGGCCCGGTCGAGCTGGAGGTAGCCGACGCCGACGTCGTCGAGGAACGTCAGCCGCTCGCGGATCTCCTTGACGATCCGGTGGCCGATCAGCTGCTCGGTCGGCGTGAGGTCGAGCTCGTCCAGGCACCGCAGCGCCCCGCTCACGGACTGCTGCGCGAAGGCGTGGATGGAGCGCCCGCCGACGGTGACCGCCAGCACCTCGGGCTTGAGGCGCGCGCCCTCGCAGGCGGGGCACGGCCGCATCGCCATGTACTCCTCGATCCGCTCGCGCTGCTGCGACGAGTCCGTCTCCCGGTAGCGGCGCTGGAGGTTGGTGACGAGGCCCTCGAACGCCATCGCGTACGAGCGCTTGCGCCCCATCCGGTTCTTGTAGGTGACGAGGATGCGGTCGCCGTGCGTCCCGTAGAGGAAGAGGTCCTGCTGCTCGCGTTCCAGCTCGCGCCAGGGCCGCGAGGTGTCGATCTCGTAGCGGTCGGCGATCGCCCTGATCACCGACTCGTAGAAGCCCTGCCCCCCGACCGACCACGGCACGAGCGCGCCCTCGTCGAGCGACAGCGTCGGGTCGGGCACGAGCAGGTCGGGGTCGACCTCGAGCTGCGCGCCGAGCCCCGTGCAGCGCGGACAGGCGCCGTGCGGCGCGTTGAAGGAGAAGATCCGGGGCTCGAGCTCGGGCAGCGAGACGCCGTGCTCGGGGCAGGCGAAGTCCTCGGAGAAGAGGAGCTGCTCTCCGGCCACGTGACCTGCTCCGTCCCCGGGCAGGTCGACGAGGTCGATCGCGACCAGCCCCTCGGCGAGGGAGGTCGCGGTCTCGACCGACTGGGTCAGCCGCTGGCGGAGGTCGGGCTTCATCACGAGCCGGTCGACGACCACCTCGAGCGTGTGCTTGAACTTCTTGTCGAGGACGATCTCCTCCTCGAGCAGCCGTTGCTCCCCGTCGACCTTGATGCGCGTGAAGCCGTCGCTGCGCAGCTCCTCGAGCACGTCGCGGAACTCGCCCTTGCGCCCGCGGACGACCGGCGCGTTGACCGTGAAGCGCGTCCCCTCGGGGAGCGCGAGCACCTGCTCGACGATCTGGTCGAGGCTCTGTCCTGTGATCGGGCGCCCGCAGGTCGGGCAGTGCGGCCGTCCCACCCGGGCGTACAGCAGCCGCAGGTAGTCGTACACCTCGGTCACCGTGCCGACCGTCGAGCGCGGGTTGCGCGAGGTCGTCTTCTGGTCGATCGAGATCGCGGGGGAGAGCCCGTCGATCGAGTCGACGTCGGGCTTCTCCATCATCTGCAGGAACTGGCGCGCGTAGGCGGAGAGCGACTCGACGTAGCGGCGCTGGCCCTCTGCGTAGATCGTGTCGAACGCGAGGCTCGACTTCCCGGAGCCCGAGAGACCGGTGACGCAGACGAGCGCGTCCCGCGGCAGGCGCACGGTGACGTCCTTGAGGTTGTGCTCCCGCGCACCGTGGACGACGAGCTCGTCGGTGGCCATCCCGGCGAGTCTAGCGGCGTCGCCTCGATCGAACAAGTGTTCTGTCTCCGTGGTGGGGCAGCCTTCGTCGACGTCGGTCGCGACCACCGGACTGGGCTCGCCGCGCTCAGCCACCTGGCACGAACCGGGCGCAAGTCCGTGACACATAGGTGCTACATTCGTGGCGACGATGGAGCAGGTGAGCGTGCGCGAGCTGCGACAGAACCTGAGCCGGTACCTCCGGCGCGTGGCCGCCGGGGAGCGCCTCGTCGTCACGGAGCGGCGGCGCCCGGTCGCGCTGCTCGGCCCTCTGCCCGAGGAGGACGACGTCCTCGAGCGCCTGCTCGCGACCGGTGAGGCGTCGCCGGTCGCAGGCGATCTGCTCGACCTGCCCGCTCCCGCTCCCGCGACGGGGCCCGGCGCCTCGCTGAGCGCCGTCCTCGACGAGCTCCGTGCTGACCGGGTCTGAGGTCGCCTACCTCGACGCGTCCGCGCTGGTGAAGCTGGCCGTGGCGGAGGACGAGTCCGAGCCGCTGCGCGCCGCGCTCGGCGGGCTCCCCCGCCGGGTCTCGAGCAAGGTCTCGGTCGTCGAGGTGATGCGCGCCGTCCGGCGCCGAGACCCCACGGCCGAGCCGCTCGCGCGCCGGGTGCTCGAGCGCGTCTCGCTGCTCGCGATCGGCGACCGGGTGCTCGTCTCCGCCGCGACGCTCGGGCCGCGCGACGTCCGCGCGCTGGACGCCATCCACCTCGCGAGCGCGCTCCGGCTCGGGGACAGCCTCACTGCGTTCGTGAGCTACGACGCGCGCCAGCTGGAGGCAGCCGAGAGGCTCGGCCTCCCGGCGGTGTCACCGAGGTGAGCGGCTACCGGGCGGCAGAGCGGGAGGAGGCACGGGCCGTGCGCAGCGAGCCCGTCACCCGGCGACCCGCTCCCCCTGCGAGGACCGCCGACGTCACCGTCTCGCGCTCCCGCGCCACCACCGTCTCGAGCGCGTCGACGGAGCGCTGGTCGAACTGCGCCGTGTCGCGGAGCAGCGCGACCGCGCGCTCGTGGCTCCACGCCTCGCGGTAGACCCGATCCGAGACGAGCGCGTCGTAGACGTCGCAGACCGCGAGGATCCGCGTGTCGAGCGGCAGGTCATCGCGACCGAGCCGGTCGGGGTACCCGGAGCCGTCGAGCCGCTCGTGGTGGTGGCGGACGAGCCGCAGCACCGCGGGTGAGAAGCCGCCGAGGTCGCTGAGGAGCGCGTCGCCGGCGGCGGGGTGCCGCCGGATCTCGGCGAGCTCCTCGTCGGACAGGGCACCGGGCTTGCCCAGGATCTCGGTGGGCGTCGACAGCTTCCCGATGTCGTGCAGGAGCCCGCCGAGGGCGAGCTCACGGAGCTGCGCGGGCGAGAGGCCGAGCTCCTCGCCCACCTCGACCGCCCGCAACGCCACCCGGCGCGTGTGCTCCTCGGTCGACGTGTCCTTCGCTGCGAGCGACACCAGGAGCGCGCGCACGTGCGAGCCGAGGAACGCCTCCTCGTGGAGCACGAGCTGCACCGCGCTGATGTCACCTGCGAGCGGACGCGACTGGGCGGCACCGCGCTTGAGGTCGAGCGCCACCGGGAACGCGACGAGCGCGATCCCCGCCAGCTCCAGCCCGTGCGCGATCCACCAGCCGATGTTCCAGTAGTCCTGCGTGAGCGCCGGGATCATCGCCGCCGCGAGCCAGACGATCCCGATCGCCACGGAGAGGTCGCCGCCGCGGTGGGTGAGGCGATACGTCCGCAGGGCGCGGAGGGCGAGGATCCCGTAGAAGAGCAACCCGACGGCGAGCAGCGTCCAGGCCTCCCAGCTCCGCGCCTCGGGCACGCCCGGCACGAGCGCCGGGTCGACGAGCGCAGCGAGCCCGAGCCCCAGGATCGCGACGACGGATGCTGCGAGCAGCCAGAGCAGCGGCCGCACGGCGCCGGGGCGGGCGACGGCGGGCAGCGCCGAGAGCGCGAGGATCGCTCCGCCCACCGGGATCGTCAGACCCCCCGTCAAGGCCACCACCCCGTTCATGTCGAACCAGACGAACGGCGTCGTCAGCCCGTGCAGGAAGAGCAGCGCAGCCATCACGGAGAAGGCGACGCCGACGAGCACCGCTCTCCCGTCCTGCTGGCGCGCTCCCGCCACGGTCAGGGCGAGAGCTGCGGCGGTCGCGATCGCCGCGCCGATCGCGACGCACACGACGTGCACCCATCCATCCAGGTACACCTTCTCCTCGCCGACGTAGACGAGGACGGCGATCGGCGCCAGCGCCGTGAACGCCGCGAGCGCGAGCAGGTGGACCGGCTGGTGCCGCACGACGGTGGTATCGGCACCGGCCCGGGCGGGGATGAGCGCGCGAGCGACTGCTCGCGACGGTGCGCCGGGTCGTCTACGCCTTGCGGGCGCGCCGGCCGAACACGAGCCCGCCGACCGTGAAGCCGAGGCCGAAGGTGCCGATCGCGAAGGCGCCGACCGCGATCGCCTTGCGCCACATCGACATCTGCTGCCAGCGCCCGAGCGCCTCCTGCTCCTGCTCGGTCAGCTCCTCACCACGTCGCTGCTTGCGCAGCGCGCCACCTGCCTGGAGGCCCAGGTAGAGGTCGTCGAAGATCTCCGGGCCGTCGGACACGGTCTGCGCAGTGTATAGCCTGCCCCGGCCCGTGCCCTCCGTGCCTGACCCCGCTCACCCCGCCGTCGCCGCGTTCGACCTCGACGGCACGCTCACGACCCGCGACTGCGTCACGCCGTTCCTGCGCCGGGTCGCCGGTCGTGCGCTGGCCCGCCGGGTCGCCGCACGGCCGCTCGGCTTCGCCACGGCCGCCGCGCGACGGGATCGCGACCGCCTGAAGGAGCTCGCGACGCAGGCGCTCGCCGGGCTCGACGCTGCAGCCCTCGAGCGCGAGGGAGCGGCCTTCGCGCACGAGGTGCGCGCAGCCTGGCTGCGCGCGGACACGCTCGCCCGACTCAGGTCCCACCAGGCACTGGGACATGCGACCGTGATCGTCTCGGCGTCCTACGAGGCCTACGTGGCGCCGCTCGGCGAGCTGCTCGGCGTCGACGCCGTCCTCTGCACCCGCCTCGAGCGGGACGACGCCGGTCGCCTGACCGGGCGACTCGACGGTCCCAACTGCCGCGGGCCCGAGAAGGCGTCGCGCCTGCGCGCCTGGCTCGCCGGGCACGACCTCGACGAGGCCGTCGTCTGGGCGTACGGCGACTCCGACGGCGACCGCGAGCTCCTCGCGCTGGCCGACCACCCAGTGTGGGTGCAGGGCGTGGTGGTCGCTCCCGAGCAGCCGGAGCCCCGTCGCAGCGAGGCGTAGCGACAGCCGCCGTCGCTACCCTGCGCCGAGCCAACGCGACGAAAGGCGACGACGTGCCCGACATCACCGACCTGCGACGTGCACTCGAGGAGATCCACGACCTGAGCATGGCCGGGGCGCTGCTCGGCTGGGATCAGCAGGTGATGATGCCCTCGCGCGCCGCCGCCGGCCGCGCCGAGCAGCTCGCGACCGTGAGCCGGATCGTGCACGAGCGCTTCACGCGCGACGAGCTGGGAGCCCTGCTCGACGCACTCCGCCCGCTGGAGGCCTCGCTCGACCCGCTCTCCGACGACGCGAGCCTGATCCGGGTCGCCCGCCGCGACTACGAGAAGGCGCGCCGCGTCCCGCCCGAGCTGCAGTCGGCGCTCTCCCGGGAGGCCTCGATCTCGATGGTGACGTGGGCCGCCGCCCGGGAGGCGGACGACTTCGCGTCGTTCCGCCCGGCGCTGGAGCGGATGCTGGAGCTGCGCCGCGAGTACGCCGCGTGCTTCGCTCCCGCCGACGACCCCTACGACCCCCTGCTCGACGACTTCGAGCCGGGGATGCGCACGGACGAGGTTCGAGCCGTCTTCGCCGTGCTCGAGCCCGCGCTCCGCGAGCTCCTCGCCACGGCACCCGACGAGCCCGAGCCGCGCTTCCGCGCGGGGCCCTACGCGCGCGCCGCTCAGGAGGAGCTCTCACTCGAGCTGGTGCGAGCCTTCGGGCTCGAGGACGGCGCCTTCCGCCTCGACCCGACCGTGCACCCGTTCTGCTCGAGCCTCGGCATCCAGGACATCCGCCTGACCACGCGCTACGCGGTGGACGACCTGTACGGGACGAGCCTCTTCTCGACGATGCACGAGACGGGGCACGGCCTGTACGAGCACGGGATCAGCCCGACGCTCGCGCGCACGCTGCTCGCCTCGGGCTGCTCCTCCGCGCTGCACGAGTCGCAGAGCCGCCTCTGGGAGAACGTCGTCGGGCGCTCCCTGCCGTTCTGGCGGTGGTTCTATCCGCGCGTGCAGGCCTCGTTCCGCGAGGCCCTCGACGACGTCTCGGTCGAGGAGTTCCACCGGGCCGTGAACCGCGTGCGACCGTCGTTCATCCGCGTCGATGCCGACGAGACGACGTACGGACTGCACATCATCCTCCGCTTCGAGCTCGAGCAACGGCTGCTGTCCGGCGAGCTCGCTGTCGCCGACCTGCCCGACGCCTGGAACACGCGCTTCGAGGAGCTCCTCGGCATCCCGGTGCCGAGCGACCGCGTCGGCTGCCTGCAGGACGTCCACTGGTCGGTCGGCTCGTTCGGCTACTTCCCGACCTATCAGCTCGGCAACGTGGTCTCGGCGCAGATCTGGGAGCGACTGCTCGTCGACCTGCCCGACGCCTACGAGCAGATCGAGCGCGGCGAGCTCGCCCAGATCGGCCGCTGGCTGCGCGAGCACCTCTACGCGCTCGGGCGCAAGCTGACCCCCGCGGAGACGATCGCGCACGTGTGCGGCGGGCCGATCGACCCCGAGCCGTACCTGCGGTACCTGCGCGACAAGAGCGCGGCGCTCGCGGTCGGCTGACGTCGCTCAGCGCGGCGCGAGCGCGTAGAGCGCGCCGCCGCGCGTCCCCACGTAGATCCGGCCGCGCCAGACAGCGGGGGTCGACTCGATGCAGCCGCCGAGCCGGATCGACCAGAGAGCTCGTGGGCGCCGTCCCGCCACGTCGAACGCCCGCAGGATCCCACGGCAGTCTCCCTGGACGAGCACGTCGTCGACGACCACCGGCGAGCCCCAGGTCGGACCAGGGAGGCGGATCCGCCAGCGGCGCGCGCCCGTCGCGCGGTCGACCGCCACCACGCCACCCGCATGGGTCGCGACATACACCGTGTCCCCGACGACCGCGGGGGTCGACCACGATCCGGCCTTGCCGCCGTTGCCCGTCTCGAGCAGCGACACCGACCAGACCTTCGGCGCTCGCGGGCGCCGTGGGTTCAGCTTCACGAGCTGGCCGACCCTGCGCGACCGCTCGGTGAACAGCTCCACCTCGCTCGCGACGTAGAGGAAGCCCTCGTCGTCGACCACCACGGTGGCGTCGGTGTCGTCGCCCATCCAGTAGCGGAAGACGCGACGCGGGGGCGCCCCACGGCGGAGGGTCGCGCGGACGTCCCACCCCTGGACGAGCCCCGCCGAGTTGGCGAAGTACGCGATCCCGCGGTGGAACGCCACGGAGGACTCGATCGAGAACGCGCGGTCGGAGCGCGCGGACAGCAGACGGCCGTCCCAGCCCGCGACGCGCGCGACGACCCGCGGTCGAACGCGGACCTTCCCGCCGGGGCCGTAGGAGCGGTTCAGCCGGATCACGTAGAACCACGAGTTCTCCCCTCCCACGAGGAGGTGCCCGCGCACCACGAGCGGCGCGCCGTCCCAGTCGTCGTTCCAGACGACCTGCCCGCCGGCATGGCTGTCGAGCTGCCAGAGCACCTGCGGTCGGCCCCGGTCGAGCGCGACGACCCGCAGCCGGTTGTCGCGCGAGCCCGCATAGTAGAGGGGGAAGCCGTCCGGGTCCGAGGTGGCCGAGCCCTTCGCCAGATCGCCGGTGCGCAGCGACGGCCGCAGCGGCCGGCCGGTAGCGGCGTCGAGGAAGTGGTAGCGGCGGTCGTAGGCCCCCACGCGGATCTCCAGGCGGCCGTCACGGCGCGGGATCACGTTCGGCTGCCCCGTCCAGCCGATCCCGCACCACATCGTCCGCCCGGCCTCGTCCGAGGAGAGCGAGCACATCCCGCCCGTGCGCGGGTACCGCCAGGCGATCCTGGGCGAGCGGCGGGGGACGGGGCCGACGCCGGTCAGGTTGCGCTGGGCGTTGCCGCGGAACGTCCACAGGCCTGCCTTCGGCACAGCGGCGGGTCGGGTGGGCGGCCGCAGGACGGGGGCCGCGCTGGGGCCCTTGCCGGCGGCGGCCTTGTCGCTCGACGGGGTCGCCGCGACACTGGCGGCAGCACGGTCGTCCCCGGGCCGCAATGCGCGCAGCGCGACGATGTCGAGTGCGCCGACCGTCACGACCGCGGCGAGCGCCCACGGCAGCGCAGCCCGCCAGTCGACCGCGCGGTGACGCCGGACCCGCGGAACGGTGCCCATGGGCTCCTGTGTGCGCGCCGCACGGCGGAACTCCTCCCCGCTCCGCGAATGGCCGGCGCCTGAGGTGCGCAGACCGGCTCAGCGCCGTCGCAGCAGCCTACGCGGCTGTGCCGAACCGCTTCGCCGCCCGGGCCTGCGCCTTGGCGGCCTCGGCCTCGCGGTCCTTCGGCGGCGCCGCGGTGACGAGGTCTGCGAGCAGGTGCTGCGTGACGTGGGCGATCTCGTCGACCGCCCGGGCGAACGCGGCCTCGTTCGCCTGCGACGGGCGCGTCTGACCGCTCACCTTGCGCACGTACTGCAGCGCGGCGGCGCGGATCTCGTCGTCGGTCGCGGGCGGCTCGAAGTTGTGGAGCTGACGGATGTTCCGGCACATGTCGGGAGCGTACACGTCTCCAAGCGCCAACTTGCATGCGTTGCACGCGTAATGGTTGTATGCTGATCGTGTCGATGCCGAAGGCGGTGCAGATCCGGGACGTCCCTGACGACACGATCACCGTGCTACGCGCACGCGCTGCCGCGGCGGGGATGTCGATGTCGGAGTACCTCCGCGGAGAGCTGATCAAGCTTGCGGGCCGACCCACGGTCGAGGAGGTCCTCTCGCGAGCTGGTCGCCGCGCCACGGGCGACGGCCCGTCCAAGGAGACGGTCGTCGCGGTCATCCGGGAGATGCGCGGCGAGTGAGGGTCGTCGACGCCTCCGTGCTCGTCCAGGCTCTCGGTCAGACCCGCGAGACGGCGGCGGTGGCCGGCCTGCTCGAGGACGATGTCGACCTCCACGCGCCCCATCTCGTCGACGTCGAGGTCACCAACGCCTTGCGCGCCTTGGTGCGACGCGGTGAGATCAGCGACGACAGGGCACGAGACGCGCGGAGCGACCTCGAGGAGCTCGCGCTCACCCGGTATCCGCACGGCGGTCTGCTCGACCGAGCCTGGGAGCTTCGCCACTCGCTGAGCACGTACGATGCCGTCTACGTCGCGCTTGCCGAGCTGCTCGACGCGCCCTTGCTGACGAGCGACGCGCGAATTGCGGGTGCGGCCGGGCATTCCGCGACGATCGAGCTGATCTGACGCCGAGAGCTATCCCGTGTTGCGCAGCGCAGCGGCGATCCCGGCGATCGACCGGAGCAGCGGCCGCAGCGCCGCCTCCTCTCCCCCGCGCCAGCGCTTCAGCAGCTCCACCTGGATCGCGTTCATCGGGTCGACGTAGGGGTTCCGCAGCCGCACGGACTGCTGCAGCACCGGGTGGCGGTCGAGGAGGTCGCGCGCCTCGACGATCTCGAGCACGCGCTCGACGGCGAGGTCGTGCTCTCCGACGATCGCTCCGAAGACGCGCTCGCCGAGCTCGGGGCCGGGGACGAGCTCGAGGTAGCGCTCGGCGATCTCCATGCTCGTCTTGGCGAGCGACATCTCGAGGTTCTCGACCAGCGCCCGGAAGAACGGCCAGTCCCGGTAGAGGGTGCGCAGCTCGTCCACCGGAACGGCTGCGAGCCCCGCCCCGGCCCCCAGCCACGCGGGGAGGATGCAGCGCGTCTGCGTCCAGGAGAACACCCAGGGGATCGCCCGCAGCGCGACGAGCTCGTCCGCGGCCGCCGCGTCGGGCCGCGATGCCGGGCGCGAGCCGATCTCGAGTCGCCGCAGCTCGTCGAGCGGGGTGAACGCGCGCATGAAGCCGGGGAACGCGGGGTCGTCCCACACGATCGCGCGGTAGGCGTCGTTGGCGGCGGCCGAGACCGCCTCGATCGTCCCTCGCGCGCCGTCGGGCGCCTCGTGGACGACGCGGTTCGGCAGGGTGGCGAGCAGCGTCGCCGAGACCGCGGCCTCGAGGTTGCGACGCGCCAGACCCGGGAGGCCGTACTTGAAGGCGATCGTCTCGCCCTGCTCGGTCACCTTCAGCCGCCCGTCGACGGCATGTGGGGGCTGCGCCAGGATCGCGCCGTACGTCGGGCCGCCCCCGCGCCCCGCGCTGCCACCGCGGCCGTGGAACACCGTCAGCTCAACGCCCCTCTCGCCCGCCAGCCAGGCGAGGGCCTCCTGCGCCCGATAGATCTCCCACTGGGCGGTGACGATGCCTCCGTCCTTGCCGGAGTCGGAGTACCCGACCATCACCTCGAGCTCGCGGCGAGACGAGCGGTCGAGGAGCTCCTCCGCCAGCGTCGCGGCGCCGCGCAGGTCGTCGATCGTCTCGAGCAGCGGCACGACGCGCACGTCGAGCCCTGCGTCGTGCGCGAGCCGCTCTGCGGCGAGCACGTCGTCGACGCTGTGGGTCATGGACACGATCAGGGTGTCAACGGCGGCGGGGCCGAAGCGCCGCTGCAGGGCCGCGGCCTCCGCGAGCACCGGCGCCACCTCCGCCGTGTCGTCGAGCAGCGCGCGAGAGTGAAGGCGAAGGTCGAGCGAGACGCCGTGCAGCCCGAAGACGTCGAGCCGGCGGCGAAGCGCGGCCAGCCCGCCGTCGGCCACCCGGGCCCCACGGTGCGCTCTCAGGCTCGCCTCGACGAGGTCGAGCTCCGCGCGCAACGCGTCGAGGTGGAGCCCCTGCTCGTCGCCGAGCCGCTCCCAGATCGTGGTCAGCCGTCGACGATAGGGCTCGGTCGGGTTCGCCTCAGGGGGGAGCGGCACATCCCCGACCGCCGGGTCGGCGCCGACGATCGTCGTCGACATCCCCCAGGCCGCCGCCAGCGCGCGGACGTCGCGACGCACGAGCTCGCGCACGACCTCGTGGGCGCGCTCGACCGCCTCGCGCACCGTCTCGGCACCCGTGTGCGGGTTGCCGTCGAGGTCGCCGCCGATCCACGAGCCGAACCGGAGCGGCGTCCCGGGGAGGTGTCGGCGCCATTCCTCGACGAGCAGCGGCGCGGCGTCCCAGAGGCTCTCCTCGAGGAACCACAGGCCTTGGCGGATCTCGTCGACGACCCGCGGCCGGGCGGAGCGCACCTCGTCGGTCTGCCACAGGATCGTCACCTCCTCGGCCAGCGCCGCCTCGACGCGCTCGCGCTCGCGGCGGGTGAGGCGCACGTCGTCGAGCTCGGCGAGCAGGCTCGCGAGATGGCGGTGGCGTTCGAGCACGGTGCGCGGCAGCGCCTCCGTCGGGTGCGCCGTGAGCACGAGCTCGACCTCCACCCGCGCGGCGGCGTCCCGCAGCTCCCGCTCTGTGACACCGGCCGCCGCGAGTCGCTCGAGCGCCTCGGCGATCGACTCCCGGGGCGTGGCGCCCGTGTGCTCCAGCTCGCGACGCCGCCGGACGCGGTGGTGCTGCTCGGCGATGTTCGCGAGGTGGAAGTAGACGGTGAACGCCCGCAGGATCGTCGCCTGTGCGGCCACGTCGAGGCCGTCGATCGTCTCGGCGAGCGCTCGACGGGCGCCTGCGTCGCCCCGGCGACCGAGCCGTGCGAGCAGCCGGATCCGCTCCTCGAGCGCGTACGTCTCCTCTCCCTCCTGCTCGACGAGCACGCGCCCGAGGATCTCGCCGAGGAGGCGGACGTTCGCGCGCAGCGCCGCGTCGGTGCGATGGGCCACGGCGCCAACCTAGACGCTCGACAGCGGGAGCGGCGGCGCGCTCAACAACGGTGCGCATCGCGCCGATACACCGGAGGTGCGGCTCCTCCCCCAGCGCGATCGCCCCTTGCCCTCCGGGGAGGGCAGCCCACGGTCGAGCGCAGAGCTCGATGCTCTGGTCGAGACGACGCTCCTGCTCGCCGACGGGCTGGACACGCCGCGACTGCTCGAGGCGATCGTCGACCGGGCCGCTGCGCTCGTGGGCGCACGCGACGCGTTCGTCTACCTCGCCGAGGCCAACGGCGAGACCCTGACCGTGCACATCGGGAGCGGGATCTTCTCCGAGCGGATCGGGTTCCAGGTCGGTCTCGGCGACGGGCTCGCGGGCAGGGTCGCCCGCGACGGCGAGCCGCTCTCCGTGCCCGACTACCCGACCTGGGAAGGCCGGCTCGACAGGCTCGCTCACGCGTTCCACGCGGTCGTCGGCGTGCCGCTGCGCGGCAGCACGGGCGTGATCGGCGTGCTCGGCGTCGCCCACACGAGTCCTCACGCGGTCTTCCACGACCGCCAGGTCGCCCAGCTCGACAGGTTCGGCCGCCTCGCTGCGATCGCGCTCGACAACGCGCGCCTCCTGGAGCAGGTGCAGCAGGAGCTGGAGCGGCGCCGACGCACCGAGGAGGAGCTGCTCGACACCGTCGCCCGACTCAGCCGATCGGAGCTCGAGCTGCGACACGCCCACGCCGAGACGATCCGCCGACTGGCTGACGCGGCCGAGTTCCGCGACACGGAGACGGGTCGCCACACCGAGCGCATGAGCCGCATGTGCTGGCAGGTCGCGCGCACGCTCGGCATCGACGAGGAGCGCTGCGACCTCATCCGCGACGCGAGCCCCCTGCACGACATCGGGAAGATCGCCATCCCCGACGAGGTGCTGCTCAAGCCGGGCCCGCTCACCGACGAGCAGCGCGCGGTCATCGAGCGCCACCCGGAGGTTGGCTACGCGCTGCTCTCCGGCTCGTCCTCCGAGGTGCTCGACCTCGCTGCCACGATCGCGCTCACGCATCACGAGCGCTGGGACGGCAAGGGCTACCCGCACGGGATCGCCGGGGAGGCGATCCCGCTCGAGGGACGGATCGCGTCCGTCGCAGACGTCTTCGACGCGCTCATCACCGACCGCGTGTACCGGCCAGCGCTGACGATCGACGAGGCCGTGCGCCTGATGCGCGAGGACCGCGGCACGCGCTTCGACCCGCTCGTGCTGGACGCGCTCCTTGCGGTCGTCCACGAGGCGCACGTGAGCTCCTCAATCGAGCAGGTGTTCGCACCGGCCGAGCACGACCCGCGCGCCGACGCCGCGGTCGCCGAGGTGCTTCCGTCCGCCGCAGCCCGCCGCAGCAAGATCTCCGACCGCGACCTGAAGCGCGCCTGTCGCGCGGCGGAGCGCAGCATCGGCGCCGCCCGCTCGCGCGACGCGATCGAGGCGGCGCTCGAGACGCTCTGCGCACCGTTCGGTGGGCGACTGCTGGCCAGCGTCTACGCCGTCGAGCACGAGCGGCTCTGGCTCGTCGCCCAGCACGGCTATGCGGAGGTGCGCGACGGCTTCTCGCTCGCGCACGGGGTGATGGGACGCGCCGCCCGCACCGGGACGATCCAGCTCGTCGCGGACGTGACCGCCGACCCGGACTTCATCGCCGCGACGGGTGGCATCGTCAGCGAGGCGGTCGTCCCCTATCAGGACGGCGGCGACGTGATCGCGGTGCTCAACATCGAGAGCATCGGCGTTCCCCTGCCCTCCGGCGCCGGCGGCACGATCGCCCCGCTCGCCGGGCTGCTGGGCTCCCGGGTCTCGGACGGCCGATCGGGTCTCGGCTCGGACATCGGCGAGCTCGTGCGGTTGTGCGTCCAGGCGAGCTCGCTCCGGGGCATCGGCGCCATCGCCGAGCTCGCCACGCGGACGGTCGGTCGCATCCTCGGGCTCGCCTCGGCGCAGCTGGATCTGTGGCGCGAGGCCGACGAGGTGCCGCGGCTCGTCAGCTTCTGGCGTCGCGACGACGTCCACGTCGAACCGCTCCCGGCCGACACGCTGCGCAGCCTCGACGCGGCGAGCGACGCTCCGACGACGTCGAGCATCGTGGCCGCCAGGCAGGCCGGCCTCCGCGACGACCCGAGCGACGCGATCGTCGTCCTGCCGCTGCGCGCGGCCGGCGAGATGGTCGGGATGATCGCCGGGCGCGTCGTCGGACAGCCCCCCGCGCAGGAACGGCTCGAGGCGGCGATGCTCTTCGCGCAGCACACGGCCGCGCTGATCGACGTCGCGACCGCGCTCCGGCGAGAGCAGCGAGCCGCCGTGACCGACCAGCTCACCGGGCTCCTCAACCGCCGCGGCTTCGAGGAGCGGTTCCAGGCCGAGCTCCAGCGCGCCGCGCGCGACACGGGCAACGTCTCGATCCTGTTGTGCGACTGCGACGGGCTCAAGACGATCAACGACCTCCGTGGCCACGAGATGGGCGACGCGCTGCTCGAGCTGGTCGCCAGCTGCCTGCGCACGCACAAGCGCGCGACCGACGTGGCCGCGCGCTTCGGCGGCGACGAGTTCGCGCTCCTGCTCCCCGAGGCGGACATCGAGACGGCGCTCGCCGTCGCGGAGCGCATCCGTGACGCGATCGGCGACGAGCTGATCGCCGGCTTCCGGCCGAGCGCGTCGTTCGGCGCGGCCTCGTTCCCCCTGCACGGGCAGACGACGCTCGAGGTGCTGAAGGCTGCCGACGACGCCCTCTACCGTGCGAAGCAGCGCGGCGGCGACGAGATCATGTCGCTCCAGGCCTGACGGGCG
This sequence comes from uncultured Actinomycetes bacterium, assembly GCA_963703095.1. Classification (GTDB taxonomy): domain Bacteria; phylum Actinomycetota; class Thermoleophilia; order Gaiellales; family Gaiellaceae; genus Gaiella. The sequence continues at coordinate 2,586,606 of OY969787.1, forward strand.
CGAGGAGCGGCGGGCTCGCCCCGACCTTCGGCTACCCGTCGCCGAAGACGTTGCCGAGGACGTTCAGGATCAGGAAGAGACCGACGAGCAGGGCCCACACGAGCGGGCCCAGCCTTCTGCCGCGACCGGCCTCCTCGTCGCCGGGGTCCGCGTCGAGCGGCGGCGCGCCGTCGACGGGCTCTGGCACGCCAGGCTCCCCCGCGCCGGTTGCGGTGACGACCGTCTCCGCCCACTGCTCCAGCGTCTCGGCGAGCGTCCGCTCGCGCTGGGGCACGACGACGGCGGTGTCCGCCGGGCCTGCCGTCAGCGCGCCGACCGCGCTGCCCATCCGCTCCGCCTCGGACGCATAGCTCTCGTCGACCGCTGCAGCGCGTGCCGCGAGCCGGACAGCCTCCTCGAGCCCGTCCCGGTCGCCTGCCAGTCGCAGCGGCTCGAGGGCGTTCCAGAGCACGACCATCGCCTCGTCGACATCACCGCGATCGAGCGACCGGCGTGCATCACGAAGGGAGGCCATGCGACCATCCTGCCACCAGGCCTGGTCGCGCCGCGATCCCGATCGGAGTCCTGGCCGGGTTCACCGGTCGCCGTGCCGTCGGCCGAACGGGTCAACCCGCGTCCTGTCGAGCTCCCCGGTGGGCTCCGACACCGGAACGGTGACGACCGGGTCGCCCACGGTCGTCGGACGCCACCAGGAGCTCGTCGCGCTGAACCGCCCGCTCGAGCCTGCGAGAGCTCGAGCGGCCGCGAGATCGAGGCCGCGCCACGCCTCCGCGCAGCGCGCTCAGGCGCAGCCCGTCGCGACGGCGAGGGCGTGGCAGACCCGATCCATCTGCTCAGGGCCGAGCGTGCAGATCCGCTCGCGGAAGTGCGCCTTCCGCAGAACGCGCGTGTTGTCGAGCGAGAGGACGCAACGATCGGGCATCCCGTCATCCGGTCCCAGCTCGACCTCGGACGGGATGCCGCGCACCGTGCGCGTCGCCGGAACGCCGATGACGCTCGCCACGACCTCGATCGCAGCGTCGCGGGTCAGGATCAGATGCGGGCGAGGACCGCCGTCCGGCCGCTCGACCCACCACACTTCGCCCCGTCTCACCAGGGCTCCTCGCGGAGAGACTCGCGGGTCGACCACTCGGCCCAGTCGAGCTCCTCGTCCGTCTGCGGGATCCGCGTGTATCCCTCCACGATCTCGCGGTCGATCCGTTCGCTCTCGAGCTGCGCCACGAGCCGGTCGATCGCCTCGACGATCACCGCTGCCCTGCTCGCCCGACCACCCGTGACCAGCGCATCGATCGCCGCGACGCGATCGTCCGGCATACGAACAGTGATCATCTTCGACATACGCTGAGTATTACATCACGCAGGCGCATCCGCAAGCGCGCTCAGCTCGCGGCGGAGCTCCTTGATCTCGTCGCGGAGCTTGGCCGCATACTCGAACCGGAGCTCCTCGGCCGCGGCGAGCATCTCCTCCTCGAGCGTCACCACGAGCCGCTCGATCTCCTCCCCGCTCATGCCCTCGACCTCGGCCTTGCCCCGGCGCCGACGGCCGGGGACGGTCGGAGCGTCGAGCGCGAGGAACTCGGCGATGTCGGACACGCTCTTCACGATCGACCTCGGCACGATGCCGTGCTCCTCGTTGTAGGCGAGCTGCGTCGCGCGACGACGGTTCGTCTCCTCGAGCGCTCCCTGGATCGCCTCGGTCGTCTTGTCGGCATACATCAGCACCCTGCCGTGGACGTTCCGCGCGGCGCGCCCGATCGTCTGCAGCAGCGCGGTCTTGCCGCGCAGGAACCCCTCCTTGTCGGCATCGAGGATCGCGACGAGCGACACCTCGGGGAGGTCGAGCCCCTCGCGCAGGAGGTTGACGCCGACGAGCACGTCGTAGTCGCCGAGCCGGAGCTCGCGGATGATCTGGATCCGCTCGAGCGTGTCGACCTCCGAGTGCAGGTAGCGCGCCTTCACGCCTGCCTCCACGAGGTAGTCGGTGAGATCCTCCGCCATCTTCTTCGTCAGCGTCGTCACGAGCGTCCGCTCGCCGACCTCCTCGCGGCGGCGGATCTCGCCGAGCAGGTCGTCGATCTGGTTGCGGGTGGCGCGCAGCTCGACCTCGGGGTCGACCACGCCGGTCGGGCGGATCAGCTGCTCGGCGACGACCGTCGACTCGCGCAGCTCGTAGGCACCCGGCGTGGCCGAGACGAACACCATCTGCCCGACCTTGCCGAGGAACTCGTCGAAGCGGAGCGGGCGGTTGTCCATCGCCGAGGGGAGCCGGAAGCCGTAGTCGACCAGGGTCTGCTTGCGCGAGCGGTCACCCTCGTACATCCCGCCGATCTGCGGGATCGTCTGGTGCGACTCGTCGACGAACACGACGAAGTCGTCGGGGAAGTAGTCGATCAGCGTGAACGGATGCGAGCCTGCCGGGCGTCCCTCCAGCACGCGCGAGTAGTTCTCGATCCCGGAGCAGAAGCCGAGCTCCTTCAGCATCTCGAGGTCGTACTCGGTGCGCTGCCGGATCCGGTGCGCCTCCAACATGCGGCCCTGCTCCTCGAACGCGCGCACCTGCTGCTCGAGCTCGGCGCGGATCTCATCGACCGCGCGCTCGATCGTCGGGCGCGAGGTGACGTACTCCGTCGCAGGCCAGATCGCGAGGTTGTCCATCCGCGAGAGCACCTCACCCGTCAGCGGGTGGAAGTGCGAGATCTGCTCGACCTCGTCGCCGAAGAACGAGACGCGATAGGCCGTCTCGCTGTTCGCGGGCTGCACCTCGAGCAGGTCGCCCTTGACGCGGAAGCGTCCCCGCCCGAGCACCGTGTCGTTGCGGACGTACTGGCTCGCCACCAGCTTCGCCAGCACCGCATCCCGGTCGTGCTCCGCGCCGACGTCGAGGATGAGCACGCGCTCCCGCCACTCCTCCGGCGAGCCGAGTCCGTAGATGCACGAGACCGAGGCGACGACGATCACGTCGCGACGCGTGAGCAGAGCGCTCGTCGCGGCGAGACGCAGCCGCGCGATGTCGTCGTTCTGCGACGAGTCCTTCTCGATGTAGAGGTCGGCCTGCGGGACGTACGCCTCGGGCTGGTAGTAGTCGTAGTAGGAGACGAAGTACTCGACCGCGTTGTCGGGGAAGAGCTCGCGGAACTCGTTGCAGAGCTGGGCAGCGAGGGTCTTGTTGTGCGCGATCACGAGCGCCGGGCGCTGGATCTCCTCCATCACCCACGCCATCGTCGCCGTCTTGCCGGTCCCGGTCGCCCCGAGCAGCGTCTGGCAGCGGTTGCCGCCGCGGAGCGACTCCGCGAGCTGCGCGATCGCCCGCGGCTGGTCGCCCAGCGGCCGGTAGTCGGCGGTCACCCGCAGCTCGCGCACCTGACCATCGTATCCGAGCGAACACCTGTTCGTGGTTCGTCCACGCGGGTCGGCTCAGGGCGCCGGGACGCTGGCAGGCCCGGCGACGTCGGACGAGAAGGCGACGACGGCGAAGGGAAGCGATGCGAGCAGCTCGCCGCCCGCGACGATCGCGAACACCACGTGCGGCCCCCAGACCTCGAGCAGCGGGCCGGCGAGCACCATCCCGAGCGGCCCGGCCAGGAGCGCCGTCGTGATCACCGCGGTCAGCACCTTCGGACGCAGGGCCTCCGGCGTCCGCGTGGTGATCACGCCGATCAGCGGCGCGTTCACGATCCCGCCGATCAGGCCGGAGACGAACAGGGCGACGATCACCGCAGGCAGCGGCACCACGAAGGCCAGCGCCCACAGCGGGAGCGAGAGACCGACGAGCCCGACCGCAGCGATGCGCACGGGCTCGAAGCGCCGCACCAGCGACATCACGGCGAAGCCGCCGACCACGGACCCGGCGCCGAGCGCCGTGAAGAAGGCGCCGGCCACGCGAGCGCTCTCGCCGAACTCCTCGTACGCGAGCACGGAGAGCCCCGCCACGAGCATCAGGCCGAACATGTTGAGCAGCATCGCCGTGAGCCCGAGCGCCCCGAGCAGCCTGTTGCCGAGGAGGTAGCGGATGCCCGCGAACACACCCCGGCTCTCCTCGGTCGGAGCCGCCCGCGGACGGCGCGGGACGAAGGCGGCGAGGGTGGCGAACGCCACGAGGAAGGTCACCGCGTCGACGTAGAGGACGCTCGTCGACCCGAACGCCGCGATCAGCACGCCGGCGAGCGCGGGTCCGAGGAGGCTCGTCGACCGCTGGGTCATCTCGACCAGAGCGTTCGCGCGCGTGACGGTGCTGGGGTCGTCGCCGACGATCTCGGCGAGCAGGATGCGCTGCGCCGAGAAGTACGGGGCGATGAACACGCCGACGAGCGCGACGAGCGCGAGCATGAGTCCCAGAGAGAGCACCCCGAGGGCGTGGAGCGTCGGGATCGCGGCGATCAACGGCGCGCGGGCGAGATCCGCGACCAGCATCGTCCGCCGAGCGCCGACACGGGCGATCACCGTCCCGCTGGGGATGCCGAGGATCGCGACGGGCAGCAGCTCCGCCGCGAGCACGAGCCCCATGCGCGAGGCGGAGCCGGTCGTCTGGAGCACGAACCACGGCAGCGCGACGAACGTCATCTGCGAGCCGAGACCGGAGACGGCCTGGGCGACGACCAGCGCGCCGACCGGGCGTCGCGCCGCCCTCGGGATCCGGCCGGATCCCGCAGCGCGCCGGCTCAGATCAGCCACGTGCCGTCCTGCTGGACGACCTCCCCGTCGAGCTCGATCCGCGAGCCCGGCACGCGCAGGTCCTTGACGATGTCCCAGTGCAGAACGGACTCGTTCAGCCCGCCGACGGAGGCGATGCCGCGGCCGAGGGCGAGGTGGACGGTCCCGTCGATCTTCTCGTCGAACAGGGTGTTGCGCATGTAGCGCGTGATCCCCGGGTTGCAGCCGATCCCCAGCTCGCCGAGGCGACGCGCTCCCTCGTCCGTGTCCAGCGTCTCGAGCAGGAACGACTCGTTCGTCTGCGCGGTGGCGTCGACGACCCGACCTGCCTCGAAGCGCAGGCGGATGCCCTGGAGCTCGCGACCGGCCACGACGGCCGGGAACTCGGAGAACTCGATCACGCCCTCGGCGGAGTCCTCGACCGGCGACGTGAAGAACTCGCCGCCGGGCATGTTCGCGCCCCCGGCGTCGACCTCCATCGTGCGGCCGACGATCGACAGCGTCAGGTCGGTGCCGGTGCCGACGATGCGCACCGTGCTCGCGGCGTCGAAGCGGTCGGCGTAGGCCTGCATGCGCGCTCGCTCGGCGTCCCAGTCGAGCAGGCACGCACCGTAGAGGAACTCCTCGAAGTCGTCCGTCGCCAGCCCCGCGTCCTGCGCCAGCGCCGGCGTCGGGTACTGGCAGCCCACCCACGCCACCTCTCCCGCCGCGACACGTGCGATCGCCGGCTCGAACGCGGCCTGCACCGCCTGGATGCGCTCCGCCGAGAGCAGGCTGGCGTCGCGCGTGTTCTCCGGTGCGTCGACGACGATCAAGGCGTCACAGGTCTGCAGGGCGTGGAGCTCGAGGGGGGCCGGACGGCTCAGGAGCTCGAGCGGCGCCTCCTGGGCCCACGCCCGCATCCCGAGCAGCCCGCCGAAGCCGATCCGCGGGATCGCGTACGCGCCGCGGCGCGCCAGCTGCACTGCGATCGCCTCGACGAGCGGTCGCGCCTGAGGGCTCGAGAACACGAGCACCTGCCAGCCGGGCTGGACGCGCACGCACGTGTCCACGAGCAGCTCGGCGTAGCGTGAGATTCGCGAGTCGGTCATCACGCGATAATAAGACGGACGTACTGTTTTGTAAAGTGACGGTGTGCCGAGGCTCAGCGAGGAGGCGAAGCACGAGCGAATCGAGCGCGTGCTCGCCGGCGCGCGTCGCTGCTTCGCGCGATACGGCTACGAAGGGGCCACGGTGGCGCGGCTCGAGGCCGAGACCGGTCTCTCGCGCGGCGCGATCTTCAACTGGTTCCCGTCGAAGGAGGAGCTGTTCGTGGAGCTCGCACGGCGCGACAGCGAACGGCTCATCGGACTGCTCGCCGACGAGGGCTTTGCGTCGCTCGTGCGCGCGCTGACGTCCGAGGAGCGCGACTGGCTCGCCGTGTACGTCGAGTTCGGTCGACGGCTGCGGTCCGACGACGCGTTCCGCGAACGATGGAAGGAGCTCGGCTCAGCCGACGTGCGGGGGCGCTTCCTCGCGAGACTCGACGAGGGCATGGCGGCGGGGGAGCTCCGCACCGACCTGACGCGAGAGCAGCTCTCCCGGTTCATGGGGCTGGTCGTCGACGGGCTCGTCCTGCAGCTCGGCGCAGGCTTCGAGCCACCGGACACCGACGCGGTCGTCCGCCTCGTGGAGGACGCCCTACGGCCGCCGAGAAGCGCGGCAGCCGCGGTCTGACCGTCTAGATCGACCAGCGACCATCCTGCTGGACGACCTCGCCGTCGAGCTCGATCCGCGAGCCGGGCGGGCGGAGGTCCTTGACGATGTCCCAGTGGATCGCGGACTCGTTCACGCCGCCGAGATCGGTGTAGCTCTGCCCGAGCGCCAGGTGCACGGTGCCGTCCATCTTCTCGTCGAAGAGCGTGTTGCGCATGAACTGCGTGATCCCGGGGTTGCAGCCGATCCCGAGCTCGCCGAGCCGACGTGCGCCCGGGTCGGTGTCGAGGGTCTCGAGCAGGAACGCCTCGTTGCCGTCGGCCGACGCCTCGACGACGACCCCCGCCTCGAAGCGGAGCCGCACCCCGCTCACCTCGCGCCCGCCGTAGACGGCGGGGAACTCGGAGAACGTGATCACGCCCTCGGCGGAGTCCTCCAACGGGCAGCCGAAGAACTCGCCGCCGGGCAGGTTCGCGCCGAGCGCGTCGACCTTCATCGCGCGGCCTTCGAGCGACAGCGTGAGGTCCGTGCCGTCGCCGACGATGCGCACCTCGCGGGCGGCGTCGAAGTGGGCAGCGATGCGCCGCAGCTGCTCGCCGAGCGCATCCCAGTCCTGCAGGACGGATCCGTACAGCACCTCGGCGAAGGCGTCGCTCGCAAGGCCGGCCTCCTGGGCCAGCGCGTGGTTCGGGTACTGGCAGACGACCCACGGCACCTCGTGCGCGGTGATGCGCGCCGTCGCCGGTCGGTAGGCGGCGCCGATGGTCGTGAGCCGCTCCGAGGAGACGGACGAGCTGGACCGGGTGTTCTCGGGCGCGCTCACGAACACGAGCGCGTCGATCTCGGCGAGCTCCCTCACCACGAGCGGCGCCGGCTGCGCGACGAGGTCGAGCGGCGCGCGCTCGAGCCAGCGGTGCGAGCCGACGAGCGTCGAGCCGAACGACAGACGGAGGTGCGCGTACGCCGCTCGTTCGCCGATCAGGCCGCAGAGCTCTTCGAGCAGGGGCCGTGCGTCCGGGTTGCCGCCCACCCAGACCTCCCAGCCGGGCTGCACACGCAGGCAGCCGTCGACGATCAGCTCGGCGTAGGCGCGGTCGCGCGGGTCGGCCATCGCTCGCGACTCTACGCTGCGGCACCCAGCCGCGCCGTCACGAGCCGAGCTCCTCGGGATAGGCGGCGGCATAGGAGCGCGCGAGGCGCAGCACCTTGTCGACGTAGTGCCGGGTCTCGGGGAACTCGATGCCGCTCCCGGCGGCCCGCCACCGGTCGACGTTCCCGGGGCCGGCGTGGTAGGCGGCGAGGGCCGTCGGCAGGTCGCCGTACCGGTCGAGAAGGCTGCGCAGGTACCAGGAGCCGTAGCGGACGTTGATCTCAGGGTCCAGCAGGTCCGAGACCACGAATCCGTCTCCGCCCGTGCGAAGCGCGATGCCGCGCGCGGTGCCGGGCAGCAGCTGCATCAGTCCGACCGCGCCCGCCGACGACCGGGCGGCGGGGTCGAACTGGCTCTCGGTGTAGATGACGGCGGCCAGCAGGGTCGGCTCGAGGTCGTAGTTCTCGGCGTGCCCCAGGACGATTGCCTCGAACCGCAGCGGATAGCGCGCGCGCAGGTACCAGTCCGGCTCGGTGCGCAGAACCCAGATGGTCGCGAGACCGCCGAGCGCGAGCAGCACGCCGCCGAGCGCCAGCACCCGCATCTCAGCCCGCCGCGCTCTCCGCCTCGAGCTCCGCGAGCAGCTCGATCGCGAACTGGTCGATCTCCTCGAAGTCCCCGGTGTTCACGAAGTGGTAGTCGGCCCGACGGACCTTCTCCCGGTCGGGGAGCAGCCGATCGTCACGGCTGTCGAGCGGGACGCGGCGCCGCTGCTCGCGGAGCTGCTTCGGCGCCGTGACGACGACGACCTTGTCGAAGCGCGTCTCCGCACCGACCTCGTACAGGAGGGGAACCTCGGTGACGCACACGGCGGGCGGCTCGTCGAGCGCGGCGAGCTGATCCCGCCACCCGAGGTACTCGCGCGAGACGAGCGGATGGAGCAGTCCTTCCAGCCACTCGAGCAGCGGCCGGTTGCCGAACACGCGCTCGGCGATCTTGCGGCGATCGGGCCGGCCGTCCTCGGCCAGCACGCCGGGGCCCATCTTCTCGACGAGCGCATCGCGGACGCCGTCGTCGTGCGCGAGCAGGTTGTGGACGATCTCGTCGCTCGAGACCGTCGCCGCGCCGTTCGCCCGCAGTGCGGCGAGCAGCGTCGACTTGCCCGCGCCGATCCCACCCGTGATCGCGACCGCGATCGGACGGGAGCGCGTGCCAGCGGCCGGGCGCGCCTCGTCGGAGTGAGACCGCTCGGGCGCCACCGGCTGCGGGTCGTCCGGGCGGGGCAAGCCCCGCCCCTACGCCTCGGACGCCTCGGGCTCGTCGGCAGGCTCCTCGACCTCGACGGGAGCCTCTGCGACCGCGTCGATCGCCTCGTCGGCGACCTCCGCGGGAGTCGCTGCGTCCTCGACGGCCTCGGGAGCCGCTGCGTCCTCGACGGACACGACCGCGACGGCCTCGGGAGCCGCTGCGTCCTCGACGGTCTCGACCGCGACAGCCTCGTCGGCGACGCCGCCGGCCGGGAACGCCTCCTCGGAGAGCTTGAGGTCGGGCGTCGCGAAGACGGACTCGCCGCCGTCGGCACGCGGCACCGGCACAGCGCCCTCTTCGACCCGCTTGAGCGAAAGGGAGAGACGGCGGCGCTCGCCGTCGATCTCGAGGATCAGGACGTTGACCGGATCGCCCTGCGAGACGACCTCCCGTGGGTTCTCCACGTGGTGGCTCGCGAGCTCGGAGATGTGGACGAGGCCCTCGACGCCCGGGAGGATCTCGACGAAGGCGCCGAAGGTGACGACCTTCGTCACGCGTCCCTCGACGACGTCGTCCTCGCGGTAGTGGTCGAGCACCTGCTGCCACGGGTCGGTCTGGGTCTGCTTGAGGCCGAGGGAGATCCGCTGGCGGTCGCGGTCGATGTCGAGCACCTTGACGTTGACCTTCTGCCCGATCTCGAGCACCTCGGAGGGGTGGTTGACGTGCGACCACGAGAGCTCGGAGATGTGGATCAGCCCGTCCATGCCATCGAGGTCGACGAACGCGCCGAAGTCGACGATGTTCGAGATCGTCCCCTCGACGACGTCGCCGGGGTTGAGGCGGTCGAGGATCGCCTGGCGCATCTCCTTGCGCTCGTCCTCGAGCACCGCGCGACGGGACAGCACGACGTTGTTGCGCGAGCGGTTGAGCTCGATCACCTTGCAGCGGAGCTCCGTGCTCATGAACTCGTCGAGATCCTGGACGCGGCGGATGTCGACCAGCGACGCGGGCAGGAAGCCGCGCACGCCGAGGTCGAGGATCAGGCCGCCCTTGACGACCTCGATCACGCGGCCCGTGACGGCCTCGCCGCTCTCGGCGGCCGTCTCGATCGCCTTCCAGGCGAGCTCGAAGCGGGCCCGCTTCTTCGAGAGGATCAGCCGGCCCTCGGCATCCTCCTTCGTCATCACGAGCGCATCGATCTCGTCCCCGACCGACACCTCGTCGGCGGGGTTCACGTTGCGGCGGATCGACAGCTCCGCGACGGGGATCACGCCCTCGGACTTGTAGCCGATGTCGACGAGCACCTCGTCCTTGTCGACGCGGACGACGGTGCCGTGGACGACCTCGCCCTCGTTGATGGTCGGGAAGGTGCTGTCGTAATCGGGGACGAGCTCGCCGTCCGGACCGGTGGTCCAGACGCCGGGCTCGGCGATGGGGGTCTCGATGGGCATGGATGCGCTTTCTACGGTGTCGTGGGCCATTGGGAATCGCGGAGTATAGCGGGGTATTCGTGCGCTCCCAAGGTGCCGGGAGGATCGCGGCGAACCGGCTCCACCACACGATCCGAGGGCCAGCTACGCCTTGGCGTCGGCCCAGGTGTCGCCGACGCCGACCTCGACCGCGAGCGGCGGGTCGAGCGGGTATGCGCCGACCATCTCCGCGCGCACGAGCTCCCGGACGGCGCTCGTCTCGACCTCGGGCACCTCGAGGAGCAGCTCGTCGTGCACCTGGAGCACGAGCCGCGACGCGCGCCCCTCGCGCAGGAGGCGATCCCGGATCCGCACCATCGCCACCTTGATCACGTCGGCCGCAGTGCCCTGCATCACCGTGTTGACGGCGAGGCGCTCGCCGAGCGACCGGGTCTGCCGGTTGGAGGCGCGCAGCTCGGGGATCGATCGACGCCGCCCGAGCAGCGTGGTCACGTAGCCGTCCGCAGCGGCCTGCGCGATCGTGCGCGCGATGAGCTCCTGCACACGCGGGAAGCGGGCGAGGTACGTGTCGATGGTGCGCTGGGCGTCGTCCTTCGGGATGTCGAGGTTCTCCGCGAGGCCGAAGGCCGAGATCCCGTAGATGATCCCGAAGTTGACCATCTTCGCCACGTCGCGCTCGGAGCGGGTGACCTCCGCCTGGGGCTTCGCGAAGACCTCCGCTGCGGTGGCGGCGTGGATGTCCTCGCCCCGCGCGAAGGCCTCCTTGAGCACTGGCTCGCCGGAGACGTGCGCGAGGATCCGCAGCTCGACCTGGCTGTAGTCCGCCGCCAGCAGGCGGGTGCCGTCGGCCGCGACGAACGCCGATCGGATCTGCGCTCCGAGCTCGGTGCGGACGGGGATCGACTGGAGGTTCGGGTTCGTCGTCGACAGGCGGCCTGTCGCCGCCACGGCCTGGTTGAACGTCGTGTGGAGCCGCCCGTCCGGTGGGGTCGAGCAGGGCCGGCAGCGGGCCCAGGTAGGTGTTGAGCAGCTTGGTCAGCTCGCGCCACTCCTCGATCACCGCGACGATCGGGTGCTCGGCGCGAAGGTCGCGCAGCACGCGCGCGTCGGTGGAGTACCCCGTCTTCCCCTTGCGACCGGGGGTGAGCCCTAGCCGCTCGAACAGGATCCGCCCCAGCTGCTGCGGCGAGCCGAGCACGAACTCCTCGCCGGCGAGGTCGGTCGCCAGCGCCTCGAGCTCCTGGACACGGTCGACGAGGCGGGCGGTGATCTCCCCCATCCGGTAGGCGTCGATCGCGACGCCCGCATCCTCCATCTCGCCGAGCACGACGGACAGGGGCAGCTCGACCTCGTCGTACAGCGGCTCCATCCCCCACTCCCGGACGCGGGCGCGCAGCGGCGCGGCGAGCCGCCGGGCGGTCTCCGCGTGGCGGACGAGCGCCGCGGTCTCCTCGTCCGGCAGAGGCTCCGGTCGCAGCTCGAGCCCGTGCTCCGCTGCGAGGTCGTCGAGGTCGTAGCCGGAGCGACCGGGGTCGACGAGGTAGGCGGCGAGCATCGTGTCGTCGGCCGCCGGCCGCCCGAGGCGCAGCGCCTTGGCGTCGTGGGCGACGACGTCGGTGCCTGCCAGGGCGACGTGCACGTCGCCGCGGCGGGCAGGGACGACGATGACCCCGTCGGGCAGCGCGACCGCGAGGTGCCCTGCCTCGAGCGCTGCGCCCACGACCTGTCCGCGCGACCGCGTCGCGAGCGCTGCGACGTCTCCTCCCGACCAGCCCACCGTCGCGGTCTCGGCTGCCGGTGGGGCCGGGGCGGCAGGCACCGAGGCGTCGAGCTCGTCGACGCGCGACAGCAGCGCGCGGAACTCGAAGCGTCTGAACATCTCCTTGAGGGTCGAGCGGTCCGGTGGGACGGCCACGAGTGACGAGGGCTCGACGTCGAGCGCGAGGTCGCGGCGCATCGTCGCGAGCTCCTTCGAGGCGCGGGCCAGCTCGGCGTGCTCGACGATCGCCCTCGACCGCGCCGGCGAGAGCTCGCCGGCGTGCTCGATGACCTCCTCCAGCGAGCCGTACCGGGCGATCAGCTGTCCGGCGGTCTTGTCGCCGATCCCGGGGACGCCCGGGATGTTGTCCGACGTGTCCCCCTTCAAGCCGATGAAGTCGGGCACCTGGTCGGGCCGTACGCCGTAGCGCGCCTCGACGCGCTCCGGCGTGTACACCTGGACGTCCGAGACCCCGCGCGGCGTCATCATCAGGCTGACGTTCCGCGTGCAGAGCTGGAACGCGTCGCGGTCGGTCGAGACGACGACGGTGCGGATGCCCTGCGCGTCGGCGGCCGTGGCGAGCGTGGCGATCACGTCGTCGGCCTCCCAGCCCTCGAACTCGAGGTTCCGGTAGCCGAAGGCCTCGACGATCGGCCGGAAGTGCGGGAACTGCTCCCGCAGCAGATCGGGCATCGGCCGGCGGCCCTCCTTGTAGACGACGCCCGCGGCCTCTGCGACCTCGGCGCGGTGCACCGGCCTCGAATCCCATGCCACGGCGACCCCTCGCGGCCGGTAGTCGGAGAGCAGCTTGACGAGCATGTTCGTGAACCCGAGCAGGGCGCCCGTGGGCTGACCGTCCGTCGTCGCGAGCTCCTCCGGGAGCGCGAAGAACGCCCGGTAGGCGAGGTTGTTGCCGTCCACGAGGAACAGCTCGGAGTCGCGGGCGGGGCCGTCGTCGAGCTCCAGCTCGGCCCCGGTGATCGTCTTCGGCGACATGGCGCCGAGTCTACGAGGTCGCTATCGTCCCCCGTCGAACGCGGCCGCCCCCGTCCGGCCGACGGCGATGCGAGACGAGGGCCCGGGCCCGGCTCGCGGCTGACGGATCGTCCAGCCTCCTGCACCGTCTCGGAGCGCGTGACCCGAGGAGGAGGAGTGATCGTGCGCGCACTCGACGTCCAGAGCCTCACCCCAGCCGACCTCGACGAGGCCGGCGCGCTGCTCGCGGCCCGGCATCGGGATCACCGGCGGGCGTTCCCCGCTCTCGATCCAGCCTACGAGGGTCTAGCGACCGCGCGGCGCGCGATCGAGGAGCTGCTCGCCGGATCGCCCGTTGCCGGCGCGACCGCCCGCCGGGACGGGCGGCTCGTCGGCTACCTCGTCGGGACGCGGGTGAACGAGAGCGTCTGGGGCCCCGACGCCTGGGTCGAGGGCGCGGGGTGCGCGGCCGAGGACGCCGAGACGATCCGTGACCTCTACGCGCATGCCGCGGCCCGCTGGCTCGAAGCGGGTCTGAGCGCCCACTACGCGGTCGTGCCCGCCACCGACCTCGAGCAGGTGGACGCGTGGTTCCGGCTCGGCTTCGGTCAGCAGCACGTCTACGGGATCCGCGGCGTCCCGGACGCGGGGGAGATCCCGCCGCCTCCGTCGGCGATCGGGATCAGGCCTGCGGAGCTCGCCGACCTCGACGTGCTGGCGCGGCTCGACCTGGTGCTGCCAGAGCACCAGGCGCTCGCGCCGACGTTCTCGCGGCTCGCGGTCCCGACCGTCGACGAGGCACGGAGCGACTGGGAGGAAGGATGGGACGATCCGCGCTTCGCGACCTTCGTCGCCGAGCACGCCGGGCGCGTGATCGGCTGCGCGGTCGGCTGCCCGGTGGAGGTCTCGTCGATGCACACGGGCGTGACGCGGCCGCCAGGCGCCGGGTTCCTCGGCTTCGCGGCGGTGTTGCCCGAGGCGCGCGGAGTCGGGGCCGGCCGCGCACTGGGCGAGGCCGTTCTCGAGTGGGCGCGCTCCGCGGGCGTCGCGACGGTCGTCACCGACTGGCGCGCGACCAACCTCCTGTCCTCGCGGACGTGGCCACGGCTCGGGTTCCGGCCGACGTTCCTGCGACTCCACCGCCTCGTCGGGTAGCGCCGGGCGCCCGCACGTCCGTCGGACGGTCATGACGGCGCGAGTGCTTGGATGGGGGCGATGCAGCGCGTCGCCCTCGTCTCCGGCTCCCGCGTTCCCGTGGTCGCGCTGCCGGAGGATGCGCTGTTGCTCGTCCCCCCGCCACCGGTGGATCCGATCACCGACGTCGCCGCCGCTGTCGCGGAGGCGCTGCGCTACCCGCTGAGCGGCACCCGACTCGCCGATGCCGTGACGCGCGGTGGCCGGGCGACCGTCGTCGTCGCGCCGCCGGTGCTGCCCTTGCCGGGTGCGCCGGAGGATCCCCGCCGTGATGCGCTCGCGGCGGTGCTGGACGCGCTCGTCCAGGCGGGCGTCCCCGCCGAGCGCCACACCCTGCTCGTGGCCGGGGGCCTGGAGAAGCGCGCCGGTCGGAGCGAGCTCGAGGGGCTGCTGCGCCCGGGTCGGGCCAGGGACTTCCGTGGCACGATCGCCGTCCACGACTGCGAGGCGGACGATCTCGTGCGCCTGGGCGAGGCAGAGGGAGTCGCGCTGAGATGTCATCCTGCGCTGCTCGCGACCGATCTGGTCGTCGCGCTCGGCGCCTCGGAGACCGTCCTGCACGGCCCACCCGCGACGCTGCTCGGCGCCTGCTCTGCGGGTGCCGTGCGCGCGGCCACCGCGGACTCGCTGCTCGAGCCGCGCTCGTCGCGCGGCTGGAGGCTGGCAGCGGCGATCGAGTCGGCGCTCGCGACGCGCGTCCCCGTGATCGGCGTGTCGCTCGTCCTCGACCTGCCGCGCATCGGCGGCAGCTTCGCCGGCTACCCGTGGAACCCGCGGGGCCGCGCCGACGCGACGCGATCGCCTCTGCGGCGCTTGCTGAACGTCGCCCCCGCCCCCGTGCGGTCGGCCGCACTCCAGGGTCTCTCGCGCCAGCTGCATGCCGTCTCGGTGCTCGCGGGCCGACCCGGCTCCGCCCACGCCGAGGCACTGGTCCGGGGAACGGCGCTCAAGGGGATCCCGCTGGACGCGCCACTCGACACGATCGTGGTACCGGTGCCGTGGAAGACGGCGCATCAGCCGCGCACGCCAGTCGATCCGGTGGGGGCTGCGGCGATCGGCCTCGGGCTCGCGCTCGGACAGTGGCGGAGTCGCCACCCGCTCGCCGAGGGGGGGACGGTGGTGCTCCTGCACCCGCTCAGCCGCGTCGCGCATGCGCCGCTGCCGGGAGCGGCGCGCGACGTGCTCGACGCGCTCCGGCCGGGGCCCGATGCGGCGCGCCTGCGCGAGGCAGAGGCTGTCGCGTCGCGCGACGCGCGCGCGCTCGCCGCCTACCGCGCGGGCCGGAGCGCGCACCCGCGACTCGCCTTCGCCGACTGGGCGTCGTGCGCTGGGACGCTCGCCCGCGCGGGCCGTGTGATCGTCGCCGGGTGTCGCGATGCAGCCACCGCTCGAGCGCTCGGCTTCGTCCCGAGCCACAACGTCGCGACCGCCCTCGAGATGGCCGCCGGCGTCGCCCCGTCCGGCGCCCGCACCGGCGTGCTGCTCGCACCGCCGTACGCACCGCTGCTCCTGGGATAGGAGCACGGGCGGCGCTGTCCGCTCGCGAGGCCAACCTCACCTGGACGTGCCTGGCTGAAGCCAGGCACCAAGCACGTTCCAGCCGGTGTGGAGATCGCCTCGGCGAATCCCCCGGAGCACGCAAGAACCAGTGCCGCCGCAGGCGGCACCTGGCGTCGGGCGCAGCCCGCACGCCACTTCAGGGATCTCCGGCGCAGCCGGTCCTTGGCGGACGGGAATCCGCTTCCGCGGATTCCCGGTAGCCGGCAAGAGCGTGCCGCCGCAGGCGGCACCTGGCCGCTGGCGCAGGCAGCACGCCACTTCAGGGATCTCCGGCGCCGCAGGCGCGGGTCCTTGGCGGACGGGAATCCGCTTCCGCGGATTCCCGGGAGCCGGCAAGAGCGTGCCGCCGCAGGCGGCACCTGGCGGCGGGCGCAGCCCGCACGCCACTTCAGGGATCTCCGGCGCAGCCGGTCCTTGGCGGACGGGAATCCGCTTCCGCGGATTCCCGGTAGCCGGCAAGTCAGTCGATGCCGAGGTAGGCCTTCTGCACTCGGGGGTTGGCCTTCAGCTCGGCCGCGGGGCCGTGGAGCGTGATCGATCCCGTCTCCATCACGTAGCCGCGGTCGGCGGCGTCGAGCGCCATCAGGGCGTTCTGCTCGACGAGCAGCACCGGCGTGCCCTGGGCGTTGATCTCCCGCACGATCTCGAAGATCTTCTCGACGAAGATCGGCGCCAGCCCCATCGACGGCTCGTCGAGCAAGAGCAGCTTCGGCCGCGCCATCAGCGCGCGCCCGATCGCGCACATCTGCTGCTCGCCGCCCGACATCGTCCCGGCCTTCTGGGTGCGACGCTCGAAGAGGCGAGGAAACAGCTCGAAGACGCGATCCATGTCCGCCTGGAAGTTCTCGCGGTCGGTCCGCTGGAACGCGCCCATCTCGAGGTTCTCCACGACGCTCATCCGGGGGAACAGCCGACGCCCCTCGGGGCTCTGCGCGATCCCGCCCTTGACGATCGCGTGCGGCGGGGCACCCGTGATGTCGCGCCCCTCGAACGCGATAGCGCCCTGTCGCGGCCGGTTGAGGCCGTTGATCGCCCGGAGCGTCGTCGACTTGCCGGCGCCGTTCGCGCCGATCAACGTGACGATCTCACCCGTGCCGACGGTGAGGGAGACGCCCTTCAGCGCGTGGATCGCGCCGTAGTACACGTGCACGTCGCGCAGCTCGAGGATGTTCCCCGTGGCGGTCGTGGTGCTCACGAGACGGCCGCCCTGCCGAGGTAGGCCTCGATCACGCGCTCGTTGGCCTGGATGTCCGCCGGGGAGCCCTCGGCGATCTTGGCGCCGTACTCCAGCACCGTGATCCGCTCGGAGACCCCCATCACGACGCGCATGTCGTGCTCGATCAGGAGCACGGTCAGCCCCCGGTCGTCCCGGAGCCGCCGGACGAAGGCGGTGAAGTCGGCCGTCTCCTGCGGGTTCATGCCAGCCGTCGGCTCGTCCAGGAGCACGAGCTTGGGATCGGTCGCGAGCGCGCGCGCCGCCTCGAGCCGCCGCTGGTCGCCGTACGAGAGGGTGCCGGCGTACTCCTCGTGCCGCCGCGGCAGCCCGCAGTAGGCCAGGAGCTCGCGGGCACGCTCGCGCGACGCTGCTTCCTCCCGGCGCACGCGCGGCGTGCGGAGGATGGAGCCGAACACGCCGCCCCTGGTGCGGCAGTGCATCCCGACGAGCACGTTCTCGATCGCTGTCATCTGCGCGAACAGGCGGATGTTCTGGAAGGTGCGGCCGATGCCGAGCTCGACGATCGCGTGCGGCGGCTTGCCGACGACCTCGGTGCCGTCGAACACGATCGAGCCCGAGGTGGGGACGTAGACGCCGGTGATCTGGTTGAAGAAGGTCGTCTTGCCCGCCCCGTTCGGGCCGATCAGCGCGACGATGGAGCCCCGGGGGATCGTGAAGTCGACGTCGTCGGTCGCGACGAGCCCGCCGAACTCCTTGCGCACCTGCGACGCGACGAGGAGGTTGTCGCCCGAGACGGCCATCAGTCGTCGCTCGGGTCGCGGTCCGTGAGCGAGCCCTCGCTCTGGACGTCGTAGAACGGCGTGTCGTGCACGCCCTCCTCGAGCTCGATCTTGTGACGTCGCTCCGGGATCAGCCCGGTCGGGCGGAACAGCATCATCGCGACGATGATCACGCCGTAGATCCCGAACTGGTACTTCGTCGGATCGAAGTCGAGCCCGCCCTCCTGGATCTTCGCGCCGATCGTCGACAGGCCCTCGATGTTGAGATAGCCGAGGATCAGCCCGCCGACGAGCACGCCCCAGATCGAGCCCATCCCGCCGAGGATCACCATGCACAGCAGGAAGATCGAGAAGTTGAAGTAGAAGTCCGCCGGGAAGGCGCCCGCCTTGAAGCTCGCGTAGAACGCGCCGGCGACGCCACCGAAGAACGCGCCGATCGCGTACGCCCAGGTCTTCGTGCGCATCAGGGGAACGCCCATCGCCGCGGCAGCGGTCTCGTCCTCGCGGATCGCGATCCAGGCCCGCCCGAGCCGCGAGTCCCGCAGACGGATGCAGCAGAAGATCGTGAACAGGAGCAGGGCCAGCGCGGTCCAGTAGAAGAGGTCGGCGGCGTTGCTCTCCGTCCGGAACACGAACGACCCGACGCCGAGCGAGTCGATCGGGCTGATCCCGAACGTCCCGTTGGTGAGGTCGAACCCCCCGATCGAGTCGGCGTTGCGCACGAACTGCGGCACGATCTCGCCGAAGCCGAGCGTCACGATCGCGAGGTAGTCGCCGCGGAGCCGGAGGGTCGGCAGGCCGATGAAGATGCCGACGACGGTCGTGAAGACGCCGGCGAGGATCAGCACGAGCCACATCGAGAGGTGGATCCCGGGCAGGTCGTTGGAGACGGTCGAGCCGAGGTGGAAGGTGACGTCCTCGAAGTGCTGGGAGGCCAGCCAGCCGGCGACGTAGGCGCCCGCCGCGTAGAAGGCGACGTAGCCGAGGTCGAGCAGGCCCGCGTAGCCGACGACGACGTTCAGGCCGAGCGCCATCATCGTGACGACGAGCATCACGACCATCGAGTCGGTGCGCGGCACGAAGTCACCGATCAGCGGCAGGTCGCGGAGCGTCTCGACGATGAACGGGTAGACGACGCCGATCGCCCCGAGCCCGACGGCGATCTGCACCGCCCGCTCGGAGCGAACCCTGTGCAGCAGGCCGCTGCTCATGCCCCTTCCGGTGTTCGCTCGCCGAGGATTCCCTGCGGCCGGAAGACGAGGATCGCGATCAGGATCCCGAACACGATCGAGCGCGTCCAGTCGCTCCCGGGCGTGCCGTCGAGGCCCTCGTTGAACGCTTGCACGAGGCCGATCAACGTCGCTCCGAGGACGGCGCCCGTGAGGTTGCCGATGCCGCCGAGCACGGCCGCCGTGAACGCGATCAGCCCGAGCTCGAACCCGGTGTCGTAGCGGATGTTGAACTGGAGGAGGTAGACGAGCCCCGCGACCGCCGCGAGCGACCCCGCGAGGAAGAACGTCACGGAGATCGTGCGGTCGACGTTGATGCCCATCATCGCCGAGGCCTCGGTGTCCTGCGAGACGGCCCGCATCGCCTTGCCCTGCCGCGTCGAGCGCACGAACCACGTGAGGATGACGAGCACCGGGATCACGATCAGGAAGACCGCGATCTTGTTCCACTGGATCGTGATCTCGCCGATCGTGATCGCGTCGGTGCGCGGGATGAAGTTCGGCACCGACTCGAAGTCGACGCCGTAGATCGCGAGCGAGATGTTCTGCACGATGAACGACACGCCGACCGCGGTGATCAGCGGGGCGAGCCGCGGGGCCCGACGAAGAGGCTTGTACGCGATCCGCTCGATCGTGGCGTTGAACACCGCGAACAGCGGAACCGTGATCGCCAGGGTCACGAGCAGTCCGCCGACGATCACGATCACGCTCGATCCCTCGTCGAGGCCGAGCACGGACACGATGATCGTGCTCGCCACCAGTCCGGAGAGCGCGAAGACGTCGCCGTGGGCGAAGTTGATCAGCTGGAGGATGCCGTAGACCAGCGTGTACCCGAGCGCCACCAGCCCGTAGATCGCGCCGTTCGTGAGCCCGATGATCCCGACGTTGACGAAGCGGGTCGGGTCCTGGACGAGCTTCACCCCCAGCCACACGACGAGCGCCGCGACCAGGAGGAGACCGATGGCGTCGATCAGGCTCGAGCTCCGCAGACGGGCGAGGAGGTCGCTCGGCATGGGTCGCGACTCTAACCCTCCGGGGGCGAGAGGGCAATGCCTCCCGCCCCCGGAGTGTAGGCCGTCCGGGCTACGCGCCCGAGGCGGCGGCCACCGTCTCCGGCTTCGGAGCGATGACCTTCTCGGTCTCGAGCTCGGTCGTGGCCCGGTAGATGACGAACCCGACCACGGCTCCCGTCGCGTTCGTCGGGTCGCCGTTCTCGTTGAACGCGAAATCGCCGAGCAGACAGCCCTGGCAGTCCGTCTCGAACATCTTCGCGATCACGTCCTCGCGGGTCCCGTCGGACGCGGCGATCGCGTCGAGCAGGACCTGAGCGGCCTGTGCGCCGTAGATGGCGTACGGGTCGATGTTCTTGCCCGACAGCGGGCCGGCGAGCAGATCGTCGACGAACTGCTTCGCGACGCCGGTGAACTCGCTGATCGGGTTCCCGGCGACGGACATGAACATGCCCTCCGCCGCACCGGCCGTCTCGTCGATCGTCGACTGGGTGGTGAACCCGTCCGGTGCGAACAGCTTCACGTCACCGTCGTTCGGGCCGAGCACGGCCACCTTGTCCTTGATCACCTGCGCGCCGTTCTCGTCGATCAGCCCACCGAGGAAGACGGCGTCCGCCCCGGAGCCCTCGACCTTCTTGAACAACGCCTCGTAGCTCGACGCCTTCGGATCCCAGGCATCGAAGCCCGCGATCTCCAGACCGAGGAACTCCGCCGCGTTGCGGAAGTTGGTCGCGACGCCGAGGCCGTAGGCCTCCTTGTCGTTGAGCACGTACACCTTCTTCACGCCGATCGACTGGGCGAACTCGGCCACCGCGGCGCCCTGGTAGGCGTCGTTGGCGACCACGCGCGTGTAGTTGCGCGTGCCGGCCGGGTAGTACTTGTCGGGCTCGGTCGCGTCACAGCCAGGCCCACCCTGCGTCAGACAGACGTAGGTGTTGGCCGGCGAGATCATCGCGATGCCGCCGTCCGGTGCCTGGTTCAGCACGGGGATCATGATCGCGGCGCACCCGGAGTTGAAGGTGCCGATCACGCCGATCACGCCGTCGTTCGCGGCGTACGCGTTCCCGTTCTGCGAGCACTTCCCCGAGTCCCACTTGCCCGCCTGTGCGGTCGAGTCGTCACAGGACTGGAAGCCGATCTTGTAGTCGCCGGCCTGCCAGCCACGGTTGTCGAGCTCGAGGCGGATGGCGGCGACGATCTGCTCGGTCTGCGTCCGCGACGAGCCCTGCAGCGGGAAGTCCGACGCCACGATGTACTCCGGCTCGCCGTCGCCCTCGTACTCGATCGCCGTGCACGACGAGGACGGAAGCGCTTCGGGGGCACCGCCGCCGCCGTCGTCCCCACCGCAGCCCGCCGCGACGAGCGCGGCGACCGCGACGAGCAGTCCGGCGAGCAGCCAGCCTCTCTTCTTGGGTGTCAAGCTCTGCCTCCTGGTTCGTTGACCGACGCGGCCGACCCGGTCGCCGGACGCGCTGCCTGCATCCTTGGCGCGAGAGTGTAGGACTTCCGGCGGCCGTCTGCATTCGTCGGCCCGAGCCGTCCGCCGACGGCGGTGGCGAGCGGGCTGCGCAGGCGCTCGCCACCGGGATGCCGAAGGTGGGACTCGAACCCACACGCCCTCACGGGCACTCGATTTTGAGTCGAGCGCGTCTACCGGTTCCGCCACTTCGGCCGGGCCGGCGCATCGTACTGCGGAGACCCCACCGGCACCGCCCTGCGGGGCCGCCGGACGAGAGCGCGGGCGCCCCCGGTCGAGGGGATCGCCCCGGCCGATTAGTATTGCCGTCGAACAAACGACGAGGGAGCGCGAGCGAGCGATGCGAATCGGAATCCTCACGGGCGGCGGCGACGTGCCGGGCCTCAACCCGTGCATCAAGGCGGTCGTCAACCGCGTCGCCGAGGAGGGCCACGAGGTCGTCGGCATCCGCAAGGGGTGGGCGCCGCTCCTCCGTCACGACCCCGACGACTCGGAGTCGGCGAGCCGGTGGTTCCTGCCCCTCGACCCGAGCGCCGTGCGCACGATCGACCGCACGGGCGGAACCTTCCTGCACACGTCGCGCACGAACCCGGGCCGAGTGCGCCCGGCCGACGTGCCTGCGCACCTCGAGCACCGCATCGCAGGCGACGGCCCGTTCGACTTCACCGACCACGCCCTCCGCGTCGTCGAGTCGCTCGGGATCGACGTGCTGATCCCGATCGGCGGCGACGACACGCTCTCGTACGCGCTGCGCATGCACGAGGAGGGGGTGCCGGTGATCGCGATCCCGAAGACGATGGACAACGACGTCCACGGGACCGACTACTGCATCGGCTTCTCGACCGCGGTCACGCGCGGCGTGCAGTTCATCCACAACCTGCGCACGAGCGCCGGGTCGCACGAGCGGATCGCGGTCGTCGAGCTCTTCGGCCGCTACAGCGGCGAGACCTCGCTCGTCACCGCGTACCTGGCGGGCGTCGACAGGGCCGTGATCTCCGAGGTGCCGTGCGACGTCGACCGGCTGGCAGCGATGCTCGCGGCGGACAAGCGGGCGAACCCGTCGAGCTACGCGATGGTGACCGTCTCCGAGGGGGCCACGTTCGAGGGCGGCGACATGGTCCTCAGCGGCGACGAGGACGCGTACGGCCATCGCAAGCTCGGGGGCATCGGGCAGTACCTCGGCGAGCTCCTCAAGGAGCGGACGGGCGAGGACATCATCTACCAGCAGCTCGCCTACCTGATGCGCTCCGGGAGCCCCGACTCGCTCGACCTGATGGTCGCGACGAACTTCGCGGTGATGGCAGCCGACCTCGCGCTCGAGGGCGCCACGGGACGGATGGTCGCGCTGCGCAACGGCTCGTACACGACCGTGCCGATCTCCGCCACGCGCGAGGGGGTCAAGCGGGTCGACGTCGACGAGCTGTACGACGTCCACGCCTACCGGCCGAAGCTGCGTCACGTGACCGGCAAGCCGATGTTCCTCTATTGAGGGCGGGCCGGGGGCATGCCCCCGGCCCCTGCACCGTGGAGCGCCCGGATCGAGCGATCCCCGACCTGGCCGCGGATAGAGTGACCGGCGTGGAGGTGCTCGGGGTGCTCACCGCCGGCGGAGACTGCCCCGGCCTGAACGCGGTGATCCGCGCCGTCGTCACCCGTGCGACCTCGACCCACGGCATGGAGGTCGTCGGCGTCCGGAACGGCTGGGAGGGCCTGATGGAGGGCGACACCCTCCCCCTCGACCGCGACAGCGTGCGCGGGATCCTCCAGCGCGGCGGCACGATCCTCGGCACCTCGCGCAAGGATCCGTACGTCCACGGCGACGGCTACGCGAGCATCCGTCGGACGGTCGAGCAGAACGGGATCGAGGGCCTCGTCGTGATCGGGGGCGACGGCACGCTGCGCTCGGCGCTGCGCCTCGCCGACGAGGGGCTGCGCGTGATCGGCGTCCCGAAGACGATCGACAACGACATCGCGGGCACGGACGTGACCTTCGGGTTCGACACCGCCGTCCAGGTCGCGACCGACGCGATCGACCGGCTCACGACGACGGCCGAGGCGCACAACCGGGTGATGGTGGTCGAGGTGATGGGACGGACGAAGGGGTGGATCGCCGCCTACGCGGCGATCGCCTCCGGCGCCGACGCGCTCCTCATCCCCGAGGAGCCGTACGACCTCGACGCGGTCGCGCGGCTGCTGAAGGCCCGCCACCGGCGGGGCCACAGCTACTCGATCGTCGTCGTCGCGGAGGGCGTGCACCCTCCGACACCCGAGCAGGACGGCCTGCCGCTCGACGCGTTCGGCTTCGAGCGCCTCGGCGGCGTCGCCTACCGGCTGGCCCCCGAGCTCGAGGCCCGCACGGGCTTCGAGACTCGCGTGACCGTGCTGGGCCACCTGCAGCGAGGCGGCACGCCGACGGCGTTCGACCGCGTGCTCGCGACCCGCTTCGGCGTCGCTGCGGCGGACTTCGCGGCACAGGGCCGGTTCGGGCAGATGGTGGCGCTGCGCGGCACCGAGATGGTCGCCGTCGACCTCGCCGAGGCCTGCGCGGAGATCCGCAGCGTCCCGCCGGCGATCGTCGACGTCGCCACGACGTTCTTCGTCTGAGGGCGGCGACGTGATCCCGTACCGGCTGGTCGCGCTCGACCTCGACGGGACGCTGCTCCGGTCGGACCGCACGGTGTCCGACCGGACGCGTGCGGCGCTGAGCGGCGCGCGCCGCGCCGGCGCCGAGCTCGTGGTGGCGACCGCGCGATCGCCGCGCGGGACGATCCCGATCGCGGACGACCTCGGACTCGGCGGCCTCGCGATCTGTGCGAACGGCGCGACCGTCTTCGACCTCGACGCGCAGGCCATCGTCCACCACCGACCGCTGCCGAACGAGACCGCGCGCCGTCTGGTGCGCGAGCTGCGGGAGGCGGTGCCCGGCATCGTCTTCGGCTGGGAGCTCGAGCTGCGCTTCGGCAGCGAGCCGGCCTACGAGGCCCTGCGCCAGCCGGCCTGGTGGCCCCGGCCAGAGGGCTCGTTTCCACCTTGCGATCCGCTCGAGTGGCAGGCGCCGATGACGAAGCTGATCGGCCGCGTCCCGAACGGTGACCTGCCGTCCGCCTTCGTCGCCGCCCGCGCGGTGGCCGGCGACGACGCGGTGGCGACGCTCGCGGGCGAGGCGTTCGTCGAGCTGCTCGCTCCGGGCGTCGGGAAGCACGCCGCACTGGCCGAGATCGCGGCCGACCGCGGCGTGAGCCACCAGGCGGTCGTCGCGTTCGGCGACCACGTCACCGACGCGGGGATGCTCGCCTGGGCGGGGCTCGGGATCGCCGTCGCGAACGCGCACCCGGAGGCACGGGACGCGGCGGACGAGGTCACGGCGTCGAACGACGAGGACGGCGTCGCCCTCGCACTCGAGCGCCTCCTCGGGCTCTGAGCCGGCGACCGACTCAGTCGATCAGCAGCGCGTCGGTCGGGGCGTAGCCGTCGGTGAGGTACGGCACGTCGTCGGTCGGGAGCGGGCCTTCCCAGCGGTCGCCGATCGCCCGGTTGAGGTCGGGTGCCGACCGGGCGCGATCGGCGCGCACCGCGTCCCATGTCTCCCGGAGACGAGCGATCGAGGGCGAGGCGCGCTCGGTCGCGACGAGCACGATGTTCCGCGTGTCGTCGGGGAAGCGGTCGTGCTGTCCCTCGTACACCGGGTGCAGCTCGACGGTCGGGAACACGCCGGCGTACGTCTTCGTGACCGCCCGCGTCAGGCGGGAGTCGTCACCGGCGAGGGCCCCGATGACGTTCGTCGCCACGACGCCGCCCGGGCGCAGCCGTGAGCGGAGCAGCTCGACGAACTCCAGCGTCGTGAGGTGGAACGGCACCCCGTCCGAGTAGAAGGCGTCGACCATGATCACGTCCCAGCGCTCGTCCGAGCGCTGCAGGAACTGGCGCCCATCGCCGACCTCGACCCGGATGCGCGGGTCGCGGGGCATGTCGAACCACCGGTATGCGACGTCGACGACGTCGGGGTCGAGCTCGACGGCCGTCACGGTGACGTCGTCGAAGTCGCGCCACAGCCGCTTCGGCGCGGCCGCGCCGCCCAGCCCCACGACGAGCACCTTCGTCGCTCCCGGCTCGTACGCGAGACCGAGGTGGAGGTAGTCCGAGTACGCGAAGCGCGTGCGGTAGGGATCGTCCAGGAACATGCCGCTCTGGAACGAGCTGTCGAACCGCAGGTACCGCGAGTCGTCGTCCTCGACGACCACCATCCGGTGGTAGCGCGTGTCCCGCGCCTCGCGCACGGTGAACCCCGAGTTGCGATCGGCGACGTCGGCCGGGTCGAGCTGCCGTGGGACGCGCTGCTCGCGCTGGCGGACGAGGGGCGACCAGTTGCGCGCGTCGCTCGCCTCCAGGCGGACGGCCGACTCGGGCTCGAGCGCCACGACGGCGAGCGACGCCACACCTACGGCAGCGGCCGTCGCCACGGCGGGGAGCCAGCGACGCTCGACCACGGCGAGCAGGAGCGCGGCGCAGAGCAGCCCGACCGCCCCGAGCGCCATCAGCTGATCGGTGCCGTACGAGGGGACGAGCCAGAACGCCGTCGCGAACGTCCCCACGATGCTGCCGGCGGTGGACACCGAGAACAGGCGGCCGGCCGTGCGTCCGAGGCGCTCGAGGGAGCGCGCGGCGAGGCGGACGGCGATCGGCGTGACGGAGGCGAGCACGATGCTCGCCGGGCCGAAGAGCGCCGCCGAGGCGACCAGCGGGTTCAGCCGCGGGCCAGGATCCCAGCCCGTCACCCGGTCGAGCACCCACTCGTCCAGCAGTGGGATCGCCAGCACGAGCACCGCGCCCAGCGCGAGGGCGGAGACGAGCAGGAGCGGGGACGGCCAGCGGTCGGCGAGCCCGCCCCCGAGCGCGTAGCCGATCGCGAGCCCGGTCAGCACGACGCCGATCAGCGAGCCCCAGACGTAGAGCGAGCTGCCGAAGGTCGGCGCGAGCACACGGCTGGCTGCGATCTCCACGCCGAGGAGGACCGCGCCCGAGAGGAACACGACGCCCGAGAGCGCCAGCCCTTCGCGTCCGATGCGTGGGGTCGACATCGTCGAACTGTAGAGGCCGCGAACGTGCCACCGCCCTCCGCGGTCTGCGGGGCGCCTGGCCGGTCGCACACGCCGGCCGGCGCTCAGACCTCCGGCAGCACGTCACCCGCGAGGCCGTCGAGCTCTCCCGCGACGACCACCGCGTCCACGCCGGCGCGCTCGAGCTCCTCGATCTCCTCCCGGGTCGCCGAGCCCAGGTCGGCGATCGCGAGCTTGCCCGCCGGCACGTCGGGGAGCAGCTCGAGCAGGCGGTCGAGCGGATGCTGGTCGTCCTTGGCCGCGTCGGCGGACAGGAGCAGGATCTCGGGGTCGACCTCCTCGAGCACGCGCTCGACGTCGTCCTCGTCGGAGACGCGGACGACGATCTCGAGCCCGAGCTCCTCGGCCCGTCGCGCGAGCAGCTCGAGCTCCTCCGGGTCGGTCGCGGCCACGAGCACGACCGCGTCGGCCCGGGCGGCCGCGGCCGCATCCGGGGAGAGGCCGAACGCCAGGACGGGCAGCCGGCCCGCCTCGGCCGGAGCAGCCGAGCCGCCCCGGAGCACGAGCCCCTCCGCCCCCCGCGCGCCCACGGCGGCGCCCTCGGAGAGGTCCGCGACCTCGACGAGGAGCGAGATGCCGTCTCCCTCCGCGATCGCCTGGCTCAGCCGTCGTGCGCCCACGCGGGGTGATGCTACTCACCCTGGACCATGACGTAGATTCCGCGGGCGATGACGGACGTGAAGCGGGTGCTCGTGCTCGGCGCGGAGTCGACGGGGAAGACCACGATCGCGTCGGCGCTCGCGGAGACCTTCGGCACCCTCTGGAACCCCGAGTACGGCCGTCCCTACACCGAGATCGGACGACCGCCGGACGCGCCGTGGACGAGCTGGGAGTTCACCCACATCGCGCGGATGCACTGCTGGTACGAGGACTTCCTCGCGACGTCTGCGAACCGCGTGCTCTTCTGCGACACCGATGCGTACACGACCGCCGTCTTCCACCACACCTACCTCGGGCTGCCAGCCACGGGGTTCGACGAGCTCGTCGCGCGAGCCTACGACCTGACCCTCGTGTGCGGGCTCGACGTGCCCTGGGTGCACGACGGGTTCCGCGAGTTCGAGGAGCAGCGGCGCTGGATGCACGAGCGCTACCTCGACCGCGCCCGCACGTCCGGGAGGCCGTGGCGGCTGCTCGAGGGCCCGCCTGCGACACGTCTCGAGTCGGCGCGAGAGGCCGTCGAGGCGCTGCTCGGCCGAGCTCGCGGCAGCGCCCGGTGACGCGCGCTAGACCCGCGGCACCGTCTCGATCGGAAGTCGTGACGATCTCGTTGCTCTATCGGACAACGGAGCCGATAGAATGGCAGTGGGTGGTGGGATGGGGAGCCCCACGAGGGGGCGGCGCGGAGAAGCGTGACGCGTCGCTCAGACGCCGATCGGGTGCCAGACCGTCTTCAGCTCGAGGAACGCGCCGATCTCCCACGGGCTGCGATCCTCGGTCTGCCGCACGACGCGCTTGACGTTGGCCGCGGCCGCCCGCTCCAGCTCGGCGACGTCGTCGGACGCCGCGCCGGTGAGGTCGATCGCGTTGACGTCCATGTGCGCGGCGAGCGTCGGCGCGACCTCGGCCTGGAGGCCCGTGAGCACGTTCACGACCCCCGGTGGCACGTCGGAGGTGGCGATGCACTCGGAGAGCTCGATCGCGGCGCGCGGATGCGCGTCGGAGGCGGCGGCCACGACCGCGTTCCCACCGACGAGCGCCGGCGCGAGCCGCGCGACGAGCCCGTCGAGCGCCGGCTCCCGGGGCGCGAGAAGGGCCACGACGCCGGTCGGCTCCGGGACGGTGAAGTTGAAGTACGGGCCGGCGACCGGGTTCGACGAGCCCAGCACCTGGGCGAGCTTGTCGGCCCAGCCGGCGTACCAGACCACGCGGTCGATCGCCCGCTCCACCTCGGCACGGCCGTCGCACACGGCCGCGAGGCCGTCGGCGCGCGCCTCCATCACCTCGGCCAGCCGATAGAGCACCTGGCCGCGGTTGTAGGCGGTTGCCCTCGCCCACCCGGGGAACGCCTTGCGCGCGGCGACGACTGCGTCGCGCGCGTCCTTGCGGGACGCGCGCGCGACGTTGTGGCCCTCCACGTCGAGCGTGCGCCCCGACTCGGAGCGCGGGAACGCGCCGCCGACGAACAGCTTGTAGGTCTTCGCGACGGGGAGCCGCTCGCTCACTCGCCATGCACCTCCACGCGCAGCAGCGTCCAGATCGCCCACGCGAGCGCGCCGGCGAGGACGAGCTTCGCGCCGACGAGCGCCGCGGGCTGCCGCGCGGCGCTCACCGGGTAGGCCCTGCGACCGTCAGGACGAAGAGCCAGGAGGCGACGCCCAGCACGACCAGCGCCGCGAAGCCGATGGCGACCCAGGCCGCTACGGTCAGCCAGCGCTCGGCCGGGTCGCGGCTCATCCGTCGAACCTCAGGTACGGCTCGAGCCCGTGGCGGCCGCCCTCGCGCCCGAAGCCGGACTCCTTGTAGCCGCCGAAGGGCGAGGCCGGGTCGAACCGGTTGAAGGTGTTCGCCCACACCACCCCGGCGCGCAGTCGATCCGCCATCCAGAGGATGCGCGACCCCTTCTCCGTCCAGACCCCGGCCGAGAGGCCGTACATCGTGTTGTTCGCCTTCTCGACCGCCTCGTCGGGCGTGCGGAACGTCAGCACCGAGAGCACCGGGCCGAAGATCTCCTCCTGGGCGATGCGATAGCTCTGCGCGACGCCGGTGAAGACCGTGGGGGCGAACCAGTACCCGCGCTCGGGGAGCGCGCACGGAGGCTGGTAGATCTCCGCCCCCTCCTCCTCCCCCGCCGCGACCAGCTCGCGGATCCGCGCCAGCTGCTCGGCCGAGTTGATCGCCCCGATGTCGGTGTTCTTGTCGAGAGGATCGCCCACGCGCAGCGTGCCCATCCGCCGCTTGAGCTTGTCGACGAGCGGCTCGGCGATCGACTCCTGCACCAGGAGCCGTGACCCTGCGCAGCAGACATGGCCCTGGTTGAACCAGATGCCGTTGACGATCCCCTCGATCGCCTGGTCGAGGGCGCAGTCCTCGAACACGATGTTCGCCGCCTTGCCGCCGAGCTCCAGCGTCAGCGAGACGTCGCGGCCGGCGAGCTCGCGCTGGATCGCCTTGCCGACCTCGGTCGACCCGGTGAACGCGACCTTGTCGATCCCGGGGTGACGGACGAGCGCGGCCCCGGTCGAGCCGTCTCCGGTGACGATGTTGACGACACCGGGCGGAACCATCGCCTGCCGGCAGACGTCGGCGAACAGGAGGGCGGTCAGCGGCGTCGTCTCGGCCGGCTTCAGCACGACGGTGTTGCCGCACGCGAGCGCGGGCGCGATCTTCCACGCGAGCATCAGGAGCGGGAAGTTCCACGGGATGATCTGCGCAGCGACGCCACGCGGACGTGGTCTCCGGTTCGGGAACGCGTAGTCGAGCTTGTCGGCCCAGCCGGCGTAGTAGAAGAAGTGCGCGGCCGCGAGCGGCAGGTCGACGTCGCGTGACTCCTTGATCGGCTTGCCGCCGTCGAGCGACTCCGCCACGGCGAGCTCCCGCGCGCGCTCCTGGAGGATGCGCGCGATCCGGAAGAGCACCTTCGCCCGCTCCGCCGGGGGCCGGGCGCTCCACGCGGGGAAGGCGTCGCGCGCCGCGGCGACCGCCGCGTCGACGTCCTCCTCCCCCGCCTGCGCCACCTGCGCGAGGGGCTCCTCCGTCGCCGGCGACGAGGTCGTGAACCAGACGCCCGAGCGCGGGTCGACGAGCTCGCCCCCGACGAACAGCCCGTAGCGGTCGGCGAGGGTCACGATCTCGCGCGACTCGGGCGCGGGGGCGTACTCCCACGCCGAGGGCGCTGGCACGGGCGCGTGCGTCCGCTCGAGCTCGCCCATCAGTCGATCGTGAACTCGTCGGGCGACCGGTACACGCCGGTGCGCTGCTTGCGGATCTGGGCGAGCACGTCGTTGAGGAGGCTGGACGCGCCGAACCGGAAGAGGTCGGGGGTGAGCCACGCCGGCCCGAGCGTCTCGTGGACGAGGCAGAGGTACTGCACCGCCTGCTTGGCGGTGCGGATCCCGCCGGCGGGCTTCATGCCGATCACGCGCCCGGTCTCGTGGTGCACGTCGCGGATCACCTCGAGCATGCAGAGGGTGACCGGCAGGGTCGCCGCGGGGCTCACCTTGCCGGTGGACGTCTTGATGAAGTCCGCACCGCCGGCGATCGCGAGCAGCGAGGCGCGCCGGACGGCGTCGTAGGTGCCGAGCTCGCCGGTCTCGAGGATCACCTTGAGATGCGCGCCGCCGCAGGCCTCCTTGACCGCGGCGACCTCGTCGACGACCTGCCCGTAGCGCCCGGAGAGGAACGCGCCGCGGTCGATCACCATGTCGACCTCGTCCGCGCCGGCCTCGACCGCCGCGGCGACGTCGGCGAGCTTCACCGCGAGCGCGGCCTGCCCGGAGGGGAACGCGGTCGCGACGGAGGCGACCTTGACGGCCGTCCCGGCCAGGCGGGCGCGGGCCGTCGCCACGTGGCTCGGGTACACGCACACCGCGGCCACCGACGGGATCGTGCGGTCCTCGGGGTCGGGGCGCACGGCCTTCGAGCAGAGCGCCGCGACCTTGCCGGGCGTGTCTGCGCCCTCGAGCGTCGTGAGATCCATCATCCGCACGGCGAGCTCGAGCGCGAACAGCTTCGCCTCGCGCTTGATCGACCGCTTCGCCAGCTCGGCGGCCCGGGCCTCGAGCGCGACCGCGTCGACCGCTCCGACGCGCGGCAGGCGCGCTCCGCCGGGAGCGGCGAACGGCCGCGCGAGAACCGTGCTCTCGGACATGGTCGCCAGTCTAGAGTGCCGCGCGTGAGACTCCGCGCCGACGCCCGCACCGACGTCCTCCGCTCGCTGCCGCTCTTCGAGCACTGCTCGAAGCGCGATCTCGCCCGGATCGCGCGGATCGCGGAGCAGCGCAGTGTCACGGAGGGCACGGAGCTGATCCGCGAGGGAGAGCCAGGTGACGCCTTCTACGCGGTCGTCGACGGCACGGTGGTCGTCCGTCGCAGGGGCCGCAAGGTCGCCGAGCTCGGCGCCGGCTGCTTCGTCGGCGAGATCGCGCTGCTGTCCCGGAGCCCGAGGACCGCGACGGTCGTGGCCGCGACCGAGCTGGTGGTGCTCGAGATCGCGGGGTCGGACTTCGTGGAGCTGCTCGACGCCCACCCCGAGCTCTGGCTCAAGGTCGCCCGCACGCTCGCCGACCGGGTCGAGGCGGAC
The DNA here is from genome assembly GCA_963703095.1 of uncultured Actinomycetes bacterium. Lineage (GTDB taxonomy): Bacteria > Actinomycetota > Thermoleophilia > Gaiellales > Gaiellaceae > Gaiella. The sequence goes on from OY969787.1 coordinate 2,618,235, forward strand.
GAGGCCGCGGTGCGCCCGTGACCGCCGTCACGCCCGAGGTGCGCGCGTTCGCCCAGAGCGGGAGCTTTGCCGCGCTCACGGTGCTGCTCTCGTCGGGCGCGCCCATGACGCACGTGATGTGGGTCGATGCGGACGATGACCACCTCCTCATCAACACCGAGGTGCACCGCGCGAAGTTCCGCGCCGTGCAGCGCGACCCGCGGGTCGCGGTCACGATCTGGGCGAAGGACGACCCGTACCGGTACGCGGAGGTGCGCGGCCGGGTCGTCGAGACGGTTCGCGGCCAGGTGGCGCGTGACCACATCGACCTGCTCTCGCGCCGGTACCGCGGGCGGGACTACGACCCGACCGCGATCGCCTCGGAGCGGGTGATCCTGAGGATCGCACCCGACCTGCAGCGCGTCCGCTGAGCGCGGAGGCGCGCGCCGGACCTGGAACACTGGGCGGGTGCACGTCGACCGGGCCGAGAGCTGGGAGCACCTCCAGGCCCTCCTGTTCGCCGACGTCTGGAACCCCGCGCTCGGTCGGTGGCGCTCCGACGCCGTGTACCGCGGCGAGGGACGGGCGTCGAACGAGCTGACGACCAGCCTCCAGCGGCTCGGCGGGCCGTACGAGGAGCTCGAGCGACACCTGCTGCGGAACTTCCGCAAGTACGCGCACCGCGACGCCGTCTCCCGTGAGTCGACGTGGCACTGGCTGGCGCTCGCGAAGCACCACGGGCTGCCGACGCGGCTGCTCGACTGGTCGCACTCGCCCTACGTGGCGCTCCACTTCGCGACCGAGAACCCCTGGCTGCTCGACGAGGACGGCACCGTCTGGGCCGTGGACTACGTCAAGGCGTCCGCCCACCTGCCCGCGGCGCTGCGCGACGTGCTCGCCGAGGAGGGCTCCAACACGTTCACCGCGGACATGCTCGACCGCGCAGCGACGACGCTCCCCGCCCTCGACGCGTTGGCCGAGGGCGACGCGTTCGTCGTCTTCTACGAGCCGCCCTCGCTCGACGAGCGCATCACGAACCAGTTCGCGGCGTTCTCGTTCATGTCCGGCGCGACCTCGCGGCTCGACGACTGGCTCGCCCGCCATCCCGACCTCGTGCGGCGCGTCGAGCTCCCGGCCGAGCTGAAGCGCGAGGCGCGCGACAAGCTCGACCAGGCGAACGTCACCGAGCGCGTCCTGTTCCCCGGCCTCGACGGGATCGCCCGCTGGCTGCGCCGTCACTACGCGCCGGGTCGTCCCTCCGGCTGAGCGACGGCGCCCCGTCGCGGGCCCCGGCCCTACAGGCCGAGGCGCTCGAGCTGCTTCGGGTCGCGGCGCCAGCGCGGGCGCACCTTCACCACGAGCTCGAGGAACACCGGGTGACCGACGAGCCGCTCGACCTCGGGGCGGGCCCGCGTGCCGATCTCGCGGATCATCGCGCCCTTCTTGCCGACGAGGATCCCCTTCTGCGACTCGGTCTCCACGAGGACGAGCGCGCGGACGGCCCGCTCGTCGATCTCCGTCACGTCGACCATGACCGCGTGCGGCACCTCGTCGCGCGTCAGGTGGAGGGCCTTCTCGCGGATCACCTCGGCGACGCGCTGCTCGAGCGCGAGGTCCGTGGTGTCCTCGACCGGGAAGTACATCGGCCCCTCCGGGAGGAGGTGGACGAGGTCGTCGCGGAGCTCCCCCACCCCGTCGCGCGTCTTCGCGCTGACGGGGTGGAGCGCGTGGAAGGGCCCGAGCGTCGCCGCGGTCTTCATCTGGCTCGCGACATGCCCGTGCTTGAGCCGGTCGATCTTGTTCACCGCGACGATCACGGGCTTCCCCAGCCCGAACACGCGACGCGCGACGAAGCGGTCGCCGGCGCCGATCCGCTCGCGCGCGTCGACGACCAGCAGGACGGCGTCGACGTCGTCGAACGATCCGTCGACCGTCTCCTGCATGCGCTCGGTGAGCGGGTCCATCGGCCGCTGGAACCCCGGGAGGTCGACCAGGACGAGCTGCCAGTCGGGCCCGTTGGCGACGCCGAAGATGCGTCGTCGCGTCGTGTTCGGGACGTTGGAGGTGATCGCGACCTTGTCGCCGACGAGCGCGTTGACGAGCGTCGACTTGCCCACGTTGGGGCGACCGGCGACCGCGACGAGCCCCGACCTCACGGCAGGTCCGACTTCTGGAACTGCTCCGGGAGCAGCTCGTCGACGGTCATCGTCACGACGCGGCCGCCGTTGCGGAACACCACGCGCTCGACCCGCATCTCGGCGAGCCACTGGCGGCAGCCCCCGCACGGGGAGGCGGTGATCGCCGCGACGAGGAAGTCACCCGGCCGGTAGCCCTCCACGATCGCGCGCGCGAACGTGGTGCGCTCGGCGCAGACGCCGAGCGGGTAGGCGGCGTTCTCGACGTTGACGCCCTCGATCACCCGGCCGTCGCGCGTCAGCACCGCGCACCCGACGTCGAAGCCCGAGTACGGCGCGTACGCGCGACCCGCGATCGCGTCGGCGGCGGCGAGGAGCTGCTCGTCGGTCACGCGGAGAACACCTGGAAGACGCCGAGGGTGACGAGGGCGCCGAGCAGGGCGCCCGTGACCGCCTCGAGGGTGGAGTGGACGCCCGCCTCGACGCGCGTCTGGGCGACGAGCAGCGCCATCACGAACGCCAGCGAGGAGACGAGGAAGCGGTGGGTCGAGCCCTCCAGCACGAGCGTGACGGCCATCCACCCGGCGAACGCGACGGCCGCATGTCCCGACGGCCATCCGCCGCGCAGCGGCGTGCCTCGGCCCGACAGCGCCTTCAGCGCGATCACGAGCGCGACGGTGAGCACGAGCGCGACGACGGTGAGCTCGGCCGGCGCCTCCGAGAGCCGGTCGAGGAGGTTCGACGACTCCTCCGCGACCACGCCCGAGAACACGAGGTAGCCGATCGCGAGCGCCGTGATCGAGGCGATCAGCACCGCGCCCGCGCCCACGTCCTTCGCGAGCTTCGCCATCGGGTCGAACGAGGTCGACGCGACGTCGACCGCGGCCTCGATCGCGGTGTTCACCATCTCCGCGAACAGGACGAACGCGATCGCGAGCAGCAGCGCGATCAGCTCGAGGCGCGAGACGTCGAAGGCGAGGGCCGCAACGAGCACGAGCACCGCCGCGAGGAAGTGGATGCGCATGTTCCGCTGCGTGCGCAGCACGTGGACGATGCCCTCGAACGCGAAGTTGAAGCTGTCGAGCAGGGACGGAGTCCTGCGGCGCGGGGTGATCATGCGAGGTGCGCCCTCTCGCGCGCCTCCATCGACGCCCCGTGCTCGTAGCCGAGCAGGTGGAGCAGCCCGTGCACGAGCGGCCACCGCCACTCGGCACCGACCACGTCGGGGCAGAGCACCACGTCGCCGAGCGCGCGCGGCTCGCCCTCCGGCAGCTCGGCGAGCCCGTCGAGTGGGAAGGAGAGCACGTCCGTCGCCTCGTCGATCCCCAGATGGTCGCGCTTGAGCGACCGCATCTCGTCGGCGGCGACGAACGCGATCCCGAGCTCGCCCTCCGCGACGCCTTCCGTGGCGAGCACCCGGCGCGCCAGGTCGACCGCCCCCTCCTCGTCGACCGCTGCGGTGCTCCGGTTGTCGACCTCGACGGTGACCATCAGTGGCGCCGCGCGAGACCCGTCTCGTCGGCGTGGCGCTTGTACGCCTCGACGATCCGCTGCACGAGCTTGTGCCGGACGACGTCCTCGTGGCCGAACTCGACGAAGGCGACCCCCTCGATCGTGCCGAGGATGTCGCGGACGTGGATCAGGCCGGAGCGCTGCTCGCGCGGCAGGTCGATCTGGGTCACGTCGCCGGTGACGACGACCTTCGAGCCGAAGCCGAGCCGCGTGAGGAACATCTGCATCTGCTCGGGTGTCGTGTTCTGCGCCTCGTCGAGGATGATGAACGAGTCGTTGAGGGTGCGGCCGCGCATGAACGCGAGCGGTGCGACCTCGATGGTGCCGCGGTCGATGTAGGCGTTGAGCCGGTCGGCGTCCATCGTGTCGTACAGCGCGTCGAACAGGGGCCGCATGTATGGGTCGACCTTGGCGGCCAGGTCGCCGGGCAGGAAGCCGAGCCGCTCGCCGGCCTCCACGGCGGGACGGGTGAGGATGATGCGGCCGATCTCCTTCTCGGCCAGCGCCTTCACGGCGAGCGCGATCGCGAGGTAGGTCTTGCCGGTGCCGGCGGGGCCGATGCCGAAGGTCACGGTCCGTGACCGGATCGCGTCGACGTAGCGCTTCTGCGTGACCGTCTTCGGGGCGATCTTCTTGCCGCGATGCGTCCAGACCACGTCGTCGAACACGCCGCGGACATCGGCCTCGCGGTCGAGCGCGTCGACCACCGCGCCGACGGTGTCGGCCCCGATCGCATGGCCGCCCTCCACCAGCCCGACGAGCCCGTCGAGCACCGCCCGCGCACCGGCGATGTCGGCCGGCTCGCCCTCGAGGGTGAGCCGGTTGCCGCGGAGCGCGATGGTGCAGCCCAGCCGCTCGCGAAGCGCGTCGAGCACGCCGTCGCCGATCCCCGCGAGCTCGGCGGCAACCTCGTTCGACACCGTCAGGACGTCTTGCATCGGTGCTCAGTGTAGGGGCCGGGGCGTACGGTTCCGATCGGCGCAGCACGGCAGAAGTCCGGCTATCGCAGTCCGAGCCCGAGCCCGAGCCCGAGCCTGCGAGCCGCAGCCTCGAAGGCGGGCAGGTGCTCTCGGCACTGCCCCGGCGCCGTGCGGGAGCGAACCGACTCGCGTCGGTCGGGCCGAGGTGCTGTCCGGCTCAGTCGACGGAGAGCAGGTCGACGACGAAGACGAGCGGCTCGTGCGGTGCGATCACACCACCGGCACCGCGGGCGCCGTACGCCATCGCCGAGGGGATCGTGAGCCTGCGGCGGCCGCCGACCCGCATCCCCTGGACGCCCGCATCCCAGCCCGGGATGACCTGGCCCTTGCCGAGGCGGAAGGAGAACGGCTGGCCGCGTTCCCAGGAGGCGTCGAACTCCTCGCCGTTGCGGAACGCGACGCCGACGTAGTGGACGGAGACGGAGCTCCCGCTCGTCGCCTCGGCGCCATCGCCGACGGCGAGGTCCTCGGTCACCAGCTCGAACGGGATGTCGCCGTGCGGCTTGTCGATCCGAGGGCGTTCGAGGGTCACCGTGCGACCTCGGCTACGCGAGCTTCTCGCGGACGAGCTGGCTGACGGTGGAGCCGTCCGCCCGGCCGGAGACCCGCGGCATCACGTCGGCCATCACGCGACCGAGGTCGCGCAGCGAGGTCGCGCCGACCTCGGCGATCACGTCGTCGACGATCTCGTCCAGCTCGTCCTCGCTGAGCTGCTCGGGCATGAACTCCTCGATCACGTCGAGCTCGTGCTGCTCGACGCCCGCCTGCTCGTCGCGTCCCGCCTCCCGGTAGGCCTCGAGCGCCTCGACGCGCTTCTTGCGCTCGCGCTGCAGCACCTGGAGGGATTCGTCCTCGGACAGCGGCCGCTGCAGGTCCTTCTCGGCCGAGCGCAGCGCGCTGAGCAGCAGGCTCAGCGCGTCGCGCCGTGGGTCGTCCCGCGCGAGACGCGCCTCCTTCAGGCCCTGCTCTATGTCCGCGATCAGCGTCATCACTCGAATCCGGGGAGGCTCGTGCCTCCGAGAACGTGCCAGTGCAGGTGGAAGATCGTCTGTCCTCCGCCCGGACCGACGTTCACGACCACACGGTAGTCGTCCAGGCCGACCTTGTCAGCCGCAGCGGCGACGAACCGCAGCATCCGGGCCGCCTCCTCGTCGGGAAACGCGGCCACGTCGCGAAACGTGTCGACGTGACGCTCGGGCAGCACGAGCAGGTGCGTCTCGGCCTTCGGGTGCAGGTCGCGGACGGCGACGAACCCCTCGCTGCGGTGCACCGGCTCCGCCGTTGCGACGAGCGAGCAGAACAGGCAGGCGTCCTCAGGCGGCAACCGCGAGCACCCCTTCCGCTGCGACGCCGACCGCCCGGGCGTCCACGAAGGCGCCGACGTCGGCGTCGACGAGCCAGGGCGTGTAGTCGTCTGCGTACCCTCGCCCCGGCCGGTCGACGAGCACGCGGTCGAAGGACCCGATGCGGCTCCGCCAGCGATCCCGGCTGCGCTCGGCCGACAGCGCGCGGAGCCGGGCGCCGCGGTCGCGCTTGACCTCGGCCGGGACGAGGTCGTCGAGCGCGGTGCGCGTGCCCGGACGCGGGGAGTACGGGAAGACGTGGACGGTCGTGAGCCCTGCGTCGGCCACGACCGCGAGCGTCCGCACGAACGCTGCCTCGTCCTCGGCGGGGAAGCCGACGATCACGTCGGTGGTGAGGTTGAAGTCCTCCGCGAGCGGCGCGATCCGCGCGAGGTACTGCCGGGCGTCGTAGCGCCGGCCCATCGCCGCCAGCACGCCGTCGTCCCCGGACTGCAGCGGGACGTGCAGGTGCCGCGACACCGTCGGCGTCTCTCGCAGCGCCGCGACGAGCTCGCGGTCGACGTGGTTCACCTCGATCGACGAGAGGCGCAGCCGCTCGAGCCCCTCCACGGCTCCCGCCTCCCGGACGAGGCGGGCGAGCGTGAAGCCCGCGGCGCGGTCGCGGTAGCAGCCGAGGTTGACGCCGGTCAGCACGACCTCGCGATGCCCGTGGGCCACGCGTCGTCGGATCTCGTCGAGCACCGCGCCTGCCGCGCGGCTGCGGGTGGCGCCACGGACGAGCGGGATCACGCAGAAGTGGCAGGAGAACGAGCAGCCGTCCTGGATCCGCACGAACGCCCGCACGCGGTCCAGCCGGTGCTCGGCCTGCACGCAGCCGACCGCACCGACGTCGGCGGCCACGAACGCGGCCGCCTCGTCGCCGAGCCGCCCCGTGACGACGACGTTGGCGGCGATCCCGTCGAGGGCGCCCTCCAGGCGGCTCGCGCACCCGGTCAGGTACACGGCCCGAGCGTCACGAGCAGCCCGGGAGGCCGCCTGACGCGACTTCGAGACCGCTTCGTGGGTGACGCAGCAGGTCGTCACGACCTGGATCTCGGCACCCTCCGCGACCTCGCGGTGGCCGTCGGCGAGCAGGCGCTCGCGGACCGCCTGACGATCCGCGTACGACACCTTGCAGCCGAGGAACCGCGTCGAGAAGGTCGCCATGGGTCTGGCAGGTTAGACGTTCTCCGCTCGGCGGAAGACGTGCCCGGCCCAGCCGTCCAGCTCCAGATGGCGGTCCTCCTGCCAGCCGGCGGCGTCCGGCCGCTCACCGGCCAGGTAGCCGGAGGTGACGGCCACCTGCGCGTCGACGCGTCCGAGCACCTCGGCGACGGGGTCGAGGAGGATGTTCGCGACGGCGACGTCGGCCGCCGGAAGCGGGTCGACGAGCCCGTCGACCACCGACGCGCGCAGGTCGACGCCGTTCGCCGCCGCGTTCGCGACCGTCGCCTCGACCGCCACCGGGTCGAGATCGACCGCGACGAGCGGCCCGAAGCCGAGGCGCCCGCCGGCGATCGCCAGCACGCCCGAGCCGCAGCCCACGTCGAGGAGCGATCCTCGCTCCAGTCCGGCGAGCAGCTCGACGCAGATCCGGGTCGTCGGGTGCGCACCGGTGCCGAACGCGCGGCCGGGGTCGATCACGACCGCCGGGCGCCCCGCCTCGGGCTCGAGCCACGGTGGGCCGATCCAGAGCCCGCCCGCCACGACCGGACGGTGCCACTCCCTCCAGCCGTCCTCCCAGCCCGGCTGCACCGAGGTGGAGCGCGCGGCCGGGAAGGCCCGGCGGATCGCGGCCTCGCACTCGCGGTCGACGTACGCGACCAGCGTCCTGCCCGCCGGGTGGTCGATCAGCTCGAGCCCGCCGGGCACGAGCTCCAGCAGGAGCGCGCCGGCGAGCTCCGCATCGACGGCGTCGGCCCCGACGTCGACCTCGACCCGCCTCAGCACGGCCGGCCCGCGAGCGGGAACGAGGCCGCGCGCTCCCACGTGCCGTCGGCCTGCTCGAGCATCAGCCAGACGGCGTCGGCGCGACAGGCGAGGGGCAGCTGTGCCGCGAGACTGCGGCGGAGCTCCTCGACGAGCCCCTCGAGGCGCTCACGGTCGGGCTCGGTGGCGATCGTGACGTGGGGCGCCGGGTCGAGCGACGGGTCGCCGTAGAGGGGTCGCTCCGGGAACGCTCCCCGCACGCGGTCGATGAGCGCGACGAGCGGTGCAGCAGGCTCGGGAGCCAGGAAGGCAGTCCCCGGCCACGACTCGACCGAGGCGAGGACGAACTCGATCGGCGCGACGGACGCGAGCAGGACGCGGAGCCTCTCGAGCAGGGCCTCGTCGATCTCACGCCCGGGCACGAAGGGGAACAGCACGGTGAGGTGCGTCGGCATCCGTCGGGCGACGGTGTCGCGATCGTGGAGCGCGCGCCACGGCTCCACGATCGGATCTGCGCGGGGCACCGGCACGACGAGTGCCGTCCGTCCGCGCGAGCGCGTCACCGGAAGGCGCTCTTGAGGCGGGAGAAGAGACCCTCGTGCTCGGGCGCCGCGTGGTAGGGCGCCTCGCCGAGCGCCTCCTCGAGGTGCAGCACCGCCACGCGCTGCTCCGGCTCCAGCCGGGTCGGGATCCGGACGTCCGCGTGGACGACGAGGTCGCCGCGCCGGCCGGTCTCCAGCGAGGGCATGCCCCGTCCGCGGATCCGGTGAACCGACCCGGGTTGCGTGCCGGCGGGCAGCTCGACGGCGAGCGGCCCCTCCGGGGTGGCGACCTCCACCGTCGCCCCGAGCGCGGCCTGGGTCATCGTCAGCTCACCGACGACGAGCAGATCGTCGCCGTGCCGCTCGACGCCCGCGAGCTCGGCGACCCGCACCTGCACGTACGCGTCGCCCGCGGGCCCGCCGGCGGCGCCGACGTGTCCCGCTCCGCGCAAGCGGATCCGCTGTCCGTCGTGGATCCCCGCGGGGACGTCGACCTCCAGCAGGTCGTCGACGAGGAGCTGCCCGACCCCGCCGCACTCCGCACAGGGCGTCTCCACGATCCGGCCCGCACCCTCGCAGCGAGGGCAGGTGCCGGATCGCACGACCTGTCCGAAGAAGCTCTGCGCCACCTGCTGCACACGTCCCGCGCCCGAGCAGGTGGGACACGTGACGACCGGTGTGCCCGGCTCGGCACCGCTGCCCTCGCACGCGGTGCAGCTCCGGGCGACGCGCACCGGGGCGCTCACATGCTTGCCGGTGACGGCCTCGACGAGGGTCAGCTCGACCACCGTCGCGACGTCACCGCCGCGGCGGACGCCCCCGGCGCGCGCTCCGGCGCCTCCACCGAAGAAGCCCTCCCCGAAGAAGGCCGCGAAGACGTCCGACAGGTCGCCGAGATCGAACTCCGTGGGCCTGAACCCCCCGCCGCGCAGGCCGGCATGCCCGAATCGGTCGTACGTCGCGCGTCGCTCGCGATCGGACAGCACCTCGTATGCCTCCGCGATCTCCTTGAATCGCTCGTGGGCATCGGGCTCGGTCGAGACGTCGGGATGCAGCTCGCGGGCGAGTCGGCGGAAGGCCCGCTTGATGTCCTCGTCGCTCGCGTCGCGCGCGACGCCGAGCAGCTCGTAGTAGTCGCGCTCCGCGGTCGCCATCTCCGCGCCAAGGGTAGCCCGGCCCGCGGCGGACGAGGCCGCGGACGGAATCCGGGCGGCCGTGCTCAGGTGTCCTCGTAGACCTCGGTGACGAGGCGCGAGAGCTCGAACGCCGCGGCGCGCACGGAGGAGATCGCCTTCTCGTAGTCCATGCGGAGCGGGCCGAGGAGGGCGACGGCGCCGAGCGAGCGGTTCGGCAGGCCGTAGGTGGAGCCGACGACGGACACGTGCCGCAGCTCGGCTCCGTCGAGCTCCGGCCCGACGCGGACGACGGTGCGCAGCGGGTCGAGCGCGTCCGAGAGGAGGGCGAGCACGGCCGCCCGGCGCTCGAGCGCGTCGAGCAGGCGCTGGCACGTCTCGAGCTCTGCGCCCCGCGCGTCCCCGAGCAGTCCGGCCGCTCCACCCACGTAGAGCTGGGCGTCCTGCTGGAGGACGTCGGCGAACGCCGGGCGGATGGCGTCGAGGAATCGACGCTCAGTGGCGGACAGGGCCGGGTCCTCGAGCCTCCGGCGCAGCGCGCTCGCGCCGAGCCTGAGACCGGCCGCGGTCTCGTTCAGGTAGGCGCGGGCCCAGTCGATCAGACCCGCGTCGACAGGATCCTCGAACTCGAAGACGCGCTTGGAGACGTCGCCGGAGGCGGTGATGACCACGACGATCACGGCGCGCGGCTGCAGCTGGAGCACCTCGACGTGGCGCACGGCGGCCGCCTCGATCGGCGGCGCCGACACGAGCGCGAGCAGGTGCGTCGCGTCGGAGAGGGCCTCGGTGGTGCGTCGGAGCGCCTCCTCGAGCTCGTTGCGCATCGCCGTCAGGTCGACGGGGAACGGGGCGGGACGACCCTCGACCCGTCCCACGAGCTCCTCGGTGTAGATCCGATAGCCGCCGTCCGTGGGAACGCGCCCCGCCGAGGTGTGCGGATGGGTGAGGAGGCCGAGGGACTCGAGCTCCGCGAGCTCGTTGCGGACCGTCGACGACGAGACGTCGGCCTCGAGACGCTCGACGAGGGACTTCGAGCCGACCGGCCGGCCGGTGGAGACGTACTCCTCCACGACCCTGCGCAGGATCTCGCGCTTGCGTGGGGTCAGCTCCATCCCTGAATCGTACGGACGCCGCGCAAGGACGGCGGCCCGGGAGACCCTTACCCGAGACGTCCGATCGGGCGGTGCCCGCCCCTCGTGCGACGCCACGGGTGCAGGTCGACTCGCTCGTGATCCGCTGCGTCCGTCTCGACGCGATGGCCGCCCTCTGGACGCAGGCGCTCGGCTACGTGCCCCGCGAGCAGCCGGAGGACGACCGATCCCGAGGGCTACCGGTTCTGCGCGGTCGACAAGGAGCGCATCACGCCAGCAGCTCCGCGGTCAGACCGCCCCCGAGCAGGCGCGCGTGCGGTGCGAGCCTGATCCCTGCGCCCGAGAGCTCGACGAGGTCGCGTGCCACGAGGCGCTCCAGCGCCTCGGCGTCGACGACGTCCTCGATCCCGTCGAGCGGCAGCGGCTCGTCGAGGCGGAGGCCGAGCATCAGGCGCTCGACCGCGCGCGTCCGCTCGTCGAGCGGCTCGACCTCCCGGTGCGGATCGTCGCCGGCCGAGAGCGCGGCGACGTAGCGCCGCACCGACGGCGCGTTCCGCCGTCGCACGCCGTCGACGGTCGATACCGCCCCGACCCCGATGCCGAGGTAGTCGGCTCCCTGCCAGATGCGCAGGTTGTGCAGCGCGCGGAGCTCCTGCCCGTCGCCTCGGCAGAAGTTCGCCGTCTCGTACCAGCGCATCCCGGCCGCCGTGAGCGTCGCGACGACGCTCGAGGCGTAGCCCTCCATCGCCTCCGCCCGCCGGAGCAGCTCGGCCCCCCACGCGCGTGTGAAGCGCGTGCCCGGCTTCGCCTCGAGCTCGTAGGCGGAGACGTGCTCCGGCTCGAGCTCGAGCGCGGCGTCGAGGTCGGCTACGAGGTCGTCCTCCGATTGACCCGGGATGCCGTAGACGAGGTCGAGCGAGAGGTTGTCGAACCCCGCCGCACGCAGCATCGCGAACGCATCCCGCACCTGCGCGGGAGTCGTCCGGCGCTCGAGGACGTCGAGGAGGTGCGGCTGGAACGACTGGGCACCGAGCGACATCCGCGTGACGCCCCCGTCCCGCAGGAGCGTCGCGAGCTCGGGCGTGACCGTCTCGGGGTTCGCCTCGACGGTGACCTCGTCGGCGGCGGGAAGCCCGGCGAGCACGCGGGCGAGCGCCGTCGGCTCGGTGAACGTCGGCGTGCCGCCGCCAAGGTAGACGGTCTCGGGGCGATCCGCCAGCAGCTCGCGTTCGCGCTCGAGCTCGGAGAGGAGCGCGTCCGCGTAGTGGGCGTGCTGGTCGACGCGGCCGACGGAGGTGACGAAGTCGCAGTACCCGCAGCGGTGCACGCAGAACGGCAGGTGCACGTAGAGGTGCCGGGCGCCGCTCATTCGGCGCGCTGCGCGAGGAAGGGCGTGGCGAGCCGCTTCGGCGCCTTCAGCACCCACGCGTCCTCGACGAGCTCCTGCACGAGGCGGGGGTCGGCCTGCGGCAGCGCGACGAGCACCATCGGCCAGGCCTCGTAGTGCGGCGTGACGAAGAGCATGCCGGGGTGCGCGTCGATCAGCAGTGGTCGCTCCTCGAGATCGCAGCGTATCGCGAGCGTCTCGCCGTCCTCCCGCAGCCGTCCCATGAACGCCCCTCGAACCCGGAGTGCGGGCGTTCCGTACGCCGTTCCGATCTCGACCGCCGGCAGCTCGAGCGCGATCCGGACGACGTCGTCCCAGGTCATCGGCGGACTACTTCTTCTTGGGATCGTCGAGGTTGAGCACCGCGAGGAACGCCTCCTGGGGCACCTCGACCCCGGCGACCTGCTTCATGCGCTTCTTCCCCTTCTTCTGCTTCTCGAGGAGCTTGCGCTTGCGCGAGATGTCGCCGCCGTAGCACTTGGCGAGCACGTCCTTGCGCTTCGCCTTGACCGTCTCCCGTGCGATCACGCGCGAGCCGATCGCGGCCTGGATCGCGACGTCGAACATCTGGCGCGGGATCTCCTCCTTGAGCCGCTCGACGAGCAGCTTCCCGCGCTCGTAGGCGAAGTCGCGGTGGATGATGAGGGAGAGCGCGTCGACCTGCTCGCCCCCGACGAGCACGTCCACGCGGACGAGGCTCCCGTCGCGGAACCCGGCGAGGTCGTAGTCGAAGCTCGCGTAGCCGCGCGTGCGCGACTTGAGCTGGTCGTAGAAGTCCAGCACGATCTCGCCGAGCGGCAGCTCGTAGACGAGCAGGACGCGCTCCGGGGAGAGGTACTCCATGTGGTCGAAGCGCCCTCGCCGCTCGGTGCAGAGCTCCATCACGGCGCCGACGAAGTCCTTGGGCACGATCACCTGACGCGTCGACGTACGGCTCCTGCACCTCGTCGATCTCGCGCGGCATCTCGGCCGGGTTGTGCACCTCGAGCCAGTCGCCGTTCCGCTGCTTCACGTTGTAGGCGACGTTCGGGGCCGTCACGAGCAGGTCGAGGTCGAACTCGCGCTCGAGCCGCTCGCGGACGATCTCCATGTGCAGCAGGCCGAGGAACCCGCAGCGGAAGCCGAACCCGAGCGCCTGCGAGGTCTCCGGCTCGTAGAAGAGCGCAGCGTCGTTGAGCTTCAGCTTCTCGAGCGCGTCGCGCAGCTCGGGGTAGTCGTCGGAGTCGGTCGGGAAGAGCCCCGCGAACACCATCGGCTTGACGTCCTTGTAGCCGGGCAGCGGTGTCGCCGCGCCCCCCTTGACGGTCGTGACGGTGTCGCCGACCCGCAGGCGCGAGACGTCCTTCAAGCCGGTCACGAGGTAGCCCACCTCCCCGGCCTCGAGCGCCTGCGTGGGCACGCGCGTGGGCGACATGAAGCCGAGCTCCTCGGCGTCGAAGTCGGTGCGGGTGGCCATCGCGCGCAGCGCAGCCCCGCTGTCGAGCCGCCCGTCGACGACGCGCACGAACGCGATCACGCCGCGGTACTGGTCGTACGAGGAGTCGAAGATCAGCGCGCGGGCGGGCGCCGACGGGTCACCGGCCGGGGACGGGACGCGCTCGACGATCGCGTCGAGCACCTGGTCGACGTTGACGCCGGTCTTGGCCGAGATGCGGACGACGGCCTCTGGCCGGCCGCCCAGCAGCTCGCACACCTCCGCCGCGGCGCCGTCCGGATTGGCCGAGGGCAGGTCGATCTTGTTGACGACGGGGACGATCTCCAGCTCGTTCTCGATCGCCAGGTACGCGTTGGCCAGCGTCTGCGCCTCGATCCCCTGCGCCGCGTCGACGACCAGCAGCGCCCCCTCGCAGGCCTGCAGGCTGCGCGAGACCTCGTACGTGAAGTCGACGTGCCCGGGCGTGTCGATCAGGTTGAGCTCGTGCCCCTTCCAGTGGACGCGCACCGCCTGCGCCTTGATCGTGATCCCGCGCTCGCGCTCGAGGTCCATCGAGTCGAGCAGCTGGTCGCGCATGTCCCGGTCGGCCACGGTCTCGGTGAGCTGCAGGATCCGATCCGCGAGCGTCGACTTCCCGTGGTCGATGTGGGCGATGATCGAGAAGTTGCGGATGCGGCTCTGGTCCATGGCGAGTCGCGGAGGATCGTAGCCGTGGCGCGGTTTTCCCTGGATCTGGGCGTTTCGGGGTCGGGTGCGTTCCGGCTGCTGGCGCTGTACGGGCCGCGGCCTCGTGTCCGCGCGACGTCCCGGTGAGGGCTCGCGTGGGCGCGGTGCCGGGCGCGCCCGCAGAACCGGCGGGACGGCACCTCGGCGCGCGATCCTCGCGGGGTGGGTCGTGGCGACCCGCCACGGGAGCCGCAGGCGCCGATGCGACCGGCCCGTGGGCGATCCCGGCGCCGTGGAGATCGGCACGGGTGAGTGCCCACCATCAGGCTTCGGCCCCCCGGAGGCGGCTGACGGTGTCGATGCAGTCGAGCGCCTGCGTGGCGAGAGAGCTTCGGGTGTGGGCAGGCTCCGTCCTGGGTAGATTGCGTCGAGGAGGTGATTTCTCTCATGACGGACCGTCCCGTGGTGCTCTGCGTCGACGGATCGCGTGGCTCGCTCGAGGCGATCGGTGCGGCGGCCTCGCTTCTGGCGGGGCGCCGAGCGATCGTCCTCAACGTGGTCGAGTCGCTCTCGCCGGCTGTGTTCATGGGGGCGGAGGGTGATGCGACAGCACCACCGTCCGGCGATGTCGCCCTGCACGTGCCGTCGGTCGAGGCGGCGAAGCGCCTTGTCCAGGTTGCCGTCGAGGCGGCGCAGCTCGCCGGCTTCGACGCGTTGCCGATCGTCGATGTCACGCCTGGGCGGACGTCGCGTCGAATCGTCGAGATCGCCGAGGAGCATGACGCGGAGGTGATCGTGGTGGGGGCGCGCGGGCGCTCATCGCTCGCGTCGATCCTGCTCGGGAGCGTGTCGCACGAGGTCGTGCAGCATGCCGGTCGTCCCGTGCTCGTGGTGCATGGCAGCGGCGCACGGACAGCGGGTGGGGCGTGAGGGAGGCGTAGGGGCTGCTCCGGAAGATCATCTGCGGCGTGGACGGCTCGCCCGAGTCGTTCGAGGCGCTGCGTCAGGCGATCACGCTCCGCCCGCCCGAGGGGGAGCTCCTCGCGATGGTGGTGGTGGATCTCGGCGTTGCCGTGCGCACGGGGTTCCAGGCGGTGCGCACCGCGCGGCGACTCGAGGACGAGGCCGCAGCCGCCCGCGAGCTCGTCGGCGAGGCGGTGCAGGGTGTGCCGTTCTCGTCGGCGAGCGTCGTGCGTGGCCGTCCTGCGCCGTCTCTGCGGGCTGCGGCGAGACGTCGTCATGCTGACGTGCTCGTTGTCGGCAGCCACGGTCTGAGCAGGCGTGTCGGGATCCTCGTCGGAAGCGTCGCGAGCGAGCTGCTCCACAAGGCTCCGTGCTCGGTTCTGCTCTCCCGCCCGACCGTCGACGGGGCCCAGTGGGCGCCGAGGGAGATCGTCGTCGGCGTCGACGGTTCGGCGTGCTCGCTCGAGGCTCTGTCCGTTGCGCGCTCGATCGCCGCGCGATTCGACGAGGCTCGGGTCGAGGCGCGTCTGTGCGCTGGGGCGCGGTCGCCGGAGGTCTCGGATCTCGACGGTGCGACGGTCATGAGGGATGAGCGAGCGCCGGTCGACGCCCTGGTGGCGGCGTCCGAGACAGCCGACCTGCTGGTCGTGGGAAGCCGGGGGCTGCAGGGCCTGGCTGCGCTGGGGAGCGTCAGCGAGCGCGTGGCGCACCGCGCGACGTGCTCGGTGCTCGTCGTCCGCGGGTGAGCGTGGTCCCGACCTCGAGGCGGGGACGGGCGGGCCAGCTGCGGGGCTAGGTCTGGTACGCGCTCGGATCGTCGGCTGTGTCGGCGATGAGCGAGAGGAAGCTCCGGCCTGTGACGATGCCGATGAGCCGGTCGCCGCGGAGCACCGGCAGATGACGGATCCCCTCGCGCAGCATCAAGCGGGCCGCTTCCATGGGTGTGGACTCCTCGTCCACCGTGATGCAGGGCGCGCTCATGATGTCGCGCACCGGGAGCGCGCGGGCACGGGCGTACGCCTGCTCGAAGGCGGAATCGGTCAGCACCGCTTCGCCAAGCACGACAGGCAGTCGGAAACGGGCCAGGCCGATGCCGGGGATCCCTTCGAGCTGCAGATCGAAGTCGCTCTCGGTGATCATGCCGACCGGGGTCTCGGAGGCTTCAGAAGCGACGACGACGAGAGAGCCGATCTGCCGCTGAAGCATCAGGGCGGCCGCATCCTCGAGACGCATCTCCTCCGTCACCGTCACGACCGGTGCGGTCATCAGGTCGCCGATGCGCAGGTCGGCAGGCACTCTCCCATCCTAGGGTCTCGACGGGCCCGACCGTGACCGCTCGCCGACCGTTGTCGGACTGACCCCACGGCCTGCCCGCGGGAAGCGTCAGCGGTCCCTGGCTATCGACGCGTCTTGGCCCGGCACTGGGACTCAGGCTCGTGTCGGGCCAGAGCGACGCGGTGGCGCGCCCGGGCGTCGCCGGCCGAGGCCGGGTAGCGTTCCTCGCTTGGCAGGGCTGGCGAGACGGAGGGCTGAGATCGAGCGTCCGGCGCTCGCCGCAGCGGCGTGGTGCATTCGGTGGCGGTCGCGCCCGTGGTGACGTCGGACGAGATCGGCCTGATCAGGGTGTTCGCCGACCTCGAGCGGGCCGATCGCGAGCGGCTCTGTCGCGTCGCGGCCGACATCAGCCTCGCTCCGGGGGAGTTCGTCGTGCACGAGGGAGACCAGCCGGCGCTCTTCGGCCTGCTCGAAGGCCGGGTCGAGCCGGTCGGGCTCGTCGACGGCGTGCGACGCGTGTACGGCGAGCGGCTGCCCGGCGACGTCTTCGGCGAGATCTCGATCGCGCTCGGGATGCCCCATCGTGCCGGGTTCCGGGCGACCGAGCCGTCGCGGGTCTTCCGGATCGAGCCGCACGACTACCATGCGCTCGCCGCCGTCGCGCCCCAGGTTCGGGAGCGAGTGACGCTCCTGGCGAACAACCGGATCGGCGGCCCGCGCGGCCTGCAGAGCATCATCGCCGAGTCGGCTCCCGATCGTGCGATCGTGCTCGGCCATCGATGGGACGCCGCCTGCGCCGAGCTGCGGCGCTTCCTCGACCGCAACCAGGTTCGGTTCAGATGGCTTCAACCCGACGTGCCGGAGGATGCCGAGCAGTGGTCGGGGGCGCTTCCGGCCGACGGCGACTACCCCGCGCTTCGCGTCGTGGAGGGCGGCAAGACCGTCGTCCGCCCGCAGCAGCGCCGCGTGGCAGAGCTGCTCGGGATCCCGACCGAGCCGGCCGCAGCGGAGTACGACACGGTGATCGTCGGCGCGGGCCCGGCCGGACTGGCTGCCGCCGTCTACGGCGCGTCCGAAGGCCTCCGGACGATCGTCGTGGAGCGCGACGCGCCCGGCGGCCAGGCCGGCACGTCGTCGCGGATCGAGAACTACCTCGGCTTCCCCTCGGGCGTCTCCGGCGACGAGCTCTCAAGCCGGGCGCTCCAGCAGGCGCGCAGGCTCGGCGCAGAGATCCTCGTCACGCGCTCGATCGAGCGGATCGACACCGCGACGCACCGCGTGCACCTCGACGGCGGCGACGTCCTGCAGACACGGACGATCATCCTCGCGTGCGGCGTCTCGTGGCGACGACTCGAGATCGAGGGGTTCGACCGGCTTGCCGGCAAGGGGATCTTCTACGGCGCTGCCCGAAGCGAGGCGGCGAGCACCCACGGTCTGGACGTGCAGATCATCGGTGCGGGGAACTCCGCCGGCCAGGCGGCGATGTTCTTCGCGTCCCACGCGCGGACGGTGACGATCCTCTACCGCGGCGAGACGCTGGAGAAGAGCATGTCGCGCTACCTCGTCGACCAGCTCGCGACACGATCGAACGTCCACGTCCGCTTCCGGACGGAGGTGACGGCCGCGCACGGCGACCCGTCTCTCGAGGCGATCGACGTCCGCGACGCCGCGACCGGCGAGACGACGCGGCTCGCGTCCGGGGGGCTGTTCATCTTCATCGGCGCGGACGCCGAGACGGCCTGGCTCCCACCGGAGATCGCGCTCGACCAGCGAAGGTACGTGCTCACCGGCCCCGACGCGCGCGCTACGGGGCACTGGCAGCTCGAACGCGACCCGTACCTCCTCGAGACGAGCGTCCCGGGCATCTTCGCGTGCGGCGACGTTCGCTTCAGCCCCGTGAAGCGCGTCGCGGCAGCGGTCGGTGAGGGCAGCATGGCCATCGCGTTCGTGCACCAGTACCTGAGGGAGGTCGAAGCCACCACCGCCCCTGCGTAGGCATCTCGCGCAGGCAGGACTCGGAGGTGGTGCGCGGAGGGCTCAGCGCGTCGGCAGGAGCGCCTTGAGCGCCTTGATCTCCCGCACCCGGAAGACCCCTGCGAGACCGAGGTAGGCGACGGTCGCGACGCCGAGAGCGAGGCCAACCGCGACCAGACCGCCGAGGCCATTCGGGCCGAGCAGCGCCTCGACGCCACGCCAGACTCCCCACGCGGCCGCGGTCGCGACGACGGACAGCACGAGGATGCGCAGGAGGGCTGCAGCGGTCGCGCGCGGACGGGCGAACCCCGTGCGCCGACGCATCAGCACCAGCAGCGCGGCGACGCCGACCACGTTGGAGATCGACGTCGCCAGCGGCAGCCCCCACACGCCCAGGCGATAGAAGCCCGCGTTGAGAAGCACGTTGAGCAGAAGCGAGCCGAGCGCGACGAGCGTCGGCGCCCAGTTCGACTGGAGCGCGTAGAAGCCGCGCGTGAGCATCAGCATCCAGCCGTTGAAGACGAGACCGATCGAGAACGCCGCGAGGCACTGGGCGACGATCTCCGTGTCGTCCGCGGTGAACGCGCCGCGCTCGTAGACGATCCGCGTGATCGGCACGGCAAGGGCCGCAGACACCAGGCTCGCAGGGACGAGGAGGAAGCCGATCAGGCGGAGTCCCTCGTCGATCTGACGCCGGAACCCGGGGATGTCGTGGCGCGCCGCGAGACGCGAGAGCGTCGGGAAGAGCACGGTCGCCACCGCGACCGAGAACATCCCCTGCGGGAGCATGTAGAGGCGGAAGGCCTTGTCGATCGCGGCCGGCGCCAGCTCCGGGTCGATCAGCCGCGACGCGAAGAGGGTGCCGATCACGGCGTTGACGTTGATCAGGCCGAGGGTCAGCGTGACCGGGAGCATCAGCGCGAAGAACCGCCGGACCGCAGGATCGCGCCACTCGAGCACGGGTCGGATGCGGCCGTCGAGTCCCCGGAGCATCGGCAGCGGCATGAGGAGCTGCACGAGCGTCGCGACGAGGATCGAACCCGCGTACACGTACAGCTCGGCGCTCTCCGACTCGACGGACGGCACGCCGAGGGCGAGCCCGAGGATGATCACGAGGTTCCACGCGACGGGCGTGAGCGCGGGGATCGTGAAGTGCTCGTAGGCGTTGAGGATCCCCACGACGACGCCCGTCAGGCCGAGCAGCACCACGATCGGGAACATGATCCGAGCGAGGGTGATCGCGAGGTCGACGTCGCCGCCGGGGTCGCCGAACGGGCGCAGCAGCAGCGGCGTCAGCAGGATCAGCACGGCCGTCAGCGACCCGAGCGCGAGCAGCACGAGCCAGAAGATCGTCGACGCGACGCGCCACGCCCGCTTCCGGTCCGTCTCGAGCAGCTCGCTGAAGATCGGGACGAACGCCCCGGACAATGCGGCGTCGGCCACCAGCGCCCGGAAGAGGTTGGGGATCTGGAACGCGACGGTGAACGCGTTGACCAGGCCGGTGACGCCGAAGAAGTAGGCGGCGACCATCTCGCGCACCAGGCCCAGGACGCGCGAGACGCCGGTCGCGACCGCGAAGACGGCGGTGGAGCGGGCGAGGTGGCGCCGGTGCGCGTCGTCGGCGCGCGAGCCGCTCGCCGTGCGCGCGACGGGCGCCTCCGACCCCGTCGAGTCGTGGTCGTCGGCGTCGCCCGCGGCGTCCGTGGTGTCCGGGGGGCGACCGCCGCCGCCTCCGCGACCCGGCCCCCGCTCGCGATCCGGCTCGTCAACGCTCATCGACACACATTCGGCACGCACCCATGACTGCCTTGCGCGCCTTCGGGCGATAGCATCGACAGCGGGGCGGAGGAGTGGTGGCCCCCTGGGGCCACGGCCCCGAGAGCCGGAGGCCGCGGCTCTGCTACGATCCCGCAGCCCGCACGACGGCGGGCGACCTCACGTATGCCGAACATCAGACAGCAGGAGAAGCGCGTCCGGATCGCGAGCCGCCAGCGGCTCGAGAACCTCCGCTACCGCTCGACGATCAAGACCCTCCAGCGCCGGCTGACCGACGCTGTCGCCGACGGTGACGAGGCAGCGGTCGCGACCGCCCATCGCGAGCTCGTGAGGATGGTCGACCGGGCCGTGAGCCGCGGGGCGCTGCACAAGAACACCGCCGCGCGCAAGAAGTCGCAGGCAGCGCGCCTCGTCGCCGGCTCTTCGGCAGCGACCGTCTAGCGTCGCCGTCCCGCCTCCCCGCTGATCGCGGCGAGGGTGCGCTGCAGCTCGAGCGCAGGAGCGAGCCGGCTGCCGCCCTTGAGCGCGTGGTCGAGCGCCGCCACCTCCAATGTTGCGCCGTCCAGCTCGGTCTCGGAGAAGGCCTCGGCCTGGCGCAGGAGCTTCTCCGCGTAGAACGGATGCAGCTTGAGGCGCTCGGCGATCTCGCGCGGCCTCCCACCCGCCGCGGCCTCGCGCTTCATCTGGCGAAGCTTGCCGAGATGCGAGCCGATCGCTCCGGCGAGCCGGGCCGCCTCGTCGCGGTGCGTCTTCTCCGATCGCTCGAGGATCGCCTCCATCGCCTCCAGAGCCTGCGCGCGATCACGCCCGCCCCACGCGTCGGTGATCGCGAAGACCTTCGTCTCGGCGGTCGCTGCGGTGAGCCGCTCCACGTCGGCCTCCGTCACCTCGTCCGCGCCCGCCCACGTGGCGAGCTTGTCGACCTCCTGGGCGAGCGCGTGCAGGTCGGTGCCGACCAGCCGGACGAGCAGGGCGCAGGCCTCCGGCGCCGCGGTCACGCCGAGGGCCCGAAAACGGTCGACGACCCACTTCGTCTGCTGGTTCTTGGCGACGTCGTAGGCGAGCACCGTGCCGGCCTTGACGACCGCCTTCACGAGCGCGGACTCCTTCTTCGCCTCCTCGCAGACCAGGCAGAGCACCGTGCCGGGAGCCGGAGATCTCACATAGCCGACGACGGCCTCGAGGTCGGCGGCCTTCCAGGTCGCCCGAACGCGTCCGTCGTCGCCCCGACGGCCGTCGACCGCCTCGACGAGCACGAGGTGCGTGTCGCCGAACAGCGTCCCGGCGTTGCACGCGGCGACGACGGTGGCCACGTCGTCGGTCAGCGCGCTGAAGCGGTCGATCGACCCGGCCTCGAACCGCGCGCGCAGACGCTGCACGGCGAGCTCCACCTTCGGGCGGTCGCTCCCGGCGATCAGGTACACGGGGTCGAGCTCGGCCACGGGCTCGAGCCTACCGTCCGCTGCGGACCGTCAGCGTGCGGCCGTCGCTCTCGATCACGACCGGCCCGTCCCGATCGGTGCGCAGCACCTCGAGCCCGGCGACGGCGTCGAGCGCGGCCAGGGTCTCGGCCGTCGGATGGCCGTAGTCGTTCCCCGCACCGACCGACACCACGGCCACGCGTGGCCGCAGACGCCGCAGCAGCTCGGGCAGTCCGGGGTCGGCCGAGCCGTGATGCGCGACCTTGAGGACGTCGACCCGTGGCAGTCGCAGGCGCAGCGTGACGACCGACTCGGCGTCGCCGGTGAGCAGCGCGCTCGTCGAGCCGAACCGCGCGAGCAGGACGATCGCCCGGTCGTTCGGGTCCTCCGCCGGCGACCCTGGCCCGTCCGGCCACAGCACGTCGAGCCGGAGTCCGCCGACGCGAAGCACGTCGCCGGCGCGCGCCAGCCTGATCCGCACACCTCCGCGGCGTGCCGCCGCCAGCGCCGCGCGCTGGTCGGGGGAGGCGGACGCATCGAGCCCCGGGTCCAGCGCGACCCCGACCGCCAGCCGACGGAGCACGTCGGCCGCGCCGCCGACGTGGTCGCGCTGCGGGTGGGTCAGGACGATCGCGCTGAGCGCCCGCACGCCGACCCGCCGAAGCTGTCCGGCGACGTCCGCCTCGGGCGGGCCCTGGTCGACGAGCACTGCCCCCGTACGGGTCTCGAGCAGGATCGCATCGCCCTGCCCCACGTCGAGCACCGTCAGGCGCAGGCCCGCAGGTGGCGTCCACGTCGGTCGGTCGCGCAGCGCCCACCACCCGAGGAGCGCAGCGAGTCCGAGGGAGACGACGACGAGCGTCGCACCCGCCCGCCGCCAGCGCGGCAGACGGGCGACGACGACCGATGCGGCGACGAGCGCTGCCAGCACGGCCACTACCCCCCACGAGTCGACCTCGGCGCCGGGAAGCGCCGCGAACGTGCGCGCGACGACGGCGATCCACGCACCGCACCACCCCGCCAGCCACGCCAGCGCCGCCGCGCTGGCCGGTGACACCGGCTCGACGAGCGCCGCGACGAGGGCGAGCCCGACCAGGGGCGGCATGGCAGGCTCGGCGAGGACGTTGGCCGGCACCGTCCAGAGAGGGATCTCCCCGAAGTGCACCCACACGATCGGGGCGGTCACGGCGCCGCACGCGGCCGCGACGGCGAGCAGCTCTGCCGGCCGTCCGCGGATCCGCGTCGCCTCGAGCCGGTCGGCCAGACGAGGCACGAGGACGAAGATGGCCGCGACCGCACCGAAGGAGAGCTGGAAGCCCGGCTCGAGGAAGGCGGATGGCGTCCACACCAACAGCACGAGCGCCCCGACGGCCATCGCATGCCAGCGGTCACGCGGACGGGCAGTCAGCCACGCGAGCGACGCGAGGCACCCCGCCACGGCCGCTCGCACCACGGAGGGCTGCCAGCCGGCGGCGAGCGCATAGGCGACGACGGCTGCGATCGCGAGCAGCTCGCCGACGCGACGGCCCAGGAGCAGCAGCCGCGCGAGCGCCACCACGCCGAGCGCGGTGATCGCGACGTTCTGGCCCGACACGGCGAGCAGGTGCATCAGCCCGCTCGCGCGGAAGGCGTCACGCAGCGCCGGGGCGAGCTCCGATTCCTCGCCGAGCACGATCCCCGTGACGAGCGCGCGGCGCTCGCCGACCGTCCCGCTGGCCAGGGTGCCCTGGAGGTGCGCGCGCAGCCGATCGGCGACGCCACCGATCCCACCCCGCCGGCCGACCATGCGCGCATCGCGTGCGCGGAGCACGACGTGGACGCCCTGACGGGCGAGCCAGGCGCGCTCGTCGAAGCCGGTCTCGGGCCCTCGCGGCCGTGTCGGCCGCGCGTGCACCTCGAGGAGGGCGCCCTGAGGCGGCGCGCGGCCGGGCGGGAGCTCGAGCAGCACGCGCTCGCGCAGAGCGACCCCGTCGAAGCGAGTCACGAGCGCGGGCGCTCGCAGCGCGAAGCGCGTCCTGCGAGCCGGTCCGGTGACGACGACTCGGGCCGACCCCGTCGTGTCGAGTCGCTGCAGAACGCTCCGCTCGAGCTGCGCTGCTCGCAGCCCGCCCCAGGCGAGGCCGACGAGCGCGAGCGACACGGCTGCGAGCAGCACGCGGCGCCGCCCCTGCTCGCGTGCCCCCGCCGCGGCGAGCACCAGCGCCGAGAGGAGGACGAGCGCGACGGACGGCCGGGCACGGCTGCCGAGCGCGATGCCGACGCACCCGGCGACGAGCAGCACCGTCGGCCAGCTCCGGTCGAGCAGCGAGGCGCGCCCGACCCCCGCCGCGCTCACGGCTGCACCAGGTCCCGCAGCTGCTCGACGCGGGCAGGGCCGATGCCCGGGATGGCGTCGAGATCGTCGACCGAGCGGAGCGGCCCGTTGGCCGTCCGCCAGGCGACGATCTTCTCCGCGGTGACCGGTCCGATCCCCGGGAGCTCGTCGAGATCGTCGACCGTCGCGCTGGAGAGGCTGACCTTCGCGCCGGCGCCCGGCGTGCCCGCCGCCGGAGCGGCGCCCGGTGGCTGGCGCGCCGGAACGGCTATCTGCTGGCCGTCGACGAGCGGCGCGGCCAGGTTGAGCGCAGCGAGGTCGGCCTTGGCGGTCGCTCCACCGGCCCGGGCGAGCGCGTCGGCGACGCGGGCGCCGTCCGGCACGCGGTACAGCCCGGAGCGCCGGACGGCACCGACGACATGGACGACGAGCCGCTGCGCCGACCGGCCCCGCTCGTCGACGACGGTCAGCGGAGCGGCGCGCGCGGGCCCCTTGGCCGTCCCGGTCGCCGCGAGCCGTGAGCCGGCGAGCGCGAGCAGGGCGACCAGCGGCACCGCCGCGAGGAGCACCTGCGCTCGGGTGAGGGTGATCACCCTCCGAGCGTCGCGGTTGGCCGGCTACGGAGGTGTGCCGACTTCGTGGCGGAAGTGAGCCGATCGCATCACGCCGTCGCGCAGGCACGCCGACCACGACTGCGCTCTCGCCCGGGGCGCCGCCCGCCAGCAGTGAGTGACCGGACGGCCCGGACGGCCCGGACGGCCCGGACGGCCTCAGCCGACGAGGTTGACCAGCTTGCCCGGCACGACGATCGTCTTGCGGGGCTCGCCGGCGAGATGCTGACGCACCCGCTCCGACGCGAGCGCGAGCGCGAGGAGCTCCTCCTCCGGTGCGTCGGCCGCGACCTGCAGGCGGTCGCGCACCTTGCCGTTCACCTGCACGACGACCTCGACCACGTCGTGGACGGCCAGCGCCGGGTCGTGCTCCGGCCACGGATGGGCCCACAGCCGCTCGCCGCCGAGCCGCTCCCACAGCTCCTCCGCGACGTGCGGGGCGTATGGCTGGACGAGGCTGACGGCCGTCTCCGTGGCGAAGCGCACCTCGCCTGCGCGCTCAGGATCGTCCTTGACGCGGTAGGTCTCGTTGACCAGCTCGAAGAGCGCGGCGATCGGCGTGTGGAACTGGAAGCGGCGCAGGACGTCGTCGGTCACCTTGGCGATCGTCCGGTGCGCGCGCCGCAGGAGCTCGCCGTCCGTCGGCACCGGGGCGGCCGGCCGCGCGGCGACCTCCAGACCGAGCCGCCAGATGCGGTCGAGCAGCCTGGCCGTCCCCTCGATCCCGGCGTCCTGCCACTCCTTGTCGGCCTCGGCCGGGCCCATGTAGAGGATGTAGAGCCGCACCGCGTCCGCGCCGTAGCGTGCGACGGCCTCGTCCGGGGAGACGACGTTGCCCTTCGACTTCGACATCTTCGCGCCGTCGCGGTAGATCATCCCCTGGGTGAACAGCCGGGCGAACGGCTCGCGGAAGCCGAGCAGGCCGAGGTCGTTCAGCACCTTGACGAAGAAGCGCGCGTACAGCAGGTGGAGCACCGCGTGCTCGATCCCCCCGATGTACTGCTTCACCGGGAGCCAGTGGTCGACGATCGCGCGATCCCAGGGCGCCTCGTCGTTGAGCGGGTCGGCGTAGCGCAGGAAGTACCAGGACGAGTCGACGAAGGTGTCCATCGTGTCGGTCTCCCGGTGTGCCTCGCCCCCGCAGTCGGGGCAGGTCGTCCGCACCCAGTCCTCCGCGGCCGCGAGCGGCGAGCGGCCCTTGGGCTTGTAGTCCTCGACGTCGGGCAGCAGCACCGGGAGCTGGTCGTCGGGGACCGGCACGGTGCCGCACTGCGGGCAGTGGACGATCGGGATCGGGCAGCCCCAGTAGCGCTGCCGGGAGAGCAGCCAGTCGCGCAGCCGATACCCGACCGTCGCCTCGCCGCGACCGGTCTCGGCGAGCCAGGCGACGATCGCCGCCAGCGCGTCGGGCGTCGCCAGCCCGGAGAACTGCGCCGACGCGACCGACCGCGCCGCCTCGGTCTTGTCCGTCCACGGGAGCTCGACCTCCGAGCCGTCCGCAGGCTCGACGACCTGGCGCACCTCCAGCCCGAACCGCACCGCGAAGGCGTGGTCGCGCTCGTCGTGCGCCGGGACGGCCATGATCGCGCCGGTGCCGTACTCCATCAGGACGTAGTCGGCGATCCAGATCGGGATCCGCTCGTCGTTGACGGGGTTGACCGCGTAGCGCCCCGTGAACACGCCGTCCTTCTCCTTCGTCTCCCGCTCGACCGTGGAGTGCGCGGCAGAGCGCTGGACGTATGCGAGGGCCTCGGCCTCGTGCTCGGTCCCCGCGACGAGCTGGGCGACGAGCGGATGCTCGGGCGCGAGGACGAAGAACGTCGCGCCGAAGAGCGTGTCCGGACGGGTCGTGAACACCGGCAGCTCCTCCCCGCTCCCCTCGACGGTGAACACGACGCGAGCGCCCTCGGAGCGCCCGATCCAGTTGCGCTGCATCGTCAGCACACGCTCCGGCCACGATTCGAGCGTCTCCATCTCGTCGAGCAGCGCGTCGGCGTAGTCGGTGATCTTGAAGAACCACTGGGTCAGGCTCTTCGACTCGACCTCCGCCCCGCAGCGCTCGCAGAGCCCGTCGACGACCTGCTCGTTGGCGAGCACCGTCTGGTCGTTCGGACACCACTTGACCGGCGCCTCCTTGCGGTAGGCGAGCCCCTTCTCGAAGAAGCGCAGGAAGAGCCACTGCGTCCAGCGGTAGTACTCGGGCTCGCACGTCGAGAGCTCGCGCGACCAGTCGATCGCCCAGCCCAGCCGGCGCATCTGCCGGCGGATCGCCTCGATGTTGCGGTCCGTGATCGCGCGCGGGTGCCCTCCCTCGCGGATCGCGGCGTTCTCGGCGTTCAGCCCGAACGCGTCGTAGCCCATCGGGCGCAGGACGGTGACGCCCTGGCGGCGACGGACGTGCGCGAACACGTCACCCAGCGTGTAGTTGAAGACGTGCCCCATGTGGAGCTCGCCCGACGGGTACGGGAGCATCTCGAGGATGTACGTGGAGGCCGCATCGGCCTCGCCAGGCCGAGGGTTCGGCACCACGAAGGCCTGCGCGTCCTCCCAGACCGCCTGCCACTTCGCCTCGATCGCCTGTGGGTCGTACCGCTCCATCGTCCTCCGGCTCTCACGGACAACGAAAGAGCCTCTCGTGAGAGAGGCTCAAGGGGAGTCCGCGCGGCCCGCGCCGCGTTCGCCCCCTGGTCTACGCAAGCAGCTCCTGCATCGGTGGGGCCAGTGTAGACGGTCGATCGGACCCAGGCGCGAACCCGGAGCGAGCTCCGGGGCGCGGGCGAGCCTGTCCACCCCGGCCGAGCCGGCCGGAGTAGGCTTCGGATCAGGATCCAGCGAGAGAACGGGAGAGAGCGATGCCACTCGTCTCGATGCGCCAGCTCCTCGACGAGGCCGCCCGGGGCGGCTACGGCGTGGGGGCCTTCAACGTCAACAACATGGAGCAGATCCAGGCGATCATGGAGGCTGCGCGCGAGACCGCGTCGCCCGTGATCATCCAGGCCTCGCGCGGCGCGCGGGCGTACACGAACGACCTGTTCCTGTGGCACCTGATGCAGGCTGCCGCGGAGCTCTACCCCGAGATCCCGGTCGCGCTCCACCTCGACCACGGCAACGAGCCGGCGACGTGCATCTCGGCGATCGACCTGGGCTTCACGAGCGTGATGATGGACGGCTCGCTCGAGGCGGACGGCAAGACCCCGGCGTCGTTCGAGTACAACGTCGCGGTCACGAAGGAGGTCGTGGAGTACGCGCACGCCCGCGGCGTGACCGTCGAGGGCGAGCTCGGGACGCTCGGCGGGATCGAGGACGGCCACGGCTCGGGTGAGGTGCACCTCACCGATCCCGACCAGGCGGTCGAGTTCGTCCGAGAGACCGGGATCGACGCGCTCGCGGTCGCGATCGGCACCTCGCACGGGGCGTACAAGTTCGCGAAGGAGCCCGACGGCGAGGTGCTCAAGATGGACCTGATCGAGGAGATCCACGAGCGCCTGCCCGAGACGCACCTCGTGATGCACGGGTCGTCGAGCGTCCCGCGCGAGCTCGTCGAGCAGATCAACGCGTACGGCGGCTCGCTCAAGCCGGCCTGGGGCGTGCCGGTGAAGGAGATCCAGCTGGGGATCCGGCACGGCGTCCGCAAGATCAACGTCGACACCGACTCCCGGCTCGCGATCACGGGCGCGATCCGCAAGGTCTTCGTCGAGTCGCCGGAGAAGTTCGACCCGCGCGACTACCTGAAGCCGGCGCGGGCTGCGATGCAGGCGCTGATCGCCGAGCGGATGCGCGACTTCGGACAGGCGGGTCACGCGGGTGACTACGAGGCGATCTCCCTCGACGAGATGCGCCAGACCTACGCGGCCCAGGTCGCCTGACCCGAACCAGCCCGTACAGGCCGTGATCGACCTGTTCCCCGACACGACGCGCGTCGAGGGCGGGTCGCTCACGGTCGACGGGCTGTCCCTCGCCGCGCTCGCCGAGCGGTTCGGGACGCCGCTCGTCGTCTACTGCGAGGCGACGCTGCGAGCGCAGGCCCGCGCGCTCCGGGTCGCCATCGGCGACGGGCGCGTCGCGTTCGGGACGAAGGCGTTCCCGAACGTCGCCCTGCTGCGCCTCCTCCGGGAGGAGGGCATCGGCGCCGACGTCGCATCGACCGGGGAGCTCGCCTTCGCCCGGGCTGCTGGCCTCCCGGGCGAGGACGTCGTGGTCCACGGCAACAACAAGGACGAGGCGCTGCTCACCCAGGCGGCGCGCGACGGCGCGACCGTGGTGCTCGACGCCCCCGACGAGGCCGGACTGGCCGCGACCGCCGGCGCGCGCCGCGCGCTCGTCCGCGTCACGCTCGGCGTCGACGCCGACACCCACGAGGCGATCCGGACCGGGCACCACGGCTCCAAGTTCGGCCTGCCTCCCGACCAGGCGCTCGCGCTCGTCCGCGATGCGGTCGGCCGGGGCCTGGACGTGCTCGGGCTCCACGTGCACGTCGGGTCGCAGCTCGCGGACTTCGACGCGCAGTCGGAGACGATCGTCCGACTCGCGTCGTTCGCCGCACGGTGCGCACGCGAGATCGGCTGGACGGCGCGCGTGGCCGATCTCGGCGGGGGCTTCGGCATCCGACATCACCCGGACGAGCACGTCCCCGATGCGGCAGAGCTCGCCGTGACGGCGGCGTCCACGGCGCGGCTGGCCTTCGCGGAGGCCGGTCTCGCCCAGCCGGAGGTCTGGCTCGAGCCGGGTCGGTCGCTCGTCGGCCGGGCCGGCGTGACCGTGTACCGCGTCGGTGCCGTCAAGCGGCTGCCCGAGCGGACCTGGGTCGCGATCGACGGAGGGATGTCCGACAACCCGCGCCCGCAGCTCTACCAGGCGCGGTACACGGCGGTCTCCGCGCAGCGGGCGGACGAGCCGGCCGACGAGAGCGTCAGCGTCGCCGGCATGCACTGCGAGTCGGGCGACGTGCTGATCGACGACGTGCAGCTCCCCTCCCCCCGCCGCGGCGACCTGCTCGCGGTGCCGGCGACGGGCGCCTACACGCTCGCGATGGCCTCGAACTACAACGGCGTCGGCCGCCCGGCCGCGGTGCTGGTGCATGAGGGCGAGGCACGCCTGATCCGGCGGCGCGAGACGGTCGACGACCTGCTCCGCTGCGAGGTCTGATGCGGCGGGACGACCAGATCCGGCCCGCGATGCGCACCGCCGGAGACGCGCTCCAGATCGCGGCGGTGCTCGCGCCGGTGTTCCGCGATGCGACGGGGATCCTCCGCACGGTGCTCGTCGTCCGCTCGGACCACGGTCGCCACGGGAACCAGCTCGCGTTCCCAGGGGGCTCGCACGAGCCCGGCGACGCCGACCTGCTCGCCACCGCTCTGCGCGAGGCGCACGAGGAGGTCGGCCTCGACCCGGCCACCGTCGCGGTGCTTGGAGCGCTCGACCCACTCGACACCTGGGCGACGGGGTTCCGCGTGCACGCCTTTGTCGCCCGCGTGCCCGCCACGACCGCGTGGCGGCTCGACCTGACGGAGGTCGTGGGGATCCTCACGCCGGAGATCGAACGGCTGGCAGATCCCGCCAGGCGAGAGCTGCTGCCGTTCACGTCGCGCCACTACCCCGACGGGCTCGCCGTCGAGGGCGTGGCGCTCGAGGGTCACGTGCTGTGGGGGATGACGCTGCGGCTGCTCGACGACCTCGCCCCCCGGCTCCTCGCCGGCGAGTGGCCCGTCTGACGGCCCTCATGCCTCCACCGGCAGCGCGCCGACGAGCTCGATGCCATACTCCTGCGCGGCCGCGTGGATGCGCGCCCCCTCGATGGGCGTCGGCGGCGGTCCGCCGTCGACACCCGCCGGGAGCGAGATCGCCCGGTAGAAGTCGCCGAGGTGAGGCGTGGTGAGGATGAGGTAGCGCGCGGCCTCCGACGCGATCCGGAAGCCGTGCACCTCCCCGGCCGGCACGTGCACGAACGAGCCCGCGCCGACCGTCACGCCGGCCTCGTGCCCGAGGAAGAACGTCACCTCGCCGTCGAGCACGTAGAAGGACTCCACGTCGGCTGCGTGGCGGTGCAGCGGCACGGTCTCGCCCTTGACGGCCCGCTCGTCGACGAGCGCGAACGCACCGCCCGTCAGCGCGCCGGTCGCGAGGAAGGAGGTCGACGTGTCCCCCATCCAGCGGAGCTCGGCCTCACCGGCCCGGTAGACGTACGCATTCGTCTTGCTCACGATCCCGACTCCTCTCTCCCTGACCGCCTCGTCGACGTCGGTCGACGAGCGGCGGGTGCTCCGACATGGCCTGCCACCATCTCCGCCACCTCGCGTGCAGCCCACACCGGGGTGACGCCTCTCGTGCGCAGCGCCAGGTAGGTACGCGCACCGAACAGCGCGCACACGACCTCGAGCCGGCGCGGACCGATCCGGTGCCCGCGCAGCGCCGTCCGGACGATGGTCGTGACCGTCGCCCGGAGGTAGGCCTCCCACTCCTGCATCTCCGGGAGCTCCCGCTCGCGCGGATCGCTCTCCAGAGCGGCTCACGCCCGGTCGTAGAACGAGAACAGCGCTGTCGCCGCCCGCTCGAGCCGGTCGACAGGATCGCTCGCGTCCCCGACCGCCGCCGCCGCGTCGTCGGGCGAGGGCGGCTGCGTCCGCTCGAACAGCAGCTCCCCGCACGCCGGCACGAGCTCGGCGAGCGTCGGGAAGTGCCTGTAGACCGTGCCGACGGACACATCCGCGCGACGTGCGATCTCCTGCCAGCTCGTCCCGAAGATCCCCTTCTCCGTGTGGAGCTGGAGCGTCGCCTCGAGGCTGCGGCGCCGTGTCTCCTCGGCCGCCGCGCTCCGCGTGTTCATGTCGTACTCGCGAGGAGTCACGCGAGCGCTATTGCATGAAGGCTTCTTTCAATCAAATTGGGGAGCAGCTCCGCACTGCGCAGTGCGTGCGACGAAGGTCAGGCCAGCTGCCAGAACGGCCCGACGAGGCCCAGCCCGTCGAGGATCGCCTGGCTCTGCTCGCGCGGGCGCGGACGCCAGTCCGCCGAGAGTCGGTCGCCCCACCACGCATGTGCCAGCGCCGCCAGTGCCGTGACGCCGATCGTGGCGCCACCCTGTCGACCTCCGAGCCACCGCTCGACGTGCTCCTCCGACCGGAAGAGGTTCATCGTGCTTCAGGTGAAGACGATGTCGTCCCACCACCGCGCGGCGGGGACGAGGCAGTGGAAGACCGGTGTGTCGTCGCTCGGGCGCTCATCGCGCACCTCGATCTCGAGGGGCTCCCCGCAGTCGGGGCAGACCGCCTCGATCCGTCCGTCGACGTGCAGGGCGGCGCAGATCCCGAACGCGTCCCAGGCGCAGTTCGCGAACCACCAGCGCCCGGACGCGCGCACCCGGTACGCCGTCGGGACGGCAGAGAAGGGATTCGCCATCCGGAGCTCGTCCGTCGCAGCGTTGAGGACGAGCGCGTGCGCCTCGTGCAGCCGGTGCCAGCCGCTCGTGACCTCCGGCTCGCCGAGGTCGAGCTCTGCAGCGACGTCGTGCGGCGTCGGTGCGCGCCCGAGCTCGACGAAGAGGCGGTACGTCGTCGCCCGGAGCACGAGATCCCGCTGGTCCACGAGAACACCGTCCCAGATCGCCGAGCGTCGGTCAATCCGGGCTGCCGACGGCATCACGGCCGACTCGAGTGCCCGCGCGGGGCATAGGCTCCGGCGATGCCACGCGCCCTCGTCCTCGGCGGCACCGGAGCGATCGGACGCGCCGTCGCACGACGGCTGCTGACCGCGGGCTGGGCTGTCGACCTCACGGGGCGCGATCCGGCGCGCATGGCCGGCGACGTGGCCGGCGCCGGCGGCCGGTTCCTGCAGTGGGAGCGAGGCGACGCCGCAACGCTGAGCCGTGCGGCCGGTGACGGCGCCGACCTGCTCGTCGACTGCGTGTGCTTCACGGCGGTCGACGCCGCGCTGCTGCTGGAGGCCGCGCGCGAGGCCACCTCCATCGTGATGGTCTCGAGCAAGGCGGTGTACCTCGACGCCGCCGGCAACCACGTCAACGCCGACGTCCCACCGCGCTTCGACGGCCCGATCCGGGAGGACCACGCGACGGTCGCGCCGGGGAACGGCGACTACGACACCCGGGAGGGCTACGGACGCAACAAGGTCGCCGCGGAGCAGGTGCTGCTCGACAGCGGGCTCCCGGTGACCGTCCTCCGGCCCTCCAAGGTGCACGGAGCCGGCGCGCGGCGACCGCGCGAGTGGGCGCTCGTCAAGCGAGTGCTCGACGGGCGCCGGGCGCTCTTCCTCGCCGACCGCGGGCGAGGGATCGACCACACGACCGCCGCGGCGAACGTCGCGGCGCTCGTCGAGGCCGTCTCCGCCAGGCCGGGGGCGCGGATCCTGAACAGCGCCGACCCCGACGCCCCGACCGCGCTCGAGATCGCGCGCGCCGTCGCTACCCATCTCGGACACACCTGGGAGGAGATCCTGCTCGACGATGACGCCGACCCCGCGCTCGGAAGGCATCCGTGGGAGGTCGCCCACCCGATCGTGCTCGACACGACCGCGGCGACGGAGCTCGGCTACGTGCCGGTTGGCGACTACGCGACGACCGTCGTCGAGGAGCTCGACTGGCTCGTCACCGCAGCGGCCGGGGGGCCTGACGCGGCACTGCTGCCGCCGGCGGACGACCCGTTCTTCGCGCCCTATCTCGACGTCACCGCGGAGGATCGGTTCCTCGCGCGGCGCGGCGGCGAGCCAGCCGCCGGCTGACCGATCGGGAACGACTCGGCGAGCCGCTCAGCGCGTCACCACCTCGACGACGTCGCCCTCCACGACGACGTGCGCGCGTCCGACGCGCTGTCCGTCGAAGCGGGCCGACGGGCCCCAGACTCGCGCCCCCGTGCAGGCGCCCGCGAGCTCGTGATGGATGGCGTCGGCGACGTCGGCGACGGTCGCCCCCGGCCGGAGCGCGAGCGGCTCGTCGTCGGTCTCCCCCGCATGGCGGAGGTAGACGCGGATCAGCTCTCTACCCGCGGCGGTGCTGTGCCGTCGCGGCGAGACGCTCCGCGGCCTCGAACGGATCCTCGCGCAGGAGGTGGGTGCCGGTGCGGATCGCGAGCTCGGGCGTCGCCCCGCGTCCGGCGATCGCCACGGGGCGCTCGCGTGCGAAACGGGTGAGCTCGTCCGCGACATCGGCGAGCCGCTCTGTGATCGCGGCGGCGACGACGACGAGCTCCGGGTCGAGCGCGTCAGCCGTCTCCGCCAGCGTCGCGACGGGCGTGTCCGTGCCGAGGAACGTGACGCGCCAACCGTGCTGGCGCAGAGCGAGGCCGAACACGATCATGGCCAGGTCGTGGTGCTCCTCGCTGGGGGCGGCGAGCAGGACGCGCGGCCCGGCCCCCTTGTCCCACCCGCGCGCGAGGCCGAGGAGGCGGCCCCGCAGGAGCGACGAGGCGAAGTGCTCCTGGGCGACGGTCGTCTCGCCTCGCTCCCAGCGCTCGCCGAGCTCGCGCAGAACGGGCAGCACTGATTCGCGGAGCACCGTCTCGAGCGAGAAGTCCGCGAGCAGCCGGTCGAAGGCGGCGTTCGCGGCGCTGTCGTCGAAGTCGAGCAGAGCGGTGAGGAAGGCGTGCGAGCCGTCCGCGGGCAGCTGCGCGACGGATGCGCTGTCGGCGCGGGCGACCGCCAGCTGCGCTGCCTGCGCCGCCGAGAGGCCGTCCTCGAGCAGCCCGCGCATCGCGCGGATGCGCCCCTCGTCCTCGGTCGAGTAGAGCCGGAAGCCACCGGGCGAGCGCGCCGGACTGAGGATCCCGTAGCGACGCTCCCACGCCCGGAGCAGCTCCGGCGAGACGCCCGTGCGGCGGGCAAGCTCGCCGATCCGCATGAACGCCGCATCTGGCACGGGGAGAGCATAGCAAAACATGGACATTTATTTGACAAGGTCTGGTCGACGCGGATACCCTCCACCCATGGGTCGCCGCCGCGAGAGCATCCCTGCATCGTCGAGCGCCACCTGGGCTCGACCGCGAGGCCCGCGGAGGCGTCGCTCCACCCCGCCGTCGTCGACGGCGGGGCGCGATCCGGTCGCTCTGCCCTCCTGAGCTGCCTCATCGCGTCCCCGCGCGGGCGCCCGCCGATCTCAGCCCCGGCGGGCGCCTCGCGCGCCTGGCACGACCGTCGTCGGGCAGGAGCGTGGCGACCGGCTAGCCTCGGTCCGCGTGCCTGCGACGCAACTCGTCGTCGACCAGCGTCGGGTCGAGACCGCGGGCGGCGAGCACGACCAGGGCGTGGAACCACAGGTCTGCGACCTCCTCGACCAGGCGGTCGTCGCTCTCGCCGATCGCGGCGAGCACGACCTCGACGCCCTCCTCGGCGACCTTGCGCGCCGGTGCCGCGGGCCCGCCGTCCAGCAGCCGCACGACGTACGACCCTTCCGGCCGCATCGCCTCGCGCTCCTTGATCACGCGCCAGAGCCACGGCGCGAAGCACGACTCGGCGCCCGTGTGACAGGCCGGGCCGGCCGGGCGCACGCGGTAGAGGAGCGCATCGCCGTCGCAGTCGTCGCGGATCTCCTCGACGGCGAGGGTGTTCCCCGAGGTCGCGCCCTTGTGCCACAGCTCGCCGCGCGAGCGGCTCCAGAACCAGGCCTGGCCCGTCTCCCGGGTGCGGCGCTGGGCCTCGTCGTCGGCGTACGCGAGCATCAGCACGCGGCCGGTGTCGACGTCCTGCACGACCACGGGGGTCAGGTCCGGATGCTCCATCCCATCTCCTTCAGCTCGGCCTTCAGCTCCGGCAGCCGCTCGGGCCGCTCGTGGACGATCGACGCGATCAACGCCGCCTCGGCGCCGATCGCGAACGCCTCGGCGAGGTGCCGCGCCTCGCCGGCGCCGCCGGACGCGATCACCGGCACCTCCACCGCCTCGACGACGGCCCGCGTCAGGTCGAGGTCGTACCCGGCCCGGGTGCCGTCGGCGTCGATCGAGGTGAGGAGGATCTCCCCCGCGCCGCGGTCGACCGCCTCTCCGGCCCAGTCGACGGCATCCCGTCCGCGGG
The DNA here is from genome assembly GCA_963703095.1 of uncultured Actinomycetes bacterium. Taxonomy (GTDB): domain Bacteria; phylum Actinomycetota; class Thermoleophilia; order Gaiellales; family Gaiellaceae; genus Gaiella. The sequence continues at coordinate 2,653,714 of OY969787.1, forward strand.
GGGTCCGACCGGCATGGGTCACGACCTCGCCTCCGCGAGCGTCGATCGCGACCACGACGGCCTGCGAGCCGAACTCCTCGGCGAGGCGCGTGAGGATCGACGGATCGTCGAACGCGGCACGGTTGACCGCCACCTTGTCCGCGCCCGCGAGCAGGAGCGCGCGCGCGTCCGCGACGTCGGTCACGCCGCCCCCGACAGTGAACGGGATGGTCAGCTCGTCCGCGGAGCGGTGGATCACGTCGAGGATCGGGCCCCTCCCCTCGAGGGTCGCCGTGATGTCGAGGAACACGAGCTCGTCCGCGCCCAGCTCCGAGTAGCGCGTGGCGAGCTCGACCGGCTCCCCCATCTCGCCGGAGGTGCGACGAAGTTGACGCCCTTGACGACGCGCCCGTCGGCGACGTCGAGGCAGGGGATCACACGCTTCTTGACCATCGCAGGAGGTTCTCGAGGATGCGGGCGCCGACCGGGCCGCTCCGCTCCGGGTGGAACTGCACGCCGGCGAGCGCACCCGACTCGACGGCCGCGACGACCGGCCCGTCGTGCTCCACCGTCGCGACGGTGACGTGCGGCTCGGCCGGCTCGACCGCGTAGCTGTGCGCGAAGTACACGTCCGCCCCCGCCGCGCCGTCGAGCAGCGACGAAGGGCCGGTCAGCTCGAGCGCATTCCAGCCCATGTGCGGGACGCGGTGGGCCCGCAGGCGGCGCACGGGCCCGCGGAGCAGCCCCAGCCCCGAGCCGCCCTCCTCGCTCGCCTCGAAGAGGAGCTGCAGGCCGACGCAGATGCCGGCGACAGGCTCGCCGGCCGCGACCCGCTCGCGGAGGGCATCGTCGAGCCCGCTCCGCGCGAGACCCGCGGAGGCGCTCTCGACGTGCCCGACGCCCGCGATCAGCGCGAGCGGCGCCGTGCGGACGACACGCGGATCGGTCGTCACGACCGGCTCGGCGCCGGCGCGCGTGAGCGCCGAGGCGAGGCTGCGCAGGTTGCCGGCGCCGTAGTCCGCGAGCGCGACCCTCACGGCGACCGCCGACGAAGGGGCGTCTCCAGCGTCTCCGGTGTCAGACACCCGGACCTGGCGAGCCGTCGAGAGACACCGCGGGTCGTCGCCAGCGACGCACGCCCGGCCTGCAACGAGGCACGTCCACCCTGTGGAGCGATTGGCACGAAGTCGGCGCGATCCCCCCTTGACAGGATCGGGTGTCTGGCACCGAACCCGGCACTGGATCCCGTCACGCCGCTCCCTTGGTCGAGCGGATCCCGGCGCCGCCGGGGGCGACGGCCTGACGGAGTGCCTGCCCGAGCGCCTTGAACGCGGCCTCTGCGACGTGGTGGTCGTCCTTCCCGGTGGCCTCGACGTGAACCGTGCAGCCCGCCTCCATCGTCAGCCGCTCGAGCGCGTGCGGGAGCAGCGACAGCGCCAGACCGCCGACGCGGTCGCCGGTGAAGCGGAGGTCGATCTCCGCGTGCGGGCGCCGCACGAGGTCGACCGCGGCCGTGGCACGCGCCTCGTCCATCGGCACGACCGCCGACCCGTAGCGCGCGACGCCCTCGCGAGTGCCGAGCGCCTGCGTGAGCGCGGTGCCGAGCGCCGCGAGCACGTCCTCGACGGTGTGGTGCTCGTCGACGGCGAGATCGCCGCCCGCGAGGAGATCGAGGTCGAAGCCCGCGTGGAAGGCGCACAGCGTGAGGAGGTGGTCGAGGAAGCCCACGCCCGTGTCGACACGGCAGCGACCGCTTCCGTCCACGTCGAGCGTGAGCCGCAACGCGGTCTCCGTGGTGGTTCGCAGGACGGTCGCGCCGCGGCCCGGCGCGGGGCCAGGCTCGGCGCCGAGCGCGCGCAGCAGCACGTCGTTCTCGGACGGACGCCGGACGGTCACCCGGATCGCGTCGGGGAACGAGCGCACGACCATGCCCTCGGCCTCGAGCCTGTCGGCGAGCGGCTCGTCCGTCCGCAGGAGGACGAAGTTCCCCGCGACGCGCGGGCAGTCGTAGCCGGCCGCGAGCAGGGCGGTGCGCATCCGCTCACGCTCCGCGACCGTCGTCTCGACGTCGGCGAGGCGCGGGTCGCGGAGGGCCGCCGCGGCGATCCGGGCCGCCGGAGCCGCGATCGGGGCGGGCGCGCGGCGCTCGGTGAGCAGGGCCGCCGTCTCCGGGTGCGCCAGCGCATAGCCGACCCGCAGGGCTGCCAGCCCGAACGCCTTCGAGAGCGTCCGGAGGACGACGAGGTTCGGGAGCTCCTCGACCCAGGCGGCCGCGGTGCGCGCGCCGTACTCCACGTAGGCCTCGTCTGCGACGACGATCGTCTCCGGCCGCGACCGCGCGATCTCTGCGATCTCCTCGGGATCGACGACCGCACCGGTCGGGTTGTTCGGGTTGCAGATCCACCGCACGCGCGCGTCGACCTCGGGCCCGACGGCCTCCGCCCCCACGAGCTCCGTCGCGATCCGGTAGAGCGCGTACGTCGGCACGTCGAGCGACGCGCGAAGACCAGGCCCGAGGAAGGTACGGGCGACGAGGAGGATGAGATCGTCCGCCCCAGCGCCGACGACGACGCTCTCCGGGCCGACCCCGGCATAGGAGCCCGCCGCCTCGCGCAGCTCGCGATACGTCCCCTCGGGGTACTCGTTCAGCCGCGCCATGCTCTCGGCGAGCGGCACCTGCGGCACGCCCGGCAGCGGCGGCGTGTTCTGATCGAACTTGATCACCACCGACCGGTCGAGACCGTGCCGCTCGGCGACCTCGTCGACCGTCGCGGCCCACCGGTACGGCGTGAACCCGTCCGCGACGGGCCGGGCGAGCGAGCGCACGCTCATCCTGCGTCCTCCGGGCGCACCGCCGCGGCGTGCAGCGGGAGCCCCTCGACGCCCGCGAGCGGCCCGACGACCGCTGCGGCGCCGCGCAGCCCCTCGGCGGTCGCGCGAACGATCTGCACCGGCTTGAGGAACGCCTCCAGCCCGAGCCCGCCGACCGACCGCGCGAGACCGGCGGTCGGGAGCACGTGGGTCGCGCCCGCCGCGTAGTCGCCGACGACCGACGAGCAGCCCACGAAGATCGCGCCCGCGTTCCGCAGGCGGCCGACGAGCGCCTCTGGGTCGGCGACGTGCAGCTCGAGGTGCTCGGGCGCGTACGCCTCCGAACGGGCGACCGCCTCGTCGAGCGAGCCGACGACCTCGCAACGGACGTTCTCGTGCCCTGCGACGAGCGAGGCGACCGCGGCGGCCAGGGAGGCGTCGGTCGTCAGCAGCACGGCCTCGCTGTCCGCGCCGTGCTCGGCCTGCGCGAGCAGGTCCGCGGCAACGCGCTCCGCCGGCGGTGTCGCGTCCGCGATCACCACCACCTCGCTCGGCCCCGCGGGAAGGTCGATGCCGACCCGGCTCGACACCAGCAGCTTGGCGGCGGTGACGTACGCGTTGCCGGGCCCCACGATCCGGTCGACGGGTGCGATCGTCTCGGTGCCGTACGCGAGCGCCGCGACCGCCTGGGCGCCGCCGACGGCGTAGAGCTCGTCGATGCCGAGCTCGCGAGCCGCGACGAGCGTCGCGGGAACCGGGTTCGGGGTCACGACGACGATCCGCCGCACGCCGGCGACCTGCGCGGGCACCGCCCCCATCACGAGCGAGGACGGGAGCGGCGCACGGCCGCTCGGCACGCAGACGCCGACCGCGTCGACGGGGAGCCAGCGCCGCTCGGTGACGATCCCCGGCGCAGCCTCGATCCTCGTGTCGGCGGGGCGCTGTGCCTCGTTGAAGGCCCGCACGGCGTCGATCATCCGGCGCAGCGCCTCGACCACGTCCTGGTCGATCGTCGCCCTCGCGATCGCCTCGTCCGGGACGCGGAACCCGTCGGGGCGGGGCCCGTCGAAGCGCTCGGTCCACTCGAGCAGCGCCGCGTCGCCGCGCGCGCGCACGTCGGCGACGATGGGCGTCACCACGGCGAGTGCGTCGTCGAGGACGAGCCCCCTCACGGGATCAGCCGCTCGACGGGCATCACGAGGATCGACGACGCCCCTGCGTCGCGCAGCGCGGGGAGCAGCGTCCAGACGGCGTCCGCGTCGACCGCCGCGTGGATCGCGATCTCGCCCTCGGCCGCGAGCTGGAGGACGGTCGGAGCGCCCATCGCGGGCAGGATCGCCCGGATGGCCGCGAGATCGTCGAGATGCGCGTTCATCATCACGTAGCGCCGCTTCCGGGCCGCCACGACGCACGAGAGCATGAGCGCCAGTCGGTCGACGTCGCCGCGCCGCTCCTCGAGCGCGCGTCGTCCTGCGACGAGGACCGCCTGGGAGGTGAGGAGCTCCTCGAGCCCGCGCAGGCCGTTGGCGCTGAGCGTCGACCCGGTGGAGACGAGATCGACGATCGCGTCGGCCAGACCCAGGCGCGGCGCCGCCTCGACCGATCCGGAGACCGGGACGATCTCGCACGCGACACCGCGCTCGCCGAGCAGCCTCCGCGTCGATCCCGGGTACGCCGTCGCGACGCGGAGCCCCTCGAGATCGCGCGCCGCGTCGGCGCTCGAGTCCACGGGCACCGCCGCGGCGAGCGTGCAGCGCCCGAACCCCAGCTCGGCGAGCGTGACGACGTCCGCCTCGGCCTCGAACACGAGGTTGGCACCCGTGATCCCCAGGTCGACGACGCCGTCCTGGACGTACTCCGGGATGTCGTCGGTGCGCACGAGCAGGAGGTCGACCGGCGCGTTGACGCACGGCACGATCAGCGACCGCTCCGTCGCCTCGAAGGACAGCCCCGCGTCGGCGCAGAGCCGCAGTGACGGCTCTGACATTCGCCCCTTGGACGGAACGGCGAGGGTCAGCCTTCCGTTCTCGCCGGGACGGACGAGCGCCGCGCTCATCGAGCTCCTCCCCGGCGCGCGAGCGCCGTGCGGTAGCCGCCGGTGCCATTGCGGAGCCACTGCGCGACCCGCGTGACCGTCGCCGTCGACGTCGGCACCCGCTCGGCGATCTCGACGTAGGACACCCCCTCCTCGAGGAGCTGCACGATCTGCCACCGGTGGGCGAGCGCCTCGAGCTCGGGCAGCGTGCAGAGGTCGCGCAGGAACCGCGTCACCTCGTCGGCGTCGCGGAGCGTGAGCACGGCCGTCGCGAGGTCGTCGAGGCCGGCGACCGGCTCGACGGCACGGCCGACGTCGGCCTCGGCCCCGGGGCGTGCGACCCGCGAGCCCGCTCTCGTCGTCATGCGCGCCTCGTCGTCATGCGCACCATGATAGCATGTTAGCGTGCTACTACGGGAGTTCGAGCTGCTGCCGGCGATCGACGTCCTCGAGGGGCGCGTCGTCCGCCTCCGTCAGGGCCGGCGCGAGCACGTGACGATCGAGGGAGGCGACCCCGTCGAGCTCGCGCGCCGCTTCGCCGCCGAGGGCGCCGACCGGCTGCACCTCGTCGACCTCGACGGCGCGTTCTCGGGCGCGCCGACGCTCGGCCTCGTCCGCCGCATCGCCGAGGCCGGCGGGCTCCCGGTGCAGGTCGGCGGCGGCTACCGGAGCCTGGAGGCGGTGGCGGCAGCCCTCGACGCCGGGGCCGACCGCGTGATGGTCGGCACGGCGGCGCTCGAGCCGGGCTTCCTCGAGCGCGCGATCGCTGCCCTGGGCGGCGGCATCGTCGTCGCCGTCGACGCGCGCTCTGGCCGCGTCGCAGCGGACGGGTGGACCCGTCTCTCCGACCTCACCCCCGTCGAGCTCGCCCGGCGGTGCGCCGAGCTCGGGGTCGAGCGACTGCTCGTCACGAGCGCCGCCCGGGACGGCTCGCTCGCCGGGCCGGACCTCGAGCTGCTCGCCTCCGTCGTCCCCTTCGGGATCCCCGTGCTCGCCGCCGGAGGCGTCGCGTCCGTCGACGACGTGCTCGCGCTCCGGCGCGCGGGCTGCGCGGGCGCCGTGTGCGGGAGCGCGCTGCTGTCGGGTCGCTTCACGCTCGCCGAGGCGCGCGCCGCGCTCGGGCGTCCGGATCCAGCTGCCGCGTAGGCCGCGGGTGGCTCGCCTCTACGGCGTCACGCCGGGCGGGGAGCTCGACCACGTCTCGAGCAGCCCCGCCTCGAGCTGCGCCTGCTCCTCGTCCGAGAGGCGTGCGCTCCCGTGCGTCCAGCGGTAGTAGAAAGGAGGCATCTCGCCGTCGCGGATCGAGTCGACGACCTCGCGCGGGTTGGTCGCCTGGGGCCGGTCCCACTCGCTGAAGTTGAGGACGGCCCGTCCGTCCTCGACGTCGCGCTGCGTCAGCCAGGAGACGGGGGCGACGTTCGTGTACCACGGCCACGAGGTCACGTTGGAGTGGCAGTCGAAGCAGGCGCCGAGCGCGAGGTCGCGCGTGCGGTCGCTGTCCCAGGCCGGCTCCTGGACGGTCGACGGGTTGTCGTGGTCGCGCCCGTAGGGCACGAGCTGGATCGCGCCGAACACGACGAGCGCGAGCGCGAGGAGCTTCATGAAGCGCGACATGCGCTCAGTCTGACCGGGATGGGGGACGGACACCACCCCCTGCGCGGGGCCCGCCGACCAGCACGCGAGGCGATCGATGGCTCGGCGAGGCCGAGGCACTCCGGAGAGGCCTACCGCCCGCGAGCTGCGAGCGCGGCCGGGCGGTGGAGACGCGCGGGTGCCGTCAGCCCGGCGTCCCGCACAGGCGGGCTCACGGGCGGGGCGAGCGGCGGGGCGCCGAACGAGCGGCGCAGCTGCTCCACAGGCGGCGCGCCATAGGTCGTCGTCCGCTGCCGCGGCACGCGACCGGCGGAGCGGATCAGCTCCTCCATCCGCTCGGGGGGCAGCTCCTGCCCCCACTGCGAGCCGGCCGAGCGCGAGATCGACTCGTTCATCAGCGTGCCGCCGAGATCGTTGACGCCGGCAGCGAGCGCCTGGCGCACGCCGTCGGGCCCGAGCTTCACCCACGACGCCTGGACGTTCGTGATCAGCGGGTGCAGCGCCAGGCGAGCGACCGCGTGGACGAGCAGCGTCTCGCGGAACGTCGGCCCGCGCCGCGCGCGCCCCTGGACGTACATCGGCGCCTCCATCGGGACGAACGGGAGCGGCACGAGCTCGGTGAAGCCACCCGTCTCCCGCTGCTGCGCGCGGGCGCGGAGGAGGTGCCGCGCCCAGTGCTCGGGCCGGTCGACGTGGCCGAACATCATCGTGACGTTCGAGCGCAGCCCGGCGCGGTGCGCGGCGGCGTGGACGGCGAGCCACTGGTCGGTCGTGACCTTGTCCGGGCAGATCACCGCCCGCACCTCGTCGTCGAGGATCTCGGCGGCCGTCCCCGGCAGCGACCCGAGCCCGAGCTCGCGCAGGCGGGCGAGGTAGGCGTCGAGGCCGAGTCCGAGCGTCGCGGCACCCTGCCAGACCTCGAGCGCCGAGAAGGCGTGCACGTGGACCCCGGGCACGGCAGCCCGGATCGCCTCGACGACGCTCGCGTAGTAGTCGCCGGTGAACGCCGGGTGGATGCCGCCCTGCAGGCACACCTCGGTCGCGCCGCGCTCCCACGCCTCCTCCGCGCGCCGCACGATCTCCTCGAGCGGCACCAGGTACGCCGGCCCGCGCAGGTTCTCCGCGAGCTTGCCCTTCGAGAAGGCGCAGAACCCGCAGCGGAAGTAGCACACGTTCGTGTACTGGACGTTCCGCGTCACGACGTACGTCACCTCGTCGCCGCACACCTCCCTCCGCAGGCGGTCGGCGGCGGCGAGCACCCGCTCGACCTCCCGCCCACGGCTCTCGAGCAGCCGCACGAGCTCCTGCTCCCCGAGCTCGTCGCCGGAGAGACCGGCGGGCGCGGCGTCCCGCCGGACGAGGTAGGGCGGCGTGCCCGGCTCGCCGGGCGCCCAGCGATCGTCGCGGGCGAGCCCGCTCGCGTCCGCCGCGCGCCGGATCGCCGGCGCGACCCCAGCGTCGGCCCACGTCTCGAGCTCGGCGACGTGCTCCGGGTAGAGGGGCAACCGAGGAGCGAGCTCGAGCCCGCGCGCACGGCACGCCTCGCGCAGCCGCTCGACGTCCGGCCAGGGCGCCTCGGGATTGACGTGATCGAGGGTCACCGGGGAGACGCCGCCCCAGTCGTCGATCCCGGCGTCGAGCAGCAGCGGGAAGTCGTCGTAGGCGAGGTTCGGCGGTGCCTGGACGTGGACATCCGGGCCGAGCACGATGCGCGCGACCGCCACCGACCAGAGGTGCTCCTCCAGCGTCGCGTCGGGGTGGTCGGCCATGCGCGTCCCCGGCTTGGCGCGGAAGTTCTGGACGATGACCTCGCGCAGATGCCCGTGCTCCGCCGCGACCTCGTGCAGGGCGAGGAGCGCGTCGATGCGCTCCTCGCGCGTCTCCCCGATGCCGACGAGGATCCCGCTGGTGAACGGGATGCGGAGCTCGCCGGCGAGCCGGATCGTCTCCAGTCGGGCGGCGGGCCGCTTGTCGGGCGAGGCCCAGTGCGGTCCGCCCTTCGCGGCCAGCCGCTCGGCGGTGGTCTCCAGCATGATCCCCATCGAGGCGGCGACCGGACGCAGGGCGACGAGCTCCTCGCGGGTCATCACACCCGGGTTGAGGTGCGGGAGCAGACCCGTCTCGCGGAGCACGAGACGCGCGCAGTGCGCCAGGTGCTCGAGCGTCGTCGAGCGGCCGAGCGCTGCGAGCTCCTCCCGTGCGACGCGGTAGCGCAGCTCCGGCTTGTCGCCCAGCGTGAACAGCGCCTCGGTGCACCCTGCCGCCGCGCCGGCGCGCGCGATCTCCAGCACCTCCACCTCACCGAGGTACGCGCGCTCGCCGCGGCGCGGGGGGCGCGCGAAGGTGCAGTAGCCGCACACGTCCCGGCACAGGGTCGTCAGCGGGACGAACACCTTCGGCGAGTACGTCACCCGCGTGCCACGGCGGATGCGGCGCGCCTCGGCCAAGAGGTCGTCGAGCGGCGCCGCGAGGAGATCGGGGACGAGGTCGGTCATCGGTGACGTGCTGGGGCTGCGTCGCCGGAACGGTCTCCTCGTGCCGGAGAGCCGAGCATACGCGAACGCCCCCTGCGTCCGTCGGCACACGCGGCCGGACACGCGAGGGGGCCGGCGGATGCCGGCCCCCTCGTCACACGTCGCTGACCGTGGGCGCTACGAGGCCCGGTAGGACCAGAGGCCGCCGAACGACTTCCAGCCGCCCTTGACGTAGCGCGAGAGCACCATCTGCTCGATCGGGAAGTGGTCGGTCGTGCCGGACGTCTTCAGCGCGATCCCGGGGAGCAGGAACGGATTGGCCGTGAAGCTCATGTTGGAGACGGCCTTCACGAGCGCCGCGCGGGTCGGCTCCTTGCCGGAGCGCTTGAGCGCCTCCACGGTCGTCCAGGCCGCGGCCATGCCGTACAGGTGGTAGACGTCGTTCGGGTTCCCACCGGCGACGTACTGCTTCATGATCTGCCGGTAGAGCGCGACGGCCTTGTCCTTGGCCCACTTCGGATCGGTCGGATCCTTCAGGAACTGGATCGAGAGCGAGCCGGGGACGACCTTGTTCGCACCGCCCTCGGAGGCGAGGGTCATGATGTTCGAGGCGGAGGAGACGGCGTTGTTGATCGTCAGCTTGGGCCGCCAGCCGAGCTTGTTCGCGAACACGTACGCCTGGATCGCGAACTTGGGCGTCGCGAAGATCGCGAACGTGTTGGCGCCGGAGGACTTCAGCTTCGCCACCTGCGAGCCGACGTCGGAGGCGGTCACCTCGTACGGCTCGGCGGCGATCACCTTCGCCTTCGAGCGCGCGAGACCCCGCTTGAGACCGGCGAGGAGATCCTTGCCGTAGGAGTCGTTCTGGAACAGCACCGCGATCCGCGAGGCGGGTGCGGTGCGGGCGAGGTACTTGCCGTAGACCCACCCCTCGGCCTGGTAGCTGGGCTGGAACCCGATCGTGTAGGGGTAGCGCTCGACGTCCGCACCGAAGGACGTCGCGCCGGAGGCGGCGAACAGCTGGGGCACCTTCGTCGCGTTGAGGTACTCGCGGATCGCCTCGTTGTGCTCCGTGCCGAGCGCGTTGAAGATCGCGAACACCTTGTCCTGCTCGACGAGCTGACGCGTCGCCTGGATCGTCTGCGCCGGGTTGTAGGCGTCGTCGACGTACTTGTACGTGATCTTGCGCCCGTTGACGCCGCCGCGAGCGTTGACGTACTTGAAGTACCCGTCCGCGCCGCGGGCCACCGACGCGTAGGCGGCCGCGGAGCCCGAGAGCGGCGTCGTCCCGCCGAGCAGGATCTCACCCGCAGAGATGCCCGGGTCTGCGGACGATCCGGCGGTCGCGGCTGCTGCGCCGAGCGCGGCGGTGGCGGCGACGGCCGCGAGCGCGAGTACCAGCTTGCTCTTCATCGGTTGAGATCTCCTCGGTGGAGGGTTCTGTTGATGGAGGGTTCTGTGATCGGGGGATGGTAGCGCCGCGCGGTTAGGAAATTGGACGGATTCCGCGGGCGCCCGGCTGCGCCGACATCTATGACCCGAGACGGCGCACGCGCTCGACCAGGCCCGCCACGCCACGCGGCAGCAGGAACATCGTCACGATCAGGACCGCGCCGTACACGATCGCCGGCGCCCCCGGCGAGCGCGACACCTCCTGCGCCCACAGGGGCAGGAACTGGATGAAGATCGCGCCTGCGAGGAGCCCGGTGAGCGAGCCGAGCCCGCCGACGACCACGCCGACGAGCAGGAAGATCGAGAGCGCGACGGGGAAGGCGTCCGGGTTGACGAAGGTGGTGGCGATCGCGAACAGCGAGCCGGCGACCCCGGCGTACGCGGCGCTCACCGCGAACGCGAACGTCTTCAGCCGCGGCAGCGAGATCCCGGCCGACTGCGCGGCGGTCTCGCTGTCGCGGATCGCCCGCAGCGCGAGCCCCGTGCGACCGCGGAGGAGGAGCCAGGCGACGACGTAGAGGACGAGCGCGGTCGTCCAGCAGAGCGCGTACAGCCAGTTGTTGAAGTTGAGCGAGAGGCCGAGGATCTCGACCGGGGTGAGCGAGGCGGTGAGCTCCGGCGTCCCGAACAGGTTGATCCCGGAGCCGCCGCCGGTGAACCCCTCGAACTTCTTGATCACCGACGGCATCGCCACCGCGACCGCGAACGTCGCGAGCGCGAGGTAGAGCCCCGACATCCGCAGCGCCGGGATGCCGAACAGGAAGCCGACGACGCCGGTGACGAGCGCCGCGATCGGGATCGTCCAGATGTCCTTGACCCCGTGGTCGGCCATCAGGATCGCGGTCGTGTAGCCGCCGACCGCCATGAACGCGCCGTGGCCGAGCGAGATCTGACCCGCATAGCCCGTGAGCACGTTGAGGCCGATCAGCGCGATCAGGTAGATCGCGACGTAGGCGAGCTGCTGCGCGCGGAAGTCCGAGACGAAGAGCGGGAGCAGGGCGACCACGGCGACGAGGACTGCGAACCCGCCCAGCGGGGCTGCGAGGGTGCGCCGACTCATACCTTCGCCACCTCCCGACGGCCGAACAGCCCGGACGGACGGACGAGCAGGACGACGAGGATCACGACGAGCGCAGCCGGCAGGCGCAGATCGGCGCCGACGACGTCCACGTACGTCCCGATCAGGTTCAGCACCACGCCGAGGAGGAGCCCCCCGACCACCGCGCCGAGCGGTGAGTCGATCCCTCCGAGCACGGCCGCCGCGAACGCGTACAGCAGGATCGCGGCCATCATGTTCGGGTCGAGGAACACGGTCGGCGCGGCGAGCATCCCGCTGATCGCGCCGAGCACCGCCGCGAGCCCCCAGCCGAGCGAGAGCATCCACGCGACCCGCACCCCGACGAGCCGCGCCTCGGTCGGGTTCACGGCCGCAGCGCGCATCGCGAGGCCGACGCGCGTGTACTGGAAGAGCGCCCACAGGACGACGACGGTGACCAGCACGACCGCGATCGTGCCGAGGTCCTGCACCGAGATCGCGACGCCCGCGATGTCGATCGTCCGCGACGGGAAGGGGCTCTCGACCGCGCGCACCTCGCCCGACCAGATCAGCGTGACGAGCCCGTTCAGGATCAGGAGCAGCCCGATCGTGACGATCACGACCCTGAGCACGGAGCCGCGCTCGATCGGCCTGATCAGCACCTGGTGCACGGCCACGCCACCGCCGAACGAGAGCGCGAGCGCCGCTGCGAAGGCCGGCCAGTACGACCAGCCGTGGTTGGTGGAGAGCGTCCAGGCGATGTACGTCGAGAAGGTCGCCATCTCCCCCTGCGCGAAGTTGATCACGCCCGTCGCGCGATGGATGAGGACGATCGCCAGCGCGAGCGACGCGTAGATGGAGCCCGACGCGAGCCCCGAGACGACCTGCTGGAAGAAGTCCTGCACCTCGTCAGTACCCCAGGTAGCTCCGCCGGATGGCCTCGTCGTCGAGGAGCTCGGCGCTCGAGCCGGCGAGCGCGACGCGCCCCACCTCGAGCACGTACGCGGACGAGGCGGCGTCGAGCGCTGTGCGGGCGTCCTGCTCGACGACGAGCACGGTCAGCCCCTCCTGCTCGTTGAGCTCCTTGACGATCCGAAAGATCTCGCGCACGACCATCGGGGCGAGGCCGAGCGACGGCTCGTCGAGCAGCAGGAGGCGCGGGTGCGCCATCAGCGCCCGTGCCAGCGCGAGCATCTGCTGCTCGCCGCCGGAGAGGGTGCCCGCGCGCTGATCTGCCCGCTCGACCACCCAGGGGAACCAGCCGGCGACCCGCTCGATGTCGGCCTTCACGTCGCGCCTCCCGCGCGTGTAGGCGCCCAGGCGCAGGTTCTCCATCACATCGAGCTCCGTGAACGTGCCGCGCCGCTCCGGGACGTGGGCGACCCCTGCCTTGGCGACCGCCTCGGGCCCGCCCCGCAGCGGCTTGCCCGCGAAGCGGATCTCGCCGCTGCGGCGCACCATCCCGGAGATCGCGCGCAGCGTCGTCGTCTTGCCCGCGCCGTTGGCGCCGAGCACCGCGACGACCGCCCCTTCCGGCACCTCGAGCGAGACGCCGTGCAGCGCCTGCACCGCGCCGTAGCGCGCCTCGACGTCGACGAGCTCGAGCAGCGGAGCGGCGCTCACAGCTCCGCCCCGAGGTACGCCTCGATCACGGCCGGGTCGTTGCGCACCTCGTCGGGGACGCCGCTCGCGATCCGGCGCCCGAAGCTGAGCACGTTGACGTGGTCGGAGACGCGCATGACGAGGCCCATGTGGTGCTCGACGAGCAGGATCGTCAGGTCGCGCTCGTCCCGCAGCCGCAGGATGAAGTCGCCGAGCTCCGCGACCTCCTCGTGGTTCAGCCCGCCGGCCGGCTCGTCGAGGAGCAGGAGCCGGGGCGACGCCATCAGCGCGCGGGCGATCTCGACCCGCTTCTGGATGCCGTACGGAAGCGAGAGCGCCCGTTCGTCGGCTCGGCCGTCGAGACCGACGTACGCGAGCGTCTCACGTGCCTGCTCGACGCCCACGTGCCGGCCGCGGGCGTACCCGCCGACCAGCACGTTCTCGAGCACCGACATCGACGAGAAGAGGTTGATGTTCTGGAAGGTCCGGGCCACACCGCGCTGTGCGACGCCGTGCGGCGGCGCGTCGAGCAGCGAGCGCCCGTCGAGCTCGACCACGCCGTCGTCGGGCGTGTAGAGGCGCGTGATCACGTTGAAGGCGGTCGTCTTGCCTGCCCCGTTCGGGCCGATCAGCCCGGAGACCGTGCCCGCGCCGACGTCGAACGAGATCCCGTCGAGGGCGACGATCCCGCCGAAGCGGAGGCTGACGTCGCGAACCGAGAGGAGCGGAACCGCCACGGGGCAGGAGCGTACTGGACCTGTCCGCAGGCGGGAATCCGCAGAAGCGGATTCCCGCGCGGGGAATCCCCGGGTCCGGCTTCGCCGGACGCGGGGCAGATCCCTGAAGAGCGCCCGCCCGCGGGCGCGCTTGGACGAGACGCCGCGCTCGCCCAGTCGAGCGTCAGCAGTCGGACGACCTGTCCCGCAGACCGGACACACGGATCGCGACACCAGTGCAAGGCTCGCCCCGCTCCGACCGACCTCCAACGTCGTAGGGGCCGGGCATGCCCGGCCCGGCTGTCGGCCCAGGGGTGCATCGGGGGATGCGACCCGCCGGCGACCCAAGGACGCCCTGACCGCGCGACGGCGTCAGGGGAGCCGCGGGGCGCCGAGCGCGCCCGCCAGGAGCGCAGCCGCGGCGAGCGCCGCACCGGCGGCGAGGAAGACCGCGGTCACCTCGCGCGGGGCGGCCTCGCGGCCCACGCGCGAGCCGAGCCCCGAGTACACGCGCGAGAGCGCCTCGGAGCTCTCGGCGTCGAACGACTCGCCGTCCGTGTAGTCGGCGATCGCCGCGAGCGTCTCGCGGTCGGGAGGCACGGGCACCGTCTGCTTCTGCCCGGCCGGCCCGACGAGGATCGTGCCCTCCTCGGTGCCGAGCGCGATCGTGTAGACGGGGATGCCGGCGCGCTTCGCGAGATCGGCGCCCTGACCCGGCGTGAGCACGCCGCGGGTTTGCGAGCCGTCGGAGAGCAGCAGGACGGCCGCGAGCGCCTTCCCCTCCTCGTCGCGCACCGGCGCGCTCTCGGCCTGCCCCTCGACGCGCGTGCTCGTCTGCACGAGCTCCACCGCTCGGGCGATGCCGTCACCGATCGCCGTCCCGAGCCCCGGGGTCAGCACGGCGATCCCGGTGCGCAGCTGCTCTCGATCGTCGGTCGGGACGACGACCACCTGGGCGTCGTCGGAGAACGCCACGACGCCGACGCGCAGCTGGTCAGGGATGGTCTCCGCGAAGGTCTCCATCGCCGTCTGCGCCGCGCGGAGGCGAGACGGCTTGACGTCCGTCGCACGCATCGAGCCGGACACGTCGACGACGAGCACGACGGTCGCGCGCTCGCTCGGCTGCTGGACCGTCCAGGTCGGCCGGGCGACGGCGACGCAGAGCACGCCGAGCGCCGCGAGCAGCAGCGCGGCGGGCACGTGCTGGCGCCAGGAGCGACCTCGGTCGACGACGCTCGCGAGCACGTCGAGGTTCGTGTAGCTCACCGCATAGCGCGAGGCACGGCGCTGCGCCACCCAGTACCAGACCGCTGCGAGCGGCACGAGCGCGAGCGCGACCAGCAGGTACGGGGCCTCGAAGCTCATCCGGCTCCCCTCGCGCACACGGCGTGCACCTGGACGAGCACCGGCACCGTGCGCGGCGCCGTGGCGGCGAGGGACGCGACGACGCGCACGGACGTCGAGCCGACCGTCTGCCGCGTGGAGATGCCGCTCACCAGCGCCCGCGTCGGCGGCGCCGGCGTGCGGAACGCGACGGCGTGGCCGGCGGCCACGACGCGGTGGCCCACGGGGCAGGTGGAGGTGATGGTGCGCGTGCGCCCCGATGCCAGCCTGGCGACGGCCACCTCCCGCGTGAACGGCGCGCCCGGCTTCACGACCGCGCTGCGCGCACCGCTCGACGTCTGGGCCCGCCCACCGCCGCCCTCGAGCGGGATGCAGCCGATCGCCGGCTTGAACGCCGTCGCCACTCCCCGGCGCGTGGCGGAGCGAGCCGTGAAGACGAGCGCGCGACGGGTCGTCACGCCAGGCGCGACCGGGCTGCCGCTCTCCCCTCGGACGCTCACGTCGATGCCGCGGTCGGTCACCCTGCTGTCGACGCCGCCGACCACGTACCCGGGAAGCGGGCAGCGCAGCTCCCACTCGACGGTGGCGAGACTCCCGGTCGGCGCGGGAGGGACCACCACCCACGGGCCGACGACGGGGACGCACTCGTCGAGCCCCCGGCACTCGTCGAGCGCCTGCGCGGTGCCCGGGGCGACCAGCGCGACCACCGCGAGCGCGAGCCCCGCGACCAGGCGGCGGATGCTCACAGCGCCCTCCGGAACCAGGTCGTCGACAGGGCGCCCCCGATCAGGAGCACGAGCGCACCGCCGGCGGCGAACGCCGACGTCACCTCCACGCTCGTCGTCTCCTGCGCGAGCCGCGTCCCGAGCTCTTCGTACACCTGCCGCAGGCGCTCGGGATCGAGCGCCTCCTCGAACGTGCCGCCGGTGGCGGCGGCCACCCGCCGGAGCGTCTGGGCGTCGGGTGGGACCGTGACGCGCTCCGTGAGCCCGTTCCCCAGCGGCACCTCGACGACCGCGTCGCGTGTCCCGAGCGCGACGGTGCTGACGGGGATCCCGAGCTGGCGCGCCGTCTCCGCGGCCTCGAGCGGGCTCACGCCCTCGGCGGTCTGTGCGCCGTCGGAGAGCAGGAGCACCGCCGCTGGGGGTCGCGTCGTCCCGGAGTCGGATCGCGCCACCGCGTCGTCGGCCACCTCCGTGAGCTGCAGCGAGCGGACGATCGCCTCGCCGATCGCCGTGCCGGAGCCAGGTCGGAGCTCCTGGAGGGCCGCCCGCGCCGCCTCCCGGTCGCGGGTCGGCGGCAGGACGGCGTCCGCCGAGTTCGAGAAGGAGACGATCCCGACGCGGTAGTTGTCGGGGGCGGCGTCGAGCAGGGCCTCGATCGCGGTCTTCGCCGCCGCGAGCCGGTTCGGTGCGACGTCGTCGGCAGCCATCGAGCGCGACGTGTCCACGGCGAGCACGATCGTCGCCTCGTCCACCGTGGTCGTGCGGTCGACGTGTGGACGGGCGATGCCGACGACGAGCAGCGCGAGCGCGAGCAGCACCAGCAGCGCCGGGACGTGGCGCCTGCGCCCCGGGCGGTCGCCCACGAGGTTCGGCTGCAGTGCGGGTGTCGCGAACGCGGCCGAGCTGCGGCGCCGGCGACGGTCGACCATCCGGTAGGCGAGCGCCACGACCGGGACGAGCGCGAGCAGGGCCAGGGCGATCGGCGTGGCGAAGCTCACGCCGCCCTCCGCCGCAGGAAGCCGGCGAGCTCGCGGAGCCAGTCTCCTTCTGTGTCGAGCACGACGTGCGCGACGCCGGCGGACGCCAGCGCGTCCGCGACGCCTCGTCGCTCTCGGGCCGCCGCCTCCGCGAACCGCCCGCGCAGCCGCGCGTCGTCGGTGTCGACGCGCAGGCGACGACCCGTCTCGGGGTCGACGAGGTGGAGCACTCCGGCGGGGACGAGCTCCTGCTCGCGCGGGTCGCGGATCTCGACGGCGAGCACCTCGTGCCTGCCGGCCAGCTCGAGCACGGCCCGCTGCCAGTCCAGGGGCCCGCGGAAGTCCGAGACGACCGTCACGAGCGCGCGCTGCCGGGCGGCTGCGGCGAGCCGCCCGAGCGACACCGACAGGCCGGGGCCCGCCTCGGACGACGGCTCGTGCGCGTCTCGCAGCGCGAGCAGCAGCCCGACGAGGCCTGCGCGTCCCTGGCGGGGAGGGACGACGTGCTCCTCCCTGCCACCGAAGCCGAGCATCCCGACACGGTTGCCGCGCACGCTGGCGGCGTGGCCGAGGGCGAGGGCGACCCCGAGCGCGACGTCGGCCTTGCGTCGGTCGGCTGTGCCGAAGCTCATCGACGGCGACGCGTCGAGCGCGATCCACGTCACGAGCACGCGCTCGGCCAGGTGCACCCGTACGTGCGGCTCGCCGGTGCGCGCGGTCACGTTCCAGTCGATCAGGCGGACGTCGTCCCCCGGCGTGTACGGCCGGACCTGCGCGAGCTCCGTGCCGCGGCCGAGCAGCGACGAGCGGTGGTCGCCCGCCAGCATGCCGTCCACGCGTCGTCCGATCGTCAGCTCGAGCGCGCGCAGGAGCGGCTCCGGGAGCGGGCCCGGCCCGGGGCGTTCCGGGGTCGGCTCGACCCCGAGCGCTCCGAGGGGCGTCGACCTCATGCGGCCGCGGGTCTCCCCAGCTCGAGCCGTGGCTGCGGCGTGGCTGCGATCACCGCGTCGAGCACGTCGTCGGCCGTCCGCTCTTCGGCGAGCGCCTGGTACGTGAGCACGAGCCGATGGCGCAGCGCGTCCTTCACGAGGGCCCGGATGTCGACCGCCGTGACGTAGTCCCGGCCGTGGACGAGCGCGAGCGCGCGCGCCGCCTGGACGAGCGCGATCGGTCCGCGAGGGCTGGCGCCGTAGGCGACGAGCGGTGCGACCTCGGGGATCCCGACGGAGGCCGGGTCGCGCGTCGCCGCCGCGAGGCTCACCGCGTAGCTGACGATCCCCGGGTCGACGTACACGTCGCGCACGCCTCGCTGCAGCGCGCGCAGCTCGTCGAGCGAGAGCACCTCTCGCACCACGGGGAGGACGTCGAGCGAGCGATGCACGACGGTCAGCTCCTCGTCGCGCTCGGGATACCCGACGAGCACCTTGAGCATGAAGCGGTCGACCTGCGCCTCCGGGAGCGGGTACGTGCCCTCGGACTCGATCGGGTTCTGCGTCGCCATCACGAGGAACGGGTCGGGCACGCGATGCGTGTCGTGACCGATCGTGACCTGCTTCTCCTGCATCACCTCGAGGAGCGCCGACTGCACCTTCGCGGGCGCGCGGTTGATCTCGTCGGCGAGCAGGAAGTTGCAGAACACCGGGCCGAGATCGGTCTCGAAGCCGCCGAGGTCGGGGCGGTAGACGCGCGTGCCGACGAGGTCGGAGGGGACCAGGTCGGGCGTGAACTGCACCCGACGGAACGTCCCTCCGAGCACCTCGGCGGTCGTCTTGATCGTCAGCGTCTTGGCGAGGCCCGGCACACCCTCGATCAGGAGATGCCCGCCCGCGACGAGGCAGACGAGCACGCGCTCGAGCATCTCGTCCTGACCGGCGATGACGCGCTTCACCTCGACGAGCGCCTCCTCGAGGCGCTCGCGCGGCTCGGGCGCCTGCGGCTCGGTGTCGGCTGCGGACATGCGCTTCCTCCCTCGGCGGACGACGACGGGCGGCCACGGAGGCCGTCCGCCGATCGTAGACAGGGGCTGCGGCCGGACGGGTTACGCCGTCGTTAACGGGGCAGGGCCACGGAAGACGGGCAGGGCCGGCAGCACGCCGGCGGAGCCGGACGAGGAGGCACCGGGCCATCAGCGCCGGCCGGGCAAGCTCCGCCCTACAGGAGCTTGCGGCGGGCGGCCCAGGTCGCGAGCTCGTTGCGGCTCGAGAGCTGGAGCTTGCGCAGCACCGACGAGGCGTGCGTCTCGACCGTCTTGATCGAGATCGACAGGCGGCGGGCGATCTCCTTGTACGCGTAGCCCCGGGCGAGGAGCCGCATCACCTCCCGCTCCCGGGCGGTGAGCCTGTCGAGCTCCGGATCGAGCGTGTGCGGAGGCTCGGTCGCGAAGGCGTCGAGCACGAAGCCCGCGAGGCGCGGCGAGAAGACGGCGTCGCCCGCGGCCACGCGCTCGATCGCGAGCACGAGGTCGTCGGCCGAGATCGCCTTCGTGACGTAGCCGCGCGCTCCCGCC
Organism: uncultured Actinomycetes bacterium; assembly: GCA_963703095.1. Taxonomy (GTDB): domain Bacteria; phylum Actinomycetota; class Thermoleophilia; order Gaiellales; family Gaiellaceae; genus Gaiella. Next base: position 2,672,964 of record OY969787.1, read on the forward strand.
CGGATCACCCCGACGACGTCCTCGGCGGCGTCCGAGACGGAGAGCGCCAGGAACACGGTCTCGACGCCCTGCTCGAGCGCGCCTGCGATCACGGCGGGGCCATCGCCCCCGGGCAGGTGGACGTCGAGCAGGACGACGTCGGGCCGCTCCCGGGCGATCACCTCGACGGCCTCGAGCACGTCCCCCGCCTCGCCGACCACGGCGACGCGCCCGGCCAGCTCCGCGCGGACGCCCGCGCGGACGAGCTCGTGATCGTCCACGACGACGACCCGGAGCATCACGCGACCGTCTCCGGCAGGCGCAGCTCGACCTCGGTCCCCTCGCCGGGCGCCGACGTGACGGTGGCGCTGCCGCCGAGCCGCTCCATGCGGGCGATCACCGACTCGCGGAGACCCGCCCGGTCCGCCCCGACGCCGTCGGCGACGAAGCCGCGCCCCGTGTCCCGCACGAACACCGCGAGCCCTCCGTCGTCGTTCTCGGCGTACACGTCGATGCGAGCGGCGTCGGCGTGCTTGGCGGCGTTGACGACGGCCTCCCGGACCGCGCCCATCGCCTCGGTGACCCGCTCGGTCGCGGGTGCCTCACCGCCCACGACGACCAGCTCGACCGGGACGCCGTGCAGCTGCTCGACCTCGACGCAGACCGCCTCGAGCGCGGCGCGCACCGTCCCACCGCGCCGATCCGCGTCCGCGCCGTAGAGCCAGGCGCGCAGCTCGCGCTCCTGACGGCGCGCGAGCGCCGCGGTCCGGGCCGGATCGCCCGACGAGCGCTGGATGAGCGCCAGGGTCTGCAGCACCGAGTCGTGGAGGTGCGCGGCGACCCGCGCCCGCTCCTCCGAGCGGATGCGCTCCCGGCGCTCGGCGGCCAGATCGCGGACGAGGCCGCCGATGGCCGGCGCCGCCACGAGCGCGAGCCCGCCGACCACGGCGGCGGTGAGCAGCACCGCATCCCTCGCCGCGGCGACGTCGACGTTGAGCGCGATCAGCCCGGCCAGGCCGATCCCCGCGACGACGAGGCCGACGGCGATCCTGCCGGTCGTGCCGCGGTCGGTGACCAGCGTCCCGAGGCCGACGCGATGCCACGCGACGAGCAGTCCGAGCCCGACGAAGGAGAGCGGCACCGAGACGGACGGGTCGAAGCCCAGACCGAGCCCCTCCACCCCGAGCAGGAGCCCGACGGTGAGGAGCGCGGTGGCGAGCACGCGGTCGGGCGGCCCGAGCCCCTCCTCGGGCGCGACCGACGCGGTGGGACGGCCCGTCCAGAACATGAGACCCCACGCGGCGAGGTAGAGGACGATCCCGATCCCACCGGCCGCGGCGAGCGCGACGAAGCCTGCCCTGACGACGATGGGCGCGACGCCGACACCGTCCGCGATCCCGGCGGCGACGCCCGCAAGCAGCCGCCGCTCCCGGTCGAGCGCCGGCACGTGGTCGAGCGCGGTGGGACGGGCGGCTGTCTCCACGGCATGATCATTCCAGCGGACGCGCGCGGCGGCGCTCGGGGCTCACCCTGAGACGACCCTGACAGCCTCGGGGGAGAGCCACGAGAATTGCCGATGGCGACCGAGCCCCGGGAGCGCAACGATCGAGGCATGACACATACGACGACATCCGAGATGCCCCCCGGCGGGGCGGACACGGGCCCGAGGCGGCTCGTGCGGACGCCGGACGGGAAGATCGCCGGGGTCGCGGCCGGGATCGGCCACTACCTCGGCGTCGACCCCACGATCGTGCGGATCTCGTTCATCCTCCTCGCGTTCGCGGGAGGGATCGGGATCCTCCTCTACCTCGCCTGCTGGCTCGTGATGCCGAAGGGCGAGATCACCGCGGGCGGCGACGCCCGCGGTGTCGACCCGTGGACCGTGGGCGCGCTGGTCGCCCTCGTGCTCGGCATCGGGCTCTTGTTCGGCTGGCACGGCCTCGGCGACGGCGTCCAGGTCGCCGCGGGCCTTGGCCTCGTCGGTCTCGGGATCTGGCTGCTCGTGCGGGACAGCCCACCCGACGACGCACCACGTGCGTCTGTCGCAGCGCCGCACTCGCCCGCGCCCTTCGCCCCACCGCCCGCCGCGTCGACCGCCGCGCCGGCCGACGTGGCCGGATCGCGACCGGGCGCGGAGGACGAGGAGCCGCCGGCCCCTGCCAGCGAGGACACGGGTGCGGCTCCGGCCGCACCCGATCGACGGCGCGGCCTGGTCACGGCCGGTGTGCTGAGCCTTCTCTCGATCGGCACCGCGCTCGTGATCGCGGGCACCCTCTCCGGCTGGTTCGACGCGTCGGCGAGCGTCGTGCTGGCGGCGGCGCTGGTCGTGGTCGGAGCCGGGCTCGTCCTCGCCTCCGTGGTCGGACGGGCGCCCTGGCTGTTCGTCGTGGGCGCGCTCCTGACCTGCGCGCTGCTCGCGACCGCTGCGGTCGAGCCGCTCGTCGACGACGGGATCGGCGAGAAGACGGTCGCCCCGGCGGGACTGGCCGAGCTGGAGTCGCGCTACGCGTACGGGATCGGGGACTACACGCTCGACCTCCGTGACGTCGCGCTCGAAGGCGAGACCCGGCGCGTCGAGGTCGAGCTCGGGATCGGCGCGCTGACCGTGCTCGTGCCGGGCGACGTCGCCCTCGTCGTCGACGCGCACGTCGACGGCGGCGAGCTCAGGCTTCCCGATGGCAGCTCCGTGGACGGCTGGGACGAGCGCGCCCGCTACGCGGTCGGCGCCACGACCGACGGGGCGCTCGTGATCGACCTCGAGCTGGGCTTCGGACAGGCGGAGGTGCGACATGGAGGGTGAGCGGAGCATCGGCTTCGGCCATCTGGCCTTCGGGATCGCGTTCGCCGCGATCGGCGTCACGTGGCTCCTGCGCGAGGCGGGACTGGGCGTGGACGCTGCGTGGCTGACCGCGGTGGCGGCGCTGGCGCTCGGAGCAGCGGGCCTCGTCACGACGCTCGCGCGGCTCGCCCGCTGAGCCCGACCGGCGTCGTTCGACGGAGGCGTCGCACCGAGCGGCGCCTCCCCGTCGTCCGGGATAGCATCGCCCGGTGGACTTCCGAGACGCGCCGGAGGAGGCCGCCTTCCGCGCCGAGCTGCGACGGTGGCTCGAGGAGAGCGTCCCGCCCGGTCTCCGGCACCGCGATCCCCTCGTCGCCGCGGCCGACCTCGACGAGCTGCGCGCCTGGAGCCGGTCGCTGCACCGGGCCGGCTACGCAGGAGTCGGCTGGCCGGTCGAGCACGGCGGGCGAGGGCTGGCCCCGCTCTACGAGGCCATCGCCCAGGAGGAGCTCGTCCGCGCCGGAGCGCCGCCGCACGTCGGCGTGATCGGCCTGGGGATGGCGGGGCCGACGATCATCGCGCACGGCACCGACGAGCAGCGCGACCGCTACCTCTCCCCGATCCTGGCAGCCGACGAGATCTGGTGCCAGGGCTTCTCGGAGCCCGAGGCCGGCTCCGACCTCTCCGCGCTCCGCGCGCGGGCGCGCAGCCAGGACGACGTGCTCGTCGTGGACGGGCAGAAGGTCTGGTCGTCGTTCGCGCACGTCGCCGACCGCTGCCTCCTGCTCGTCCGCACCGACACGGACGCCACCGGACACGAGGGGCTCACCATGCTCCTCGTCGACATGCGAGCGCCGGGTGTGGAGGTCAGGCCGCTGCGGCAGCTGACGGGCGCTGCGGAGTTCAACGAGATCTTCTTCGACGGCGTGGAGGTGCCTCGCTCGGACGTCCTGGGCGAGGTCGGGGACGGCTGGCGCATCGCGATGACCACACTCCTGCACGAGCGCGGCACTCTCGGCGTCGCCCTCGTGGCACGACTCGACGCGCAGGTGAGGCGGCTGCTCGAGCTGGCACGCGACCGCGGCGCGACCGCCCTCCAGCGCGACGCGATCGCCCGCGAGTGGATCGACCTCCAGGCGCTCCGGATCACCGCGTACCGCTCGCTCGCGGGACTCGCTCGCTCGGGCGCCCCCGGCCCCGAGGGCTCGGTCCTCAAGCTGCGGTGGTCGGAGGCCAACCAGCGCGTCACGTCGATCGCGCTCGAGCTGCTCGGATCGGACGCGCAGCTGCTGGCGCCGAACGCCCCCTACGGCGGCGCGTGGCCGCTCCAGCAGCTGCGCAGCAGGGGCAACACCATCGAGGCGGGGACGTCGGAGATCCTCCGCAGCATCGTCGCCGAGCGCATCCTCGGCCTGCCGCGCTCGCGCTGATGGACATCGCGCCGACTCCGCTGCAGGAGGAGCTCCGCGCGCAGGCGAGGAGCGTCCTCGAGCGCGCGGCCAGGCCCGCCTGGACGGAGCTCGCCGCCCTCGGCTGGACGGGGGTGTCGCTGCCCGAGGAGGTCGGCGGCGCAGGCCTGGCCTTCACGGAGGAGGCGGTGCTGCACGAGCAGAGCGGACGTGCCCTGCTCCACGCGCCGTTCTGGTCGACGAGCTCGCTGGCGCCGTTCCTGCCGCCGGGCGAGCAAGAGGCGATCGCAGCCGGGGCGGACAGCTGGGTGCTGGCGGCGGCGCCCCTCGTGCCGGACCTCGACGCCGTCACCCGGATCGCCGTCGTCGGCGGCGACACGATCTGGGAGCTCGTCGGCGCCGAGCGCGAGCTGCTCGCCACGAGCGACCCGACCCGACCGCTGGGGGTGGTGCTGGGCGGCGAGGCGGCACGGCCGCTCTGCCCCTCGGACGCGCTGCCGGCGATCCGCGCTCGCTCGCTCGCCGCTCTCGCCTGCGAGGCGATCGGCGTCGGCGACCGCGCGCTCGAGCTCGCGGTCGCCCACGCGCGCGAGCGCGTCCAGTTCGGCCGACGGATCGGGGCCTACCAGGCGGTCGCGCATCCTCTCGCCGACGTCTACGTCGAGCTGGAGCTGGCCCGGTCGCTCGCCTGGTGGGCGGCCTGGAGCATCGGCGGTGGACGACCCCGGCGCCGCGGTCGCTGCCGCGTCAGCCAAGGCGACGGCTGCCGACGCCGCCGTGGCGAGCTGCGAGCGGGCGATCCAGACCCTCGGCGGGAGCGGCTTCACGTGGGAGAGCCCGCTCAACGGCCTGTATCGCCGGGCGCTCGGGATCCGGTCGTGGGAGGCGTCCGGCGCAACGCTGCGCGCCGAGGTGGCGCTCCACGTGATCGACCAAGGAGGGACGTCGTGGACGGACTGATGATGGACTACTCGCTGAACGTGCCGGCGATCCTCCGCAGAGCGGAGCAGATCTTCGGCCACGTCGCGATCGTGTCGCGCCAGCCCGATCGCAGCCTGCACCGGACCACGAACGCGGAGCTCGCGAGCCGCTCACGCCGGCTCGGCGTCGCGCTCGCCGGGCTCGGGCTCGCAGAGGGCGACCGCGTCGCGACGCTGATGTGGAACCAGCACGAGCACCTGGAGGTCTACTTCGGCGCACCGACGGCAGGGTTCGTCACGCACACGCTCAACCCCAGGCTCCACCCGGACGAGAACGCGTACATCGCCACCCACGCCGACGACCGGGTGCTCGTCGTCGACAAGACGCTCTGGCCGGCCGCCGAGCCGTTCCTCGAGCGGGCACCGTTCGCCCATGTCGTCGCGGTCGGTCAGGGCGAGACCCCGCCCGGGGCGGTCGAGTACGAGGAGCTGATCGCGGAGGCGGACGAGGGCGCGTCCGTCGAGCGCGACCCGGACGAGCGGCAGGCGGCGATGATGTGCTTCACGAGCGGGACGACGGGCAGGCCCAAGGGCGTCCTCTACTCCCACCGCGCGGTCGCGATCCACGCGCTGACGCTGACCGCCTGCCTGCACCTGACGCGGGACGACGTCGTGCTCCCGGTGGTGCCGATGTTCCACGTGAACGCGTGGTGCTTCCCCTTCGCGAACGCCCTGTTCGGGGTCGAGCAGGTGCTGCCGGGCCCGCACCTCGATCCGCAGAGCCTGCTGGAGCTGTTCGCGGGCGAGCGCGTCACGGTCGCGGCAGGAGTCCCGACGATCTGGATGGGGATCCTCGCAGGCGCTCGACGCGAGCCCCGGCGCGTGGGACCTCTCGTCGATGCGCACCATGGTGATCGGCGGCGCCGCGCCCCCGCTCGCGATGATCCAGGCCTTCCAGGAGCGGCACGGGCTGCACGTCACCCACGGCTGGGGGATGACGGAGATGTCTCCGGTCGGGACGGTCTCGGGCGCGCCCGGACAGGATCAGGAGCCGGAGCGCCGCGCACAGCAGGGGCCGCCGATCCCGTTCGTCGAGGTCAGAGCCCGTGGCGGAGACGGCCTCGTCCCGTGGGACGGCGAGGCGATGGGCGAGCTCGAGGTGCGCGGGCCGTCGATCGCGTCCGCGTACTACGAGGCGCCCGAGGCGGCCGACCGCTGGACGGACGACGGCTGGTTCTGCACCGGAGACATCGTCACGATCGGCCCCGACGGGTACGTGACGATCCAGGATCGCGCAAAGGACCTCGTGAAGTCCGGCGGTGAGTGGATCTCGTCCGTCGCCCTCGAGAACGCGCTGATGGGCCACCCTGCCGTCGCCGAGGCGGCGGTGATCGCGATTCCCGACGAGACCTGGTCGGAGCGCCCGCTGGCCGTCGTCGTGCTGCGCGAGGGCTCGGCGGCCACGGCGGACGAGCTCCGGGCGTTCCTCGAGCCACAGGTCGCGCGCTTCTGGCTGCCCGACCGGTTCGAGTTCGTCGACGAGATCCCGAAGACCGCAGTGGGCAAGTTCCGCAAGACGGCGCTGCGCGAGCGGTTCGCACCGACGACCTGACGACGAGAGGAGACCCGTGGGAGCATTCGTCTCGACCGAGCGCCGCAACGCCGTGGCGCTCGTGACCATCGACAACCCGCCCGTGAACGCGCTCTCGGCGGCGCTGCTCGCCGAGCTGCAAGAGGCCGTCGAGGAGCTGGATGGGGACGACGCCGTCCGGGCGATCGTGCTCACCGGCGGCGGAGAGCGCGCCTTCGTCGCCGGCGCGGACATCAAGGAGTTCCCGGCCCTGCGGGAGGACGTCGACGGTGGGCCGGCACGAGCGCTCGTCCGGCTCGGGCTGCGGATCGAGGCAGGGCGCACCCCGGTGATCGCCGCGATCCGCGGCTACTGCCTCGGCGGCGGGCTCGAGCTCGCGCTGTGCTGCGACCTGCGCGTCTGCGCCGACGACGCACGACTCGGACAGCCCGAGATCAAGCTCGGCCTGATCCCCGGCGCCGGGGGCACCCAGCGGCTGCCGCGCCTCGTCGGCATCGGACGCGCCATGCTCCTCAACCTGACCGGGGAGCCCGTCGACGCCGCAACCGCCGAGCGATGGGGGCTCGTCGAGCGGGTCGTGCCCGCGGACGCGCTGCTCGAGGAAGCGCTGGGCCTCGCCGCGGACATCGCGGCACAGTCGCCGCACGCGGTCGGCGTGCTGCGCGAGCTGGCGCGCACCACTCGCGATCTCCCGCTCGAGGAGGGCCTGCGGCTCGAGGGCGACGCGTTCCTGCGCTGCATCCGCTCCGACGACGGCGCCGAGGGCATCGCGGCCTTCCTCGAGAAGCGGCAGCCGCGCTTCGGCGCCGCGGGGGACGCGCCGGCGCCCCAGTAGGATCGACGCGTGCGTCTCGGACTCCAGCTCGGCTACGACGATCCCGTCGCCGCGGTCGCGCTCGCGGAGGAGGCCGACCGGCTCGGGTTCGACTCGGTGTGGAGCTCGGAGGCATACGGGAGCGACGCCGTCACGCCGCTCGCGTGGATCGCCGCGCGCACCACGACCGTACGGCTCGGGAGCGCGATCATGCAGATGCCCGCGCGCACGCCCGCGACGACGGCGGCGACCATCGCCACCCTCGACCTGCTGTCGGGAGGCCGGGCGGTGCTCGGGCTCGGCACCTCGGGCCCGCAGGTCGCCGAGGGCTGGCACGGGCAGCCGTGGGGTCGGCCGCTCGTCCGGACGCGCGAGTACGTCGACATCGTGCGCCGCGTCCTGCTGCGGGAGGAGCCCCTCGAGCACCACGGTGCGCACTACGACATCCCCTACTCGGGGCCCGACGCGACCGGGCTCGGCAAGCCGTTGAAGCTGATCCTGCGACCGCTGCGGCGCGAGGTGCCCGTGTACCTCGCGGCGATCGGCCCGCGCAACGTCGCGCTCGCTGCCGAGATCGCCGACGGCTGGCTGCCGATCTTCTTCTCGCCCGAGCGGTTCGCCGAGGTGCACGCGCCGTCGCTCGCGGAGGGGTTCGCCACGCGAGGAGGCCGCCCGGAGCACTGGGATCTCGCACCGCTCGTGCCGGTCGTGGTCGCGGACGACGTCGAGGCGGCGCGGTCCTTCCTGAAGCCGCTGCTCGCGCTGTACGTGGGCGGCATGGGTGCGCGCGGCCAGAACTTCTACGCGAGGCTCGCGTGCCGCTACGGGTTCGAGGCGGAGGCGGCGGCGGTGCAGGACGCGTACCTCGGGGGCCGCAAGGAGGAGGCGGCCGCGCTCGTCCCCGACGCGCTCGTCGACGAGGTCGCGCTCGTCGGCGACCGGGCCCGCATCGCCGATCGGCTCGACGCCTGGCGCGCCTGCGGCACGACCACGCTCGTCCTGCAGGCACGCCAGCCCGAGGCCTTGCAGCTGCTGGCCGAGCTGGTGCTCTAGGCCAACCCCAGCTCCTGCGCCAACCGCTCCGCCTCGTCGAGCTCGGCGGCGAGGGCGTCGATCCCGCTCGACCAGATCGCAGGGTCGGACAGGTCGAGGCCCACCATCTGCGCGAGCTCCTCCGGCGAGCGGGAGCCGCCGGCGCGCAGCAGGTCGAGGTACGGCTCGACCATGGCGTCGCCCTCGGCCACGTAGCGACGGTAGATCGCCAGCGCGAAGAGGTACCCGTAGGCATACGCGTAGACGTACCCTGGCACCCCGGTGAAGTGGTGGACGTAGCTCCACCAGGGCGTGTAGCCGTCCACCCCGACGGAGTCGCCGAAGAGCGCGGTCTGCGCCTCGATCCAGAGCTCGCCCAGCCGGTCCTGCGACAGCTCGCCACGCTCCCGCCGCTCCGTGTGCACCGCGTGCTCGAATCGGTTCATCGCGATCTGCCGGAACGTCGTCGCGATCGCGTCCTCGATCTGGCCGGTCAGCAGGTCGAGCCGACGACGCGGGTCGGTCTCCTCCTCGAGCAGCCGCTGGAAGGTGAGCGCCTCGCCGAAGACCGACGCCGTCTCGGCCGTGGTGAGCGGGGTGGACGCGTTGACGAGGCCGAGGGGCTGCGCGAGATACCCGTGCAGGCCGTGGCCGAGCTCGTGCGCGAGGGTGAGCACCGACCGCCGGTCACCCGTGTAGTTGAGGAGGACGTACGGGTGGACGCCGGGGACGTTCGTCGCGCAGAACGCGCCGCCGCGCTTGTCGGGGCGGGGCGGCGCGTCGATCCAGCCCTCGTCGAAGAAGCGCGCGACCACGTCGCCGGCCAGCGGCGAGAACGCCTCGTACGCCTCGACCACCAGGGCGTGCGCGCGCGACCACTCCACCTTCGCGTCGTCGTCTGCCACGGGCGCGAACCGGTCGTAGAACTCCAGCCGCTCGAGGCCGAGCAGCCGCGCCTTGAGCCGGTAGTAGCGCTGGGGAACGTCGTAGCGCGCGGTCGCCGCCTCGACGAGCGCCTGCACCGCCTCGTCCGTGGTCTCGTTCGCGAGGTTGCGCGACGTGATCCAGCTCGGGTAGCTGCGCAGGCGGTCGTCGACCGACTTGTCGAGGACGATCTGGTTGTAGATGTACGCGCGCGTGCGCAGCCCCGGCTCGAGCGCGGCGGTCACGGCCGTCGCCGCGGCCGCGCGCACGTCTCGATCCGCGGCGTAGAGCTTCGCCATGGCGGTCTCGAGCCCGACCTGGTCGCCGTCGAGGTCGACCCGCAGCGCGCCGAGCAGCTCCTCGAACAGCCGTGACCAGGCGGAGGCCCCGCTGACGGCCTTCTCGGCGAGGACCTTCTCCTCCGGCTCGGAGAGCAGGTACGGCCGGAACTTGCGCAGCGAGCGCAGCGCATGGCGCCAGTGACCCAGAGCGTCGTCGGCGAGCAGGGCATCGGCGCTCGCGTCGTCGACCGCGGCCCACTCGAGCCCGAAGAAGAGGAGCTTGGTCTCCAGCGTCGCGCCCCGCTCCTGCAGCCGTGCGACGAGCGCGCCCCTGGCAGGGTCAGCCATGTTCGTCGAGAACACGAGATGGGCGTAGTAGATGGCGCGGGTGAACGTCGACTCGATCTGCTCGCGCTCCTCCATCGCCGTCGCGAGCTCCGCGGGCGAGAGGGCGGCGACGCGACCGTGGTAGCGCGCGCTGAACGCGTCCGCGTCCCGCTCGGCCGCAGCCACGTCGGCGTCGATGCGTGGGTCGTCGATCCCGTGGTAGAGGTCGGAGAGATCCCACGCGATCTCCTCCGCCCCGGTCTGCTCGATGGTCGTCATGAGGCGGAGCCTAGCGAGCGACCCGCACAGGGGGTACGACCCTGCTCGCCCTGCTGCGCGACCACGCTACGCATCCAGTACGGCGGGGTCGGTCACCGGGGCGCGACACGTGAACCGCTCGCACACGTAGACGGCCGGGAGACCGTCCACGAGCCCCTTGCCCGCGAGCAGCGGCACGTCGTCGGAGGGGCCGACCGCGACCACCGTCCGCGGGTCGAACCGGGCGAGCGCCCGCCGCGCGACCGGCGCGTCGACGGGGCCGGCGATCGCGAGCTCACGCGACGGCGAGACGTGCAGGTCGAGGGCGCAGAGCGCCCAGGCGAAGTGGCGGGGGGCCCGCTCGAGCGCAGGCACGACGAGGCGGAGCGCCCCCGCGGCGCGCTCCTCCAGCCCAGGCTCGCCCCAGATCCTGGCCAGCCGGATCAGCACCGACGCGAGCATCGAGCTCCCGGAGGGCGTCGGCTCGTCGTCGAGCTCCTTCACGCGCGTCGCGAGCCGCTCGCCGTCGTGCGGGGCCAGGAAGAACCCGCCACGGTCGTCGTCGGCGAAGAGGTCGACCGCCAGCAGCGCGATGCGGCGCGCCTCGAGCAGCCAGCGCACCTCACCCGTGGCGACGTGGAGCTCGAGGAGGCCGTGCGCGACGTTCGCGTGGTCGTCGAGGTAACCGGTGCCGCTGACGCGCCCTGCGCGCCAGCTGCGCAGCACCCGCCCATCGTCGCCGCGCAGCCTCGTGAGCACGAACTCGGCCACGCCGACCGCAGCGGCCAGCGCGTCCTGGCGATCGAGCCGGCGTCCCGCCTCGGCCAGCGCGCCGAGCGCGAGGCCGTTCCACGAGGCGATCGCCTTGTCGTCGAGGAGCGGCTGCGGGCGCGCCGCGCGAAGCGCGAGCAGGCGGCGGCGGGTCGGCTCGTCGAGCGCGCCTCGCACGATGTGGCGCCCGTGCTCGAAGGGCTCCAGCAGGGAGGCATCCAGCCCGAGCGCGACCCACTCCTCCGGCGTCCAGGTGTACGTGAGCCCCTCCACCCCGTCCGTGTCGGCGTCCTGAGCCGACGCGAGCCCGCCGTCCGGGAGTCGCAGCTCGCGCAGCAGGTAGTCGACCGTCTGCTCGACGACGAGCCGGTAGCGAGGCTCCCCCGTCACCGCCCAGGCGTGCAGGTAGGTCGATGCGAGGAGCGCGTTGTCGTACAGCATCTTCTCGAAGTGCGGCACGAGCCAGCGCGCGTCGACCGAGTAGCGATGGAAGCCGCCGCCGACGACATCCCACAGCCCACCGGCGGCCATCCCGTCGAGCGTGCGGGTCGCGATCTCGAGCCCCTGGTGCCCGCCACGACGGAGGAGCAGCTCGATCGCGGAGGACGGCGGGAACTTGGGCGCCCCGCCGAAGCCCCCGAAGGCGGGCTCGAACGCGCGCGCGAGGCCGTGCCCGGCGGCGTCGAGGAGGTCTGGCCCGAGCGGCCCGGGGGTCGGCTCGAGCCGGGCAGCCTCGTCGAGCGCGGCGACGAGGCGCGCCGCCTGCTGCTCGAGGTCGTCCCTGCGCTCGTCCCACGCGGCGGCGACCGCGCGGCACAGCTGGGCGAAGCTCGGGATCCCGTGCCTCGGCGTCGGCGGGTAGTACGTCCCGGCGTAGAACGGTCGGCCGTCGGGGGTCAGGAACACGGTCGTCGGCCACCCGCCCTGCCCGGTCATCGTCACGCAGGCGTCCATCGTCATCGCGTCGACGTCGGGCCGCTCCTCCCGGTCGACCTTGACGTTGACGAACAGCTCGTTCATCAGCGCGGCGGTCGCGGGATCGGCGAACGACTCGTGCTCCATCACGTGGCACCAGTGGCAGGCGCTGTACCCGACCGAGACGAGCAGCGGCCTGTCGCGCTCCCGCGCCGCCACGAGGGCCTCCTCGCCCCACGGGCGCCAGTCGACCGGGTTCGACGCGTGCTGCAGCAGGTACGGGCTGGTCGCGTCCGCGAGACGGTTCATGGAAGCACCGTACGCACGCCGCGCAGTGGGGTGCGGAGGAGCCCGGTGGCACGCATCGTGTCGAGTCGGCAGTCGAGCGGCCGGCCGGGGGGCGCCGGTGCGCTGCGCACCGCCGCGCCGGCGACGAGGCGCGCCAGCTCGGCGCGGGACAGCGCGTCGGCGCCCGCGACGTGGAGCGGGCCGGCCAGATCGAGCGTGGCGAGCTCGAGGAGCGCCCGCGCGAGGTCGGTGACCTGGATCGGGCACCGGAGCTCGTCCTCGTAGAAGGTCGCGGCCGGGTCGAGCGCGACGAGCTCGTGCTTCGAGGGGGCGTGGCCCCGCCCACCCACGATCAGCGACGTCCGCACGATCAGCGCCGTCGGGTCGACAGCCGCCACGAGCCGCTCGGCGTCCGCCTTCGCTCGACCGTAGTCGGTCACCGGCGAGACGTGATCCTCCTCCCGGTACGGGCGGCCCGCCCGGCCGTCGAACACGACGTCGGTGGAGAGGTGAACCAGCCGGGCCCCGACCGCCGCGCATGCTCGGGCGACGTTGCCCGCCCCGGTCGCCGTCACCGCGTGCGCGTCGGGGCCGTCCTGCCGGTAGGCGGTGTGGATCACGACGTGGGGGCGCAGCCTGCGCAGGAGGTCGACCACCGCGACGGCGTCGCGGACGTCGACGCGCTCGCGCGACGCGTCAGGTGCGAGCGCGATGAGCTCGCGGCCGAGGAACCCGGTCGCTCCGGTGACGTGGAGCCTCATCGCCGGGGGTGTCGACGCCGGCCGGTCGGTGCCGTATCTTCCCGCGCATGACACGACGTGGAGGGTTGTGGTTGACGATGGTGGGCGGGGCGATCACGGTCGCGTCCGTCTTCCTGCAGGCGTTCTCGATCAGCGCCTACGCCCGCGGTGCGGGCGACGGCGCGCTCGACCTGCACGGGTTGGGATCGCTGTTCGTGCACATCGGTGAGCTCGCGATCGTGATCGGCGTGATCTGGGGCTGGTGGGGCAACGGGAAGGCGATCGGGCTCGCGGTTGCGTTCCTCGTGCTCTCGTTCGCCCAGCTCGCGGCGCTCGGCGACACGGAGGAGACGGGCAGCTGGATCAACGGCCTGCACGGGTTCCTCGCGCTCGTGATCCTGACCGTGGGCGCGATCGCGTTCCACCGTGGCCGTCGCGAGCTCGGGCTCGGGCAGCCGGCGCACTGACCGGGTGGCTCCCGTCGAACGCCGGGAGCCACCCTCCACCACCGCCGGCGTCTCGTGCTGGTGGAGCCACTCGCTCACGCGGCGTCGTCGTCGACGACAGCGGCGGGGGTGGCCCGCCGCTTCCGCCGGCTGCGCACGAGCTCGATCAGCACCGTCACGCCGACGGCGATCCCGAACGCCAGCAGCAGCCCCTTCCAGGGCTGCTCCTCGAACGTCTTGCCGCCGAAGTACCCGAGCAGGCCCGTGTAGGTGCCCCAGATCACGCCGGCGAGGATGTCGGCCTTCAGGAACCGCCGGTAGGCGAACGCGTGGGTGTACCCGGCCGCGAACGTCGTCGCCGTCCGTCCGCCGGGGATGAACCGCGCGACCACGATGAGGTACGTGCCCCGCTCCTCGAGCTGCCGCTCGGCCCACTCGAACCCCTTGCGGCTCTTGTCGCCCGAGAACACCCGCTTGACCGTCCGCTCGCCGACGAGGTTGCCGATGCCGTAGGAGATGTTGTCGCCGAGGATCGCGCCGGTGGACGCGGCGAGGATCACGAGGGGCAGGCTCAGCTCCCCCGCGCCGGCCAGCACGCCACCGGTGATCGCGACCGACTCGCTCGGGACGACCGGGAAGAACGCGTCGAGGGTCGCGACCGTGAAGATCACGAGGTAGCTCCAGTCGGAGGAGACCCACTCCTCGAACTGCTCGAACAGGGCGAGGAGGTCGAGCATCGGCGCATCGTCGCAGAAGCGCGCCCGCCCGCAGCAGGACGAGCGCTCGACACACACCCGTGCGCCTCTCGACACACCTCTGCGCGCGTTCCTGTCCCCCCGGGGAGACAGCACCTCCTGCCAGCGGGGCGTGACAACCCTGCCGGACAGGACTGCCCGGCAGGATCTGCTGCCAGCCGGGGCTGGCAGGGGGCGGGTGACCGGCGCGCCCCGCCGCGGCAGCGGCGATGATGGCCTCATGCCGCATCTCGCGCTGCACGGCGTCCGGGTGCTGGACGTCACGACGTCGATCGCGGGGCCGTACTGCGCGCAGATCCTCTCCGCCCTAGGCGCGGACGTCGTGAAGATCGAGCGGCCCGACACCGGCGACGACGGCCGGGCCTGGGGCCCGCCCTTCTGGAACGGCGAGGGCACGATGTTCCTGTCAGCCAACGCGGGCAAGCGCTCCGCGGGGATCGTGCTGCGCGACCCCGACGGCCGCGAGGCGCTCCTTCGCCTCGCTGAGCGCGCCGACGTCTTCCTCCAGAGCCTCCGCCCCGGGCTCGCAGAGACGCTCGGCCTCGGGCCCGACGACGTGCGCGAGCGGAACCCGCGGATCGTCTACTGCTCGCTCGGCGCGTACGGCCACACGGGGCCGCTGGCGGAGGAGCCCGGCTACGACGCGCTGATGCAGGCGGCGGGCGGGCTCATCTCCGTGACCGGGGAGCCGGGCCGCCCGGGCGTTCGGGTCGGCGCGTCGCTGATCGACCAGGGCACGGGGACGTGGGCAGCACTCGGGGTGCTCGCGGCGCTGCTCGAGCGCGACCGCACCGGCGCGCCGCCCGTCGTCGACGTCTCGCTGTACGAGACCGCGCTCGGGTACGTCGGCTACCACCTCGCCGGCTACCTGGCGGACGGCACCGTGCCGTCGGGACAGGGAACGCGGTTCCCGATGGTCGCGCCCTACCAGGTGCTCCGCACCGGCGACGGCGATCTGATGATCGCCGGTGGCAACGATCGCCTGTTCGCGGCGATCTGCGAGACGCTCGGCTGCCCGGAGCTCGTCGACGACGAGCGCTTCGCGACGAACCCGGATCGCGTCCGCAACCGCGACGTCCTCTGCGACCTCCTCGAGGAGCGGCTCCGTGACGCGACGAGCGCCGAGTGGCGCGAGCGGCTCACGGCGGCGGGGGTGCCCGTCGCCCCCGTCGCGGACGTCGCCGACATCGTCGCGAGCCCGCAGACGGCCGCGCTCGGCATGCTCCAGCCGGTGCCGCATCCGTCGATCCCCGACCTGCGCCTCGTCGCGCTCCCGCTCAGCTTCGATCGAGAGCGCGCGCTGCACCGCGCTCCCCCGCCCGCCGTGGGTGCCCACACCGCCGACGTCCTCCGCGAGGCCGGCTACGACGACAACGAGATCGCGGCGCTCGCCGCGAGAGGAGTGATCAGCGCATGAGCCACGTGTCCGCGTCCTACAGCGCAACCCTGCGCGTCCACCTGTCGGACGCACCCGGCACCTTCGCGCGGGTCGCGAAGGCGGTCGGCGACGCCGGCGGGTCGCTCGGCGCGATCGACCTCGTGCGCGTCGAGAAGCACGTGAAGATCCGTGACGTCACCGTCGACGCCTCGAGCGCCGAGCATCTGCACGGGATCGTGGAGTCGGTGCGCTCGCTCGACGGGGTCGAGGTGGAGCGGGTGTCCGACCGGACGTTCCTGCTCCATCTCGGCGGCAAGCTGGAGGTCGTCCCGCGCACGCCGCTGAAGACGCGCGACGACCTGTCGATGGCCTACACGCCGGGTGTCGCGCGCATCTGCCAGGCGGTCGCCGACGACCGCGACGCCGCGTGGAACCTGACGATCAAGAAGAACACGGTCGCCGTCGTGTCGGACGGCACCGCCGTGCTCGGGCTCGGCGACATCGGCCCGGAGGCCGCGATGCCGGTGATGGAGGGCAAGGCGGTGCTGTTCAAGGAGTTCGGCGGCGTCGATGCGTTCCCGCTCTGCATCGCGACAACCGACGTCGACGAGATCGTCGCGTTCTGCAAGGCGATCGCGCCGACCTTCGGCGGGATCAACCTCGAGGACATCGCGGCCCCGCGCTGCTTCGAGATCGAGCGGCGGCTGCGCGACGAGCTCGACATCCCGGTCTTCCACGACGACCAGCACGGCACTGCGATCGTCGTCCTGGCCGCGCTCGTCAACGCGCTCAAGGTCGTCGGGAAGCGGCTCGAGGACGCGAAGATCGTGATGACCGGGGTCGGCGCAGCCGGGATCGCGACTGCCGACATCCTCCTCCACGCAGGGGCGAGGAACGTGATCGGCGCCGACCACGACGGCGCCGTGTATCGCGGTCGCCCGGGCCTCCCTGCGACCAAGGCCGCGTTCGCCGAGCGCTCGAACCCGGACAACCTGCAAGGCGCGGCGGACGAGCTGCTCGCGGGCGCGGACGTCTTCGTCGGCCTGTCGGTGCCGGGCGCGGTCAGCGCTGCCGGGATCCGCTCGATGGCGAGCGACGCGATCGTGTTCGCGATGGCGAACCCCACGCCCGAGGTGATGCCGGAGGAGATCGAGGGCGCGGTCGCGGTCGTCGGCACGGGGCGCTCCGACTACCCGAACCAGATCAACAACGTGCTCGCCTTCCCCGGGGTCTTCCGCGGCGCGCTCGACGTGCGCGCGTCGGCGATCACCGAGGGGATGAAGGTCGCTGCGAGCCACGCGCTCGCAACGGTGATCGCCGACGACGAGCTCGGACCCGAGTACGTGATCCCGGGCGTGTTCAACCGGGACGTGTGCCCCCGCGTCGCCGCCGCGGTCGCGGAGGCGGCGCTCGCCGACGGCGTCGCGCGGGTCACGCGCCCGTGACGACGCCTCGCCGGGGCTGCCTGGCTGTGTGTCGGTCAGGCTGGCTTGCGCCTGCGCGCCAGCTCCTCCTCGATGCGGGCGATGTGCCGGCGCAGCTCCTCGATCCGCGCCGTTCGCGCCGCGTACCACGCGCGGAGCTCGTCAGGTGTCATCTTCCGCTTCATCGTCCTCCTGCTCGTCCAGCCCGCGGAGCAGGGCCAGGATGTCCCGCGTGTCGACCGAGATGTCGGCGAGCGTGATCATCATCAGCCTCACCTCATCGCGGTAGATCCCGGACTCCTCGTCCATCTCCCGAGAGTGCCCGACGGTGGCCGATCCCGCAAGATGGCCGATCTAGGCATCTCGCCGCGCAGCGGAGAGATGCCTACTCGTAGTGCAGCGCCTCGAGCGGGTCGAGCTTGGAGGCGCGACGGGCCGGGAAGATAGCGGCGACGATCCCGACGAGCACCGCCGCGATCGCGAACACGACGATCTGCGTGGTGGGGAACGCGAAGTCGATGAACTCGACACGCACGATCAGCAGCGCGGCGAGGACGACGCCGAGCACGATCCCGATCACCGCGCCGATCAGCGCGGTGATCACGCTCTCGTGACGGATCATGCGACGCACCTGGCGTCGCGTCATCCCGATCGCGCGGAGCATCCCGATCTCCCGGGTGCGCTCGAACACGCTCAGCACGAGCGTGTTGACGATCCCGAAGAGGCTCACGATGACGGACAGCGCCAGCAGGATGTAGAGGATGTTGAGCACCGAGCTCAGCCCCGAGATCTGGTTGTCGATGAACTCCTCGCGGGTCTGCACCTTCGCGTTCGGGAAGTCCTCGAGCGCGGCCTCCAGGCGCGCCTGGTTCTCGTCGGTCTGGTCGCCCGACATCGAGATGAACGTGTAGAGGTTGCGCGGGGAGGCGACCTCCTCGTCCCAGGCGCTCGTCGAGATCGTCACGCGACCGAACGGCGAGCCGCCCGTCGGCGGGTCGAAGATGCCCTCCACGACGAACGACCGTGTGCTGCCGCTCGGGAAGGTGAGCTCGAGCGGCGACCCGACCTCCAGCCCGTGGTCGTCCGCGTAGTCGTCGTCGACGAACGCGCCGTCGTCGCCGAGGTTCGCGATCACGTCCTGCGACCCGTCCTGCCAGCGGAGGATGATCAGCTCGCGACCGGTCGGGTCGATCCCCGTCGCGAAGAAGGCCTTGCCGAACGCGAGCGCCTCGCCGGTGCGCACGTCCATCACGGCCTCGACGCCGTCGACCTCGCGCACGGCCTGGGAGGCGGCGATCGGGATGGGCGAGAAGTTGTTCTGCGCGGTGATCCCGTAATCGGAGTCGGACGTCCTCCACAGGTCGTCGACGGCGCCGCGGAAGGTCTGGGTGATGCCCGCGGCGAGCGTGGCCACGAGCGTCACGAGCGCGAGCCCGATCATCAGGGCGGCGGCGGTCGAGGCCGTCCGCTGCGGGTTGCGGCGCGCATTGTCGCGGGCGAGCAGACCCGCCGCGCCGCCGAAGCGGCGTGCGGGCCACCCCAGCAGCGCGGCGAGCGGTCGGATGAACCGCTGCGAGAGCAGCGCCACGCCGAAGAAGATGAGCAGCGCGCCGAGGCCCATCCAGGCGAGGAGCTGCGTCGTGCCGAGCCCCGACTTGAACAGGCCGTAGGAGAGCGCCGCGAACCCGACGACGGTCACGAGCACCGCCCACGGCGTGCGGAAGCGGTGGAAGCGTCCCTCCGGCAGCTCCGCGCCCTCTCGGACGGCGGCGATCGGCGGCACGCGCGTCGCCCGCACCGCAGGCCTGAGGCTCGCGAGCAGCGTGACGACCACGCCGGCGAGCATCCCGACCACCGCGGTGCGCGGCTCGAAGAGGAGCCCGCTGTTCGGCAACGTGAAGCCGACGAGGTCGAACAGGCTGAACAGGCCCTCGGCGAGCAGCAGGCCGAGCAGCACGCCGGCCGCCGACGCGACGAGACCGACGACGAGGGCCTCGATCACGATCGATGTGAGCACCTGGCGGCGCGAGGCGCCGAGCGTCCGCACGGTCGCGAACTCGCGCGTGCGCTGCGCGATCGTGATCGACAGCGAGTTGGCGATCACGAACGAGCCGACGAACAGGGCGATCCCGCCGAACGCGAGCAGGAAGCCGCGGAGGAACCCGATGAACTCGTTCGTCTCCTCCGCGTCGTCTCGTGCCTGCGCCTCGGAGGTCTTGACCTGCGTGCCGGGCGGGAGGATCTCCTCGACGTCGGCCACGAGCTGCTCCGGGCTCACGCCCGGCTTCGCCGCGATCCGGATCTGGTCGAGCTTGCCCTCCTTGCCGAACAGCTGCTGCGCCGTCGGGAGGTCGAACCCGGCGAGCGTCGCGCCGCCGATCGACTCAGCACCGCCGAAGCGGACCAGGCCGGAGATGCGGACGCGCTCGATCGGGCCCTCGGCCTGGACGCCGATCTCGTCTCCTGGCTCGAGGCTCTTCTTCGATGCCGTCGCGACGTCGATCACGACCTCGTCCGCGCTCGGCCAGGCGCCGCTCTCGAGCTGCAGCGCGTTGAACTGCGGCTTCGTCGGGTCGACGCTGAAGCCGAGGTTGGGGGCACCGCCGAAGACGATCGCGTCGCCCTCGTCGTCGATCAGCTGCGCCGACTCGCTCGCCACGCCACCGATCGCGTCCTGCACGGAGTCGAGCCCCTGCACCTCGGCGAGCAGCGCCTCGTCGAAGGACGGCGCCGACGCTCCCGAGCCGCCGGAGAGGTCGAAGGCGGTCTGGCCCGTGATCGAGGCGTCGGTGCCCTCGTAGACCTCGGTGAAGATCCCGTCGAACGCCTTGTCGATCGAGTCCGTGAGGATCAGGGTGCCGCAGATCATCGCGACCCCGAGCACGATCGCGATCGCCGTCAGCACGGTCCGCAGCTTGCGTCCGAGCAGCCCCTTGAGCGCGAAGCCCGTCATTCGTACTGCAGGGCTTCGAGCGGATCGAGGCGCGACGCGCGCCGTGCCGGGGTGATCGCGGCCAGGAGACCGACCACGACAGCGAGCACGACGAGGAAGACGAGCTGGCCCGCGGGCACCTCGAATCGCAGGTCGAACTCGGCGAGCGCGCGCGTGACGAGCACTGCGAGGAAGATACCGAGCGGGAGCCCGAGCGCCGCGCCGATCAGCGCTGTGATCACGCTCTCGTGACGGATCATCCGGCGCGTCTGACGACGGGTCATGCCGACGGCGCGCAGCATCCCCAGCTCCCGCGTGCGCTCGAAGACGGAGAGCACGAGCGTGTTGACCATCCCGAACAGGCTGATGATCACCGACAGCGCGAGCAGCACGTAGAGCATCGTGAGGAACTGGTCGAACTCGCGGTCCTCCTTCTCGATCCACTCCTCGCGCGTCTGCACCTTCGCGTCGGGGAAGCCCGAGACCGCCTGCTCGATCGCGACCCGGCTCGCCTCGTCGGGCCCGCCGGCGACGTTGACGAACGTGTACTGGTTCCGTGGGCGCTCGACGAGGTCGTCGAAGGCCTCGATCGAGATGCTCACGTTGCCGAGCAGCGGGTAGAAGGGCGGCGGCTCGTAGATGCCGCTGATCTCGACCTCGGTGCTCGTGCTCTGCCCCGTGCGGATCGTGATGGTCTGCCCGACGGCGAGATCGTGATCCTCCGCGAAGCTCGACGCGATGAGCGCACCACCCGCGCCGAGCCGGGCGAGCGTCGCGTCCGAGCCCTCGACCCAGTCGAAGGAGTAGCCCTGCGTGATCAGCTCCGGGTCGATCCCGGTGAGGTAGCCGCCGTGACCCGCGATCTCGGCGACCTCCGAGCGGACGTGCGTGACGGACTCGGTGCCCGGCGTCTGCTCGACCGCGTCGCCCGCCGCCGCGACGAACGGCGTGTAGCCGTCCTGGGAGGTGACGATGAAGGTGGCGGCGATCTGCTCCTCGATCGCCTTGCGGTTCGACGCCTTCATCCCGTTCGCGAGCGTTGCGACGAACGCGACCAGCGCGACGCCGATCATCAGTGCGGCTGCCGTCGCCGCCGTGCGACCGGGGTTGCGGATCGCGTTCCGGCGCGCGAGCCCGCCGGCGGCGCCGCCGATCGTGCGAGCCGGCAGCCCCACGACGGCGGCGAGCGGCCGCACGAGCTTCGACGCGATCATCGCGACGCCGACGAAGAGGAGCAGGACGCCGCCCGCGATCGAGAGGAGGCGCACCGCCGTGTCGATGTCGCTCGCGAACATCGAGTACCCGAGCAGGGCGAGCGCCACCGCCATCAGGACGACGGCGAGGTAGGGAGCGACGCGCGAGACGCGGCCGTGCGGCAGGTGGGCCCCTTCGCGCACCGCGGCGATCGGCGGCACGCGGGTGGCACGGATCGCCGGGAACAGCCCCGCGATCACGGTGATCCCCGTGCCGATGAGGAGCGAGACGACGATCGTCCGCGTCGCGAAGACCGTGTCGGCGAGCGGGAGCTCGAGCTCGAGCGCGCGGAAGAGCGCCTCGAGGCCCTTGGCGATCCCGAGCCCCAGGAAGAGGCCGACGATCGACGCGAGGAACCCGATCACCAGGGCCTCGAGGAGCACCGACCGCAGCACCTGCCGGCGCGACGCGCCGAGCGTGCGCAGCGTCGCGAACTCCCGCGAGCGCTGCGCGACCGTGATCGACAGCGTGTTGAAGATCACGAAGGAGCCCACGAACAACGCGATGCCTGCGAACGCGAGCAGGAAGTAGCGGATGAACTTCGTGAACTCGCTGATCTCGTCCTTGTCCTCCTGCGCCTCCTCGGCCCCGGTCTTCACCTGAGCGTCGTCCGGCAGGAGCGGCCCGATCTCGGCGATCAGCTGCTCGGGAGTCGTGCCCTCGGCGCCCGCGACGGAGATCGCGTCGTACTGGCCCTCGCGCTCGAAGAGCGTCTGCGCGGTCGCCACGTCGAAGATCGCGAACGTGGTCGAGCCGAGCGAGTCGACGTCGCCGAAGCGCGCGATGCCGACGACCTCGAACGCCCGCTTCGGGAGGAGCGTCGAGATCTCGATCGTCTGTCCGAGCTCGAAGCCCTCGCGATCAGCGACGCCGGCGTCGATCGCGACCTCCCCGTCGCGCCCGGGCCAGCGGCCCTCGAGCAGGTTGAGCGGGTTGAAGACCGAGTACTCGGGCCGGGTGTCGATCCCGAAGCCGAGGCTGGGCGCCCCCTGCGTGTCGACCGCCTTGCCGTCGCCCCCGATGATCTTCGTGTTGAGCTCGTCGTAGACGCCGCCCATCGCGAGCTCGACCGAGTCCAGACCGCGGATGTCGTCGAGCAGCGATGCGGCCAGGGGTGGTGCGTCAGGGGTGTCGCCCCACACGTCGATGTCCGCGGCCCGGCCGCTGACGACGACGTCGGTGCCCGCGTACGACTCCTCGAAGATGCTCGAGAACGCGCTGTCGATCGTGTCGGTGAGGACGTAGGTGCCGCTGATCATCGCGACGCCGAGGACGATCGCGAACGCGGTGAGCGCCGTCCTGACCTTGCGCGCGAGCAGGGCCCCGAGCGCGAAGCGGGTCAAGTCGTGAGCTCCTCCATCGCGGCGACGATCTCGTGCACGCTCGTCTCCGAGGCCTCGCGCACGATCAGCCCGTCGGCGAGGAACAGGATGCGGTTCGCGATCGCGGCTGCCCGCGCGTCGTGCGTCACCATCACCACGGTCTGCCCGTGCTCGACGACCGAGTGCCGGATCAGCTCGAGGATCTCGCCGCCCGTGGCCGAGTCGAGGTTGCCGGTCGGCTCGTCGGCGAACAGGACGGTCGGGCGCGAGACGAGCGCGCGCGCGATCGCGACGCGCTGCTGCTGTCCGCCGGACAGCTCGGCCGGCCGATGCGTGAGACGGTCTGCGAGCCCGACCTGGTCGACGACCTCGCCGAGCCACGCCTCGTCGATCTTCTCGCCGGCGATCGACAGCGGCAAGGTGATGTTCTCGCGCGCGTTCAGCATCGGCAGGAGGTTGAAGAACTGGAACACGAAGCCGATGTGCTCGCGTCGCAGCTTCGTCAGCTCGTTGTCGCCCATCGCCGTGATGTCCTTCCCGGCGACCGAGACCGTGCCCGTCGTCGGTCGGTCGAGCCCGGCGAGGATGTGCATCAACGTCGACTTGCCGGAGCCCGAGGGCCCCATCACGGCGGTCAGCTGGCCCTGCGCGATGTCGACCGACACCCCGCGCAGCGCGTCGACGGCCGTGTCTCCCTCGCCGTAGCGACGGGTCACGCCCTCGCCGACCACGACGGCTCCGTTGCCCTGCTCCACGTGTGCCTCCTCCCGGTCCGGTGCCTCGCCGGGAGGCTATCCGACCGTCGGGGCCCGCGCCGGTGCGGTTAACCGCCCATCGGGCACGACGCCGAGCCCGGTCGGCGGGGTCAGCCGATCGCGCGCCGGCCGGCCTCGGCGAGCACGTCGCCGAGGATCCCCACGATCGTGTCCATCTCCGCCTCGCCTGCCACGAGCGGCGGGGAGATCTGCACGACGGGATCCCCGCGGTCGTCGGCGCGGCAGATCAGACCCGCGTCGAAGAGCGCCGGCGAGAGGTAGCCGCGCAGCAGCGCCTCGCACTCGGCGTCGTCGAAGGTCTGCTTCGTGTCCCGGTCCTTGACGAGCTCGAGCGCCCAGAAGAAGCCGGCGCCGCGCAGGTCGCCCACGATCGGCAGGTCGAGCAGCGTGGCGAGCTTCGCGTGGAACACGGGCTCCAGCTCGCGGACGCGCTCGACGATCCCCTCCCGCTTCATGATCTCGATGTTCTTCAGCGCGATCGCGCACTGGACGGGGTGCCCGCCGAACGTGACCCCGTGCGTGTACATGGAGGTCGCGTCCATGAACGGCTCGGCCACGCGGTCGGTGGCGATCACGGCGCCGATCGCGGCGTAGGACGAGGAGAGCCCCTTGGCCGACGTGATGATGTCGGGGCGGATGTCGTAGCGGTCGGACGCGAACCAGGCACCGACGCGGCCGAAGCCGGTGATCACCTCGTCGGCGGAGAGCAGGATGTCGTAGTGGTCGCAGAGCTCGCGCACGCCGCGCCAGTAGCCCTCGGGTGCGGTGAAGGCGCCGCCCGAGTTCTGCACGGGCTCGAGGTGGACGAGGCAGACGGTCTCGGGCCCCATCGACTCGATCGTCCGCTCGAGCTCGTCGAGCAGGAACGCCGTGAACTCGGCCTCGGTCTCGCCGTCCGGACGCCGGTAGCGGTTCGTGTTCGAGATGTTCCGCACCTCGGGCAGGAGCGGCTCGAAGGGCATCCGGATCGCCGGGATCCCGGTCAGGGTGAGGGCGCCGAGCGTCGTGCCGTGGTACGCGGTCTGGCGCGTGATCGCCTTGTAGCGCCTCGGCGGCGTGCGCAGGTTGGCCACGATCGCGTCGTGATCGCGCTCGGGGAGGTCGCTCGCGACCCTCCGGATCCGCTTCTCCCCTCGGGCGAGGTAGTACTGGCGGGCGAGCTTCCACGCGGACTCGACCGCCTCCGAGCCCCCCGAGACGAAGAACACGCGGTTCAGGTCGCCCGGCGCGAGCGACGCCACCTCGCCGGCGAGCTCGACGGCGCGGGGGTGCGCGTAGGTCCAGTTCGTGTAGAAGGGCAGCTCGCGCATCTGCTCGAGCGCCGCCTGCCCGATCTCGTCACCGTACGAGTAGCCGATGTTGACGGAGAACAGCCCCGCGAGCGCGTCGAGGTAGCGCTTGCCGTTGGCGTCCTCGAGATGACAGCCGTCGCCGCGGACGATGAGCGGCACCTCGGCGTCGAGGTAGCCACCCATGCGCGTGAAGTGCATCCAGAGGTGGTCCTTGGCGATCCGCTGGAGATCGAGACCGGCCGTCGAGGTCATGCCTCCTGCGCCCTCCTCTCACGCCGCCCCGAGACGACGACGTTGACGACCATCACCGTGACCGCGACGAGGAAGATGGCGCTCGCGATCACGTTGACCTGCGGCGGCACCGCCACGCGCGCCGCACCCCAGACGAACAGGGGGAACGTCTGCGTCGGGCCCGAGACGAAGTACGTGATCACGAAGTCGTCGACGGAGATGGCGAAGCCGAGCAGCGCAGCGCTGAGGATCGCGGGGGCGAGCAAGGGCAGCGTCACCTTTCGGAATGTCGTCCACTCGTTGGCGCCGAGGTCCATCGCCGCCTCTTCGAGATGCCGGTCGAAGTCGATCAGCCGTGCCTTGACGGTGACGACGATGAAGCTGATCACGAACATCACGTGCGCGACGAAGATCGTGACGAAGCCCGTGGCGACGCGCCCGTTGATGAAGAGCGTCAGCAGCGACGCGCCGAGCACGATCTCGGGAGTCGACATGGGCAGGAAGACGAGCAGGTTCGTGAAGCCGCGACCTCGGAACGTGTGACGGACGATCGCCAGCGCGACCAGCGTGCCGAGGACGGTCGCGACCAGCGACGAGAGCAGCGCGATCTCGAGCGACCGGCGCACGGCGTCGCTCAGCCCGAGCACGGCGTCCCAGTTCCTCCAGTTGTCGAACGTGAAGCCCTGCCAGACGTAGTTGAAGCGTCCCGCGGGTGCGTTGAAGGAGAACAGGATCACCACCGCGATCGGCAGCATCAGGTAGGCGAACACGAGCATCGCGTACACCGTGAGCGAGTGGTGCTTCGCGAAACGCCAGAGCCGTGCGCCCGGGCCCAGACGACGGGCGCTCGGAGGGTTGCCGGTGACGGTCGTCATCCGGTCAGCTTCTCCGTCCCGACGACACGCGCGTAGACGAGCAGCGCGACGAGGATCGTCGCCATGAGCACGAACGAGAGCGCCGCCGCGGTCGGGTAGTCGATCAGCTCGAGGAACTTGGACTGGATCACGTTCCCGAGCATCGACTGCCTCGGAGTGCCGAGCAGCTGGGCGTTGATGAAGTCGCCGGCCGCCGGGATGAACGTGAGGAGCGTGCCCGCGACGATCCCGGGCGCCGACAGCGGGAGCGTGACGCGCAGGAACGACTGGACGGGGCTCGCGTACAGGTCCTTCGCGGCCTCGAGCAGACGCGGGTCGACCTGCTCCAGCGAGACGTAGATCGGCAGCGCCATGAAGGGCAGGAAGTTGTACGTGATCCCCGCCACGACGGCCACGGACGTCGCGAGCAGCCGGCCGTCCTCCGCCAGCACGCCGATCGACCGGAGCACGCCGACCACCGGCCCCTCGTCGGCGAGGATGTTCAGCCAGGCGAGCGTGCGGATCAGGTAGGTGACGAAGAACGGGGCGACGATGAACAGCAGGAAGAGGTTCTTCCAGCGCCCGCCGCGGAACGCGATCCAGTAGACGAGCGGGTACGACAGGCCGAGCGCGATCAACGTGGCGATGCCCGCGTAGAGCACCGATCGGAACAGCTGCTCCCGGTAGTCCGTGAACGCGGTCGCGTAGTTGGAGAACTCCCACGTGAACTCGTAGCTGCCCAACGAGCCCGATTGCAGCGACTGGTAGCCGAGGAATCCGAGCGGCACGAGGAAGAACAGGGCGAGCCACGCGAGCCCGGGAGCGAGCAGCAGGTAGGGCGTGAGACCCTTGTGCCGGTGGAAGAAGGAGCCCATGGGAGTCAGATCGCGGAGCAGCGAGCGCCCGGAGAGTCGAGCGGCGGCGCCGAGCCTTCCCGCACCGGAAGGCTCGGCGCCCAGCCGCTCACGCGCCGAGCACCTGCTGCCACTTCTGGATGTAGTCCTCGTTGTTGAGCGCCGACGAGTCGAACTGGCTGACCTGCTCGAGGGTTGCCTCGTCGGGGAAGATCAGCGGGTTGTTGGCGGTCTCGGGGTCGTCCGCGGCGAGCACCTCCTTCGTCCCGGTGACGGACGGCACGTAGTTGACGTACGCAGCGATGGGCGCCTGGTTGACCGGGTCGTAGACGAAGTTCATGAACGTCGACGCGGTGGCGATGCTGCCACCCAGCGGGATCATCATGTTGTCGGTCCAGATCATCCCGCCCGCGTCGGGGATGGTGAACTTCAGGTCGGGGTTGTCGATCTGGAGCTGCACGATGTCGCCCGACCAGGCGACCGCGGCGGCGATGCTGCCGCTGGTCAGCTGCTCCGCGTAGTCGTTCCCCGTGAACCGCCGGATCTGACCGCTGTCGACCGCCTGCTGGATCGCGGCGACCGCCGCGTCGAACGTCTCGTCGGTGACCTGCGTCGGATCGTCGCCGTTCTGGCGCATCATCAGCCCGACGGAGTCCGCCATCTCCGAGAGCATCGTCACCTTGCCCTTGAGGGAGGGGTCGGTGAGCAGCTGCTCGATCGACGTGACATCGCCCTTCGTGACCTTCGGGTTCCAGGCGATGCCGGTCATCCCCGACTGCCAGGGGAGCGAGTACTCGCGGTTCGGGTCGAAGGACGGGCTCTCCTGCGCGGGGATCAGGTTCTCGATGTTGGGGATCAGGTCCCGGTTCAGCTTCTCCACCCAGCCGTTCTCGATCAGCAGCGACGGAAACCGCGAGTTGTCCGTGAACACGAAGATGTCCCGGTCGATCCCGCGACCCTGGGAGAGCGGGCCCTGCACCTTCGCGAAGTACGTGGCGTTGTCGTTGATCTCCTCGAAGTAGTTGACCTTGATCCCGGTCTCGGCGGTGAACGCGTCGAGCGTGGGGCGCTTCTTCGTCTTCTCGTCGATGTCGATGTACAGCGGCCAGTTGGCGAAGTTGAGGGCGTCCTTCAGCTCGTCGTCGGCGCCGCCGCCTCCGTCGCCGCCGCAGGCCGCGAGCAGGCCCGGCAGCGAGAGGATCGTGATGCCAGCAGCGCCGCGTTGGACGAGCTGACGACGGGTGAGGTTGGGGTTCATGCGATCTCCTCTCCGCTGGTGGGGTGTGACGGGGACACGCCGTCGCCCGGGATCACGAAGGTGGCGTCGGGCGACCACGACAGCGTCACCTGCGTGCCGGGAGCGGGGACGACTCCCCCGGCCTCGACGTTCTGGTGGAACACGGTGAGGTCCCCGGCGGCCGTCGACACGATCACCTCCGTCGCGACGCCGAAGTAGGCGCTCTCCTTGACGGTGCCGACGAGCCGGTTCGCGCCTCCCTCGCCCAGGCTCACCTTCTCGGGCCGAACGCCGGCCGCCACGGGGCCCTGGAGCCCCACCGTGTCGCCGCGCACCTCGGTGCCGTCGGCCAGCCGGACGAGCCCCTCGCCGCCCACGGTGCCCGCGAGCAGGTTCGACTTGCCGAGGAAGCTCGCCACGAACGCGGTGCGCGGTCGCTCGTACAGATCGGACGGCGTCCCGAGCTGCTCGATGCGGCCGTTGTGCATCACCGCGATCGTGTCGGCCATCGTCATCGCCTCCTCCTGGTCGTGCGTCACGTGCACGAAGGTCAGGCCGAGGTCGTGCTGGATGCGCTTCAGCTCGAGCTGCATCTGCTTGCGCAGCTTGAGGTCGAGGGCGCCCAGCGGCTCGTCGAGCAGGAGCACGCGCGGGTTGTTGACGATCGCCCGGGCGAGCGCGACGCGCTGCTGCTGCCCGCCCGACAGCTGCTTCGGCTTCCGGTGCTCGCGACCCGCGAGGTCGACGAGCTCGAGCACCTGGAGCACGCGGCTCTTGCGCTGCGCCTTGTCGACGCCCTTGCGCTCGAGCCCGAAGGCGACGTTGTCGAAGATCGTCATGTGCGGGAAGAGCGCGTAGCTCTGGAACACGGTGTTGACGTCGCGCTTGTAGGGCGGGAGCCCGACCACGTCGCGGTCGCCGAGCAGGATCTGGCCGGAGGTCGGCTCCTCGAACCCACCGATCATCCGGAGGGTGGTCGTCTTGCCGCAGCCCGACGGGCCGAGCAGCGCGAAGAACGAGCCGCTCGGGATCTCGACCGAGATGCCGTCGACGGCGCGGACGTCGTCGAACTCCTTCACCACCTCGACGAGACGGACGTCGGGCGACCGGTCGGTCGTCGTGGTCACGCAGGCACCTCCTCGCCCGCTGCGAGCTCGCGGGCACCCCAGTCGTAGAGCTGCTTCCACAGCTCCAGGTACAGGAACGTCTCCGTCGAGAGGACACCATCGAGCGAGCGGATGCGATTCGTCAGCTCGAGCAGCGCCCGCCGGTCCGCGCAGAGGAGCTCGACGAGGATGTCGAACTGGCCGGCCGTGAGCACGACGTACTCCGCCTCGGGCCAGTGCGCGAGCTCGTCGGCGACCGGGGTCGGCGGGCCGGCGGTGCGGATCCCGACCATCGCCTGCGCGTCGAAGCCCAGACCGAGCGGGTTCGTCACCCCGGTGACCTGGAGGATCCCGTCGTCCCGGAGCCGGGCGTACCGTGCGCGCACCGTCGCCTCGGAGACGCCGACCTGCGCGGCGATGCGCCTGAACGGCTCCCGCCCGTTGCGCTGCAGCGCCTCGATGATCCCCGTGTCGACAGCGTCCAGCCGGCGGGGCCGCTGGACCGCGCCGCGGCCGGTCGTGCCACGTCCGTCTCCGCCGGGGCCGCCGCCGCGCATTGCGCACGAGTCTAACCCGATATGTGCGCATTTCTCTACCGCCGCGTCTCGATCCGGGGAACGCCCTCGCGCATCGCGCACGTGCACCGCCGCGGCTCGGGTCAGGCGCGGTCGTCGGGCGCGCCTCGCGCCCTCGACCTGCGACCACGCACGCGACGGTGTCCCCGAGGGACAGCCCCCTCGGGGACACCCTTTGCAGTCAGCAGCCCGATCGCCGACGGACGCGGCACCCGGACGCGTCGACGGCAGTCTCAGCCGCCGACGCGGATCATCTTCCGGTTGACGAACTCCTCCGTCGCGTACCGGCCGAGCTCGCGCCCGAAGCCCGAGCGCTTGACGCCGCCGAACGGCAGCTCCGCGGCGTCCGCGAGGACGACGTTCACGAAGACCATCCCTGCCTCGATCCGATCCGCGACGCGCATGGCCTGGTCGGAATCAGTCGTGAACACGTAGGAGCCGAGGCCGTACGGCGTGTCGTTCGCCACCTGCACGGCCTCGTCCTCGGAGCCGACGCGGTAGACGATCGCGATCGGGCCGAACAGCTCCTCGTGGTGGGCGTCGTTGCCCGGCGTCACGCCAGTCAGCACGCCGGGCGCGAAGAAGGTGTCGCGGCGCTCGCCGCCGACGAGGGTCGCGCCGCCCTCGACCGCGCGGCGCAGCTGGTCCTGCAGACGGTCGGCGGCCGTCTGAGAGGAGAGCGGGCCCATCGCCGCGTCCGGCGACGAGGGATCCGCCGGCTCGACGGCGCTGAGCGCCGACGACAGCTTCTCGACGAACGGCTCGTAGAGGTCGTCCACGACGATGAACCGCTTGGCGGCGTTGCACGACTGCCCTGCGTTGTCGAGGCGTGCCGCGACGGCCGACTCCACCACGCCGTCGAGGTCGTCCGTGCTCAGGAGGATGAACGGATCGGAGCCGCCGAGCTCGAGGACGACCTTCTTCAGGTTTCGGCCGGCGATCTCGGCGACGGCAGCCCCCGCGCGCTCCGAGCCGGTGACCGACACGCCCTGCACCCGCGGGTCGGCGATGACGTCGGCCACCTGCGCGTTGGTGGCGTAGATGTTCGTGTACGCGCCGGCCGGGAAGCCCGCGTCGTCGAAGATCCGCTGGATCGCCTCCGCCGACTCCGGGCACTGCGGCGCATGCTTGAGCAGGATGGTGTTCCCGACGACGAGATTCGGGCCGGCGAAGCGCGCCACCTGGTAGTAGGGGAAGTTCCAGGGCATGATCCCGAGCACGACGCCGATCGAGCTGCGCCGCACGAAGGCGGAGCCCTCGCCGTCCGAGAGCTCGATCGGCTCGTCGGCGAGCAGGCTCGTCGCGTTGTCCGCGTAGTACTCGTAGATCGCCGCGCAGAAGTCGACCTCGCCGAGCGCCTGCTCGACGGGCTTGCCCATCTCGCGGACGATGATCGCCGCGAGCTCGTCGCGACGCTCCGTGTGCAGCTCGCCGACGCGGCGCACCAGCGCGGCGCGCTCCTCGATCGTCGTCGCGCGCGACCATTCGCGGTGCGCGCGATCGGCTGCCGCGATCGCGTCCGCGAGCGCCGCGTCGCTGATCGTCGGGTACTCCTTGACGCGCTCGCCTGTCGTCGGGTTGGTCACCACGTACTCGCTCACCGTTCTCCTCCGTTCGATCGTCGCCCGCTCACCGCCGAATGGCATCGATTCTACGCTGGCCGCGCGGTGGGCCGCGAGACGCCGTCGAGCGCCATCACCGCCTCGCTTCCGCCCCCGGATCAGGTAGAAGGGGCGCATGCGAATCCTGGTGGTGGGCACCGGCGGCGTCGGCTCGGCCTTCGCCGCGATCGCGCAACGACGCGACTTCTTCGAGCGGATCGTGCTCTCCGACCTCGATCCCGTCGCGGCCTCAGGCGATCGTCGACCGCCTCGGCGAGCACGACCGGTTCGGATCGGCCCGGCTCGACGCGTCCGACGAGGACGCGATCGTCGAGCTGATCCGCGACGTGAAGGCCGACGCCGTGCTGAACGCCACCGACCCGCGCTTCAACCCGCAGATCTTCGACGCCTGCCTCCGCGCACGCGTGACGTACCTCGACATGGCGGCGACGCTGTCCGAGCCGCATCCCACCCACCCGTACGAGGAGACCCACGTCAAGCTGGGCGACTACCAGTTCGCGCAGGACGAGAACTGGCGCCAGGCCGGTCTGCTGGCCCTCGTCGGGATCGGGATCGAGCCCGGTGCGGCCGACGTGTTCGCACGCTACGCG
Source organism: uncultured Actinomycetes bacterium (assembly GCA_963703095.1). GTDB lineage: Bacteria > Actinomycetota > Thermoleophilia > Gaiellales > Gaiellaceae > Gaiella. Next base: position 2,704,640 of record OY969787.1, read on the forward strand.
GCCGACGAGCTGTTCTCCGAGATCGACGAGATCGGGATCCGCGACGGGGCGAACCTCGTCGTGGAGGGCTACGACTTCGCCCCGACCTTCTCGATCTGGACGACGATCGAGGAGTGCCTCAACCCGCCGGTGATCTGGGAGAAGGGACGCGGGTGGTTCACGACCGCGCCGTTCTCCGAGCCGGAGGTGTTCGACTTCCCCGAGGGGATCGGGCCGGTCGAGTGCGTGAACGTCGAGCACGAGGAGGTGCTGCTCGTCCCCCGCTGGATCGACTGCAAGCGAGTCACCTTCAAGTACGGGCTCGGCGACGAGTTCATCGCCGTGCTGCGCACGCTCAACAGGCTCGGCCTCGACTCGAAGGAGAAGCTGCGCGTGCGGGACGTCGAGATCGCCCCGCGGGACGTCGTCGCCGCCGCTCTGCCCGACCCGATGACCCTCGGCGATCGCATGGTCGGCAAGACCTGCGCGGGGACGCTCGTGACCGGCCTCGGCAAGGACGGCAACCCGCGGAAGACCTACCTCTACCACGTCGTCGACAACGAGTGGTCGATGCGCGAGTACGGCTCCCAGGCCGTCGTCTGGCAGACCGCGATCAACCCGGTGGTCGCGCTCGAGCTGCTCGCGAACGGGACCTGGCAGGGCACGGGCGTGCTCGGCCCCGAGGCGCTCGAGCCGCAGCCGTTCCTCGACCTGCTCGCCGCCTACGGCTCCCCGCACGGCGTGCTGGAGCTGTAGCTGGTCCCGCAAGCGGGAATCCACCGAGTGGATTCCCGCGCGGAGATCCCCGGGTCCGGCTGCGCCGGACGCGGGGCACATCCCTGAAGGATCGAAGGGCCGGGCGAGCGCTGGTCGGCGCTCGCGCGGCTGCGCCGCGCTCGGCTGATTGCTCTTGTCGATTCCGAAGCGACCCGTTCGTCGTCGGGGCATGAGGACGAATCGGATCACGAGCCTCGCTGTCCCGCGCAGGGGACCCACGACTCGGTTGCGCCAGGGCCGAAACGCGCGCTTCCGCGCAAGCGGGCCCGCGGGCGGGCCCCTTCAGGGGTGTGCCCCGCGTCCGCCGCAGGCGGACCCGGGGATCCCCGCGCAGGAATCCGCTCAGCGGATTCCTGCCTGCGGGAAGACAAGGGCTCGGCGGATTCCTGCCTGCGGGACAGGGACTAGGATCCGGCGATGGCGGTCGTGATCCTCCGCGCTCCGCTGTCCGAGCTGGCAGGAGGGCGCGAGCACGCGCTCGACGCCGGCACGGTGCAGGAGTCGCTGCGCGCGCTCGAGGAGCGGAGGCCTGCGATCGCCGGCTGGGTGCTCGACGAGCAGGGCACGATCCGCCGCCACGTCAACGTCTACGTCAACGGTCAGCTCGCGCGGGAGGACACGACGGTCGGAGCGACCGACCGGGTGCACGTGCTCCCCGCCATCACGGGAGGGTGAGATGACAGAGCTCCTCGTCGGAACGAGGAAGGGCCTGTTCGCGCTGCGCGGCGACGTCCGCGACGGCTTCGAGATCACAGCACGGGCGTTCCCCGGGCAGTCGGTGGAGTACGCGATGCGCGATCCCCGGAGCGGGCGCTACCTCGCGTCGGTCACGTCGTGGTTCTACGGCGCGCGGATCTGGGTCACGGACGACCCGGCCGGGGAGTGGGAGCAGGCCGAGGGGACGGCGCTGCCTGAGGACGGCGACGCGACGCTCGAGCGGATCTGGGTGATCGCTCCGGGTGAGGCCGATGGCGTGCTCTACGCCGGCGGCGACCCGGGCTGCCTGTTCGAGAGCGCGGACGGCGGGCTGACGTGGAGCCTGAACCGCGGCCTCTGGGATCAGCCGACCCGCTCCGACTGGACTCCCGGGGCGGGCGGTCTCTGCCTGCACACGATCGTCCCGTGGCCGGGCGACCCGCAGCGGCTGCTCGTCGCGATCTCGGCGGTCGGCGTGTGGCTCACGGAGGACGGCGGCGCGACGTGGCGGCACGCGAACACCGGGATCGTCCCCCGCTACATCCCGGAGGAGGCGCGCGCGGACGCGGTCATCAGACACTGCGTCCACCACGTGCGGCGCTCTCCGGTCCGGCCGGAGCGGCTGTTCATGCAGTTCCACGACGGCGTCTACCGATCCGACGACGGCGGGTCGACCTGGCTCGACGTCGGCAGCGGCACGGACCTGTCCTCCGACTTCGGCTTCCCGGTGGTGGTCGATCCCGCGGACGCCGACAGCGCCTACGTGATCCCCCTCGTCGGCGCGGAGGATCGGACGACGCCGGGCGGCGCCGTGCGCGTGTGGGAGACGCGCGACGCCGGCGCATCGTGGTCGCCGCGATCCGATGGGCTGCCCGAGCGCGACGCCTACCTCACCGTGCTGCGCGAGGCGTTCGACACCGCCTCGGCAGGGAAGTCGCTCGAGCTCTACTTCGGCGCCACGTCGGGCGACGTGTACGGCTCCTCCGATGCAGGCGCGAGCTGGGCGCGAATCGGGGGGCACCTGCCGCCCGTCTACTCCGTGCGGACCGCCTAGCCGGCCCGGAGCACGCGCACGGGGGTGCCCGACGGTCGGTCGGGCACCCTCGCCTGCGACATCCCGGGGTGACCGCTCAGCCCAGCGTGGTCGGGATGTCCGTGATCTCCCCGTCGGCGATCTGCTGCTCGACGTCCTCGGTCGCGGCGACGTCGTCCTCGTCGGCGTCCGGGCTGAGCGTGCCGAGGCCGACGCCTTCCTGGTCGAGACCGAAGACGACGTTCTGCCCGCCCTCGAAGCTCCCGTCCTGCACCGCCTGGATCGTCAGGAAGACCGCGGTGTCGACGCCCTTGAGCGCACTGGTCAGCACGTGAGGCCCGAGGAACGACTGGTCGCCGTCGACGCCGATCCCCCAGACCTGCTTGTCCTTCGCGGCCGACAGCGCGCCGAGCCCGCAGCCACCGGCGACCTGGAAGACGACCTTCGAGCCGGCGGCGATCTGGTTCAGGGCGAGCTCCTTGCACTTGGCCTGGTCCTCCCAGTCCTGCGAGTAGGCCCAGGCCACCTTCACGTCGGGGACCGCTGCCTGCGCTCCGGCCTGGTACCCGGCGATGAACCGGTCGACCGGCGGCTCCTTGAACCCACCGACGGCGCTGATGGCGCTGCCGCCCATCCGCTCGGCCGCGAGCGCGCCGAGATAGCCGACGAGGTAGCCCACCTGCTCCTCGCGGAAGAGGAGCCCCTGGACGTTGGCAGGCGCGCCCGGGAGCGACGCCTGGTCGACGTCGACGATCGCAAAGCTGGTCTCGGGGAACCTCGCGGCGGTCTTGGCGATCGCGTCGCCCTGGGCGAACCCCACACCGACGACGAGGTCGTAGCCCTGCCGGGCGAGCGTGGTCATGTTCGGGATGTAGTCGGCGGCGCTCTTGGCCTCCAGCACGCGCCCCTCGATCCCGAGCTCCTCCTCCGCGCGGGTCAGCCCCGCGTAGGCGAGCTCGTTGAAGCCGTTGTCGTTGAGCTGCCCCGCGTCGGCGACGAGACCGACGCGCAGCGCGTCGCCGCCGTCGTCCCCCCCGACCCCTCGTCGTCGGACGAGCCGCAGCCGGCGGCGGCGAGTGCGAGGAGGAGGGCTGCGGCGGCCGCCGCGCGGCCGAAGCGCTTGGTCATGTGATCCTTTCCGGACTCAGGTAGTTTTCGACTATGAGACACAAACCTGGCGCGGAGTCTACCAGAGCGACGCACGCGACCCTCGCGACGGTGTTCCAGGTGCGAGCGGGTGCGCTCAGGGTGCTGCTCTGGCAGCGCGGTCGCGAGCCGGACGAGGGCGCCTGGGCCCTCCCCGGTGGCAGCCTCGGGCCAGACGAGTCGCTCGAGCAGTCGATCCGGCGGCACCTGGCCTCGAAAGTCGACCTGCGCGACGTCGCTCACCTCGAGCAGCTCGGGACCTGGGGCGACCCGGAGCGCGTCCCGGGTCGCCGGGAGCTGGCGACCGCGTACCTCGGGCTCGTCCGGCTCGGCGTCGACCCGGCTGTGCCGGACGACACCGACTGGCACTCCGTCGACGAGCTTCCCCGCACCGCGTTCGACCATGGGGCGATCGTGCTCGCCGGGCGGGAGCGCCTGCGCGGCAAGCTCTCGTACTCCAACGTCGGCTTCGCGCTGGCGCCGCGCTCGTTCACGCTCGCCGAGCTGCGCTCCGTGTACGTCGCGGCGCTCGGCCACGACGTCTCCGCCACGAACCTCCGGCGCGTGCTGGAGCGGCGCGCGCTGATCGAGACCACGGGCGAGCGCCGGTCGCCGGGCAGCACGGGCGGGCGTCCTGCCGAGGTGTTCCGCTTCCGCGAGGCCCAGCTCGAGATCACCGACCCGTTCGCGGCGCTGCGCCCGCCGGCATAGTGCGATGCCGGATCCCCCGACTCGGCTCGGCGCATCCCGCGCGGCGGCCCTGAGGCTCCGCTACCGTCGCCGCATGCGACGCGCCCTCGCGCTGCTGGGTGTCTCGGCTATCACGCTGACGAGCGGAGTGCTCGTCCACGCGAGGGACGCCGGCGGGGCTGCGACCGACGTGGGCGACCCTGCGCGCGGAGCCGCGGTCTTCCAGTCGAAGCAGTGCTGGTCGTGCCACGCGTTCGCGGCAGCCGGCTCGTCGGGGAGGAAGTCGGGCCCGAGCATCGACCGTTGGCTGGCACCGCACGCCGCCCAGATGCGGATCACGCCGGAGCGGCTGGCGGCTGGACGCATCGCGTATGGCGGCCGCGGGATGCCTGCGTACACGCGCGAGCTCTCTGCGGGCGAGCTCGCCGACCTCGTCGCGTTCGTCGTCGGCAGGCAGGTGACGCTTGCTCCCAACGGCACGAGCCCCGTTCCCACAGCACCGGTGCCTCCTCCCGAGACGACCGCCTCGGCAGCGACCGTCGCACGCTGGACGAAGACGAAGCGACTGCGAGGACGCGCCGTCCGCGGCGCGCGGGTGTTCGCGGGCGAGGGCTGCCTCAGCTGTCACCGCTTCCTCGGCTCGGGGCGCTCGCGGTTCGGCGGCGCCGATCTCTCCGACGGCGGTCCGGCACGGCTCCTTCCCCCTGCAGCGGTCGCCTACCTCATCGACCCTGCTCGGAAGGGCAACCCGCTGATGCCCGGCTACCGGGACCTCGGCAGGGCCGACCTCCGCGCCCTCGCTGCGCTCCTGGACGCTGCGCGTCGCGCACGCACATGACGCGCTAGAGGCCGCGACCCCGCGCGGGACACGTACCCTTCCCGCGTGCTCGAGCCGTGGACCCGTCGCGTGCTCGGAGCTCGCCGGCTCGTGCTCGCCGCGTGGCTGATAGTCCTCACGCTCGGCGTGCTGGCCGCGCCACGCCTCTCCCCCCTGCTGTCGAACTCGCTCGACGTCCCGGGAAGCGAGTCCGACCGTGCTCAGGCGCTGCTGGAGGAGCAGTGGGGCGAGCGCCCGGACGGCACGTTCACCGTCGTGTTCCCGACGCGGACCCCACAGAGCGCGACGCTGCAGCGGGAGGTCGAGGCGCTGCTCGGGCGCGCCGCGGGCGCGGTGCCCGACGGGGAGGCGCGTCAGGTCAGACAAGGTGGAGGGATCCTCTACGGCGACGTCGCCACGCCCCTCGCGCTCGAGGACGCGAAGGGACACACGGACGACCTGCGCGCTGCGCTCGCAGAGCCAGGCGCGCCGCGAGCGGTCGTCACGGGGGCGCCGGCGATCCAGCACGACCTCGACCCCGTCGTCGATGCCGACCTGCGGCGCGCGGAGCTCGTCGCGATCCCGATCGCACTGCTCGTGCTCGTGCTCGTGCTCGGGGTGTCGGGAGCAGTGCTCATCCCCTTCGCGTTCGCGGCCTGCACGATCGCGGGGACGGTCGCGCTGCTCCTCCCGATCGCACACGCAGCGCACATGGCGACGTACGTCGAGAACCTCGTCGTGCTGATCGGGCTCGCGCTCGCGATCGACTACGCGCTGCTGTGCGTCGACCGGTTCCGCACCGAGCTCGGGCGCGGGGGCTCGACCGACGACGCGATCGTCCGCACCATGGCGACGACCGGTCGAACGGTGGTCGTCTCCGGGATCGCGGTAGCGATCGGGCTGAGCGCCCTGCTGCTCGTCCCGGTTCCCTTCGTGCGGTCCATCGGGATCGGCGGCACCCTCATCCCGCTCGTCTCCGTCGCAGCGCTGCTCACTCTCCAACCAGCCCTCCTGTCGCTCCTCGGCTCACGCGTGCTCGTGCCCGGACTGCTCAACCGTCGCCCGCGGGACGGGCGGCGGGGGCCCTGGCGGCGCTTCGGGGACATCGTCGTCCGCCGCCGGTGGCCCGCCGCGCTGGCGGGGGCGGCAGTGCTCGCCGTGCTGGCGCTGCCCACGCTGGCGCTCGAGCTCACACCGGGCTCGATCTCGGGGATCCCCGGCCCGTCCGAGGCCGTTCGCGGCGCGCGGCTGCTGACCGACGGCGTCGGTCCCGGGGCCGTGACGCCGACGCAGATCGTGGTGGACACGGGTTCTCGCCGAGGCGGAGTCAGCGGTCCGGGCCGCGAGGCGATCGTGCGGCTGGTCGAGTCCCTCGGTCGTGACCCAGAGGTGTTCGTGGTCGCCAACGGCGTCCGTCCGCCCTACGTCGCGGCGGACGGTCGATACGCGCGCGTGATCGTCGCCGGCCGTCACGAGTACGGCGACGCGGAGACCCGCAGCCTGGTGCGGCGTATGCGCGCCGATCTCGTGCCGGAGGCACGCTTCCCCGAAGGAGCCGTGGTCGTGACCGGGGGCACGCCGGCGCAGGGCGTGGACTTCCTCGACCGGCTCTACGACTGGTTCCCCCTCGTCGTCGTGGCGGTGCTGGCCGTGACGGGAATCGTGCTGCTGCACGCGTTCCGCTCGCTGCTGCTGGCGCTCAAGGCCGTGCTGCTCAACCTGCTGTCCGTCGCGGCAGCCCTCGGAGTGGTGGTCATCGTTGTCCAGTGGGGCGTCGGCGCCGACCTGCTCGGCGTCTCCGAGGCGGCAGGGATCGAAGGCTGGATCCCCGTGTTCGTCTTCGCGCTCCTGTTCGGCCTCTCGATGGACTACGAGGTGTTCCTCGTCATGCCGATGCGGGAGGCGGTCGACGCGGGAGCCGACACAGGGGCGGCCGTGGTCGGGGGGCTCACGCGGACGGGGCCGATCATCACCGCGGCCGCCGCCGTCATGATCGCCGTCTTCTCGGGATTCGTGATCGGCTCGATCCCCGGACTCCAGCAGTTCGGGCTCGCGCTGGCGGTCGGCGTGCTGGTCGATGCCACCGTCGTCCGCATGCTGCTCGTCCCCGCGATCATCGCCCTCCTCGGCGCGCGCAGCTGGTGGCTGCCGCGCCGGCTCGCTGTGCTCGAACGAGATCCCGTCGCGTGAGATCGGGTTCTGGCTCCCCGCGGACTGAGGGACGACGGAGGGGGGCCGAAGCCCCCCTCCTGCGCCAAGCGGGTCGTCGCCCTAGACGACCGTGATCGCCAGCCGCATCGCGGGCAGGCTGTACCCCGCCCCGAGGCCCGGGAAGTCGGCGGCTCCTAGGAGCGGCACCATCCCGAGCTGCGGGTAGGGGTACGCGGGCTGCTGGGTGTAGAGCAGCGGGTAGAGGTCGATCAGGTGGGTGCCCTTGCCACCCGTCGCGAACAGCTGGATCCGCACGTAGCCGTTGCTGTTGAACCCGCACGCGTAGCCGATGTACGCGTTGTCGTAGGTGACGGCGACGGTGTTGTCGAGCTGCGTCCAGCCGACGCCCTTCAGCTCGACGACGAACGGCTCTCCGGCCTTGACGGTCTTCGGCACGGACACCACGCTGCGCTTGACGAAGTAGGCGGTCTGTGCCTTCATCGCACCGCCCTGGACGACCTGGACGGCGTGCCAGCCGCCGAGGCCGTCGGGCACGGTGATCTCCTTGCTGATCGTGCCGTCCGCGGACGCGACGCCGTTGCCGAGCACCTCGTTGACGAAGTTCCAGCACTGCCCCGTGCAGTTGACGCGGTTGCCCACGACGCTCCCCCACTGGATGACGTACGGCTCCCCGGGGGTGAGCCCGGTGGCGCTGATCGTCGTCTTGGAGAGGATCTGCCCGGTGCTCGAGCTGAGCTTGGCGGCCGCCTTCGAGCCTGCAGCGATGTTCGCGTTGAGCAGCGTCGTGCGCTCGCTCATCGTCGGCTGCACGGCGGGCGGCCACTCGAGCGACGTCGGCGGTGCGCCCTTGTCGCCGGTGACGGTGAACTTCATGCGATGCCCATCCGTCCAGGGCACCGGGGACTGCTGCATGTTGAGATACGGCACCGTGTGGCTCGAGCCGGCGAGCTCGATCCAGTGCGCTCCGCGCGACCCGGTGGCGCGGAGCTTGAATGTGGCCACGCCGCGCGTCATGTTCGCCGAGATCGCCCCGGTGTAGCGGTTGTCGTACAGCACGGCGCCGACGCTCTCGTAGGTCGGGTGGCCCATGCCGACGACCTTGACCGTGATGGGCGTGCCGATCGGCCCGCGCTTCGGGCTGATCGTCACCGTCCGCTCGAGCAGGAAGCCGCCCTTGGCGACCTGCGTGCCGTCGATCACGGCGAAGATGTCGTGCAACCCGCCGAAGTCGAGCGGCGCCCGGAACGTTGCCGTGAACGAGCCCTTGGCGTCGGTCCTGGCGTTCGCGAGTGCGACACCTATCTTGTCGACCTTGCGGCCGAGGTAGTCGACGCTGTCGGGCTTGGGGTCGAGCACCCAACGGACGTTGGCAGTCGCCCACACGAGCCGCACGTCCTTCGACGGCGCGAGCCCCGTGCCGGTGACGGTGACGCGGGCACCGACCTTCGCGACGTCGGGCGTCGTCTTGAGCGTCGTGATCGTCTCCGCCGGCCTCCCGACGTCGACGACGGGCCCGAAGAGCTTCGGCGCCCCCGGGATCGTCGGCGGCGTGACGGGGACGGGGCCGGCGCTCGTCGCGGGCTGGACGAGCACCGTCAACGCCGCCGCCGTCACGCCGCAGAGCACGACGAAACGTCTCCAGAGGCGCCCTGCACCGGTTGTGTCGGTTGTTGCCCTCATCTCGCTCTACCTCCCGGATCGTCCGTCGGTCACTTCTTCTTCGTGGTCTTGATCGCCGTCCTCTGGGCCGTCTTCAGCGCCGGGACGACGGTGAACTGGTAGTCGTAGGCGCCGAACGTGCCCTCGTCGGTCTTGAAGACGACGCGTGCGGTCGCCTCGCCAAGCGGGTAGTCCGCTGGGACGAGGAGCCATGCCGTCCAGAACCACACGCGGTTGGACGTCGCCCCGTGCGGTCCCCAGCTGAGCTTCAGGTTGGGCTGGCCCGGGAACTTCACGTACGCGTACTCGATGTTCTCGGTCGAGAGGATCGCCCCGGTCTCCGCGTCCGAGCCCCACACGCGGAAGACGAGCTGCTCCCCGCGGATGAACGTGTTCGTCTGCGTGCAGCTGATCGGCCTGCGCGGCGTCCCCGCAGCCGGACGGCTGCCGTTGACGGTGTCGACGTACAGGAACGCGTTGAGCTTCTTCGGCCCCTCTGCGCCCTGGGCGACCGTAGGCACGACCAGCCCGGTCACCGCCAGCGCGAGCGCGAGCAGAAGCGTGAGTCTTCTCATCGATGGCCTCCAGTGGTGTGCGTTCGTCACGGTGCCCACCTCCTAGGCCTTCGTGATGGTCAGCTGGGACGTGGCGACCGGGATCTGGACGAAGTTCCCGTACTGCTTGTCCTTCGTCTTGAAGCGCACCGTGAACTTCACGAGACCGGGCGGGTAGCTCGCGGGAACCGTCCAGGTGCCCGTCCAGGCCGGCTGGGTCGTCTTCGCAGGATCGCTCCAAGTGAGCTTGACGGTCGACCCGTCGGGGAGCTTCACGAACGCGTACTTCACGTCGTCGGTCGTCAGGATCTTCCCGCCCTCGGTCGCTCCCGCGAACACCCGGAACACGACAGTCGACCCCTGCGGGTAGTAGTTCGTCAGCACGCCCTCGCCGAGCGAGCTCGACGGCGCTGTCACCGTGTGCGCGGCGACGAACACGCCGGCGACCTTCGCCGACGGGAACGGGATCTCGTCTGCCGCCCACGCCACCACGGCTGCCACCGAGGCTGCGAGCAGACCGACGAGGACGATCGCCGTCCGTCTCATAGGACCCTCCTTGTACGACTCGTCGCCGGGGTCACTGCTTCAGCTTCCCCTTGAACTTGACAGTGAACGTGCCGGCCCCGCGGTCGTAGGTGCCGGAGAACTTGAGCGTTCCCTTCGCCTTCGCGAGCTTGCCGGTGCCCTTCACGACCGTCGCCTTCCCGGAGAGGCTGAAGACGTCGCCGTCCGGATCACCGCAGCCGCTGCCGGACACGACCTTGAAGAGCAGCTTTCCGCTCTTGCCGGTGATCGTGCCCGGGCCGGTGAACGGGACGCAGCCCTCACCCGTCGTGCCCGAGCCGACGCCCGTCACCTTCCCCGCGCCGATCTGGGTGGCCTTCCCGGCCCCCTCGGCCTTGATGGCGACGATCGAGTCGGTCACCGTCACGGTGGCGTTCCCCGCGTAGCTCGCCGCGAACGGCACGATCTTCACGCCGCTCGACGCGGCCGCGGTGCCCGCGACCACCGCAACCACCACCGCCACTGGAACCACAGCTCGAACGAGCTTCATGCTCACTCCTCTCTGCCCGCGATCGTCAACGGAAGAGGCGGGGCCGCCGGACGCTTCCCGCGTCTCGCGTGCCCCGCCTCGGCGCCGGCTCGTCGCGTGGGTCGGTTCGCTACTCACGATTGTCCGATGGTCGCCGGAGACTCGACACCTGCCATCGGGGCTCCCACGGAGCAGATACGTGTTTTCCCGCGCCTGTGCGGACGCTTCTCGGCGTCCGCACGTCGGTGGGGGCCTCAGTCGAGCGCCGCGCGGAACGCCGCCGACGCGGCCGTCCGCTCGAGGCGCTCGAAGTGCTCGGCGGCGTACGCCGCGAAGTCGAACGCGAGGTCGGAGACCGCGCTCTGCACGACCCCCCACATCGCCTCGCGGAAGTCGGACATGAACCGCATCAGCTCGAGCGCGCGCTCGTCGCTGCGGCGCACGCCGCCGAAGTACGCCGCCAGCAGTGTCCGCCTGCCGTCCTCGTCGAGATCGTGGTTGGTCGCGAAGTTGGCCAGGTCGAAGTGGATGTCCCCCATGCCGGCGTACTCCCAGTCGACGATCCGGATCCGGCGGCCGTCGTCGATGAAGTTCGCGTTGATGAGGTCGTTGTGACACGGGCGCTCGGGCACCGCCCCGCGTGCGTGCTCGATCCGGCGCGCGATCTGGCGGGCCGTGACGTAGGCGGCGGGCACCAGCGCGCCTCGCGCGAACGCGACGGTGCGGTACTCCTCCACCGCGCGGAAGCTGTCGAACCGGCCGGGGAGCGGCGGCCCCTGGTGGACGGCGCGCAGCGACACCGCGACGCGTCGGATCGCGTCGGGCTCGCGCATGCGCTCGGGCGGGACGACCTCACCCGGGATGTACTCCGTCACGAGCACGCCCTCGGTCTCGAGGAATGCGACGACCGGCGGCCCGACCCCGACGGCTGCGGCGGCGAGCGTCGCCTCGTGCTCGACGAACCGGTCGATGCCGAGCAGCTCCGTGTCGGGGCGCGCCAGCCGGACGACGTACGCGGAGCCGTCGTCGAGCGTGACCTTGACGTTGTAGTTCGTGATCCGGCCCCCGAGGACCTCGGTCGTCGCAGTCCGGCCGGGCCAGACTCGCTCGACGACCTCCTCCGTCCGCATGGGGTGATCCTCGCAAATCCCTGGCGCCGAAGACCGCACGAGGGTGCGTCGCCGGGGTGGGAGGCCCGTCGACGACGCCGTCGGCGTCACGAGTCGACGTCACTGTCCAGGTTATGTATAGAATATGGCCATGAAGATCGCCGTCACCGGCTCCTCTGGCCTGATCGGTCGCGCACTCGTCTCCGCGCTGGAGGAGGACGCGCACGAGACCGTCCGGCTCGTGCGCCGCGAGGCGACGACGGCCGGGGAGGCGTCGTGGGATCCGACCTCCGGGATCGTCGACGTCGCCGCCCTTGCGGGCGTCGACGCGATCATCCACCTGGCCGGGGAGACCATCGGTCAACGCTGGACGAGCTCGACGAAGCGAGCCGTGCGCGAGAGCCGCGTCGACGGGACACGCTCGATCGCGCAAGCTGTCGCCGCGCTCGATCCGACGCCCGTCCTCGTCTGCGCGTCGGCGATCGGGTTCTACGGCGACCGCGGCGACGAGATCCTCACCGAGTCCTCCTCGCTCGGCACCGGCTTCCTCGCCGACGTCGTCGAGGCATGGGAGGATGCCGCGCAGCCTGCCCGCGACGCGGGAGCGCGCGTCGTCCACCTGCGCCAGGGGATCGTGCTCTCGCGGCAGGGCGGAGCGCTGCAGAGGCTCTTGACGCCGTTCAAGCTCGGCGTCGGCGGCCGCGTGGGGAGCGGGAAGCAGTGGTGGAGCTGGATCGGCCTCGAGGACGTGGTCGCCGCCTATCGCTTCGCCCTCGAGGCGGAGCTCGAGGGCCCCGTGAACGTGACCTCGCCGAACCCCGCGACGAACGCCGAGTTCGTGAAGGCGCTCGGGCGCGCCCTCGGCCGCCCGGCGATCTTCCCCCTGCCGTCGTTCGCCGTGTCCCTCGCCTTCGGCCAGATGGGCCGCGAGATGCTGCTCGGCGGTCAGCGCGTGCTGCCCGAGCGGCTGGCGCGGGCGGGGTTCGACTTCACGCAGCCGACCCTCGACGCGGCGCTCGCGGCCGCGCTCGCCGCCTGATCCCCGGGCTCCTCCGGGCGGGAGCTGGGCCTGGGTGCCACGCGCCCCCGCTACGCTCGGCGACATGACCGAACGTCGCGATGCGGTGGTGGTGGGGGCCGGGGTAGCGGGCCTCGCGTGCGCGCGCCGGCTCGCGCGGCACGGCCTCGACGTGACGGTCCTCGACCGCGACGACGGCGTCGGCGGCCGCGTTCGCACGGACGAGGTCGAGGGGTACCGGCTCGACCGGGGCTTCCAGGTGCTGCCGACCGCCTATCCCGAGGCGCGCGCGATGCTCGACCTCGACCGGCTCGACCTGCACCGGTTCGCCTCGGGCGCGATCGTGCGGCACGAGGGCCGCTTCCGGCGCGTCGCCGATCCCCGCAGGATGCCGTTGCGCGCGGTGCGCGGCCTGGCGGACGGCCTGGTGCGCCCCCGTGACGTCGGTGCTGGGCTGGCGCTGCTGCGCGACGGCCGGGAGACGACCGTCGCCGATGCGCTCGACCGGGCGCACCTGTCGGAGACGGCACGCTCTGCGTTCCTCGTGCCGTTCCTCCGAGGGATCACGCTCGACCCGGCGCTCACCACCTCGAGTCGCTTCCTCTCGTTCGTGCTGCGGACGTTCGCAAGCGGGCCCGGCGCCCTGCCCGCGCGCGGGATGGGCGCGATCCCCGAACAGCTCGCCGAGGGCCTCGACGTCCGGATCCGGAGCGCAGTCGCCGCTGTCGGGCCCGGGGTGGTCTCCCTGGCCGACGGAGGCCAGGTGCGAGCGGAGGTGGTGGTCGTCGCGGCCGCCGGCCTCCTCGACGACGCCGAGTGGGGCTGGCAGGGGGTCTGCTGCACCTACTTCGCGGCGCCGTCCCCCCGCTGCCGGGCCCGTGGCTCGTGCTCGCCGGGGCGGACGACGGGCCGGTCAACAACCTCTGCGTCCCCACCGAGGTGGCCCCGTCGTACGGGCCGCCGGGACGGTCACTCGTGTCCGTGACGACGCTCGGCGAGGCCGAGCCCGATCCCGACGAGGTCGACGCGCAGCTGCGCGGCTGGTTCGGAGCCTCGGTCGGCCGGTGGTCGAGACTGACCACCGTCTCCGTCCCCCACGCCCTGCCCCGCTGGCCGGTCGGGGTCGAGCCCGTTCGCGAGCCGCGCCTCGCGAACGGCCTGTACGCCTGCGGCGACCACCGCGAGCACCCGTCGCTCAACGGTGCGCTCGCCTCGGGACGGCGGGCCGCGGAGGCCGTGCTCGCCGACCTGGCGTGACGGCGCTGCTGCTCGTCCACGCGGGCGCGACCGTGGCGATGGCGGGTCTCGTGTGGTTCGTCCAGCTCGTGCACTATCCGCTGTTCGCGCACGTCGGTCGGGACGGGTTCGCGCGCTACGAGGCAGAGCACACGCGTCGCACGACGTGGCTCGTGGCGCCGCTGATGCTCACCGAGGCCGCGACGGCGCTCGTGCTGCTCGTCGCCGACCCGTCGCCGCTGACCGTCGCGGGCGCCGTGCTGCTCGGCGTGGTCTGGCTCTCGACCGCGCTCGTGCAGGTGCCTCTCCACGGCCGGCTGCAGCGCGGCTTCGACGTCGACGCGCATCGTCGGCTGGTTCGATCCAACGCGGTTCGCACGGCCGCCTGGACCGGCCGCGCCGCGATCGCGCTTGCGCTGCTCGCCTGAGATCGGCATCGTTCGTCCCGTTCCCGACGGAAGGAGGTCGACCGATGTCCGAGCTCGACGCCTCCACCCCGCGCGCCACGCGGGCCGTCGGCTGACCCGCCGGTCGGGCCCCGTGGCCGGCGCGCTCGCACGCGCGCCACGTCCATGATCCCCAAGGGAATGGGAGACACCCACGTGCCTGACCTCACGACGCTCGGCTGGGACGACGTCCGCGCCGAGCAGTTCCGACCGCACGCTGCCGAGGGCCTCGTCCCTGGCCGCGTCTCGGTGCAGCACCGCGGCGCCTACGACGTCGTGACGGAGCTCGGCGAGCTCCGCTGCGACGTGCGAGGACGTCTGTACGACGAGTCCTCCTCCGCCGCCGACCTGCCCGCCGTGGGCGACTGGGTCGCCGTGTCCGCACGGCCCGACGAGCAGGCAGGGACGATCGAGGCGCTCCTGCCCCGCCGCACGCGCTTCTCGCGCAAGACCGCCTGGCAGGCCGCCGAGGAGCAGGTGCTCGCCGCGAACGTCGACGTCGTGTTCCTCGTCACGTCGCTGAACGAGGACTTCGACCTGCGCCGACTCGAGCGGTACCTCACGCTCGCCCGCGAGAGCGGCGCGTTGCCCGTCGTCGTGCTGACGAAGGCCGACCTCCACCCCGATCCCGCGAGCGCGCATGCAGAAGCCGAGTCCGTCGCGATGGGCGTCCCGGTGATCTCCGTCTCGAACGTCACCGGTGAGGGGCTCGACACGGTTCGGTCCTACCTCCAGCCAGGTGTGACGGCGGCGCTGCTCGGCTCCTCCGGCGTCGGCAAGTCGACGCTGGTGAACACCCTCGCGGGCACGGAGCTGCTCGCGACCCAGACGATCCGCGACGACGGCAAGGGGCGGCACACCACCGTGCGCCGTGAGCTGATCGTGCTCCCGAGCGGGGCGCTCGTGATCGACACGCCCGGGATGCGCGAGCTCCAGCTGTGGGTCGCGGACGAGGGGCTCGAGGAGACGTTCGAGGACGTGACCTCGCTGTTCGAGCGGTGTCGCTTCTCCGACTGCGCGCACGACAGGGAGCCGGGGTGCGCCGTGAAGGAGGCGATCGCGGACGGCTCGCTCGATCCGGAGCGGTGGACGAGCTACCTCAAGCTCGAGGCCGAGCTCGCACATCTCGAACGGCGCCTCGACCGGCGAGCCGCGGCCGAGGAGCGCCGCCGGTGGAAGGCGATGAGCACCGACGCGCGCGCTGCGGCGCGGTTGAAGGGGAGACGCGACTAGCCCTCGTCGCGTCTCCCCTTCCGCTCAGCCGGTCGCGACGTTCGCCGTACCGGGCGTCACGGTCGTCGTGAACGCCCAGTCCGTAGCGGCGTTGCCGGTATCGGATCCGTCGGGCAGCCGCGAGAGCGACCCGTCCACGGTGTTCGAGTCGGCGACCGCCAGCGGCAGCGCCGCGCCCTCGACGAGGTCGAACGTCGCGCTGCCGATCGACGCAGCGCGAATCTCCCCCTCGTAGGAGAGGGCATCGAGCAGCGTCCCGCCGGCGACGTCGACGAGCGCCACCCCGTCGGGAGCGCCGTTCTGGGGCTCGGCGTCGACGCGCAGGTACGCGCCGGCGGCCAGTGCGCCGCCGAGCTCGAGCCTGTCGTACTCGGCGCCGTCCCCGTTGACCAGCACGACGGCGATGCCGGTCAGGTCTGCGGCTGCGCTGCCGACGTTCGCGATCTCGACGAAGCCGTTCCCGTCGGCGCCGACCTGGTCGTAGTCGACCTCGTTCAGGATCAGCCGAGCGCCCTCGCCGGGCGGCGGCGGGGGCGGCGGCGGCGGGGGCGGCGAGCCGCCGCCGACGCAGGTGAGCCGGACGAGATCCGACGCGTCCACGCTCACGACGACGACGCCCGACACCCCGCCTGCGGTCGTGCAGCCGAGTCCGGCGATGTCCGCGACGCTCGTGAGCCCCGTCCCGGCAGGTCCTGTCGGGCCCGGAGGACCAGCCGGGCCCGTACCTCCCGCCGGCCCAGGAGGGCCGGCCGGCCCCGGCTCGCCGAGCGCACCGGGTGGCCCGGGCGGGCCTTCCGGCCCCGTCGCTCCGGGCTCACCCGCCGGCCCCTGCGGTCCTGCTGGCCCGGGCGGCCCCTGCTCGCCGTCCCGTCCGCCGACGCCCCACGAGATCCGGCGCTCCACCCGGCGGCACGCGACGTCCTCCGCCACGATGCGGACGAGCCCCGTCCGCACGTGCCGGCACGCCTCGATCCGCTCGTCCTCCCCGGCCGCGCTCGACGCGGCCACCGCGGTCACGCCCGCCAGTGCCCCGAGCAGCGCGACCGCGATTGCGGTCGGTCTTCGATCCACGCTTCCTCCTTCGGGTCGATGTCGGGATCGAGGGTCGCCGGCACCTCGTCACGTCGAAAGTGGCCGTTCCGGCCACCCCCACGTACCTGCGTGCCGCTGTGGAGCGATCGGCACGGAATCGGCACGTCCCCGACACGGATCCGTCACCGGGCGTCGCTGCGCACGCCGGCGAGGGCCGTCCCGACCCGTCGTCCCACCGGCGCTGGCAGGTGGTCTAGGATCGAGGCGTGGCGACGATCGCCGACGTGATGAGCCGCGACCTGCTCGTCGTCGAGCGGGGGATCTCTCTGCTCGACGCGGCGCGCCAGATGCACGACCGCAGGGTCGGTGCCGTCGTCGTGCTCGACGACGGCCGACTCGTCGGCATCCTCACCGAGCGCGACGTGCTGCGCGCGGTCGCCACGGAACGCGTGGGCCTCACCGTCGGCGAGTCGATGACGCACGCCCCCGACACCGTGGAGCAGACGGAGAGCACAGGCCACGCCGCGGCGCTGATGATCCACGGCGGGTTCCGACACCTGCCGGTCACGCAAGACGACGACGTGGTCGGGATCGTCTCGATCCGTGACCTCATGCGCCTCCACCTCCAGGACGAGGCTCCCCGAGGCGCGTGACCGCACTCGGGTTCGGCGCACCTGCGGTGAGTCGAACCTAGAACCCTGAACGGCGGTCGAAGCCAGGCCCTAGGTGCGGCTCCCCGCAAGGGGAGCCGCACCCGCGACCAGCTCGTGCCTGCGCTTCGGTCCCGTCAGTACCGGTAGTGCTCGGGCTTGTAAGGCCCCTCGACCGGGACGCCGATGTACGCGGCCTGGTCGGGGCGGAGCGCGGTCAGCCGCGCTCCGAGCGCGTCGACGTGGAGTCGCGCGACCTTCTCGTCGAGGTGCTTGGGCAGCACGTGGACGCCGACCGGGTACTCGTCGGTGCGCTGGAACAGCTCGATCTGCGCGATCGTCTGGTTCGAGAACGAGTTGCTCATCACGAAGCTCGGGTGCCCCGTCGCGTTGCCGAGGTTCAGCAGCCGACCCTCGGACAGGACGATGATCGCGTGCCCGTCAGCGAACACCCACTGGTCGACCTGGGGCTTCACCTGCTCACGGCGGACGCCCGGCTCGCGCGCGAGGCCGGCCATGTCGATCTCGTTGTCGAAGTGGCCGATGTTGCCCAGCACCGCGTTGTGCTTCATCCGGCGCATGTGGTCGACCGTGACGATGTCGCGGTTGCCGGTGGCGGTGATGATCACGTCCGCTTCGGAGACGACGTCATCGAGGGTGACCACCTCGTAGCCCTCCATCAACGCCTGGAGCGCGCAGATGGGGTCGATCTCGGTGACGACGACGCGCGCGCCCTGCGCGCGGAGCGACTCCGCCGAGCCCTTGCCCACGTCGCCGTAGCCGCAGACGACGCAGAGCTTGCCGGCGAGCATCAGGTCGATCGCGCGGTTGATCCCGTCGACGAGCGAGTGCCGGCAGCCGTAGAGGTTGTCGAACTTGCTCTTCGTCACCGAGTCGTTGACGTTGATCGCCGGGAACAGCAGCTGGTTCGCCTCGGCCATCTGGTAGAGGCGATGGACGCCGGTCGTCGTCTCCTCGGTGACGCCCTTGATCCCGGCCGCGATCGCCGTCCAGCGCTCCGGATCCTCCTCGAGCGAGCGCGCGAGCACCTCCAGCACGACGCGAAGCTCCTCGGAGTCGGCAGTGCCGGGGTCCGGCACGGCGCCCGCCTTCTCGAACTCGACGCCCTTGTGGACGAGCAGCGTCGCGTCACCACCATCGTCGAGCAGCATGTTCGGGACCGCTCTCGGGCCAGGTGAGCGCCTGCTCGGTGCACCACCAGTACTCCGCGAGGGTCTCGCCCTTCCAGGCGAACACCGGCACGCCGCGCGGCTCGTCCGGGGTGCCGTCGGGACCGACGGCGACCGCCGCCGCCGCGTGATCCTGCGTCGAGAAGATGTTGCAGGAGGCCCAGCGGACCTCCGCGCCGAGCGCGACGAGCGTCTCGATCAGCACGGCGGTCTGGATCGTCATGTGCAGGGAGCCGGTGATCCGAGCCCCCGCCAGCGGCTGCTCCGCCGCGTACTCGCGGCGCAGCGCCATCAGGCCGGGCATCTCGTGCTCCGCGAGCACGATCTCCTTGCGTCCCCACTCTGCGAGCGAGAGGTCTGCGACCTTGAAGTCGGTCGGCGCGAGCGTGCGGACTGCTGTCTCGGTCATCGTCTCTCCTGGCTTCTGTTCGGGTTCACGGGTCACGGCGCGTCAGGCGACGCGCCGCGTGAAGTCGATGTCTGCATGGTACGCGTCCGGATGCCCCGGCCGAGCCGTCGGCCCCCGGATCCCCGGGGGGAGCGCCCCGGACGGCGCTCCCCCGTCTGCGGGGAGGTCAGCCGCCCGCGGGGATCGGGTGGTTGGCCCGGAAGACGTTCTCCGGGTCGACCGAGGCCTTCACCGCGCGGAGTCGACGGTAGGCCTCGGGAGTGTAGAAGCGTGCCGGGTCGGTCTCGTCCTCGGTGAAGTTGAGGTACTGCCGGCCGGAGTCGTAGCGCGCGAAGGCCTCCGCGAGGACCCCGAGCTGCGCGCGATTCGCGCGGTACGTCTCGTCGTCGAGCACCAGCCCGAGCTGGAAGGTGAGGTACGGGGCGTCGAACGTCGCGAGCGCGCCGTGATGCGGCGCCGACCGCGTGAGCGCACCGCCGAGGTGGCGGATCTCGGCAGAGACGAGCGGGGAGCCCGAGGTGGGGCCCGCGGCTGCCACGAACGCGTCGATCGCGGCCGCTGGCAGCGTGTGCAGCATGTGGCCCTCGCCCGTGTACGGGAGCGGGTCGGGCGGGTCCATGTGCAGCTCGGCGATGCCGACCGGTGGCACCGTCGCGAAGGTGTCCATCGCCGGTCCGAGCTCGCGCAGCGGGCGGAGCAGCTCCGCGCCGTCCTCCTCGTGCCCCATGAAGACCGCCTCGACGACCGCGAAGTCCTGGCCGCGGAGGACAGTCCGGCAGCTCGGGCAGCGGCGGGAACCGGAGGATGCGACCGACCGACGTGACCTCTTCGGGGACGGTGGGCGTCCACTCGTTCCAGGCGTGGAGCACCTCCGACGAGCGCTCCCACGGGAAGAAGAGCACGCCGGCGTAGATCTCCGGGATCTCGTACAGCTGCACCTCGAGCGCGGTCACGAGCCCGAAGCTGCCGCCGCCACCGCGGAGCGCCCAGAAGAGCTCTGGCTCGTGGTCCAGGTCGACGCGCCGGTGTGCGCCGTCCGCGGTGACGAGCTCGATCGCCGTGACGCTGTTCGTCGAGAGGCCGAGCTTCCGCGCGTACCAGCCGACGCCGCCGCCGAGCGAGTAGCCGGCGACGCTGACGTCCGGGGTGGAGCCGTGGAGCGCGGCGAGGCCGAGGTCGGAGGCGCGGGGGACGACGTCGCCCCACTTCGAGCCGCTGGCCACGCGTGCGACCCTCCGCTCGGCGTCGATCTCGACCCCCTGCAGGCGATCGGTCCTGACGAGGATCACGTTCTCCATCGCCCCGAGCGGCTCGGCGTTGTGGCCGGTGCGCTGCGGCGCGACCTGCAGGCCGTGCGCGCGGGCGAACGCGACGATCGTCTGCACGTCGCCGACGTCCGCCGGGACGGCCGTGAGCGCCGGGGTCTGCGTGAAGGCGGTGTTGAAGGCCTGCGTGGCGGTCTCCCAGCCACGGCCGCCCGGCTCGATCACGTCGCCGCGCAGGCGGCGGCGGAGGCGGTCGACTGCGGTGCTGGTCTCGGTGACGGTCATCGGGGTGCTCCTTGGTCTCGAAGAGGCTGTTGCTCGCGCAACGACACTCTCGACCGCCAACCCACTCCCCACAGTCCGGCCTGCCCGTAGATCGCGGTACGGCAGCCCGCACCCCCGCAGCGGGAAGCCGGGCGAGGCATGCCTCGCCCCTACGGACAGGGGTGCGAGCGGAGCAGATGCCGCTGAGGATTCGTCCGGATGTAATCGCGAACGCGGTCGAGATCCGGCTGGTCGCGTACGACATGGTCGTAGAACCCGCGCTGCCAGAGTGGCGCACCCGGTGTTCCGCGCAGGTGGTTCACGTCCCGGGTGGCGGCGGCCTTGAAGGATCCGACGACCACCTGTAGGGGCGAGGCATGCCTCGCCCGCTCTTGGCGTTCGTCATCGCGCGGGCCGACGAGCAAGACGGCGTGCACGTGATCCGGCATCACGATCCATTCGTCGACCCCGATCGTCGCGAAGTGATCAGGCACCTCGAGCAGGCGTGATGCGACGATCTCGCCGAGCGGGCTGAGGCGTACGGCGTCGTGCGCGACCGTCCCGAGCAGCGGTCGCCTCGGGACGAGACAGACGGTGACGAAGTACGCGCCCGGGTGCGTGTAGTCGTAGCCCTCGAGCCGGATCGATCGACGCCACACGCCGTCGATCGTCGGCTACCGCGTTGAACGACGGAGTCTCGCGTCTGTGCCGGCTTCGTGCCGTTGACACCTCGCCCGCGCCTCAGCGGGCCCAGGGCGGGGCGAGCTCCGGGTCGATCCCGTAGCGCTCGATCGCCTGCTGCACCACCGCAGGCTCGACCCCGCCCTCGTCGGCGAGGGACTTGAGCGCCGCGACGACCACGTGGTGGCGGTCGACCTCGAAGAAGCTGCGCAGCTTGCGGCGGTAGTCGCTGCGCCCGAACCCGTCGGTGCCGAGCACGAGGTACCGGCCGGGGACGAAGGGCCGGATCTGGTCGGCGAACGTGCGGACGTAGTCGGTCGCCGCGACGAACGGGCCGGTGCGGCCCTCGAAGCAGCGCTCGACGTACGCGCGGCGTGGCTCCTCGGTGGGGTGGAGCCGGTTCCAGCGCTCGACCTCGAGGCCCTCCCGCCGCAGCTCGGTGAAGCTCGTCACGCTCCAGACGTCGGAGGCGACGCCGAAGTCGGACTCGAGCAGCTCCGCCCCGGCGAGCACCTCGCGCAGGATCGCGCCGGAGCCGAGGAGCTGGATGCGCGCTCCGTCGCCGGCGCCCTCGCGCAGGAGGTACGAGCCCCGCAGGATCCCCTCCTCGGCGCCCTCCGGCATCGCCGGCTGGACGTAGTTCTCGTTCATCACGGTGAGGTAGTAGAAGACGTCCTCGTGCTCGCTCATCATCCGCCGCATGCCGTCGCGGACGATCACGGCGAGCTCGTAGCCGTACGTCGGGTCGTAGGCACGGCAGTTGGGGATCGTCGCGGCGAGCACGTGCGAGTGGCCGTCCTCGTGCTGCAGCCCCTCCCCGTTCAGCGTCGTGCGACCCGACGTGCCGCCGATCAGGAACCCGCGCGCCCGACTGTCGCCCGCGGCCCAGGCGAAGTCGCCGACCCGCTGGAACCCGAACATCGAGTAGAAGACGTAGAAGGGGACCATCGTGACGCCGTGGTTCGCGTACGCGGTCGCGGCCGCGATCCAGGAGGCCATCGCGCCGGCCTCGTTGATCCCCTCCTGCAGGATCTGGCCGGACTGGTCCTCGCGGTAGAACATGAAGTCCTCGGCGTCCTCGGGCTGGTACAGCTGACCGACCTGGGAGAAGATCCCGAGCTGACGGAACATGCCCTCCATCCCGAACGTCCGCGACTCGTCGGGCACGATCGGGACGACGCGCGGCCCGATCACCGGGTCGCGCACGAGCGCGTTGAGGATCCGCACGAACGCCATCGTGGTCGAGTTCTCGCGCTCGCCGCTGCCCTCGAGCACGCTCGCGAACGGCTCGGGGACGGGCAGGCGGTCGCTCTCGTCGTGCCGGGCGGGCAGCGGGCCGCCGAGTGCGGCGCGTCGCTCGAGGAGGTAGCGCAGCTCCGGGCTGTCGTCGGCGGGACGGTGGAAGAAGGCGCCGGTCGCCTGCTCGTCCGTCAGCGTCAGCCCGAGCCGGTCGCGGATCGCGAGCCGCGCCTCGTCGTTCATCGACTTCTGCTGATGCGTGATGTTGCGGCTCTCGCCGGCGTCCCCCATGCCGAAGCCCTTGATCGTCTTGGCGAGGATCACGGTCGGCCTGCCGCTCGCCCGCATCGCGCGCAGGTACGCGTTGTAGACCTTCTGGGGATCGTGGCCGCCGCGGCGGAGCGCCCAGATCTCGTCGTCCGTCCAGTCGGCCACGAGCGCCCGCGTCTGCGGATACCGGCCGAAGAAGTGCTCCCGCACGTACGCGCCGTCCTTCGCCTTGAAGGTCTGGTACTCGCCGTCCACGCACTCGTCCATCAGGTAGCGCAGCCAGCCCTCGTGGTCCTTCTCGAGCAGCGGATCCCAGCTCGAGCCCCAGATCACCTTGACCACGTTCCACCCGGCTCCGCGGAAGTCGCTCTCGAGCTCCTGGATGATCTTGCCGTTGCCGCGGACGGGGCCGTCGAGCCGCTGCAGGTTGCAGTTGACGACGAACACGAGGTTGTCGAGCCGCTCGCGGCCGGCGAGGACGAGGGCGCCGGTCGCCTCCGGCTCGTCCATCTCGCCGTCCCCCATGAACGCCCACACCTTGCGGTCGCCCGCGTCGAGCAGGCCGCGGGCCTGCATGTACTTCATGAAGCGGGCCTGCTGGATCGCCATCATCGGCCCCAGCCCCATCGAGACGGTGGGGAACTGCCAGAAGTCGGGCATCAGCCACGGGTGGGGGTACGAGGAGAGGCCGCCGCCGTCGACCTCCTGGCGGAAGCGCCGCAGCTGCTCCTCGCCGAGTCGCCCCTCGAGGAACGCGCGCGCGTAGATCCCGGGCGACGAGTGACCCTGCATGAACACGAGGTCCGGTCCCTGCTCCGCCCCATGGCCGCGCCAGAAGTGGTTGAAGCCGACCTCGTAGAGCGTCTCCGCGGACTGGTACGAGGCGATGTGCCCACCCAGCTCGGTCGACTCCGCGTTCGCCTGCAGCACGATCGCCATCGCGTTCCAGCGGACGAGCGCCGATGCGAGGCGCTCCAGCTCGGGATCGCCCGGGATCGGCTCCTCCTCGTCGGGTGGGATCGTGTTGACGTACGGCGAGCTGAGCGCTGCGTCGACCGGGACGCTCTCGCCCTGCGCGTGGTCGATCACGCGGTCGAGCAGGTACGCCATCCGCTCGCGGCCGTCGTGCTCGAGCACCGCGTCGACCGACTCGAGCCACTCCTTGGTCTCGACCGGCAGCGGATCCTGGGACTCGTCGATCACCGGATCAGCGTAACGGCGCGCAGCGCCCCGCGGCCGCCGCACCGGAGCGCGAGGCGCCGGTGCGGCAGCGGAGCACGGCCGGTGGGCCGGCGCGGCGCTCTGCGGTGGGGACGACTCAGCCCGTCGGCGCGGGGACGATGCGGATGTAGGGGCGCGGCTCCTCCCACCCGTCGGGCCAGAGCTCGCGGGCCTCGTCGTTCGAGACGGAGCCGGCGATGATCACGTCCTCGCCCGGCCGCCAGTTGACGGGGGTGGAGACCTTGTGCTGCGCGGTCAGCTTGAGCGAGTCGATCACGCGCAGCACCTCGTCGAAGTTCCGGCCGGTCGTCATCGGGTAGACGAGGATCAGCTTCACCTTCTTGTCGGGGCCGATCACGAACACGTTGCGCACGGTCTGGTTGTCCGCCGCGGTCCGGTCGGTCGGATCCCCCGAGACGTCGGCTCCGAGCATCCCGTACAGCTTCGAGACGTTGAAGTCCGCATCGCTGATGATCGGGTAGTTGGGCCGGTGCCCCTGCGTCTGCTCGATGTCGTCGAGCCAGCCCTCGTGGCGCCCGAGGGGATCGACCGACAGCCCGATGATCTTCACGCCGCGGCGGTCGAAGTCCGGCTTGACCTTCGCCATGTAGCCCAGCTCGGTGGTGCAGATCGGGGTGAAGTCCTTCGGGTGCGAGAAGAGCACCGCCCACGCGTCGCCGATCCACTCGTGGAACCGGATGCGCCCCTCCGTCGTGTCTGCCTCGAAATCCGGCGCGATGTCGCCCAGCTGCAAGGTCATTGACCGCCTCCCTTCGGGTCGGACCCCTTCTGTCTCGCCCCGAGCGTAGCGCATTGCTTCAATCCGGAAAGCGATGCCGCCGGGAGGTCGGGCACGCGCTTGAGCAGAGCGGGAGGGCGGCCTCGCCCTACGCGTCCGCGCGGCCGACCTCCGGCGCGTGCGGGGCGGGCGGGCGCACGCGGACGCGCGCGTCGACGACCACCGCCGTCCGGTCGAGCACGATCACCGGATTGCAGTCCATCTCGACGATCTCCGGCTGATCGGTCGCGAGCGCCGAGACGCGGAGGATGACGTCCTCGAGCGCCTTGACGTCCTTGCGCGTCGAGCCGCGGAACCCGTCGAGCAGCGGGAAGGTCGCGAGCGAGCGGACCATCTCCTCGGCCTCCAGGTCCGTGACCGGCGCCACGCGCACCGCGATGTCGCGCGTCAGCTCGACGGTCACGCCGCCCGCTCCGCAGGCGACGATCGGCCCGAAGTCGGGATCGGCGGTCATGCCGACGAGCATCTCCACGCCGCCTGCGACCTGCTCCTGCACGATGAACCCTTCGAGCGGCTCGCCGTGCGCCTCGATGCGCGTCGCCATGGCCTCCGCCTCCGCGGCGACCGCGGTCGCCGCCAGGCCGAGTCGCACCGCGCCGACCTCGGTCTTGTGCACCGGGCCGACCGCCTTGAGCACGACGGGGCCCTTCAACGAGGCAGCGGCATCTGCCGCGTCGGACGGCGTTGCGGCACGGATCGTCCGGGCCGTTGGCACCCCGTAGCAGTCGAACAGGCGCGTGATCTCGTCGGGCTCGAGCCACCCCTCCCCCCGTTCCAGCGCGCCTGCGATCACGGCGGCCGCCTCGTCGTCGCGGATCCCCGGGAAGCGCGGGATCGTCCCCACCGGGCGCTCACGCCACAGGCCGTGGTCGACGGCGTGGGCGAGGGCGATCGCCGCCTGCTCGGGGAAGGCGTACGAGGGGATGCGCACCCCGGGGGCGGAGAGCGCCTCGGGGAGGCCGTGGGCGGACATGAAGCAGGTCAGCGCCGGGATGCGTCCCTCGATCGCTCCGATCGCGTCGACCATCTCGTGCGCGACCGCCGGCGCGTCGTCCTCGAGCGGCGGGATGTAGATCACGATCAGCGCGTCGACGCCGGGATCGCCGGCGACCACCCTGATCGCGCGCCCGTAGTGCTCGGCGGTCGCCGAGGCGATCATGTCCACCGGGTTGCCGACGCCCGCTGCGGGTGGCAGGAACGAGCGCAGCTCGGCGATCGTCTCCGGAGCGAGCTCCGGCACGTGCAGCCCTCGCGCTTCGCACGTGTCGGCGCACTGGATCCCGAGACCACCTGCGTTGGTCACGATCGCGACGTTCCGCCCGCGCGGCACCGGCTGGTTCGCGAACACCGCTGCCACGTCGAACATCTCCTCGAGCGTGTCCGTGCGGGTCACGCCGACCTGGCGCAGCAGCGCGTCGACGGTCGTGTCCGACGACGCGAGCAGAGCGCCCGTGTGCGAGGAGGCGGCACGGCGACCCGCGGCGCTGCGCCCGCTCTTGACGACGACCACCGGCTTGTCCCTCCCGATGTGCCGGACGAGCTCCGCGAACCGCCTGGGGTTCCCGAACGACTCGATGTAGAGCAGGACGACCTCGGTCCGCTCGTCCTCCGCCCAGTAGCAGAGGAGGTCGTTCGGCGAGACGTCGGCCTTGTTGCCGATCGAGACGAACGACGACATGCCGAGCCCTAGCTGGTTCGCCATGTTGATCACCGCGATCCCGAGCGCGCCGGACTGGGACATGAAGGCGATCCGGCCTTCGGGCGGGTAGGCCTGGGCGAACGTGCCGTTCAGCCGCACGTCGGGATCGGTGTTGATCACGCCCATGCAGTTCGGGCCGATCATCCGCATCCCGGTCGAGCGGCAGACGTCGACGAGCTCCTGCTGGAGCAGCCGGCCCTCCTCGCCGGTCTCGCCGAACCCGGCGGAGATCACGACGATCGCCTTGACGCCCTTCTCGCCGCACTCCCGCGCGACGCCCAGGACGTGCGCCGCAGGCACGACGACGAACGCCAGCTCCACCTCGCCCGGGATGTCGAGCACGCTCGGATAGGCGACGACGCCCTGCACCGCCGGGCTCGTCGGGTTGACCGGGTAGACGACGCCCGAGAACGGCTGGGTGATGAGGTTGCGCAGGAGGCGGCCGCCGATCGTCGAGGGGTCGCGTGAGGCGCCGATCACCGCTACCGACGCCGGCTCGAGCACGCGACGCACGGCGTTCGCGGCGGCGATGCGCTCGCGGTCCTCGTACTGCTCGGCCGTGTCCTCGGACGACGTCGTGGGGAACTCGACCTCGACGTACCCGGGGCGCGCCCGAATCGCGATCGGGAAGCCGGTGGCGCGGAACACCTGGATCATGCGGTGGTTCTCGGGCAGGACCTCGGCCGCGAAGAACTCGATGCCCTGCTCGCGCGCCGCCTCGGCGAGGTGCGCGATCAGGATCGAGGCGAGGCCGAGGCCCTGGAGCTCGT
The DNA here is from genome assembly GCA_963703095.1 of uncultured Actinomycetes bacterium. Classification (GTDB taxonomy): domain Bacteria; phylum Actinomycetota; class Thermoleophilia; order Gaiellales; family Gaiellaceae; genus Gaiella. Next base: position 2,731,727 of record OY969787.1, read on the forward strand.
CCGAGGTCGACATCGCGATCTCCGCCCGTTTGCTCGTCCCCTCGCGGATGTACTGGGCGCCGCCGACCACCTCGGTCAGGTCGGGCCCGTAGAAGGCGAGCAGCGTGAGGTGATCGACGTAGTCGATCTCGACGGCGTTGGCCGCCTGCTCGCTGACGTTGACGACCTGGCCCCAGAAGCGGAGACGCCGCGACTCGTCGGAGAGCCGGATGAAGTAGTCCTCGAGCGCGTCTCGATCGGATGCGCGGGCGGGCCGGACGTGCACCGTTCGGCCGTCGCGGAGGACGACGTCCGTCTCGCGGTGCGCGGGATACGCGCTCACGCGTCCATCCTACGGTCGCGCCGCCCCGGAGGCGTCGCGCCGTGCCGGTGGACGCGCGCCGGCTCCCCGAGCGGGCCGGCGGGCGGGCATGAGCCCGGCAGGGGCCGGAATGACCGTGGCTCCAGGCGCGCCTGCTACGCTCCGGAGGAATCCAGAGCGAGTCCGGTAAAGCGCCAAGCGCCTTCCCTACGCGTTCGTGATCGTACGAGGGAGGTGTTTTTCAATGGCAAACGGAACCGTCAAGTGGTTCAACGATGCGAAGGGGTACGGCTTCATCGCCCCGGAGGACGGGTCGAAGGATCTGTTCGTGCACCACTCCAACATCGCCGGCGACGGCTTCAAGTCGCTGACCGAGGGTGCGAAGGTGCAGTTCGAGTCGCGCGAGGGCGCGAAGGGCCCCGAGGCGACGAACGTCGTCCCGGTCGCCTGACCTGCGTTGCACGGTCCGCGGTCGCTCCGGCGACCGCGGGCCCGGCACGCCGACCATCACGAGAGGGAGTCGCTCATGATCGCTGAGCCAGCACGATCGACGACGACCGAAGGCGGCGCAGCGTGAGCGTGTCTGCCGACGAGTCGGCTGCCGGTGTCGCGCACCGTGTGGCGCAGCGCAGCGCGAACGCTGTGCTCGCCCGGAGCGCGCGGGTCAAGAGCGACGCGCAGGGTCTCGTCGAGTTCCGGTGCGAGTGCATGGGCGCAGAGTGCGAGCGCTCGGTGAGGGTGCCGCTCTACGTCTACGAGCGCGTCCTGGCGGCCAAGGATCAGTACCTCGTCCAGGCCGGCCATCACGCGTTCCCCCGCAATCGCACGATCGTGACCTCTGGGCTCATGCGGATCGAGGAGCGCGCCTGACCGAGCGGGTCGAGAGAGTCGAGCCGGACGGCCGAGCGCCGTCCGGGAGATCACCTAGGAGGAAGCCATGGCATCGAAGCGCAAGCGCAGCACCAGCACCGGCAGCACCGCCACGCCGGGCAGGACGGGTGACAAGCCCGCCGGGCGCGGACGCGGCTCGCTCGGGCCGCCGCGGCGGAAGTCGTGCTTCCTGTGCAAGGACCACATCGCCGAGGTCGACTACAAGAACGTCGACATGCTGCGGCGCTACACATCCGATCGGGGCAAGATCCGCTCGCGTCGCATGACGGGTGCCTGCCGCCGTCACCAGCGTCAGGTCGCCGTCGCGATCAAGCGCGCCCGCGAGATGGCACTGCTGCCCTACGTCGGGGCGAACGACGCCCCCGCGACGCGCCCACGGTCCGGCCCCCGCCGCTAGAAGAGCGGGCGGAGCAGCGGCACGACGTCGTCCGGCTGCGGATAGCGGCCGAGCATCGACTTCGTGAACACGAGCTCGCCGTCGACGTGCACGTCGAAGATGCCGCCCGTCCCGGGAACGATCTCGACCGCGGCGAGCCTGCCGTCCCATTCCTCGAGCACCCGCGCCGCCAGACCGGCGGCGTTCGGCCGCGCCCCTCAGGGGACGCAGTACTCGATGCGGACGTGGTGACGCTTCGCCATCACGCTGATTCAACCACGTCGCCCCACTCCTCCCTGCAGGAGGGGACGGCCCACCCGCCTGGTCACGGGCGAGAGGAGCGCCCACGAAGCGATCCGAGGGCGTTATCGTGGCGGCTGACGCCATGGTCGCCCGCGGAGACCTGATCCTCCTGCGCCACGCGCTCGCCGGCCGCAAGCTCGGCGAGCCGCTGCGTGACTTCGTCCGGCCGCTCGACCGACGCGGTCGGACGACCGCGACCGCCCTGCCGGACGCCGTGCTGGCGCACGCCAGGCCGCGCCGCATCGTGAGCAGCCCGTTCGTCCGCTGCATCGAGACGGTCCGACCGCTCGCGGCCACGCTCGAGCTGGAGGTCGAGGAGCACGACGTGCTCCGCGTCGACGCCGATCCGGCGGAGCGGGACGCGCTGCTGTGGACCGTGCCCGAGCACACCGTCCTGTGCACCCACGGCGAGGTGCTCGAGCAGCTGTTCGAGGGTGACGTCGCGTGCGAGAAGGGCGGCTTCTGGGTCGTTCGCCGGCGCGCCGACCGCCTCGTGCCGCTCCGCTACGTCGCGCCCCCGGCCGCACCGGTCGGGCGGCTCGTGGGAGCGGGAAGCCTGACTGCGCGCTAGCCGTCCTCGGCGATCAGGGCGAGCAGCACCGCCCACGGAGGTGGGGAGTCGCGCAGGACGGCCGCCTCTTCCAGCCGATCCGGCACCCGGGCGACGGTCGTCGAGAGCAGCGCGTGCACGGGGTCGATGCCGACCCGCGGCAGGTGCAGGCGGTCGGCGTCCCAGCACGCTCCGACCGTCGGGTCGTCGCTGACGAGCCCGTCCGCGTGCAGCGCGCACGCGTGGCAGAGCAGCTCGAGGCGGTCGTCGTCCAGCGCGAGGAGGCCGGTGGCCTGCAGCTCCCGGGCGTACGCGGCTGCCCGGAGGCCGTGCCCGGGGTCGCGGTGGTCGTTCACCCGGCGCGTGTCGTGGACGAGTCCGAACGCGACCGCGACGTGGGCGTCGCCCTCTCCGGCAAGCGCGACGAGACGCAGTCCCGTCGCGGCGACACAGCGCCAGTGCTCCTCTCCGTGCAGTCGGGAGTCGGTGCGCCAGGCCCCGGCGAGGATCGCGTCGACGTCCACGAGCGCAGTATCGACCGACGGCACGTGCACCGCCGGGAGCGTCCGTCCGGCGATCACTCGCCCTTCGGGCGCAGGTCGAGGTCGGATGGGCCGAACGCGCTGGTGCTCGTCAGCTCCGCCGTCGGGCTGAGGGCGCCGCACAGCGCGCAGCGCGGGTCGATCTCTCGCATCGTCGTCATGCCCTGGCGTCGTGCTCCGGGGCGCTCGCCGTACGCCGATGGCGTCAGGCGCTCGCGGCGGGCGCGAGGGCGCTGCGCCGCTCGATCTCCCGCTCGAGCTCGTCGTACACGGCCTGCACCTGCTCTCGCGTGAGGACGTCGACGTCCGGTGTGCCCGTCACCCGCTCGACGAGCGCGAGCACGGCCTCGCGGTCGACGCCGCCGTCCGGTCGGAGCAGCCCAGCAGACCGCGCGAGCCCGAACACCCGCCGGATCTGCGGCTCGGACGCCGGTCGCGTGTCGCCGAGGGAGCGCAGCCGCATGTATGCGGCATGGTCGAGCTCCACGGTCTCGGGCGCGATGCCCTGTGCGAGCAGCAGCCGCACGAGCGCTGCCGTGGCGACGACGTCGCCAAGCGCCTCGTGCGCGTCCTCGAGCTCGATCCCGTGGCGCGCGCAGATCGCCTCGAGCCGGTGGCTCGGGGCGAGTGGCTCGAGCAGACGGAAGGCGTCCAGGGTGCAGGCGACGCCGAGGGGGCGGTAGACCAGCCCCTCGGCGGCCAGGCCGTGCTGCAGCATCGCGAGGTCGAACCCGGCGTTGTGCGCCGCGAACACCGCGCCCTCGAGCAAGTCGAGCACACGGGGGGCGACATCGGTCAGGGAGGGTGCGTCGGCGACGTCGGCGTCGGTGATCCCGTGCACGCCGGTCGCCTCGGCGGGGATCGGTCGGGTCGGTCGGACGAGCGTCGCGAAGCGCTCGGTCTCGATCCCATCGGGGTCGAGCCGCACGACGGCCAGCGAGACGATCTCGTCGACCGCGGGATCGGTGCCGGTCGTCTCGACGTCGACCACTGCATAGGCCGCGGGGCGCACGTCGCCCCGCCGTGCGACCGTCCCCGGACGCTGAGCGGGAACGACAACCGGATCGCCGGGCCCACGGTCGCCAAGCGCGCGCCCGAGGGAGCGGACGGTGCCCGAATCGGCCATGTCTCGAGGATGTCGACGGCGCCGGACGGCGCCGTCCGGCGCTGCAGCTCGGGACGCGCAGCCGAGTCCGGTCGCCGAGCCGATCCTGGGCGGACGTCGCTCAGCCCGGCTCGCGCTGGCGCGCCGGGCCGGGAGCGGCTCCGGGCACCGTCTCGGCGAACGAGGCGACATGCTCGTCCGCCATGGTCCGGGCGACCTCGCGCGTCTCCGCGTGGCCGGTGAGCGCGACGAGGAAGGCGTCACGCTCGATCGCGAGCAGCGCCGCGTCGGTCACCGCGGTGGCGGTGGCGGCGCGGGGGACGTCCCGCAGGAGAGCGATCTCCCCGAAGCCTTGCCCCCGCCGCAGGAGCGCGAGCTCCCGCCCGGCGCGCGTGATGCGCACGGTGCCGTCGGCGATCGCGTAGTACCGGTCACCCCGCTCTCCCTCCGTCACGACCGCGGTGCCGGCCGAGACGACGAGATCCTCCGCCCCGTGTGCGACGCCCTCCAGAGCCGGGACCGGGAGCGCGCGGAACAGCCGCATCGAGCGAAGCAGCGCGATCGCGACGACCGGCACGGTCGCCGCGGCGTCGATGCGAACGAGCTGCCGGAGGCGGAGGAGGACGAACAGCGGGACGACGGCCCCCGTGCCGAGGAGTGCGAGGCGAATGCCACCCACAGCGATCAGCACGGGGACGAGTGCCGATCCAACCCCCCACGCGGCCATCGTCAACGCCTCCTTGAAGGCGAAGATCCGTGCCAGGAGCGCGGTCGGCGTCACACGCTGCAACAGCGTCTGAGCCGTGACCTCGAGCACGCTGCGCGCGACGCCCGCCGCCCCGAGGAGCACGAACGCCGCGACGATCGAGACCGACAGCCCGAGGACGACGAACGCGAGCCCACCGCCGACCGCCGCCCCGACCAGTGCGGGCACGAGGCGCGCGCGGCCGACGAGGGCGAGCGCGACCGTGGCGCCGAGGACGGCGCCGAGGCCGTGAACCGCGGTGAGGTAGCCGGCTCCCGCGTCGCCGAGCCCGAGCTCGCCCACCGCGAGCACGACGGCGAGCACGTCGAACGCGCCCACCATCACGAACGTCGCCGTGAGCACGAGCACGATCTCGGTCGAGGGGCCGCCTCCGAGCAGCGCCCCCGCCCCTTCGACCATGCTCCCCACCGGTCCCAGGCGCCGCTCCGTCGGGCCGCTCGACGCCAGCGGCGGTGCGAGCCGTCGGAGCGGCAGCACCAGGAGGGCGGCGAGGACGAGGCACGCGGACCCGGCGGCGTAGACGGCGCCGGGGCCGGCCACCTCCAGGATCACCCCCGCGAGAGCCGGCGCTGCGACGAGTCCGAGGCTCAGGACCCAGCCCGTGACGACGTTGAGCGCGACGAGCTGCTCCGCGCTGCGCGCGATGGCCGGCGAGACGACGGCGTGCGCCGGATGCGTGACCGTCAGCACCGTCGCGGTGAGGGCGCCGAGCGCGTACGAGACCACCGGATCGGCACCAGCGAGTAGCGACGCGGCGGTCGCGGCCATCGCCAGCGCCTGCGTCGCGTAGCCCCAGCCGAGCACGGCGCCCGCGCCGAACCGGTCGACGAGCGCTCCGCCGACCGGCGCGAACAGCGCCGTCGGAAGGAGCAGGACGAGCGAGACGACACCGGTCTCGGTGGCGCCACCCTGCGCGAAGGCGAACACGAGCATGCCGACCCAGGGGCCGAACTCGGCGATCCGGTAGAGGGCGAGCGCACTTGCCGAGCGTCGCAGCAGCGGGTCGCGCGACAGCGTTGCGAGCGGGGAGGCAGACGACGACATCGGGCGAGCCTACTGGGAGGGCAGACCCCGGCAGACCCCGGCAGACCCCGGCAGATCGCAGCGATCGACGAGGCGTCGGGACGCCGCGCCGCCGGGCCTGCAGTCTCAGCCGGCCGGCTCGAGCGCGGCGTCGGCAGGACAGACGGTGCCGGTCTCCGGGAGGGCGCCACCGAGGAGGGCCGTGTCGACGGCGTCGGTCACGCACGTGGGCTCGGGGAAGTCGGCACCGGTGTACGCGGTGTGGCCGAAGTGCTGCACGACGAGGATCGGCGCACCGAGCTCGCGTGCGAGCTCGCGGCCGGCGGCGAGCGGCGTCCGGGTGTCCCCGGTGCCGGCCACCACCAGCGTGGGCGCGGTCGCACGCGCGACCTCGGGTGGCAGCGTCGGCTCGTAGGGCCAGCCGTCGCAGAGCCCGACCGCCCAGGTCGCGGCCGTGTCGTGCCGGGTGAGCAGTGGCGCGGCGCGGCGCCAGGCCGCGACCTGCGCGATCGTCGGTCGGAACGACGCCGCGGGCCGGTCGCCACACGCGAAGGCGAGGTTCGCGTCGGCGATCCTCGTGCCGGCCCGACCGAGCGCCGCGAGCTGCGACGGGTCGCCTCGCTGCGCAGCGGCGAGCGCGGTCGCGAGCTCCGGCCAGTCGGCGTTCCAGCCGACTCCCTCGAGGATCGCCGCCTCCGCGTCGCGCACGGTGAAGGCACGGCCGTCGACCACCGGAGGGTGGGCGGCGAGACGGTCGAGGAGCCGCACGAGCGCCTCCCGCGGACGCCCGCCATTGTGAAACGGGCACGCCGTGTAGCGGGCACATCGGCGCAGCAGCTCCTCGAGCGAGCGCTCCGCCGCGTCCAGGTCTCGGAGCACGGCCAGCTGGAGGTCGGTGCGGAGGTCGTACCCGCCGTCGAGCACGGTCGTGCGGACGTGGTCGGCGAACAGGGTCTGGTAGATGGCGCCCACGGCGGTGCCGTAGGAGATCCCGAGCAGGCTGATCCGCTCCTCGCCGAGCGCGCGGCGCAGGACGTCGACGTCGCGTGCGACGTCGACCGCCGACAGATGCGCCGCCAGCGGGCCCGCGTTCGCCGCGCACGCGCGTGCCCGGCGCGCGGTGTACGAGCGCAACGCGGCGACATCGTCCACCGCTGGAGGCGACTCGTCGAAGCCGCAGTCGACCTCCGTCCCGGGGCTGAATCCACGCGGGTTGTACGAGACGATGTCGAATCGGTCGCGCAGCTCCTCGCTGAAGCCCGTCCCGAGCTGCACGTCGATCGTCCCGTCCCCGCCTGGCCCCCCGGGGAGCACGACGAGGACGCCGACGCGGTTCGTCGTGTCGAGGGCCGGGCGTCGGGCGACCTCGATCGCGATCGTCCCCGCCTCAGGGTCCGTGTGGTCGATCGGCACGGCGAGGAGCGCGCACTCGACCCCGTACCCGGGGCACCACCCCCAGACGACAGGCTGCACCTCGAAGCTCGGGCCTCCGTCGCGCCGATCGATCGCGACGCCCGCCACGACGACGAGAGCCGTGGCGGCGACCACGCCAGCGAGCCAGGCGAACCGCCCGGCACGGCTCCTCGACCCCGGCGTGTGCTCCATCCCGCCTCCTGGAGCCCAGGATCGGTCATGCCCGTCGCCGCGACATCGGCAATCGGCGGCAGCGAGGGTGCGGCGTTCCCGCGACGGCGGGAGCAGGCGTGGGTCGTGGGACGGCGAGACGAGCCCGTGCGCCTACGGCGCCGGGATGATCGTCCCCCTGTTCATGACGCCGTTCGGGTCGAAGGCCCGCTTCAGCGTCTCGACCATCCGGTAGGAGGAGCCGTACTCCGCGCTGGCCCACGGCGCACGCGCCTTGCCGATGCCGTGGTGGTGGACGATCGAGCCGCCGCGTCGCAGCGTCTCCTCGCAGATGATCGAGACGATCGGCAGGTAGATCCGCGTCGCCTCCTCCTCCGGCGGCACGTCGAGCAGGTCGTAGAAGTAGTTGAAGTACATGTTCGTCCCGTTGATGTAGCTGTGCGACGAGTGCCCCCCGAGGAGCGTGATGCCCGGGATCTCGGCGCGGATGCGGGCGACCCCCGCCTCGTAGATCTCGTTGATCGAGCTCCAGTCGGCCGACACCTCGGTGGTGCGGTTCACGTTGCGGGTGGTGCGGATGCGCTCGTCCTCCGCGGCGATCTTCTCCGGGCCCCAGGTGAGGTCCTCGAACCACTCCTGGATCAGACGGCTCTCGACCGGGGAGCACTCCGGGTGGCGTGCGACGATCTCGGCGATCCCCTCGGCCGTGGCCCGCGCGATCCCGGGGTTGCCCTCCGCCATGAAGAGCAGCACGCAGTCGTCGGCCGCCGCGAAGTGGGAGAAGTGGAGCCCGCCGTCCTCGGGGTCGTAGAGGCGGGCGACCGACGGCTTGTAGCCGGCGACCATCACCTCGCGGAGCACCTCGAACCCGGTCTGCATGCTCTCGAGCGTCCAGCCGAGGTAGACGTTGTTCTCGGGCAGGTACGGGAACAGCTTCACCGTGACCTCGGTGATGAAGCAGAGCGCCCCCTCGTTGCCGATCACGACGTGGCGGATGTCGGGGCCGGCAGCGCGTCGCGGGACGTTCTTGATCCGCGCCACGGCGCCGCCCGGGAACACCGCTTCGAGCCCGACGACCATGTCCTCGATGCCGCCGTAGAGCGTCGAGAACTGGCCGATGCTGCGCGTGGCGACGAGGCCGCCCAGGTGGGCGACGGGCTTCGACTGCGGGGAGTGGCCGGTCGTGAGGCCGAGCTTCCGCGCCTCGTCCTCCAGCGCCTGCAGCGGCACGCCGCACTGGGCGGTCGCCTGCATGTCGTACGCGTCGACCTCGAGGATGCGGTTCATCCGGGCGCCGTCGACGACGATCGAGTCGGGGACGTGCGTCTCGAGGCCCCCCTCCGTCGCGGTGCCGCCGGTGCGCGGGACGACGTTGACGCCGTGCTCGTCTGCGAACGCGAGCACCGCCGCGACGTCCTCCGTGCTGCCCACCATCGCGACGGCCGCGGGCGGCGGCAGCGTGTGGACGCCGAAGATGTTCTCGAGCTTGCGGAAGTTGTCGATGCTCCGCTCCTCGAGCAGCCGCTCGTCGGTGAGGACGTGCTCGGGGCCGAGGATCTGCCGGAGGCCCTCGACGATCGCGTCTCTGCTCAGTCCCATGGACGGTCCTTTGCGCTGGTGGGTCGGGTCAGTGGAAGATCGGGAACGACCGCTCGAGCACCGGGTCGGTCGCGTCCCGCACCGTCTTGTACACGGATTCGCTCGTGCGCCGGTAGAGGTCGGCGTTGGCGGGGTCGGGGTCGAAGCTCTCGCGGTGCCCGGTCATGCGCCCGACCGCCGTGGCGACGTCGGGATGCGCGCCCGTCGCAACGGCGGCGCAGATGGCCGCGCCGAGGCTGGCGCCGCTGCCGCCGACGCTGCGCGACGCGGGGATCCCGAACACGTCCGCGAAGATCCGCATGAACAGCGCGCTGCTCGCCCCTCCGCCCGAGACGACGATGCGCTCCAGCGCGATGCCGAGCTCGTCGCACATCGCGTCGACGTGGCCCTTCATCGTGAGCGCGATCGCCTCGAGGATCGACCGATACACGTGCCCGCGCGTGTGGCGGGCGTCGAAGCCGAGCATCACGCCCTTGCGGAAGGGCCGGTCGGTCGGGGCGAGCCAGTCGAGCACCGTCAGCAGCCCGTCGCTGCCCGGCGGCGCCTGCGCGGCCTCCCGCTCGAGGTACTCCTCGCGCGACACACCCGCCGCCGCGGCCGCGGCCGCGAGCTCGGGCCCGAGGAGGTCGAGGAACCAGCTGACGGTCCACATCCCGCGCCGGATGCCGTGGCTCTCGTAGAGGTAGGTGCCCGGGACGCAGGCGAAGTTCGTCCAGAAGGCGGTCGGCGTCGCCCGGTTCTCGCGCCCGTGGACCATCGCCGCGATGTACGTCCCGAGCGACACGAGCGCTGCACGCTCGTCGAGCGACCCCGAGCCGAGCGCCTCGACCGCCTTGTCGTTCGCGGTGTGGACGACGGGGATCCCCTCCGGCATGCCGGTGGCAGCGGCCGCCTCTGCGGTGAGCGGTCCGGCGACCTCGCCGGGCAGCTGCAGCTCGAAGAGCATCTCCCGCGTGAGGTTGAACCGCTCCACCAGCGCGTCGTCGTCGCTCCAGCGCCAGGTGCCGGTGTCGATCGGCCACTGCAGCAGGATGTTGTTGGCGGCCGTGTCGACGAACCGGCCCGTCAGGCGGTGGGCGAGGTAGCCCGACGAGGTCGTCGCCCAGGCGACCGCCGGGTCCTCGGGCAGGTAGGGCTCGTATGCGCGCGTGTCCATCCAGCTCAGAACCGGTGCCGCGAGCGACCCGTCGGCGCGCAGGAACGCCTTGCAGCAGCGGATCGTGCAGAGCCCGACGCCCAGGATCGCGCCGGGGTCGCCGGGGAACCGCGCGAGCGCGTCGCGGCTGGCCGCCGCGATCGAGTCCCAGAGGTCGTCGTCGGGGTGCTCGACGATCCCCGGCCGCGGTCGCTCGGTCGGGCGGAGGGGACGCGTCGCCTCGCAGACGACGGCGCCTGCGAGGTCGTAGACGACCACCTTCGAGCTCTGGGTGCCGCCGTCGATCCCGATCACGTAGCCATCCGCCATCGGCGCGTCGCTCCGTCGCTCGGCTACCGGACGAGATAGCCGCCATCGACCACGAGCACGTGGCCGTTGACGTAGTCCGACGCGCGGCTGGCCAGGAACACGACCGTCCCCATGAGATCGGCCGGAACGCCCCACCGGCCCGCGGGGATGTGGTCGAGCACGCGCTGGTTGGTCACGGGGTCGCTGCGCGTGGCGGTGGTGATCGCGGTGGCGAAGTAGCCGGGCGCGATCCCGTTGACCTGGATGCCGTGCTGACCGAGCTCGTCGCAGTAGGCCTTGGTCAGCCCCGCGATCCCGTGCTTGGTCGCTGCGTAGGCGGGCGAGAGCTGCCCGCCCAGGAACGAGAAGAGCGAGCAGATGTTGATGATCTTGCCGCTCCGCTGAGGCACCATTCGCTTGGCGGCCTCGTGGCTCATCTCGAACGCCGCCGTGAGGTTGACCGCGACGGCAGCGTCCCACGGGTCTCGTCCGAACTCGAGGACGTCGGCCATCGGGCAGACACCCGCGCTGTTGACGAGGACGTCGATCGACCCGAGCTGCTCCACGCACGCGTCGACCACCTGCGCGGGCACGCCCGGCGCGGTGATGTCCGCCTTCACGAAGCCGTACCGACCTCCCTCCGCCTCGACGAGTGGGCCGGTCGTGCCGTCGTCGTCGGTGATGCTCGGCACGAGCACGCTCGCGCCGGCCTTGGCGAGCGCGACCGAGAACGCCTGTCCCAGGCCGGTGTTGCCGCCCGTGACGATCGCGTTCTTGCCCTGCAACGAGAAGTGCCCCATCGAGAAGTCCCTGATGTCCACGCCCAGCTCTCTCCTTCGGTCGGAACGGCGGCGGCGGCGGCCTCACCGGGAGCGGGCGGGTGCGTCCCCGCCCGACGCGGGCAGTCTATGCGGGCTACGCGGTCGGGGAGTCCGACCGAGCCTGCGGGCGGAGGGCGGCGGACACGGCGGCTGGTGTGTGCCGCGCTCTCCTCAGTTGCGTCCAATTTCTGTCCAAGGTAATGGTAGGCTTCGACCGTGCAGCCGTTCCCTCCCTTCAGGCTCGACGACGCGGACGGACGCGTCGTCACCGAGGACGACCTGCGTGGGCAGCCGGCAGTCGTGTACCTCGGTCGGCACCCCGGCTGAAACGTCTGCCGGACCTACCTCCGCCGTGTCGCGGGGGCCCTCCCAGAGATCGAGGACGCCGGCGGCCGACTCGTCGTCGTCACGCCGCAGGAGACCCCACGCGCCGCCGCTTGGCGGGAGGAGCTCGGCCTCGACGACGCCGTCCTCGTGCTCGCCGACCCTCAGCGCACGCTCTACTCCGCGCTCGGCGCGCGTCGTCCCAGTCCGCTCTGGCTGCTGCGGCCGCGCGTGATCGGCGCGGGGCTGCGCGCGATCGGCGCACGCGAGCGGGCCCACGTCACCCGGGGCGACGACACGCTGCAGCAGGGTGTCGACGTCGTGACGGACGCCGAGGGAGGCATCGCATTCGTCCACCGCGCGGCCGACCCGGCCGACCGGACGCCGCCCGGCGAGCTCGTGGCCGTCCTCCGCGGGCTCGGGCACGATCGGAGCATTGCCTCCGCTCCCCCCGGCTGCGACGCGTCGGCTGAGCGATGAGCGAGGGTCAGCCTGCACCCGTCAGGTCGCTCGCCGAGGCGAGGCTCCTCGTGGTGGGCGCTTCCGGCGGCATGGGCAGACCGCTCACCACCGCCCTCGCCGACCGTGGGGCCGCGCTCGCCGTCGCCGGGCGCGACCTCGACCGCCTCGACGGCCTCGGCGCCACGGCCATCCTCGGGTACGACCTCGCCGACGCCGCGGCCGCGGCGCCGCTCGTGGCCGACGCCGCCGCTGCGCTCGGCGGTCTCGACGGGCTCGTCTGCTGCGCCGGCGTGGTCGCCTTCGGAGCGCTCGAGGAGACCCCGGTCGAGGTCATCACGGAGATCGTCGCCGTCGACCTCGTCGGCCCACTCGCGCTCGCGCGCGCGGCGATCCCCGCGCTGCCACGCGGCGGCTTCGTGCTGAACGTCAGCGGCGTCGTCGCCGAGCTGCCGACGGCCGGTCTCGTCCCCTACTCCGCGGCCAAGGCGGGCGTGTCGGCCGGCTTCCGCGCCCTCGCGCGGGAGGCTCGCTCGCGAGGGGTGTCGGTGATCGACGCACGGCCGCCCCACACCGAGACCGGACTTGCACAGCGACCGCTGCACGGCGTTGCGCCACGGCTCCCGACCGGCCTCGCCCCGGCGGCAGTCGCCGCACGCCTGGTCCACGCGATCGAGCACGACGAGCGCGACCTCCCCGCGACCGCCTTCCGCTCGACGTAGGCGTCCCCCTCCCTGCCGTCGCCGCCCGCCGGGCCGGCCGGCCCGGCGTCGCCCTCCCGAACGCGGTGCGGTCTGCCGCACCGAGAACTACGGCCTGCCGCAGAGCCGTCGCGCCGCCTCGCTCGTAGCGTCGTCCCAGGACACGCGATGACGACAGACGGGCGGTGCTGCGATGGCGGGAAGAGCGACGAGCAGGAGGTGGGCGCTGGCGCTGCTGGGCGTGACCCAGCTCGCGATCTCGCTCGACCTGGCGATCGTCAACCTCGCGCTGCCGTCCATCCAGGACGACCTCGACGTCTCGCACGCGAACCTCCAGTGGGTCGCGAGCGCCTACGCGGTGGCGCTCGGCGGCTTCGTGCTCCTCGGCGGGCGCGCGGCGGATCTGTTCGGCCGTCGCCGGATGCTGATGGTCGGCCTCGCCGTCTTCGGGCTCGGCTCCCTCGCCGCCGGCCTCGCCTGGGACGAGGTCGCCCTGATCGGCGCACGCGGCCTGCAGGGGCTGGGCGCAGCGGTGGTGACCCCGGCAGCGCTCTCGCTGCTGGCCGCGACCTTCCCCGAAGGCCGCGAGCGCAACGTCGCGCTCGGCGTGTGGGGTGCGGTGGGCGGGCTCGGCGGCGTGGCGGGACTGCTGCTCGGCGGCGTGCTGGCGGGCAGTCTCGGATGGCAGTGGACGTTCTTCGTCAACCTGCCGGTCGTGGTCGCGACGATCATGCTGGCGCCGCGGGTGCTCGCCGAGAGCCGGGACGGTCGCGAGCGGCGCTTCGACGCGCTCGGTGCGGTGCTCGTCACCGCCGGGCTGTCGTCCGCCGTGATCACCATCTCCCGCGCGGCGACTGTGGGCTGGGCGTCGCCCGCGACGCTCGCCGCGGGAGCGCTGTCGCTGGCGACGCTGACGGCGTTCGTGCACGTCGAGCTCCGCGCCGACGACCCGCTGGTGCGGTTCTCGATCCTCCGGAGGCGCGTCGTGCGCGCGGCAAACGTCGGTGCGGTGCTCGTGACGGCGACCGTCGCCCCGATGTTCCTGCTGCTGACCCTGTACCTGCAGCAGGTCCTGGGGTTCTCCCCGCTGCGCGCGGGGCTCGCCTACGTCACGATCGCCGCCACGACGACCCTCTGGTCTGCGGTCGCGTCACGGCTCGTCTCCCGCCTGGGGCCGCGGCCGGTGCTCGCCACAGGGCTGGGACTGCTCGCGATCGGGCTGTGGTCGTTCAGCCGCGCGCCGGCCGACGGCTCGTACGTGCGCGACCTCCTGCCCGGCTTCCTCGTGGTCGCGATCGGGATGGCGTTCGCGTTCGTGTCGGTCAACGTCGCCGCGCTCACCGGCGTCGAGGCGCGGGACGCCGGCCTCGGCTCGGGCCTCGTCGGCACGTCCCAGCAGATCGGCGCCGCGCTCGGCCTCGCGCTGCTCTCGTCGATCGCGGTCGCTCAGGCCGACGCGGGCGAGCGCGCGGGCGACTCCGCGTCGGTCGCGCTGACCGGCGGGATCCAGGCGGCGTTCGGCGTCGGCGCTCTCGTCGCGAGCGCCGGTGTCGCAGCGGTGCTGCTGCTCCTGCGACGCGACGAGGCCGACGCGGCGATGGTCGCCGAGCCGGGTGATCTGGGCGGGTCGCTCCCCGCGGCGGCGTGAGCGGCCGCCGCTCCGTGAAGCCTCCACCGCTCCGTGGAGCGGCCGCCGCCGCTCGCGCAGCTCCGCGTCGTCGCCATCGGCGTGGCTCCCCCAAGTGACAAGTTGTCACTTGGGTCGTGTGCCGTGCACTCCGCCAGCGACCGGAGGCGACGACGCGCAGCCTCGGCCGCCGCATCGCTAGGCTCGACTCGATGCGCGTCTCCCTCGAGGTCAACGGAGAGCAGCACGAGCTGGAGGCCGACCCGGGACGCCGGCTCGTGGACGTGCTGCGCGACGACCTCGGGCTGACCGGGACGAAGGTCGGGTGCGGCGAGGGCGCGTGCGGCGCCTGCGCGGTGCTGCTCGACGGGCGCGCGGTCGCGTCCTGCCTGCTGCTGGCGGCGCAGGCGGAGGGGCGTGCGATCGTGACGATCGAGGGCCTCTCGCGCGAGGGACCGACGCCGCTGCAGGAGGCGTTCGTCGCGGAGGACGCACTGCAGTGCGGCTACTGCACGCCCGGCCAGATCGTGACCGCGACGGCGTTGCTCGCCGCGGTGTCGCGGCCGTCGCCCGCCGAGATCCGCACGGGGATGGCCGGCAACCTCTGCCGCTGCGGGGCCTACCCGAAGATCGAGCGTGCGATCCTCCGCGCCTCCGGCCGGGGCGAGCGCTGATGGCGCGCTTCGTCCGCACCCAGCGCGAGATGGAGGGTCGCTACGAGGACGTGTTCGTGCTCGTCGACGAGGACGACCCGACCGCGCCCTGGCCCGCCGACGCCGAGCTGCGCCACGTCGGCCGGCCCGCGCCCCGCCAGGACGGGCCGCTGCGCGCGAGCGGCGCGGCCGAGTACACCGTCGACGTCCGGCTCGCCGGGATGCTCCACGCGCACGTGCTGCGCTCACCCGTCGCCCACGGCCGGCTGACCGGGCTCGACCTCGATGCGGCCCGGGCTCGCCCGGGGGTGCGCGCCGTGCTGGGCCCGACCTCCCCCGTCGGGTTCGGCGGTGACCCGGTTCTGACCGACGAGCCCGTGTACGCGGGACAGCCGCTCGCCGTGGTCGCCGCCGACACCCCTGCTCAGGCTGAGGCGGCGCTCGAGGCGCTCGCGCCGGCGCTCGAGCCGCTCCCCCACGTCGTGAACCCCGACGAGGCGCTCCGCGACCAGCGCTTCACGCACGATCCGGCCGAGGTCGCGCGCGGGAACGTCGACGAGGCGTGGAGCGGGGCCGACGCCGTCGTCGAGGTCGAGATCGAGACCCCGGCGCACGTGCAGACTGCGCTCGAGCCCCACGCGGCCGTGGCGCGGTGGCAGGGTGGCGAGCTGACCGCCTGGATCTCGACCCAGGGGATGTTCGACGCGCGCACCGAGCTCGCCCGCCGGTTTGGACTCGACAGGGATCAGGTGCGCGTGCTCACGCGCTTCGTCGGCGGCGGGTTCGGCGCGAAGCAGGGCGCCGGCCCGGAGGCGATCCTGGCCGCAGAGCTCGCGCGGGTCACCGGGCGGCCGGTGCGCCTCGTCAACGATCGTCACGCCGAGCAGCTCGACGGCGGGCGTCGGGCGTGGACACGCCAGACCGTCAAGCTCGGCGCCCGCCGCGACGGGACGCTCGTGGCCGTCGAGTCGGCGGCCCTCGTGTCGATGGGCAAGGGCGGCTGGCTCGTCCCCGTCAACGAGCCGGCGCTCACGCTGTATGCCGTCGAGCATGCCCGCGCCATGCTCTTCCCGTTGAGGACCAACCTGCGCGCGCAGAACGCGTTCCGCGCACCCGGTGTCACCGAGGGCACGACCGTGTTCGAGCAGGCCGTCGACGAGCTCGCGGTCGCGCTCGACCTCGACCCGCTCGAGCTCCGGCGGCGCAACCACGTCGACCACGACCAGCGCAGCAGCCTGCCCTACTCGGGCAAGCACCTGCTCGCCTGCTACGACCGCGCGGCCGAGCTCGCCGGCTGGGGGGAGCGGGACGCGCTCCGCGCCCCACAGCCCGACGGCCTCCTGCGGGGGATGGGCTGCGCGACGCAGATCTGGTGGGGTGGCGGAGGCCCACCCGCGCAGGCGACCGTGCGCCTCGACGCGGCCGGTCACGCGCTCGTCACGACCGGGATCCAGGACATCGGCACCGGCACCTTGACGACGGCGCAGATCGTGGCCGCCGAGGAGCTCGGTCTGCCGCTCGACCGGGTCCGGGTCGCGGGCGGCGACACCGGCCCGAACCTCTACGGCCCCGTGTCCGGCGGCTCGATGACGACGCCCGCCGTGATGCCCGCGGTGCGCTCGGCGGCCGGCAAGGTGCGGCGGACGCTGCTCGGGCTCGCGGCCGACGTGCTCGAGATCGCGGCCGACGACCTCGTCGTCGCCGACGGGCGCATCCGCTCGCGCGACGGCGCCCTCGACGTCCCGATCGTCGACGTGACGGAGAAGCTCGGCAACGCGACGATCGACGCCACCGGATCGCGCGGGCCGAACCCCGACGGGGTGCGCGTGCACACGTTCGGGTGCCAGATCGCGCAGGTCGCGGTGGACGCGGCGGTCGGGGAGGTGCGCGTCGAGCGGGTCATCGCCGTCCACGACGTCGGGCGGATCGTCAACCCGCTCGGCGCGTCGAGCCAGGCCGAGGGCGGGATCCTGCAGGGCATGGCGTTCGCGCTGAGCGAGGAGCTCGT
The DNA here is from genome assembly GCA_963703095.1 of uncultured Actinomycetes bacterium. Taxonomy (GTDB): domain Bacteria; phylum Actinomycetota; class Thermoleophilia; order Gaiellales; family Gaiellaceae; genus Gaiella. The sequence continues at coordinate 2,748,804 of OY969787.1, forward strand.
CGTCGATCCCCATACGGGCATCCCCGTGAACGCGACGCTCGACGACTACAAGGTGCCCACGATCGCCGACGTGCCGGAGATGGTGGTCGAGTTCGTGAACCTGCCGGACGAGGCGATGGCGACCGTCGGCGCGAAGGGCCTCGGGGAGCCTCCGATCATCCCGACGGCCGCCGCGATCGCCAACGCGTTCGCCCACGCGACCGGACGCCGCTGCCGCGCGCTCCCCCTCACCCGCGCCCGGGTGCTGGAGACGCTGAGATGACCGCGTACGCCCGCCCGAGTTCGATCGACGAGGCGCTCGGCCTGCTCGCCGAGGAAGGGGCCGCGCCGCTCGGCGGGGGCACCGACCTCATGGGGCAGCTCGACCGTGGGATCCGCGCGCCGCGCGTGCTCGTCGACCTGCAGGCCACAGGGCTCGCCGCGATCGACGCCCGCGGCGACGGGATCGACATCGGCGCGGCAGTGACGCTGGCCGACCTGGCAGCCTCGCCCGTCCTCGCGCGCTACGCCGCGGTCGTGGCGGCCGCCTCGGCCGCCGCCTCGCCGCTGCTACGGGCGGTCGGCACCGTCGGGGGGAGCCTCTGCCAGCACACCCGCTGCTGGTACTACCGCAGCCCCGAGCTCACCTGCTGGCTCGGCGGCGGGGGAACCTGCTACGCGCAGCTCGGAGACCACCGCAAGCACGGCCTCGAGCCCGGCGACTGCATCTCCGCGCATCCCTCCGACCTCGCCCCGGCGCTCGCGGCGTGCGGCGCGACGGTCGTCGTGCGCTCGACCGCCGGCGAGCGCGAGCTGGCCCTGCTCGACCTCTACCGCCGCCCCACGACCGCCGACCGGTCGCTGCTCGCGCTCGCCGCGGGCGAGCTCGTCACCGCAGTGCGGCTGCCGGCGCCTCCGGACGCCTCGGCGTACGAACGCGCCGGCGAGCGACAGGCGTTCTCCTTCCCCCTCGTCTCGGTGGCCGCCGCGCGACACGGCGACTCGACGCGGCTCGTCGCGGCCGGCGTCGCCAACGTCCCGCGCGCGCTCGATCCGGCCGACCCGCTGGCCGGGCTGCCCGGCGATCCCCAGACCGGCTGGAAGCGCGATCTGCTCGCAGCGCTCGTCGAGCGCGCCCTCGCCGCGGTCGCCTGACCGCACCGGCCGCGCTCTACTCGGACGTGAGGCCCTCGCGGAACGCGCGCCGCAGCCGGTCGACGGAGCCGTCCGGGAGGCTGCCGTAGGTGAGCTCCTCCTGCTCGGCCCGGTCGAACAGGTCGAGGAAGTCGCGCACCTTGGGCTCGGGCCGGACCGGACGACGTCCTGGACGCCACTCGCCGTGCTCCTCGAGACGCAGCAGCTCCGATCGCTCGGCGGCGGTGAGCGCCGGCTCGTGCAGCGCGAGCAGTGCCGCGAGCTCTGCGTGGACCCTGTCGGCTCTGTCGCTCATCCTCGCGCTGCTAGCGCAGCCGGTAGACGATCCGACCGCGGTCGAGGTCGTAGGCAGAGACCTCGACGCGAACCCGATCGCCAGGCTGCATGCGGATGCGATAGCGCTTCATCTTCCCCGCGGTGTACCCGATCATCTCGTGTCCGTTGTCGAGCCGCAGGCGGAACATGCGGTTGCGCAGGGCCTCCGTGATCTCGGCCTCCATCTCCAGCTTCTCTTCCTTGACAGCGATAGCCGTCCTCCTCTCGTGGTGGGTTCTCGACGCGCAGCACGTGCGGCGTCGAGGCGGATCCTTCAGCCCATCTCGATCTCGACGGGGTGACCGAGCCGCCCCATCGTCCGCAGATGGACGACGTGCGAGCGCAGCGCCGCGCGCAGCGACGGCTGGGCGGTGTAGCGCACGCCGTGCCGCTCGCAGTTGCGCCGGACGATCCGGGCGATCCGCGGGTAGTGCGTGTGCGGCACCCGCGGGAACAGGTGGTGCTCGATCTGGAAGTTCAGCCCCCCGAGCACCCAGGTGAGCACGGGGTTGCGCGGGCAGAAGTCGACGGTGCTCTCGACCTCGTGCACCGCCCACACCCGCTTCTCGGCGCGAAGCTCCCCCGCGGAGGCGAACGACGCCTCCTCGACGCAGTGGGCGAGCTGGAACGTCGTCGCCATGATCAGGCTCGTGGCCATCGCGAAGCCCGCGTAGACGGCGAGCACCAGCCACCACGGGTAGACCAGCATCGGGAGCAGCAGCGCCCAGCAGACGAACAGCGCCTTGCCGACGAGCAGACCGGTGAGGTTCCAGCCGCGCGGAAAGCGCAGCGCGCTCTCGCCGACGCGGCCCCGTGTGAACGCCGCGATGTCCCCCACCGTCTGCCAGCGCAGCCCCATCAGCAGGTACAGCGGCCAGATGTAGAGATGCTGGTACCGGTACCACCGCCGCGGGGACTGGGACGGGGAGAACCGGGCGAGGGGCACCTGTGTGATGTCGTCGTCGAGGCCGTCGACGTTCGTGTACGTGTGATGGGCGACGTTGTGCTTGACGCGCCACGCATAGCTCGAGAAGCCGAGCAGCGCGTCCGCCGACCACCCGACGAGGTGGTTCCACCGGCGGCTGCGGAAGTACGCGCCGTGGTTCGCGTCGTGCTGGACGCAGAACGCGATCAGCATCGTCCCGGCGAGCAGCCCCGCCAGCGCCAGCGGGGCGGCGACGAGGCCCGGCCCCCCGAGGACGAGGAGACCCCAGGAGGCTGCCATCAGCCCGAGCGCGACCGGCGCCTTCACGTACAGGCGGATCGCCCCGCTCACGCGCGTGCGTCGCCGCGCGAGGTACGCCTCCACCTCTCGTCGTGTCTCGCGCACGAACGCCCCACCGTTGTCGAACGCGACCTTCGCAGCCGTAGCCGTCATCGCAGACCTCCCCGATCCAGCGTGCGGATAGAGAGGGCGTGGCCGCCGTCGGTATCCGAGGTTGAGCACCGAGAGTAGCCGTCGCCCCCACGGCCGACCGTTAAGGTCGAGCGCACGGCGGACGCACCGCCGTCGCCGAGGTCAGCTCACGGGCGGGTCGTCGACCCGTATGCGCGCTTCGCCGACCGATCGTCCGAGAGCGAGTCCTGGGAGCGCAGCACGAGCTCCTCGATCGCGTCGGCGAGGTGTGACCTGTCGATGTGGTGGTCGCCACGCGCGACCCGGATCCGGTGGGCGGCGAGCAGCACGTCGGCGTGGGTGTGCCCGTGCGGCGGCTCGAAGCGGTACGCGGCGAGCTCGATCAGCAGGCCGAGGGGGTCGTCGAAGTAGATCGAATCCATGAACCCGCGGTCCTTCACCCCCGAGTGCCGCACGCCGCGCTCGTCGAGCCGGTCGACCACCTGCCAGAACGTCGCCTGTGAAAGCGAGAACGCGACATGGTGCACCTCGCCGGGCTCGCGCTCGCTCGCTCGCGGGGCGGAGGTGCGCGCCTCGTTCGTGAAGACCGTGATCAGCCTGCCGTCGCCCGGATCGAAGTAGAGGTGGCTCTCGCCCTCGTCGTCGAGGTTCGGCTGCTCGAACACGAACGGCATGCCGAGGACGCCCTCCCAGAAGTCGATCGACGTCTGCCGATCCGCCCCGACGATCGTGATGTGGTGCACGCCCTGCACCTGGATCTTGCGCATGGCTCGCCCTCCTCGTGCTCGACCTGACGCGCGCAGTCTCGCACGGCGAGGAAGGGCGACGTCATCGCAGCGCGATCCCTGCATCGGAGACGCGTGTGCCGCCGACGCTGCCCTCGACTACCCCGGCGGCAGCGTGAGCGTCTCGACGACGCCGCTCACCGTCAGCCCCGGCTCCGGGCCGCCGGCCAGCGCCCACACCCGTCCGCCCACAGCGACGACGCCGAGCCCGTGTCGGGGGTGCCTCAGGTCCGTGAGACGCGTCCAGCGTCGCTTCCCGACGTCGTAGGCGTAGGTCGAGGCGACCGTCCCGCCGAGCTCCTCCCCACCGACGGACACGATCCGGCCGGCGAGCGCGGCCGCCCCGGTGCCGCCGCGCGGATGCGGCACCGGCGGCCGCCGGCTCCAGCGCCCCGTCCGTGGGTCGAACGCCTCGACGGTCGCCACGTTCGAGCCGAGACCAGCGGTGCGCCCCGCGATCGCGTAGACGAGTCCCCCGGCCGCCACGGCGGCGAGATGCTCCCGCGGCTGTGGACCCGGCACCGTCGACCAGCGCAGGGTGCGCAGGTCGAGCGCGAGCGCAGTGCGCGCGAGACCATCGGGCCCGACGCCGCCGACGACGAACAGCCTGCCGCCCACCACCGCTGCGGCCGCGGCCGCCCTCGCCTCGGGCGGGCGGGGCAGTCGCCGCCAGGCGCGACCGTCCCACGCCCACGCAGCCCGCAGCGGGCGCCGATCCGCCCCGTACCCTCCGACCACCCACACGCGTCCGCGCGCCCCGGCCGCTGCCGCGTGGTCGACCGAGACGGGCAGATCCGGCAGCCGTCGCCAGCGGCCGGTCGCGACCGTGAGCGCGTCGACGCGGCGGCTGTTCCCCCCGGACGCGACGAAGCCGCCGACCACGAGGATCTCGTCACCGAGGACGGCCGCGGCCACCTCGGTGCGCGCGTCCGGCATGGACGGGCCGGGCTCCCATGCCACGGCAAAGGCGAGCAGGACGGCGAGCAGCGCGATCACCGCCCTTCACGCTAGCGCCCGGGCGCAGGGCGGGGTCAGCGCGTCGAATCCGCTCGTCCCCGGTCGTTTGGGAGACGGAGTACGTCGACGCCACACCTGGCGCTGCTCGTCGGCGATCCCGACGCGCCGGGCGAGTGTCGCTGACCGAACGCCGGCGTGCGCGGATCGATCCGGTCGGCGTCACGCAGGATCCGGGCCTGCTCGCTGCCCGGGCGGGAGGAGCTCGGCGACCGCGCGCGCGAGCTCGGCCGCCGCCTCCACGGGCGCGACCCCGGCCGTCGGTCGCAGCGCAGGCCCGAAGCGAACGGTGACCGGCCCGCGCCGTGGCAGCCGAGCCCCTTTGGGCAGGAGCGCGTGGGTGCCGTGCACGCCGATCGGCACGACGGGAACGCGCAGGTCGGTCGCGAGCAACCCCGCGCCGCTGCGGAACGCCTGCAGGCGTCCGGTGGTCGAGCGGGTGCCCTCGGGGTACACGAGGATGGTCCAGCCCGCGTCTGCGAGGTCGCCGCAGTGCTCGAGACTGGAGCGCACCGCTCCTTCCCGGGAGAACGGGAACGCGTTCAGGAGCAGCGGGGTCGCGATCCCGAGGAGGCGCGTGCGGAAGAAGTAGTCGGCGGCGGCCGCGACCGCGACCCGGGCGCGCAGCCGGCGTGGCAGCGCGCGCAGGATCGACGGCGTGTCGAGGTGGCTCGCGTGGTTGGCGACCAGCAGCACGGGCGTGCCGTCCAGGGCGAGGTGCTCGCGGCCCTCGACCCGGAACGGCGCGCAGACGAGGGCGTGCGCAGGGAACAGCAGTGCAGCCTGGAGGAGCGCGCGGGCGGTGCGGGCGGGCCGGCGCAGCGCCCAGACGGGGAAGACCGGTGCCGGCGCTGCGGACTCGCCCGCCTCGAGCAGGCGGGTCAGGTCGCCCACGGTCGCCACGGCCGCGAGGTCGCCGTCCTCGACGGCGAGGCCGAGCTCGCGCTCGATCCGCACTGCGAGCTCGACGCGGCCGAGCGAGTCGAGGCCGAGATCGAGCGCGAGGTCGCTCTCCGCGCCAACCGCGATCCCGGCCGGCGCGAGATCGGCGAGCAGGCGCGCGAGCCGGTCGCGACGGTCGACGCCGGCGGTCGGTCGTGGGGGCGCCTCGTCGCCGAGCGCGCGGCCGGCGAGCGCGGCGACGAGCTCGTGCCGCTTCACCTTGAGCAGGCTCGTGCGGGGCAGCTCGCCGTGCTCCCAGACGGTGAACGCGGTCACACGCTGGTGGGGGGACAGGCGGGCGTTGGCGGAGCGCACCGCCTCGGCGACGTGTGCGCGCGGGTCAGCCCCTGGCCGCGCGGGGACGACGACGGCGTGCACGTGCGGGACGCCCCGTCCGTCCGCGACGGCCACGACGGCGCAGTCGGCGACCGCCGGCTCCCGGGCGAGCTCTGCCTCGACATCCTCGGGGAAGACGTTGAGACCGCTCGGCAGCACGATCAGGTCCTTGAGCCGGCCGCGCAGGTGCAGGAACCCATCCGGATCGAGCTCGCCGAGGTCGCCGGTGCGGTACCAGCCGTCGTCGGTGAACGCCGCCCGGGTCGCGCCGTCGTCGTTCCAGTAGCCGTGGGTGACGTTCGCGCCCCGAACCTGGATCTCGCCCTGGCCACCGATCCGCACCTCGACGCCGGGGACGGGGCGGCCGACGCTGCCCGGGCGCCGAGCGGCGCGGGTGTTCGAAGCGATGCTGGGCGAGCACTCCGTCGCGCCGTAGCCCTCGAGCACCGTCACGCCCATGCGCTCCCAGGCGGACGCGACCACGGGGTCGAGCGCCGCGCCACCGCTTACGAGCAGCCCGAGGTTCCCGCCCAGCTCGCGGTGGACGGAGCGGAACAGGAGCCGACGAGCGGCGGGCGGTGCGCGCCCGGCGAGCCGATGCGCAGCCTGCCAGCGCGCGCGTGCGCCACGGCGGTCGATCTCCAGCTCGATGCCGGCGAGCAAGAGCTCGAGCACCTGTGGCACGACGGCCATCGCCGTGACCCGGTGGCGACGCATCGTCTTGAGGATCACGGGTGGCTGGCGGCTCGTCGGGTAGTGGACGCTCGCGCCGACCTGCAGCGGGAGGAACAGCCCGGCGGTCTGCTCGAACATGTGCGAGAGCGGCAGCACGGACAGCAGCCGGAAGTCGCGGTTGGGCCGAAGCGCCGCCCGTGCGGAGTCGACGTTGGCGATCACGTTCGCGTGGGTGAGCACGACGCCCTTCGGGCTGCCCGTGGTGCCGGAGGTGAAGACGATCTCAGCGACGGCGTCCGGTCGCGGCCGCGGGTCGCGGCAGACGCGGCCCGTGTCGAGCGGCAGCGCGAGCAGCTCGAGGGTCGGCACCCCCGCGTGGCCCTCCCCGGTGGTGATCAGCAGCTCCGCGCCGGTTCGCTCGACCACGCGTTCGAGGAGCGTCGGCGTCGCAAAGGGGTCGAGCGGGACGAGCACGAGCCGTGCTCGCAGCACGCCGAAGAGGGCTGCTGCGAGCTGCGGGCAGGTCGGGCCCCAGACGACCACGCGCGCGCCGGGCTCGAGGCGGAGGTCGTCGGAGAGGTGCACGGCCAGGGCCTCGGATGCGGCATGCAGCCGCCGGTAGCTCCAGACGTCGTCGCGCAGCCCGGCGCGGATCGTGAGCGCGGTGCGCTCGCCGTGCTCGCGCGCGGAGCGCTCGAGCAGGTCGACGAGCGTCTGCGACACGGCACCGGCCCCTCTCTCCGGCGCCGCCTACGCCGGTCCCGGCCGGCCCGGCACGAGCGCGACGCGACTGCCGACCGACACGGTCACGCCACCGCGCGCGAGCAGCTTGAGCCCGTCGACGTTGACCATCTGCACGTGATCGGGGCGCTCGGGCTGCACGGCGAGCGTGCGGACGGTGCGGACGATCGCGCCGAAGCGATCGGGATCGTCGAGCACGGCGGCGCTCTTGCAGGCGGCGGCCTGCCGCACCGTCGCGCGCGGCCCGAGGTAGCGCAGGGCGATCACCCGGAACGAGCCGCTCGCGAGGTCGAGATCGCGACCGAGCTCGAAGTCGCGCCCCAGGTCGCCGTTGAGCAGGATCACGGACACCCAGGTCGCAGGCGGAAGCGCGTCCCCGTCGAGGGTGAGCGTCATGCGCGGACACCGGCCTCGGATGCGCTCGACGTTCCAGTAGGCGGTGGCGAGGACGAACCCGGTCATGAACGGCCCGAGGTCGCCGAACAGCTGGCCGAGCACGCCCTTGTAGGCCTTGATCGCGCGCGACTCGGTGAACCGCGGGATGTCGCCGAACACCCCGAGACCCCCGAAGCCGATCAGGTTCCGGGTCACCGGCTCGCCGGTGGGCGTCGTAGCCGTGACGGTGAGGACGTCGGCGGCGACGGTGTCCCCGCTCTCGATGCCGCCGACGATCGCCTGCACGGCCTCGGGGAGCGTGTCGGGGATGCCGAGCCGCTTCCCGATCAGGTCCGCCGACCCCTTGCGCAAGAACGCGAGACGCAGATCGTCTGGCACTCGTCCGTCGAGGTGCGCGCCCTCGAGCACGGCGTTGAACGTGCCGGCCCCACCGGCGGAGACGAGCAGCCGTCCGCCGCGGCGGACGGCGTCGTGGGCCAGGCTCTGCGCCTCGGCGTGGCTGCCGGCGACGTGCACGCGCACCGGTCGGGTGGTAATGGCGCGGAGCTCGGGCCCGATGCGCCCGACCTTGCGCTGGTCCTCGATCGAGCCGGACATGGTCGTCGCGACCACGTCGATGCGACCGACGGTCTGCCCGTCGGCGTCACGCCCTGCGAGTCGCTCGCGCTCGACGCGGATCGCCTCGACGACGCGCTCGACCGTCTGCTCGGGCGAGAGCTCGTCGACCTGCAGCCGCACGACCGGAATGCCGCGTCGCTGCTCGAGCAGCCCGCAGACGCGCTCGTAGGCAACTCCCAGCTCGGCGAGGAAGGTCTCCGTCTCGTGCGCCTGCAGCGGCCGACCGCGGGCGCGGACGCGGATCAGCGCCGCGGCAGGGTCGATGCCCAGGAGCACGACGAGGTCGGGGTACGCGAACAGGCCGAGGCGCAGGCGGTTGAGAGCGACGAGCTGCCACGAGCGCCGGAGCTCGCGCGCCAGCGCGCGCAGCTGCACCCGCTCCTCCCGCGTGAGGAGCGCGATGCCCTCGTCGAGGGCATCGTCGCTCGACAGTCGCTCCCGCGCGAAGCGGGCCGCGGCCCATGCAGCCGTGTTCACGAGCGGGTCGCCGTCGCACAGGATCACGGCCGGTGCGTCGTGCCGCGCCACGTGGTCGACGAGGCGAGTCCGCTCGGTCAGGTCGAGGAGCTTGAGGTTCTTGTAGAGGACGGGGGATCGCAGCCCCTTGGCCAGGTGGCCCACCGCCTGCTCCAGTCGTGCTCGGGGCAGGTCGACTCGGTCGCGCGGCGCCTCGCCGGGCCCGCCTGCGACCACCCGATCGCCGATCCCGACGACCGTGATCTCGGACGACAGCGACGCGAGCGCCCCCTCGAAGGCGGACGACTTGCCAGACCCGTCGATCCCGACGATCGAGACGACGAGCGGAGGCACAGCCATCCGGGGCGGGAGCCCGTCCGCGAGCCTCCCCTGGGGCTCATACCCGGTGCGACCATCCGCTTGCACGACGGAGGGAGCCATCTCCACCCCCTTCCACCGACAGGGTATCGCCGCCCTCGAGCTCCCAGAATCGGGGTTTGCCCCGACTTCGTCGCGAGCCTACGCGCGGGCGACGATGCGGAGAGTGAACGTGTCGGCGGGGGTGACTCCCTGCTCCCACGAGCGGGCGTAGGCGAGTCGCAGCGTCCTGCGACGGGCGGCAGCGACCCGGAAGCGAAGCACGGCGGTGGTCGCCGTGGATCCCCCGTTTGCACGAGCGAGACCCCCATCGGGGCGATGTAGCGGCGCAGCGCGGGACGCAGGATCGAACGGCATCGCACGAGGGCCGCCGCCACGATCGGCCGACCGCCTGCGATGAGCCGTCCACCGCATCTCGAGGGGGTTCCCGAGTGACCAGACGACCCATGTGGTACGGGCGCGCGCGCCCGGCCGCTCTGCTGACCCTGCTGCTCCTGCTCACCGCAGTCCCGGCGCTTGCGGTCTCGAGCAGCACCACGCTGCCGAACGGCGCCACGCTGAGCGTGTCCCTCGACAGCCCCGTGACCGGGACGCAGCTCCTCGCGGACGGGGCCCCCGTCCCAGTGGCGGTCACCGGCACCGCGGACATCGGTGTCGGCGAGCCGCAGGCGACGATGGTCTATGTGTTCGACGCCTCCGGGAGCACCGTCGGGAGCGGTGGCGCGTGCGGGAGCATCCTCGTCTGCGAGCAGACCTTCTTCGCCGGGCTCAACAACGCAGCCACGAGCAGCGGCTCGGTCGCCCACGTCGGCCTCGTCGTGTTCGGGGCGGACGCGGTGCAGGCGGACATGACGCCCGCCGGCGGCGACGACCCGCTCGGAGACCCGACCGATGGCGGCACACCGATCGGCTCGATCGCTCTCAGCGGCGGCGGCGGGGCCTTCGACGTGGGGCAGTTCACGCCCAAGAGCGGAAACGGGGCGAACACGAATTACGTCGCCGCGCTCCAGCAGGCGCTCTCCGTGCTGAGCGCCAGCACCGACCCGAGCACGTTCATGGTCTTCGCCTCCGACGGCCTCAGCAACGCAGGCACCCTCGCCGCGTTCGACGCCGCCGTGGATGCGATCGAGGCCACCGGCACAGTCGTGAGCTCCGTGGCCATCGGAGGCGGCAGCGCGTGCACCGGCGGTACGGCCGGCTCCCTCGCGGCGATCGCCGTCAACGGAGGCACCTGCTACACGGTCGCCGACCCGAACGAGCTGCCGGACCTCATCCCGAGCCTGATCGGCTCGACGCTGACGAAGGTCGAGCTCAGCGTCGACGGCGGCACGCCTGTGGCCGTCACGACCACACCCGCGACGCCGCAGCCCGGCCCGGCGAGCGTCACGTACGCGACGCAGACCGCCGGGCTCGATCCCGGCAGCCACGACATCTGCGTGACGGCGTTCGGCACCGACGTCACCGGCGGCAGCGCCGACACCGACGCCTGCGTGACCGTCGGCGTCTACGACCTCGAGCTCGCGCCCGCGAGCGCGACCAACGAGCTCGGGAGCGACAACAGCCATACCGTGACGGCGACGCTCGAGGGGCCGGCCGGAGCCGTCAGCGGCTACCTCGTGACGTTCGCCGTGGCCGGCCAGAACGCCGGCGCGACCGGGACGTGCCTCCCCGCCGACTGCAGGACCGACGCGAGCGGGCAAGTCACGTTCACCTACACGGTGCCCGTCGCACCGACGAGCCTCGGCGTCGACACGATCACTGCGTCCGTGACGCTCGCCGACCCGAGCGGCTCGACGGACACGGAGCAGGTGTCCAAGACGTGGGCCGACACGACAGCGCCGGTCGTGACCTGTGAGCCGACGACGAACCCGTCGGGCCGCAACGTGCCTCCCGCCGGCTCGAACCCGAGCAGCGGACAGAACCCCGACGGCTTCTACCGGCTCACCGCCACCGACGCCGTCGACCCGAACCCGACGATCACGGTCGCTGACACGGCGAGCAGCTTCGTTGCCGGCCCCTACCCGAGCCCGACGACGATCAAGCTCGTCCAGGCGCCCGGCGCGACGCCGAGCGCGAGGCCGGGGCCGGGCGCGACCGACTGGCACATCACCCTCAAGGGCGACGCGGCCGTGACCGCGACGGACGGGTCGAGGAACACGGTCACCGTCACGTGCAAGGTGCCGCCGCCGCCCAAGTAGCGTCGTTGGGGCTAGTGCGTCGCGAGGGGCTCCATCCGGAGCCCCTCGCGACGCGTGGACGTAGCACCGGCGAACGGGTCGGCCCGCGTGCCGCCGACGCGGCGATGCCGATCAGGGGTCGACGCTGCGCGCGAGAGGTCAGCGGTCGACCCAGAACGACAGCCAGGCCCCGACCGCGCCGACCACCGCGACCGCGAGGATCACGATCGCAGGCCACCAGTCGGCGTCGGCGTAGCCCGCCAGGGACAGCGTCCAGAGCGCGACCAGCAGCACGGTCGCGAGAGCGACGAACACCGCGACCGACCGCGCGACGCGCAGCTGATGCTGCTCCTCCGTTCGGGCCGACGACAGGGCGGCGTGGCGACGCCCGACGTGGAGCCGAGGCACATGCAGCGACGGGACGTGCATCTCGACCTCCTCTCTCCACCTTCATCGTCGCGCACCGACGCTGCCCCGGCATCAGCGGGCACGCTGATGCCGGCTGCCTCGATGATGCACGCCCGCAGCCGAGCGGCCCTCGTTGCAACGAGCACAATCCTGTCCTGGGTTGAGGCCCCGACGAGAGGAGGCCGCGATGGCCGGAGACGAGCACAAGAGCTTCGACACCCCGGACGAGGTGCGCGAGTTCCCGTTCGGGCGCTCGGAGATCCTCAGGATCGGCGGCGGCGAGGTCGGCCGCATGGCCCTGCAGCCGGGCTGGCGGTGGTCGGAGCACATCAAGCCAGTCGCGGGCACCGAGCTCTGCGAGGCGCCGCGCTTCCAGTACCTCATCTCGGGACGCGTCGGGGTGCGGATGGCCGACGGCTCCGAGCACGAGGTCGGCGCCGGCGAGGTCCCCATGCTCGAGCCGGGGCACGACGCCTGGGTGATCGGCGACGAGCCGGTCGTCGGCGTCGACTGGGGCGGCGCGCACGTCTGGGGTCGGCCGAGCGGCGACTGAGACCGCCGGGCGGTTGGGGCGCGTCGATCGACCGACGGCGCGCCCGTGACCCGCCCCCGGCCCGGGTCGCCGACGCGGCCCGCCTCACGACCGGATCGCCAGCACCCGCAACCGCGACCGCGGCTAGCAGGCACGCCGATCCGTGGAACCCCGGATGCTCGGTCGTCGGCGCCGGGCGACGATGGGTTCGCTCGATCGTGTCCGCGGAAGGGGGCACCTGCGTGAAGGAGATGCTCTTCGTTGGCCGGGGCGGCGAGGGGGTCGTCCTCGCGTCGCAGCTCCTGGCCGACACGTTCGCGCGCGCCGGGTTCTGGGTGCAGAGCTTCCCCGAGTTCAAAGCGGAGCGGCGCGGTGCGCCGATCTCCGCCTTCCTGCGCTGGGATCACGCCCCGATCCACCGCCGCTACAAGGTGCGCGAGTGCGACGTGCTCGCCGTCGTCTCGCCCTCGCCTCCGTCCGCCGCCGTCCTGCGCTCGGTGCGACCGGGGGGGCTCGTCGTCCTCAACCGCGAGACGCGGTTCCCGCACACCGGCCCGTTCGAGCTCGCTCGCGTCCCCGCCTCGCACGTCGCCCGGGCGCACGGCATCGTCTCCGCCGAGGGCCGGCCGATGGGGAACATCGCGCTGCTCGGCGCGTGCGTCAGGCTGCTGCTCCCCGACGGCCTGGGATTCCTCGAGGACGCGATCGCGTCGCGGATGCGCGCCTCTGCGGAGGCGAACGTCGTCGCCGCACGCGACGGCTACGAGCGCTGCGTACGCCAGCGCGGCCGGCCGGACGACGTCCCGCTGGAGCTCGCCGATCCGCTCGCCGGAACGGCCGACTGGGCTCCACCGCTCTTCGCTGCGAGCACTCGCGACTCGCGCGCCAGCCACACAGGCTCGTGGTCACTCGACCGGCCCGTCCTGAGCGACCTCTGCAGCGGCTGCGCGCTGTGCGCGCTCTTCTGCCCCGAGGGCGCCATCCAGCGCACCGACCACGCCGTCGCGATCGACTACGACTACTGCAAGGGCTGCGGCATCTGCGAGGTCGTCTGCCCCGTTCGGAACGCGATCCGGATGGAGGAGGTGCGCGCATGAGCGCGACGCTGGCGCGGGGACGCACGGTGCTGACGGCCGACGAGGCGGCGGCCCAGGCGGCGATGCTCGCGCGCGTCCAGGCGATCGGGTGCTACCCGATCACGCCGCAGACGATCATCGTCGAGCGATTGGCGGATCTGACGGCTGGCCGTGACGGCGTCGAGTTCACGAACCTCGAGAGCGAGCACTCCATGTTCGGGTACGCGATCGCCGCGTCCCGGGCCGGCGTCCGCGCCTTCACCGCCACGTCGTCACAGGGCCTGCTGTACGCGCACGAGCAGCTCCACCGCGCGTCGCGCGAGCGGGTCCCCCTGGTGGTCGTGAACGTGAATCGCGCGATCTTCGCTCCCTGGAGCATCGAGCCGGACCTCTCCGACAGCATGAGCCAGCGCGACACCGGCTGGGTGCAGCTGTACTGCTCCTCGGCGCAGGAGGTGCTCGACAGCGTCATCTGCGCGTATCGGGTCGCGGAGACCGTGCTGCTGCCCGTGATGGTCTGCGCCGAGGGGTTCCTGCTCTCTCACACCGCCGAGGTGGTCGACGTCCCCGAGCAGGCCGTGGTCGACGCCTTCCTGCCGGCGTTCCAGCCCCCCGACGACTGGCGGCTCGACCCGGCGCGGCCTCGCACGTTCTCGGCGCTGTCCGAGACCCGCGACTACGACGCCTTCCAGCAGCGCGTCGTCGACGCGATGGACGCGGCACGCGCCGTCGTGGATGGGGTCGCCGCCGAGTTCACCGAGCAGGTCGGCCGGCACAAGGTCGGCTGCCTCGACATCGCAGGCGACCTCGACGCCGACACGGCGCTCGTCACCATCGGGTCGATCGGCGACACCGCGCTCGAGCTGCTCGACGAGGTCGAGGACGTGCTGCTCGTCCGCCTCCACGCGTACCGACCGTTCCCGGTGGCGCAGCTCACCGCGGCGCTCGCGCGCGCCTCCCGGGTCGCGGTCGTCGACCGCGCGCCGGCGTTCGGCTCGTTCGGACCGGTCGGGGCCGACGTCCGCTCGCTCGCTCTCCCCCGCGCCCCGGTGGTCACGAACGTCGTCGCGGGCCTCGGGGGCGCCCAGGTGACGCCGCTGACGCTGCGCTGGGCGCTCGAGCGCGCGCGGTCGAACGACGCCGCCAGCGCGGGGCTCGCCCCGATCGTCGTCCCGGAGGGGGTGTGCTGATGGCCGAGTGGCTCGAGCAGATCGTCACCGAGGAGCGCCTCCTGCACTCCGGTCATGCCGCCTGCGCGGGCTGCGGGCCTGCGATCAACGTCCGGCACGTGCTCGACGAGCTCCGGGTCGCGTCGGACGCGAGGATCGTGCTCGTCATCCCGGCGTCGTGCTGGACGATCATCGCCGGCGTGTACCCCGTGAACGCGTTCGGGGTCACCGTCCACCTCACGCCGTTCGCCTCGGCGGCGGCGGAGGCATCCGGGATCAAGTCGGCCCTGCGCCTGCGCGGCGAGGGCGACACCCAGGTCGTCGTCTGGGCCGGTGACGGCGGGACGTGCGACATCGGCTTCGCCGGCGTCTCGGCGGCCGCCGAGCGCAACGAGGACATCCTCTACGTGCTCAACGACAACGAGGCCTACATGAACACCGGCGTGCAGAAGTCGGGCGCCACCCCCGAGGGCGCCTGGACGACGACCACGCCCGCCGGCGCCCCCCGGGCCGGGCAGAAGAAGGACATCGCGCGGATCATGGCCGCGCACGGGATCCCCTACGTGGCGACGCTCGCGCTCGGCTCCGTCCCGTTGCTCCGCGACTTCAGGGCGAAGGTGGCGCGCGCCGCCGAGATCCGGGGCTTCCGCTTCCTCCACGTCCTCGGCGCCTGCCCGCCCGGCTGGCGCTACCCGACCTCGCAGACCACCGAGGTCGCCCGACTCGCCGTCGAGTCGGGCTACTTCCCCCTGGTCGAGTGCGACCACGGCACGTGGCGGATCACGCACCGGCCGAAGCGCCCGCTGCCCGTGAGCGCGTTCCTCGAGACCCAGGGCCGGTTCCGCCACCTCGCCCCCGAGCAGGTCGCCGAGATCCAGGCCCACGTGGACGCGCGCTGGGAGCAGCTGCTCGCGCTCGCGTCGCCCCCGGTCGCCGCGTAGCGGACGCCGCCCTGGAGCGGCGGCACTTGCCCGATCAGACGAACAGCGTGCTGAGCCGGTGCTCGGTCAGCAGCGCGTCGAGCGCCGCGTCGTCCGGTCGGCGCTCGAACCGCTCGGCCGCGTCGAGGATCCGCGGCAGCAGCTCGAGGTCTCCGGCGCTGTTGAGGAACACCCCCTGCTCGCCGAGCACCCAGTGCACGGCCAGGTCGACGTGCTCCTGCTCGAGGAGCGGCTCGTACCACGTCCCGGCCGTCGGCTTCGCGGATCCCCAGGGCCCGCGCGCGATCCCCTTGATCGTCTGCACTGCGACGTCGCGCTCGCGGCAGGTCGCCAGCAGCCGCCCCACGTCGCGGGCGTACTGCGCGTCCTGCAGGATCACGTGGCTGAAGGGGAACAGCACCGAGTCGAACGGGAACCGCGCCAGGCTGCGGAGGTGCATCTCGGCGACGGTGAGGCCGTGACCGGTGACGCCGATGAACCGGACGAGCCCCTCGTCGCGCGCCTCGACCGCAGCGCGCAGCGCTCCCTGCTCGCCGAGGGCCACGTCCCACTCCGCCGGGTGGACGAGACAGTGCAGCTGGAGGAGGTCGACGTGATCGACGCCCATGCGCTCCAGCGAGCGGCGGATCTCGTCACGCGCGGCTGCGTAGGAGCGCTCGGCGGTCTTCGTCGCGAGGAAGAACGCGTCGCGATGCCTGCGCAGCCACGGCGCGAGCCGCACCTCCGCGTCACCGTAGTCGGCGGCGGTGTCGATGTGGTTGACGCCATGCTCGAGCAGCAGCGGGAGCGCGGCGTCGGCCTCCGACTGAGAGACCTCGGCCAGAGCGGCAGCTCCGAAGATCACGCGCGAGCTGTCGTGGCCCGTCGTGCCGAACGGGTGCCGGGCGATCATGCCGACCACCGTAGTCGAGCAGGCACCGCCGCGCTGTACGGTGGACGAGGAGCGACCGTGGAGGGCGGCCCCCCTGTGAGAGGCACACGACGGACGGGCGCAGCCGAGCCGCGCCGAGCGGGTCGCGCGCCCCGGGCTCTCGTCTACGGGCTCGGAGGGTGGACGGTCGACTCGCTCTTCGTGTGGGCGCACACGGGACGACGGCGGCCCAGCAGCCTGCTCAACGTGCCGGTGTACGGCCTGGCGCAGCCCCTGTTCGAGCCGGTTCACGACCGGCTCCGCCACCGGTCGATCGCGGTGCGGGCAGTCGCGTACGGCGGTGGGATCCTCGTCGTCGAGTACGCCAGTGGCTGGACGCTTCGCCGGCTCAGGGGCCACGCGCCCTGGGACTACACGGGCGAGCGGCTCGCGATCGACGGGCTCGTCCGGCTCGACTACCTGCCGCTCTGGGCTGCGTTCGGCCTGGGGCTCGAGCGCGTCCACGACCTGCTCACGCGTCCGGCCTCGCCGGGGGCACCGCGCTAGCCGCCGTCGAGCAGCGCGACGAGCTGCTCTTCTGCCTCCTCCGGCGAGAAGCCCCACGGCCCCGGGCTGCCCGGGTAGGCGATCCGTCGGCGCTCGTCGACGAGGACGAGCCGCTCCGGCCAGGCGGAGAACGCCCTGCTCGCCCGGTTGTCCATCTCGTCGAGCACGAGCGGCAGGCTGAGGGAGAGGCGCTCCACGGTCTCGCGGGCCCACCACCGGCGCTCCTCGAGCGTCGTCTGCTGGCTCAGGACGACGCCCTCCTCCAGGTTCGGCGGGAGCTGCCACTCGTCCTCGGCGTGCGCCTCGGCGACGTACACGAACAGGAAGTCGGCTCGATCGCGGTAGTGCTGGTAGAGGCTCTCGACGTCGCCCGACCGGCGACGGAAGGGCGGTCAGGTGAAGCTGCCGAAGACGAGCAGCAGCGGACGCCCGTGAGCGAGCTGGGAGAGCTCGATCGACGCCAGGTCGTCGGCGCGCCGCACCGTCACGCTGGGAAGGGGGTCTCCGGCAGCGAGCGCCTCCGGGGCGCGGTAGCGGATCAGGCTCGTGATCACCGCGTCGCGCTCTGCCCCCGGAGGCAGCGTCGCGACGAAGCGGTGATCGGCAGGATCGACGATCGTGGCAGGCACCCCGCCCAGCGCGGCGTCCGTCATCTCGACAGCCTACGGAACGATCGTCTGCGTTGCCCTAGGGTTCGACCGGAGCCCGCCGGCGGAGCACGGACAGGAGAGGAGCGGCATGAGCGCATCGCAGACCCTCGTCGGGGGCGTCGACTTCGTGTCGGTGCCGACGACCGACCTCGCCCGCGCACGAGCCTTCTACACGGAGGTGCTCGGGCTGCCCGAGAGCAGCGTGTGGCAGCGGCCGGGAGAGGAGCCGATCGGCGCGGAGCTCGAGACAGGGACCGTGACGATCGCGCTCGTCGCGTGCGAGCGACTCGGGATCGCCTTCAGCCCGACCGTCGTGCCGATCGCGCTGCGCGTCGACGACGTCGCATCGGCGCGCGCCGCGCTCGAGGCTCGCGGCGTCGTGTTCGTAGGGCAGACGATCGACAGCGGCGTCTGCCACCAGGCGCTGTTCCACGATCCGGACGGCAACGTGCTCGACCTGCACCACCGGTACGCACCGAGGGCGAAGCGTCAGTGACGCGCGTCGTCCTCCGCCCCGTCGAGGACGGCGATCTCGAGCCGTTCTTCGCCTGGCAGCGCGATCCCGAGAGCATCCGCCTCGCCGCCGTCGTCGCCCGCACCGAGGAGGCCTTCTCGACCCACTGGGCCCGGATCCGCGCCGATCCGACGGTCATGTTGCGGACGATCGTCACCGACGGCGCGGTCGTGGGGCACGTCGTGAGCTGGCAGGCGGACGAACGCCGGCTCGTCGGGTACTGGCTCGGCCTGCCGTTCTGGGGACGGGGCATCGCGTCCGCAGCGCTCGCGCAGCTCGTCCGGCTCGACACCCGCCGGCCGCTGCACGCGATCGTCGCCGGGCACAACCTGGCGTCCCGGCGCGTCCTCGAGAAGGCCGGATTCCGTGTCGTCGACGAGCGCTTCGCCGACGACGGGCCCGACGGGGCGCCGTTCACGGAGCTCCACCTCGTGCTGGACGGCTCCGGCAGCTGACGTCCTCACCACCCGAGCCGGCGGCACCGTCAGGCGAGCGCCGCGCGGATCGAGAGCTCGGGCCCCTCGAAGCGGACGTCGAGTGCGTCGACGACCCGGCGCAGCAGCGCGACCGCGGCGCGGTTGTCGCTCGACACCAGCGCGGTCACCTCCGTGACGCCGGCGGCTCGCGCGTCGGCGAGCAGCTCCGCCGTGAGCGCCGAGCCGATGCCGCGCTGCTGGTGCTCGTCGGCCACCTCGAAGGCGACCTCGGCGCTGTGGCCGTCTCGGACGAGGCGCGCGATCGCGACCGGTCGCGGGTCGCCCTCGAGGTAGGCGACGAGCGCGTGGCGGGTCGTGTCGACCGTGGCGAGATACGCGGCGTCCGCCGTGCCGAGCCGGGGCTTGGGCCCGTTGAAGCGGGCGCGACGCGACCGCTCGCCGAGCCGCTCGAACACGGCCCTGACGGTGTCGACGTCGCCGTTGCGCAGCGGTCGCACGAGGATCCTGGGCCCGTGTCTCGGCTCCAGCACGCGGGTGTGCACGGATCAGCTCCTCCCCGCGTCGTGGGCCGCGGCGAGCACGCTCGGCCGCAGCGGGCCGCGCACGCGCAGGTAGGGCAGGGTCGAGGCCAGGAACAGGCCGCCGAAGGCGACCGCGAGCAGCCCGAACCCGCCGATCGCGAGGGCGACGCCCCCGACGAGCGAGCCGATGAGGTAGCCGACCTGCGTCGTGACGGCACGGACGGCGCCGACCTCGCGTCCGCGATCGCCTGCGACCGTGAACCCGAACACGGTGCCGGCCACCGTCCGGGACGCAGCCAACGCCGCGGTGACCGCGAAGAGCACGACCGTCACCACCACGCCGGGGGTGAGCGCCCACGTGAGCGCTACGGCGACGGAGGCAGCCAGGCTGCCCTCGAGCATCGCCCGACGGGCCCGGGAGGGCTGCGAGCGGCCTGCCAACTGGTTGCCGGCGAGATACGCGACCGCGACGGCTGCGAGCACCACCCCTGTCGTCGCCGACGACATCCCGTACAGCTCCGTGAACAGCGCGCCGCTGAACACGAGCGTCCCTGCCCAGGCCGAGTTCGCGGCGAGCTCGCCGATCGCCCAGCGCCGGGCGTCGGCGCGCCGGAGGAAGCTCGTCAGCGCGACCCCGGTGCCGGCGATCGGGCGGTCGGGGGGCCTGGCCGCGAGGGCGAGGACGGCGAGCAGCGCGGCGGGCAGCGGGAGGGCGACGAAGGCGAGCCGCCAGTGGATCTCGGCGACGAGCCCGATCAGCGGCATGCCGACGATCCACGCGGCCGGCGGCCCGGCGAGGGCACGTGCGACCGTCTTCGTTCGCTGCTCCGGGGGGCTCCACGAGCCTGCCGCGGTCACACCAGCAGCGATCAGGGTCGCGATGCCTCCCCACATCGGCACCTGCGCGAGCGCGAGCAACGCGAAGCTCGGCGCGACGGCGCTCGCGACCGAGCCGACCGCGAGGAGCATGCTGCCGACGAGGAGCAGCGCCCGCGGGGAGTGCCGCGCGAGCGACCTGCTCGCGGCGAGGGCGACGATCGCCGCCAGAGGAGCCGCGAGGATCCGCAGCTGCCCCGCGGCGGCGACCGAGACGCCGAAGTCGGCTGCCACGTCGCCGAGGATCGGCGACAGGACGAGGACGCCCGCCTGGCTCGCGAACAGCGCGAGGAAGAGGACGACCGACGGGGACGCGAGGGCACGTCCTGCCAGGCTCACGCGAGCGGGCGGGGACGTGCGGGAGAGGCGGGCGACTGCCATGCGCCGAACCCTGGTCGGCGATCGGGCCCGCCGCCGTGCGGCCAGCCCCCGACGTAGGTGGGGTGAACCGAACGATCGGCTCAGCCCACCCTTCCGCTCGGTCGCGCGGTTTCCGGGTTGCCCTGGTGTCAGGCTTCAGCCTGACACCGCTCCCCGCACGAGCCCTACGCTGTCATCCGGCCCACGACGCGATACCGCGCCACCGATGTCCGCCGCCCGGGCGTCTCGTCGGATGGCATCGCGTTCAGCGCCTCGTCCCCGCGCCGGTAGGAGTCCTCGTCGTCGAAGAACACGATCGCGAGCGCAGTGTCGCTCTCCGCGTCGTGGAGCATGATGAACTCGCTCGCGGGGATGTCGTCGGGCCGCGGATCCTCGCGCACCTGTCGCGCGACCTCCTCGATCTGCGCCTGGCCGACGTTCTCGAACGTGACGACGCGTGCAAGTGACATCGATGACCTCCCGGGTCGAATGGACGCGGCGACCCTACACCACCACGTGGCATTCGTCACACACGCTGTCCGGAGGTGGGCGTCGTGAACGCGGCGAGCATCGATCAGCCAACCGCCGACGCACACGGGAGGCGGGCGCATCTGCACCGCCACGCCGGGGCGCTCGTCCGGTCGGTCTCGCGTAGTGTCACACCGTGTCGGCCGAGAGCCTCGGGTCAGAGGGAGCGCCGCCTGGTCAGGAGCCGCCCATCCGAGCCGCCGAGGTCGTCGGCGCGCTCTCCCTCGCGACCGACCTCGGCACCGGGCAGCCGCTCGAGCATGCGCTGCGCACCGCGGTGCTCACGGTGCAGCTCGGCGAGCTCGCCGGCGTGTCGGGGCAGGAGCTCGCCGATGCCTACTACGTCGCGCTCCTGCATTCCTCGGGGTGCACCTCGGACGGCCACGAGGCCGCACAGCTGTACGGCGACGACATCGTGCCGAGGGCCGCGTTCGCGCTCGTCGATCCCGGGTACGTCGAGGAGGTGGTCGGCTTCCTCCGATCGCACGTCGGCCGCGGGCTGCCCGAGGACGAGCGGGCCGGGCTGATCGAGCACGTCATCGCCCACGGCATCCCGATCGCTCGCCAGACGTTCGCGATGCACTGCGAGGTCGCGCAGCGCTTCGCGCGCTGGCTCGGCTTCAGCGCCGGCACCGAGACGGCGCTCGCGCACGTCTTCGAGCGCTGGGACGGGCTCGGGTTCCCGGGCGTCACGAGCGGCGAGGAGATCCCCCTGCCGATGCGGATCCTGCACGTCGCGCGAGACATCTCCGTCTTTCTCACCGCTGCCGGGCCGGTGGAAGCGCGGACCGTGATCGAGCGGCGCAAGGGCACGGCCTACGACCCTCGGCTCGCAGATCTCGCCGTGCACCACTTCGACGAGCTGCTCGGCGACCTGGACGAGACGCGGATCTGGGAGCAGGTGCTCGAGATCGAGCCGTTCCCGAAGATCTGGATCGCAGGGGAGCGCGTCGACACCGCGTTCACGGCGATCGCGGCGTTCACGGACCTCAAGTCGCCGTGGCTTCGCGAGCACTCGACGAGCGTGGCCGAGCTCGCGGAGGCGGCTGCGTGGCGCGCCGGCCTCCCCGCGGAGTCCGTGACGCTCCTGCGCCGGGCCGCGCTCGCGCACGACCTCGGCCGGGTGGGCGTCTCGAACGCGATCTGGGAGAAGCCGGGACCGCTCGGGTTCGGTGAGTGGGAGCGGGTCCGCCTCCACCCCCACTTCTCGGAGCGCGCGTTCGCCCAGTCGCCCGCGCTCGCGCCGATCGGGCTCCTCGCAGGCGCGCACCACGAGCGCCTCGACGGCTCCGGCTACCACCGGGGCACGAGAGCTCCCGCTCTCGACCAGGCAGCCCGCATCCTCGCCGCCGCGGACTGCTACACCGCGATGCGCGAGGCGCGCCCGCACAGGCCCGCGCTCGACGCGGCGGCTGCGGAGGCGGAGCTCGTGCGGGAGGCGGCCGAGGGACGACTCGACCCCGAAGCCGTCGACGCGGTGCTCGGGGCCGCCGGTCATCGCGTCGCGAAGCGCCCACGGGAGCTCCCTGCCGGGCTGACCGTGCGCGAGCTCGAGGTCCTGGTCGTGCTCGCGCGCGGCCGCTCCAACCAGGAGATCGCCACCGATCTCGGCATCTCGGTCAAGACCGTCGGCAACCACGTGCAGCACGTCTACGAGAAGGCCGGCGTGCGCAGCCGCGCCGCTGCGACGCTCTGGGCGTTCCAGCACGAGCTCGTCCGCAGCGCGTAGGGCATTCACCCCATTCCGCCGCCGCCCGGGCCGGCACAGACTCGTCGGGTCAGCACACCCCGACCAGGAGGACAGCATGGGAGCAATCGAGAACGCCGAGGTCATCCGGCGCGCATACGCGGCCTTCAACGTGGCAGACATCGCCACCCTGACCGAGCTCATCGACGAGAACGCCTCGTGGCACACGCCGGGGCGGAGCCCGATCGCCGGCGACTACGTCGGTCGCGACGCGGTCTTCGGGCAGTACGGCCGCTACGGCGGCGACACGGGTGGCACCTTCAAGGCCGACCTTCAGCAGGTGTTCACGAGCCCCGACGGCCGGGTGATCGGCCTGCATCACAACAGCGGCGAGCGGAACGGCAAGCAGCTCGACACCGACTGCTGCATCGTCTTCGAGGTCGAGAACGGCCGCATGATCTCCGGTCGCGAGCACTTCTTCGACCTCGCCAGCTGGGACGAGTTCTGGTCGTAGGACGCCGCGGGGGGCCGTGAGCCAGGCAGGAGGCGCCCGCCGACGGCGTCAAGGACGAGACGCGAGGCCCCGGAAGAATCGCGGGGCCTCGCGTCGATACGCGTGGGTCGCCCTCACCCCGGGGCGGTGCACGTCGGCGTCGACCGCACCCGAGCCCATGCTTGCACCGTGGTCCGCCCTCCCACCGCGGCAGCGCCGCGGCCCCGCACACCGCGCCGACTCGAGCGTGCGACCGACCCGATCGAGATCGCGGTCCGCGAGTCGACCCGCACGCGGCGCGCCCGGGTCGTCGTGCACGGGACGGGCGCGGTCGAGATCGTGGTGCCGTGCGGTACCGCCGACCGCGTCGTCGACGGGCTGGTCACGACGCACGAGGCCTGGATCGTGGACCGCGTCGGCCGAGCGCGCGCGCAGAGCGCGCTCAGACCGAGCCTCGAGCTCGACCGCCCGGGCGCCGTCCCCCTGCAGGGAGCGTGGCTCGCCGTGGAGCGTCGCCCGGGTCGCCGCCCCGTGGCGGAGCTCGGCACCGGATGCCTCCTCGTGCGCGGGACGGAGGCCGACGCTCCGGCGTCGATCCTGCGCTGGTACCGGCGGGTGGCCAGGGAGCGGATCGGCGCGGCGGTCGACCGGGAGGCGGAGCGCCTCGGGGTCGCACCCGGCGCGCTGTCGATCCGCGACCCGCGCTCGCGCTGGGGATCGTGCTCGCGGCGGGGCGACCTGTCGTTCAGCTGGCGGCTCGTGCTCGCCCCTCCCCCGGTGCTCGACTACGTCGTCGTGCACGAGCTCTGCCACCTCGTCCAGCACGACCACTCGCCGGCGTTCTGGCGGCTCGTCGAGCGCGCGCTCCCCGCATGGCGGGACTCCGCCGCCTGGTTGCGCGACCACGGCCAGGAGCTCCACGCCTACCGCCCGACGTGACGCCCGGGTCGCGGCTGCGACGCCCGTGCGTGGCGGTTCGGGGGTGGTGTCAGCCGTACCGCAGAAGTGTCGTCCGCCGAAGCGCCACGACCCGCGACCCGTGGGAGGGTGCGACCACCACATCACGCACAAGGAGCCCAGCCGTGCCGACCACCCACACCCCACCGATTCGCCGAGAGCTCGCCCACCGATCGTCCAACGGCATCGACGTGTTCCTGCTCTGGTGCCCCACCGACGACACCCTCGCCGTCACCGTGCTCGACCCGACCGCCGACTCGTTCGAGCTGATCGTCGACCCCAGCGAAGCACTCGACGTCTTCCACCACCCCTACGCCCACGCCGCGTTCCGCGGACTCCACACCGCCGACACGCCGCTCGAGGCCACCGTCTGACCCACATGACCTCCCTTGGCCTGCACGTCTCGCCCCCACCCGACGAGCCGGGCACAACCGCCCCAGACCCCATGACCGGCGCCGACACCCACCATCGTCCTTGCCGTCACTGCGAGCGGCGCGCCCGGCTCCGTGCAGGCTGACCTCGCGCCGGCGCTCCGGGCCGGCCCGACGACGGGCCTGGCCGTCGCCGCCGTCCGACCCTTCGGTGGACGCTGGCGAGAGGCCCAGGAAGCGGCAGCGCTCGAGGCGGATCTAGAATCCGGACATGGCCGAGTGGCGGATCTCGTTGAAGATGCAGTCGGACGACGACAGCCATGCGCTGTTCGCGGCGCTGCGCGCGGCCTCGCCGCTCGTGGGCGCTAGTCACGAGCCGACCCGGGACGAGGACGACTGGACGACGTTCGTCTACGCGGCGTCGGAGGAGGACGCCAAGGTCGCCCTCCCGGCCGTCGTCGACGTCGTGCGCGAGATCGGCTTGGCACCGGATTGGGTCCGGGTCGACACCTGGGTCGCGGACGCCGGGACCTGGCTGACGCCCGAGGAGATCCGCACCGGTGTGCGCTCGACGGAGTCCCCCGAGGAAGGCACGGAGGAGACCGGAGCCGTCGAGTGGATCACGGCCGGGTTGCTCGGGCTGTCCTCCGTCTAGCGGTCGCGGCCGCCCAGGCGGCCGGCGCGGATCGCACGAGCCATCTCGGCCGACTCCTCGCGCCACCACGTCCCGTCCTCGAGCTCGATCGCGGGCACGTGAGCCTGCCCGGTGTGCTCGATCACCTCGTGGCGGCGGCGCTTGCCCGGCCACGCGACCTTGACGATCTCGTACTCGACGCCAGCCTCGTCGAGCGCGTTCTGCACCCGGAAGCACGGGTGCCTGTCGGTGCTCGGCCACATCACCGGGCAGCGGTGGAGCTTGACAGCCATCGGTCCTCGCCCTCCTTGTCGGCACGACCCGGCCGTACGATACGCCGGTGCGCGCCGTCGCCGTCGACCGTCGGGGAGAGCTCGCGCCTGCAGAGATCGACGAGCCGACCGGGCGCGGCGAGCTCCTCCGGGTGCTCGCGTGTGGCTTGTGCGGCTCCGATGTCGAGAAGCTGACGCCCGCCCATGCGGGTCGGGTGCTCGGGCACGAGGTGGTGGCGCAGACCGACGACGGGCGGCGCGTCGCGCTGATCCACCACGCGCCGTGCGGACGCTGCGCGCGCTGCGCCGCGGGGCACGAGACCACCTGCGACGCGTTCCGCGGAGACACGATCCTCCCGGGCGGGTTCGCCGAGCGAGCGCGTGCGACCGCGGGCTGGGTCGAGCTGCCGGACGACATCGACGACGCGACGGGCGTCACGGTCGAGCCGCTCGCGTGCGTCCTGCGCGGCGCCGAGCGGGTGCCGCGTGGCCGGGTGCTCGTCGTCGGCCGCGGGTTCGTCGGGCGGCTGTTCGAGACGGTGCTCGAGCGGCGCGGCGACGACGTGTTCGGCGTCGACGACGACCCCCGGCGAGTGGGCCGCGCCCCCGACGGCGAGGTCGACGCAGTCGTGATCTGCGCACGCGGCGGTGTCGACACTGCGCTCGCCGCCGTCGCGCCCGGCGGGACGGTGCTCCTGTTCGCCCACGCGGGCGCGGTGCCCGCCGACGCCGTCTATCGGAGCGAGCTGACCGTGCTCGGATCGCGTTCTGCGACGCCGAGCCACATGCAGGCGGCCGTCGAGCTGCTGCCGCAGATCGACCTCCCACCGCTGACGACCTTCCCCTTCGAGCGCGTGGCAGAGGCGCTCGCCGCCGTCCGCGCGCGGTCGATCGTGAAGGCGGTGCTCGCGCCGTGAGGGGCCTCTCGCAGCCTCGTGGTCTCGACGACGCCGGCGCGCGATCGCGCAGGTCGGTGCCAGACACCGATGGCTGTCAAGCGCCTTCTGCACCAAGAGTGCGCCGATCTCTCCACAGCCTCCATTCGCTGACGACCATTGGCGATCGAGGGCGAAGCGGCCCTCCGCGCTCGCGCTCGAGCGACCCACCAACCTGCATCGCGGCCACAGGGTGCCTGACACCGCTCGAACCGTCCACGCCACTCGGCACCGCAGGTGCGAAGCACCCGCCGAGGACCCACGCATGCGGGCGCTGATCCTCCACGGCCCCGGCGATCTGCGGGTCGAGGAGGTCCCCGACCCGGCGCCGGGCCTTGGCGATGTGCTCGTGCAGGTCGAGGTGGCGCTGACCGACGGCACCGACCTCAAGGCGTTCCGCCGCGGCCACCCGGTGCTGCTCGGCCCGCCGCCGAGCCCCTTCGGGCACGAGCTCTGCGGGATCGACGTCGCGACCGGTCGGCGGGTCGTCCCCGCCAACTCGGCGCCGTGTGGGGTCTGCGCGCCGTGCACACGCGGGCAGCAGACGCTGTGCGAGCGCCTCTTCCCGCTGCTGAACGGGGCCTACGCAGAGCTGCTCGTCGTGCCCGAGCGGATCGCGCGCGCGAATCTGATCCCCGTCCCTTCCGGTCTCGCGCCCGAGGTGGCCGCGATGGTCGAGCCGCTCGCCTGCTGCCTGCGCGGAGTCGAGGCGGCCGGGATCGGCGGGAGCGATACCGTCGCGATCGTCGGGCTCGGCCCGATCGGGCTGATGCTCGCCGCGTGCGTCGCGGACGCCGGCGCGCACCCCGTGGCGGTCGGCGGGCGAGCGGAGCGCCGGGCGCTGGCGCCGCTCTTCGGGGCAGAGCTCGGTGACGGTGAGGGAGCCGACGTCGTGATCGAGGCGGCGGGCACCGTCGAGGCCTGGGAGCGGGCGCTCGCACTCGTGCGGCCGGGCGGCACGGTGCTGGCGTTCGGCGGCCTCCCGCGCGAGGCGCGCGTCGCGATCGACCCGTTCCGGATCCACTACGAGGAGGTGCGGCTCATCGGATCGTTCCACCACACGCCGCGCCACGTGCGCGCCGCGCTGGCGTTCCTCGCGAGCGGTGCCGTCCCGTTCGACCGGCTCGTCACCCACAGGGTCGGTCTCGAGGGTGTCGCCGCGCTGTTCGCCGACCCGCCGGCGGACTACCTGAAGGCCGCCGTCGTGCCGTGATCAGCCGGCCCCGACGACGGCGAGGCCCTCCCGCCTCGCTGCCTCCGCGAGCCGCTCGTCGAAGGTCACGACGAGCGGCTCGACCGACCGCAGGAGTAGCGCGGACGCGAGATGGATCGCGTCGAGCGAGCGGAGCCGATGCCGGACCGCGAGGGCGCCGCCCTGCACCGCGAGGTGCTCGACCACCGCGATCGGCGTGATGCACTCCCAGTCGGACTCGAGCTCCCGCGCCGCAGCGGTGGCGGCGCGCCGGGACAGCCGTCTCGACCGGCGCGCGGCACCGATCGCCGCGCTCGTCTCGACGAAGCTGGCCCACGACGTGACGAGCGGCACGTCACTCTCCCACACAGCCCGCACGAGGTCGGCTCCGTCCTCCTCGACGAAGCGCTTCACGAAGGCGGACGAGTCCAGGTAGACGGTCAGTATCGCGACTCGCGCCGTTGACGGATGATCTCGTCGCTGACCGGATTTCCCTCAACCGGGATCGGTGGACGCGACGAGCGATCCCGGCGCTTCGGCGGCGTCGCGATGCCGTCGCGGATCAGCCGGTCGAGCAGTGCCTCGCCCGTCGCCGCCGTGATCAGCACCTTGGGGCTGCCGCGCTCGGTGACCAGGATCTCCTCGCCGGCAGCCGCGCGATCGAGCCACTCGGCGAGATTCTCCCGCAGGTCACGCACACCAACCTCCACGCGCACATCTTGAGTGTACGCATGCAAGCGCACAAGTGTCCACATCGGCCGTGTGCGACGGGGCCTCAGACGCTGAACAGCGTCAGATCCGGCTCGCGCTCGCCGCGCAGCGCCGCGAGGTCGACCTCGACCCACCCGAGCCCGCGCGCCTCGCAGAGCGTGCGCGCCTGGGGCTTGACCTCGGCCGCGGCCAGGATCCCCTCGCAGTCGGCGAGCACCGGGTCGCGACGCAGCACCTCGAGGTAGCGCGACAGCTGCTCGACCGCCTCGATCGTCCCGATGCGCTTGATCTCGACCGCGACCCAGCGGTCGTCGGCGTCGCGGCACATCAGATCGACGGGGCCGACGTCGGTGGGCCACTCGCGGCGCACGAGTCGCAGGCCGTCGGCGACCGCCGCCGGAGTGGCGGCGAGCTCCTCCTGCAGGTGTCGCTCGACGCCGTCCTTCTCGAGACCCGCATCCTCGCCGAGCTCGTGCTCGACGTCGGCGAACACCTCGTGCACCCGGATCTCCAGTCGATCCTCGGTGCGCCCGGCGCGCTTGCGGACGACGATCACGCCCTCCCCGTGCTCGACGACGGTCGGCGGGGTCATCCAGTTGAGCGGCTTGTATCCGCCGCTGTCGGCGTGGACGAGCACCGAGCCGTCAGCCTTGAAGACGAGCAGGCGCGTCGCCTCGGGAAGGGTGGCGGTCAGCCGTCCCGTGTACACGACCTCGCAGCGGGCGACGACCAGGCGCATCGGGGCGATGAGCGTAGCGCGCACCACGGACGTGGCCGGCGCGCGAGCCCACGGAGCGCAGGTGGCCGACTGACGTCGGACACCTGGCAGATCGGAGATCCGGGTCGGCGGCTCTCCGGGCAGTCGGCATGGTGGCCCTGACTCGCCGTGATCTCCCGTCCTTCGCTCGGTTCCCCTTCCCCGGCGACCGCACGGCTGTCTAGACTGCGCACCGTGCGCCGCTCGACCATCGCCCTCGCCGCTCTGCTCGTCGCGGCCTTCGCGCTCGCCGTCGCCGCCTGCGGGGGCGAGGAGGTCACGGCGACACCCGAGACGATCGAAGGTGAGATCCCGACCCAGACCGACGGTGGAGAGGATCTGCCGGCTCTCGAGCTGACCGGCGATCCGGCGAACGGCGAGTCGGTGTTCGCGTCGAACGGGTGCGGCGGCTGCCATGTGCTCTCCGCAGCGGGAGCTGCAGGCAACGTCGGGCCGAACCTCGACGAGTCGATGCCCTCGTACGAGCTCGTCGTCCAGCGCGTGACGCTCGGCCAGGGAGGGATGCCCGCCTACGGCGAGCAGCTCGAGCCCCAGGAGATCGCCGACGTCGCTCAGTACGTCGCCGACTCCGCAGGCGGCTGAGCCTTCCACCCGACTTCCCGGCGGACGTCCAGGCGTTCGCGTGCGACCTGGACGGCACGCTGATCCACGCCGGCGCTCCCTTCGGTGAGCGCACGCTCGCAGCCATCGCTCGCTCCCGTGCGGCCGGCGTTCCGGTGCTCGTCGCCACCGGCCGCATGTACCGCTCGGTGCGCCGCTACGCGCTCGACGCCGGGATCGACGACCCGGTGATCTGCTACCAGGGCGCTGCGGTCGTCGACCCGCTCGACGGCACGTTCCTGCTCCACCGACCGATCGAGCTCGACGTCGCTCGCGAGGCGGTCGCAGCGCTCGAGCAGGCCGGCTATCCACCGAACGTGTACGTCGACGACGAGCTGGTCGTCGCTCAGCACACGACCTACTCGCGCGCCTATGCGGACTTCCAGCACTTGCCGGTGAGGGAGGTCGGGCCACTGCTCGACTGGCTCGACCAGGCCCCGACCAAGCTCGTGGCGGTCGGCGACCCGGACGCGCTCCCCGTTCTCCGGACGAGCCTCGAGGAGTCGTTCGGCGAGCGGCTCTTCCTGACCCGCTCGCTCCCGCACCTGCTCGAGCTCGGGCACCCGGCCGTCTCGAAGGGATCGGGGCTGCGCTTCGTCGCCGACCGACTCGGCCTCGACGTCCAGCGGATCGTCGCCTTCGGCGACGGCGAGAACGATCGCGAGCTCCTTGAGACCGCCGGGTACGGCATCGCCGTGGAGGGTGCCGACGCCTCCCTCCTGCCCCACGCCGAAGCGACCTGCCCCGGCCCGCAGGACGAGGGCGTGGCAGCGGTGATCGAGGCCGCGCTGGACCGCCGGGTCTGATCGTCGCGGCTCCGGGTGGTCGGCACGGCGCCGGCGCTCCGGCCCTCAACGTCGCTACCCGTCCATCACCAGACGTCCACCCCGCTCCTGCGGCGCTGATCGGAGACTTCGGCGCGTAGCCGACCGACGAGATCGAAGGGGGATGGTGTGAGAAGCGACACGCGTACGCGGAGGGCCGGCGTCGGGCTTGTGACGGCGGTCGCCGTCGGAGCCGCCGCCCTGGCCGGGCTGGCGACGGCTGAGGCCGCCGACGAGCAGACGTTCGACCATGTCGGGACGTTCAACGTCCCGGCCAACCTGCCGGCGGGCGTCGCCGTCAAGACGCCGACGTCGGCGGAGATCGTCGACGCGACGCCGGACGGGCGGACGCTCGTCTACACGGATGCGCCACAGGGCGTGATCGGCTTCATCGGCATCGCCGATCCCGCCAATCCGTCCCCAGGGGGCATGATCGACGTCGGCGGCGAGCCGACGAGCGTCGCGCTCTTCCGGCAGTGGGCCCTCGTGGCGGTGAACACGAGCCCGAGCTATACGGAGCCGAGCGGTGAGCTCGTCGTCGTCAACACGCTCGGTCGAACGATCGTCAAGCGCATCCCGCTCGCCGGTCAGCCCGACTCGATCGACATCTCCCCCGACGAGCGCTGGGCCGCCGTCGTGATCGAGAACGAGCGGGACGAGGAGCTCGAGGTCGAGGGCGTCGAGGGCGCCCTCCCGCAGGATCCGCCCGGCGTCCTCCAGGTCGTCGACCTCCAGGGCGGGCCCGGTGCCTGGAAGCGCCCACGCACCGTCGAGCTGGCCGGCCTCGAGGACATGTTCGAGGCCACCGACCCCGAGCCGGAGTACGTCGACATCAACGCGGGCAACCAGGCCGTCGTCTCGCTCCAGGAGAACAACCACCTCGCGATCGTCGACCTGCCGAGCGCGACGGTGGTGGAGCACTTCTCCGCCGGCTCGGTGGCGCTCAACGGGATCGACGCGACCGAGGAGGGGCTCGGCCCCCAGGAGAACGGCCTGATCGTGCAGGACGAGTCGCTGACGAAGCGCCGTGAGCCCGACGCCGTCGCATGGGTGGACGCCAACACGTTCGCTACCGCGAACGAGGGAGACTACGAGGACGCCAACGGCGACGAGGGCGGCAGCCGCGGATTCACGCTCTTTAACGTCGACGGGACGGTCGAGTACGAGTCGGGCGCCAGCTTCGAGCGCGAGATCGCTCGGATCGGCCACTACCCCGAGGGCCGCTCCGAGAACAAGGGCAACGAGCCCGAGGGCGTCGAGGTTGGCGTCTTCGGCGACCGGACGCTGCTCTTCGTCGGCGCCGAGCGCGCGAACGTCGTCGGCGTGTTCGACGTCACCGACGGCTCGCCCGAGCCGACGCAGCTCCTCCCGACCGGCATCGGGCCGGAGGGGATCAAGGCGATTCCCTCGCGCGGTCTGCTGGCAGTGTCGGCGGAGGTCGACGGCCAGGCTGAGGAGGACCCGGGCGACCGCTTCGACGTGCGGTCACTCGTCACGCTGTACGAGTTGGGAACGGGTGCGGCCTCCTACCCGTACCTCCGCAGCGACGACGAGGGCGGCGTGCCGATCCCCTGGGTGGCGATCTCCGGCCTCGCCGGCGATCCGAGCGACGCAGACACGCTGTGGGCCGTGAGCGACTCGTTCCTCGCGCAGGCCTACGTCTACGAGATCGACACCTCCTCCGGGCGAGGCGTGATCGTCAACAGGATCCCCGTGGGTGGGATCGACGTCGACAACCTCGATGGCGACTTCGACCTCGAGGGGATCGCGGCGCGCGAGGAAGGCGGGTTCTGGCTGGCGAGCGAGGGGCAGGCGAATCCCTCGAGCCGACCGAACCTCATCGTGCGCGTCGGCGACGACGGATCGGTGGTGCAGTCGGTGCCCCTTCCGACCACTCTGGTCGCCCAGCAGACCGGGAGCGGGTTCGAAGGGATCGCCGTGACCGGCACCACAGCCGAGAACGACGAGGTCGTCTGGATCGCCATCCAGCGGGAATGGAAGGACGACCCGGCCGGGGTGGTCAAGCTCGGCCGCTACGACGTCGCTGCCGCGGAGTGGGCCTTCGCGCGCTACCCGCTCGACGGCGTCGCGTCGCCGAACGGCGGCTGGGTGGGGCTGTCGGAGCTCACCGTCCTGCCGAACGGGAAGCTGGCTGTGGTCGAGCGCGACAACCAGCTCGGCCTCGATGCGCGGATCAAGAAGGTCTACGCGGTCGACCCAGGCAGCGTCACATGGGTGGAGCACGCGTCGCCGCAGGTGACACCGCTGCCGACGCTCACCAAGACGCTCCTGAGGGACATGCTGCCCGAGCTCGACGCGGCCAGCATCTCGGTGCCGGACAAGCTCGAGGGCCTCGGTCTCACAGGCGACGGCCGCGTGTTCGTCGCGACCGACAACGACGGCGTCGACGAGAACTACGGCGAGACGCTGTTCTTCGAGACCTCGCTCGGCTGAGCCCGGGGAGAGGGTGGGGCCGTTCCTCTGGGAGCGGCCCCACCCTGTGGATCGATCGGCACGAAGTCGGCACGAACCCTGACAGCGTTTCCTGCCAGCAGTTGATGGCAGCGTTGCCTGGCAGCGCGGACTGGCAGCGCGTGCGGACAGGCATTCCTGACAGACTTCCTGGCGTGATCGACCTCAAGGCAGCCAGGGCCGAACCGGAGCGGTTCCGTGCGGCGCTCGCCCGCAAGGGGGCGGCAGAGGCGTTCGACCGGCTGCTCGCCGCCGACGAGCGCTGGCGCGCGCTCGTGCCGCGGGTCGACGAGCTGCGCAGCCGGACGAAGCTGAAGGGCAAGCCGACCCCGGAGCAGCTCGAGGAGCTCCAGGCGGTGAAAGACGAGCTGCGCACCGTCGAGGAAGAGCTCGCCGCCGCCGAGGCCGAGCGCGAGACGGCGCTCGGCGAGATCCCCAACCCGCCGGACGAGAGCGCCCCCGACGGCGCCAGTGAGGACGACGCGGTCGAGCTCCACCGCGTCGGCGAGCCGCCCGCGATCGCCGAGCCGCGCGAGGCGAGCGAGATCGGCCGCTTCGAGATCGAGCGGGCGGTGCGGCTCTCCGGATCACGCTTCGGCTACCTCGTGGGCGACACCGCGCTGCTCGCCATGGCGCTCTACCGCTTCGCTCTCGACCGCGTCGTCGCCGCCGGCTTCACGCCGGTGCTCCCGCCCGTGCTCGTGCGAGAGGAGGCGATGGTCGGCACCGGGTTCTTCCCCACCGACCGCGCCAACATCTACGCGCTGGAGGAGGATGAGCTCTACCTGACGGGCACCTCCGAGGTGGCGCTGGCCGCCATGCACATGGGCGAGATCCTCGAGACGGACGCTCTCCCGATCCGCTACAGCGGCTTCTCCACGTGCTTTCGGCGTGAGGCGGGCGCGGCCGGACGGGACACGCGCGGCATGTTCCGCGTGCACCAGTTCAACAAGGTGGAGATGTTCGTCTTCACCCGCCCCGAGGACTCCCGTGACGAGCACGAGCGGATGGTCGCGCTCGAGGAGTCGGTCTTGCGGGAGCTGGGGCTGCCCTACCGCGCCGTGAACGTCGCCGCAGGCGACCTCGGCGCGCCCGCGGCGAAGAAGATCGACCTCGAGGCCTGGTTCCCCTCGCAGGGGCGCTACCGCGAGGTGACCTCGTGCTCGAACACCACCGACTACCAGGCCCGCCGGCTCGGGATCCGCTGGCGCGCGCCGGAGCACGGTCTGGAACCGCCGCACACGCTCAACGGCACGGTCGTGACGGACCGCGCCGTGCTCGCGATCCTCGAGAACTTCGAGGGCGAGGTGCCCGACGTGCTGCGCGCCTTCGGCGCGCCCGAGCGCATCGCGGGCTGAGCCGTGGGGTAGTCCGACTCCCCCCGTTCGGGGTATGCGCCTCGCCCCTCCGCACTACGATGCTGATGGGGAATGGGGACGGACTGCGGCACATCGGTATCGATCAGCTGGACCCGCGCCGAGCTCGAGGCGGTGCGCGAGGCGATCGAGGTGACGCCCTGCTTCGACGGACGGGCGGACGCGCGGACGATCGTGCGCGACGCCGCACGAGCGCGACGCATCGAGCCGGTCGTGATCGGTCTCGAGATCGCCCAGCAGCTCGCCCGTCGGATGGCGCCGAGTGACTTCACCACTGCCATGGCGAAGGTCAAGCTGCAGCAGGCCGTGCGCCCGTACGCACAGGCCACGGGTCCGGTGCGCGCCACGGGCGCGACCCGCGTCGCAGCGCGCTGACGCGACGCCTCGGCCCAGACGCGGCCGCGCTCCACGGACGGTGTGCGAGCGGAGCGGGAGGGATTCGAACCCCCGGGCCCGCGTGACGGGCCGGCTGCTTTCAAGGCAGCTGCATTCAGCCAGACTCTGCCACCGCTCCGTGCGTGTCGACGTCCACAGGGTGACAGACAGTCCCGTCGGCCACCGTCGAGACGGTACCGTCGACCACATCGGGAGGGCCGCCTCGGACCGCCTGCCGCGCGGGGTACCGTTCCGGACGTGGATGCGTGCATCGTCTGCGGTGGTGGGCTGCCGGAGGTGTCGGTGCGCACCGGCGACCCGTTCTGCAGCACCGCCTGCGCGAGGGAGCACCACGGGACCGGGACGCGCGACGAGCGGCGGCGCGCGCAGACGCAGCAGATGCAGCGCCATCTCGAGGAGGGCACCGACCCTGCGTCCCTCGAGCTCCGACGCGTGACCGTCGAGCAGCGCCAGCAGCTGATCGCGGAAGGGCGCTTCGTCGACGAGTTCATCGAGGCATTCCGCAACCACATGATCGCGCACAAGGAGCCGGTCATGACGCCGATGGTGACCTGGTTCTCGCCGCGCGGCAGTGGGCCGACGATGCGGCGCTGGGACGACGAGGACGCCTGGTTCGAAGCCCCGCAGACCGACGCCGCGTAGCTCGGCCGGACACCCGACCGTCGAGCCGGTGATCCATCCCGCGGACGGCGCTGATCCGTTTCCCGCCCACGTGGACACGGGACACGGATCCGGGCACGGGAGGCCCGCTCCGCCCGCTGTTCGGGCGGAGCGGGCTCGCCGCAGCTGACTCACCGACCGCGGAACCAGGGTGATCGGGGTACGGCGTGCCGTACCCCGATCCACCGGTCGACCGGAGTGTCGAGGACGCACCGGGGGAGGAGAGTGGAGTGACGGCCACCCCCCTCGACGTGAAGGAGCCCACCATGAACCCGCAGCTCATCCCGACGGTCCCGCTCTTCTCGTCCATCCGACGCCGTGACCGACGCACGATCGCGCGGCTCGCGGACACGGTCGACGTCCCCGCGCGGAAGACGCTCACGCGCGAGGGCGAGCTCGCCGACGAGTTCTTCGTGGTCCTCGCCGGGATGGCGGTCGCGTCACGTGGCGGTGAGCCCGTGGCGATCCTCGGGCCCGGCGACTTCTTCGGCGAGATCGGGCTCCTGGACGGCGTGCGCCGGACCGCGACGGTCACCGCCGAGACGCCGATGGAGCTCGTCGTGGTGGCGCGACGGGAGTTCGCGTCCATCGTCGCCGAGTTCCCCGCGATCCGCGAGGAGCTCGAGGCGGCCGCCGCCGTGCGGCTCGAGGGCTCGATGCGACTCGCGGCCTGACGGGATCGCGACGTCTGGTGACCACCGCGCCGTCGGCGCTCAGCGGATGACGCGGTAGCAGCCCCACGCGTACATCGAGTGGCGCGAGGCGACCGCGAGGGCGACGCGGTACTGCTGCTTCGGCGTCGCGCGATGCGCGTCGGCCGGAAAGCCGGGGAGGCGGTAGGTGTCCCAGGTGCCCTCGTAGAAGCCGAAGGCGCCCTCGTACCTGCCGCTGTCGTGACGCCAGTTGCCGCCGGTCTCGCAGACGGCGAGCCGCCACCACATGTCCGGAAGCCACGTGGGCTGGGTGGTACGACCGGCCGTGGCGCCTGCGCCCGTCGCCAGGACGAGCGCGGCGAGGGTCATGGTGAGCGCGGTGGTGATCGTCCTCATCGGTTCTCCTTCCGTCACGGGCCGGGACGCCCCGCCTGCGGCAGGACGTGGTCACGCGAGAGAGGCGTGCAGGCACCCCCGGAGTGGTGCCTGTGGGCGGGCAGCGCGCGAGAAGGCGCTCCCTCGTGATCGAACGGTCGTTCGATGGTAGCCGCTCCGGCCGGACGTCGGCCGGAGAACCGTCGCGGAGCGCCCGCACTCCGTTCTCCCGCGTCGGACCGCCCCGTGTGCTGTGATGCATCCCTCGTCCAAGGGTCGCCGCCAAGGCCGCGCCCGACGATGACTCCAGCGATGGTGCGCGTGCGGCGACTCACCCTCGGCTCTGCCCTGGCCACGCTGGTGGCGGCGCTCGCGCTGGCCGCAGGGGTCGCGCTGGGGGCACCGACGGCCGCGAGCGTCGTCGCACTGCCGTCCGCGCAGACCGTGTCGGCTTCGGGCGGGCTGTCGGGCACCACCGGCTCCATCGGGTTGAACGCCGCTCGCGGCGAGCGCGAGGGCGCCTGGATCGTCGCCCGGGGCGCACGGCGCGTCGAGGCGCGGGTGGAGCCGGGCTCGCTCGGGTCGATCGAGGTCGAGCTCGCCTGGGGGCACTTCGTCCGCGTCGGGGCCCGGCTCGTCGCGGACGCCCTGCTGCCCTGGGATGGAACTGCGCGGCAGAGCGAGCAGCCGAACCAGCCGCTCTACGTCCGCGTGAAGGTGCCGCGCTCGACAGCGGCGGGCACGTACGCCGGCTCCGTCGCCGTGACCGTCGACGGCCGTACCGTGTCGGTGCCGCTGAGGGTGCGCGTCTTCCCGTTCACGCTGCCCGAGCGGGGCCTGCCGACCTCGTTCCACGTCAGCCCCACGACGTACCTCAACACCGTCGCGCGTCTCGAGGGGTTCGCGAGCCACGACGAGCGTCGCTCCGCGAACGCTGCGCTCTTCGCGTTCCTCGCCGAGTACGGGCTGTCGCCATCGTCGTGGGGCTTCGGCGAGCCGCGCACACAGGCCGGCTACGTCCCGAGCGAGCGGTGGTGGCTCGACTCCGCCGCGAACATGGTCGACGCCGCGAAGCCCGGCTTTTCCGCCATGCGCGTGCCGATCTCGAGCAACCGCACCGCGCCGGGTGGCTGGATCGGCGGCCTGAACCCGTCGAGCCCCGAGACGTGGTGCGACTACCTCCGCACGGTGCGCGGCTTCTGGGAGCGACAGGGCTGGCTGGGCCGCGCGCTGCCGTTCCTCTACGCGCAGGACGAGCCCGGCCTGCCGGGGCAGCGGCTCGTGGCGCGTCAGTCGAAGGTGCTGCACGCGTGCTGGCCGGGAGCGAAATCGCTGATGACCGGCAACCCCGAGCCGAACGGCGCGAACCGGTTCCTCTCGGACGGCAAGGACGGCGACGACCTCGACATCTGGGTCGTGCTGAGCCGCCGATACTACGGGCAGTTCACGTCGCCGAAGCAGACGCCGAGCCGCGCGCGCGAGCTCGCCGCGACGATCGAGCGCGTCCGCCGGAGCGCGCAGGTGTGGTCGTACACCTACACCGCCGTCGCCGGGACACCCGGGTTCTCTGCGCTCGAGCCGCTCTCGAACCCGCGAACGTTCCTGCTCTGGAACGGGCTCGAGGGGCTCCAGGGCGTGCTCTACGGGCAGGGGACGACCAGCTACGACGCCGGCGGCAGCCCGTTCGCGTCGCTGTCACGCGGCGGGGACTTCGTGCTCCTCTACCCCGGGAAGGCGCGTCCGATCCCGAGCGCACGGCTCGAGCAGATCCGCGACGGCCTGGAGGACGTCGCGATCCTCGACGCCGTGAGGCGCCGGGGCGGCTCCGCCGCCGTGCGAGGCGTGCTCGGGGGAGCGGGTCTGTTCAGCGCCGACCGTCGCGGCGTGCGACTCGCCTGCAACCTCGGCTGCGAGCTGCGCAGCCCGACGAAGTACTCGTGGCCGCTCTGGTCGCGCGACGCGACGACCGCGCGTCGCATCGAGCAGGCGCACCTCGCCGCGCTCCGCCTCGCGCGCTGACGCGTACGATCGGCGCGTGCCGGCCGCCGTCGTCTTCGACCTCGACGGCGTGATCGTCGACACCGAGCACGTCTGGGACGAGGTGCGCGAGGAGCTCACGCGCGACTGGGGCGGGCGCTACACGCCGGACGCCCAGCGCGCGATGATGGGCATGAGCTCGACCGAGTGGTCGCGGTACATGCACGACGTCGTCGGACTGCCGCAGCCGCCGGAGGAGATCAGCGACGAGGTCGTGCGCCGTCTGCTCGCACGCTACGCGGTCGACCTGCCGCTGATCCCCGGCGCGGTCGACGCCGTGCGTGCGCTGCGGGCGGCCGGTCTCCCGCTGGCGGTGGCGTCCTCGTCGAACCGGCCGCTGATCGACGCCGTTCTGCGCGAGGCCGGGATCGCGGAGGCGTTCACCGCCACCGTCTCGTCGGAGGAGGTCGCTCGGGGCAAGCCGTCTCCCGACGTCTACCTCGAGGCCGCGCGGCGACTCGGCGTCGAGCCGACCGCCTGCGTCGCGGTCGAGGACTCCGCCAACGGCATCCGCGCCGCTCATGCGGCGGGCATGCGGGTGATCGCCTTCCCGAACGCCGTCTACCCACCGCCGCCGGACGCGCTCGCGCTCGCAGCGGTGGTGCTGGGCGCGCTCGACGAGCTCCCGCCAGCGGTTCTCGGCCCGGAGGAGCCCGGCTGAAGCCCAGGCACCCCGCTCGCGTCAGCGCGATCCGTCGACGCGGCCGAGCAAGACGCAGGCGTTGTGGCCGCCGAGGCCCATCGCGTTCGAGAGCGCGACGTCGACCTCGACCTGCCGCGCCTCGTTGGGGACGTAGTCCAGGTCGCACTCCGGATCGGGAGTGCGGTAGTTGATGGTCGGCGGGAGCACGCCCTGCTGCAGAGCGAGGGCGCACATCATGGCCTCGACCGCCCCGGCGGCACCGAAGCAATGCCCCGTGACCGACTTCGTCGACGACACGGCGAGGCGATAGGCGTGGTCGCCGAACACCTGCTTCAGCGCGCGCGTCTCGGCGAGGTCGCCGAGCGGCGTCGACGTCCCGTGGGCGTTGACGTAGCCGACCCGCTCGGGCGCGACGCCCGCCCGATCGAGAGCGGCGCGGATCATCCCCGCGACGCCCGTCGCCTCCGGCTCGGGCTGCGCGAGGTGGTGCGCGTCGTTCGAGGCGCCGTACCCCAGCACCTCGGCGTAGATCGTCGCGCCGCGTGCCCGTGCCGCGTCGAGATCCTCGAGCACGTGCACGCACGCGCCCTCGCCCATCACGAACCCCGCGCGCGTCGCGTCGAACGGGCGCGAGGCGAGCGTCGGGTCGACCTCCTCCGCGACGAGCCCGCGCATCGCGCAGAACCCGGCGAGGATGAGCGGGATGATCGGGGCCTCCGTGCCACCTGCGAGCACGACGTCGGCCTGCCCGCGACGGATCGTCTCGGCGGCCTCGCCGATCGCCGTCGACCCGGTCGCGCACGCCGACACCGGTGCGAAGTTCGGCCCCGTGAGCCCGAGCTGGATC
Organism: uncultured Actinomycetes bacterium; assembly: GCA_963703095.1. Lineage (GTDB taxonomy): Bacteria > Actinomycetota > Thermoleophilia > Gaiellales > Gaiellaceae > Gaiella. The sequence continues at coordinate 2,788,470 of OY969787.1, forward strand.
GCGATCTGTCCGCTCGCCGTGTCCGGCAGGACGGAGGGGATGAAGAACGGCGACACGCGGTCGGGTCCGCGCTCCACCAGCGTCGCGTGCTGCTCGGCGATCGTGGCGATCCCGCCGATGGCCGAGCCGACGAGGATCCCGACCCGAGCGGGATCGACCTCCTCGATCCCGGCGTCGGCCCACGCCTCCTTCGCGGCCGCGACGGCGAGGAGGACGTTGCGATCCATCCGCCGCACCTCCTTCACCGGGCCGACCGTCTCGGGGTCGAAGCCCCGCACCTCGGCGGCGATCCGCACGGGGTAGTCGGAGGCGTCGAACGCCTCGATCCAGCCGATCCCGCTCCGGCCCGCGACTGCCGCCTCCCAGGTGGAGGTGGCGTCGAGCCCGAGCGGCGTGACGGCCCCGAGGCCCGTGATCGCGACCCTCCTGCTCATGAGCGCGACATCCTATGCGCGCCGGTGTACGGTCGCAGCATGGCCCGATCGCGCCGCACCAGCGAGCCCGTCGAGCGCCCCGCCGAGCTCGATCCGCTCGTCCCGTTCCCCCCGATGGAGGCCGAGCTCGTGCGCGAGCTGCCGGAGGCGGACGGGTGGCAGTACGAGCCGAAGTGGGACGGGTTTCGAGGGCTGCTCGAGAACGCCTCGGGCGAGCTGCGGCTCTGGTCGCGGAACGGGCGCCCGCTGCTGCGCTACTTCCCAGAGCTGGCGCCGCTCGGCGAGCTCCTTCCGCCACGCTCCTGCCTCGACGGGGAGATCGTGATCGAGCGGGACGGGGTGCTCGACTTCGACGCGATGCAGATGCGGCTCCACCCCGCCGAGAGCCGCATCCGACGGCTGTCGGCGGAGATCCCGGCGCTGTTCGTGGCCTTCGACGTGCTGGTCTGGGACGGCACTGCCACGTGGGAGCGGCCGCTGCGGGAGCGGCGGGTCGCGCTCGAGCACGAGGCAGGCGCGTTCCGGCTCTCCCCCCACACCGAGGACAGGGTGGCGGCGCTCGGCTGGCTGGACGGCTTCGAGGCACTGGGGCTGGACGGCGTGATCGCAAAGCGACTCGACTGCCCGTATCGGCCCGGAGGACGCGATGCGATGGTGAAGGTGAAGCCCGAGAAGACCGCGGACTGCGTGGTCGTGGGGGTGCGCTGGAAGAGCACGGGCGACGCCCCGCGACTCGCGACGCTGCTGCTCGGGCTCGACGCCGGCGACGGCACCCTGGACTACGTTGGCTCCGCCGCCGTCGCCGCGGCGCGACACGACGAGATCGCGGCGCTCGTCCTGCCCCTGCTCGACGACGCCCCGGAACGGCGTTTCTCGGAGCCGAACCGCTGGGGCGGGGGCGACCTGGAGGAGTCGCCGCTGCGCCCCGAGCTCGTGGTCGAGGTGCGCTACGACAAGGTGCAGGGACGCCGGTTCCGCCACGGCACGAAGCTCGTGCGGTTCCGGCCCGACAAGGATCCCGCCCAGTGCACGTGGGACGAGCTGCGACCGGCGCGCGAGGCGGGGCAGCCGGGCCTGGAGCAGCTGCTCCGCCCGTAGTGGCCGGTTCGACCGGCCCGCACGCTCGGCCCCTACCGCGCGGCGATCTCGACGCCGCGCCGCGCCGAGACGACGATCCGCTCGAGCAGCCGCAGCACCTCGATCGCCTGCGCGGGGCCGACGGCGAGCGGCTCCTCGCCCCGCACCGCACGGACGAACTGCTCGATCCCCGCGAACCAGAAGCTCCCCCGGGGCAGTGTCGGCGCGGTCTCGACGATCGCCCCGCCGGCGCCGCCCGAGTAGACGCGGAGCGGCCGCGCGCGGCCGTGGAGCTGCGGCGAGCGGTCGATGCCACCCCTGGTGCCGTGCAGCGTGACTCGCTCTTCCTCGAGCCCGAACGACGCCCACGCGACGTGCAGCCGGATGATCGCGCCACCCTCGAGGGTGATCGTCGCGAGCGCCGTGTCGTCGACGTCGAACGTCCCTCTCGTGCGGCGGTCGTCGCCCCAGCCGCTCCGTCCGATGCCGTTCGGTCCGAGGTGCGCGCCGAGCGTCCCGCGGACGCGCTCGACGCGCGGAAACCCCAGCACGTGCAGCGCGACGTCGAGCATGTGCACGCCGATGTCGAACAGGGCGCCCCCGCCTGCGAGCTCGCGGCGCGTGAACCAGCTGCCGTAGCCGGGAATGCCGCTCTGACGGGACATGCGCACGTCGGTGAGGTAGACGTCGCCCAGCGAGCCCGTGGCCACCGCGTCTCGCATGAGGCGCACGGACGGGTCGAAGCGCATGTGCTGGTTGACGCCGAGCAGGACTCCGTGCCGCTGCGCCTCTGCAGTCATCCGCCGCGCGTCGGCGCTGGTGGTCGCGACGGGCTTCTCGCAGAGGACGTGGCGACCCGTCCGGATCGCGTCGAGGGCGATGGGCGCGTGGAAGGCGTTCGGCGCGCCGATCGTCACCAGGTCGAGCCCACCGAGCGCGAGCAGCTGCTCGTGGCTGGCGAAGGCGTGCTCGATCCCGAGGGCTGCGGCGAGCGTGCGCGCACGGGTGCGGTTCGGGTCGCTGACGGCGACGACCTCGACGCCGGCGCGCCGCAGCGCGGGCACGTGCCCTTCGCGGACGATGCCACCCGCGCCGATGATGCCCGCCCGGAGCCTCGGTCGCCTGCGCACGACCCGCGACCCTACAGACTCCGCGACGTCGAGCAGGCCTCACAGAGCAGTCAGGGCCCGGACTGCTTCCGGGCCCGCGAGGGCTGCACGCGCGGCGGCTCGCCCGGCATCTTCGGGAAGTTCGGCGGGTAGGGTGCCTCGCCGACTCCCTCCGCCTCGTCGCGCGCGACCCACGCCAGCAGCACCTCGAGGTCACAGACCGCGTCGTCGATCCCCGCGTGCAGGTCGCCCAGCCGCGCGAAGCGTGGAGGCATCGAGCGCAGGGTGAAGTCCTCCGTCTCGACGTCGGGCAGCTCGTCCCACGAGACCGGGGCGGAGACGGGGGCGTCGGCCCGCGGTCGCACGGAGTACGCCGAGGCGATCGTCCGGTCACGGGCGTTCTGGTTGTAGTCGATGAAGACCTTCTCGCCGCGCTCCTCCTTCCACCACGCGGTCGTGACGAGTGCCGGCGCGCGCCGCTCGATCTCGCGGGCGAACGCGAGCGCGCACCGCCGAACCACGGGGAACTCCCACCGCGGCGCGATCCGCACGGCGACGTGGATGCCGCGGTTGCCCGAGGTCTTCGGCCAGCCGACGTAGCCGATCTCGGCGAGCGTCTCGCGCACGATCGCCGCGACGCGCTTCGCGTCGGCGAACGTCGTGCCCGGCTGGGGGTCGACGTCGATCCGCAGCTCGTCCGGACGCTCGACGTCGGGCCGCCGCGACGGCCACGGGTGGAAGTCGATCACGGCGAGATTCGCCGCCCACGCGACCTGGGCGACCTCGGTCACGCACAGCTCGTCGGCATGGCGACCGGACGGGAAGGTGACCCGCACCGCCTCGACCCACTCGGGCCGCTTCTCGGGCACGCGCTTCTGGTAGATCTGCTCGCCCCCGATCCCGTCGGGAAAGCGTCGGAGCTGGGTCGGCCGGTCGCGAAGCGCCCGGACGATCCCGTCGCCCACCGCGAGGTAGTAGTCGACGAGATCCCGCTTCGTGTAGCCGGCCTCGGGGAAGAGCACCTTGTCGGGGTTGCTGAGCCGAACGGTGCGTTCGCCGACGTCGAGCTCGATCGCGGTTCCGGCCACTCCGGCACCGTACAACGCCCGCCGCACAGCTCAGCAGGCCGGCCAAGCTCGGCCGCCACGGCCGTGGCACCGACACCGTGCGGGGCCGTAGGGGCGAGGCATGCCTCGCCCGCCCTTCGGCCGCCCGCGACACCACTTCACAAAGTGAAGCATCGGAGCGTCGTGTGGTAGCCTCGCGCCTCGGCCCACCCTGCGTTTCCGAGGAGACACCCATGCGCAAGACGCTTCTCACCACCTTCGTCCTCGACCGGTCGGCGTCACGCTCGCACTCGTCGCCACCGCCAGCGGGTGCGATCGTCCGCAGTCCGCGATCCCTGGCTGCTCGCCCGGCTCGCTGAACCTCCTGAAGGAGGGCACGCTGACGGTCGGCGCCGACAACCCTGCCTACCCGCCCTGGTTCGGCGGCGCAGAGAAGAAGCCGTGGAAGGTCTCGAACCCGTACAGCGGCAAGGGGTACGAGTCGGCTGTCGTGTACGCGGTCGCAGCGCAGCTCGGGTTCCCCAAGTCTGCGGTGCAGTGGACCTACGTCCCGTTCAACAACTCGTACCGCCCGGGCAAGAAGCCGTTCGACTTCTACACGGCCCAGGTCACCATCACCCCCGAGCGCGCGAAGACCGTCGACTTCTCGCGGGCCTACTTCTTCAACAGCCAGTCGGTCGTCGCGCGCAAGGGCACGCCGATCGCGAAGACGAAGACCGTCGCAGGGCTGAAGAAGTACAAGCTCGGCGCGCAGGTCGGGACGACGAGCTACACGTACATCACTCGGCAGATCAAGCCGACCTCGTCGCCCGCGGTCTACGACACGAACGACGCCGCCATCCAGGCCCTCAAGAACGGCCAGATCGACGGGATCGTCGTCGACCTCTACACGGCCTACTACGTCACGGCCGTCCAGCTCGACGACGGCGTGATCGTCGGCAAGCTGCCGAACAAGGGCGTGCTCGACCGGTTCGGCTTGGTGTTCCAGAAGGGCAACACGCTGCGCAGCTGCGTCAACCGCGCGATCGCGAACCTCTGGGCCAACGGAACGATCAAGAAGATCGACAAGGCCTGGCTCCAGAACGCTGGCGCGCCCGAGCTGAAGTAGCGCCACGGGCGACCGCCGCTCACGCATCCTCGGCGGGGTGACCGTCCGCGTCTCGAAGGAGACGCGGACGGTCACCATCGCCGTCCTCTCGACCGCCGTGTTCGTCGGGGCGGTCGCGCTGCTCGTCACGCGCTCGCCCGGCTGGGACGAGTTCAAGGCCTACTTCTTCGACTGGGGGATCTACCGGGACTCGTTCCCCGGCGTGTGGGACGCGTTTCTCGTCAACGTCAAGCTGTTCCTGATCGCCGAGGCGCTGATCCTGCCGGCGGCGCTGCTGCTGGCGGTGCTGCGGAGCCTCCCAGGGCCCGTCTTTTTCCCCCTCCGGGCGTTCGCGATCCTCTACGCGGACCTCTTCCGCGGCATCCCCACGATCCTCGTGATCTACATGCTGGGCTTCGGGATGCCCGCGCTCGGGATCTCCTGGGTGCCGATCGACCCGTTCTTCTGGGCGGTCGTGGCGCTCGTGCTCGTCTACACCGCGTACGTCTCCGAGGTCTACCGCGCCGGCATCGAGTCCGTGCACCCCAGCCAGGAGGCTGCGGCGCGCTCCCTCGGGCTCACACGCGCCGCCGCGCTTCGCTACGTCGTGCTTCCACAGGCGGTGCGCCGCGTGATCCCACCACTCCTCAACGACTTCATCGGCCTCCAGAAGGACACGGCGCTCGTCGCCACGCTCGGCGTCGTCGAGGCGTTCCGCCAGGCGCAGATCGACAACGCAGCCACGTTCAACGCCACACCGTTCCTCGTCGCTGCGACGCTGTTCGTCCTCATCACGATCCCCCTCGCACGCTTCACGGACTGGCTGATCGCTCGTGACCGCGGGCGCCAACAGGCGAGCAGGCTGGCATGAGCGGGCAGGCGGGCGAGCTGCTCCGCGTCGAGGGCGTCCACAAGAGCTTCGGCAAGCTCGAGGTGCTCCGCGGGATCGATCTCTCGCTCGCCGAGCACGAGGTCGTCTGCCTGATCGGCGCGTCCGGGTCGGGCAAGTCGACGCTGCTGCGCTGCGTGAACCTGCTCGAGCCCGTCGCCGCCGGCCGGATCGTGCTCGGCGGCGAGGAGATCACGGCCCGCGGCACCGACGTCGACGCCGTGCGGCGGCGCATCGGGATCGTCTTCCAGTCCTTCAACCTCTTCCCGCACATGAGCGTGCGCGAGAACGTCACGCTCGGGCCGCGCAAGGTGCTCCGCCTGTCCCGGACGGACGCGGACGCGCGCGCCGACGCCCTGCTCGGGCGCTTCGGCCTCGCGGACAAGCGTGACGAGTACCCCGACCGGCTGTCGGGCGGCCAGCAGCAGCGCGTGGCGATCGTGCGCGCGCTGGCGATGCAGCCCGATCTCCTGCTGCTCGACGAGATCACGAGCGCGCTCGACCCCGAGCTCGTGGCCGAGGTGCTGGACGTGATCCGTGAGCTCGCCGCGGGCGGGATGACGATGCTGATCGCGACGCACGAGATGGGCTTCGCCCGGGACGTCGCGCACAGGGTCTGCTTCCTCGACGCCGGCGCGATCCTCGAGCAGGGCCCGCCCGACCGGCTCTTCGGCGCTCCGCGAGAGGAGCGCACCCAGCAGTTCCTCGCCCGCATCGTCGCCGCCGGACGACTCTGACCCGCGCGCGTCCTTCCGTCCGCGGACTACGTTTCTCGGGCGTGCACGCCGAACGCGACATCGACCGACCGCCCGCGGAGCACGACTGATGGGCCCGGGTGGGCCCGCCGAGGTGGTGCTCGACCTCGTCGCCGCGCTGCCCGCCGACGACAAGCTCCTCGTGGTCGCGGTCGTGCTCGCGCGGTTGGCACTGCCGCTCCTCATCCCGCGCCTCCCGCTGATGATCCTGGCAGCGCTCGTCCTCGACGCCGCCGACCAGACGATCTTCCAGACCTTCACGGCGCTCGACACCACGGAGACCGGGCCGTACCAGGGGTTCGACAAGGCGCTCGACATCTACTACCTCGCGATCGCCTACATGGCGATGCTGCGGAACTGGACGAGCGACGCCGCGATCAGGATCGGGCAGACGCTGTTCATCTACCGGCTCGTCGGCGTGACGCTGTTCGAGCTGACCGACACGCGCGCGCTGCTCCTGATCTTCCCGAACACGTTCGAGTACTACTTCATCGCCTTCGAGGCATGGCGTCTGTGGCGCGACCCGTCACGGCGCACGGCGCGGTTCTGGCTGCTCGCCGCCGTGGGCATCTGGGTGCTGATCAAGCTCCCGCAGGAGTACTGGATCCACGTCGCCAAGCTCGACACCACCGACCTCGTGCGCGAGCACCCCGCCGTCGGCGTCGCGGCGCTCGTCGGCATCGCAGCGCTCGCGGCGTTCGCCCTCTTCTGGGTGCGACCCCGTCTCCCCGCGCCCGACTGGTCGCTGCGGATCCTGGCAGACCCGATCCCCAGCTCGATCGGGGATGCGCGGCAGCGTCACGCGCTGCTGCTCGAGCGCGGCGGCTTCGCCTGGTCGGAGATCGCCGAGAAGGCGCTCGGCCTCCTCAGCCTGATCGTGATCATCTTCGCCTCGATCATCCCCGGCGCCGAGCTCCGTCCGCTGAACGTCTTCATCGGCGTGACCGCGATCGTGATCGCGAACACCGCGGTCAGCCACTGGGTCGCGCGACGCGGCGGGACGCGCTCCGGCTCCTCGACGTTCGTCGCGTTCCCCCTGTTCCTGCTTCTCAACCTCGGCTTCGTGTTCGCGGCCTGGTTCGTGCTCGAGCGAACGGCCGACGACGAGTTCCCGCTCGGCAACGGGCTCTTCTTCGCGTACCTGATCGCGATCGTGATCTGGCTGTACGACCGCTACAAGCCGGTGCGCGACGTCCGCTTCGACGGCTCACCGCTCCGGGTCACCGGCGTCGGCGACTTCATCGCGCGCGTGCGAGCGCCGCGGCCGTAGACCGTGAGGTCGCAGGGTCTCGCGTGACGCGTGGCCGAGCCGCTCCCGCCGGGGGGCGCCAGCGCCTACCATGCGACCATGCTCCAGGATCCACAGCGCGTCGACGTCACGCTCGAGCCGCTCGACGAGCACCTCGTCGTGCAGCCGGTCAGCGACGAGACCGAGACCCGCGCGGGGCTCATCCTCCCGGCGTCGGCGGCCGCGGCTGCCGCGTGTCGGACCGGCATCGTGACCGCCGTGGGCGCCGACGTGAACGGCATCGAGCCGGGCGAGAAGGTGCTCTACCCCCGCGAGGTCGGCTACGAGGTCAGGATCGCAGGCATCGAGGTGCGGATCCTCAAGCGCGAGGATCTCATCGCTCGCGTCCACGACTGAGGCTCGACGCACCACTCGCGAATCGCGCGAAACCGTCCGATATCCTCACTGCCCTCCGGAGAAGTGGCCGAGTGGCTGAAGGCGGCGCCCTGCTAAGGCGTTAGGTGGGTGAATACCTGCCTCGAGGGTTCGAATCCCTCCTTCTCCGCTCCGGGTGCCGCCCGTGACCGGCGGCACCGGGGAGGGCGAGGCTCGCTCCTCCCACGACGACTCCGGTACCCTCCCTTGTCCCCGGAGGGGTGCCGGAGCGGTCGAACGGGGCGGTCTCGAAAACCGTTAAGGGTGCAAGCTCTTCGAGGGTTCAAATCCCTCCCCCTCCGCTCAGCCGGGAGGCCGAAGTCCCCGATCTGCAGGGGGTTTCGGCCTCTCAGCGCTTCGCGTCGACCGGGCCCGCCGCCGTGGTCAACCGGGAACACCGGCCTGTCGCGCGTTCATGCGGCAGATCAGCAGTCGCACGAACAGTCGCACGGGATCGGTCGTCTCGTGTCGGGGCCGCCGAGTGGTCATGTCGACTGGGGTGATGCGGCCTCAAGCCAGTTGCCCAGCAGCGTGGCGGCCTGGGACTCGTTGCCGGGCAGCAGGTGCCCGTAGCGGTCGATGGTGGTGGTGATGCTCGTGTGGCCCATGTAGGTACTGAGCGCCTTCGTGTTCACGCCGGCGGCGATCATGAAGCTGGCGTAGGTGTGGCGACATTGGTGCAACGTGATCGAGTCAAGACCGGCCTTCTTCCACGCCTGGGTCGCGCGCCAGCTGACCGCGGCAGGGTTAAACGGCTGCGTTGGCGTCCCGAACGCGAAGCCCTGACCGGCGTTGCCCTGCCGCAACCGGTGCTCGATCAGCGTGCCGCGTAGCAGTCCGATCAGCGGGAGCCGACGGGTGCCGGCCCGGCTCTTCGGCTGGATGAACCCCTCAACCGGATCCCAGCTGCGGTCACGTGAATCAACCGCTGCTCGAGATCAACGTCGTCCCACTGCAGCGCAAGCAGTTCGCCGCGCCGCAGCCCTGCGTAGAACGCGGTCGCCCACAACGCCCGGTCACCCGGAGGGACAGCAGCGATCAACGCCGCCGCTTCCTCTGGCCGCGCGACACGGTCACGATGCGAGCGGTTCGCAGGCAGCTGCAGATCGACCGTCGGGTTGCTGGTCATCGCCCGCCGCCGATTCCACCCGCCAATAGGTCGTGCGCTTCTCGTCCATCACTCGAGGTTATTGAGGCGCACGGACGCCCATGGGGCATTCCCGAACGCTGGCCCAGGAGCCGGGGGTGTCGCTTGACCGGTTGGGTTCGGTGGTAGTCTCACGCGTCCTTGCTGGAGGCGAAGACTGTCGAATCGCGCACGCCGCCTGCGGTGTGGCCGAGCCTCGCCATGGTCGTCGCCGGCTCGTTGATGATCGTATTGTGGCCCGTCTTCACGACGTTACACGGCCCCACCTCCTTCAATGAGGAGGGTCACCTGCTGGGGATGGACTCGTTGTTCTGGGGCGCGATGATGGAGGGGCCGGCAGGCCTGTTGATCGCGCTCGGGCTTACCGGGTCGTACCGACTGCTGACCGATGGGGCCGGTCGTACGGTCCGCGTCGGGTTCGCGCTCAGCATGATCGGACTCGTCCTTCCGGCCCTGGTGAACCTGGCGATACTCGCGGTGATGCCGCCGCTGTTAGCGCCACTGCTCGGCATCGGTCTGATCCTGATGGCCGTGGGCAACCGACCCTCCGCGTTGGGAAGAGGCAGCCGACTGCTCTTGGTGGGGTTGGGAATCGTGCAGCTCCTCGCCTTCTCGTGGGCCTTGGCATTACCGCTCGATGTCCACGATCGGATCTACGGCTACCGCATCTACGGCGCCGTGGCGACCGTGCTCTACGGCGTAGGCTGGATTGCCTTCGGACTCAGCCTCATGGCCCGCGGCCGAGGAGTAGCGACCGAACCGGCCCTAGCCGCCACTTCCGGTTCCTAGCCCAACGGAGAGCAGACGAGAGCGACGCAACTCCCGTCGCTCGGGCGTCATTCCCGAACGCTGGCGCACGCGAGGTTCTTGTCGGCAGGCGACGCAATAGTCAAGGAGCTCGGCGCCGTGCTGGCGGTTCCGTGAGTCGCGGGCCGGTCGGCGCCGAGCTCCTGTAGGGCTCAGCCCTGCGCCATCGCAGGAAGCGCTCCGATCTGGCCCAGGAGCCCGACCACATCGGTGATCTCCCACTCCTCGGCGATGCGCCCGCGCTCGCAGCGACTGATCGCGATTCCGGTGAAGGCAACGTCCTTGCCGCTCGGCGGTGTCCCCATGAGATCGCCGCTGTGGTTGCCGGTGATCGTGTACCGGGTCGCGACGTAGTCGCCGTCGGTGAACTGCTGGTCGACCGTGACCCGCAGCCCGGAGAATGCGTCGCGATACCGCTGCACCATCTCCTTGAGGCCGTCGGCCCCGCGGACCTCGCCGGGGTGCAGGACGTAGTCGCCCGTCACGATGTCGTCGAGTGCGTCGAAGTTCCCCTGCGATGCGTTCTCGAAGCACGCCCTGACAGCCGCCTCGTTCACCGTGCTGGTGCCCATCTCGTCCTCCTCCTCGAGTCGTTTGACCTGACAGGAGAACAGTGGCCTCTTCCGGGGCGGCGAGCATGGGTGGGAGTACCTATCCCGCTACGGATCTTGGGGTCGCTCGCGAGCGACGTAGGCGGCGGCCTCGGCGCGGCTTCGGAGGCCGAGCTTGGAGAGGATGTGCGCCACGTGGTGCTCGGCGGTACGGCGGCTGATCACGAGCCGTCGCGCGATCTCGTCGTTCGAGCATCCTTCGGCGAGCAGCGCGAGCACCTCGGTCTCGCGCTTGGTCAGCTCGCCGAAGTGCTTGGGGAATCCGCGCCCACGTGTGCCAAGGCGACGAAGCAGCGCAGCCGTGGCGTCCGCGTCCGCGGTTGCGCCGAGCCGCTCGAATGTCCGGAGCGCAAGCCGCGCCTCCGCAATCGCGGCTTCGGGCGCGTCCTCGGCCAGGGCCCGGGCAAGCTCGTGCTGCGCCCTCGCCGCCTCGAGCGGGAGCTGCAGAGCGGTGAGGCCGTGCAGCGCGGCTTGGAGATGCCTGCGTGCGCTCTTGTTGCCCTCCGCGGCCCTGACGCGCCCCGTCGCCAACTCGGCGAAAGCGGCCACGACGTCGTCGCGGCTGGCGTCGGCCACCGTCGTAAGCCGCTCGAGCGCTTCGCACGCGCCGGGCAGGTCATCGCTCGCAACGCGAATCTGCACGAGCAGCTCGAGCAGGGGGGCACAGCTCGGATCGGCCTGTGTCTCACCGTCGAGGCACAGGTTCACCAGCTCCTCCGCCAGCCCAACCTCCCCTCGCGCGAGCGCGATCGCGGCCAGAATCCGCCGCGCGACGGGGTGCGACTCGTGACCCTCGGTCATGCGGCGCGCCTCGTCGAAGCGCCCCTGCCGAACCCGCAGGTCCGCCAGCTTGCCCAGCGGCAACCCGCTCATCCCTCGGTAGCTGCTCTCGAACGTGCGCAGCGCTACCAGCAGCTGCTCCTCCGCCTCGCTCCACCGCCCGACGGCGACCAGGATCCCGCCGTAGTGGGTGCGGCAGACCGGAGGGACGAAGTCGCTCCAGGCGGAAAAACCTCCAGCAACCGCCAGCCACTCCTCGGCGCGGGCCACGTCGCGGGCGATCTCGCACGCGCCCAGCAGCCGGCAGTAGATGTCGCTGACGGGCACGACGCCCACAACCTCGCCGGCGGAGACCGCGGTCATGGCCTGGTCGAGAAGCCTCATTCCCTCGCTGACACGACCAGCGGCCACATGTGACTCGCCGAGCAGCGAGAGGGCGTCGTACTCCAGATCCACGTCGCCGAAGCGGCGCGCGATCGCCAGCGCCGCAGTGGCAAGGCGACCCCGCTCTTCGGCATCGCCTGTGAACGGAGCACGGTCGAGAACCAGCCAGCCATGGCCGGCACACTCCTCAGCGCCCTCGAGCAGTGAGGCCGCGCGCTCCATCCAGCCACTCGCAACGGCCATGTTCCCGTTGATCGCGCCGTGGAGGAACGCGAGCCAGCGTGCGCAGCCGGCGGCAGCAACACCGTTACCCTCCTGCCGGTAGGTCGCGAAGGCGCGCTCGGTCACCTCGAGTGCGCGCGCATAGTCGCGCTGGAAGTGGAGCGCCCGCCCAAGGCCGTCGAGAGTCTCGGCGGTCTCCCGGAGCTCGGTCGCGCGCTCGAAGCAGGTACGAGCAGCGTCCCAGTCGGCTTCGGCAAGCGCCTTCCAGCCGTCCTGGACGAGGTCCTCGGCCATCCGAGCCTCCATCGCGGAATCATCACACGGGATGACACCGTAGGCGGCGAATCTCTCTGCGTCGCTGAAGAGCAGGCAATTCGTACGTTGCTACCACGCGACTTCGACGCTCAGACGACAGTCGCGCACGCAGTCACATGCACCGCCATGCCAGCTAAGAGCGGCTGCAGGTGGCCAATTCGAGACACGGCGAACGTCGTCTCGAAAACCGTTAAGGGTGCAAGCTCTTCGAGGGTTCAAATCCCTCCCCCTCCGTCAGTCGAGCGGGCGGAACCCCCCTCATCCGCGCGGGTCGCGGCCCCTCGGCAGCTCGGGCGGCCGGTGCGCCCCGCTGGGAGAATGCGGCGATGGTGACGACGCGCCAGCAGCCGGCCGAGGTGCCGGTACCGCACCGCCGCCGCAACGCGCTGCTCCTGGCCGGCGGCCTCGTTCTGCACGGCGGGATGATCCAGCTCGCGGTCGCCCTCGGCACCGTCACGATCGTCGCCGTCACCGGCCAGGAGGGGATCCTCGGCCTCGGCCCGGCCGTGTACCTCGCCGCGGGTGCCCTCGCGGTCGGTCCGGCCGGACGCCTCTCCGACTCCGTCGGTCGGATCACGGTGATCAGGGGCGGCTACGTGCTCGGCGTGGTCGGGCCCATCCTCACGGCTGCCGGCTGCGCGACCGACCTCGCCCCGCTCGCCTTCGTCGGGCTCGCTCTCTGCGGCGCGGCGCACGCGCTCGTGCTCCTGTCGCGGACCGCGGCGGCGGAGATGTTCCCGCCCGAGCGGCGGGCGCGGGCGCTGTCCGTGGTGCTCTTCGGGGTCGTCTTCGGGGCGATCTGGGGACCGCTCGTCTTCGGCCCGATGTTCGCCGGGAAGCACATCACCACCGAGGACCTGGTGCTGCCCTGGCTCGTTGCGGCCCTCTTCCCACTCGCGGGCCTCGTCGTGACGCTCTTCCTGCGCATGCCGCCAGAGGAGCGCACGCGCGAGGCGCGAGCCGCGCGGAGGGTGTCCGCGCGCGAGGCCCGCCTGCTGACGCTCGTCGGCCGGCCGGGCATCCTCCGCGCGATGGTCGCGGCGGGCGGGAGCTACCTGGTGATGGCGGGCGTGATGAACCTGAGCGGGTACGTCGCGGTCGGCCACGGCCACCAGCACGGAGCCGTCTTCACGATCATCAGCATCCACATCGTCGGCATGTACGGCCTGGTCCTCGTCGTCGGCGAGCTCGTGGAGCGGATGGGTCGCCGCGCGGCGATGACTGGGGGCCTCCTCACGATGGCCGCGTCCAACCTGTCGCTCGTCTGGCTCGACAGCGTCGTCGGGCTGAGCGTCTCGATGTTCGGCCTCGGCCTCGGCTGGTGCTTCGCCTACGTCGCCGGCTCGACCGAGCTCGTCGACCTCGCCGGCCCGGTCGAGCGCGGCCGCCTGGTCGGGACGACCGACCTCTCCGCGAGCCTGGGCGCCGCCGTGTTCGCGATCGGCGGCGGTGTGCTCTACAGCGCGACGGACACCGTCGCGCCGCTCGCGCTGGCCGCGACCGCGCTCGCGCTCCTCTGCGCGCTGCTGGTCGCATCGGCCCGCGGGCGCGACCTGCTACGAGCGCCCGAGCCCGCCGTCGAGGCACCGTAGTCGGAGACCAGCCTCCGGCCCGGTTGCGCCGATCGACGCCCTGTCGACGGAGCGTTGACGGCGCGCGTGCTTCGTTCAGCGCTCGTTAAGCGTGCGCTCGAAGTGTGCGCGCGGCTGCTCGACGCGACTGCGCCTCACTAGCATCGACAGCGTGCCCCCGAGCCCCGAGCCCGGAGCACCATCCGCCACCGCCGACGCGCCGCGTGGCAGCCGGATCGGCCGGAAGGCGCGGCTCGGGCTCGGTGCCGTCGTGCTCGCCGTCCTGATCGGCGGGACGTTCGCCTTCGTCACCCGCGACGACGCGACGCCGCCACCCGACCGGGCGGAGGTCGGGACGATCGCGTCCGGCGTCGTCGAAGAGGCGATCGAGGACTTGCGGTCGGCGCCGGCGACGTCGGCGCTCGTGTACCAGCAGATCCTGCCCTCGCTCGTCCGGATCGACACCAGCGGCCCGGCCTCCGAGGACGGCGACGGCCTCGGCTCCGGTGTGATCGTCAACGCCAGTGGGGCCGTCCTCACCGCGTACCACGTCGTGGACGACGCCACGAGCATCCGACTCTCGTTCGTCGACGGCACCCGGTCCGGCGCGATCGTCGCCACCGTCGACGCGGAGAATGACATCGCCGTCCTCGTCCCTCACCGCACGCCCCAGCCGATCGTGCCAGCCGTGCTCGGCGGCGCCGGACAGATCGGCGACGAGGCGTACGCCGTAGGCCACCCGCTCGGCTTCACGGGCTCGCTCACGTCGGGCGTGATCTCCGGTCTCGACCGCTCCATCGACGGCCCCGACGGGACGACGCTGCGCGGACTCATCCAGTTCGACGCGGCCGTCAACCCCGGCAGCTCCGGCGGGCCGCTGCTCGACCGCGGCGGGCAGGTGATCGGGATCGTCACCGCCCTTGCCAACCCGTCGCGCGAAGGAACGTTCACCGGCATCGGCTTCGCGGTCCCGATCGGCGCCGCGGGCGGTGCGGCAGACGCCCCACCCAAGTGACGAGAGGAGCCATGAACGCACACCCCTCACTCGATGCCTCCCTCGAGCAGGTGCTGTTCGAGGTCAAGCGCGTGATCGTCGGCCAGGACGCCCTGCTCGAGCGCATGGTCGTCGCCCTGCTCGCGCGGGGGCACCTCCTCGTGGAGGGCGTCCCCGGGCTCGCGAAGACGATGGCCGTGAAGACGCTGGCCCAGGCGATCGGCGGCGAGTTCCAGCGCATCCAGTTCACGCCCGACCTCGTCCCGGCGGACATCGTCGGCACGCGGGTCTTCAACCAGAAGCTCGGGGAGTTCCAGGTCGCGCTCGGACCGGTGTTCGCGAACCTCGTCCTCGCGGACGAGATCAACCGGGCGCCCGCCAAGGTGCAGTCGGCGCTGCTCGAGGCGATGCAGGAGCGGCAGGTCACGATCGGCCGCGAGACGCACTCGCTGCCCGACCCGTTCCTCGTGATGGCGACCCAGAACCCGATCGAGTCCGAGGGCACCTACCCGCTGCCCGAGGCGCAGGTCGACCGGTTCATGCTCAAGGTGCTGATCGACTACCCGAGCCCGACGGAGGAGTTCGTGATCGTCGAGCGGATGACCACGGCGCACGACCCCGCCGGCCGGGCGGTCGACGCCGAGCAGCTCGCGGCGCTGCAGCGCGCCGCCGATGCGGTCTTCGTCGACCCGGCGCTCGTCGAGTACGCGGTGAAGCTCTCCAACGCGACGCGCGATCTGGCCTCGGTCGGGCTCGCCGACCTGGCGCCGTACGTCGCCTACGGCGCGAGCCCGCGCGCGTCCATCAACCTCGTGCTCGCCGGCCGGGCGCTCGCGCTGGTCCGAGGGCGGGAGTACGCACTGCCCCAGGACCTGCAGGACATCGCCCACGACGTGCTCCGCCACCGGCTCGTCCTGTCGTACCAGGCGCTCGGGGACGGTGTCGCCGCCGACGCCGTGGTCGACCGCGTCCTGGCGGTCGTCCCCGTGCCCGAGCTCGCGCTGAGGGAGCGCATGACCAGTGGCGGCGCCTGACCCCATGGCGCCGGCATGGACCGCACCCCGTCGGTCGTCGGCCCAGACCCCCGAGCAGCTCCTGCACCGGCTCGAGTGGCAGGTGATCCGGCGGCTGGACGGCATCCTGCAGGGGAGCTACCGCACGGTGTTCCGGGGGATCGGCACGGACTTCCTCGACCTGCGCGAGTACGAGCCGGGCGACGACGTCCGCCACATCGACTGGAACGTCACCGCACGGATGGACACGCCGTTCGTGCGCGAGTACACGGAGGATCGCGAGCTGACGGCGTGGCTCCTCCTCGACCGCTCGCCGTCGATGGGGTTCGGCCCGATCGAGCGACCGAAGGAGGTCGTCCTGTGCGAGCTCGCGACGACCTTCGCACGCCTCCTCACGCGCGGCGGCAACCGCGTGGGCGCGATCCTGTTCGACGACGACGTCGAGGAGCTGCTCCCGCCGCGCTCCAGCCGGAACCAGGTGCTCGCTCTCACGCGGAGCCTGCTCAGACCGCCTCCCCCGACGAACGGCGCGGTGACCGACCTCTCCGCGGCTGCTCGAGCGGGCGCTGGCGACGGTGCACACGGCGCTCGCTCGTCGTCCTCGTCAGCGACTTCATCACGCCCCCGGGGTGGGAGCGCCCGCTCGTCAGGCTCGCGGAGCGGCACGAGGTCGTCGCCATCCGGCTGCTCGACCCGAGAGAGCACGAGCTGCCGGACGCCGGGGTGATCGTCGTCGAGGACGTCGAGACCGGCGAGCAGCTCGTCGTCGACTCGAGCGACGCCGAGTTCCGGCACCGGCTGCGCGTGGCCGGCGAGCACCGCGAAGCCGAGCTGCGCAATGCGACGCTGCGCGCGGGGGTGGACATCCACGCGGTGTCGACCGAGGACGACCTCGTGCCGGCGTTCGTCCGGATCGTCGAGTCGCGGAAACGGCGCCGCCTCCGATGACGCTGGGGTCGCCCTGGATGCTCCTGTGCCTGGCGCTCGTGCCGGCGCTCGTGCTGGCGTACGTTCGAATGGTGCGGGGTCGGTCGCGCCGCACGGCGCGCCTCGCCTCCGAGGGGCTCGTCCCGACGACGGCGACGCGCCGCCTCCGCTGGCGACGGCACGCGCCGTTCGCGCTCGTCGCGACCGCTGTGGCCCTCGTCTGCGTGGCGCTCGCCCAGCCCACGGTGAGCCTCGCGCTGCCACAGCGCCAGGGCACGGTGATCCTCGCCTTCGACGTCTCGAACAGCATGCGCGCCGGCGACGTCGAGCCGACCCGACTCGAGGCCGCGAAGACCGCGGCGACGACGTTCGCCGCGCGTCAGCCCGACACGATCCGGATCGGCGTCGTCGCGTTCGGCGACAGCGGGCTCACCGTCCTCCGACCCACCGCGGTCGAGGACGAGGTGCTCGCCGCGATCCGTCGTCTCTCCCCCGGTGGAGCGACGTCGCTCGGCCAGGGGCTGTTCACGTCGCTCGGGGCGATCGCGGGCAAGCCGCTCACGATCGACGAGTCGGCGCTCGAGCGCGAGGACGCCGAGATCGACATCGGCTTCTACGGCTCCTCGGCGATCGTCCTGCTCTCGGACGGCGAGAACACGTCGGAGCCCGATCCGCTGCAGATCGCGGAGCTCGCGTCGTCGGCGGGGGTGAAGGTGCACGCGATCGGGCTCGGCTCCGCCGAGGGCACGGTGCTCGAGGTCGACGGCTTCAGCGTCGCGACCGCGCTCGACGAGGAGCTGCTGACCGAGATCGCGGAGGTGACGGACGGCAGCTACCGGGTCGCGAGCGACGCCGAGACGCTCAACCGGATCTACGAGTCGATCGACCTCGAGCTCGAGCGCGTCGAGGAGCCGCGCGAGGTGACGGCGCTCTTCGCCGCCGGCGGCGGGGCGCTGCTCGCACTGGCCTCGGTCCTCTCCATCGTCTGGTTCGGACGGGTGATCTGAGATGACCTTCGAATGGCCGCTCGCGCTCCTGTCCCTCGCCGTCGTCCCCCTCCTGCTCGCGGTGTACTGGTGGCTGCGGCGGAGGCGGCGCAGACAGGCCATCCGGCACTCGAACGTCGGGCTCCTCCGCTCGGTGCTGCCGCGTCGCTCTCGCTGGCAGCGCCACCTTCCCGCCGCGCTCCTGCTCACGGCGCTCGGCGTCCTGGCGATCGCCTCCGCGCGCCCTCACGTGGAGCGCGACGTCCCCTACGCGCGCACGTCGATCATCCTCGCCCTCGACGTGTCGGGCTCGATGTGCTCGACGGACGTCCAGCCCAATCGCCTGACGGTCGCACAGCGCGCGACCCGCGCGTTCGTGGAGGATCAGCCCGACGACGTCCGGATGGGGCTCGTCCTCTTCTCCGGCTTCGCCGAGCTCGCCGTCCCCCCCACGACCGAGCGCGACGAGCTCGTCGCGACCCTCGACACCGTCACGACCGGCCGCGGCACGGCGATCGGCGCCGCGATGCTGACCGGGATCGACGCGATCGCGGAGGTGAACCCCGCGGTGCCGCCGGTGGGAGACGTCGAGGGTGGCGACCCGTCCGCCGGCAGCGTCCTCCCGCCCCCACCGAGCCGGCCCCTGCCGAGCCCGCGCCAGAGGCCGACGACGACTACGTGCCGGACATCGTCGTGCTCCTCACCGACGGCAGGAACACGCGCGGGATCGAGCCGCTCGACGCCGTGCCCCACGCGGTCGAGCGGCGCGTGCGCGTGTTCACGATCGGCTTCGGCACGACCGAGCCCTCGCAGCTCGCCTGCTCGCGCGCCCAGCTCGGTGGGCGCGTCTTCGGCGGCGGCGGGTGGGGCGGGCGCTGGGGTGGCGGCGGCGGCTTCGCGGGATTCCTCGTCGCCGACGAGCCCACGCTGATGGCGGTCGCCGAGCAGACCGGCGGCGCCTACTTCGCGGCAGAGGACGCCGACCAGCTCCGCGAGGTGTTCGCAGAGCTCCCGAACGAGGTGGCACGGCAGCGTCAGCCGGTGGAGGTCACCTGGGTGCTGGCCGCGCTGGGGGCCCTCCTCGCCGCCGGAGCGCTCGCCGCGTCGCTGCGCTGGAGCCCCCAGCCGTAGAGCGGGTCACCACCGGGTGTGCTGGGGGAGACGGGCTGGGCCGGCCACCGCCGCGCAGGGATGGGCGCTACGCTCCGCTCACGTGGTCGACGCCGTGCACATCCACCGCTCGAGCGACTGGTTCGACAGCGAGCATCTCCCGATCCCCCGCGCGGAATGGGATGCGTACGTGGACCAGCACGACGACCTCGTCCCGTCCGAGGACGGTGCCGTGCTGTGGACGGGCCACCCCGCGGGGGACGAGGTCGTGCTCGACTGGTTCGACGGGCGGATCACCGTGCACCAGGCGGACGAGACCACGCTGGCGCGGCTGGGGGCGATCGCGGACGATCTCCTCGGAGTGCTGCAGGGCGACGACTGCGAGGTCTACGGCGGCGACGGCTCGCTGCTCGAGCAGGACCTGCCCGATCCGGTGATCAGCGCGATCCCGGTGCCCGAGCCCGAGCCGGGCGGCGGGGCGACCTCGCGCGGGGAGTTCCTCCGCTCGCTGCTCCGACGCGAGTAGCGAGCGCTCAGCCGACGACGACGAGCGCCGGCTCGCCGGGCTCCTGTCGCGAGCCGACGAACCCGTCGGGCTCCTCGCCGCCCCAGAGCTCCCACGGCCGCTCGACCGCGTCGCGCACGACTCCGGCCATCAGGGCCGCCTGCGCGCCGTCGATCAGCCGATGGTCGAGCGTCACCCCGAGCCGGAGCACCCGGCGTGGCACGACCTCGCCGTCGATCACCCGTGGATGCCAGCCGACCTCGCCGACCGTCACCGTGCCCGCGTTGCGCGCGTAGGGAAGCAGCGGTGCCAGCGCCGTGTCGAGCCCCAGCATGCCGATCGACGAGACGATCACCGAGCCGAACGGGTCGGGGGCGAGGCCGAACGGACGGAGCGACCAGCCGAAGCCCGACGTCCACAGGCCTGCTCCCCAGAGGAACAGGCGCCGCAGGCCGCTCGGCGCAGTCGAGGCGACGAACGTCGCGCGGCCGAGCTCGCGGTCGTCGCCCTGGCGATCCTCCCGGGCGCGCCGCGTCAGCACGGCGGCCACGCCGTCGGGGTCGAGCTGGTCCGCCTCGCGGATGCACGTGGACGTGAGATCGCGCCCGTCGAGATCGACGACGAAGGAGACGTCCACCGTCGGGCGGATCCGCACGCGGCCGCCGACCACGCTGGCGCGCGCGTCGGGGCAGACCGTCAGGGCCCGTGCGACCGCGCATCCCGCGACGTGCGTCGCCGTGACCCCCGGCCGGCGCTTCCACCATGCCTCCGCGGCGGTGACGTCGAGATCGAGGAAGCCGTGGATCAGCCCGGTCGAGGGAGCGCGCCAGCTCGCGACGGCGACTCGACGCCGTCGCGCGGAGCGGTGGTCGCCGACACGGGTCGCATGCGCGTGCTCGGGCACCTCGGGCATCGGGTCATTGTGCCAGTTATCGTCCAAATTCTGTCCAAACGCTCGGGTGCGGGGCCACCGACACGACGCGAGGCCCGCGACAGGGCCTCGCGCGCATCGGTCTCGACGGAGAGGGCGGGATTTGAACCCGCGACGCAGCTTTCACCACGTACGCGATTTCCAGTCGCGCTCCTTAGGCCGCTCGGACACCTCTCCGGGCGGGGGAAGCGTAGCCGCCGACTCGGCGTCAGGCGCCCGCGACGCTCGACACGTACGCCGCGACATCGGCGATCTCGTCCTCCGAGAGCTGATCGGAGAAGGCGGGCATGTTGCCCCGTCCGTTCGTCACGATCGTCGACACCTGCTCCTCGGTGGGGGCGAGCTCGTCGAGGTTCGGGCCGACCGCGCCGGACGAGCCCGCGTCGGCGAGCGTGTGGCAGCTGCCGCAGCCCGCGCTCGCGAAGACGGCGGACCCCTCGTCCGGGTCGCCGACGACCGCGGGGAGCGTCTCCGCCTCTCCCGTCTCGGTCGGCGCGGTCTCCGTCGGCGTGGTCTCGGTGGGCGTCTCGGCGGCGTGCGTCTCCTCCTCGATCTCCTGCGTCCCCGTCACCCAGAGCACGGCGCCCATCTGCGCCGCGAACAGCAGAGCCGAGAGGAGGATGTAGACGTCGAGGCGCTTCGGGAATCCCGGTCGCCGCTTCGGCACGACGAGCGCCGTGTAGAGCGACCAGACGATGAACGTCCCGGCGACGACGAGCAGCACGGTCTTGCCGAGGGTCGTGATCCCGGACGCGACGAGCACGGCGCGGACGCTACCACGCTGCCGCGGACGACTCTTGCCCCAACGGACGTCACCCGCGGTGAATAGGCTGGGCCGTCGTGAGGGCGGACGAGCGACTCGAGAAGTACGCGAGGCTGACGGTCGAGGTCGGGGTCAACCTCCAGCCTGGGCAGTTCCTCCGGATCTCGGCCGACCCCGAGCACGTTCCCCTCGTGCGTGAGATCGCGCGGGTCGCCTACGAGAACGGCGCGCGCTTCGTCGAGGCCGTCTACCGGGACGCGCATCTCAAGCGCCAGCGCGTGCTCCACGCGCCGGAGGACTCTCTCGACTGGACGCCGCCGTGGACGCTCGCGCTCGTCGACCACATGATCGAGACGGCCGGCGCGACCATCTTCGTCACCGGCGAGGCCGAGCCGGAGCTGTTCGCCGACCTCGACCAGCGCCGAGTGCAGCGCACGCGCGCCGTCGAGGCAGGTCGCAAGATGCTCGACGCGGAGAACCGGCGCCTGATCCAGTGGACGATCGTCGGCTACCCCAACGCCGGCTGGGCCGAGTCGATCTTCGGCGATGCCGACGTCGAGCGGCTGTGGGAGGCTGTCGCCACTGCCACGCGCCTCGACGAGCCCGACCCGGTGGCGGCGTGGCGCGAGCACATCGCGACGCTGAAGCGGCGTGCCGAGTCGCTGACGGCGCGCGCCTTCGACGCGGTGCGGTTCCGCGGGCCGGGCACCGATCTCACCGTCGGCCTGATCCAGGACCACCGCTGGCTGACGGCGGCCGAGGAGACGGTCGGAGGCGTGCCGCACGTCGTGAACATGCCGACCGAAGAGGTCTACACCACCCCGGACCGACGCCGCGCGGACGGGGTCGTGCGCTCGACGCTGCCGCTCGCGCTCGGCGGGACGATCGTCCGCGACCTGGAGCTGCGCTTCGAGGGCGGACGGGCCGTCGACGTGCGCGCGACCAGCGGTGCCGACGCCGTGCGCGAGTCGATGATGACCGACCCCGGCGCCGCGAGCCTCGGCGAGGTCGCCCTCGTCGACGGCGACTCGCGCGTGCGCAAGACGGGGATCGTCTTCCTCGACACGCTGTTCGACGAGAACGCGACCTCGCACATCGCCTACGGCCAGGGCATCCACGTCGCCCTCCCACGTGGCGGCGACCTGCCGACGGCAGCGCTCGAGGAGCTCGGCTACAACGACTCGCTCGTCCACACCGACTTCATGGTCGGCGGCCCGGAGGTGGATGTCTTCGGCGTGGAGACAGGAGGCGCGGAGGTGCCGATCATCCAGGCCGACACCTGGGTGCTCGACTGAGCCCTCGCGGGAACGCCGAACCGCGCGTGCGCTAGCCTTTCCCTCCTCCCGGGCGCATAGCTCAGCGGGAGAGCGCTCGCTTCACACGCGAGAGGTCCCTGGTTCGATCCCAGGTGCGCCCATCATCTTCTTCGTCGACGGGGTCGGTACGCTCGCGGCGATGTCTCCGGCGTTCCCCTCCAAGCGCGACGGCTGGCTCGTTGTGGTGATCTGGCTCGCGGCCGGGCTGCTGATCGGGACGGCCTGGCTGCAGGTCGGCGCCGACGGCGCCGCCTGGCTGCGCGCGCTCCTGGTGGCCGTCCAGCTCGGGGCGGCTGCGTTCATGCTCTGGGTGCTCTACGGGACGGTCTACCGCATCGAGGAGCGCCACCTTCGCGTGCGGAGCGGCCCGTTTCGCTGGCGGATCCCGCTCGACGCGATCGTGTCGGTCGCGCCGACGAGGAACCCGCTCTCGAGCCTCGCCCTCTCGCTCGACCGGCTGCGGGTCACGCATCGCGCCTCCAATCGCGAACGCGGGCTGCTGATCTCGCCGGTCGACACGGCGGGCTTCCTCGCCGCGCTCGCCGACCGCTGCCCCCAACTCGCGAACACGGCGGACGGTCTCGTCTCGCGAGCTTGAGCCGGCGCTCCTATCCTGGCCCTGCGTGAACAAGGACGTGAAGGCCTTCGTCAAGCGGCTCGAGCGGGCCGGGCTGACGGTCGAGCGCTCGGGCGGCGGGCACTACCGCGTCCGGACCGCGGAGGGCAAGACGATCGCGTTCGTGCCGTTCTCGCCGTCGACGAACCGCTGGCGCGAGAACACGATCGCCCAGCTGCGCCAGCGCGGGGTCGAGCTCGACGACTGACCATCGCCCGGTTGGGCGTGCGCATACTGCCGCGATGCCTCCCTGCCGCTTCGAGCAGCTGACCGACCACGTCGACCGCTTCACGCCGGACGATCGCACCGACCGGCCGAACCTCGGCGCGATCCACGGGCGCGGCGGGACGCTGCTCGTCGACGGCGGCGCGTCGCCGGCGCATCTCTGTGCGTTCGCCGACGAGCTGGCCGCACGTGGGCGCCCTCCGGTGGTCGCGATCGCCCTCACGCACTGGCACTGGGACCACAGCTTCGGCTCCGCCGCGCTCGATGTCCCGGTCGTCGCCCAGGTCGAGACCGCGCGCGAGCTCGCCGTGCAGGCGGCGTACGACTGGTCGGACGAGGCGCTCGCCGCCCGCGTGGCCGACGGCACGGAGATCGCGTTCTGCGCGGACATGATCCGGCTCGAGCTGCCGGATCGGCGCGACCTGCGCATCGTCGTGCCGACCGAGACGTTCACGGATCGCTGGTCGCTCGACCTGGGCGACGTGCAAGCGGTCGTCGCGCACGTCGGCGGCGACCACGCAGCCGACTCGTGCGTCGTCCACGTGCCCGGGGAGGGCGTGCTCTTCCTGGGCGACTGCCTCTACGCGTGCCTGCACGCGTCCGAGCCGTTCCTCACGACCACCACCGTGCGCGCGCTCGTCGCCCGCGTCCGCTCCTTCGACGCGCACCTCGCCGTCGAGGGGCATGCCGACGAGGTCGACGACGCCGCCGCGCACACCGCCCGGCTCGCGGAGCTCGAGCACGCCGTCGCGCTCGTCGACCAGCACGGCCCCGCAGCGCCACCCGGTCGCGGGCGCGGACGAGGACCTCGGCCGAGCTGGTGAGCCTCCTGCTCACCGGCGCGACGCTCTCCTAGGCGCTTCTCGCGCAAGCGAGAAGCGCCCGGTCGCGCGCTCCGTCATCGAACAGGCTCTCCCGGCTGGGATCCGGCCGCCGGCTCGGATCGGGCGGTGCCGCGGCACCTGGGAGGGAGTCCTTAGCGCTGCTTCCTTCCGGACCTGACGCGGTTCGAACGCTCCCAGTGCGCGGGACCCGACCTGTCAACACCACGTGTCCGGACCCAGTGCCCGAGAAGGCCGCCCTCGGACGGCGTTCGGCCCCGCTGGAGCGGATTTCGGGTTCAGGGAACCGCTGACTCCCCACCTAGCGCGACCGGGCCCGGAGAGCGTACCAGCGCTCCGCGGAAACCCCGATGCCGCCCTCCGGGCCCGCGACTACAAGGGGGGCGTGCCCCGCACGATCTTCGAGCCGTTCCGCATCCACTCGATCGAGCCGCTGCGGATCACGACGTCGGAGCACCGACGCGCGGCGATCGCGGAGGCGGGCTTCAACCTCTTCGGCCTGCACGCCGACGACGTCCTGATCGACCTGCTCACGGACTCCGGCACAGGCGCGATGTCGCGCGACCAGTGGGCCGCCATCCAGCACGGGGACGAGAGCTACGCAGGCTCGCCGTCGTGGTTCGTCTTCCTCGACGCCGTCCGCGAGCTCTTCCCGTTCGAGCACGTCATCCCGACCCACCAGGGACGGGCGGCCGAGAAGATCCTCTGCGCCGCGCTCTGCAGGCCGGGGATGGTCGTCCCGAACAACACGCACTTCGACACGACCCGAGCGAACGTCGAGCACGCGGGCGCCCGCGCCGTCGACCTCGTGATCGAGGAGGGGCACCACCCCGAGGTCGAGCACCCCTTCAAGGGCAACATGGACGTCGGCGCGCTCGCGACGCTGCTCGCCGAGCACGGCCGCGAGCGCGTCCCGCTCGTGTTCGTGACGGTGACCAACAACTCGGGCGGCGGGCAGCCCGTCTCGCTCGAGAACCTGCGTGCCGTGCGGGCGGTCTGCGACGCGCACGGCGTGCCGCTGTTCCTCGACGCCTGCCGCTTCGCCGAGAACGCGTGGTTCGTCCGCGAGCGCGAGCCCGGCCAGGCCGACCGGCCGGTCACCGAGATCGTCCGCGAGATGGCATCGCTCGCCGACGGGATGACGATCAGCGCGAAGAAGGACCCGCTCGCGAACATCGGCGGCTGGCTCGCCATGAACGACGACGCGCTCGCGGAGACGTGCCGCAACCTTCTGATCCTCACCGAGGGCTTCCCGACCTACGGCGGGCTGGCGGGCCGCGACCTCGAGGCGATCGCGCAGGGGCTGCGCGAGGCGGTCGACCACGACTACCTCCACTACCGCGTGCGCTCGACCGCGTACGTCGGCGAGGGCATCGCGCGCGCGGGCATCCCGATCGTGCGCCCGGTCGGCGGGCACGCCGTCTACCTCGACGCGCGCGCGCTCCTGCCGCACCTCGACCCGCTCGCGTACCCGGGGCAGTCGCTCGCCGTGGCGCTGTACGAGGAGGGCGGGATCCGCGGCTGCGAGATCGGCACCGTGATGTTCGGCAGCAGCCTCGACGGGACGGAGCAGCCGGCGGCCATGGACCTCGTCCGACTCGCCATCCCCCGACGCACGTACACGCAGAGCCACATGGACTACGTGATCGAGGTCTGCGCCGAGGTCGCCGCGCGAGCCGAGTCGCTCCCCGGGTATCGCATCGTCGAGCAGCCGGCGCAGCTGCGGCACTTCACCGCGAGGTTCGAGCCTCTGCCGTAGGCGGCGGGCCGGGCAGGCCCGGCCCCTACGGGGGGTGAGCGCCCTGCCGCCGCGCGGAGGATGCGAGGCTCTGCGAGAATCCTCTCGTGGCCGCCCTGTACCGCACGTACCGCCCGCTCACCTTCGCGGACGTGATCGGGCAGGAGGCCGTCGTCCGCACGCTGCGGAACGCGATCGAGACCGGGCAGGTGCGCCAGGCGTACCTCTTCGCCGGGCCGCGCGGCACCGGGAAGACGTCGATGGCGCGGATCCTCGCGAAGGCGCTCAACGCCCAGGGCGGGCCGGCGTCCGACTTCGACCCGACGACGCGCGTCGCGCAGTCGATCGCCGACGGGGTCGCGCTCGACGTGATCGAGATGGACGCGGCGTCGCAGCGGGGCATCGACGACGTGCGCGAGATCAGGGAGCGCGCGCTGCTGCAGCCCGCCGAGGGGTCGTACAAGGTCTACATCGTCGACGAGGCGCACCAGCTGACGGACGCCGCGTGGAACGCGCTGCTCAAGCTGATCGAGGAGCCACCACCCCACCTCGTCTTCGTGTTCTGCACGACGGAGCTGTCCAAGGTGCTGCCCACCGTGCGCTCGCGCTGCCAGACGTTCGTGTTCCAGCGGCCCCGGCTCCAGGAGCTCGTCGCGGCGATGCGGCGCGTGTGCGACGGCGAGGGGATCGAGGCGACCGACGCGACGCTCGCGCAGATCGCCCGGGCTGCGCGCGGCTCGTTCCGCGACGCGATCTCGACCCTCGACCAGCTCGCCGCGGCCACCGGGAAGCAGATCTCGATGCAGGACGTGATGCAGCTCGTCGGCGCAGTCGAGGAGGACGCGCTCTTCCGGCTCTGCGACATCGTCGTCGACCGGGACACGGCCGGCGCGCTCGTCCTGATCGAGGACCTGTCCGACCAGGGCCAGGACCTGGCTCGACTGGTCACCGACCTCGTCGAGCACCTCCGCCACCTGCTGCTGGTGCAGCACGTCGGACACGTGCCGGAGTCCCTGCCGATCACCGAGGACACGCGCGACCGGCTGCGCGAGCAGGCCAACCAGCTGCCGGAGCCCACCGTGCTGCGCCTGATCGACCTGCTCGCCGTCGCGATCGACGACATCCACCAGGGGGGCGACCCGCGACTGCCGCTCGAGCTCGCGCTGATCAAGGTCACGCGTCCGCAGGCGGACCTGTCGCGCGAGTCGCTCGCACACCGCGTCGAGGTGCTCGAGTCACGCCTGCACGGCCCGCTCGCGCCTTCCGTGAGCGCACCGGTAGTGGCAGCCCCCGCTCCCGTGGCGACCGAGCCACCCGCCGCGCCCGCGCACCCCGCCCCGGGCGCCGACGACGGGCACGCCTCCGTGGGCGCAGCGGCGGCACCAGCAGCAACGCCGGCCGACGAGCCCGGCGGGCCGGAGCTCAGCCTCGAGCAGCTCCAGGACGCGTGGACGCGGAGCGTGGTGCCGACGCTGCGGGAGCGCTCCATCCCGACCGCGACGCTGCTCGAGGGCGCAACGCCCTCGAGGCTCGAGCAGGACACGGTGACCCTGTCGTTCCCGCCGGGCGCGGAGTTCCATCGCCGCCAGGCGGACGACCCGCGCACGCTGCAGCTCGTGCGCGAGGCGCTGCTCGAGGTGACCGGGCGGCGGCTGGCCGTCGTGACCGAGGTATCCGAGACGACAGGGGCCCGCCACGTCGAGGACGAGGGCCCCGTGGGCGAGGAGGGCCTGATCTCCCTCCTCCGAGACCAGCTCGACGCGACCGAAGTGGAGGAGACGACGTGAAGCTCGACATGAACGCGCTGATGAAGCAGGCGCAGCAGATGCAGGAGCAGATGCAGCGCGCACAGGCCGAGGCGGCCAACGAGGTCGCGGAGGCCTCGGCAGGGGGTGGCATGGTGACCGTGCGGGCGAACGGCGCCGGGGCGCTCGTCGAGGTCCGGCTCGACCCGCGCGCGGTCGACCCGGACGACCCGGAGATGCTCGCCGACATGGTGCTCGCGGCCGCGAACGAGGCACTCCGGTCGGCGCAGGCAGCGGTCGAGGCGAAGCTGCGCAGCCAGATGCCCGACCTCGGGGCGCTCGGCCTGCCCGGCATGTAGGGGCACGCCGGCCCGGGTGAAGGTGCCTGGCTGAAGCCAGGCACCGGAGGTCTGCCGCTACGCAGGCTCGCCGAAGAGCTCGAGCGCGCGACGGGTGTGGAGTCGCGCCGGCTCCGCGTCGGCGCGGGCGAGACGGAGCTGCAGCCGCCGCGCTGCGGCGAGCGGCGCGTCGGGGATCCCCGGCATCGGCACCCGCGCCTGCAGGAGCACGATCGCGCCGACCACGAGCGCCGCGCCCGCCAGCTGGGGCGATGCGAGCCGGTCGCCCAGGGCGACCGCGGCGAGCGCGAGCCCGACCGGCACCTCGATCGTGACGAGCAGCGAGGCGGTCCCGGGGCCGACGAGCCTGATGCCCGCCAGGAACGCGGTGAGCGCGAATGCGCTGCCGAGGAAGGCCCCCAGGACGACGACGCTCACGCCCGTCGGCCCACCAACGGCCAGGAGGCTGCCCTGCACCGACCCGATGCCGAGGAAGGCGATCGCAGCGCCGGTGGTGAGCAGCGTGGAGTAGGCGACGGGGTCGGTGCCGCGGAGCAGGCGGTCGGAGGCGAGGATGTAGACGGCGTAGACGCCGGCGGAGCCGAGCGCGAGCCCCATCCCGACGAGATCGAAGCTCGCCGCTCCCCCGCCCACCAGCGCGATCCCGGTCAGGATCGCGACGAGCGCGGCGACACGTCGTGCGTCGACGCGCTCACGACCGAGGAACGCGGCGGCGCCGACGACGACGGCGAGGTGCGCGTAGTGCAGGAGCGAGGCGAACGGGGCCGAGGTCCGCTCGAGCGCGGCGTAGAAGAGGAAGGAGTCGGCCGTGTAGAGCACGAGCCCGAGCGCGAGCGCGCCCACGACCACGCGAGGGGAGAGCGCCCGCAGGCTGCGGTCGTGCGACGAGCGCGAGCAGGACCGCCGCCAGGGCGTAGCGCCAGCCGAGCATCGGCACGATCTCGGCGCCGCCGTCGAGGGCGATCGAGCCGAGCACCGGCTGCACCGCGAACGCGACGCCCGCACCCAGGCAGAGCGCGATCCCGAGGCGGGAGACGGTGGTCGACGGAGCCATGCGCCGAAGGTACGCGTGGAAACTAGTAGGGCGTACTCTCAGTTATCTCTACGTATCATAGGATTGACCTATGACTCTTCAGCAGCTCCGCTACTTCCTCGCCACGGTCGAGCACGGCTCCTTCACCGCCGCCGCGCGATCGCTGTTCATCGCACAACCGTCGCTCTCCGAGCAGGTCCGCCAGCTCGAGGCGGAGCTCGGCGTCGAGCTGTTCGCCCGTGCCGGCCGCGGCATCACGCTCACGGAGGCGGGTCGGGCCTTCCGTCCCGAGGCCGAGCGCGTGCTCGGCGACGTCGACCGCGCGCGCGACGCCGTCCGCGACGTCCGCGAGCTCCGTGGCGGGACGCTGAGCTTCGGCATGTTCGGGACCGCGTCCGCCTACCTCGTCTCCCGGCTCGCCACCGAGTTCCGCCGCCGTCACCCGGACGTGCGCCTGCGGCTCGTCGGGCAGAACTCCTCGCTCGTGGCCGACGCCGTGCGAGAGGGGCGGCTCGAGGCGGCGCTCGTCGTGCTCCCGATCGACGACGAGGGACTGGACGTGCGTCCCGTGCACCGGGAGGAGCTCGTCGTCGTCAGCCGGGATGCGAGCCACGTGCCGGGGCCGATGTCGATGGAGCAGCTCGCGAGGCTGCCGCTCGTGCTGTACGACGTCGGCTTCGGGCAGGCCGACCCGACGAGACGACAGCTGATGGAGCGGGCGCAGCTCGCCGGCGTGACCCTCACGCCGGTGATCGAGGTCGAGGACATGGAGGCCGCGCTGCAGCTGGTGCAGGCGGGCAGCGGCGCCAGCGTCGTCGCACAAGCGGTGCTGCGCGACCGGCGTGGGGCGCGGTCGCTGCACGTCGCGCCGTTCGTCGAGCCGATGTGGGAAGGGTTCGCGCTGATCGGTCGGCGGGATGCCCCCGTCTCCCCCGCCACGCGCGCCTTCGTCGAGATCCTCGAGAAGCGCCTGGAGTCGTTCGGGGAGATCAGCCTGTACGGCACGGCCACGTCCGAGCCGGACGGATAACGTTGCCGCCGTGCTGAGCCCGGCGGTCGAGAACCTCGTCGCGCAGCTGACGCGCCTGCCGGGCATCGGCACGCGCACCGCCCAACGGCTCGCGTTCCACCTGCTCAGCGTGCCGCCGGACGAGGCGACCGCGCTGGCGGCGGCGATCGTGGAGGTGAAGGAGCGCGTCCACCCCTGCCGCGAGTGCGGGAACCTCACGGAGGAGGACCTCTGCCGGGTCTGCGCCGACCCGCGGCGCGATCGCACGGTGATCTGCGTCGTCGAGCAGCCCGTCGACGTCGTCTCGCTCGAGCGGACCCACGAGTACCGAGGTCTGTACCACGTGCTCGGTGGCGCGCTCTCGCCGCTCGACGGCGTCGAGCCGGCGGACCTGCGGATCGCAGGTCTGCTCGACCGCGTCGAGCGGGACGCCGTCGAGGAGGTCGTGCTCGCGACGAACCCGACGATGACCGGCGAGGCGACCGCGTCGTACATCGCCGACCGGCTGCGCGACCGCGTGACGGTCACGCGGCTCGCGAGCGGCCTCCCGGTCGGCGGTGATCTCGAGTACGCCGACGAGGTGACGCTCGGACGCGCGCTCTCCGGCCGCCGGCCGATCTGAGCGCAGGGGCGCGAGTCCGCTGCGCGGACTCGCGCCTAGGAGGAGGAGCACGTGGCCCCCGCGACACGCGCTGCGCCTGGGCAGGTACGGTCACGGCCAGTGACGAAGAAGCGCCTCATGCGACCAGCCGCGAGCGGAGTCCCACTGCGATGAGCGCCCCGCGCATCGGGGTCGTCGGCGCGACGGGAGCGGTCGGGACGATCACCCTGGAGCTCCTCGCAGAGCGCGGCCACGACGGCGTGCGAGCGTTCGCCTCAGCCCGCTCGGCCGGGTCGCAGCTGCCGTTCGGATCGGGGGCGATCACCGTCGAGGAGGCGACGCCGGAGGCGCTCGGCGCCGGCGATGTCGACCTGTTCCTGTTCTCGGTCGGCACCTCGGCGAGTCGCGAGCTCGTGCCCGTGGCCTCCGCTGCGGGCGCGATCTGCATCGACAAGTCCTCCGCGTATCGACTCGTCGACGGCTACCCGCTCGTGGTGCCCGAGGTGAACGCCGGCCGGGCACGCGAGGCGCTCGAGCGCGACCGCATCGTCGCGAACCCGAACTGCTGCACGATCCCGCTGACCTGCGTGCTGAAGCCCCTCCACGAGGCGGCCGGCCTGCGCCGGGTGCGCGTGTCGACCTACCAGTCGGTGTCGGGGGCCGGCGCGCAGAGGATGGAGCGGCTCGCCACCGAGGACCCCACGGCGCACGACCTGGTGATGGACTGGTCGTGGGAGGGTGACGAGTCGGACGAGGAGGCGAAGCTCCGGGCAGAGACGCGCAAGATCATGGAGCTGCCCGAGCTGCCGCTGTCGGCGACGTGCGTGCGCGTGCCCGTGATGGTCGGGCACTCCGAGGCGGTGTGGATCGAGCTCGAGGACCAGCTCTCACCGGAGCAGGCGGCGTCGATCCTCCGGGACGCGCCCAGCGTGCGAGTGCTCGACCTGCCCGCCTTCCCCACCCCCGGCCAGGCGGCCGGCGGCGACGAGGTGCTCGTCGGCCGGATCCGGAAGGACACCGCAGCCGAGAACGGGATCGCGCTCTACCTCTCCTGCGACAACCTCCGCAAGGGCGCCGCGCTCAACGCGATCCAGATCGCGGACGTGCTGCTCGGCGCCGTCGCCGCCCGCTGACGCGGCATCACGGCAGGCGCGGACGACGAGCCGCGGGCGGGGCAAGCCCCGCCCTACGACAAGCCACCGCACCCGTGCCGCCAACGTCATCGGCTGCTGGGTCTGCGCCGGCGGGCCGGCGCCTTCAGGGATCTGCCCCCGCGTCCGGCGCAGCCGGACCCGGGGGATCCCCCGCGGCGGGATCCACTCCTGTGGATCCCGCCTTGCGGGACAAGCTCACGGCCGCGGCATCGGCGAGGCGACGGGCGGAGCGAAGGCCTCCTGGACGACACGGAGCACCTTCGCGCGCGTGCCCTCCGCGACGGGCGCGAGACCGCCCAGCTCGAGGCGGCAGAGCTCGACCCTGCCGCGGCTGCGGAGCGTGGTGAACCCGAACTCGTCGAGGAAGTCCCGGGGGAAGACGGTGCGGTGGACGTGGAAGCGCTGCTCCTCGTCCGCGTCCGCGCCGTACCGGTACGCGAACGCCTCGATCGCGGCGGCCCCCTGGTCGCGGCTCTCCCCGATCGCCGCGAGCAGAAGGGACTTCTCGACCCACTCGCCCGCGCCGCGCGCGAGGAACGCGCAGGTCACGAGCACGGCATCGTCCGACGGCGGGCCAGCGGGGAGATCGGCCGCGCGCGGAAAGAGCCCCGACTGGCCGTACTGCATCACGCCGAGGAACCGTCCGTCGTCGTCGAGGTAGATCGTCCCCCACTCCCCCCACTCCTCCTCGACGCGCTCCGTCCAGCGCTCCTTCGACGCGGTCTTGTTGCCACGCGACTGCCACCAGACGCAGTCGTGGCAGACCGGGGGCGCCGACGGCAGCGTCCCGCGCGTGAGGCCGGAGACGCGAGGCGCCATCAGGCGGGAGGAGGCTCGATCTCGGCGACGACGACGTCGATCGCGGTGGGCACGACCTCCGCCATCCGCTCGAGATACGCACGCACGCGCTCCTGCACCGCTGCGCCAACGACCGGGGCGGACGCACCCCAGGCGAGGGCGAGGTGGAGCTCGACCGTGACGGCGCCGTCGTCCTCGAGCACGCGGACGCCCCGCTGCCGATGGAGCGGGCTCTCGACGAGCCGCGTGACGCCGTCGACCTCGAGGGCGGCGTCGGCGGCGTACGAGCCAAGGACGTCTGCGGAGATCACGGCGTGGCCTTCCACGGCGTGCAGTCTACGCACCGGCCGTCGCCGACCCGTGGCCGCTACGCCGTCGTCGCCGGCCGGCGCAGGACGAGCTCGGTGACCTCGGGGCGTGCGAACAGCCGGAACGGCACGAACGTCGTGCCGGTGCCAGGTGAGATGTGCATCAGCCCCCCCGGAGTCGCGTAGACGCCGGCGACGTACGTGGCGCGGGGGTGCGCGAGCGTCACCGGCCCGCGCCCGGGGAGCGGCACGCAGATCTGGCCCGCGTGCAGATGCCCGGCGAGCGTGAGATCGAACACCCCCGCCGGCAGCCTGCGCGCGATCCCCGGGAAGTGGCACAGCAGGATCCGGAGACTCGCCTCCGGATCGGCCAGCGTCCAGGGGCTCGCCTCGCCGCGCGGGTACGCCTCGGCATCGACCCCGACCAGCTGCACGCGCTCGCCGCGGACCTCGAGCGAGATCGCCTCGTCGCGCAGGAGCTCGGCCTCGGAGAGGTCGGAGAGCTCCGCCGCGCGCGAGAACGGGTCGCGGGTGACCGCGACGTCGTGGTTCCCGAGCACGACGACCGGCCGGCGGAGCACTGCGAGGATGCGCCGCAGCCGCGGCTCACCCCGCGGGTGAGAGACGAGATCGCCCGTGATGCAGACCAGATCGGGTGCCCGCCCAGCGACCCACCTCGCGGCGCGCTCGCTCGCGCCGTTCCCCCGCGAGAGCGGTGCGCCGAGGTGGAAGTCGGACAGGTGGGCGATGCGGAGGCCGTCGAGCGCCGGCGGCAGGCCGGGGATCTCCACCTCCCGGATCCTTGCGCGCAGCCACCCCGCCTCGTACCAGCCATAGGCGGCGAGCGCGACGGCTGCGACGGCGAGCCCGACGAGCGCCCAGGTCACGAGAGGGGCCACTGGCACTTCCGCGCAGCGGAAGCGCCTAGATCGACAGCTTGTCGACCACCGGCTGCACGCTCACGACGTGGCGCTTGAACTTCAGCTCCGCGTCGGAGAGGCCGGCGGCGACGCCGACGAGCTGCGAGAGGTGCAGGATCGGCATCTGGAAGTCCTTGCCGTACCGCTTCTTGAGCTTCGACTGCCAGGCGTCGAGCGACAGGTGGCAGAGCGGGCACGGGGTCACGATCGCGTCGGCGCCCGCTTCGTACGCCTGCTCGATCGGCTGGACGAGCTCGGCCAGCGCCGTGTCCTCGCGCGCCTGGATGATCGGGAAGCCGCAGCACTTGACCTTCGCGGGGTAGTCGATCGCCTCGCCGCCGCACGCGGCGATGATCCGCTCGAGCGAGTCCGGGTTGTCCGGGTTGTCGAACCCCATCAGCTTCGAGGGCCGGAGGATCTGGCAGCCGTAGAACGGCGCGATCTTGAGCCCCTGCAGCCCGCGATGCGCCGCCTCCTGGAGCAGCCCGAAGTGCTCGCCCGCGATCAGCCAGAGGAAGTGCTTCACCTCGACGGTGCCGTCGTAGCGCGGCGCGCCGACGCGCTCCAGGTTGTCGTTCACCCGTTCGCGCAGCGCCTCGTCGATCTGCAGCTGGTGGTTCGCCTGGCGCAGGTTGAGCGTGCAGACGTTGCAGATGGTCATCAGCGTGTCGCAGCCGGTCGCCTCGGCGTACGCGAGGATGCGCGCGTTCAGGTGGACGTAGTAGTCGGGCTCGGCCTCGTGGATGTCGCCGGCGCCCGTGCACGTCACGCGCGTCAGCTCGACGAGCTCGAGACCGACCTTCGGCGCGAGCGCCTGGGTCGAGATGTCGAGCTCCTTCGCGGACAGGCTGGCGAGACAGCCCTTGTAGTAGGCGACCTGCTTCACGGGGCGATCCTAGCCTGCCCCGGCCGGTGCGCCCTCCGCTTCCTCCTCGGGGAGGAAGGGGCGCGGGAACGAGCGCGGATCGTCGTAGGGGTGGCTCGGGTGGTCGACGGCGCCGTGATGGCCCTCGAGGCGCCCGAGCGCGTTCTCGCCCTGCACGATCCCCTGCGCGCCGTCGCGGCCCTGGGCCTTGACGAGGTCGTACAGGTGGCGGGACTCGTCGATGCCCTCCGCGACGTGCGGCGGGAACGGCGGCGGCACCTTGCCCTTGGGCAGGAGCGACATCGCGAACTTGATCTCCTTGATCGACTTCACGATCCCTTGCGTCTTCGGGACGAGCTCGGTCTCGCGCAGCCAGCCGGTCGTCTTGGCGGAGGTGACGAACCACTTCGCGTGCCGTGCGCCCATGTCGCTGTCGATCCCGTGCTTCATCGCCTCGGCGCCGAGCTTCGCGATCGCATCGCGCGGGTCGACGCCCTTCGGGCAGCGCTCGTTGCAGAAGTAGCAGCGCGTGCAGTCCCAGATCCCGTGCGCCTCGGAGTAGCGCTCCAGGCGCTCCACCGTGCGGGCGTCCCGTGGGTCACCGACGAAGCGGAAGCCCTTCGCGAGGGCCGCGGGGCCGAGGAAGTCGGGATCGGACTCCATCGAGTTGCACTCCGACACGCAGCAGCCGCAGTTGATGCAGAGCGACTCCTTGTGGATCACGTCCATCGTCGGCTGCGAGACGAGGTTCTCCGCCTCCGTCGCCTGGTCGTAGCCGGGCTGGAGCCATGGCTCGACCGACTGCATCTTCTGCCAGAACGGCTCCATGTCGACGACCAGGTCCTTGACCACGGGCAGGTTCCCCATCGCGGAGATCACGGGCACCCTGCCGTCGGCGACGATGTCGGCGATGCGCGTCTTGCAGGCCAGCACCGCGCCGCCGTTCACGCGCATCCCGCACGAGCCGCAGATCATCATCCGGCAGCTCTTGCGGTAGGCGAGGGTGCCGTCGACACGGTCCTTGATCACATCGAGCGTGTCGAGCAGGGTCGCCTCGTCGGAGACGTCCACCTCGTAGGGTCGCAGGGCCTTCTCGCCCGTCCGCCCGTCGTAGCGCCAGATCTTCAGCTCGACCTTCACGTGCCCTCCTAGTACTTCCGCTCCATCGGCTCCCACTGGGTCATCCGCACCTCCGCGTACGACAGCTCCGGGCCGCCGTCACGCCAGTGGCTGATCGAGTGCTTGAGGAAGCTCTCGTCGTCGCGATCGGGGAAGTCGTACGGGCGCGAGTGCGCGCCGCGGCTCTCCGTCCGCGCGACGCCGGCCTGGAGCATGCACGCGGCGAGGTCGAGCAGGTAGCCGAGCTCGATCGCCTGCGTCAGGTCGTTGTTGAACACCTCTCCCTTGTCGTCGATCACGACGCCGCGCTCGTAGCGCTCGCGCAGCTCGGCGATGATCTCGACCTGGCGATCCATCTTCTCGGCGCGGCGGAAGACGCCGAAGTTCTCGAGCATGGACACGCCGAGCTCGTCGCGGATCTGCCAGGGCCGCTCGCCCTGCTCGACGCCGAGGAGGCCGGAGACCCAGGTCTCGGCGTCGGCCCGCGCGGACTCGACGTGCCCGTTCGGCGTCGGTGCGGCGAGCGCGTACTCGGCAGCCGCCTGACCGGCACGACGACCGAAGGTGATCGTCTCCATCAGCGAGTTGCCGCCGAGACGGTTGGCGCCGTGGACGGACACGCACGCGACCTCACCGGCCGCGTACAGCCCCTCCAGCTCCGTCAGGCCCCAGCTGTCACAGGCGACGCCGCCCATGTGGTAGTGGGCCCCCGGGCGCACGGGGATCGGCTCGTAGATCGGGTCGACGCCCGCGTAGGTCATCGCGAGCTCGCGCGAGCCCGGCAGCCGGCTGAGGATCTTCTCGGCGCCGAGGTGGCGCAGGTCGAGGAAGACCGAGCCGTTGACGCCACGCCCGGCCTCGATCTCCGTCGTCTCCGAGCGGGAGACGACGTCGCGCGAGGCGAGCTCGAGCGCGTTGGGCGCGTAGCGCTTCATGAAGCGCTCGCCGTCCTTGTTGATCAGGTACCCGCCCTCGCCGCGGCAGCCCTCCGTGATGAGGATGCCGGTCGGGAACATCGTCGTCGGGTGGAACTGCATGAACTCCATGTCCTTGAGGGGGAGCCCGGCGCGCAGCGCCATCGCCATCCCGTCGCCGGTGCAGGCGTAGGCGTTGGTGGTCGCCCGGAAGAGACGTCCGGCCCCGCCCGTGGCGAGGACGACGGCCTTCCCGGACACCGCCTTGACGCCGCCGTGCATCAGGTCCCAGCAGACGACGCCCGTGCAGCGCCCGTCCTCCTCGACGAGGCGGAACGCGAAGTACTCCTCGAACACGACCAGGCCCTCGGCCATCCGCTTCTGGAGCTGCTCGTAGAGCACCTGGATGAGGACATGCCCGGTGATGTCGGCCGCGTACACCGTGCGGGGCGAGCCGGCGGCGCCGAACGGGCGCTGCGCGAGCTTGCCCTCGTCGTTGCGCGAGAAGACGCATCCCCAGTGCTCGAGCTGGTAGATGTCGCCCGGCGCCTCGGCGGTGAAGATCTCGATCGCGTCCTGGTCGCCGAGGTAGTCGGAGCCCTTCACCGTGTCGAACGCGTGCTTGGCGGGGCTGTCCTCCGCGGTGTTGCCGAGCGCCGCGTTGATCCCGCCTTCCGCTGCGCCCGAGTGGCTGCGGGTCGGATGGAGCTTCGAGATGACCCCGACGCGCGCGCCCTGGTCGTGCGCCTCGATCGCTGCGCGCATGCCGGCGCAGCCGGCGCCGACGACGAGGACGTCGAACGGGGTCTCCATCCGTGTGAACCTACCGCATCACGCCCCGTTCGGGCCTGTCCAAGGTGCGCCCGGCCACAGAGCCCGCCTGTGGAGCGATCGGCACGCTTTCGACGCAAACCCTGACAGCAAACCCTGCCAGGAGATCCTGCCAGCAAGTCGTGCCAGCCAGTCCTGCCAGTCAGTCCTGCCAGTCAGGCCCCCGCCGGCGGGGCGAGCTCCTGGAACAGCGTCAGCTGGAGCCCGGCCGGGCCGTCGAGACGCGCGTTCAGCGAGTCCCACGGGGTGCGGGTCGGCTCCGCGATCACGGTCGCGCCCGCGCCCGCCAAGCAGCGCCGTCGCGCCGAGCACGTCGTCGACCTCGAGCGCGACCCTGACGTGACCGGCGACGCGCCGTCCGACCTCGACCGCGTCGATGTGCGCGGCGTACGCGGGATCGGCGAGCTCGAGCGTGGCGCGACCTGCGTCGAGAATCGTCACGCGACCGCCGTCGTCCGAGGTGAACGCGCCCTCGACGGGGAGCCCGAGGACGTCGTGGTAGAAGCGCAACGCCTCGTCGTAGTCCGCAGCCGTGACGCAGAGCCGCAGCTGGCGGACGCTCACACCGCGGGTCCCGCGGCGGCGATCTCGTCGCCTGCGTCGGCGAACTTCGACTCGAAGTTGTCGCGGAACATCGCGGCGAGCTCGGACGCCTTCGCGTCGTACGCGGCTGGGTCGGCCCACGTCGCGCGCGGGTCGAGCAGCCCGTCGTCGATCCCGGGCACATGAGTCGGCACCTCGAAACCGAACACCGGGTCGATCCGGAACCGCGCGTCGTCGAGCGCACCCGAGAGCGCCGCATGCAGCAGCCCGCGCGTCGCTGTGATCGGCATGCGGTGCCCGACGCCGAACGGCCCACCCGTCCAGCCGGTGTTGACGAGCCAGACGCTCGAACCGTGGCGGTCGAGCTTCTCGCCGAGCATCCGGGCGTAGACGGCTGGCGGCTGCGGGAGGAACGGCGCGCCGAAGCAGGCGGAGAAGGTCGGCTGTGGCTCGGTGACGCCGATCTCGGTGCCTGCGAGCTTCGCGGTGAAGCCCGAGAGGAAGTAGAACATCGCCTGGTCGCGCGACAGCCGGGCGATCGGCGGGAGGATGCCGAAGGCGTCCGCCGTCAGGAAGACGACGGAGCTGGGGTGTCCCGCCATCTTCGTCGGGAGAGCGGTGGCGATGCGCTCGAGCTTGTAGGCCGCGCGCGTGTTCTCCGTCTTCGCGTCGTCGTCGAGGTCGATCACGCCGGCCTCGTCTACCGCGACGTTCTCGAGGATCGTCCCGAACGTCCGTGTCGTGCGCCAGATCTGCGGCTCGGCCTCCGCCGAGAGCCTGATCACCTTCGCGTAGCACCCGCCCTCGATGTTGAAGACGCCGCTGTCGCTCCAGCCGTGCTCGTCGTCGCCGATCAGCGAGCGGTCGGGATCCGCGGACAGCGTCGTCTTGCCGGTGCCGGAGAGGCCGAAGAAGATCGCCACACGCCCGTCCTCGCCGACGTTCGCGGAGCAGTGCATCGGCAGCACGCCCTCGAGGGGCAGCCGATCGTTCATCACCGTGAAGATGCCCTTCTTGATCTCGCCGGCGTAGTGGGTGCCGCCGATCACGATCTCGGTCCGGGTCGGGTGGAGGACGACGAACGTCCCGCTGCGCGTGCCGTCCTCCTCGGGGTGCGCCTCCACCGGCGGCGCGTGCAGCACGAGCGCGTCCGTCTTGAACGACGCGAGCTCGTGCGGCCCCGGGACGATGAACATCGTCTTCGCGAACAGGGCGTGGTAGGGGCTCGCGGTCACGACTCGCACGCCGACGCGGTGGGCACGGTCGGCCCCCGCGTAGTGGTCGACGACGTAGAGCGTGTCCTGCGCCTCGAGGAACGCGACCACCTTGCCACGGAGCTGCTCGAAGCCCTCCTCGGCGATCGGCGCGTTGACCTCGCCCCACCAGATCCGCTCCTCGGAGCCGGGCTCGCGGACGACGAGCTTGTCCTTGGGCGAGCGGCCCGTGTGCGTCCCGGTGTCGACGACGAGGGCGCCGCCGTGGGCGAGCTTGCCCTGGCCGATCGCGAGCGCGTGCGTGTAGAGCTGCGCCGTCGTCGGGTTGTGCACGATCGTCCCGCGCGGGACGATCCCGTGTTGCTCGAGGCCTGCCGGGATGATGGCAGTGGTCATCGGGGCTCCTTCTCGGTTCGTCG
Source organism: uncultured Actinomycetes bacterium (assembly GCA_963703095.1). Lineage (GTDB taxonomy): Bacteria > Actinomycetota > Thermoleophilia > Gaiellales > Gaiellaceae > Gaiella. Next base: position 2,828,186 of record OY969787.1, read on the forward strand.
GCGCGCGATGGCAGCGCCTGACGCGAACGCTAGACGATCCTCCGAGCCGACGTGTGCCCGTTCGGCCACCGGGTGGCGGCGGGCGCCCGCGCTATGCGACGTCGATCACTGCGTCGCGCTGTGTGAGGTCTGCGTACTTGCCGCCGAGGTCGAGCAGCTCCTCGTGCGTTCCCCGCTCGACCACGCGGCCTCGGTCGAGCACGACGATCTGGTCGGCGTCGCGCACGGTCGACAGACGGTGGGCGATGGCGATCACCGTCCTCCCCTGCGCGAGACGCTCCAGCGCGTCCTGGACCGCCCGCTCGGTCTGCGTGTCGAGGGCCGAGGTCGCCTCGTCGAGGACGAGGATCGGCGGGTTGCGCAGGATCGTCCGCGCGATCGCCAGCCGCTGCTTCTCGCCGCCCGAGAACCGGTAGCCGCGCTCGCCGACGACGGTCTCGTACCCGTCGGGGAGGGTCGAGATCAGCTCGTGGATCTGGGCGGCGCGAGCCGCTTCCTCGATCTCCTCGTCCGTCGCCTCGGGCCGGGCGAAGCGCAGGTTCTCGCGCACGCTCGCGTGGAAGAGATACGTCTCCTGCGAGACGACGCCGACCGCTGAGGCAAGTGTCGGGAAGGTGAGCTCGCGCACGTCGGTGCCGTCGATCGTCACGGCGCCCTCGGTTGCGTCGTAGAGCCGCGCGACGAGGTAGGCGCAGGTGGTCTTCCCGGAGCCGGTCTCGCCCACGATCGCGGTCTTCGTCCCGCGGGGCACGTCGAACGAGACGTCGGCGAGCGTCCACGTGTCCTCGTCGTAGCGGAACCAGACGTGCTCGAGCTTGACATTGCCCGTGCACCGCCCCAGCGTCTGCTCTCCCTCCACGATGTCGACGGGCTCGTCGAGGTAGTCGAAGATCCGATCGAACAGCGCAAGCGAGCTCTGCACCTCCAGCTGGACGCCGAGCAGCGACCCGATCGGGAAGAAGAGGCGAGTCTGGAGGGTCGTGAAGGCGACCAGCGTGCCCAGCGTGATCGAGGCGTCCCCTTGGGCGATCGACCAGCCGGCGAACCAGTAGACGAGCGCCGGCATCACCGCGAAGGTCATCTGGATCGCGGCCATCATCCAGCGCCCCGTCATCCGGCTGCGGACCTCGAGCGCCGCCAGCCGCTCGGACTCGCCCGCGAAGCGATCCGCCAGCTCGTCTGCGCGACCCATCGTCTTCCCGAGCAGGATCCCCGAGACCGACAGGGACTCCTGCACGATCGACGACACGTCCGCCAGCGACGCCTGCTTCTGGGCGGTCACCTTCTTCCGCTCGTCGCCGACGCGCTTCGTCAGCCAGACGAACAGCGGCAGCAGCGCGAGCGCGAAGACCGCGAGCCTCCAGTCGAGCAACACCATCGCGACGATCGTCGCCAGCACCGTCGTCACGTTCGACAGCACCGAGGTGGCCGTCGACGTGACGACGTTGTCGATCCCGCCGATGTCGTTGGCGATGCGGCTCTGCACCTCGCCCGTGCGCGTGCGTGTGAAGAAGGCGAGCGAGAGACGCTGGAGATGGCGGTAGACGCGCGTGCGGAGGTCGTGCATCACCGCCTGGCCGACCTGGTTGGAGAGGAGGGTCTGCCAGACGCCCAGCGCCCCCGTGAGGATCGGGATCGCGACCATCCCGGCGACGAGCGCCGTGAGCAAGCCGACGTTCTCCTCGGGGATCGCGACGTCGAGCACCTCACGCAGCAGGAACGGCGACACCGCGCCGAGCGCGGCGCTGACGACGATCAGCCCCGAGACGCCGGTCAGGCGCCTGCCGTACGGGCGAAAGAGCGCGATGATGCGTCGGAGGTTGGCCTTGCGGATCGCGGGATCGCTCGGGCGCTCGGGCGCGTCCTGGGTGGTGAAGGCATCGAAGCGGCGACCCGGCATCCCGCCAGAGTGCCACCCGAGGTGATGGCCATGCGGTCCGCGACCGCGGCCGGCCTCGCGGGTGGGGCGCGCTCAGACCCCGTCGCGTCGGTAGTACGGCGCCCGCAACTCCTCCACGGCGCGCCGCACGCGCCCGGTCAGCTCTGTCGCGCGCGCCTCGTCCGGCGCGGATGCGGGTCCGACGGGGACGGGCTCGCCGACGAGCACGGTGACCGACGGGAACCCGATGCGAACGCCACCGGGGCGCAGCACCCGCTCGGTGAAGACGAGCGCGACCGGCACGAGCGGGACGCCGGCCTCCATGGCGACGCGCGCGGCGCCGCGCCGCCAGGGGCGATCGACGTCGCCGAGCACTGTCCCTTGCGGGTGGATCACGACGGTGCTCCCGGCGCGGGCCGCCGCGACGGCGGAGGCGATCGCGCCCCGGTCGCCTTCACCCCGTCGCACCGGGATCGCGCCGAGCGAGCGGACGACCGGGCCGAGCGGGAACCGGAACAGCTCGGCCTTCGCGAGGAAGCGCAGCGGGCGTGGAACGGCTGCGCCCACGAAGAAGGGGTCGCTGAGCGAGTCGTGGTTCGGTGCGAGCACGCACGGGCCGGGTGGAATCCGCTCGACGCCGATGACCCGGACGCGCCAGACCGCCCGCAGCACCGGCCCGAGCCCCGCCCGTACGAACCGGTACGCGGTCAATAGGTCGGTCGAACCGAGGGGTGTGCCGGGAGCGCGTCGTTGAACGAGCGCGAGAGCACGAGCTGCACGTCGCGGAGGGAGCGGATCGCGAACGCCGCCTCGCAGTACGACAGGTAGTACGTCCAGATCCGCAGGAACCGCTCGTCGTAGCCGAGCGCCCGCACCGCGTCGACGTTGGCCCACACGTTCTCGCGCCACTCGCGCAGCGTTCGCGCGTAGCCGATGCCGATCTCCTCGAGGCCGACGACCATCAGGTGCGTCGTGGCGACCGCGCGGGCGATCGCCTCCAGCGAGGGCAGCAGCGAGCCGGGGAAGATGTACTGCTGAATCCAGTCGGGCGTGCGCCGGTAGCGCTCGAAGCGCTCGTCGGGGATGCCGATCGTCTGCAGCACCGCGACCCCGTCGGGTGCCAGCAGCCGATCGACGGTGCCGAAGAACGTCGCGTACTCGGCGAGGCCGATCGCCTCGAACATCTCGATCGACGCGATCCGCGAGAACGACCCCTCGACGAGGCGGTAGTCGCGCTCGACGATCTCGACCCGGTCGGCGAGGCCCTGCCTCCGCCACGCGCTCTCGGGCGAGCTCGGCCTGCGACGGGGAGATCGTGAGCCCCGTGACCCGGCACCCGTGCACCTGCGCCGCGTGGATCGCGAACCCGCCCCAGCCGCACCCGATCTCGAGCACGTGGTCGTCGCTCGACAGGCGGAGCTTCTCGCAGATCCGGTCGAGCTTCGCGACTTGTGCCTGCTCGAGCGTCATCCCCGCGTGCTCCCAGTAGGCGCACGAGTACGACATCGTCGGGTCGAGCATCAGACGGAAGAGGTCGTTGCCGAGGTCGTAGTGCGCGTGGATGTTGTCGCGCGCCCGGTCGAAGGTCTGCCGGCGGGACAGGTCCGGCCGGAGTGCCTGCAGCTGCTGGAGCCGCTGCCTGAGGGGATGGTGCTGGGCTCGGTGGAGGCTCCGACCGAGGAGCGAGAACAGCCCCGTCAGATCGGCGCAGTCCCAGTCGCCGTCGACGTAGGACTCGCCGAGCCCGACCCGGGTCCGGCGGCCGAGCTTCTCCCACACCACGTCGGGCCGCACGAGGTCGACCACGACCTCGGGGCCCTCCCCGTCCCCGAACCGGCGACCGCGCCCGTCGGGATAGCGCAGCACGACGCTGCCTCCTGTCACCGCCTCGAGGGCGCGGAAGACGAGCCGCCGCGCGGTGGCGCCGAAGACCGTCACCGCCGGGTGGTCCCCTTCCCCGGGACGAACGGAGGCTTCGAGAAGAAGGGAACGCGCTTCGCCCACAGCCGCGCGGCCTGCAGGTGGATGCGTGCGACCACCGTCGCCGGCATCACCGGGTAGCGGACGAGCGCTGCGCGCAGCGAGGCGGATGTCAGCTCGACGCGCCGCGCGACCAGGGTCGCGCGAAAATCGGCCTGGCCTTCCTCGTGAACGTCCATCCGCACGTCGAGCCGGGAGCCCGGCTCCGACAGCCACCACGTGTACGACTGGTCCATCGGCATGAACGGGGAGACGTGCAGACGCTTGTCCGTCTCCCAGACGTGCCGCTCCCGAGGCGCGCTCACCGCGGCCTCGTCCGCGGGATGGAGCACGTAGGGCAGCCGCTCGCCGAACGTGTTGCTCACTTCCGCGACGATGCATGCGAGCACCCCGTCGTCCCGATAGCACCACCAGAACGAGACCGGGTTGAACACGTGGCCGAGCACGCGGAGGTTCGTCAGCAGCTCCAGCCGGCCGCCCTCGCCGAGGTCGACCCCCACCGCGGCGAGGTGCGCTCGGACGTCGAGGTGGTCGCGGTCGTGGTAGCTCGTGACCGCGCGGCGGTTCCAGCCGAAGAGGCGGAGCTCGCGGTCGAGCTGCGGCAGCTCGTCGAGGTCGAGCAACGTCATGTAGACGGGGTAGCGGAAGACGTTCTCGGCCGGCTCGCGCCGCGCGTGCATGACCGTGCCGACGTACAGCGCAGACCTCACCAGCGCACTCCCCCCAGGCTCTCGGCAGCTGCCACCCCGCTGCGGATTCCGTCCTCGTGGAACCCGTACGCCTGCCATGCCCCCGCGAAGGCAAGCCGGTCGACATCGAGCCGCCGGATCTGCTGCTGCGCGTCGAGCGCGGCGAACGTCATCTGCGGGTGGTCGTAGCGGATCACCTGCACGATCTTCGCAGGGTCGATCTCGGCGGTGCGGTTGAGCGTGACGCACCACTCGCGGTCGGCGTCAAGCGCCTGGAGGCGGTTCATCGAGTAGGTGACCGTGGGCAGCGCGGGGCTGCCGCCGCAGCTGGCAGACGCGTAGTTCCACGCCGAGCGGTCGCCCGGGCGGGCCGGCAGCAGTCGCTCGTCCCAGTGCAGCACCGCCTCGTTCCCGGTGACGGAGAACGCGCCGAGCAGACGACGCTCGTCGGCGGTCGGGCGCTCGAGCAGTGCGAGAGCGGTCGGGGCGTGCGTGGCGACGACCGCACCGTCGTAGCGCCTGCTCTCGCCGTCGGCCAGCCTGACCATGACGCCGTCCCCGTCGCGGGCGATCGACCGAACCGGGCGCGAGACCTCGACCGGAGACGGCAGCCGCGCGACCAGCGAGCGAACGTACTCGCGACTGCCACCGACGACCGTCCGCCAGTGGTGGCGCCGCAGCCCGAGCATCCCGTGGTTGCGGAAGAACTGGATCCCGAACGCCGCGGGGAACGCGAGAGCGTCCCCGGGCGCGGTCGACCAGAGGGCAGAAGTCATCGGGACGAGATAGTGGCGACGGAAGGCATCCGAGTAGCCCTCGTCTCGCAGGAAGCGGTCGAAGTCCTTGCCCTCGACGTCGGCGTCGCCGGCGGTGCGGAGGAAGCGGAGGATCTCGCCGAGGAGCCCCCCGGCGCGCCACGGCCGCCGACTCGACCACGCGATGCCGCAGCCGCAGGTCATCGCGAAGCTCATCACGGTGGGCTGGGTGCGCACGCCGAGCTCGCGGAAGAGCCGAGTCAGCAACGGGTAGTTCCGCTCGTTGTGGACGATGAAGCCGGTGTCGATCGCGAGGCCGTCGACCTCGACGGTATGCGTGTGCCCGCCGACGTAGTCGTTCGCCTCGAGCACCTCGACCTCGTGGGCGCGAGCGAGGACATGAGCGGCCGACAGGCCCGCGATGCCAGAACCGATGATCGCTATCTTCATCCGAGATGATTCGCCGTCACGCCAAGGCCGGATGACAGGATCATGTCGGAGGCACTAGAGCGGGCGCCGGAGGTGCCGGCGCTGCCGGCCGCGCCGCAGATCGCGACGGTGCGCGAGCGCACGAGCCGCGCGAGCCAGATCGTGACGCTGCTCGCGGTGATCATCCCGCCGCTCGGGCTCCTGTCGGCGGCCGGGCTCCTGTGGGGGGTGGCGCTGTCGTGGGTCGACGTCGCCCTGTTCGCGACCTTCTACCTGCTCGGCGGGCTCGGGATCACGGTCGGCTACCACCGTCTCTTCAGCCATCGCAGCTTCGAGACGACCCCGTGGCTGCGGGGGACGTTCGCGGTGCTCGGCTCGCTCACGATCCAGGGGCCGGTGACGCAGTGGGTGACCGACCACCGCAAGCACCACGCCTTCTCGGACGTCGAGGGCGACCCTCACTCCCCCCACGCCGGACGTGAGCCCGGGGCGTGGAACGCGTTCAAGGGGTTCCTGCACGCCCACGCCGGCTGGCTCTTCCACCTGAAGGGGATGGAGCGCGGCGTCGACTACGGGAAGGACCTCTACGCCGACCGGGTCGTTCGACGCGTCGACCGACTGTACTTCTTGTGGGTGTTCCTGACGTTCGCGATCCCGTTCGCGATCGGCTACGTCGCCGGCGGGCTCAGCCTCTCACTCGGCTTCCAGGCGCTCGTGTGGGGCGGGCTCGTGCGGATCTTCGCCTACCAGCACGCGACCTTCTCGGTGAACTCGATCTGCCACCTGTTCGGGCGCCGCGCGTACCGCTCCCGCGACGAGAGCCGCAACAACTGGGTCGTCGCGGCACTCACCTTCGGGGAAGGCTGGCACAACAACCACCACGCGTTCCCGAGCTCGGCCCGCCACGGCCTCGACCGATTCCAGCTCGACCCGTCGTGGTGGACGATCCGGGGACTGGAGCGTGCGGGCCTGGCGTGGGACGTCCGCGTGCCGGACATGTCGCAGCGCGACCGGCGCCGGCTCGCGTAGCGGAAAGCCTTCGGTCCCGAGCGATTCGGGCGGACGCGGCTCACGCGACGCCCAATTCGCCTCTCCCGCGCGCGGGAGAGGCGCACCGGGTCGATCGCTGTCAGGGGCTGATCCTTCGCTCGAGCGCCGACCGCGCACCTGCCTGGCCGTGCACGGGGCCCCGTGCCGCCGGCAGGGCCGTGCGTCCCGCTCGCGGTGTCGCTCGGTGCGTCGACGACGGGCGCGCGGGCGCGCTCAGAGGGCGCCCGCACGCTCGGCCGCGAAGCGCTCGAGCGACGCACCGACGTGATCCACCCAGGCCTCCCAGCGCGGCAGGCGCTGGAGCGCCCCGGACGGCCGCCGCACGGCTGCTCCGTGGAGCGCGCGCGGGATGATCGTGTACGTGCCGTCCACGCCGAGCGCCCGTGCTCGCTGAAACCCCAGACGCGAGATGCTCGGGCTGACGCCGGGGACCCCGGGCAGCCAGCGATCCCACGCCCCGTGCACGACGTCGAGCCGCTTGCCGTGGAGCCCGTCGAGGGGCAGCCGCTCGGGGATCCACGGTGCCAGCGCGAGCACCGAGGCGACTGCCTCGTGACCGGCGACGCCGATCGACACGGCCCCTCCCATCGAGAACCCGATCAGCACTGCCGACCCGGGCCCACGCCCGTCGACCAGGTCGAGCGCGGCCGTCGCGTCGGCCATGCACGAGTCGAGCTGGTTCCAGGTCTTGACCCGATAGCGCACCTCCGCGAACGCGATCCCGGAGAACCGGTCGGCGAGCTCGGCGACGAGCAGCTCGCTCGTCGCGCTCCAGGTGCCGGGCACCGCGCGGGCGGTGCCGCCGTTGACGAGCACCGCTGCGAGCGGCGAGCCCTCGTTCGTCAGCCGGGCGTCGGCTCCGGTTGGCAGCGCGACGATCCGACCGCTCATCCCGTCGCTCCGGCCGACGTCCCCGGCTGCGGTCGCGGGCACGAGCGCGCGAGTCGCGCGGCCTCTTCTGCACGGGCGCGGTAGCCCGCCGGACTGCCGTGGACGCCGTCCGGCGCGAGCAGCGCCGGATCGCGAGCGAGCATCTCGTCCCAGCGCAGGAGCCTGAGACCCCGATCGGCAGAAGCCTGCTCGAGCACGTCGTTGAAGCCATCGTCCGGGCCGTCCGAGCGCCAGATCGTCGCCCAGATGACGCACCGCCCGGCTCCCGCAAGGCGCAGAGCCCGGTCGACGTCCTCGCCGAAGGCGTCGACCGCCTCCGCGGGGTCGTTCGTGCCCAGCGAGATCAGCACCGGCTCGCTGCCACCGAGCCGCTCCAGCGCGGCGAGACCGTCGTCGGTGAGCCGGCCGACGACGCTGTCGCTGCGCACCGTCCAGCCGGGGAGCGCCTCGTCCAGGTAGTCGAGTGTGCCGACGTTCAGCGAGTCGCCGACGAGCGCCAGCGCGCCTGTCTCGGACGGCGGGTCACCGGCCGGGCGCAGGAGGACGACCGCGACGAGCGCGGCGCAGACGCCGGTGGCGGCGAGCGCGACGAACGGGGTCGGGGGGCGACGCACGAGGACATGGTGCCCGACGAGGGGGTAGATTCAGGCGCCGTGACCGCATCCGTGATCGACGGCGACGCGCTCGCCGCCGAGCTGCGACGCGAGGTCGAGCTCGACGTCCGGGCACTCGCCCGCGACGGGATCGTCCCCGGGCTCGCGACTCTGCTCGTCGGCGACGAGTATGCGTCGGCGGCGTACGAGCGGCGGGTGCGTCGACTGGCGGAGGAGCTCGACTGCCGCTACGCGTGCGAACGGCTCCCCGCGGACGCGGAAGAGGCAGAGGTGCTCGCCATCGTCGGCAAGCTGAATGCCGACCCCCGCGTCTCCGGGATCCTCGTGCTCCGGCCGCTGCCGTCACACGTCGACGAGGGTCACGTCTACCGCACCCTCGACCCGCTCAAGGACATCGAGGCGGTGCATCCCGACAACGCCGGGCTGCTCGCGCTCGGCCAGCCGCGCTTCGTCCCCTCGACGCCGGCATCCGTCTTCTGGATGCTCGACCGGTACGTCGCCTCCAGCGGACGCGACCCGACGACGTTCTACAACGGGCTCGACCTCGTGCTCGTCGGCCGCTCGAACAACGTCGGCAAGCCGGCGCTCTGGCTCGGTCTCGCCCGCAACGCCACGGTGATCAGCGCGCACCATCACACGGCCGCAGCCGGCCGGCTCGAGGAGCACACGCGGCAGGCGGACGTGCTCGTCGTCGCCGCTGGCGTCCCACGGCTCGTGACCGGTGCGATGGTCAAGGCCGGTGCGATCGTGATCGACGTCGGGATCAACCCCGAGCGTGACGACGCGACCGGCAAGGTGCGGATGGTCGGGGACGTCGACCTCGCGTCGGTCGCGGAGGTCGCCGAGGCGGTGTCCCCCGTGCCCGGCGGCGTGGGCCCGATCACCGACGTGTTCCTGCTGCGGAACGCCGTGCACGCGGCGCGGCTCCAGGCACGCGCGCACGAGGACTGAGCTCGGCCGCCCCGGCAGGACGGAACGGGGCCCGGGCCGAACGGGTCGCCATGGACGTACGCGCCGTCGAGGTGGCAGCCGCCGTCGATCGCTTCCTTGCGAGCCCGGGGCTCTCGGAGGCGACCCGGCGCGCCTACGGCGCCGACCTGCGCGACTTCGCGGACTGGCTCGAGGCGGAAGGGCTCACGCTGGCGGACGTCGACGTCGGCGCGCTCGCTGCGTACACCGGTGAGCTGGGGCGCAGCCGCCGGGGGCTCGCGCCGGCCACGATCGCCCGCCGGCTGTCGGCTGTTCGCGCGTTCCTCCGGTTCACGCTCGGCGCGTCCCGCGTGCCCGATACGGGGATCGCCACGCGGTCGCGCAGACGACTTCCGGTCGCGCCGAAGCTCGCCGAGGTCGAACGGCTCGTCGACGACCTCGACGGCGACGAGCCGCTCGCGTTGCGGAATCGCGCGCTCGTGGAGCTCGTCTACTCGTGTGGTCTCCGCAGCGCCGAAGCGGTCGCACTGGCGCTCGGCGACGTCGATCTCGACCGTGAGACGCTCCACGTGCGCGGGAAGGGAGGCAAGGAGCGGATCGTGCCGATCGGCGAGGAGGCTGCCTGGCGGCTCGCGCGCTACCTGCGGGACGGCAGACCCGCGCTCGCCCGCGGCGCGTGCGACGGGGTCTTCCTCTCCGTGCGCGGTCGGCGGCTGGACACGAGCACGCTCCGGCGGCTGGTGCCGAACCCCCACCGGCTCCGGCACGCGTACGCCACGCACCTTCTCGAGGGCGGCGCCGACCTGAGGACGATCCAGGAGCTGCTCGGCCACAGCTCGCTCTCGACCACCCAGGTGTACAGCCACGTCGACGCCCGCCGGCTCCGCCGCGTGTACGACCGGTCACACCCGCGGTCGTAGTCGATTCGCGCTCGGATTCGAACCGCACCGGGGTGCTCTGCCGGGCCGGATGGGTGGGCCGACGGCGCCGTCACGATCTCGATCGAGAATCGGCACAGCCGTGTGCGTCCCGCGCAGCGAGAATGCGGACCCCGCGGGAGGGTGGGGGCTTGGGATGGGACCGGCAAGGCCTCGTTCCTCCCGCACGCGCTCCCCCGGCCCGGCGCAGGAGCGGGCGCCGCGCCGCCGAATCGGGTCCCGCTCGTGTCGCCGCGGCCCCCCGACCCCGACCTCGAGAGCTACCTGCTGCTGCTGGCGGCACGCCGGTCGCCGCGCACGGTGGACGCCTATCGTCGCGACCTCGTCTCGTTCGGGACGTTCCGCGACGGCCCCGCCGGCGACGCGACGACGGCGGAGCTCGAGTCGTGGCTCGCCTCGATGCGAGCCGACGGACTCGCACCCTCGACGATCGCGCGACGACTCGCGGCCGTGCGCTCCTACCTCCGGCATCTCGTCCTCCTCGGCAGGCGATCGGAGAACCCCGCAGCGGAGATCACCCCCCCACGCAGGCCGCGAACGCTGCCGCGAACGCTGTCACCGGCCGAGGCCGAGCGCCTCGTCGATGCGGCCAACGGCTCGACGCCACGGTCGATGCGCGACCGGGCGCTCGTCGAGCTCCTCTACGGGGCGGGCCTTCGCGTCTCGGAGGCTGTCGGGCTCGCACGAGGCTCGGTCGACATCGACAACCGCCTCGTCAGGGTGCTCGGGAAGGGCGGCAAGGAGCGCATCGTCCCTCTCGGACGACCCGCGGCCGAAGCGCTGCGGCGGTACCTGGCGCTCGGGCGACCGCACCTCGACAGGCGCTACCGCCCCGATCTCTTCCTGAACGCCCGAGGTGGGGCGCTCACGCGCGCCGGCGCGTTTCTCATCCTGAGACGTCTTGCGGATCGCGCAGGGCTCGAGCCCGGCCGCGTCCACCCGCACCTCCTCCGCCACTCGTTCGCGACGCACCTGCTCGAGGGCGGTGCCGACCTGCGCTCCGTCCAGGAGATGCTCGGCCACGCCGACCTCGCGACCACCGAGCGGTACACGCACGTCTCCGACCGCCGACGACGCGAGGCGTACTTCGACGCGCACCCGCACGCGCGGCGGCGTGGCGATCGGCCAGGGCCGGCCGGCGCGACCGGCTGACCGTCCCCCGCTCCGCACGGTGCTCCTGTGGAGCGATTGGCACGAAGTCGTGCGGAACCCTGACAGCAACGCCTGCCAGCAACCCCTGCCAGCAACCCCTGCCAGCGATCCCTGCCAGCGATCCCTGCCAGCGATCCCTGCCAGGTACGGGCGGCAGCGATCGTTGCCAGGCGGCGGACGACGGGCCGCGCCGGCCCGATGCGTCGAATCCCGCCGGGCGCGCACCACGGCGACGCCCGACCTACGTCGCCGCCGACTCCGCGAGCTCGATCGCCGCTGCGACCACCGCCTCGCTCGCTCCGACGAGCGTCACGTGGCCCACCTTCCGCCCGGGGCGCGGCTCCTTCCCGTAGAGATGGAGGTGCGCCGACGGGAGCGCCAGGAGGTCGTCGAGAGACGGGATCCCCCCGATCAGGTTCACCATCACCGCAGGTGCGAGCGCCTCGGTCTCGCCGAGCGGCAGACCGAGGATCGCGCGGAGGTGGTTCTCGAACTGCGATGTCACCGCGCCGTCGATCGTCCAGTGGCCTGTGTTGTGCACGCGGGGGGCGAACTCGTTGGCGAGAAGGCGACCGTCGACCTCGAACAGCTCGACCGCGAGCACCCCGACGTACGCGAGCTCGTCGAGCAGCGCCGTCGCGATGGCCTCCGCTTCGGCCTGTGGGGCATCCGCAGCGGGTGCGCGGGAGACTCGGAGGACGCCGTCGCGATGGACGTTCTCCGCGAGAGGCCAGAACCGGGTCTCGCCCGAGCGCGCGCGCACGGCCACGATCGAGAGCTCGCGGTCGAACGGCACGAGCTCCTCCGCGAGCTCGTCGGCCGCGAGCGGCTCGACGGCGTCGATCCGCCGCTGGCCCTTGCCGTCGTAGCCGAGCCGTCTCAGCTTGACGAGTGCCGGCACGCCGATCTCCCCCGGCGACCCGAAGCGAGCGGTCGGGATCCCCAGCCGGCGGAAGAGCTCCTTCTCCCGCAGTCGGTCCTGCCCCTCCTCGAGCGCGCCCGGCCCGGGGACGGCGCCCACGGCCGCCGCGGCCTCGACCGGGACGTTCTCGAACTCGTACGTCACGGCGTCCGCGCCGTCGGCGAGCCGGGCGAGCAGCGCCGGGTCGTCGTAGCCGCCCACGAGGAGCTCGCCCACTGCTCTCGCGCAGGCGTCGGGGGCCGGATCGAGGAAGCGGAGGCGGATGCCCAGCGGCAGCCCGGCGAGTGCGAGCATGCGGCCGAGCTGCCCGCCGCCGACGCAGCCGACGAGGAAGCCCCTCTCGAGCGTCACGCCGCAGGGTCGGGGCGGTCGAGCACGGCCTGCGTCTGGGCCGCGCGGAACTCGCGCAGCCGAGCGGCGATGCGCTCGTCGCCTGTGGCGAGGATCGCCGTCGCGAGCAAAGCGGCGTTGACCGCGCCGGCCATGCCGATCGCGAGCGTCCCGACCGGGACACCGGCGGGCATCTGCGCGATCGAGAGCAGCGAGTCCAGCCCCGAGAGCGCCTTCGACTCCACGGGGACGCCGAGCACGGGGAGCGCGGTCTTCGCCGCCGTCATCCCGGGGAGGTGGGCAGCCCCACCGGCGCCTGCGATGATCACGCGCAGCCCGCGGCCCGCCGCCTCCTCCGCGTACGCGAACAGCAGGTCGGGCGTGCGGTGGGCGGACACGACCTTCGCCTCGTAGGGGACGCCGAGCGCCCGAGCGTCTCGGTCGCGTGCCGCATCGTCTCCCAGTCCGACCGGGAGCCCATGATCACGCCGACGAGGGGCTCGGACACCCCCGAACCCTACTTCTTCGTCAGACGCTGCTTCTTCACGAGCAGCGTCGAGACGCCCACGGCGGCCTTGCGCACCTCGGGCGGCGCCTCGTCGTCCGCGGCGATGCCGTCGAGGATGCTGATCGTCCCCCGGTCGGGCGTGCCGTTCTTGAAGCATGCGATCGCCAGCCGGCGCACGGCGACGTTCGGGTCGCGCGCTGCGAGCTCGTTGAGCAGCGGCCTGAACTGGTTCACGTCGCCGGGGTGGTCGCGGGAGAGCGACTCGAGCGCGATCAGCGCCGAGCCCCGCACGGCCGGGCTCTCGTCGTCCAGCCCGCGACGCAGCAGCTCGAGCTTCTGGCGGAAGCGGAACTGCGCCAGGGCGCGGAATGCGACCCCGCGCACGCGGTAGTCGGCCGCTCGTGCGGCCGCCTCGAGCTCGTCGTCCCACTCCGTCCGCAGCGCCGCGAGCTCGCGCTCAGCGCCTGGCCGAGCGGCGAGCTCCTCGGCGTAGGCGGCCGCCTGCTCCAGCGTCATCGCGTCGGGCACGAGGCGTCAGCCGCCGACAGCCGAGAGCGGCCGGGGCCCGGGGCCGACGTAGCGGGCGGACGGCCGCACGAGGCGTCCGAGGCGCTTCTGCTCGAGCACGTGCGCCGACCAGCCGGCAGTGCGGGAGCAGGCGAACATCGCCGGAGCGAGCGCGGGCGGCACCTCGGCCACGTCGAGCACGACGGCCGACCAGAACTCGACGTTCGTGGCGAGCACGCGATCGGGCTTCCGCGCCTGGAGCTCGGCGAGCGCGACGCGCTCGAGCTCCTCTGCGACCTCGAAGCGGGGCGAGCCGAGCTCCTTCGCCGTGCCGCGCAGCAGCCGGGCGCGTGGATCCTCGGCCCGGTAGACGCGATGGCCGAAGCCCATCATGCGGTCACCACGGTCGAGCAGACCCTTCACGTAGGACTCGACCGACGGCGCCTCTGCGGCCGCGTCGAGCATCGGCAGGACGCGCGCAGGAGCGCCGCCGTGGAGCGGGCCGGACAGAGCCCCGACCGCCGCGGACAGGGTCGCCGCGCAGTCCGCGCCCGTCGAGGCGACGACCCGCGCGGTGAACGTCGACGCGTTGAGCCCATGCTCCGCGGTGCAGATCCAGTAGGTGTCGATCGCCTGCGCGTGCATCGGGTTCGCCTCGCCGCGCCACTCGAGCAGGAACCGCTCGGCGGTCGTCCGACCCTCGGCGATCGCCGCGTCGGCGACGGGCGTCGCGTTCCCGTCGGCGATGCGGGCCGACCGCGCCGCGATCGAGATCATCGCAGCCGACAGTCGACGGAGGTCCTCCTTCGCCTGGTCGTCGCTGATGTCGATCAGCTGGCCCAGCCGCCAGACGGCGCCGAGGCGCGCGGTCTGGATCTGGAGGTCGGCCGGGCCGTCCCCGGTCTGGTCGCGCTGCTCGAGAGGCTCGGAGGGCGGCAGGCCGGGCTCGGGCGCCTCGTCGACGAGCAGCCCCCACACCTTCTCGAACGGGACGGCGCCGACGAGCTCCTCGATGTCGACCCCGCGATAGCGGAGGGAGCCGCCGTCGCGATCGGGCTCGGCGATCTCGGTCTCGAATGCGATGACGCCCTCGAGCCCAGGCTTGAATTCGCTCATCGTGCCTCTTTTCCGGTCGCTGGTCGACGTCCAGACGGTACCGCACCGGCCGTTCACGGCGGTTCCACTAACCTCACCCGCATGACCTACACCGTGACTCTCGTCCCCGGCGACGGCACCGGGCCGGAGCTGACCGAGGCGACGCGACGGGTGCTCGAGGCGACGGGCGTCGACTTCGCATGGGACGTGCAAGAGGCCGGTGTCGACGTGATGGAGACGGCCGGCACGCCGCTCCCGCCCGAGACGCTCGCTTCGATCAAGCGCAACCGCGTCGCCCTCAAGGGGCCGATCACGACGCCGATCGGCACCGGGTTCCGCTCGGTCAACGTCGCGCTGCGCCACGAGCTCGGCCTCTACGCGTGCGTGCGCCCGTGCAAGACGTACGCCGGCGTCCGCTCACGCTACGACGGCGTCGACCTCGTCGTCGTGCGCGAGAACACCGAGGATCTCTACGCGGGCATCGAGTTCGAGTCCGGCACGCCGGAGGCGGCGGAGCTGATCGAGTTCCTCAACGCCCGCCAGACGAAGCAGATCCGCTCCTCCTCGGGGATCTCGATCAAGCCGATCAGCCCGGAGGGGGCGGAGAGGATCGTCCGCTACGCGTTCGAGTACGCGCGCGACAACGGGCGGGGGCGCGTCTCGTGCATCACCAAGGCGAACATCATGAAGCACACGGACGGCCTGTTCCTCGCGGTCTTCCGCGAGGTCGCGGCGGAGTTCCCGGAGATCGAGCCGTGGGAGAACCTCGTCGACGCGCTGTGCATGGGCCTGGTGCAGCGGCCCGAGGAGTACGACGTGCTCGTGCTGCCGAACCTGTACGGCGACATCATCAGCGACCTGACCGCGGGGCTGGTCGGCGGCCTCGGCGTCGCGCCGGGCGCGAACATCGGCGAGGACGCGGCCGTGTTCGAGGCCACCCACGGCTCGGCGCCGAAGTACAAGGGCCTCGACCGGGTCAACCCGACCGCGATGATCCTCTCCGGGAAGCTCATGCTCGAGCACCTCGGCGAGCGCGACGCCGCGAGCCGCCTGGAGGCGGCGGTGGCCGCGGTGATCGCAGAGGGAGACCGAGTCACCTACGACCTCAAGCCGTCCCGCGACGACCCGACCGCGGTCGGCACCGCCGCGTACGCGGACGCCATCATCGAGAAGCTCCAGGCGGGCGCCTAGCGCGCCGGAGCGGGAAAGGACACACCGTGAACGGCAGGAAGAAGGTCACCGTCGTCGGCGCCGGCAACGTCGGCGCGACGTGCGCCCAGGAGGTCGCGCGGCGCGACTACGCCGACGTCGTGCTCGTCGACGTCGTCCCCAACCGCGCTGCGGGCAAGGCGCTCGACATCAACCAGGCCGGGTCCGTGCTCGGCTACGAGCCGACCGTCGTCGGCGTCGACGCGACCGGCTACGACGCGACCGCCGGCTCCGACGTCGTCGTGATCACCGCCGGCCTCCCCCGTCAGCCGGGGATGAGCCGCGACGACCTCGTCCAGACGAACGAGAAGATCGTCGCCGACGTGACACGGCAGATCGCTCGGCGCTCGAAGGGCGCCGTGCTCGTCGTCGTCTCCAACCCGCTCGACGCCATGTGCCACGTCGCCAAGGCCGTGTCGAAGTTCCCGAAGGAGCGCGTCGTCGGGATGGCGGGGATCCTCGACACGGCACGCTTCGAGTGCTTCATCGCGCAGGAGACCGGGCTCTCCGTCAAGGAGGTCACGGCGACCGTGCTCGGCGGCCACGGCGACCAGATGGTGCCGGTCGTCTCGGCCACGAGCGTGGGCGGTGTGCCGCTGGAGCAGCTCGTCTCGAAAGCGCGGATCACGAAGATGGTCGAGCGGACGAAGGTCGGCGGCGGCGAGCTCGTCAAGCTCCTCGGAACCTCGGCCTGGTACGCACCCGGCGCCGCGGCAGCGCAGATGGTGGATGCGATCTGCCTCGACGAGAAGCGCGTGCTTCCCTGCACCGCGTACCTCGAGGGCGAGTACGGCATCCGTGACCTCTACATGGGCGTGCCCGTGAAGCTCGGCGCCGCCGGCGCGGAGGAGGTCGTCAAGCTCAAGCTCAGCCCCGCGGAGAAGAAGATGCTGAAGGTCTCGGAGGCGGCCGTCCGCGACGTCGTCCAGGTGCTGACGCACCGCTGACCGTCGGGCTGCTGCGTCCGTGCCACCCGGTGCGGACGCAGCGGCCAGGTCTCGCACCTGGCACCGCCCTCCATCACGCCCGAGGCCTGGCCGCCAGCAGCAGGTCGTCGCACGTGCTTTGCGAGCGCTGAACACGCCCCGGGGTAGGCTTCACGCCCATGGACCTTGGGCTCAGCGGGCGCACTGCGATCGTGACCGGTGCCTCCGCCGGCATGGGTCTCGCGGTGGCGGAGGGGCTCGCCGCAGAGGGCGCGAACGTCGTGATGCTCGGCCGCCGCGGCGACCTCCTCGCGGAGCAGGCGGCCCGCATCGGCGCGCTCGCCGTCCCGGGCGACATCACGCGCGCCGCGGACCTCGACAGGCTCGTCGCGACGGCCGTCGAGGCGCATGGCGGCGTCGACGTCCTCGTGCTGAACGGCGGCGGGCCGCCCGGAAGCGCGGCCACGGCCGTCACGCCCGAGGCGCTCGAGGCAGCGGTCGCCCTGGCTCTGACCCCGTTCGTGACGCTCGCCACGCGGTGTCTGCCGTACCTCCGGGAGAGCGGCCGCGGCCGCATCGTGGCGATCGAGTCGATCGGGGTGAAGGAGCCGGTCGCAGGTCTCGCGCTCTCGAACGCCGTGCGACCGGGCGTGGTCGGCTGGCTCAAGACCCTCGCTCGCGAGGTCGCCGCCGACGGCGTGACCGTCAACACGATCGCCCCCGGCCGGATCGAGACCGATCGGCTCCGCTCCCTGTACGGGCCGGACTGGCCCACTCCGGCAGACCTGGCGACGATCCCGATGGGCCGTCTGGGCTCACCGGCCGAGATCGCGGCCGTCGCGTGCTTCCTCGCGTCCGTGGCCGCCGCCTACGTGACCGGGACGGTCGTCCTCGTCGACGGCGGTCTCGCGCACGGGCTCTCCTGAGGCGATGCGGCGCCTCCTCGCCCCGCTCGCCCTCGTCGGCGCGATCGTCGTCACCGGCGCGCTCGTCGTCGGGATGCTCGTGCCGAGCGGCGACTACTTCTACGTCCCGAACAAGGCGCGCAACGTCGCCGGCGCCGTGCGGATCGAGGATCGACCTGACCCTTCGGACGACCGCGGCGGCATCTACGTGGTCGACGTCTCGGTGCGGGAGGCGAGCTGGCTCGAGCGACTCCTGCCCTTCGTGCGCCCGGAGGGAGCCACGCTCGTGCCGAGCCACGCGGTCACCGCGCGCGGTGAGACGTTCGAGGAGCGCCAGACGAAGGCCCGCGCCGAGATGGATCGGTCCGAGCGCGTCGCCTCGGCCGTCGCGATGAAGGAGGCCGGACTCGACGTGACCGCGACCCCGCGGGGCGTCGTCGTCGCCGCGGTCGCCGCCGACGTCCCAGCCGCGGACGCGCTCGAGGAGGGCGACGTGATCGTCGGCGCCGCGGGGCGCGAGGTGCGCACGCCTGCGGCGCTCCGCGCGGCGGTCGGCACGGTCAGCCCCGGCGAGTCGGTCGCGCTCCGCGTTCGGCGCAGTGGCGAGATCGTCGAGGTCGACGTCGAGACAGTGCCATCACCGGACGACGCCGGCACGCCGCTGATCGGGATCCAGGTGGGCCAGGAGGCCGACATCGAGCTGCCGCTCGACGTGACCATCGATCTCGGCAAGGTGGGCGGCCCCTCCGCCGGCCTCCCGTTCGCGCTCGAGGTGCTGCAGGAGCTCGGCGAGGACATCGACCGCGGCTACCGGGTCGCGGCGACCGGCGAGCTCGAGCTCGACGGCACCGTCGGGCCGGTCGGCGGGCTGAAGCAGAAGACACTCGGCGTGAAGGCCGCGGACGCCGACGTGTTCCTCGTCCCGGCTGGGGAGAACGCCGCGGTTGCCCGGCGCTATGCAGGCACGTTGCGCGTGATCCCTGTGGAGAGTTTTCAACAGGCGTTGCGCGTCCTGAGAACGCTCCCTCCGAAATAGCCGATTTGCAGGTAATTCGCCCGGTCGGAAGAACCCGCAATTTCCGGGGAAAACGTCAGCGCGGGGTCTTGCGGGAGCCGCGGAGCGTGACGAGAATCCCCGCTGTCCCGGGGATCGGGGACCACCTTCGACGAGAGGGCCGATGACCAAGCGGCGCGTGCCAACCTGCAACGACTGCTACTTCCGCCAGGAGGCGCTGTGCGCGCTGCCCGGCAACCGGCCGTGCCCCACCTTCCGTGCGGCCACGCGCGATGGCCTCGCTCCTCCCCCGCAGCCGCACCTCGTCGCACGCCCGCTGCGCGTGCTCTCGGGCACCGCCTCCTGACGCGAGGCCGGGAGCGGGGCTCGGCGCACGTGCGTGACAGCGCGAGGCGGGCGCGGACGTCCTAGACTGTGCCCGTGTCGAACGTCCCGGAGCGCACGGTCAGGCCCGAGCCCGACGCCTCGGGCTCGCCCCCCTGGAAGGCGATCCTCGGGGCGGCGGCCGTCGTCTACGCGGTGATCATCCTGCTGCTGAACACCGACGAGGTGGAGATCAGCTTCCTGTTCTTCTCCGCGCAGATCTCGCTCGTCTTCCTGATCCTGCTGAGCATGGCGCTCGGCGCGGTGATCGCGCTGTTCGGACCGGCGTACTGGCGCCGGCGTCAGCGGATCAAGAAGCTCGACCCCGGTCGCTGACCCC
The DNA here is from genome assembly GCA_963703095.1 of uncultured Actinomycetes bacterium. Taxonomy (GTDB): domain Bacteria; phylum Actinomycetota; class Thermoleophilia; order Gaiellales; family Gaiellaceae; genus Gaiella. The sequence continues at coordinate 2,847,613 of OY969787.1, forward strand.
GCCGCCGGCCCGGACGCCGGGCAGAGGAGATCAGAGCAGGCCGGCCAGCAGCGCGACGCCCTCGGCGATGCGCTCGGGCGACTCGTACGAGAACGCGAGTCGCGCCGCGGTGTCGCCGCCGACGCCAGGCGGGAAGAAGTCCGTGCCGCGCACGAACGTCACGCCCTCCTCCGTCGCGCGCCCGAGGAGGTCGGCGGCGTCGGTGCCCGGCCCGAAGTCGACCCAGAGGAAGTAGCCACCCTCCGGACGGCTCCACACGACGGTGTCGGGCATCTCGCGCTCGAGCGACTCGAGCATCGCGTCCCTCCGGCCGCGGAGCAGCCCCGTGATGCGCTCCAGGTTCGGCTCGAACGCGCCACGCGCGAAGAGCTCGTGGATCGTCGCCTGGGGCAAGAGCGACGGCGAGATGTACGTCGACACGGCGCGCTCGTCGTAGGCGGCGCGCAGGCCGTCCGGGACGACGAACCAGCCGACGCGGAGGCCGGGAGCGACGGTCTTGGAGAACGACGAGGTGAACGTCACGCGGCGACCGCCCTCGAGCTCGTGGAGCGACGGCGGTGCCGTGCCCTCGTAGCGGACGAGACCGTACGGGTCGTCCTCGAGCACGTCGAGCTCGTACGCGGTCGCGAGCTCGACGATCCGCCTGCGCCGCTCCTCGCCCAGCGTCCTGCCACTCGGGTTCTGGAAGGTCGGGATCGTGTAGAGGAACGAGATGTCGCCGCCCCTCGCGAGCTCGGCCTCCAGCGCGTCGGGGTCGAGACCCTCGTCGTCCATCGGCAGCGCGACGACCTCTGCGCCCTGCCAGCCCAGGAGCTTCAGCGGACGGTCGTAGGTCGGCGCCTCGACGAGCACCCGCCCCGGCTTGCGCTGGAGCTGCACGGCGCTGTAGAAGACGAACCCCTGGAGCCCGCCCGTGGTGAGGAAGACGCGCACGGCGTCGACCCCGTGCTGCTGCGCGAGGACCTCGCGCAGCGGTCCGTAGCCTCCGCCCTGGCCGTAGGAGAGGATCGTCGTCCCGTCGCGCTCGAGCGCCGTGGCCGCGCAGTCGGAGACGAGCGCCGGGTCGAGGCACTCGGGTGCGGGCGCGCCGCGCGCGAACGAGATCGGAGCCACGTCCCGAGCGTACCCGAGGCCCCGACCGGACCGGCTGCTACCCTGCTCCGCAGGGACGGCGCAGTGCCGCTCCCGTGGGATCGGTTCGCTTTCGGCCATCGGCTCGAGATGCGGTACGGATCTCGAGACCGCCCTGCGGGGCCGAAAGGACACCACCACATGGACGACACCACCTTTGCTGCGCTCGGCGTGCGGCAGGACATCGCCGATGCGCTCGCCGCGGAGGGCTTCGAGCGCCCGTTCCAGATCCAGGAGCGCGTGCTCCCGATCGCGCTGCAGGGCACCGACGTGCTCGCCAAGTCGCCGACGGGCTCGGGCAAGACGCTCGCGTTCGCGATCCCGATCGCGGCGCTCGTCGACCCCGCCGAGCCGCGCCCCTCCGCGCTCGTGCTCGTGCCGACACGCGAGCTCGCGGTGCAGGTCACCGAGGAGCTCGACCTGGTCGCCGCGCCGCTCGGGCTGCGCACCGTCTCGGTGTACGGCGGCGTGCCGCTGCCCGCCCAGGCCAAGCGGGCCGCGGACGCGCACTGCGTCGTCGCCACCCCGGGGCGCCTGCAGGACCTCGTCGACCGGCGCATGCTCTCGCTCGACGCAGTCCGGATCCTCGTCCTCGACGAGGCCGACCGGATGCTCGACATGGGCTTCAAGCCCCAGGTCGACCGGATCGTCAAGCGGCTGACGAGCGATCGTCAGACGATGTTCTTCTCCGCGACGCTCGACGGCGAGGTCGGTGAGCTCGCGCGGAGCTACACCCGCTTCCCGGTTCGCGTCGAGGCCGAGCTGCCGCACGACCGCACGCCGGGCGCGATCGACCACCGGTTCGTCCCCGTGACGCTCGACAGCAAGCTCGACACGCTCGCCTCGATCGTCAACGAGATCGAGGGACTCGCCCTCGTGTTCGTCCGGACGAAGCGCGGCGCCGACCGGCTCGCGCAGCGCCTGCGCGGGGTCGGCGTGGAAGCCGTCGCCATGCACGGCGACCTGAACCAGGGACAGCGCGAGCGGACGCTCTCACGGTTCGCCGACGGGAAGGTCAAGACGCTGATCGCGACCGACGTCGCCGCGCGCGGCCTCGATCTCGACGACGTCACCCTCGTGGTCAACTACGACCCGCCCGAGGACGGCAAGGCGTACACGCATCGCGTCGGCCGCACCGGTCGGGCGGGACGGTCGGGAGACGCCGTCACCCTCGTGCTGCCGGAGCAGCAGAGCGACGTCAGCCGGGTGGCGCGCCTCAACGGGCAGGCGGACACGTTCGCCGAGACCGGGATGACCGTCGCCGCACCGCGCCTCGTGTACACGTCCCGCAAGCGCGGGTCGAAGTGGGGCGCCCCGCGCGCCCGCCGCAAGATCTAGCGCATGCTCTGGCGCTTCTCGCGGAGCGAGAAGTGCCAAGGCTAGGCTGCGCGCATGACCGGCGGTGAGCACGCGGAGGCCCGGGCGACGTCCGTCGACGGGCGCCGGTTCTCCTGCTTCGTCTCGCCCGACGGCCTCGACGTCGCGACGGGGGGCTACGCGGTGCTCGAGCACGAGACCGGCCCGCGCCTGGGTCAGCTGACCGCCGTCGAGCTCGCCCACCGCGAGGTGGGCCACGCAGGCCTCGCGCGGGTCGAGGGCACCATCCTCGACGGGGTCGTGGGGTCGTTCCACGACGCACGCATGCGGGTTGCCCGCGAGGACGAGGTCGGCGCGTGGCTCGACCGCGTCCGGCCACGGCGGGCGGCCCTCCACGTCGGGGAGCTCGCCCACGCACCCGGCGTCGGCCTGGCGCTCGACGCGGGCGCCTTCGACCGCCACACCTTTCTCTGCGGGCAGTCCGGCTCGGGCAAGACGTACGCGCTCGGGACGATCCTCGAGCGCCTGCTGGTAGAGACGCCGCTGCGCATCGTCGTGCTCGACCCGAACTCCGACTTCGTCCGGCTCGGCGAGGCGCGCCCGGACATCCCCGACGAGGTGCGCGAGCGCTTCGAGCACGCCGCAGCGGGCGTGACGGTGCGACGAGGGGCTGCCGCGGGTGGCGAGCGGCTGCACGTCCGGTTCCGCGACTTCGACGCGGACGAGCAGGCGGCGGTCCTGCGCCTCGACCCGATCGCCGACCGGGAGGAGTACGCCGCGTTGACGGAGGCCGTCGAGCGGGCCGACGAGCTGATGGTGACGGGCGGCAGCGTCAAGGAGACGATCGACCGCATGTGGGCGCACCCCGATCCGCTCCACTCGCTGGCGGTTCGCGCCCGGAATCTCCGCGTCGACCGCTGGGGCATCTGGTCCGGCACCGAAGAGGGCTCGCTCGAGGACCTCGTCCAGCCCGGCGGGCCGCGGTGCATCGTGGCCGACCTCGGGTCGCTGCCGACCCGGGAGGAGCAGGCTGTCGCGGCCGAGAGCGTCCTCGCGGCGCTCTGGCGCCGTCGGAGCGCGCGCGAGCCGATCCTGATCGTGATCGACGAGGCGCACAACGTGTGCCCCGGCGGCTCGGCCGACCCGCTCACGGAGATGGCGACCGAGCACGCCGTGCGGATCGCCGGCGAGGGACGGAAGTTCGGGCTCGTCCTGCTGGTCGCGACGCAACGGCCGCAGAAGGTGCACGAGAACGTGATCTCGCAGTGCGACAACCTCGTCCTGATGCGGATGAACTCCCGCTCGGACCTGGCCGTGGTGTCGGGCATCTTCTCCTACGTGCCCGACCAGCTGCTACGGCTGGCCACCGACTTCCGGCAGGGGGAGGCGATCGTCGCCGGCAAGCTCGTCCCCGGCCCGACGGTCGGTCGCTTCGGCCCGCGTTGGTCGGTCGAGGGAGGCGCCGACGTGCCGTCAGACTGGGCCGCGAGGCGCTGAGCGCGACTCAGCTGAAGAACGTGTCGTCGTGCGCGTACGGCGGGACGCAGCAGCAGAGCAGCCGCACGCCGTCGCGCCCGGCCACGAGCTCGTGCCAGCCGCCGGGCGGGATGAGGATCGCATCGCCCGGAACGACCTCCGCTCTCTCGCCGTCGACCTCCATCGTCCCCGAACCTTCCACGATCAGGTAGATCTCCTCCGCGCGTCGGTGGTAGTGGCGCTGCGTTCCCTGCCCCGGCGCGAGCGTCGCCTCGGCCAGCGACTGCGCCGCCGTGTGGAGGTACTCGCGGATCGTCGAGCCGTCCTTCGTCGTGAACGGGTCGAGCGCGGCGCGGCGGGAGATCTGCACGGGCGCAGCGTACGCGCCGGCCCGGAGGCCGTTCCGGCCCCTACACCGCCGTCCAGCCGCCGTCGACGGCCAGCGCCTGGCCGTCCACCATCGCCGCTCCCGGGCCCGCGAGGAAGACCACGGCGGCCGCGACCTCGTCGGGCGTCGCCAGCCGGCCGAGCGGGGTGCGCCCGTGAACCGCGGCGGCGAAGTCCGGCCGGCTCTCGAACAGCGGCCGCGTGAGCGGCGTGTCGACGAAGGTCGGGCACACGGCGTTCACGCGGATCCCGTGCTCGGCCCACTCGGCGGCGAGCGCCCGGGTGAGGTTGACGATTCCGCCCTTGCTCGCGCAGTAGGCGACCCGCTCGGGCGAGCCGACGAGTCCCATGATGCTCGCGACGTTGACGATCGCGCCGCCAGCCGGCCGCTGGTCGCGCATCACGCGCCCGACCGCCTGGGCCACGAAGAACGTCCCGCGGAGGTTCACGTCGAGCACGGCGTCCCAGTCCTCTGCCTCGATCTCGAAGGCCGGCTTGCGGACGATCACGCCGGCGTTGTTGACGAGGACGTCGATCCGGCCCCGCCATGCGACTGCATCCCTCGCGCACGCCTCGACCGAGGAGAGGTCGCGGAGGTCGAGCGGCAGCACGAGGGCTGCACCCCCGCGCCCGGCGATATCGGCCACCGCATCCTCCGCCCGCTCGAGCCGGTCGGGGAGCTCCGTGACCACGACGGCAGCCCCCTTCGCCGCGAGCGCGAGCGCGCACGCCCGTCCGATCCCCGAGCCCGCGCCGGTCACCACGGCGACCTCGTCCACCGGTCCGATCTGTGCGGCTAAGCCGCTCACGCGACGAGCGTAGTCGACCAGGGGCTCAGAGGATCCGCGAGACCGTCCCCGCCAGGCTCACGGCGCTGACCGCCGTCACGACGACGAGGACAACCGGGACGAGCACACGGGCCGCGCGCCGCAGCGTGGGCGCGGCACCGACCGAGCGCAGCGCCAGGGCGGCTCCGCCGACGACGACGGCGAGGACGATCGCGAACGTGCCGAGCAGCGCGCCGACCACCAGGCCGACGACGAGCCGCCGGTTGGCGAACGGCTCACGATCCACCCAGCGCTCGACGAGCACGACGACGACAACCGCAGCCAGGCCCGGGAGGGCGAGAAAGAGCGCGATCGCGAGCGCGGCGGGCTCGATCAGCGTGAAATCGACGCCGTCGTCGTGGATCACCGCGGCCCCCACGCCCGCCATCGCGAGGAGCGTCCACAGCGGCAGCCGCAACCGCGCGGGGATCGCGCCGCGCAGGGCCGCGTACAGGACGCCGTTGATCCCCCCGAACATCGCCATCCCGAGCACGAGCTGGGCAGTGTCGGTGGTCACGACGCCGATCTCGAACCCGTCGTCGGAGAGCGCCCCGATCACGACGTCGGGCGACGTGAGGCGCAGGAGCAGCATCGCGAGACGGCCGCCGATCCCGCCGACGAGCAGCCCGGCGATCGCCCCCGCGGCCGCGCCGACGAGCATCCACCAGGCGACGTCGCGAAGGTCGCGGGAAGCAGGGACACGGGTCATGCGGGTGTGAGGGAGAGCGATCGCGACCTCGTCGGCAGGACGAGAGCCAGCGCAGCGGCGGCGACCCACGTCGCGAGCATGACCACCCCGCCGACCTCCACGAACCCGAGAACCGCGACGAGCGTCCCACCGGGGACGAGCGCGAGGGTGCGGCACCGACCCCGGGCGCTCACCGCGACCGCGATCGTGAGCGCCGGCAGCGTGGCGACGACGGTCGCCGTGGCGAGCACGAACCCCCAGAAGGCCCACGACTGCCCCAGGCCGTCCTCGACGACGTTGGTGAAGCTGCCGAGGGCTGCCCCGCCGGCCGCGAGCAGCGAGAGGCGCCGCACCCAGCGTCCGCCGACCAACCGGCCGAGCGCGGGCAGCGCGAGCGCGAGCAGGAGCAACGCGGCGCTGAACCAGAGCACGTAGCCCCACTCCGTGCGGATCGAGTCGTGGCTCGGCGCTGCGACGACCCAGTACGCAGCGAAGACGACGCCCACGGCGACGAAGAGAGCGGCGGTCAGCCTTCGACGCATGAATAGGAAGATATAGTCCTTTTCCACCGCAGATGCAAGACTGGCGACGATGAGACGGAAGCCCGGCGCCCTCGTCCCCCTCGAGCTGGCCATCCTCGACGCCGCCGCGAGCCGAGGCGCGGATCCGTTCCACGGCTTCGAGCTCGCCAAGGCGCTCGCCGACGCCGAGGGGGCGCGCGGGCTCACAGCGCACGGCACGCTCTACAAGGCGCTCGGTCGGCTTGCCGAGCAAGGCCTGCTCGAGGCCGAGTGGGAGGATCCGGAGCTGGCCGTGCGCGAGGGCCGTCCGCGGCGCCGGCTCTACCGGATCACGGGCGAGGGCGAGCGACGCGTCGTCGCCGAGCGGCGGCCGGCTCCGACCACGTCGAGCCGCCCGGCCGGGGGCCTCACATGACCGGCGAGCGGCTCGCGCTCTGGTGGGTCGACCGCTACACCCGCGACCTCGCCGAGGACGTGCGCGCCGAGCGCCGGGCGGAGATCGAGAGCGACGTCTGGGAGCACCGTGCCGCTGCCCGCGGATCCAGGGCGCAGATCGCGATCGCCTCGCGCTGCCTGCGCGGCGTGCCGGCCGACCTCAGCTGGCGGCGCGCGCGAGCACGCGGACGTCGCATGCTGCCGAGCCGCAGCTCGCTCCTGAAGGGGGCCGGGTGGGCGTTCGCGGCCGTCGGCTACGCGCTGCTCGTCGCGCTGCACGTGTGGTTCGCGAGCGCCCTGCTCGGCCTCGACCTCTACGGGCCGACCGGGGAGCCCGGCGACGTCGAGCAGACCGGGAGGCTCGGCGCCGGCTTCCTCGCCCTGCTCCTCGCAGGGGCGGTCGGCCTGCGGCTCGCCCCACGCCTCGGCGCGGCCGCGATCGTGACAGCATCGGTCGGAACCGCCGTGTACCTGTGGTGGTTCCTGCCGGTCACGGGACCGATCGCGGTCGCTGTCAGCTCGGCTGCGGTCGTGCTCGCCCGTCGGAGACGTCGGGCGATCGTCACGAGCTGAGAGCCGAGCCGGCGCCGCGACGACGCGAGCGCCGGCCGTGCCTCAGTGGTCGACGAAGACCTTCAATGCGACGATGCAGACGCCGAACGCGGCGTTGACGAGCACGACGACGCACGTCGCCGTGCGGGAGAGACCAGTCTTGCGCGCGAAGATCAGACCCCACCACGTCAGCGCAGCGACGCCGACCGCGATCGCCAGCCAGTAGGCGGACGCCAGCTCGACGAGCCCGAGGCCGCCCGCGGCGAGGCAGAGCGACGGGAGGGCGGCCGCCTGGAGCAGCGGCCACTCGTGGCGCGCGATCCGGCGCACCTCGGCGAGCGAGAACTCGGCGGCGCGGTCGACGCTCGAGGCGATGGCATGCGCGTACACGTGCGCCAGCCAGAACACGACCGTGGTCACGACGACGATGCCCAGCGAGCGCCAGATCGCCTCGCTCGCGTCCGCCGCGGCCACGATCGACGTGACGAGGATCGTCCCGTAGACACCGCCCGCGAGGTTGTCGCCCTCCGCGAACAGCCAGCGGCGAAGCCTCACCGCAGCTCTCCGCTACGGCCGCGCGCGCTCGGCGACGAGCTGGGCGGTCTCGGTCGGCGTCGTGCCGACGCGGATCCCCTTCGCCTCGAGCGCGTCCTTCTTCGCCTGCGCGGTCCCCGACGAGCCCGAGATGATCGCTCCCGCGTGCCCCATCGTCTTCCCCGGCGGAGCCGTGAACCCGGCGATGTAGGCGACGACCGGCTTCGTCATCTCGGCCTCGATGAACGCCGCGGCCTTCTCCTCCTCGTCGCCGCCGATCTCGCCGACCATCACGACGTGCTCGGTCTCCGAATCGGCCTCGAAGAGCGTCAGCACGTCGATGAACGACGAGCCGACGATCGGGTCGCCGCCGATCCCGACGATGGTGGAGTTGCCGAGCCCGAGCTGCGTGAGCTCGTGTCCGATCTGGTAGGTGAGCGTGCCCGAGCGGGAGACGAGCCCGATCGAGCCCGCCGCGAAGATCTCGGCCGGGATGATCCCGACGTTCGCCTTGCCCGGCGAGAGGGCGCCGGGGCAGTTCGGGCCGATCATCGTCACGCCCTTCGTGCGGAGGTAGGCGTGGAGGCGCAGCATCTCGTGCGCGGGCACCCCCTCGGTGATGCAGATCACCGTGCCGATCCCGGCGTCGGCCGCCTCGTAGACGGCGTCCGCGGCAAAGGGCGCCGGGACGAAGATCATCGAGGTGTTGGCGCCGTGCTCGGACACCGCCTCGGCGACGGTGTCGAGCACGGGGACGCCCTCGACGTCCTGCCCGCCCTTCCCCGGGGTGACGCCGGCGACGAGGTTCGTCCCGTACGCGCGGTTGCGCAGCCCGTGGAAGCGCCCCTCCGAGCCGGTGAGGCCCTGGACGACGAGCCGGGTCTCGGTGTCGACGACGATCGCCACCTACGCACCTGCCTTGCTCGCGCAGATCGCGATCTTCGAGAGGGTCAGGCGCCCGCCGGCGACGCGATCGCCGAGGAGGTCGACGACCCTGACCGCCTCGTCGCCCTCGCAGCCCGTCCGGTCGAGCCAGGCCTGCAGGTCCATCTCGTGCTCGAGGAAGCGCACGTCGTCGAGGCCCAGGCCCGCATCGAGGACGATCACGCGCCACTCGGCGTCGGTGTGGTTGCGCACGTGCGAGGGATCGCGGAGGCGCTCAGCCGCCTCGACGTCGTCGCCCATGTGGAGCGTGTCGACGACGATCACGCGAGAGGCCGCGACGCGGGTCATCTCGCGGACGGCGGCGCGGACGTCGGCGAAGTGGTGCGCGGCCGTGCGGCACGCGACGACGTCGAAGCTGCCGGCGGCGAACGGAAGCGACTCCGCGGCGCACACGACGTCGGGGTGCATCCCGTGGGCCGGGTCGCACGTCACGACCTGGAAGCCGGCCTCCCGCAGTCGACGGGCGACGTGGCCGCCGCCGGTCGCCACGTCGAGCGCGGTGCGGACGCCGCCCGGCGATGCACCCGCCGCCAGCGCCCACTCGACGAGCAGATCGAGATCCTCCCCCGCCGCGTGCGCGTCCGAGGCCACGTACGCGGACGCGCGCTCAGACCAGACGTCCGTCATGCCGCGAGCTCCACTGCGCGGCGGGCCGCGTCGAGCATGGTCGCCTCGACGTGGAGGTTGGCCGGAGCGGCCTCGGCGAGGATCGCGCGCCCCTCCTCGGCGTTCGTCCCGTCGAGTCGCACGACGATCGGCAGCTCGAGCGCCATCTCGCCGAGCGCCTGGAGGATCCCGCGCGCCACCTCGTCGCAGCGGGTGATGCCACCGAAGATGTTGAAGAAGATCGCCCTCACCTGCGGGTCGCGGGTGATCACCGACAGGGCATCGACGACCCCCTGCGCGTCACCGCCGCCGCCGAGGTCGCAGAAGTTCGCTGGTCGCCCGCCGGAGAACGTGACCACGTCGACCGTCGACATCGTCAACCCGGCGCCGTTGCCCAGCACGCCCACGTCGCCGTCGAGCTTGACGTACGTCACGTGCTTCTCGCGAGCGAGCGCCTCGAGCGGGTCCGCCGCCTCGCGGTCGCGCATCTCGGCGACGTCGGGATGCCGGAAGAGCGCGTTGTCGTCGACGGTGAACTTCGAGTCGAGCGCCTTCACCTCCCCCTCGGGCGTCACGATCAGAGGGTTGATCTCGCAGAGCATCGCGTCGAAGTCGACGAACGCCGCGTAGAGCTTCCCGACGATCGCGGCGATCTGCTTCTGCTCGCCGGGATCGGTCACCCCGGCGCCGTAGACGAGCCGGCGCGCCTGCCAGGGGTGGAAGCCCTCCAGCGGGTCGACGTGGAGCCGGACGAGCGCGTCCGGGCTCTCCTCGGCGACCTGCTCGATGTCGACCCCGCCTCGCGTCGTGAACATGAACAACGGCTTCTTCACGCCTCGGTCGAAGGTGAGCGAGAGGTAGTACTCCTTCGCGATCTCCGACGCCCGCTCGATCCAGAGCTTGCGAACGACGTGACCGCGGATGTCGAGTCCGAGGATCTCCTTCGCGCGCTCGAAGGCCTCGTGCCCGTTGGCGGCGAGCTTGATGCCGCCCGCCTTGCCCCGCCCGCCCGTCAGCACCTGGGCCTTGACCACGACGGGGCCGGCGAGCACCTCTGCGGCGCGCCGCGCCTCCTCCGGGCTCGTCACGAGACGCCCGTCGGAGACGGGGATGCCCGCGCGTCGGAACAGGTCCTTGCCCTGGTACTCGTAGAGATCCACGCGGTGGCCGAGCCTACCAGCGTCCGTGTGCGAGCATCTCCCGATGCGCATGCGCCGCCGACCGATCGCCACGCTCGCACTCGCGGTGCTCGCCGCGGTCGCCTCCGTCGTGGCCGCGGGCTGCAGCACCCCGACAGAGGTGACGCCGGAGGCGCCCGTGCGGGCCGCGCCTCCGCAGGTGCACGAGCTCGACTGGGAGGAGCGCTACCCGGCGACCGGGAGCGAGCAGCTCGTCTTCACGGTGCGCTCGCTCGAGGTCACCGACGAGGGCTGGGCGGCCGAGATCGGGATCGAGAACCGGACCGGCATCGGCTGGGAGCTGCCCGAGCCGGCACAGGAGTTCGAGCGCACGTTCGGCCTGATGCTGTTCGAGACCGCCGACCTGGACGAGCTGGAGCGGCTGAACGAGGCAGGGGACCTGCCGCCCCCGCGTCGGGCGCGGCGCTACGTCCCGCCGCTCGCGACGTTCCTGTCGGCCGGCGAGTCGTGGCGCGGGCGGATCTCGGCGCCTGGCGCTCTCCCAGGAGGGCGGTTCGTGCGGGTCGTGTTCGGCCCGCTGCGCGCGATCGACGAGCCACCCGAGGGCGCCGAGAAGCAGGTCGTGTGGATCACGGACCGGTCGCAGCAGCTGGACACCCGGTGAGCGACGGCACGGGCACCTCGTTCGCCAGCGACAACACGGCGGGCGCACACCCTGCGGTCGTCGCTGCGCTCGTCGACGCGGCGGCCGGGCACGCCGGGGCCTACGGCGACGATTCCTGGACGGAACGGGCCGTGGCGCTGCTGCGCGAGACGTTCGGCGCGCAGACGGAGCCGTTCCTCGTCACGACCGGCACGGCCGCGAACACCCTTGCGCTCGACCAGCTGACGCGACCCCACCAGTGCGTGATCTGCCCGGAGACGGCGCACATCGCGGTCGACGAGTGCGGCGCGCCGGAGCGATACGCAGGCGTGAAGCTCGTCACTCTGCCGACCGAGCACGGGAAGCTCCGGCCCGACGACGTCCTCGCACGGCTCACCGGCGTGGGCGACGAGCACCGCGTCCAGCCGCGGGTCGTGTCGATCTCGCAGGCCAACGAGCGCGGGACGGTCTACACGCCGGCCGAGGTCGCCGCGCTGGCCGAGGTCGCGCACGCGCACGACCTGCTGCTCCACGTCGACGGCGCGCGGCTGGGGAACGCTGCGGCGGCGCTCGGCGTGCCGGCTCGTGCGCTCACCACCGACGCCGGGGCGGACGTCCTCACCCTCGGTCTGACCAAGACCGGCGCCCTGCTCGCCGAGGCCATCGTCTTCCTCCGCCCCGGGCTCGCGGGCGAGTTCGCGTACGCCCGCAAGCAGGGGATGCAGCTCGTGTCGAAGATGCGCTTCCTCGGCGCGCAGGTCGAGGCGCTGCTGCGCGGCGGGCTCTGGCTCGAGCTCGCCGCCCACGCGAACGCGATGGCGCGCGAGCTGGCCGCACGGGTCGACGACGTGGTCGAGATCGTCCACCCGGTCGAGGCGAACGCCGTGTTCGCGCGCGTGCCGCCCGGTCGGTCTGACGCGATCCACGCGGCCGGCGCGCTCCACGCCTGGGACGACGGCCTCGTCCGCTGGATGACCGCCTGGGACACGACGCCGGACGAGGTCGAGCGGTTCGCCGACCGCGTCCGCGCGACCATGGGCTGAGCGTGGCGGGCGCCTCGTGTCTGCGGGCCAGCGTCGCTCCTGGCGGCGCCGGCGGGTGGATCCGCGCCCGCGCGCGAGCGCGCTAGGCTCGCCGCGTGGACGCGATCGTCGTCGAGGGGCTGGAGAAGACGTACGGCAAGGACGTGCGCGCGCTGGACGGGATGAGCTTCGTGGTGCCCGAGGGAGAGGTGTTCGGGCTGCTCGGCCCGAACGGAGCGGGCAAGTCGACGACGGTGCGGATCCTCGTCACCCTCACGCGCGCCGACGGCGGGCGCGCAGTGGTCGCCGGCCGCGACGTGGCCGCCGACCCAACTGCGCGTGCGCCGCTCGATCGGCTACGTGCCGCAGGCGTCGGGCGTCGACCGGGAGGCGACAGCACGCGAGAACCTCGTCCTCCAGGGCCGGCTGCAGGGGATGCGGGGCCCGGAGCTGGAGACACGCGCCGGCGAGCTGCTCGGCCTGTTCGGTCTCGAGAGCAAGGCGGGTGCGCTCGTGAAGACGCTCTCCGGCGGGCAGAAGCGGAGGCTCGACGTCGCGATGGGTCTCGTCCACCGCCCGAGGGTGCTGTTCCTCGACGAGCCGACGACCGGGCTCGACCCCGAGGCGCGCGCCGCGATGTGGGACGAGCTCGGGCGCCTCGCCGGACAGGAGCGGCTGACCATCCTGCTCACCACCCACTACCTGGAGGAGGCCGACGCGCTCGCGCAGCGCGTGGCGATCGTCAGCAGCGGCCGGGTGGTCGCGGAGGGGGAGCCCGAGGCGCTGAAGCGACAGCTGCGAGGTGACGCGGTCACGGTGGAGCTCGCGAACGGCGCGGCGGAGCAGGCGGTCGCGGTCGTCGGCGCGCTGCGCGACGTGCACGAGGTCGTGACCGAGGGCCACCGGGTCCACGCCCGCGTCGAGAACGGGGCGCAAGCGGTGCCGGGCATCCTCGGCGCGCTGGAGGGGACGGGCATCGGCGTGCGCGCCGTCACCGTCTCGCGGCCGTCGCTCGACGACGTGTACCTCCACCACACCGGGCGCGACTTCCGCTCCGACGACGAGGCAGGCGGGGCGTGAGCGTGGTCACGCAGACCCTGTTCCTGTGCGGCCGCGTGCTGCGCAACCTCTCGCGCCAGCCGATCTGGATCGTGGTGATGGTCGTGCAGCCGATGTTCTGGCTGCTGCTGTACAGCCAGCTCTTCCGCCGGATCACCGAGCTGCCGGGCTTCGGGACGACCTCGTACATCGACTACCTGACGCCCGGGGTCGCGGTCATGACGGCGTTCTTCTCGGGCTCCTGGGCGGGGATGGGGATGATCGAGGATCTCGACCGCGGGGTGCTGGAGCGATTCCTCGCGACGCCCGCGCACCGAGGCGCCATCGTCTTCGGCCGCATCCTCGAGTCATCGATCGTCGCGACGCTCCAGGCGGTGCTGATCCTCGTCACGGGGCTTGCGCTCGGCGCCACCAACGGCGGCGTCTCGGGCTGGCTCGTGATCCTGGTCGCCTCGTTCCTCATCGCGGCCGGCTTCTCGGGCCTGTCCCACGGGATCGCGCTGCTGACGCGTCAGGAGGCGTCGATGATCGCGGTCGCCCAGTTCATCGGCCTGCCCCTGTTGTTCTTCTCGTCGCTCCTGATCGCCCGGGAGCTCATCCCCGGCTGGATGCAGACCCTGTCGCTGCTCAACCCCGTCGAGTGGGCGGTGCGCGCCGCCCGCGGCGAGGCCCTCCCGGGGGCGGACTGGGGCGAGCTCGCCGCTTTCCTCGCGCTGCTGCTCGCCTTCGCCGCCGCGACGACGGCGTTCGCCACTCGCAGCTTCCGCTCGTATCAGAGGACGCTGTGAGCGACCCAAGCTGCGTCTTCTGCCGGATCCTCTCAGGATCGCTGCCCGCAAGCGTCGTGCTCGAGGACGAGGAGACGGTCGCGTTCCTCGACATCTCGCCGATCACGCCCGGGCACACGCTCGTCGTGCCCCGCGGTCACGCGGCAACGCTGGCCGAGCTCGAGCCAGAGACGGGCGCCGCTGTCTTCCACACCGCGATGAGGATCGCGGCCGCGCTGCGCACGACGACCCTGAAGGTCGACGGCGTCAACCTCCTTCTCTCGGACGGCGCCGCCGCCGGTCAGGAGGTGCCGCACGTGCACCTGCACGTCGTGCCGCGCTTTCCCGGGGACGGGCTGCAGATCCGCACGGCCTCGCGAGAGCCGACCCGCTCCGAGCTCGAGGCCAACGCGGCGGCGATCAGGACAGCGCTGGAGCGACCGGGCTGACCGATCGCGCTGCCGACGGCCCGCCCCCGGGCAGCAGGCCGAGCGCCCGGGCGACCTCCGCGAAGACGCTCCTGCCTTCGAGGTCGTAGGCCTCGTCGAAGTCGGCCGCGCCGTTCAGCTCGAGCACGACGTGCCCGTCACCGGCTGGCAGCAGGTCGACGCCGACGAGATCGGCACCGATCGCGGCGGTCGCGGCGACCGCGAGCGCGCACGCGGCGACATCGGGCACGACCGGCACTCGGTCTGCCCCGAGCGCGACGTTGGTGCGCCACTCGCCGGCCACGGGCACGCGGCTCGTCGCGCCGACCACCCGACCGTCCGCGACGAGCACGCGGAGGTCGTGCCCGACCGGCGGGACGAGCTCCTGCACGACCGCGCCGCGCCGTCTGAACCACGGCCGCTCGGACAGGACCGCGAGCACGCGATCGCGCTCGTCGATCGTGTCGCAGCGGCAGACGTCGACCCCCCAGCTTCCCAGCCGCGGCTTCACGACGAGCGGGGGCTCGATCGGAGGGGGCGGCGCGCCGGGCAGCAGCAGCGCCGTGCGCGGATGCGCCACTCCGGCGCGACGGAGGAGCCGTGCGGTGAGGGCCTTGTCGTGGGCCGCAGCGAGGGCCGGGGCACGGTTCAGCACCCGCCGGACACGGCTCTCGAGTCGCAGCAGCGTCAGCAGCCCGGGCTCCACAGCGTCAACGGTCGGCAGCACGTCGATCCTGCCGAGCACGATGTCGTCGGCTCGCACGCGGGAGAGCGCCTCGACGGCACCGAGACGGAGCGCCTCGATCCCGAGCGCCCGACACTCCTCGACGAGCCTGACGTTCGTCTCGTTCCGGTCGCCGCCGACGACGACGAGCCGTGCGGGCGAGCAGGGTGAGTCGGTCGGTGCGTCGGCCACGGTTCCATCGTGGCGCCCCGGCAGGGCCTGGACATCCGGGCTCGTGACGGGGCCGGCTGCGGCGGACTACCGACGGGAACCCGGGGCTCAGCCCTCCTGCGCGGTCGGGCGGACGAGGATCTCGTTGACGTCGACCTGCGGTGGCTGCGACACCGCGTACAGCACGGCCCGCGCGACGTCCCCCGCGACGAGCGGCTCCTCGAGCGGCACCCGTGCGAAGAACGGCGTGTCGACCATGCCGGGCGCGATCACGGTGACGCGGACGCCGGTGCCGTTCACCTCCTGCCGGAGGGACTCCGCCATCGCGTGCACGGCGTGCTTGGTCGCGGAGTAGAGCGAGCCGATCACCGGCCGACGTCCGGCGACAGACCCGGTGAGGAGCAGATGACCACGCTGCTCCATCAGAGCGGGCAGCGTCGCGCGGATGGTCAGCGCCGCGCCGTAGACGTTCGTGAGCACCATGTCGCGCCAGTGCTCGGGCGTCGACGCGAGGAAGCTCCGCTCGCCGCCGAAGCCCGCGTTCGCCCAGGCCGCGTCGAGCCGGCCGAACCGCTCGAGGGTCGTCGCGACGGCCGCCTGCTGGTCGCTCCACTCCGTCACGTCGCAGCGCACGGCGAGCGCGACGTCGCCGAGCTCCGCTGCGAGCTCCTCCAGCTTGTCCACCGAGCGCGCGGCGAGCGCGACGCGCCACCCCGCGTGGACGAGCTCGCGCGCGGACGCCGCGCCGATCCCCGACGAGGCCCCCGTGATCAGCATCACCGGCCGGTCGCTCACGACTCACACGATACGCGGTCGGCGCGCCCGGTTCGCAGACTGCCCGACCTCCGCGACTCGCCCGCCCGGAGCGAACCACAGCTGCCCGCGGACAGCCTGGCAGGCCGGGCCCCGCCCCTACAGCTCGACGCGGTAGGAGACCGTGGGCTCCGGCGCCGCGCCGCAGCTCTTCGGCAGCACCGGCCCCTCCGTCTCGGTCACGCGCGCGGAGACGGTCGCCCCGTCGCCCAGAGCGAACGTCCACTCCGTGTCGTCCCTGGACACGAGCCGCAGCGCGTCGAGTCGGTCGAGCTCGCGCGCCCGTCGGATCGCGACCTCGGCCGCCTGGCCCTGCGGCGGGTAGAGGCTCCGCCCCCGATAGCCGGCCAGCGGCACCCGCCCGTCTGCGAGCAGTCCGACGATCTCGGGCACGTCCTCCCGCGCGACCCGTCCGAGCGTCACGCCCCAGGGGATCACGATCACGTTCGGGGCGAACCGGTGCCCCCCGGTGTGCGAGCACTGCCAGACGTGCTCCTCCCCCGCCACCGAGTCGAGCCCGTGGTAGACCGGGATGCCGAGTCGCGAGCAGCAGGGATCGCGCCGCCCGTGCGTGCAGACGAGGAACACCGTCCCCCGGAGCGGCTCGCCCTCGAGCCAGGGATCTCTCTCCGGCGAGCTCCTCCACCGCGCGCAGCTCGAGCGATCGCAGCGTGCTCGCCTCCTCCCCGGTCTCGGCGGCGAGCACGGCGACCCGCGCGCCGACCCGCCCGGGCCGGCGGATCGCGAGCACCTTGGCGTCGACCCCGGTGAGCCAGGTCGAGACGGCGTCCGGGAAGCCGGTCTCGACGGCGTCGTGCCCCCACTGCTGCCGCGACTCGACGAGCAGCCAGCGGGTCGCCTCCATGCCCGTCCCTGCGAGCTCCTCGCCGGCCGCCCGCGACGCGTCGGAGCAGCGGTCGCTCATGCCCCGACGCTACCGGCTGCCGACGGGAGCCGGTCGGCCAGCAGCCGCTCCAGCGCCGGCTCGATCGCGAGCCCGTCGGCGAAGGCGCGATACCGCTCCGCGAGGGCCGCGGTGTCGCGGGCGGGCCTGGGCCGTTCCAGCGCCGCCGCCCGGATCAGGACGTTCTTGGGCGAGTGCTCCAGCGCGAAGAGCTCGACGAGCTGCACCTCGTAGCCGACGAGCGCGAGCAGGCGCGCCCGGGCCGCGTCGGTGACCTCGGCCGCGAAGCGCTCGCGCAGCGTCCCGTGACGGAGGAGCGGCTCGAGCGCCGCGCTCTCGATCTGCCCGAGCAGCTCGTGCTGGCAGCACGGGACGGCGAGGATCGCCCGCGCGCCGAGACGCACGGCGCGGTCGAGCGCCGCGTCGGTGGCGGTGTCGCACGCGTGCAGGCTGACCACGAGATCCGCCGCGTCGACCGGAGCGCTCGCGATGTCCCCGACAGCGAACCGCAAGCCCTTCAGCGCGAGCCGCCGTGCGAGGCGCTCGCACTCCGCGACCACGTCCTCCTTGAGGTCGAGCCCGAGGATCTCGACCTCACGCCCGTGCACCTCCACGAGGAGGTGGTGCAGCGCGAAGGTCAGGTACGCGCGCCCCGAGCCGAAGTCGACGACGCGCAGCGGGCCGTCCGGGAGCGACGCGACGACGTCGTCGACGAGCTCGACGAACCGGTTGACCTGGCGGAACTTGTCCTGCCGCTGCGCGCGCACCGTCCCGTCGGGCGTGGTCACGCCCAGCTCGACCAGGAACGGCACCGGCGTGCCTTCCGGCAGCAGCCGCCGCTTCGTCCGGTCGTGCGCGCGGTTCGCCACGGGGCGGCTCGCCGGCCGTCGCAGGACCTTCGCGCCGGTTCCGCCCGCGAGCACCTGATAGTCGGCCTCGGCCGAGCGGAGGAGTCCCTGGCGGAACGCGCCGCCGAGCAGATGCGTCAGGCGTCGTCGGGTCTCGTCGGGCGGCAGCAGCTCGTCGACGGTGCGCGTGGCGTGGTGGTGCCGCCACCGGTAGCGCAGCCCGGCCCGCACGTCCACGGGGTCGACGGTCACCTTCGTCGCACGGGAGGGGTCGCCGCCACGCGGCTTCGAGAGCGTCGCGCCGGTCAGGTCGTCGTCGTCCAGCAGCCGGGTGACGAGCGCCGCGACGTCGTCGGGGCCGCCGCTCACTCGCCCGCCGTCACGACGCAGAGCAGCTGGCCGTTCGCCACGGCGTCGCCGGCCGCGACCGCGAGGTCGCGCACGACGCCGGGGTGCGTGGCCGCGATCTCGTTCTCCATCTTCATCGCCTCGACGACGAACAGCACGTCTCCGGCATCGACGTGCGCCCCGTCGGCGACCTCGACCTTCAGCACGGTGCCCTGCATCGGGCTCACGACCGCGCCACCGCCGGTGTGGTCGAGGCCCACGTGCCGCGCCTTGCGCGCCCGCTCGAGCTCCATCCAGGGCGGCTCGGTGACGTGCAGTCGCACGTCGACCGAGCGGCCCTCGACCTCGACCGCGACGAGGCGCGGGCGGGTCGTCGTCGCCGCGACGGGCGGCGGCTCGATCGGCTCGGTGGCGAGCTCGGCCGCGCGCGCGGCGAGCTCGGCCGACTCGACGAGCCCGTGGCACGTCTCCCCCGCGACGAAGCACGGGTGCTCGAGCAGCGCCCGGTGGAAGCCGACCAGCGTCGGCGGCCCGCCGATCCGGAGCTCGGCGAGCGCGCGCAGCATCCGCCGGCGCGCGTGCTCTCGATCGACGTCGCGGACGATCAGCTTGGCGACCATCGGGTCGTAGAGGCCCGTCACCTCGTCGCCGACGTGGATGCCGGAGTCGACGCGCACCCCTGGGCCCGCAGGCGGCTCGAACACCGTGATCCACCCGGGCACCGGCGTGAACCCGCGCGAGACGTCCTCGGCGTTGATGCGGCACTCGATCGCGTGGCCTCGCAGCACGACCTCCTCCTGCCTCAGCGACAGCGGCTCCCCGCGCCGCGATGCGGAGCTGCTCGCGGACGAGGTCGAGCCCCGTGACCTCCTCGGTGACCGTGTGCTCCACCTGGATCCGCGTGTTCATCTCCATGAAGAAGTAGTCCCCGTCCTCGGTCAGCAGACCCTCGATCGTCCCGGCGGAGCGGTAGCCGGCCGCCCGCGCCGCGTCGACCGCGATCGCGCCGATCCGCTCGCGCAGTGCGTCGTCGACGGCAGGCGACGGCGTCTCCTCGACGAGCTTCTGGTGGCGCCGCTGGATCGTGCAGTCGCGCTCGCCGAGGTGGATCACGTTGCCGTGCGCGTCGGCGAGCACCTGCACCTCGACGTGACGCGGGTTCTCGACGAACCGCTCGACGTACACGGCGTCGTCCGCGAAGTACCGCAACCCCTGCCCGCGCGCCGCGGCGAGCGCGCGCTCGGCCTCGTCCGGACCGTGGACGAGCTCCATCCCCTTGCCGCCGCCGCCGGCCCGCGCCTTGACGAGCAGCGGCCAGCCGATCTCCTCGCCGATGGCGACGAGCTCCTCCGCCGAGGCGATCGGCTCCGTCGTGCCGGGGATGATCGGCACGCCGGCCGCCTGCATCGCCGCGCGGGCGCGTGTCTTGGAGCCCATCAGCTCGATCGCATCGGGGGGAGGCCCGATCCAGGTGAGCCCGGCCTCCTCGACGAGCCGCGCGAACGCGGCGTTCTCGGCGAGGAAGCCGTACCCGGGGTGGATCGCCTCGACGCCCGCGCGCAACGCCGTCTCGACGACCACGTCGCCCCGCAGGTAGCTCTCGGCGGCAGGCCCCGGCCCGATGAGGTACGCCTCGTCGGCGGCGCGGACGTGGAGCCGGCCGCGGTCGGCCTCGGAGTACACGGCGACGCAGCCGATCCCGAGCTCGCGCAGCGTCCGGAAGATGCGGACGGCGATCTCGCCACGGTTTGCGACCAGCACTTTCGAGAACAGCGACATGCGGCGCGTATTCTCCCCGACGATGACGCTCCCCGACCAGCTGACCCTCCTGCGCATGCTGGCGGTGCCGGTCGTGATCGTCCTGTTCGCGTGGGACTTCGAGGATCACCTCTACTGGGCGACGATCGTCTTCGGCGTGGCGATGGCCACGGATCAGGTCGACGGCTGGCTCGCACGGCGCCGGAACCAGACCTCGTCGTTCGGCGCCCTCGCCGACCCGATCGCCGACAAGGTGCTCGTGCTAGTGGCCTTCGTGATGCTCGTCGCGGAGGGCGGGGTCGCGCCGGCGTGGATGGTCGCGCTGATCGTGGCCCGGGAGATCGCCATCTCCGGGCTGCGGCTGGCAGCGCTCGAGCGCGGCGTCGTGATCGCCGCCCGCGACCTGGGGAAGCTGAAGACCTGGTCGCAGGCGCTGGCGGTCGGGATCGCCGGATTCGCCGCCGCCGGCGCCTGGTCGACCGACGTCGCCTGGTGGGCCGTGCTCGTCGCGCACGGTGCTGACGTGGGTGTCGGGGCTCGACTACGCCCGCGTCGCCCCGCGCGTGCTCCGCGGCGAGACCGCCTGAACCGCCCGTCGCTGGCGACGTCCGGGCCGCTCAGGGCGCGCGCTCGACGCCCTCGGCGAGCGCCGCCCGCCGCCACGCGCTCCGCAGGCCCACCGGCCCGGGATGGTCGAGCCCCTCTGCGTGGATCGCCCGTGCGAGCGCGGCGGTCGCCTCCTCCCCGAGGTCGGGCTCGGTCCGGAGCCGTCGCGCGGGACGCTCCCGATCGCGATCCGCTGACGCGTCGTCGCTCACGATGCCCGCATCATGCAACGGGATCCGACGCGGCGCGTCCCGCGAGCCGTGACGCGGCGACCGGCAGCCACCACGACGAGCGAGGCCCGACGAGCAGCCCGACCAGCAGGTTCACGCCGAACCCGAGCCCGCCGACGAGCAATGCGATCCCCCAGGCGCGCCGCCCCTGCAGGTCGCGGAGCAGCCCGATGTGCAGGAGTCCCGCGACCGCGAGCAGCCCCGCCAGGATCGGGAGCGGGAACGCCGGCAGCACGGCGGCGAGCCCGGCCCCGGCGCCGAGCGCGACGACGAGCAGCGTGGCGCCGATCGCGGCAGGCGCTCGCCACGTGCGCGCGCCGAAGGCGACGTGGGCGGTCATCCCGCCCGCCCCGTGGCAGACCGGCATCCCCGAGATCGCGCCGGCGACGAGGTTCGCCGAGCCGAGCGTCGTCGCCAGCCGCCCTGCGCGCACGTGCCGTGCCGCGTCGCCGAAGTACGTCCGGGCCGCGTCGGCCGTGGCCAGACACGAGTTCGCGAACGAGAGCGGCAGCTGCGGGAGCACGAGCACGGTCAGCGCGGTCCAGAACGTGGCCGCGTCCAGCGACGGGAGCGACAGCGCCGACGGCCCTGGCTCGAGCGCGTCGCCGCCGCGGACGAGCATCAGCGCGACTCCGAGCCCCACGAGCCCGAGCGTCACGGGGTGCGAGCGCAGCAGCAGCGCGGCCGCGACGACGGCGAGCCCGAGCGGCACGGCCCAGCCCGGCTCGAGCGCGAACGCGGCGAACGACGACGGCGGGTCGGCGACGAGCCCCCAGGCCACCTTCAGGAACAGCAGCCCGACGGTGAGCTGCACGCCGCGGATCAGGGGCTTCGGGAACGCCCGCCCGGCGAGGTCGACGAGACCCGTGACGCCGAGCGCGAGGAAGATGACGCCCATCAGGATCGCCGCCGCCGCGATCTCGTCGGCTCCGAGCCCCTGCGCGATCGCGATCGCGCCGAGCGCCTTGAGCGGCTGCACCGGCACGGGCAGCCGGTAGACGGCCGCGACGACGAGATAGAGCCCCGCCGCCGGCAGGAGGACCGCGGTCGGCGAGAGGCCGTTCTTGACGATCAGCGCGACCGCGATCGGGACGAGCACACCGAGGTCTGCGACCGACCCGGCCAGGTCGCGGACGAGCGGCGTCCGCTCGCTCACCGCTCGACCATCACGCTCGTCGACTTGACGACGCCCGCCGCGCTCACGCCCGGCGCGAGCCCGAGCTCCTCCACCGCCTCGCGCGTGACGATCGCGACGACGCGCGACGGCTCGGTGACGTCGATCTCCACCCGCGCGAGGAAGCCGTCGACCTCCACGGAGCGCACGACCCCGCGGAACCGGTTGCGGGCGGAGAGGTGGTCGTCGGCCTCCGACCCCCGGAGTCGCTCGATCTCGCTCTCGGGCACGACCCGTCGGTTCGCGGCGTCGCGCTCGACGCGGATCTTGCCGGCCTTGTCCCACCGGCGGAGCGTGTCGAGCGAGATCCCGAGCGCGCGGGCGGCCTGGGCGGCCGTGAGAACTTCCCTATGCATTGCATAGGTGATAGCAGACGTACGGGGCCCGGCACTCGCCGGGCCCCGTCGTGCCGCGGTTGTCCTGTCGGCGCTACGGCGTCGGATGGACGATGATCCCGCCGTCAAACGTGGTGCCCGACGCCACGGATCCGTTCGTGCACTGCAACTCTTGACTAGCCTGGCTCGGCCGAATACGTGTACCCGACGTTGTTCGGACCCACCGGGCGTGACCCTGAACGTGACCCACTGCCCCGGGGCGCTCGACGCAGTCGGGCGGGATCTGGTACGGTGAAGTACGCCACGCCGCCGACGACGTTCACGCACGTCGTGTGGACAGCGTACCGCTGTGCCCCGTCGACCCATGCCATGCCGCCAAGGTCGCTCGACGTGCCGCCGAGGTCGAACACGAGGAAGGTGAGGTACTCGAAGCTGCGCCGTCGGGACGCTTCACCGTCCCGTCACCGACCCGGTACTCGAGCTTCAGGGCCCAGTTCTTGCCAGGCGAAGGTGCTCGCCCACCACCCCACGCGGACTCGTACTGGTACTCGACGCAGTCCTGCAGCGCCTCGACGCCGTCGACGTCGAAGCCGTCGGCGGTTGACTCGAAGTCCGCGGGATTCGACGCCTCCGTCAGGCGCACGTACTTGAACCACTCGAGCGCGCCCGCGTCGAAGCTGTCCGAGCGGTTGCTCCCGCTCCCCGAGTTGTCGGCGGTCCCGAGCGTGAACCAGGTCGTGTTGTCCTGGCTGATCTCGACGGTCGCCCGCTCTGTCGGATAGGTGCCGTTCGTGGCCTCCCAGATCTTCAGGTCGAGGTCGGGGCCCGACCCGTTCAGCACCTTGCAGCCGAAGCCAACAGTGATGCTCCCGGGCTGCTCGTCCGCGGTCGGATCCGGATAGTCATAGCCGAACCCGAGCGAGAAGAACGTCGTCGCCCCGCCGCTGACGTAGTCCTTCACGAGGGCGTTGCTCGGCGTGCTCCGGTCTGCGAGCACTGATGTGCCGTTCTTGCGGACGCCCTGGTCGGACGCGATCACCGCGGTCGCCCACGATGGCCCGGCCACGACCGTGTTCGTCTTCCGCACCTTCGCGTGCACCGCGATGTCGACGCCCTCGCCCTCGGCGTAATCATCCGCGAACACGTAGTGCCCGGCGAGCGCCTTGCACTCCGAGAACGTCTCGCCCTGCGGGAACTGCCCGGGAACGGGGTTGCCGCCGTTGTTCACGGGGATCTCGTCGACCGCGACGTGGGTCTCGGTGACGCACCAGTCGTGGTTCGCGACGAGCTGCACGTAGATGTCGCCGTCGACGTCCCACACGTAGACCTTGCCGGCGTCCATCGTCTGGCCGGCGACGAGCGGGTACTCCGCCGCACTCGTCGCGTAGCCCCCCGACGGGCCGTTCGCTGACGCCATCGTGGACGCCGTCAGCGCGACGACCGCGACCGCGACCGTCACGAGCCCTGTCACGACCGTGCGTCGTCGTGCGTCTCATCTCCCTGTACCTCCCCATCGAATGCCACAGCCCGCAGGCAGCGCCTGCGGGGTCAGACCGGGAAGCGGTGCTCGCGGACAGCCGCCTCGGCGGCCATCGCCCGAGGGTTGCCGCTCCCGCTGCGCCAGCAGCTCGCCTTCCGGACGACCACCCCCTTGGCGACCGACGCCGGGACGGGATGCCCCGCGCGCTCCAGCGTCGCCTGCTGGCAACGCTACGACGTCTGTTTTCTATTGTCAATGCGCTGTCACCGCAGCGTCACCACGTAGAAACCACGGACAGCCAGCCGGAGCCCGCGGCTCCGTCCCGCCCAGGCAACGCGTCGGCAGCTCGGAGAGCGTCGCCAGTCCTCGCCCGGCTCGATCGTGCCTCACTCCCGTGAACGGGCGCGGGGACGTGTCCGTAGTTGTTGGCAACGGCGCGGTTCCGGATTGCCGATGCGCGCGCTGCCCTCGCGCGATTCACTGGGGACGTGCCGGCAGGTGGGGGGTCTGCCTGCCGGCGTTGAAGGGAGGGGTCATGAAAGCGCACTTGCGGCCGCAGCGCCTTGCGGTGCTGCTGACCGCGCTCACAGCGCTCCTAGTGCTCGGGCTCGCCTCGAGCGGGGGAGCGGTCGATCTGGTCGTCCCGACCATCACGGTCGAGAAGACGCTCCAGACCGGTCAGCCCGGCTACTACGAGCCCGGCGATCCCATCACGTTCCGCTACGAGGTGACGGGCACCGTCCAACTCGACATCACGTCGATCAGCGACGACAAGTGCGGGACGCCAACCTACGTCAGCGGCGACACGCTGGCGCCGACCGGCATCCTCAACGCGGCCGAGACGTGGGTCTACACCTGCACCATGAACGCACCCGCATGGGTGAACCCAGGCGCCTCGTACACGAACGAGGTGGACGTCTCGGCCAACTGGTTCACGACCGGGAACCCCGGGCCGTACACCGACGACGACACGTTCACCCTCAAGGCCGTCGCGCTCCGGAAGGCCGTGTACACGTTCTGGAACTACAACGTGGGCATCACGGATCCGGGCTCCGCGAACGTGTCCTTCGGCGTCGACGTGAAGGAGAGCGGCGTCGTGATGGGGACCGAGACGGTTTCGGTCAACGATCCGCTGTACATGTGGATGGCGCCCGGCACGTGGCAGCTGAAGGAGCAGAAGCCCCTTCCGGCCGGGTACCGCGTGTTCGACGGACGCGACACGTGGAACGTGAACCTGTCGGACTCGTGGCGTGACAACTCGTTCATCAACGGAGCCGACTTCGACCTGGCGATCACGAAGTCGACGGTCGATCCGTACACGAAGGTCGGCGGGACGATCGTCTACGAGTACACGGTGACCAACACCGGGCCGGCGGCCGTGACGCCGCTGGTGACCGACGACGACTGCACGCCCGTCTACTACAGCGGCGACACCAGCGGCGACGGGAAGATCCAGTCGACCGAGACCTGGAAGCTCCGCTGCTCGAAGACGCTGACGCAGTCGACGTTCAACACCGCGCACAACACGGCGCCGTACGAGCTGGAGAACACCGCAACGGTCGTGGCCGACGAGGCTGACAACCTCTCGCCGGCGTACGTCGGCGGGCCGATCTTCGGCGGCGACACGAACCCGGCAAACGACAGCGCCACTCTGACGCTGAAGCCGGCCGTGCTCCGGAAGCTCGTCGTCCTCTACTGGGACTACTCGAAGTACGTGGCCGCACCCGGGACCGGAAGCGTGCCGTTCCCCGTCAACCTCGTGCGCAACGCCACGACGGTCGGCACGGAGAACGTCAGCGCGACCACGCCGCTGCAGGTCATGCTCGCCCCGGGCAGCTGGTCGTTCCAGGAGGGCACTCCGCCCTCCGGGTACCAGGTGCTCCGCGGCACGTGGAACATCACGACGCCGTCGACGAACCGCCACGACAACACGTTCTTCAACCGGGCGCTGTTCGACCTCGCGGTCGAGAAGACCGGCCCGGAGTGGGCGTATGGCGGATCGGCGGTGACCTACGCCTACGCCGTCACGAACACCGGCCCCGGTGCAGTGACGCCGAAGGTGTCCGACGACAAGTGCTCGCCCGTCGCGTTCACGGGCGGCGACACGAGCGGTGACGGGAAGATCCAGCAGGGTGAGACGTGGACGTACTCGTGCACGACCACCCCGAGCTGGGATGCCACGTTCAACGGGGGCAGCCCGTGGTCGCTCACGAACACGGTCACCGTGATCGACGAGGAGTACCCGGCGGACAACCCCGGCAGCCCATGGACGCCGGTCTTCGGGGGCGACACGAACACGGCGAACAACACGGACACGTTCACGCTGTGGGCGTTCGTGCTCCGCAAGGACGTCGGCCTGTACAACGACGGGGCCTACCCGAACTTCGGCGCGTTCAGCGGCAACACGTCGTTCAGCGTGAAGATGTACAAGGGCAGCGACCTCAAGACGCAGTTCACGATCTCGGAGAGCTCGCCCAAGTACCTCTGGCTGTCGCAGGGGACGTGGAAGTTCACCGAGGTGGGCATCCCGACCGGCTACTTCGCGTTCTACCCGGACGCGACGATCACGTACACGACCGGGACGGTTCGCCCCGACTGGTCGCACCTGAACGTGACCTGGTCGGGTTGCAGCCACGGCTACTGGAAGAACCACGCGCCGTGGCCGGCCTACGGCCCGTCCACCATGATCAAGGACGTGTTCTCGGCCTGGGCAGCGGCACCGAGACGCTCGGTGCCGCGCTCGCCTTCCCGGGTGGGAGCGGCACGACCGGAGCGAAGCAGATCCTGCTCCGCCAGGCGGTCGCGGCGTACCTCAACGAGGTCGAGTACGGCACCGCATTCGGGCCGTACGCCTCGACCGGGGCGCTCGTCGCGGCGGTCAACACCGCGCTCGGTGGGAACCGCGGTGCGATGCTGTCGCTGGCCGGGACGCTCGATCACTGGAACAACGGCGTCTGCAGGTAACGAAATCCTGCTCCCGCCGCTTGGGGGCCCCTCACGGGGCCCCCAAGCACGGCTGCCAGGTCCTTGCGCGGACACCCGTGCGAGCGCACAGCCGCCGTACGCCCCGAGGGTCAGAGCGAGCGCATCCGCCTCGCGTAGTCCCAGCTCGAGACCTCGGCCGGGTCGAGGCGCAGCACGACCTCAGGCGCCGTGCGCGCGAGCAGGCGCTGTGCGAACGCGCCGTCCGTCCCGCCGAGGTAGCGCGTCAGCAGCTCCGACAGCGTCGCCAGCCCCTCGTCGGGTTCGATCGTGACCAATGCCCGCCCGCGCACGCCGCGGTAGGGCGGATCCTCCCCCGCCACCTCGAACGCACAGCGCGGCTCGTGCTCGAGCGCGCGCACGAGCGAGCTCGACCGCTGCGTCGCGCACACGAGCTCCTCGCCCCGGCGCGCGAACCACAGCGACACGACGATCGGCCACCCGGACGGGGCGACGCAGGCGAGCCGCACCGGGATCACGGCACCGTCGAGGAACTCCGCGACCTCGGCACGGTCGAACGGGCCCGTCACACGCGCGGTCGAGAGCGGCACACAGGGAGGCTAGCCCCGTCGTGCCGCGGGAGAGGGCTTACAGCATCCTCACAACACGGGGGATGGCGCCACCCGCGGCCGGTCGTAGAGTGAGCGTGAGAACGTCTGTCGGAGCGCGAAGGAGGGCACGATCATGAGAGGAACCCGCCGAAGGCTCCCGTGGCTGGCGCTCGGCGCCGTCGTCGCGGCCGCGACGCTCGCGCCCGTCGGCCTCGCCGACAAGCCGGCGACGACCGGGAAGGACAAGCCGAAGTCGGTCGCAGCGGAGAAGACGTGGGTCAAGCTCGGGGGCGGCAAGGGGTTCGGCACGTTCCTGAAGCTCGACGGAGGGTTCGCCGGGGCGCTCACCTCTGCCGGGATCACCGCCGCGCCGCTCGCGCCGGCGTCCGACCCGAACGACACGCCGGACATGGGCATCCGCTTCCCGATCACGCAGGGCAAGCTCATCCTGACGTTCAACACGGCGACGCCGCCGGTCATCACCGGCGTGCGCGGCACCGTCGGTCACGTCGGCGGGCTCAAGCTGACGAAGGGGTCGACGGTCGTGCGAGCCCGCAACTTCGTGATCGTCGCGAACGTCGCCACGACCGACACGTCCAAGCTCACCGCACAGGTGAACGGCAAGCGGATCGACTTCGCAACCGTGAAGTTCGGCGGCGTCCCGACGATCTCGGGGAACACGGTCACCGTCGCGAGCGCCGAGCTCCGGCTCACTGCGACCGCCGCGACCGCGCTCAGCCAGGCGTTCGGCGCCACGATCAACGCGGACACGCTGGTCGGCACCGCGATGGTCAAGGCGCGACTCGTCGGCAAGGGCAAGGTCTAGGAGCTCATCGGGCGACGTGAGGGGCCGCCTCCGGGCGGCCCCTCACTCGTGTGCTCGCTGGTCGTCCGCGACGCGGCGGAGTACCGTACGTGCAGGGCAATCCCACACGGGCGGGGCTGCGAGGACGGAGGGCGCATGGGGATCGCGGACGGCATCGATCGGCTGCTGCGGACGCTTCGCCCCGCCGCGGGCGCGCCCGTCCCCCCTGCGGCTGCGCCCGTCGCGCGCGAGAGCGATCCGACCGCCAGGCCCCCTGCGACGACGTCGGGGAACGGGCGCGACCCGGTTCTCGCGGCGAGCGAGCCCGCCGCCCCGACGGCCGAGCGACCGAGCAGCGGGCCGGCCCCTGGGGAGCCAGTCACGGAGGAGTCGGTCGCCCCGTCGTTCGACACGCT
This sequence comes from uncultured Actinomycetes bacterium, assembly GCA_963703095.1. GTDB lineage: Bacteria > Actinomycetota > Thermoleophilia > Gaiellales > Gaiellaceae > Gaiella. The sequence goes on from OY969787.1 coordinate 2,876,235, forward strand.
GACGGGTGCGCTCACGGCGCGGGTGGAGGAGGCCTACCAATCGCATCGCGAGGCGGCCGTGACGGAAGGGCCGGCGGAGGCTCCATCGGCCGCGGCGGACGACGACGCGACGGAGGCGCTCCGGACCACGGAGCCCGAGCCCGCGGCGGTCGAGACCCCCGAGCGGGTCGAGCAGGCGCCGCCGGAGGAGCCGCCGGGCGCTTGCGAGCCCACCGTCTCGGAGGACTCGCCCGCGTTCGACGTCGTCGTGCTCCCACCGGTCATCGAAGACGCCGACGCGATCGGCAGCGACGAAGCGCTCGGACGAGAGCCGGCTGCGCTCCCGACGACGACAGCGGCGCTCCATGCCGACTCACTCGCCCGACTCGAGGCCGCGTCGGGGATCGCGGAGTCGCTCGGCCTCGGCTTCCACCTCGGTGGCGCCGTCGAGCGGATCGCGTTCGGCGCGAGCAAGGGCCGGGACGGCGTCGACGCCCTGCGCGAGGCGACGTGGCTGATCGAGCGCTACGTCGCGCTCGTCGAGCAGCGCCCCGTCGGCGCAGATCTCCATGCCTCTGCGGTGAGGCTCGGGCGCTCCGGCGACGCGATCGCGGAGATCCGGGCGCTCACCGCCGCGCTCGACGCCAGCCGCGACACGCGGCTCGCCGCGCTGGGCGCCGCCCACGATCCTCCGGGAGCCACCTCGATCGGGTCCGTGGCCCCCGGGCCAACCCCTCCCTCGAGCTCCTCGTCCAGCGCCTCGTACACAGCCCGGCGAGATGCCACCACACAGGAGACCCCGACCCCCGAGCGCGAGCGCGAGTCGTTCTCCCACGAGGTCGCGCTGATGGCGGTTCGCTGGGGGATCATGGTGATCGCGGTGATCGCGGTCGTGCTCGCCGTGACGCTCATCGGCGAGTGGCTCTGACGGCGGCGATCGCGAACCGGCAGTGTCTGGCTCCAGCCAGACCTGTGAGACCGTTCGCGGGCGACCTCGGCCCAGCCGCTCGAGCGATTCGCGCAGAGCGACGGCGATCGGCTCCGCAGACCGCCGGGGCCGGACGCTACGGCCGGCCGAGCCGGCCGGCGAGCGCGAGCAGGACGAGCACGATCAGCAGCATGAACCACCATGCGATCGAGAGCGTCCCGTCGTCCCAGGTGAGCACGTCCCACATGACCCCGAGCGTACGAGGACGATCGGCTGACACGGGACCCGCCGATGCCGACCGCCGCGCGGGGCAAGCCCATCACTACGACACCACGAGCCTCACGACGCCACGACGCGGCCTCCGTAGGAGCCGGGCCTGCCCGGCCCGGCGGCTTCGCGCTCAGCAGCCGCTGGGGATCACGCCGCGGTTCGTCACCGCGAGCGTGGCGTTCTGCGCCGCCGTGAAGAGGCACGCCGCGGACGTCCCCGCGAGCCTCGGCCCGGCCATCCCGGCCTGCCCCGAGTACTTCCACGAGTTGACGGAGATCACGGGCCCGCTCCCGCCGGACAGCGGCTGCACCCATGGCCCGCCTGACGAGCCGCCGGTGAGGCCGCACTGCGAGAGCCACCAGTTGTCCGATCCCTGCGTGCCGAGGCCCTCGGCGCAGTACATGAAGGCCGGGTCCTCGCTGTAGGAGTACCCGAGTCCGTGCGTGAACGAGCCCGTCCCCGTCTGCGGGGTCGAGAAGCTGACGGGCATCGTTCCCGCCGCCTCCTCGAGCGACGTTGACGAGACGGCCATGCCCTGATGCGCACCCTCCGCCGGGACGACGTAGTACCCGTAGTCCCACGGGATGTTCGCGGGCCACGTGCGCGAGGCCCAGTCCGAGTCCACCACGCCGTGCGTCGGCACCCAGCAGCCGAGCGGGTCGTTCGTGCAGTCGCGGTCGGTGCCCCCACCGGTCGTGTCGGCCTGATTCGGGATGAACATCACGTTGCGCGCGAACGCCTCGTCGACGTCGTCGAAGACGCAGTGCGCCGCAGTGAGGATCACCGACGCGTCGGAGCGCTCGTCGGTCACCGCCGTGCCCGAGCAGACGTACCCCGCCCAGAGCGTCTGCGCAGCGTTCGACGGCATCTCGAAGTAGATGCGTCCCGCGGCGGTCTGCACGGCGCCGCCGCCCGTCCACGCGGCGTTCGTCACGGTGGCGTCTCCACCCCCGCCTCCGCCCGCGGCGGCGGTGACGGTGAAGGCGGTCTCGCCGGTCGTCGTGGTGTTCCCGCCTCTCCGTGCGTTGTCCTTCGCGATCACGTACCAGGAGCCGGCACCGGCGTCGAGGCCTGAGACGACGGCCGTCCACCGATCGTCCGTCCCCCGGCTCGCCGCGTAGCTGACCACGAGCCCGTCGGAGGAGCGGACGACGAAAGTCACCGACCTGACGCCGCTCGCGTCGGTGACGGTCGCGCCGAACGTGTGCGAGGCGCCGATCGCAGCGCCGGCGGCCGGATCGATCGCCGTGACCGCCGGCCCGCTCACGTCCGCCCCGCCACCGGCTCCGCCTCCACCCGGCTTGGCCGCAGGCACCCGCCTGGCCGGGATGCCGTGCCCGTACGGGCGCAGCTCGCCTGACGGCAGCTGGAGGTACCCGAGACCGCGCTCGTCGAGGACGAGGTCTCGCGGGATCGCCTGCGCGCGGCGCTCCGGCGTCCAGTGCCCGACGACCGCAGCAGTGTCGGGCTTGCCGGGAGCGCCGGGCGCGGACACGGCGACACCGACACCCGCGACGAGGGCGACGACGAGACACGAGCCGATCAGGCGTCCGAGCCGGTGCACGCGCCGCACCGTACTCCCGTCCCTCGATCGAGGGAAGTCCAGTTCGGTCGACGAAGGTCCAGGACGGCACACCGGGTCGCGGCCGACCGCACCGGCCTCGCTCCCCAAGCACTGCGCCCGAACGCCGAAAGGCGGGGCACGCCCCGCCCCTCCTGGACCCGCCGCACCCGTCAGAGATCCCGCCGACGTTCCTCGTCGCGGCGGCGCTGGTCGCGCCCGTCCTCGCGCGCGGCCCACAGCAGCAGCCCGATCCAGACGAGCACCCCGGCGAGCGCCAGGATCCCGCCGACCAGGACGACGATCTCCATCAGCCCTGTCTACCCGATATCGACGCGACCCCGCACGTCACGCGCGGCGCGGGCGCGCTCGGGCGCTGGTCGAGCTCAGTACATGACGTTGATGCCTGCGATGTCGCCGGCGTTGAGATCGCGCTTGATGGTCTCGCCGTCGGACGCGTAGGCGTACATCGTCTCCAGCGTGCACGTGCTCGCCGGATGCCCGAGTCCCATCGCATGGCCGAGCTCGTGGGTCGCGATGCTGAGGAAGTCCATGGCACTCCGTTCGCCGGAGGTCGACCAGGAGAAGCTGTCCGTGTCGAACACCATGTCCCACTCGACGAGCTCGCGCGCCTGTGGTGGTCCACCGAACCGACCCCACGTGTACGTGACGGCGATGACGCCGGGGTCGGCGATCGGCCCGAACTCGGCACCGTTGACTCCGTCCACCGCGCTGAGGTTCGCGCTGTAGCTGTCGTTGCGGGTTCCACCGCCGAAGATGTCTGCGTTGGCCGCGTTGACGGCTTCCCACGTCGAGACGGCGCCGTTCAGGCGCGACGTCATGCCGCTGATCGGTGCGCTGGACTCGTCGACGAGGAAGCTCTCCGCGTTCTTCCACTTCGCACCCGAGGCGAGCAGCGAGTAGCACGTCGTCCCGCCCCCGCCGCCCGGCTTCTTGTCCGGCCGCGCCTCACCGCGCCGGTGGACGAACGCGTACCCCTCGAGCACGACCCCGTCGACCGTGCGCTTGCCGACGTAGTACGCGTCCTCGCCGACCTTCACGGCGCCAGGAGGCAGAGCTCGGATCCCCTTGCCAGGGCCGGCGGAGGCCACAGCGACCATCGCAACCGCCGCGGCGACGGCAGCCACGAGCAGCCCAAGAGCGAACCTCATCAGCGCCTCCCGTCACGTGTGATGCATCACAGGACTCGTCACGAACGATACGCCCCGACCAGGATCGTGGGAACCCCTCGTTCGGAGGGTCACGTGCTCACCCCGTACCCGTTGGGCCGGGCTCGACCGGCCCGGACGTGCCGCAGCCGGATCCGAAGCGCCCGGGCGCGGCGAGCCCCGCCCCTACGAGAACCGCGAGAAGCCGCCCCAGGGGCCGAGGTACACGGGGCCGAAGCCGGCCAGCAGCTCGCGGGCCGCAGGGCTCGGGTCGCCGTACACGACGAACCGCGTCGGGTCGACGCTCTCCATGAACCGCCCGGCCCACTTCTCGAGGAAGCCGCTCACGTGCGCGATCATCGCGTCGGAGTCGGCGTACTTCTCGAAGATGTGGACGACCTTCTCGTCCTCTGAGATGTACCACTCGTAGGCGAGGGTCGGCGGCTCGGTGCTCGTGCCCGCGACCATCTCCTCCATCAGCGCCGTGAAGTCGCCGAGCTTGCCGTCCTTGACCGCCAGCTCGATCACCCAGGAGACGTGGTTCTCCATCGTCCGCTCCTTCCGTCGGGGTCGAGTCGACCGTATCGCGTCGGACGCAATCGCGTCGCGACCACGCGAGCTCGGCACTGAGAGTATGGTCAGCCCATGTGGTGGTGGATCAGCGGAGGAGTGCTCGGCGCGATCGTGATCGTCGCCGCGCTCGTCGCGCTCCTGGACGTGGTGCGGCGGCGTGACGAGCTGACGCGCGCCCAGGTCTTCGCGTACGTGATCCTGATCCTCGTCGTCCCGGTCGTCGGCGCGGTGCTGTACGCCCTGTTCGGACGGCAGAGCGCCGGCCACGCGACGAGCTGAACGGGCTTCTCGGGGCCCCGCCCTGCCGTCGGCTCGGCCTCGAGATGGTTGATCGGGAATTTCGCGTGACATCCGGGGACGGCCCAGACCAAGCCGTCTGGGACGCCATCCGGTTCGCGGGAAACTCCCGATCAACCATCTAGCATGACTCCATGCGGCGACGGCGGATGTGGCTGCTCGGCGCCGTCGCGCTCGTGGCCCTGATCGCCGGCATCGTGCTCGCAGTCCTCGAGACCAGGGAAGCACCGAAGCCTGCACCGACGGCCCCGCCGACCGAGGTCGAGCCGCCACCCGAGACCGAGCCGCCACCCGAGACCGAGCCGCCACGGGGGCCGAGACCGAGCCCGCGCCGACGCCTCCCCCGCCCGCCAGCGTCGCGTTCGCCTGGACGAACGCGGGCGCGTTCGTCTGGAACGAGACGTCGCTCGATCCGGAGCTGCTCGGCCGCGTGCTCCGGCAGGCGGGATTCGGATGGGTCGTCGTCCGTGTCCATGACGGGCTGAGCGAGGACCCGATCGAGGGAGACTGGGCGTACAGGTTCCGCGTCGCGAGCGGCTTGCCGGTGGGAGGCTGGGGCGTCCTCCGCACCGAGCCCGAGCGCGAGGCCGAGCTCGCCGCCGCGCTCGTAGCGCGCTACGGTCTCGACTTCTACGTCGCGAACCCCGAGGTCGAGTACGAGTTCAGCGGGCCCGACGGCCCGAGCGACGAGCGAAGCGGGCGCTCGCAGCGGTTCGTGGACGCCTTCCGCTCGCTGCGGCCCGCGCCCTTCCCGTCCGGGCTGTCGTCGTACTGCCGCCCGAGCCGGCACGACATCGACTGGGACGCGTGGCGACGCGCCGGCTTCGCGTTCCTCCCTCAGGCGTACGTGAACGAGCTGGGAGCCGACGTCGCCCCGGCCACGTGCGTGGCGGCAGCGCGTGGCTTCTTCGCGCCCGCCGACGTGCACCCGACGATCGGCGTCTACGCGGGACAGCGGGGCCTCGTCGATGTCGCGACCTATGTCGAGCTCCTCGATGCGGCGAACACCGTTGGCTTCTCGGTCTATCTCGCCGAGACGGAGCTGGTCGAGCAGGACTGGCTGGCCCTCGGCGCAGCGGTCGTCGAGCGTGGCCTCGCCACACCCCTCCCGTAGCTCGAGATGCGAGCTGCCTGCGCCAACGCGCGGGACGAGGATCTCGCAGCTCAGCCGATCAACGCGGCGAGAACGGGCCCGAGCACGAACAGCAACGCGACGAGCGCGTTCGCCACGACGCCCGCCGCGCCGAGACGCCGCTCGCCCAGCCCGCGCGCCCTGAGGCCGAGCACGATCCCGACCGCCGGTGGGACGGCCGCCGCGGCGACCATCGCTGCGTACGCGACCCAGCCCCAGCCCCCGGCCTCGAACAGGAGCTGCGTGTCGTCGAGGTCGAGTGCCGCCTGGAGCGCCCAGCCGACGGGCATGAGCACCAGCATCCAGACGACGAAGGCGCCGATCGCGAGCAACGAGCCGATCGCCAGCCGGCGCCCTTCGTGCCACACGCCACCGTGACCGTGGTGGAGGGCAGGAACGCTCATGCTGCAACCCCCTTCCTCTGCTGCAACCCCCTTCCTCGGCTCCATCATGGCGCCTCGTCGCCCCGGACGCATCCGTGCCTGCCCGCAGCCCTGCTGCCTGCGACCACGCGCGACCCGGGCGGCCGCCAGGCGGTCGCCGTGCCACTGGGGTGGGACGATCGAGCCGGAGAGCGCGGAGCTCGAACCCTCCACGGAGAGGCACTCGACTCCGTGCGGACGGATCTCTGCACACCCCGTGACGGGCGCGGGCGCCGCGCGCCCGGCCCGTCACGGTCGGTGTGTCGCCGGTCGGGCCTCAGGCCGGGGTCGGCGCAGGCGCCGGCGCTCCCTGCGTGACGACGGACACGCCGAACGGCTGGATCGTCTCACCGAAGGTCGAGGTGATCTCCGATCCCGAGAAGAAGCCGACGACCTTCACGGTCTCCTCGCCCACGTTGACGAGGCCGTGGGGCACCATCGCCGGGACGAGGGCGAGATCCCCGGCCACGACGCGACCGCGCTCGTCGCCGACCTGCGCCTCGGCCTCGCCGGAGACGATGTAGAGGATCTCCTCGCCGCTGTCGGTGTGAAGCGGGAGGTGGGTGCCCGCCTCGAGCTCGAAGTACACGACGGCGGTGTCGTGCGAGCCGGCCGCCCTGTTGACGGGGAAGGTGACGCGGACACGTGCGGCGTCGGGGTCGCTCTCGAACCAGACCTGCGCGAGCTCCGCCTCGCCCGTCTTCGCTGTCAGCATCGTGCTCTCCTTTTGATTAGACAGTGTTGTATGATGAAAAAGAGTACAGGACGTCTGCGCGTCCGTCAACATTGGGGGCACGTCTATGTCTGATGAAAAGGGACCGAGGCGCAGGTACGAGCTCAAGCAGCGCGCCCGCGACATGGCCGAGACCCAGCAGCGCATCACCGAGGCTGCGATGCATCTGCACGGGACGGTCGGCCCGGCGCGGACAACCCTCACCGCGGTCGCGCGCGAAGCCGGTGTGCAGCGCCAGACCGTCTACCGCCACTTCCCCACCGAGGCCGACCTGCTCGCAGCGTGCTCCGGCCACTACCTCGCGATCAACCCGTGGCCGGACGTGGCGACATGGAGGGCGGTCGACGACGCGCACCAGCGGCTCGCGGTCGCGTTGGACGAGCTCTACGCCTACTACGAGCGCACGGAGCCGATGTTCGGCAACGTCCTGCGCGACGTCGAGCTCGTCGACGCGCTGGCGCCGACGCTCGTGCCGTTCCAGCGCTTCCTGGACGACGCCACCCAGACCCTGTCGGTCGGCTGGGCCGCTCGGGGACGACGTCGGCAGCTCCTCGTCGCGGCGCTGCGACACGCCCTCGACTTCGACGTCTGGCGCTCACTCACGACGGAGACCGGGATCACCCGCGCCGAGGCAGTCGAGCTGATGACCGGGCTCGTCGGCGCGGCGGCGGCCCAGCCCCGTCCGGCAGCCCGCTGACGCCGACGCGTCCGATCCCGGTGCGCCGGGCCGGAGGGCTCGCGGTCTGGCCGGTCAGCCGGGAGCGAGCAGCCGGGCCAGCGCCGCGACGTGCTCGTCGCCGGTGCCGCAGCAGCCGCCCAGGAGATGCAGTCCCCGGCGTGCGCCGACCTCGACCAGCTCCCGGGCGAACGGCTCCGGCTCGGCTGTCTCGAGCTCCTGGAGCCCGTCGAGCTCGTCGGGGTCACGCGCCGAGGTGTTCGCGAGCAGGCCGACGAAGCGACCGGCAGCACGCGGAGAGGCGGCGAGCGCCGCGTCGGCCACGCGCGGGTGGACGCAGTTGAGCACGTACGCCGTCGGCGCCGGATCGACGGCCTCGTCGATCTCGGCCACCGCCTGGTCGAGTGGCGTCCCGTCGAGCAGCCGTCCTGTCGGACGGACGACGAAGCTCACGAGGTACGGCTGCCCCGTCGAGCCCATCGCATCGGCGAGGCCGAGCGCCTCCGACAGCGCGGGCACCGTGGCGCAGAGGAGCAGGTCGACCCCGGCGGCCGCGAGTGCCTCGGCTTGCGGGGCGTGGTACGCGCGGGCCTCGCCATGGCCGAGCGCGGTCGACGGGTCGTATGCGTCCCCTGCCGGGCCGAGCAGCCCACCGACGAGCACGGTCCCGCCCGCGTCCCTGCCCTCGTGTGCGACCCCGAGCACCAGCTCGGCGTTGGCGAGGTTGAGATCGGCGCCGCGCCAGGACGACGCCTCGATGCGCGCCGCCGTCGCGCGCCAGGTGTCCGTCTGGAGCAGCATCGGCAGGCCGACGCCAGGACGCCCAGGTGACACGCTGTCACTTGGGCTGGTGCGGTGCCCGTTGCCGCCGCCCTCAGCGTCGCCGTTGCCGTTGCTCCCGCCAGCGGCGGAAGTGTCGAGGGCGATGCGGAGGTAGCCGCGGTGAACGTCCGCAAGCACGGCGCGGAAGCGGTCGTCGAGCACCAGCGCCGCGGTGCCGACGTGCGGGTCGAACGGGACGTCGGGATGGCGGCGCAGCCGCTCGTACACCGAGCCCTCCGCGAGCAGCGGGGCGCCACCGAGGAGGAGCTCCGTCACAGACATGCGACCCCCGCGAGGCTGTGACACGTCGGGCATCCCGCGGCAGCCGCACGCCCGGAGGGGACAGTGCACGAGCGCGGCCCCGTGAAGCCGGTTGGCAGCAGCGGCGCGCGCGACGCCGGAGGCCGGCGCCGCCGGCCGGGAGGCGTCACGCTCGGTGGCGTCACAGCGGGATGTTCCCGTGCTTGCGCTTGGGACCCGGCTCGCGCTTCGAGAGGTGCAGCTCGAGCGCGCGGATCAGGATCGAGCGGGTTCGCCTGGGCTCGATCACGTCGTCGACGTACCCGCGCTCCGCCGCCGTCCACGGGTTGGCGAAGCGCTCCTTGTAGTCGGCGATCAGATCGGCACGACGCGCGTCGCGGTCGGGGGCCTCCGCGAGCTCCTGCCGGAAGGCGACGTCGACCGCGCCGTCGGGGCCCATCACCGCCACCTCGGCGGTCGGCCAGGCGAGGTTGACGTCGGCGCGGATGTGCTTCGAGCTCATCACGTCGTACGCGCCGCCGTAGGCCTTGCGCGTGATCACGGTCAGCTTCGGGACGGTCGCCTCCGCGTAGGCGTAGAGGAGCTTGGCGCCGTGACGGATGATCCCACCCCACTCCTGCGCCGTACCGGGCAGGAACCCCGGCACGTCGACGAACGTGACGAGTGGCACGTTGAACGCGTCGCAGGTGCGCACGAAGCGCGCGGCCTTGACGGAGGCGTCGATGTCGAGCACCCCCGCGAGGGCGTGGGGCTGGTTGCCGACGATCCCGACCGCGTGACCGCCGAGCCGGGCGAAGCCGCAGACGATGTTCTCCGCGTACAGCTCCTGGATCTCGAGGAAGGCGCCGTCGTCGACGACGGCGGCGATGACGCGCTTCATGTCGTAGGGCTTGTTCGGCGCGTCGGGGATCACCGTGTCGAGCTCCGGAGACTCGCGGTCGACGGGGTCGGCGGGATCCGCCCACGGCGCGGTCTCGAGGTTGTTCTGGGGGAGGAAGCTGAGCAGGTAGCGAGCGTCGTCGATCACCGCCTGCTCGTCCGGCGCGACGAGGTGGGCGACGCCGGAGCGCGTCGCGTGCGTCGCGGCGCCGCCGAGCTGCTCGAAGTCGACCTCCTCGCCGGTGACCGTCTTCACCACGTCAGGCCCGGTGATGAACATGTACGACGTCCCCTCCGCCATCAGCACGAAGTCGGTGATCGCGGGTGAGTAGACGGCGCCGCCGGCGCACGGGCCGAGCACGAGCGAGATCTGCGGCACGACGCCGGACGCCTGGACGTTCCGCCAGAAGATCTCCGCGTACCCGGCGAGCGAGACGACGCCCTCCTGGATGCGGGCGCCGCCCGAGTCGTTGATCCCGACCACCGGGCAGCCCACCTTGACCGCGATGTCCATCACCTTGCAGACCTTCTCGGCGAACACCTCCGACAGCGAGCCGCCGAAGACGGTGAAGTCCTGGCTGAACACGCACACCGGGCGGCCGAAGACGGTGCCGTAGCCCGTCACGACCGCGTCGCCGAGCGGACGGTTGTCGCGCATCCCGAACTCGACCTCTCGGTGGCGGACGAAGCGGTCGAGCTCGACGAACGAGCCCGGGTCGAGCAGCCGCTCGATGCGCTCGCGGGCGAGGAGCTTGCCCCGGTCCCGCTGGCGCGCGACAGCCTTCTCCGACCCCGCGTGCGCCGCCTCCTCGCTCAGCTCGGCGAGCCAGCGGAGCCTCGCCTCGGTCGTCTCGTGGCGCGTGGACATCGCGCGGAGCGTAACCGAGCCCGGGTCCGGAACCGCCGACCACGCTCCAACGAAGTGCGGCAAACCGAACCCCACGACGCCGGGCTGCCCACCCTGTGCAGGCGTCAGCGGGCTGGAAGGCTCAGGCCATGCTTCGCAGCTGGCTCTCGCACACCCACTCCGGCCTCCACGAGGTGCTCGGCCTGATCGCGCTCTACGGCGCGTACGAGGTCGTGCGCGGATTCGGCGGCGAGGACTACGAGGCCGCGTTCGCGAACACCGCCGACATCGTCGCGCTCGAGCAGCGCCTCGGGCTGTTCGTCGAGCGCACCGTGCAGGAGTCGATCTCTGGCATCGCCGGCGTCCCGGCACTGCTCGGCGCTGCGTACATGCTCCTGCACTTCCTCGGCACCGCAGCCCTCGTCGTGTGGGTGCATCGCCGCCGACCGGACGCGTACCCGATCGTGCGCACGACGCTCATCGCGTCGACGGCTCTGGCGCTGATCGGCTACGTGCTGTACCCGGCAGCACCACCGCGGCTCGCCGACCTCGGGTTCGTCGACACGGTCAGCTCGTCGACCGGCCTCAACCTCAGCTCGGATCTGCTCGGCAGCTTCTACAACCCCATCGCCGCTGTCCCCAGCCTGCACTTCGGGTACGCGGTCATCGTCGGCGTCGCGCTCGCAGCGCTCGCCCGCAACCGGGTCGTGCGCCTCGTCGGCGCCGCCTACCCCGCGGCGATGCTCTTCATCATCGTCGCAACCGGCAACCACTTCTTCGTCGACGCGGCGGCGGGCGGTCTGACCGTGGTCCTCGGCTGGATCACGGCGCGATCGCTCGTCGCACGCGGAGCCTCGACCCCGGCACCCGCGCCCGCCCGCCGCGCTCCGGCGTCGGCCGTGACGCAGGCGTAGGGCCCGGGCCCGTCCGGCCCGGGCGCCCCCGCACCCCGACGCCGACCGCCGGGCGGGGCAGCCTCATCGCTACGCCGCCCCCATGACCGCAGGGCACGCGGCGACGAGCCAAGGGCCCGGGAGGGCGTCAGGGATGCCCCTGACGCCGACCGGATTCCTCCGGGGAGGTGGGGTGCATCCACCGATGGTGCGCGAGCGCGGCGAGCGGGAGCCTGGAGGGCATGACCACCTCACGCAGATCGAGCCTCCGTCGGCCGGAGCGCCGTGCGGATAGCCGCACCACGAGTGACATGGACGCCGCACCGACGCGCGACGGCACCGGTGGGAGTCTCCGATCACACCTCCCGCAACGACCCGGACAGGAGACACCCCTCATGGCACCTCTCGAGCACAGCACCAACCTCGCGGCCCGCATGGGTCGCTGGAGCGCCCGTCACCGCAAGACCGCGATCTTCGGCTGGCTCGCGTTCGTGATCGCCGCCGTCGTGATCGGCGGTGCGATCGGGACCAGGGCCCTCGACCAGGACGAGCTCGGTGTGGGCGAGTCCGGCAGGGCGCAGCAGATCATCGACAGCGGCGCCTTCGTGGACTCGGCCGACGAGTCCGTCCTCGTGTCGAGCGCCTCGCTGAAGGCGACCGACCCGGCGTTCCGGGCCGTCGTCGCCGACGTCGTCGCGGCGGTCTCGGACGAGGAGGGCGTCTCGAACGTCCTCTCGCCGCTCACGCCCGACGGCGCGACGCTCGTGTCGAAGGACGGCACCGCGGTGCTCGTCCAGTTCGAGATCGACGACGTCGGCCAGCAGTCGACGACGCTCGTCGAGCCGGTGCTCGCGGCGGTGGCCGCCGTGCAGGGCGCCAATCCGTCGTTCCGCGTCGAGGAGTTCGGACAGGCGAGCGCGATGAAGGCGCTCGACGAGACGATCGGCGAGGACTTCAAGAAGGCGGAGTACACGGCGCTCCCGATCACCCTCGGGATCCTCATCGTCGTGTTCGGCGCCCTCGTGGCAGCCGGCATCCCGGTGCTGCTCGGCATGTCCGCCGTGATCGCGGCGATCGGCCTGCTCGCCGTCCCGAGCCAGCTGTTCGCGATGGACGAGGCCGCGAACTCCGTGATCCTCCTGATCGGCCTGGCCGTCGGAGTCGACTACTCGCTCTTCTACCTCAAGCGCGAGCGCGAGGAGCGGGCGGCCGGCAAGGGCAAGCAGGCGGCGCTGGAGGCGGCGGCTGCGACGTCCGGCCGGGCGGTGCTGATCTCCGGTCTCACCGTGATCGCCGCGCTGGCCGGGATGTTCCTCGGCGGCACGGAGATCTGGACGTCGATCGGCATCGGCACGATCCTCGTCGTCGCGATCGCCGTGGCGGGATCCCTGACGGTGCTCCCCGCGACGCTCAGCTGGCTCGGCGATCGGGTGGAGAAGGGTCGCCTGCCGCTGCTCTCCCGGCGCTCGAAGAGCGGCGACTCCCGCGTGTGGAGCGCGATCCTCGATCGCGTCTTGCGCCGACCGGCCGTCTCGGCGGCTGTCGCCGGAGGGCTGCTGGTGCTCCTCGCCCTGCCTGCGCTGACGATGAAGACCCAGCTGACGGGCGTGAACGACCTGCCTCGGTCGGTGGAGATCATGCAGACGTACGACCGGATCCAGGCGGAGTTCCCGGGCGGCGCGGTCCCGGCGATCGTCGCTGTCGGGGCCGACGACGTGACCGCACCCGTGGTGCGCTCGGCGATCGCAGAGCTCCGCGAGCAGGCGATCGCGACTGGTCTGATGGCCGACCCGATCACCGTCCAGCAGAGCCCGAACGGACGCGTGGCGCTCGTCTCCGTCCCGCTCGCGGGGACGGGCAGCGACGAGACGTCACTCCGCGCCCTCGACCTGCTGCGCAACGAGCTCGTGCCCTCGACCGTCGGCTCCGTCCGCGGCGTCGAGGCGGCCGTGACTGGCGAGACGGCGGCTTCGGAGGACTTCAACGCCCTCGTGGCCGAGCGGATGCCGCTCGTCATGGGCTTCGTCCTCGTGCTGGCGTTCGCCCTGCTGCTCGTCGCCTTCCGCTCGGTCGTGATCGCGGCGAAGGCGGTCGTCCTCAATCTGCTGTCGGTCGCGGCCGCCTACGGGCTGCTCGTCGCGGTCTTCCAGTGGGGCTGGGGCGAGAGCCTGCTCGGCTTCGAGTCGACCGGCGCGATCACCTCGTGGCTGCCGCTGTTCATGTTCGTGATCCTCTTCGGCCTCTCGATGGACTACCACGTGTTCATCCTGAGCCGGGTGCGCGAGCTGTATGACCGCGGCCTCTCCACGGAGCAGGCGGTCGCGCAGGGCATCAAGAGCACGGCTGGCGTGGTCTCGGCCGCGGCGTTCGTGATGGTCGCCGTGTTCGGGATCTTCGTGACGCTCTCCACCGTCGACATGAAGCAGCTCGGCTTCGGGCTGGCCGTGGCGATCCTGATCGACGCGACGATCGTCCGGGCGGTGCTGCTGCCCGCGACGATGAAGCTCCTGGGGGCGTGGAACTGGTACCTGCCCTCGTGGCTCGAGTGGCTGCCCCGCCTCGAGCACGAGCGGTCGGTCGACGTCCCCGGCGACGCCGTGCCGGAGGGCTCGGCGGCATAGCTCCCGTTCCCCACGGGAAGGGCGAGGGCCCCGGCAAGGAGATGCCGGGGCCCTTCGCATGCTCGGGCGGCTCGCCCGTCCGGCCGCGATGCACCCGACCCCTACGCGGGCACGGGCACCAGCTTTGCGACCCGCTCGGCGAAGGCCTCGATCGCCTCCCAGTCGCGATGATCCCCGGCGGGCATCTGGTTGAACGGGAAGTGCAGCCGCTCCTGATCGATCACGCCGCCGAAGACGACGGCCTCGACCGGGGTGGGCGCACCGCGAAGGCCGCGCTCGAGCTGGGGCCGCACCTTCTCGAGCTCCTCCTCCTCCGCGCTGAGGGGCCCCATGGCGAAGACCGCGTAGGGGACGTGCGAGAGCGCGGCCCAGTTCCGCTTCAGGAACCGGCGCCCCTGCTTGTGCATCTTGCCCATGTAGAGGCCGGCGCCCAGCACCACGAGGTCGTGCTCCTTCACCACCGCCTCTGCGGCGTCGACCACGTCGCAGTCGATGCCGCGCCCCTCGAGCCGTTCGGCCACGAAGCGCGCGACCTCCTCGACGGATCCGTACTTGCTCGCGTATGCGACGAGCGCTCGCATGATGACGCTCCTTTCGTCCTCCCGAGGGTGCCTCCGCGCGACGGCGTCGGCATCCGCGGTCGCACGGAACGCGGGTGCGCGAACTCCCGGAACCAGGACGCATGAGGCCACGGGTTGCCGGGTCGCGGGCGGGAACGGGAGAGCCCTGGCGCCCCGCCGCCGGGGAGGAGAGGGCACCCGCCGTCTCCTCCCCGGCCACTCCGTCCTACGCCGCCCGCAGCTCGGTCTCGGCGCGCAGCCAGTGCGCCGTCTGATCGCCGGGCTCGCCCGCCTCCCAGAGCAGGTACGCGCGCTCCGCGATCTGCTCCGGCGTGGGCCCCGGCACCGAGGCGAGCACGCGCGAGCGCCTCGCCGACGCCTTCGTCGCCGGCTTCCCGGTTGCCCTGGCGGGCTTGGCGGCCGTCGTCTTCGACGTCGCCGGCGTCTTCTTGGCGGTCGAGCGGGCCGAGGCCTTCTCGGCCGGAGCGCCCTTCTTCGCCGCGCTCGCCTTCGTCGTCGTCTCTGCGGCCGCTCCGGACGCGGCCTTCGTCGTCTTCCGCGCGCGTGGGGCGCGCGCCTTCTCCTCTGCCATCGCAGCCTCCTTTCGTCGAGGTCGCGGGAGGCAGACGCCGTCGTCCGCCGTCCCGGCCCCTCCAGGAAAGCCGACGGACCGGACGGACCTCTACGATGGGGGCGCGCCGGAGTAGCTCAGCTGGTAGAGCACTCGACTTGTAATCGAGCGGCCGAGGGTTCGAGTCCCTCCTCCGGCTCCTCCTCTCGTCCCGTCTCACATCACCTCTCTCCCGGTTGTCGGTCCTCGATCGAGTGGCCGGAGGTGGTCGAAGGCGCTCTCGCTCTGTTGTCCGTCCGAGCAACATCGTATGGTCGACGCATGGAGCACCCGAAGGACAAAGGCGACCGATCGACGCTCGCGATCATGCTGGCGCTGCGCTCCCTCGGCCACCAGGTCGCGGTGCCGTTCGGCGAGAACACGCGGTACGACCTGATCGTGGACGACGGGAGGCGGCTCGCGCGCGTTCAGTGCAAGACGGGGCGAGTGACGCGCGGCACCATCGAGTTCGCGACCTCGAGCTCGTACTACCACCATCCGAACGAGAAGCGCGGACAGCGGCACTATGTCGGCCAGGTCGATCTCTTCGCCGTGTACTGCCGGGAGACGGGGGGTGTGTACCTCATCCCGATCGGCGACCTGCCCCTCGACCGCGCGTATCTCCGGCTGACGACCCCCCGCAACGGCCAGACCAAGCGCATCCGGTTCGCCGCGGACTACGAGATCGCGCGGATCACCTGCGCCCTCGACTCGACTCAGGGCCCGAAGCGCTCGACGACTGTCACCTGATCCGGCCCCGCGGCAACCCGCACGTCGAAGTCGCCGGATACGATCGGTGGGTGGCTGCCCGCCTGCCCTCCCGGCTCCTCCGCCTCGAGGGGGCAGTTCGTCGCCGCGGCGGCGATCGCGCTCTACGCGCACGTCGACGGGTCGTGGTGGCTGTTCGTCGCCCTTGCGCTCGCGCCCGACCTGTCGATGCTCGGCTACCTCGCCGGCCCGTCGGTCGGTGCGGTCGCCTACGACCTCGCGCACACGTCGGTGCTCCCCGTCGCGCTCGCCGCGATCGGCGTGCTCGCAGACGCCGACCTGGCAATCCAGGTGGGCCTCATCTGGGCCACCCACATCGGAGTGGACCGCCTGCTCGGCTACGGGCTGAAGTACCCGAGCGGCTTCAAGGACACGCACCTCCAGCGCGTCTAGGACGACTGCCTCCCAGGTGGTCTCCTCGCCGGCCGCCTCAGGCGCCGCGCGTGAGGTCGAGCGGCTCCGGCTCGACGCCGATCTCCGCCATCCTCGTGACGTAGCGGCGATGCGCGCGACGCGCCTCGCCGTGCCGGCCGGACGAGGAGAGCATCCGGACGAGGTCGAGGTGCACGTCCTCGTCGAACGGATCCACGGCCAGCAGACGCAGGTGGAAGCGATCTGACTCCTGCTCGGTGCGCGTGAGCGCCCGCAGCAGGTCGACGTACGCCGAGCGAACGCGCTCTCGGAGCGGCGCGGCCCAGTCTGCGAAGGCGTCCTCTTCGAGGAACTCGCCCCCGTACGCGGCCTCCGCCTCCTCCAGGAGCGCGCGAGCGTCGGCGGCGCCGGCTCGAGCCGCCTCGAACGCGCGCTTCGCCTTGCCGAGGAACACCTCGACGTCGACGTCCACCCGGCTGAGATCGAGCCGCAGGCCGTCCCGGTCGGAGATCACGAACCGGTCGGCGTCGAAGCGCCCCTCCGGGTCGAGGACGCCGCGCACGACGTTGAGCGCGACCGAGAGGCGGTTCCTCGTCTTTGAGGGATCCTCGTCGGGCCAGAGCGCCTCGAGCAGCACGTCGCGGACGGCCACGGCCTCCCGCCGGCAGACGAGCAGCTTGAGCAGGTCACGGGCCTTGCGCGACTGCCACTCGGTCGGCGGCACCTCGTCACCGTCGCGGTAGACCGCGAAGCGTCCGAACGTTCGGATCGCGAGCGGCGGAGGCCGGTCGACCGCGATCAGCGCTCCGAGACCAGCGCCGAGGCCTGGAACGCGGACGGCCTGTCGTGCGAGCACGCTCCTCGCGTGCGCGACCTCTGCGTCGTCGACGTCGGCACCGAGCGTCCGCAGGACGAGCACCGCTCGCGCGTGGGAGAGAGCGTGTCCGAGTCGTCTCCAGATCGCCGCCGCCTCCACGAGCGAGTCGACGCGCTCGGCCGGAGCAGGCTGGGAGAGGCACTGCAGCGCGAGGCCCTCGGCGAGCGCATCGTGGTCGCCCTGCCGTCCGGCCTCCTCGATCACCGCGGCCGCAAGGCCTGCCGCATGGGCCACCTCGTCTGCCCGCAGCGCGACCCAGCCCTCGGCGAGACGTCGTGCGCTGCGCCACCGGGACGGCGCGTCTGCAGGCGGCCCCTGCTCGAGCAGCTCCAGCGCCGCGCCAGGGCTGTCGCCCGCCACCAGACGCACGAGCGCTGCGAGAGCACGCGAGCGCGTCTGCACGTCACCCGACGCCTCGGTCGCGGCGAGCGCCCGCTCGAGCGCGCCACGGGCCTGTGCGACCTCTCCTCGATCGAGGTGGATCTCGCCGATCTCGACGAGCGGCCCGGCGACGGCGTGCGGCGTGGGCTGGTCGACGAGCCCGACCGCGCCCTCGAGCGCGCTCATCGCAGCGTCGAGACGGCCGAAGGCGCGAAGGGCTCGCCCCTGGTGGAGCCTGGCCGACGACTGGAACAGGGAGAAGCCGATCCGGTCGGCGAGCTCGAGTCCCGTGTCGGCGTGGGCGAGCGCCTCCGAGGCATCGCCTCGCCGCAGCGCGACCTCGCTCAGCCGCAGGAGCGTCGCGCACTCCGCCAGGGCGTTCCCGATCCGTCGCGCCTGCCGCAACGCCTCGCCGAGCTGCTCGACCGCACCGGCGAGGCGCCCTCGCTCGAGGTCGACCTCCCCGGCCGCCTGATGCGCCTCGACGAGGTCGCTCTCCGCCCACGGCCCCCCGCCCAGTCCGGCGAGCGCGAGCGCCATCCCGCGCTCCGCCATCGCCTCCGCCTCGTCCACCCGGCCGAGCGAGAGGAGCTGATACGCGCTGTAGGAGGCGATGAACGACGTCGGCTCCGCGCCGAAGCCCTGAAGCGCGGCGAGCGCGTCGCGGGTGCTGCCCTCGACCGTCGCCAGCAAGGCGCCAAGCACGGCGAAGTACTCGGCCCGCGCCGGGTGGTCCAGCTCCGCTGGGAGCTCCGCCCACGCCGCCATCCATTCCCGGGCGCGTCGGACCTCGCCGCGGAGCAAGCAGGCATGGCAGATCGCATCGGGCGATGCGTAGGGGCGCCGGCTCGGCGGGATCGTCGCCGCGGCCTCGATGACGAGGTCACTCGAGCCCTCCAGATTCGCGAGGCCGGCGATCGAGCGGAGCAGCTCCGCGGTCAGCTCCGCATCGCCGGCCAGGATCGCCTCGCGCAATGCGTCGGTGGGCCGGTCGTTCTCGGCGTACCAGCGTGCGGCGCGTCGATGGACGTCCTCACGGCTCTCGGCCGACGCGTCCGCCTCCGCGCGCACGAATGCCCTCACGAGCGCGTGCAGGGCGTACTCCCGCCCGCCACCCGGGAGCTCGACGACGAGCCCGCGCCGGGCGAGCGCGGCGAGCTCACTCCCCGTGCCTGGCGACCCGAGCTGCTCGACGAGCGCGACCGGAGCCGCTCCGAGCTCGGCCAGCGTGCGCAGCAACGTGACGACCTCAGGGGATTCCCGACCGATCACCTCGTCCGCGAGGAATGCGAACAGCGCCTCGCTCCGGCCGACGAGCGACTGCACGAGGCGTCGGCGCGCGTCGACGTGCTCGCTGCGGAGCGCTTCGGTCGCCAGGTAGACAGCAACGGGCCAGCCGTCCGTCGCCTCCAGCAGCAGCCCGGCGAGCTCGGCTGCGTCGGCGCCGACACGCGACCGCAACACCGCCTCGACGTCGTCCTCGGCGAACGCGAGATCCCGCGGGCCGATCTCCAGCAGCCCTCCGCTGGATCGCAGGCGCGCGACCTGGAACGGCGGGTCGTCACGCGATCCGAGCACGAGGTGGAGCCCCGGCGGGGCATACCGGACGAGCGACTCCAGCAACGCGCTGCCACCCGTCCCCGTGCCGAGCTCGTGGACGTCGTCGACGACGAGGACGACCTCGACGTCCGCCTCTCCGACGCCGTTGGCGAGACTCGCGGCGAGCGACTCCGCGGTCGACCCCCCCGGGACGGCCGCCCCGGTGGTGCCAGCGTCCAGCGCGACCCCGGCCCCGGCGAGCGCGGCGCCGAGCCCGCGCGCGAGCAGGGACTCCGACTCGTCGTCCCGGTCGACGGAGTACCACGCCCAGCCGCCGGCATGGGCGCGCACGGCGAGGTGCGTCGTCTTCCCGTACCCCGCGCCCGCCACTACGAGCGTCAGCCGGTGCTCGGTCGCCTCGTCGAGCCGCTCCTCGACGGATGGCCGAGCGACGTACCACGAAGGAGGGCGCGGCGGGAGCAGCTTCACGAGCGGCGCCCGGGGCAGCGCACCGGGATCACGTGGCCGATCGTCGGCGCCGACGGGTTCTGTCGTCACCGCCGATGTCCTACACGAACGAGCGCCGCTCTGACGAGCGGTGAAGCCGCACGAGCGATGCTCGTCCGTGCGCTCGTGGAGGCTATGCGAACATGTGTTCGATGGAGCGCGCGGAGATCCTCCACGCCGACCTCGACGCGTTCTTCGCGTCGGTGGAGCAGCGCGACGACCCTCGGCTGCGCGGCCGGCCGGTGATCGTCGGTGCCGGCGTCGTGCTGGCGGCGAGCTACGAGGCGAAGGCTCACGGCGTGCGCACGGCGATGGGCTGCGCGCAGGCGCGGCGGATCTGCCCGCAGGCCGTCGTCGTGCCGCCGCGCTTCGCCGCCTACGTCGAGGCGAGCCGGGCCGTGTTCGACGTGTTCGAGGACATGTGCCCGCTCGTCGAGGGGCTCTCGATCGACGAGGCCTTCCTCGACGTGCGCGGCATGGAGCGGATCGCGGGGACGCCGACCGAGATCGCGATGCGCCTGCGACGGGAGGTGCTCGAGCGCGTCGGGCTCCCGATCACGGTGGGGGTCGCGCGCACGAAGTTCCTCGCCAAGGTGGCGAGCCAGGTGGCGAAGCCGGACGGCCTCCTCCTGGTGGAGCCGGACGCCGAGCTCGCGTTCCTGCATCCGCTTCCCGTCGAGCGGCTCTGGGGCGTCGGCCCGAAGACCGCGGCGCGGCTGCGCGAGCGGGGGATTCGCACCGTCGGCCAGGTCGCGCAGCTCGAGGAGGGGGCGCTCGCCGCGATGCTCGGCCGCGCTGCCGGAGGCCATCTCCACGCCCTCGCGCACAACCGCGACCCGCGCAGAGTCACGACGGGGCGGCGCCGGCGCTCGATCGGCGCGCAGCGCGCGCTCGGGCGGGGACGCCGCTCGCCGGTGGAGATCGACGCGATCCTGGTCGGGCTCGTCGATCGGGTGACGCGCAGGATGCGCCGCGCACGAAGGGTCGGCCGCACGGTCGTGCTGCGGCTGCGCTTCGACGACTTCTCCCGTGCGACGCGCTCGACGACCCTCCCGCAGGCGACGGACGAGACGAGCGCGATCCTCGACGCCGTCCGGGGGCTGCTCACGGCAGCGGGTCCGGTGATCGAGGCCCGAGGGCTCACCCTCGTGGGGATCTCCGTCGCGAACGTCGAGGACCAGGGCGCGTACCAGCTCGCCCTGCCTCTCGACGGCCCGCCGCCCCGCTCGGTCGACGCGGCCGTGGACGCGATCCGCGAGCGGTTCGGAAGCGCCGCGATCACGCGTGGCGTGCTGATCGGCCGCGACTCCGGGATCGAGATGCCGCTGCTCCCCGACTGAGCGCTCAGTCGGCTGCGCCAACCGCGTACGCCGACTCGAACGCCTCGTCGCCGAGCGCCGCGCGCACCCGCTCCTCGACCTGGCGCGCGAGCTCCGGATCGAAGTCGTCGGCCGACCAGTCGATCGCCCCGAGCTCGGCGCGGGCGGCGCCGAGCAGTCGCGCAGCCTCCGCATGGCGGCCTGCCCGAGCCTCGATCGCTGCGCAGCCCAGCACCGCGTGCCCGACGTGCGCGCGGAACCCGAGGCCCGCGAAGCGCTCGCGCGCCTCGTCGAAGTCGCGTTGGGCGGCGAGGTCGTCGCCCAGGCGATGTCTCGCGAGGCCGAGGTTCAGGAGCGCGAACCCGATGCCCTCGTCGCTCCCGTTGCGCCGGTGTGATGCGAGCACGTCCTCGAAGAGCTCGACGGCGGCCGGATAGTCGCCCGAGTCGAGCGAGGTGATCCCGAGGTTCAGCTTCTCCGTGACCGGCTCAACGCCGAGCATCACGGACAGCTCGATGCTGCGCCGGAGGTGGATGCGCGCGGCCGGCCAATCGCGCTCCGCGTTCGCCGTGACGCCGAGCACGACGTGCGCGGACGACTCGTCGTAGAGCGCTCCCGCCACCTGTGCGCACCAGATCGCCTCGGTGGCGAGCCGCTTTGCCTCGGCGCGGTCACCCTGGCTGAACGCCAGGCCCGCCGCCCCCGCCAGCGCACGTGCACGGGCCGCGCTGGGCGGGCCGGCCGCACGCGAGAGCGCAGCGGTGAGCCGCTCGCGCCCCTCGGTCAGGGAGCCGCGGATCCACCAGTAGCGCCAGAGCCCCCCGGCGAGCCGCAGCTCCAGCTCCGGATCGGGGACCGACGCCGCGGCGGCGAGAGCCGCGCGCAGGTTGTCGAGCTCCGCGTCGAGCCGTGGCAGCCAGATCTCGGTACCAGCTCCTTTCAGGACGGCGCGGTCAACGAGGGCGGCAAGGTGCTCGGCCAGCCGACGCTCCACCGTGGCTCGCTCGTCGCCGAGGAGCTCGTACGCGTACTCACGGATCGTCTCGAGCAGGCCGAAGCGTAGGTCGCCGCTCGGTTCGACACGGCGAACGATGACGTTGCCGTCACACAGCGCGGCTAGCGAGTCGACGTCGCCGCCGCACACGGCCTCGGTCGTCTCGAGCGTCGCTCCGGCCGGGCAGACGGCGAGGCGCGCGAGCACGCGTCGCTCGATCTCTGAGAGGAGCTCGACGCTCCAGTCGATCGTGCCGCGCAGCGTCTGCTGCCGGGCGGGCAGGTCTCGCGGGCCCGCCGTGAGCAATGCGAGACGGCCGCCGAGCCGCTCGAGCAGCATGCCAGGCGTCAGCGTGCGGATCCGCGCAGCCGCCAGCTCGATCGCCAGCGGCAGCCCGTCGACACGCCTGCAGATCTCGCGCAGCGCGTCCTCGTTGTCGTCTGAGCGCTCGAAGGTCGGCTCGAGCAGGCGCGCCCGTTGGACGAAGAGCTCGACAGCGTCGTCCTCCGGGAGTGGCGCAACCGGGAAGACGTGCTCGCCGGACACATGGAGCACCGCACGGCTGGTCACGACCACGGTCAACCTCGGTGCCCGGGCGACGAGGCGCGCGAAGAGCGGTGCCGCCTCGCGCACGTGCTCGGCGTTGTCGACGACGAGCAGCAGCTCGCGGGAGGCGAGCGCGTCCGCCAGAGCGTCCTCGGTCGTCTCGTCGGCGGACTCGGGAACGTCGAGCGCCTGCGCGACGGTCGCGGCGACGAGCAGCGGATCACGCAACGGTGCGAGCTCGACAAGCACCGCGCCGTCGGCGAAACGACCCGAGGCCGCACGTGCGGCCTCGAGCGCGAGCCGCGTCTTGCCGCTGCCTCCGGCGCCCGCGATCACGATCAGGCGCGCCTCGCGCCGCTCGAGCAGCGCAGCGAGTGACGCGAGCTCGCGGAGTCGCCCGACGAGCGGCGTAGCCGGGATGGGCAACGACCGTCCCGCCGCGTCCTCGACCGACGGAGCGTCCAGCGCCGGATCCTGCCTGAGGATGCGCTGCTGCAAGTCGCGCAGCACCTGCCCCGGCTCGAGCCCCAGCTCGTCGCGCAGGTGCCGCCGCAGCGCCGCGTACCGGTCGAGCGCCTCCGTCTGGCGCCCGCAGCGGTAGAGGGAGAGCATCGCGAGCTCCTGGGATCGCTCCCGGAGCGGGTTCGAATCCGCTAGGGCGAGGACCTCCGCGACGACCCATCCGTGACGCCCGAGGGCGAGCTCGGCCTCGAAGCGCTCCTCGGTCACAGCGAGACGGAGCTCCTCGAGCCGCTCCGCCGGCTCTCGCAGCGCGGCGTCGTACCCGAGGTCGCCGAACGCCCGGCCGCGCCACAGGGCGAGGGCCTGGACGGCGAGCGACGCCGCGAGCGCCGGGTTGCGCTGACGGCGGGCCATGATCGCATCCGAGAGGAGCCCCTCGAAGCGCACGGCGTCGACCGCCGCGGTCTCCGCCGAGAGCGCATAGCCGCCTGGGCGGGTGTCGATCCGGATCGACGGGGGCAGGACTCTCCGCACCTGCGAGACGTATTGCTGGAGGAGCTTCCGTGCCGACACCGGCGGCTCCTCGCCCCAGAGCGCATCGACGAGCTCGTCCACCGGGCGGACGCCGCCACCCGCGACGACGAGCGCCGCCAGCAGCCGCCGTGGCATCGCGGGCAGCGAGACCGGCTCGCCTCTCGCGACGACCTCGACCGGCCCGAGCACGCGGAGCTCGTCCATGCCGGTGATTCTGATCGACTCGGGCGGCTCTCTACCAGTTCTCTACCGGCCCCTGCCACGGTGCTGCACATGGCGTACGCGGTCGTTCAAGATGTGCCGGCGAGCTGGGAGCGCTACGCGGCGATCGCGGCAGCGTTCGCAGGCGAGGCGCCAACCGGACTCGTCGTGCACGTGGCAGGGCGAACCGACGAGGGCTTTCGCACGATCGGCATCTGGGAGAGCGAGTCCGCCTGGCTCCGCTTCCTGGCCGAGCGGCTCGAGCCCCTGCGTGGCGACCTCCCGCTGCCGCTCGCGGAGCGCACGCTCGAGCTCGCGGACATCGTCTTCGGGCGGCGTGCCGGAGGGCCCGGCGCGGACGATCCCCGACGGCCCGTATCCGAACAGACGACCCTAGGGAGGTCACGATGAGCAATGCACACCCACCCCGGCGTCGCGGACCGGCTCCCGCACCGCGCGGTTGGGCCGCGAGCGCGCTCGGCGCGGCGGCGATCCTTCTCGCCGCCGCGCTCGCGTCGGCGGCGGCCGCCGCTCCCGCGGCGGGCTGCCCGGTCTGCGGCAGGAACCTGATCAAGAATCCCGGCGCCGAAGCCGGCGCCGGCGTCACCGCCGTCGGCGCCTACGGGGCGGTTCCCGGCTGGACGAGCGAGGCTGGCCAGTTCGGCGCCGCGTCGTACACGTTCCCCAACGGCTGGTTCTCGAAGACCTCGAAGGGCTCTCCCAAGCGCGGGAAGAGCTACTTCTTCGGGGGCACGACGACCGAGGCCGTCTCCGCCAAGGCCACCATCGGCAAGCAGACGATCAGGCTTCCGGCTGCGGCAGTGGGACGCAAGGTGACGCTCGGCGGCTGGCTCGGCAACTACGGAACGGGCCCCACGGCGAACATGACCCAGGTGCGGGCGGAGTTCGCCGACGCGGCCGGGACCGTGCTGGCGCGGCTTCGGATCGGCAACGACACGACGATCTCGGGCACGGACATGGCGTTCCGCAGCCGCAAGGGCATCGTTCCACGCGGCGCCACCCAGGTCACGATCGTCGTGACGTTCTCCGGCGGCAACAACTACAAGCTCGCCGGAGCCGACGACCTGTCGCTCGTGCTCGCCTAGAAGCCCGCTTGGTGCCGGCGGGGCGGGCTCGACGCGCGCCTCGCCGGTCTCCGCCACCGTCGAGGAAGAGCAGCGCACCCGCTGCGTGAGAGGAGCATCATGAGACCACGGCGTCCTTCTCCAGCACTGGTCGTCGCGTCCGCAGCACTCGCCGTCGCGGTGGGCGGCACCGCGATCGCTGCCGTCGGGGCGATCCCGTCCGACGGGCGCTTCACCGCCTGCTACCAGACCTCCGACAGCCTGCTGAACCGGATCGTCCTGCTCGCCGAGCCGGGCGAGCAGTGCCCGAATACCTATGCGCGCGTGTCGTGGCCGGCGCAGGCTTCGGGTGGGGTGGCGGGCCCGGCGGGAGCGCAGGGACCGGCGGGACCGCAGGGACCGGCAGGGCCAGCAGGGCCGCGAGGACCATCTGGCTCCTCCGGTGCGAACCTGAGCTTCGTGGTCGTCCAGCGTCGGGTGACCGTGCTCGAAGGTGTCGGGACGGCACGCTGTCCCAAGAACTATCGCGCGGTGGGCGGCGGCGGTGGCGACGTCGGTTACAACCATGAGGTCGTCAGCAGCACCCCTGTCGTCGAGAACCAGGAGCCGGTCGGCTGGGCCGTCAAGGTCATCAGGAGACCGCGCACGAGGATCTTCGAGAACGTTCCCCAGACGACCCGTGACGGAGGCTTCCCGGAGCACGACCACAGGTACTTCCTCGGTCCGTTCCTGATGCGGCTCGAGCCGACGCAGAACCCGACCGCGCTGAGCGTCTACGCCGTGTGCGTCGGGAGCCTCGACATCGCCAGGCTCTTCAAGCCCGGCATCGGCACGAGAAGGGGATCGTGAGCGAGACGTCAGCCCAACGCTGTGCACATGCCCGCCGGACAGCGATGCCGACGTGACCCCTCATCACCGCGGACCGTCGGCCGCGTTCGGCGTCGGCATCGTGGCCGTGATGCTCGCAGCCCTCCTGACGGGCCTCGCACACGCCGACACGACCCGCTCTGCCGCCACGACGTTCCGCGGCACATGGCTCTGCAACTGGAAGATCGACGGCGCCCACGTGCCGCTCGCGGGCGCCCGGGTGGAGCTGCTGACGCCGCTCGTCGACCTCGACGACTTCGACATCGTCCCCGGCAACTTCCGCGTCGTCAAGGTCACGCACACCGATGCCGACGGGAGCTGGTCGTTCACCTTCCCGTCCGACGAGGACGGCGACGACTACTGGGTTCGTGTGCTGACGAACGGCAACGGTGTGCGAATGCACGACTTCCTCCTGCCGTGGCCCTTCTTCGTCGACTCGGATCGCAATCAGAACGATGTCCCACTGCACGACTACGGCGCCCGAGTGATCCACACGTACCGCTGCGAGGTGTGGGCCGGGCTGCAGCGCGCCTACGACGACTTCGTCGCCACGACCGGCGTCCGGCCACCGTACGGCGACCTCGATGTCGTCTCCCACGCGATCACCGCAGGGGTGCCGGTGACGATGTTCACCGAGCTCTGGTGGCCGGCCGACCACGACGTCGCGGCTCGGGACGCGAGGGTCGGGCCGAGCTCGGGTACGAAGGAGCGCGGCACGGGGCTCGCGCTGGGGTACGAGACGGCATTTCACGAGTTCGCTCACTCGTTCCGCCACGCGTACGACGCGCCGCGGCAGCCCTTCGCCGGGCCTGCGCACTTCTTCGGCCTCGACGTCCCGTACTGGGCGTATGCGCAGAAGCACGACCCGTGCAAGAAGACGAACTCCGGCTTCGCCTTCAACGAGGGCTGGGCCAGCTACTGGGCCGGCAAGTACGCCGACGGCGTGGCTCCCGCATGCGGAGGCGACGGTCGCGACTACTCGGTGGAGGGGAACGTCACCGCGGCCCTGCACCGACTGCAGAGGTTGTGTGGAGCCACGCGCGCCGGGATGGTCGCGCTGCTCGCGGCTGCCGGTCCGGCGGCGCTCCCGACACAGCCGGTCCACACCTTCGACCAGTTCGCAGCCGCCGCGAACCGGCGGTTCTCCTCGGTCGGCAGCTGCCTGCTCCAGAGGATCACGGGCTCCGCGGCCACTCGCCGGCAGCGCGACACGCAGCGCGCCGGCACACTGCCGTCGACCGTCGGCCGCCTCCGCCGCGACCTCGACCGCACGGTGGCGAGCTCCACACGGGCGTTGCGAGACGCCAGGCTGTTGCGCAAACGGCCGACCAGCTGCTCCGAGGGAGCGTGCCTGCAGCGACTCGCGGCGGCGATCGGCGTCCCGCTCGCCGCCGCCAGACTCGATCTGGCGCGCGCCCTCCGGAGCGCGACCGTGAGCTGGACGCCTCGAGAGCGGCGAACGCTCGCCGGCCCGCCGAGCCGCACGCTCGTCGCCTTGCTCGCCGCGCGGGAGCGCACCTTCCGACGCGCCGCACGCGCGATCGCGACACGGGGGATCCGCGACGCGCTCCGCATCGGGCGACCGCTGGTGCGCCGCGACGCCTCACCGGACGCACGGGCGATCCTCCGACTGCTGCAGCAGGCCGAGCGGCGCGCCGGCTCCGCCGCCCTGATCCCCGGACTCGTTCCCTCGTCGTCAGTGCCGAGGGTCACGCGGCTCGGTCAGTCGCCGGCCCCCCCTCCTCCAGCAGCGCCACCGGCCCTGGCACGGCCGAACCTCGTCGTCACCGCGATCACCGGGTTCGCGAACGCTTCCGACCCGAAGCTCTCGGTGACGGTACGAAACACGGGCGAAGCGCCCGCGCCGCCGAGTCGTCTCTCGCTCGAGCTGCACAGCGCCTACGACGGACTGACCTACACACGGATGATCGACACGCCCGCGATCCCTGCCGGCGCGACGGTGACGATGACTCACCCCTGCACCGACCCGTACGCCCCCGACCGCGCCACCGCCACCGCCGATGCACTCGACGCGATTGAAGAGAGCGACGAGTCCGACAACGCGTTCACCGCTGCGGGGCCGCCGTGCCGGTTCAACTGACGACGGATCTGAGCGGCACCCCTCATCTCTGTTCGTGACGCGCGAACGGACTCCCTGAGCACTCGCCGGTCGCCGGGCTCATCGCCCGATCAGGGGTCGCTCGCGAGCAGCTCCCGGAGCGCAACCAGAACCGAGGGCTCCTCGGCGGCGTTGAAGTGCTGCCGACCCGAGACGACGCGCACCTCGGCGTCGAGCCGCTTCACCCAGGCGTCGCGACTCGCCTGCCAGTCGGAGGTGAACGGGTCGTCGTCCGACAGCAGGACGACCGGACGGCCGCACACGGCACGCACGCACGCCTGGTCGTGCACGAGCTCCTGCCAGGGCAGCAGGGTGTCCCATGGCTCGTCGATCGCCCACCATCCCGCCACGAGGAGCAGGCCCAGAAGCCGCGAGCCCGGCGGCAGCAGCTCTGCCGCGCGCAGCGCTGCCCGACAGCCGACGCTGTGACCGACGAGCACAGTCTCTGCGCAGGAGCCCTCCGCGAGCGAGCGCGAGACGACGTCGACCCAGGCGTCGACGCGAGGTTCGGAGGGGTCCGGCAGGTCGAGGGCGTCGAAGGCGACGCCGTCGCGAGCGAGCTCGCCCGCCACCCACGGGTACCAGTCGTCGCTCGAGACACCGCCCCAGCGCGGCACAGCAACGACACGCACAGCCCGACTCTACCCCGTCCCGCGACCGCCCGGTCACTCGAGCCCCTCCGTCGCCGAAGGTCAGCGGCAGCGTGCTGCGAGCTCGAGGAACGTCCGTGCATAGGCCGGATCGCCTCGTCGGTCGACAGACGCCGCCGGCAGGCGTGCACAGCACGCCGCTCCGAGACCACTGACCGACCGGAACAGGATCCGGAGTGGATCGGTCAGCGGGTCGCAGTGCGGCCACCGAGCAGGCGCGGAACCCAGCCGCGGCCCTGGCGACGCGCGTGCATCCGCGCCTCGACGCGGTCCAGCAACGCCTGGAACTCGCGTCGTGCCGCCTCGTTCTCCTCGAGCAGCCGGCGGAACCGCTCTCGATCTTCAGGCGTCCGCTTCATGGTCGTCCTCGTCGCGCAGAAGTGATGCGATCTCGTCAAGCGCAGCGCTGATTCGCATCAGCACCGTCCCGAGCCCATGGAGAGGTCCGACGATCTCCCCGAGCTCCTCCGATTGCGTCCGACTCCTCCACGGCCAGCGATGCTGCCGGTGTCGGAGAGACGGTGCAAGGTGTCCGATCAGGCCTACGCGACCGCAGACTCCGCCGCCCGGGCCATGGTCTCGAAGCGGATCTCGCCGAGCTCGGCGTAGGCCCGCACCGTGTCGCCCTCGCCGAAGCGACCCTCGAGGAGCTGCAGCGCAAGCGGGTTCTCGAGCAGCCGCTGGATCGCGCGCTTGAGGGGCCGCGCGCCGTAGGCGGGATCCCAGCCGGCCTCGGTGATCAGCTCGCGCGCGCCGTCGGTCAGCTCGAGGGCGAGCCCCCGCTCCGCGAGGCGCCGGTTCAGGTGCTCGAGCTGCAGGTCGACGATCTCGGCGAGCTGCTCGCGCGAGAGGGGCTCGAACACGACGATCTCGTCGATCCGGTTGAGGAACTCCGGTCGGAACCGCTCGGCCATCTGCTCCGAGGAGCGGATGTTCGAGGTCATGATCACGACCGTGTTGCGGAAGTCGACGGTGCGGCCGTGGCCGTCCGTCAACCGCCCGTCGTCGAGCAGCTGCAGCAGGACATCGAACACCTCGCCGTGCGCCTTCTCGATCTCGTCGAGCAGGAGCACCGAGTACGGGCGCCGACGCACGGCCTCGGTCAGCTGCCCGCCCTCCTCGTAGCCGACGTAGCCCGGCGGCGCGCCGACGAGCCGGGACACCGTGTGCTTCTCCTGGTACTCCGACATGTCAAGCCGCACGATCGCCCGCTCGTCGTCGAACATGAACTCGGCGAGCGCCTTCGCGAGCTCGGTCTTGCCGACCCCGGTCGGGCCGAGGAAGACGAACGAGCCGATCGGCCGGTTGGGGTCCTGCAGACCCGACCGCGCACGGCGCAGCGCGTTCGACACGGCCTCGATCGCGGCGTCCTGGCCGACCACGCGCTCGTGCAGACGCTCCTCCATGTGGACGAGCTTCTCCACCTCGCCCTCGAGCAGCTTGTCGACCGGGATCCCCGTCCACTGGGCGACGACCGTCGCGACGTCGTCCTCGTCGACCTCTTCCTTGACCATCGGCTCGGCGACGCTCTCGGCCTCGGCACCCTGAGCGAGCTCGGCCTCGAGCGCGGGGAGCTCCCCGTAGCGGATCTCGGCGACGCGCTGGAGGTTCCCCTGGCGCTCCTCGCGCTCGGCCTCCATCTTCAGCTCGTCGATCCGGCGGGTGATCTCCTTGACGCGGTCGAGCCCGTCCTTCTCCTGCGCCCAGCGAGCGGCGAGCTCGTCGCGGCGCGCCTTCGCCTCGGCGAGCTCGCGCTCGACTGGCTCACGAACGGTCGCGTCCTCCTTGGCCATCGCCGCCAGCTCGATCTCGAGCTGGCGCACGCGTCGCTCGGCCTCGTCGAGCTCGACCGGCGAGGAGTCGATCTCCATGCGCAGCCGGCTGGCGGCCTCGTCGACGAGGTCGATCGCCTTGTCCGGCAGGAAGCGGTCGGCGATGTAGCGGTCGGAGAGCACGGCCGCCGAGACGAGCGCGGCGTCGCGGATGCGGACGCCGTGGTGCGCCTCGTAGCGCTCCTTCAGCCCGCGCAGGATCCCGATCGTGTCGGCCACCGTGGGCTCGCCGACGAGCACTGGCTGGAAGCGCCGCTCGAGCGCCGCGTCCTTCTCGATGTGCTGGCGGTACTCGTCGAGCGTCGTCGCGCCGACGGCGCGCAGCTCGCCGCGCGCGAGCATCGGCTTGAGCAGGTTGCCGGCGGAGACGGCTCCCTCGGCGGCGCCGGCGCCGACGATCGTGTGGAGCTCGTCGATGAAGAGGACGATCTCGCCCTCGGCGGCGGTGATCTCCTGCAGGACGGCCTTGAGCCGCTCCTCGAACTCGCCGCGGTACTTGGCCCCGGCGATCAGCGCGCCGACGTCGAGCGCCCAGACGCGCTTGCCCTTCAGCCCCTCCGGGACGTCCCCGGCGACGATCCGCTGCGCAAGCCCCTCGGCGATCGCGGTCTTGCCGACGCCGGGCTCCCCGATCAGCACCGGGTTGTTCTTCGTGCGGCGCGAGAGCACCTGGATCGTGCGCCGGATCTCCTCGTCGCGACCGATCACCGGGTCGAGCTTGCCCTGCTCGGCGAGGGCGGTCAGGTCGCGGCCGTACTTCTCGAGCGCCTGGTAGGAGCCCTCGGGATCCTGCGAGGTGACGCGCTGCCCGCCGCGCACCTGCTGGAGCGCCGCGAGCAGCGCGTCGCGCGGGACGAGGTCGAGCGCGAGCAGGAGATGCTCGACCGAGACGAACTCGTCGCCGAGCGCTTTCGCTTCCGCGAAAGCGCTCGAGAGAGCCCGTTGCAGCGCGGCCGCCGCTTGCGGCGGCTGCGTGGCTCCCGTGATGGACGGCTGGGTGCGGATCCGCCCCTCGGCCGCCTCGCGCAGCGTCGCGGGCTCGAGGCCGCAGCGCTCGACGAGGGTGCGCGGCAGCTCCTGGTCGAGCAGCGCGAGCGTCAGGTGGTCGGGCGTGATCTCCGGGTTGCCGAGCCGGCGTGCGAGCTCCTGGGCGCCGGCCACGGCCTCGCCGCTCTTGATGGTCAGCTTCTCGAAATCCATGGTCGTGGGGTCTCCTCGTCGGCCTCAGGCGCGCGTGGCGGGAGGCTCGGGCTTGCGGTAGAGGACGACGTCGCGCCGGTACTGGCGATGGGTCGTCCGGATCTCGTCGCGGAGCTCCCGCTCGAGGCGCTCCATGCGCGCGCGAAGGCGGCGCAGCTCGTCCTCCAGCCGCAGGACGTGCTCGACGCCCGCGAGGTTGAGGCCGAGCTCCGTCGTCAGCCGCTGGATGAGGCGCAGCCGCTCGATGTCGTCCTCCGAGTAGACGCGCGTCCCGCCGGGGGTGCGCGCCGGACGGACGAGGCCCTTGGCCTCGTACATCCGCAGCGTCTGCGGATGCAGCCCTGCGAGCTCGGCGGCGATCGAGATCATGAAGAGCGGCCGGTCGCTCATCGGTGGCCTCTTCCCGGAGCGACCACTACGCGCTCCTCGCGAACCGCTCGCGCGGCTGCTCGCGGGACAGCTTGCCGTAGGCCTCGAGGGCATCGCGCTCGGCCTTGGTGAGGCTCGACGGGACGGTCACCTTGATGCGCGCAAGCAGGTCGCCGCGGGCGTCGGGCGAGCCGAGGCGTGGGGCGCCCCGACCCTTCACGCGCAGCAGCTTCCCGGCCTCGGTGCCCGGCGGCACCTTGAGCGCGACCGGGCCGTCAGGCGTTGGGATCTCGACCGTCGCGCCGAGCGTCGCCTCGGGGTAGGTCACGGGCACGTCGAGCACGAGGTCGGCGCCGCGGCGCTCGTACAGCGCTGACGGCTCGACCTCGACCCGCACGAGGAGGTCACCGCCCGGCCCTCCCGCGCGTCCCGGAGCGCCCTTGCCCTTGAGCCGGACGCGGGTGCCGTCCTTCGCGCCCGGCGGGATCTTCACGGCATAGCGTCGGGTGACGCGCTCACGCCCCGAGCCCCGGCAGCTGCGGCAGGGCTGCTCGACGATCGACCCGTTCCCGCGGCAGCGGCTGCAGGGCTGCGAGAGCGCGAACAGGCCGTGGCTGTCGGAGACGACGCCCGACCCACGGCAGTCCGGGCAGGTGACGGGCGCCGTCCCCGGCTCCGCCCCCGTCCCGCCGCAGACGTCGCACGCCGTCTCGACCTCGACCGGCACCCGCACCTGCGCGCCCTTCAGCGAGTCCTCGAAGGAGACGCGCACCCGCGTCTCGAGGTCGTCGCCGCGCTCGGGCTGCGGCCGGGCGCGTCGACCGCCTCCGCCCCCGCGCCCGAAGAACGAGCCGAAGCTCCCGAGGATGTCCGACAGGTCGCCGAGGTCGACCGTCTCCCAGCGCCCCTGGCCGCCCGGGAACCCTCGCGCGCCCGATTCGCCGAAGCGGTCGTAGGCGGCGCGCTTCTCCTTGTCGGACAGGATGTCGTAGGCCGCCTGGACGTCCTTGAAGCGATCCTCCGCGCCCGCGTCGTCCGGGTTGCGGTCCGGGTGCAGCTCGCGCGCGAGCTTGCGGTACGCGCGCTTGATCTCGTCGTCCGTCGCCCCGCGAGCGACGCCGAGAACCTCGTAGGGGTTGCGCGGCGCCATCGCTACTCCGCGACGACCACGCGGGCGGGCCGGACGACCGTGTCGCCGAGCCGGTACCCGCGCTGGACGACCTGGAGCACGGTGCCGCTCTCGACCCCCTCGCCGCCGGGGGTCGCCGCCAGGGCCTCGTGGACGTGCGGGTCGAACGCGCCGTCGGTCGGGATCTCCTCCACGCCCTCCGACGCGAGGAGGGCGACGAGCGCGTCCCGCGTCATGCGGACGCCCTCGAGCACCTTCGCCTCCTCGTGGTGCTCCGCCGCCTCGAGCGCGCGCCCGAGGTCGTCGAGCACCGGCAGGAGCTTGGCGAGGATGCGCTCGCCCGCCAGGGTCATCATGCGCTGGTGCTCGCGCGCGGTGCGCTTTCGGTAGTTGTCGAAGTCGGCGGCCACCCGGCGCAGGTCGCCGAGGGACTCCTCGTGCCGCGCCTCGGCGTCCTGCAGCCGGGCGAGCAGCTCGTCGACGTCGAACGGCTCGTCGCGCGCGTCGTCGGGCGAGGCGCCCCCGAGCGGGGGCGCCTGCTCCTCTTCCTCGAACCGATCGTCGAGCTCGCCGGTCGTCACGACGTCTTCGCCGCCTCGTCCTCGTCGATCACCTCGAAGTCGGCGTCCTCGACGACCTCGTCGGCCGACCCCTGGCCGTCGCCCGTCGGCGCACCGGACTGCGCACCCGCCTGGGCCTGGGCGTAGATCGCCTGGGCGAGCGGCTGCGCGGCCTGGTTCAGCGCGTCCGTCTTGGCTCGGATGTCGGCCACGTCGCTCGTGTCGAGCGCCTGGCGCAGCTCCATGATCCGCCCCTCGATCGTGCCGGCGTCCGTCGCGTCGATCGCGTCGCGATGATCCGCGAGGCTCTTCTCGGTCTGGTAGGCGAGGGTCTCCGCGACGTTCTTCGCGTCGGCGAGCTCGCGCAGCCGGTGGGCCTCCTCCGCGTGGGACTCGGCGTCCTTGATCATGCGTGAGACCTCGTCCTCCGAGAGGCCAGAGCCGCCCTCGATCTTGATCTGCTGGGCGTTGCCGGTGCCGAGGTCCTTCGCGGTCACGTCGATGATCCCGTTGGCGTCGATGTCGAACGAGACCTCGATCTGCGGCATCCCACGCGGTGCGGGCGGGATCCCGAGGAGCTGGAACTTCCCGAGGGTCTTGTTGAAGCTCGCCATCTCCGACTCTCCCTGGAGCACGTGGATCTCGACCGACGGCTGGTTGTCGTCGGCGGTCGAGAACGTCTCCGCCTTGCGCGTGGGGATGGTCGTGTTGCGCTCGATGAGCTTCGTGAAGACGCCGCCCTTCGTCTCGATCCCCAGGGACAGCGGCGTGACGTCGAGCAGCAGCACGTCCTTGACCTCGCCCTTGAGGACGCCGGCCTGGATGGCGGCGCCGACGGCGACGACCTCGTCCGGGTTGACGCCGCGATGCGGGTCCTTGCCGATGAGCTCCTTGACCTTCTCCTGGACGGCCGGCATGCGCGTCATGCCTCCGACGAGGACGACGTGGTCGATGTCCGAGGGCTGGAGGCCCGCGTCGGCGAGCGCCTGCTTGGTCGGCCCCACCGTCCGTGCGAGCAGCTCCTGCGTCAGCTCCTCGAGCTTGGCGCGGGTGAGCTGGAGGTCGAGGTGCTTCGGCCCGTCGGCCGTGAGCGTGATGAACGGCAGGTTGACCTGCGTCGTCATCGTGGACGACAGCTCGATCTTGGCCTTCTCGGCCGCCTCGTAGAGGCGCTGGAGGGCCATGGTGTCCTGCGTGAGGTCGATGCCCTTGTCCTTCTTGAACTCGGACGCCATCCAGTCGACGATCGCCTTGTCGAAGTTGTCGCCGCCGAGGTGGTTGTCGCCGTTCGTCGACTTGACCTCGAACACGCCGTCGCCGAGCTCGAGCACCGACACGTCGAAGGTGCCGCCGCCGAGGTCGAACACGAGGATCGTCTGGTCGGCGCCCTCCTTGTCCAGGCCGTAGGCGAGCGCCGCTGCGGTCGGCTCGTTGACGATGCGCAGGACGTTGAGACCGGCGATCTTGCCGGCGTCCTTCGTCGCCTCGCGCTGGGCGTTGTTGAAGTAGGCCGGGACGGTGATCACCGCGTCGCCGACGGGCTCGCCAAGGAACGCCTCGGCGTCCGCCTTCAGCTTCTGGAGGATCATCGCGCTGATCTCGGGCGGCGCGTAGGTCGTGCCCTCGACCGTGACCCGGGCGTCGCCGTTCTCGCCCTCGTCGACGGCGTACGGGACGATGGTCATCTCCTCGGTGACCTCGTCCCACTTGCGGCCGACGAACCGCTTGATGGAGAAGATCGTGTTCTCCGGGTTCGTCACCTGCTGTCGCTTGGCCGGCGCGCCGACGAGGCGCTGCCCGTCCTTCGTGAACGCGACGACGGACGGCGTCGTGCGGCCGCCCTCGGCGTTCGGGATCACGGTGGGCTCGCCGCCCTCGAGCACCGCGGTGCAGCTGTTGGTCGTGCCGAGGTCGATGCCGATCGTCTTTGCCATGGGGATGCGCGTCTCCTCTGAGTCGTTACGTGGTGGAAATCTGAGTCTGATCGTAGCAGATCATCGAAGCGAGGAGGCCCCTTGCGACTTGGGGCCAGAGGCGACCGAGTGCGCGGTCAGCGGGTGAGGCCGATGAGGACACCGCCCACGACGACGAGCAGCGCCCCGGCGACGAGGCGCGGCCCGACGGCCTCCGACCGGCGGAAGACGAGGGCTGACAGCGTCACGCCCCACAGCGCCTCGGTGGCGACGAGCGGCGCGACCACGGACAGCCGGCCCCGGTAGAGCGCCTCGAAGAGGCAGACGTACGACAGCCCGAAGAGGATCCCCGCGGGGAGGAACCCCGTCGCGCTGCGCACGAGGATCGGCGTTCGGGTCACGAGCAGAGCGACCAGGATCGTGAGCGCTCCGGAGAGGAGGGTCGCGGCGACCGCGACCTGGGGGGCGATGTCCGAGTCGGGCGCCAGCCACCGGACGAGCGTGTCGCGCGAGGCGAACGCGAGCATCGCCCCCACCGCGAAGACGAGCCCGATCGCCTTCACGTGAGTCGGGCGCGAGCGCTCGCTCGCGAGCAGCAGCCCGCCGCCGACGATCGCGACGGCGCCGAGGACGACGCCGAGGACGACGGGCTCGTCGAGCACGACGATCGCGAGCGCCACGGCCGCGAGCGGCGCCGTTCCGACCGCGGCCGACGCGCGCGACGGCCCCGCGTCGCGGACGCCCAGCGTGAAGAGCACCTGGGAGCACCCCGGCCCGAGGATCCCGGCGAGGAGGAACGGCCACACGCCGTCGAGCTCCCAGTCCCCGCGTCCGGCGGCGGCGACCAGCGCCACGCCGAGCGCCGGCAGCACCGTGAGCAGGGCGCCGAGGAGGGGGTCGCCGCCGCGCACGAGGGCGGGGCGCAGCGCGACCGTCATCGCGCCGAACAGGAACGCCGAGCACAGCGACAGCGCGACGACGTCCATCAGGCCGGCCCGCGGGCGGGGACCAGCCGACGCAGCGTCGACGCTGCCGCGGGCTCGGCGAGCACGATCCCGGTGAGCATCACCGCGCAGCCGAGCCACCCGACCCAGCCCAGCCGCTCGGCGAGGAGCAGGATGCCGAAGAGCGCCGCGAACGGTGCCTCGAGGGTGAAGACGAGCGCCGCGCGAGCGGCAGTCGTCCTCGACTGCACCCACGTGGCGACGAGGTAGCCGAGCGCGCCGGCGAACACCCCGGTGACGACGAGCGCGTACCAGACCTGCGCGGTGTCGGGCCAGGAGAGGTCGCCGAGCGCGAGCGCGATCACGGTGAAGCCGACCGCGGACACCGCCATCTGCAGGAAGGTCAGCGCGCGCGCGTCGTAGCGGGGTGCGAAGCGCTCCATCAGCGCGATCTGGACTGCCTGAGCGAGCGCGTTGCCGAGCACGAGCAGGTTCCCGGCGGTCGATCCACCCGGGATGCCCGACAGCAGGAGGAGCCCGACGAGGGAGAGGAGCACGCCGCCCCAGGCGGCGAGCGGCACCGGCGTGCGGAAGAGCGCGAGCGCGATCAGCGGCGTGAAGACGACGTAGAGCCCCGTGATGAAGCCCGTGCTCGACACGGTGGTGAGCTCGAGACCGGCGGTCTGCAGCCCGTACGCCGTCGCGAGCAGCAGCCCGGCCGAGACTCCGGCCCCGATGCCGGCGACCGGTGTGAGGCGGAGCGAGCGCCACGCGAACGGCGCCAGCGCCGCGGTCGAGATCACGAACCTGATCGCGAGGAACCCGAAGAGCGGAAACACCGCGACCGCCTCCTGCACCGGCACGAACGTGTACCCCCAGATCGCCGTCACGAGGACGAGTGCGAGCAGAGGCCTGGAGCCGCGGCGACGCATCCGGGGAACCTACTGCGCCCGCGACGTGCATCGACGCGCACCGCGGACGGTCTCGAGGGCAGCACGCGATGTGCGACCCATCCGCGGCGCGAGCCATGACCGGGCCAACGCAGCGACGACCGCGGCCCACGACGAGGCCCACGACGCGTACCGTTCCCCCATGGACGCGCGCGACACGCTCGGCCGCCCCGTCCGCGACCTGCGGATCTCCGTCACCGACCGGTGCAACTTCCGCTGCCAGTACTGCATGCCGAAGTCGGTGTTCGGGCACGACTACCGCTTCATGGATCGCAAGGAGCTGCTCACGTTCGAGGAGCTCGAGCGCGCGGCGCGGGCGTTCGCCGCGAACGGCGTCGAGAAGATCCGCCTCACCGGGGGGGAGCCGCTGCTGCGCCGCGACCTCGAGTCGCTCGTGCGCCGGCTCGCCGCGATCCCTGGTGTCCAGGTCACGCTCACGACGAACGCGTCGCTGCTCGACCGCAAGGCGCCGGCGCTCGCCGAGGCCGGCCTCGCCCGCGTCAACGTCAGCCTCGACAGCCTCGACGACGCGGTCTTCCGGGCGATGAACGACGTCGACTTCCCGGTCTCCCGGGTGCTGCACGGGATCGATGCAGCGTCGGCTGCGGGCCTCTCCGTCAAGGTGAACGCAGTGATCAAGCGGGGCGTGAACGACGCCGGCGTGGTCGACATGGCCCGGCACTTCCGCGAGGCGGGGCACGTGCTGCGCTTCATCGAGTACATGGACGTCGGCGCGACGAACGGGTGGCGGCTCGACGACGTCGTGCCGGCACGCGAGCTCATCGAGCGCATCGGCGCCGTCTTCCCGCTCGAGCCGGCGGACGCGTCGTATCAGGGCGAGGTGGCCCAGCGCTGGCGCTATCGCGACGGGGCCGGTGAGGTCGGGTTCATCGCCTCGGTCACGCAGCCGTTCTGCGGCACGTGCACCCGCGCGCGGATCTCCGCGGAGGGGAAGCTGTTCACCTGCCTGTTCGCAGTGCGGGGCACCGACCTGCGGGCGCTGATCCGCTCGGGGGCCGACGACGCCACGCTCGAGCAGGCGGTGCGCGAGGTCTGGGGCGGCCGCACCGACCGATACTCGGAGATCCGCAGCGAGGCGACCCGCGACCTGCAGCGGATCGAGATGTCCTACATCGGCGGGTAGCCCACCTCGGCGACGAGTTCTCGCGGCGATGGCCACGCGCGTCCGCGGAGGGACGGGAGAGACGGTGCCAGACACCGGATCCTGTCAAGGGGGATTCGTGCCGACTTCGTGCCAATCGCTCCACGGGCCGCCAACCCCATCGCAGCCGGGGATGGCTGCTCCGCACCCTCGGCGGGACCTCGTCTCACGGCCGTCGAGGGCGTCCCGGGCCACGACGAGCGTCCAAGCCGGGCGTGGCTGAGGTGGGCGACTTGACAGCGCACGGTGTCTGGCACGGGACGCGCACCCGTGGCCTCCTGCCCGCCGAGCCAAGCCGCGCTGTGGTCAGGCCCAAGGCATCGGCTCGTAGCCCGAGCCGACGGGCGCCGAGATGATCAGCACCCTGGCGAGCTCGTCGCCGTCGTTCCGCACGAAGCGCTGGGGCGCCGTCCCGAGCCGCGCGAACGACCCGCCTCGCAACGGGTGCTCCTCCCCGTCCACGACCAGCGTCACGGCGCCCTCGAGCACCGTGAAGACCTCCTCCTGGCCCCGTTCGACCTCGTCGTGCTCGGGGATCGCCGCCCCGGCAGGCAGCTCCACGATGTTGAGGCCGAACGACGTCACGCCGAGCGTCTTGCGCACCAGCACCCACATGTCGAAGGCGCGCTCGAGCTCCTCGTCGTGGGCGATCGTCACGTCCGCCATCGTTCCCTCCTCCGTCGGTGGTCGGAGGATGACATCGCTGCGGGAACCCCGCACGTCGAGAGGGCCGCCCGATGCGCCGCCGACGTGCTGCCGGGATGCGGGGAGGCGAGAGCCTCCGGTCTCCTCGACGCGGTGCTCGACGATGCCGCCGCCCACGCCCGCCGCGCTCTGGCCCTCGCGAGCTCGCGCGCTGCCGACGACGGTGCGCTGCGACGGGCTCAGGTCGGACGATCCGGACGGCGTCTGGCGCTCGCCGTGGCTCGCGCTGTACGCGCGCCGCGTGGCGAGCCGCTGAGCTCAGCCGCGATCGCGCACCCGTGCTCGGCTGAGCGCCTCGGCCAGCTCCTCCGGGCGCACCGGCTTCGCGACGTAGTCGTCCATGCCGGCTGCGAGGCACGCTTCTCGGTCCTCGATCATCGCGTTCGCCGTCATCGCGATGATGCGCGGACGGGACGCCTCCGGCCAGCGCGCGCAGATGCGACGCGACGCCTCGAGGCCGTCCATCTCGGGCATCTGCACGTCCATCAGCACGACGTCGTACGTCACCCGCTCGAGCGCCTCGAGCGCTTCGAGCCCGTTCGAGACGACGTCAGCGTGATAGCCCAGACGCTCGAGAACCCGGAGCGCGACCTTCTGGTTGACCGCGTTGTCCTCCGCCAGCAGGATCCGCAGGGACGACGTCGCGGGCGCGCGGCCGACGCCCCCCGTTGGGCGCTCGTGCGCATCAGAAGCCGTGGCCGCGTGGAGCGCCGTCAGGAGCGCGTTGTAGAGCTGGGAGGCGCGCACCGGCTTCACCAGCTGGG
This sequence comes from uncultured Actinomycetes bacterium, assembly GCA_963703095.1. Lineage (GTDB taxonomy): Bacteria > Actinomycetota > Thermoleophilia > Gaiellales > Gaiellaceae > Gaiella. Next base: position 2,916,217 of record OY969787.1, read on the forward strand.
CGCTGAAGTCGGCGGAGGCGCGCGCCAGCGGCAGGCCAGCCAGCGACGTGAGGAGGACGAGCGGAAGCTCCTGCGCGTCGCGCAGGCGCCTGATCCGCTGCCCGAGCTCGAGCCCGTCCATCTCGGGCATCACCATGTCGAGGATCGCCAGGTCGAGGAGCTCGCCCCCCTCCACACGGGCGAGCGCTTCGGAGGCGAGCGCGACCGCCACCGGCTCCATCCCCCACGCTCGGGTCTGGCGGCTCACGATCTCGCGGTTGGTGGCGTTGTCGTCCACCACGAGCACCCGCTTGCCGGCGAGCCGCGGGAGACCGGCGCCCAGGTCGATCGCCTCCGGGACGTCCGCCGCCCGGGCGATCAGCTCGAGCTGGAAGGTCGACCCCTTGCCTTCCTCGCTCTTTGCCTCGAGCGTCCCGTCCATCAGCTCGACGATGCGCTTCGAGATCGCGAGACCGAGCCCTGTGCCGCCGTATCGCCGCGACGTCGACGCGTCCACCTGGCTGAAGGACTCGAAGAGGCGGTTCATCCGATCCACGGGGATCCCGATCCCGGTGTCGCGCACCGCGATGCGCAGACGATGTCTCCCGCCACCGACCGGCTCGGCGTCGACGTGGACGATCACCTCGCCCTCCTCGGTGAACTTCACGGCGTTCGAGAGCAGGTTGAGGAGCACCTGACGCAGCCGGGTCACGTCGCCGACGATCCCGGCCGGGACGGCGTCGGACACGAGGCACCCGAGCTCGACGCGCTTCCCCGAGACGCGCGGAGCGACGATGTCGAGCGCCCCTTCGACGCACTCGCGCAGGTCGAAGGGCTCCCGCTCGAGCTCGAGCTTGCCCGCTTCGATCTTCGAGAAGTCGAGGATGTCGTCGATCACGCGGAGCAGGGCGTCTCCGCTCGTGCGGACGACCTCTGCGAACTCACGCTGCTCCGGCGTCAGCTCGGTGTCGAGCAGGAGGCTCGTCATGCCGATGACGGCGTTCATCGGCGTCCGGATCTCGTGGCTCATCGTGGCGAGGAAGGTGCTCTTCGCCCGCGTGGCCGCCTCCGCCTCCTCGCGCGCCTGCTCGAGCTCCGAGACGTAGCGCGCCTTGTCGATGGCGGTGGCGGCGAACGCGCCGAACGCCTCCGCGGTGCGTGCGTGCTCGGGGGTGTAGAAGTTGGGCTGGAACGAGTCCAGCGTGAGCATCCCGATCAGGCGATCGCCCGCGATCAGCGGCACGCCCAGCCACGACGTGATGCTCCCGGGGCCGAAGGGGTCGTCGAAGTGCTCGAGCTGGGTCACGTCGCCGATGATCACGGTCTCGTGTCGCTGGACGAGCTCGAACGCAGGGTCCGACGACCCCCGCACGGCGTAGCGGACGCCCAACAGCGCCGCGACGTCGGGATAGCCCTGGCCGGCGACGATGACGAGCTCGTCGCCGTCGAGCTGCTGGATGGTGGCGCTCGTGTACGGCACGACCTTGCGGAGCTCGGTGAGGATCAGATCGAAGACCTCCGCCACGCCGAGCGTGCCACCGAGGGAGAGCGCGGCGGCGCGGAGCGTCTCGGCCTGGTCACGTGCGGCGCGCTCGGTCTCGAGCAGCCTGGCGTTCTCGATCGCGATCGCGGCCTGCGCAGCGAACGCAGTCGCCAGCGCAGCCAGCTCCTCGTCGTAGAAGTCCGGCTCGAACTTGTCGACGCTGATCACACCCACCACGCTCTCGCCGATGACCATCGGCGCGCAGATCCAGCCACGGATCCGGCCGCCGCCGTGCAGCTCGCTCGCGAAGGTCGGGTGCCGCGACACGTCACCGAACACCTGCGTGCGCTTCGAGCTCACGACCTGGCTGTTCAGGTTCGACTCGTCCTCGAGATCGAACTCCACGCCGAGCATCGCCTCCATGTCCTCGAAGCCGCGGCCACCCACGATCACCAGACGACTGCCCTGGATCACCTGCACCGAGCAGCTGTCATAGGGCACCACCCGCTGCAGCTCGTCCAGGATCGTCTCGATCGTGTCCTGCAGGCTCAACGTCTTGCCCAGCACCTGCGTGAGCGCGAGCAGCGTGTCGGCCCGGTCGCGGGCGCGCTGCAGCTCGCCGACGTAGCGCGCCTTGTCGATGGCGGTGGCGGCGAACGCGCCGAACGCCTCCGCGGTGCGTGCGTGCTCGGGGGTGTAGAAGTCGGGCTGGAACGAGTCCAGCGTGAGCATCCCGATCAGGCGATCGCCCGCGATCAGCGGTACGCCCATCCATCCCCTGATGTGGCCGTCGCCGAAGGCGTCCATGAACTGCGGCGTCCCCGAGACGTCGGCGACGATGCTGACCTCGCGGCGCTCCATCACCTCCTCCGACAGCGACTCGGCTCCCCACGCGGCGAAGCGGCTGCCGATCAGCCCCTCGAGATCCGGGAATCCCTGGCCGGCGACGATGACGAGCTCGTCGCCGTCGAGCTGCTGGATGGTGGCGCTCGTGTACGGCACGACCTTGCGGAGCTCGGTGAGGATCAGATCGAAGACCTCCGCCACGCCGAGCGTGCCACCGAGGGAGAGCGCGGCGGCGCGGAGCGTCTCGGCCTGGTCACGTGCGGCGCGCTCGGTCTCGAGCAGCCTGGCGTTCTCGATCGCGATCGCGGCCTGCGCAGCGAACGCAGTCGCCAGCGCAGCCAGCTCCTCGTCGTAGAAGTCCGGCTCGAACTTGTCGACGCTGATCACACCCACCACGCTCTCGCCGATGACCATCGGCGCGCAGATCCAGCCACGGATCCGGCCGCCGCCGTGCAGCTCGCTCGCGAAGGTCGGGTGCCGCGACACGTCACCGAACACCTGCGTGCGCTTCGAGCTCACAACCTGACTGTTCAGGTTCGACTCGTCCTCGAGATCGAACTCCACGCCGAGCATCGCCTCCATGTCCTCGAAGCCGCGGCCACCCACGATCACCAGACGACTGCCCTGGATCACCTGCACCGAGCAGCTGTCATAGGGCACCACCCGCTGCAGCTCGTCCAGGATCGTCTCGATCGTGTCCTGCAGGCTCAACGTCTTGCCCAGCACCTGCGTCACGTTCAGCAGGGTCTCCGCGCGGCCACGGGCGCGCTGCAGCTCGGTGATGTCGTGGTACACGGCGAGGAAGCCGACCCGCTCGTGGTCGACGGTGAGCGGGGCGAGCAGCATCTCGACCTCGACGGGCACCCCGTCCTTGCGCCAGCGGCGCGTGATCCGCTGGGCACGGCCGGTCGCGATCGCCTCGCGCGTGACCTCGCGTCCTTCGTCTCTCGCCGCCTCGCCGAGGATCAGCTCGTCGATCGGTCGGCCGAGCGCCTCCGCCGGCGAGTAGCCGAAGAGCGCTGCGGCCGCAGGGCTCCAGTCCGTCACCCGCTCGGCCGAGTCCATCATCACGACGGCCACCGGGCTGTTCTCGAGCAGCGACTCGAGCTCGGCGAGGCGCCGCGCGCTCTCGAGCTCGCCGCCGGCCAAGCCGTGGCTCATCGGCGCGCCGGACCAGACGACGTGGGGCTCATCGACCGTCGCCCCATGCTCGCAGCTCGGCGCTCACGCGCCTCCACGCGTCGCCGATCTCGGTCAGCCGAGAGCGGACGCCCTCCAGATCGTCCCCTTCCGCAGCGGCTTCTGCCTGTCGACAGAGATCGGCGAGCTGGCCGGCCCCGAACGTCCGGCTCGTGCCCTTCAACGTGTGGGCAGCACGACGTGCCGCCGGGGCGTCGCCCGCCGCGACGGCCTCGCGCAGCGAGTCGATCAGCGCCGGCGCATCGACGAGGACGTCGTCGACGAGCTCGGCGAGGAACACGGGATCGTCGCCAACGCTCTTCCGCAGGTCGCTGAGCGTGCCCGCATCGAGGGCACTCCGAGCCTCCGTCACCGTGGCACCACGAGCGCGAGACTACCGTCTCGGGTCCGGCGCTCCAAGGTCGCTGGAGCCTGGCGGAGACGAGCGAGGCCGGTTGACCACGTCGCCGGACGCAGCGAGGATCGAGAGACGCAGTGGCCGCGACGATCCTCATCGCCGACGACGACGCCATCAGCCGCAAGCTGCTGCGCCGTCTCCTGGAGCAGGAAGGGCATGCGGTGCGCGCGGCGGCGAACGGCGCCGAGGCCCTGGCGCTGTTCGCGGAGGAGGAGATCGACGTCGTGCTGCTCGACGTCGTGATGCCCGAGCTCGACGGCATCTCCGTCCTCGAACGGCTGAAGGCGGCACCCGCGACGAGCCACGTCCCCGTGATCATGATCTCCGCCGTCGACGAGACGGACAGCGTCGTCCGCTGCATCGAGATCGGTGCCGACGACTACCTCGCGAAGCCGTTCAACCCGGTGATCCTGCGGGCGAGGATCAGCGCCGGTCTGATCAAGAAGCGCGTCCACGAGCTCGAGCGCGCGCGCGTGCGCGACGTCTTCTCACGGTTCCTCCCGGAGCACGTCGTCGAGGACGTGCTCGCGCGGACGGACGACGATCTCCGCCTCGGTGGCGTCCGTACGACCGGAACGGTGATGTTCACCGACCTCCGGGGCTTCACGACCTTCTCGGAGAGCCGGTCCCCCGAGCTGGTGATGGACGCGCTCAACCACTACTTCGAGGAGACGAGCGACACGATCCTCGACCACGGTGGGACGCTGGTCGCGTATCTGGGTGACGGCTTCCTCGCAGCGTTCGGCGCGCCGATCGAGGTCGACGACCACGCGGATCGAGCCCTTGCGACCGCACGCGAGATGATCGACTTGCGCCTCCCTCGGTTCAACCGGTGGCTGCGAGAGAGCGGGCTCGGCGACGGCGTGCGCATGGGGGTGGGGCTGAACAGCGGGCCGTTCATGTGCGGGAACGTCGGCTCGCTGCGGCGTCTGGAGTACACGGTGCACGGCGACACCGTCAACACCGCGTCGCGCATCGAGGGTCTGACGAAGACGCTCGGGACGCCGATCCTCCTCTCGGAGACGACGCGAGCCGCGCTCGTCGATCCGCCGTCCGATCTCCGAGAGGTCGGCGAGACCGAGGTCCGCGGTCGGAAGCAGCCCATCCGCCTGTGGACGATCGGCGACGACCCGCCCCGAACCGGCGTCGATCGCGGCGCCGGTTCGTCGACCGACGGCTGATCGTGCTCCCTGGCAGCGATCGCGCGACGACCCGCACCTCGGGGACGGCGTCGCGGTGACGACCTGATCCGCAAGAGGGCCTGCGGAAACCCCGCACGCCGCCGGGGGATGCCACCGATGCGGTGCCGGGCGGTGCGGGCGAGGCTACGGCCGTGACACCGCGCGGCGTGATCGACGGCAACGAAGCCGCGACCTGGGTCGCGTACCGCGCCAGCGAGGTGATCGCGATCTACCCGATCACGCCGGCCTCGCCGATGGGCGAGCTCGCCGACACGTGGTCGGCGGCGGGCGTCCCGAACGCATGGGGAGCGGTACCGCGGGTGGTCGAGATGCAGAGCGAGGGCGGCGCCGCGGGCGCGGTGCACGGCGCGCTCCAGGCCGGTTCGCTCGCGACGACGTTCACGTCGTCGCAGGGGCTGCTGCTGATGCTCCCGAACATGTTCAAGATCGCCGGCGAGCTGACGCCCGCGGTGATGCACGTCGCGGCCCGGACGATCGCGACCCACGGCCTCTCGATCTTCGGCGACCACTCCGACGTGATGGCCGCGCGCACCACCGGCTGGGCGCAGCTGTGCTCCTCGTCGGTGCAGGAGGCGCAGGACCTCGCGCTCGTCGCCCACGCCGCGACGCTCGCCTCGCGCGTGCCCGTGCTGCACTTCTTCGACGGCTTCCGCACCTCCCACGAGCTGCAGACGGTCGACCGGCTGTCCGACGACGACGTCCGCGCGCTGCTCGACGAGGAGCTCGTGCACGCGCATCGGGCGCGGGCGCTCCATCCCGAGTCTCCGGTGATGCGCGGCACCGCTCAGAACCCCGATGTCTTCTTCCAGATGCGCGAGGCGAGCAACGCGTTCCACGACGCGGTCCCTGCCATCGTGCAGCAGGCGATGAACGCCCTCGCGGAGCGGACCGGACGCCCCCATCGCCTGTTCGACTACCACGGCGATCCCGACGCCGAGCGAGTGCTGATCCTGATGGGCTCCGGAGCGCAGGCGGCGATCGAGGCCGTCGACGCGCTCGTGACGCGCGGAGAGCGCGTCGGCGTCGTCACCGTGCGCCTCTTCCGACCGTTCTCGCAGGCGGCGCTCGTCGCCGCGCTGCCCCCGTCCGTGCGCGGGATCGCGGTCCTCGATCGGACGAAGGAGCCGGGGGCGCCGGGCGAGCCTCTCTTCCAGGACGTCGTCACGGCGCTCGCCGAGCGGGGCGGCGAGCTGCCGCTGGTGATCGGCGGCCGCTACGGGCTCGCGTCGAAGGAGTTCACGCCCGCGATGGCCAAGGCGGCCCTCGACGAGCTCGCGGCGGAGACGCCGAAGCGCCGGTTCACGGTCGGGATCACCGACGACCTGACGCACCTCTCGCTCACGGTCGACCCGACGTTCTCGACGGAGCCGGACGACGTCGTGCGGGCTGTCTTCTTCGGGCTCGGCGCAGACGGGACGGTGAGCGCGAACCGCAGCTCGATCGCGATCATCGGCGAGCACACCGGCCTCCACGCCCAGGGGTACTTCGTCTTCGACTCGAAGAAGTCCGGCTCGACGACCGTGTCGCACCTGCGCTTCGGGCCCGACCCGATCCGCTCCACGTACCTCGTCGGCGCAGCGAGCTTCGTCGCCTGCCACCAGTTCGGCCTGCTGGAGAAGCTCGACGTCCTCGGCGTGGCCCAGGAGGGTGCGACCTTCCTCCTCAACGCGCCCTACGGCCCGGAGGAGGTCTGGGATCACCTCCCGGCCGTGGTGCAGGAGCAGGTCATCGCCAAGCGCCTGCGGCTCCACGTCGTCGACGCGACGAGCGTCGCGCGCGAGGCGGGTCTCGGCCGACGCGTCAACACGGTGCTGCAGACCTGCTTCTTCGCGCTCGCAGGCGTGCTGCCGCTCGACGAGGCGATCGAGGCGATCAAGGCCGCGACGCGCAAGGCGTACGGGAAGCGCGGAGAGGTGGTCGTCGCGCGCAACCTCGAGGCGATCGATCGGGCGCTCGAGGGCCTGCACGAGGTCCGCGTGCCGGGTGCCGTGACGGCGGGCGCGGCGACCGACCTCCTCGCGCTCGACGGCGAGTCGGCGTTCGTCCGCGACGTGACCGCGACGATGTTGCTCGGCCGCGGCGACGCGCTGCCCGTGAGCGCGCTCCCGGTCGACGGGACGTTCCCGACGGGCACCACCCGCGTCGAGAAGCGCTCGATCGCGCTCGACATCCCGATCTGGGATCCGTCGATCTGCATCGACTGCGCGAAGTGCGCGCTCGTCTGCCCGCACGCGGCGATCCGCATGAAGGTCTTCCCACCCGAGGCGCTCGAGGGAGCGCCCGAGGGGTTCCTCGCGAAGGACTGGCGCGATCGGCACCTGCCCGGGATGAAGATGACGATCCAGGTCGCGCCCGACGACTGCACGGGGTGCGGGATCTGCGTCGAGACCTGTCCGGCGCACTCCAAGGAGGAGGTGCGCCACAAGTCGATCGACCTCGAGCCGAAGGTCGACCACCTCGCGGTCGAGCGAGAGCGCTACGACTTCTTCCTCACGATCCCCGAGCTCGACCGCACGCTCGTCGAGCCGGCGACCGTCAAGGGCTCGCAGGCGCTGCAGCCCCTGTTCGAGTACTCGGGGGCGTGCGAGGGGTGCGGCGAGACGCCGTACCTGAAGATCCTCACCCAGCTCTTCGGGGACCGGCTGCTCGTGTCGAACGCCACCGGTTGCTCGTCGATCTACGGCGGCAACCTGCCGACCACCCCGTGGACGACCGACCCGCACGGCCGCGGGCCGGCCTGGTCGAACTCGCTGTTCGAGGACAACGCCGAGTTCGGCCTCGGGATGCGGCTCGCGCTCGACGCGCAGCGCGCGCAGGCAGAGGCGCTCGTCGCGGAGCTCGCACCCGACCTCGCCCCCGACCTGCTCGGTGCGGCGCAGGAGACCGAGGCCGAGATCGCCGCGCAGCGCGAGCGCCTCGCGGTGCTCCGGGAGCGGCTTGCGACCACGGTCGATCCGCGCGCCCGCAGGCTCGAGGCGATCGCGCGCACGCTGGTGAGGACGAGCGTGTGGCTCGTCGGCGGGGACGGCTGGGCCTACGACATCGGCTTCGGCGGGCTGGATCACGTGCTCGCCTCCGGCCAGAACGTCAACGTGCTGGTGCTCGACACCGAGGTCTACTCGAACACCGGTGGCCAGGCCTCGAAGGCCACGCCCCGTGGCGCCGTCGCGAAGTACGCGGCGAGCGGCAAGCAGACGCGCAAGAAGGATCTCGGCCAGATCGCCTCCGCCTACGGGCACGTGTACGTCGCCCAGATCGCGCTCGGGGCGGACAACGTCCAGACGGTGAAGGCGCTCGCGGAGGCGGACGCGTGGGACGGGCCGTCGCTCGTGATCGCGTACAGCCACTGCATCGCCCACGGGATCGACATGGCCAAGGGGATGGATCAGCAGAAGCGCGCCGTCGACTCCGGGTACTGGCCGCTGTGGCGCTACGACCCGCGCCACACCGGGCCGGGCGAGCATCCGCTCCACCTCGACGCGCGCGCCGCGAAGATCCCCCTGTCGGAGTTCACCGAGCGAGAGACCCGGTTCGCCGTGCTGGCCCGCTCGAAGCCGCAGGAAGCCGAGCGACTGGCCGGGCTCGCGCAGCACGACATCGAGGAGCGCCGGCTCGTCTACGAGCAGCTGGCCGAGGTCGAGCACGAGCACGAGCCTCCGGCGAAGACCAGCGACGACGCCGGCCCTGGAGACGAGACTCCCGGCGACCAGGAGGGCGCGACGTGACCGTCGACCTGTCCACCGTCTATCTGGGGCTCGAGCTCCGCAACCCGGTGGTCGCGTCCGCATCGCCCCTGACCGGCGAGCTCGAGACGCTGCGCGAGCTCGAGGCCGCGGGCGCCGGCGCGGTCGTCCTCCCCTCCCTGTTCGAGGAGCAGATCGAGCACGAGGACATGGAGCTCCACCATGCCCTCGAGCACGGGGCCCACAGCTTCAGCGAGGCGCTGACGTACTTCCCGGAGATCGACGACGTGCCGACCGGCCCGAGCGCGTACCTCGAGCGGCTCGAGGCGGCGAAGGCGGCGCTCCGCATCCCGGTGATCGCGAGCCTGAACGGCGCCTCTCCCGGCGGGTGGTTGCGCTACGCGCGCCTCGCCGAGGAAGCCGGCGCCGACGCCATCGAGCTGAACACCTATGCCGTCGAGGCCGACTCGCGGCGGAGTGCCGCCGAGGTCGAGGAGAGCCTCTCCGAGCTCGTCAGGCAGGTTCGGGCCGCGGTCACCGTGCCGCTGGCCGTGAAGGTGGGGCCGTTCTACACCGCGTTCGCGAACGTCGCGCAGCGCCTCGCCGACGCGGGCGCCGACGGCGTCGTCTGCTTCAACCGCTTCCTCGGGCCGGACATCGACCTGGAGACCCTCGTCGTGGAGCCCGGCGTGCGCCTCTCGACACCGGACGAGCTCCGGCTGCCGCTCCGCTGGATCGCGATCCTGCGCGGCCGGGTCGCGCTCGATCTCGCCGCGACCGGCGGGGCGCACAGCGCGGACGACGTCGTCAAGCTCGTGCTCGCCGGCGCCGACGTCGTGATGCTCGCCTCCTCGCTGCTCCGCAACGGGCCGCGGCACGTGACCGAGGTCGTCGGAGGCCTCGCCGGATGGCTGGCGGAGCGCGAGTACGTCTCCGTCGAGCAGGCGCGTGGCAGCCTCAGCCAGGTCGCCTGCCCGGACCCGGGCGCCTTCGAGCGCGCGCACTACATGCGGGCGCTGACCTCGTACAGCACGCAGCTCGGCGTCTGACGCGATCCGGTCGCGCCGTGCGACCGGAGGGGTAGAATCGGACCCCGTGGAGGGCTACGCAGAGTCCCGGCAGCCGCGCGGCCTGCCACGCGGGTGGGCCCACCTGGCGCTGCAGCTCGCGATCTGGATGGGCTTCTACGTCGCCTACCAGGCCGCCCGGGGCGCGGCGGACCGCGGCGTCGGCGAGGCGTTCTGGAACGGCACGCTCGTGATCGAGCTCCAGAACAAGCTCGGGCTCCTGTTCGAGCCCACGGTGCAGCGGGTCGTGGAGAGCTCCCAGGTGCTCATCACCGCGACGTCCGTGACGTACTGGCTGTCGCAGTTCGCGGTCGTCGGCGCCACGCTGCTCTGGGTCTACTTTCGTCACCACGACGTGTTCGCCGACTACCGCAACTGGCTGATCGGCGCGAACCTGCTCGGCCTCGTCGGGTACGTGCTCATGCCCACGGCGCCGCCGCGGATGTTCCCGGAGTGGGGCTTCGTCGACACGCTCGCCCAGCACGCGAGCATCAACCAGTCCACCGTCGCCTTCGCGGCGAACCCGTACGCGGCGATGCCGAGCCTCCATGCGATGGACGCGCTCATCGTCGGCCTGGTGATGGCCGCGCTCTGCAGCTCGCTGCTCGCCCGGGTGCTGTGGCTCGCCTGGCCCGCCTGGGTGTGCTTCGCGGTGATCGGCACCGGCAACCACTTCTGGCTCGACTGCGCGGTCGGGTTCGTGATCGCCCTGCTCTCCGGCTGGGTACTGCTGCGCGGGCGGTTCCGGCCACTCGTGCGGTCGGCGGTCAGAACGTGACGGAGCCCCCGGCCGAGCCGGGCGCCAAGGTCAACCAGCTCGACCGCGTCAAGGCCGAGTACACCGCTGCGGCGCGCGAGATCCTGCGCCGCTCCATGCAGGGCGTGGCGAAGACGAAGCTCACGCCCGACATGCTCTCCATCGCAGGGCTCGCCCTGTGCGTCGCGGGTGCCGTGCTCGTGGGCTTCGAGCAGCGGAACGAGTACCTCTTCTTCTGGCTCGGCGGCGTTCTCTTCATCGCCGGCTCCGTCGCGGACATCCTCGACGGGGCCCTCGCACGGGCAGCCGGGAAGGGCACGGTCTTCGGAGCCTTCCTCGACTCGACCTTCGACCGCCTCGGCGAGGCGGCGATGCTGACGGCAATCGGCCTCGTGTTCATGCGCGACTCGAACGAGATCGCTCTGGTGGCCACGTTCCTCGCGGTGATCGGCTCGCTGCTCGTCAGCTACACGCGGGCGAAGGCGGAGATGCTCGGTCTGCGCGGCGACGTGGGCTTCGGGTCGCGCCTCGAGCGAGTGGTGATCGTCTCGGTCGGCCTGGGGCTCGCGCCGTGGGGGTTGCTGCAGTGGCCGATCTACCTGCTCGCAGCGATGGCGTGGGTGACCGTCGTGCAGCGCATGCTGTTCGTGCGTCGCCAGCTGCGCGAGATCGCGGAGCAGGCTGCGACCGGTCCGTAGCGACAGAGCTTGCCCCGCCCGGGCGAGCCGCACATGGACGAGCCACACCCGGTCGGCCCCGGCGAGGCAAGCCCTCGCCGCTACGACAACCCGGCGACACGCGACGGGACACACCCCACGAGGTCCACGCCCGGGACGGGAACCGCCGTTCCCGGGGGATGCCGGACTCCGATTCGCGCTATCCTGATAGCACTTTGACTGCTAGCACTTCTCGGAAAGGCGTCCTCGTCCGGATGCCCACGCACATCAAGACGGCCCTCGTCCGCGAGACCGCGCGGCGCGGGGTCAGCCTCAACGACGTCGCGACCGGCCTCGTGGCCGACGAGCTCGGCGTCGACTACCTGCCGACCGGGCGACGCTCCCCGCTCCCCGGCTCGAGCCCGGTCGTGCTCCTCCGCGTGCCCGAGGAGCTCAAGGACGAGCTCGAGGCCGAGGCCTCTCGCACGGGCAGCACCGTCAACGACGTCGTCCTCCGCGCCCTCGCGGACGGGCTCGGCGTGCCATTCGCAAGCAATCGCAGATCCACGCGGGGGACGGACCCCGTTCGGGGCCGGTCCCCGGGAAAGGACACCATGGCCGAGACCAACGGCTCGAAGAACGGCGGCTCCCGCCAGAAGGACAAGGTGCGCGTCGCCATCATCGGCGTCGGCAACTGCGCCAACTCGCTGCTCCAGGGGGTCGAGTACTACAAGGACGCAGACCCGTCACACGAGGTGCCCGGTCTCATGCACGTCGATCTCGGCGGGTACCACATCTCGGACATCGAGTTCGTGGCCGCGTTCGACGTGGTCAAGGGCAAGGTCGGCGAGGACCTCGCCGACGCCATCTGGGCGCACCCGAACGACACGATCAAGTTCGCGAACGTGCCCAAGACGGGCGTCAAGGTGTCGCGCGGGATGACCCACGACGGCCTCGGCAAGTACCTCTCGCAGATCGTCGAGAAGGCGCCGGGCGAGACCGCCGACATCGTGTCGATCCTCAAGGAGACCGGCACCGACGTCGTGGTCAACTACCTCCCGGTCGGCTCCGAGGCTGCGACCAAGTGGTACGCGGAGAAGATCCTCGAGGCGGGGGTCGGCATGGTCAACTGCATGCCGGTCTTCATCGCTCGGGAGCACTACTGGCAGAAGCAGTTCGAGAAGGCGGGCGTGCCGATCATCGGCGACGACATCAAGTCGCAGGTGGGCGCCACGATCACGCACCGCGTCCTGACGACCCTCTTCGGCGATCGCGGCGTGCACCTCGACCGCACGATGCAGCTCAACGTGGGCGGCAACTCCGACTTCCTCAACATGCTCGAGCGCGAACGGCTCGAGTCGAAGAAGATCTCGAAGACGAACGCCGTGACGTCGATGCTCGACTACGACATCGGCGAGAAGAACGTCCACGTCGGCCCGTCGGACTACGTGCCATGGCTGACCGACCGCAAGTGGGCGTACATCCGCATGGAGGGCAAGGCGTTCGGTGACGTGCCGCTGAACTGCGAGCTCAAGCTCGAGGTGTGGGACTCACCGAACTCGGCCGGCATCGTGATCGACGCGGTACGGCTCGTGAAGCTCGCCCTCGACAACGGCATCTCCGGTGCGCTCGAGGCGCCTTCGAGCTACCTGATGAAGTCACCCCCGGTGCAGATCCGCGACGACGAGTCGCGCGAGCTCGTCGAGAAGTACATCGTCAAGAACGCCAAGGCGAAGGCGAAGGCCCCGAAGGCGACGAAGGCCTAGCGCCCGCAGCACGACGATCGCGCGTGGGGCCGCCGACGGGCGGCCCCACGCGTCTCACGACCTGGCCCCCGCCTCGCCACCGCTCCGACACCCCTCGCTGGAGCCGTTGGCGCTACGGTCGAAGCGACCGAGAACGTGCACAGCTCGATCGACCAGGAGGAGGCCCGTGCACCATCCGCTCTCGCTCTACCTCGCCCGACCGAGTGACGACGCCCTTGCGGAGCTGCGCCATCGCCCGCGGCTCGATCGTCCCGAGCCCGACACGGCACGCACCGGACTCCGTGCCCGCCTCGCCGAGCGCCGGCGGCGGAGACGCTCGGCGGCCGTCCGCCCGACACCCGTCACCCTCCGCATCGCGCACCCCGCAGACTGCGCCGCCCTGGCCGAGCTCGCTCTGCTGGACGAGCGACGGCCGCCGACGGGCACCATCCTCCTCGCGGAGGTCGACGACCGGCTCGTCGCAGCGATCCCGCTCGACGACGGCCCTGCGCTCCGTCATCCACTCGCCCCGTCGGCCGACGCGCTCGAACTCCTCGAGCTCCGCAGGCTCCAGCTCCGCGCGAGCCGCATCGCCGCCTGAGAGGGGGCCGAACTGCCGCGGCACGGCTAGCGTGCCCGCATGCCCGTGACGCTGGAGCCGGCGACGACGCTCGACGACGACGCGCTCGCCGCGCTCTTCACCGCGGTCTACGCCGGCTACTGGCACCCGATCGAGATCGACGGAGCCGCGCTTCGTCGCATGGTCGCGAGCTACGACCTCGATCTGCAGGCCTCGGCCGTCGCGCTCGACGGCGCGGCCCCGGCCGGCCTCGCGATGCTCGCGATCCGGGGCGAGCTCGCGTGGGTCGGCGGGATGGGCGTCCTGCCCGACCGACGGCGAGAGGGCACAGGGGAGCTGCTCACGCGGCACCTCGTCGCCACCGCGCGCGATCGGGGCGTCCGTCGCGTCCGGCTCGAGGTGCTGGAGCAGAACACCGCGGCTCGGGCCTTGTACCGACGGATCGGGTTCGCGCCATTCCGTGACGTCGCGGTCTGGCGGCTCGCGTCCCCGCCGGCGGCGCGTGCCGCGGTGGACGCCGATCTCGACGACGCGCTGGGCGTCTTGACCCACGCCGAGGCGGACGCTCCCTGGCAGCGGAGCCCCGCGACCGTCGCCCGCCTGCGAGCCCTCGGCAGTCCCCTTCGGGCGGCCGTCTCGGGAACGGGACGCGCGGTGTGGGCGCGCGCGGGCGATAGCGCGTCGCTCCTGCTGCTCGATGCCGCAGATCCCATCGAGGCGGCGGCGCTTGTCGCCCACCCGTTCGCGCACGGCGCCACGTCGCTGCTCTGGCTGAACGGCCCTGTCGACGGCGTCGCCGCCGACGCGCTGCGCGAGGCCGGGGCGACGCCGATCGGGCGTCAGCACGAGCTCGTGCTCGACCTCTGACGATCAGCCGACGCGCGGCGCGGTGTCCTCGGCCGTGAAGCCGATCTGCTTGTGGGTCGTGTCACAGAAGGGCTTGTTCCGGGAGTGACCGCAGCGGCACAGCACGATCGAGCTCCCTGCCGGCAGCGCGAACTCCCGGCCCTCGACGTCGATGATCGTGACCGGCCCGGTGACCTTCAGCGGACCGTTCTCGCGAACCTGGATCGTGACCTCGCTCATGCGGCGAGCCTACAGGTGCGCCCGTCTCCGCCCGGGGAGATGGCGCCCCGGCCCGTAGAATCCCCAGGCCGTGCCGCTCCGGATCTGCCTCGTCACGCCCTTCCCCTGGTCGCTGCCGCACGAGGCGAACGACCACGCCGCGGGCGTGGCCGCCGCTCTGCGCCGCCGAGGCCACACGGCGGTCGTGCTCGCGTCGTCGTCCCGGGCCGGCGACCTGTCGCGCGGGAGGCGCGCCGTCCAGGCAGGCGCTCTCGGTGACGTCGTGGCGATCGCCCCGGCGATCCCCGTGTCGTCGCGCGGGTCGTTGCCCGTTCCCGTCGGCGTCCGGGCGACGCTCCGCGCTGCGCTCCTGGTCGGGGACTTCGACGTCGTCCATGCGATCGACCCCGCGACGCCGGGTCTCAGCAACCTCGCGCTCCTCGACGCCGAGACCAGCACGCTCGCCGACTTCCCCAGCGGTGATCGGCTCGGCTATCCGACGCGCAGGAACCACCGCGACCGGCTCCTGGCGCGCATCGACGTCCTCACGGCGCCGACCGCCGAGGTCGCCGAGCGGGCGAGGGAGCGCTTCCCCGGGGACTTCGAGATCGTGCCGATCGGCGTCGATCTCGACCTGCTCGCGCCCGAGGAGAAACGGCCGCTGGTCGTCGTCGAGACCGCCGCGGCGAGCCTCGGCGTCGTTCGAGCGACGCTGCGGGCCCTGCGCGACCTGCCGGACTGGGAGGTGATCGTGCTGCGCACGGGCCGTGGGGCCGTCCGTCCGGCCATCCCCCCGACGCTGCGGGGCCGGGCGCGGGTGCGCACCGCCACGACGCCGGACGCACGAGCGCAGGTGCTCCGCGAAGCCGCCATCCTCGTGCCCGCGCTGGGCGGCTCTGCGCGCCTGCGAGCCGAGGGAGCGGCCGCCGGCTGCGCGCTCGTCGATCCTCCTGGACTCGTCGATCAGCCCGAGCTCGCAGCGGCGGCGCTGCTCCGGCTCGTCGAGGACGCCGTGGCACGGCAGGTCGAGGCGGAGCGCGCGCGCGCCAGCGCTCGCGGGTTCGACGCGGTCGCCGCCGATCTCGAGCGGCTCTACGAGAAGGCACGCGCCCGACGGCGCCCCGCCCGCCACCGGACCGACGACCCTCTCGCCGGCCGCGACTGGATCGTCGCCGACCTCCACATGCACACGAGCTGGTCGCACGACTGCTCGATCGAGGTCGACGACCTGCTCGCGCACGCCGAGGACGAAGGTCTCGGCGCGATCGCAGTCACCGACCACAACGTCCTTGCCGGAGCGCTCGAGGCGGTAGAGAAGGCCCGCGGCCGTGAGCTGATCGTGATCCCGGGCGAGGAGGTGAAGACGGACGGCCAGGGCGAGGTGATCGGCCTCTTCCTGGACGAGGAGATCCCGCGGGGGATGACCTTCGCCGAGACGGTCGACGCGATCCGCGCCCAGGACGGAGTCGTGTACGTGCCCCACCCGTTCGACCGGATGCACGCGATCCCGTCGCCCGCCACGCTCCACCGCCATCTGCCGGAGATCGACGTGCTCGAGGTGTACAACGCCCGGCTCCTGTTCGACTCCTACAACGACGAGGCGCTGCGCTTCGCCCGCAAGTACGGGCTGCTCGCCGGCGCGGGCTCGGACGCGCACGTGCTCCCCGGCGTCGGGACGGGCGCCGTCCGCATGCGGCGGTTCGACGGCCCCGAGGAGTTCCTCCTCTCCCTGCGGACGGCGGAGGTGCTGCGCCGGCCGAAGTCGCTCGCCTACCTCCAGTCGCTGAAGTGGGTCGCCCAGGTCAAGGAGAGGACCCGCTAGGCGTCGTGCCTTGTCCGAGTCTCGAAGCGCGCCGGTCTGGGGATAGGAAACCCCTCGCGCGCGCAGAAGTCGTGACCGCCCCGTGACCGCCCTGCCCACCGACGACGTCTACGAGCGCTACCTGCAGCGGGCGATCCGCGAGGTCAACGACCTCCATCACGACATCGCGACCCTTGCGGACGAGACCCACGTCCCCGTGCTGAGCACGGGGCATCCGCTCGCGGACATCTTCCTCGTGAAGCACGCGCCGTCGGTCGCCGAGATCGCCGAGGGCGTCGCGTTCTTCGGCCGTGCCGGCAACGCGATCATCAGGTCGCTCGAACGGCTGAAGGTCGACCCGATGGCCGTCTACGGGACGAACTGCCTCAAGTACGGGACGGAGGAGCCGGGACGCGCGGCCTCGTGGTTGACCCGCGAGCTCCACATCGTCCAGCCGAAGCTCATCGTCGCGATGGGCGAGAGGACCGTCGCGTTCCTCAACGGGCTCGCGTTCCCGCTCGCCGAGCCGCTCGACGCCGCGCTCGAGGGCGAGGTGCAGCGGTTCACGCCGACGATCGCCGCGCTCGTGACGCCCGACATCGACGCCTCCATCGACGAGCAGGGCGCGAAGAACCGCTTCTGGAACGCCTTCCGCGCGCTGGGCACGTGGTGGGCGGAGCTCCCGCCGTACTGAGCGCCGCGAGGGCCGGCGCGCTGGCCGCGCTGCTCGCCGCCCTCGTCGCGTGGGGAGCGCTGGCGGGCGAGCTGCCGGCGCTGTCCGACCGCTGGGACGTGGCGCTGACGGCCGTCGTGCTGATCCCGGCGACCTTCGCGACCGTCTGGCTCGCGCTGCCGCTCGCGGACGCGCCGCGCATCCTCACGCTCGCCGCGCTCACCGGGGCGGGCGCGGTGCTCCTCGACCTGGCCGGGCTCGGGTCGGCGTTCACCGTCGCGAAGCTCGTCGCGCTCGTCCTGGCCGGGTTCTGGTTCCTCGGGCTGTTCGAGGCCCTGTCGTGGGTCGTGCTCGTCGCAGTGGTGATCCCGTGGGTCGACATCGCCTCCGTGTACCGGGGCCCGACGAAGGTGGTCGTAGAGCAGGAGCCGGGGCTCTTCGAGAAGATCTCGATCCTGTTCAGGCTGCCGGGGGAGGACGACGGAGCGCGACTCGGCCCGCCCGACGTGCTCTTCTTCTCCCTCTTCCTCGCGACCGCCGTGCGCTTCGGCCTCCACGTCGCCCTCACCTGGCTGTCGATGACGGCGGCGCTGAGCGCCACCCTGGTCGCGACGTACGCGTTCGACCTCGGCGGGCTGCCCGCGCTCCCGGCGATCGCGGTCGGCTTCCTCCTGCCGAATGTCGCGATCCTGATCCGGCAGGCTCGGGCGTGGCGTGAAGCCGTACGCTCCGACCGTGGCCCGGTCTGAGAAGCGGCTCGTCGTCGGTGTCGACGGCTCGAACGGCCGCTGGGTGGCGGTCGCGCTGCGCGGGCGCCGCTTCGTCGACGCTCGCATCGTCGACACGCTCGGCGACGTGCTCGCCGCCTGGCCCGAGGCAGGGGCCGTCGGCGTGGACACGCCGATCGGGCTCCCGCGGCCGGAGGGGTTCCCCCGCCGCGCCGACGTCGGGGCGCGCGAGCTCCTCCCCGGCGCCACCGCGCGCGTGTTCCTCACCTACCCGCGGGAGGTCTACGAGGCGCCGACGCACGAGGAGGCGACGACGCGCGCGACCGCGCTGGTCGGCAAGGGCGTCTCCCGGCAGGCGTGGGCGCTCCGTCGCGCGATCCTCGACGCGGCCGAGCTCGACGACCCGCGGGTGTTCGAGGTGCACCCCGAGCTCTCGTTCGCCGCCATCAGGCGGGAGGTCCTGCGCCCGAAGACCACGTGGCAGGGGCTGGCCGAGCGGATCGACGCCCTGCGACTGGAGGGCATCGAGCTCCCGCTCGACCACGACGCCGCGTCTGCCTCACCCGACGATGTGGTGGACGCCGCAGTCGTCGCGTGGACGGCGCGTCGCAGGCTGCGCGGCAAGGCCCAGCCCGTGCCCCGCGACGCTGCGGCCGACGAGCCTGCGATCTGGGTCTAGGGGCCGCCGGGTGCGCGGCCGTCGCCCCGCGACGGGAGCGGCGTCGGGGCCGGCCTCGGAAGGCCGGCCCCGCCCGCTCGGGCCGGGGATGGCCGACGGGGTCAGCCCGTGGTGCAGTTGTCCTGGGCCCAGGCCTCGATGTTGGTCGACGCCTCCTGGATGCGGGGATCCTCGAACGCCGCGGTGGCCTCCTGGATCCTGGCGATGTCCTCGGCGCTCGGTGTCGTGCCACCCGAGAGGTCGATGCCGGCGATCGCCTCCGCGAACTTGCCGAACTCCTCCGCGAAGACCTCCAGGTCGTCCTTGATCTCGTCGGGCGCCGCGTCTGCGAGCTCGGCGAAGTAGTCCGCCGAGGTGCCGATGTCGCCGCCCTGCGCACCCGCGGCCTGCGCGATCTTGGCCCCGATCGCCGCGAGCTCCGTGCACTCGCCAAAGAGGTCGACGTCCTCGGTGGTCTCTTCGGCGGTCTCCGTCGTCTCGGTCGTGTCCGCGACCGTCTCCTCGACGGTCGTCTCAGCCGGTGCCGCCGCGTCGCCGCCGTCGTCGCCGCCACACCCGGCCGCGGCGAGCGCGAGCACGCCGACCGCAAGCGCTGTCGCTGTCCCGTACCTCACGAGCCCCTCCTCGTCGTCGAGCCCACGCCGTCGGCGTCGGCTGTGCGGATCGTACTCCGCCCGCTGGACTTCAGCCGCCCGCGGACTCGACGCGCTCGAGCAGCGAGACCGACTCGATGTGCGGCGTGTGCGGGAACATGTCGACGGGGGTGCAGCGCACGAGGTCGTAGTGGTGCTCGTCGCGCAGGACCGCGAGGTCCGAGGCCAGCGTCGTCGGGTTGCAGGAGACGTAGACGATCCGTGAGGCCTCCAGCGCCCCCGTCCGGCGCAATGCCTTCCCTGCCAGCCCCGCGCGCGGAGGGTCGACGACGACCACGTCCGGGGCGCCCGCGCGCTCGCGGAGCTCCTCCAACGACTGGCCGACGTTGCCGGCGAAGAACGACGTGTTGCGGATGTCGTTCACGGTCGCGTTCTCGATCGCGCACGCGACCGACTCCTCGGAGATCTCGACCCCCCACACGTGCGCTGCCGACGAGGCGAGCGCGAGGCCGATCGTCCCGGTGCCGCAGTAGAGGTCGAACACGTTCTCCCGCCCTGTCAGCCCGGCGGAGTCGCGGGCGAGGGTGTAGAGCACCTCGGCCATCTCCGTGTTGGTCTGCATGAACGCGTTGGGCCTGACGCGGTAGCGCAGCCCGAGGATCTCCTCCTCGATCCATCCCTCGCCCCAGAGCAGCTTCGTCGGGAGGTTCGTGATCTCCGAGGGCTGGTCGTTGACCGCCCAGTGGATGGAGCGAACCTCGGGGAGCGCTCTGAGGCGCTCGATGAGGTAGTCGGCGTCGAACCGCTCACCGGGCGCGGTGACCAGGACGACGAGCGCCTGGCCCGTGTTCCGCCCCTCACGGACGACGAGGTGGCGCAGGTAGCCCGTCTGGGTCTCCTGGTCGTACGGCTCGAGGCCCTCCTCACGTGCCCAGAGACGGACGGTGTCGCGGATCGCGTTGCCGACGGGCGTGGTGAGCAGGCACTCCTCGACGTCGACGATCTCGTCCCAGCGGCCGGCCCGGTGGAATCCCAGCGCGAGCCCGTCGTCGCTCGCGGCGAACGAGTACTCCAGCTTGTTCCGGTAGCCGTACTGGGTGCGCGCCGGGACGATCGGCTCGAGCGGAGGCTCCGCGAACCCCCCGAGGCGGATCAGCGCGTCGCGCACCTGGGCGTGCTTCGACTCGAGCTGGCGCTCGTAGGCGTAGTCCTGGAAGCGGCAGCCCCCGCACGTCCCGAAGTGACGACATGGCGGCTCGACCCGGTCGGGCCCCGGCTCGAGCAGCGCGGTGCGCACGGCCTCGGCGAAGCCCCGCTTGACCTTCGTCGCGCGCGCGCGCACCAGATCGCCCGGCAGCCCGCCGCGCACGAAGACGACGAACCCGTCCAGACGGGCGACGCCGTTCCCCCCGTAGGCGAGTGAGTCGACGCGGAGCTCGACCTCCTCCCCCTTGCTCACCGGTGCGGCCATCGCGGGAGCCTACCCGCGTGCCCCTGTGGATCGATCGGCACACTTCTGCGCGTTTCCCTGACAGCAATTCCTGACAGCAGTCGCTGGCAGCAGTCGCTGGCAGGACCGCGTGACACCAGCTCCTGCCAGGCTCTGACGCCAGGCCATCGCCGAGCGCGCGGAGCCGCGACGCCTGCACCGCGGTCAAGCACGAATCGCGGTCACCGGCACGTCCGCAGGCGGCTCGGTAGTCCCACCCGAGGCGGAGCCTCACTGCGCGTCGTACGGTCAGACCGATGGCGACACCCGTCATCCGCATCGATGCGCTGACGAAGCATTACGGGACGACCGTGGGCGTCAGCGGGCTCTCGTTCACGGTCGAGCCCGGCGAGGTGTTCGGCTACCTCGGCCCCAACGGGGCAGGCAAGACGACGACCATCCGGCTGCTGCTCGATCTGCTCCGACCCACGTCCGGCAGGGTCGAGGTGTTCGGCCTCGACCCGCGTCGGGACGCCGTCGGGGTCCGGCGGCGCGTGGGATACCTCCCCGGCGACCTGCGGCTGTACGAGCGGCTGACCGCCGCCGAGCACGTCCGCTACCTCGCGGCACTGCGCGGCATGAACGACTTCGGTGACGGAGTCGTGCTCGCCGAGCGGCTCGAGCTCGACCTCGACCGTCCGGTGCGGGCTCTCTCGAAGGGAAACCGCCAGAAGGTGGGTCTCGTCCTCGCGCTCATGCACCGCCCTCCGCTCGTGGTGTTCGACGAGCCGACGGCGGGGCTCGACCCGCTCGTCCAGCAGGTGGTCTACGAGCTCGTCCGCGAGACGACCGCGGATGGGCGGACGGTGTTCGTCTCCTCGCACGTGCTGTCGGAGGTGCAGGCCCTCGCCGACCGCGTCGCCCTCCTCCGCGACGGCCGCCTCGAGCTGGTGGAGACGGTCGACGCGCTCCGGCGTCGAGCGCGTTCGCACGTCGAGGTGACGTTCGCCGAGCCGCCAGGCCCCGACGCCTTCGCTGCGGTTCGGGGCGTGCGCGAGCTGGAGCGTCGTGGAGCGACGGTGCGACTCGCGCTCGCGGGCAGCGTCGACCCGCTCGTGAAGGCGCTCGCCCGCTTCGACGTGCAGGCGCTCGACATCCACGAGGCCGACCTCGAGGACGTCTTCCTCGACCTCTACCGGAGACCCGGCGATGCTCGGTAGCGTGCTCTTGAAGTCCCTGGTCGACCTCCGGCGGAGCTTCGTGTGGTGGACGCTCGGCCTGGCCGGGTACGTCGCGATGATCGTCGCGGTCTACCCGACCATCCGGGACAACGAGGAGCTCGACCAGCTGATGGAGCAGTATCCGGAGGCGCTGAAGGCGTTCTTCGCCTTCGGCGGTCAGCTCGACTTCACGTCCGCGGCGGGATACCTCGGCGGGGAGCTCTTCTCGTTCATGATCCCCCTGCTCTTCCTCGTGGCCGCGGTCGGCAACGGTGCCGGCTCGATCGCCGGCGAGGAGGAGCGCGGCACGCTCGACCTGCTGCTCGCCGCGCCGGTCGGGCGGCGACGCGTCGCGCTCGAGAAGCTCGTTGCGATGTGCGTGGAGCTCGTAGCCCTCGGCGTCATCCTCTGGGTCGCCCTCTGGATCGGCGCGCGCGTGATCGGGATGGAGCTGTCGGCAGCCCATCTCGGCGCCGCGACCGCCGACGCGGTGCTGCTCGCTCTCGCCTACGGGGCGATCGCGTTCATGCTCGGCGCGGCCACCGGGCGGAAGGCCCCTGCGATCGGCGTCGCGATCGCCGCAGCGGTCGCCGCCTACCTCGTGAACTCGCTCGCGGCGTTGGTCAGCTTCCTCGAGCCTCTGCAGAAGGCCTCCCCCTTCTACCACTACGCCGCGAGCGACCCCCTCCGGCAGGGTCTCGACCCCTGGCACGCGCTGTTCCTGGTGGGGGTGGGACTGGTCGCGGCAGCACTCGGCATCGTGCTCTTCGAACGGCGCGACGTCGCCTGAGCGACTCCCTGCCGGGTTGTGGAGCGATTGGCGCACACCCGGCACGGTCTGCCCTTGCCAGACACCGGTGTCTGGCACCGTGGGCCGTCGAGGCGGCACGTCGAGACGTGCCTGCCCAGTGGCGGGCGCCCCGCTACGCCAGCACGCTGACCTGCACCGTCCGCTCGCGCGGCCCGTCGAACTCGCAGAAGAAGACCCCCTGCCAGGTGCCGAGGGCGAGCGTCCCGTCCTCACGCAGAGGCACGAGGACCGACGGGCCCATGAACGCGGCGCGGATGTGGGTCGGCGCGTTCTCCTCTCCCTCCTCCACGTGCTGCCACGGCCAGTCGGCCGGAACGATGCGCTCGAGCGCCGTCTCGAAGTCGCGCGCGACCATGGGATCCGCGTGCTCGTTGATCGTCACGCCTGCAGTCGTGTGAGGGACGTAGACGAGCACCGCCGCACCACGCAGCCCTGCGATCGCGTCGGCGACCTGGCGGGTGATGTCGACGAGCTGGCTCTGCCGCTCCGTCCGGAGCGCGAACGTCCGCACGTCAGAGCGCGCCGCCCGCGGCCGGGGGCGCCCCCGCCTCGAGCGGGTTCTCGCCGCCGGACTCGCGCGCGAGGAAGTCCTCGACGTGCATGACGTTGTCCCGCGATCGGGTCACCACGTCGAGCAGGGCCGACATCGAGGAGACCTCTTCGCGCTGCTCCTGGAGGAACCAGTGCATGAACTGCTCCGCGACGAGATCACCCGCCTCCCGTGCCGTCACCGCGAGCGCTGCGATCTGGGCCGTGACGCGCCGCTCCTGGTCGAGCGCGAGCTGGACGGGCTCGACGACGTCCGCGAAGCCGCTCTGCGGGGCCGCGACCGCCGGCACCACGACCTCCTCGTCGGAGTCGAGCAGGTACTGCACCATCATCATGGCGTGGTTCCGCTCCTCGACCGCCTGGCGGTAGAAGTGCGCGGCGAGCTGCGGGAGCGTCTGCGCGTCGTAGTGGACGGCGATCGCGACGTACTGCTGCGAGGCCGCGAACTCGTAGGCGATCTGCTCGTTGAGGGCGTTCGCGAAGCGTGACATGGCGGCATCGTACTCCGGCGCGCAGCCCCGAGACGCATGAGGGGCCTGGCCGTGGCCGGGCCCCTCGGTGGCCTGCCGGCCTCGCGTCCCTACGCCTCGACGTCGGGCTGCGCCCCGCCGAGCTGGATCCGACGCGGCTTCGCCTCCTCCGGCTTCGGCACGCGCACCTCGAGCACGCCGTTCTCGTACGTCGCGGCGATCTTCGCGTCGTCGACGCCGGCCGGGAGGCCGACCGCGCGCGAGAACGCGCCGTAGCGCCGCTCGAAGCGGTAGAACCGGTCGCCGCTCTCCTCGGTCGTCTTCTCACGGGTGGCCGTCACGGTCAGCGTGTCGTCCTGCGCCTCGATCGAGATCGCCTCCTCGGCGATGCCGGGCAGGTCGAACGCGTACACGAGCTCGGTCTCGGTCTCCCAGACGTCGAGCGGCGGGACCCAGCTCTGGGTCGTGCGGTCTGGGCCCTCGAAGAGCCCGTTCATGAGCCGGCCCACCTCCGACTGGAACTGGGCGAGGTCGCGGAACGGCTCCCAACGGACGAGTGTCGTCATCGGACGATGCCTCCTTCGCAGAACAATGGTACGAGCGTCAATATAAAACCTTAGTGTATGACTGTCAAGTCATGGAGGCGGTAGGCTCTCCTCCATGGCGGGAATCCCTCAGACGCTCAAGGGCCGTCATCTCACGCGGATCGGAGACTGGACGCGCGCGGAGCTCGAGACGGCTCTCGACCTGGCGGACGAGCTCAAGGTCGAGCGCGCGCGTCGGAAGGAGCTGCGGATCCTGCCCGGGCGCACCGTGGGGCTGATCTTCCGCAAGCCGTCGACACGGACGCGGATCAGCTCCGAGGTCGGCATCGTCGAGCTCGGCGGTACGGCGATCTACGTCCCCGCCGCCGACCTCCAGCTCTCGCGCGGCGAGTCGACGCGCGACACGGCGCTCGTGCTCTCGCGCTTCCTCAGCGCGATCGTGATCCGCACGGACGCGCAGACCGAGGTGGACGAGCTGGCGGAGCACGCCTCGATCCCGATCGTGAACGGGCTGACCGACGTCGCACATCCGATGCAGGCGCTCGCCGACGCGATGACGATCCGGGAGCGCCTGGGCGCGCTCGAGGGCGTCCGCCTCGCGTACCTCGGCGACGGCAACAACGTCTGCCACTCGCTGCTGCGCATCGCCGGACGGTTCGGCATGCACGTGACCGTCGCCGCTCCACCCGGCTACGAGCCGGGGATCGACGTCGTCGGGGCGGCGCGCGCCGACGCGGAGGAGCGAGGCGGCAGCGTCACGCTCACCGCCGACCCGCGCGAGGCGGCCCAGGGGGCACAGGTGCTCTACACGGACGTCTGGACGAGCATGGGCCAGGAAGCCGAGCGAGAGCGTCGCATCCGCGACCTGGCGCCGTACCGCCTCGATGCCTCCCTGCTCGAGCTCGCCGACCCGGAGGCCGCCGTGCTGCACTGCCTGCCTGCCCACGTCGGCGAGGAGATCACCGCCGACGTCCTCTACGGTCCCCGCTCGCTCGTGTGGAACCAGGCCGAGAACCGCCTCCACACCCAGAAGGCGGTGCTCGCGCTCGTGATCGCGTGAGCTTCGAGGACGTGCTCCGCGCCGCGCTCGACGACCTGCCACCGCAGATCGCGCAGGCGCTGCACAACGTCGCGATCGTGCTCGAGGACGAGAACCCCGACGACCCGGATCTCTACGGGCTGTTCGAGGGGATCCCCCTGATCGAGGGCGGGCCCCAGCCGGGCGACCTGCCGAACCGCGTCGCGATCTACCGCCGGCCGCTGGTGGAGGACTTCCCCGATCCCGACGATCTCCGCCGTGAGATCCGCATCACGCTCCTCCACGAGCTCGGGCACTCCATCGGCCTCGACGAGACGCGGCTCGACGAGCTCGGGTACGCGTGAGTCGTCACGAGGCGACCGCATCGCCGCGCATGCGACAGAGCCTCCTGCCGAACGTCAGCTGTCGCGGGAATGTCCAGCCTCCTGTCGGCGTTGGACCCGGTCATGACCACGATAGCCCGCATCCACAACGAGATCGACGGGTTGAGCGAGCGCCGCGTCCAGCTCTGGAACGTGCTCTCCGACGGCCGCGACCCGTCCGTGATCGACGAGATCAAGGCGCTCGACGCCCGCTTGGAGGCGCTCTGGGCGGCCAACCGCGCCGAGCGCGCCCGGATCCGGTTCGGCGAGCGCCAGGAGATCGTCCGGCGCGCCCGAGCCGAGGAGCGGCTCGAGCGAGCGGCGTAAGGCTCTCGGCAGACGGGGCCGGCAGGGGACACCCCCTCCCCGCCGTACACTCTCCCCGTGAGGCGCAAGCGCAGCGACGCCCCAGGAACGGCCGATCAGGAGCGGCAGGCGCTGTTCGAGCAGCGGCTGGCGCTCGAGGAGCTCCGCGCGGAGCTCGCCGAGCGGGTCGCCGCCGTGCAAGCACGCGAGGAGGAGCTGCGCGCGGCGCTCGCCGATGTCCGCGCGGGTCGTGAGCCGGGAGTCACGCTTCCGGCCGTCGTCCCGGTCGACAACGCCCCCCGCGCGCGGGCGCTCGACGAGCGGGAGCGCGCCCTCGCCGCCCGCGAGGCGGAGCTAGCCCGGGCACAAGCGGGAAACGGCTCCGGCCGTGGCCAGACGGGCGCAGCAGACGAGCGCGCCGCACTGCTCGACGAGCGGGAGCAGGCCCTCGAGCGCCGCGCTGAGCAGCTCGACCAGCGCGAGCGGGAGATGCTCGCCAACGTCGACCCGGACGCGGTTCGCCTTGCGGGCATCGAAGCCCGCCTCGCAGAGCTGCAGGCAGCGGAGCAGGCATTCCTGCGCACGCGGGAGGAGCTGGCGGCGCGTGCCGAGGCCGTCACCGCCCGGGAGCACCTTGTCGCTCAGCGCGAGCGCGAGGTCCAGGATCAGGCAGCGGGTTGGGGATCCGCCGACATGAGCGAGCTCGAGGCGCGGCTGCGCCGACTCGAGACCCGCTCCGCGACCCAGGCCCAGGGCTTCAGCGGCGGGTTTCGCAAGCTCGAGGAGGGAGGGCGTCGCGGGGGCCGCCCATGATGTCCGTGCGCCCGCTCGTCGCCGTCCTCCTCGCGGCAGGTGCCATCCCCGCCGCAGCCGTGACGTCGGCGGCCGCCGCTGCCCCCGACCCGTCGCGGATGGTGCTGCAGAGGCAGGACCTGCCACAGGGGTTCGCGATCACGGGTCGGCGCGACCGTCCGAACGCCGCAGTCGCCGCCGAGACGGGCGTCCGGGTCGCCACTCTCCGCGGCTGGGGTCGCGTCGGCGGGCACGAGGCGACCTACGACCGCGAGGTCGACCCGCAGGCGCCACCGCGTGGCCCGGCGAGCGTGATCGCCGTCGTCAGCACCTATCGCTCGGCCGCGGGACTGCGCAAGGCGTTCACGGCCTCTGCCGCCCGGATCGACCGCGATCGCGAGGCGCGACACGACCCGATGCCGGTCCGCGCACGGCTCGGAGACACGGCGCGCATGTGGGAGACGCGGTTCACCCAGGACGGGGTCCCCGTCGTGCTCTACACGATCGTCTGGCGCAGTCGAGGAGCGCTCGGGTACCTCTCCGTCGCCGGCGTCCGTGGCAGGCTGAAGCCGGCGGACGCTCTCGCGCTGGCCCGGCGGCAGCAGGCACGGATCGTCTCGGCCACCCTCGGCGAGACGCCGGGGCTCGTCGCGTAGAGGATCTACACTTGGGGTGTCTGGGGCGTTAGCTCAGTTGGGAGAGCACCAGCTTTGCAAGCTGGGGGTCGCCGGTTCGAGCCCGGCACGCTCCACTCGAAGAACCCCGCCAGGCTGCTCTCCTCTGCCTGACGATCGACCTGCTTCACCAGGCGGTATCACGCTCGTGACGCAGCGGTCATGACTTGACCTCCGGATGCGTGCGGCCCGATCTCGCGCCTGACCCCATTCGCGCGCGCACCAGCGAGATAGTCCGCGTCGTCCTGCATGCGATGCGGAGGAGGAGATATGCGCAAGGCCGTTGGAGGCACGGCGGTTCTCGTCACGGTGCTGGTCGGTGTCGTAGCCGTCGCCGTCGCAGCCACAACCCAGAACTACGCGCCGTCGCGGAACGGCTCGTACGAGACGGTGCCGCTGCTGAGCGTCGGGGACGTCGTCAAGGAGACGTCCAACCCGGGCCTCAAGTACCAGATGGTCGGCATTCCAGACGGGCTCGGGATCGAGCAGGTCGGAAGCCAGACACACGTCTACATGAACCACGAGTTCGGACGCACCGTCGAGTCGCAGCCGCTGATCGACGGTCCCCGCTACCGCGGAGCGTTCGTGTCGCGCTGGGTCGTCAACGGCGGTGGCAACGTCGTCTCCGGTGAGCGGGCGTACGACGACGTCGTCTACCCCGGCGTGACCGGCTACCCGAAGCCCGCCGCACAGATCGGCAACACCACGGCGGCGTTCGGCCGGTTCTGCTCCGCGGCGCTCGGCACGACCGCCGACGGCTTCACACGCACCATCTACTTCACCGGCGAGGAGTCCGGGCGGAACCCGAGCACTGCGCTGACGCCGTCGAACGCGCAGAACTACACCGGCGCGGACGGTGACCCGACGACGCCCGAGGGCGGCTCGGCGGTCGCGATCTTCGACAACACCGCGCACGTCCTTCCGGATGTCGGACGCGCGTCGTGGGAGAACATCGTCCCCCAGCGGCGACCGGGTGACACGAAGACGGTGCTGATGGGCCTGGAGGACGGGGCCTGGGGACCGGTCGGCGGACTGACGGGTGGCGACCAGTTCTCCTACGGCGACTGGTCGTACCTCTACATGTACGTCGGCGATCGGAAGTCGACCGGGAATGAGCTGGAGCGGAACGGGCTGGTCGGCGGCAAGCTCTACGTCCTGGCCAAGACCGGCACCGCCGGCGCGGACGAGCAGGATCTCGAGGTCGGGACGCCGGTCGCGGTCGAGTGGGTGGAGATCACGGGAGCGAGCGGCAAGACGGACGCTCAGCTCAACGCCGCGGCGGCGACGACGGGCGCGCTGCGCTTCGCACGGGTCGAGGACGGTGCGTTCGACAAGAACGTCGCGAGCCGCTTCTACTTCGTCACGACCGGGGAGAACCCGAGCAGCGACGTAGACGGCGTCGAGAACCTCTACGGGCACGTCTACCAGCTCGAGCTCAGCTCGGCTGATCCTGCGTCGGCCGGCACGCTGCGCCTGGCCGTCGACGCCGACGAGGTCGTGAAGGGCGGCGGGGACACGGCGCTCAGCCCCGACAACATCGACACATCCGCCGGGTGGCTGATGATCCAGGAGGACGGGACGAGCCCATCGCGCATCGCGATGCAGGCGAAGGACCGCGACGGGGGCATCTGGGCCTTCCCGCTCGGCCCCAACGGCCTGTTCACGTCCACGCCGGTGTCGGGCAAGACCCTGACGAGCAGCCCCGACCGGGTCGTCGAGATGCGCAGTCCCGGACGGGATGGCACCACCGTGGTCAACTCGTCCGGCCGGACGAAGGGCGTCTGGGAGACGAGCGGGATCGTCGATGCATCCGGCTCCTTCGGGCCGGACACGTTCGTGTTCGACGTCCAGGCACACAGGCCGACCAAGACCCCGGACGAGGTCGCGGGAGCGTCCTTCAACCGACAGGTTGAGGACGGCCAGCTCCTGCTGCTTCGACCAGCGAAGTAGCGACAGACGGCATCGTCGGCGGGACGGCGTGCAGCGCGCCGTCCCGCCGACGCCTTCCGTCCCGTCTGAACGGGTCGGCTTTGCTGCCGCAACCCCATCGCTCCTCACCGCTCCGTTCTCGTGACCGCAGGCCCGGCTGCGCCGTCAGGCCGGCGCGACGCGGAAGCGCACAGTGCCGCTGACCCGGATGCCTGCGCGGTCGGTGACGTCGACGCGCAGCGGAAACGGCCCCGCCGTCCGTGGCCGGCCGGTGACGACCCCGTCCCGACCGATCCGGAGCGGGCGCGGGAGACCGCGCACGACGAGCTTGTACGGGGCGGTGCCGCCCTCGAACACGATCCGTTCCCGGTAGGGCCTGCCGACCTTCGCGACGCGCAGCGCGCCGGTGCGGATGGCGAGCATCGAGCCGCCGGGGGCGCAGGGGGCGCCGCAGGCGTCGATCAGGCGCGGTCGCAGGAAGGAGGCGAACCCTTCTGCGCCGGCGCCGTTCATGTGGACGCCGTCGTGGAACCAGTCGCGGTCGCGGCTGGTGGCGTCCCAGTCGGCGACGACGAGCTGTGGCCAGCGACGAGCGCCTGCCGCGATCTCCGCGTTGATCTCGACGTAGTTGGCGCGGGAGGCGCGGAGCGTGACCCAGACGACCTTCTCGACGCCCGTGTCGACCGCGGCGCGCATCACCCGGTCGAGCCCGTCGGCGTAGCGGTCGGGCTGGTCGTTGTAGCCGACCTGGATCACGATCAGCGGGCCGAGAGCGCGACCGAGGGTCTTCACGACCTCGAGCGCGTTCGGGGGCCGGTCGCCCTGGTGGAAGCAGCTGTCGGTGGCGAGCTTGCGGCAGGCGCGGATCTCGGCGCGCAGGTCGAGTCCGCGCCCGATCCGCTCGCGCGCGTCCTTCTCCCAGAGCAGCGCGCCGAGGCCCGAGTCGCCGATCAGGGTCACGCGCGGCACGCCGGGCGGATCGGCCGCGCCGACGGACGCGGCCATCGCCAGGACGGCGAGGGACACGACGATCGTCGCGACGCTGCGCTTCGTGCTCACCCGAGAAGCATGCCGACACCCTGCCGGGTCGGTACCAAGGTCGTCGGAGGTACGTGTCTGGTACGACTTCCGCTCGTGTCGACGCCTGGATCCACCGGCTTCACCGTCTGGCTGACCGGCCTGTCCGGGGCGGGCAAGACGACGATCGGCCACGCGCTCGCAGCCGAGCTGGAGGCGCGCGGCCTGGTGGTGGAGGTGCTCGACGGGGACGTCGTCCGCACCCATCTCTCCAAGGGGCTCGGCTTCTCGCACGAGGATCGCGACACCAACATCGAGCGCATCGGCTGGGTCGCGTCGCGGCTCACCCGCCATGGCGCGGCGGTGATCGTCGCAGCGATCTCTCCGTATGACGCGACGCGCAAGAAGGTGCGCGCGCTCGTCGAGGAGCACGGACCGTTCGTCGAGGTCTGGGCGAAGGCCCCTGTCGAGGAGTGCGCTCGCCGCGACGTGAAGGGCCTCTACGCCAAGGCGTTCGCCGGGGAGATCACGCAGTTCACCGGGGTCGACGACCCGTACGAGGCGCCCGACGACGCCGAGGTGATCGCAGACACGGTGGCCCTGTCGCCCCAGGAGAGCGTCGCGCTGGTGGTCGCCGAGCTCGAGCGGCGTGGCGTCATCCCGGGCGCCTGACTCTTCGTCGTCCGCACCCGAAGCCAGCGGCCACGGCCGCTCCGAACCTGTCGGACGTGCGCCGAAAGCGTCAGAGGTTGTCCACAGAGGCACGTGATCCCGTGCCTCGATGCCGGCGAGCGCCCTGTCCTGTCCTCCTTTGCTGACAGCGATCCCTGTCAGAGATTCCTGCCAGCATCTCCTGCTAGCCGGGCTCGACAGTCGGCGGTCGCTGGCGCTCGAACCGTCAGTCCGCGCGCTACAAGCGCGCGGCCGGCGCATAGTCGTGCTCGGCGAGCGTGGCGCCCGCCTCGCGCTCGACGTCGGCGAGCTGGTCGTCCGTGAGGTCGCGCCGCCACCGGCCGAGCGAGCGGTCGTGCGCGCGGCCGAGCACGGCGGCCACGGCGTCGACCGGCACCCCGAGCCTCGCGGCAACGGGCCGAGCGGCCTCGGCGGGGTCGGTGACGATGTTCTCGTAGTGCACTTCGACGGTGCGCTCCGGCACGGAGGAGGCGGCGGTCACGTAGCGGCGCCACGCCCAGGCGCAGCGCGTCGCATCGCTCACCGAGCGGAACTCGTCCTCACGGCCGTGCTCGACCCAGAAGCGCGGGTGAGGGCCGTACGCGTGCCGGGCGTCGTCAGCGCCCGTCCGGTCGGCGTTCAGCCAACCGCGCTCGAGCAGCGAGGTGACGACGTCGCGCCCGTCGCGGATCACGTGCACCGCCATCGCCTCTGGGTAGGCACGCAGCGCGGCCGGGAGCACGAAGCTCGTCTCCGGGGTCTGCTCCACCCCGCGCAGCCCGCGCGCCAGACCGAGCAGGCGCACGCGCTCGAGGATCGTGCGCAGCCGACGTGCGGCGACCTCCTCCGGCAGGTGCATGAGCGCGGGGATCGCTGCCTTCCAGGGCTGCACCTCGTCGAGGTCGACAAACCCCGCGAGCGAGCCGAGGGTGTGACCCGTGAAGGTGGTCCCCGAGCGGGGCGAGCCGACGACGAAGACGAGCCGCTCCTCGCCCCAGCCTGGCAGCCGACGCGTTCGGGCGGCGACCCGCGCGGCACTGCGCGCGTAGAGGCGGCTGGTGACAGCGAGCTCGCGGGGTGTGGTCACCGGCGAACCGTAGACGACGGCGACCCGTCTCTCAGTCGGCGTCGGGCTCCTCGAGGCGGACGGTGAACGGCAGTCGCCAGTCGTCGTCGACCTCGCCGTCGATCGACAGCCGCCACTCGTACAGCCCCGGGTCGAGCGGCAGCGGTCCGGAGTTGACGGCGATCGGGAAGTCGAGGGGCGTGCCGGGCTTCAACCCGGCGGGACGGCCGACCTCGAAGGGCATGTCGTCGAAGAAGACCACGGGAGCCTCGCCGTCGTCCGTGTCCATCAGCACGGGCTGTCCGTCGGCGTCCAACAGCTCGAGCCGCATCAGGTGGCGGCGATTCGCCTGATCCCACGGGACGCGAACGAGGATCGCGATGCCAAACGGGACGGCCTCCGGCCCGGTCAGCGACCATCCCCCACCGACGATCGTCAGCTTCCCGTCGCTCACCTGGGCGAAGTCGGCAAGAAGCATCGTCACGCGCACGTCCGCGAGTCTATGGGGTCGCGCCGCGGAAGGGCGTCTGCCCCGTCCGGCTCCGAGGCTCGACCGCGCCGTCACCGGCGGCGGTCGAGCCGCCGAGCTGGTGGTGCGACGCGTGCTGCGTCGCCCTATGCGGCTATCGGCTGTGGCTCGACGGCGGCGAGCAGGTCGTCCCCGAGCGCGCGCAGCTGATCGCGTAGCGCGTCCTCCGGCTCGTCGAGGCGCTGGTGGGCCTTGCCGACGGCGAGCTCGGTGGGGACGACGCGGGCGCCCATCACGCCGAGCACCTTGCGCAGATCGCCCTGGGCCCAGACGCCACCGAACTGGCCGGGGCTGGCGCCGATCACGGCGACCGGCGTGCCGCGGAACGGCGCGCCGAGCGCCTGGCGGGAGACCCAGTCGAGCGCGTTCTTCAGCTGGCCGGGAACCGACCCGTTGTACTCCGGCGTGGCGAGCAGCACCGCGTCGGCGGCGGCGATCTGGTCGCGGAGCCGCTCGACGGGGTCGGGGATCAGGTCCTCGACGTCCTGGTCGTAGGGCGGGATCGCGGCGAGCTCGTCGTACAGCTCGAAGCTCACGTGATCCGGCAGCTCCTCCGCGGCGAGGCGGAGGAGCTGCGTGTTGAGGGAGTCGGCGCGGAGGCTGCCGGAGATGCCGAGGACGCGCACGTCAGGCCTCCTGCGGCTGCGCCACGAAGACGAGCCGGGCGGTGAGGTCGACCTCGTCGGCGAGCATCTGCCCGCCCTCGGGCAGCGGAGCGTTCCAGGTGAGCCCGAACGCTGTGCGGTCGACGCTGCCGGAGAGGGTGAGCCCGACCTTGCGGTTGCCCCACGGGTCGCTGACGGGCTGGGTGATCGTCCCGGTCAGGCGCACAGGCAGGCGGTTGCCGCGGATCTCGAGCGTGCCGTCGACCGCGACGCGATCGCCGTTCACCTCGAGCGGGCCGCTCTCGAAGGCGAGGGTCGGGTAGGTGGCGGCGTCGAAGAAGTCGGGTGAGGCGAGGTGGCCGGCCAGGTTCTCGTCGTCGACGTCGATCGAGGAGACGGTGGTGGTGCCCTGCAAGCCGTTCGCGTCGAGCGTGGCCTCGACCTCGCGGAAGGCCCCCTCGAAGGGCGCGACGCCCATGTAGAGGACGGAGAAGCCGATCGAGGAGTGGATGCCGTCGAGGCTCCAGCTCTCGCCGGGGGCGAACGGGATCGAGACCTGCTCGAGGGTGGTGCTCATGACGTGGCTGACCTCCTTGCGCGCGAATGGACGGCGCTGTTTGTTGTCGGAGCAAACGTTGCACAGACAATAACTAGGTCGCGTGGCGAGATATTCCCGCGCGGTGCTGCCACGGTCAGCCGAGACGGGTCGCGGTGCGGAGAGGACAGCGGCGACGCCGCGAGTGCGCCCGCACCGATCGGGTCGGCCGGCGTGGGCGCACGGCACGGCTGGCGGTCTCGATGCGGTGACCGCGGGGGTGCCGGAGCGTAGCCCCTCGGCGTCGAGGGGTGGGTCGTGGCGGGCTAGAGCACGTGCAGCGCGAGCGCGACGAGCGCCCAGAATGCGACGCACCAGACGATGGCGGCGACCAGGCCGGCGTTGAACCGCTCTGGCCGTCGGTCGGACGTCGTGGTTGTCATCCGTCGAAAGAGCATGCGAGGTCGCGCGGACGCGGGCAATCGGCCGTTGCGGTCGTGGCTGGCTCGCTCCCGTCGCCTGGTGTCGGGGTCGCCGCCGTTCGTGCGATCGGGCTAGCCGCGGTGCGTGGCGGCGGCGGTGAGCGTCGCCGCCGCCTGCTGCCGGTCGGCGAGGGTGAGTGCGAACATCGGCGCGAAGACGAGCGCGGTGACATCGCCGTCCTGGGCTGCGTGGTGGAGGCCGTGCTCGAGGGCGGTGTCGAGCGTCTCGGTCTCGATCGTCGGTGTGCCACGGCGCGCGAGGAAGGTGTGCAGCAGGGGGGCGGCGGAACCGAAGGTGACGACGAGGCAGGCGGCGCGGGCGACCTCGTCGAGCGCCCGCTCGACGAGCTCCTGCTCGGCCGCGGCGGCGTGCAGGTGGAGGCCGTCGCGCTCGGTCTCGCCTCCAGAGACGAGCACGACCGAGCGGCCGGGGAACGAGCGGAGCGTCGCCGCGGCCTTGGCGGGCGTCGCGGCCATGCCGTCGTCGACGAGCAGCGTGGCGCCGCGGCGGCCGACGACCTGGGCGCGGAAGGGAGGTGCAACGAGTCCGTCGAGCGCTCCCTGCAGCGCGCGGGGCGGGACGTCGGCGGCCAGGGCCGCGGCGACCGCGCCGAGAACCGCGAGGTGACGGCCGCCGAGCTGGTCGGGGGCGGCGCCGACCTCGACGTCCCCCTGGTCGGTGCGCGCGACGACCGTCCCGTCACGAAGGAAGGCGCCGCACTCGACCTCCCGCACGGCGGAGTACGACCATCGGTCGGCAGGGGTGCGGTCGGCGAAGCCGGCTGCGGCCGGGTCGTCGACGTTGACGACGACGCGATCACCGGCGCTCTGGGTGGCGACGATCCGCTCCTTGGCCGCGCGATACGCCTCCAGCGACCCGTGCAGCTCGAGGTGGTCGGGCCAGAAGCTGGTGACGACGGCCACCGTCGGGCTGGCTGAGCAGAAGGCGAGGTGGGAGCTCGTCAGCTCGAGCACTGCGAGACCGTAGCGGGTGGGCGCGTCGGGGGCGATCGCCGTCAGGAGCTCGTCGGTGGCCCAGAGCTGCCCGGCGTAGCCCCGATCGGCGGCGAGCGCTCGCACGCCGGCGGCACGCAGCAGCTGGACGAGGAAGCTGCTGGTCGTCGTCTTGCCCGCGGTGCCGGTGACGCCGATCGTGCGGACGGTCGAGCAGGCGAGCACGAGCTCCGAGAGACACGAGAGACGCACGCCCGCGGTGCGCAGACGGGCGACGCGGGGCGCGACCTCGGGTGTCCAGACGTCGAGGTACGCGACGTCGGGAACCATGTCGTCGGGATCGAGGTCGGTGTGGGGGTCGACCCGGACCCCCAGCGCGGCGAGCTCGTCGCGCTCCGCAGGAGGCGGGCCGGCGCCTGGGCCGGCGAGGCGCACGTCGTCGCCGGTCGCCGCGAGGGCGCGGGCGAGCGCGATCGCGTCCGGGGCGAATCCTTCGACGAGCGCGCGGCTCATCGCCAGAGGATCGCGGTCGGGTCGGGCCGCATGACAGCGGCCCGCGGGTCGTCGAACAGGTCACGACCTGCCCGGCAGCCGAGGTGTGCCCGGCGGGGCGGTTCGAGCCCGGCGAGCACGCGGGCGCTGCTCCACTCCCAGTCGACCGGCGAACCCGACAGGCCGGCTCGCACGGGGTTCTCGTGCACGTATCGGATCGCCTCGTACAGGTGCTCCGTGGTGACGATCGGTCGGGTCGTGTACGGCCGCTGGAAGAGGTGGCCGCGGCGCCCATGGGTGCGGTTGAAGGCGACGGCGTACGCGGCCTTGAGCTTCTGCATGCCCTCGGCGAGCGCCTCGTCGGCCGCGGCGAGCACCACGTGGCCGTGGTTGCCCATCAGGCACCACGCATACAGCGTCCATTCGAACCGAGCGACCGTCTTCTCGAACAGGTCGAGGTAGCAGTCGTAGTCGGCTGGGGTGCGGTAGATCCGCTCGCCGCCGTTGCCGCGGAAGGTGGCGTGGTACACGCCGGTGGGTGACCAGATGCGCCCTCGGCTCGCCATGGGAGGACGGTACCACTCTGCCGGGCCCGTTCGTTGCCGATGTGGACAACTTGGCACAGTTCTGGCGCAAACCCTGACAGCAAACGCTGCCAGCAGTGCGTGACAGGAATCGCTGGCAGCAGGCGCTGACTGGACGCGCTGCCAGCAGGGGCCGGCAAGGTCCGCAGCTAGTCGAACCCCGGTGGAGAGGGGCGGCGCCGCAGTGCCACCCCCCTCCCCCGGATCTGCGCGCGGTCGGCTAGCGCGTCTGCGGGAAGCCGAGGTCGACCTTGCTGGTGGCCGGGTCGGGCCAGCGGCTGGTGACGACCTTGCCGCGCGTGTAGAAGTGGATCGACTCCGGTCCGTAGGCGTGGCTGTCGCCGAACAGCGACGCCTTCCAGCCGCCGAACGAGTAGTAGGCGACCGGGACGGGGATCGGGACGTTGATCCCGACCATGCCGGCGTTGACCTCGAACTGGAACTGGCGAGCGACGCCGCCGTCGCGGGTGAAGATCGCCGTGCCGTTGCCGTAGGGGTTGTCGTTGATCAGCCGCAGCGCCTCGTCGTAGGTATCGACGCGAACGATCGACAGGACGGGCCCGAAGATCTCGTCGCGGTACGCGTCCATCTCGGGCGTGACGTGGTCGAGCAGCGACACGCCGAGGAAGAACCCGTCTCCTGTCGGCGCGGTCTCGCGCCCGTCGGCGACGACGGTAGCCCCCTGCGCCGCGCCGGAGTCGAGGTACGAGGCGACCTTGTCCCGATGCTGCTGCGTGATCAGCGGGCCCATCTCCGACTCCGGGTCGAACCCGTGCCCGACCTTCACCTTCGGCAGTCGCTCCTGGATCGCGCCGACCAGCTCGTCGGCGACGTGACCGACTGCGACGACCACCGACACCGCCATGCACCGCTCGCCGGCAGAGCCGTAGGCAGCGGACACCGCGGCGTCGGCCGCCATGTCGATGTCGGCGTCGGGCAGCACGACCATGTGGTTCTTGGCGCCGCCGAGCGCCTTGACGCGCTTGCCGTGCCTCGTCCCGGTCTCGTACACGTACCTGGCGATCGGGGTCGAGCCGACGAAGCTGACCGCCCCCACGTCCGGATGCTCGAGCAGCCGGTCGACGGCGACCTTGTCGCCCTGCACGACGTTGAAGACGCCGTCGGGGACACCCGCCTCCTTCAGCAGCTCCGCTGTCAGCAGCGAGGCGGATGGGTCCTTCTCGGACGGCTTGAGGATGAAGCAGTTGCCACACGCCAGCGCCGGTGCCCACATCCACATGGGCACCATCGCCGGGAAGTTGAAGGGGGTGATCCCCGCGACGATGCCAAGGGGCTGGCGGATCGAGTACACGTCGATCCCGGTCGAGGCTTGCTCGGAGAAGCCGCCCTTGAGCAGGGTCGGCAGCCCGCAGGCGTGCTCGATCACCTCGATCCCGCGTGTCACCTCGCCCTGCGCGTCGGAGAGCACCTTGCCGTGCTCGGCCGTCAACAGCCGGGCCAGGTCGTCGCGATGGGCGTGCACGAGCTCGCGGATCCGGAAGAACAGCTCCGCCCGGCGCGCCAGCGACACCGCCCGCCAGGCGGGGAACGCAGCGCGCGCGGACGCGACCGCCGCGTCGACCTCCTCCACGCTCGCCAGGTCGACGGCACCCGTCTCGATGCCGCTGGCGGGGTTGAACACCGGGCTCGTGCGCCCCGACGTGCCCCCTACCCGGGCGCCCCCGATCCAGTGGGTGATGCGTGCGATCTCCCCATCCTGCGCGGGGATGGGCGAGTCTGCGACCTCGGTCATCGGCTCCTCCTCGACATGATCACCGGAGCGTATCGCGACGGGATCGCAGGCGCCCATCACGGGCGCCCACGCGCTCCGCCGCGGACGCGGTCGCTCAGGCCTCGAGGCCGGCCTCGGCGAGCGGGCGGCGCGCCCACGCGAAGGACCGGGTGTACCAGCCGTCGAGCGGCTGGAGGGTGACGCCCGCGCTGGATGCGTGCACGAACCACCCGCCGCCGACGTAGAGGCCCATGTGCCCGACCTGGGACGGCTTCGACTTCGGGCCGGCGGGGCCGAAGAACAGCACGTCTCCGGCACGCACGCTCGGGAGCGGGATCCGCTGCGCCGACGGCACCTCACCGCTCATCGCGTAGGAGGTGCGGCCCTTCAGGACGTCGGCGAGGAAGGGCGCGTCGGCCCACGGCTCGAGCTTGTACACGCGCCAGACGAGCCCGGAGCAGTCGAAGCCGCCCGGCGCTGGCACGGTTCCTCCAGGGGCAGTCGAGCTCCACAGCCGCTGGGTGCGCTCGCTCGATCCCGCGAACACGTACGGGAAGCCGACCAGACGGAGCGAGCGGGCGACGACGGCGCGCTGCCAGTCGGTGAGCTCCGGGAACGCGAACGTGGCCGTTCGCTCGATCAGGTCGGTGACTCGGGCCGGGTCCAGCGCCATCAGGCGCGCGAGCGAGTAGGCGGCCTCGGCGCGGGGTGCGGGCTCGGTGGGCAGCCGCTCGAGCTGCTCGCTGGCCTGTGGGTGATTGACGCGCAGGCCCAGCAGCCGGGCGATCGTCTCGGTGCCGAGGACGGAGCGGGGCTCGAGCCCGGCCGCGGCGGCCGCCTCGCGGATCGCGCGGGCGGCAGGCAGCCCGCCGAGGGCGGTGACGAGCTGTGCGTTGAGCTCCCGGATCGTCACGACCCGCAAGGGGTCGGTCGGCACGGGACGCCGCTTGCCGAGGGCGGTGAGGGCCTCGTACAGCTCGATGCGCGTGATCGGATCGTCGGGGCGGAACGACGCCACGCTGGGCGCGAGCAGGCCGGCGCGCACGACGGCTGCGATCTCGGTTGCGGCCCAGGACGGGGCACTGCTTCGCGTCACGGTCGTCGCCGGGTCGCTCGGCTGGGACGCGGCGCCGGCGAGCGCGGGCGCGACCGCAGCGATCGCCGCCCCACACGCGACGAGCGCAAGACGGAGCCTCATGTCCGAGATATCGGCAGGCGGTGAACGCGCTTGAGGTACGAGGCTCCGTCCCGAACAGTCTCTTAAGGTCTTGCGCGCCCGCACGCCTCGGCGCGCTGGCTACCCTGATCCGGATGGCCCGCGTCGCGATCCTCGCGCTCTGCCTGGCGCTCGTCGTGCCACTCGCGGCAGGGGCTGCCCCGTCGCGTCCGAAGGCACCGGCGATCGCCGGAGTCACGATCGACTCCGGCAAGCGCATCTCGCTCGCGTCGCTGCGTGGGAAGCCGGTGATGATCAACGTCTGGTCGTCCTGGTGAAGCACCTGCCAGAGCGAGGCGGTCGCCTACGCACGCTGGGTCGCCAAGCAGGGAGGCAGGATCCGCTTCCTCGGGCTGAACGCCGCTGACACGCCCGACGGCGCCCGCGCGTTCGTGGCGCGGTATCGGTGGACATGGCCGTCGCTGTCCGATCCGCAGCGTGCGCTGGCACGCCGCTTCGGCGCCACCTACCAGCCGGCCTTCGTGCTGATCGACGCGAAAGGGCGCTTCGTCGGCGGGTTCCAGGGCGCGGGTAGCCCGGCGCGCTGGAACGCCCTCAAGGCCCGTCTGCCCTAGCGCGATGGGCCCGGCGCAGGCCGAGCTGGTGCGCGGCTGGCTGCGCTCGGCCGAGCGAGCCACTCCGGAGGAGCAATGGACGCTGCTCTGCTTCCTCGCCGGCGGCGGGGTCGCGCTCGACGCGGGCGAGCGGAACGCCGCGGTGCGGCGGGCACAACTCCTGCTGGCGACCGGTGGCGATCCGCGACGACCGCTCGAGCTCCATGGGCGCGCGGTGTCCGCGCTCGCCGCCGATCTCGACGACCCCAGCCGTCGTGCCGACCTCCGGGCCGGGCTGATGGCCCTCGCCCCGACGGTCGAGGGCCTGCGCGGGATCGGCGAGTCGCTGCGCGTGCTGGTCGGGGACGCGGACCTGGCCTGGCAGGCCTTCGCGATGGCCGTGCTCGGGGAGGCGCTCGCGGACGAGGATGCCGACGCGGACGACTGATCGCTTCGCGCCGCCGGCCGGGCGCTCAGGGACGAGAGCTCAACCCGCGGGCGAGCAGCGCGTCGCCGCTGACCGTCCGCACGCGCAGCTCGAACACGGGGGACGCCGGGTCGTCGCCGTCGGGCGGCCGATCCTCGACCTCGAGCTGGGACTCGAGGTCGCCGCTGACGGAGCTCGCGTCGATCCAGACCGCCGTGCCGGTCGCGACGCCGATGCGGACGTCGCCGGAGACGGTCTGCGCGCGGATGTCACCGCCACCGACCGCGTCGATCGTGACGTCCCCCGAGACGCTCTCGACAGCCGCCCCGGCCCGTGCGTCGCGGAGCGTGACGTCGCCGGAGACGGCGTTGAGCGCGACCGCGCCCTCGACCACACCGAGGTCGATGTCGCCGGAGGCGGTCGCGACCGACGCGGCGCCGGTGACCAGCTCGGCGCTCACGTCGCCGCTCGCGCTGGTGACCCGGAGAGCACCGGCCGTCCCCCGCACGGCCACGTCGCCCGAGCCCGACTTGACCTCGACCGGGCCGAGCGTCCCGGTCGCGCTGACGTCGGCGCTCCCGGTCACCGCCGTCAGCGCCGCGCCCGCCGGACACCAGACCCGCACCGAGGCGCGGCCCCCGCGGAGGCTGAACCCGCGCACCCGGCTCTTGGGATCCTCGATCACGACCTCCTGGCCGCCGGGCCGGTCGTGGAGTGCGATGGTGAACGCGTCGACGAGCTCGCTGTTGCCGTCGATCTCGACCAGGGTGGCGGAGCGCTCCCAGGTCTCGAGGTCGAGCTCGGCGGACGAGACGCGGACGCGCAGCGTGAGCGAGCCCGGGGTCTCGAAGGTCTCGGCTCTCATGGCCGGAACCGCTCGGGCACTGCGGGGCGCCGGTCGCGGCGCTCGTCGCCGCGTCGCTGCAGCGGCCGGTAGGTCGAGGCCTCGGCGGCAGTCGGGGTGAACAGGGTGATCGGCAGCATCGTCTCGTGCTCCTCTCGCTAGCCCCGGGCGTAGCCCTGGAGCCGGTTGCCGGTGCGCCGCGTCGGGGTGCGCGGCTCGAGCGCGCGTGCCAGCGCGCGGACGATCCAGGCGTTGGCCGACACGCCCTCGCGGGCGGCGGCCTCCTCGAGCTGGATCTTGAGCGTCTCGGGCAGCCGCAGCGTGATGCGTGCGCTGAGGTCGTCGCCCGGGGTCGGGGGGGCCTCCTCCTGCTGGGGGTCGTCGACGAACACGAGGTCGGGGTCGCGTCCTGCGAGCCTGACCTCGATGTGCCCGGACGGGAGCTGCCCGTTGAGGCTGAGGGCGGCCTGTCCGAGCACGTCCAGCAGGCGGAGCCGCAGGGACGCGTCGACCGCATCGGCGAGCCGTCGGCCCGCGCGGGCGACGTCGTCGTCTCCCAGGCCGGCCGCGGAGGCCAGGTCCCGCTGGATCGCCTCGACGTGGATCGTGATCTCCATGACCCCAGTATGACATCAAAATGATGTCTGTCAAGTGCCAATGTTGGCGCTAGGTGATGTCACCGGTGACGGCGCTGCTATCGTCCCGCCGTCGGCAGGCCCAGCGCCAGCCGATCTGCGCGCCGTCCGTGCGTCTCTGTCGCGGCAGCTGCGCATCGCTCGCCCAGTTCTGCCCTGCACGACAAGGAGCCCGCCGCTCACATGAGCCCGGTCGACCCCCCCGACCTCCGCCTCTGGCCGACGCTGACGAACCTCTTCCCGCTGTGGTGGGCACAGCGGCGTCAGGTGCTGCCCGCGCTCCTGTTCGCGCTGGCGTTCACGGCTGTGTCGCTCGCGATCCCGGTGCTGATCCAGCGCACGATCGACGACGCGATCGACGGCGATGGCGGCACCGCAGTGCTGCTTGGCTATCTCGGCGCGATCGTCGTGGCGGCGGTGCTGCGCTTCGGCCTGAACTTCAAGCGGCGCTACGCGACCGCGCGGATCGGGATCGCCGTCGAGGCCCGGCTGCGCCAGATGATGTACGAGGCCTACCTGCGCTACCCGCGCGCGTTCTACGACCGGCACGCGACCGGCGAGGTGATCTCCCGCGCGACGAACGACATCTACCCGGTGCGCTACTTCATCGGCTGGGGCGTCGTGCAGGCGATCCAGAGCCTGATGATGCTCGTCGGCGCCGCGGTCGTGCTCGCGAGCGTCAACGGGCGGCTCGCGCTCGTCGCGGCGCTGACGATGCCGCCGATCGCGATCCTCACCTACCTGTTCGCGCACCGGGTGTTCCCCATCTCGCGCAAGGTGCAGGAGCGCAAGGGGAACCTCACGGAGGCGTCCGACGAGGTGGTCGTCGGCATCGAGATGGTCCAGGCGTTCGGGCGCGAGGACGACGTGCGCGACCGCTTCTCCGACCGTGCCGAGGCGGTGCGGAGCGAGACGATGCGCCAGGCGGCCGTCGAGGCGCGGTTCCTGCCGGGCCTGATCTTCCTGCCGTCGCTCGGGATCGCGGCCGTGCTCTGGTTCGGCGGGCGGCAGGCGATCGAGGGCACGCTCACGATCGGCGAGTTCATGCTCTTCGTCACGCTCCTGCTCCAGCTCGTGTGGCCGCTCGAGGCGCTCGGCTGGATCATCAACCTCGCGCAGCGCGCGACCGCCGCGGCCTCGCGCAGCTTCGCCTGGCTCGACGGCATCTCGCCGCTGCCGGAGACCGACCACCCCACCCCGCTGCCCGACGGCCCGCTCACCGTCCGCTTCGAGGACGTCCGCTTCGCCTACCCGACCGGGGCCGAGGTGCTCTCGGGGATCGACCTCGAGGTCGCCCCCGGCGAGATCGTCGCCGTG
The DNA here is from genome assembly GCA_963703095.1 of uncultured Actinomycetes bacterium. GTDB lineage: Bacteria > Actinomycetota > Thermoleophilia > Gaiellales > Gaiellaceae > Gaiella. The sequence goes on from OY969787.1 coordinate 2,959,138, forward strand.
TGCGGCGCCACCGGCGCGGGCAAGACGTCGCTGCTCAACCTCGTCCCGCGCTTCTACGACCCCACCGCCGGCCGGGTACGGCTCGGCGGCGTCGACCTCCGCGACATCGCGCTCCCCGAGCTCCGCGACGCGGTCGCGCTCGTCACCCAGAAGCCGGTGCTCTTCTCGGTCACCCTGCGCGAGAACCTCCTCGCCGCCCGGCCCGACGCGGACTGGGCCGACGTGCTCGCGGCCTGTGAGGCGTCTGGGGTGAGCGCGTTCGTCGACGAGCTCCCCGACGGCTACGACACCCTGATCGGGGAGCGCGGCGTCAACCTCTCCGGCGGGCAGCGCCAGCGCGTCGCCCTCGCGCGCGCGCTCGTGGCGGGCTCGCGCGTGCTCGTGCTGGACGACCCGATGTCGGCGGTCGACACCGAGACCGAGCGCCACCTCGTCGAGAACCTCCGCCCCGCCGTCGCCGGCCGCACCGTGCTGATCTCCGGCCAGCGCCTCTCGACCGTGCTCGTCGCCGACCGCGCCGTCGTCGTCCAGGACGGCCGGATCGTCGAGGACGGCACCCCGGCCGAGCTGATGCACAACGGGGTCGTGTTCGTCCAGCTGTTCGGAGACGAGGCCATTGCCGCGTAAGCACCGCACCGGGCTCTCCCGCCTCTGGCGCTACAGCGCCGGCCGCCACGGCCGGATCGCCGCCGTGCTCGCCCTCGCTGCCATCTCCGCCGCCGCGCCCGTCGCGGGCTGGTGGATCGTCGGCGACGCGATCGACAACGGCATCCGCGCCGGCGACGAGGAGCGGCTCACCCGCGACGTGATCCTCTACGTGGCCGTCGGCGTCGGCGCCTGGGTGATCGGCACGACAACCTGGCTGATGCTTGCCGGGATCGGTCAGCGGATCGTGCTGGAGCTCCGGCGCGACCTGTTCGAGCACCTCACCTCGTTGTCGCTGCGCTACTTCTCCGAGCAGAAGGCCGGCTGGATCATCGCGCGGCTGACGAGCGACGTCGACGCGCTGTCGGACGTGCTCAACCAGGGGCTCACCACGCTGGCGGTCAACACGCTCACGCTGATCGCCGCGATCGGCGGCCTCTTCCTGCTCGACTGGCGGCTGGGCCTGATCGCGCTGCTCGTGCTCCCACCCGGGATCCTCATCACCCGCTGGTTCCAGCGCACCTCGCACGTCGCCTTCGCCGACGTCCGCACCCGGATCGCCGCCGTCACGGCCCAGCTCGCGGAGTCCGTCTCCGGGATGGCGGTCGTGCAGGCGTTCGGCCGCGAGGCCGCGTTCCAGCGCGAGTTCGACGACCTGAACGAGGCCAACCGCGTCTCGAACGTCTACGCGCAGAAGCTCTCCTCGGTGTTCTTCCCCGCGATCGAGCTGCTCGGCGCGATCGCGACGGTCGCCGTGCTGTTCGGCGGCGCACAGCTGATCGACGGCGACGCGCTCGAGATCGGCACCCTGATCGCCGCGGTCGGGATGCTGTCCCTCGTGTTCCAGCCGCTCCAGGAGCTGTCAGAGCTTTATGGCCAGGTGCAGGCCGCGGCCGCCGCGATGGACAAGATCTCGACGGTCCTCGACGCCGAGCAGGACATCACCGACCGCCCCGGCGCGAAGCCGATGCGGCGGATCGACGGACACCTCGAGCTCGACGACGTCGTGTTCGCCTACGGCGCCGAGCCCGTCGTCAAGGGGATCGCGATCGACGTGCCGGTGGGCGGCTGCGTCGCCCTCGTCGGCGAGTCGGGCGGTGGGAAGTCCACGACCGCGAAGCTGATCGCACGGTTCTACGACCCCCGCAGCGGCGCCGTCCGGGTCGACGGCACGGATCTGCGTGACGTCCAGCTGCGCACCTACCGCCGCCAGCTCGGGGTGGTGCTGCAGGATCCGTTCCTGTTCAGCGGCACGATCGCAGAGAACATCCGCTTCGCACGGCCCGACGCGACCGACCGGGAGGTCGCCGACGCGGCGCGCGCGATCGGCGTCGACCGGGTCGCCGCGCGCTTCCCCGAGGGACTCGAGCACGTCGTGCGCGAGGGCGGCGCCGGCCTCTCGGCCGGCGAGCGCCAGCTCATCTCGATCGCCCGCGCGCTGCTGGCCGACCCACGGATCCTGATCCTCGACGAGGCGACGTCGAACATCGACCGCCCGACCGAGGTGGCGATCGAGCGCGCGTTCGACACGCTGCTGCGAGGCCGTACATCGGTGATCATCGCGCACCGCCTCGCGACGGTGCGGCGCGCAGACGAGATCCTCGTCGTCGAGCGCGGCAGGATCACGCAGCGCGGACGCTACGACGCGCTGCTCGCGCAGGACGGGCCGTTCAGGCGACTCGCGACGACGCTCGCCGGGCCCGCGCCGCTGGAGGTCGACGGGAGCACCGACGGCCGAGGCCAGGCCGTGCGCGACCCCCAGAGCGCCTGAGCCGGGCGGGCCGCCCGCCCGCGAACCCACGCCTGTCGCTCAGCCGAGCACCCAGACGTCGCCGCGGATGATCGGCGTCGCCGCACCGTCAGCGCCGAGCCCGTCGACCTCCACCTCGGCACCGCCGACCATGAAGTCGGTGTGGACGCCCGAGACGTTGACGCCGGCCGCGATCATGTCCTCCGCGCCGAGGCCGTCGACGCCGTCGACGGCGAACGGCAGCCCGCTGCCGTAGGCGATGTGGCAGGTGGCGTTCTCGTCGAACAGCGTGTCGTGGAAGACGAGTCCGGTTCGCTTCACGGCCGAGTCGCCCGTCACGAGCGCCACCTCGCCGAGGTGGCGGGCGCGGTCGTTCGCGAGCTGCCCCTCGATCACCGTCGCGCCGTCCCGGTCGGCCCGCACGTCGACGATCCGCCCATCACGGAACGTCAGCTCGAGCCCCTCCACCGTCGCGCCGACGCCGGGCACGACGAGCGGCATCGTCGAGCGCACGACGCCGTCGGCCCGGCGCCAGTCCGGTGTCGTGAACACCTCTTCCGTCGGAAGGTTGGGCAGGTGGTCGAGCCCGTCGACCGTCGTGAACGTCGCCGCGAGCCAGCGCGAGGCGGGCAGCAGCCCGATCGTGAGATCCGTGTCCGGCCCGCGGAAGCGGACCGCGTCGAAGCGCCGCTCGGTGAGCGCGGCGGCACGCGTCGTGAGCGTCTCCGTGTGCGCCTGCCAGGCGGCGACGGGATCGGGAGCGTCGAGCCGCGTCGCCGTGCCGACCGCAGACCACAGCCGGTCGAGGTCGGGCTCGCCGAACACGGTCTCGGCCCACGACGCGGTCGGGGCAGCGACGATCACCCAGTTCGTGAGCCGCCCGGTCACGAGCGGGAGGTACTCGGAGCGCAGGTCCTGGGGGTCTGCCTGCGCGACGAGCGCAGGGTCGAGCCCCTCGAACAGGCGCGGCTCCGGCGTCCCGCTGAGGCTGACGATCGCAGGCTTGTCGGTCCGCCAGCTGCGCACCATCTCCAGCACCCACGGCGGCGAGACGCCGAGCGTCTCGCGTGGCCCGTGCTCGATCGCGGCTCGCCGGACGTGTCGGTCGGTGTAGTAGGGGAAGACCCGTGACGAGCCGGCCCGATAGGCGGCCCGCGCGACCGCGCGCACGACGTCGACGTGCTCGACCTGGCACAGGACGACGGTCTCCTGCCCCGGCTGAACGTTCGCGCCGACGCGGACGGCGAGCTCCGCGTACCGCTCGAGCAGCTCCGCGCGATCGCTCACCGTGCTTGCGCGAGGCCGCGGACGGCGTGTCGCCGCCCGTGCGGCACGAGGCTCAGTCGCCCCAGTCGAAGTCGCGCGACTTGCCCCAGAGGCCGTCCGCCAGCGCAGGCCCCTCGGTGGAGTCCTCGCCGGGCCAGGGCAACGTGCTCTCGGGCTCGACCGGAGCATCGGCCACGGTCTCCAGCGTCTCCTCGAGCCGCGCCTGCTCCTCGGACTTGAACAGGGGGTGGTTCTCGAACGGGTCCTCGATCGCGTAGCGATCGATCGACATGTTCTCGCCCAGCTCGGCGTTGCGCTGCTTCAGGTTCAGGTGCTCCTGGATCGCATGCGAGAAGGACGTCTCGGTCTCGACCGGCATCGACTCTCCTCCGTCGGTGTCAGGACTGTGGCCCTCGGATGCCACCTGCGCAGTGTACCGGCCGTCGAAACGCCTGCAAACCGGTCACGGGCAGCTCGCCCCCACCCGAGACGTGTGCTTGGATGGGCCCGTGGCACCCGGACGCGGCTCCCGCCTGGCCCTCGCGCTGGCGCTCTTCGGCGCCTGGCGGCGGTTGCCATGGCGCCAGCGACGGGCCGTGCTCCGACTGACGCGCCGTCACGGCCTGCGGATCGCGCTGGCGCTCCTCGCGGCCCGACGCCGACGGCGCCTGCGGTAGCCGGAGTCGCCTCCGCCCCGGTCGGGCGTGGCTCGAGGCACAGCACGGGTCGTCGACGCGGCGGGCGCTCAGGCGACGCCGAGGGCCGCCCGCACGATCCGATCCTGCTCGCGCTGGTGCGCCGTCGGGTACCCCTCGCTGGGGCTCGCCTTCCACGTCCTGCCGACGTACGTCACCGCCGGCACGCCGGAGCCGTCGCGCGCGGACTGGTCGAGCCGGTGGCGCAGCGGGCGCCACGCGCCCATGTTCTGCGGCTCCTCCTGCGCCCAGACGATCTCCCGCAGCGTCGGGTAGCGGGCGATCACCGACGTGAGCGCGTCGACCGGGAACGGGTAGAGCTGCTCGACGCGGGCGACCGCCACGCCGACCGCGGCCGCGCGGTCCTCGTGGCCGGCGATGTCGTAGTAGAGCTTGCCCGAGCAGAGGACGAGCCGATGGGCTGTCTGGGGGTCGACGTGCGCGTCGTCGATCACCGGCTGGAACGCGCCCCGCGCGAGGTCGTCGAGGCTCGATCCGGCATGGCGCAGCCGGAGCAGCCCCTTGGGCGTCATCACCACCAGCGGCCGCGCGACCACGTCGAGCGCCTGTCGCCGCAGCAAGTGGAAGAACTGCGCCGAGGTCGAGCAGTTCGCGACGCGGATGTTGTCCTGGGCCCCGAGCTGGAGGAACCGCTCGAGCCGCGCGCTCGAGTGCTCGGGCCCGTTGCCCTCGTAGCCGTGCGGCAGCAGCAGCGTGAGGCGCGAGGTCTGCCCCCACTTCGACCGACCGGCGACCAGGAACTGGTCGATCACGATCTGCGCGCCGTTGGCGAAGTCACCGAACTGCGCCTCCCAGAGGACGAGCGCGTCGGAGGCAGCGGTCGAGTAGCCGTACTCGAACCCCAGCGCGGCGTACTCGGAGAGCGGCGAGTTGTAGACCTCGAGGGAGGCGTTCGCGCCGGGGAGGTGCTGGATCGGCGCGTAGGTCTCGCCCGTACCGGGATCGTGGAGCACCAGGTGGCGGTGGGAGAACGTCCCCCGCTCGGAGTCCTGTCCGGAGAGGCGAATCGGGATCCCCTCCTCGAGCAAGGTGCTGAACGCGAGCGCCTCGGCCTGGCCCCAGTCGATCCCGCCCTCGGCGAGCGTCGTCCGCCGACGGTCGAGCTGCTTCGCGAGCTTCGGATTGACGGTGAACGACTCGGGCACGGCGAGCAGCTGCTCGTTGAGGGAGACGAGCCGCTCGGCGTCGACCGCGGTCACCACCGCGTCGCCGGTGGAGGTGGGCGGGCGTGGCTCCAGCGGAGGGACGTTCACGCTCGCGGTGCCGATGCTGGCGCGCAGTCGCTCGTGGGCGGCGCGCAGCGTGGCCGTTACCCCGTCGACGTACGCCGCCGAGTCGTCGGGGCCGAGCACCCCTGCGTCGACGAGCGCGGCGGCGTACTGCTCGCGCACCGTCGGCTGCTGCTGGATCCGCTCCACCATCAGCGGCTGCGTGTAGGCGGCCTCGTCCTGCTCGTTGTGGCCGAAGCGGCGGTATCCGACGAGGTCGATCACGAAGTCGTGGCCGAACTCGGCCCGGAAGGCGAGTGCGAGCCGGACGGCGCTGACAGAGGCTTCCGGGTCGTCGGCGTTGACGTGGACGATCGGGATGTCGAACCCCTTCGCGAGATCGCTCGAGTACCGGGTCGAGCGGCTGTCCGCCGGATCCGTGGTGAAGCCAACCTGGTTGTTGGCGATCACGTGCAGCGTCCCGCCGGTCGAGTACCCGTTGAGGCTCTGGAGGTTCAGCGTCTCGGCGACGACGCCCTGTCCGGCGAACGACGCGTCGCCGTGGATGAGGATCGGCAGGGCGACCGACGAGTCGTGAAGCCCCGCGCCCGCGCTCCGGTCGGTCTGCTCCGCGCGCGCCCGCCCCCCCACCACCGGCGCGACGGCCTCGAGGTGGCTCGGGTTCGGGGCGATGATCACCTCGACCTCGCCGGCCCGTGTCACGCGTGTGCCGGTCGCGGGCAGGTGGTACTTCACGTCGCCGCTGCCCCCCTCGGGGTCGATCAGGAGCGCGTCCAGCGACCGCTCGCCCTCGAACTCGCGCAGGACGGACTCGTACGAGCGGCCGACCGCGTGCACGAGCGCGTTGAGGCGGCCGCGGTGGGCCATCCCGATCACGACCTCGTGCGCCCCGCTCTCGGCCCCGAGCTCGATCGCCTCGTCGAGCATCGGGATGAGCACGTCGAGCCCCTCGAGCGAGAACTGCTTCTGTCCCAGGAACGACCGGCGCAGGTACTGCTCGAACCCCTCGGTCTCGGTCAGCCTGCGCAGCAGCGCCCGCCGCTCCTCGACCCCGAGCTCGCGTCGGTAGCGACCCGACTCGATCGCGGTGCGCAGCCACACGCGCTCGGCGTGGTCGCTGATGTGCTCGATCTCGTACGCGATCGAGCCCGAGTACACCGCCCGCAGGTTCGGGAGCGCCTCGCGCAGCGTGTCGCCGGGAACGGACAGCCGGAGCAGCCCCGCTGGAATGCGCGCCTGGAGCTCGGGCGTGAGGGGCGGCTGGAGCCGGAGCTCGTCGAGCGCCGGGTCGCCCATCGGCTCGGAGCCGAGCGGGTCGAGGCGGGCTGCCAGGTGGCCGTGCATCCGGATCGCCTTGACGAGGGCCATTGCCGCCGCGATCCCGCCCAGGAGCTCGGCATCCGCGGGCGCCGAGGCAGCCCCGGCGGGAGCCTGGGCGGGGGCCACGGCGACGGGGCTCGGCGCCCCGCCGTCGCCGGGGGCGGCGCTACCGTCGCCCGACGTCGGCGCCGGGACGTCCGCTACGGCGGTGGACGGCGCAGCAGCCGCAGCGTCGGACGCCACAGCGCCGTTCGCAGCCACCTGGACCGGACCAGCCGCAGGTGCGGGGGCCCTCGGGGTCGGAGGGGCCGCAACGGGGCGGGGCGGCGCGGTCGCGGGCTCGGCCGCGCGCTCGTCGACGAGCGCGCCCAGCGTCGGCAGCGCCGCGCGGGCTCCCGCCGGATCGGCCTCGAACAGGGCGCGCCACTCGGGTGGCACGCTGCTGGGCGCGTCGAGGTAGTCGGCGAGGAGCTGGGCGACGTACCCGGCGTTCAGCCCGTTGGGATCGACGGAGGCGGTCATCCTCGTCGTCGCCGGCGCTCCCGCCGCGCCTCAGACGAGGGGAGCCTCGGTCAGCACCGCGACCGTCATGCCGACGACCCACGCCACGCCGGCGAACAGCGCCGCCTTGAGGGCGAGGGGCTGGAACCGCTCGCTCATCAGGCCCGCTACCACGGCGAGGATCATGGCGGCGCCCGCGGTGCGCGCCGGGCGCGCGTCGACGTCGAGCACGAAGCCGAAGCCCATCGCGATCCCCGACAGGACGATCGAGGCGGTCGCGATGAGCCCGGCGACGCCGTCCACCCCGGTGAAGCCTTCCCGCCGCTGCTCGAGCGAGCTCACCTGCGGGCACCTCTCCGAAGCGCTGCGCGGCGCGGCGCCATGGAGCGACGGGGAGCGTGCCCGCCAGGGCCACGACGGCCCGCCGACGCCCGCGGGGCCCAGCCGAGCGGGTCGGGCGACGGCGTGTCGGCGACGGCGACGGGTGCGAGCGGAGGCTCGGTCGACGGCTCGGCCCGGATCGCCCACCAGACGACGACGCACAGGTACACGACCGGGATCTTGAGCAGCACGAGGAAGAAGACGGCCTCCAGCAGCATGCGATGGCCAGTCTACGCGATCCGCCCGCGGTCACGGCGGCGCCTGAGGATCGCCGCGGCGATCACGTTCGTGACCGCCCCGACCATGGCGACCGCGGCCAGACCCGCTCCGATCGTCGTGGCCGTGGTCGAGCCGTCCACCTCCACCGCCACGAGCACGACCGGCCCGAGGGCGAGTCGGAGCTCGACGCCGGCCGCCGCCGCGACCAGTCCCGCGGCCGCCACGAAGACGTAGGCGACCGCGGCGGTGGCGGCCCCGCCCAGCACGAAGGGTCTCAGAGCCCACATGCCGTCCTCCCGTCGCTGCAGAGCAGGGTCGCCGCCACGGCGTGCCCTCCGAGCGGGCAGGCCGCGAGAGCCACCGTGGCGTCACCCGTGCCGAGCGCGGCCGTCGCGACACACGCGGCAAGGCACGCCGGCACGGCGGGGCCTGCCAGGGCGACCAGCGTCGCACGCGCACCGACGAGCGGCTTGTGGAGCACCATCGTCCGTCGCCCCGCGAGGGCGATCGCCGCCCGCACACGAACGAGAGCGGCAGCGTGACCCGCCTCGTGCAGGATCAGCCCGGCCCCGGTGGATGCCCCGAGGGCGAGCGGCGCGAGCACCGCCGGATCGCCCGCGAGCAGCCACAGGTGGACGAGCCCTCCCGCCACGACCCCAGCGATCGCCGTCGACCGTGAGAGGACCGCGATGGCGCCGGTGACCACCGCGCGCACGATGGTCGTCGTGTCGAGTCCGACACGACGGGCGACGCCGTGCGGGAGCTGCCCGGCGGGGAGCAGACGCAGCGCGAGAGCGATCCAGGAGCGGGCCCGCTCGTGCCGCGCACGCCCGGGCTGGACGTTCGCGAGGAGGGCGCCGTTGAGCGACCATGCGAAGGACAGCACATCGGCGCGCGCCTGCTCCGGCGAGAGACCCCAGTGAGCGCCGAGCCGCCCGGCGGCCGCGCCGAGCGTCTCGCCGGCCTCCCGCAGCACCGAGACCGCGGCGGGGTTGGCCGCGAAGCGCTCGCCCCGGATGTCGTCGACGACCGCATCGCCCTCCAGGCGGACGCCGTCCGGCAGCTCGAGCCGATCGGTGGGATCCAGCATCAGCGTCCTCGCCCGAGGCGCAGACCGAGGACCGTGAGCGCGAGGGCGACCGTCGCACCGACGAGCAAAGCACCCGCGACGGAGGGAGGTGCTCCCCCCTCGACGAGCAGCGGGCCGAGCCGCGATGCGGCGAGCGACACTCCGCCGAGCCCGACGCCGAGCACCCCGAGCGAGAGCGCCTGGTCGGCGACCCCGTGGCGCCGCCACGGGACGAGCGCACCCGCGACGAGCGCGCACGCCCACACGACGACCGCGAGCCCGAGTGCGACGCCGAGGTCGACGACGCGACCGCCCTCGACGACGTGCGCTGTCATCGCGACTGCGAGCGGAGGTCCGAGCCCCACCACCGCAGCGGTCGTCCATGCGAGCGCGAGCTGCCCGACGGGGACCGGTGCGAGACGCCAGAGGTGACGCCCGTCGTCGACGATCCCGCCCACCGCGAGCGCGAACGGTGCCGCAGTCAGCGCGGCACCCGTCGTCCCGAGGAGAAGCCCCGACGGACTGGGCGCCTCCCCGAGACGCGCGACAGCGATCCCGATCAGGCCGAGCAGCATCGCTCCCACGAGCGCGGCGCGGAGATCTCCCCGCCGGAGGAGCAGAAGGCCGGCGGCGCAGACGGCGACGAGTCCGGAGCCGCCGCGCAGCAGGCGGGAGCGCGTCGGCGGTGCGAGCGGGCGCTCCGGCGCGAGCAGCGCGCATCCCCACACGAGCAGCGCTGCCATCGCGGCCAGCGTGGCCTGCGCGGCGCTGCCGAGCGTGCTCGCCTCACCTGCCAGGGCGTCGCCCGTGCGCAGCAGCGCCACGACTCCGAGCCCGCCGACCCCGCCCGCCACCACGACCGCGAGCGCCGTGACGACGGGACGCGCGGCAGCGTGGAACGCCCGGGCGAGAGCCGCCGCCATGCCTCCGGTCGCGATGGCCGCCACGAGCACGCCGACGAGCGCCGGCACGGAGCCGACCCCGCCGGCCGAGGACGCCGCAACGGGCAGAGCGAGTGGCAGCGTGGCGATCGAGGCGCCCACGACGACCAGGGCGGCGGGCGGCCCGAGCACGGCAAAGGCTCGGTCGACGGCAGACGCGGGCGCGGCCCCGAGCTGTCCGCCGAGCCCACTCTGCCCCGGCAGCACGAACCCCAGCGCGGTGCCCGTCCCGAGCCCCATGAGCGCGATCCCGACGGCGAGCGCCCGCGTGACCGCGGGGTCGGTCAGCGTCGGCTCGAGCACATCCGCGAGCGCGGCTCCGGCGCGCACACCCACAGCGACCACAAGGACGGCGGCGGCCGCGGCAACGGCTGACGTGCGGGGATGCGCGGCTGCGGTCGCGGTCAGCCGGCGGCCGGCGCAGCGCGACGCGGCGCTAGCGAGCGGCAGCGCCGACACCTCGACCCACCTCCCTCCCGGTCGACGGGAGCTCGTCACCACGGAGGAGGTCGAGCGCCCGCAGGCAGGACGTCGGCCCGGCGCCCACGATCTCCCCGCCGGACAGCAGCACCGCCCGATCGGCCGCCCGTCGAGCGAAGGCTGGATCGTGCGAGGCGACGACGGCCGCCCCGCCGCGCGCAGCGTGGCGGCGCAGGCAGGCGACGAGCGCGTCCACGGCCGACCCGTCGAGCGTCGCCCCGGCCTCGTCGACCAGGAGTAGCAGCGGCGCCGCTGCGACCGCCGCCGCGAGCGCCGCCCGGTGGCGCAGCCCGCGCGAGAGCGTCCCCACGCGCACGTCGCGCACTGCCGACAGGTCGAAGTGGGCGATCGCGTCGTCACCGGCGACGCCGGGGGCACCGGCGAGCGCGCCCGCGAGCCGCACCAGCTCGGTCACCGTCAGCTCGTCGAGACCACCGGGCTCGTCGGGGACGAGCGCGACAGCACGACGAGCCGCCATCGACCCGGCTCTGGCGCCCACGACGAGCGCCTGGCCCGCCTCGGGGCGGCGGAGCCCAGCGGCGACGTGGAGCAGCGTGGTCTTCCCCGAGCCGTTCGCACCGACGAGGACGACGACCTCCCCGCTCCGCACGGACAGATCGACGCGCCGGAGCGCGGGACGGCTCCCGTAGCGCACCTCGACTGCGCGCAGCTCGAGCGGGTGGGGAGGGCGGCCGTCGGCCGCCCTCCCCACGTCGGTCTCACTTCCGGCAGACAACCTTGAAGCCCGTCCAGCCGAAGGAGATCTCGGCGCTGCCGCCGTTCCTGCGGCACCAGGTGGCCCAGGCGAGCGCGACCGCGTAGGCGAAGCCCACGACGACGACCCACCAGACGGCCTCCTCCCGACGTGCGGTCTCGCCGTGGAACGCCACTGCCGGCGGGGAGTACGCCGGTGCGGCAAGGGCAAGGGTGGTGCTCACGATTCGTCCTCCTCTCGTCGCGTCCGTGTCCCTGCCGACGCTAGGCCCCCACCGTTCACAGGGGGTTCACGGCTTGGTGTCGAATATGTGTCGTCGAGTGACCCTTCACAGAGCCCTAACCGGGCGTGGCTAGGGTCGTGCCGCCATCGCCAAGGAGGTCATGCCAGTGAGAGTCGGATCGCGCCTGCTCGTCGCACTCTGCGTCGCCACCGCGCTTCTCGTCCCCGCCGCCACGGCGGCCGACCGGATGTGGGTCGGCTTCCACGACGATCCCGTCCTGCGCTTCGACGACGGTCGTCTGGACGCCTTCGACCGGACAGCGGGCAACAACGCGTCGATCGTGCGCACGCTCGTCGAGTGGCACAAGATCGCCCCCAACCGGCCGGCGCGCCCGACCGATCCGTTCGACAGCGCGTACCGGTGGGAGGACCTCGACGAGTTCGTGCGCAACGCGCAGCAGCGCGGGATGGAGGTCCTGATCACGATCTGGGGCACGCCGCCCTGGGCGAACGGCAACCAGAAGCCGCAGGTGCTGCCGAAGCGCACCGCCGACTTCCAGAGCTTCGCGCGGGCGCTGGCCTCCCGGTACTCGGGTCGGAATCCCGGGATCCCGTTCGTCCGGTTCTACGGCATCTGGAACGAGTCGAACCTCGCGACGTTCCTCGTCCCGCAGTTCGACGCGAAGGGTCGCATCGTCAGCCCCCGGAACTACGCCCGGATCGCCGCGGCCGGCTACGCGGGGATCAAGGCCGGCAACGCCAAGGCGCTGGTCGCGATCGGCGAGACCTCGTCCAACGGTCGCGACAAGAAGGTGCCGGGCCAGACCGACACGGTCCGCCCCGGGACGTTCATGCAGCTCGTCGCCAAGGCGAACCCCCGTCTGAAGTTCGACGCGTGGGCGCAGCACCCGTACCCGTTCCCCGTCAGCCAGGCGCCGACGCAGCGCGCCAAGTACCCCAACGTGACGTTCTCGACCCTGCCGCAGTTCGAGCGCGACCTCGACAAGGCGTTCAAGCGGAAGAACATTCCCGTCTGGATCACCGAGTACGGGAACGAGACCAAGCCGGGCGAGCCGAAGGGCGTGACCGAGTCCCAGCAGGCCGCCTACGTCCCGCAGGCGATCGCGCTCGCGAAGAAGGACCCCCGGATCCCCATGTTCATCTGGTTCGTCCTCCAGGACTCCAACGGCAGCCCCTGGCAGAGCGGGATCTACCGCCAGACCGGCGCGGCCAAGCCGGCGCAGTCGCGCTTCGCCGCCGCCGCGCGGCCGCTCAACCCCGTGAACGGGAAGGTGAGCGTCAAGGGCGGGACGACGAGCCCCTCGGTCACCGTCTACCTCCGGTCGTTCTGCGCGAACAACGCGCCCGGCACCCCGATCGGGATGACCATCCGCACCACGCTCGGCGGACAGCTCGTGCAGGTGTCGCAGCAGTCGACGCCGCTCCTGCTCGACTGCACCGTCCCCGCGCGCATCGACGGCCTCCGCGTCGTCAAGGGCAGGACGTACACCGTCACGGTGGAGGCGAACACCGCGACGACCGCGAACGTCGTCCGCACCCTCACGCTCGTCGGCACGTAGAGCAGGCGGCGGGGCCGCCGCGCCCGTCGGGCGCGGCGGCCCCCACCCGCTCCACCTGCTCCGACTGCCGGCGCGCACCGCACCCGACTCGGGCAGGATGACGAGGGATGAGACCGACGTTCCGACGCGTCGACGCGCTCCCGCCCTACGTCTTCGCGGTGATCCGCGACCTGACCCTCGAGCTGCGGCGCGCCGGCCACGACGTCGTCGACCTCGGGTTCGGCAACCCCGACCTGCCCTCGCCCGACGTCGCGATCGCCAAGCTGGCCGAGGCGGCGCAGAAGCCGCACAACCATCGCTACTCGCAGTCGAAGGGCATCCCCAAGCTGCGCTCGGCGTGCGCCGATCTCTATCGGCGCCGCTTCGCGGTCGAGCTCGACCCGGAGGAGCAGGTGGTCGCCACGATGGGCGCCAAGGAGGGCCTCGTCCACCTCATGTGGACGCTCGTCGAGCCAGGCGACGCCGCGCTCGTGCCCTCACCGAGCTACCCGATCCACATCCACGCCCCGATGCTCGCCGGCGGCAGCGTGTTCCAGGTCGCCATGGGCCCGGAGGAAGATCTGGTGGCGAACCTCGCCGAGGCGTACGAGCGGGCGACACCGCGCCCCCGCGTGCTGCTGCTCTCGTTCCCGCACAACCCGACCACGGCCACGGTGGAGCTCGACTTCATGGAGCACGTCGTGGAGCTCGCCCGCGAGCGAGACATGATCGTCGTCCACGACTTCGCCTACGCGGACCTCGCCTTCGACGGCCACGACCCGCCGTCGATCCTCCAGGTGCCGGGGGCCGCGGATGTCGCGGTCGAGCTGTACACGCTGACGAAGTCGTTCTCGATGGCGGGCTGGAGAGTCGGGTTCCTCGTCGGGAACGCCGACGTCTGCCGGGCGCTCGCCCGGCTGAAGAGCTGGCTCGACTACGGCACCTTCCAGCCGATCCAGATCGCGGCGATCACCGCGCTGAACGACGCGCCCGAGACGCCTGCGGCCGTCTGCGAGGTCTACCGCTCGCGCCGGGACGCGCTCTGCGACGGGCTCGACCGGGTCGGCTGGTCGTTCGCGAAGCCACGCGGCACGATGTTCGCGTGGGCACCGGTGCCCGAGGCGTTCCGCCCGCTCGGCTCGCTCGCGTTCGCCGAGCACCTCGCGCGCGAGGCCGAGGTGGCCGTCTCCCCGGGCGTGGGGTTCGGGCCGGGCGGCGAGGGCTACGTCCGGTTCGCGCTCGTCGAGAACGAGCAGCGGATCCGCCAGGCCGTGCGCGGGATCGGACGTGTCCTCCGCGACGGTCCGCCGTCCGGCTGAAGACTCACCAGCCGCGTGATGACCGAGCTGCAGATCGACGGCCGCGTCTTCCCCTCCAACGCGGTCGTCCACGGCCGCACCGCGATCCGCAGCTGCATCGTCAGCTACCGCACCGAGGCGCGGCACCTGCGGCAGCTGCTCGACCTGACCCACGAGATCGGCGAGCGTGTGCACGCCGCGAGGCTCGCACGGTAGGACGACGGGACGAGGTCTCGGAGGATCCGGCGAGGGATCTGCGCCCTGCGGTGAAGACCTCGGGCGAGCCGCTCAGCCGTCTACCGCGGGTCGATGTTCTGGTTGAGATGGAAGAGGTTGCCCGGGTCGTAGCGGCGCTTCAGCTCGAGCAGTCGCTCGTAGTTCAAACCGAATGCTTGGCGTACCCGGTCGTGGTCGTCGGCGGGTAGGTAGTTCGTATACGCCCGTTCGGCCATGTGCGGCGCGAGCGCGTCGAATGTGGTGCGGGCCCACGCGATGCCCTCGTCGGTCTCGGCCGGGTCGGTCCATTGCGAGATGATCAGCAGGTTGTGGCCAGCTTCGCGGTGCGGGAAGGCGGTGGCGGTCGGCTCGACGCGAGCCGCCTCACCACCGAACCTCTCGATGACGAACACGCACTTGTCGCTCGGCGCTCGCTCGTACGCGTCGACGAGCACGGCAATCGCCGCGTCGGAGAGCTCTGAGAAGAAGGCCGACTTCCAGTAGCAGAGCAAGCCCGGCTCGAACAGCCAGTCGGCCCCGGTGTTCGTAGCCGTGTAGGCGCCGCGCTCGATCAGATCGGCAACAGGAGCTCCGAATTCGCGCAGCGGGCGGAGGTCGGCTTCGACGCGATCTGCGTCCTGCCCGCAGTGGCAGATCGATACGGCGCAGAGCTTTGCGCCCGAGCCGTCGGGTGCGTGGAGGAACGCAGCCTGTGCGGCGAGCTCATCGGGGGCCTCGGTTGAGAAGTCGCGGTAGAAGGCGATGACCTCGGGCGCCGCTTTCAGTGGGTGCAGCACGGGGCCGCGGTGCACGGTCGCGACCGGGTGGGTGCGGAACTCGAACGAGGTGACGACGCCGAAGTTGCCGCCGCCGCCGCGGATCGCCCAGAACAGATCGGCGTCTGTGTCATCGCTTGCAGTGACGACCTCTCCGGAGGCGAGCACGACCTCGGCTGACAGAAGGTTGTCGATCGCCATCCCGTAGCGTCCGATCAACCAGGTGAGTCCCCCGCCGAGCGTGAGGCCGGCGATGCCGGTACTCGAGACGACGCCGCTGGGGGTGGCGAGTCCGAAGACACCGGTCGCTCGGTCGAGCTCGCGCACCGTGACCCCGGCCTGGGCGCGCACCGTTCGCCGTGCCGGGTCCACGTGAATGCCCTTCATCGAGGAGAGGTCGATCATCAGCCCGCCTTCGGTCACGGCCTTGCCGGCGACGTTGTGCCCGCCGCCGCGAACGGAGATCTCGAGGTCGGCTTCCCGGCCAGCTTGCACCGCGGCGACGACGTCGGCGGTGCCACGGCACCGCGCGATCAGCGCTGGGTGCTTGTCGATCAGGCCGTTGTGGATCGTGCGCGCCGCGTCGTAGCCGGCGTCTGCAGGCGTGAGGATCTCGCCGGAAAAGCCCTCACCGAGCGAGACGGCTGGATCGATCGTCTTCATGACAGCGACCGTACCGCTGCACCGAGAGGCTGGAAAGATGGAAACCCCTGTACTTTGGCCGGAGCTTGGCGGCAGAATGGTGCCCGCGGCGATGACAAGCGGGCTCAACGGACGCGAGAGCGAGATACGGGCGCTCGAGGACTTTCTCGAGCGGGCGGAGGCCGCTCCTTCGGTGCTCGTGCTCTCGGGAGAGGCGGGCATCGGCAAGACGGAGGTCTGGAAGGCCGGCTGCGACCGAGCTCGGGAGCGCGGCACGTGTGTCCTTGCGCACCGTGCGGTCGAAGCCGAAGCCGTCCTCTCCTTCGCCGGGATCGCCGAGCTGTTGAGCCCGGTCGCAGCCGACACGTTGCCGGCGCTCGATGAGCTCCGCCGGCGTGCGCTCGAATCGGCGCTGCTGATCCGAGGATCCGACGGCGTCGTGGAGCCGCGCGCGATTGGACTGGCTGTTCTCGACGTCCTCAAGGCGCTGGCAGCGGACACACCCGTCCTTGTCGCAGTCGACGACTTCCAGTGGCTCGATCGACCATCCGCCCAGACGCTGCTCTTCGCGCTCCGCCGGCTCGCAAACGAGCGCATCGGCGCGCTGCTCGCCGTTCGGGGGGAAGCGCGAGAGCTCGACCGGGAGCTTGCGTCCGACATCGCCGACCGGCTGGCGCTCGGACCGCTCGCGCCTTCGGCGCTGTTTCAGATCCTCAAGGGCCGCTTGGGGCTCGAGCTCTCGCCGCCGCAGCTGAGGCAGCTCTGGGAGACGACCGGCGGCAACCCGTTCTTCGCGCTCGAGATCGGCCGTCAGCTTTCGCTCGCGCCGCCTGCTCCCGGCCGCTCTCTCCCGGTTCCGGGAAGTCTCCGCGGGATCGCCGGCGCAGGGCTGGCGCGGCTCACGCCGGCCAGCCGCGACGTCCTGCTCCTCGTCGCGGCTCTCGCGCGACCGACGGTCAATGCCCTGGTTGCCGCATCCGGCGAGCGAGAGCAGGTCATCGAAGGGCTCGAGCAGGCTGCCCGGTCGGGAGTGGTCGAGTTCGACTCCGAGCGTGTGCGCTTCGCCCACCCCCTGCTCGCATCGGCCTGTTACGAGGACGCGACACCGTGGCAGCGCCGCGAGGCGCACGGTCGCCTGGCGGCCGTGGCGAACGACGACGAGGAGCGGGCGCGTCACCTGGCGCTCGCCGCCGACGGACCGGACGCGGCCGTCGCCGCAGCGCTTGACGAGGCGGCGCCGCGCGCGCTTGGTCGGGGCGCGCCGGCCGCCGCGGCGGAGCTCAGCGAGATCGCCGCAACGCTGACGCCTCCCGGTGATCCCTCAGCGCGGCGCCGGCGCCGATTGGCTGCCGCCGAGGCGCATCGCCTGGCGGGCGATCGAAACCGCGCTCGAGCGATCCTCGACGAGCTGCTGGCCGAGGCGCCGCCGGGGGAACAGCGTGCCGACGTGCTGTTCACGCTCGCCCGCGTGCGCCGCGCCGACCTGCCGACGCTAGCTCGCTGGTGCGAGAGCGCGCTCACCGAGGCAGGCGACGACCACCGACGCGCGGCCGAGATCCTCGTCTACCTCAGCTGGGTACGCCTGCTCGAGGGTCGGGTCCGCGACGCTCTCGCGCACGCTCGCGCCGCCCTGGCCCACGCCGAGCACGCCGCCGACGACGAGCTGCTCGCGCGCGCCATCGCGCGGGCGGCGATGGCGGAGACCTGGACACTCGAGATCACCCCGGGACTCCTCGAGCGCGGCCTTGTCATCGAACGCCGTCTCGGCCGCCGCCTCGAGTTCCACGAGAGCCCGAGCGTCACATACGCCCGCCGGCTGATGTGCGTCTCCGACTTGGACGCCGCCCGTTCGCTGCTGGCGGAGGCCGAGAACCAGGCGATGGCCGCCGGGGACGAAGGCACACGCGCGCATGTGCTCTTCCACCGCTTCCAGGTCGAGTGGTTCACCGGGCGCTGGGCCGAGGCCGACGAGCTCGCGAATCTCTCGCTCGGGCTCGCCGACCAGCTGGGAGATGACCAATACCGCGTGATAGCGCTCTACGCTCGCGGGCTCCTCGACGCCCACCTCGGCCGCGTCGAGACCGCCCACACCTGCGCAACCGAGGCTTTGGCCATCGCCGAAGCAGTCTCTGATGACCTCTTCGCGGTTCAGAACCGAACCGTGCTCGGCTTCATAGCGCTTTCGCGCGGAGACTTGCCGTCGGCGGACCGTGAGCTGCGCGCCTTGCCTGCCTGGCTGTATTCGAACGGCTGGCGGGAACCAACCGACTTCGCCTGGCCGAATGCGATCGAGGCGATGATCGGCACCGGCGACCATCACGAGGCGGAGACGTGGCTCGACCGCTACGAGGACCTCGCGGCCCGCTCCAGGAGTCCATGGGCGCTCGCTGCTGCTGCTCACAACCGTGGGTTGCTCTGCGAGGCTCAGAGCAACCTCGACGGCGCACGCGAATCACTCGAACGGGCGCTCGCCCAGCACGCTCGCATGCACTGTCCATTCGAGCGGGGCCGCACACTCCTCGCAGCCGGCACGGTTCATCGTCGAGCGGGAGCAAAGCGCGCCGCCCGCGAGACCCTCGAAGAAGCACACCAGGTCTTCGAGGAGCTCGGCGCCCGCCTCTGGGCAGGCCGCGCACTCGACGAGCTGGCACGCGTCAGCGGCCGTCGTCCCGCGGCCACGGGCCTCACCATGACCGAAGCACAGCTCGCCGCCCTCGCGGCCGAGGGTCTCACCAACAAGGAGATCGCCAGCACGCTCCACATCAGCGTCCACACCGTCGAAGGCCACCTCACCCGCATCTACCGGAAGCTCGGCATCCGCTCACGCACCGCACTCGCCAGGCAGCTGATGCAAGAGGCTCGATGGAGCGGGACGAACTCACGGAGGTGACCCTGCGACAGAGGTGGGTTCGTACCTGAGAGTTCTCCCTTCGACGCTCTCTCTGCAAATGGAACTAAGCGGAGCACTCTCGAACCCGAACCCTCAAGTAGTCGTTGACCTTTCGGTCCCTGACGGAACAGAAGGCTGGACTTCTACGCCGACGCAGTCAGACGCTACCCAACCCACGACCTGTACCAAGAATCTCGCCTGTCGTCTCTATGGCATACAAGGTCATCTCCGAGGCGACGACGCCGATGCGTGCCAAAGACATACACCGCGCGTGCGAGGACGAGTTCGGACGCCCGTTTCTTGGTCGACTGTCAAGACCTGCCTCTCTGATCACTCGAGAGGCGCGCGGCCACCGTTCGAACGCGTCGGCCATGGCCTCTACGCGCCGTTGACCGCGGGCCGCTAGGCGCTCGACTGAGGGCTCGAAGCGCACAACGCAGTGACGTTCGCCACCCGCTGCGGCGAGGCAGCACTGACGGGCCGCGGCGTCGCGCCGCAGCCCGTCAGCCTGTAGCTGCGTTCGAGCCGACGCTCAGGCAAGTGCCTCGCAGAAGGCGACGTCGGGATCGTCGTGCGGTCCCGCGATCCTGATCACGTTGTCGTAGAAATCGTGCAGCAGGAGTCCAGACTCGTGGAAGACGACACCCTGGCCGGGAAGCGTCCCCATCCAGGATGCGCCGGTCTTCTTGACAGTCTCGGCGACGAGATCGACGATCACGGCGCCCGATCGGTGAACGGCGAACGACTTTCCGGTCACCGTGTCGGTGTTGACCTCCCAACCCTTCCGGTTGAAGGCCGGGGGGGTGTTGCGCCGGCGGCCGCGGCGAGGGCGAGCACGGCGACCGCCGAGGCTGCGAGCGCGCCGAGCCCTGGGTGCTTCCGATCGATCGTCCGCGTATGAGCCTCCTGTGTCTGCGCCCGCCCCATGCGAACGCTCGATCGGCAGATTCGTCGACGGGTGACGACCGTGCCTGTGTGTGGGCCCTCGAACGGCTACGAACCAGCCACACGGCGGTACCACTACGGGGCTCCCAGGAGCATCGATCCCGGCTCGAACGCGTCAGGTCGCTTCGCGCAGATACGCGGGCACCGCACGAACAAGCCGATTGGCGTCTGTCGCGTCGATGAACCCGAGCTTTGTGAAGATCTGCTTCGTGAGCACCTCGACGGTGCGCTCGTTCCGAAGGGATGGGAGAGGGCCCCGCTGACGCGGGGCCCTCTCTCTTAGCTCTTACAGGTGAGTAGCACCCGTCCGCTCGGGGTGACGACCCCGGCGATGACCGTCGTGAGGACCTGACCATCCAAGACGAGACATGGCCCCCCCGTGACGTCCGTAACGGCCTGCGAGGGGAGCGGGCTGCTCTCTTCAGGGATCACAGAGCCCGTGATGGACTGGGTGATCGATCCCGTCGGCCCGAGCGTGATCCGGATGTTGCACGAGAACTTCCAAGAGCCCGTGTTGTTGGAAGTCAAGCACTGGCCGCCGTTGTCGCGTACAACGGCCGCGCCATTCCCGCCGGCAATGGCCTGTGCGCTGATCCCCGCCGCCAGGATGCCGGCCAGCGAGAGACTGGCCGCCAACAGCCTGAATCTGCTCCCCCTCTGCACACCCTCTCCATTGACCTTCATGTCTCGCTCCTTTCTCGGTGGACAGCTCGATCGTGTCCGAGCGGGAGGGTGGCGTCCTACGGGCCAGCACCTGTCGGGCTACGTGTCAGCCGCCGTCCTCGGGAGGAGGGCTCAGGTCGCGGCGCGGAGGTACGCGAGGACGGCGAGGACCCGGCGGTTGCCGTCTGCCGTATCGACGAGCCCGAGCTTCGTGAAGATCTGCTTCGTGTGCACCTCGACGGTGCGCTCGGAGATGAACAGCCGGCGCCCGATGGCGACGTTCGTGAGCCCTTCGGCGATCAGCGAGAGCACGTCGCGCTCCCGGTCAGTGAGCTCCGCGAGCGGATCCTCGCGCCGCTTCCACTGCACGAGCTGCCGCACGATGGCCGGGTCGACGACGCACTCGCCTGCGACGACGCGCCTGAGTCCGTCGAGCAACGTTGCTGGATCCATGATCCGATCCTTCAGGAGGTAGCCGACGCTCGACGTCCCCTCCTCGAGCAGCGGAATCACGAAGTCCGCCTCGATGTGCTGCGAGAGGACGAGCACGCCCGTCCCGGGCGCCTCACTACGGATCCGAGCGGCCGCGACGAGCCCCTCGTTCGTGTGCGTGGTCGGCATTCGGATATCGACGAGTGCGACGTCCGGCTTCCGCGTGTGGACGAGGCGCATCAGCGCGTCGACCTCACCCGCCTCGCCGACCACCTCGACATCAGCCTCTCGGAGGAGATGGGCGATGCCCTCACGGGTGAGGAGTTGGTCTTCGGCGATTACGACGCGCATGGGAACGTGGCGACGATCGTATCGTCGTCATGGAGCAGGCTGCCGCCGGCGGCAGCGACGCGGTCGGCCACGACACCTGCCGGTAGGGCCGCGCCGGCTATGAGCACCCTGAGCTCGTCGTTGTCGGTCTCGACGCGTACGTCGAGCGCCCCGGATGCCCGGTCTGTCGCGTCTGACACGATCTGGAAGGCTGCGCGCTCGATCGCATCGTCGAACCGGCGCATCGGAACATCCCCGATCACGACCGGGTGCCTGCTTCGCCCGGCGAGCGTGCGGAGCCCGTGCGCGAGGCCACCCGCCTCGAGGGAGGCGGGATAGATGCCGTGGGAGAGGTCGCGGAGCTCGTCGAGGACGAGGTTCGTCTCGGCGATGCACGTGTCGGTCACCGCGCGCCTCGGATCGTCCGTGCCGAGCTTTGCCTGCGCGACGCTCAACTCCAGGCCGAGGGCGAGCACATGCTGCTGGGCGCCGTCGTGGACGTCGCGCTCGATCTCGCGCCGGGTCGCATCGGCCCGCGCGACGATACGCGCTCGGGACTCCCGCAGCGCTGCGAGCTGCACGGCGACCTGTGCGCGCAGCCTCTCGTTTTCGAGTGCGAGTCGGGCGGGGCCGTCCATCGCTGCGGCGAGCTCCCGCACCGCAGCACGTGGGTCGTGGCGAACGCGTGCGAGAAGCTCACCCTCGCTGCGGATGTCGGTGGTCTCCTGGTCGGCGCGCGCTGCTCGCTCGGCTCCCCCAGCGGTCGCGACGAATCGCTGTTCGTCGCCGATCCAGTACGAGACCGTCAGATCATCGTCACGGAGCTCGCGTCGGAGGATCTCCTCGACGTCGCCCGTCGTCGCCAGCGTTCGCGTCAGCCCGGTCAGGCGTCGGCGTAGCTCAATCCGTTCAACGATCTCCATCGTGACGACGAGGAGTGCGACCGCGGCCGCGATCAGAACGAGATCCGTTGCCCGTTCGAAGACCAGTGACCATGCTGCTGCAGCGACAACGGCGACCTGCCACCGCCGTGCAGGGCGCGCCATGAGAGCCGTCAACGCCACGGCGGCGACGAGGATCCCGTAGCGGTCAAAGCCGGCCGCAAGCTCGGTGTCGTGCGTCAGTGCGACGGGGCTGACGACACAACGCTGCGTGCAGTCGGGATCGAGGAACGGGTCGTAGAGGAGAGCGCGAGCGGGGCCGGCAGCGACGCCGCCGAGCAGGGCGATCCAGGCCTGCGGCGCCCGTACCATGGCGAGAGCCAGCAGCGGCGCGATCAGGGGTGCAGCCGCCTGACCGAGGACGAGCGACCGCGCCGAGACGGTCGTTGCTTCACCCACAGTGACGAGGCCGAGCGTCGCGCCGGCGAGAATCGTGGCACTCCCGACGACCCATCGGGTCAGGAACCATGCCACCCCTCCGGCCGCGACGAGGCTGCCGGCGAGCACGAGGTCGATACCGCCCCGGCTCGACGAGGCCTCGGGGACCGCGACCAGGACGAGCCCCGCAGCCACGACCGGACCGAGCAGGCGGATGACCGAGGCGATCAACGGATCTGGCGTGTCTCCGGGCTACGGCTGCGTCGGTTCGAGCTGCCCCGTCGCTGGGTCGTCATCAGCTGCTCACGGCGCATCGCCGATCCGTTTGAGTCCCTCTGCGGAGAAGGCGTTGTCCCAGGCGATCGGGTCGCCGCTGTCGTCCTTCGTCCAGTTGAAGGTCGCGGCACCTCCGGAGAGCTCGAACGTACCTTCGATCTTCCCTCCGCAGCCTGAGCCGGGGCGGGCCGCGAAGTCGAACAGGATCCGGTTGTCGTCGATCTGGTATGCGACGAGGCACGGGTTACCCCTCGGCTGCTCGACCGTGCCCTCGCCGCCGTTCAGGTGGAACGTCCATACGCCTGTGTTCAAACCCACAAAGTCCGCCGTCGCGCCCGCCGCTTCGAGATTCCTGGCCGTGACCGACAGTCGCCACGTGCCGTCGAGCACGGATTGATCTCCCCTTGCTGCGACGGTGAAGGTGGGTCCGGCGGACGCGCGGGGCGTGCAGGGGGCGGGCCTTGGAGCTGGTGTTTCGCCTGCCAGCTCTCGAATGCGGGTGATGGCTTTCTTCGAGATCGGGTCTCGCTCCATGGCGGTGTAGACCGGTGCGACGGCCGCGAGGAGTCCCCTCAGTTGCTCGTCCGTTGCAACGACGACGGCGCCGTTTCCGTCGGCGCAGTATCGCGCCGCCGCCGTGGCATCATCCGTATGCTGGCCGGCGGCCCACGCTTGCGTCTCCATGGCCGCCTGTCGCAGGACATCCCGCTGCGCTCCCGAGAGCCCTTCGAAGACGGAGCGATTGACGACGAGGGCATTCGCCTTGAAGTACCACGACGTGTTTGCGGTGATCGTCCCGGGCGACACGGGGCGGTTCGTTGCAAGGACGCCTTCCGAGCCGACCACTGTCCCGGCTTCCGCCGCCGCGGCGAGGTCGCCGCCGTTGACCGGGGTCGGGACCGCTCCGAGCGCCCGAAGAGTCGCGTAGGTTGCGGCACTCGGGCGTGCCGCGATCGACTGCCCGCGGTAGTCGTCGATCGAGATGAGCGGCGCGCCATATCCCAGCGGGAAGCGCCGGTCCGCGTACGTGAGGGCGAGTCCCTCGAGCGAGAGCCGGTCGAGCGTGTCGAGCATCTCGTCCGCAATCCCATCCTCGAGGATGCGTTCACCGAGCTCGTTGCTCGTGACGAGGAATGGAGCCTGCAGTGCCTGGAACGCAGGCACTCCGAGCTTGTCGAACGAGCGCGCGGCGACGATCCCGAGGTCGTAGTATCCCTTGCGGATTTCCGCGATCTTCTCGGCGGACGTGTCGGGCCTCGAACTGTCGGGATCCGGGCCAACCTTGATCCTGATGGCGCCGTTCGACAGTGCGGATGCGCGGCGGGCGAACTCCGCCAGTGTCACGGACCCGATAGCTCCGCCCGGTTCGTAGCTCGTCGCGCGGAGCGTTACCGGCTCGACGTCAGCGCCCGAACGGGAGGGTGGATCTCCGGCGCCGCAACCTGCGACCATGACGACGGCGAGCGTGACGAACGCGGAAGCTGCCAGCAGATGACGCACGGAGGGCCTCCTCAAGGTCGGATACCCGAACCTACGCCGCATCTTCCAGGGATTCATCGCGGCCAGCACGTGGCGCCTCTAGGGGTTGACCCGTGTTGCCGAGCAGCGGGATTGCGAAACGGAGCGAGGTTCCGCCCGAGGGGAGCTCGTCGACCTCGAGAGTGCCCCCGAGGGCCGCCGCGCGATCCGCGAGACCGAGCAGACCCGAGCCGCGAGGATCGGCGCCGCCAGGTCCGTCGTCGGTGACGGTTGCGCGTGCCTCGCCCTCGGTGATCTCCACCACGATCAACACACGAGCTCCGGGAGCGTGCTTCCACGCGTTCGAAAGTCCCTCGGCGCAGGCGTACCAGAGCGTCCGACTCGTCACCTCGTCGAGGGCCGTCTCGTCGATCCGAAGCGCGACCTGGCTTTCGTTGGGCGCCGAGACGGCGAGCAGTGCATCGGCGAGTGACGCTCCACGCGCGAGCGGATCGAGCCCTCGCGCGACGTGTTCGAGCTCGGTGCGCGTTAGCTTTGCTCGCTCGGAGACGCCGCGGAGCGACGGTACCGAGCGAAGCTGGGTTTCGATTTCGTCGAGATGAGCGAGAGCGCCGTGACGTAGTTTGCGCTCGAGCGCCTCGCGCTCGCTGTCACTCGCTCGAAGGAGACGACGGCGAGAATCAGCGAGCTCATCGAGTTGAACGGTCACGGCGCGTCGCAACCGGGCATTGTCCCGCCCAAGGCGCAGGACTTGCTCGAGTGACTGCGAGAGCGAGTCGGGGATAGCCATGCTCGTCACGATCACGGCGACGATCTCGCCGTCCGCCCGAATCTCCGATAGAGAGCCCGTTGGAAGCTCACGGGGACGACCAAGAGAGTCAATCCAGCCGCCTTCATCGTCAGGGAATCTGACCGTTGCGCTCGGATCGTCGAGTGCCCGTGCGATCGTCGGCTCGATCGTGGCGGCGCCGCCTTCGCGCAGATCGATGATGTCGTCGACCCGGTTGCGCGTGACCGCGGTCAGGACGAGAGCGGCAGCGGCGGCCAGCGCGACCTCGTGGAAGAGCGACAGGGTCCGCTCGGGTGGCGACGAAGCTGCTAGTCGGAGGACGCCGCTGAACGCAAGCTCGAGGCCGAGCACGAGCCCAGCGGTGCCAAACGCGAGCGCGGCACCGGTCGTTCTGATCCGCAATCTCGACCAGGCGACGACCACGACCAGAGCAAGCGCCACCCCTGTGGCGATCAGGGCGAACCGGTAGCCGCCAACGGCGGCTGAAACGGCGGCCACGTAGGCGGGCACGAGCGCGATCACCATGCCCCGGGCACGAATCGCACCGACCGGGACTATCACGATGGCGCTCGCAACGAGCGCGATGTGGAGCAATGACGTCGAGGCGATCGCCCGATCCACCCATTCGCGCCCGGTGACGTCGAAGCTCGGGATGAACCAGGCGAATCCTGCGGCGACGAGGAAGGCACTGCACCAGCGAGCACGCTGAGCCGCCGGAATCGCGAGACCGCTGGCGATGAGGACGAGACCCACGATCAGCACGCGCACGTCTGGCTCGCGGTTGACGACCGCTTCGGGGATCAACATCGCGGCGAGCCCGACTGCAACCCCGACCGTCGCGATCGTGAGCCGGCCGGACTTCACGCCAGCAACGCCTTGATCGACGCCTCGCCGAGGTGGCGTTTCGAGATGAAGCCAAGAGTTGGGGCGCCGACCACGCGCGGCTCCGTCACTGCGTCCTCGCGACTCGAGATCAGGATCACGCCCGGGGGGTGCTCCAGGGTCGAGATGAGCTCGGAGACGGTGACGCCGTCGATCCCGGGGAGCTGGAGGTCGAGGAGAACGAGGTCGGGATTGAGCGCCGCGACGGCTGCGAGCGTCTCCTCACCCTCGGCAACCCCGCCGACGACGTCACAGCCCGCAGCCTCGAGCATGACGGTGGCCGCGGAGCGGAACCCCGCATGGTCGTCCACGATGAGCACTCGTCGGCCCAGCATCGGCTCATTCTGGCAAGGACACTGGTCCGCGGACTACGTGCTAGCCCCCGGTCTCGCGGTGTCGAACTCGGCAACCCTGATGACGTCCCACACCGAGGGTTCGTACGAGACGCATCTCCTCACCCAGCGATCGGACATGAAACGACGCTCCTTTGCAGAGGCGTCGTTGTGCTTCTGACACCGGATGGAGCCGAGGGGGCTCGAACCCCTGACCTTCTGGCTGCCAGCCAGACGCTCTCCCAGCTGAGCTACGGCCCCTGGGGCGTGCATCGTAGCCGTTCACGGGCGACGCCAGTCCTCCGGCCGCCGGATCGCCGATCGCCCAGACGGCCGCCCCGGACTGCGCGCGCCGTCCGCCGCCCCGTCCCTCGACCGGCATGGAGTGCGACACGCTGGGCCGGGCAAGCCCTGACCCTACGGACCCACGCAGGGCGGGCTCGCTGCAAGCCCGGTCAGGCCGTCGCGGCCTCGAGGCGGGGGACGTCGCTCCAGAGGTCCTCGAGCCGGTAGTAGGCCCGCGTCTCCTCGTCGAACACGTGCAGCACGACGTCGAGGTAGTCGGCGACGATCCAGCGGGCCTCGGGCAGGCCGCTCACATTGCGCGGCACCAGGCGCGTCTCCTGCTTCAGCACGCCGAGCACCTCGTCGCTGATCGCCTTCGTCTGCCGGGCGTTCGCGCCCGTGGCGAGCACGAAGAAGTCCGTGTAGTCGCAGACGCCCCGCATGTCCAGGATCGTGACGTCGCTCGCCAGCTTGTCGGAGCACAGCGCAGCGACCCGATGGGCCAGCTCGAGAGGGGTCAGCGTGGGGATGTCCGGGATCGGGTGCCGATGGGGCGAAGGATACGCAGAGAAGCCGGATGTCAGTCGGGTCGGTACAGACCGAGCCGCTCGACCTCCCGCGCGACGGCCTCCGGGACGTACGGGACGAGGGGGGCTCCGGTGGCCGCGCGGGCCCGGAGCTCCGTCGACGAGATCGGGTGGGGAGGGATCGGGAACACCGTGATGCGCTCCGGCCGGCCGATCGCGGCGATCACCTCCTCGAGCAGCGCCGTCGCGACGCCGGGTCTCGTGCCGACCGCGAGGCGTGCGAGGTCGAGCACGCGCTGCGGCTCCTTCCAGTCGAGAAAGCCCGCGAGCTCGTCGGCGCCGATCACGAAGATCGGATCGTCGAGCGCCAGCGCCTCGAGCGCGTCGACGGTCCGCCCGTGCGGCTCGAACGACACCTCGGCGCCCGGGACGTCGGCGAACGCGATCTCCGCGAGCACCAGTCTGACGTCGGGCGGCGTCGCGACCTCCTTGTGCCCGGGGTCGGTGACGACGCGGACGAGCAGCCGGTCGAGCGCGAATCGCTCCACGGCCGCCCGGGCCAGCGCCACGTGGCCGGCGTGCGGAGGGTCGAAGGCGCCGCCGAGGATGCCCGTGGTCACGGCTGCCACTCGAGCTCCTCGTCTCCGATCTCCACCAGCGCGCCCCGGCGGACACCGGCGGAGCGCAGCGCCTCGTCGAGCTCGTCACCGGACGGCACCTCGCCGACGACCCGGAACCCGCGGTCGGTCCGGTACACGCGAAACGCCGTGCGCCGCCGGGGCTGCGGCCGGTACTCGAGGAACTCGGGCAGGGCCGGCGCCTCCTCGGCGGTCGGGTCGGGCGCGCTCGGGCAGAGCGCGAACAGGGCGTGCACGAGGTCGGCGATCCCCTCCCCGGTCGCGCACGAGACCCGGTGCACGGCCAGGATCCGATCGTCGGCGACCGAGAACGGCGCGGGCTCGGGGTGCAGGTCGGCCTTGTTGAGGACGACGATCTGGGGCCGCTCCTCGAGCCCGGCGCCGTAGAGGGCGAGCTCGCGGTCGATCACGCGGAAGCGGTCGTCCGCGTCGCCCTCGGAGCCGTCGATCACGTGGACGAGCAGCCGTGCCCGTTCGAGGTGGGCGAGGAAGTCGTGGCCGAGCCCGACACCGTCGCTCGCGCCCTCGATCAG
Source organism: uncultured Actinomycetes bacterium (assembly GCA_963703095.1). GTDB lineage: Bacteria > Actinomycetota > Thermoleophilia > Gaiellales > Gaiellaceae > Gaiella. Next base: position 2,987,404 of record OY969787.1, read on the forward strand.
GCCGGGGACGTCGGCGACGGTGAGCTGCGCGCCATCGGGCGACTCGACCGTGCCGAGCACCGGCTGGAGGGTTGTGAAGGGATAGGCCGCGACCTTGGGCGTGGCGTTCGAGATCCGACGCAGCAGCGACGACTTCCCGGCGTTGGGCAGACCGGCCAGCGCGGCGTCGGCCAGCAGCTTGAGCCGGAGCTCGACCTCGGCGGTGTCGCCCGGCCGACCGACCTCCGCGAACCGCGGGGTCTGGCGGGTGGGCGTGGCGAAGTGCGCATTGCCGCGCCCTCCCCCTCCGCCGCGCGCGAGCACGACGCGCGCGTCGCCGCGTGCCAGGTCGGCCAGCAGCTGTCCGTCAGGACCCCAGACCTGCGTGCCGACGGGGACGCGCAGCTCTGTGGTGGCGCCGTCGGCACCGTGCTTCCGGGTGCCGCGCCCGTTGCCGCCACGCCCGGCGTCGAACGTCGTCTTCCCCCGGAACGAGGAGAGATCGCGCAGAGCAGGATCGGCGACCGCGACGACATCGCCGCCGCGCCCCCCGTCGCCGCCGTCGGGCCCGCCCTTGGGGACGTACTTCTCCCGGCGGAAGCTGAGGCCACCGTCGCCGCCGCGCCCGGCGCGCACGGTGATCGAGGCGCGGTCGTGGAACATCTCGCGCCGAGGTCGACCCGGGCCCCCCGGGCGCGTCCTAGTCGGACGCCGTGTCGGCGAGAGCCGACACGGAGACGAAGCGCTTCTCGCCGCTGCGCCGGAACTCGAGCGTGCCGGGCCGAAGCGCGAACAGCGTGTCGTCGCGACCGATCCCGACGCCGGGGCCGGGGCGGAAGCGCGTCCCGCGCTGCCGCACGATGATCATCCCGGCCTTGACCTCCTGACCGGCGAACATCTTCACCCCGAGCCGCTTGCTCTGGGAGTCGCGGCCGTTCTTCGAGGAGCCGAGGCCCTTCTTGTGCGCCATCTAGTCGACCTCCTCAGCGAGGGCGGACTCGAGCGCGGCGATCGCGCCCTTGCGCTTGCCGTGCTCGTGCTCGTACGCGAGCGCCGCGGCCAGGCCGTCGCGCTCCCAGGTTCCCGCCGTCTGCTTGATCTCCGCCACGGTCAGGTCGGCGTAGCCGTCGGGAAGCGCGGTTGGCGTCTCGGGCACCGTCGCGGCGGCCACGGGCTCGGCCGGCGTGGGCTCGGACGCAGCCGCCTCGGGCTTCGCGGCCGCAGCCTTCTTGGCGGACGCGCGCGCCTTGCCCGATCCGATCGACTCGATCTCGATCCGCGTGAGCGATGCGCGGAAGCCCGTGTGGCGCTTGTAGCCGGTGCGCTTCTTGTACTTCCCGATCAGGATCTTCGGGCCCTTCGCCTGCTCGACGACCTTGGCCGTGACGGTGACGCCCTCCGGCGCGAGCGCCGGCGCGCCGTCGCCACCGACGAGCAGCACGGGCGGCGCGAACGTCGCGCCGTCCTCGAGCGCGACGCGATCGACGAGCAGCTGCTCGCCCTCGCGGACGCGATACTGCTTGCCGCCGACGGTGATGATCGCGTAGCTCACACTCAGGCCTTCTGACGAGGAAAACGCGGGCAGACGCCCGCGAGCGGCCGGATTGTAGCGAACATCGGCACGAGGCGGGTCAGCGCTCGCCGCGGGGCCGCTCGAAGTCGTCGAGCCACTCGGACATGGGCACGTAGCCGTCGGCGACCGGCGCCTCCGGGGTCTCGGCGGACGTCTCGGCGGCCGGAGCCACGATCGCGACGTCCGCATCCGCGGTGGTGACCGCGCTCTCCGCGACCGGCGCGGCGGGCTTCGGCGTCCGCTTCCGCGGACGCGGCGGGGGCTTCACGGCGGGCTCGATCGCGACGTCGCCGTTCGCCGTCACGTCGGTGTCGCCCTCGGGAGCGACCGCGGGCGCCTCGTGCTCCTCGCCCTCGCTCTCCGTGTCTGCCGGGCCGTCGCCGGTGGTCTCGGTGCCCTGCACCGGCTTCTTCCGTCGTCCCCGGCCACCGCGCGAGCCGCGGCGGGTCCGCTTGCGCGGCGTCACGGCGCCGGCCTCCGCAGCGTCCTCGACCGAGCCGGCTTCGTCGTCCGAGGAGGCGGGCTCGTCCGCCGCCGCCTCGGGGAGAGGCTCGCTCGGCATGACGGGCTCGCTCGGAGCCACCGCCGCGGGCGTCCCACCGGACGTCCCGTCGTCCTCCCCACCGGTGGCGGGCACGTGGATCTTGGGCGTCCGCCTGGCACGGGGTCGCACGGCCGCGGGGGTCGCCTCGTCCTCGGGAGCGGCCGCGGTCGCGGGCTGCTGCTCCGACGTCCCCTCCACGGTCGACTCGGCCTCATCCGGGGCGGCCTCGTCGGGGCCGCCGGCCGACGTCTCGTCGGCGAGGACGGCTCCCTCGGCGTCCACCGGCTTCTTCTTGCGCCGCTTGCCACCGCGCGAGCCGCGACGCGTCCGCTTCTTCGGACGCTCCTCGCCCTCGAGCTCTGCCACGCCGGCCTCGTCTCCGCCGGCGTCCTCGGCGTCCTCGGCGTCCGCCTCGGCCACGACGAGAGCCTGATCCTCGGGTGCCTCGTCGGCGCCGGGCACCTCGACCTCGGGCAGCGTGGCCGCGACCTCCTCGGGCGCGCTCTCCGTCGGCTTGCGCCGCGCGGGGGCGCGCGTGGGCTTCTCGGCCTCGCTCTCGAACGTGATCGGGACGGAGCTCTCCTCGGCGGTCACGAGCGTCGCGAACGCCTGTCCCTCGAGCGCCCGCCCGACCTGCACCGTGGCCTTCTTGCCCACGAGCCTCGCCGCCCCGGCGACGACGATCTCGACCCCGTCGACCTTGGCCACGCCCGCCGTCGGGTCGTGGAGGCCGACCTCGACGAGCTTCACCTCGAGCTCCGCGCCCTCCTCGAGCGAGGTCTCGGGACGGAGGTCGTCGAGACGGCCCTCGGCCAGCACCTCGAAGTGGTCGCCGTGGACGTGCCCGCGCGCCTCGACGAGGAAGAACCGGCGCCGCGTGGTCTCCTCGAGCGCCGCGAGGCGCGCACCACCGGGCCCCGCCAGCAGCGCGAGCGTCCGGGGATGCACCGCGACGCGGTAGCCCTGCACGCGCGACCCCGCGCCGGCGGCGGCAAGAGCGCGCAGGCGCCGCTCGACGCCCATCGCGACCGTCTGGTCCGAGACCACGATGCCGTCGCCGTCGCAGGTCGGACAGCGTCGGGTCATCACCTCGCGCGGCCCTTCCGTGACGTTCTGCCGCGTCATCTCGACGAGGCCGAGGGGCGAGATCTCGACGACGTACGTCTTCGTGCGATCCCGCTCGAGCTCCGTGCGCAGGGCGTCCTCGACGGCCTGGCGGTTCTTCGCGTTGGCCATGTCGATGAAGTCGATGACGATGATCCCGCCGATGTCGCGCAGACGCAGCTGCCGCACGACCTCCTTCACGGCCTCGAGGTTGTTCTTCACGATCGTGTCCTCGAGGCGCTGCGTGGAGGTCTTCGAGCGCGAGCCGACGAAGCGGCCGGTGTTCACGTCGATCACGGTGAACGCCTCGGCGTAGTCGAAGATCAGATAGCCGCCCGACGGCAGGTCGACGCGGCGATCGAGCGTGGAGCCGATCTCCTGCTCGATCCCGAAGCTCTCGAAGATCGGCTCCTTCTCCTTCCAGCGGTGGACGCGCTCGATCATGTGCGGCGACGTCTTCTTCAGATAGCTGACGATCCGCTTGTGCACGCGATCGCTGTCCACGTGGACGGCGACGAAGTCGCCTGCGAAGAGGTCGCGCACGATCCGCAGCGGCAGCTCCGCCTCCTGGTAGACGAGCTCGGGCGCGGTGGCCCCGTTCGCCCGAGTCTGGATCGTCTTCCAGAGGCGCTGGAGGAACACGAGGTCGCGCTCGACGTCCTCGGCGGACGCGCCCTCGGCGGCCGTGCGGACGATCACGCCGCCCTCGGCCGGCGTGATCGGCTTGAGGATCTCCTTCAGCCGCTGCCGCTCGGACTCCTCGAGCCGACGCGAGACGCCCAGGCCCTCGCCGTTCGGGACGAACACGAGGAAGCGGCCGGGCAGCGAGATCTCGGTCGTGAGGCGCGCGCCCTTCGTCTTCATCGGGTCCTTCACCGCCTGGACGAGGATCTTCTCGCCCCGGGAGATCAGGTCCTGGATCTTCTTCCCGTGCCGCTTGCCCTCGAGCTCGGGCACGACGATCTCGTCGACGTACAGGAAGCCGTTCTTCTCGAGGCCGATCTCGACGAACGCCGCCTCCATCCCCGGCAGCACGTTGTCGACGACGCCGAGGTAGATGTTGCCGGCGATCGAGCGCCGCTCGGGGCGCTCGAGGTACACCTCGGCGACCTTGTCGTCCTCGAGGATCGCGACGCGCTGCTCCCCGACGTCGACCGAGATCACGAGCTCGCGCTTCGCGGCCGGCAGCGGCGCGCGACGCGGGGGCTGCTTGCGCCGCTGCCCCGTCCCGGAGCGTCGGCGCTGATCCTTGTCCTTGCGCTCGGCGCCGTCCTTCGGCGCAGCGCCGTCCTTCGCGGCGGCCTTCCCGGCTCGACCGGTCTTCGCCGGCGCGATCGGCTCGTCCGCGTCGGCCGTCTCGGCCGTCTCGGCGGTGCTCTTCTTGCGTCCACGCCCGCCGCGGCTGCCGCGGCGGCGCTTCGGCCTCGCAGCGTCCGCGTCTGGCCCGTCGCCGTCGGAGACGGCTGTCGCGGGCGCGGGCTCGGTGTCGGTCTCGATCTCCTCCGGCAGTGCTTCAGCCGGAGTGATGGTCTGCAGTGCGACGGCGTCTGACGCCGTGTCCTCGGTGGTGGCCTTCTTCAGCCAGCGAAACCAGGGCAAGTAGGGATTCTCCTCGGGTAGGCGCGCGCGAGGGCGCCACGACGGTCGTCGCAGCAGGGCTCGCGCAGCGGAATTCGAAAACGGTGGCCATCGGCCTCGGGTCTAGGCTAGCAGGGCGCCGCCGCCGAGACGACCGACGGCTCCGCTCAGGCCGCGGCCGGCCGCAGCCGCGCCCGCCGCGCTCGGACGGCTCGGAGCCGCTGCCCCAGACGTGCCCAGGCCCACAGCTCGACCTCGTCGTAGCGTGAGGCGGTCTGGCCGCGCGTCGCCTCGAGGTACTCGAACCAGGCGTCCGCCTCCTCGATCTGCAACAGCTCCTCCGCCAGCTCCGTGTCCGCCACCGCGGTGCCCTTCCTGTCGGGAACGTGGTCGGAGGCGATCCTAGGTCCAGGACCGGACGGACCCTCCCAGGGCGCCCTACGGGAGCGGCAGGCGTCGAGCGACGGCGCCGAGACCAGCAGTCCCGGCGAAGGCGACCGCACCGCGGACGAGTCGCCCGCCGACGGGCAGCCTCCGCACCACGCCGCGACACACGAGGCCGGTGACGAGCGCGACGCCGAGCTCCGGCCCGACCGCGCGCACGACGTCGGCTGGGGCTGTGGGCGGCGCCTGGCCCTCGAGGAGCCGCATGCGGCGCAGCATCCGCGTCTGGAGGAGCGACAGGGTCGGCAGCATCGCCGCCGAGCGGCCGGCGACCACGACGAGCCCTGCAGCGCCGACGGAGGTCTCGAGGATCGTGCGCCGCAGCGCGCGCTCACGGAGCACCGGCAGCGCGGCGCTGAGGCCGGGCGCCCGCTCGCCGAGGCCGCGGACGAGGACCGTCGCGAGCTCCGCGTCCGGCACGGCCGCGCCGTCGGGCCAGAGCACGACGTCGGTCGCGAGCACGTACGGCACCGGCGCCTCCCCCTGCCCCCGGCGCACGGCCACGACGTGGGCGCCTGCCCGCGCCCCGGCGCGCAGCACCGCCTCGTCGGCCGCGGTGATCGTCTCGCCGACGACGCGCACCACGGCCGCCGCGGTCGACGGATCCCCGGCGACCACCAGCCGCGAGCGGTCTCCGCCCGCTGCGAGCGCTTCGGCGAGCTCGGCGGCGCCCGGTCCGGAGAGGACGACGTGCGCTGTGCTAGTCGGTCCGCGCTGCGCCTCGCGCGCGAGGGCGAAGACGTCGCCGGGCCGGATGCCGAGCACCACTAGCGACGCATCATGTCGGACCCGACGCCACGCGCGTGGATCGACTGGAGGATGCCCACCGCGACGAGGTTCGCGACCATCGACGAGCCCCCGACCGTGACGAAGGGCAGCGGGATCCCCGTGACCGGCGCGACGCCCATCGTCATCCCGACGTTCACGAACACCTGGAAGAGGAACGCGAAGGTGATCCCGCCCGCGACGATCGCGCCGTAGAGATCACCGGCGACCGTCACCACCCGGAGCCCCCGCCACACGATCAGCAGGTAGAGGAGCAGGAGGATCGCGGCCCCGAAGAAGCCACGCTGCTCCGCGAAGGACGCGAACACGAAGTCGGTGGCGTGCTCGGGGAGATAGTCGAGTCGCGTCTGGCTCGCCTCGACGACCCCGCGGCCGTCGAGGCCGCCTGCCCCGATCGCGGTGATCGACTGCGTGACGTTGTACGTCAGACCGCTCGGGTCGGCGTCGGGGTTGGTGAAGCCGACCAGGCGCTCGACCTGGTACGGCTTCAGCACCGGCAGGCCGGCCGCCGGGAGGAACCACACGACGGACAGCGCCACGAAGAGCCCGGCCGCGCCCAGCAGCGCCAGATGGAGCCAGCGCGTGCCCGCGACGAACAGCACCGCCGCCAGCGCGGCTGCGTAGACGAGCGCGGTGCCGAGGTCGGGCTGCAGGAACACGAGCAGCAGCGGCGGCAGGGCTAGCCCGATCGCGGCGAGCGCGGTGCGCAGCTCGGCGATCCGCCCACGGCGCTCGACGACGAAGCCGGCGAGCGCGAGCACGAAGAGCGACTTGCCGAACTCGGACGGCTGGAACTGGAACGGCCCGATCTCGATCCAGCGCTTCGACCCGCGGATCGCCTCGGCGAACACGAAGGTGAACACCATCAGGCCGATCGTGCCGCCGTAGATCGTCCGCCAGTGCCTGCGGTAGAGGCCCGGTGGCAGGACGACCGCCACGACGAGCCCCACCGCCCCGACCCCGGCTGCGATCGCCTGCCGCACGAGGAACGCGTCTGGATCGCCGGGGACGTCGAACCGCGTGATGCCCCCGATCGCCCACAGGCCGTAGCCGACGAGGGTCGCCACCGCGGCGAGCAGCACCCAGTCGAGCCGGCGGAGCAGCGTCATCACGTCCGATGGCGCCCCGCGACGCATCGCGACGGGCGGGCGGGAGGCGTCGACGATCATCAGTCGGTCTCCACGATCTGCTGCGGGCCGCCCTTCACGCCGAAGAACCGCTCGAAGACCCGGAGGGCGGCGGGTGCGGCGGCCGTCGACCCATGGCCTCCGTTCTCGATCACGGCGCAGACGACGATGCGCGCCTCGGCGTCGGACGGGCCGTACCCGCACCACCAGGACTGGTCTTCGAGGTGCCCGGGGGGGTACCCGGGGATCGGGACGACCTTCTCCGCGGTGCCCGTCTTGCCGGCGATCGGGATCGGGTACGTGCCGAAGACGCCGACGGAGGTGCCGTACGACGAGTGGGTCGCCGAGTACAGGCCGTCCCGGACGACCTGGAGGGCCGCCGGGTCGACGCCCGCCGACCGCGGGGGCTCGGGCGCGAACCGCCGCAGGACGACCGACGAGCGGCCGCTCGCGCCGGGCGTCTCGACCGACTGCACGACGTACGGCGTGACGAGCTTGCCGCCGTTGGCGATCATCGCGTAGAAGCGCGCCATCTGCAGCGGCGTGACCCGGACCTCCTTCTGCCCGATCGCCAGCTGGATCGAGTCCCCCGGGTTCCACGCGCGGTCCCAGTCGCTCGTGTACGCCTGCTTGCGCCAGGCGGGCGTCGGCACCAGCCCGACCGCCTCGGTGCCGAGACCGAAGCCCGTCGGCTTGCCGAAGCCCCAGGTCCGTGCCCAGTCCTGCATGCGCGAGCGCCCCGCGTCGCCGGCGAGGTAGAAGCGGTAGGCGACGTCGTAGAAGTACGTGTCGCAGGAGCGCGCGAGCGCCTCGCCGAGCGCCATCGGCTTGTTCACGTACGGATCCCAGTTGCGGAACTCGAACTCGTCGAGCCCGTACGTGGCAGTCGGCGTGCACGGGATCGACTCGTACGGCGCGAGCCTGTGCTCCTGCATCGCGGCGAGCGCGGTGACGGGCTTCCAGATCGAGCCGGGCGGGTACTCGGCCTGCGTCACGCGGTTGAGCCCCGGGTAGTTCTTCTCCCTCGCGGTCTCCTCGTTCACGAGCGGCTCGATCTTCTTCGGGTCGACGCGACCGACGTAGACGCTGGGCTGATAGGTCGGGTACGAGGCGGAGGCGAGGATCGCGCCGTCGCGCGGGTCGAGCGCGACGATCGCGCCGCCGTTCGCGTAGTAGGACTCGTTCGCCTTGGCCGTCTCGACCCCGTAGCGAATCGCCCGCTCCGCGGCGCGCTGCAGGTCCGCGTCGATCGTCAGCCGGACCGCGTTGCCGGGGCGGGCCTCTCTGCGCAGCTCGAGGGCGCTCTGGGGCCGCCCGAGGGAGTCGACGCGGATCTGCGCCTCCCCGGGCACGCCGCGCAGGAACGGGTCGAGCTTCGCCTCGATCCCGACCTTGCCGACCTTGTCGCCGGCGCGGTATCCGTCCTTGCGGAGCAGCTTCAGCTCCTCGGGCGAGATCTCGCCGACGTAGCCGAGGATCTGCGCCGCGTTCGACCCGTACGGATAGTGGCGCAGGAACGTCTGCTGGATCTGCACTCCGGGGAACTCGTCCTGGTGCTCGTAGAGGTACGCGACCTGCTCGTCGCCGACTGCCGTCTTCACGATGATCGGGTTGAGCGGGTCGAAGCGACGCTCGACGACCTCCTTCGCGAGCCGTCCGGCGGGGACGTTCAGGACGCCGGCCAGCCGCTGGATGACGTCGTAGCGGCCTTCGCGCGGGAGGTCGCCGACCCACAGCTTCACCGCGGTGCCCGGCACGTTCTCCACGATCACCTTGCCGTTGCGGTCGACGATGGTGCCGCGCGGCGACTCGACCTGGATCGTCCGCAGCTGGTTGTCCTGCGCCGCCGCGAGGTACTGGTCACCGGACAGCACCTGCAGCGACCAGAGCCGCACGAAGAGCACCGCGAACACCGCGATCGCGATCGCGCCGAGCACCCCGACGCGGAGCGCGAGCCCCGGCGTCAGCCGGTACGGCGCCTCGACACCGGGCTCGGGAGGGAGGAACCGGCTCGAGCTGGAGCGACGCTCGCCGTACGGGGGGCTAGACAACCTCGACCTCCCGGAAGCGCGGGCCGGCGTGAGCGCCGCTGCCGAGCACGGATCGGCACGCCCTGTGCACCGGCAGGATCAGGAGCGCCGCGAGCACGGCCGAGGGGACGACGCTGCGCAGCACCTCGCCCGAGGCGACCGACACGCCCAGCATGAAGTTGAGCACCGCGCCGCCGAGGGCGACGAGGATCGTGACGACGAAGGCGGTCAGCGACGGCGCGTACGCGCGGCCCCGCCCCGTCGTCTCGCCGTAGCGGCCTGCGAGGTATCCCGCGACGGTGAGCAGGATCGACGTCACGCCGAGCGTCCCGAGCGTCATCACGTCGACGAGCAGCCCCGCGACGAAGCCGGCGCTCGAGCCGACGATGGAGCCACGGAGCAGACCGATCGAGATCACGGTCAGCAGCAGCAGGTCGGGCTCGGCCTCCAGCACCCGGACACCCGAGACGATCGAGACCTGAACCACCGCCGCGACGAGCACGAGCGGCGCCACCCGGAGCGCGATCATCACGGCGTCCGGTCCTTCTCGACCAGCACGAGCACCGCGTCGAGCGACGCGAAGTCGGCGAAGGGCTGCACCTGGACTTGCTTGTAGGGGTAGGTGTCGGTCTGGCCGACGCTCGTGACCGAGCCGATGGGGATGCCCCGCGGATAGAGGGAGGAGAGGCGAGGGGAGCGCCACCCTGCCGTCACGATCGTGTCCCCGGGGCGGATGCGCTGCTCCTTCGGCACGCGATCGAGGCGCAGCGTCGCTCGGGGGCTCTGGCCCCGGCGAACGATGCCCGTGGCCTTGGTCGACGGGTCGAGCGCCGACACCGCGCTCTGGTCGTCGGTGAGGAGCATGACGCGAGCCTGACGGCTGCCGACCCTCGTCACCCGCCCGACGAGGCCGTCCTCGGTCACGACGGGGTCGTCCTCCCGCACGCCGTCCCGGCTGCCCGCCGCGACGACGATCGACTGCGCGTACGCCCCCGTCGGACGCGAGATCACCGCGGCTGCGACGCCCTCGTAGCCGTCAGGGAAGGCCGGGCGCGAGCGGAACCGCAGCAGCGCCCGCAGGCGCACGTTCTCCGCCGCCGCGAGCTCGTTGCGCACGAGCTGCTGCCGCAGCGCGACGTTCTCGCGCTCGAGCCGCTCGGCATCCGAGCGCGCGCCCAGCATGCCGTCGAACCAGCCCCACGCGTCGCGGAACGGCTCGGCGACCCGGTCTGCTGCCAGCTGGAGCGGTCGCAGCGCGCTCGCGGCCACGTCCTGCGCCCGCACGAGCGGGCCGCTCGTCTGCTGGAAGGTCAGCGTCACCAGGACGAGGGAGACGAGGACGAGGCCCCCGACGACCAGCCGCCGCCGTAGCGTGGCGGTGGTGCGAGAGGGGGCCTGGCCGGACGCGGGACGCTGGACGCTCTGGCCCAGCACCGCCGATCGTGCGGTGCGGTTCCGAGGCACTGCCGGCCCAGTGTACCGGCCTCGCCGGGCGGTTTCGGCGCAGGAGGACGTGCCCGCAAACCGTGCGGTCGATCGCGGGCCAGGGCCCGGCCGGTCGACCGCAGCCGAGCCCCGGGCCGGGCAGGCCCGGCCCCTACGAGACATTGGCGCGGCACGAGCGCACGCTCCCGCGCCGAGGGCGGCGCAGCCGCCGAGCGCCAACCAGCGCACCTCCCGCCCCTCGATCCTTCAGGGATCTGCCCCGCGTCCCGCGCAGCGGGCCCCGGGGATCCCCGCTCACGAATCCACTCCCGTGGATTCGTGCCTGCGGAGAAGAGCTAGCGCCTCCCGTTGCGCCGGCTGCGCGAGCGGTTCGACCGGTGGATCGCCTCGAACTCCTCGAGGCTGCGACCGGAACCGACCGCGACGCACGTGAGCGGGCTCTCGGCGAGGTGCACCGGCATGTGCGTCTCGTGCCGCAGCCGCTCGTCGAGCCCCAGCAGCAGCGCACCGCCGCCGGCGAGGACGATGCCGCGGTCCATGATGTCCGCGGAGAGCTCGGGCGGCGTCTTGTCGAGCGTGGACTTGATCGCGTCGACGATCTGCGAGACCGGCTCGTCGAGCGCACGGCGGATCTCGTCGGAGGTGATGACGACCGTCTTCGGCAGACCGGTCAGCATGTCGCGCCCTCGCACCTCCGCCTGCACCTCTTCCTTGAGGCGGTGCGCGGAGCCGATCTCGAGCTTGATCTCCTCGGCGGTCTGCTGGCCGATCAGGAGCTTGTACTCCTTCTTGATGTGGTTGACGATCGCCTCGTCCATCTCGTCGCCCCCCACGCGCAGCGACTGCGAGACGACGATCCCGCCGAGCGAGATGACGGCCACCTCGGTCGTCCCTCCGCCGATGTCGACGATCATGTTCCCCGTCGGCTCGGCGACCGGCAGGCCCGCGCCGATCGCCGCGGCCATCGGCTCCTCGATCAGGTAGGCCTGGCGCGCGCCGGCCGACAGCGTCGCCTCCTCGACCGCGCGCTTCTCGACGCCCGTCACTCCGGAGGGCACGCACACGACGACGCGCGGGTGCGCGAAGCGGTGCTGGTGCACCTTCTGGATGAAGTGGCGCAGCATCTGCTCGGTGACGTCGAAGTCGGCGATCACGCCGTCCTTCAGCGGGCGGATGGCGGAGATCGAGCCCGGTGTGCGGCCGAGCATGCGCTTCGCCTCGACGCCGACCGCGTGGACGTCGCCCGTGCGCTGGTCGATCGCGACGACCGACGGCTCGGAGAGGACGATCCCGCGGCCCCGGACGTAGACGAGCGTGTTGGCGGTGCCGAGGTCGACGGCCATGTCGCGGCCGCCGAAGCCGGTCATCGAGCGGAAGAGGCCCATCGGGGGACGGAGTGTAGCGACCCGTCGATTTGCAGCGACTATCGCGCGCGCTCGGGGCGGTGGGCGATCAGCCGTCGCCGACCGCGGCGTAGACGCGCCAGCGATCGGGGACGCCTCTCAGCTCGTGCTCGCCACGGTCGTCGAAGACGAGACCCGAGCCGACGACGAGATCCTTGACGGTCGACGACGCCAGCACCTCCCCCGCTCCCGCGAGGGAGCCGATGCGCGCGCCGATCGCGACCGCGAGGCCGGAGACGTCGTCCCGGTCGAGCTCGACCTCTCCGGTGTGCAGCCCCGCCCGGACGTCGAGGCCCAGGGAGCCGACGGTCTCGCAGACGGCCCGGGCGCACCGCACCGCGCGCGCAGGTCCGTCGAACGTCGCGAGGAAGCCGTCGCCCATCGTCTTCACCTCACGACCGCGATGCCGCGCGAGCTGCGAACGGACGACGCGGTCGTGCTGCTCGCGCAGCTCGCGCCAGCGGCGGTCGCCGAGGGCGGCGGCCTGCGCGGTCGAGTCGACGATGTCGGTGAAGAGGACCGTCGCGAGCACGCGGTTGCGCTCCGACTCCTCGTCGTCGCGCAGCGCACCGACGAACCGCCGCACCTCGTCCACGAGCGCGGCCTGGTCGCCGGCCCACGGCCAGTGGTCGTTCCCGTCGAGCTCCACGTACCGCGCGCCGGGGATCGCCTGCGCGACGTAGCGACCCTGCCCCGACCGGCTCGACCTCGTCGCCCGCCCGGTGGAGCACGAGCGTCGGCACGCCGACGGCGGGGAGGAGACGCCGGATGTCCATGTCGCGGAAGACCTGCTCCTGCGCGAGGTTCGCCCCTGGGCTGGAGCCCACCTGCTGCAGGCGCGCGAACCACGCGACGTGGCGCGGGTCGCCCGCGAGGGAGGGCGCGAAGAGCGGGAGGGTGGCCTCCGCGTACCGCCTGGTGCCCCAGCCGACGCGGATGTCGTCGAGGTACGTCTGCCACTCGTCCTCCGTCCACTGCCACGGATAGTCGTCGGATTGCGTCCCGCGGGCCGCGACGGCGTGGAGGACGATCCCGGCGACGCGGGCCGGGTGCGTGGCGGCGACCATCGCGCACAGCGCGCCCGTGTCCGAGAAGCCGAACAGGACGGCACGCTCCGAGCCGACCGCGTCCATCACCGCCAGGACGTCGTCGGCGAGATCCTCGAGCGGAGGCAGGTCGTCCGGCGAGTACCGGTCCGACACGCCGGTTCCGCGCCGATCGACGACGATCAAGCGGGAGAAGCTCGCCAGCCGGCGGAGGAACGCCTCGTAGGGCGGGCTCTCCCAGAGCACCGCCAGGCTGCTGACCGCCGGGACGTAGACGAGGTCGACCGGGCCGGTCCCGGCGACCGCATATCCGATCGAGATCTCGCCGTTGCGGGCGAACGCGATCTCGGGGGTCTCTCTCACAGGCGTAGCATCCCCGATCCGCGACGTCCGGGCCGGCCGACGCGGCTCATCCGGCGAGCAGCTCGGGAACGTGGGCCTCGAGCAGGCCCATCAGCAGCGCACCCGGGAGGCCGACGACGTTGAGGTAGTCCCCGTCGATCCGCTCGACGAGGCGCGCGCCGAGCCCCTGGACGGCGTACGCCCCTGCTCGGCCCTCCCACTCCCCGCTGGCGAGGTATCGCTCGAGCTCGCGCGGGTCGAGCGAGCGGAAGGTGACGAGAGTGGTCGACTCCTCGACGCGCTCGACCCCGGGGCCGAGCAGGCAGAGCCCGGAGACGACCGCGTGCGTGCGCCCTGAGAGCTCGCCGAGCATGGCGCGCGCTGCGTCCTCGTCCGCCGCCTTGCCGTACGTCCTGCCGTCGAGGTGCACCGTGGTGTCGACGCCGAGCGTCCAGCGATCCTGGCGCCGGACGCTCACCGCCTTGCCGCGCGCGTGCGTCCGGACGAGAGCCACCGGGTCGGCGTCGGGTGGATCGTGCTCCTCGTAGACCGGCGCGACGACCTCGAACGGGACGCGCAGCTGGTCGAGGATGGCGCGGCGCTGCGGCGACGTCGACGCGAGGACGAGCGGTGCCGTCACGAGCGCTTCTGCGCGACCCAGATCTCCTCCGAGGGCCACTTGCGCGACCACTCGACCGAGAACGCGTCGTAGTAGGCATGGTCGACGGCGTCGTCCGGCGGGTAGAGCTCGACGAGGTCGACGACGTCGAACCCCGTGCGCCGGAGCAGCCGGAGCAGCTCTCCGTGGGGGAGCTGCCACTCGACCCCGAGCTCGCCCGGCCACTCGAGGCGACCAAGGCCGCGCTGGGGGCGCTGCAGGGTCTCGCTCGGCTTGCCTTCGTCGGGCGCGCAGAGGATCGAGAGCGTGCTGTTGCGCAGGAACCAGAGGCGCCCACCGGGCCGGAGCAGGCGATGCGCCTCCGGGAGCCACCGGTGCGGATCGCACCAGATGCTGGCCCCGTACTCCGAGACGGCGAGGTCGAACGACGCGTCTGGCAGCGGCACGTCCTCGGCGCTCGCCTCCACGAGGGGGAACACGATGCCGGTCTCCTCCTGACAGCGCCGCGCCGTGACGAGCTGTGCGGGCGTGACGTCGACGCCCACGGGCCGCGCACCCCGGCGAGCCAGCCAGGCGCTGACGTAGGCCGTGCCGCAGCCGAGCTCGACGACGTCGAGGCCGTCGACCTCCCCGAGCGTGCCGTGCTCTGCCTCGGGGACGCCCCACACCCCCCAGGTGATCTCCGCCTCGGCCCACTTGGCGCTCGCGCTGGCGTCGGTGTACTCGGCGTTGGCCTTCGTCCAGTCCTCGCGGTTGCGCGCCGCGTCGTCGGAGATCCCGGCCATGTCGAGGATGGTGTCATACGTGCCGCGCCGCACGTCGCGGCGAACGGCGGGCCGGGCAGGCGCGGCCCCTACGCGTTCGGCGCCCGGACGCCGGGCGGGAACCACGCGCGACCCGAGGCCGGCGAAGCCGGCCGAGCACCGACCAGCGCGCCTCCCGACCCACGATCCTTCAGGGGTCTGCCCTCACGCCTGGCGCAGCCAGGCATGAGGGATCTCCGCGCAGGAATCCACTCGGTGGATTCCTGCCTGCGGGAAGGAAGCCGAGGGTGGCGAAGCCGCCCGAGCGCCAACCGGCGCTCGGCGGAAGCACGAGACTTCAGGGATGTGCCCCGCGTCCGGCGCAGCCGGACCCGGGGATCGCGCGGGTCGGGATCCGCTCCTGCGGATCCCGACCTTCGCGCAACTAGAGGAGCCCGTCCGGGAAGAACAGCGCGAGCTCGCGCTTCGCGCTGGCCTTCGAGTCCGAGCCGTGCACGACGTTCTCCGAGAGGAGCGTCGCGAAGTCGCCGCGGATCGTGCCCGGTGCGGCGTTCGCCGGGTGGGTCGCGCCCATCATCGCGCGAACGCCTGCGATCGCGTCCTCCCCGCGCACCGCGAGCGCGAGGACGGGG
The DNA here is from genome assembly GCA_963703095.1 of uncultured Actinomycetes bacterium. Classification (GTDB taxonomy): domain Bacteria; phylum Actinomycetota; class Thermoleophilia; order Gaiellales; family Gaiellaceae; genus Gaiella. Next base: position 3,002,821 of record OY969787.1, read on the forward strand.
CCCGAGGTGATGAACGAGACGAGCTCGCCGAAGAACGGCTTGCCCTTGTGCTCTGCGTAGTGCTGCTGGGCGAGCGGCCTGGTGATCTTCAGGAGTCGGGCGCCGCGCAGCTCGTAGCCGCGACGCTCGAAGCGGGAGACGACCTCGCCGCAGAGCCCGCGACGGACGCCGTCCGGCTTGACGAGGACGAGTGTGGTTTCGAGTGCCATGCGGCGCAGCGTAGTCGCTGCTCGCCCGGGGGTCCGGGTCAGCCGCTCGCGCGCGGAAGGCGGAGCGGCTGCAGGACGTCGGCGGCGGCGGCGGTGCCGTGAACCACCGGCGCGGCGCAGTAGGGGCACGCCTGCCAGATGGCCTCGAGGGGGGCGCCGCACTCGGAGCAGGCCTGCTTCAGCCGCGTCGTGCAGACGGGGCACACGACGAAGCTCGACTCGACCCGGGCGCGACAGGTGGGGCAGTGGAGGTCGCCATCTGCGAGGCGCTCCTCCATCGCGCGGATCTCCAGCTCGCGACCTCGCCGCTCTGCGATCGAGTCGGGAGGACGGAAGAGCATGTAGATCAGCGGGCCGATGAACGGCGGCACGAGCCCGAGCACCGCTGCCATGGCGACGAGCCACGGGTCCTCGATCCGGTGGCGGGCGTCCTTGAGCACCCAGAACGCCGTCGCGAGCCAGAACACCACCGCGAGGAAGATCCCGAGGTTGCGGGCGACGTCGATCGTGTCGGCGAGGGGCATCGAGCAGCGGCAGGTCAGAGGAGGAGCTTCCCGAGGATATACCCGACCGCGAACGACACACCCAGGATGACCGCCAGCACGAGCAGCGCGAAGAGGATCACGCTCACCCGCTCGCGCATCCGGGTCATGCGCCGTCCTCGCGCTCGTCACGCGGGCCCGTCTCGGCGTCGGCCAGGTCGGCGAGCAGGTAGAGCGAGCCGGTCACGAGCACGGGCTCGCCGAGCGCGTGCGCCCGCGCCAGAGCACGTGCGGGCTCCGGCTCGACCTCGACGTGCGCGAAGCGGCCATGCGCGTACCGGGCGAGCTCGTCGGCCGGCAGAGCGCGCGCGTTCGACGACGTGGTCGCGACGAGCCGATCGCCCAACGCCCCGAGCCCGTCGAGCATCGCGGCGGCGTCCTTGTCCTCGAGCACCGAGACGCAGAGGGTGAAGCGGCCGGGCCGCAGCCGCTCGACGAGCCAGCGCACACCGTCGGGATTGTGCGCGCCGTCCCGGATCTCGCCGGGACGGCGCTCCAGCCGACCCGGCACCGAGACGGTCGGGACGCGGTCGACCCGATGCCCCAGGAACGCCTCTGCCGCCTCGCGGGCTCCGCCGACCACGACCTGCGTCCCCGGCGGGACGAGTGGCGTCCAGCGCTCGTCCGGGAGCACGACGATCGCGCCCGGCCCCGCCACTGCGAGCTTCTCGGTCGCGATCGCCTCGAGCGTCGTGCCGAGCACGTCGACGTGGTCGAGCCCGACGCTCGTCAGCAGCACGACCTTCGTGCGGAGCACGTTCGTCGCGTCGTGCCGGCCGCCCAGCCCGGCCTCGACGACTGCCGCGTCCACCCCCGCAGCGGCGAACGCCGCCAGCGCAGCGGCGGTGATCGTCTCGAACTGCGTCGCGCCGAGCTCCTCGGCAGCCGAGCGCACGCGGGCCAGCGCCGCCTCGAGGTCCACATCGTGCGCGTCGATCGCGATCCGCTCCGACCACGAGCGGACGTGCGGCGAGACCGTCGACCCGACCGAGAGACCGGCCTCGAGGAGGATCGCCTCGATCGTCCGCGTCGCCGTCGTCTTGCCGTTGGTGCCGACCACGTGGATCGCCGGGTACCGCTCCTGCGGGTCGCCGAGACGCGCGAGGAGCGCCTGCATCCGATCCAGGCCGAAGCCGTCGACGGGCCACGGCGAGAGGCCGGCGAGCCACGTCGTGTGCGGGGTGTCGAGGGCCATGGTCGGCGGAGCGCCCGGTGTCAGGCCGAAGCCTGACACCGGGTGCGGAGGCTCGCGGGCGGGTCGGACGTCGGTACGCCGGCGCGCCTACCCGAGTGCATGCAGGTCGGCGCGATAGCGCTCGAGCTTCTCGCGCTCGGCGTCGACCACGGCTGCCGGAGCGTTCGCGACGAAGCGCTCGTTCGCAAGCATGCGCTCCGCGCGGGCGATCTCCTCGAGCAGCCGGGCCCGCTCGGCGTCGACGTCCCCGCCGGCCTTCTGGCGCTCCGGCCGGACGACCGCCTGGAAGATGCGCCGCTCGTCGTCGGTGCCGAGCTCCACGAGCACGCCGCTGCGGCGGAACGTCTGCGCGGCGGACTGGACGCGGTCGAGCGCGTCCGCGACCTGGGCGAACGCCGGGTCGGGCTCGGGCCAGGGCGAGACGATCAGCCGCGCCCGTCGGTGCGGCAGATACGACCAGATCTCCTCCGTGACGTGCGGGAGAACCGGGTGGAGGAGCGCGAGCAGCCGCTCGAGCGCCACGAGCGCGGTAGCGATCGCGTCCTTCTCGCCGTCGTACAGCCTGGGCTTGATCGCCTCCGCGTACCAGTCGCAGAAGTCGTCGAAGGTGAGGTGGTACAGCGCGCTCGTCGCGGCCGCGAAGTCGAAGCGCCCCCACGCCGCCTCGACTTCCTCGCGCACCCCGTCGATGCGCGCGAGGATCCACTGCTCCTCCAGAGCGTGCGGCCGCAGCGACGGTGTCACGAGCTCGGCGCTGGAGAGGATCAGCCGCGACACGTTCCAGAGCTTGTTCGCGAGCTTGCGCCCCTCCTCGATCGCCCCGAGCGAGAAGCGCACGTCCTGCGTGGACGAGATCTTCAGGAGGCCGTAGCGGGTGGCGTCCGCGCCGTGCTGGTCGATCGTCTCGATCGGGTCGATCCCGGTGCCGAGGCTCTTCGACATCCGCCTGCCGTCCGGGGCGAGCACGGTCGAGTGGATGATCACGTCGGTGAACGGCACCTCGCCGAGCGCCTCGAGCCCCGTCCAGATCATCCGGTTCTCCCAGAGACGGATGATCTCCCGCGCAGTCGAGTTGACGTTGCCCGGGTAGTAGCGCTGGAGGTCCGCGGTCTCGTCGGGCCAGCCGAGCGTCGCGTAGGGCCAGAGGGCCGACGAGAACCACGTGTCGAGCACGTCGGGGTCGCGGGTCAGCTCCACCCCTGCTCCCGCCTGAGCCTGGGCCTCCTCCTCGGTCGGCGCGCAGATCGCCTCGCCGTCGGGCGTGTACCAGATCGGCAGCTGATGACCCCACCACAGCTGCCGCGAGAGACACCAGTCGGGCGCCTCCTCGAGCGAGGCGATCGCGAAGCGGTGCTGCGACTCGGGGTGGTAGCGCACCTCGCGCGCGCGGAGCGCCGTGAGCGCCGGCCGCGCCGCGTCCTCCATCCGGCACCACCACTGCAGCGAGATGAGCGGCTCGATGCGCGAGTGACACCGCTCGCACGTGCCGACCGCGTGACGGTAGTGCTCGCGCTTCACGAGCCAGCCGCGCTCCTTCACCCACGCGATGATCGCGTCGTCGGCCTCCGCCTGGCTCATGCCGGCCAGGTCGCCCGCCTGGTCGTTCATCCGGCCGTCCGGCCCGATCACCGTCAGCTCGGGGAGGTCGTGGTCGCGGCCGATCTCGAAGTCGGTCGGGTCGTGCCCGGGCGTCACCTTGACGGCGCCGGAGCCGAAGGATGGGTCGACGCGCTCGTCGGCGACGACCGGCACGCGCCGCTCGACATACGGGACGACGACGTGGCGCCCCACCGCGGCCGCGTAGCGCTCGTCGGCCGGGTGCACGGCCACCGCCACGTCGCCGAGGAGCGTCGCGGGTCGGACGGTCGCGACGACGATCCCCTCGGAGCCGTCGCCGTCGGCGAACGGGTACTGGATGAAGGACAGGGTGTCGTCCATGTCCTCGTGCGCGACCTCGAGGTCGGAGATCGCGGTCTGGTGGTGCGGGCACCAGTTGACGATGCGGTTCGCGCGGTAGATCCAGCCCTTGTCCCACAGGCGGACGAAGAACGTGAGCACGGCGCGGACGTAGTCCTCGTCGAGCGTGAAGCGCTCACGGCCGTAGTCGAGCGACGCGCCGAGCCGTCGGTACTGCCCCATGATCGTGCGCCCGGTCTGCTCGAGCCACTCCCAGGTGCGGGCGACGAAGGCCTCGCGCCCGAGGTCGTGGCGCGTCAACCCCTCGGCAGCGAGCTGCTTCTCGACGACGTTCTGGGTCGAGATCCCCGCGTGGTCGTATCCCGGCTGCCAGAGCGTGTCGAACCCCATCATGCGGTGCCAGCGGATCAGGCAGTCCTGGATCGAGCCGTTGAGCGCGTGCCCCATGTGGAGCTCGCCCGTGACGTTCGGCGGCGGCACGCAGATGACGTAGCTCTCGTCGCGGCGCCTGCCGGCGCCAGCGGCGTAGAGGCCCTCGGCCTCCCACGTCTCCTGCCAGCGGCGCTCGACCCCGTCGGGGCGGTAGAGCGGCTCCATCTCGGGCCTCGTCACGGGGCGTCAGTGTATTTGCTCGCGAAGCGGGGATCCGCAGAAGCGGATCCCCGCCGCTGGATCCCCGGGTCCCGCTACGCGGGACGCGGGGCACATCCCTGCTTGCCCGCGAAGCGGGAATCCGCAGAAGCGGATCCCCGCCGCTGGATCCCCGGGTCCCGCTACGCGGGACGCGGGGCACATCCCTGCTTGCCCGCGAAGCGGGAATCCGCAGAAGCGGATCCCCGCCGCTGGATCCCCGGGTCCCGCTACGCGGGACGCGGGGCACATCCCTGAAGGGTCGTGGTGCGGGACGAGCGCTGGTTGGCGCTCGGGCGGCTCCGCCCCCCTCGTGCATCCTCCCACGAATGGTGCGAGGTAGGGCGCACGGTGCCAGACACCCGATCCTGTCAAGGGCCTTTCGTGCCGATCTCGTGCCAATCGCTCCACAGCTCGGAATGCATGACGGAACGGGCGAACCGACGCGGATCAGGTCTTGCCCACGCCGAGGAAGCCTGTCCGCGACGGCCGACTTGACACGATTCGGTGTCTGACACCGACGCCGCTCCCCACGGCCCGAACAGGGGTCTCCTCGGCGTTTGCGGCCACAGGCCGCGAGCACTACGCCGAGGCTGCGCTGGGCTCTTCGCCCTCGTCGGCGACGCCGGAGGTGACCAGCGTCGGGTTCAGCCCGCGCGTGATCGTCTCGCGGGTGATCACGCACTTGGACACGTCCTTGCGGGAGGGCAGCTCGAACATCACGTCGAGCAGCGCGCTCTCGATGATCGACCGGAGGCCACGGGCGCCCGTCTCGCGAGCGAGCGCCTTGTCGGCGATCTCCCACAGCGCGTCCTCGGTGAAGACGAGCTCGATCGAGTCGTAGCCGAAGAACCGCTGGTACTGGCGGACGAGCGCGTTCTTGGGCTCCGTGAGGATCTGCACGAGGTCGTCGCGCCGGAGCTGGTGGACGTCGGAGACGACCGGGAGGCGCCCGATGAACTCCGGGATCAGCCCGAAGTTGACGAGATCCTCCGGCATCACCTGGGCGAGGAGGTCCGACGTCTCCTCCCCCGCCTTCGAGCGCACCTCCGCCCCGAAGCCGACTGCGTTCTGGCCGATCCGCCGCGCGATGAGCTTGTCGAGCCCCGCGAAGGCGCCCCCGCAGATGAACAGGATGTTCGTCGTGTCGATCGTGAGGAACTCCTGGTGCGGGTGCTTGCGCCCGCCCTGGGGCGGCACCGAGGCGACCGTGCCCTCGAGGATCTTCAGCAGCGCCTGCTGCACCCCCTCGCCCGAGACGTCGCGCGTGATCGACGGGTTGTCCGCCTTGCGCGCGATCTTGTCCACCTCGTCGATGTAGATGATCCCGGTCTCCGCCTTCTTGATGTCGAAGTCGGCTGCCTGGATCAGCTTGAGGAGGATGTTCTCGACGTCCTCGCCGACGTAGCCTGCCTCGGTCAGCGCCGTCGCATCCGCGATCGCGAACGGGACGTTGAGGATCCGTGCGAGCGTCTGCGCGAGGAGCGTCTTGCCGCAGCCGGTCGGCCCGAGCAGGAGGATGTTCGACTTCTGCAGCTCGACGTCGCCCTCCTCGGCCTGCCCCATGCGGACGCGCTTGTAGTGGTTGTAGACCGCCACCGCGAGCGTGCGCTTGGCCTCCTCCTGCGAGACGACGTAGTCGTTCAGGACGGCGTAGATGTCCTTCGGCCGGGGCAGGTTGTCGAGGTCGAGCTGGACCGGAGCGGTGAGCTCCTCGTCGATGATCTCGTTGCAGAGATCGATGCACTCGTCGCAGATGTAGACGCCGGGACCGGCGATGAGCTTCTTGACCTGACGCTGGCTCTTGCCGCAGAAGCTGCAGAGAAGCTGCTCGTTGCCGTCGCTCGCCCTGGCCATCGGTCTCCTCTTTTGTAGTCGAGTTCGCCGGTTTCGGCTACCCGAGGGCCTAGCGGTGGATGATCACCCGATCCACGATCCCGTACTCCTTCGCCTCCTCGGAGGTCATGAAGTAGTCACGGTCCATGTCCTGTCGCACCTTCTCGATCTCCTGGCCCGTGTGATGGGCCATGATCTCCTCGAGCTTGCGCTTCAGAGCGATGGTCTCCTTCGCGTGGATCTCGATGTCCGATGCCTGCCCCTGGTACCCGCCCCACACCTGGTGGATCAGGATCTTGGAGTTCGGCAGCGCCATCCGCTTCCCTTCGGCGCCTCCGGCGAGGAGGAGCGCGCCCATGCTCATCGCGATCCCGACGCAGATCGTCGAGACGTCCGGCTTGATGAACTGCATCGTGTCGTAGATCGCCAGCCCCGAGTACACCGAGCCGCCGGGCGAGTTGATGTAGATCGAGATGTCCTTGTCGGGGTCCTCCGACTCGAGGTGGAGCAGCTGGGCGACGACGAGGTTCGCGATCTGGTCGTCGACCTGGGTGCCGAGGAAGATGATCCGCTCGTTGAGCAGACGGGAGTAGATGTCGAACGACCGCTCGCCGCGGGACGTCTGCTCGATCACCATCGGGATCAGGGGGCTCATCGGCTCTCCTCGCTTCCTGGGGTCCACAGCTTCTTCTCGACCTCGGGCTTGTCCTTGTCGGGCGTCCAGATCGCCTCACGAGCCGCGCGCTGCTCCTCTCGCTCGGTCGCCTGCTCGACGGAGATCGGCTTGACCTCGGCCGCCAGCCGGTCGAGCGCGGCCTTCAGCCGGAGGTCCTCGCGAAGCGACTCCTGGTGGCCGTGCGCCCACACGTCGGCGATCACCTCGTCGGCATCCTCGTCGGCCGCCTCCGCCTGCTCGCGGATCAGCGTCTTGACCTCGTCGTCGGAGACCTCGATCCCCGCCTTCTCCGCGACCGCCTCGAGCGCGAGCTCGCGCGCGACGGAGTGGGCCGCCTCGGCGCGCACCTGCGCGGTCAGCACCTCCGGGGACTGCCCCGTGACCTGGAAGTAGGCCTCGGGCGTGATCCCACGGTTGGCGAGGGAGCGGAGGAAGCTGTTGAGGAGCTCGCGAGCGCGCACCTCGACGAGCGGCCCGGCGGGCTGCACGCTCGACGCGCGGACGAGCTCGTCGACCGCCGCTGCGCGGAACGCGGCGTCGATCTCCTCGTCGACCGCCTCGCGGATGCGGCCCTCCACGTCGGCACGCCACTCGGCGATCGTGTCGAACTCCGTGGCGGAGCGCGCGAGGTCGTCGTCCACCTCGGGCAGCACCTGCTCGTTGACGTGCTTGACCGTGATCGAGACCGTCGACTCGGAGCCGTCACCGAGCTCGTAGCGCACCTCACGGATGTCGCCCGCGCTCGCGCCGACGAGCGCCGTCTCGACCTCCTCCATCAGGCGACCGCTGCCGAGCTCGACGACGGTGTCGGACTGGGTCTGCCCGTCGCCGTCGACGAGGTCGATCACCAGCGTGTCTCCCTCCTGGGCGGGTCGATCATCGGCCGGCACCAGCTCGGCGACGCTGTGGCGCAGCGCCTCCAGCTCCTGCTCGACGAGCTCCTCCGGGACTGCGGACTCTGCACGCGGAACCTCCAGCGTCGTCCAGTCGACGATCTCCGGGGTCGGCTGCACCTCAACGGTCGCGTGGAACGACCACGGCTCCTCGTGCGTGCTCGGCAGCTCGTACTCGTAGGCGGGGGCGGTGATCGGCCGCAGCCGCGTGCGGCCGGCGGCTCCCCAGAACCAGCCGCCGATGTGCGACTCCACTGCCTCGGCCCAGAGCCTGTCCTTGCCGACGTGGGCGAGCAGGACGGGAGTCGGCACCTTCCCCTTGCGGAATCCCGGGACGCGCACCGACTCGGAGAGGTCGTGCGTCGCGTGCTCGACGGCGTGGTGGAGCTCGTGTGGCGTCACGTCCACCGTCAGGCGGACGCGGTTCCCGCCGAGCTCCTCGACCTGGGCCACGGCGCCATTCAAGCAGAGGCGAGGCGTGTGACCCGTCCGGTCCGGCTGCGACCTCCCGTCGACCGCTGTGCGGACACCTCTCCACGAGGTCGACGCATCGACTGCCGTGGGCGCCGCGACGGCTGATGCGTGTGCGACGGCGCGCAGTCCGTCCAGCGCACGACCCATGCGGGCGAGAGGACTCGAACCTCCAAGGACCGAAGCCCACCGGGACCTAAACCCGGCGCGTCTACCAGTTCCGCCACACCCGCGCGTCTCCGAGCCTAGCGCCCGCCCCGGCGCACGACTCGCCGTGGGAGGGCTGGGCGGCGGGCCGCCGCGCGGCACGCGCACCACGCGCAGCCGTCGTCAGCCTGCGCCGCGGCGAGCGTACACCTGGTCGCCGCCTGCCCCCCTGCGTGGAATGGCTCGGCCCCCGCAAGCCGGCCCTTCAGGGATCCTCGCGCTCGGCGCGCCGCGGCGCGGCGCGCCGAGCTGCGTGCTGGCTCAGCCGAGCAGACCCGTGGCGAGCGCTGCGATGCCGAGGAACACGCCGAAGAGCGCGACGCCGCCGAGGGCGACGCCGATGACGACGATCATCGGCGTGGCCGCGCTCTCCCCGTCGGCTGCGACGTGCTCGAGCCGCACCACCTCCCGCACGGGGTGCGCCAGCAGGCGCCCCGCCTCATCGCGGATCTCCTCGAGCAACAGCTCCGTGCCGTCGTGCCCGGGGCTCACGTGGGTGCTCATCGCGACCTCCTCGCCGGGAGCCTTGATCGTAACATCTGACACGATCTTCGGCAACGTCGCGGTCCCCGACCGCTGCCAGCGCGACGTGCCAGCGCCTGCTGCCAGGTTCTGCTGCCAGCGCCTGCTGCCAGGGCTTGCTGTCAGGGTTTGCGTCGAATGTGTGCCGATCGATCCACAGAGGCACGTCACGGCGCCAGAGGGTCGGAGCGCAGGCCCCGTCGTCGGGGCGGCTGCCACCCGCACGTCCGAGCGTGTCAGCGGCCGAGCAGCAGGGTCACCGTCTCGCGCACCGAGTCGACGACGAGACCGCCCACCGCGATGAGCGCGAACGCCGCGAACGCGACGAAGGGCTCGTGCGCCTGCAGGACGAGGAGCGCCGCAAAGGCGCCCACGACGAGACAGGCCGTGGCGATGGGTCGGCGCGTCATCGTCCCGAGACCGAGGCCGGCCAGGAAGACTGCCCCGAACACGACGATGCCGAGCGTCATGGGGCGAGAGTAGGACCTGGACCGGACGGACCGGTCCCCGAGACGGGCAGCGGGCGGGTCCTCGCCGCGCTCGCCGCGACGGCTTGCACACGTTCGCACTCGGGGCCGGGCGCGCCCGGCCAGCGAGCTCGGCAGCGCTGCGGTCGATGCACCAGACCCGGAGCCTGCGCCGCTCATGGCGGCGCCAGGGTCAGGTCACGCGCGATCATGGGGCGTGTGAGGCGCGACCGAAAGCCCTGGTACGACCGCAGCCTCGGCCCGTGGGGCCGCTGGGCTGCCGTGCTCGTGATCTCCTCGATCGTGCTCGGCTTCGTGCTCCCGCGCACGTCGGGATGGCTCGCGATCGAGGGCGCGCTGCTCGTCGGCGGCGCGGCGTGCTACCTCGCCGGGCTCGTCCGCTCCCCGGACTGAGGGCGCCCGACGCGAGAGCCCCTCCCCGGGATCTGCGCCCGCACCGATGCGGCACGAAGCGGCGTTACAGGTCTTGCTCCGAGCCTCCGCCGTCCGCCGTTGCTGCTCGCTCCGCCATCCGCGCGCGATCCTGCGCGATCCCACGGAAGGCGAGCGGGATCGCGCACACGAGCAGCAGGAGCTGTGCCGACGATCCCCACCGCGTGCCGGACACGGGCTCGACGGCAGCGGCGAGGAGCAGCAACGCGACCGCAAGGCGGGTCGCCCGGTCCTTCGATCGCCAGAACGCACGCGCCCGCTCGAGCATCCGTGAAGGCTAGTCGCGCCGGGAGCACGGCGGGGCGACGGGAGCGTCCAGGCAGGATTCCGTCCGGCCGGGCTGAAGTCGACGCCGACAACCTGGAGCAACGTCGGGAGGGAAGACGATGACCGAGATGCGTGGCGTCTCGCTCGAGGCGCGGGAGGCGGTCGAGGAAGCCGCCGGCCTGTGGTGGCTGTTCCTCGTCACGGGAATCGCCTGGATGATCGTGTCCTGGCTGATCTTGCGGTGGGACTACTCGACGGTCTCGTCGATCTCCTACCTCTTCGGCGTGATGGCGATCTTCTTCGGCGTGAACGAGTTCCTGATGCTGGCCGGGTCGTCGTTCGGCTGGAAGCTGTTCCACGGGATCCTCGGCCTGCTGTTCGTCGGCGGAGGCGTCTTCGCGCTGTTCAACCCGTTCGAGACCTTCGCGGCGCTCGCGTCGCTCGTGGGGCTCTTCTTCATCCTGAAGGGGACGTTCGACGTCATCGTCTCGATCGCGACGAGGAACGAGGTCGAGATCTGGTGGATCCAGCTGATCGTCGGGATCATCGAGCTGCTGGTCGGCTTCTGGGCCTCCGGCCCGGGGTACGAGACCTGGGGACGCCAGGTGGTGCTGCTCGTCGTCTTCACCGGCTTCCTCGCGCTCGCACGCGGGATCACGGAGATCATCTTCGCCTTCAAGCTCCGCTCCGCGGGCAAGCACCTCGCAGCCGCCTGAGCGAGCCGGGATCGCGATGCGAGGGGCGCCGGCGAGGCGCCCCTCGTCGTTTCGGGGTGCGCGCTGCGCGCAGTCAAGGCGCGGCAGCACGCACCGCTGTCAGGAGGTCGAGCGCGAGGTCCGGTCGATCCGCCCGAAGGTGCGGTCGCCGAGGAGAGACGCTGCCGAGAGATGCACGGCCGCGACGAGGCACGCAGCCGCGCCGAGGAACACCAGCGCCCGCAGCAGGGAGACGGCGCCGAGCGAGGCGGGGAGCAGCGCGAACAGCGCGAACACGACGATGGAGAGGGTGAGCGAGAGCAGTACAGGGCGCATCGGGTTCAGACTCCTTCGGGTATGGCACAACGAAGGACGCGCGGTCGAAGCGATGACCGAACGATCCTCATGCCTTCAGGATCGCCACGACAACGCGATTCGTAAAACACGAGTTCATGGCTGTTTCGATCACATAACATGATTGCTCAGCCGAGGGTCGGCGGCTCGCATGCCTCCGCCTCCTCGGTCTCTTGTCGACTCCCTCGCGTCGAGATGGTCGTGCGGCAAGCACGACCTCCCACTCGTGACCACGCGACGGCACTCGAGCACCCGATTCGACCGGACGCCGTGCGCCCAGCCGCTGCTACCGGATTGGCCCCGGGAGGAGTCGAACCTCCGCGCGCAGATTCGAAGTCTGCCGCTCTATCCGCTGAGCTACGGGGCCGCGGGAACCGGTGGTTCCGCCAGGCAGGGTAGTCGCCGCGCCCGGCACCCTGCGAGGACGGAGCCAGCCCGGACGTCCCGGGCTGGGCCAGCCCGGCCCCTACGACCCAAGCGAACGGCCGGCCGGCGCGAGCGCGCGCTCTCGCCCGAGCGCGCCCGCGGGCGGGCGCCCTTCAGGGATCTGCCCCGCGTCCCGCGAAAGCGGGACCCGGGGATCCCCCGCGATCGGATCCACTCCCGTGGATCCGATCTTGCGGGACAGGAACAGGTGGCGGACGGGATTCGAACCCGCGACCACCGGGACCACAACCCGGGGCTCTACCAGCTGAGCTACCGCCACCGCGAGCCGAGGCAGGATACCCGCTCCCGCCGCGCCGCCCCACCGGCGCGACTACCCTCCGGGCCGTGGAGGGCGTGCGGCACACGCGCACCGGCTGGTGGCTCGAGGACGCGGGGCCGGTCGAGCCGACGCCGCCGCTCGAGGGACTGACGACCGCCGACGTCGTGATCGTGGGCGGCGGGTACCTCGGGCTGTGGACGGCCTGGCAGCTGAAGGCGCTCGAGCCCCAGGCAGACGTGGTCGTGCTCGAGGCGGGCCTCGCCGGGCACGGCCCGAGCGGGCGGAACGGCGGCTTCGTCTCCACGCTGTGGGACGACCTCCCCATCCTGCGCGACCGCGTCGGCGACACGCGTGCGCTCGAGGTGGTGCGCGCGTCGGAGCGCGGCGTCCACGGGGTCGGAGCCTTCTGCGCCGAGCGGGGCGTCGACGCCTGGTTCCATGCCGCGCCCACGATCTACGTCGCCACGAGCGACGCCCAGCTCGGGCACTTCGACGAGGCGATCGACGCCTGTGCCGCAGTCGGCGCGCCGGAGGAGATCCGCCCATTGAGCGCAGCCGAGGTGCGGGCCCGCTGCGACGCACCGCCGTTCCGCTCGGGGGCGATCGTGAGGACGTCGGCCACGGTTCATCCGGCCCGCCTCTCGCTCGGCCTGCGCGCGCAGGTCATCGAGGCCGGCGTGCGCGTGCACGAGCGCTCGCCGGTGCGCAGGGTGTCGAGCGAGGGAGCAGAGACCGATCACGGACGGGTGCTCGCCGGCGCCACCGTGCTCGCCGTGAACAGCGCGACGGCCGGCTTCCCCGGCTTCCGGCTCGCGCACGGCGTCGCGTCCAGCCACATGGTGATCACCGAGCCCGTCCCCGACGTGATCGACGAGCTCGGCTGGACGGGGCACGAGGCGATCGCCGACGGGCGCACGCTGCTGCACTACCTCCGCACGACCGACGACGGCCGGATCGCCTTCGGCTGGGGCGGCGGACGGATGGGGCTCGGCGCGCGCCGCCTCGGGCGGCTGGAGCTCGACCGCGACGCGGTGCGCACGGCACGCGACGACCTGCTCCGCTTCTTCCCCGCCCTGCAGGGGCGCCGCATCGAGCACGCCTGGGGCGGGCCGATCGACGTCTCCCCCACGCATCTGCCCGTCTTCGGCTCGCGGGGCCGCGTCCACCACGGGTTCGGGTTCACGGGGAACGGCGTCGGGCCGAGCTATCTCGGCGGTGAGATCCTCGCCCGGCTCGCGCTCGACCGCCGCGACGAGCTGACCCGGCTCGCGCTCGTCGACCCCGACCGCAAGCTGATGCCCCCCGAGCCCTTCCGCTGGCTCGGCGGCACCGTGATCCGCGAGGCGCTCGTGCGCCAGGACGCGGCGTGGGACGCGGGCCGCGAGGCCGATGCGGTGACGCGCTTCGTGGCAAGCGTGCCGCGACGGCTCGGCCTGCGGCTTCCGCGGTAGCGGGCCGCGCGACACCCGCAGCGACCCCGGCCGGGCTGGAGCCGGCGAGCGCCGGCGCGGGAGGCCGCAAGTGACAAGCTGTCACTTGCGACGTTCGGAGTGCGGCAGACCAGCGCCGAACGCCCCGTGCGCGCCGGCCGTGGCGCCGCATGCGGTCGGCGCCGCGGACGACTGGGTGCTACGAGGTCGGGGCGCCGGGCATGCGCGGCGCGCTCGCGGCGCGGAGAGCGCGGCCAAACGCGGGGATCTGCCGGTCGAGGTCGCGCACGTCGCGATCGAAGACGACGATCAGCCTCACGGCCGTCCTCGCACGGACGTCGGCGGTGCGCTGGCCCGTGACCATCAGCGCGACCTCTCCGAAGTGCTGTCCTGGCCCGAGCGTCGCGATCACCTCGCCGTCGCGCAGCACCTCGACCTCGCCGTCCTCGATGAAGTACAGGTGGTAGCCGAACTCGCCCGAGCGGGTCAGGTCGTCGCCCGCGAGCGCCGCCTTCTCCTGCGCGACGGCGGCCACGGCTGCCCGCTCCTCCTCGGTGAGCGGCGCGAGCACGTCGAAGCGGGCGAGGCGGGCGGCGTCCATGAGGTGCGAGGCTATCCGGCCGACGTCCACCGGAATGCACAGGTACCGTGTCGATCCGGTGAGAGAGCGGTGAACGCAGCGTGGCCGACGCGCCACGCACACGACTCCGGCTCTGGCGGATCGCCGGTGCATCTGTTTCAATCAGTCTCCCGGGCCGCACGGCGACCTGGGTGTGGGTGGAGTGAGGGAACCAGGGAAAGAGTCTTGAGGTCAATGCGGCTGGGGTGGCACGTGCGCGTGCCGCGTCTTCGAACGAGGGGAGAAGCTGGAATGACGCAGCAGGTGCGTGGTGCATACCGCAACCACCGAAAGAGGGCGTGGGGGATCGGGCTTGTCCTGGCCGTGGCGATCGCGGCGGTGATGATCCCCATCGCGAGCGGTGCGCCCGACAAGCCGTACACCCTTGCGTTCTCGTCGGCGCCGACCGGGGCACGCACGATCTGCAACGGCGACAGCTACTCGATCATCCTGCGGCTGGAAAACGCCACAAAGTCACAGACGCTCGGATCGGCTGAGCTGACGATGCCGGGCTTCGTCTCGGTCACGACGGCCCAGATCACAGGAGGGAACCCGTCGTCGGCTGCGTCGAGCTCGCTCGACGGACGCACAATTCGACTCGACGATCTCGTCCTGCCCGCCAGGACGGGATTCGTCCTCGTGACGGTGACCGGCTCTGCCACGGGGACGGGTGGTCCGCTGCCGATCGGCTCGGTCGTCAAGCAGTCGAACAGGTTCAACGACTCCTCCGGGTCCGCCAACCTCTTCGACCTTCAGGGTTCTGCACCGACGCTGAAGTCTGAGAACTGCATCGGATCGATCACTGGCACAGTGTGGAACGACCGAAACGAGAACGGTGCGGTCAACAGCGCAGACTTCGAGCCGCGTCAGGGCTGGAAGGTCTACCTCTACCAGAAGACATCGGGTGGCTACGCAGCTCCGGTGACCACCGACGCTGACAACACCAGTGGTCTCTACACGTTCTCCAACGTGGCGCTGAACCGCGAGTACGTCGTCTGCGAGCAGGCGCCCGCTGGCACATCCTGGATCCAGACGATGCCCGCGAGCTTGACCCCGGCCGGGTGGGGCACGCCTGCGAAGTGCGCTGCCGCCGGCCACGAGGAAGGCGGCTGGTCGTTCGAGGGTGCCAACAGCTTCACCGCCAGCATTACCGGCGCGAACTTCGGGAACGTCAAGACCGTCACGCTTAGCTGCGAGGTCGGCGGCGGCGACGCCACGACCGGCGAGGGCTACGACATCCAGCTCGGGAACACGGGCGACGGAACGTGCACTGCGAACAAGCCGAGCAGGGACTACAAGATCGAGAGCTGGACAGAGGGCATCCAGACGAAGTTCGTGCTCGCCCCGGCGACCGGCAGCCCCGCGATCTGCACGGAGGCCTCCTCGTGCGTGCTGATCGGGGAGAAGCTCGTCGCCAGCTTCACGCCCGACCCGGGCGACACCACGCCGCAAGCGAACTTGCGCTACGACGACAAGGTCGGGGCAGGCGAGCGGGAGATGCCGTACTGCAAGTTCGATCCCCGCGCAGCGGACGAAGAGACGAAGATCGCACCCAACGGGGGTCGGTTCGCGAACGTCCTCGCGTACGCGAACGCCGTGCTCCCGTCCGGCCACACGTCGTGCATCATCGAAGCCGGCCAGGGCACGGGCACCACCGCGGACGACGGCGAGGTCAGCCTCATCTACTACGTGTTCTCGTCGGTCGACGGCTTCCGGGCGATCCCCGGCTAGACGAGCACCGCGACATCGACGACGCCGAGGCGTTGGAGGAGGCGATCGGCCTCCTCCAACGCCTCGGTCGCGTCTGAGGCCCGAAGCCGCAGCGCGACCTCGGAGCGGAGCACGAGCAGCTGGGCCTCGTCGTACAGCGCGTCCTGCTCCCTCGCGGCGGCGAGGCCGGCCGCGATGACGACCGCCGCCTCGTCGAGCCGGCCGAGCGAGAGGAGCGTCGCGCCGCGGGCCCGCGCCAGGGCAGGGGCGAAGTAGGCGACGTAGGTCACCGACCCGCTGCTCCTCCTCGTCGAGGACGCCCAGCGCGCGCTTCCCCTCGCCGCAGCCGGCGAGCGCCGTCGCGAGGTTCACACCGCAGTCGAGCGCGAGGGATGCCATGCCGACGGCCGCCGCCTCGTCGCGGACGCGCGAGAGCGTCTCCACGGCGCGCTCGAGCTCGCCGCTCCCGAGCTGCAGGCGCCCGACCTGGATCTCCGCGAAGAGCGCCGGCCCGAGGCTCCCGTGCGCGCGCAGCACGCGGGCCGCCTCGCGCAGCGCAGGCGCCGCCTCCTCGTAGCGCCCCTGGCTGACGAGCACCTCGCCGATGTTGGCCGCCGCGAGGGCAGCCTGCGCCTCGTCTCCCGTCTGCCCGAAGGCCTCCTGCGCGCGCAGGTACGCAGCAACGGCGTCACCCCAGCGGCCCTCCGCGTACGCTCGAACGCCGACCGAGGTCTCGACCGAGCCCACGCCCTGGAGCCGGCCCACGCTCGAGAAGAGCTCGATCGCACGATCGGCGAAGACGGCCTCGTCGCCGCGCCCGAGGTCGATGTAGACGTCGTTCAGGAGCGAGTAGGCCAGCCCGAGCTCTCCCGGCTCGCCGGTCGACTCGGCCTCCCGCACGCCTCTGAGCGCCAGCGGCAGCGCCTCGGCCGGCCGTCCCTGGTAGAGGCGCACCGACGCCGCGACCGCGCTCAGGCTGGCGCGCGCCTTCGCGGCCTCGACGCCGTCGATCCCCTCGACGACGCGCAGTCCGCGCATCGCCTCGCGCAGGGCGCGCACGTACGCGCCCATCCGCGTCAGGATCCGGGCTCGCCGCTCGTGGAGGGCGGCGAGCACGAGCGGGTCGCCCTCGGCAAGTCGCCTCGCCCGTCGCAGCACCTCCAGCGCCGGCTCGAACATGCCGGCGAACTCCCGCGCCTCGCCGAGCCGCATGGCGACCCGCGCCTGCTCGACCTGATCGAGCCCTTCGAGTCGATGGGCTGCGCCGAGCGCCCGCTCGTAGTACCGCGCGGCCTCGAGGTTCGCGTAGACGTCTCGCGCGCGTTCACCGGCGACGCGCGAGAACCGCCACGTCTCGTCCCAGCGCCGAGCGTGCCAGAAGTGGACGGCGAGGAGGCCCGCCTGCTCCTCGGGGTGATCTCCTGCGGCGCGCAGAATCGAGTCGCCGACCTGCGCGTGGAGATCCTGACGGCGCCGGTACGGCAGTCCCTCGTAGGCTGCATCCCGGATGAGGGCGTGGCGGAACTCCGCCCAGCCGGTGGCGTCGACCGAGACGAACTCGCCGAGTGGACGGAGCGCCTGCCGGACGTCCGCGGCGTCGGCGACGCCGAGCGTGGCGGTCGCGTGCTCGACCCGGAACCCGACGCCGAGCACGGAGAGCGCCCGCAGGCGGCGTCGATCACCGGTCGGGAGGGAGTCGATGCGGGCCTGGATCAGCCCCTCGACGGAGCTCGGCATCGACTCGACGTCCTCGCCCCGGCGAAGGGCGTCGAGCAGCTCGATGAGGAAGAGCGGGTTGCCGGCCGCTCGCTCGGCGAGCTCGCGCTCCTGCTGCGGTCGCAGGGGCGCATCCTCGGTCGCAGCGTGGATGAGCGCGACCACCGGCTCTGGGCCGAGCGGCTCGAGCTCGATGCGCACGAGCGCGTCCCCGTCGCCGACGGCCGCGTATCCCTCGGCCCCGGGGCGCCGCGTGAGGACGACGAGCCACGGGCTCGACCGCAGCGACTCCGTCACGCGCGAGAGCAGGTCGCGCGAGGCCTCGTCCATCCAGTGCGTGTCCTCCACGACGACGACCGCGGGCTCCCGGGCGACCTGCGCGGTCAACGCCGCGACCGCCTCCTCCAGCCGTGCCCGACGGAACTCGTCCTCCAGCGCCTCCACCTCGGGAGAGGGCGCCAGCTCCAGGTCGAGCGGCGTCCCGATCAGGGAGAGCCACGGCAGCAGCGCGGGCGCTTGCTCGTCGACGAGGCGCACCAGCGCCTCCGCAGCCGCCGCGGGGTCGAGTCCTTCGAGCGCGAAGGCGGCGCGCAGGAGCGCCCGGAACGGGAAGTACGGCGTCGCGGACTGATAGAGCCGGCACTCGCCGTGGATCACGCGCGCGCCGTCGGTGCGCGCGAGGAACTCGTCGAGCAGGCGGCTCTTCCCCATGCCCGGCTCGGCGGAGATCTCGACGACCCGACCCTCGCCGCCCCGCGCCGCTTCCCACGCACCGAGCAGCGTCGCCAGCTCCTCGTCGCGGCCGAGGAGCGGCAGCCCGGCCTCGGCGATCGTCGTCCGGCTTCCCTTCGCCTCCCCGACCGTGAAGGCGGTGATCGGCTTCTTCTTGCCCTTGACGAGGAACGGCTCGAGCTCCGTCGTCTCGAAGATCGTGCGGGAGGCGTCGAGCACGTGCGGCGTCGCGACGATCTCGCCCGTGCCCGCCTTCGCCATCAGACGGGCGGCCAGGTTCACCGCGTCGCCCATGACCGTGTACGTCTGCCGGTACGGGGGTCCGATCGCGCCTGCGAACACCGGCCCCTTGTTCACGCCGACGTGCAGCGGGAGCCGCGAGCCGCCGCCCACGATCTCCCGCACGGAGAGGAGCATCTGCTCCTCGTCCGACCCTGTCACGACAGGCGCGCCCGCGGTGAGGATCAGCTTGCCGCCGTCGGGCGCGATGTCCGAGGCGAGGAAGGCGACGCCGTGGGCGTCGACCGCCTGCTGGGTGGCGCGGACGAGCGCATCGAGCGCAGACGCGGCGGCGTCGGCACCCTCCTGCGCCACGAGCTCGTCGAACCCGCCGTAGTGGACGAAGGCGATCGTGACCGACCGATGCTCGGGCTCGACGTCGCCCGCGAGGACGGTCTCCCGAAGCGCGAGCGGCACGAACGACTCGAGGTCGATCGTCGCGGCCTCACGGTGGATCTCCGTGCGGTCGGGCTCGGGCGGCGATCCGGCGAGCAGGACGCCGGGGCCGAGCGGCCGGCCGCGGTTGGCGCGCGGGAGCGTCTCGGCCAGTGCCGGGCTGAGCAGGATCTGCCCCGCCGAGGCCGCACCTTCCATCGTCACCGTCTCGGTGGCCGCCGGGCCCGCGACGATCAGCTCGCGGTGCGAGCCGCCAACGAGGAAGAAGTGGAAGCGACCCGTGTGCGCCCCCACCGACATGCGGAGCGTGACCTTGCCGGCGGTCGTGTCGAAGACGCCGACCTCGCGGAGCTCCGCCCGCATCGCATGCGCGGCCGCGACCGCGCGGTGGGCGTGCCGCTCGCCGTCGAAGAAGAGCAGGAGCGCGTCGCCGCCGAACTTGATCAGGCTGCCGCCGTACGCGTACGACTCGGCGAGCAGCGCGCCGAAGGTGTCGCCGATCACGTCCGAGACCTCTTCGGCGCCGACCTTCCCCTGCCGAGCGAGCCGCTCGGACATCTTCGTGAAGCCCGAGACGTCGACGAACACCATCGAGCCGTCGATCTCGCGCACCAGAGCACCAGGTGCGAGGCTGTCCCAGCCGAGGACGAGCCGCGGCAGGAACGGCTGCAGCGGCGACATGGCGCGTCGCCACTCCGCCTCTGTCATCCGTCGGCTCTCGCGCTCGGCGAGCATCATGCTCCTCGTACGGTGGGGCCCGAGAGCCCAGGCTACCGCGCGGGGTGCGCCCGGCTCCGCGCGAGCAGACCTGCGGCTCAGCCCGCGAGCTGCTTCAGCGCGATCCCAGCGGCGCCTGCGACGAACGCCGCCATGAACCACATGTAGGCGAATCTGAGGTAGCGGTACTTGTGCCGGACGAGGAACACAGAGTGGTCGTGGAGGTTGTCCACCATCGCGCGGTACAGCCGCCCGTCGTC
Organism: uncultured Actinomycetes bacterium; assembly: GCA_963703095.1. Lineage (GTDB taxonomy): Bacteria > Actinomycetota > Thermoleophilia > Gaiellales > Gaiellaceae > Gaiella. The sequence goes on from OY969787.1 coordinate 3,022,720, forward strand.
GCCGAGCAAGCGCGCCATCCGCTGCGCGTAGTCGTCGCCCGAGAGCGCGGCCGCGTCGGTGAAGAACAGCAGGTCGGGCCGGTTCCGCGGGCCGCCCTTGCCGGGCATGATCGCGAGCACGGCCCAGAGCAGCGCCCCGGCGAGGACGACGGCGAAGGCGACGATCCCCCAGAGCATGTCGTCGTTCGACGCGCGCGCCGCGGCGACGCCGATCAGCACCGCCGACACGGTCATCACGATGCTGGCCTTCAGGTCGGCCTGGGCCGAGAGCTGAACCAGATGCTGCTGCGTGTTGCGCAGCGCGTAGTCGGCGGCGTGCCGCTCCTCAACGCTTCCGAAGGGGTCGAGCTGGTGCTCCGCCTGCGTCACGCGCGCAATCTAGTCGCCACAGGGCGCGCGATCGGCGTCGATCGCCTCCAGGACGTCTCGGAGTGGTAAGGAGATGGTGACGTCCTCGGGCGCCACGGCCACGGCACGCGCGGCGAGGTCGCGGTAGACCTCGGCGAGCGCCTCGAACAGCGCCGGCGTGAGCCCCGCCGCGCCCTGCGTCGCGGCGATCTCCTCCATCTCCGCGACGTAGCGCCACGCCTTCGCGGAGGCGCGCGCGAGCGTCTCGCCCGTCCGCTCGCGGTCGGCGAGGCCCGTCCCGACGAGGTCGTCGAGCACCGGCTCGAGCACGCCGTTGGCACGGGCGGTGCGCAGCGCCTGGGCGAGCAGCGCGACGCGGCCCTTGTAGACGCTCGCGGTGCACATCTTCACGGCGGATGCGAGCCCCACCTCCGCGCCGACCACTCGACGCTCGACCCCCGTCGCGGGCAGGGCGGCGATCTCGCCGGCGCGCGCGCCCGAGAGATAGACGCACGTGGTCCCTGGCGCCGACGGAGGCGGGCCCGAGATCGAGCCGTCGACGAGCTCGAGGCCCGCATGCCGCAGCACCTCCTCGATCCGACCCGCCGTCGCGGGCGAGACCGCGTTGAGGTCGGCGACGAGCGGAGCGGCGGACCGACCGGACCCCGCGATCGCAAGCGCGCCCGCGACCTCGAGCGCCGCCTCGGGCGGGACGATCGACAGCACCGCGTCCGCGGCGTCGAGCACAGCTGCGAGCGAGTCGCGCTCGTCGATCCCGGCCCGCGCGGCGAGCGCGCGGGAGCGGTCGCTCCGCCCGGCCAGGCACGCCACCACGCGGCAGCCGCCGTCGCGCAGCCGCGCTGCGAGGGCGCTCCCCATCGCGCCCGTGCCCACGATCCCCACCGTCGTCATCGTCCGCCGAGCCTACGCGAGGTCGCAACGTGGTTCACAGGCACCTCTCAGCCTCGATCGCGATGATGCCCCGCATGACAAGCGATCACGACACCACCCCACCCCGCTCGACCCGCCGCTCCTCCCTGCTCGCGCTCGGCGGCCTCGTCGCGGGCGCGGTCGCCGGCGGCGCCGCCCTCGGCCGCGCCGACGACGCCGACGCGTCCGGGGCCGGCCCGGCCGCCGTCGCGTCTGGCGCCGTCACCTGCGTGCTCACCCCCGAGCAGACCGAGGGCCCGTACTTCACGGACGGCGACAAGGTGCGCCAGAACGTCACCGAGGGGACGGCCGGCGTCCCGCTCCTGCTGCGCCTCGGCGTCGTCGACGTCTCGACGTGCGCGCCGATCAAGGGCGCCGCCGTAGACATCTGGCACTGCGACGCTCTCGGCGTGTACTCGGACGTCGCGCAGCAGGGCACCGCCGGCAAGACGTTCCTGCGCGGCATCCAGCGCACCGACGCGAAGGGCATCGCCCGGTTCCGCACGATCTACCCGGGCTGGTACCCGGGACGGACGGTGCACATCCACACGAAGGTCTTCCTTGGGAGGAGCGTCGTCCACACCGGCCAGCTCTACTTCCCGGACTCGGTCACGGACGCCGTCTATCGCCGTGCGCCGTATCGCTCGCGCCCGAACCGCGACCCGCGCAACGCGGGCGACGCGATCTTCCGCAACGGCGGCTCCCGGTCGCTGCTCCGGCTGACTCGCCAGGGATCGAGCTACGTGGGGACGATCACGATGGGCGTCAGCCGCCGGTAGCGGCGGCCGCCTTCTCGTGAGGGCCTGATCGTGGCAAGGAGCTCAGCGGGGAGGTTCAGTGGTCGCTTTCGCGTCGGGGGCGTCGCTGAGCACAGGTGCGTCTCGCAGGGCCACGGAGCGAGCTGGCACGACTCTGAACTTGCTCTTGCCGAGCAGCGACCCGTACCGGGCGTCGGCACGCGCGCCGAGACCCGGCCAGACGTACCACGTGTAGGTTGCCGCTCTCAGCACGTGCTTCTTCCCGTCGTACGTCCAGGTCCGCTTGAGCTGGATGCTCGCCGACACCGGCCACGCGGAGAGCACCTTCGTCGAGCCCCGGTAGAGCTGGACGTTGTAGTAGGTCGCCCCGGCGACGGGACGCCACTTGAGCCGCGGAGGGACCACGACCTTCGCGTTGGGAAGCGGCCGCGCGAGCAGGAGCGCCTTCGGGGTCGCGGTGATCGAGACCGGCGAGGAGGCGTTCCCCGCTCGATCGAAGGCGACCAGCTCGAACCGGTGCTGCACGTCGTTGCGCAATCCTGTGGCGACGTAGCTCGCCTTGAGACCGCTCGTCAGCAGCCTCGCAGGACCGGCTTCGCCGACGATCCGGATGCGCACCTCGACCCGCACCACGTCCGCTGGCAGCTTGGCCCAGGTCAGCATGACTCTGTGATCGCCCGCCTTCGCCTTGAGGTTTCTGACGGCCGCCGGCGGGGTGAGGTCGACGAGCGGGGGCCTGGATCCTTCTGCGAGCACCGTGACGGCGACGATCTTCGTCGTCGAGTTGCCTGCTGCGTCGACCGCCGTGACCACGAATCGGGTCGTGCCGAGCGGGAACGACTCCGGAGCGTCTGTGGTGATCCTGGGCGTCGACACGATGTCCGTGGCCGTGATGCCGGTGAGGTACTGAGCGATCGCGGGGTCGTCGCGCAGGATCCCGGTGGCGCTCGTCGCCGCGACGGAGAAGTCGGGCGCGTTGATGGTGGGTGGGGTGGTGTCGACGACGGTGATCTCGAACTTCACGACCATCTCGTTGCCGACCGCGTCGTTCGCCTTGCACTCGACCTCCGTCGTGCCGAACGGGAAGACCGAGCCGGACGACCGCGAGCACCTGACGGCAGCCGGGAGCTGCGCAGCGCCGCCGTCCGACGCCGTGACCGTGTACTCCACAGCCGCCCCGGCCGGACGGTCGGCCTCGACCGTTCGCCGAGTGGGGCCGATCAGCGTGATCACCGGGGGCGTCGCGTCGACCGACCAGGATGTCGAGGCCGGGCTGGCGTCGGTGTTTCCGACGGCGTCCGTCGCGCGCACTTCGAACACGTGCGGCCCGTCGACGACTCCGACGAGCGTCGTCGGAGACGTGCATCCAGCGAAGGCTGAGCCGTCGAGTCTGCACTCGAACGTCCCGTCCTCGCTCGACGAGAACGCGATCGTCGCGGACCGCACTGCGACGGTGCCGGTCGGCGCCGATGTGACCGTGGTCTCGGGTGGTGCGGTGTCGACGGTCCACGTGGCCGCGGCGGCCTGGCCGGCGTTGCCCGCTGCATCTGTGGCGCGCACCGCAAACGTGTGCGATCCGTCCCCGAGGCCCGAGACCGTCGCCGGCGAGGCACACGAGGAGAAGGCGCCCCCGTCGAGGCTGCACGCGAAGCTCGCGGGCTCGCTGGCGGAGAAGGCGAACGTCGCTGAGCTCGTCCCGACGGTGCCCGTGGGGCCGGAGGTGACGCTCGCCGACGGCGGCGTCGAATCGACGGTGAACGACCTGACGGCCGGGGTCGCATCGACGTTGCCCACCGCGTCGACCGCGCGCACTGCATACGTGTGGGCGCCGTCCGCGAGCGTCGGCGTTGACGGCGAGGTGCAGCCCGTGAAGCCCGTGGCGTCCGTGCTGCACTGGAACGTCGACGGCTCCGACGCGGAGAACGTGAAAGTCGGCGAGACGACCACTGTCGCACCAGTCGCCGGTCCACCGGTGATGGTCGTCTCCGGTGGGGTCGCGTCGACCACCCATGTCCGCGCAGCGGGCGTGGGGTCGACGTTGCCGACGGTGTCGGTCGCCCTGACCTCGAACGTGTGCGAGCCGTCCGAGAGTCCCGAGACGATCCGAGGCGAGGAGCAAACGGCGAAGGCTGCCCCGTCGACCCGGCACTCGAAGCTGGCCGGCTCACTCGACGAGAACTCGAACTCCAGCGCGTCGGGCCTGGTCGTCCCTGACGGGCCGTCGGTGATCGTCGTGTCCGGCGGGGACAGGTCGACGGTCCATGTTCTGCTCGCCGGCGAGCCGACGTTGCCGAGGGCATCCTGCGCCCGTACCTCGAAGGTGTGCGGCCCGCTCGCGAGTCCCGTGTAGGACTGCGGGCTCGAGCAGGCCGAGAAGCCGCCACCGTCGAGTCGACAGTCGAAGGTCGCCGGCTCGGAGGCGCTGAAGACGAAGGTTGCCTGGTCGCTCGCGACGGTGCCTGTCGGTCCGGAGGCGATCGACGTGGTCGGGCCACTCGTATCGACCGTCCAGGTCGCCGTTGCGGGTGCGCTCGTCTCACCACCCGCGTTGGTAGCCGTCACGGCGAACGTGTGCGCTCCCTCCCCGACGGACCCCGAGGCGGGCGACGCGCAGGACCCGAACCCGCCGCCGTCGAGGCTGCACGCGAAGGTCGCCTCCGGATCGGAGCTCGTGAACGAGACGGAGTACGAGGTGCTCGATGTCGGACTGGCGGGAGCAGAGGTGATGCTCACCTCAGGCGGGTCGGCTTCCGCCCCCGTGGCGACTGCAAGCATCCCGAACACCATGAAGAGGATCACGGCGATGCGCGCGCGGTGGCAGGGCTTCATGTCAGCCGCTCCGTCCGACAAGAACGATGATGGCAACGGCGAAGAGGATCTCGGCTCCTCCGATCAGGAGGAGCCCGCGCCCGCGCTCCAGGAGAATCCCGACCTGCCCGACGCTCGTGATCAGCGCGTCCGGCAGTCCTGCGAGCAGGATCAGGAGGCACGCTACACCGGTCAGAGCGAACAGCATCTGAGGACCGACCAGTGGCGCATCACCATCGTTCGAAGTCGTGGGCAGCGCCGCCACCGGTGGCTCGAACGGCACGACGACCGCCACGCGTCGATCCAGCGCGAGGCCGAAGGGGCGCTCGTGGAGCTCGTGGAGCGTCCTTGCCCTCTCGATCCGCAGGGCGACGACATCGTTCGCGCTCGCCGCTTCGGCTGCGCGCGCTCGAGCCGCCGCTGCCGCCTCGGCCTTTCGTCTGGCCGCCGCCTTCGCCTTCGCCTCGGCCTTCGCCGCGGCACGGGCCCGCTCCTCGGCCGCCGTCCTCGCTGCAGCCGCGGTCTCGTCAGTGGAGCCGCTCGAGGTGGCTCCGGACGCCGAAGTGCCCACCGGCCCGGGGCTCGGAGTCGGCGGGGCGCTCGGGACGGACGGCGTGGACGGCGCGGGTTCGGGGGGAGCCGGCGCGGTCGGGGCTGACGTCGTGGGTGATGGCTTCGCGGGCGCAGGCTCGGCCGGCTGGGGCTTCGCCGGCACCGGAGCGGGATCAGGCTTGGGGTCCGCCGCCGACGCCGGCCACGCCGCGACGGAAGCACCGACAGCCAGCGCTGCAAGCGCTCCCCACCTACCTCGGTGGGCTCCCCAACCCACCCGCACTGCACCCCCTCGTCAAGGTTGATGTCTTGACTAGCATTATACACCTGTCAGCGCGAACGATGTCGATGGCGCATCCTCGGATCGCGCCGACTCGTCTGCGACGCCTGTCACCACCCCTAGGTGGTCGACGCAGGCGCGCCCTGCTCCAGCGCCGCGACGATCGCGTCCTGGTCGTAGACGCAGCCGCCCCACAGCCCACCGCTGACGGACTGCATCCGCGCCCACATGCGGACGTCCGCCGGGAGCCCGGGGTCCGGGGCGACGTCGGGGTTCAGTGGCCGCTCGGCGAGCACGCGCATCCCCTCCTCGGGCGTCCACCGCTCGTCCGCGTGGCCGACGAGGTCGACGGAGGCGGTGAGGTTCGACGCGGTCGACGACGACCTGCACGACGTCGCCCTCGATCACCCGCCCGATCGGGCCGCCCTCGAGCGCCTCGGGGCTGACGTGGCCGATGCACGCCCCCGTCGAGACGCCCGAGAAGCGCGCATCGGTGACGAGTGCGACGTGGAGTCCGCCGGGCAGGTACTTGAGCGCCGAGGTGAGCTGGTAGGTCTCCTCCATGCCCGTGCCCATCGGGCCGCGCCCGGCGAGCACGATCACATCGCCCGGCTCGATCGGCTCGCCCCGCTGTCCCTTGATCGTGGCGATGGCGTCGCGCTCGCTCGTGAACACGCGGGCGCGGCCGGTCAGCCGGTACACCCCGTCCTCGTCGAGCGCACGCGGATCGATGGCGGTGCTCTTGATCACGCTGCCGCCCGGGGCGAGGTTCCCCTCCGGGAAGCAGACCGTCGAGGTCATCCCCTTCTCTCTCGCGCGCGCCGGCGGGGAGATGACGTCGTCGGGGTCGACCCCGTCGGCCTCCGTCAGCCGAGCGCGCAGCCGGTGCCGCCGCTCGCTGTCGGCCCACTCGTCCAGCACCTCGTCGAGCGTGCGGCCCTCCACGGTGCGTGCGTCCGTGTGGAGCAGGCCGAGCTCGCGCAGGTGCAGCATCACCTCGGGCACGCCCCCTGCGAGGAAGACGCGCACGGTCGGGTGGTGGTGCGGGCCGTTCGGGAGCGCGTCGACCAGGCGGGGCACCGACGCGTTGACCCTGCGCCAGTCCTCGACCGTGGGGCGCGCGCAGGCCGGCCGCGTGGGCGATCGCCGGGATGTGGATCAGGAGGTTCGTCGAGCCGCCGAACGCCGCGTGCACCAGCATCGCGTTCTCGATCGCGTGGTCGGTGAGCACGTCGCCGAGCACCCTGCCGTCCTGCCACTGCGCCTGCACCGCCTGCGCCGTGCGGCGCGCGACGTCCAGCCAGACGGGCTGGCCGGAGGGCGCGAGCGCCGCGTGCGGGACGGTGAGGCCGAGCGCCTCCGCGACGACCTGCGCGGTCGCAGCGGTGCCGAGGAACTGGCAGCCGCCGCCGGGGGACGCGCACGCACGGCAGCCGAGGTCGGCCGCGTCCTCGAGCGTCACCAGACCGTGGGCGAACCGCGCACCGAGCGTCTGCACGGCGCCCGCGTCCTCCCCCTGGCGCGGTGGGAGCGTGACCCCGCCTGGCACGATCGCGCCGGCGAGCTCGCGGAACGAGGCGAGCGCCATCGTCATCGCAGGGAGCCCCTTGTCGCAGGTGCCGATCCCGATCACTCCGCGGCGCCGCGGGAGGCTCCGCACCAGCCGGCGCAGCACGAGCGCCGCGTCGTTGCGGTACGGGAGCGAGTCGAACATCCCAGACGTGCCCTGGCTCCGCCCGTCGCACGGATCCGAGACCGCCGCCGCGAACGGCAGCGCGCCGAGCCGGTCGATCTCGAGCGCGACCTCGCGCACGAGAAGGCCGACCTCCCAGTGCCCCGTGTGGTAGCCGAGCGCGATCGGCGTGCCGTCGTCGGCCCGCAGCCCGCCCTGGGTCGAGAGGATCAGGAGCTGGTCGCGGCCGACCTTCGACGCCTCCCAGCCCATCCCCGCGTTCTGGGTCATCCCGAACACGTCGCCCGACGGGCCCTCGAGGAGCTCCGGCGTCAGCGGCAGCGCCCCCTGCGGGCCGCTCGCGGCGGTCTGGACCTCGTACAGGTCGGGCTCGTCCACCTACCGACCTCCCGTGCTCAGTTGTAGCGGCCGAGCTCGCGCACGGTCTCGCACATGAGCTCGATCGACCCGGGCCGGGCGTCGAAGATCTGACCCGTCGAGCGGAGCACGTAGCCGCCCCCCGCCATCGCCGCGTCGAGGCAGCGCCGGACCTCCGCCTTGACGGCCTCGTCGTCGGCCTCGTGCAGCAGGTGCTCGTTGAACCCACCGAACAGGCACACGCGGTCGCCGATCCGCTGCTTCGCGTCGGCCAGGTCGACGTCGCCGGACGAGCGGTCGGAGGTGAGCGTCTCGATCGCGTCGGGGCCGGTGTCGGCGATGTCCTCCAGCAGGAGCGTCGCGCGCCCACAGTTGTGGAAGCTGACGAGGTAGCCGGCGTCGTGCGCGGCCTGGACGCACTCGGCCTCGTAGGGCTTCATGAACTCGACGAAGTGATCCTTCGCCACGCCGACCCCGGTCCAGGTCTCGTTCATCGAGATCGAGTGGATCCCGGTCTCGCCCAGCCGCCGGTAGAAGCCCTTCAGCCAGTCGGTGCAGATCCGCATCAGGTCGTGCACGAACGCCGGCCGGTCGTAGATGTCCATCGAGAGGTCGACGAGGCCCCGGATCTCGGCCGCCATGTCCCACGGGCCGATCACGTGGTGCAGCCACCAGGCATCGTCGCCGACCTTCTCCGTCATCCCCTTGAGCACGGTCATGTCGTACAGGTCTGCCGACGGGAAGTGCCGCAGCGCCGGCAGCTTCTTCTCGGGCTCGTCGCCCTTGAGGAGGAAGTCGTGGCACGAGGTGCCGAACCCGTCCTCGGTGCGGTACGAGTAGTCGAGGTCGCCGTCCGGCGTCTTGATCCGGTGCGAGTGCTCGCGCCAGCCGTCGCCCCGGCCCGTGACCTCGAACGTCTCGACCCACGTGTCCGTCTCGAACGGGCGCGGGAACAGCATCCGCGGCCAGATCTCGTGCTCGCCGATGTGCTGGCTGTAGGTCGTGATCATCGGGTCCAGCCCGAGGTCCTGCTGCATCTTCACGATCGAGCCCATCGGGTCGTCGATCCACAGCTCGAACAGGTCGAGGAAGGACTGGTTCGGCTCGCGGAGCTTCTTGATCAGAGGCAGCCCGAGCCAGCAGTGGACGGGCACGCGATCCGGCGTCCCCCGCTGGAAGGCGATGCGTGTGCGCTCGGCGGTCTTCATGCTCCCTCTCCTTTGCTCTGCGCGGCCGGTCGGCCGGCCGTCGACGGGTTGAAATGCGGTGGCGCGACGGCCCCGGCCTCGTCGCGCAGGCGGGCCATCATCTCGCTCAGGATCCGGGGGGCGCGGTCGCCATCGCGCTCGCCGACGGCATCCGCGAGACGCTCGTGGGCGTCGACGAGGTCGGCGACGGTCCCCTTGCGGAACGTCGCGTCGGTGAAGAGCGCGATCATCTCCTGCACCCGATGATGCAGCGCGGCGAGCCGTCCTGCGAGGAGGCTGTTGTGCGCGGCCTCGGAGAGCGCGACGTGGAACGCGAGATCGCCGGCGGTGAAGGACTCCCGGTCGCCCGCGGCGCGCATCTGCGCGAGCGCCCGCTCGAGCCGCGCCAGGTCGCGCTCGGTGCGTCGATCGGCGGCCAGGCGGACGAGCGACCGCTCGACCACCTCCCGCGCCTCGATCGCCTCCCACAGGTCGGCGCCTGCGTGGTCGTCGGGCCCGCTCGCCCACAGCGGCGACGGGTGCTTGCGAGACAACTGGTCGACCTGTCCAAGTTCCATCATCCGGCACCCATTTGGGCGATGATAGACGACATGAGTGGATATTGTCATAGTGAGCGCGTGAGCGTGGTACCATCATCCGGCACCATGACCAAGGTCGAAGAGGGAAGCCAGTCGATCGACCGGGCCGCGCGGATCCTCGTGCGGCTCGTCGAGAGCGACGACGCGGTCACGCTCTCGGGCGTGGTGGAGGAGACGCAGCTGCCGAAGACCACCGCCGCGCGCCTGCTGCGGGCGCTGGAGCGCAACGGGCTCGCGCAACGGCGCCAGGGCGGCGGCTTCCGCCCCGGCCCGGTGCTGGTCGAGTACGCGCGTCGCGACTCCGCGGTCGGCGACCTCGCGACGCTCGCGCACCCCTTCCTGGAGCGGCTCGGCGTCGCGACGGGCGAGACCGCGAACATCGCGATCCCGACCCCGACCGGCGTCGCCCGCCTGGCGCAGGTGGACAGCAACCACCCGCTCGGGGCCGGGAACTGGGTCGGCCGTCGCATCCCGATCCACGCCTCGTCGATGGGCAAGGTGTTCATGGCCTTCGGCGCGGCCCAGCCCCCGTTCGGTCGCCTCGCGCGCCTCGGCCCGAACACCATCACGTCGCTCGACGCGCTGCTCACCGAGCTCGAGCACGTGCGGCGCGACGGCTACGCGACGACCTGGGAGGAGCTCGACGAGGGCCTCTGCTCGACCGCCGCGCCCGTCCACGGGGCGCGCGGCTCGGTGATCGCGTCGATCTCCGTCTCCGCGCCGACGGTGCGCACGACCCGCGAGCGGCTCCACCAGGTCGCTCGCCAGGTCGTCGCGGAGGCCGGCGCGCTGTCCGAGCTGATCCGTCTCAACCATCCGGAAGGAGTGCGAGGAGCATGAACGCCGACGAGATCCTGCAGGGTCTCTACGACAACACGCTGATCGGGAACAAGCCCGAGGTCGTCGGGCTGACCGAGCAGGGCATCGCCGCGGGGCTGCACCCGGAGAAGATGCTGTTCGAGGCGCTGATCCCGGCGCTGGAGGAGGTCGGGGCGCGGTTCGAGCGCGGCGACTTCTTCGTCCCGGAGATGCTGATCGCCGGCCGCGCGATGAGCGGGGCGCTCGAGCTGCTGCGGCCGCTGCTGGCGAAGACCGACACCGAGCCGATCGGGACGTTCCTGATGGGCACCGTCAAGGGCGACGTCCACGACATCGGCAAGAACCTCGTCGACATCATGCTCGAGGGCGCCGGCTTCAAGGTCGTCGACATCGGCGTGCAGGTCGCGCCGGAGACGTTCATCGAGGCGATCCAGGAGCACAAGCCCGACGTGGTCGGCTTCTCCGCGTTCCTCACCACCACCATGCCGATGTTCAAGGTCAACATCGAGGCGATCGAGAAGGCCGGGCTGCGCGACGACGTGATCATCCTCGTCGGCGGCGCACCCGTCACCCAGGAGTACGCCGACGTCGTCGGCGCCGACGGCTACGCCGCCGACGCGGCCGGCGCGACGAAGAAGGCCAAGGAGCTCCTCGAGCAGCGTCGAGCGCTGACTCCCGCCTGAGGCACGAGCGATGGGGGTCGTCACGCTCGTCGAGCACGCGGTCAAGAAGCCGATCTGGGGCTGCCAGATGTGCGGCCAGTGCGTCCTGCACGACACGGGCATGACCTGTCCGATGACGTGCCCGAAGACGCTGCGCAACGGCCCGTGCGGCGGGGTGCGCGAGAACGGCCACTGCGAGGTGAAGCCCGAGATGCGCTGCGTCTGGGTCAAGGCGGAGCAGCGCTCCCGGACGCTGCCGCTGCTGCCCGCGTCGTGGCGCGGCCACTTCCACCAGCTCCGGCCCCCGGTGGACAACCGGCTGCGGGGCACCTCGTCCTGGGTCAACCTCGTGACGAAGCGCGATCGGGTGCGCCCGGCCGGGCTGGGAGCCCGCCGACGGAGAGCACCCGTGAGCCGGCTCGCGCGAGCTCGTCGAGGGCGACGGCCTGATCCTCACCGGCGAGGCCCCGACCGTCGACGGCGGCGGCCTCGAGGCGTTCGGCGAGCGCGTCGCCGAGATGGCCGAGTGGGTCGACGCGGTCAACGCGACGGACAACACCGCGGCGCACGCGCACGCCTCGAACGTGGCGGTGGCGATCGCGCTGCACCAGCTCGGGATCGAGCCGGTGCTGCAGGTGGTGTGCCGTGACAAGAACCGGCTCGCGATCCAGGCCGACCTGCTCGGGGCAGCGCTGCACGGCGTCGAGAACGTCTGCTGCCTGACCGGCGACGACGTCACCGCCGGCGACGAGCCGGAGGCACGCCGGGTGTTCGACCTCGACGGCCCCCAGCTCGTGCGCGTGGCGACGACCCTCGCACGAGGCCGCACGCTCTCGGGTCGGACGCTGGATCCGCCGCCCCGCCTCTTCGTGGGCGCGGTCGAGAACCCCGCCGCACCGCCGCTCGAGCACCGGGCACAGCGCGCCGCGAAGAAGGCGCTCGCCGGCGCCCGCTTCCTCCAGCTGCAGATCTGCTACCACCCCGACCGCCTGGAGGCGTTCGTCGGCCCGCCTGCACGAGCAGGAGACGACGACGCGCGTCGCGCTGCTGCCGGCGATCGTGCTCGTGCGCGGCGCGCGGGCGCTCCGCTTCATGCGCGACCACGTCCCGGGCATCGACGTGCCCGAGGAGACGATCGCCCGCGTCGAGCAGGCCGACGACCCCGGCGAGGCAGCGTACGAGCTCGCGCTGGAGCAGGCGCGGCACGCGCTCTCGCTGCCCGGCGTCCGCGGCCTCCACCTCACCGACTTCCGCCACGACGGCGCCGTCTCGCGCCTGTGCCGCGATCTCGACATCCCCACCACGAAAGAGAGACGACATGCACACCGTTCTGCGCTCCCGGTCTGAGCAGGTCACGATCGGCCCCGATCAGCCGTTCTGCATCATCGGAGAGCGGATCAACCCGACCGGGCGCAAGGCGTTCGCAGAGGCGCTGCGGGCAGGCGACCTCTCGGAGATCGTCAAGGACGTCGAGGATCAGGTCGCGATGGGCGCCCACGTGCTCGACGTCAACATGGGCGTGCCGCTGACCGACGAGGCCGACCTCCTGGCGCGCGCGATCCAGCTGGTGCAGGAGCACACAGAGGTGCCGATCTGCATCGACTCGTCGGTCGTCGAGGCGCTCGAGGCCGGACTCGCCGTGTACGAGGGCAAGGCGCTCGTGAACTCGGTCACGTGCGAGCGCGATCGGCTGGAGCGGGTGCTCCCGCTCGTGAAGCAGCACGAGGCGGCGGTGATCTGCCTGACGAACGACGAGGTCGGAATCCCGCAGACGGCGGACGAGCGGCTCGAGGTGTGCAAGCGCCTGGTCGACATCGTCCACGGCGAGTACGAGATCCCGCTCGAGGACATGGTGATCGACCCGCTCGCGATGACGGTGGGCGCCGACCCGCAGGCCGTGGTCGTCACGCTCGAGACGATCGGCCGCATCCGCGACGAGTTCGGCCTCAACATGACGCTCGGCGCCTCGAACGTCTCGTTCGGGCTGCCCGGCCGACACGCGCTGAACGCGGCGTTCCTCGTGCTCGCCTCCCAGGCGGGCCTGACGAGCGCGATCATGGACGCGCGCACCGCCCAGACCGTCGACGCGTGCCGCTCTGCCGACCTGCTCCTCGGCCGCGACGAGTGGGGCATGGCGTGGATCGCCGCCCACCGCAGGGCGCAGGAGACCGCGGTCCAGTGACGCTCGTGATCGACGACGCCGACACGGGCGCGGGCGGGGGCGACGCGCCGGCCCGCGTCGCGCTCCGCTTCGAGCCGTCCGGCACGGCCGTGCGCGTGCCGCCCGGCGTCACGGTGTTCGACGCGGCGTCGTGGAACGGGATCGCGATCGACTCCACCTGCGGCGGCCACGGCACCTGCAAGAAGTGCAAGGTGCAGGTCGTCGACGGCGCGGTGCCCGCCTCGCCGCTCGACGCGCGCGCGTTCTCGGAGGACGAGCTCGCCGACGGCTGGCGGCTCGCCTGCCGCTCGCAGGCCGACCACGACCTCGTCGTGCACGTGCCGCCGCTCGTCACCCGGCCGAAGGCCGCGACCGTCGGCGTCGGCCGCCAGGTGATCCTCCATCCTGCGCTCCAGAAGCGCTACGTCGAGCTGGACGAGCCGTCGCTCGCCGACCAGCGCACCGACCTGCAGCGGATCCGCGACGCGATCGACGATCTCGAGCTGCGCGTCGAGACTGGGGTGCTGCGGCGGCTGCCGGGCGTCCTGCGCTCGTCCGCGCTACAAGGTCACGTGCGTCGTCGTCGACGACCTCCTGATCGACGTCGAGCCCGGCGACACGACCGCAGGGCCTGCACGCGATCGCGTTCGACCTGGGCACGACCACGGTCGTCGCGACGCTGCTCGACGTCGGCACCGGCACGCCGGTGGCAGTCCGGTCGATGCTCAACAAGCAGCAGCCCTTCGGGGCCGACGTGATCTCGCGAATCTCCGCGACGATGCTCGACCCCGACGCCTTGCAGCGTCTCCGCACCCTGGCGGCGGAGACGCTGCAGGAGCTCGCCGACGAGGTCTGCGCCCACGGAGACGTGCCGCGCGAGGCCGTGTACGAGGTCGCGCTGGCCGGCAACGCAACCATGACCCAGCTCGCCCTCGGGATCGACCCGGAGTCGGTCGGCGTCGCCCCGTTCATCATGGCCGCCAGCGAGTACCCCGACATGCCCGCCGCCGAGCTCGGGCTCGCGCTGCACCCGCGCGCCCGCGCGACCGTGCTGCCGGCGCTCGGCGCGTACGTCGGCGGGGACATCGTCGCCGGGCTGCTCGCCACCGGCATGACCCGGGACAAGCGCCTGCGCCTGTTCATCGACGTCGGCACCAACTGCGAGATCGCGCTCGGCTCCTCCGACCGCCTCGTCTGCACCGCCGCCCCGGCCGGGCCTGCGTTCGAGGCCGCCCAGATCAAGTGCGGCATGCGTGCCGCCGACGGGGCGATCGAGGTCGTCCGGATCGCCGAAGGGAGCCTCCAGCTCGGCGTGATCGGCGACACCGACCCGATCGGCATCTGCGGCTCCGGGCTGGTCGACGCCGTCGCCGAGCTCGCGCGCGTCGGCCTGATCGACGCCAGCGGCCGCTTCGCGACCGACGAGGAGGCCACCGTCATCGCCCCCACCCTCGCCGACCGGCTCGTCACCCGCGACGACCAGGAGCGCGCCTTCGTCCTGCACTGGAAGGCCGAGCCCGGCGACCTCGACGACAGCGTCTTCCTCTCCCAGCGCGACGTCCGCGAGCTCCAGTTCGCCAAGGCCTCGATCGCCACCGGCTGGCGGCTGCTCGTCGAGGAGCTCGGCATCGACGAGGACGACATCCAGCAGGTGCTGCTCGCCGGCTCCTTCGGCAGCTACCTCCACCCGGCCAGCGCGATCCGCATCGGCCTCGTCCCCCAGCTCCCGCGCACCCGCATCGTCTCGGCCGGCAACGTCGCCGGGGAAGGGGCGAAGATGACCCTGCTCTCCATGCAGGAGCGCCACGCGGCCGCGAACATGCTCGACACGGTCGAGTACGTCGAGCTCTCCGACCGGCCCGACTTCAACGACAAGTTCGTCGACGAGCTCGCGTTCCCGACGCTGCGCTGACGTGCCCCAGCTGACCGTCATCCTCTGGCGCGACATCCCCGCCCAGGTGACCGCCACCGACGGCGCCACCACCGCCCGCCGCGAGCTGGACGAGCGCTTCCAGAAGGCGATCGACGCCGCCGCGATGAGGGCCGACCTGATCGAGAGCGGCGCCTACCTCGAGGAGTGGCGCCGCGAGACCCGCCCCTGCGGCGACGACCTCGAGGCGGAGGTCACGGCGGAGGCTGAGCGGCTCGAGACCGTCCACGACCGCGACACCCTCCTGCGCCTCACCCGCAACGGCGGCCTCCAGGACGGATGAGCGTCGGCGCTGCCGCTCCCCAGGCGGCCGGGCGGGGCACGCCCCGCCCGGCCGTCTAGACCCGTCAGGACCGCCGCGCCGCCCAGGCCGCCTCGAACCCCGCCTTGCCGCGGCGCACCATCTCCGCCGGGTCGAGCTTCAGCAGCGAGTCGGGGTAGGTCTCGCCCGAGAACACCTCGAGGTCGTACCAGCCGTCGAAGCCGCCGTCCTCGAGCGCGGCGAAGATCGCCGGGAGGTCCATGATCCCCTCGCCCGGGAGGGCGCGGTCGTCCCAGCCGCGCGTCTCCGCCCGCCAGTCGTTGATGTGCACGGCAGGAAAGCGGTGCGCCTCGGCGCGGACGTGGTCGAGCACGTCGGGCGTGTCCCACAGGTGCCACGTGTCGAAGAGGATCCCCATCGGCTCGCCGACCTCCTCGACGAGCGCCACGGCGCCGGGGATGGTGTCGACCATCGTGAAGTCGTCGCGAGCGGACGAGTGGATCGGCTCGAGCGCCACCTGCACACCGACCTCCTTCGCGGTGCGCGCGACCTCGCGCAACCCCTCGACCGCGATCCGCCGCGCCTCCGCAGGATCGCGGTCGCCGACGGGGCCGGTCAGCACGAGCAGGGTCACCGGGTCGAACGCGGCGAGGCGCCTGACCGACGCGCAGAGCGACTCGACGCGCTCCTCGGGATCCTCGGGCCCCCCGAACGGCGGCAGCTGCAGCACCGACAGCATCGCCGGCAGGCAGATGGTCGCCTGCAGACCGCTCTCGCGCAGCTTGCGCAGGGACTCGGCGTCCTGCCCCTCGGGCAGCTTCGCCTCGGCGAGGCCGATGCCCTCGGCACCACCCGCCTTGTACGCGTAGAGGTCCTCGTCGAAGCCGAGGTTGAGCGTGGAGAACTCGGAGACGGAGAAGCGTGGCATGGCAGCGACCCCCTATCGCAACGGCTTGAAGTGCGTGAACGGCTCGTCGTCGGGCAGCTGGTCCCACGCGAGCCCGTCGTCGGTGGCAGCGATGTAGCGCGGCTCGAGGCCGAGCTCCTGCAGGACGATGTTGCGCGCCTGCGGGATCGCCGACGCCTTGTAGAAGGCGAGGTGCCGGTTGAAGCCCTGCCGGCCGAAGCCGCAGTCCGTCGAGAGCACGAGCTTGTCGGCCGGGATGCACTCCAGCGCGCGGCGGATCCGGTCGGCGACGACGTCGGGGAAGTCCGCCTGCAACGTGCGGTGGCTGACGACGCCGACTGCGACCTTCTTCTTCAGCGAGTCCTTGTACGGCTTGAAGAGCGGCAGCTCGCGCAGGTCGTTCTCGGTCGCCTCCACCGTCCAGACGTCGCCCTTGAGCCGCTCGAGGTAGATCTCGACCGAGTTGGCGTACGACTCGTCGGTGAAGACCTTCTGCATGTTCGGGTTGCCCCAGCAGGTGTGGATCCACACCTCGGCGTCGTCGAGGCCCTCGATCTCGCGGTTGAAGCAGTCGACGAGGAAGTCGAGCAGCTTCGTCTCGTTCGGGTAGTAGCAGGCCATGAAGTGGAGCGTGGGCTCCTCGACCTGGATCACCTTGCAGCCCGATGCGACGAGCTGCTTGAGCTCGAGGTTCATCGCCTCGGCCATGTCCCAGGTGAGCTGCATCTTGTCGTCGAGGTCGTAGTCCTCGGTGTGGCTGTCGAGGAAGAACGCGAGCACCTGCGCCGAGCAGGTGCCGAACTTGATCGCCTTCCCCGACGCCGCGCTCTGCTGCGCGATGCGCCAGATCTTGGCGTACTCGAGCGGGTTGCTGGGATCGTGCTCGACCTTGCCGACCACGCGCGGCCAGCGCCACGTCTTGTAGATCGAGTCGAGCATCGTCCCGGTCGGGTAGGCGAGCAGCGGGGAGCGCGTGTTGCGGGTCTGCAGCTCCTCGTGCTCGAGCCCCTTCCACCGCTGGAGCGGGTAGTGGTGCCACGAGCGGCCGGCGACGTCCTCGTCGAGGTGGTAGTCGCCGGTCGTGAGGATGTCCAGACCGGCCCGCTCCTGGTCGGAGACGACGATCGCGTGGGCGTCGGCGAACTGCTCGCGGAACCAGGGGTCCATCATCGCGGTGTCGAGCGGGCGGCCCCACATGTTCTGCGTGTACCAGCGAGGGCGCGGCCACGAGCCCGTCACCGTCGCCGGGAGCATCAGGTCCTTCGTCGCGGTGAGCACAGCGGCCTCCTTCGTGTCGCCGAGGAGCGGCGGCGCGCGTCAGCGCGCTCGCACGCCGAACATGTCGTCGCCGGCAGCGGACAGGAGCGTCTCGCCGGCGTCGTCGAACAGGTGCAGGCGGAGCGGGTCGAGCACCGCGGCGACCGCCTGGCCGTCCGTGAGCTCGAGGGTCGGGTCGACGAGCGCCTTCGTGATGCGGTCGCCCAGCTCCAGGTCGACCACGGTCTCGCCGCCGAGCGGCTCGGTCGTGACGACGGTCGCGGGCACGCCGCCCTCGGTCGCCACGCCCACGTCCTCGGGGCGGATGCCGAGCAGGCACGGGGCTCCCTCTGCGAGCCGCTCGCGCAGCGGCGCTGCGGCACCGCCCGCGACGTCGACGACGAGCTCGTCGTGGCGCACCTCGAGGCGCTCCGTCGACCCAGGAGGCCTTCGCGTGCAGGAAGTTCATCGGGGGCGAGCCCACCACGGTCGCGACGAATCGGTTGGCGGGGCGGTGGTAGATGTCCTCGGGCGGCGCGACCTGCTGCACCTGACCCTGCCGCAGCACGGCGACGCGGTCGGCCATGCTCATCGCCTCGACCTGGTCGTGCGTGACGTAGACCACGGTGCGGCCGAGCTCGCGCTGGAGCCGCTTCAGCTCCGCGCGCATCTCCATGCGGAGCAGCGCGTCCAGGGCGGACAGCGGCTCGTCGAGCAGCAGCGCTCGGGGCTCCCGCACCATCGCGCGGCCGAGCGCGACGCGCTGGCGCTCACCGCCGGACAGCTTCGCGGGCTTCCGCTTCAGCAGCCTCTCGATCTTCAGCACCGCCGCGACCTCGGACACGCGGCGCTCGATCTCCTGCTTCGGGACCTTCGCCTGCTTCAGGGGGAAGGCGAGGTTGTCGCGGACCGACTTGTCGGGGTACAGCGCGAGGTTCTGGAACATGATCGCGATGTCCCGATCACCTGGGTAGACGTCGGTGATGCGCTCGTCGCCGGCGTAGACGTCGCCCTCCTCGGGGTTCTCCAGCCCGACGATCGTCCGGAGCATGGTCGTCTTGCCCGCGCCCGGCGGGCCGAGCACCGCGAAGAACTCGCCGTCGGCGACCTCGAGCGAGACGCCGTCGAGCGCGGTGACCGACCCGAACCGCTTCGTGACGCCTTCGAGCCGGATCCCGGTCATCGGACCGCCAGCCCTGTCGCGTCGTCGAAGTAGCGCAGGCGCGCCTCGTCGACGACGACGCCGACGTTCTCGCCGACGCGTGGACGGCTGCCGGGGCTGCCGATCGCGCGCAGCGGGTGCTCACCGAGCTCGAGGTGGACGATGTCCTTCGCGCCGAGCGGCTCGACCAGCGTGACCCGGGTCTGCAGCCGCGCGCTGCCGTCGTCCGGGCCGACGAGCGCGAGCGCCTCCGGCCGGATGCCCACGGTGACCCCCGCGGTGCGCCCCTCGGGCGCCCGCTCGGGCAGCACCTCGGCGGGCAGGAAGTTCATCTGGGTGGAGCCGACGAAGCCCGCCACGAAGCGGTTGCGCGGGTGGTGGTAGATCTCCGCGGGCGAGCCGTACTGCTGGAGCTCGCCGAAGTTCATCACCGCGATGTGGTCGGCCATGCTCATCGCCTCGACCTGGTCGTGGGTGACGTAGACCATCGTCTGCCCGATCTCGTGCTGGATCTGCTTCAGCTCGGTGCGCATGTACGCCCGGAAGGCGGCGTCCAGGTTCGAGAACGGCTCGTCGAGCAGGAAGATCGCCGGCTGCACGATCATGCTCCGCCCGAGCGCGACCTTCTGCATGTCGTTGACCGACAGGGCGCCAGCCTGGCGGTCGAGGCTGCCGGAGAGCCCGACGATCTCGGCGACGCGGCGCACCTCGCCGTCGCGGTCTGCCTTCGAGGGCCCTCCCTTGCGCGCCTTGAGGCCGAAGGCGAGGTTGTCGTACACGCTCATGTGGGTGAAGATCGCGTAGTTCTGGAAGACGAAGCCGACGTTCCGCTTCCCGGGCGGCACGCGGGTGATCGACGTGCCGTCGAACAGGATCTCCCCGCTGGTCGGCGACTCGAGGCCCGAGATCATGTTCATCGTCGTCGTCTTGCCGCACCCCGACGGACCGAGCAGCGCGACGAACGAGCCGTGCGGCACGTGCAGGTCGAGGTCCTTCACGGCGACCACGCCGCCTGCGAACTCCTTCGTCAGCGTCTCGATGCGGATCTCGGCCATGGCTATCGCTTGATCGCGCCGAAGGTCAGGCCGCGCACGAGGTAGCGCTGGATCGCCAGCCCGAGGATCGCGGGAGGGATGATGAGCACGAGGCCGAGGGCGGCCTGCGGGCCGTACTCCTGACCCGCCCCGGCGGACTGGAGGCCGTTGAGGAAGACCGGCGCGGTCTCGATGTTCTCTCCGGTGAGCACGAGCGCGAGCAGGAAGTCGCTCCAGTTGAGGATGAACACGAACAGCGCCGTCGCCGCGAGGCCGCCGCGCACCTGCGGGAGCACCGCCTTGAAGAACGCCCCCCACTGGCTGCAGCCGTCGACGATCGCCGCCTCGGCGATCTCGCGCGGCACCTCCTGGAAGAAGCTCCGCATCAGCCAGACGACGAACGGGAACGTGACCGCCCCGTAGATCAGGATCAGCCCGAGGTACGTGTCCACCAGCTCGATGTACGAGTACATGATCAGCAGCGGAATCACGATCGCGATCGGCGGGAACATCCGCAGCTGCAGGATCTGGAAGGGCAGGAGCGGCCCGCCTGCCCGGTAGCGGGCGATGCCGTAGGCGGTCAGCGTGCCGACGAGCATCGCGACGATCGTCCCGCCGGTCGCGGAGACGAGGCTGTTGACGATCGAGTCGGTCGCGTCGGTCGGAGCCGCCTCGAAGAACCCCGTGTCCTCGGCACGGCCGGTGATCTTGCGGAAGTTGTCGAGCGTCCAATTCTCCGGCCACCAGATCACGCCATCGACGGGCTGCCACTCCTCCTGCGGCTTGAACGCCATCGTCACGATCCAGTACAGGGGGAACATGAAGACGATCCCCAGCACGAGGACGGAGAGCACCTTCCCGAGCGCGCGCAGGACGCTCATCGGGCGACCGCCTCTGCCTCGATGGCCTCCTCGAGCGTGATCCCGCCCTCACCGGCGGGCGGGGGCGCCCCCTCCTCGGCGATCTCCCGCGAGGCCGCTTCGATCGGCCGGATGGCCCGCATCGCGATGATGCTGACCATGATCAGGACGAGGATCGCCACCGCGCTCGTGTAACCCCAGCGCGTGCCGATGAACGTCTCGCGGTAGAGGTAGACCGACATCGTCTGGGTCGCGTCGCCCGGGCCGCCCTGGGTCATCAGCCAGGCGGAGTCGAAGAGCTTGAGCGTCTCCATCGCGCGGATGATCAGCGCGATCAGGATGATCGGCTTCATCATCGGGAGCACGAGGTGGCGGAGCTGGAAGAACCAGCCGGCGCCGAGGATCCGGGCGGCGTTCATCTGGTCTTCCGGCAGCGCGACGAGCCCGCTGAGCAGGATGAGGAACATCAGCGGCGTCCACTGCCAGACGTCCGCGATCACCACGGAGTAGAGCGCGATGTCCGGATCGGTCAGCCAGCCGACGGTGACATCGCCGGGCAGCAGCCAGCTGAGCCCCTCGTTCACCGGCCCGTCGTCCTGGAAGAGCATGAAGAAGATGAACCCGGTCACCGCCGGGACGACCATCATCGGGAGCAGGAAGATCACGACGAGCAGGCTGCGCCCGCGGAACTCCTTCAGCACGAGCAGGGCGAGCCCGAAGCCGATCACGAACTCGATGCCCACCGCCAGCACGGTGACGAGCACCGTCCGCCAGATCGCGGACCAGAAGGCGCTCCCCGAAAGCGCCTCCCAGTAGTTGTCGAACCAGAGCCAGTCCTTGTACGCCTCGTACCACGGCGTGCCGCTCTGCGGCGACCAGCCCGTGAACGAGATGTAGATGGCGACGATCGCCGGGAACAGGATCACGAAGAGCAGCAGCAGCTGCCCCGGCGTGATCAGCGTCTGGGCGACCGCCCCTTCCGACCGGCCGAAGCGGGCCAGCAGGCCCCCCGAGGGGGGTGCCTGCCGGCCCGTGCCAGGAGGAGGCCCGTTCAGAGAATCTTCGGCCAAGCCGCCTGCTGTGCCCTGAGCGCCCGGATCTGCTTCGCCCGGCCGCGGCGGTTGGTGATCTTCTCCCAGGCCGCTGCGGTGTCGGCCATCGCCTTCTCGGGCGTCATCTGCTTCGACAGCACCTTCTGCAGGTTCGTGTCGAGGGCCTGCGTGTACTCCGCCGCCCCGACCATGCCCGAGATCGTGGGTGCCGTCCGCGGGATGATCTGCTTCAGCTTGTCCGCGGCGTACGGCTTGTACGACGCCCGCACGAGCGGATCCTTCAGGTGCGCCCCGCGGTTCGGGTCGAAGTACCCACCCGGGTTGCCGGTGTACCAGGACGAGATCCGGCCGCCGGAGATGTACTGCAGGACCAGGTACGCGGCCTCGTGCAGCTTGCTGTCCGAGAACGCGTTCACCCCGAACTGCGCGTTGAAGTAGATCACCGGACGGCGGACGAGCTTGCCGCCGACGACCCGGCCCGGTGCGAGCTCCGTGCGCAGGAACTTGCCGAAGCCCTTGTCGAGGGGGCTGCCCTTGACGATGAACTTCGTCGCGTTCGAGAACACGCTCGCCATCGCCGCCTGCCCCGCGCCGAGGGCCGCGTACTGCTCCGGCCAGGCGGTGGACAGCGCGTTGGAGTACGTCCACGCCATCGAGGCGAGGTGCTCGCGCGTCGCCTTGATGCCCTGCGGGCTGTTGATCAGCGGCCGCGCGGTCGCCGGGTTGAAGTACTGCCGGTTCGGGGCGCCCTGGGAGACGTAGCGCATCATCCAGTTGACGTAGCCCCAGAACGGGCTCTTCAGGTCGACCGAGCCGTACAGCTTCTGATCCGGCCGGGTGAAGAACTCCGCCACCTGCGCGTGGTGCTCCCACGTCTTCGGGAACTCGAGATCACGGCCGTACTTCGCCCGGAAGTCCCGCTGGTTCTTGGCGTTGTCGAACAGGTCGACGCGGTAGACCCAGACCTGGTAGTCACCGTCGCAGGACACCGACACCGTCTCGCCGGCGAACTGGTTGAACAGCGCGGTCGTCGTCCTGCCGCCCGCGTATCCCCAGACCGGATCGCTCCAGTCGGGACGGTACTTCGAGACGAACTCGTCGAGCGGCCGCAGGAACCCGGCGGCGCGGTAGTCGCCGTTCTGGTTCGTCTGCGTCTGGACGATCTGGAAGCTGCCGTCCCGCGTCGAGATCGCCTGCAGGTTCTTCTGGTCGTTGTTCTCCGGCGTGGTCAGCACGAACTGGAGCTTGACGCCGGCCTCCTTCTCGAGCAGCTGCGCGACGCTCGGCGCGGTCTTCGTCGGGTACGGCTTGTCGAGCTGGCCCACGGCGCCGTTCCAGATGCGGAACTTGAGCGTGATGGGGTTCTGGCCGTTGTTGGTCAGCCGCTTGAGGCCGGCGATCGCGCGCCCCTCGGCGGAGTTCGCCGGGTACTGGTAGCGCGAGGCGCCGGGGAAGCCCGTCGGGCCGCCGGCCATGCCGCGGGAGAGCGCGTTCTTCCCGAGGTGCCGGTTGTAGGCGGACTGCGACCAGCCCTTGGCTGCGGCCGGCCCCGCCGACGCGAGCATGAGCCCGGCCCCGGCGACACCCGCCTGAGCGAGCAGCTTGCCCCGGCTGAGCGTGCGCTCGGCCTCGGTCTCGGGCTGCTCGATCTTGTCCTTGTCGTGCATGAAGCCTCCCTCGTCGGAGACGAATCGGAACGGTCTGGACACAGTTCCGAACTATTCCCGCCGAGACCCTACAACAGCCGTTCGTCGGTTGTCTAGTTCCCTTGGGAACGTTCCCGGAGACCGTGACCCCTGTCCCTTCTTTCGACGGCGCCCGGCCGGCGAAGTTGTCTGTCTCGCCGGGCACTGCTCGAGCGACCGGGCGCTCCGGCGGCTCGTTGACTGCCCGCTGTCACGCTGTTAGCGTGCGCGCTCGGAACTGTTCCGAACAGATGGAAAGGGGAGCTCGCGCTGGCCTCGGAGCCTTCAACGCACGTCAGCCTGCCCACCCAGATCGCGAACGAGCTCCGTCAGGAGATCGCGAGCGGCGCGCTCGCACCCGGCGATCAGCTCCCCGGGCATCGTGACCTCGCCGCGCGGCACGGGGTGAGCCTGAGCTCGGCGCGGGAGGCGATCAGCATGCTGATCGGCGACGGCCTGATCGAGACGCGCGCCGGCCGCGGCACGTACGTCGCCGAGGGACGCAGGATCCCGTCGGGCACGACCGTCCCGGTCACCCGCAAGGAGATCGAGGAGCTGATCGAGGCGCGCGAGCTGCTCGGCCTGAGCATCGTCGCGATGGCCGCGGAGCGCGCGTCGCAGGAGCAGATCGACCGGCTCCGAAGCCAGGTCGACCGGCTCCAGGCGGCGGTCTCCGACCCCGAGGCGTTCCCCGAGGCGGACGTGGAGTTCCACCTCGCGCTCGCCACGGCGGCCGGGAACCGGTTCCTGCTGAGCGCGATCGGGGACCTGCGCGCGCTGCTGCGCAAGGACATGGAGCTCTCCGCCGCCGCCGGGATCCGCCGCTTCGGCAGCCTGCAGTACAGCGTCGACGCGCACCGCGAGCTCGTCGACGCGATCGAAGCGGGCGACCCGGAGACCGCGCGACGCGTCCTGTTCGAGATCATGAGCCGCCACCACGAGTTCGTGATGGGCCTGTACGCGTTCGCTCCTCCCGCACCGGAGGACGCGGACGCGTCCGGCCACGACACCCCCTGACGAGAGGAGGTCGCCAGCGATGGAGGTAGCACCGGGGATCCACCGGATCGAGAGCGTTCTCGGGCCGCGACCCTTCTCCCAGTACCTGCTGCGCGACGAGCGGTCGCTGCTCGTCGACACGGGCGTCAAGGAGACGCCCGCCGAGGTGATCCTGCCCTTTCTCGACGGCCTCCAGCCCGACCTCGTCCTCAACTCGCACGCCGACGTCGACCACTACGGCGGGAACGCTGCGATCAAGGCGGCCGCGCCGGAGGCGCTGTTCCTGGCCCACGCCCTCGACGTGCCCTGGATCGAGAGCGCCGAGGCGATCATGCGCGAGCGCTACGGCTGGTACGCCGCCCACGGCCTCGCCTACGAGCCCGACGTCTTCCAGTGGCTGCGCGACGCGATCGGGCCCGACACCCCGATCGACGTGCACCTCACCGGCGGCGAGCGGATCCGGCTCGGCCCGCGGCTGACCGTCGAGGTGCTCCACCTTCCCGGCCACACGCCGGGACACCTCGGCCTCTGGGATCCGGCCTCGCGCACCGCGATCGTGATCGACGCCGTGCTCGGCCGTGGTCTGCTCGACACGGAGGGGACGGTGATCCACCCCCCGCCGTACTTCGACGTCGACGGCTACGTCGGCGCCACCCGGCTCCTGCAGGAGCTGCGGCCGGCACGCCTCCTGACCGCGCACTACGACGTGCTGGAGGGGGCGGAGGTCGAGCGCTTCCTCGCCGACACGCTGGCGTTCGTCGAGGACGCGCGGGCGCTCGTCGAGACGGCCCTCGCCGAGTCCGGGACGCTGTCGCTGCCCGAGCTGCTCGCGCACGCCGACCCCGTGCTCGGGCCGTTCACCTCCATGCCGAACGAGCTGGCCGGGTCGCTGCGCGCCCACCTCCAGCTGCTCGTGCGGGAAGGCCGTGCGAGCGAGGACGCCGCCGGTCTACGCTGGACAACGACCAACGAGAAGGGAGGCACGTGATGGAGCTCGGCATCATCAGCTCGATCTGGTTCGACACCCCGGTCGGTCGCCTCGAGGGGATCCAGAAGGCGAAGGAGATCGGCTTCGACACCTACGACATCTTCGAGGACCCGCTCGACATCACCGACGCCGAGCGCGCCGAGATCAAGCAGGCGTGCGAGGAGGCGGGGCTCCCGATCCGCTCCGTCGTGTGCGTGGCGTTCGGCATCGTCGACTTCAA
This sequence comes from uncultured Actinomycetes bacterium, assembly GCA_963703095.1. Taxonomy (GTDB): domain Bacteria; phylum Actinomycetota; class Thermoleophilia; order Gaiellales; family Gaiellaceae; genus Gaiella. Next base: position 3,048,227 of record OY969787.1, read on the forward strand.
CCCGTCGGTGCGCCGCTTCACGCTCGACCGGATCAAGGCCTACGTCGACCAGGGCGCCTACCTCGGCGCGCGCAACGTGCTGCTCGTCGTCGGCGAGTACTACTGGGACGGCGAGGTCTTCCCGCGCACAGCGATCTGGGACATGGCCAAGGACATGGTCAAGGAGGCGGGCGAGTACGCGCACTCCAAGGGCCTCGAGATCGTCCTCGAGCTCGAGCCCTTCAACGAGGCGCTGCTCAAGGACGTGCACGAGCTCGTGCGCTTCGTCGAGGAGATCGACCATCCGGCCGTGCGCGCCAACGCCGACATCTCGCACCTGCACCTCTCGGACTGCTCGTTCGAGGACGTCGCGCTGATGAAGGGGCTCATCGGGCACATCCACCTCTCCGACTGCGACGGGAAGGTGCACGGCGACATGCCGGCGGGGATGGGCGTGACCCCGATCAAGGAGTACCTGCAGGCGATCGTCGACACCGGGTACGAGGGCACCGTCTCGATCGAGCTCGAGTACGCGCCGAACCCCGACGAGATCGTCGCGTGGGCCCAGAAGGCCTACGACGGGACGGCCGCGATCATGCGCGAGCTCGGCGTCCGCGCGTAGGGGGCGACGATGGCAGCCATCGACCTCAACACCGGCCCCGACCTGCCGCCGAAGACCGACTACGGGATCGGCTGCGTCGGCGCCGGCTTCATCATGAAGGACATCCACCTCGTGGCCTACGCGGAGGCGGGGTTCGACGTCGTCGCGATAGCGTCGCGCACCCCCGCCAACGCGCAGGCGGCCGCGGCGGAGCGAGGTGTCGGCACCGTGCACGACACGTGGGAGCAGCTGCTCGACGACGAGCGCGTCGAGATCCTCGACATCGCGTTCCCGCCGGATCAGCAGCTGGGGATCGTCCGCGAGGCGGTCAAGCGACCGCACATCAAGGGGATCCTCGCCCAGAAGCCCGTCGCGTTCACCCTCGGGGAGGCGGTCGAGATGGTGCGGCTCTGCGACGAGGCGGGCGTGAAGCTCGGCGTCAACCACAACATGCGCTACGACCAGTCGATGCGGGCGCTCCGGTCGCTGCTCGAAGCGGGCGAGCTGGGGACGCCGATCGTGGCCGAGATCGTGATGAACGCCCGTCCGCACTGGCAGGAGTTCCTCCGCGAGTACGGCCGCATCGCGCTGCTGAACATGTCGATCCACCACCTGGACGCGTTCCGCTTCCAGTTCGGCGACCCCGAGCGGATCTTCGTGTCCGTGCGGGACGACCCGAGCCTCGGCTACCCGACGAAGGACGGCAGCGCGTTCTACATCCTCGAGTACGCCGACGGGCTGCGCGCGATCGGCCTGGACAACTGCTACACGTGGGCCGACCACGGCATCCAGTGGCGGGTCGAGGGCACCGAGGGCATCGCGAAGGGCACGATCGGCTGGCCCGACTACCCGGCCGGCAGCCCCTCGACGATCACCTGGACGACGCGGGCGCTGGACGGCCGCTGGGAGGCTCCGGCCTGGGATGACCGCTGGTTCCCCCAGGCGTTCAAGGGGACGATGGGCCAGCTGATGCGGGCGATCCAGGAGGACGCCGAGCCGGCGATCTCCGGCCGCACCACGATCGGGACGATGGTGCTCGTCGAGGCGGCGTACCGCTCCGCCGACGAGGGCCGGGCCGTGCCGCTGGACGAGATCCGCTCCGAGGCAGGTCTGTGAGCGACGGGCCGTTCTCGCTGGACGGCCGCGTCGCGCTCGTGACGGGCGCCGGTGGCGGGCTGGGCGAGGGCATCTGCGCCTCGCTCGCCGCCGCCGGCGCGGCGGTCGCCTGCGTCGACCGCAACGCCGAGGCGGCCGAGGCGCGCGCGGCCGGGGTGCGCGCCCGCGGCGGCACGGCGATCACGGTCGTCGCGGACGTCGCGGACTCCGCGTCGGTCGCCGCGATGGTCGCGCAGACCGTCGGGGAGCTCGGACGGCTCGACGTGCTCGTCAACAACGCTGCCATCTACCCGCGCCGCCCGTGGACGGAGATCACGGAGGAGGAGTGGGACGGGGTGCTGGCGGTGAATCTGAAGGGGTACTTCCTGTGCGCGCGGGCCGCCTTCGACCACCTCGCGGCCGGGGGTCGTGGCCGGATCGTCAACGTCGCCTCGATCACCGCGTTCATCGGCATGACCCACCTCCTCGACTACGTCTCGTCGAAGGGCGCGGTCATCTCCTTCACCCGCGCGCTTGCCCGTGAGATCGGGCCGGAGGGCGTGACGGTCAACGCCATCTCGCCGGGTGCGTTCCCCACCGACGCCGAGAAGATCCACCCGAACCCCGCCGAGTACGACCAGTGGATCCTCGACCAGCAGAGCGTCAAGCGCCGCGGCACGCCCGACGACATCGGCAACCTCGTCGTCTTCCTCGCGAGCGACGCCGCGAGCTTCCTCACCGGCCAGGTGATCGAGCTCGACGGCGGCTGGTTCATGCACTAGTTGGCCCGCAGAGCCGGAAGCCGCAGAAGCGGCTTCCGGCTCGCGAGAATCCCTGAAGCCGGGGAGTCCAGCTCCCCGGGACTTGCCCGCAGAGCAGAAATCCGCGGAAGCGGATCCCTGCTCGCGAAAACCCCTGAAGCCGGGGAGTCCAGCTCCCCGGGACTTGCCCGCAGAGCAGAAATCCGCGGAAGCGGATCCCTGCTCGCGAAAACCCCTGAAGCCGGGGAGTCCAGCTCCCCGGGACTTGCCCGCAGAGCAGAAATCCGCGGAAGCGGATCCCTGCTCGCGAAAACCCCTGAAGCCGGGGAGTCCAGCTCCCCGGGACTTGCCCGCGGGCCGAGTCGCTGCCTCTGCATGAGGGCCTGACCCGCCGATGCCCGATGCTGGGGCCGCGCAGGTCAGGCGACGGGGTCGGAGGCGCGCGCGGCGTCGACCATCGCGCGGACGTTCTCGAGCGGGGTGATGCGGGGGACGACGCAGCCGGAGCCGAGGAGGTACCCGCCGCCGCTGCCGACCGCCAGGCAGCGCTCGGACACCGCGCGCACCTGCTCGGGAGTGCCCTGGAGGAGCACCGTCACCGGGTCGACGTTGCCGATCACGCAGCAGCGGTCGCCGACGAGCTCCCGGGCGAGGGCCAGGTCGACCTTGTGGTCGACCTCGATGACGTCTGCCCCGGTCTGCGCGTAGAGGTGCAGCACCTTGCTCGAGTCGCCGCAGATGTGCAGCAGGGTCTTCGCCCCGTACGCCTTCCACGCCTCGATCACCTTGCGCTCGTACGGGAACGCCCACTCCTCGTAGTCCGCGGGGGAGATGACGTCGCACGAGGCCAGCGAGTCGCCGCAGTGGAGGAGGTCGGCCCCCGCGTCGACGCACGCCTTCCCGAAGGCGATGAGCGCGTCGGCCGCCAGGTCGAGCGCACGGTGGATCGCCTCCGGGTCGCTCCCCGGCATCCCCGCCTTCGCCATCCCGACCTCGATCAGGAACTCCTGCGTGCCGACGAAGTAGGAGGCGAGCGCGAACGGACCGGTGCCCGGCGTGCGGATCGCGACCTCGTCGCCGACCGCCTTGCGCACGAGCCGCGTCGCCTCGAGCATCACCGGCATGCGCCCGTCGGTGAGCGGGTCGGGGATGCGGAGCGCGTCGACGTCGCCGATCCGCTCGAGCGGGGGCCTGAGGAGGTGCGGGGTCTCGTCCTCGGGGAGCTCGGCGACGCAGCCGAATCCCTCGGCGATGTAGTAGTTGTCGCAGCCGACGAAGATCACGTCCTGGCCGAGGCGCTCGTAGAGCGCGAGCTGGCCCCGCGCCATCACGTCGGGGTCGACGCAGAAGCGGCCGACCGGCGCTCCGATTGCCGCCGCGCCGAGGTCGAGCATCATCGGACCGACCGGCACGCGGTCGGTGGGCTGCCGCTCGAGCGTGCGCAGGACGAGCTCGCGCGAGGTCACTGCCCCGCCCCCGGCTCGTGGCCGAGCGCCCGCGAGCTGCGGTCGGCGGCCGTCCTGACGAGCGCGGCGGTCGCCGCCTCGTCGTCGAGGATGGAGGGCCGCAGCCCACCGACCGAGACCGCGGCGACGACGGCCCCCGTGTGGTCTCTGACCGGCGCGCCGATCGAGGCGATCCCGAGCCGGACGTCGCCGTCGCTCACCGCATAGCCGCGCTCGAGGACGGCCTGCAGCTCGCGCGCGACGGCCGCGCGCGTGGCGGGGGTGCGCTCCGTGAGGCGCTCGAGCGCCGCGCGGGCGAGGTAGCTCCGCGCGGAACGCCGGCGCTCTCGTGGGCGAGCAGCGCGCGGCTCGCGGCGCCGAGGTGGAGCGGCAGCGACTCGCCGACCCGGAGCGTCAGCGACTGCACCCACAGCCCGTCGATCCGGTCGACGCAAAGCGCCTCGTCGCCGCGACGGACGCACAGGTAGACGGTCTCCTCGGTCGCGCGGTGCAGGTCCTCGAGCGCCGGCCGCGCGGCCTGCCTGACCTCGAGCCGCCGCCCGACGGCGGCACCCAGGTGGAAGAGCCGGAGCCCGAGCCGGTACGTGCCGGCAGGCTCCGCGCGCTCCACGAGTCCCATCCCGCAGAGCCGCTCGAGCACGGCCGCGGCGTCGCGGCGGCCCAGACCTGCGACCTCGGCGACGCGCGAGGGCCCCGCCTCTCCCTCCGACTCGAGCGCCACGAGCACTGCGCCCGCGTCGTCGAGCACGTCGAGGCGGCGCTCTCCGTCCGGGTCGCCGTCTCCCCGGTCGCCGGCCACGAACGTCCCGCGCCCGGGGATGCGCCGCACGAGCCCGTCGTCGGCGACCCGGTCGAGCGCCGCGCGAACGGTCATCCTGCTGACGCCGAACTCCTCGCAGAGCGAGGCCTCGGTCGCAAGAGGCGCACCCGGGGGCAGCCGCGCGATACGGTCACGCAGGACCCGCTCGATCTCGTCGGCGCGCGAGCGACGGGAAGGCAGTGCCGCAGTCGCTGGACGCCTGGCTGCCATACAAATACAGTCTAGACAAATCGAGAAAGGAGACACGGTGGCCGGACGACTCGAGCTCGGGATGATCAGCTCCACGTGGCTGGGGACGAGCGTGGATCGCATCGCCGGGATCCACAAGGCGAAGGAGATCGGCTTCGACACCTACGACGTGTTCGAGGACGCGCTCGACCTGACGGACGCCGAGCGCGCGGAGATCAAGGCCGCCTGCGAGGAGGTCGGGCTGCCGATCCGGTCGCAGCTCTGCGTCGCCTTCGGGCTCGTGGACTTCAACCCCGCGGTGCAGCGCTTCACGCAGGAGCGCCTGCGCGCGAACATCGACCAGGGCGCGTTCTTCGGCGCGCGGAACCTCGTGGTGGTGGTGGGCGAGTACTACTGGGACGGCGAGGTGTTCCCCAACGCGGCGATCTGGGACATGGCCGTCGCGGGCGTCCGCCAGGCCGCCGAGCACGCCGCCACGAAGGGGCTCGAGGTCGTGATCGAGCTCGAGCCGTTCGAGACCTCCCTCGCGAAGGACGTGCACGAGCTCGTGCGGTTCGTCCGCGAGGTCGACCACCCCGCCGTGCGCGCGAACGCCGACATCTCGCACCTGCACCTGTCGGGCGCGTCGTTCGACGACGTCGCCGAGCTGACGGGGCTGATCGGCCACATCCACCTGTCCGACTGCGACGGGAAGGTGCACGGCGACCTGCCGGCGGGGCGGGGCGTCACCCCGATCAAGGAGTACCTGCAGGCGATCGTCGACACCGGCTACGAGGGCACCGTCTCGATCGAGCTCGAGTACTCGCCCGACCCCGACCGCATCGTCGAGTGGGTCGAGGAGGCGTACACGGGGACCGCGGCGATCATGCGCGCCGTCGGCGCGCGGGGGTAGTCGATGCGGACGCTCGAAGGAGAGGTCGCAGTCGTCACCGGTGCCACGAAGGGCATTGGCGAGGCGGTCGCCCGTGGCCTCGCCGCCGCCGGTGCGCGCGTGGCGGTCACCTCTCGCGATCCCGTGGCGACGGCTGCGATCGCAGGCTCGCTCGGCGAGGGGCACGTCGGGCTGGCTATGGACGTCCGCTCGACGGCCTCCGTGGAGGATGCCGCCGCGGAGATCGCCGGCGCGCTCGGCGTGCCCACGATCCTCGTCAACAACGCCGGGGTCAACCGCATCGGCGCCTCCGAGCTCCTGGAGGACGAGGACTGGGAGCTCGTGATCGACGTGAACCTGACCGGCGTGTACCGGTGCTGCCGCGCGTTCGGCGCGGAGATGCTCGAGGCACGGCGCGGGGCGATCGTCAACATCGGCTCGATCATCGGCGCCCAGGTCGGGATGCCGGGTCGTGCGCCGTACGGCGCCGCGAAGGCGGGGCTCGTCGGGCTCACCCGCGTGCTCGCGGTGGAGTGGGCCAGCCGGGGCGTGCGCGTGAACGCCCTCCTCCCCGGCCCCGTCCGCACGCCGATGGTGGCCGAGGCGATGGCGCTCGGCGTCGTCGACGAGCAGGAGGTCGTCGACCACACGCCCGCCGGGCGCTTCGGCGAGCCCGACGACGTCGCGGGCGCCGTCGTCGCGCTCTGCGACCCTCGCGCCGCGTTCGTCACCGGCCAGGTGCTCGCGGTCGACGGCGGCTACGCGACGTACGGCTCGGCCCATCCCGCCTCGCGCCGCTACGGGCCGCCTCCCCCGCTCGAGTCGAAGTAGGCTCTCGCGCATGCCGGAGCTCTTCGGTCGAGACTGGTCGCGCCACGAGCTGTCGCGCCGGATGGGGCGCCTCGAGCAGGTCGCGGGCATCCGGCTCGTGACGCTCGGCGACGGTGGCGGGCGTGGCGTGCGGGTGCTCGAGGTCCGCACCGGCACCGGGTTCTCGTTCGACGTGCTCGTCGACCGCGCCTTCGACATTGGCCGCTGCGAGCTGCGCGGCACGCCGCTCGCGTGGACGTCGGCGGTAGGCGTCGAGGGCCCGTGGTTCTACGAGCCGGACGGGCTCGGGTTCTTCCGCACCTTCGGCGGCGGCCTGCTCGCGACCTGCGGGATCGAGCACTCGCTGTTCATGGCGCAGGACTCCGCGGCGCAGTACCACTACCCGCCGAAGCAGACGGAGACGTTCGGCCTGCACGGCCGCGTCTCCAACCGGCCGGCTCGGCTCGTCGGCTACGGCGAGCGCTGGGACGGCGACGCATGCGTGCTGTGGGCGGAGGGCGAGACGCAGGTGGCGACCGTCTTCGGCGAGCAGCTCGTCCTCCGGCGGCGAATCGAGGCGACCGTCGGGGAGTCGTGCCTCCGACTGCACGACGTGGTCGAGAACGTCGGTCACGACCGCACGCCGCACATGCTGCTCTACCACGTCAACGCCGGCTTCCCCATCGTCGACGAGGGCTCCGAGCTCCTCGTCGCGGCGACCGGCGTGGTCGCCCGAGGCGACCATGCGACCGAGGGCTACCGGACGCTCGCAGCGCCCTCCGCAGGGTTCGTCGAACAGGTCTTCGAGCACGAGCTCGGCGGCGAGCCGGGTGGCACCGTGCCGGCCGGGATCGTCAACCGCCGGCTCGGGCTCGGCCTCTACCAGGTCTTCCGCAAGGATCAGCTGCCCCACCACTTCGTGTGGCGGATGCTGGGCGAGGGCACGTATGTCGTCGGCATCGAGCCCTGCACGAACCGCACCGCCGGTCGCCTCGACGCCCGCGAGCGCGGCGAGCTGATCGAGCTGGGGGCCGGGGAGTCCCGGAGCTACGACCTCGAGCTCGGCGCGCTCGACGGCGCCGAGGCGATCGACGCGTTCGCCGAGCGGGTCGCCGCCGCGGGCGGCTGAGCGGGGCCTCCGCCAGGAGGAGGAGCCGAGGCCCGCGCTCAGTCCGACCGGGCGTAGGGGCTGCCGCCCACTGCCTTCGTCACCGCGTACCCTCCGTCGACCGGGACGACCGCGCCGGTGACCGCGTCGGTGCCGTTGCACGCGAGCAGGCGGCACACCTTGGCGACCTCCTCGGGCCGGACGAGCCGGCCGATCGGGACGCCGTCGACGACGGCCGGTGGGTCGGCGCCCTCGACGGGGCCGACCGCGACGACGTTGACCCGGATCCCTGCGGGAGCGAGCTCGACGGCAGCGACCTGCGCGACCGTCGTCATGAACGAGCTCGCCACGGCCGCCCGCCCGCAGGCCCGCGACGGCCGCATGCCGTGGACGGGCACGAGCACGACGATCCGGCCGCCGTCGCTGCCCTCGATCATCGCGGCCGCTGTGCGCCGGAGGGCGACGAACGTCGAGCGCAGGGCGCCGATCGTCTCGTCCCAGCCCGACTGGTCGAGGTCGAGCAGGTCCTCGCCCGTGGGCGCGGTGATGCCGATCACCGCGATCTGCGCTCCCTCGCCGGGCTCGTGACCGGCGTCGACGAGCTCGGCGGCGATCGCCGAGGCAAGGGTGGGCTCCACTGACTCGATCGTGAACCGCATCAGAACTTCCCCACCACGAAGCCGCCGTCGACGCGCAGGAACTCGCCGGTCACGTAGTCGCCGTCGGACGAGGCGAGGTACACGACCGCGCGGCCCAGCTCTCGCGGGTCGGCCGGTCTGCCTGCCGGGATGAGGGTGAGCGTCGTGCGCACCTCCTCCTCGGTCTGGAGCGACGGGGAGGCGTCGTTGATGAACGAGCGCACCCACCCCGGGCCCACGTGGTTCACGGTGATCCCGTGCTCCGCCAGCTCGATCGCCATCGTCTCCACCATCCCCTTCAGCCCTGCCTTGGTCGCGCCGTACACGGACATCGCCGGGAACGGCATCTGGACGTGGACGGACGAGGTGACGACGATCCGGCCCGGCCGCCCGCGCGCCACCATCGCCCTGGCCCCCGCCTGGCAGACGTTGAAGGCGCCGGTCAGGTTGACGTCCACGACGTGGTCGAAGCTCTCGTCGGTCACGTCGACGAGGTTCTGCCAGGCCGCGACGCCTGCGTTCGAGCAGACGACGTCGAGCGGGCCGAGCTCGTCTTCCACCCGGGCGATCATGGCGTCGACCGCCGCGCGGTCGGAGACGTCGGCGGGGACGAGCACGGCCCTGCGGCCGAGGGCATTGATCTGCTCGACGAGCGCGAGCCCCTCGTCCTCCGCCCCGACGTCGTTGATCGCGACGTCGCACCCCTCCTCCGCGAGGCACTCGACGATCCCGCGACCGATGCCGCGCTCGCGCGCGGCACCGGTCACGAGGGCGACCTTCCCCGACAGCCTGCTCAGGGTGTGATCACCGTCTTGAGGACGCCTTCCTCCCGGTTCACGACGCGCTCGATCGCGGCGCCGATCCCATCGAGCGGCGCGGAGTGCGTGATGATCGGGCCGGTGTCCAGCTCGTTGTGCGCCAGGATGCCGATCGTCTTCGGCCACTGGAACGGGTACCACAGCGAGAACCGGATCGTCTTGTCCTGGATGAGGCTCGTCAGCATCGGCACCTGCACCGCGTCCTGCGGGCCGGTGACGCCCATGAAGATGACCGTCGAGCCTGGGCCCGAGATCTCCAGAGCCTGCTGGTTCGCCCCCATCGAGCCGGTGGCGACGATCACGCGGTCGGCGAGCCGGCCGCCGTTCGCCTCCTGGATCCGCTCGGCCAGGTCGTCCCCGGCCTCGAACGTGAAGTCCGCGCCGAGCGACTTCGCGACGTCCAGGCGGTAGCCGCCGGTGCCGACGATCGCGACCCTCGCCCCCTCGTTCTTGAGCAGCTGCACCATCGAGAGGCCGACCGGGCCGGGGCCGTACACGACGGCGAAGTCGTCGGGCTGGACGTCGGCCTTCTGAACCGCGTTGACCGCGGCCGCGAGCATCTCGACGAACGCTCCCTGCTCGTCGGAGAGGCTGTCGGGGAGCTTGTACGCGTGCGCCGCCTTCGTCTTCGCGAACTGCGCGAAGCCCCCGTTGGTGGTCACGCCCAGCACCGACAGGTTGGCGCAGAACTGCGGCTTGCCCGCGCGACACGAGTCGCACGCGCCGCAGCTCTGGATCGGGCAGACCGCGACGCGGTCGCCCTCCTTCAGGCCGTAGGTCCCGGCGATCTTGCCGAGGCCGACGACCTTGCCCGAGAACTCGTGGCCGAGCACGAGCGGGCCCTTCCCGTCGGCCGTGCCGACCGGGCTCTTGCCGTAGTAGTACTCGACGTCCGAGCCGCAGAACCCGCACGCCGCGACCTCGACCAGGACCTCGTCCTCGGCGATCGTCGGCTCCGGGATCTCCTCGACCCGGATGTCGTGCGGCTCGTAGAAGACAGCTGCCTTCATCTCGCTCTCCCTTCGCTCAGCGGTTCCGGACGTGCTTGTCCAACAGGGCGTCGAGCGCGATGCGATCCGACCAGGTGTCGGCCCAGGTCTCGGCCGACATCGGGATCGCATCCACCGACCACCACTTGCTCGTGTAGCCGCCGTCGACGATGGCCGGGATCAGCGCGTCGAAGTCGATGATCCCCTTGCCGATGCCGAGGTGCGTGCCGAACGCGTTGTGCCAGGTGTTCGAGTCGGTGTCGCAGACGTGCATGTGGCCGATCTTCCCGGCCGCCAGCTTCGCGAACTCGAGCGTCCCGCCCTCCAGGCGCTCCTGCGGCTGCACCTGGTTGTGCGCGATCACGCTGCACGCCTCGACATGCCCCACGTCGAACATCAGCTGCAGGTTGGCGTGTCCGACGTCCTCCATCAGCTTCAGGGCCTCGGAGGGCTTGACGAACAGCTGGCCCGACTCGAGCTCGTACAGCATCGTGACGCCGACGTCGGCGCCGCGCTCGGCGTGCTTCCGGAAGGTGGTCACCACACGGTCCCACGTCTTGTCGTAGTCGACGTCGCGCGCCATCGGGCCGAAGTCGCCCGGATCGACGCGCATCGCCGTGATCCCGCAGTCCACGCAGAACTGGAGATGATCGTCGAAGAACTTCTCGTATTCGGCGAGCACGTCCTCGCTGCCGGTCGCCCACGGCAGACGACCGAAGTCGCCATACGGCCCCGGTGCGTAGCCGGCGATCTCGAGGTTCTTGCTCGTGATCCAGTCGACGAGCTTCTTGCGACTCGCTGCGTCCGGGTACTTGTCGACCGTCGCATGGTCGAAGAACCCTGCCAGCTCGATCCCGTCGTACCCGAAGGCCGACAGCACGTCCACGACCTGCTCGAGCGACGGGATGGGATCCATCCCGAACGCGAGGCACCAGCTACCCCTGCTGATCTTGGCTTCCATCGTTCCTCCCTTGCTCGCTTCCAGCGCGCCGCGTGCGCGGTCACGCCATGAACAACCCACCGTTGACATCGAGATGCGCTCCGGTCACGAACGAGGCCGCGTCCGAGGCCAGCCACACGACCGCCGACGCCACCTCCTCCGCCGTCCCGGCCCGCCCGAGCGGCGTCAGCGCGAGCGTGCGCTCGCGATCCTCGGGCGTGATCCCGCGGCTCATCCCCGCCTCGATGAAGCCCGGGCTGACGCAGTTCACCCGCACGCCGTGCGGCCCCGCGTAGCGCGCGAGCGCCTTCGTCAGGCCGAGCACTCCGGCCTTCGTGGCCGCATACCCGGCCCCCGACTGGACGCCGCCGATCTGCCCGGCGATCGAGCCGAGCGTCACGATCGAGCCGCGACGCGCCGGGATCATGACGCGCAGGGCCGCCTGCGCCGCCAGGAACGTCCCCTTGACGTTGACCTCGTGGAGGCGGTCCCACTCGTCCGGCTCGATCGCGTCGACCCCCGTCCCCTGGTAGATCCCGGCCGACGCGACGAGCACGTCGAGCCGCCCGTGACGGGCGAGTGCCTCCTGGGCGAGGCTGGCGGCGCCGTCGGGGTCGGTCACGTCCGTCGCCACGAGGTCGGCGTCGGCGACGTTCTGCGCGACCACGGCGAGGCGCTCGTCGTCGGCGTCCGCCGCGACCACCCGGGCGCCCTCGTCGGCCAGCTGACGGCAGATGGCCAGTCCGAGCCCGCCCGCTGCGCCGGTCACGATCACGACGCTCTCCTCGAGACCGAGCCTCATGCGGCACCTGCCGGCCGGGGCGCGAGCTGCACGACCTCGACCGCGTTGCCGTCGGGGTCCTCGACGTAGATGCCCCGACCACCGCGGTTCGGCCCGTTCGTGGTCGTGACGGGCAGCGAGCGGAAGGTCACGTCCGCCGCCTGGAGCCGCTCGACCTCCGCGTCGAGGTCGTCGCTGACGAAGCACAGGTGGGCGCTCCCGGCGTCGGGCAGCGCGCGGGCGCGAGGCGCACCTTGCGGCGCGAGGTACTGCAGCAGCTCCACCTGTGCCCCGTAGCCACGGAGATGGACGATCCGCAGGTGCGCGCCCGGAACGCCGGTGATCTTCTCGACGTAGTCGCGCTCGACCTCGCGGTCGGACAGCACGTGGAGCCCGAACAGGTCACAGTAGAACGCCGTCGACCGGTTCATGTCCGAGACCGTTAGGGCGAAGTGGTGGATCCCGGTGATCACGGGGCGTCCTCCTGGGGGGCGTGCCTCGCTGTCACTGGAGCCTCCGATACGGCCGTTCGAGCAGACGGGCGATCCGCACGAGCAGCCCCTCTGCCCGACCGGGGTCGAGCGCTCGACGGTCGGCATGGAGCACGAGCGCGAGCGTGAGCGGGTCGCCTTCGCAGGGCCCGGCCTCGAGGACGCACGGAGCACGACGCGCCAGCTCCCCGACGGGCGGGTGCGGCCGGTCGGTCTCGACGACCAGGATCGCGACGCGATCGTCGTCCGGCGAGACCGCCTGGGCGTCGACGGGCCCGCGCAGCGCCGCGTCGATCTCCGCGCGCAGCGCGGGGAGCGACCCGCCGCACGCTCCTGTCAGCAGCGCGACGCCGGCACCAGGCGACGAGCCGACCGCCAGGGCGACCGTTGCCCGAGCGGGAGCGCCGCTGCGCACGGGATCGGCGGCGAGCGCACGACCCGTCGCGGCGACGAGCACGTGGGTGAGCGATCCGCCCAGGTCGCGTGCGAAGCACAGCGCTTCGGCCACGTCCACCGTGGTCGACGCGAGCGTCGGGCCGGCGGTCAGCGAGTCGTCGTGGATCGAGGTCATGCGCCCACCACCGCGCGCATCGTCGGCGCCGCCGAGCTGCCCCGCGCCTCGAACGTGGTCGGCAGCACGATCTGCCGGCCCCGGCGGCGTGGCGCGTCGAGTCGCTCGAGGAGCAGGGTCGCAGCGCGCGTCCCGAGCTCGTCGACGTCGCGTCGAACGACGTCCAGCGGCGGGATGTGCAGCGCCGTCAGCTCGGTCTCCTCGCAGGCGACGACGGACAGGTCGCGTGGGATGGAAACGCCGAGGTCGCGGAGCGCGGCGAACATGCCCGCGAACAGCTGGTTGTTCCCTGCGACCATCGCCGTCGGCGGCCGGGGGAGCGAGAGGATCTCGCCGACCGCGCGGTACCCGTCCTCGACCGTCAGCTCGCCCTCGCGCAGGAGCGCATCGTCGCGGTCGAGCCCGAGACGGGCGGTCTCCTCGAGGAAGGTCGCGATGCGCACGCGGCTGCCGCGCTGGAGATCCGTTCCGGCGATGAGCGCGATCCGCCGGTGCCCCAGCCCGGCCAGGTGCCGGATCGCGTCGGCGAACCCGGTCGCGTGGTCGGAGAGCACTGTGTCGGCGCGGCAGCCCTGGACCTCGCGGTCGAGGAGCACCGCCGCCTGGAACGAGTCGACGCGCTTCGCGAGACCCGCAGCGCGCTCGTCCGCGGCGGCGATCATCAGGCCGTCCAGCCGCCGCTGCCGGAACGCGGCGATCAGCTCCGCCTCGTGCGCAGCGTCGTTCGCCGAGTTGGCGACCATCAGCGCGTAGCCGCGCGGGCTGAGCGCGTGGTCGGCCGCCCGTGCGATCGACGCTAACAGCGGGTTCGAGATGTCGCTCACGATCAGCCCGACCGCCCCGGTCGTGCCCGTGCGCATCGAGCGGGCAGCGACGTCGGGGCGGTAGCCGAGCTGCTCGCTCGCCACCAGCACCCGCTCGCGCACGCCGTCGCTCACGAACGGCTGGCCGTTGAGCACCCGCGAGGCCGTGGAGACCGAGACACCGGCCTCGCGTGCGACATCGCGGAGTGTGGCGGTCTTCACAGGTTCGGAACGTTTCCAGGGAACGTTCCCAACACCCTACGACGCGACCCTCTGCGGTGTCAAACCAGAGGCGCCGCAGCTCGCCCCGAGAAGCCCGTGGGGCTAGTCGGCGATGAGCACGGCGCCGAGCAGCAGGATGCCGACGAGCGCGGCGGCGGTGGCCACGGGGTGGTCGAGACGGTAGCCCTCCCGCAGCGCTGCGGCCGTGAGCGCTCCCAGCGTCGCGAGCGCGACGAGGATGACTCCGAGCAGGAACACGATCGCCTCCCTTCCGCGAGCTTCCCGACGAAGCGTGCCACAGCGATGCGTCGACGTCGACCGCCGGCGTGCCGACGACCACCGACGGCACGAGATGCACCCTGGCCCGGACGGGGTCGGACGAGAGCTCCGTGCCTCCTGCCACCACGAGGATCGCGGCGAGACGCGCCCGGGAGGATTCGAACCTCCGACCCGCGGATTAGAAGTCCGCCGCTCTGTCCCCTGAGCTACGGGCGCCCAGCCGCAGCGTAGTGGCAGGCCCGGCGACCCGCGCGAGGCGCGCGCGCTACGCGGAGCAGATGGCGAACGCGACGATCGTGATGTCTGCGTTCCCCGTCACGCGCACCGCGCGCGCAGACCACCCGGTCGGGGGTGAGCCTCCGGCGGGTTCGCTGACCGCGATTGCAGCGCTCCCACCCACGGCCCCGCCACCCCCGAGGAGCACCGTCCCGCCCGGACAGGTCGCCGTCGAAGGGTTGGTGACTGCGCCCGCGCCGCCGCCCGAGAGCGTAACGGTCGAACCCTGCACTCTCTGCGTCGCCGTCGTGCCGGACGGGCCGGTGGCGCCGGTGGCGCCGGCTGGCCCCTGCGGGCCCTGCGCACCCTGCGGGCCCTGCGCACCCTGCGGGCCCTGCGCACCCTGCGGGCCCTGCACGCCCTGCGCACCCTGCGAGCCAGTCGCGCCGACGGGGCCGGTAGCTCCCGTCGCGCCGGTGGCTCCTGCGACGCCCGTCGCGCCCGTGGCGCCCGTGGCGCCGACCGGCCCCTGGAGACCCTGCGGACCGGTGGCGCCCGTCGCGCCGGCAGCACCGGTCGCACCCTGGGCTCCCTGGGCTCCCTGGGCACCCTGGGCACCGGTCGCGCCAGTCGCGCCGGCCGGACCGATCGGCCCCTGCAACCCCTGAGGTCCGGTCGGGCCCGTTGCTCCAGTGGCCCCCTGTGCACCTGCCGGACCCTGGGCACCCTGCGGCCCGGTCGCGCCCGTCGCTCCAGCGGCACCAGCAGGCCCAGTCGCACCCACCGCGCCCGTCGCACCGGCAGGCCCAGCCACACCGGTCGCACCAGCCGGACCCGTCGCACCGGTAGCACCCGTCAACCCGATCGGCCCCTGAGGACCCTGCGGCCCGGTCGCGCCCGTCGCTCCAGCGGCACCAGCAGGCCCAGTCGCACCCACCGCGCCCGTCGCACCGGCAGGCCCAGCCACACCGGTCGCACCAGCCGGACCCGTCGCACCGGTAGCACCCGTCAACCCGATCGGCCCCTGAGGACCCTGCGGCCCGGTCGCGCCCGTCGCTCCAGCGGCACCAGCAGGCCCAGTCGCACCCACCGCGCCCGTCGCACCGGCAGGCCCAGCCACACCGGCCGCACCAGCCGGACCCGTCGCACCGGTAGCACCCGTCAACCCGATCGGCCCCTGAGGACCCTGCGGCCCGGTCGCGCCCGTCGCTCCAGCGGCACCAGCAGGCCCAGTCGCACCCACCGCGCCCGTCGCACCGGCAGGCCCAGCCACACCGGTCGCACCAGCCGGACCCGTCGCACCGGTAGCACCCGTCAACCCGATCGGCCCCTGAGGACCCTGCGGCCCGGTCGCGCCCGTCGCTCCAGCGGCACCAGCAGGCCCAGTCGCACCCACCGCGCCCGTCGCACCGGCAGGCCCAGCCACACCGGTCGCACCAGCCGGACCCGTCGCACCGGTAGCACCGGCAGGGCCCGTCGGGCCGGCAGGCCCGGCTCCGGAGCCGGGTGCCCCGGCGGGGCCTTGCGGCCCGGCGGGCCCTTGGGGGCCCTGTGCACCGGTCGCGCCCGCTGGACCTGCCGGGCCGGCCGGCCCGATCGGACCGACGGGACCGGGCGGACCGCTCGGCGGCCATGCGACGGGGATCTCGCCGCGCTTGCAGCGCGTCGTTCGGAGCTTGAGGTCGCGGAAGGTCTTCGGCGCCTTGTTCGTCTCGATGCAGCCGTAGAGCTTCGGCGACGCGCCCACAGCGGCTGCCGCGGGCTCCGGCACGCCGAGCGACGCCAGCCCGAGCCCGAGCACAGCTGCAGAGCAGCCCAAGAGGAGCCTCGGGGAGGAGACGGTGACCACCGATGAAGACACTACGCTGTCCATCGGCCGGAACCTTCCCCCACCTGAGGGTTCTCGCGCCACGATCGTGACCGACTCCAGCTCATCCGCACCCGAAGGCCTCGACTCTGCAGGGCGCAGATGGCTGCCCCTGACGATCGCCCTCGCGAGCGCCGCCGTCGCCGCGGTGGTGGTCGTCGTCGTCGTGGCGACCCGGGGCGACGAGAGCACGGCGACCCCCATCTCTGCGCAGGGCGACTCGACTCCGACGGCAGACGCACCCCCCGAGATCCTCGATCGGCCAGGGCTGGAGCAGCTCGCTGCGTCGCTGGACACACCCGTCTACTGGGCGGGTGAGATGACCGACGATCGGTACGAGGTGACGCGGCTCGCCGACGGCACGGTCTACGTGAGGTACCTGCCGGACGGCATCGAGCCCGGAGCCACCGGCACGTACCTGACCGTGGCGACGTATCCGCGGCCGTCGGCGTTCGCGGAGATCCAGCGCGCCTCGCGCGAGGCAGGCGCCTCCGTGCTCCCGGTCGGCGCGGGCGGGATCGCGGTCGTGCGCTCGTCGACGCCCGACAGCGTCAACTTCGCGCTGCCGACCGTCGGTGCGCAGATCGAGGTGTTCAGCCCGAAGGCCGGGGAGGCCCGCCGGCTGGTCAAGAGCGGTGCTGTGGTGCCCGTCGGCGCAGCGACGCCCACCGTCGCTCCGCCGTTCCTCGCCACGGCCCAGGAGCTCCGGACGTTCGCCGACGCGCTCGAGGGGCGAGCGTACTGGGCAGGGCCACGATCGACCAAGGAGTACGAGGTGACGCGGACGAGCGACGGCTCCGTCTTTGTCCGGTACCTGCCGAGAGGCACCGCGGCCGGGGCGCCGATCGACGTGCTGACCGTCGCCACCTACCCGGGTCGCGGCGGGATCGCCTCGCTGAAGACAGCCGCGAAGGGCGACGGGGTCGAGACCCTCGAGATCCCCGGCGGGCTCGCCGTGTACGACGTCGACACCCCGACGAACGTCCACCTGGCGTTCGAGGACGGTGACGAGCAGATCGAGGTGTTCGCCCGCAGCGGAGTCGACGTCCCGGCGCTCGTCCAGCGCGGCAGGATCGTGGCGATCACCGACCGCTGACCGTGCTCACCGCCTGGGTCGTCTTCCCGGCGGTGCTCGCGCTGCTCTGCGCGGGCAGCGGCGCGGTCGTCGGCCGGGCCGCGGGCATCCGCCTCCCGCTCCCTGTGCTGCTGCCGGTGGGCTACGCGCTCGTCGTGGTCGTCGCGGGGCTCCTGGTGTGGGTACCTCACGGAGCAGTGCTCGCCACACCCGTGGTCACCACCATCGCGGCGATGGGCCTCGTGCTGGCGATCGTACGGCGGCCGACCCTCCCCTCGATGCGGTCGCTCGTGCCCCTCGCCGTGGCGGGGTTCACGTTCCTGGCCTACGGCGCCTCCGTGCTCGCCACGGGCACGCCCACCTACGCCGGGTACGTCTCGCTCGACGACTCGGCGACCTGGTTCGCGCTCACCGACCGCGTGCTGGAGAGCGGGCGCAGCCTCGACGGGCTCGCGCCCTCGAGCTACGAGGCGACGCTCGACGCGAACCTCGGCGGCGGCTACCCGGTCGGCGCGCTGCTCCCGTTCGGCATCGCGGCTCGCCTGAGCGGCGTCGACCTCGCCTGGGCGTTCCAGCCGTACCTCTGCTTCCTCGCGGCGTTGCTGGCGCTCGGGCTGTACGCACTGGCAGACCGGGTCGTCGCGCGGCCCGCCGTCTCGGCCGCGATCGCGATCGTCGCCGCCCAGCCCGCGCTCCTGTACGCCTTCGGTCTCTGGGCAGGGGTCAAGGAGCTCGCGGCGGCGGCCCTCGTCCCTCTGGCCTGCCTGGCCGCCCGGGACGCGCGTACCTTCCGGACGGCGTCGTTCGCCGGGATCGCGGTCGGCGCCCTGGTCGGCGTCCTCAGCGCGGGAGGCGCCGTGTGGCTGCTCGGCGCGGGTGCCATCGGGCTGACCCTTGCAGCACGGGAGCGTCGGTGGGCGGCGCTCGGCGGCTTCGCCGTCGCCGCCGCCGTGGCTGCGCTCCCCGCGCTCGAGACGGCATCGACGTTCTTCACCGGCTCGACCCGGGAGGTGCTCGGGTCCGCAACGGAGCTCGGCAACCTCGCAGGGCCACTCGATCCGCTCCAGCTGGCCGGGATCTGGCCCGCCGGCGACTTCAGGACGGCGCCCGACGCCCGTCCCCTCACGGTCGCGCTCGTCGCGCTCGTCGCCGCGCTCGCGGTGCTCGGCGTGGGGATCGGATGGCGACGACGCGCGTGGCCCGTGCTCGCCTACGTCACGACCGCGGCCGTAGGCGTCACCGCGATCGCCGTCTTCGGGTCGCCCTGGGTGGACGCGAAGGCTATGGCGACCGCGTCGCCGGCGGTGCTGCTCACAGCGGGCCTCGGCTGCGTCGGCCTCGCACGGCGCATGCACCCCGCCGCCGGCATGGTCGCCGGGGCCGCGGTCGCCGCGGGTGTCCTCTGGTCGAACGCGCTCGCCTACGGCGATGTCTGGCTGGCCCCCTACGACCAGCTCGCCGAGCTCGAGCGGATCGGCGATCGCTTCGCCGGGGAGGGCCCGGCGCTGATGACCGAGTACCAGCCGGTCGGCGTCCGCCACTTCCTGCGGCGCCTCGACCCAGAGGGGACGTCGGAGCTCCGGCGGCGACCGATCCCGCTGCTCGACGGGTCGCTGCTCGAGAAGGGACGGTCGGTCGACCTCGACGAGCACCGCTTCGAGGGAGTCTCCGTCTACCGGACGCTCGTGCTGCGGCGCTCGCCCGTCGCCAGCCGGCCGCCGTCGCCCTACGCGCTCGCCTGGCAGGGGAGGTGGTACGAGGTCTGGCAGCGCGGGGAGCCGCCCGCTCCCGACGTCTCGACCCACACGGGCCTCGGCACGTGGTCGAGTCCCGCGTCACCGGCCCCGTGTGACGCGGTGCTCGGGCTCGCCGCAGGCGGCGGCACGATCGGCACCGTGGCGCGACCGTCGCTCGTGCTCCCGCTCGCCGTCCCGGCGGACGGCACGGCGACGACGTTCGCGCTGCCTCGTTCGACACGCGTCCGCGTGTGGCTCGGCGGCTCGGTTCTGACCCGCGTCCGGGCCCGGATCGACGGTCGGCCGGCAGGCTCGCACGGCTACCACCTCGGGCGCGACGGCCAGTACCTCGCGCTCGGCGAGACCGAGCTCCGACAGGGCACGCACCGGCTCGAGCTCGCCTTCGACGATCCCGGGGCGGCACCCGGGACACACGCGTCCGCGCAACCCGTGGGGCCGATCGTGATCGAGGAGCTCCCGGCTCGCCGGACCGTCGTCGCCGTCGAGGCGCCGCGCACGAACGAGCTCTGCGGCCTCGCGCTCGACTGGCTCGAGCGCTGGGGATGAGCGCGTCAACGTGGGGGCTCATCCTCCGGAGCGAGCGAGGGTCGCCGCAGGAAGAGGAGCAGGACGCCGACGAGCGCGACCAGCACGCCGATTCCGAACGCCTGCCGGACGCCGGCGTTGTCCACCAGCGAGCCCCCGAGCGCAGTCCAGAGGGCGATGCCGAGGGCGATCGCCGTGCCGAACCATGCGAACGACTCGGCGATCGCCCATGGCTGTGCGACGCGGTCGATGAGCAGGTAGGCCGCAGCGACCGCGGGCGCGATCGGCAGACCTGCGACGAACGCCACCTCGTCGGCGAGCGCAGCCTCGATGTCACGACGAACTGTCGTGAGCGCCGGCGTCCGGAGCCAGCGTCCACGGGCGACCTCGATCGCGCCGACGGCTCGTCGGCCGTGAGCGCGAGGTCAGGCGGGGGCAGGCGCGACGAGAGCGGCCCGGCGGAGCGCGATCCCGAGGATGCCCACGAGCGCCACCACCGCGCCGATCGCGAACGCGGCCCGAACCCCCACGTGATCCACGACGGTGCCTCCGAGCGCGGTGCCGAGCGCGGCTCCCAGCCCGATCGAGGTGCCGAACCAGGCGAACGACTCTGCGATCGCCCACGGTCGTGCGACGCGGTCGATCAGCTGGTAGGCGGCCGCGACCGCCGGCGCGATCGGCAGACCGGCGACGAAGGCGAGCGCGCAGAGCGACGGCACCGAGAACGCGAGCAGGAGCAGGGCCAGCCCGAGCGCGATGAACGGGGCGACGCGCAGGAACCGCCGCCGCGGGTCGAGCACGCGCCGTGAGCCGGCGAGGAGCCCGCCGACGAAGCTCCCGGCGGAGAACGTCGCGAGTGCGAGGCCGCCCAGCTCGCGCGACCCGTGCTCCTCTGCGAACGCGGGGAACCCGACCTCGACCACCCCGAAGGCGAGCCCCAGCGTCAGCGCGAACCCTGCGAGCGTGCGGACGCCGCCCGACTCGAGCGCGCCGAGCAGGCCCTGCGCGCCGGACGTCGTGGCGGGGGTCTCGCGCACGGGCCGCAGCCGGACGACGAGCAGCGTCCCCACGAGCGCCGCCACCGCCGCGCCGAGGACCCCGCCGACCGGGTCGACCGCCGCGAGGCCGGCCGCGAGCAGCGGGCCGACGACGAAGAACACCTCCTGGAACGAAGCCTCGAGGCCGTATGCGGCTCCGCGGAGCTCGTCGGGGACGAGCCGGGGCCAGACCGTGCGGACCGTCGGGGCGACCGGCGGGATCGACACGCCGGCGGCCGCCGCGGCGAGCGCGAGGACGCCGATCGGCGCGTCCGCGAGCGCGAGCAGCACGACGAGCACGAGCAGCGTCGGGTACACGATCGCCCGGGCGACCAGCACGCGCGTCGGCCCGCGCCGGTCGACCCGGCGGCCCGCGATCGGGGCGCCGATCGCCAGAGCGACCCCGTAGGCGGCGGCGAGCCCCCCGGCCGCCGTGTAGCTCGATCCCTCCCCGCGAGCGAGGAGGAGCAGCGCGAGTGGGGTCATCCCGAGCGGGAGGCGCGCGACGACCGACCAGCCGAGCAGCGGCTTCGCGAAGGGGACGGCGAACAGCGTGCGGTACGCGCCGCGCGTCGAGGCGTCCGGGGTCACGCAGGTGATCGTCGCAGGAGCGTCAGCGCGCGCGCAGGACGAGCGGTGCGCAGGTCGCGCCGGTCTTCTCCCTCACGGGCCGACCGGTGGAGTCCTTCGGCGTCACCGTGAGGGTCGTCCGCGTCGCGACCACCTGCGCGTAGCCGTACGCGTCGGTCGCGGAGCAGCGCAGGCCGAGCCCGCGCGGCGGAGCAGGCTCGAAGAAGAGCGACGTGACGAAGTCCCCGGATCCAGGTGCCCCGAGCACCGCGTCGATCTCCTTCGCGTAGGTGTTGGTCGCGACCGGCCCCGTGATCACCTCCCAGATCCCGGTCGAGTCGGGGCCTGCGGGGTCGAGCGTGCGCGAGCGGACCTCGCCGATCAGGTGCGCGTGCGTGTCGGTCGTGAGCACGACGACGTTCCGCACCGAGCGCAGCGTCTCGATGACGCGAGCGCGCTCGGCCCCATAGCCCTCCCAGCGGTCGTACGGCAGGGCGTAGAGCTGCATCAGCGGCACCTCGTTGAGCACGACCTTCCAGGTCGCGGTGGACGCCCGGATCGCCTTCGTGAACGCCGCGAGCTGCGCCGCGCCGAGCATCGTGCGGGACGGGCTCTCGAGCGCCTCGCGGCACCCGGCGGGCACCGGCTGCGCCAGCGGCGGCGCGATCGCGGCGAAGGCGGCCCGCACCCCGGCAGGGGCAGTCGGCGCGAGATCGCCGTTGCAGGCCGCCGTCGCCTTCGCCGAGCGGAACGAGCGCTCGTCGAGGAAGAACAGCTCGACGTTGCGCCCCCAGCGGACGGTGCGGTAGAGCCCCGTGCGCGCCGCGTACGAGACGGGCGCGTAGTCGCGGAACGCCTTCACCCCCGCCGCGTACACACGCGCGCCGTGCTCCGCCCGCGAGAAGTCGTTGACGAGCTCGTGGTCGTCCCAGTGGCTGTAGAGCCCCGTGGCCGCGCGCAGCGTCCGCAGCGGCGCGAGGCCGAGCCCGAGCCGGTACTTCCCCCACTTCGCCGGAACCGTCAGGGCGGGCCTCGCCCCGCCGACCTCGGAGTCCGAGTAGATGGTGTCCCCGAGGTTGACGTTGAAGTCGTTGCGCTCCGCAGCCATCCGCGCGTACGTCTCGAAGCCGTTGTAGGCGGGCTTGCCGTCGAGGCCGGGCGTCGCGTCGGCGTCTCCCGAGTAGGCGAAGCGCACGGGGACGTCGGCGGTCGCCGTTGGGGCGGTCTCGAACCGCCCGACCTGGCTCGTCGCGTCCGCCTGCTGGAAGCGATAGGTGCAGCGCGCGCCGGCCGGCAGCCCCCGCACCGGGATGGTGATCGTCCGATCGTCTGCTGCACGGACGCGGCCGGTGCCGCGGAGCGGCGTCGTCCGGCCGCGCGCTGTGCAAGAGCCGGAGACCTCGATCCCGCCCGTGCGCGGCGCCCGCGTCCACAGGAGCGCCGAGCTCGAGCTGACCTCCCCCGCTGCCACCCCCTGCGCGAACGGCTCGGCCGTCGCGCCGGTCTCGGACGCGAGCGCAGCGCCCGCCGCCAGGGCGAGAGCGGCCGGGACGACACCGGCAGCAGCGAGGCGGAGCACGCGCGAAGTCTACGCAGGCCGGCCAGGATCTCCCGCGGCCTTCACCGGATCGCCACCTGCGTCATCCTCCTCCGCCCGATCGACTGCTCGGCCACCATCCTCGTCCCGCCGAACTGGTCGAGCCTGCGCTCGATGTCCGAGGTCCGCTCCGGCGTGTCCCCTACGCCTCGTCTATCGGCCGGGGCACGAGGAGGCGCGAAGCGCGTGCGGCGCGCCGCGGCGAGGCAGGCGAGGGCGAGCACGAGAGGACGAGCGCCTCGCAGCGCCATGGGCCGAGCCGAAGTCGCAGCGCAGCGGGACGCTACCCTTCGCCCCGCGCGGGTGTAGCTCAATGGTAGAGCTCCAGCCTTCCAAGCTGGCTATGAGGGTTCGATTCCCTCCACCCGCTTCTTCGTCGTTCCCACTCCGCCCCTGCGCGCACCGGCGAGAGGCCGGGACTCCCGCTCCTCGTCCTCCACGGCGGGCCCGGGGGAGGCCACGACTACCTCGAGCCGCTCACTGTGCTCGCCGACGAGCGCGAGGTCATCCTCTACGACCAGCTCGGGTGCGGACGGTCGGACGCCCCCGACGACGGGCTCTGGGAGATCGGCCGCTTCGCTGACGAGGTCGACGAGGTTCGCGCGGCGCTCGGGCTCGATCGCCTGCACGTGCTCGGCCACTCGTGGGGTGGGTGGCTCGCACTGGAGTGGGTCACGCGCGGCGCGGACGCCGTCGGGACTCGCGAGCCTGATGCTGGCGAGCACCTCGGCGAACATGGCTCAGTTCGTCCGCAACGCCCTCGAGTGCAAGGCCCAGCTGCCGGCCGACGTGCTCGAGTCGTGGGAGGTCTCGGCGCTCTTCTACCAGCGTCACGTCCGTCGCCTGCCCGAGTGCCCGGATGCGCTCCTTTGGACGATCGCGAACCTCGACGGCAACCGGAGCTACGAGTACATGCAGCGGCCGAACGAGCTCGTGGTCACCGGGATCGTCGCCCCCCTGACGAACCCCGCCTAGGCGGACACGCCGCCGTGGGGGCCGGACGCGCGAGGGCTCCGGGGGCCGCCTGTCGCGCTGCGCCAGGTGCTGCACCGCGAACGCAGCGGCGAGGAGCAGCATCCCGACGACGAGGAACGACAGGGCGCGCGTCACCGAGCTGAGAGTGCGCAGGTCGTAGAGAAAGAGCTTTGCCAGCGCGAGACCGAAGAGCGTGAGCCCTGTCCAGCGCAGGGCAGTGGAGCCACGGATCAGGGCGATCGCCAGGAGCAGAAGCGCGATCACGGCCCAGACGGCGCTCACGGCGGTGTGCCCGCGCTGGAAGTCGGTCTCGACCGAGGCCGTCGATACGCGCTCGGCGATCTCGAGGATCCCGAGGGAGAGCGCGTACAGCGCCAGGCCTCCGGTCAGCAGAGCGACGTGCAACCGCGTCACCAGCGGGAGCGGCGGGGGCAGCTCGGCCACCACGAGCCATGCGACGACGATTGCGACGAGCGCCCAGAGGTCAGCGCCGGGATGCTCGGAGGCCGTGATGAACCGCGAGGGCGGGACGGTGGCGACGAGCGCCACGACGGTGCTCAGCAGGAGCAGCGCGACGGCCGCCACGCCGAGCCGGGGCTCGCGCAGCGCAGCTGAGGCAAGGGTCAGGCCGATCGCCGTCGCGGCGAACAGCGTCAGCGACGCGGGCACCGACCGCGCGATCAGGACCTCGCAGCCGAGCAGGGTCAGCACCGCCAGCACCCAGTAGACGGTCGTCGCGGCCCGGAGCCAGGGGCGAAGAGCGTCACCGGCTCGGTCGCGGCGGAACGAGACGGCAGCCAGCCCGGTGAGCGCCAGCACGGCGGGCAGGAGGGCGACGCCGAGCGCTCTCCCGTCGCCGACGAGATCCCCCAAGCCCCACGCCGCCAGACCGACACCGACCACACCCGTCGCTGCGGACAGCGCCACGAGCGGCTCGTCGGTCGGGGTGATGAGCCACCGGGTCGCGAAGCCGATGGCGACGACCGGCGCGGCTACGAGAACGAGCGACCAGCCCCCCGCCGACCCGCTGAGCTCCACCGCGTCGAACGAGGTCGCCTTCGCGACGGCGAGCCCGACCAGCACCCAGGCGGCGCAGACCTCCACGAGCATCGCACGCCGCGCGGCCAGCACCGTCAGGACCACGGCCCCGTACGCCCACAGCGCCGTCACGGCCACCTGCCCCGCGGCGTAGCTCGGCGCGATCAGCGCCAGCGAGACGGCGACGACCGCGATGGCTCCGCCCGCGATGACGAGCGCCCGACGGAGCTGTGGCCAGATCATCCCGAGCAGGTCGACCAACGGCTGCTCGACGCCTGCGACGGGCCCCAGCACCCGGAGGCCGGTACCGCGAGGCGCCCCGGCGAGCGCCACCACGAGCACGGCCGAAGCCGCTGCGGCGAGCGACGGGATCGGGTCGAGGAACGCGAACCCGTCGGGCTCGAGGATCGTCGAGGGCGGGTCGAGAGCCAGCGCGGTCGCCGATCCCAGCAGCAGCGACGCGAGCGCGAAGGGCACGAGCCGTGGCTCACCGGCCCATCGACCTGTGAGCGCCAGGGCAACTGCCTCGATCGACCACACGATCGCGAGTGTCCGCCCGGACGTCAACCCCGCCGTGCCGAGCGCAGCCAGCGCGAACGCCAGGATCGCCGCGAACTCCCGAACGGTCAGGCGGCTGCGGTGGAGCGCACCCAGCAACCGATCGAGCGGCGCGAGGATCCCCTCTGCCGGACGGTCGCGGCGCACGGTCGGAAGCAGCAGCCCGACGGCGAGCGACGCGGTGGCCACGACGAAGAGCTGGGTCGTCGAGCCCTCGAGTCGCGCGTCGACCGTGGCGGGCCCGGGGAGATCGGCGGCCCAGAGCCGGACGAGCGCCAGCGCGAGATAGCCGAGGGCGGCGACCTCGAGACGGACGCTGCCGATCCGGTTCGCCGCGAGCGCGAGACCGACGGCCTGGATCGCCCAGACCAGCGTCAGATCGCGTCCACCGACGAGGTCGGCGGTTGCGACCGCGACGAGGACGAGCACGCCACCAGCGACGACGTGCGCCAGGTCGACGGAGCGGCGATGGGCGACGATGGCCGCGACCACCCCGACGAGCGCGGCACAGAGGAGGACGAGCCCGCGCGCGCGACCATCCGCGACGACCGCATACGAGCCTGCCAGCGCCGCGGCGGTCGCGGCCAGCGCGAGCGAGCCTCCGACCGGGTCGAGCCCCTCTCCGTGGAACCGCCACTGCCAGGCGAGCGCGCAGCTGACGAACGCCAGGCCGGTCGCGACCGCAGCCAGCCGGGCGGCAGAGTCGCTGACGACGGCGGCGTCGACCCACGCCGCCGCACTCGTGGCCGCGAGCGCGATCGCCGCGAAGGCGAGCACCGAGGCCAGCCGACGGACCGGCCACGCGAGCGCCGTGGCCACGAGCGTGGCCGCCAGCGCGCCGACCATCCGCCACGTGGCTGCGTCGACGGCCGACTCGAACAGGCGGCTCCCGGTGAGCAGCAGCAGGATCGCGACCGCGGTGAGACCCAGCGCAACGGGATCGAAGACATCGGCGCGCGGGCGCTCGTGCTCGAATGCGGGGAACAGCTGCGCTTCCCCTGCGCGGGTCAGCTGCCAGGCGATCGCAGCGGCGACGAAGACCGCAGCGGCGAGACTGACGACGGCGATCGCAGGCCTGTCGCCCTCGGCGCCGCCGAGTGTCAGCCCGACCGACTGCGCACCGGCGCTGATGGCCGTCGCGATCAGGAGCCAGCGCCAGCGCATCCAGCACGCGACGGCGACCGAGCCGGCGAAGCCGAGGAGCGCGAACGCCGTGCCGACCGGCTCGATGCCCTCCTCGACCGCCAGCAACGCCGGCGCCGTCACCAGGCCGACGAGGCCGAGCACCCCGACGAGCTCCGCGCGCCAGCGCACCGCGAGCACGCAGGCGATCGCCGCGATGCCCGCTGCTGCGAGCAGCGCACCCGCCGGCGGCAGCATCTCGTAGATCATGGTCGCCGCGGTCAGCGTCGCGAACGCAGCCGCGATGCCCGTCGAGACCGAGGCGACCGCCGCGTCGAGCCGTCCGTAGCGACGCTTGACCCACGCGCCGGCCACGACGAGCGCGGCCGAGACCAGCGCTCCCGCCGCCACCCGGGCGGCCGGCCCGATCCAGCCACGGTTCGCCGCCAGGACGAAGAGGAACGTGACGCCGAGCAGCGTGACGAGGCCACCCACGATCGCGAGGCCGCGCGCTCCGAGGAGGTCGTAGCGCTCGAGCACCTCGCGCGTCGTCGGGCGCGGAGGCTTCGGGGGCGGAGCGGGCGCGGTCGGGCGCGCTGCCGGCACCTTCGCGCGCTCGAACGGAGCGGCCGCTGCGTGCGCCTTGGACGGGACGGGCTGCGGCGAAGCGCCAGCCGGGGCGAACCGCGGAACCGGGCGCGCCTCGCGACGAGGGGCTGCCGCACCGGCGGACGGGAGCGTCGGCTCGGGCCGGGGAGCCGGCCGCGCTGCGGGAGTGGGAGCTGCTGCCGGCTTCTCGGCAGCGGGCCGCCGCGGTGTCTCCATCGACACGGCCGCCACCCCGGCGACGCGCTCCGCGTCTGCCTCGGCGCGCACGCGACGGAGCTCCACCTGCACGCGCTCGAGCTGGTCCGCGAGTCCGGCGACCCGCTGCTCGAGCCGCTCGACGTCGTCATGCAGAGCGTCGCGCGCCACACGACCTCCCTTGACGCACACAGCATCACGCTCCCAACACGGGCCCGAATCCGGGCAAGCACGGATGGCCCGTCCGTGGTTCTCCCCTTCGGTGCAACGGCCCGGGAAGCCCTTGGCGTCCATCGTTCGAGGGAGGCGACTGTCGGCGACGTCCCCGTTCGAGGGGTCTTCGCTCGTGTCGGGTGGCGATCGGGCCGATGCGAGACCCAGCGGCCCGTCGAGGCCGGATGTCGACGTGGAGGAGACGAGATGAGGATCGGAGCTCTGATCGCGGCAGTCGTGGCGCTCGCCATGGGCGCGTCGCTCGCGATCGCCGCACCACCGGCCGGCAAGGGAAAGCAGGCCAAGACCGAGACGGTAGAAGAGGTGGACGGCGGGACGAAGGGCAAGAAGCCGCGGACAGGCGAGGGCTGCCGCCCACGCGTGACGATCATCCTCAAGG
The DNA here is from genome assembly GCA_963703095.1 of uncultured Actinomycetes bacterium. Classification (GTDB taxonomy): domain Bacteria; phylum Actinomycetota; class Thermoleophilia; order Gaiellales; family Gaiellaceae; genus Gaiella. The sequence continues at coordinate 3,076,213 of OY969787.1, forward strand.
GGGCGCTGGTCGGCACGCCGGGAGAGACCGCGACGGAGCTGACGCTGACCGTCACCGGTGGGAATGCCCATGGCAAGGCGCTGCTCGCCGGCAGCCTGACGCAGCTGACCGTCAAGCTCGACGACCTGACGAAGGTGCGCCGCAACGGCGCCAAGACGATCGCCTCGCTCGCCGCCGGCGACCGGGTGCTCGTGCAGGCACGCGCCTGCAAGGCGGACCTCAAGGCCGAGACCGCTCCGACGCTCACGGCCGCGCGCGTGGTCGCGCACCCGCCGTCGGCCTGATCGCGCCCCACCCCCGCCCCCCGTAGGAGGCGCCCCGGTGGGCGCCTCCTACGCGTTGCGGGCTCTCCCGCCCCGACGGCAGGGAGGGCCACCGTCGAGCGTCCGCACTTCCTCCGATGCGCCGTCAGCACGCGAGCGGCGATACTGGTCGCGAGGAGAGATGGCGACGTCGACCTCCCGGCACCACGCTTGGGGCGCGAGCCATCGGATGCGGGCCGTCGCGAACGCTCGCATCTGGGGCGCGCTCGGCGGAAGCCTGCGCGGCGGCCTCGCGCGCGAGGTCGTGCTCGTCGCGTTCGCGATGCTCGTCTACTTCGGGGTGCGGAACGCGACGGTCGGCTCCGAGGCAGCGGCGCGGGACAACGCGGCGGGCCTCTTCGACCTCGAGCAGACGCTCGGCATCGCCTGGGAGGGCTCGGTCCAGGGGCTGGTGGCGGGCAGCGACGTCCTGATCGCCGTGACGAACTGGGTGTACATCTGGGGCCACTGGCCGGTCATCCTCGCCACGGCCGTCGCGCTGTACCTCACGCGGCGTGCGCACTACCGCGTGCTCCGGAATGCGATGTTCGTCTCCGGCGGGATCGGCTTCCTCTTCTTCGCGCTGATGCCAGTCGCGCCGCCGCGCCTGCTCGACCTCGGGCTGACCGACACGGTCACCGAGCGGTCGAGCTCCTACCGCGCGCTCCAGCCCCCCGGGCTGACGAACCAGTTCGCCGCGTTCCCGAGCCTGCACGTGGGCTGGAACGTCCTCGTGGGGATCGTCCTGTTCACGGCGACCAGCGTGCTCGCGGTGCGGGTGCTCGCGGTGCTCTCACCGCTCGCGATGGCGTTCGCCGTCGTCGCCACCGCCAACCACTTCGTGCTCGACGTCGCGGGTGGGCTCTCCCTCGTCCTCGTCGGGCTCCTCACGGCGCTGCTGATCGAGCAGCGGCGGACGACGGCTACCATTCCCGGGAATGGGCACTCCGACGAGCGGGGGCCTGCAGCACGTGGCGCCGTTCGTCGTGGCCCACCGGGCGGGCAACCACCTCGCTGACCTCCACAGCGCAGAGCAGGCCGGCATGCGGCTGATCGAGGCCGACGTGCGCCTGCACCGCGGCCGGCTCGAGGTCCGCCACCTCAAGTCGGCCGGCCCGCTCCCGCTCCTCTGGGACCGCTGGGAGGTCGCCTCGTACCGCCGGCCCTGGCTGCAGCTCGAGTCGCTGCTCGAGGCCACGAGCGATCGCACCGAGCTGATGCTCGACCTCAAGGGGCCGAGGATGGCGCTCGCCCATCGCGTGCGAGACGCGCTCGACCAGTACCTCGGCGCGCGTCCGTTCACAGTGTGCGCGCGCCGCTGGGCGCTGCTCGACGTCTTCGCGGGTCTGCCGGTGCGGCGCGTCCGCTCGGTCGGCACCCGTCGCCAGCTCGACCGCCTTCTCGCCGACCGGTCCGGCGCGGCGCCCGAGGGCGTCGTCGTCCACGCGAAGCTCCTCGACGCGCGCGTCGTGGCGGAGCTCCGCGCCGTCGCGGAGGTCGTCCTCAGCTGGCCCGTCAACACACCGGAGCGTGCGCGGGAGCTCCTCTCCCTCGGCGTCCACGGGCTGATCTCCGACCGGGCCGAGGCGATCGCCCCCGTGCTGGCGCGTACGGGGCACGCGTGAACGCCGACCAGGTGATCGGGTTCCTGGGCGGCGCGGCAGCGCGCTTCGCCGAGCTCGACGGACGGTTCCTGATCGGGGCGCTCGCGCTGCAGCTGGCGATCCTTGGCTTCCGCGCGGTGGCGTGGCGGAACGTGCTCGCGGCCGCCTATCCGGGGCAGCGCGTCGGCGTCGTCGACGTCGGCTGCGCCTACGCGGCCGGGGTCGCCGTCAACGCCTTCACTCCCGCCCGGGCGGGCGAGGCGGTGAAGGTCGCCCTCGTACGCACGCGGGTCGAGGGCTCGAGCGTGCCCACGATCGCCGCGTCGCTCACGGTGATCCTCGCGCTCGACGCCGCGATCGGGCTCGGGCTGCTCGCGGCCTTCGCGGGGGCGGGAGCCGTTCCAGGCCTGCCCACCCCGGGCTCGTTCGGGCTGATCGGGCTCGCCGCAGCCGGCGGCGCCGCGATCGCCGTCGCGGTCGTCGCGCGCGTCCAGCGCGAGCGGGTCGCAGGGCTGGTCCGTCGCCTCGCGCGCGGGCTCGTCGTGCTGCGCTCGCCGCGGCGGTACCTGCTCACCGTCGTGCCGTTCCAGCTCGCCGCATGGTGCTGCCGGATCGGCGTCGTCTTCCTCGTGCTCCAGGCCTTCCGGATCGAGGCAGGGCTCGGCACCGCGATGCTGGTGGTCGTCCTGGCCGGAGCGTCGACGGTCGTCCCGGTTCCCGGCGGGGCCGGCTCACAGCAGGCGCTCGCCGTGATCGCGCTTCAGGGGGTCGTATCGACCGCGGGCGCGGTGTCGTTCTCGGTCGGGATGCAGATCGGCGTGACCGCGATCAACGTCCTGGTCGGCGTCGCCGCGACGATGCTCGTGCTGCGCACCGCACGGCCGCTGGCGGCGATCCGCGAGGCCCGCGCGCTCGCCGCTCCCGCCGACGCCTGATCCAGGCGTCGCGCTACGCGACGTCGCTCGCCGGCGGCGTCGCCTCGCCTGCGGGCGCAGACGTCTCCGACGCGAGGGACTCGGCTCGCTCTCCGTGGCCACCGAGCCCCGGCACGAAGCGATCGAGCCCCTTGCCGACGGCCGCCCCGAGCGCGAGGCCCGACACGAACGCGGCCTTGCGACCGACGACGATCCCGACGAGCATCGCAGCAGCAGTCGCCCCGACGGGCACCGTCACGTCGACGTCGACCGCCTGCCCGCCACCCACGCCACGACGGCAGGCGAGCTGCCGCGCCGCGTAGCCGAGCGTCCCGCCGAGGGCACCGCAGACGACGGACGAGAGAACGCGTCCCACGGCGCGATCTTCCCACAGCCCGGCGGGCGACGCGCCGCTTCCAGCAGCCCGGAGCCGAGTGCCCGACGGCACCGAGCACCTCCACGCTCGACGGAACGTGCAGCGACATCGCGCCGCGTCAGCGCCCGGTGCGGACCGCGCTCTCGAGGTCGGCGGCGCTGAACGGCCCGTGCGCCCCGTCTCCCGCGGCGTAGCGCAGGAGCGCCACTGAGAACACGGCGCGTGCCGCCGACCCCAGCACCGAGGCCGCGAGGACGACGACGATCGCCGCCGCGATCGCGACGACCTCGAACGGGCCGATGCCCTCCCCCGGCCCGAGCATGGCGAGCCCGAGCAGGAGGCCTGCCGGAAGGAGCGCGACGAGCACGACGACGCCGGCGATCGAGACCTGCCCGGCGACCTGCTCCCCCCAGCGCTCCCTGAACAGCGTCCCCGACCGGCGCAGCGCATCGAGCGGGCCCAGCCCCTCGAGTGCGATCACGGGGACGACGAGGAAGGTCACCAGGCCCCACGCCGCGCCGACCACGCCGATCACGATCCGGCCGAGCGGGCCGAGTCGGCTGGCGACGGCCTGGAGCAGGAGGTTGACGGTGAGCAGGACGACCGCCCAGCCGGCGATCGCGCCGACGTTGCGCCAGGCGACCGCGACCGCACCCGTGACCGTCGCGTTGCGACCGTCGAGCACCTCTGCCGCGGCCGCCGCGAGCGCGACGGCGAAGTACGTCGCGAGGAAGGTCGCCAGGTAGGCGCCGACCACGCCGAGGATCACCGCCGGAGCGGTCTGCCCGTCGTCGTAGAGGATCACCGCGGGCACCAGCAGCGCGAGCGCGACGGCGCCCGAGACGATCGCGCCGAGCACGACGAGCGCGCCGAGCGAGGCGTCCGCGAGGACGACCGCGAGGCTCTGCTTCGCCAGACCCCAGCCGCGGGTGAGACGACCCATCCGGCCCCGACCGTAGCAGCGGACCCAGCGCCCTCAGGACTCCTTGATCACCGCGAACCAGATCCGCTCGGCCACCTCCGCCGTGTGCTCGCCGATGCGGGAGAACCGACGGTAGAGCTCGCGCCGAGCCGTCACCTCACGGAGGTCGTCCACCTCGAGGAGGTCGGCCATCGCCTGGCGGTACACGCGCTCGAGTCGTCGCTCGGCCTTGATCGCCGCGTCGGCGGGCCCGGTCGCGTCTCGACGATGCGCCTGGAGGCCCGCGACGGCCTCGTCGAGGTGCTCCACCGCCTCCCGCAGCAGCGACGCCATCTCGGCGACCGGCCGATCGGGTGGGCAGGCCATGACCTCAGACTCGCGCACAGCGTCCTTCGCGAGATTGAGGATCCAGTCGATCCCACGCACGAGCGAGTAGACGTCCTCGGGGTCGTACGGCGTCGTGAACGCGTCGACGAGCGCCTTCTGGAGTCCCCGCTTGTGCTCGTCCGCCTCGTGCTCGAGGCGCCGGATCTCGTCGGCCATCGTCGCGTCGCCCTCGGCCCACGCGACGAGCGCGTCCATCCCGGCGGCGGTCACCGCGAGCTGCTCGCGCAGCATCGCGAGCACGTCGGGAGCCTCGGGCAGGAACCAGCGGCGGGTCGTCATGCGATCCATCTCCAGACGACCAGTGTCGCACCGGCGAGCACCGCGGTCGCGGGGATGGTCGTCGCCCAGGCGAGCAGCATCTCGCGGACGATCCTCCACCGGACATGGCGCCAGCGCGCCCGCCCGGCACCGATCCCGACGATCGACGAGGCGACGACGTGCGTCGTCGAGACCGGCGCTCCGATCAGCGACGCGCCGAGGATCACCGCCGACGACCCCGTCTGGCTCGCGAACCCGTCGAGCGGTCGGAGCCGGAAGATCCTGCGTCCGATGGTGTCGACGATGCGCCAGCCGCCGAGCGCCGTGCCGGCGGTGAGGGCGAGGGAGGCGCCCACCACGGCCCAGGTCGGGGCGGAGAGCGTGGCGGTGTGGCCGCTCGCGAGCAGCAGGGCCGCGATCACCCCGACGGCCTTCTGGGCGTCGTTCGCGCCGTGGCTGAAGGCGAGCGCCGCAGAGCTCGCCCACTGGCCGGCGTTCACAGGCGCCCGCAGTCTGCGCGTCGCGCGACGGAAGACAGCGGTGAGCGAGCGGATGAGGACGAACGCGACGAGCGCGCCGAGGATCGGCGAGACCGCCAGGGCGACGAGCGTCCCGACGACGCCCACCGGGTGCCAGCCGTCGAACCCGCCCCAGTTGACCGCGTCGGTCCCGCCCTCGACGAGCGCCGCGCCGACGAGGCCGCCGACGAGGGCGTGCCCTGAGCTCGACGGCAGACCGCGCCACCACGTCGCGACGTTCCAGGTAGTCGCCGCCGCGAGCCCTGCGCCGACGACGGCGACCGTCTCGGCCGGATCGACCTCGACGATGCCGGCGATCGTGGTCGCGACGGCCGCGCCGAGCAGCAGCGGGCCGAGCAGGTTGAAGAAGGCCGCGAACAGGAGCGCCTGCAAGGGCCGGGCGGCCCGGGTCGCGACGAGGGTCGCGATCGCGTTCGACGCGTCGTGGAAGCCGTTGGTCAGCGCGAACGCGAACGCAAGGGCGACCGCGACGACGAGGCCGACGTCCATCGGCCGACTCTATGCCGTGCGCGTCGGCTCAGCGCCCGCTCGCCGAGAAGTGCTGGTAGTCGAGCGCGCCGTCCCAGCGCCCGCCCCACCCCCACCCGACCGCGTCGAAGGCGCGGACGAGCGGGCCGCGCTCGACGGCCATCCCGGGCCGCACCGGCGTCCGGCGCGCGTACGGACGGCTCGCGCGGTGCGCGACCTCGCCGGAGGCGGTCACATACGGGTTCTCGATCGGGTTGACGTCGATCGCCGTCCCGTAGGCGTGGTTCGACCAGCGGGTCGTCCCGTCGACGTAGCGGCAGTTGAAGCCCGAGGTGTTGTCGGCCTCGATCGAGCGGACGTCGCTCGCGCCGTACGCGTCCACCGGCACCATCCGGCGGATCGGGAACCGGGCCGCGTAGAGCCGGCGCAGGACGGTGACGACGTCCGCTGCGACGTCGCGGTGCACGATCAGCCGCCCCGACCGGACCCGGCCGTCGAAGCCCCAGTGCGTGGCGCGGATCACCCGGAGTTCGCCGAGCCCCACGGGGCAGCCCGGCCGCCATGACCGGCCCGTCATGATCGCGGCGAGCGCGGGGTCGATCGGGCCCACGCCGGCCTCGAACCGCGGCGCAGCGCGGCCGGCCGCAAGCGCGGCCGTCGCCGCAGCGAGGACGGCCGCGATGGCGAGGACGCCCGGGCCTGCCCGCAGGACCCGACCCGGGCGTCCGATCCGGCGCGACGTGCCTATCGGCGCAGGTCGAAGCGATCGAGGTTCATGACCTTGTCCCACGCTGCGACGAAGTCGCGCACGAGCTTCTCGTGGGCGTCGTCGCTCGCGTAGACCTCGGCCAGCGCGCGCAGCTGGGAGTTGGAGCCGAACACGAGGTCGACGCGGCTCGCGGTCCAGCGGTGCTCGCCGGTCGCGCGATCCCGGCCCACGAAGGTCTCCTCGGCGTCGGAGGTCGGCTCCCACGTCGTGCCCGCATCGAGCACGTTGACGAAGAAGTCGTTGGTCAACGCCCCGGGCCGCTCGGTGAGGACGCCGAGCGCCGATCCGTCGTGGTTGGAGCTCAGCGCGCGCAGGCCGCCCACGAGGACGGTCAGCTCGGGGGCGGTCAGCGTGAGCAGGTGCGCCCGCTCGACGAGCAGGGCCTCCGCGGGCAGCTGCTCCCCCTGCGCGAGGTAGTTGCGGAACCCGTCCGCGGTCGGCTCGAGCACCGCGAAGGAATCCACGTCGGTCCACTCCTGCGACGCGTCCGTGCGTCCGGGCGCGAACGGGACCTCGACCTCGAGCCCGGCGCTCCTGACGGCCTGCTCGACGGCCGCGCAGCCGCCCAGCACGATCAGGTCGGCCAGCGAGACCTGCTTCGAGCCGCCGTTCTGCGCGCCGTTGAACTCCGCCTGGATCTCCTCGAGGGCCGTCAGGACCTTCGCCAGCTCGGCGGGGTTGTTGGCCTCCCAGTCGCGTTGCGGGGCGAGACGGATGCGCGCGCCGTTCGCTCCCCCACGCTTGTCGGTGCCGCGGAACGTCGACGCGGAGGCCCAGGCGGTCGAGACCAGCTGGGAGACCGACAGCCCCGACGCGAGGATCCGATCCTTGAGCGCGGCGACGTCCTCGGCCCCGATCAGCTCGTGCGCGACCGGAGGCACCGGGTCCTGCCACAGCTGCGGCTCGGTCGGGACCAGCGGGCCGACGTAGCGGGAGATCGGCCCCATGTCGCGGTGCGTGAGCTTGAACCACGCCTTGGCGAAGGCGTCGGCGAGCTCCTGTGGGTGCTCGAGGAACCGTCGCGAGATCGGCTCGTAGATCGGGTCCATCCGCAGCGCGAGGTCGGTGGTCAGCATCACCGGGGTGTGGCTGCGCGACGGATCGTGCGGGTCGGGCACCGTGCCCTCGGCGGCCGGGTCGGTCGGCACCCACTGCCACGCTCCGGCGGGGCTCTTGGTCAGATCCCAGTCGTAGCGGAAGAGCGTCTCGAAGAAGCTGTTGTCCCAGGTCGTGGGCGTGGGCGTCCAGGCGCCCTCGAGCCCGCTGGTGATCGTGTCACCACCCTTGCCGCTGCCGTAGCCGCTCTTCCAGCCGAGGCCCATCTCCTGGAGGGGGGCGGCCTCGGGCTCAGGGCCGACGAGCGCGGCGTCGCCCGCGCCGTGGGTCTTGCCGAACGTGTGCCCACCCGCGATGAGCGCGACCGTCTCCTCGTCGTTCATCGCCATGCGGCGGAACGTCTCCCGGATGTCCCTGGCCGCGGCGAGCGCGCTCGGCTCGCCGTTCGGCCCCTCCGGGTTCACGTAGATCAGCCCCATCTGGACGGCCGCGAGCGGGTTCGCGAGCTCGCGGTCGCCGCTGTAGCGCGCGTCGCCGAGCCAGGTGTCCTCGGTGCCCCAGTCGATCTCCTCGGGCTCCCAGACGTCCTCGCGCCCACCGGCGAAGCCGAACGTCTCGAACCCCATCGACTCGAGTGCGCAGTTGCCGGCGAAGACCATCAGGTCGGCCCAGGAGAGCTTGCGCCCGTACTTCTGCTTGACGGGCCAGAGCACGCGGCGCGCCTTGTCGAGGTTCGCGTTGTCCGGCCAGCTGTTGAGCGGCGCGAACCGCTGCTCGCCGGAGCCTGCGCCCCCGCGGCCGTCGCTGATGCGGTAGGTGCCCGCGCTGTGCCATGCCATCCGGATGAGCAGCGGCCCGTAGTGGCCGTAGTCGGCGGGCCACCAGTCCTGCGAGGTGGTCATCACCGCCTCGACGTCCGCCTTGACCGCCTCGAGGTCGAGGGTCGCGAACTCCGCCGCGTAGTCGAACTCCTCGCCCATCGGATCGGCCGCGGGAGGGTTCTGGTGGAGGACGCTCAGATCGATCTGGTTCGGCCACCAGTCGCGGTTCGACCGGCGGCCGGGGCGCACCGGGCACCCGCCGTTGCTCTGCTCGACCATCTCTGCGACGACTGCATCGGGGCTCTCGGACATGGGGATCCTCCGGGGGTAGATCAGGAGTGGGGTTCGGTGGAGCAGGCGGGGCACAGGCCCCAGTAGACGACCTCGGCCTCGTCGATCGCGTAACCGTGATCGTCGGAGGCGGTCAGGCACGGGGTGTCGCCGACGGCGCAGTCGACGTCGGCGATCGCACCGCACGAGCGGCACACGACATGGTGGTGGTTGTCGCCCACGCGCGACTCGTAGCGGGCGACGGAGCCGGCCGGCTCGATGCGCCGCACGAGCCCCGCGGAGGTCAACGCGCGGAGCACGTCGTAGACGGCCTGCGCCGAGACCTTGCCGAGATCCCGACGCACGACGCCGACGATCGCGTCGGTGTCCGCGTGCGGGTTCCCGTAGACCGCGCTCAGCACCGCCACCCGGGGGCGCGTCACCCGCAGCGCTGCCCCGCGCAGCAGGCGCTCGGCATCCGACGTCATGAGCACCTGGTTCGACGTCGCGAGCACGGATCCAGTCTAGACGGGTTTTCTGGAATCGGTCAGAAGTACCGTCGGGCGCCTGCGCTGTGGTCGGACTCGAACGAGTCTCTGCCGTTGGGTCGCTGCGGGTGCTGCCTACCGAGGGCGGTCACGCGGGCCCGCCTGGTCGATGCCATCGGGGCGGGCGGATTCGAACCGCCGACTTCTCGCTCCCAAAGCGAGCGCGCTACCAGGCTGCGCCACGCCCCGCATGCACGCTGCAGCGTACGCGCAGCGTGCAACCTCGCGCAGACGCGGGCGCCGCTGCCCAGGCGTCAGGCTGAAGCCTGACGCCGAGACCGACGCCTCCACTGGTGTCCGGCTTCAGCCGGACACCTCCCCACCGGAGAGCACGGGCTCGACCTCGACGAGGGCGTCGTGGAAGGCGCAGCCGCCGCCGAGGTCGGTGAGCGTGTCCGGGGTGAGCGCGTTCGCGGACGTTCCGCCCGGGCTGAGCGAGGCCCACCACCCAGACGGGACGGCGACGACGCCGACCGGCACGACCGAGCCGACGCGCGCGGTGCCCACCAGCGAGCCGCGGTCGTTGACGACGCGCACCGGCGCGCCGTCGACGATCCCGCGCCGCTCGGCGTCCGCCGCTGCGAGGAAGACCGGCAGCTCGCCCTCCGCGGCCCGGTGGCGCGGCAGGTTCGCGTACTGCGAGTTGAGGTAGTGGAGCGACCACTTCGCGGTCAAGAGCTGGAGCGGGTAGCGGCCCGCGAGCGCCGCGTCCCCGGCCGGCGACTCGGCGGCGGGCACGTGCGCCGGCAGAGGGTCGAGCCCGGCGTCCGCGAACCTCGACGAGACGAGCTCCACCTTCCCGGAGGGCGTGGCGAACCCGCCCTCCGCGTACGGCCGCCAGTCGTCGGGGAGCGCCACCCGCGCGTAGCCGTCCTCCAGCAGGCGCTCCCAGGTCACTCCCTCGAGGTACGGATGCCCTGACGCGAGCGCCGCGCGGACGAGCTCCTCGTCGGTCTCCGCGAAGAGGGCCGCGTCCATCCCGAGCCGTCCGGCGAGCAGACGGAAGATCTCGCTGTTCGGCAGCGCCTCGCCGAGCGGGGCGATCGCCGGCCGGTTGAGCGTCAGATAGGGGCTGCCCCACGAGGGGACGAGGTCGAGGTGCTCGAGCTGGGTTGTGGCCGGGAGCACGACGTCGGCATGGGCTGCCGTGTCGGTGACGAACTGCTCGATCACGACGGTGAACAGGTCGTCGCGCCGCAGCCCCTCCCGCACCCGCTCCTGGTCGGGCGCGATGGTCGCGGGGTTGGAGTTGTAGACGACGAGCGCGCGGATCGGCGGCTCGAGCGCCGTGAGCGCGCGCCCGAGCTGCACCATGTTCACCTCCCGCACGGACGGGCGCTCGAGCTCGGGGCGCTGGAGCGCGTCCGTGTCGAGCGGGTCCCAGGCCGCCCAGGCGGTCGTCGCGGCGAGCCCTCCGCCGAGGTGCCGCCAGGCGCCGACGAGCGCGGGCAGGCACGCGATCGTGCGCAGCGTCATCGCGGCGCGCTCGTGGTGCCCCATCCCGATGAGGGTGCGGATCGCCTGCGGCGCGCTCGTGGCGTACGCGCGTGCCAGCTCGACCACCTCGTCGGCCGGGACGCCGGTCAGCTCGGCGACCCGCTCGGGCGGGAAGACGGCAGCGCGCTCGCGGAGCTCGTCGAGCCCGAGCGCGTGCCGGGCGAGGTAGTCCGCGTCGTGGAGGCCCTCCGCAAGGATCACGTGCATCAGGCCGAGCGCGAGCGCCGCGTCCGTGCCCGGCAGCGGACGCACGTGCCAGTCGGCCGACCGGGCGGTGCGCGTCTCGACCGGGTCGATCACCACGATCCGCGCGCCGCCCTGCCGCGCCTCGGCGACGAAGGGCCACAGGTGCTGGTTCGTCACGATCGTGTTCGTCCCCCAGAGGACGACGAAGCGGCTGTGGCGGAGATCCTCGGGGAGCATCCCCCGCGTGCCGCCCTGCGTGGCGGCGATGCCGCGCGCGGGCGCCGAGCCGCAGACGGCGCGCGTCAGGCGCGTGGCGCCGAGCAGCGCGAAGAAGCGCCGGTCGAGGGACGCGGCCTGGACGACGCCCTGGGTGCCCATGTAGCTGTAGGGGAGCACCGCCTCGCCGCCGGTCTCGGCCACGATCGCGCCGAGCCGGGCGGCCACCTCGTCGAGCGCCTCGTCCCAGCCGATCTGCTCGAACCGCCCCTCGCCCTTCGCACCGACCCGGCGCAGCGGGTGGAGCACCCGCTCGGGGCTGTAGACCCGGTCGAGGAACCGGTTCACCTTCGCGCACAGCCGCCCGCGGGTGTACGGATGATCTCGCATCCCGCGCAGATCGACGGCGCGGCTGTCCTCGACGGTCACCTCCCAGGCGCACGTGTCGGGGCAGTCGTGCGGGCACGCCCCGCGGATCACCTCGAGGGGTCGCTCGCGCGGCTCACGCGGGCCTGCCACCCGGCGAGTGTCGGCCAGACCCGGTCGGCCGTCAAGGCGCGAGCACGACGACGAGCCGCCGTGGACCGTGCACGCCCTCGACCCGCTCGAGCTCGATGTCGCTCGTCGCCGACGGGCCGGAGACGAGCACGATCGGTCGTCCTGCCCGCGCGATCGGCTCCAGCCGGGCGAAGAGCTCGGGCACGGTCTCGACGACCTGGTCTGCCCGCACGACGCAGACGTGCAGGTCGGGGACGAGCGTCAGGGCCCTGCGGCCCTCTCCCGGCCCACCGGTGAGCGCGATCGTGCCGGTGTCCGCGCATGCGACGGCACACGTCGTGAGCGCGCCGTCGAGCCCGTCGAGCGCGGCGGGCTCCAGGCCGTCGTCCTGGACGACCGCCACCCCGGCCGGTCGCAGGTGCGCGGGGAGATCGGGCGCGACGCCCATCGTGCTCCCCGCGAGCAGACGCGGGAGCTCGTCGGGCGACACGACACGCGCGCCGTAGTCCGCCACGCGCTCGACGAAGCGCGTGACGACGTCCTCCGGCGACAGTGAGCCGGAGCGCCGGTAGGCGCGAGGGACGTCGACGACCGGCTCGACGTCACCGAGTGCCGCGCGCACGCGGCTGAGGACGACCTCACGCGCGCCGCTCACGCGCCTCCCACCACTCGCGGAACGTCTGCTCGGGGATCGCCGGCAGGGCTCGACTCCGTCCCCAGCCCGCGAGCGGGCCGACGAACCAGCGCACGCGTCCGTCCCGCACGGCCGGGCGCTGGAGCCGCCGGGCGAGGCGCTGCGCCCGCTCGTAGCGCTCGCGCGACGCGAAGGCCCGGCCGAGCGCCCGCAGCGCGGTGCGCTCGGCGCTCGGCCTGCCCGCACGCACCGCCTTGGCGCGCTCGTGGACGAGGATCCCTGGGATGTCGATCCGGACGGGGCAGACGTCCGCGCAGGCGCCGCACAACGACGAGGCGAACGGCAGGGACGCCGCCGGTCCTCCCTGCCCCCGGAGCTGCGGCTCGAGGATCGCGCCGATCGGGCCGGCGTAGACCGTGTGGTAGGCGTGCCCGCCCGTCTGACGGTAGACGGGGCACACGTTGATGCAGGCGGAGCAGCGGATGCAGCGCAGTGCCGGCCGACCGACCGGGTCGGCCAGCGCACGCGTCCGCCCTGCGTCCACGAGCACGAGGTGGAACGCGGACGGCCCGTCGCCGGGCCGCACGCCCGTCCAGAGCGACGTGTACGGATTCATCCGCTCGCCGGTCGCCGAGCGCGGCAGCAGCTGGAGCAGCACCTCGAGGTCGTCCCACTCCGCCACCACCTTCTCGATCCCCATCACCGTGACGAGGGTGGAGGGCAGCGTGGTGCACATGCGCCCGTTGCCCTCCGACTCGACGACGGCCACCGTGCCGGTGCTCGCGACGGCGACGTTCGCGCCCGACACCGCGACCTTCGCCCGGAGGAAGGCGGCGCGCAGGTGCGCCCGCGCCGCCTCGGCGAGCTCCTGCGGATCGTCCGAGAGCCCGGGCAGGTCGAGCTGCGCCCGGAAGAGATCGCGGATCTCCGAGCGGCTGCGGTGGATCGCGGGGACGAGCAGGTGCGACGGCCGCTCGTCGGCCAGCTGGACGATGAGCTCCGCGAGGTCGGTCTCGACCACGGAGAGCCCTGCGCCGGCGAGCGCGTCGTTGAGCCCGAGCTCGTCGGTCGTCAGGGACTTCACCTTCACGATCTCCCGCTCGCCCGTCGCCGCCACGAGCGCCGTGACCAGCTCGTTCGCCTCGAGGGCGTCGCGCGCCCAGTGGACCTTGCCCCCGGCCGCCGTCACCGACGCCTCGAGCTGGACGAGGAGCTCGTCGAGCCGGCCGAGAGCGCGCTCTCTGATCGCGGCGCCTGCGTCCCGGAGCTCCTCCCAGTCGACCGTCTCGCCCACCACCTGCGCGCGCCGGGCTCGAATGGACGTGGTCGCCTTGAGCACGTTGCGGCGAGTGACCGGATCGGCGAGGGCCGCGGGGGCGGCGCGCTCGAAGGGCAGCGGCCGTGCGGTGCGGGAGGCGAGGTCGGTCACCCGGCGAGCACCTCGGCGAGATGCAGCGCGCGCACCGTGGATCCGCTCCGCTCGAGCCCTCCGCCGATGTGCAGCAGGCACGACGCGTCGCAGGCGCACACCGCGTCCGCCCCGGTGGCTGTGACGGCGGCGAGCTTGTCGCGCAGCATCGCGCTCGACACGTCCGCGTTCTTGACCGCGAACATCCCGCCGAACCCGCAGCACTCGGTCGCGTCGGGCAGGGGGACGAGCTCGAGCCCCTCGACGGCGCGCAGGAGACGCAGGGGCTGGTCGCCCAGCCGCAGCAACCGGAGCGAGTGACAGGTCGGGTGGTACGTGACGCGACCGTCGAAGCGCGCACCGACGTCCTCGACGCCGAGACGGTCGACGAGGAGCTCCGACAGCTCGAACACGCGCTTGGCCAGCGCACCGCCATGGGCCCTCACGTGGGCCGCGCACGAGCCGGAGGGGACGACCACCGCCTCCGCGTCCGCGAAGACGTCGGCGAGCCGCTCCTCGAGCGCGGCGGCCTCGTCCGCATGGCCGCTGTTGCGATGCAGCTGCCCGCAGCACGTCTGGTCGCGCGGGAACACCACCTCGTGCCCCAGCCGCTCCAGCACGGTGACCGTCGCCCGGCCGACCTGCGGGGAGAGCGTGTCGACCAGGCAGGTGACGAGCAGAGCGACCCGCATCTGATCGATTATCGATCATGCGCCGCGTCGGCGCCAGCCGACGGCTCCGCACGGGCTGCGGGCGCGAGGCGGGTAGCCTCGCCCGGTGGTCGAGATCGCGTTCCCCCACGAGCCGGCGCCGCCGACCCGTGCGCGCCGCAGGCTCGCCGCGGCGATGGTGCTGGGGGCGGCCACGCTCTTCGCGGTCAACGGCTCGGTCTCGAAGATCGCGCTCGAGGACAGCGAGATGGGGACGCTGCGCTGGACCGAGCTCCGCTCGACCGGAGCGTGCCTTGGCCTGCTCCTCTGGCTGCTCTGGCGCCGACCGTCGGCGCTGCGCGTCTCCCGGGGCGAGGCACGGCGGCTCGCCGTCTACGGCGTCTTCGGGTTCGCCCTGGTGCAGTGGCTGTACTTCGTGGCGATCAGCAGGCTGCCCATCGGGATCGGGCTCCTGTTCGAGTTCACGGCGATCCTGCTGATCGCGTTCTGGGCGCGGTTCGTGTGGCGGGAGCCCGTCCGCGCCCGCGTCTGGCCCGCGCTCGCCCTCGTCCTGTTCGGGCTCGGCCTTGTCGCCCAGGTGTGGGAGGGCGGCACGCTCGATGCGATCGGCGTCGCCGCGGGCCTGGCCGCCGCGGCGGCCCTCGCGCTCTTCTACCTCCAGGGGGAGCGCCTCGTCGGGACGCACGAGCCGCTCGCGGTCGTCTGCCTCGGGCTCGTGTTCGCGTCGCTGTTCTGGGCGGTCGTGCAGCCGTGGTGGAGCTTCCCGTTCGACTCGCTGCGCATCGACGCGGAGCTCCCGGGCGAGCTCGGTCTCACCCTGCCCGTGTGGGCGCTCGCCCTGTACACGGTCACCCTCGGGACGATCGCACCGTTCGTCCTGTCGATCAGCGCGCTCCAGCACCTCCCGGCGACCACGGTCGGGATCCTCGCCACGTTCGAGCCGGTCGCCGCCGGCGTCGTCGCCTGGGCGTGGCTGGGCGAGGCGCTCCTCCCCGTGCAGGTGGCCGGTGGCCTCGTGGTGGTCGCCGGGATCGTCCTCGCCGAGACCGCGCGCTGAGCGGCCCGTCCGTCGCGCGGTGGTGACGTCCCGAAGGGGCCGGGCGCGACCGGCCCGGCCGTCAGCATCCGCACGCGATGCGCCCGGGCCGTCGACCCCCGTCCGGTGGCAGGGCCGGGCGGGGCAGGCCCCGCCCCTACACTAGGAGGATGGTCGAGCGCGTCCTCCTGGCGTCCCCACGCGGCTACTGCGCCGGCGTCGAGCGCGCGGTCGAGACGGTCGAGAAGGCGCTCGAGCACTTCGGCGCGCCCGTCTACGTGCGCAAGCAGATCGTCCACAACATCCACGTCGTGCGCGACCTCGAGGCGCGCGGGGCGATCTTCGTGGAGGAGGAGACCGAGGTGCCCGAGGACGCGACGGTCGTGTACTCGGCCCACGGCGTCGCCCCCGCCGTGCACGCGAACTCCATGCGGCTCGGCCACAACGTGATCGACGCGACGTGCCCGCTCGTGACGAAGGTCCACGTCCAGGCACGGCGCTACGCGGACGAGGGCTACACGGTCGTCCTCATCGGGCACGCGGGTCACGAGGAGGTCGTCGGGACGATGGGCGAGGCCCCGGAGGCGACCGTGCTCGTCCAGGACGTGCACGAGGCGCAGGCGCTCGATCTGCCCGACGGGGCGAAGGTCGCCTACGTCACGCAGACCACGCTGTCCGTCGACGAGACGAGCGAGATCATCGGCGTGCTGCGGGAGCGGTTCCCGGCGATCCGCGGCCCGAAGAAGGAGGACATCTGCTACGCCACCTCCAACCGCCAGTGGGCGGTGAAGGACATGCTCGCGCAGATCGACCTCCTGCTCGTGATCGGGTCGCGGAACTCCTCCAACTCGAACCGCCTGGTCGACGTCGCCCGCGCGGGCGGAGTGCCGGCGCACCTGATCGACGACGAGCGCGAGATCGACCCTGACTGGCTCGACGGCGTCGGGACGGTCGGGGTCACCTCCGGCGCCTCGGCTCCGGAGCGGCTGGTCGAGCGGGTGTGCGACTGGTTCCGCGCCCGCGGCGTCGAGCGGATCGAGCCCTTCCGGATGGTCGACGAGGACGTCACGTTCCGCCTGCCCGTCGAGCTCCGCCGCGAGCTGGCGCTCGCCGAGGGCGCCTAGCCTCGGACGCGGGTGAGCGCCGGCGAGTCCCCCTCGCCGACCTCGAGCGAGACAGCGAGCGTCTCCGCGCGGATCCAGGCCTCGTGCTCGACGAGGTCGGCGTCGACCGCCGGGATCGTGAGCGCGATCCGGTCGGAGAGCTCGAGACCCGCCTCCTTGCGCATCGCGTTGACCGCGTGGATCAGCTCGTAGACGCGTCCGAGCCGCAGCAGCTCGTCGTCGAGCCCCGTGTCGAGCGCCACGGTGACGCCGTCGGCGGAGGCGACCGCCCAACCTTCGATCCCGGCCCGCTCGACGAGGACGTCCTCGGGAGCGAGATCGTGTCCGGCTGCCCGGAAGCCGCCGTCCGGGAGCTCCTCGAAGTCGCCCGCCGCGAGCGCGGCCCGCACTCCTGCGAGCTCCTTGCCGAGCCGCGGACCGAGCACGGGCAGGTTCGGCTTGACGATCAGATGCGCGTCCACGTGGCCCGTCTCCACCTCGAGCACCCGCAGCTCGTCGCGCAGCTCGTCCAGGTGGGCGGCCACGCCCGGAGCGCCCTCGACCACGAGCCGGCGGAGCGGCTGCCGGAGCTTCAGCCCGGCGGCCGAGCGCGCCTGGCGCGCGAGCTCGACGACGCGCCGGAGCTCGGCGACCTCGGCGACGAGGCCCGCGTCGGGCTCCTCGACTGTCGGCCACCCCGCGAGGAAGACGCTTGGGGGCGCCGCCTCCGGGAGCGGCCGACGGACGAGGTGCTGCCAGAGGTGCTCCGCGAGGAACGGCATCACCGGCGAGATCACGCGCAGCGACTGACCGATCGCGTGCCAGAGCGTCCGGAGCGCCACGTCGTCGCCGTCCCAGAACCTGCGCCGCGACCGACGGATGTACCAGTTCGACAGGTCGTCGACGAAGGCGTCGAACGCGCGGATCACGTCGACCGTCAGCCACCGCTCGTAGCCCGCGGTCGTCTCCGCGACGAGCGACTTCGTCCGCTCCACGAGCCAGCGGTCGAGCGGCTGGAGGTCCGCGTCGGGGCCGTGCTCGAGGTCGTCGAGGCGAGGCTCGAACGCCTCGAGCGCCCCGTACTGGACGAGGAAGCCGACGGAGTTCCAGAGCGTCAGCAGCTTTCGCTGGATCTCGTGCGCGGGCCCGAAGCCGAAGAGCAGGTTGCGATCGGGCGGCTGCGCGCAGTACTGCCAGCGCATCACGTCCGCGCCCATGCGCGCGAAGGCGTCGGGCGCTGCGATCATGTTCCCCCACGAGCCGTGCATCTCGCGGCCGTGCTCGTCGAGCATCTTCTCGTAGCCGAGCACCTTTCGATACGGCGCCGTGCCGACGAGAGCGACGGACATGAAGAGCTGGGAGTAGAACCACAGCCGGATCTGCTCGCGCATCTCCGAGACCCAGTCGGCCGGGAACCACTCCTCCCAGGTGGCGTGGTCGGGCAGGTCGGCGGTGGTGAGGCCCTTGGCGGCGCCGGTCGCGTAGCCCTGCGGGACCACCTCCGGGTTCTGCCAGCCGAGCGTCGAGAACGGGACGATGCCGGCGTCGAGCCATACGTCCCCGACCTCGGGGATCCGCTCCACCTCCCCTCCGCACGCGTCGCAGCGGATGCGCACCGCGTCGATCCACGGGCGCCGGAGCTCCTCGAGGCCCTCCGTGCCGCCGACGGCACGCTCCTCGAGCTCGGCCTTCGAGCCCACGACGTTCAGATGCCCGCACGCGCACGGGTAGAAGGGCAGCGGCAGCCCGTAGTAGCGGCGCCGGGAGATGTTCCAGTCGCCCATGTTCCGCAGCCAGTCGTCCATCCGCTTGCCCATGTAGGCGGGCGTCCACTCGACCTCAGCGTTCGCGGCGAGCAGCTGCGGCCGGATCTCCTCCACGCCGATGAACCAGTCGTCCGAGAGGCGGAAGATGAGCGGGGTGTGGCAGCGCCAGCAGAACGGGTAGCTGTGCTCGATCGTGCCGGAGGCCACCAGCAGCCCACGCTCCTCGAGGTCGCCGACGATCTGCTCGGCGGACTCGACCGTCGAGGTTCCGTGGAGCCAGCCGTACTCCGGGTAGAAGCGACCGCTCTCGTCGACCGGGGCGAGCACGTCGAGCCCGAGCTCCCGCGAGAGCTCGAAGTCCTCGGCGCCGCAGCCCGGCGCGATGTGGACGATGCCCGTCCCCGTGTCGAGCGCGACCTCGTCCCAGGCGATCACGCGATGCTCGACCGCGCCGCCCGGCCCGAGACCGTCGAACGGCCCCTCGTAGCGCCAGCCGACGAGGTCGGCGCCGGCCCGTCGCTCGACGAACCGCTCGTCGGGGTGGAGCGCCACTGCGACCCAGTCGCCGCTCTCGAGACGCCCGTACTCGGCCCCCGGATGCACCGCGGCGGCGACGTTGGCCGGCAGCGTCCACGGCGTCGTCGTCCACACGACCACCGCCTCGCCTGGACGGTCGAGCAGCGGGAAGCGCACCCGCAGCGAGGGATCGCTGCGCTCCTCGTAGTGCCCGTGCAGCTCGTGCGCCGAGATGGACGTGCCGCAGCGCGGGCACCACTCCGTCGAGCGGTGACCCATGTAGAGCCAGCCCTTCTCGTGGACGATCCGCAGGAAGCGCCAGATGTACTCGATGTTGGTGTCGGAGAAGGTGAAGTAGTCGTTCCCCCAGTCCATCCACTGGCCGAGCCGGATCGATCCCTCGGTCAGCTCGCGCGACGACCAGACGACCACCTCGCGGCACTTGCGCGCGAAGCGCTCGAGCCCGTACTCCTCGATCTCCTGCTTCGAGTTGAGCCCCAGCTCGCGCTCGACCCCGACCTCGATCCAGAGGCCCTGGCAGTCGAACCCGTTCTGGTAGCGCTGGTGGTACCCGCGGAGCGCCTTGTAGCGCTGGAAGACGTCCTTCAGCGTCCGCCCCCACGCGGTGTGGACCGCGAGCGCCTTGTTCGCGGTGACCGGGCCGTCGAAGAAGCTGAACCGTGGCCCGTCGGCGTTCAGCGCGCGCAGCCGGTCGAACGTCCGCTCGCGCTCCCAGAGCTCGAGGATCTCCCGCTCGAGGGCGTCGTGATCGGGCTTGGCCGGGAGCGGGGCGAACACCGCGCCGATTCTAGTGACGGCCCCCGGTGGCCCCGGCGACACCCGGGAACACGTCCCGCCGGAGCCTCGTTGATACTGCTGTGGCGCGTGCTGCGCTGCGCTGACGTGAAGACGAACCCCGAAAGGACTCCATGGCACTCAACGTGACGACCCAGAGCTTCGAGCAGGAGGTCCTGCAGAGCGAGACCCCCGTGCTGGTCGACTTCTGGGCCGAGTGGTGCGGCCCCTGCCACGCGGTGGCACCCGTGCTCGACCGCATCGCGGAGGAGCAGGCCGGCGCCCTGAAGCTCGTGAAGGTCAACATCGACGCCGAGGGCGAGCTCGCCCAGCGCTTCGGTGTCGCCTCGATCCCGACGATGATCCTCTTCAAGGGCGGAGAGCCCGCCGCAGCCGTGATCGGCGCCCAGCCGAAGGGCTCCATCGAGCGCGCGCTCGGGCTGTAGCCAGTCGCCCGCAGGCGGGAATCCGCAGGAGCGGATTCCCGCGCGGGGCAGATCCCTGAAGTCTCGTGCTTCCACGGAACGCCTTACGACGCTCGGCCGGCTGCGCCGGCCTCGGGTGGATCAGATCCCTCGGCGTCGAGGCTCCACGGTGCTGGCATCGACGTCCCAAGTGACAACCTGTCACTTGCAGGCTCGGTCGGCTGCAGCTCCGCGCTCAGCCGTGCCGTATGCGGCGCCACGTCTCGACAACGTCGGCGATCGAGGTGAAGGCGAGCTCCTCCGGCGGCGGGAGCTCGTCGGGCGCGAACCAGGCGAGCTCCGAGACGTCGTCGGCCGCGACCGGGCGGCCCGGCCCAGCGCGGGCGATCCAGAAGAGGTTCAGCGTGTGCACGGCCGCAGGGCCGTCGCCGTAGCGATCCAGCCACACGCCGAGGAAGGCGACCGGCTCGACCTCGAGGCCGATCTCCTCGCGCATCTCACGGCGAAGCCCCTCCACGACGTCCTCGCCCTCGTGCAGGAACCCGCCGAGGGTGTCCCACATGCCGCGGTAGGGCTCGATCGCACGGCGACCGAGCAGCAGCCTGCCCTCCTCGTCCTCCACGAGCCCGCTGACGGTCGGCGCGGAGTTCGCGTAGTAGACGGATCCGCACGCCGTACAGGCGACGCGGACCTCGTCGCCGTCGAGGGCGCCGCCGCAGCGGGGGCAGATCGTCCAGCCGTGGAGCTCGCCCATCGCGGCCGCTACGGTAGCGGCGCCGTGTCGCGCCACGTTCCCGCCTCGGTCACGGAGCTCGCGCAGGTCGGCCTGCTCGCAGGGCTGCCCGGCGCCACCCTGGCGTCGCTCGCGCAGCGGATGCGTCGCGAGAGCGTGCCGTCCGGCGCCGTGCTCGTCGCGGAGGGCGATCCGGCCGACCGCTTCTACGTGCTCCTCAGCGGCGTCGCCTCCGTGAGTCAGGCCCAGCGCGGCGCGCTGCGCGTGCTGCGTCCCGGCGAGGGCTTCGGCGAGGTGGCGCTGGCGATGGGCATCCGACGGACAGCGACCGTGACCGCGCTCACCCCGTGCGTCGTCGCCAGCTGCGACGCGGAGACGTTCGACGAGCTCATCCGCCCGCTGCTCGCAGACGACGACTGACCGCCAGACGGGGGCTGCGGTGCTCCGTCGAGCGTCGACTGCGGTGTCTGCGGAGGCGGTGCGAGCGCGGAGCCTGACACCTGGGAGCACCACTGCGCGCATCGCCCTCCCCGAGGCGGCGGCGACGTCAGGCGGCGTCGCCGAGCTCGGCGAGCACGGCGTCCGCGAGCCGCGGCCACGCGTTCTTCGCCCAGGCGCCGAACGGCCGATCGGTCAGCGCGGCGCACGCGACGCCGCGCTCGGGATCGACCCACAGGAACGTGCCGCTGCCGCCGAAGTGCCCGAACGTCGCAGGCGAGGTCAGCGATCCCGACCAGTGCCCCGTCTTGTCTCCCTTGAGCTCGACGCCGAGGCCCCAATCGAGCGGGGCGAAGCGACCGAAGTCGGGAAGCACGCCGTCGAGACCGGGGAACTGGACGCGCACCATCTCCTCGTGGGTCTCGCGCGCGATCACCGTCGGAGAGAGCAGCTCTCGCCCGAGTGCGAGCACGTCGTCCAGCGCCGCATGCATGCCTGCGCCCGGGTGGCCCTCCGGATCGAGACCGAGCCCGAGCGGTGCGCAGACGGCCTCGCGCACGTACTCGGCGAACGGCATCTCCGCGGCTCGGGCGATGTGGTCGCCGAGCACCGCGAACGCCTCGTTCGAGTAGACGCGCCTGCGGCCGGGAGGGGCGACCGGCACATCGCCCTCGAAGGGCAGACCGGACGCGTGGGCGAGCAGGTGCCGCACCGTCGAGCCGACCGGGCCGGCCGGCTCGTCGAGGTCGATGACGCCCTCCTCGGCGGCGACGAGGGTCGCCAGCGAGGTCACCGGCTTGGAGACCGAGGCGAGCCGCACGGCGCGCGAGGCGTCCCCGCGAACCGCGACCACGGCGCCCGGACGGGTCACGCCCGCGGCAGCGAAGGACGCCTCCCAGCCCCCGATCTGGGACAGCGCCTCCATTCCGGTGATACTAGGGCCGTGGAGCGCGTGCTGATCTCCGGCCACTCGCCGTACGAGCCGATCGTCGGCTACTCCCGTGCCGTCGTGGTCGGAGACCGGGTGCACGTCGCCGGGACCGCACCCATCCCGGCGAGCGGCGGCGATCCGCCCACATCCGCGTACGAGCAGGCCCGACTGTGCCTCGAGATCGTCGCGGAGGCGCTCGGTCGCGCCGGTGCGAGCCTCGCCGACGTCGTCCGAACGCGCGTCTACCTGACCGACGCGACCCACTGGGAGGGCGTGGCCCGCGCGCATGGCGAGGCGTTCGCCGAGGTCCGTCCCGCGAACACGACGGTCGTCGCGCAGCTCCTCGACCCGCGCTGGCTCGTCGAGATCGAGGTCGAGGCGGTGCTGCCGTGACGATCGAGTCGCAGGTCCTCCCCGCGTCGATCACCGGCGACGCGACTCGGTACCAGGGAAGCGTCGACGACCACCGGTTCGGGACGAGCCCTCCGTACACGCTGGGCGTCGAGGAGGAGTACATGCTCCTCGACCCCGCCTCGTTCGACCTCGTGCAGCACATCGACACGGTGCTCGCCGCCATCCAGGGCCACGAGCTCGAGCCGCGCATCACCAGCGAGCTGATGCAGTCGGTGCTCGAGATCGCCACGCCCGTGTGCTCGAACGCGGGCGACGTGATGCGGGAGCTGCAGACCCTCCGCCGCTACGTCTGCGGCACCGCGCGGCGCAGCGGCCTCCGGGTCGGCTCGGCGGGCACGCACCCGTTCAGCCTGTTCGAGCGGCAGCGGATCACGGCCAAGGACCGCTACCGCGCCCTCGTCGACCAGCTGCAGTACGTCGCCCGGCGGGAGCTGATCTTCGGGATGCACGTCCACGTCGCCGTCGACGGGCCGGACAAGGCGATCCAGGTCGTCAACGGGATGCTCCCCCAGCTCGCTCCCCTGCTCGCGCTCTCGGCGAGCTCGCCGTTCTGGCGCGGCGAGCCGACCGGGCTCGCGTCGAGCCGCCAGATGGTCTTCTCCGCCTTCCCTCGCTCCGGGCCCCCACCCCGGTTTCGCGACTACGAGGACTACGCTCGGGTCGTCCACCAGCTCGAGCGGACCGGGTGCATCGCCGACTACACGCACATCTGGTGGGACATCCGCCCGCATCCGAAGTGGGGCACGGTCGAGATCCGCATCTGCGACGCGGTCACGCGGGTGGAGGACGCCGTCGCGATCGCGGCGTACTGCCAGGCGTTCACCAAGCTGCTCTGCGAACGCTACGACGCAGGAGAGGGGATCCCCTCGTACCACCGGATCCTCACCAGCGAGAACAAGTGGCTGGCCGCCCGCTACGGCCTACAGGCGCCGGTGATGGATCTCCAGACCGGACGACGGAACCGCGTGCCGGTCGCGCAGCTCGTGCGACGCACGCTGCGCGAGATCGAGCCCCACGCACGCGAGCTCGGCTCGGAGCGAGAGCTCGAGGGCGTGGAGGCACTCCTCGGACGGGGCAACTCCGCCGAGCGCCAGCTGCGCATCTGGAACTCGAACCACGACATCGCCGAGGTCGTCGAGGCGATCGCCGACGCGACCGAGGACGGCTGCTCCGTCGCGGGGCCGGAGGGGTAGGTGCTCGCCCCGGGGGCGACCGTCCCGGCCGCCCGGGTGTGGCGCGCTCCCGGCGAAGAGAGCGTCGACCTGCTCGACGCGGTCGCCGGCGCCGGGCACGCGCTCCTCTGCTTCTACCCGTTCGACTGGTCGCCCACCTGAGCGAACGAGCTGCGCCTCCTGCGTGACAGGAGGGCCGACCTGGCGCGCGCCGGCATCCGACCGTACGGGATCTCGCTCGACAGCCCGTGGTCCCACCGCGCCTGGGCGGAGGCGCTCCGCGTGACGACCGTGCCGCTGCTCTCCGACGCCGGCGGCGACGCGGCGAAGGGGTTCGGCGTGCTCGGCGAGGCGCACGGCGTGCCGCGCGCCGCCCGCAGCGCGTTCCTCGTGCGCGACGGACTCGTCGTCGCCGCGTGGGCGCTCGACGGAAGCCTGCTCGACGTCGACGCGATCGTCGCGGCCGCCAGCTCCGGCTGACGCGGACGGTCCAGACATCGTGGGAGCGACGCGGGCGGGCCGACCCGTGGATCGGCCAACCCCGCGTTCAGGCAGAGCGCCTCCGCAGCCGCAGACGGCTCGTCCGCCGCTGAGTGACGGCTTCCGGTCGTGATGCGACGAGCCACTCCACCTCGCGCTCGATGCTGCGCTGGGGCCACCCTTCGCGCACGAGCCGCTCCACGCGGATGCGCAACCAGACGTCGTCGGTCGTCGTGACCATGACGCTGTCCTCCTTCCGGTCGCGGTGCTGGACCGGCGGCATCGCCATCGTCGCCGCTCGACCGGTCGCTCGTCCGACGGGGCCCGAAGCGACGACCCGGCCACGGTAGCAGCCGGTCCCGGAGCACGGATCGACGACGACGAGCGTCGGGGAGGTGACCTACATGCCCATCGCGTGGTACCCGCCGTCGACGTACAGCAGCGTGCCGCTGACGTTCTGCGCGTCGTCCGAGAGCAGGTAGGCCGCCGCAGCCCCGCAGTCGTCGGCCTCGATCGCCCGGTGGAGCGGCGAGCGGGTGGCGAACATCTCCTCCATCGTCGTGAAACCGGCGATCGACCGGGCGGCAAGCGTGCGCACCGGGCCGGCGGAGATCGCGTTGACCCTGATGTTCGAGTGGCCGAGATCCCAGGCGAGGTAGCGCACCGACGCGTCGAGGGTCGCCTTCGCGACGCCCATCACGTTGTAGTGCGGCACGGCTCGCTCGCCACCGAGGTACGTCAGCGTGACGAGGGAGCCACCACCACGCGCTCGCATGAGCGGCTCCGCGCGCTGCGCGCACCCGACGAGCGAGTACGCGGAGATGTCGACCGACATCCAGAAGCGCTCGCGTGGCGTGTCGACGAACCGCCCCTCGAGATCCTCCGCCGCGGCGAAGGCGACGGCGTGGACGAGGTGGTCGAGACCACCGCCGAACGCCTCGGCGGTCGCAGCGAACACGCGGTCGAGGTCCTCGTCCGAGCGGACGTCGCACTCCCCGACGACGACGCCCCCGACCGAGTCGGCGAGCTCGCGCACCGACCTCTCGATCCGCTCGGCCTGGTACGTGAACGCGAGCTGCGCGCCCTCGTCCGCGAGCCGCTGCGCGATCGCCCACGCGATCGACCGCTTGTTCGCGACGCCGAGCACGAGCGCCTGCTTCCCCTCGAACCTGCCGGCCATCGCGCGATCATAGTGGCCCTCGGCATCCCTTCGCGCAGGCGCCGAGGCAACCGGCACCCTGGCGCCGATCGACGTGGTCATGCCGCTCTGTGGAACGATCGGCACACTCTCGGCGCGATCCCTGACAGGAACGCCTGGCAGGACCACCTGGCAGGCATTGCTGGCAGGCACGGCTGGCAGGCGCGCGGGCGCAACGCGAGTCACCCGACGCGAGCGAGCGCGCGCCGGATCGCCAGACGCCAGCGGGTCGCAGAGCGCCGCCCGGCCCACCCGCGAGCGGGACGACGGCGGCTAGCGTCCGAAGCGTGCGAGCCTTCGCCCACGACGTGTTCACCTACCCGCTGCCCGAGGGTCACCGGTTCCCGCTCGAGAAGTACCGCCTCGTGCGCGAGAGGGTGGAGTCGCTCGAAGGGGTCGCGGTCGAGACGGCGGACGCCGCGGGATGGGACGAGGTCGCACGCGTCCACACGCCGGCGTGGATCGCCAAGGTGCGCGAGGGCCGGCTCGAGCGACGCGAGGAGCTCGCCCTCGGGCTGCCCTGGTCGCCCGAGCTCGTCGAGCGCAGCGTCCGCGCCACCGGCGCGACGATCCAGGCCTCCCGTGCGGCGCTCGCCGACGGCGTCGCCGCGAACCTCGGCGGAGGCACGCACCACGCGTTCGCGGACAGCGGGCGGGGCTTCTGCGTCCTGAACGACGTCGTGGTCGCGCTCCGGGCGCTGCGAGCGGAAGGAAGCGTCCGACGGGCGCTCGTCGTCGACCTCGACGTCCACCAGGGCGACGGCACGCACGCGCTGCTCGCCGGCGACGCCGACGCGTTCACCCTCTCGCTGAACGGCTTCCGCAACTACCCGTTCCGCCGGGTGGCAGGCGACCTCGAGCACGACTTCCCGGACGGGACGGCAGACGACGCGTACCTGACGGTCCTGGCGCGGCTGCTGCCACAGGCGCTGCACCGCGGGCGGCCGGAGCTCGCCTTCGTCCTGGCCGGCGCCGACCCGTACGAGGGCGACCGGCTCGGGCGGCTGGCGCTGACGCAGGAGGGGCTGGCAGCGCGCGACGCGCTCGTGCGGGATACGCTCCGCGCCGCGGGCGTGCCCGTCTGCGTCACGCTCGCAGGCGGGTACGCAGAGGACATCCGGGACACGGTGGCGATCAACCTGAGGACGGTGGCGACGTTCAGCGCATAGCGGTCGTGACGGGGGCGTCGTCCGGGATCGGCGAGGCGACGGCCCGGCGCCTCGCGCGCGACGGGTGGCGCTGCGTGCTCGTCGCCCGCCGCGAAGACCGGCTGCGCACGATCGCGGCCGAGATCGGGGCGGAGGTCGAGGCATGCGACGTCGCCGAACGGGCGGCGGTGGAGGCGATGGCGGCGCGCGTCCTCGAGCGTCATCCCGAGGTGCACCTGCTCGTCAACAACGCCGGCATCCCGGCGCGCGGCTCCTTCCTGAGCGCGGAGCCCGAGCGCATCGAGCAGGTCGTCGCTGTGAACTACCTCGGCGGCGTCTGGTGCACGCGCGCGCTGCTGCCGGGCCTCGAGAGCGCCGTGCGGGCCGGGCGCCAGGCGGACGTCGTGAACCTCGTGTCGGTGGCGGGGACGGTGGCGTTCGCCCCGGCGGGCCCCTACGCGGCCGCCAAGCACGCGCAGCTGGCGTTCGCGCGCTCGTCGGGCGCCGCGCTGCGCGCGCGCGGGATCCGCTCGCACGCGGTGCTCCCGGGGTTCGCCGAGACGGAGGGCTTCCCGCAGCACGACGTGCTCAGAAGTCGGATGCTGCGTCGCTTCCTCGTCACCACCGACGAGATCGCAGCGGCGATCGTCAAGTCCGTCGAGCGCGACCGCCGCGAGATCACGATCCCCTGGTTCCCGTACCGGATCGTCACGCTCCTGCAGGCGCTCGTCCCCGGCCTCGTCACCACGGTCGCGTCGCGCTTCGGGTACCACCGCGGCGAGCCGCGGAGGTAGCCCAGCACGGGACGCGGGCGGTCAGCCGGGCGGCGGGCGGGGTACGCCGGCTGTTACGCCGGAGCGTCGGGCGCGACCTTGAGGCGTGCTCGCTCGAGCAGCTCGAGCACGGCGCGCCCGTGAGCGACGACGATCGCGCCCTCCGGCGTCGCACGGACCAGGCGGCCGCCTGGGTGTCGTTCGATCAGCGTGACGCCGCAGACGGCCTCGAGCTGCGCGATCTGGTGGCTGATGGTCGAGCGCGAGTAGCCGAGCCGGCGCGCTGCGGCGACGAAGCTACCCTCCTCGACGACGGCCACGAGCGAGAGGAGCGAGCGAGCCTGCATCGCGAGCCAGCCCGAGCGCTCGAGCGGCCGGCGAGCGCGCTCGGCCCTTGGCGGTGCCGCGTCGGCCGCGGCCCGTCGCGCGCGCATGACCTCCGCGCGCTCGAGCGCGATCGAGATCGCGAGCTCGCGCTTGTCGCTATCCACGCCCGCACTCGCCGGTCGCGGCGCTCATCGTCTGACCGTAGCACCGTGCCCGGCCGACGACCAGTGGTGCGAGGCGGGCCGTGCGGCGCCGCCCGCCTCGCACCGGGTCGCGGGCTGCCTCAGCGCACGGCAAGGAGCGCGAGATTGGCGGTCTGGAAGACCGGCTGGAACACGTAGCCGCGTGTCCGAGCCGACACGAACTCCCGGACGTTCGGGTTGAGCAGCGGGATCCACGGGACGAGGCGTCGCATGATGTCGACGTCCAGCTTGCCGTAGGTCGCGAACCGGGCATCGCCGGTGAGACGGGCCGCTGCGCGCATGCGCTGGTTGAAGACCGCGTCGTCGACGTACGAGAGGTTCGAGTTGTTCTCGGCCTGGATCGTGCCGCCGTCGAGCAGCGGGTTGACGAAGTTCGACGGATCCGGGTAGTCCGAGCCCCACGAGCTGAGGAACATGTCGAAGTCGGCGCCGCGCGTCTGTGCGGTCTTCAGCGCGACGGCGAACGGACGGGGGTCGAGCTTCACGGTGATGCCGAGCTGCTCGAGGTTGTACTTGAGCACCTGAGCCCGGGCGACCGAGGTCGGGCTCGTCGTGTGCAGGAGCGTCACCTCCCCCTTCAGGCCGGGCGCGATCCGCCGCGCGGCCGCAGGATCGGCTCCCTTCATCGGGTAGATCGACGCCGGCAGGAATCCCGGCATCGTCTTCGGGAGGATCTGGTCGGTGCGCGTCCCCGCGAACTTCCCGCCGACCCGCAGGACGGCGGGCCTGTCGACCGCCCAGTTCACCGCCTTGCGCGCGGCGAGGTTGGCGAAGAACGGCCGGCTGACGTTGAGCGACACGTACGTCACCGCCAACGTGGGGTTGACGAAGTACCGCCCCGGCCCCTGCCTGCGCACGCCGAACTCCTCCGCCAGCGACGCGTGCGCCGTGGGCGGCAGCCCGGCGAGGTCGTAGTCCGCCTGGCCCGCCCGCACCTGGAGAAGGCTCGCGAACGGATCGCTGTTCGTCGTCACGACGATCCGGTCGAGATTGACCCGACGCGGGCCGCCGTAGAACCGGTTGCGCTCCAGGACGACCGAGCGCCCCACCTCACGCGAGACGATCCGGTACGGCCCGGCGGACGGGTACACGCTGATGCCCTTCTCGTCGATCGCCATCGACGGCTTCACCGCCTGGAAGAACGGCAGGGCGAGCTCGGGCAGGAAGGTGGGACGGGGCCGCTGGAGACGGATCGTCAGGGTCAGCCCCTTCGCGGTGACGCCGCTGATGGCGGCTGCCTTGCCCTCCGAGACCGCGTCGAACCCGACGATGTCGCCCAGGAACTGGCCTGCGGGGGAGCGCTGATCCGGGTCGGCCGCGCGCACCAGGGCGCGCGCGAAGGCCGCCGCCGTCACAGGAGAGCCGTCGCTGAAGCGCAGCCCCTTGCGCACCCGGAACGTGTACGTCCTGCCGTCGGCGGACACGCGAGGCGCCGCCTCGGCCGCCTCGGGGACGACCGTCGACCCGGCGGGGGCCGGGGCGTCCCGGTACGCGACGAGGGTCGCTCCGGTGACGTACAGCAGCGCCCAGCTCGGCCCGTCGTAGGCCAGCGAGGGGTCGAGGGTCTCGAAGTCGCTCGAGGAGTAGTTCACCCGCAGCGTGCCGCCGCGCTGCGCGTCCGCCGACCCGACACCGGCGAGCGCGGCGGTGGCGAGCAGCGCCGCGCCCAGCACGGCGACGGCGGCGGAGAGAACGAGACGGCGCATCGGAACCTCCTCGGGACGGGAGCACGGATCGACCTGCCATCCCTTACGGCACCGGACGCGCGATCTGTACCTAAAGGTCGACATCTTCGACCGTTTCACGGCCGGGGACGCCGTCCCGCAACCCCTCGTGACGGCTAGCGCGCCTTGGCGAAGCGCTGGACGGCGGCCAGCAGCTCCTCGGTCTTCTCGCGTGCGACCGCCTCGTCGCCCGAGGCGAGCGCTCCCGCCACGCAGTGCCGCGTGTGCTCCTCCAGCACCTTGAGACCGACGGCCTCCAACGCGGTGATCGCCGCGCCGACCTGCGTGAGGATGTCGATGCAGTAGCGGTCGTCCTCGACCATCTTCTCGATCCCGCGCACCTGGCCTTCGATCCGCCGCAGGCGGTTGAGGATCTTCTGCCGGTCCTGCGCATAGCCGTGGCTCACGCTCTCACGCTCCTGAATCGCCGCAGCCGCAGCGAGTTGGTGACGACGAAGATGCTCGAGAACGCCATCGCGGCGCCCGCGACGATCGGGCTGAGGAGCCCGGCCATCGCGAGCGGGATCGCAGCGACGTTGTAGGCGAACGCCCAGAAGAGGTTGCCCTTGATCGTGGAGAGCGTCCGCCGCGAGAGCCGGATCGCGTCGACCGCCGAGCGGAGGTCGCCGGAGACGAGCGTCAGGTCGGAGGCCTCGATCGCGACGTCGGCGCCCGTGCCGATCGCGATGCCCAGATCCGCTCCCGCGAGCGCCGGGGCATCGTTGACGCCGTCGCCGACCATCGCCACGACGCAGCCCTCGTCACGGAGCCGGGCGACGACCGCCGCCTTGTCGGCGGGCATCACCTCGGCGATCACGTCGTCCACGCCGACCTGCTCTGCGACGGCCCTGGCGGTCGTCTCGTTGTCCCCGGTGAGGAGCACCGGCCGTAGCTGCAGCGCCCGCAGCTCGGTCACCGCCTGGGCGCTGGTCGACTTCAGCGTGTCGGCGACGACCAGGACGGCGATCGCGCGACCGTCACGCGCGACCGCGACCGCGGTTCGACCCCGCGCCTCCGCCTCGACGCGCGCGCGCTCCAGCTCCGGCGGGAGCGCGATGCCGTCCTCGGCGAGGAACGACGGGCGGCCGATCGAGACGGTCGCGCCCTCGACCTGCCCGCGCGCGCCGAGCCCGGCCGTGGCCGCGAACGCCGAGACGCCGGGGAGGCGCCCGAGGCGCGCCTCCGCGGACTCGACGATCGCCCGGGCGATCGGGTGCTCGGCAGCATGCTCCACCGCGCCGGCGACCCGGAGCGCCTCGTCCGGGTCGACGCCGTCCGCCGGCTCGACCGCCAGGAGCGAGACCTTCCCGGTCGTCACCGTGCCGGTCTTGTCGAGCACGATCGTGTCGATGCGACGCGTCGACTCGAGCACCTCGGGCCCCCTGATGAGCACGCCCAGCTGCGCGCCACGTCCTGTGCCGACGAGCAGCGCCGTCGGGGTGGCCAGCCCGAGCGCGCAGGGGCACGCGATGATCAGGACGGCGACGGCCGCCGCGAACGCGAACCCCGCATCGGAGCCGGTGCCGAGCCAGAAGCCGAGCGTGGCGACCGCGAGCGCGATCACGATCGGGACGAACACCCCGGCGACCCGGTCGGCGAGCCGTTGCACCGGCGCCTTCCCGGTCTGGGCGTCCTCGACGAGGCGTGCGATCTGCGCCAGCGCCGTCTCCTCGCCGACCCGCGTCGCGCGCACGACGAGGCGACCGCCGACGTTGATCGTGGCACCGATCACCTCGTCGTCGGGGCCGACCTCGACCGGGACGCTCTCGCCGGTGACGATGGCCGTGTCGACCGCGGAAGAGCCCTCGACGACGACGCCGTCGGTGGCGACCTTCTCCCCCGGTCGCACGACGAACACGTCTCCGACCCGCAGCTCCTCGACCGGCACGCGTCGCTCGGTGCCGTCGGCGTCGCGCACGGCGACGTCCTTCGCTCCGAGCTCGAGCAGCGCGCGCAACGCCGCGCCCGCCCGACGCTTCGCCCTCGACTCGAGGAACCGTCCGAGCAGGATCAGCGTCGTCACCACGGAGGCCACCTCGAGGTAGATCTCCGCCTCGCTGGCGCCCAGCCCGAGGCCGAGGTCCATCCGCATGTCGAGCTCGCCCGCCCCGAGGAAGAAGAGCGCGACGACCGACCACCCCCACGCGGCGAGCGTGCCGACCGAGATGAGGGTGTCCATCGTCGCCGCCCCGTGCCGGAGGTTGAGCGCCGCCGCGCGATGGAACGGCCAGGCACCCCAGAGCACGACCGGTGTCGCGAGCTGGAGCGAGAGCCACTGCCAGCCGTCGAACTGGAGCGCCGGCACCATCGCCAGCAGGAAGACCGGCAGCGTGAGCGCGGTCGACACCACGAGGCGTGTCCGCCACGGTGCCGCCGGATCGTCCTCCTCGGCGGGAGCAGCAGCGTCGCTCTCGGGGAGCGAGGCGTGGTAGCCGGCGGCCTCGACCGAGGCGACGAGCGCGTCCGCCGTGACGAGCGACGGGTCGAACCGCACCGTCGCCTTCTCGGTGGCGAAGTTGACGCTGGCCTCGACCCCGTCCAGCCGATTGAGCTTCTTCTCGATCCGGGAGGCGCACGAGGCGCACGTCATCCCCTCGATCGGCAGCTCGAGTCGCGTGGGCTCGCCGACCACGCTCACGGGGCGTCCTCGATCGTGAAGCGGGCCGTGCGGAGGACGCCGTCGTGCACGAACTGCAGGAACGCCGCGTACCTGCCGGCGCTCGGGAGCTCGGCCTCGTAGCTCGTGCCGCCCGCCGCGGTCGCTCCGGGCTCGGGATGGGCGTGCACGAACGCGAGGTCTCCCTCGCGCAGGACGACGAGATGCCCGCGTGCGCCGAGATACGGCTCCGGCAGGATCGGGTCGCCGTGTCGCTCGAAGCGGAAGCGGAGGACAGGCCCGCTGCGCTGGAGCGAGACGGTGTACGGGCCGACCCTCGAGGTGCTCGAGGGCTCCAGCCGCGGAGCCGGGTTCACGAGGCCGGGCGCGTCGAGGTCGACGCCCAGCGTCCGCCGCACGCCGTCGACCTCGAAGTCGGCGAACGCCCGGTACGACCCGGGGGCGTCGAGGAGCAGCGGCGTCGTCCACGCGCCGTCCGCTGCTCGCTCGGGATGGAGGTGCTGGAACCCCGAGAGGTCGCGTCTGACGACGATCAGGTGCAGCGGGCGCTCGTGCACGACGTCGAGGTCGCGGAGGGCGGCGCCGCTGTCGTCCTCCAGCCGGAGCGAGAAGCGCGTCGGACGCCCCGGGGTGATCGTGGTCGAGCGCGGCACGAGCGTCACCCCGCCGGCCGAGATCGAGAGGCCCGAGGGAAGCGCTTCGCGGACCGCGCCCGCGGCCATGCCATGATCCTCGCTCTCGTCGAGCGATCGCGGCGCGACGTCGACCGCCCTGCCAACCGCGACCGACACGCCGAGCACGACCACGAGCACGGCGGCGAACCCGAGGATCCGGGCCGCCGCGCTCACGCGGCGTCGTAGCCGGCCTCGTCGATCGCGGCCCGGATGGCCGCGTCGTCGAGGTCCGCACCCCTGACGACGACGCGCTTCGAGTCGACGTCGGCGCTGACGCTCTCGACCCCGGCGACGAGCGCGACCTCCTCCTCGATCGCCTGAGTGCAGTGGCCGCACGAGATGCCGGGAACGGTGTAGACGAGCTCTCCCACACCCGCAGGGTACATACCCTAATAGGGTATCGTCAACTCCCGTGCTTGCGAGCGAGGAACCAGCCGACCTCGACCTCGTACTCGGCCGCGGGAGCCATCCGCCGTACGCGCTCCCGCTCATCCCCTTGCAGCCCCGCCGCATCGAGGTAGCGCTCGATCTCGCGCATCTCCCGGGACACCTCGTCGTGGACGACGACGAGGTCGTTCGCCTCGAGCAGGAAGCGGATGTCCGCATCCGGCAGCAGACGGACGTGGGACGCGTCGCGCTCGCGCTCGAACCGGTCGAGCTCGAGGCTGCGCAGCGGGTCGACGTCGCCCAGCTGGTCGACGACGAGCACCCGGCCGCCCGGCCGCACGACGCGAGCCAGCTCCGCCACGACGAGCTCTGGCCGAGGGACGTGGTGGAGGACGCGCAAGCAGCCGGTGACGTCGAAGGCCCCGTACCCGAACGGCAGCGCAGCGAGGTCCCCCTCGACGAAGGTGCAGTTCGACGGCGCCCGCTCGCGCGCTGCCGCGAGCAGGCCCGCGTCACGGTCGATGCCGGTCACGGCCTGCACGTGTGGCGCGACCGCGAAGGCGAACGCGCCCGCGCCGCAGCCCGCGTCGAGCACGTGCTCGTCGCCGTGCAGTGGAGCGAGGATGCGCTCGACCGTCTCAGCGAGCGCCGCGGCGCGCTGCTCCTGCAGCTCGACCCTCAGCGCAACCCGGTGCTCGCTCATCCCACCACCCGCCTCTCCGCGCGTGTCGCCGACGCTCGCACCCCGCACACGAGCTCGTACCCGATCGTCCCGGCGACCCGCGCGTGTCGCTCGAGCGTGATGTCGTCTCCGACGAGCGTAACCACAGCGCCGGGCTCCGCGGGCCCCCCGAGCTCGACGGCGATCGTGTCCATGGAGACGGCGCCGACCACGAGGCGCTCGTCGGTGCCGACGCGCACCGCCGTCCCTGTGAGGTCACGACTGAAGCCGTCGGCGTACCCGACCGGGACGAGCCCGATCCACGTCGCACGGTCGGCGACGAACCGCCTGCCATAGCCCGTGCTCTCCCCGGGCGAGAGCAGCTTGACGGCTGCGATCTCCGACTCCCAGCGCAGGACGGGGCGAAGGCCGTGACGGGTCGCGTCGTCGCCGAACGGGTCGATCCCGTACACGGCGATCCCGCAGCGAACCGCGTCCAGCCGCGACTCGGGGAAGGCGATCGCCGCTGCGCTGTTGGCGGCGTGACGCGTGAGATGCGACATGTCCGCCGTCGCGTCGAGGAACCGTGCGAGCTGCTTCCTCGTGAACTCCGGATCGGAGTCGGCCGAGGCGAAGTGGGTCATCAGCCCGACGACGTCCCTCGTCGGGCAGGCGAGCTCGGCGAGCCCCCAGCGTCCCATGCCTGTGTCCAGCTTGAGGTGGAGCGGGATCCCTTCGGGCAGCGTGCCCGCCGCGACGACGACCAGCTCGAGCGCGGCGGTGCGCGCGACGGCGTGCTCGGCCGGGCTCGTCGGGCCGAGCACGACGATCCGCGTCTCGGGGAGGCGCTCGCGGAGCACCAGCGCCTCGGCCACGGTGGCGACGCAGAGCGCGCTCGCTCCCGCGTCCAGCGCGACCGGTGCGATGTCCGCCGCGCCGTGACCGTACGCGTCGGCCTTCACCACGACCCACAGCTCGGCTCCGGCGGCGAGCTCGCGCAGCCGCGCGACGTTGTGCCGGAGCGCGGCGAGGTCGATCGTCACGAGCGAGCGGGGCACTCGCTCATTCTCGCCGTCGGTCGCTCTGCGCGGAGCGCCCACCTCCTTCGGTGCCAGACACCGGATCCTGTCAAGGGGGTTTCGTGCCGAGTACGTGCCAATCGCTCCACAGGCCACGAGCCGTCTCACAGCTGGGATCCCGTGGCTCGACCCGGCCCCAGGTGCGGGGACGACGTCCTCGAGAGGCGTCGCGGGAGGCCGGGCATGTCCGAGCCAGCTATCAGCCGGAACGGCCGACTTGACAGCGAGCGGTGTCTGGCACCGGACTGCCGACGCCCGCGCCCCGGCCGGCGAGGTGCAGGCCGCGGCACGGGCTCAGACGTCGACCACCAGCCCGTCCCACGCGAAGGTCACGGGCAGGCCATCGGACTGCAGACGCGCCTCCAGGCGCAGCAGGTCGTCGTACGAGAGCCCGTCGATCTCCTCCACGTGACCGAGCACGACCCGGCGCGCGTCGAGCCGGTCGACGATGGCGAGCGTCTCCTCGAGCGTCGCCTCGAAGCGCAGGATCGGGTGCTCGGGGTGGATGCGACGCTCGCCGCTGAAGGGGTCGTGCTCGCAGATCCCCATCGGCAGCACGGCGAGGTCGACGCCGCGCAGCTCGGGGGGCGGCTCCCACCCGTTGAGCTCGTCCATCGCGATCAGGAGCCGACGGGCGCCGTCGGTGAGCTCGAACGCGTACACGTAGTCCTCCGCGAGCCGGAAGGGGCGGATCGTGACGCCGCCGAGCGCGACGGTCTCGCCGTCGACCAGCTCGTGGATGCGGATCCAGCCACGATCGCGCATGAACTCGAGGTGCGCCATGCCGCCCAGCCAGGTGCGGTGATCGGCCGCGACCTGCTGCGCGAGGTACACGTCCGTGACGAGCGGTCGCTTGGCCTCCACCGGCCAGGTGCGGAAGTCGCCGTTCCGGGTCTCCCACACCCGCCGCCCCAGCGTATGGTCGGGGTGCCAGTGTGAGTAGAAGCACGCGGCGATGCGCTCGAGACCTGCCCGGTCGAGCTGCAGCTTCGCCTCCTCGGGCGTGTCGAACACGACGTCCGGCCCGTGCACGAACACCGACGGCCCCGTGCGCGCGTACCGCCCGCCTTTCACCCGTGCCTCCTCGCACACCCGGCAGCGACAGCCGGGGCGGGGGATGGTGGTGGCACCTCCCGAGCCGAGGATCTCCACGCGCACGAGGACGATCGTACGCGCCGGCTACTGGATCCTGACCTCGCAGCTGCGGTGGAAGCTGTCGGTGCCGGGCCCGCCGATGCAGACGTCGTTCCCGCCGTTGCCGCGCAGGTGATCGTTGCCATCGGCACCCAGGATGCAGTCGTCGCCACCGTTGCCGTTGATCGACTCCCCTGCGGAGGTGCCGATGATCAGCGCGCCGGCGTTGCCGCCGCCCGGAACCGGGCCGCGGACGTCGGACAGGTTCAGCGCCGCGCACTCCGGCGGCTTGAGGTCGTTGGCCGTCACCGGGAAGGTGGAGACACCGGCCCTGCTCCCCGCGACGACGTTCGCGGCCGTGAACGCGACACCGGCTGCGAGCACCGCGAGCACGAGCGGGAGCCCCAACCCGAGCCGCGCGCGCCGGGTCATCGCCCGCGCGCGGGCAGCGCCCGGGGCACGCCGAGCGGGCCGGCTCCGGGCGGCCGCCAGCGGTAGACCGCGATGCCGTCGTCCACGAGGTACGTGTCGCCGTCGTCGCCCGCCACGCGCAGCACGACACGGTCGTACGCGTCGGCCAGACGGACGAGCGTGTCGATGTCGTCGACGTCGGTCACCCAGCGCCCCTCCGGGACGGTCGCGCGCGCGCGGACGATCCGCCCGCCGTAGCGCGCCTCGATGCGGTCGCCCTCGCTCCCGCGCAGCGATCGTGCGAGCAGCGTCGCACCGATCGCGAGCGAGCCGAGCGCCACGAGCAGCCCGATCAGGCCGATGGAGCGCGCGTCGGCGACGGTCGTCGAGAGCGGCCCGAGCGAGAGGACCGCCGGCTCGGAGACCGTGCCCTCTCCCTCCACGCGTGGCGTGAGCGACGAGGTCGCCGACTCCTCTTCGCCCGGATCCGAGGCCGGCTCCACCAAGCGGAGCGCCACCTCGTCCAGGACGAGCGGGAGCTGCGGCTCGAAGGTCTCGTCGACCACGGTGTCGCCCGCGTAGCCCGCTGCCCGCACGCGCGGCACGACCGTCACCTGCAGCCGGTCGACGGCCGACCCCGTCGTGACGTTGAAGCGCCGGGCGAGCGCCGACACGCGGCGCAGGTCGAGCAGGCCTTCGATGCGACCCGCCGAGCCGTCGAACGGCTGCTCCGGCGCGAGCGCGAGGGCCCGCGTCCAGCCGCTGCCGTCGGAGAGGATGGCCTCGAGACCGAGACCGCCCTGGACGTCGGCCGGCCGGTCGCTGTCCAGCCGGTAGGCGAAGGCGATGCGGACGCGGTCGCTCAACCGGCGGAAGACGGGCTGGCCTGTCGTGACGAGACCGTCGGGATACGCGACCCCGCGGCGCGCGGCCGCATCGTAGGAGAAGACTCCCGTGTGGGCGTACGCCCCGATCTCGGTGCGCGTCACGGTCTCGGCACTGCGCCAGCCCATCAGCGCGAGCGCGCCGAAGGCGACGAGCGCGACGGCACCTGCGACGAGCAGCGCGCGGCCGACGCCGGCGCCCGTGGCGGGAGGCGGGGCAGGCTCCACGGCGACCGGCGGCGGGTCGACGCCCCGCCGGCGACGGCGCGTCACGACGCTGCCGGTGCCGAGCACGAGAAAGACGACGACGAACGCGAGCACGGCGAGCACGAGCGGCTGCTTCACCCAGAGCACGGCAGAGCCGACGCCGGGCAGTGCGAGCCACTGCGCTCCGAGGATCTCCGAGCTGGGCAACGCCTCCGGGTCGGCCTGCTCGCGGTTGTCGCCGCGGAAGGTGAACCGCCCGTTGCGCTCGGCGACGATCCGGTGCAGGACGTTCGCGTCGAGGAGCGCGCTGCGGTAGAGGACGGCGTCGCCGACCGCGTAGTCGCCCTGCGCGCGGGTGAGCACGAGGTCGCCGGTCGAGAGGCCCGGCTCCATCGAGGTGCCGTCGACGATCGCGTAGCCCGTCCAGCCGCCGAGCTGCACCGGCCACAGGAGGAGCACGGCGGCGCCGATCGCGCACAGCGTGAGCGCACCCCCGAGGGCGCGCGTGACGGTCGTCCGGGACATGGTCGCCGGAAAGACTTCGGCCGGGCGGGAGGTTTCCCTCCCGCCCGGCCGAGGCGAACGCGGATCGCGGCTCGTCGCTACGAAGCGCGACGCGACCTCGAGCCGCCTCGATGTCGACTCGCGTTCGGCTCGACGTCGAGAACGTGCACGACCAGACGGTGCCTGCACTGTTCGCGCAGTCGCCCAGCCACTCACGGCCGCGCCGCTCCGGTGCGTCGAGCGCGCGCGCGTAGGCCTCGTCGCAGCGACGTCGAGGTCGAAGCGTCGACGTCCGAGACCTCGTCGGGATTCGTGTCGTTCAGGTTCCAGCTGACGTCCGAGACGGCGTAGCCCGAGACATCGCCGTTGCCGATACCAGCGTTGCGAGCCGTCCGCGACCGTGTTCTCCGGCAGCGAACGCGAAGCTCGCCGTCGCCACGACGAACGCGAGCAGCGCCGCGAGTGCATACCGCTTTCGATTCCTCTTCATCTCCGCTCCTTGGGGGTGCCGCAGTGGGTGGGGGACACCCCAGGTGTCGGCCGTTCGGGGGATGGGCGGCTCCCCCGGAAGGGGTATCCCGGCAGGGCTCTCCCGCCCCGTGGCACCAGCGCTCCGGCTTGGCTTGACTACCCGAGGGCGAGTGGCAGGGCCTCGACCACGTCCGAGGCGACGAGACCGGCCTGCGGCACGACCGTCGAGGCCGCGATCCCGTGTGCGCATGCGGCCGCCGCGGCCGCGTGCGCGGGCTCCATCCCCTTGGCGAGGAACGCCGCGACGACCCCCGTGAGGACGTCGCCCGTCCCCGCCGTCGCGAGCGACGGGGGACCCTGGTCGACGACGAGCGCGCCGCCACCGGGCGTCTGCACGATGGTGTCGGCGCCCTTCAGCAGCACGACCGCGCCGAAGCGCTCGGCGGCCTCGGCCGCGGCAGAGAGCCGAGCCGCCGAGACCTCGTCCGACGAGCGCCCGAGCAGGCGGGCGAGCTCGCCTGCGTGAGGGGTGAGCACCGTCGGCGCCGACCGCTCGACCGGCTCGAGCCCGAAGAGCGCATCGGCGTCGACCACCACCGGGAGCTCGAGCTGCTCGAGCAGACCCCGGACGAGCGCCCGCGCCGACTCGTCGCGGCCGAGCCCCGGCCCGAGCGCCACCGCCCCCGCCCGCTCGGCCGCGGCGAGCACCACGTCGAGCGCGTCCTCGGTGAGCAGACCGACCTTCACGGGCTCGAGCGCGAGCGCCTCCGCCGCGGGCAACGCCGCCTCGGGGACGCAGAGCGTGACGTAGCCGGCGTCGGCTCGCAGCGCTGCCCGCGCGGTGAGCACCGCCGCGCCGGTCGTTCCCGGAGCGCCGCCGACGACGAGCACGGTGCCGGCGGTGAACTTCGTGTCGCGCGGGCCACGCCGTGGGATGGTCTCGAGGATCTCCGCCCCCACGCGGCGCGCACGGGTCGGGAGGTGCGCGAGCCCGATGTCGGCCACGACCACGCGCCCGGCGTGGAAGCGCCCGGGCGCGACGGCGTGACCGAGCTTGCGTCCGTGGAAGGTGACGGTGAGGTCTGCGTCCACGACCTCCCCGGCGATCTCGCCCGTCGACGCGTCGACCCCCGATGGGAGGTCGACCGCGACGACCGGCGCGCCACTGGCGTTGATGCGCGCGATCGTCGCGGCCGCCTCGGGTCGGGGAGCGCCCCGGAAGCCCGTGCCGAAGAGCGCGTCGACGACGACGTCGAAGCCGGCCGGCTCGTCGGTCTCGACGGCCTCGATCCCCGCCTCGCGCAGCACGCGCGCGGCGACGTGACCGTCGCCGCCGTTCGACCCGCCGCCGCACACCACGGCGACGCGGCGTGCATCCGGGTACGCCGCCATGGAGCTCGACCGCCACCGCCGTCCCCGCCCGCTCCATCAGCTCGGGCACCGTGTCGGGGAAGCCCGGGTAGGCCTCCTCGGCGGCCCGCATCTCGTCGGCGGTGTAGAGGGGCTCGAGCATCACGGCTCCAGCTCGACGACGCACACCGCCCCGGCCATCGTGTGGGAGTGCGTCAGCGAGACGTCGATCTCCCGCATCCGCACCCGCTCCGCGTAGCGCAGGGTGCGCCCGCTGAGCATCACCCCGGGCTTCGGTGGGCCGACGATCTCGATCTCCTTCCAGGTGAACAGCACACCGCAGCCGAGCGCCTTGCCGACCGCCTCCTTGCCGCAGAAGCGCGCGGCGTAGCTCTCCGCCGGGTTGCGCCGCGACTCGCAGTACGCCTGCTCGTCGGGGGTGAAGCACCGGTCCCGAAACCCCGGGCGGTCGAGCGCCCTGGCGATCCTCTCGATCTCGATCAGGTCGGTGCCGACCCGCGTCGGCACGCCTAGAGGCTCCGCTCGAGCCAGTCGGGAAACGCGGCGATCGAGCTCAGGACGACGTCGGGCACGACCGCCGTGTGCTCGAGCGCGTCGGGTCTGAACTTGCCGGTGCGCACGAGGGCCGTGCGCATCCCGAACGCCTGTCCACCGCGGACGTCCGACTCGATGTCGTCGCCGACGAGCCAGGTCAGCTCCGGCTCTGCGTCGAGCGCGTCGAGCGCGGCCGCGAAGTAGGCGGGGCTGGGCTTGCCGAGCACCGTTGCCTCGACCCCGGTCGCGTACTCGAGCCCCGCGACGAACGCCCCGCCGTCGAGCATCGGGCCCCGGCTCGTCTGCCACCAGCGGTTCTTGTGCATGCAGTAGAGATCGGCTCCCGCCTGGATCTCCGAGAAGGCGCGGGCGAGGTTCATGTAGCTGAACACCTGGTTCGGCTCGAGGCTCTCGTCGCAGCCGCCGATCAGCACGGCGTCGGCGGCGTCCCCCACGAGCTCGACGCCCTCGAGCTCGCCGACGACCCCGCTCATGACCAGCGCGAGGACGCGCTTGCCCGCGAGCTCGCGGGCGGCCGCTCGGGGCGTCGTCTGGAGCTCGTCGTCCTCGAGGGCGAACCCGAGCTCACGGAGATCCTCGACCAGACGCGCGCGCGGCACGGTCGAGTTGTTGGTCACGAACCGAAGGCTGTGCCCGGCGACCCGCAGGCGGGCGACCGCCTCCTGCGCGCCTGGGATCGGCTCCCCCGAGACGTGGAGCACGCCGTCGATGTCGAGGAGAATGCACGCCATGCCCCGTGAGTCTATTCGCGTCACGCGCTCGGTCTCGATCCCGTTGGACGAGATCGAGCTGCGCGTGTCCCGCTCCGGCGGGCCGGGCGGCCAGCACGCCAACACGAGCGAGACGCGCGTCGCGGCGGCGTTCGACGTCGAGGCGTCTCGCACGCTCACCGACACGCAGAAGAGGCGGGTCGTCGCCCGTCTCGGCCCCGTCGTGCGCGCCGTCGCCAAGGACGAGCGGAGCCAGGCGCGCAATCGCGAGCTCGCGCTCGAGCGACTGGCGGCGCGGCTGGCCGAGGGCCTCCGCGTGGAGCGCAGGCGCGTCGCGACTCGACCGACCAGGGCCGCCAAGGAACGACGCCTCGAGGAGAAGCGCCGGCGCGCCAGGATCAAGCGCGCACGTGGCGCGCAGGACGCCGAAGAGGGATGATCCGCGCCGATGGCCGCGACCCTCGCGCTCACCGAGGACGTCGTCACCCCCCTGATCCGAGGACGGTTCGCCGTGCCGTACCTCTGGCACGCAGCCTGCCGCTCGACGCAGGACGTGCTGCGCGGCTCCGGGCTCCCCGAGGGCGCCGTCGCCGTGGCGGAGCACCAGACGGCGGGACGAGGACGCTCCGGGCGGCGCTGGGACGACCGGCCCGGGGCCGCGGTGCTCGTGTCGGTGCTCCTGCGCCCACCGCTCGGAGCGCCACTGCCGCAGCTCTCCCTCGTCGCGGGGCTGTCCGCCGCCGAGGCCCTCGAGGGGCTGACCGGGATCCCTGCAGGGATCAAGTGGCCGAACGACGTCCTGCTCGCCGGACGCAAGGTGGCCGGGATCCTGCTGGAGAGCGACGCGGACGCCGTCGTCTGCGGGATCGGCGTCAACGTCGGCCAGGCCGAGGGCGAGCTGCCGGCGGACACCAAGGTGCCCGCCGCGTCGCTGCGCACGGCGACGGGGATCGACGTCGACCGGGCGACGGTGCTCGCGAGCCTGCTCGACGCGCTCGAGCGTCACTACGACACCTGGCGCCACGACGGCCTCGAGCCGCTGCTCCCGGCGCTCGAGCGGCGGAACGCGCTGCGCGGCCGGCGCGCTCGTGCCGGCGCCCAGGACGGCATCGTCGGGACGTTCGCGCCCGACGGTCGCATCGAGCTCGCCCTCGACGACGGCACGACGCAGCTCGTGGCGAGCGGAGAGCTCGAGCTCGAGCCATGAGGCCGGGCGCCACGCCGGTGTTCACCCGCACGTAACCCCCTCGGGGCTACCGTCGACGGCATGCGGTCATCCGTCGCGGTCATCCTGACGATCGGCGCGCTCGCCGTCGCGGCCGGCTGCGGCGGCGAGGACGTGACCTCGGCCGAGAGCGTGCCCCGCGACGCCGAGCTCGAGCGGACGCTGGAGGAGATCGAGCGCACCGCGCCGCGTGCCGGGCTGGGCGAGTCCTCTCCGCCACCCGAGCTGACGGCGGGCTGGAGGACCGACTTCTCCCGCGCATCGGTGCCGCTCGACGAGATCCTCTCGGGCGGCCCGCCGAAGGACGGCATCCCGGCGATCGACGAGCCCGTGTTCGACACGGCGATCGACGTCGACTGGCTCCGGCCCCGCGAGCCGGTGATCGCGGTCACGGTCGAGGGCGAGACGCGCGGCTATCCGCTCCAGGTGCTGATCTGGCACGAGATCGTCAACGACGAGATCCAGGGCCGGCCGGTGGCGGTCACGTTCTGCCCGCTCTGCAACACGGCGATCGTGTTCGACCGTCGTCTCGACGGCAAGGTGCTCGACTTCGGCACGACGGGCAGGCTGCGCGACTCCGACCTCGTGATGTACGACCGGCAGACCGAGTCGTGGTGGCAGCAGTTCTCCGGCGAGGCGATCGTCGGCGAGCGCGTCGGCGCGACGCTGGCCCAGCTGCCCGCCCGGATCGTCTCGTGGGAGGAGTTCCGCCTCACGTACCCGGAGAGCCTCGTCCTGAACCGCGAGACCGGCTACGAGCGGGCGTACGGCTCGAACCCGTACGTGGGCTACGACGACGTCGAGGCGGGCCCGCTGTTCCCGACCCGCAACGCGGACGACGACCGGCTCACGGCCATGACGCGCGTCGTCTACGTCGAGCGAGGCGACGACGCGGTCGTCGTCCCGCTCGGCACGGTCGCGCGGGAGAAGCTCGTCCGCGTCGAGGTCGGAGACGACCTCGTCGTCGTCCGCTGGCGGCGCGGCGTCGCCTCGGCGCTCGACAGCGCAGAGATCGCGCAGGGACGGGAGATCGGCTCGGCGAGCGTCACCGTGGAGGGGCAGCCCGTCCCGTTCCACGAGCCGTTCTGGTTCGCGGTCGCCGCGTTCCGGCCCGACGTGCGCGTCGTGTCGCGCTGACCGCGCGTCCTACGCCTCGCGTCCGGCCCGTCGTGCCGCCTCGAGCTCGTCCGGTGTGTTGAGCGGCGCCAG
The DNA here is from genome assembly GCA_963703095.1 of uncultured Actinomycetes bacterium. Classification (GTDB taxonomy): domain Bacteria; phylum Actinomycetota; class Thermoleophilia; order Gaiellales; family Gaiellaceae; genus Gaiella. The sequence goes on from OY969787.1 coordinate 3,119,838, forward strand.
CGAGCCGAGCCGTGGATCGACGAGCCGCAGCTCCTCCTCCGGCACTGCTTCGACGGAGACCGCCTCGACGAGGGCCCGCAGCCGCCGCTCGCCGCCGTCGAGGAGCGCCTTCGCCGTCGTCGCGAGCTCCACGCGGTAGATGGCCGGCAGCGGGCGCCGGTCGGAGGCGAGGCAGGGGACGGCGGCCTGCGCACCGCTCCGCTCGAGCGCGCCGGCGAGGAGGTCAATCGCCTCGGGCCGCAGGAGGGGCGCGTCGACCCCCGTGGCGAGCGCGGCGTCCGCCCGCCCCGCGAGCGCCGCGAGGCCGTCGTGCAGCCCCTGCAGAGGCCCCCGGTCGGCGACCGCGTCGACCACGAGCTCGACGCCGTCGGGAAGCGGCGGCAGCGGCTGGTCGGGCGCACCGACGACCACCACCGGTCCGTCGACCGCATGCCGCACGAGCGAGGCGACGTGCACGACGAGCGGCGTCCCGTGCCAGTCCACGCGGGCCTTGTCGACTCCCATGCGGGTCGAGCGACCGCCGGCCAGCACGATGCCCCCGAGGCGCACCAGGAGGCTCAGCCGTCGCGCGCCTGGACGTGCTGGAAGCCGAAGCGACCCTTCACGCAGAGGTTCCCGCGGGTGATGTCGTGGTCGTCCGGACTCGTGACCTTGACGATCTCGTTGTCCTGGACGTGCAGCTCGAGGTTGCAGCCGACACCGCAGTACGGGCAGATCGTCTGCGTCACCGTCTGCTCGTCCTCGCGCCACTCCCCGGCCTCGCGCAGCTCGTGCTCGGTCGTGAACATCAGCGCCCCGGTCGGGCAGACCGCGATGCAGTTGCCGCAGTAGACGCATGCGGACTCCGGGAGCGCCGTGTCGAACTCCGTGGAGATGCGAGCGTCGAACCCGCGGCCCGCGACCTGGATCGCGAACGTGTTCTGGTACTGCTCGCCGCAGGCGTCGACGCACTTGTAACAGAGGATGCACTTCGAGTAGTCGCGCACGTAGAGCTCGTTGTCGACCTTGACGGGCTGTGCGACGGTCGCGGCGGCGCTGCCGTCGGGGGCGGCGTGGGCGCCGGGCCGCGCGCTGCCGCGGGACGGATCGGGGGCGGCCGCAGCGCCGAATCGCTCGCCGTCGGCCCCGTAGCGCTCGAGGTACGCAGGGGCGACGGGCGTCGTGGAGAGGTCGACCGAGGAGTCGAGCAGCTCCAGCACGACCCGACGCGAGAGCCGCACGCGCTCGGAGTCGGTCTGCACCTTCATCCCCGCCTCCGCCTTGCGCGAGCACGACGGCGCGAGCACGCGCGCGCCCTCGATCTCGACGACGCAGACGCGGCAGACGTTCGCCGGCTCGAGCGTCGGGCCGTAGCAGAGGGTCGGGGTCTCGATGCCGAGCTTGTCGCAGGCGTCGAGGATGGTCTGCCCCTCGAAGACCTCGACCGCCTGCCCGTCGACCTCCAGCGCGACCATCCGCCGCGGCATCGGCAGCCCGCTCATGACCTGCCTCCCTGGAAGACGTCCAGCCGGCGGATCGCCGACTCGATCGCCCCCGAGGCCGTCTGACCGAGCCCGCAGATCGAGGCGTCGCGCATGCACTGCCCGACCTCTGCCACGAGCGCGAGCTCGTGGCGACGTCGCCGAGCGGCTCACCCGCTGCCAGCCGCGCGAGCGCCTCCTCCTGCCGCACCGTGCCCACGCGGCAGGGGACGCACTGCCCGCACGACTCGTCCCGGAAGAACGCTGCGATCCGCTGCAGGAACCGCGGCAGGTCGACGCTGTCGTCCAGCACGAGGACGACGCCGGAGCCGAGGGTCGTGCCGGCCTCGCGGGCGCCCTCGAACGACAGCTCGAGGTCGAGGTCGCCGGGGCCGAGGAAGCCACCGGCCGCACCGCCCATCAGCACGGCCTGCAGCGACCGCCCGTCGGCGACGCCCCCGGCGAGGTCGAGCAGCTCCCTGAGCGATGCCCCGAACGGCACCTCGTAGACGCCCTGGCCGCGCGACGTCGCCGGAGAGGCAGAAGAGCTTCGTCCCCGTCGAGCCCTCGGTTCCCGTCTGCGCGTAGCCGGGCCCGCTCGCGAGCACCACGTCGAGCACGTTGACGAGGGTCTCGACGTTGTTGATCACCGTCGGCTTGCCGAACAGGCCCTCGTTCACGGGGAAGGGCGGCTTGTTGCGGGGCTCGCCCCGCTCGCCCTCGATCGAGTTGAAGATCGCCGTCTCCTCACCGCAGATGTACGCGCCGGCGCCCTTGCGGATCTCGACGTCGAAGGCGAAGCCCTCTCCGAGGACGTCGTCGCCGAGGAAGCCGCGGGCCCGCGCCTCGTCGATCGCCGCCTGGAGGGCCTGGTCGGCCTGTGGGTACTCCCCCCGCAGGTAGACGAACGCCTCCTCCGAGCCCGTCGCGTAGCCGGCGATCGTCAGCGCCTCGACGAGCGCGAACGGGTCGCCCTCCATCAGCACGCGGTCCTTGAAGGTGCCCGGCTCCGACTCGTCGGCGTTGCAGACGACGTAGTGCGGCCGTGCCGGGTGACGAGCGACCGCGTCCCACTTGATCCCGGTCGGGAACGCGGCGCCTCCGCGGCCCATCAGGCGCGCGTCCTTCACCTCGCGCAGCACGCCCTCCGGGCCGAGCTCGATCGCACGGCGCAGCGCCGCGTACCCACCGGCGGCGCGGTAGTCGTCGAGCGTCGCAGCCCGACCCCAGCGCCGCAGGAGCCGGAGCGACGGGTCACCCGCCTGTGGGAGCGCGGGCGTCGGCGCCGGGCCGGGCGCGCGCGCCCGCGAGCAGCTCGAGAACCGTGACCGCCGTGGTCGGTGCCTGGACGTGCTCGGCGTGCCCCTCGCCGGCGACGGTCAGCATCGCCGCGGGCGCGCGGTCGCACTGGCCGAGGCACGGGCTGCGCAGCCACGTCGACGACCCGTCGTCGGACAGCTCGCCCTCTGCGCCGAAGCGCTCCTCGAGCTGCGCGATCAGGTCGTCGGAGCCGTTGCACCGGCAGGCGAGGTCCTCGCACACGTGCACGACGCGCGCCGGGCGCGGCTCCGTCGAGAACAGCGCGTAGAACGTCGCGACCCCGTATGCGTCGGCGGGTGGGACGGAGAGCCGGCGGCAGACCTCGTTGAGCCCGCCGGGGCTGATCCAGCCGATGCGCTCCTGGAGCGCCCACAGGGTCGGCAGCAGCAGGTGCCGACGTGCCCGGGCGGCATGGCCGCCGACCGCGGTGTTGCCGGCGGGCCCGAGCCGCCGCGCCCCGCCGTCCCAGCCGTCGGCCGCCGGCCCGAGGACGCTGTCGACCGCCTCGCGCTCCGACGGGGTCGGCTCTGCGCCGGGGATGAGCCTGAGATCCACGCCTACCGCCTCCCCGTCCCGCGTGCGAGCACCGGTTCGCCGCGCTCGCTCGCCACGTCCCACGGTCCGCGCGCCGCCGCGCCGATCCTCCTCGACGAGCGGATGAGCTCGTGCACGGTGAGCCCCATCCGTTCCTGCTCCCTGTGGGCCGTCCACGGCCCCATCACGTGACAACTTGTCACGTGCAGGTCGTGTCGCGACGACTGACGGGGAAGGGCGACTGAAGCGGAGCCGGGTAGTCAGTGGCGGGGTCACCCGTGCCGAGGCGGACGCGGTCACGGCTGCCCTCCGACCGTCGCCGGCTCCTCGGCGTCCACGCGCGCAGCGCGCTCGGCCGGCTCGATCCGATCGACGCGGATCGCGGCCGCCTTGAACTCGGCGGTGCCCGACTTCGGGTCGGTGGCGTCGATCGTCAGCTGGTTCGTGTCCACCTGGTCGGGGAAGTGGAACGTCATGAACGCGAGCCCGGCCCGCAGCGACGGGTCGATGCGCACGGGCGCCTCGACCGACCCGCGTCGCGACGACACGCGCACGACCTCGCCGTCGGCGAGCTCCATCCGCTCGGCGTCCTCGGGCGACAGGTCGAGCGACTCGCCACGGTGCAGCGGCGAGCGGTACAGGTTGGACTGGACGCCGGTGTTGTAGGACTCGAGCCGCCGACCCGTGGTGAGCCGGATGGGGAACTCCGCATCGAGCGCCTCGAAAGGCGGCCGGTGCTCGACCACGCTGAACGGCGCCCGCAGGCCCTCGACCGGGTCGGCCCACAGCCGCTCGTGCAGGATCGGCGAGCCGGGGTGCTCCTCGTCGGGGCACGGCCACTGGATGCCGCCGAGCTCCTCGAGCCGGTCGTAGCTCATGCCACGGTGCATCGGCGAGAGCGCACGCAGCTCGTCCCACACCTCCTCGGCCGACGGGTGGCCCCAGTCGTGGCCGAGCCGGCGCGCGAGCTCGCAGAGGATCCACATGTCGTCCCGCGCGTCGCCCGGGGGGTCGAGCGCCTTCCGGACTCGCTGCACGCGCCGCTCGCTGTTCGTCACGGTGCCCTCGCTCTCGCACCACGACGCGGACGACGGGAGGACGACGTCGGCGAGCTCCGCCGTTCTCGTCATCACGATGTCCTGCACGACCATGAAGTCGAGTCCCGCGAGCAGCTGTCGCGTGCGGTTGATGTCGGCCTCCGACTGGGCCGGGTTCTCGCCGATCACGTAGAGCGTCCGCAGCTCGCCCCGCTCCATCGCGTGGAACATCTGCGTCAGGTGCCAACCGTACTGCGGCCGGATCGGCGCGCCCCAGGCCGCCTCGAAGCGGGCGCGCGCCTCGGCGTCGCGCTCGATGTCCTGGAAGCCGGGGAGCTTGTTCGGGATGGCGCCCATGTCGCCGCCGCCCTGGACGTTGTTCTGGCCGCGAAGCGGGTTGAGCCCGGACCCGTACCGCCCGACGTGGCCGCAGAGCAGCGCGAGGTTGATGAGCGCGAGCACGTTGTCGACCGCGTTGTGGTGCTCGGTGATCCCGAGCGTCCAGCAGATCATCGCCCGGTCGGCGCGCGCGTAGGCGTGAGCCGCCTCGCGGATCGCCTCGGCGGGAACGCCGGTCAGCCGCTCACCCTCCTCCAGGGTGAAGGGCTCGACCGAGGCCGCGTAGGCGTCGAAGCCCTCGGTCGCCCGCTCGACGAACGCCCGGTTGACGAGCCCGGCCTGGATGATCTCGCGCGCCATCGCGTTCGACAGCGCGACGTCCGAGCCGACGTCGAGCCCGAGCCAGCGGTCGGCCCACTGCGCCGACGACGTGCGACGCGGGTCGATCGCGAACAGCCTGGCGCCCTCGTGGACGCCCTTGAGCAGGTGGTGGAAGAAGATCGGGTGCGTCTCCCGCGCGTTCGAGCCCCAGAGGAGGATCACGTCCGTCTCCTCGATCTCGCGGTACGACGACGTGCCGCCGCCCGCTCCGAACACCGTCGCCAGACCGACGACGCTGGGCGCGTGTCAGGTCCTGTTGCAGGAGTCGATGTTGTTCGTGCCCATCACCTGGCGCGCGAGCTTCTGCGCCAGGAAGTTCATCTCGTTCGAGGCCTTCGAGCACGAGAAGATCCCGAACGACGTCGCGGTGTCGCCCTCACGGGCGCGGGCGAACCCAGCGGCCGTGACCTCGAGCGCCTCGTCCCAGCCCGCGGGACGCAGCTCACCTCCGTCGCGGACGTACGGCGTGGTCAGGCGTCCCTTCGGCGTGCGCATGGCGTGCTCTCCCGGTCTCGAAAGCGTCGGTCGTGCACAGCATCGCGGCTCCGGGCCCCCCGCGTCAAAGTGCGACCGTCGACTCTTCGATAGACTGGGACTATCGAACCAGGGAGTACGGTCGACTGAACCTCCAGAACCTCGGCTACCTCGTCGCGCTCGCCCGCGAGCGCCACTTCGCCCGCGCGGCCACGGCGTGCGGCGTGTCCCAGCCGACGCTCTCGGCGGGGATCCGCCGCCTCGAGAAGGAGGTGGGGTTCGCCGTCGTCCGGCGCGGGCACCGCTTCGAGGGGCTCACGCCGGAGGGCGAGCGGGTGCACGAGTGGGCGCTCCAGGTGCTGGCCGACGTCACCGGGCTGACCGAGGAGGTGGCGGCGATCCGCACCGGCCCGACCGGGCGGCTCCGGCTCGGCGCGATCCCCACCTCGCTCCCGACCGTCGTGCTCCTCACCCGGCCGTTCGCGGAGCGCCACCCTGCCGTGACGGTGTCGATCCAGTCGCTCTCGTCGCGCCAGATCGAGCAGGCGCTGCACCGGTTCGAGCTCGAGCTCGGTCTGACGTACCTCGACAACGAGCCGCTGTCCGGCGTCCGCGCCCTCCCCCTCTACCGGGAGCGCTACCTGCTCGTCACCCGCAGCGACGGGCCGTTCGCCGGGAGACGCGAGGTGGGCTGGGCGGAGGCCGCGGACGAGCCGCTGTGCCTCCTGACGCCCGACATGCAGAACCGGCGCATCGTCAACGCCTGCTTCGCCGAGGCCGGCGTGGCCCCTCGGCCGACCGTCGAGACGAACTCCGTCTCGACCCTCTACGCGCACGTCCGCGAAGGGCGCTGGTCGAGCGTCGTCGCGCACGCGTGGCTCAACCTGTTCCCGGTGCCCGCCGGGATGGTCGCCCTACCGCTGTCCGCCCCGTCCGCGACCCGGGGCATCGGCCTCGTGTGGCTCGACCGCGACCCCGAGCCGCTCCTCGCACGGGCGCTCGTCGAGGTCGCCGGGCGGGCGGGGCTCGAGACCGCCCTCGGCTGACGACCGGGGGGCGAGCGCCCGACGCGCCGTGGCCACGGCGAGCGCGGGTGCGCTCAGCCGCCGACGCGGCGCGCGTGGGTGTACGCGGTCACGCGGCCGTCGCGCACGAAGCCGCAGAGCGTGATCCCACGATCGTCGGCGAGCTCGACCGCGAGGGACGAGGGCGCGCCGACGGCGACCACGACCGGACAGCCGGCCACCGCCGCCTTCTGCACGAGCTCGAACGAGAGCCGGCCCGAGACGCAGAGCACGAGATCGGCGAGCGGCAGCAGGCCCGCTCCGGACGCCCAGCCGATCACCTTGTCCATCGCGTTGTGCCGGCCGACGTCCTCGCGCGCGGCACGCAGCTCGCCCGCAGCGTCGAACAGCCCGGTCGCGTGGAGTCCGCCCGTCCGGGCGAAGGTCGCCTGGGAGCCGCGCATGCGCTCGGGCAACGCCGCGACCACGGCCGCGGCAACCCGAAGGTCGCTCGTCACGACCGCCGCCTCGACCGCGACCGCCTCGAGCGCTCCCTTGCCGCACACCCCACAGGACGAGGAGGTGTAGAAGGAGCGCTGGATGCGGTCGAGGTCCGCGTCGGGCGCGTCGACCTCGACGACGTTCGCGGCGAGGTCGTCGGGGAGTCGCGCCGCGAGCGGCTGCAGCCCCTCCGTCAGGCAGAACCCCAGAGCGAGCTCCTCGTCGTGCCCGGGCGTGCGCATCGTGACGGCGACCGCGCGACCGTTGACGCGGATCTCGAGCGGCTCCTCGACCGCCAGCCGGTCGTCCTCCTCGATCCGCCCCGGAAGACGCACCACGCGCACCCGCTTCGACCCACGGGGTGTTCCCATCCGAGGAGCGTACCCCTGGAGGGTGCGAATCCCTTCGGGATTCGCACCTAGGAGAGAACCAATCGCTGCACTCCTAGGTGCGAAACGACGAAGTCGGTTCGCACCCCCGACCAGTGCATCGCCTATCGGAGAGCCCGCAGGGCGTTGAGGATGACCGCGACGTCGATCACCTCCTGCACGAGCGCGCCGGCCACCGGCGGCAGGTAGCCGAAGGCGGCCACGACCATGGCGGCGAGGCTCAGACCGAGGCCGGCGAGCACGCTCTGGCGCGCGATGTGGAGCGAGCGGCGCCCGATCCGCACCGCGTCGGCGACGCGGTCGACGCGGTCGACCGTCACGACCACGTCCGCGGTCTCCGACGACACCGTGGCGCCCTGCGCGCCCATCGCGATGCCCACGTCCGCGAGCGCGAGCGCCGGCGCGTCGTTGATCCCGTCACCGACCATGACGACCTTGCGGAGCTCCGCCTGCGCGCGGATCGCCCGCACCACGTCCAGCTTGTCGGCCGGGCTCTGCTCGGCGTACACCACGTCTGCCCCGATCAGGCGGCCGACCTCGTCCGCGATCTCGCGGCGGTCGCCCGAGACCAGGGCCACGTGCAGGATGCCCGCGCTCCGCAGCGCCGCGGCGAGCCCGGCGGCCTCGGGTCGGACGTGGTCGGCCATGACCACGACCCCCGCGACCTCGCCGTCGAGCACGACGACGACCTTCGCGCGTCCGAGGGAGTGTGCGCCGTCGACGGCGAGCGATGCCTCGCGGGCACCCGGGTAGCCCTGCCGCTCGAGCCAGAGGCTCGACCCGACCGCGACGGCCGTTCCCTCGACGACCCCGACGATGCCCTGGCCCGGCGTCTCGCGGGTGTCCGCCGGCGGGACGAGCGTGAGACCGCGCTGCTGCGCTCCGTGGACGAGCGCCTCCGCCAGGGCGTGAACCGAGTGCTGGTCGAGCGAGGCGGCGAGACGAAGCACCTCGTCGGCCGGCGTCGCTCCGAGCGCGACCACGCGCTCGATGTCGGGGTCGCCGCGGGTGACGGTGCCGGTCTTGTCGAGCAGGACGGTGCGCGCCTCCCCGAGCGCCTCGATCGCCGAGCCGCCCTTGACGATCACGCCCACACGGGCGGCGCGGGACAGCCCTGCGACGAGCGCGATCGGCGCAGCGAGGATGAGCGGGCACGGCGTCGCGACGACGAAGACCGCCAGCGCCCGCACCGGGTCGCCGCTCAGCGCCCAGGCGAGCGCCGCGAGCACCGCGGTGAACGGCAGGAAGAGGATCGCGTAGCGGTCGGCCATCCGCACGAAGGGAGCGCGTTGCTCGGCCGCGTCACGGACGAGCTGCACCACGCCGGCGTAGGCGGACTCCGCCGCCGGACGCGCGACGACGAGGTCGAAGGCCTCTCCGGCGTTCGCGGTGCCGGAGAGCGCCTCCTCGCCGGGCCGCAACGTGACCGGGAGCGGCTCGCCGGTGAGCGCGGACGTGTCGACCACCGCCTCGTGCCCCGGCCCGATCGTGCCGTCGGCCGGCAGGACCTCGCCCGCCCGGACGACGACCACGTCCTGCGCGCGGAGCTCCTCGACGGGCACCTCGACGATCGACGCGTCCTCGCGGCGGTGCGCGATGCGCGGTGCCCGGTCGACCAGCGATCGGAGCTCACGGCTCGCGCGCCCCTGCGCGTAGTCCTCGAGCGCGTTGCCGCCCGACAGCATCAGCGCGACGATCGCGCCGGCGAGGTACTCGCCCAGCAGGAGCGAGCCGACGATCGCGACCAGCGCGATCGCGTCGACGCCAACGTCGCCCTTGAGCAGCGACCGCGCGACATCGATCGTGAGCGGCACCAGGGCGGCTGCAGCCGCCACGGCCCACAGCCCGTTCGCCTCGTCGGCGTGCCCGAGCAGCGCCAGGACGACACCCGCGGCCAGCGCGAGCACGATCAGGACCGCGACGATCCGGTTGAGCGACCTGCCCATGCTCATGCATCGTCGGCGCCCGGCTCGAGGCTCGGCATCGGGGCACCCCCGGATCGGCGGGTCGAGAAACCGCGGACGGGCCGACCGGGTGAGCGGCGAGATGCTCTACGGTGGGCCCGTGGCAACCGGCTCGAGCACCTGCGCGCGAGGGGTCCGACCCGCCCGCGAGATGGGCCACGTGCGACCGTCCCGGCGCGGGGTCGGGGCGGCGCTCGCCGCCGCGTTGCCCGTCGCCGCGCTGCTCCTGTCGGCGTGCTCGGCCGAGCCTGGGCCTGCGCCCGGCCCGGCGCTCCTCGTCGCAGCAGCGCAAGCGGGTGACGAGCAGGAGGTGAGGCGGCTGCTCGACGCCGGCGCCGACCCGAGCGCGACCGACGCGGACGGACGGTCAGCCGTCACCCACGCCGCCTACGGCGGGCACGCAGCGGTGGTCCGGGCGCTGCTCGACGCCGGTGCCGACGTCGATCGGCAGGACGCATCACGCGCGAACCCGCTCCTCTCCACGGGGGAGACGGGGTTCCTCGACGTGCTCGAGGAGGTTCTCGCCGCGGAGCCCGATCTGACGCGCACCAACCGCTTCGGGGGCACCGCGCTCATCCCGGCAGCCGACCGCGGCCATGTCGACGTCGTGCGTCGGCTGCTCGAGACCGCGATCGACGTCGACCACGTCAACGACCTCGGCTGGACGGCGCTCCTCGAGGCGGTGATCCTCGGCGACGGCGGACCGTCGCACACGGAGATCGTCCGGCTGCTCGTCGAGGCGGGCGCGGACACCGCGCTCGCCGACCGCGACGGCGTGACGCCCGTCGAGCACGCACGGGCCTCCCGCTACGCCGACATGGTCACGATCCTGGAGAGCACACGGTGAGGCCGCCGGCCGGGGTACGGGAAACCGTACGCTTGGGCAGCCGCGAACCTGCGATCCTGCGCGGGGAGACGGGCCGACCGGTCACCGGACGGCTGCGACGAGACGACGACTAAGAGGGAGAGCGATGAGCACGGGCGACGGCGCGGAGCGGCTGGCGGCACACGAGCGGCTTTCGACGGGGACGCTCGCGCGCTGGACACGCTGGTGCGCGGCCCACCCGTGGCGCGTCGTGCTGGGCTGGGTCGCGATCATCGCCGTCCTGATCGGCCTCGTGAGCGCGTTCGGCGGCGAGCTGCGCGACGCGTTCGAGATCCCCGGCTCGGACACGCAGAAGGCGACCGACCTGATCGAGGCAGAGTTCGCGTCGGAGCAGGGCGGAGTCCTCAACCTCGTCTTCGCCGCGCCGGACGGCGAGCGCCTCGACACGCCCGAGCGGAAGGCGGCGATCGAGCAGGCGGTGCTCCAGCTCCGCACCGACGAGTTCGCGCCGACGGAGGATGTCGCGGGGATCGAGGACGTCGGCGACCTCTTCACCGACGGCCGGATCTCCGACGACGGGAGGATCGGCTACACCGAGGCTCAGTTCGACCGCGTGATCTACGACAAGGATCGCGAGGCGATCGTCGCCGTCCAGGAGTCCGTCCGCGAGACGGTCGAGCCCGCCGGGGTCACGGTCGAGTTCAACGGCGACGCGGAGTTCCCGCCCATCGAGCAGGGGACGCAGGAGCTGCTGGGTCTGCTCGCCGCGCTGATCATCCTCCTCGTCGTCTTCCGGACGTTCGTCGCGTCGTTCATCCCGATCGTGCTGGCGATCACGGCGCTGGCGACCGCGTTCCTGCTGCTCTACCTGCTCGCCGGGCTGACGGACATCAACACGGTCACCCCGCTTCTCGTCTCGATGATCGGGCTCGGCGTCGGGATCGACTACTCGCTGTTCATCGTCACCCGCTTCCGCCAGCTCCTCCACGAGGGCCTGTCCCCCGAGGACTCGGCCGCCGAAGCCGGCGCGTCCGCGGGCCGGGCGGTGCTGTTCGCCGGGGCGACGGTCGCCATCTCCGTCACCGGCCTGGTCTTCTTCGGCCTCGACTTCGTCACGAAGCTGGGGATCGGCAGCGCGCTCGGCGTGCTCACGACCGTGCTCATCGCGAACTCGCTCCTGCTCTCCGTGCTCCGACTCCTTGGGCACAAGGTCGACCGCCTCAAGGTGCCCTTCCTGCCGCCGATCGACGACTCCGAGGCCGCGCGGGAGCGGACGCTCGTCGCGCGCTGGGGCCGCTTCGTGACCGCGCACGCCAAGCCGGTGTTCTGGATCCTGCTGATCGCGGGCGTCGTGCTCGCATCGTCCTCCGCGCTCGTGCAGCTCGGCGCGTCCGACCAGGGCACGCAGCCGGTCGAGCAGACGAGCAGGCGCGCCTACGACCTGCTGGCGGAGGGATTCGGCGCCGGGTTCAACGGCCCGATCCCGATCGTCGTCGACGTCAACAGCGACGCCGACGCGCCGCAGCGGCTCTTCGAGGGCGTCGACGGCCTCCAGGGCGTCGCGTCCGTCAGCGAGCCCCAGCTCAACGAGGCGGAGACTGTCGCGATCGTGTTCGTGACCCCGGACTCGGCCCCGCAGGACGCGGCCACCGGCGAGCTCGTCGAGCGGCTGCGCAGCGACGTCGTCCCGGCCGCGACGGCAGGAGGCGACGCCGTCGCGTACGTGGCGGGCCTCAACGCCGCCTTCAAGGACATCGCCGACCGGATCTTCGAGCGTCTGCCGCTCTTCCTCCTCTACATCATCGGCGTCACGTTCCTCGTGCTCGCGATGGCGTTCCGGTCGATCGTGGTCTCGCTCACCGCGGCGGTGACGACGCTCCTCTCGGCGTTCGTCGGGTTCGGCGTGCTGACCCTCGTCGTGCAGGAGGGCTACCTCCTCGGCCTGACCGGGCTCGACAAGACGGGGCCGATCGAGACGTTCCTGCCACCGATCGCCTTCGCGATCCTGTTCGGGCTGTCGATGGACTACATGGTCTTCCTGATGAGCCGTGTCCGGGAGGAGCACGTCCACGGCCTCCAGACGCGGGCCGCCGTCGAGCACGGGATCGCCGCGATCGGTCGGGTGATCGTCGCCGCCGCGCTGATCATGGGCACGGTCTTCGCCGCCTTCATCCTGAGCGCCGACCGGATCCCGAAGGAGTTCGGGCTGCTGCTCGCGGTCGCGATCCTGACCGACGCGCTCGTCGTGCGGATGACGCTCGTGCCCGCGTTCCTGACCCTGATGGGCGAGAAGTCCTGGTACATCCCCCGCTGGCTCGATCGCCTGCTGCCCAACATCACGATCGAGCCGCCGCACGACGGCGAGACGCGGGAGCCGGTGGTGGCCGCACCGGAGCCGGTCGCCGTGGAGCGCAACCCGTAGAGGCCGGGCCTGCCCCGCCCAGGCGCGCCGCGCCCGTGTGCCGTTGACCGCAGCCGGGCGGGCGAGGCAGGCGTCGGACGTCCGATCTGCCGGGCCCGAGCGCAGTGGGGGCGAGGCATGCCTCGCCCCCACGGTCGAGTAGCCGGGCCTTCGAGGCCCGGCTACTCGACGGTGACGGTCTTCGCGAGGTTGCGCGGCTGGTCGACGTTCAGGCCGCGCAGCCGGGCGATGCGGTAGGCGAGCAGCTGGAGCGGGACGACGGCCAGCACCGCAGAGAGGTAGGCCGGCGCCTTCGGCACGTAGATCACGTCGTCGGCGTGGTGCTGGATGTCCTCGTTGCCGTCGGAGGCGATCGCGATCACGTGCGCACCCCGGGCGCGAACCTCCTGGATGTTCGAGACGAGCTTGTCGTAGACGCGGTCCATGCGGGTCGCGACGACGACGACCGGGGTGCTCTCGTCGAGCAGCGCGATCGGCCCGTGCTTCATCTCGCCGGCCGAGTACGCCTCGGTCGGGATGTACGAGATCTCCTTCAGCTTGAGCGCTCCCTCGAGCGCGACGGGCAGCCCGATGTTGCGCCCGAGGTAGAGGAAGAACGGCCGGTCGTGGAACTTCCGGGCGATCTCGTCGATCGGGTGGTCGCCGTCGAGGAACGTCTGGATCTTCCTCGGCAGGTCGTAGACCGCGTTGACGATGTACTCGAGCTCGCCGGCCGGAAGCGTCTCGCGCACCTGCGCCAGCTTCAGCGCGACCAGGAAGAGGAGGCTGAGCTGCGCCGTGAACGTCTTGGAGGCGGCCACGCTGACCTCGAGACCGGCGCGCGTGTAGAGCACCGAATCGACCTCGCGCGTGATCTGCGAGCCCATCATGTTCGTGATCGCGACCGTGTGCGCGCCCATCTCCCGGGCGAGCTGCATGGCGGAGATCGTGTCGCGCGTCTCGCCCGACTGCGAGATCCCGATCACGAGCGTGTCGTGGTCGAGCACCGGGTTGCGGTAGATCCACTCCGAGGCGATGTCGTGCTCGACGGGCACCCGGCCCCACTCCTCGATCGCGTAGCGCGCGGCCACCGCAGCGTGGTACGAGGTCCCTGCCGAGAGGATGACGATGCGACTCAGGTGCTTGAGCTCGTCGTCGCTCATCCCGAGCCCCTCGAGCTGCGAGGCGACCGTGCCGCAGACGGTCGCCGATCGTCTCGGCGACGGCCTCCGGCTGCTCGTGGATCTCCTTGAGCATGAACGTCTCGAAGCCCGCCTTCTCCGCGCCCTCGTCGTCCCAGTCGAGCGTCACCGGCTCGTGGTCGACCGCCGAGCCGTCGGCGGCGTCGAAGAACCTCGCTCCCGTCGGCACGATCTCGACGATCTCGCCGTCACCCGGGAACTGCACGACCCTCGTCTCGCGGAGGAAGGCGGCGGCGTTCGACGCGACGAACATCTCGTCCTCGCGGAGGCCCACCACCATGGGCACCTGCAGGCGCGCGCCCACCAGCTGCCCGGGGTGGTCGCGGTGGATGGCGACGAACGCGAAGTGGCCCTCGAGCTCGAGGTAGGCACGACGGACGGCCTCGACGAGGTCGCCCTCGTACGCGTCCTCGATCAGGTGGGTGACGGTCTCGGCATCGGTCTCGGATGCGAACACGTGCCCTTCCGCCGACAGCCGCTCACGCAGCTCGCGGTAGTTCTCGACGATCCCGTTGAGCACCACGGCCAGCTTCGACGTGTCCTCGCTCGCGAGAGGGTGCGCGTTGAGCTCGGTCACGCCACCGTGCGTCGCCCAGCGAGTGTGACCGAGACCCGTGGTGGCCGAGGAGCTGCCGAGCCCCTCGGCCGCGCGCTCGAGGTTGTCGAGCGGCCCGACCGCCCGGGTGTAGGCGAGTCCGCCCTCCTCGAGCAGCGCGATCCCGGACGAGTCGTAGCCGCGATACTCCAGCCGCTTGAGCCCGTGGAGCAGGAGCGGCTTGCACTCCCGCGGCCCGACGTATCCGATGATCCCGCACATCGCGTGGTCTCCTTGGTCGGTCAGCGCTCTGGGGCGCGAAAGGCCCTCTCCTGCAGGGCAATCGTCTAGCTAGACGTCAGTCAGCTCGCGCCGGACGAGATGCGCAACCCTAGCACAGAGGACCGCCGCTTCCTCGGCGTCCTCGGCCTCCGCGAGCACGCGCACGAGCGGCTCGGTGCCCGACGGGCGCACGAGGATCCGCCCCCTGCCTGCGAGCTCCGCGTTGAGACGGGCGACCTCGTCCGACACCGCCGCCGGCACGACGCGCTCGGTGACGCGGACGTTCTCGGTGACCTGGGGGAAGCGCCTCATCACCGCGGCCGCCTCTGCGAGCGGCCTGCCGCCGAGCGACCGACAGAGCAGCAGCGCAGCGGCGAGCCCGTCGCCGGTCACGTGCCCGTCGAGCGCGATCACGTGGCCGGACTGCTCGCCGCCGAGGACGCCGCCTTCGCGGCGCAGGGCGTCGAGCACGTAGCGGTCGCCGACGTCGGTCGTGAGCACGCGGATCCCGCGCTCCGCCATCAGCCGGTGGAAGCCGAGGTTGGACATCGACGTCACCGCGACGAGGTCGACGCCGAGCGCGAGCGCGCAGATCGCGACGATCTGGTCGCCGTCGACCGGCTCTCCCGTCGCGTCGACTGCGAGCATCCGGTCGCCGTCGCCGTCGAACGCGACCCCGAGGTCGTGCCCTCCGGCGCGCACGGTCGCGGCGAGCATCGAGAGGTCGGTCGCCCCGCAGCCGGCGTTGATGTTCAGCCCGTCCGGGGCGTTGGCGATCGCTGTCACCTCGGCGCCGAGCCGTTCGAAGACCCCCGGAGCGATCCCCGAGAACGCGCCGTTCGCACAGTCGACCGCGATCCGCAGGCCGCTCAGGTCGGAGCCGAAGTGCTCGACGATGTGCGCGAGGTACCCGTCGACGGCGTCGTCGACGCGCTCGACGCTCCCCCCGCCGCTCGCGGGTGCGTCGAGGAGCGCCTCGATCGCGAGCTCCTGCTCGTCGGTGAGCTTCAGCCCGTGTCGGTCGAAGACCTTGACGCCGTTGTACTCGGCGGGGTTGTGCGACGCGGAGACGACCAGACCGAGGTCCTGCGCGAGCAGCGCGACGGCCGGCGTCGGCAGCACGCCGGCGAGCAGGGCCGTCCCACCCGCCGACACGACGCCCCGGGCGAGCGCGGCCTCGAGCGCCGGGCCCGAGGCGCGGGTGTCGCGTCCGATCAGCGCCCTCCCGGGGCCCGACCACAACGTGACCGCTCTCCCGAGGCGCTCGACGAGCTCCTCGGTGAGCGTCTCGCCCACCACGCCGCGCACCCCGTCGGTGCCGAAGTGCTGTCGTGTCGTCGGCGTCATGATCCTCGGCTGCTGAGGGTGCGCTCGTAGGGGCCGGGCATGCCCGGCCCGCTCTTCGCCGACCGTGCGATCCTCGATGGGGCGGCGGAGCGGAGGGCGAGGCAGGCCTCGCCCCTACGCCGATTCTCGCAGCTGTGGGCTCGAGCGAGCGTCAACGGATCGAGAGCGGGCGAGGCATGCCTCGCCCCTACGGCCAGTTCTCGAAGCTACCGCTTCGAGAACTGGGGGGCCTTGCGGGCCTTGTGCAGACCGGCCTTCTTGCGCTCGACCTGCCTGGCGTCGCGCGTCAGGAAGCCCTGCCGCTTGAGCGGCACCCGGAGCTCGGGATCCGCCTCGACGAGCGCGCGGGCGATGCCGTGTCGCACCGCCCCGGCCTGACCGCTGACGCCCCCGCCGTGGACGCGGACGCGCAGGTCATAGGTGCCCCTCGCCTCGGCGACGTCGAGCGGCGCGAGCGCCAGAGCGCGGTGCGTGGCGCGCGGGAAGTAGTCCTCGAGCGTGCGGCCGTTGATCCAGGTCGTGCCGTCCCCGGGACGGAGGATCACGCGCGCGACCGAGGTCTTGCGCTTGCCGGTGCCGAGGTACTGGGCGATCTGGGTCACGTGGGCTCCTAGAGCTCGAGCTGCTTCGGCTGCTGGGCGGCGTGCGGGTGCTCGGGGCCGGCGTACACCTTGAGCTTGGTGATCTGCTGGGCAGCGAGCCGGTTCTTGGGGAGCATCCCCTTGACGGACTTGCGGATCACCTCGGTCGGCCGGCGCTGGAGCTGCTCGCGCAGCGTGCGCTCCTTCAGCCCGCCGGGGTAGCCGGAGTGCCAGCGCACCATCTTCTCGTCGAGCTTCTTGCCGGTGACCCGGATCTTCTCCGCGTTGACGACGATGACGAAGTCGCCGGTGTCGACGTGCGGCGTGTACTCGGGCTTGTTCTTTCCGCGCAGCGTGTCGGCGATGCGCGTGGAGAGCCGCCCGAGGGTCTGTCCCTCGGCGTCGACGACGTACCAGTCGCGCTGGATCTCGCCCGGCTTTGCGGTGTAGGTGGTCATCGCGTCAGGAAAGGAGCGGTCGGGTGACCGCCGGCGGCGGATGATAGCAGCGCCCAGGGCCCCGGGCACGTCACGGGCGCCGGGCGAAGAGCCCGGCGCCCGCACGGCGGAGGCGCTCAGCCGGTCGTGGCAGACTCGAGCGTGGTGTCCGGCGCGCCCTCACCCAGGAGGAAGGCGTACGCGAACCCGGCGATGAGGGCGCCGATCACGGGGGCGACGATGAAGAGCCAGAGCTGCTCGATGGCGTCGGCGCCGACGAAGAGCGCCGGGCCGATCGAGCGGGCCGGGTTCACCGAGGTGTTGGTGACGGGGATCGACACGAGGTGGATCAGCGTCAGAGCCAGACCGATCGCGAGCGGGGCGAACCCCTTCGGCGCTCTCGTGTCGACGACGCCGAGGATCACGAGGAGGAAGACCGCCGTCAGCACGACCTCGATCACCAGGCAGGCGAGCAGGTCGTAGCCACCTGGCGAGCGATCCCCGTACCCGTTGGTCGCAAAGCCGGACTCCGAGGCGGAGAACCCCGCCTTGCCCGAGGCGACGAGGAAGAGGACTGCTGCGGCCGCGATCGCTGCGACGACCTGCGTGACGACGTAGCCGACCGTGTCCTTCCACGCGAAGCGGCCGCCCGCCGCCAGCCCCAGCGTCACCGCCGGGTTGAAGTGCCCGCCCGAGACGTGACCCACCGCGTAGGCCATGGTCACGACGGTCAAGCCGAAGGCGAGCGAGACCCCCACGAAGCCGATCCCGAGCTGCACGTCGCCGCTGAGGAACGTCGCGGCCAGCACCGCGGAGCCGCAGCCCCCGAAGACGAGCACGAACGTGCCGAGGAACTCGGCGGCCAGGCGCTGCGGGACGGTCGGGATCGTCTGGGACATCTCGTGCTCCTTCTCGCTGAGGATCGGTCGAGGGGCGTGTTCTCCATCGCGTCGGCGCTTCCTGCGCTCGTGGACGGTGCACGGGAGGGCGCGCCCCGACCGGGCGATCCCTGCGTCGGCGGGAGCGCGGGCGCCCTCGACCCCCGTCCGAACGGCCGGACGCGGCTATCGACTCGCGCTGCAGAGGATCGAGCGCAGACCCGACGCGAAGTCGCTGGCGCCGCCGCGGGAGGGATGGCGCACGCATGGCGCGCCGAGCGCGTCCGCCGCGACCCGGCCGACGGCCACGACGCGCCGGCCGGCCGCGAGCTCCGCGACGAACCGCCGTCCCGCCTCGACCTCGCCGCGGCTCGGCCGACGGTTCGAGCCGGCATCGCCCGGGTGGGTGGGGACGATGTTCCACAGGAGGACGTCGCCCGCGACTCCCAGCTCGCCGAGCGTGCGCTGGACGATCGTCGCCGTCGCCTCCGATGGCCCTGCCCCCGTCAGCTGCCGCTCCGAGGTGAAGGGGATGCCCGAGAGCCGTGCTCCGCGGTAGCCGGGAGCCTCCCCGACGAGCAGGAGCCACGCGTGGCGGCGCCCCTGGAGGTACGCGGTCAGCCGGCGTCGCAGCAGCGGGGCCCGAGGCCCGACGGCGTACTGGTTGAAGGTCGTCCCGATCCGCGCTGCGGCGAGCGCGGCGACGAACGCCGTCGGATCGGTCACGGCTCGGTCGCGTCGAGCGCCTCGGCGATCATCGTCTCGAGCCCCGCCTCGGCCGCGGCGCTGCGCGCAGCCTGGAGCGACTGCGCCTCCAGCCCGGCCTCGAGGCGCTCCAGCGCGGGGCGGGCCGGGAACCCGTACGCGCCCGGGAGCTGCTCGTGGCCGAGCGCGAACGTCAGCATCGTCGCCGCGCGCGTCGCCTCCCCGCGGTGCTCGAGCAACGCGCCGATGCCGCTCAGCGCGAGAAGCTGCAGCGAGACCGCCTCGGACGCGCACGCGCGCTCGAGCGCGTCGCGGAAGCATCGCTCCGCCTCCTCGACGTCTCCGAGCGCGAGCGCAGGGAACCCGATCCGGCACAGCGCGGCGGTCATCCCCCAGCGGTTCCCGACCTCGGCGAACGCCTCGTAGCCGGCCCGCCCGAGGCGGAGCGCCTCGGCGTCGTCGCCCATCCCGAAGGCGCTCATGCTCGCTCGGCTGAGCGTGTACCCGGCGCCACCGCGGTCGCCGACGCTGTCGAACAGGCCGTTGGCCTCGACGTGCAGCCGCATCGCTTCCGCGTAGCGCTCCTCTGCGTCGGCGTGGATGCCGAGCTTGCTCAGCGCGTAGGCCTCGAGCAGAGGGCAGCCCAGTCGCCTGGAGGTGACGAGGCCCGCCTCGAAGGTCACCCGTGCCGCGTCGAGGTCGTCCAGCAGCAGCTGGTCGAACCCGAGCCACGAGAGCGCCGCCACCTCCGCGAGCCCGTCCCCGCCTGCGCGAGCGAGCGCGACCGCCTCCTCGAGGTAGCGGACGGCGTCCGGGTAGATGTCGACGTACGTCGCGATGATCCCGAGCAGGAGCAGGCAGCACCAGACCTCCCGGTCGAGCCCGCGGCCGCGCAGATGCGGGAGGCAGCGGGTCGCGAGCTCTTCGAGCGCGGGGTCGTAGCCGAGGTCGGTGCCGAACGCCAGCCACATCGTCGCCGCCGACAGCGCCACGTCGCTCGCTCCGTCGAGGTCGTCCCCGCAATAGCCCGCCGTCCGCGCGAGACGCTCGAACGTCTCGGCCCCCTCGAACGGGCTGTGCACCCAGAAGAACGTGTGCAGTGCGCCCAACAGCGTGCGTGCCTCGTCCGCGTCTGCATGGCCGACGAACCACTCGGCTGCGGCACGGAGGTTGTCGACGTGGACTCGCAGCTCGTCCCGCGCGGCGGCGATCGACGGCCCGAGCAGCGCTTCGTGGCGGGCGAGGAGCAGCGCGGCGTAGTGGCGGGCGTGCCGCTCACGGGTCTCCGCGAGGTCGTCGGGCGACTCCCGCAGGCGCTCCGCCGCATACTGGCGGAGCAGCTCGTGCAGCTCGAAGCGACCGAAGTCCGGACGGCGCACGAGCGACTTCGCCACGAGCTCCGACAGGACGCGCAGATCGCAGCCGCTCACGGTCTTCGCGGCCTCGCGGTCGAAGCTGCCCCGGAACACCGAGAGCCGGGCGAAGACTGCCCGCTGCTCGGCGGTCAGAAGCTTCCACGACTGGTCGATCGCGGCACGCAGGCTGCGGTGCCGCTCCGGAACGTCCCGCATCGACGTCGCGAGGAAGTCGATGTTGACCTCGATCTCGTCTGCGATCTCCGCGCAGGAGAGCATCGACACCCACGAGGCGGCGAGCTCGATGCCGAGCGGCATCCCGTCGACCAGACGGCAGATCCGGAGCGCCTGCCCCTGCTCGTCGTCGTCGAGCGAGAAGCCCGATTCGACCTGGGTCGCGCGCTCGACGAAGAGCCGTAGCGCGCCCGCGCCGCCGTTCCCGTTCGCGGCCAGCCCGAGCCCCTCCACGTCGAACACCCACTCGCTCTGCACGTTGAGCCGCTCCCGTGACGTCGTCAGCAGATCGACCCGGGGCGCGCGCTCGATCACGTGACTCAGAAGCGCCGAGCCCTCGACGAGGTGCTCGAAGTTGTCGAGCACGATCAGCGTCGATCGCTCCCGGAGGAAGTCGAGCAGCTGCTCCTCCGCGGCGATCGCGCTGTGGGCGGCATCGACCGAGAACTGGATCGACTCTGCAACCGCCGGCGCGAGGAAGTCCGGTGACGACACGGAGGCGAGCGGCACGAAGTGGACGCCGTGCGGGTAGCGGTCGACCCGCCGCGCGGCCGCCTCGAGCGCGAGCCTCGTCTTGCCGGCTCCCCCCGGACCGACGAGCGTCAGCAGACGGCATCCGGGCTCCTCCAGCAACCGGTCGATCGCGTCCAGCTCCTCGCCGCGGCCGACGAACGACGTGCGCGGTGCCGGCAGGTTCTTCATCCCGGCCTCGATCGTCTTGAGGAGCGGGAAGTCGTCGGTGAGGCCGGCGATCTCGAGCTGGTAGATGCGCTCGGGAGCGCTCAGATCCTTGAGCCGATGCGCACCGAGATCGCGTACCGGATGGTCGACGAGTGCCTGCGTCGTCTGCGAGAGGAGCACCTGGCCCCCGTGGCCGACGGCCGCGATCCGGGCGCCCTTGTGGACGTCGAGCCCGACGTAGCCCTCGTCGGTCAGCGTCGGCTCGCCGGTGTGGAGCCCCATCCGCACGTGGATCGGCCCGTCCGCCAGCGCGCGCTGGCCTGCCTCGGCGGCGGCGACGGCGGCGGACGCACGGCCGAACGCGACGAAGAAGGCGTCGCCCTGCGTGTCGACCTCGACGCCGTCGTGCTCGGCGAACGCCTGCCGCAGCACCCGGCGATGCTCGTGCAGGGCGTCTGCGTACCGGTCGCCGAGCTCGTGCAGGAGCCGGGTCGAGCCCTCGATGTCGGTGAAGAGGAAGGTGACGACGCCGGCGGGCAGCGCACGGGCCATGCCGCCGATGATGGAGCCTGGGCAAGCGAGTGTCCAATCGGGACCCCCTGGGATAGGCTCGCCGCGTGCCCACGTGCCAGGCCTGCGGGCAGGAGAGCCCCGAGGGGTTCCGCTTCTGCGGCGCGTGCGGGGCCGAGCTCGCCCCCGCGGCAGCCCCGCGCGAGGTGCGCAAGACCGTGACCGTCGTCTTCTGCGACGTCACCGGGTCGACCGCGCTCGGCGAGCGGCTCGACCCGGAGGCGATGCGGCGCACCATGGGCCGCTACTTCGAGGAGATCCGGCAGATCGTCGAGCGCCACGGCGGGACCGTCGAGAAGTTCATCGGGGACGCGGTGATGGCCGTGTTCGGGATCCCGGTGGCGCACGAGGACGATGCGCTCCGGGCCGTGCGCGCCGTCGCGGAGATCCGCGAGCGGCTGGCGGCGCTCGGCGAGGAGCTGTCGGTCGCGCTGTCGTTCCGCACGGGCGTGAACACGGGCGAGGTGGTGGCCGGCGACGGCGAGACGCTCGTGACGGGCGATGCGGTCAACGTCGCGGCACGGCTCGAGCAGGCCGCGCCGACGGGGGAGATCCTGATCGGCGCCGAGACGCTCTCGCTCGTGCGGGACGCCGTCACGGTCGAGCCGGTCGAGCCGCTCGAGCTGAAGGGCAAGCGCGAGGCGGTTCCTGCGTTCCGCCTCGTGGCGGTCGACGCGACGGCGGAGGCGTTCGCACGGCACCTCGACGCGCCCCTCGTCGGCCGGGTCCGCGAGCAGCAGCGGCTGCGCGCGGACTTCGAGAGCGTGGTGTCGGAGCGCGCGTGCCACCTGTTCACGCTGCTCGGGCCGGCCGGGGTCGGCAAGTCGCGCCTCGTGGCGGAGTTCCTCGCCCACGCGACCGACGCGGACGTGCTGCGCGCGCGCTGCCTCCACTACGGGGAGGACATCACCTACTGGCCGCTCGTCGAGATCCTGCTCGCACTCGACGTCCAGCCGGAGACGGTGATCGGCGGCTCGCCGGCCGACACGCAGCTCGCCTTCCGCAAGCTGCTCGAAGCCCGCGCCGTCGAGCGGCCGCAGATCGTGCTGCTGGACGACATCCAGTGGGCCGAGCCGATCTTCCTGGACCTGATCGAGCACGTGGCGGACTGGTCGCGCGACGCGCCGATCTTCCTGCTGTGCGTGGCCCGGCCCGAGCTGCTGGAGCTCCGGCCGGGCTGGGGCGGTGGCAAGCTGAACGCGACCACGATCCTGCTCGAGGCGCTCTCGGGCGAGGACTGCGAGCTCCTGATCTCGCGGCTCGCAGGCGGAGCGCAGCTCTCGGAGGATCTCCGGCGGCGGATCTTGCAGGCGGCCGACGGGAACCCGCTCTTCATCGAGGAGATGCTGGCGACGGTCGACGAAGACGGCGGCGACGGCGAAGTCGTGGTGCCCCCGACGATCCAGGCGCTGCTGCAATCGAGGCTCGACAGGCTCGGTGCCGGAGAGCGAGACATGATCGGCAGGGGCGCGGTCGAGGGGCAGGTGTTCCATCGCGGCACCGTGCAGGAGCTCGCGCCGGAGCCCGAGCGTGCCGACGTCCCCACCCATCTGCTCTCGCTCGTGCGCAAGGAGATGATCCGCCCGGACCAGCCGACGTTCCCCGAGGAGGAGGCGTTCCGGTTCCGGCACCTCCTGATCCGCGACGCAGCTTACGACGCGCTGCCCAAGGAGACCCGCGCCGAGCTGCACGAGCGCTTCGCAGGGTGGCTCGAGCAGCACGGCACGCTCGTCGAGCAGGACGAGATCGTCGGCTACCACCTCGAGCGCGCCCACCGGAACCGCGCCGAGCTCGACAGCGCCGATCCACGGCTCGACGGCCTCGCCCGACGGGCGGTGAAGCGGCTCGCAGGCGGCCGCACGGGGCGCCAAGGCTCGCGGCGACTTCGGCGCCGTAGCCGGGCTGCTCGAGCGCGCCGCCAGGCCTCCTGCCCGCAGGCGACCCGCAGCGGCTCGGGCTGCTGATCGAGCTCGCCGACTCGGTGGCAGCTCACGGGGATGCGAACCGAGCAGGACGCTGCGATCGCGGCCGAGCGGAGTCGGCCTCGTCCGACCCTCGCTTTCCGCGCGGTCACCTGATGGTCGACGTCGTCGCCGACGCCTACGCGGGGCGGTACGTGGTCGAGCGCGCAGCTCCCCGGTTGGCCGGCGGCCGAGCGCTCTTCCGCCAGCTCGGGGACGATCTCGGTCTCGCGTGGATCGAGCGGGATGCGTGGGTACTTCAGAGCCTGGATCGCCTGCCGAGAGGCGGAGGCCGCGCGGCCGCCATCCGCGGAGCGGCACACGCTCGCGCGGCCGGCGACGACCTGCTCGCGAGTCGACTTGCGACAGAGAGCGCTGGCCGGTGCCGGATACGGCCCGGCGCACGTCGACGATGCCCTACGCGCGGCGCAGACGATGCTCGAGGAGGCGAAGGGCGGCGTCGACCGCGCCGACGCCCGACGGCGCCTGGCCCGACCGCTCGCCATGCTCGGGAAGCTCGACGCCGCACGCACCCACGTGTACGCGGGCAACGCCGAGATCCGCGACGCCGGGTTGCTCATCGAGGCCGCGGCCGGCGCTCAGCTGATCTCGTTCGTCGAGCTCCGGGCCGGCGACGCTCGAGACCGCGGAGCACGTCCTCCGCGACGGCGTCGGCGAGCTCGAGGGCCTCGGCGCCACCGGCTACTACACGGACGACTGCGCTCAAGCTCGCCGACGTTCTCATCTGTCGGGGTGAGCTACGAGGAGGCCGAGCACCTGTGTGCCGACGTGCGCGGGAAGCTCGCCGCGGACGACCTCGTGGACGTGATCTGGCTCAACGCGCTGCGAGGGGTTTCTCGCCGCACGGGGAGGTGCGCACGCCGAGGGCGAGCGTCTCGCACGACGTTCGGTCGAGTCGCGTCGACGATCGACTTCTACGAGCCACAAGGCCACCGCGTACGAGTGGCTCGCGCGCACCCTCGGGCTCGTCGGCAAGCCGGACGAGGCATGCGAGGCGGCTGCGTCGGCGCTCGCGATCTACGAGGGAAAGGGCGATCGTCCGGCGACCGCGTGGGTCCGCGAGCTGCTCGACTCGCTCGGCGGCTGAACGTCGCCCGCGGCCGCGCTAGACTGTGCCGAACGTCACGGGGAGCTCGGGCAGCCGGGCTGAGAGGGCGGTCGACGCGCCGCCGACCCGCGAACCTGACCTGGGTAATGCCAGCGGAGGGATGCGTGCAGGAGCGCCAGCAGATCGTCGTCGTCGCAGCCGGAGCCGGGCCGAGCCGCCTGCGCGGGTTGCCGGACGGCGCGCTCGTGATCGCGGCGGACGGTGGGCTCGAGCGGTGTCGCGAGCTCGGGCTGCGCGCCTCGGTGGTCGTGGGCGACTTCGACTCGGTCGCCGCCGAGACGCTCGCCGCCGCCGAGCGCGACGGCGCCGAGCTGCTGCGGCACCCGGCGCGCAAGGACGCCACCGACCTCGAGCTCGCGCTCGACGAGGCGGTCGCGCGCGGAGCCGGGAGGGTCGTGGTCGTCGCGAGCGCGGAGGGGCGACTCGACCACCTCCTCGCCTCGCTCCTGCTGCTCGGCTCCGACCGCTACGCAGGCGTCGAGGTCGACGCGCTCGTCGGCCCCGCTCGCGTCCACGTCGTCCGCGGCGAGCGGGGGCTCGACGGCACGCCGGGCGAGCTCGTGACGCTGCTGGCGCTGGGCGGCCCTGCGGCGGGCGTCACGACGGACGGGCTCGAGTACCCGCTGCGCGGGGAGACGCTCGAGCCGGGCTCGAGCCGCGGCGTCTCCAACACGCTCGTCGGCCGCCGCGCGACGGTCACGATCGACCGCGGCGCCCTGCTGGCGATCCTCCCCGGAGGGGAGCCGTGACCACGCAGAGATCCTTAGTGACAACTTGTAACTTGCGCTTTCGGCGGTGGCGGCGCGGAGCGGTGGGGCTGACGGTGGCAGCATCGGTGGTGGCGGGGGCGCTGGCGTTGGTCGCGGCCGGGTGCGGTGGGGCCGACGAGGCGACGCCGACGGAGGTCGTGCTGCTGACGCACGACTCGTTCGCCGTGTCGAAGGAGGTGCGCGAGGCGTTCGAGGCGGAGAGCGGCCTGACGCTGCGGATCCTCCAGGGCGGCGATGCGGGAGAGGTGCTGAACCGCGCCCTGCTCACCGCAGGCGATCCGCAGGGGGACGTCATCTTCGGGCTCGACGACAGTCTCCTCTCGCGGGCGCTCGACGGCGACCTGCTGGTCGAGCACCGCTCCGACGGGCTGGACGCAGCACCCGACTACCCCCCTCCCGACGCGCGGGTGACCCCGATCGACCACGGCGAGGTGTGCCTCAACGTCGACCGAGGCTGGTTCGCGTCGCGCGGCATCGCACCTCCGGCCACGCTCGGCGAGCTCGTGCTCGCGCGCTACCGCGACCTGCTCGTCGTCCAGAACCCCGCCACGTCCAGCCCCGGCCTCGCCTTCCTGCTCGCGACCGTGGCGACCTTCGGCGAGGAGGAGGACGGCGGGCCGGGCTGGCAGGGCTTCTGGCGCTCGCTCGTCGCGAACGGCGTCCGGGTCGTGGACGGCTGGGAGGAGGCCTACACGCAGCAGTTCTCCGGGGCCGCCGGCAGCCCCGGCACGCGACCGATCGTCGTCTCCTACGCCACGAGCCCTGCCGCCGAGGTGATCTTCGCCTCGACGCCGCTCGACGAGTCGCCGACGGCGGCGATCGAGGACGGCTGCTTCCGGCAGGTCGAGTACGCCGGCGTGCTGCGCGGCGCCGCGAACGAGGAGGGCGCACGGGAGCTGATCGACTTCATGCTCTCGGAGCGGTTCCAGGCCGACGTGCCCGGCTCGATGTTCGTCTACCCGGTGCGGGAGGGTGTCGCGCTGCCGCCTGCGTTCACCGAGCACGCGATCCAGCCGCAGGCGCCGCTCACGCTCCCACCGGAGGAGATCGCCGCCAACCGCGACCGCTGGATCGACGAGTGGACGCAGATCGTGCTGCGCTGACCGCGCGGCTCGGGCGCGCGGCGACGGTGGCCGTCCCGCTCGGGTTCCTCGCCGTCTTCTTCCTCTGGCCGCTCGCCGCGATCCTCGAGCGGAGCCTCGTGGTCGACGGCCGTCTCGACCTGCCCGTCGACGTCCTCGGGGAGCGACGGACGCTCGAGGTGCTGTGGTTCACGACCTGGCAGGCGGCGGTCTCGACAGCGCTCACGGTCGTCGCAGCGCTGCCGCTCACGTGGGCGCTGGCCCGCTTCTCATTCCGGGGGCGGCGGCTGGTCGAGGCGCTGGTGCTCGTCCCGTTCGTCCTCCCCACGATCGTCGTCGCCACGGCGATGCTCGCCGTGCTCCCCGCGCAGCTCGAGCAGACGGTCTGGGCGATCCTGATCGCGCACGTCTTCTTCAACGTCGCCGTCGTGGTGCTCGTCGTCGGGACGTTCTGGGGCGCGCTCGACGACCGCCTCTGGGACGCCGCGGCGGCACTCGGGGCCGGCCCCGTCCGGAGGCTCGTCGCGGTGACGATCCCCGTGCTCGCGCCCGCCATCGCGGCCGCCGGCGCGATCGTGTTCCTGTTCTGCTTCACGTCGTTCGGCGTCGTCGTCGTGCTCGGCGGGCCGCGCTACGCCACCCTCGAGGTCGAGATCTACAACCAGGCGGCGCGCTTCTTCGACCTCCGAACCGCGGCGGTGCTCGCCCTGCTCCAGCTCGCAGCCGTCACGGCAGCGCTCGTTGCGACCGGGGCGCTCGAGCGACGCCTCGGCTCGGAGCTCGCGACGGGCGGGACGCCCCGACCGCGACCCCGCGGCGGGCGCGGCGTGCTCGTCGCGGTGTCGGTGGTAGGGACGCTCGCGCTGCTCCTCGTGCCACTCGCTGCGCTGGTCGAGCGGGCGATCCGCGTCGGCGACGGCCACGGTCTCGCCCACTTCCGAGCCCTCGCGGAGGAGACGCCCGCGCTGCTCGTGGCCCCCTGGCACGCGGTCGTCAACTCGCTCGTGTTCGCCGCGGTGGCGACGATGATCGCGCTCGGGGTCGGCCTGCCGGCCGCAGCTCTCGTCGCACGCGGGCGGCGCACGGTCGGCGCGCTGGCGATGCTGCCTCTCGGCGCGTCGGCCGCGATGCTCGGGTTCGGCTACCTGCTCGCCTTCGACGCCCCGCCGCTCGACCTCCGCGCCTCGCCGTGGATCGTCCCCGTCGCGCAGGCGCTCGTGGCGATCCCGTTCGTGGTGCGGACCGTCGCCCCACGCCTGCGCGCCATCGACGCCGGTCTGCGGGAGGCCGCGGCCGTGCTCGGGGCCGCGCCGGCGCGCGTCCGGCGCGAGATCGTGCTGCCGCTCGTGGCCCGTGCGATCGCCGCGGCAGCCGCGCTCGCGTTCGCCGTCTCGCTGGGCGAGTTCGGCGCAGCGCTGTTCCTCTCGCGTGCCGACTGGCCGACGCTGCCGGTGGCCATCTTCCGCTTCCTCGGCCGGCCGGGCGCGGAGAACGTCGGGCAGGCGATGGCCCTGAGCGTCGTGCTGATGGCGCTCACCGTCGTGGTCGCGCTCGCCGTCGGCCGGGCGGTGCCGCGGGGGTGGTCGCGCTGATCCGGCTCGCCGACGTGCACGTCGAGCTCGACGGCACGGCGATCCTCCGCGGCGTCGAGCTCGAGGTCGCCACGGGCGAGACGATCGCCCTGCTCGGTCAGAGCGGCTCCGGGAAGACGACCCTGCTCCGCGTCCTCGCCGGCCTCCAGCACCCCACGAGGGGCCGCGTCCTGGTCGACGACGAGGACGTGACCAACGTCCCGGCGCACCGGAGGGGGATCGGGCTCGTCTTCCAGCAGCCGACGCTGTTCCCGCACCACGACGTCGGCGGCAACGTCGCCTTCGGGCTGCGGGGGCAGGCGCAGGCAGCGGTCGCCGCCCGGGTGGCCGAGCTGCTGGACCTCGTCGGGCTCGCCGGGCTCGAGAGGCGCTCGGTCGGAACCCTGTCGGGCGGCGAGGCGCAGCGCGTGGCACTGGCGCGGGCCCTCGCCCCCGCCCCGAGGATCCTGCTGCTCGACGAGCCGCTCGGTGCGCTCGACGGGCCGCTCCGCGACCGCCTGCAGGACGACCTCGCGCGCCTGTTCGCCTCGAGCGCGCTCACCGTCGTCCACGTCACGCACGACGTCGCCGAGGCGTTCGCGCTCGGCGACCGCGTGGCGCTGCTGCGCG
This sequence comes from uncultured Actinomycetes bacterium, assembly GCA_963703095.1. Classification (GTDB taxonomy): domain Bacteria; phylum Actinomycetota; class Thermoleophilia; order Gaiellales; family Gaiellaceae; genus Gaiella. The sequence goes on from OY969787.1 coordinate 3,148,418, forward strand.
ACGGGGTCGTCGCGCAGGTCGCGACGCCCGAGGAGCTCTGGCGCGCCCCGGCAGACGCTGACGTCGCCCGCTTCCTGGGCATGCGCAACGTCGTGCGCGCCGGCGAGCAGCTGGTGCTCGTCCGGCCGGAGGCGGTGCGCCTGCTGCCGGGGGGCGCGGACGAGGTCGTCGCACGCGAGCGCCGTGGCCCGGCGGTCGTGCTCACCGTGCGCCGCGCCGACGGGACGCTCGTCGAGGCTGCGACGACGGCGCTGGTCGCTCCCGAGCCGGGAGACAGGGTCAGCGTCGAGATCGACCCGGCCGGGACGGCTCCCCTGCCGCCGGCGGAGACGACGACGTGATCCGTCGCCGGGTCGTCGTCCACGGACGTGTCCAGGGCGTCTGGTTCCGCGAGTCCACGCGCGGCGTCGCCGAGCAGCATGGCGTCACCGGATGGGTGCGCAATCGCCCCGACGGGACCGTCGAAGCGGTCTTCGAGGGCCAACCGGCGGACGTCGAGTCACGTCGTCAGCTGGTGCCGCGAGGGGCCGCCGCGCGCCCGGGTCGACCGGGTCGAGGCGCTCGACGAGCCGCCCGAGGGGCTCGCCGGCTTCGTCGTGCGCGGGTGACCGGGCCGAAGAGCGGGCGAGGAGAAGAGCCGGCGAGGAGAAGAGCGGCGAGGAGAGAGCGGCGAGGAGAAGAGCGGGCGAGGAGAAGAGCGGGCGAGGAGAAGAGCGGGCGAGGAGAAGAGCGCGACGAGGAGAAGAGCGGGCGAGGCATGCCTCGCCCCTACGGTGGGAATGAGCACGGCCTCGCGGCCGCGCTCATTCCCACTCGATCGTGGCGGGCGGCTTCGACGAGAGGTCGAGGGCGACGCGGTTGACGCCCCGCACCTCGTTGATGATCCGGGTGCTGATCGTCTCGAGCACGTCGTAGGGGATCCGCGCCCAGTCGGCGGTCATGGCGTCCTCCGAGGTGACCGCGCGGATCACGATCGGGTACGCGTACGTGCGCTCGTCGCCCTGCACGCCCACCGAGCGCACCGCCGGCAGCACGGCGAAGCACTGCCACAGCTCCTCGTACAGTCCGGCGCGCCGGATCTCCTCGAGCAGGACGGCGTCGGCGTGGCGGAGGATCTCGAGCCGCTCCTCGGTGACGTCCCCGATGATGCGGATCGCGAGGCCCGGTCCCGGGAACGGGTGCCGCCACACCATCCGCTTCGGAAGGCCCAGCTCCTCGCCGACCCGGCGCACCTCGTCCTTGAACAGCAGTCGCAGCGGCTCGACGAGCTCCATCCGCATGTCCGCGGGGAGGCCGCCGACGTTGTGGTGGGACTTGATCTTCGCGGCGACGCCCACGTCTCCGCCCGACTCGATCACGTCGGAGTAGAGCGTCCCCTGGACGAGGAAGCGGACGTCTCCGAGGCTCCCCGCCTCCTCCTCGAAGACGCGGATGAACTCCTCGCCAATGATCGCCCGCTTCTCCTCCGGCTCGGTCACGCCGGTGAGCCGTGCGAGGAACCGCTCCTTCGCGTCGACGTGGATCAGCGGCACGTGGAAGTGGCCGCCGAACGTCTCGACGACCTGCTCGCCCTCGTTCTCGCGCAGCAGGCCGTGGTCGACGAACACGCAGGTGAGCTGGTCGCCGACCGCCTTGTGCACGAGCAGCGCCGCGACGGCGGAGTCGACGCCGCCCGACAGCCCGCAGATGACACGCTCGGAGCCGACCTGCGCGCGAATCCGCTCGACCTGCTCCTCGATCACCGTCGCCGGCGTCCACGCGGGCGGGGCGCCCGCGACGTCGTAGAGGAAGCTCTCCAGCATCGCCTGGCCGTGCGGCGTGTGGACGACCTCGGGGTGGAACTGCACCGCGTAGAGCCCGCGCTCGGCGTCCTCGAAGGCGGCGACCGGCGTCGCCGGTGACGAGGCGACGACCCGCGCACCGGGGGGCGGCGCGGTGACGGAGTCGCGATGGCTCATCCACACGACCTGCTCGGCCGGGAGCTCGCGGAAGAGGGGCGAGTCGCCGGCCTCGAGCTCGGTCTTGCCGTACTCCGAGACGTCGTTCGACTCGACGGTGCCGCCGAGCTCGCGGGCCATGAGCTGCATCCCGTAGCAGATGCCGAGCGTGGGGACGCCCACCTCGAGCACGGCCGGATCCATCTGCGGCGCTCCCTCGGCGTACACGGACGCGGGGCCACCCGAGAGAACGATCGCCAGCGGGTTCCGCGCCCGCACCTCGTCCGCAGTGAGCCGGTGGGAGACGAGCTCCGAGTAGACGTGGGCCTCGCGCACGCGGCGGGCGATCAGCTGGCTGTACTGCCCGCCGAAGTCCAGCACGAGCACGGGCCGCTCCTCGGGGTGCGGCTCACGGCGCGCCTCGCCGGGGAAGGCGATCACCTCGGCCGGCTCGCTACCCACGGCGGTAGTTCGGCGCGTCCTTGGTGATCGTCACGTCGTGCGGATGGCTCTCGCGCAGACCGGCGCCGGTGATCCGCACGAAGCGCGCCTGCTTCAGCGCGTCGATCGTCGGGGCGCCGACATACCCCATCGCCTGCCGGAGACCGCCGACGAGCTGGTGCACGATCGGCGCGAGCGGCCCCTTGTAGGCGACCCGCCCCTCGATCCCCTCGGGGACGAGCTTGTCGACGTCCTCGACGTCGCCCTGGAAGTAGCGATCCTTCGAGAACGAGCGCGCCTTCATCGCGCCGAGCGAGCCCATGCCGCGGTACTCCTTGAAGCGCTCGCCCTGCACGACGATCACGTCGCCCGGAGCCTCGTCGGTGCCGGCCAGCATCGAGCCGAGCATCACCGTGTCCGCTCCTGCGCCGATCGCCTTCGCGACGTCGCCCGAGGACGTGATCCCGCCGTCGGCGATCACCGGGACGTCGTAGTCGGCGGCCACACGGGCGCAGTCGAAGATCGCGGTCACCTGCGGCACCCCGACGCCCGCGACCACGCGCGTCGTGCAGATCGACCCCGGACCGTGGCCGACCTTGAGCGCGTCGGCCCCGGCGTCGATCAGCGCCTCGGCGGCCTCGGCGGTGGCGATGTTGCCGGCGACGACCTCGACCGCCAGCGCGCCCTTGACGCGGCGCACCACGTCGAGCACCCCGGCCGAGTGGCCGTGCGCGGTGTCGACGACGAGCACGTCGACGCCCGCGTCGACGAGCGCGGTGGCCCGCTCGAGCGCGTCCGGTCCGACCCCGACGGCGGCGGCGACCCGAAGCCTGCCCCGCTCGTCCTTCGTGGCGAGGGGGTAGGCCTCGCGCTTCTGGATGTCCTTGACGGTGATCAGCCCCTTGAGCCGACCTTCCAGGTCGACGATCGGCAGCTTCTCGATCCGGTGGCGTCCGAGGATCGCGCGCGCCTCCTCGAGCGTGGTGCCGACGGGAGCGGTCACCAGCCCCTCGGCCGTCATCACCTCTGCGACCCGCAGCGACGGGTCGACGCCGAAGCGGAGGTCGCGATTCGTGAGGATCCCGACGAGCCTGCCGCCGGGCTCGGTGATCGGCACGCCGGACACGCGGTAGCGCTCCATCAGCGAGAGCGCGTCGCCGACGAGCGCGTCCGGCGGCAGCGTGACCGGCTCCACGATCATCCCCGCCTCCGAGCGCTTCACCTTGTCGACCTCGCCGACCTGGTCTGCGATCGACAGGTTGCGGTGGACGACCCCGATCCCGCCCACGCGCGCGAGCGCGACCGCCATCCGCGCCTCGGTGACGGTGTCCATCGCGGCGGACACGATCGGCACCTCGAGCGTGATCGTCCGGGTCAGGCGGGTGGTGGTGACGACGTCGTTCGGGAGGACGGCAGACTCGGCCGGGAGCAGCAGGACGTCGTCGAAGGTGAGCCCCTCCTTCGCGAACTTGTCCTCTCCCCCGACCGTCACCTGGGCCCGAGCGTACCAACCCCTGCGGCGGGCGAGCGGGTCGGGTGGCGCTCGACGGTCAGGCGACGGGCTCGAGCTCGTGCACCTCGACGAGCGACGCGAGGCGCCGGGCCTCGGCGGGGTCGAAGCACCCGGCGCCGACGGCGAGCACGGAGGCCGCGCCCGCCGCGACCGCGTGCCGCAGCGCGTCGTCGGGCGTCGCCTCGGCGAGGTGCGAGGCGAGGAACTGCGCGAGCAGCGTGTCACCTGCACCGACCACCGAGACGGCCTCGAGCTGCGGTGCGTCGACGCGGAAGCGCCGCACCTGCCGCTCCTCGCGGATCAGGGCGAAGCAGCCCGACTCGGTCGTGATGTGGACGTTCCGCGCCCCCTGCTCGGCGATCGCGTCGAGCGCCATCAGGAAGTCGTCGTCGTCCCCCAGCTCCTGGCCGACGAGCTGCTCCGCCTCGTGCTGGTTCGGCGAGACGAGCCAGGGCTCGCACTCCAGGCCCAGCCGCAGCGGCTCACCGTCGGTGTCGAGCACCACCCGCACCCCCCGCTTGGCGACCTCGCGGGCGGCGGCCGCGTAGAACCCCTCGTCGACCCCTCGCGGGAGCGAGCCGGCGAAGACGACGGCCTCCGCCGCCTGGGCGAGGTAGCGGAGCTTCTCCATCAGCGTCTCGAGCTCCGAGGGCGTGACCTTCGGCCCCCACTCGTTGATCTCGGTCTGGATCCCGGAGGTCGGGTCCACCACCAGGGTCGACGTGCGCGACTCGTCGCGGATGCGCACGAAGTCGTTCAGGATCGCCTCGGCGGTCAGCTCCTCGACGATGCGCGTTCCGGTGCGACCGCCGGCCAGGCCGGTGGCCACCACGGGGACGTCGAGCGTCTTCAGCGCTCGGGCGACGTTGATCCCCTTCCCCCCGGCGAGCGTCGTGACGTCGCTCGCCCGGTGACGGTGGCCGAGATGGAAGACCGGCACCGTCACCGACCGGTCGAGCGCGGCGTTGAGCGTGACGGTGAGGATCATCCGGGCAGCCACCCCGCCAGGCGCTCGGCAGCGCGTGTGACGACGAACCGCGTCCTGGCCAGCGTCCCGGGGCGCTCGACGGAGCGGGTGGCGACGAGCGGCGAGCGGGCCACGACCCGCTGCCCGTCGTAGACGACGACCGTGCCGAGGCGCTGCCCCCGGACGACCGGCAGCCGTGCGACGAGCGGCGCGACGACGCGCTCGACGAGCGGACGACGGGTGGCGGTCGGTCGGACGACGGCACGCGGCGCCCGCAGCGTCAGCGGCTTCAATCCCCAGCCGACCTCGACCGCGGCGTACGAGCGCGCCGGGTCGACGACGCGTGACGGGCGGTACGACGCGAGCCCGTAGCGGAGCAGCGCGGCGAGGTCGGCGTCCCGGCGTGCCTCCGTCGGCGCGCCGAGCACCGTGGCGCCGATCGTGACCCCGCCGCGGGAGACGACCGCCGTCTGCGACCAGCCCGCGTCGTCGGTGTGACCGGTCTTGCCGCCCCGGAAGCCCGGCACAGCCCCGATCAGGTTGTCCGTCGACTCGACGACGCGGCCGTCGGAGAGGGTGGCGGTCGCGGCAGACGCATACCGGCGGATGAACGGGTCGCGCAGCGCTGCGCGGAGGATCTTCAGGCTGTCGCGGGCCGTCGACACGTGGCCGGGCTGGTCGAGGCCGTGCGGATTGCGGTAGGTCGTCCCCGTCAGGCCCAGGCTCCGCGCGGTGGCGTTCATCCGCGCGACGAAGCGCTCGACCGAGCCGCGCCCGGCATGCGCAGCGAGGGCGGTCGCCGCGTCGTTGGCGCTCGGGACCAGCGTGCCGATCAGCAGGTCACGCGCCGATACGCGCTGCCCCACCCGGAGGGCCAGGCTCGACTCGCCGACGCGCGCGGCGTCGGCTGACACGGTGACGACCTCGTCGAGCGAGACGGAGCGGCGGGCGACGAGCGCCGTCATCAGCTTGGTGATGCTGGCCATCGCGCGCGGCGCGTCCGGCGCGCGGGCCGCGAGCGTCGTCCCGTCGACCGAGCTCGTGAGCACGTACGCGTCGGCCTGCACGGACGGTGCCCCGGCGCTCGCGGTGCCGGCGAGCACCGCTCCTGCGAGCACGGCCCCGACGGCCGGGGCGAGCGCTCCGAGGTCGGGAAGGCCCCTGCGCACCGTCGCGGAATGTAGCGGACGTCGTCCGGCCCGGCAGCCCGGGCGGACGCCACGGTCACCACCCCGCGGCAGCCCAGATCGCCGACGCCAGCCGGGCGGCCTCGGCTCCGGCCGCGGAGCGCCAGTCGCCGTCCGGCAGCTCCCGGTACGCGTAGATCACGGAGCGCGAGGCGTTGACGAGACCGCTGGCGGGCCCGCTCGTGAACGCCCGCGCGACGTCCGCCGGGGTCGCCCCCTGGGCCCCGACGCCCGGGAGCAGGATGATCGCCCGCGGCATCGCCCGCCGCGCCTCGCCGATCGCGAACGGCGCCGTCGCCCCGACGACCGCGCCGACGCTCGACAGGCCCCGCTGCCCGACGACGTCCTCGCCCCACGCGTCGACGAGCTCCGCGACGAGCCTCCACAGCGGGCGGCCGTCCGAGAGCGTCGCGTCCTGGAGGTCGGCCGCGCCGGCGTTCGAGGTGCGGACGAGCACGAAGAGCCCTGCGCCGTCGCGCCGGCAGGCGGCGAGGAAGGGGTCGAGCGAGTCGCGACCGAGGTACGGGTTGACGGTGAGCGCGTCCGCAAGCGGGGCCGACGAGCCGACGGGCTCGAGGAACGCGGCGGCGTAGGCGCGCGCCGTCGAGCCGATGTCGCCCCGCTTGGCGTCGGCGATCACGAGCAGGCCGGCGTCGCGCGCGTGTCGGCAGACGCCCTCGAGGGCCGCCCAGCCGTCCGCGCCGAGCGCCTCGAAGAAGGCAACCTGCGGCTTGACCGCGACGACGTACGGGGCGACGGCGTCGACGATGCCGACGCAAAAGCGCTCGACCGCCGCGGCTGCGGCTGCACGACCACGGGTCGCGTCGCCGCGCAGCTCCACCGGCAGCAGGTCGACGACGGGGTCGAGGCCGACGACGAGCTGCGTCCGCTTGCGCTCCACGGCCTCTGCCACGCGATCCGCGAAGGGCAGCGCTGTCGGAGCCGTCGGCGCGCTCGTCACGCGGCCAAGGCTATCCCCGCCGCCGTAGCGATGGCGGCGACGTCGAGCTCGACCACCGTCAGCTCGGGGGGAGGCCGACGCAGGAAGCCGTCCACGAGCAGGAGCTCGTCGGCATCCTGCGGCAGCAGCGGATCGTCGCGGTGCCGCGCATCGGCGACGAGCGCCGCCGCCTCGGGGACCGCACCCGCACCGCGCGGGATCGTGCGGCGGGCGGCGACCCTGCCGCCCGCGATCGCGACCGCGCGGACGAACCGTGGATCCCGGTCGGGCACGACGAGGCAGACCGCGAGCGAGCGCGCCCGGGCGAGCGCGTCGAGCGACTCCAGCGCGGCCTCGAGCGCGCGGAGACGATCACGCAGGCGTGCCGCGTCCTCGAACCGCTGCGCGCGAGACAGCGCGCCGAGCCGCCCGCGCAGCACGGGGAGCGCCGCCCCGACGTCGTCGGTGGCGTGCCCGTCGAGCGCTCTGGCGGCGGCCTGCGCCAGGCGTCGCCCCCGGAGCGGTCCGAGCGGCGTCGTCTCGCTCACGGCGCTCCAGCGCTCGCCACGTCGACGCAGGTAGAGGTGACGGTCGGGTCGCAGCCCGCGTGCATTGGCGGGTGGCCGCAGCTCGCGCAGCAGGCGCAGCTCGTCGAGCGCGGCCTCGAGCTCCGACCCGGTCTCGTGCCACTCGACCGCCTCGAGCGCCGCGAGCGCGGCCTCGACGGCCGGTCGCTGCCGCCCGCCTGCGAAGTACGACCGCAGCCGCGCGCGGAGGTCGCGGGCGCGGCCGACGTAGAGCGGCAGCCCGTCCGCGCCGCGGAAGACGTACGTGCCGGGCGTGGTCGGGGCGCCGGCGACGAGCGCGCGCTTGCCGTGGAGCCGCCGGGCGCGCGGGGCCGCGAGCTCGACGACGTCCGCCACCGTCCGCGCACCGCGCTCCTGCGCGAGCCCGAGCAGCTGGACGAGGATCTCGGCCGTCGCGCGGGCGTCGGGGAGCGCCCGGTGGCAGGGCTCGGTCGGGACGCCGAGGAAGTGCGCCAGCGAGGCGAGCGACACGCGTCGCAGCCGGTCGCCGAGCAGGCGGCGGGCGAGCCAGACGGTGTCGACGACCGGCGCGGCGACCCGTCTGCCGGTCAGCCGCTCGACCTCGTGGTCGAGGAAGGCGAGGTCGAACCGGGCGTTGTGCGCGACCAGCGCGGCGTCCCCCGCGAAGTCGAGGAACCGGCGGACGGCCAGCTCGACACGAGGCGCGCCTCGCAGCGTCGCGGTGCGGATCCCCGTCAGCGCGGAGACGGGTGGGGGGATCGGCACGCCCGGGTCGACCAGGGTCTCGAATGCGTCCGCGAGCTCGAGCGCCTGGACGCGTTGCGCCCCGATCTCGCAGATGCGCGCGGTGCGCGGCGAGAGCCCGGTCGTCTCGAGGTCGAGGACGACGAAGTGCGCGTCCTCGAGCGCCGTCGCGGCCCCGGGTGGGTCGGCGAGCCCGACGAGCTCGCCGCGCCAGACGAGCCGCACGTCGGCCGCGACGACGTCGTCGAGCAGCGCGCGGGCGAGCGCCACCGGCGCGCTCGCGAGCGCGAACAGCTCGCGCGCCGCCAGATCCGCCCCGACCGGGCCGCGTCGGGCGTGGATCAGGTCGACGAGACGATCCGCGGCGTCGAGCGAGAGCTGCACGAGGCATGTCTATATCGAACATATGTTCGATGTGCAAGCAGCGCCGTTCGTGGCGTTGCCGCATCCGCGTCACAAGTAGCCCCTGGGAGGGGCGGGGCCTTCCCCGTCCGGCCGTGGGAACCGGGACGATGCGTCGCGGCCGCCCAGAGCCGAAGGTGCCTGGCTGAAGCCAGGCACCGAGCGCTACAGGGTGTTGCCTTCACGCCTGCGAAACGAACACGAGGGCGGCGCAGCCGCGCGAGCGCCGACCAGCGCACCTCACGCCCCACGAACCTTTAGGGATGTGCCCCGCGTCCCGCGAAGCGGGACCCGGGGATCCCCGCGGCGGGATCCCCTTCCGGGGATCCCGCCCTGCGGGACAGGACTAGTTCAACGCCTTCTTCAGCTGCGAGCCGGCGGAGAACTTCGGCACGTTCGCAGCAGCGATCTGCACGGGCTCGCCCGTCCGCGGGTTCACGCCCTGGCGGGCGGCTCGCCGCGTGGCATGAAACTTGCCGAACCCGGTGAACGTCACCGAGTCGCCGGCCTTGAGCGTCGAGGTGATCACGTCGAGCGCTGCGTCGATCGCCGCGCCGGCGTCCTTCTTGGTGAGGCCTGCCTCGTTGGCGACGGCCTCGACGAACTCCTGCTTGGTCACCTGGTCTCCTCCTGGTCGTCGATTTCCACGGATGCCCGGCACGGCCGCGTCGCGGCCGCCGGGCTGGGCTCAACCATCCGGCTCCACGGCCGGCTCGCGCGTCGCGAGCAGCTCGCTCGCCCGGTAGAGCGGGGCGAGGCGCACACCGACGCGCGCCAGCGCGTCCGCTCCCCCTTCTTCCCGATCGACGATGCAGACCGCGTGACGGACGACGAGCCCCGCCGCGCGAACGGCCTCCACCGCCTCGAGGAGCGCGCCACCGGAGGTGACGACGTCCTCGACGAGGCACACGAGCTCGCCGGCCCCGAACGGGCCTTCGATGCGGTTCGTCGTGCCGTATTCCTTGGTTTCACCGCGGACGATGATGAAGGGCAGTCCGGACGCCATGGACGCCGATGCGGCCAGTGCGACCGCGCCGAGCGCCGGGGCGGCCAGCCGGACGGCCTCGGGCTCGCGCTCGCGGACGGCCTCGTCGATCCGCTCGCCGAGCGCGCGCAGCAGGTCGGGACGCGTCTCGAAGCGGTACTTGTCGAGGTACCAGCGGGAGCGCCGCCCCGACCGCAGCACGAAGTCGCCCTCGAGCAGGGCCGCCTCCACCAGCTGCGCGCCGAGCGCGTCGACGGTCATCGCCCGACCACCGCGCGGGCCGCCGCGACGAGCCGGTCGTGCTCCGAGGCGCCGTCCTCGACCACCAGGCTCGATCCGTCCTCCCAGGCGACCACGACCGTCTCGCTCCTGCCGCCGCCGCCCCGCCGGCGCAGCACCCGCCATAGGACAAGCCCGACGAGAGCGATCAGGAGCAGACGGCCCATCAGCGCGACGTGCTCCCGATGGTCGCCGCTGCGCCGTCGATCTGCTCGAGAGCGGCTCGCAGGTCGCCGACGACGAGGCTCGCCGGGGGCTCGGGCACCGTGGTCGCGGCCAGCGTCCGGGCTCCGTCGGAGACGACCACGAGCGTCCCCTCGGCGAGGGAGACGACGACGTGAGCGACCGCCTCGTCCGGGCGGATCCCGGCCGTGACGGCGAGCAGCTCGGCGCCTGCGGCGGAGAGGGACCGGGCGCGGGCCGGATCGGCGCCCGTCGCCGACTCGATCCCCGCCGGGCCGGTCACGACCGCCTCCACGACCTGCGTCGAGCGGCGCAGGAGCTCTGCGAGTGAGCGGTCGGCGTCCATGTCGGCGCCCGAACCTAGCAAACTGGGGTGGTGCGCCAGCTCGGCTCAGCCTTCGGTCGGTTCTTCGCGATGCGCGGGACGCACCTCGCCGCGATGGTCGCGTACTTCGCGCTCGCGTCGTTCGTGCCGCTCGTGTTCCTCGCCCTGTCGACCCTCGGCCTGTTCGGCCGCGTGAACGAGTCGACGGCGCTCGTCTCGTACCTCGAGGACGTCCTCCCCGGTCGCTCGGTGGACGAGATCGTCCGCATCGTCGCCACGGTTCAGGACAACGCTCGCACGCTCGGGATCGTCGGTGCGGTCGCGCTCCTGTGGAGCTCCGTCTCGCTGTTCAGCGCGCTCGAGTCCGCCTTCAACATCGTCTACGAGCGCCCGAACCGCTCGTTCCTGCGCGGCAAGGCGCTCGCGGCCTCCTACATGACGGTCTGGCTCGTCGCAATGCTCGTCGGGCTCGGCATCGGGACGCTCGGCACCGACATCCTCCGCCGCTACGCGCCGGACGTGATCGGCAACGACTGGGTCGCGCTCGGTCTGACGGCGTTCGTCTCGACGCTGGTGCTGCTCGTCTTCCTCGGCTCCGCCTACTACCGCCTGACCAACGCCCACATCCGCCGCCGCGACGCGCTCCCCGGCGCTGCGCTGGCAGCGGTCGCGCTCGTCGTCACGCTGCAGGGCCTGCCGCTCTTCCTGCGGCTCTCGTCCGGGCTCGTCGCGCTGCAGGCGCTCGGCACGACGTTCCTGCTGCTCGTGTGGCTGTACGTGATGGCGAACGTGATCGTCTTCGGCTCGGCGCTCAACTGGCAGCTCAGCCATGGCAGGACGGGCGCGCCGGTGCTGCCGCGCCACGACGAGACGCCGCCGGCCGCGGAGCCTCCGCCGCCGGCCGTAGATGCGGGGCCGGCCCCCGCGACGTCACCGCCGACCGCGGAGGCCGACGCCGCGCCCGCGACACCCCCGCCCCCGTAGGGGCGAGGCATGCCTCGCCCGCTCTTCGCCCGCTCTTCGCCCGCTCTTCGTCCTCGCCGGTCCGGACGCCGAGAGCGGGCCGGGCATGCCCGGCCCCTACGACGACCCGGCGGGGCCACCCGATGCCGCATCGCCACCCGGGGACTGCCGCACACATCGCCCGCCCGGCGGGACACCTAGCGTCATGTCGCCACCCGGGGACTGCCGCACACATCGCCCGCCCGGCGGGACACCCGACGCCGGATCGCGATCCGTAGGGGCGAGGCCTGCCTCGCCCGCTCTTCGCCCGCTCTTCGTCCGCTCTTCGCCGATCGGGCGTCAGCGTGGCGCGAGCGCGCCGGCCAGCGCCGCGGCGGCCTGCGCGCGGTGCGAGCGCTCGGCCTTCCATGTCGCGCCGAGCTCGGCGACCGTTCGCTCCTCGCCGTGCGGCACGAACACCGGGTCGAAGCCGAAGCCCTCGCCGCCGCGCGGCTCCAGCGCGATCGAGCCCTCGAGCGTCCCCTCGACGACGAGCTCCTCCCCCGCCGGCCCGAGCGCGACGATCGAGCAGACGTAGCGGGCGCGGCGCTCCTCACGGCCGTCGAGCGCCTCCAGCATGCGCCCGACGGGATCGCCGTCCGCCCAGCGCGCGGAGCGCACGCCCGGTGCACCGCCGAGCGCCGACGCCTCGATCCCGGAGTCCTCGCCGACGACCCACGCGTCGGCCGGCGCGACGACGCGTCCAGCACGCGCTTTGATGCGGGCGTTGTCGGCGTAGGTCGCCCCCGTCTCCGGCGGCTCGTCCGGCAGCCGCAGGCCCTCGACCTGCCAGCCCGGCAGCGCGTGCCCCAGCTCTGCGACCTTGTGCGCGTTGCCGGTGACGAGGACGACCCGCACCGGGTCTACGCGGGCAGGCGCGGCGCCTCGCAGGCCTCGCGCTGCGCGTCCTGGAGCTCGGCGATCCCGCTTCCGGCGAGGTCGATCAGCCGGTCGAGGAGCTCGCGAGTGAAGGGATCCTGCTCGGCGGTGGCCTGCACCTCGACCAGCCGGCCGTCCCCGGTCATCACGACGTTCATGTCGGTCTCGGCCTGGGAGTCCTCGACGTAGTCGAGATCGAGCACCGGCGTTCCCCCGACCACCCCGACCGAGACCGCGGCGACCGAGCCCGAGAGCGCCTTCGAGAGGCCGACGCGATCGAGCGCGCGGTACGCGGCGACGTACGCGCCGGTGATCGACGCGCAGCGCGTGCCGCCGTCGGCCTGGAGGACGTCGCAGTCGAGCCACAGCGTGCGCTCGCCGAGCGCGCGGAAGTCGCACACGGCGCGCAGCGACCGCCCGACCAGCCGCTGGATCTCGACCGTCCTCCCGTCGGGGCGACCGCGGGTCACGCCGCGCTGCGTCCGCTCGCCGGTCGCCGCCGGGAGCATCGCGTACTCCGCGGTCATCCAGCCCTTGCCCTTGCCCTTCAGCCACCGCGGCACCGACTCCTCGAGCGTCGCGGTGCAGAGGACGACGGTGCGACCCTGCGCGTAGAGGATCGAGCCGTGGGGCTGCTCGAGGAAGTCGACCTGGAGGTCGAGCTCGCGCAGCTCGTCGACGCGACGGCCGTCGTGCCTGATCACGCGGCGGCCCGCTCGAGCTCGGCGAGCGTCACCCGCTCGACGTGGGTGATCGGCAGCTGGAGGAATCGCCGACCCATCTCACGGAAGGAGTCCGGCTCGCCGGTCGTGAGAAAGGCGTAGGAGCCCTCGCGCCCAGGGTCGTGCTCGATCCCCTTCCGGGCGAGCGTCTCCGCGACCTCGCGGGCGGTCTCCTCGGCGGAGAAGACGAGCGTGACGCCGCGGCCGAAGACGCGCTGGAGGATCGGGCGCAGCAGCGGGTAGTGCGTGCAGCCGAGGATGACGGTGTCGACGCCGACCGCCTTGAGCGGCGCCGCGACCTCGCGCACCGCCGCGGTCGTCGCCTCCCCGAACGGATCGTCGCCCTCGATCAGCGGCACGAGACGCGGGCACGGCACGGCGTGCACCTCGACACCGGCGTCGACCGTGCGCACGAGCTCCTCGTAGCGGCCGCTCGCGACGGTCGCCTCGGTGGCGAGCAGCCCGACCCGCCGGTTGCGGGTCGCGAGCGCCGCGGCCCGCGCCTCGGGCTGGAGCACCCCGACGACGGGCACGGACAGCGCCCGCTGGAGGTCGGGCAGCGCGGCCGCGGTCGCGGAGTTGCAGGCGACGACGACGAGCTTCACGTCGCGGCGCTCGAGGTACCCCCCGACCTCGAGCGCGAAGCGGCGGATCTCCTCCAACGGCCGCGGTCCGTAGGGCAGCCGCGCGTTGTCGCCGAGGTACACGACGTCCTCGTGCGGCAGGGTCACGAGCAGCTCGTGCAGGACGGTGAGCCCACCGACCCCGGAGTCGAACACGCCGATCGGCCGCAAGTCCACGCGGTGATCATAGGGGCCGCGTCCCCGGGCGGTCCCGCCCTCGGCTACCCTTGCGCGCCGTGGTGACGTTCCGGAGAACGGCGCTCGGCCTGGCCTGCGTCGTCGCCGCGACGCTCGTCGGCGTCGCCGCCACAGCGACCGCCGCCCCCGCTTTCGCAGCGGCGGTGACGCGGTGAGGCGCCTCGCCCTCCTCGCGCTCGTCGCGCTCGCCGTGAGCGCCGCGGCCGGCGCGACGACGACAGCCGATCCCGGCGTGACCGCGACGACGGTGCTGATCGGCGGCACGGTCCCGCTCTCGGGCGAGGCGGCCGCCTTCGGGTCGGTGGGGCCGGGCGCCAAGGCGTACTTCGACTGGGTCAACGCGCGCGGGGGAGTGAACGGCCGGAAGATCGAGTACCGCTACTACGACGACGCGTACAACCCGGCGCAGACGGTGCAGCTCACCAGGAGGCTCGTGGAGCAGGACCAGGTGCTGGCCGTCTTCAACTCGGTCGGCACCGCGAACAACCTCGCGATCCGCGAGTACCTGAACGCGCAGAAGGTGCCGCACCTGTTCGCCGGCGACGGATCGGTCGCGCTCGGCTCCTCGCCGACGACGTACCCCTGGACGGTGGGCTTCCTCCCGTCCTACCGTGGCGAGGGAGCCGTCTACGGCCGCGACATCGCCAAGCGCAAGCCCAGGGCGAGGATCGCCGTCCTGTTCGAGAACACCGAGCTCGGCAAGGACATGACCCGTGGCCTGTCGCGGGCGATCGCGGGCAAGGGTCCGAGAATCGCCGCGAGCGAGCCGTACGAGTTCACCTCGGCCGACGTCTCCTCGCAGGTGGCGAAGCTGAAGGCCTCCGGCGCCGACACCCTGATGCTGTTCGCGACGCCGAAGTTCATGATCCAGGCGATCGTCGCCGCCCACAAGCTCGGCTGGCGTCCGCAGCTCTACGTCGCGTCGGTGTCGATCGAGCCGACGATCATGGGGATCGCGAAGGCGAACGCCCCGGAGCTGACGAAGGGCGCGCTCTCGATCGCGTTCGTCAAGAACCCGAGCGACCCGATCTGGGCGAAGGACCCGGCGGTCGCGTTGTACCGGTCGATCCTCAAGAAGCACGCTCCGTCCGCCCGGCCGACCGACGTCTACAACTGGTACGGGATGACCGTCGCCTGGACGATGGTCGAGTCGCTCCGCAAGGCCGGCAAGGCCCTGTCGCGGGCGTCGCTGCTGAAGGCGACCCGCTCCCTCGACACGACGCGCAACCCGTTCCTGCTCCCCGGGATCCGCGTCAAGACCGGGGCGCGCGACTCCTATCCGCTGGAGACGCTCTACCTGTACCGCTACGACAACGCGCAGTGGGTCCGCGTCAGCGGGCTGCTCCCCGCGCGGTGACGTGACAAGATCCGCTGACAGCCGTGCCACGGCGACGTCTCAGTTCCCAGGACACCACCACCCAGGAGGGACAATGAAGAAGGGCTTCCGCAGCTGGGCGCTCGCGCTCGCGGCACTTGCCGCGCTCGCGCTCGCCTCGACGGCAGCGGCCGCGTACACGACGGCGAAGCTGTCCGTCACGTACACCGGCACGACGACGCGCATCGTCGCGACGTCCGCCGTCGGCGACGACGCGACCGCGCGCGCCGCCATCGTGATCCCGAACGGCACGACCATCAACGCGAGCGCCGCCCCCGGCACCAAGGTCGGCACGGCGAAGGCCCAGGTCAGCGCTCTGGCGCTCGGCGGGGCCCTGCTCCCGCTCGAGGGCGACATCATCGTCGCGCCGCCGGGCGCAGTCCCTGCACCCCAGATCGTCGGCTGCACCGCGGGCCAGGCGCCCCAGACCATCCTGCTGCTCGTCCTGCAGGCGGCTGGCCAGACGCTGAACCTGCCGGCGTACATCCTCCCGACGAGCGGGGCGCAGACCGCGATCGGCTCGTCACAGCTCGTGTTCTGCCTGCCGCCGCCGGACCTCCCGGTCGACAAGGGCGGTGCGACGTTCGGCGCGAAGTTCCTCAGCGCCGACCTGACGCTGAACGGCGTCTTCTCGCCGGTCACGCAGGGTGCCTGGGTCGGCTTCTGGACGCCGTGGCAGGCCGGCAACGGCCAGATCAACGCCGCAGGCACGGTCGCCTCCCCGGCCGTGATCGCCCCGGGCGCGATCACCCTCGCCGGAAGGAAGGTGAAGGGTCGCAAGACGCTCAGCGGCCGGCTCACCCAGGGCGGCACGGGCGTCATCAACCGCATCCAGATCTGGGGCGCGGTCGGCAGGGCAGCGCTCAAGCCGATCCGCACGGTGACCTCGAAGCAGACGACCGGGGCGTTCGCGCTGGTGCTGCCGAAGACCGCGAAGCAGACGGTCTTCCAGGCCCGCGCGGTCGTGGCCGGCCGAAACGCGCCGGCACTGTGCTCGCAGTTCGCGGCGCTGCCGGTGCCGTGCGTGAACGCGACGGTCAACGGCTTCACCGCGCAGTCGCGGAACGTCACCGTCCGGTAGTGCGGAGCACCCCGGGTGAGGCGCAAGCCTCGCCCGGGGTGCGATTCCGCTTCGCGGAATCGCACCTGGGAAGATCGCGAAGACGCGGGCGTGGCTTCAGCCTCGCCCCCTCTACGCTTTGCGCGATGACCGCGACCGTCCGCATCGGGACGTGCTCCTGGGCCGACGAGGGGCTGCTGAAGGCGTGGTACCCGCGCGGGATCTCGACCGCGGAGAAGCGCCTGCGCTACTACGCCGAGCGCTTCGACGTCGTCGAGGTCGACTCGCCCTTCTATGCGCTGCCGGACCCCGCGGTCGCCGCGCGGTGGGTCGAGCGGACGCCCGACGGCTTCACCTTCCACGCCAAGGCGAGCGCGGCGATGACCTGGCACGAGGGCGTGCCGACCGATGCCGACTTCCGCGCGTTCCGCGCCGCCCTCGAGCCGCTCGAGCTCTCCGGGAAGCTGCGCGGCGTCCTGCTCCAGTACCACCCTCGCTTCACGAAGTCCGACGAGGCGAAGGCGGATCTCGCGCGGGCGCGCGGGCGCCTGGAGCCGCTGGTGCCGCTGATCGAGTTCCGGCACCGGTCGTGGATGGAGGAGGACGAGCGCGCCGACACGCTCGACTTCCTGGAGCGCCACGGGCTCGCCTACGTGTCCGTCGACAGCCCTCTCACCCGGGCGTCGAACGTGTCGCCCCGGGTGGCCGCGACGACGCACCAGGTCGCGTACATCCGGTTCCACGGGCGCAACGCGCAGACGTGGAACGTGCGCGGCGGCTCGGCGGCCGACCGGTTCGACTGGATGTACGCCCCCGAGGAGCTCGCGGAGTGGGTCGAGCCGATCCGGCGCCTCGCGGACAAGGCGCACGAGGTGTACGCGCTCTTCAACAACAACCGTGACGACTTCGCTCCGCGCAGTGCGCGGATCCTCCGCACCCTGCTCGACGAGACGGGAGTCGAGGCGACCGGGGCCGTCGAGCCCCCGCCGACCGAGCTGACGCTGTTCTGATCCGACGAGTGGGACCCGCCTCCGGGGCCGTCGGGCCACCCCGGAGGCAGTCGGAGGCGGATCAGGCGTCCGCCGGCATCCAGTCTGCGTCCCAGCGGACAGCGAGGGCGTACAGGACGAGGATGTTCAGCGCCATCACCGTCAGCGCCCAGAGCGGATACGCGCTGCTCCCGACGAAGCCGAGCTGAGCGACGAGTTACGGATGACGGAGGGAGCGCGGTCGTCGTCCTTGGGCTGCACGGACGCCGCGCTAGATTGGCTCGATGCGCGTCCTCTCCGTCACCCACGAGCCCGGGCCGACCGGCGGGGGCGGGCTGTTCGAGCAGCACGTCCGCGACCGCGGCGACGAGCTCGAGATCTGGCTCACCACGGACCGCGGCCTCCCGGGCTCCCCGGCCGACTTCGACGCGATCATGGTCTTCGGCGGCGCGATGCACCCCGACCAGGACGCCGAGCACCCGTGGCTCCCCGAGGAGGTCCGGTTCATCGGGGACGCGCTCGACGCCGAGGTGCCGCTCCTCGGGGTCTGCCTCGGCTCACAGCTGATCGCCCGCGCCGTGGGGGCGTGGGTCGGTCCGGGCGAGGTCGGCGAGGTCGGCTGGCACGAGGTCGGCCTGACACGGGCCGGGGTCGCCGACCGGGTCGTCGGCGCGGCTCTGCCCGAGCGGTTCGAGGCGTTCCAGTGGCACTACTACACCTGGGAGCTCCCCGACGGCGCCGAGCTCCTTGCAGCCAACGGCGCAGCGCGTCAGGCGTATCGACTCGGCGACCGCACCTGGTCGGTGCAGTTCCATCCGGAGGTGAACCGCGTGATGCTCGACCACTGGTTCGTCCACGGAGCGGCGGAGCTGCCGGTGCCAGGGGACGTGATCGCAGCCGAGACCGACGCCAAGCTCCCGACCTGGAACGCGCAGGGGCACGCGCTCGTCGAGGCCTTCCTCGCGGAGGCGGAGCGCGTCGGCCACGGCGCCCCGCGTCGTAGTGGCTCCCGCCAGAGACCGCCGAGAGCCGTGCGTCACAGTCGGACCGGTGTCGACGAAGTCAGACACCCTGCCACGGGCAGACACCGGCAGGGCTGCTCGCCGACTGACTACCCGACCTCGACCGGCAGCGACGGGTCCCGCGACCACTCGTGCCAGGAGCCGGTGTAGTTGCGCGCGGCGTAGCCGGCCGCCGAGAGGATCGCCACGGCGTGCGCCGAGCGAGACCCGCTGTGGCAGTAGGCGATCACCTCGGCACCCTCGGGCGCGGCGACGAGATCGCGCACGCGATCGAGCGACATCGCGTCGAGGAGATCGGTGACGTCGAGGTGGCGCGCGCCCGGCACATGTCCCTGGCGGGGATCGCAGGGTGCTCCGATCGACCCCGTGAACTCGGCGAGGCTCCGGACGTCCAGCACGACGAGCCCGGGCTCGCCCAGGCGCGCTGCGAGCTCCTCCGCGGTCACGTCCCCCATGGCGCGATTGTAGGGGCGGGGCTTGCCCCGCCCGCGCTTCGATCGCCAGGCGGGCCGCGAAGCGCGGAGCACGGCGGGCGAAAGGCGGGCGAGGCGGGCGAGGCGGGCCTCGCCCCTACGGCGTCGTCGGCGTCCCGCTCGTGTGTGTCGGCCCGGAGGTGCCACGCGCGTACCCGTGACCGGCCCCCTCGATGCCGAGGGCGGTGGCCAGGCTCGCGAGAAGCTCGCGCGCCGGCGGCAGCTCGGACGGTGACGCAGCAGTCCGGGCGACCGAGCGGATCGTGGCGGGATCGGCGGCGGTCAGCCGGTGGAGCACCGTTGGGTTGGCCGCCAGGCCGATCACGTCCCCGGGCGGAAGCGGCCCGTAGAACTCGGGAACGGAGAGGTACTCGTCGACGATGCCCCCTCGCTCGAGCGCGACCAGCCGCACGACCTGGTCGACCTCGAGCGAGAGCGCGACGACGACCGCCCCCATGCGCGACGAGACCTCGCGCGCGAAGCGGATGAGCGCCGTCGGGTCCTGGTCGATCACCTGGTCGTAGATCGCCGTCCACCCGTTCCGCGGACCCTCCACGCGCCACCCTCTGGAGCCGATGCGCGGGGCGAAGGCGTCGGCGGCCCGCTCCACGTCGCCCACCTGGTCGCTCTGGACGTGGATCGAGGCGAACGACTCCGCGTGCATCCCCGGGGCGACCCGCTTGAGCAGCGCGTCGATCGGCGAGGTGAGGACGAGCGTGTGCTCGGTGAAGCCCCAGCGCTGGTACACCGCGCGAGCCCCCGCGTTCGATCCCATCACCTCGAGGTCGAGGTGCTCCACTCCGGCTGCCCCGAGCGCCGCCGCCACCTCGGCGACGAGCGCGGCCGCCACGCCGGAGCGCCGCGCCGCGGGAACGACGTACAGGTCGGTCAGTCGCCCGAGCGAGCGCCCGTCGAGCCGGGCGAGCGCGAGCCCGACCGGCACGCCGTCGGCCTCCGCGAGGAAGGCGAAGCCCGCGTCGACGATCGCGTGCACCTGGTCGAGCTCCGTCGACCGGTCGATCGGGATGTGCCCGGGGGGCGGCACCTCGGCGGAGAAGGCCTGCCAGAGCTCCTCGACCACCGGCAGGTCGGCGGCAGTCGCCGCGCGGACGACGGTCATCGCTGCCTCGGGAGGGTGGTCGTGACCACCTTCGACTGCGTCGTGCGGCCGTCGAGCGACCGCGCGACCGCGAGCACGTGGATCGTCTCGCCCCGCCGGTAGCGGCGTGGGTCGAGGAACACGCGGTAGGGGGCGGAGCCGTCGATCCCCAGACGTTGCCAGACCTTGACGCGGTCGCGTCGCACAGCCACCGCGACGCTGGCCGGCGCGCCGCCCGCGACGGAGACCGTGACCTGCCGCAGCGCCGTGAGGTCGTCCGGGCCGACCTTCACCGACACCGCTCCGGGCGCGCGCGCGGGCAGGTCTGCGTCCGCGCGGTAGAGGAGGGCGCCGAGCGCCGGCACGGTGAGCGTCACCGAGCCGTTGGCGCCCGTCGACACGGGCGCGGTCGTCCCGAGCAGCGGCGTCCACGTCGCCCCCGCGGTGGCGAGTCGCACCGTGACGCGCGCTGCCTGCTCCCCGGCGTTGAACGCCGCCAGGTACTCACGGCGGGCGTCGGGGTCGAAGCGGCTCATCACGAAGAGCTCCTTGCTCGCGACCCGCACCGCGCTGCCCCCGCCGCCGAGCGCCGGGTGCGCCTCCCGGATCGCGCCGAGCGCAGTGAGGTGCGCGCCGACCGGGTTCCCGACCACGTCGAACGACGAGCCCGTGCCGATCGGCGGCGAGCCCACCCGCTCCTCGCTCCGCCAGGTCCGCACCTGCGTCGGGAACATGTCCTGCCGCGCCTCCTTGTCCCCGCCGAGGCCGATGATCCCGACCTCGTCGCCGTAGTAGACGATCGGCGCGCCGCGCAGCAGGTACAGGAGGCTGTGGGCGAGGTTCACACGCCGGACGAGCTCCTGGCCCGAGGCGCCGGACTGGTCCTTGACCAGGCGACCGACGCGCCCGATGTCGTGGTTGCCGAGGAACGTCCCCGGGGTCGGCGTGCGTCCCGACGGCGTCAGGAAGTAGTCGTCGTCGTCGAGGCGCGCCTGGATCCCCTTCGCCCCCGCGGTGCCGCCCGCGTAGCGGACGAGCGTGTCCTGGAGCGGGAAGTCGAGCAGGTTGGGCACCGCACGGTCGCGGGTGTACGACGACAGCTCGATCGCGTCGGTGACGAAGACCTCGCCGAAGATCTCGAAGTCCTTCACCCCTGCCGCGGCCGCCTTCGCGCGGATCTTGGGCACCCAGCTGCGGAAGAACGCTCGATCGACGTGCTTCGCGGTGTCGACGCGGAAGCCGTCGACGCCGAAGCGCGTGATCCAGCTGCCGTGCGCGTCGGCGAGGCCCTGCACGACGGCCGGCTGCTCCGTGAACAGGTCGTCGAGCCCGAAGAAGTCACCGAGCTCGAAGCAGGTGACGTTGCACCCGCCGAAGTCGATCTCGCCGCGGTTGTGGTAGCGCAGCGAGCTGTTGAGCCAGGCGGGCTTCTTCGCCGTCCGGTCGGCGGGGAGGACGATCGGGATGCGCGGCATGTCCTTCACCCGCATGCACGGGAACGTGGTGCCGCCCGCGTAGCGCGCCGGGTCGAAGGGCCTGCCCTGGCAGTCGCGGTAGGGGACGTCCTCGGGGCCGACGTAGCTCGCGCCGGCCGGCGTGATCACGTCGCCCGTGTGATTGACGACCACGTCGAGGTAGACCTTCATCCCGAGACGGTGGGCGCAGTCGACGAACGCCTTGAACTCGGCGTCGGTGCCGAGGTGCGGGTCGACGCTCGTGAAGTCGAGCCCCCAGTAGCCGTGGTACGCGGCGCTGTCGGCCTGGACGGTCTTCTGCCCGACGGGCGGAGTGACCCATAGCGCCGTGAAGCCGAGGTCCCGGATCCGCGCCAGACCCGCTCGGGGGTCGTCGCAGGCCCCCGTCAGCCCGGCGAGGTCACCGCCGTGGAAGTGCCCGGTGCTGGTCGGGTCGAAGCCGTGCTGGCTCACCGAGCCGGTCCGCCCGCCCCGGTCGTTCGTCGGGTCGCCGTTGCGGTAGCGATCGGTCATCACGAAGTAGACCCGCTGCCCGGCGAAGGCAGACACGGTCGGCGGCTGCGAGAGCAGCGCGAGCTCCGCCGCGGTCGGCGGCGGCGGGGTCGCGCCCGAGGAGGCAGCTCCGGTCGCCGCGAGCAGCCCGAGCGCGATCGCGGCACAGGCCGCGAGCACGGGTGCGCCTCGTCTCACGGGCCCACGCCGAGTCGGGCGGCGGGCAGGGCAGGGCGGGCCCGGCCCCTACCGCAGCGCCGCACCGGTCTCCGGGTCGAAGAAATGGTGGTTGGCAGTGTCGAGCGCGACGTTGACGACGTCGCCGATCCGCAGCTCGAACCGCGGTGGGAAGTGCGCCGTGAGGTTCGCCCTCGCCCCGGACAGCTCGTGATCGACGTCGGCGACGGCATCGGCGGCATGCGCGGGCGTGACCGCGCCGCGAACCGACTTCGCGTCGATGAAGAAGTACGCCATCTGCCCCGACCCGAGCGCCTCGATGAGCTCCAGCTGAGCATGGAGCGACGGCAGTTCGGGCCGACGGTCGGCCGGATGCACGTCCTCGGAGCGGATCCCGACCACGACGGTCGCGCCCACGCGGTCTCGCAGCCCTGGATAGTGCTCGACCGCGAGCGGGTCGAGCGCCAGCCGCTCGCCTGCCAGCGTCATCGCGAGACCGTCCGGCCCCTCGTCGACCTGCGCCTCGAGCAGGCTCATCGGCGGGGTGCCGATGAAGCTCGCCACGAAGAGGTTCGCCGGCTCGTCGTACAGGCGCTGCGGGCGGTCGACCTGCTGCAGCACGCCCATGCTCATCACCGCCACGCGGTCGCCCATCGTCATCGCCTCGACCTGGTCGTGCGTGACGTAGATCGTCGTCGTCCCGAGGTCCTTCTGGAGCTTCGCGATCTCGGCGCGCATCTGGACGCGGAGCTTCGCGTCGAGGTTGGAGAGCGGCTCGTCCATGAGGAACACCTGCGGCTCGCGCACGATCGCGCGGCCCATCGCCACGCGCTGTCGCTGCCCGCCCGACAGCTCCTTCGGCTTGCGCTTGAGGTACGGCGTCAGGTCGAGCAGCTTCGCGGCCCAGGCCACGCGCTTGGCGATCTCGTCCTTCGGCATCCGACGCAGCTGCAGCCCGAAGGCGATGTTGTCGGCGACGGAGAGGTGCGGGTAGAGCGCGTAGCTCTGGAACACCATCGCGATGTCCCGCTCCTTCGCCGTCAGGTCGTTGACGACGCGCTCGCCGATCCGGATCGTCCCGTCGGAGATCGACTCGAGCCCGGCGAGCATGCGCAGCGCCGTTGTCTTGCCGCACCCCGACGGGCCGACGAGGACCAGGAACTCCCCGTCCGCGATGTCGAGGGAGAGGTCCTGCACCGCGTGGACGCCGCCCTCGTAGACCTTGTCGACCTCGTCGAATCGCACCTCAGCCACGATCGGCCTCCTCGTTCATCGTCAGATCACTCTCCAGGCATGGAAGGCGGGCCCGTCGTCGGGGAGGACGACGTCGTCGCCCTCGCGTCGCGCGTCGCCCCCGACCAGCGTCTCGAGCTCGATGCATCCGAGCGCAGCGCGCGGGATGCGGATCGCGGGGTGGGCAGCGCGGGCAGCGAGGCAGAGCACGCGCTCGGTCGGCGTCTCGCGCAGCGTCGCGATCGCGTCGGGGCCGACGGCGACCGCGCGCAGGCCCCCGCGCTTGAGCGCGTCGGAGGAGCGGCGCAGCGCGACGAGCTCCCGGTAGCCGGCGAGCAGGGCGGTGTCCCAGCGCTCGGGCGCGTCCCACGGCATCGGGCGGCGCGCATCCTCGCCCCACAGCCCGCCCACGCCGAGCTCGTCGCCGGCCCAGACCATCGGCACGCCGGCCCCCGTCATCTGCAGAGCCGACGCCGACGAGCTGGCGGTCGCGATCGCCCGCCACCACGCCGAAGCGGGCGGTGTCGTGGCTGTCGAGCAGCAGCCAGGAGTGGAGCGTCGCGGGCCAGGGCACCCCGGCACGGAACGCGCGCATCGACGCCCACGCCGCCTCGCCGTCGATCCGCGGCACCCCGACGGGCAGCCCGAGGAAGGCCTCCGCGAGCTCCCCGGGGAGCTCGTCTGCGCGCAGCCACGCCCACACGGGCCGCACGAACCCCATGTAGCTCATGATCCCCTGCCAGCCGTCGCCGGGAAGGTCGGCGCGCGCGTCGTGGCCGTGCTCGGCGACGAGCAGCCCCTGGCCTCCGGTCGCCTCGCCGACAGCCCGGCGGACGGCGGCCGCCACGGCGAGGTTCACGTCGACGTCGCGGTGTCGGCCGGTCATGTTCGCGACGTCGATCCGCCACCCGTCGAGGCCGTACGGCTGCCGGAGCCAGCGCTGCACGACGCTGTCGGGGCCGTCGACGAGCCGCCGGCGCAGCTCCTCGGAGCGGTGGTCGAGCTTCGGCAGGGTGCGCACGCCGAGCCACGTCTCGTACCCGTGCAGCACGTCGTCGGCGAAGAGGAAGAAGGAGCGCTCGGGCGCACGCTCGTCTGCTCGGGCTGCCTGGAACCAGTCGTGGCCGTCGCCCGTGTGGTTGAGCGTCAGATCGCCGAGGACGCGCATGCCGCGGGCGTGTGCGGCGGCGGTCAGCGAGGCGAGCGCCTCGTCGCCGCCGAGCAGCGGGTCGACCCGGTCGAAGGCGACGGCGTCGTAGCGGTGGGTGCTGCCCGCAGGGAAGACGGGCGTGAGGTAGAGGACGTTCGCGCCGAGGGACTCGACGTGGTCGAGGCGCTCTTCGATCCCGCGCAGGTCGCCGCCGAACCACTCGGGCCCCGTGCCGTGGCCGAGCGGGACGGGGACGTCGTCCCAGCCGCGGCGCACCGCCCACGCAGGCGGCTCCCCCACCGCGGCACCGCTCGTCGCGAACCGATCGGGGAAGATCTCGTACACGACCGAGTCGAGATGCCAGTCGGGCCCTGCGGCACCGGCCGACACGACGAAGTCGTCGGCGTCGGGTCGGTCGAACGGAACCCGTCCGACGCCGGTGATCCAGCCGTAGCCCGCCGCGCCGCCCGAGACGAGCCAGCGGTAGCGGGTGGCTGGGTTCCACGCGGTGAACGTCGCGCGCCACCAGGTGTCCGTGGCGGTCTCCTCGTCGACGACCGCATGCGCGACGCGCGGCTCGCCGTCGTGCATGTAGCGCAGCGCCACCTCGCCGACCTCGCTGCCGCGCGGCACTCGCAGCCTCACGGTGACCTCGTCCCCGAGCGCCGACGGCGGCTCGGGGACGTACAGCTCCGAGCCGTCGTGGTGCGGCTCTCCGAGGTGGCTCGTGGTCATCCCTTGACGGAGCCCTGCGTCAGGCCGGACACGATGAAGCGCTGCAGGTACGCGAACAGGAGGACGGCCGGCACGGCCGCGATCAGGACGCCGGCGGCGAACGGGCCCCAGCGCTCCCCGTACTGGTCGTCGATGAAGATCTGCAGGCCGAGCGGCAGGGTCCGCTTCTCGTTCAGCTCGAGCAGCACGCTCGCGATCGCGAACTCGTTGAACGTCCCGACGAAGGCGAACAGGCCGACGACGGCGAGCACCGGGGCCGCCAGCGGGAGGATCACGCCCCAGAAGATCTGCCCCGGGGTCGCCCCGTCGACCCGGGCGGACTCGTCCAGCTCGTGCGGGATCGAGTCGAAGAAGCCCTTCATCAGCCAGACGTTCACGCCGAGCGCGCCGCCGAGGTAGACGAGGCCCAGCGCGAGCAGGTGGTTGAGCCCGAGCGCGGGGAACACCTCCCCCGTGCGCAGCACGATCAGGTAGAGGGCGACGAGCATCAGCAGCTGCGGGAACATCTGGATGAGGAGCAGGAAGAGGAGCCCCATCCGGCGGCCGCGGAAGCGGAAGCGGGAGAAGGCGTACGCCGCCAGCGCGCCGATCATCACCGTGAAGAAGGACGTGAAGGTCGCGACGAAGATCGAGTTGACGAACCACTTGGGGTACTCGGTCTCGGACTTGTCCGCCGGCGGGTTGAAGAGCTCGCGGAAGTTGTCGAGCGTGACCTCCCGCGGGATGAGGCTCGCGCCGCTGATCGACTGGTCGGCGTTGAACGCCGCCGAGACGACGTAGACCGCCGGGAAGATCGCGAAGCCGACGGCGATCAGGGCGACGAGGTGGCGCCACCAGGTGTCCCCGAACGACCGCTTCGGTGCAGGCGCCCCGACCGCGGTGCGGCCGGCGACGGCGAGCTGCTCGGCCTGCAGGGTGGTGCGGAAGTCGGCGGCGTCGTCCTGCGTGCTCATCGGACCCCCTCCAGTGCCTTCGTCCGCCAGAACGCGATCCCGGAGATGGTCGCGACGAGCAGGAAGACGTAGATCGAGACGGCGCTCGCCAGGCCGTAGTCCTGTCCCTTCCCGGACTCGAAGGCGAGCTTGTACGTGTACGAGATGAGGATGTCGGTCGCGCCCGCGATCGACTGGTCCTCGGACGCCGGTCCGCCGGCGGTCAGCAGGTAGATGTTGTTGAAGTTGTTGAAGTTGAACGCGAACGAGGCGATCAGGAGCGGCGCGACGACGATCATCAGCAGCGGCAGCGTCACGCGCCGGAAGACCTGCAGACGACCGGCTCCGTCGACGCGCGCCGCCTCGGTCAGCTCCGACGGGATCGACTGGAGCGCGCCCAGCGAGACGAGCATGAAGTACGGCACGGTCAGCCAGGTGGTGACCATGATCACCGACACCTTGGCCCAGAAGGGGTCGAACAGCCATGGCCGCTCGAGCGCGTCGGGCAGGAGCTGGTTGACGACGCCGAAGTCGTCGTTCAGGAGCCCGGCCCAGACGAGCAGCATGAGGAAGCCGGGGATCGCGTACGGGATCACGAGCAGCGACCGATAGGTCTTGCGGAAGCGCATCCCCGGCTTGTCGAGCGCGATCGCCAGGAACAGCCCGATCGCGAACGAGAAGAAGACCGACAGCGTCGCGAAGGTCACCGTCCAGAGGAACGTGCGGAAGAACGGGTCGCGCACGAGCGGGTCGTTGAAGACCGCGGCGAGGTTGTCGAAGCCGATGAAGGTGCGCCAGCCGGGCTCGAGCTCGGTGCCGTCCGGCGCGGCATACGACCCCTGTCCGTTGTCCGAGAAGACGACGTCGGTCTCGATGCTCGTGAAGGTGTCGGTCGCCGGGTCGTAGCGGAGCGTGGGCTCGACCTCGACGGCGGCCGAGATGCCCTCTGCCTGGATCGCGGCGCCGTTCTCGGTCGGGACGAGGTAGTCCGCCAGCTGCGCGTCGAGGGCGAAGAGGTCGCCCCCGGTGACGAGCTCGAACTGGTCGCTCGTCGTCGTCACAGTCCCGACCTCGTCGACCTGCAGGGTCCCCGCGGGCAGCTCGGTGATGCCGTCGGGCGTCCCCACCGCCTCGAGCCCCGACTCCTCGTCGACGAGCAGGAGCACCAGCTCGCCGTCCTCGTCGTAGGCCGGTGCCATCAGGTAGGTGACCCCGGTCGGCTGGAGCGACTGGGACTGGATGGACGTGATCGCCTCGTCCTGCGTCAGGACGTGGCCCGTGGAGTAGATCTGGAACGCCGTCGTGACGGTGAAGACGATCGGGATCAGCAGGTACGCGATCAGGAAGACCGACCCCGGGACGATGAACTTCGCGGGCACGGCCCGCGGCACGAAGTAGATGAGGTCGAGCGCGGCGAGCGCGGCGATCGTGAGCAGCGCGAAGAGGTACTTCTCCTGCGCGAACAGCTGCCCGATCGCCCACAGGACGAAGGCGTTCAGCAGCGCGAGCAGGACGAGCTTGACGATCCGCCCGTTCCGGCCCGAGAAGGAGGCGATCAGCCGCGCGAGGCGGGACGGCTGGTAGTCGCTGGGCGGGGTCTCCGCCGCGGTGGTCGTCATCGCTCCTCCCCGCTCGCTCGTCCCGACACCACGGGCCGATTCTGCACCAGTCGTGACCTAGGCGCCGCGTGCAGCGCGGCACCGGTGCCGAGCCGTGGGCCTCACCGGGATCCCGGTGAGGCCCACGGCGCAGGCACTAGCCGATCTTGTTCGCGATGTTCCGCGAGGCGGTGATGAACGACGCCCGTGCGGGCACGGCGTTCGCACCGCGGGTCGACTTGACCCACGCGCCACCGAGCTCCGACCAGACGGAGGCCATCTGGGGGATGTTCGGCATCGGGACGCCGCCCGTGCTCGCCTTGCCGAAGAGCCTGAGGACGGGGTCCTTCACGAGCTTCGCGGCGACCGTGTTGGCCGGGAAGCGGCCGTTGGCCGCTGCGAGGGCCAGCTGCGAGGCCGACGACGCGAAGTAGTTCGCGACGAGGTCCTTGGCGGCCGACTCGACGCCGTGGCCGGCGGCGAACTTCGTCACCATGAAGCCCTGGACGCCGAGGAACGGCACCGAGGTGCAGCCCTTCACGATGTTCGGGAACCCGGCGATCGTGTAGGACAGGCCGCTCTTCTTGAGCGTGTCCGACTCCCACGGGCCGGTGATCCAGAAGGCGGCCTTGCCCTTCAGGAACGCGTCCTTGGCGA
This sequence comes from uncultured Actinomycetes bacterium, assembly GCA_963703095.1. GTDB lineage: Bacteria > Actinomycetota > Thermoleophilia > Gaiellales > Gaiellaceae > Gaiella. The sequence continues at coordinate 3,176,760 of OY969787.1, forward strand.
CGCCGTAGTCGACCTTGGAGTTGATCAGGCCGGTCTTGTTCCACGTGTTGATGAGCCCGGCGTTCTTCAGGAACTTCGGGTTCGCGAGGCCGATGTCGGACGGGTCGAGGTTGCCGACCTTGTTGGTGCCGAACACGTAGCCACAGAGACCCGAGAAGAACGGGTACATGTGGTACGCGTCGCCGTTGGCGCCCTGCGGCACGGCGAGGCCGATGTTGCCCGAGGCCTTCTTCTGGAAGGCGAGCGCCTGCGTCTGGAGCGACGCGAAGGTCGTCGGGACCTTCGCCAGCTTCTTGTTGACGACCAGGCCGATGTTCTCGAGCGCGACCGGCATGCCGTAGAGCCGCTTCACCGCCGTGCCGTACGACATGGCGTTGAGGGCGTAGGCCGGGAAGTTCTTCTTCGCGGCGGCCGACAGCACGAGCGGCACGGCCGAGCCGTCCGCTGCCAGCTGGCCGACCCAGTCGTGCGCACCGACGATCACGTCGGGTGCCGTCTCCGGCTGGACGGTCTTGAGGTCGTCGCGGATGCGGCCGAACTCCTTCTGCACGACCTCGACCTCGACGCCGCGGGCCGTGGCCCACGCGCCGGCGACCTTCTCGACCGCGACCTTGCGATCGGCGTCCGTCCAGATGCGCACGACGGTGGCGCTGCCGGCGCTCGTCGCGGCGGACGCCCCGATGGCGGCGACGACGCCGACGATGGCGGTCATCACCACCACGCGGAGCTTGCGGGTGCTCGTCATTGAGCTTCCTCCTTCTATCTCGGCGCGGCGCGCCGTGTCGAAACGTGTTTCATGGTTGTGAAACGCATCGCTGAGAGTAGCGGTCTGGATACCACTTGGTCAAGCGTGAAAAACCGCCGAAGTTCTGTATATAGTGCTGAAGTCAGGTGATCTACCCTGTGGGGCTGAGTGGAATCCCGTTACGCAGCTGTGAAACCGGGCTCGCCGCAAGGGCGCGGCGCCCGTCTTAGAGACGTCGCCGAGCGGGCGGGAGTTAGCACCGCCACAGCGTCCCGAGTCCTCACCGGGTCGGCGGCCGTCCGACCGGAGACCCGCGAGCGAGTCGAGCGCGCCGCGCGCGAGCTCCTCTACGTCGCGCCGGGACACGCGGTCGCGCAGACGACAGGCGCGATCGGCCTGCTCATGCCGGAGTTCCAGAACCCCGTGTTCGCCTCGCTCGCCCAGGCGCTCGAGACGCGCGCGACGAGCGCCGGCTTCGCGACGATCATCTGCAACACCGCCGGGTCGGCGATGCGCGAGGTCGACTACGTGCACATGCTGCTCGAGCGCCGGGTGGACGGGATGGTCTTCGTCTGCTCCGAGGTGACCGACATCCGTGGCGAGCACGGCCACTACCAGATGCTGCTCGAGCAGGGAGCGCGGCTCGTGTTCGTGAACGGCGGCTCGGAGCAGCTGCCGGTGACCTCCGTCGGCGTCGACGAGCGCGCCGCAGGACGGATCGCGACCGAGCACCTGATCGAGCTCGGCCACCGGCGGATCGGCTACCTGGCCGGAGGTCAGTTCGCGCAGGCGACCCGCGAGAAGGCGCTCGGTCGCGAGGACGCACTGCGCGACGCCGGCCTCCCGGCAGATCGCTGGGTGGCGCACGCGAGCTTCACGACCGATGGCGGCCGCCACGCGATCCGCGCGCTCGTCGAGAGCGAGAACGGCGACCGCCCCACCGCGGTCATCTGCTCGAACGACCTGATGGCGATCGGCGCGCTCCAGGAGGCGACCCTCCTCGGCGTGTGCGTCCCCGACGACCTCTCGATCGTCGGCTTCGACGGCATCGACGCGACGGCGTGGACGCAGCCGCCGCTGACCACGGTGGAGCAGCCGATCGACGAGATCGCCGAGACGACGATCACCGCGCTCGGATCGCTCATGCGAGAGCCGGACGCGACGCTCCCGCGCTACGTCTTCCGTCCGAGCCTGCGGCCGGGCGGCACGACCGGGCCGCCAGGTGCCGTCGCCTGACGGCGACTGCACCTGGGAACGTCACCGAGCCGGCCGGCGCACCGTAGGGGCGAGGCCTGCCTCGCCCGCTCTGAGCGCCCCGCGCGCCGTCTCCGACCTCGGCAGAGACCTGATCCGGGCCGGGCGACGATCAGTCGAGCGCCCTCGCGACGTCGTAGAGGTCGGCGAACGGCTCGAAGCCGACGCCCTTCTCTTCGAGCCACCGGGCGAGCCCCGCGCGAGCGAAGCGCCTCTCCGCAGCGAGCGACACGCAGCGGTCGGAGACCCCGTCACCGACGTACGCGAACCGGCCGAGACCCTCGACCGCCACGCGCTTGCACTGCTCGCCGCAGACCGCGCAGCGCGCCGCGTCGGGAAACACCGCCCGCCAGCCCGCCGGATCCGGCTCGACGTGGTTCGCGACCACGCGCGCGGTGATGCCCTCGCGCGCCAGGACCGGCGCGATCAGCTCGTGGAAGCCGGCCGAGACGATCAGCGGGTCGTGCGTGGCGACGAGCTCGGCGAACCCCGCCCGGATCCGCACGTGATCGAGCAGCCAGTCGACCACCGCCTCCAGCGGCGCGCGGATCGTCTCCATCTCGGCCGCGATCACGTCGCGCAGGGTCAGCCGGTCCAGCTCCGACTCCATTCGGCGGAACATGCCGATGTCGCCGAAGCGCTCGATCGTCATGTGGAGCGTGTCGCGCTCGGTGACGGTGCCGTCCCAGTCGAGCACGAGCGGGAGGGACGCCACCGTCACGGCTCCGTGTGGACGATCACGTCGTGGACGCCGGGGACCGTCGCTCGCACGTGGCGCGCGACCTCGTCGGCCTGCGCGTGCGCCTCGTCCAGCTGGAGACCTCCGTCGACGGCGAGCGTGACGAGCACGACGAGCCCGTGCGGTGTGTCGAGCATCCGGGTCTCCCGCGGGCCGCGTCCGACGACGTCTCGCACGGCCTGCTCGACCGCGCCCGGGTCGCGACCGAGCTCGGAGCCCGGCGTCTGCTCGGTGAGAGGCTCGAGGTGCGTCAGCACGCCGCTCACCTCCGGCACCGCGGCGCGGATCGCCCGCTCGACCGCCTCCGCCCGCGCGTGCGCGACGGCGAGGGGGAGGTCGGGAGGCAGCTTGAGGTGCAGCGCGACCTCCACCCCGTCCGCTGTGTCGATCACCGCGACGTCGTGGATCTCGCGCACGTGCGGCACGCTCGCCGCCGCGGCACGGACGCGCTCGCGCAGCGCCGCCTCGTCGTCCGGCTGCGGCTCGACGTGGACGACGACGTCGATCCCGGGCAGCGAGCGCTCCAGCGCCCGCTCGACCCGGTCGGCGGTCGCGTGCCCCTGACCGACCACGGCCCCCGGCGAGACCCCGATCACGACATCCGCGAACGCACGTCCGCCCGCCTCCCGCAGCCGCACCCGCCGGACGTCGACCGGCGGCTCGAGCGTCGCGATCGCCGCCCGCGCTGCTTCGACCGTCCCGGCCGGCGCCCGATCCATCAGCACGTCGACGTTCCGCCGCATCAGACGGACGCCCGCGACGACGACCAGCGCCGACACGAAGAGCGCCGCCAGCGAGTCGCCCGCAGCGAAGCCCGCCGCCGCAGCCGCGAGCCCCGCGACCACGGCCAGCGTCCCGGCGAGGTCCGAGCCGAAGTGCAGCGCGTTCGACATCAGCGCGGCGCTCCGGTGGCGGCGGGAGGCGCGCAGCGAGGAGACCGTGCGCGCGACGTCGATCGCGATCACGATCCCTGCAGCCGCGAACGCCCACCACGCCGGGTCGACCTCGGTCTCGATCCACCCTCCCAGCCGCGCGACGGCCAGACCGGCCACCAGCACGCTCACGAGGACGAGGAAGGCAGCCTCGGCGAGCGCCGCGAGGTGCTCGGCCTTGCCGTGACCGTAGAGGTGCGTCTCGTCCGCGGGTCTGGCCGCATATCCCACGGCGAAGAAGGTGAGCAGCGCCGCGACGAGGTCCGTGCCCGAGTGCGCGGCCTCGGCGACGAGGCCGAGGCTGCCGGCGGCGAGCCCGGTCGCGAGCTTCACGACGACGAGGGCGCCGGCAGCGACGACCGACAGGAGCGCGGTGCGGCGGATGGGCGTCACCGGTGCAAGCCTATGGCCGGCCCGGGGGGCGGGACGGGGCTCAGTCGCCGGGTGGCGGAGCCGAGCCCCCGCGCCGACGGGCGACCAGGATCCCCAGGGCGATCAGCACGCCGCCGACGAGGAGCAGCGGCTCCAGCGGCTCGCCGAGCAGCACGATCGCGAACACGGCGGCGACGAACGGCTGGAGGTTCGTGGCGAGGGTCGCGCGCGCCGGGCCGATCTCGTCGAGCGACCGGAACCAGAGCACGTTCGTCAGCACGAGGGGGCCGAGCGTCGCGAACAGGAGCAGCGCCCAGATCTTGGGGCCGAGCGCCCAGTCCTGCTCGGCCAGCTGGGGCGCCGCCGTGAGCGCGAGCGGCACCCAGGTGACGGCGAGCACGGTCGTGCTGATCCTCGTCGCGGAGTGCCGCTGCATGAGCGGCGTGACGAGGATGGAGTAGACCGCCCACGTCGCCGCCGTCAGCAGGCCGAGGAGCACGCCGACCAGGCTCCCCTCGAGCGCGCCGCCGACCGCAGCGCTGACGACGGCGACGCCGGCGAACGAGAGCGCCGCGCCGGCCCAGAACCGTGCGTGCAGGCGCTCCCGCCCCAGCACGACGCCGATCAGCGCGGCGACGATCGGCGTCGCGGCGAGGATCATCGCGATCACCGACGCCGAGGTCGTCTTGAGCGCGTAGACGAAGCCGAGCTGGTTGACGTACAGGACGCCGGCAGCGGCGAGCGCGATGCCGAGGTCGCGACCCCGCAGCCGCAGGGAGCGCTCGGCCACGAGGCAGATCGCCGCGAACACGACCGCTGCCAGCCCGTAGCGCACCACCGAGTAGGGGAGCGGCAGGAAGCCGTTCGTGAGGATGTAGCGCGAGACGGAGAGGTTGAGCGCCCACAGAACGATCGCCAGCAGCAGCATCAGCTCGATCCTCGACGGGCGTCGCATGGGCGATGACGCTACTGCCTGTCCCGCAAGCGGGAATCCACAGGAGTGGATTCCCGCGCGGGGATCCCTCATGCCTGGCTACGCCAGGCGTGAGGGCAGATCCCTGAAGGATCGAGGGGCTGAGGAGCGCCGGTTCGCGCTCGCGCGGCTGCGCCGCCCTCGGGCGCCTTGTTCGTTTCGCGCACGTTTCGGATTGACGGCCTGCCCCGAGCTCGTCGTAGGGGCCGGGCATGCCCGGCCCGACCCGGGGCCGACCTCGCGCACCCGGACCACGTTCCCGGGCGACGGCGCTAGTGTGTCGGCGATGCCCGAGCCGACGATCGACGACATCGACGCCCTCGTCGGGCCTGCCACACCGCACTTCGCCTACCAGCTCCGGGCCCGCGTCCGGGAGGCGGTCGAGGGCCTGTCCGAGAACCACCCCGTGCGGGTGTACGCCGAGGCCCGGATCGCGCAGCTCGACCGGCTCGGCCACGCCTCGACGAAGGCCGAGGAGGACGACGAGCGCGAGTCGCGCGAGCGCCCCGGCTGGGAGACGATCCCGTCGTCGGCGCCGGCCTGGGACGCGACCCCCACCGAGCACCGGTGAGCGACACCGCGCGTCCCCCGCGCACCGTGCTGGTCACGGGGGGCTCACGAGGGATCGGCAAGGCGATCGCGCTCCGGCTGGCGCGCGACGGCGCGAGCCGCGTCGCGATCGGCTACTTCCGCTCGGATGCCGCGGCGGAGGAGACGGCGACCGAGCTCGAGCAGCTCGGCGCCGAGCCGGTGCTCATCCGCGGCAACGTCGCCTCCGAGCGCGTGGCCGAGCAGGTCGCCGGGCTCGGTCCGATCGACGTCCTCGTCCACAACGCGGCGACCGGCGTGATCCGCCCGGCGCTCGAGACGGACGACAAGCACTGGGACTGGACGCTGTCGGCGAACGCGCGCGCACTGCTCTCGCTCACGCGCGCCGCGGCGCCGTGGATGCCCGCAGGCGCCTCGATCGTCGGGATCTCGAGCCTCGGGTCGACCCGGGTGCTCGACAACTACACGCTGGTCGGCACGTCGAAGGCTGCGCTCGAAGCGCTCGTCCGGTACCTGGCAGTCGAGCTCGGGCCCCGTGGGATCCGCGTCAACGCCGTCTCGGCAGGCGTCGTCCACACCGAGGCGCTCGACCACTTCCCGAACCGGGAGGAGATGCTCGCGCTCGGCGCCGACAACGCAGCGGGCCGGCTCGTCACGCCCGAGGACGTCGCGGGCGTAGTCGCGTTCCTCTGCTCGCCCGAGGCCGAGATGATCCGCGGCCAGACGATCGTGATCGACGGTGGCTGGTCGCTCCGCGCTGGTGCCTGACTGACGTCAGTCACCTAGGGCAGACACCTCAGCCGGTTCTGGTGTCTGACTTCAGTCAGACACCTTCCCGACCGCGGCCAGCCCCCGCTCGAAGTCCGCCCGCACGTCGGCGTAGTCCTCGATCCCGACCGACACGCGGAACATGCCGCCGCGCTTCGGCATCGGGTAGACGAGCGTGTCGACCTCGCCCAGGCTGACCGCGATCGAGCACAGTCGCAGGGCGGACGCGAACGCCTCCATCGCGTCCAGCCCTCCGTGCAGCCCGAACGCCAGCATCCCCCCCGTGCGCTCGCCGAACAGCCGCTCGGCGACGGCACGATCGGGGTGGGACGGCAGGCCGACGTGGCGCACCCAGGCGACCTCCGGACGGCTCTCGAGCCATGCTGCGAGCGCCCGGGCGCTCTCGGTGTGCGCGCGCATCCGTAGGGTCAGCGTCCGCACGCCGCGCGCGACGAGCCACGAGGCGATCGGCGTCGGGCAGGCGCCGAGGAGGTCGAGCTGACGCCGGACCGGGTCGACGAGCTCCTTCCGCCCCGCGGCGACGCCGGCGAGGACGTCGCCGTGCCCGGAGAGGTACTTCGTCGCCGCGTGGAGCACGAGATCCGCGCCGTCGTCGAGCGGCCGGTAGCAGGCGGGGGAGAGAAACGTGTTGTCGACCAGGAGCAGCGCACCGTGACCGTGCGCGAGGGTGGCCAGCGCGGGCACGTCGGCCACCCGCAGGTAGGGGTTCGAGAGGGTCTCGGTGAGGACGACGCGCGTCTCCGGCCGCAGCGCCGCCTCGACCGCTCCGAGCTCCGTGATCGGCACGCGCGTCACCTCGACGCCACGTCGGGGCAGGTCGTCCTCGAGCAGCTCGGCCGTGATCACGAACAGGTCGTCCGAGCACACGACGTGGTCTCCCGACCGCAGGTGGGCGTAGAGGGCGGCCGCGACGGCAGCCATGCCCGACGCGCCGACGGCGGCCGCCTCCGCCCCCTCGAGCGAGGCGAGCTTCTCCTCCAGCGCGGCCGTCGTCGGGTTGCCGGTGCGGCTGTAGAAGAAGCGCCCGGGCTCCCAGGCGAGGGCGCCGTCGACGGCCGCTTCCTTCTCGGCCGCGGTCGCGAAGCTGAAGGTGGCGGTCTGGAAGATCGGCGTCTGATGCGCTCCGGTGAGCGGGTCGGACCGCTCGCCCGCGTGCACCGCCCGGGTGGCGAACCCGGCCACGCGCAGCGCGTCGTCGCGTGCGTCCCGCATCGAGCGAGCCTAGACGATCGATCCCCGGCGCTCGGTGCCTGCCGCACGCCACCCCCCGACCGCCGCCGCGCTCCCGCTGTGATCCACGACGGCGATGCGGCCACGTACAAAGATTGTCCAGAGTTATCTGCCGGAAGGGGTACTCATGAAGCGCATCATCCTCGGGGTCGGGCTCGTGCTCGTCCTCGCATTCGGAGCCGCAGCCTGCGGCGGCGACGACGAGTCGTCGGACAGCGATGCCGTCGACATCGTCGACACCGCGGTCGCCGCGGGCAGCTTCGAGACGCTTGCCTCGCTGCTCGAGAGCGCGGGCCTCGTCGACACGCTGAAGGGCGAGGGGCCCTACACGGTGTTCGCCCCCACCGACGACGCGTTCGCGAAGCTGCCCCAGGAGACGCTCGACTCGCTCGCCGACCCCGCGAACGCGGCGGAGCTCGAGGAGATCCTCCTCTACCACGTCGCCGAGGGTGACGTGCCCTCGTCCGACCTCTCGGACGGGCAGGAGATCGAGACCCTGCAGGGCGGCAGCGTGACGATCGGGATCGGCGACGACGGGACGGTCACGGTGCAGAGCGCGACGGTGACCCAGCCGGACGTCGAGGCGTCGAACGGCGTCATCCACGTGATCGACACCGTCCTCCTCCCCGAGTAGCGCCCGCCCCGTAGCCCGCGGGTGGCGGCGGGGTTCGCCCCGTCGCCGCCCGCCCGGGCGCCCGGGCTCGGCTCAGGAGACTGGCTCGCTCCGGTCGGGCATCACCTCCGCCACCGCGCGCTGCCGCGCACGGCGAGAATGGCTGCATGAGCGAGCCGACGGCTCACGCGGGCCAGGACGACGCCGCCGCCGTGCGTCCGCGCTCCCCGCGCGAGATCACGGTCGAGCGGCTCCGCCGCGACCGGGTCGGGATGGCGGCGGCCGTGCTCGCGCTGCTGATCCTCCTCGCCTGCTTCGCCGGTGCGCCGCTCCTGGCCCGCGTCCTCGACCACGGCCCGAACGATCCCTTCCCGTACGCCGTCGACGAGCTCAACCGCCCGGTTGGGCCGATGACCCGCGTCATCGCGCTCAACAACGCCTCCTACGACGAGTGGGGCGACCCGATCGTGCCGGCAGGCGCGGCCACGACGCTGCTCGTCCTCGGCGGCGACGGGCCGCTCGGGCGCGACCTCCTGCTGCGGATCCTCTACGGCGGCGTCGTCTCCATCGAGGTCGGTCTGCTCGCCGTCGCCATCGCGCTCGTGATCGGCCTGATCGCTGGTGCCGCGGCCGGGATGCTGGGCGGGGTGGTCGACAACGTGATCTCGCGGCTCACGGAGCTCGCGATGGCGTTGCCGGTGCTGTTCCTGCTCGTCCTCGTGGGGACGAGCTCGCTCGGTGAGCGCCTGCAGGGCATCACGCTCGGGGTGTTCAACCAGGGGGTCGTGGCCGTCGCGCTGTTCATCGGCGTCTTCATGTGGTTCTACCCGGCCCGGCTCGTGCGGACGCAGATCCTGGTGCTCCGCCAGCGGGAGTTCGTCGACGCCGCGCTCGTCGCCGGCGCCGGACGCTGGCGGATCTTCCGCACGCACCTCGTGCCCCACCTCGTGCCCTCGCTCGCCGCCTGGGCGACGACGGCGGTCGGGATCGCGATCCTCTTCGAGATCGGGGTGTCGTTCCTCAACGCGGGCGTCGAGCTGCCGACTGCGAGCTGGGGGCGGCTGCTGGTCGACACGTGGGGCTCGCCCTTCACCCCGACCAGGTTCGACCCGGGCCTCAGCTCGGTCTGGCCCACGGTCTTCACGAGCCTCGCGATCTTCCTGACGGTGGTGGCGATCTACGAGGTCGGCGAGGCGATCCAGCGGGCCCTGCTCGTGGAGCGGCGGCAGTGACCATGTCGGGCGGCTTCGTCCTCCGCCGGCTGCTGGTCGCCGTCGGCCTGCTGTTCGCGCTCGCGTCGATCACCTTCTGGGTGAACCAGGCGCTCAACTACGACCCGGGCCGCTACCTCCTCGGCGACCTCCAGCATCCGACGAACGAGCAGATCCGCGAGGCGAACGAGCTGCTCGGCGTCGACAAGTCGTCGCTCGCGCAGTACGGCGACTTCCTCGTCGGGATCGTCCACGGCGATCTGGGGATCTCGTGGGCGACCGCGCGACGGGATCGGGTCGAGGGGGTCGTCGGCGAGGAGGTCGGCCCGATCGTGGTCCGGGCGGCCGGCGTCACGGGCTCGCTCGTGCTCGGCGGGATGGCGCTCCTCCTGCTCGCCGTCGTCCCCGGCGGGACGCTCCTCGCCGCCCGGGCCGACTCCTGGGTCGACCGCACGGCGCTGCTCCTCGCCCTGGCGGCGATCTCGACGCACCCCCTCGTGCTCGGCAACCTCCTGCAGCTCGTGTTCGGCGAGCGGCTCGGCTGGGTGCCCGAGGGCGGCTACTGCCCGTTCCGCGGGTCAACCCCAGCCGACCCTTCGGGCGGGTTTGCCCCGACCGACCCGTCGAGCGGGCTCGAGTGCGACGGGCCGGCCGACTGGGCGGCGCACCTCGTGCTCCCGTGGATCTCGTTCACGGCGCTCCTGCTCGCCCTGCACCTCCGGCAGATGCGCGCCTCGGCGCTGACGGTGCTGGCCGAGCCGTACGTCACCGTCGCACGGGCGAAGGGCGTGCCGGAGCGCGACGTGCTGCGGCAGCACGTCGTCCCGAACGCGCTGCCGCCCGTCGTGACCAGCGTCGCGACCGACATCGGGGCGATGCTCGGCGTGGCGCTCTACGTCGAGGTCGTGTTCCAGCTGCCGGGCCTCGGCTACCTCTTCCTGCGCGCCGTGCAGGGGACGGTCGGGTTCGACCGCCCGGTGATCATCGGCGTCGTGCTCGTCGTGGGCGCGGCCGTGATCCTCGGCAACCTCGTCGCCGACCTCCTCGTCGCGCGGCTGGATCCCCGGGTGCGCCTCGGGGCACGCGGTCGCGAGCTGCTCGGCTCGGGCGAGTGAGCCGAGGCCCGGTCGGCGGTCGCGGGCGTCAGGGCGGCAGGGCCGCCTCGAGCTCGTCGAGCCGCGAGCGCAGCGCTGCGCTGCGTCGCTCCTGATCGGCGAGCTCGCGGCGGATGTCGGCGATCAGGGTCGTCGCGTCGCCATCCGAGCCGGCCTGAACGGACTCGGCTGCGTTCTCCTTCGGGGGCGACAGGAACGCGTTGGCGAGGAACCCGGTGAAGGTGCCGAACAGCGCCACGCCGATCGCGAGCACGAAGAAGCCGACCACCCGACCACCCGTCGTGACGGGGAACTGGTCGCCGTAGCCAACCGTCGTGATGGTGACGACCCCCACCACAGCACGTCGCCCGCGCTCGTGATGTTGGCCTCTGCCGAGCGCGACTCGAGGGGCAGCATCAGGAGTGCTGCCACCTCGAGGACGACGACGAGGAAGCCGACGACGTAGAGCGCGCTCTGGGCGCGCTCGCGAACGATCCACTGGCCGAGCGTGCGGAGGCCGTACTCGCGCAGCAGCCGTCCGACCCGAAGGACGCGGAAGATGCGTGCGATCCTGAGCGCGGGCAGGCTGCCGATGAAGTCGAGCCACCCGCCGCCCCGCAGGAGGTACGCACGCTTCGAGTCCGCCCCGAAGAGGTGGTACGCGAAGTCAGAGAGGAAGACGACGGAGAGCACGCCGTCGATGACGAAGATCGCCGACTGCTGCTCCGCGCCGAGCGGCATGAACGGCAGGACGAGCACGAGGTTGACGAGCGAGAGCACGGACAGCGCGAGGATGAAGAGCTCGTAGCCCGGGTTGTCGAGCTGCTCCGCCCGTCCGTGGTTGTCAAGAAACGCTCAGATTCCTGGTAGGCAGGTCGAACCTCGTCTACGCTCAGACGAGCCGATGTCGGTGCAGGAACGGCCGACTCTTTCGCGCTCATCGCTTCCGAGACAAGGGGGATCCGTGTTTCGACGGACTGCGAAGCTTGCGACGCTGGTGTTTGCGTTCGCCGCGGTGTTGGCGGTGTCTGCAGGTGCCAAGGGGCCGCCGCCGTGGGCGGGGGGCCTGGCAACCAGCCTCCCGCGGAGCCTGCGCTCGACCTGATCGCCCCGTGGAACAGCAACATCTCCGACGGGCTCTGCTACACGATCGATGTGCCGGACTGGGTCTCGAACCCGGGTGACGCAGCGACTGCGATCGGCAACGCTGTGGAGGACTGGCAGACGAGCGGGCTGAACCTGGACTTCGATTGCGGGGGAACCGTCGATGTGACGATCGAGATGCGTCGCGGCGGAGGCACGGTTCAGGGAACGACCTACTTCTCCTTCGACTCCAACGGAGACCTGAGCAGCGCCCGGATCGAGATCAAGGGCAAGTTCCAGGGCACCAACAACGAGCCGGCGCAACTCGCGCTGATCGCCAAGCACGAGTTCGGCCACGCCCTCGGCCTCGGCCACTGGAACATCTCAGGGCAGCTCATGTCGCCGTACCTGACCCCCGGCGTAGGGATCTCCGCCTGTGAACGTGATGCAGTGCGGGACGTGCAAGGGGAATGGCTGTCGGGCGGCTCGGCATGGGACGGAACCGATCCATTCGTCTGTGATCCCAACTGATCCACCGCCACAAGGAGCCCCAAACACCTGCGGGCGGCCACGAAGCCGCCCGCAGCCCGTTCAGAGCCCCTGGCGTTGGCAAGCCTCACCAGCCGCGCCGGGCTTCGGAGAAATCGTGAGGGAGGCCCCGCGGGGCCTCCCTCACTGTGTTGCCGTGTCGGCGCCGGTTAGCTGCCGTTTTCGTACTGGGCGTGCACTCGTGATCACCCATGCACGGGGCAAGTCTCGCCCCATCGCCATCGATCTCCTTTCTGGAGCCGGCCCGCTCCGCAGCGCGCACGACAGAGAGGCGGCGTCCCGGCCGGAGCCGGGACGCCGCCCGTTGGCTGGTCTGATCGGTGTCGGCCGGCCATCGTTTCGCCCCGCCCTTAGACGTAGTCGAGCGAGAAGTGGGCGAAGACGAGGAATTGGCCGCGAAGTCCTGGTTGTCGTCCGTGCCAGGCCATTCTTAGCCGTTGGCCCGTTGGAGCGTGAAACGCGAAAGCCCCGCGTGTGCGGGGCTTTCGTAGAGCCGACGCGCGGACTCGAACCGCGGACCCCTTCATTACGAGTGAAGTGCTCTACCAGCTGAGCTACGTCGGCGCGGGCGGAAGTCTAGCCTCTTCGCCTGCGGCGGAGCGGACTGCGGGGGCAGGAGGCGCGCCCGGCGGGCCGAACCTCGCCTGGGATGCTGAGACCGCTGGAGCGCAGCCTGACCAGGTTCATGGAGCAGCCGGCCTCGCCGCGCCGGGCGGCGCGGGTGATCGTCGTCGCGACCACCGTCGCGACGCTCGCCGGCGCGGTCGTCGTCCGTCTGTTCGACCCGAGCGGCACCTTCGACAACCTCGACGACTCGATCTGGTACTCGCTCCAGACGGTGACGACGGTCGGCTATGGCGACATCGTCCCCACCACCGCCTTCGGGCGTCTCGTCGGCGCGGTGGTGATGCTCTTCGGCATCGCCTTCACAGCCGTCATCACCGCCTCGATCACGTCGACGTTCGTCGAGGCCGCCCGCCGACGCGCGGGCGCACGGGATCACGCGGACGCCGAGAGCGCGGCGAACGACCTGCACGCACGGCTCGACGATCTCGTGGAGCGTCTCGACCGGATCGAGTCGCGCCTGTCCGACACTGCTCGCTGAGGGGAAGCGCGCCACGGCGGCGAGGCGCGCCCCGACGCACCAGCCTCGTCGCGCCCTCCCACGGGGTAGATTCGAGAGGCGAGCGATGACGAGCGAGCACCGAGCCCCCAAGAGAGCCGCCGGCGTCCAGCACGTGACGCGGCTCTCTCGCGCCGTGTACGACGCGGAGCTGCGGCGCCTGCAGGTCGAGCTCGCGCTGATGCTCGAGTGGGTGCGCGACACCGGGGCACGGATCGTCGTGGTCTTCGAGGGCCGCGACGCGTCCGGCAAGGGCTCGACGATCAAGCGGATCCTCGAGCCGCTCAACCCGCGCTTCGCCCGACTCGTCGCGCTGCCGGCGCCGACCTCGCGGGAGCGGTCGCAGTGGTACTTCCAGCGCTACGTCGAGCACCTGCCCGCCGCCGGCGAGATCGCGCTGTTCGACCGCTCCTGGTACAACCGCGCCGGCGTCGAGAAGGTGATGGGGTTCTGCACCCCGCTCGAGCACCAGCGCTTCCTCCGCCAGTGCCCGATGTTCGAGCAGATGCTCGTCGAGGACGGGATCCTGCTGCGCAAGTACTGGTTCTCCGTCTCCGACGACGAGCAGGAGCGCCGCTTCCGGGCCCGGCTCGACGACCCCACGAAGCGATGGAAGCTCACCGAGATGGACCTCGAGTCACGGCGCCACTTCGTCGACTACTCGCGCGCCAAGGACGAGATGTTCGTGCACACCGACACCGCGCACGCGCCGTGGTGGGTCGTCGAGGCCGACTCGAAGCGGAGCGCGCGCGTCAACTGCATCGCGCACCTGCTCTCCACGATCCCCTACGAGGTGCGCGACGTCGGCCGGCTCGAGCTTCCCCCGCGCCAGGTCGACGAAGGGTACGTCCGCCCCGACCCGGGCCTGATGCGTCACGTGCCCGACCACGCCGGCAGCGTCGCGGCGGCCCTTCGCCCCTGACGCGAGCCCGGGCGACGGCAGGACGCTGGGTTAGGGTGGCCGGGTGAGCGAGCCGGAGCGCGAGAGCGTCTCGGAGGAGTACGACAACCCGATCGAGCGACTCGGCCTGCTCGCCGGCGACGACGACGCGATCGCGCGCTTCCTCGACGAGATCGACATCTCCTCGCCGCGCGAGCGGGAGATGCTCGGTGAGCTCGCGCGCACGACACCGCTCGCGCGCCCGGCGCGCTTCTGGGACGATCACCGGCGCACGATCGAGGCGCTCGAGAGCCTCCGCCGTCACGGGTTCCACGGCTCTCGCGTCGGGCGATCGCTCGGGCCGCTGCGGTCGTTCGTGCGCTGGCTCGTCGAGCTGATCGCGCGCTACCTCGTCGTCTCGTACGTCAAGAACGTCGTCGTGAGCATGCGCAACCTCTACTGGGTGCGCGAGATGCAGGCGCGCGACGACTCCGAGGAGCTGAAGCTCCTCCGCCCCGCGCGCTTCGACGCGAGCGCGCTCGTCGAGATCATGCGCTCGCGGGAGATCGGCGTCCCCTCGTTCGTGATCGCCGGCCTGCTGATCCCCCTCGGAGCGACGCTCTGGCGCATCGGCAGCGGCTTCACGTTCGCCGAGTGGTGGGTCGCGGCCCTCGTCGGGATCCTGGGCGGCGCGGTGGGTGTCGGCCTGTCGTGGATCGTCCTACGCGGCACCGCGATGGCCAGCCGGCGCATCCGGCTGACCACCCGCGAGCCGCTCCGCGAGCTGTGGACCTCGGTCGGCGCGTGCGGCGACCCGCCGGTCGACCGCTCGCGGACGTTCGCGGTCGTGGCGATCACGCTGATGGTCGGCGTGTGGGTCGTGCTGCCGACGCTGGTCGCGATCGCGCTCGCGACCTGAGTCCGCCGGACGGGCCCCTACGCGAGCGCTCGCCGCAGGCGGACGAAGAGCGCCTCCAGCCAGAGCGACGGGTTGACGTGCAGCTCCTCCGCGACGCGCCACGCGGCGCGGGCCGCCTCGGCGGCGTCCTCCGCTCCGACCGCGCTGCCGCGCGCGACGTCCGCGCGGAGCTCCTCGAGCCGATCCGCGTGCGCGACGGCGCGCTCCGCTCCGGCGGCGACGACGGCGAGGTCGCGATACCAGGCCGAGAGCTCCTCGAGCGCCGCGAGCAGCTCCTCGCGCTCGGCGCCGCGCTGCGCCCGCCGGACGCGCTGGTCGGCCTCGCGCGCCGGCAGCTCGACCCCCTCGATCGCCGCCTGCTCGCGCTCCCGCGCCGCGCGCCCCTCCTCGCCCATCGCGTCCAGCACGACGCGCGTCGCGGCGCCCGGATCGAACGCCTCGTCGAGGTAGACCGAGCGAGCGGCGGCCACGAGCGCCTCGCGCCGCGCGCGTGCCGCCGGGTCGACGAGCCGGCGTGCGCGGTCGAGCCGGCCCGCGGCGACGCGCGCCACCGCTCGGGCCTCTTCCTCGTCGAGCCCGGGCGCGTGCGCCGCGAGCCAGTCGAGCACCGCCCGCTCCGACAGACGGCGGAACGGCACCAGCTGACAGCGCGACCGGATCGTCTCGGGCAGCGAGCCGAGCTCGTCCGCGACGAGCACGAGCGTCGCGTACGACGGGGGCTCCTCGAGATCCTTCAACAGCGCGTCTGCCGCGTCGTCGTTCAGGAGGTGCGCGTCGAAGACGAGGTACAGGCGCCGATCCGCCTCGAACGGGCGCATGTGGAGGTCGTGGTGCAGCTCACGGATCCGGTCGATCCGGATCATCTCGCCGAGCGGCTCGACGATCGTCAGGTCGGGATGGGTGCCGGCCTCGACACGTCGCGGGTCGCCGAGCAGCGCACCCGCGAACGCGCGCGCTGCCGAGCGCTTGCCCACGCCGGGCGGCCCGTGGAACAGGTAGGCGTGCGCCGGGCCCTCGACGAGCCCGGCCTCGAGCAGCCTCAGCGCCCCGGGCTGCTCAGGGACGGAGGACGCGAAGGACGTCGTCGATCACCTCCGCCAGCGCCTCGGCGGGGAGCGCGCCGTCGACGGGGACGATCCGCTCGGGGAACCGCTCCGCGAGCAGCCGGTAGGCGGCGTCGATCCGGTCGTGGAAGCCCCCGTCCTCGCGCTCGATGCGGTCGGGTGCGCCCGTCCGCCTGGCCGCGGCGGCCGCCGGGTCGATCAGCAGGAGCAGCGTCACGTCGGGCAGCACGCCGTCGACCGCAGCGAGGTTCAGCTCGAGCACGTCGTCGACGCCGAGGCCGCGCGCGCCGCCCTGGTAGGCGACCGACGAGTCGAGGTAGCGGTCGCAGACGACCACGGCGCCGCGGTCGAGCGCCGGCCGGATCACCTCCGCGACGTGCTGCGCGCGCGCGGCGGCGAAGAGCGCGGCCTCCGCCCACGGCGCGACCTCGCCCGCGTGCAGGAGCAGATCGCGGATCGACTCGCCGAGCGGCGTCCCGCCAGGCTCGCGCGTGAGCACGACCTCGCGGCCGGACGCGCGCAGCCGCTCCGCGAGCAGCCGCGCCTGGGTCGACTTCCCCGATCCGTCGATTCCCTCGAGCGAGACGAACATTGGCCCCTAGGATACGGCGGTGCGCACCGTCGTCACCGGGGGCGCGGGCTTCGTCGGCTCGCACGTCGCCGCCGCCCTCGTGGCGCGCGGCGACGAGGTGCACGTCGTCGACGACCTCTCGCGCGGACGCGAGGCGAACGTGCCGGCCGGGGCGACGCTGCACGTCGCCGACATCCGGCAGCCGATCGGCGGGCTGCTCGCCGAGCTCGGTCCCGAGGCGGTGCTCCACCTCGCGGCGCAGATCGACGTCCGGCTCTCGGTCGCCGACCCGGCGGCGGACGCGCTCGCCAACGTCGTCGGCACGATCAACGTGCTCGAGGCCGCGCGACCGCTCGGCGCCCAGGTCGTGCTCGCCTCGACGGGCGGCGCGATCTACGGCGAGTGCGAGCGCCCGGCAGCGGAGGATGCCGTCCGGCAGCCGCTCGCGCCCTACGGGACGTCGAAGCTCGCGGCGGAGGAGTACCTCGCGACGTGGAACCGCCTCTACGGGACGCGGCACGTCGCGCTCCGGCTCGGGAACGTCTACGGGCCGCGACAGGATCCGCACGGCGAGGCGGGGGTGGTCGCGATCTTCCTCCAGCGGATCGCGGCCGGTGAGCCCGCCACGATCTACGGCGAGGGCACGCAGACGCGCGACTACGTCTACGTCGGCGACGTCGCCGACGCGATGCTCGCCGCGCTCGGCGCGGAGGGCGGCACGTTCAACGTCGGCACGGGGATCGAGACCTCGGTGCTCGAGCTCTGGGAGTCGTGCCGGGCGACGGCCGGCTCGACGCTCGCGGCCACGCACGCCCCGGCGCGCCTGGGCGAGCTGCAGCGCAGCTGTCTCGACCCGTCGCGGGCGGCCTACGCGCTCGGCTGGCAGGCCCGGACGACGCTCGCCGAGGGCCTGCAGGCGACGTGGGAGTGGCTCCGGGAGGAATGAGCCGGCGGCGGGCGAATCTGTCCGCGCCGTGGATCACCCGCTCCGCCTCGAACGCGTCGAAGCCCTGCGCCCCTGGCGCATCGCCGTCCTGGCCCTGGCCGGGGTCGCCGCGCTCGAGCTGGTGCTGCTCGTGATGGCGGGCGGCGCGCTCCTCGCGAAGCCGGAGCGCACGGCCGCTCTGCGGCCGCCGGTCGCCCGTGCCGCGAAGGCTGCGACGGCCGAGGCGCAGGCGGCACCCGCGAAGGCGAACGTCAAGACGAAGTCCTCCCGTGCGGCGACCCCCGCGGGGATCGAGCTCCCCCGCCGCAAGGTCGGGCTGCTCGTGCTGAACGGCAACGGCCGCCAGGGCGCGGCCGGGGCGGCGGCCTCGCGCGCCCGGAGCCGCGGCTACCGGATCCGCGGGGTCGCGAACGCCCCCGCGTCGGACTACCCGCGCACGTTCGTGATGTTCCGGCCCGGCTTCGCGCCGGAGGCGCACCGTCTCGCGCGCGACCTCGGCGTCCGCGTCGTCGTGCCGCTCGACGGGATGCGCCCGTCGCAGCTGCAGGGCGCGCACGCCGTGCTGATCCTCGGCGACTGAGCTCCAACCCACCGGTCCGCCCGGGGCGCGCAGGACGGTGAGCGCGCCGAGCGGTGTCAGACACCGCGCTTATGGAGCGATCGGCACGGAATCGGCACGATTCCCCCTTGACAGGATCCGCGCTGGGCGGTCGGGGGGACGGTCACTCGTACTCGCACGCCCCGGCGTCGACCGCGTCTCGGGCGACGTCGAGCGGCCCGCCGGGGACCCAGCGGCTGCTCCGCGGGTCGAGCGTGTAGGCGGCGTTGAGGGCGACGTACGCAGCGCACAGCTGCTGCGGATCGACGGCGAAGTGGAAGCGACCCAGCTCGAGCCAGGGCGCGGGGTTGTCGGGCTGCATGCGCGTCGCCTCCTCGAGCAGCGCTCGGGCCCGCGCCCGGTCGCCCGCGCGTTCGGCGACGTACGCCTGGGCGAAGACCGGCTCCAGCGAGAGCGGGTCGAGCGACCGAGCCCGCGCCGCCGCGTCGGCGGCGGCGGCGAGCTCCTCGGTGGCGTAGACCTCGTCGACCGCGTCCCGTGCGAGCGCGGGCAGCCAGAGCGACGCGAGCACGGCCACGGCGACGGCGACCATCGCGACGAGCTCCGCGAGGCCGGCCCGCACCCGCCGCGGCGGACCGCCGGCGGCCAGGAGCGCACCGGTCGCCATGAGCGCGGGCGCGGAGACCGCGAGGAACTCCAGGTCGTAGTCGACCAGCGCGTGCAGGCCGAAGGCGAGCGGGACGGCGGCGAGCGCAGCTGCGTCCCAGCGGTCCGCGCCCCGGAGACGACGGAGTGACCGGGCGACCGCGAGAGCGGCGGCGCCCGCCGCGGTGAGCCCGAGGACGAGCCCGACCAGCCCGAGATCGGCGAGCAGCTGCAGTGGGACGCTGTGCGGCTGCGTGACAGGCGTCGCGTCGTCGCGAACCCGCAGCCGCGCGATCGCGTACGTCCCGGCACCGGTCCCGGTGACCGGGTGGTCGCGGGCGATCTCGACCGCGTCGCCCCACCACGCGAGCCGGTTGTTGTCGCAGAGCTCGGTGAGCCGGCCGGGGTCGTTGACGCACTCGCCGCCGCTCACCTGGTCGCCCGCCCACGTGAACGGGTTGCCCACGCTGGCGACGAGCGCCACGGCGCCCGCGAGGGCCGCAGCGACGCCGACGACCGCGAGCGCCCGCGTCACGACGGCCCGACGCTCCGCCACGAGCCGCTCGACGGGCACCCACAGCGCGAGCCCGACGGCGACCAGGGCGCCAGCCACCGCGACGAGGGCGAAGAGCCGACCGTCGTCGACGCGGGCAGCGCGACCGGCGGCGTCCTCCACGAGCGCAGGGCGGGTGAAGGCCCAGGCCGCGACCGCGACGGCCGGAGCCGCACCCCAGACGAGGAGCAGCCCGGCTTCGAGCCTGCGCGGCGCCAGGGCCAGCACGAGCGCGAGCACCGCGACGGCGGCGAGCACGCCGGCCCGCGACTGCGTGAGCGCGACGACGACGACGCTCCCGAACACGAGCATCACCCCCGCCCCGCGCTGCCATCGCCGACCGCCGGTCGCGACCCACAGGCCGAGGGCGATCGAGGCGTCGGCGAGGAGCGCCAGCGCGTTCCAGTAGCCCACCGGCTCGCGCAGCCGCGCCACCCGGTCGCCGTCCTCCGCGAGCGCAGGCACGGCGACGCCGAGCAGCGCCCAGCCGATCGCCGCGCCGAGCACGACGACCAGGATCCACAGGAGCTGGGCCCGCCCCCGGGGGAGCGCCCCGACGAGCAGTCCGAGCACCATCAGGGCCGCGTAGACCAGCCAGCGGTTCAGCCACTCCCACGACGCGTCCGGCGCGATCGACCACGCGATCGACACCCCGACCCACAGTCCGAGGACGAGCGCCGCGCCGAGGGCGACCCGCCCCGCCGCTTCGAGCCGCGGCAGCAGCAGCGAGCCCCGAAGGGCGACGACGAGGGCGAGCGCCGCGACGACGACCGCGATGCCGCCCACCGTGTGCAGGGTGCCGTCGCCGGACGCGTCGCCGGCGAACACGGCAAGGGAGAGCGTGAGCGCCGCTCCGAGGAGGAGCGCGACCCGGGCACCGCCGCCCGGAGCGGGCGCGGGTCGCGGGTCCCCGTCCATCGCGGGGCAGGCTAGCAGGGGCTCCGGCGATGGCCCGACCCTGCCCTCGCGCAAGGGAGTCGCGGCCGCGCGGCGAACGAGGCACGAGCGAGGCAGCCATGGCGCTACCACCCGACAACCCGTCTTACACATCGTTTACCCTTCCCCCATGCACGACTCATCCCCGCGGGGGAGACTTCCTCGCGGCTCTCGTCGCGCCGCCGTCTTCGTGACCGTCCCTCACCCCCCGCACCGTCGGATCGCCGCCCTGCTCGCGCTGGTCGTGGCAGCGGTCGGCGTCGCGCTCCTCGCGACGCCCGACGACGCCGCAGCAGCGCCGCAGTGCGCCAAGCGCGTGGTCGCCGACTGGTACGGCGACGGGCGCGTCGATCGGGTGTACCCGCTGCATTGCTACACGGACGCGATCCGCTCGCTCCCGGTCGACGTGCTGGACTACTCGAACGCGAAGGAGGACATCCTCCGGGCGCTCTCGTTCGCGAAGCGCGGCAAGCCCGATCCCGGGAACGCCGGCACCGGCGGGGGCGAGGACGGTGGCGGCAGCTCTGCCGGCGGTGGCACCGCCGGCGGGAGCGGGAGCGGGAGCGGCGGCGACGGCGGCTCGGGCATCGGCGGCGGGAGACCCGTCACGGAGCCGGACGGCACCACGGGCGAGGAGACTCTGGCGGGCGGCGAGGCACTCGACACGTCGGGTCCGTCCTCCGTCCCGGTGCCGCTGATCGTGCTCGGAGGGCTCGCGCTCCTGCTGCTCGCGGCCGGCGCGGCCGGCTACCTCAGCCGGCGGTCGCAGGCCGGCAGGGCCGGCGACGGCGGGCCCGGCGACCCAGCCGTCTAGCGCGCCAGCGCAGCCATCCCGCCGGCTCGCACCGTTGCGCGTCCCGTCGGGCCCGGGCGCCGGCCGGTATCATCCGTGCGTGAGGCGACCGTCGTTTTTCCGCTCTTTGCGGGGATTTCGCGATCTCGGGGCGTCCGTCCGACGCGCCTCCTACCATCCCCCGTCCGCTCGCATGACCCGTCAGGGCGCGCCGGGCGACCAGATTCACACCCCTTAGCCGACGGAGGACAGCATGGCGACCGCGAAGCAGGCGACCCCGGACACCGACACCACCCGTGAGGAGGAGGTCGTCAACGCGGTCCTCGACGACGAGGCGACCGTCGCCCCCGAGCGCGCGTTCACGATCCCCGGCCGCGATCCCTTCGACGAGGTCGAGTGGGAGATCCGCGACGCGCTGATCCCCGGCCGCAACGGCCCTGCCTTCGAGCAGCGCGACGTCGAGTTCCCGAAGTTCTGGTCGCAGACGGCGACCAACATCGTCGCCCAGAAGTACTTCCGCGGACGGATGGCCTCGCCGGAGCGCGAGCGCTCGGTGAAGCAGATGATCGGCCGCATCGTCGACACGATCGGCGGCTGGGGGCGCGACGGCGGGTACTTCGCGACCGACGAGGAGGCCGACACGTTCGAGGCGGAGCTGAAGGCGATCCTCGTCAACCAGATCGCGTCGTTCAACTCGCCGGTCTGGTTCAACGTCGGCTTCGAGGAGACGCCGCAGTGCTCGGCGTGCTTCATCCTCTCGATCGACGACTCGATGGAGTCGATCCTCGACTGGATCCGACGCGAGGGGATCATCTTCCGCGGCGGCTCGGGCTCCGGGCTCAACCTCTCGCGGCTGCGCTCCTCGAAGGAGCAGCTCTCCAAGGGCGGCTACGCCTCCGGGCCCGTCTCGTTCATGCGCGGCGCCGATGCGTCCGCCGGGACGATCAAGTCGGGCGGCAAGACGCGCCGCGCGGCCAAGATGGTCGTGCTCGACATCGACCACCCGGACGTCGACGAGTTCATCTGGTGCAAGGCGCGCGAGGAGCGCAAGGCGCGCGTCCTCGAGGCCGCCGGCTACGACATGTCGCTCGACTCGGCCGACTGGGCGTCGATCCAGTACCAGAACGCGAACAACTCGGTGCGCGTCACCGACGCGTTCATGGAGGCGGTCGTCGAAGGCCGCGAGTGGAGCCTCACCGCCCGCACCGACGGCACGGTGATCGAGACGGTCGACGCGCGCGGCCTGCTGAAGGACATCGCCGCCGCTGCCTGGGAGTGCGCGGATCCGGGCGTCCAGTACGACACGACGATCAACGCGTGGCACACCTCGCCGAACACGGGCCGGATCAACGCGTCGAACCCGTGCAGCGAGTACATGCACGTCGACGACTCCGCGTGCAACCTCGCCTCGCTCAACCTGCTGAAGTTCCGCAAGGACGACGGCGAGCTCGACGTCCCGATGTTCGAGCACGCGGTCGACGTGATGTTCCTCGCGCAGGAGATCATCGTCGGCTACTCCTCGTACCCGACGCCCGAGATCGGCCGGAACGCGAAGCGCTTCCGCCAGCTGGGCCTCGGCTACGCGAACCTCGGCGCGCTCCTGATGGCGCGCGGGCTCCCGTACGACTCGGACGAGGGCCGGGCCTACGCGGCCGCGATCACGGCGCTGATGACCGGTCGGGCCTACCGCAAGTCGGCCGAGGCCGCCCGCCGCATGGGGCCGCACGCCGGCTACCAGGAGAACCGCGCCGCGATGGTCGGCGTGATCGCGAAGCATCGCGCCGCGGTCGGGAACATCGACCACGCGCACTCCGTGCCCGCCGACCTGCTCGACGGCGCGCGGCGGGCGTGGGACGACGCGCTCGAGATCGGCGAGGTGCACGGCTTCCGCAACGCGCAGGCGACGGTGCTCGCGCCGACCGGGACGATCAGCTTCATGATGGACTGCGACACGACGGGCGTGGAGCCGGACTTCTCGCTCGTCAAGTCGAAGAAGCTCGTCGGCGGCGGCGACATCACGATCGTCAACAAGACGGTGCCGATGGCGCTCCGCGAGCTCGGCTACACGCCCGACGAGACCGAGGAGATCGTCGCCTTCATCGACGAGCGCGGCGGGGTCGTCGGCGCCCCGCACCTGAAGAGCGAGCACTACCCGGTGTTCGACTGCGCGATCGGCGAGCGGTCGATCCACTACATGGGACACGTGAAGATGATGGGCGCCGTCCAGCCGTTCATCTCGGGCGCGATCTCGAAGACGGTCAACCTGCCCGAGCAGACCACCGTCGACGAGGTCGCCCAGCTGCTCGTCGAGGCCTGGCAGCTCGGCGTCAAGGCGATCGCGATCTACCGCGACAACTGCAAGGTCGCCCAGCCGCTGTCGGGCTCATCGGCCGACAAGGTCGCGGCCGCGCTCCTGCCCGTGGGGGCGACGGGCGTCGTCGCCCACCCGCAGCGGCGGCGGCTGCCGGACGACCGCACCGAGGTCGGCCGCAAGTTCAAGGTCGGCGAGTACGAGGGCTACATCCACGTCGGCTTGTTCGAGGACGGGACGCCCGGCGACATCTTCGTGGACATCGCGAAGGAGGGCACGACCCTCGCCGGCCTGATGAACTCGTTCATGATCTCCGTGTCGCTCGGCCTGCAGTACGGCGTGCCGCTCGAGGTGTACGTCTCGAAGTTCAGCCACATGCGCTTCGAGCCGAGCGGCCTGACGAACGACGCCGACATCCGGGTCGCGAAGTCGATCGTGGACTACATCTTCCGCTGGATGGGGAAGAAGTTCCTCTCCGCCGACCAGCAGGAGGAGGCCGGCATCCTCACCGCCGAGGTGAAGGCGCGCCTCGCGGCGGCCTACAGCGAGAACCCCGGCGCCGGCCTCGCCGCCGCCGCGGTCGAGTCGGCCCCGCCCGGCCAGACGGCCCTCTTCAACCAGTGGGAGGACGCCGTCGAGTGCGCCCGCTGCGGCGGCCGGATGGTGCGCACGGGCAGCTGCTACACGTGCCGCGACTGCGGCACCAACACCGGCTGCTCGTAGTAGTAGTCCCACGCTGTCAGCGCGGCGCCGGGTGGGCTGTCACCACCTGGCGCGGCGTTGTCGCGTGCTGGCACGAGATGCGTCCGCGGGCGCCGATCAGGACGGCTCCACCTCGACCTGTCGGTGCTTCGTCAGGCGGAAGACGCCCTTGGAGGGCTTGTACACGCGCTCCGGGTACTTCTCGACGAGCCGCCAGACGCAGCCGTTGATCGTCTTCGGGTGCAGGGACGGATCCGACGCCTCGACCCGGGCGTTCAGCTCCGACCAGCGGATCCCCTCAGGGTGCTGCTCGAGCAGCTCGAAGATGGTCTCGTAGATCCGACCGGTGACGGTCGGGCGCTGCGGACGCTCGTCGGGCATGGTCGGGCTCCCTCCCGTCGCTGCCGTCCTGGCGACGGCCCGACCGCGCCGAGCCGCCGCCGAGACGGTAGCGAAGGACGAATCCCCTGGTCCGACTCGCGCCGTCGCCACCCGCAACGCGTCCCGTTCGCCGGCAGGGCGGTGCGCTCAGGCCCGATCGACCGCCCCCACCGCCGGAGCGACGTTCGCGTTGCGTCGGAACAGGTTCTCCGCGTCGAGCCGCTGCTTGAGGGCGGCGAGCCGCGCGTAGTTGGCGCCGTGGCTGGCCCGCACGAGCTCCGCTCCCTCCTCGAGGAAGCCCGGGAAGTTGAGGTACGCACCTCCGCTGGCGTGCGGCTCGAGCGCTGAAAGGACGCTCCGGGCCCACGCGACGTTCGCGTCGTCGTCGTCGGGGTGCTCCCAGTTCGCCTCGGGATTGACGACGTAGCGAGTGGCCCGACCGCTGAACGCCGTGTCGCCCTCTCCCACCCGTGCGATCGCGCCGCCGTTCAGCCAGACGTCGATCGTGGAGTGCTTCGACGGCGCGGCGAGCGTGCGCTCGACGAGCAGGTCGACCGCGTCGGGAGAGAGACCCGGCAGGTTCGTCGCCTTCCAGTAGTAGCGGTGCCCCGCCGGGTAGTCCGCGTCGTACACGCGCTGCGCGTCGACGTACGGCATCGTCCCGGAGAAGTCCGCGAGCGGCTCCCCGAGCTCCCGGAAGGGGCGGAGCGCCCGCTCCCCCTCCTCGGCTGCGCCGGCGTACATGCCGATCACGCCGGCGTAGGGGGTCTCGTGGAGCTCCGGAGCGAAGTCGTCGAGCGGCGGCACGTGGCCGAGCACGGCGATCGTGCTGATCTCGTCTCCGCCCGCTTCGACGAGCCGCTCGTGCTCGGCGAGCACGTGCTGGGCGAGGTCGAGCGGGTAGAGCACGAAGAGGAACGCCACCTCGGGCCCGAGCGGATAGGCGTCGAAGACGAGCTCGGTCACGACCCCGAAGTTGCCGCCACCGCCGCGCAGGCCCCAGAGCAGGTCGCCGTCGGTCTCCTCCGTCACGTCGAGCACGTCGCCGGTCGCGGTCACCACGGTCGCCCCGACGAGGCTGTCGCACGAGAGGCCCCACTTCCGCCGCACCCAGCCGAGGCCCCCGCTCAGCGTGAGGCCGGCGACTCCCGTCTCGCTGACCACCCCGGCCGGGACGACGAGCCCGTGGCCCTGCGTCGCGGCGTCGAGGTCGGCGAGGGTCGCCCCGCCGCCGACGCGGACGCGGCGGGTGGCGGCGTCGACGTCCACGCTGCGCATCGGCGAGAGGTCGATCACGAGGCCGCCGTCGACGGTGCCGAACCCCGCCACGTTGTGCCCTCCGCCCCGGACGGCGAGGGGCAGTCCGGTCGTCCGCGCCAGCGCGACGGAGGCCCGCACGTCGTCCGTCGAGGCGCACCGAGCCACGGCGGCGGGACGGAGGTTGATCATGCCGTTCCAGACGCTTCGGGCCCTGTCGTAGTCCTCGTCACCCGGTCGCACGAGCGCGCCGTGCAGGCTCGCCGCGAGCTCGTCGAGCGCCGAGGCCGCGTCGATCGTCGAATGCGTCATGTCAGCTCCTCCCGGTAATAGACCGACTAGTCCGTCTATTATTAGCAGACCGTCTAGTCTGTCTGCAAGTGGAGGTACGGTGAGGGCGATGGCACGGCGCGGAGCAGAGACACGGGAGCGGATCCTCGACGGCGCGGAGCGGCTCGTCCTCGACCGGGGGCTCGCGGCGACGTCGATCGACGAGATCCTCACGGAGACCCACACGAGCAAGGGTGCGTTCTTCCACCACTTCCCGACGAAGAACCACCTGGCGCGGGCGCTCGTCGAGCGGTACGCGGCGAGCGACGTCGCGTTCCTCGACGAGTACATGGCCCGCGTGGAGAGCGCGCACGACGATCCGGCGGTCCAGGTCGTCGAGTTCATCCGCCTGTTCGAGGATGCCGCCCACGAGCTGGTCGCACAGCAGCCGAGCTGCCTCTACGTCTCCTACATCTACGAGAGGCAGCTGTTCGAGGACGGCACGAACGACGTCATCGTCGACGCGTTCCGAGTCTGGCGGGAGCGCCTCGCCGCCAAGCTCCGCGCCGCAGCCGAGCTCCATCCCCCGAGAGCCGACGTCGACCTCGACGCCCTCGCCGACCACCTGCTGGCGACGTTCGAAGGTGCGTTCGTGCTGACGCGCGCGATGGACGACCCGGACATCATGCGACGGCAGCTGGCGCTCGTCCGCACCTACGTCGCGCTCCTCCTCGGCCTCTCCACCACCTGAGCGCCGTCGCGCTCCGCGCGTGACGACCCACCAGGGCGTACTCTCCGGCGGCACTCGCAACCGATCGGGAGGACACGAGCCATGGGGAAGTACCTGCTCCGCGTCAACTACACGTCGACCGGCCTGCGCGGGCTGACGCAGGAGGGCGCGGCGAACCGCGCCGCCTACATCTCGGAGTTCGCCGAGCGGCTCGGCGGGACCGTCGAGTCGTTCCACTTCGCGCTGGGCGACTACGACGCGTACGTCCTGCTCGACGCGCCGGACGACCGGGCCGTGACGGCGGCCAGCCTCGCCGTCGGCGGCTCGGGCGTGGCCTCGATCAACACGGTCAAGCTGCTCACCCCGGCCGAGGTGGACGAGGCGATCGGCACGATCGCCGACTACCGCCCGCCGGGCGAGTAGCGGCCCCGCCCGACAGCTCGGCGCGCAAGCGCCGGAGGGGAGGCGGGCGCTCCCGTCTCCCCTCGTCGTCTCCGCCCCGGCTCCGACCGGGCGGACGCGCGCGCGGCCGTCAGCGCGCGATCCAGCCGCCGTCCAGCACGAGCGGGGAGCCCGTCGCGAACCGCCCCGCCGGCCCGAGCAGCCATGCGACGGCGTCCGCCACGTCGGCGGGCTCGGCCAGCTCCTTGCGGGCCTGGGAGACGAGCATGACGTCCTCGAGCACCCGCTCCTCCGCGACGCCGTGCGCCCGTGCCTGCGCGGCGATCTGGTTCTCGACCAGGGGCGTCCGCACGTAGCCGGGGCAGACGGCCGACACGCCGATCCCGTCCGGCCCTCCCTCGAGCGCGAGCGTCTTGACGAGACCGAGCACGCCGTGCTTCGCGGCCACGTAGCCGGCCTTGAACGGCGACGCCACCAGGCCGTGGACGGACGCGATCACGACGATCCGCCCGTCGCCGCTCGAGCGCAGCGCGGGCCAGGCATGCTTCGCGAGCAGGAACGGGCTCGTGAGGAGCAGCGCGAGGAGCGCGTCCCAGCGGTCCTCGTCGAAGGACTCGACGGGCGAGACGTGCTGGAAGCCGGCGTTCGGCACCACCGCGTCGAGACGCCCGAAGCGCGACAGCGCCTCGGCGACGGCGGCCCGGTTGCCCTCCCGCGTCGTGAGGTCGGCCGTGAACCGCTCGCCCGGCCCGGCCGCAGACGGGTCGACGTCGACGGACAGGACGCGCCAGCCGTCCGCGACGAGGCGCTCGGCGATCGCGAGGCCGATCCCGCTCGCAGCGCCGGTGACGAGGGCAGAGGGCACGGCCGAAGACTACGCGGCCCCTGTGGGCGGTGGCAGCCGGCGTGCGGGGATGTGCTGACCCGCCGTAGGAGGCTGCACCGATGTCCGCGAGCCCGAAGCAGGGCATCGTGGGGGTGCGGATCCGAGCCCGAGGAGGCGACGAACATGAAGAGGCTCTTCAGAGGAACCCGCGGCATCTTCCTCATCACGCTGTTGCTGATCTGGTCGGTGGTGGCGCTCGCGGTGGCGGCGATGGTGCTCTGGACCGACCCTCCGGCCCTGGCCTGGGTCGGGCTGGCGATCCCACTGCTCGTGGCGACTGGGCTCTCGGTCGCCGGCTGGGTGCTGCTGCGTCACGAGCGGCCCTCTGCGGCCGTGCCGGCCGGGCAACGCGCGCCGCGCTCCGACGACATGCACCGGATCCTCGTCGTGGCCAACGAGACGCTGCGCGGCCCTGCCCTGCACGACGAGGTCCGGCGGCGCGCCGCGGAGCGGCCGACCGAGGTGCTCGTGGTCGCACCGGCGCTCGCGGGCGCCGTCGCGCACTGGACGGACGCCGAGGACGGCGCGCGTCGAGCGGCCACGCAGCGCGTCGAGCAGACCTGCGCCGCGCTCTCCGACCTCGGGATCACGACCCAGGGCGAGGTGGGCGCCGACGACCCGCTCCGCGCGGTCGAGGACGCCTTGCGGACGTTCGGCGCGGACGAGATCGTGATCTCCACCCACCCCGCGGGGACGTCCAACTGGCTCGAGGACGGGGTCGTCGAGCGCCTGCGCGCGTTCTACGAGATCCCGGTCGTCCACGTCGTCGTCGGCGACGAGGGCCGCGAGCAGCTCGCAGCACGCCCGGCCGCGTAGGCGGGATCGGTGCGCACGATCTCCAAGCCGAGCGGACACGCACCGTCGCGCGTCGAGAAGGGCGGGGCGGGCTTCGAGGGGATCACCCTCCTGCTCTGCGAGAGCCCGCTCCCGCCGCTCGATGCCGCGATCGAGGCAGCCGCTGCGGAGCTGCCGGCGTCGAACCACTACACCGAGCCGCACTCCCGGCCGCTCCGCGCGGCGCTCGCGTCCCACCTCGGCGTCGACGAGGCGAACATCCATGTCAACGCGGGGTCCGAGCTGATCCTGCGGCAGCTCTTCGGCCGCTACGGCGCTCGGACGCACCTCGTCACGCCCACGTACGCGCTCTTCCCCGAGATCGCCGGTGCGTTCACCCAGACGCGGCTCGAACCGGCCGCGTCGTTCGCCCTCGACCTCGCAGGGCTCGCGCTCCCCCGCGGGACGACACTGGTCGCGATCGTGAACCCGAGCAACCCGACGGGCGTCGACGCGGACACGAGCCAGCTGCCTGAGCTGCTCGACCGCCATCCGGACGTGCTGTTCCTCCTCGACGAGGCCTTCGTCGAGTTCGGCGTC
Organism: uncultured Actinomycetes bacterium; assembly: GCA_963703095.1. Taxonomy (GTDB): domain Bacteria; phylum Actinomycetota; class Thermoleophilia; order Gaiellales; family Gaiellaceae; genus Gaiella. Next base: position 3,206,195 of record OY969787.1, read on the forward strand.
ACGTCGACGGTGCCGCTCGTCGCCGAGCACCCGAACCTCGTCGTGACACGGACGTTCTCGAAGGCGCACAGCCTCGCGGGTCTCCGCGTCGGCTACGCCGTCGCCTCCCGGGGGCTCGTGGCGGAGCTCGACGCGGCCAACGACGCGTACCCCCTCGCGCGTCCGAGCCAGGCCGCTGCGCTGGCGACCCTCGCCCACTTCGCTGTCGTCCGCGAGCGGGTCGAGCTGCTGCGCGGCTGGGCGCGGTCGCTCGCCCAGGCGCTCACGGCGCTCGGCGTCGTCGTCTATCCCTCGGCGACGTACTTCTTCCTGGCCGACACCTCACCCGTTCCCGCAACGACGGTGGCGGCCCGCCTGGCTGAGCGCGGGATCCTGGTGCGACCGCTCGACGACGCCGACCTCGGCCCAGGCTTCCTGCGCGTCACGACGGCGCTGCCGGAGCAGAACGAGCAGGTCGTCGCGGGCTTCGCCGCGGCGCTATCCGGGTAGCGACCGCGCTCAGGACACGAGCGCCAGCGCGAGCAGCCCGCCGAGCCCGACGGCGAACGACAGGGTCTCGACGACGCGCTCGCGCAGCGGGAACGACACGTGCCCCTCGGGCCCGCAGGCGGGCGGCCCCGCGATCTGCGGGACGAGGTCGGCGGCGGCGATGTACACGAAGTTCCCCGCGGCGAACGGGATCAGGAAGGCGACGTCGACGCCACCGGACAGCGCGTAGGCGACGAGCCCGCCGACGAGGAAGCTCAGCCCCGACGCGACGTTGTATCCGAGGGCGGCGCGCCGGCTCCAGCCGCTGTGCAAGAGGATCCCGAAGTCGCCGAGCTCCTGTGGCACCTCATGGGCGGCGGCGACCAGCCAGGCCGCGGCTCCGACTCTGACGTCGATCAGGAAGGCGCCCCCAACGGCCAGGCCGCCCACGAAGTTGTGCAGGCCGTCCGCGAGGAGGATCAGCTTCCCGACGGGCGCATGCTGGGCGACAGGCCGATGGCAGTGATGCCAGCCGAGGAACTGCTCGAGCACGAGGAACGAGACGAACCCGGCGGCGACCCAGACGAACGGCTCGACCCCCGACAGGTCGCGCACTGCCTGGGGCAGCATGAAGAACAGCGCGCCACCGAGCAGCGAGCCTGCCGAGAGACCCACGAGCGGCATCACGATCCGTTCCAAGGCCGCCTCCGAGAGCACCGTCGTGACGGAGCCGACGAGCGCGATAGCGCTCATCGCAAGCCCGGCCAGCACGATGATCGCAAGCTCCATCCACGGTGATCCTGACGGTCGCGACTCGGACGTGCGGGTCTGTCGCGACCCGATCTGTCGTGGCCGCCAGGGGTCGGCGACCTCGGGACTGCGGTACCAGGGTGCTCAGCGCCGCGGCGCGCGAGAGAATCGCATCGTGGACACGACCACGCTGGCTGGACTCGTTCTGCCGGGGCTCGCCACCACCATCGGTGGTCTCGGCGTGCTCGCCTTCCCGCATCCGGGCGAGCGCCTGATCGCCGGGCTGCTCGGGTTCACGGGCGGGATCATGCTCGCCGCCTCGGTCTTCAGCCTCCTCGTCCCCGCGCTCGAGCTCGGGTCGCTGTGGGAGGTGCTCGTCGGCTTCGCGCTCGGCGCGCTCGTGATCGCGCTGCTCGACGTCGTGATCCCGCACGTGCACCAGCGATTCGTCGAGCGGCGCCCCGTCGCCGAGGGCTCCCGCCCCCTGCTCCTGCTCAGCGCGCTCACGATCCACAACGTCCCCGAGGGGCTCGCCGTCGGCGTCGCGTTCGCGGCCGGCGGCACCGATCTCGGGCTGCCGGTCGCGATCGCGATCGGCGTGCAGAACGTCCCCGAGGGCTTCGCGGCCGCGGCGCCGCTGCTGGACGCAGGGGTCTCCCGCTGGACCGCGCTCGGCGTCGCGGCCGCGACGGGCCTGGTCGAGCCGCCCGCCGCGCTGTTCGGGTACGGCGCGGCAGAGGCGTCCGGGGCGATCCTCCCGCTCGGGCTCGCGTTCGCCGCCGGAGCCATGGTCTACGTCGTCGTCGACGAGCTCATCCCGGAGAGCCACGCGCGCGGGCACGAGCGCATAGCGACCTTCGGGCTCGTCGTCGGCTTCGCGGTGATGATGGGCCTCGACAACGCCTTCGGGTAGGGGGCCTTCCCTCGAGGCTCTCGAGGTGGGATGATGCCAGGGTGAGACGCGCTCTCCTGCTCTCCCTCGTCGGCGCGCTGCTGGCGCTGGGCGTCGTGGGCTGTGGCGGGGACGACGGATCGGGCACGGACGAGTCGGTCACGACCGAGACGACGGACACGACCGCGACGGACGGCAGCGAGACCGCGGAGCCGGACGCCGCGGACGGCAGCGCGGTGTTCGCCTCGGCGGGCTGCGGCAGCTGCCATGCGCTCGCGGCGGCGGGCAGCTCGGGCTCCGTCGGTCCGAACCTCGACGACCTCCAGGCCGACGCGGCCACCGTCGAGGCACAGGTCCGCAACGGAGGCGGTTCGATGCCCTCGTTCGAGGGCGACCTCTCCGACGCCGAGATCGCCGCAGTGGCGGCGTACGTCGCCGAGTCTGCCGGGTCGTGAGCCGGCGCGCGGGCCCCGATGACGACCGGTCAGCCTGTCTACACCACGGGGTCCTGGCTCCCGTTCCCCGGTCACGAGGACGCGTTCCTCGAGGCGTGGGAGGGCTTCGCGGCCTGGGCGGCGACGCTCCCCGGCGCCCGCGACGGCGTCCTGGCTCGTGACCTGCGCGCACCCGAGCGCTTCGTCAGCTTCGTCGGCTGGGAGAGCATGGACGCGGTTCGGGCCTGGAAGACGCACCCGGAGTTCAAGGAGCGGATGAGCCGCGTCCAGGAGCACGTCGACAGGTTCGCCCCGACGGAGACCGAGGTCGTGCGCCGGGTGAGCGCCGGATGAGCGGTCGCACGCTCGTCCTCGGCGGCGGCTTCGGCGGGATCGCCGCTGGCACGGAGCTGAAGCGCCTGCTCGGCGACGAGCACGAGGTCGTGCTCGTCGACCGCCGGCCGAGCTTCTCGATGGGGCTGCGCAAGCTGTGGGAGCTCGTCGGGATCGGCTCGGTGGCCGACGGCAGCCGCGACCGGGCGCTGCTCGCGCGACACGGGATCGAGGTCGTCGAGACGGAGATCGCCGCGATCGACGCCGCCGGGCGCGCGGCCGAGACCGGGGCCGGACGCCTGACGGGCGACCAGCTCGTGATCGCGCTCGGCGCGGTGCCGCGACCCGATCTCGTCCCGGGACTCGCCGAGCACGGGCACGACGTCTGGTCGTTCGACGGGGTGCGAGGCGCGGCCGCGGCACTGCGCGACTTCGCCGGCGGACGCATCCTCGTGTTGATCGCGGGCGCGCCGTACACGTGTCCGCCGGCGCCGTACGAATGCGCGCTGCACCTCGACGAGCACCTGCGCGGGCGGGGTCTCCGGGGCGACACGGAGCTGACCGTCGTCACGCTCCAGCCGATGCTCATGCCGAACGCCGGCCGTGACGGCTCCGAGTGGATGGCAGGACAGCTCGCCGAGCGTGGCATCGGCCAGCGGGTCGGTGCGAAGACCGAGCGCGTCGAACCAGGCCGCGTGGTGCTCGCCGACGGCGAGGAGCCGTACGACCTGCTGATCGCGGTGCCGCCACACCGGCCTCCCGCCGTCGTCGCCGACAGCGGGCTCACGGGCGAGCACGGCTGGATCGCCGTCGACCGTGGGACGCTCGAGACGAGCCATCGCCACGTCTATGCGGTCGGCGACGTGAACCTCATCCCGCTCCCCAACGGCCTGCCGCTGCCGAAGGCAGGTGTGATGGCCGAGCTGCAGGGCGTGCGCGTCGCGCGGGCGATCGCCGCCGAGGTCGGAGGCGGAGAGCCGCCCTCGCTGTTCGACGGCACGGGCTTCTGCCCGATCGAGCTGGGCTCTGGCTCGGCGGCGCACGTCGAGGGCGACTGGTACGCCGACCCCGAGCCCGTGATCCGCATCGACGGCCCGAGCGCCGCCCTCGCAGACGAGAAGCGCGCCTTCGAGACCGAGCACCTCGCGCGCTGGTTCGGCGCGTAGCGCCGGGGGCGAAGAGCGGGCGAGACAGGCCTCGCCCCTACAATCGCGCGCATGCGGATCACGCGCGTGCGCGCCTACCGCCAGCTGCAGCCCTTCCGCCGCGGCGGGTACCGAATGGGCTCGAGCGCGTCGTCGGGGTTCGACTCGCTCGTCGTCCGCCTCGACACCGACGAGGGGATCGTCGGCCACGGCGAGACGAGCCTGATCAACTCCGTGTACGCCGAGGCCTTCGCCGGCGGGGCCCGGGCGGGGGTCGCCGAGCTCGCCCCCGCGCTGCTCGGAGCCGACCCGACGCAGCCGGGCACCGTGCGCGCGCTCCTCGAGTCCGCTTTGCGGGGCCATCCGTACGCAAAGTCCGCCATCGACATGGCCTGCTGGGACGCAAAGGCGAGGGCCGCGAACCGGCCGCTGTGGCGGGAGCTCGGTGCCCGGCACGGCGACGGCGTGGCGCTCTACAACGTCGTGATCGTCGCGCCGCTCGACGGCGCGCTCGAGCTCGCCCGGGAGCTGCTCGCCGAGGGCTACCGCCGCATCCAGGTCAAGGTGGGAACGGATCCCCACGCCGACGCGGAGCGGGTCGCGGCCGTGCGCGACCTCGTCGGGGACGACGTCCTGCTCTACGCCGACGCGAACGGCGCCTTCACCACGGCCGACGCGAGGCGCTTCCTGCGCGCGACGCGGGAGCTCGACTACGTGCTCGAGCAGCCGTGCCGCACCTACGCGGAGTGCGCGTCGCTCCGGCCGCACTGCGACCGGCCGCTCGTGCTGGACGAGTCGATCGTCGCGCTCGACGACCTGCTCCGCGCGGCGCGCGACGGGGTCGCCGACGGCGTGACGCTCAAGCTCCAGCGGATCGGCGGCGTGTCACGCGCCCTGCTGTACCGGGACGTGGCCGTGGAGCACGGCCTCGACGTCACGATCGAGGACGCCGGCGGCTCGAGCCTCGCGACGGCCGCCTTCGTCCACCTCGGCCTCGGGACGCCCGAGCGCCACCGCGCGCACATGGTCGACTTCCACCGCTGGGTGTCGGTCGACCACGGGACGGGTCTGCCGCCGAGCGTCGACGGCGCTCAGGCGCCTCCGGACGGGCCTGGCCTCGGGATCGAGGTCGACCTCGAGGCGCTCGGCGACCCCGTCGTGGACACGAGCCCCGCGTAGGATGCCGCGAGGCGCGAAGGGAGACGAGGTGGAGGAGCAGCAGGTCGAAGGAGACCCGGCCGCGACCGGGGGAGCGCGGGGACGCCGGCGCAGGCGCCAGCCCGCCGCGACGGCCGACGCCGGGCGCTCGCGGGTCTACCGGCGGCTGGAGAACCCGTTCCCGCCGATCGAGCTGCTGCGACCGGAGCAGGTCGAGCAGATCCACGAGTCCGCCCTCACCCTGCTCCGCGACCAGGGCGTCAAGGTGCTCCTCGGCGAGGCACGCGAGCTCTTCCGTGCCGGCGGGGCGATCGTCGACGGCGAGACGGAGCTCGTCCACCTCGGCCCGGAGCTCGTCGAGCATGCCCTCGCGACCGCGCCGCGCACCTTCGAGCTCGTCGGGCGCTCGCCGGAGCGGACGGTGACGATCGGCGGACGGAGCGTCGTCAACGTCCCCGTCTCGAGCCCGCCGGCGGTGAGCGACCTCGACGGCGGCAAGCGCCCCGGGAACCTCGCCGACTTCCGCGACCTCGTCCGCCTCACGCAGGCCTTCGACGTCCTCCAGGTGGCAGGCCCCTGCGTGGAGCCGCAGGACGTGCCGCTCCCGGTGCGCCACTACGCGACCTGTCACGCCTACCTCACCCTCACCGACAAGGTGCCCTACGTCTACGCGCGCGGCCGAGGCCAGGTCGCGGACGGGTTCGAGATGTTCCGCATCGGCTACGGCGTCGATCGCGAGACGTTCGAGTCCGCCCCGCGCTCGTACACGGTGATCAACACGAACTCCCCGCGCCAGCTCGACATCCCGATGTGCATGGGGATCATCGACTTCGCGCGGGCGGGGCAGCTCTCGATCATCACGCCCTTCACGCTCGCGGGCGCGATGGCGCCGGTCTCGCTCGCGGGAGCGCTGACGCTGCAGCACGCGGAGGCGCTCGCGGGGGTCGTGCTCGCGCAGCTCGTCCGCCCGGGGGCGCCGGTCGTGTACGGGGCGTTCACCTCGAACGTCGACATGCGCTCCGGAGCGCCCGCCTTCGGGACACCCGAGTACTTCAAGTCGGCGCTCGCCGGCGGCCAGCTGGCGCGCCGCGTGGGGCTGCCGTACCGCACGTCCGCCCCGAACGCGTCGAACGCCGTCGACGCCCAGGCGATGTACGAGACGATGATGAGCCTCTTCGGCGCGGTCCTCGGTGGCGGCAACGTGATCATCCACGCCGCCGGCTGGCTCGAGGGCGGGCTGACGGCCTCGAAGGAGAAGCTGGTTCTCGACGTCGAGGTGCTGCAGATGGTCGCGGAGGCGTTCCAGCCGCTCGTCGTGGACGACGCCGAGATCGCGCTGGACGCGATCGCCGGCACCGCGCCGGGCGGGCACTTCTTCGGCGGCGAGCACACGCTGGAGCGCTACCGGACGGCCTTCTACACGCCGCTCGTCTCGGACTGGTCGAACTTCGGCCAGTGGACGGAGGCCGGCTCGCGCGACGCCACCACGCGCGCCAACGAGGTCTGGAAGCGCGTCCTCGCCGACTGGGAGCCCCCGCCCATCGACGACGCGATCGCCGCCGAGCTGGACGACTTCGTCGCGCGGCGCACGGCCGAGGGCGGCGCGCCGCCAGAGTCCTGAGGCCGGCCGACCGTGCGCACAGCGCTGATCTCCGACGTCCACGGGAACCTGCTCGCGCTGGAGGCGGTGCTCGCCGAGCTCGACCGGGAGGGCGTCGAGCAGGTCGTGTGCCTCGGCGACGCGCTGCAGGGAGGGCCGCAGCCCGTCGGCTGCCTGGAGCTCCTCACCGCCCGCGCGGTGCCGACCGTGCTGGGCAACGCCGACGCGTTCGCGCTCGACCCGGCGACCGCGGCCGGGTCGTCCGAGCCGGTGACCGACAAGCAGCTCGCCGCCCGCGCCTGGACGCGCGGCCGGCTGAGCGACGAGCAGGCGGCGGTGGTCGCCGCGTGGCCGCTCGCGCTCGACCTCGACCTCGGGCACGGCATCGCGCTGCTCGCCTTCCACGCCACGCCGCGCTCGTACCACCCGCTCCTGTTCCCGACCGCGACCGACGAGGACTTCCGGGCGACGCTGGGCCCCGTCGACGCCGAGCTCGCCGCCGGCGGGCACACGCACCTGCAGTTCGTGCGCCGTGTCGGCGCCACGACCTTCGTCAACCCGGGAAGCGTCGGCTTCGGCTACGACCACGCGCAGCCGGAGGACGGCTTCGCGCTCGATCCCTGGGCGTCCTACGCGGTCGTCACGACGGGCGAGACCGGGCTGCGGCTCGAGCTGCGCCGGCTCGCGTTCGACGCGCGCGCGGTCGCGGCCGCGCTGCGGGAGTGCGGCATGCCGTTCGCCGACGAGCGAGCCGCAGCCTGGGAGCGGGGAGCGACGCGAGCGGAGTGAGGCGCGGCGGCAGCCCGCTGCGCTCAGCCGGTGCGGAGGTATGCCGCAACGTCGGCGATCTCCTGGGCGGAGAGGTCGCCGTCGAAGGCCGGCATCGCACCGTTGCCGAACGCGACGATCTCGCGGAGCTCGTCGTCGGCGAGCGACGTGCCGTCGAGGGCCGGACCGGCGCTCCCCTCGGATCCGGCCGGGCCGAAGGCGTGGCAGCCGCCGCAGCCGGCGCTCGCGAACACCGCCGCGCCGGCCGACGCGTCGCCGGGCTGCACGATCGGCGTCGGCGTCGTGGAGTCCGCGCCGTCGTCGTCGCGGAGCAGGAGCACGGCGCCGACCGCCCCTGCGATGACGAGGATCCCGATCCCGGCGGCGAGGAGCGGTCCGCGCCCGCCACCGCGAGCCTCGTCGCTTCCATCGTCGCTCCGCGCGGCCGAGCCCGCGAGGCCTGCCGACTCTGCCGCAGACGGGGCATCGGCCGCCCGCACGGCATCGCGCTCGTTCCGCCAGGCGAGCCACATCAGGGTGATCACCATCAGGAACGCGCTCCCCGCCAGGAAGGGGATCGTCGCGACGCCGAAGTGCTCGAACCACTTGACATGGCACGGCACCGACGCGGTCGTCGAGCAGATCGAGCCCTGGTCGGGGAACCACTCGAGCTGGTAGTGATAGACGCTCACTACGAGCCCCGCGAGCGCGAGGAACAGGGCGTACGGCGCGATCACCCGCTCGCGGCGCAGCATCGCGACGAGCAGCAACAGCACCAGCGGGTACATCGCGATCCGCTGGTACCAGCACAGCACGCAGGGGATGTAGTTCGCGACCTCGCTGAACCAGAGGCTCCCCGCCATCGCGGTCGCCGCGACGACCCAGGCGAGGCCGATCTCGGCGCCGTCGACCCCGCGGGCGACCCTGCTGCCGAGGCTCCCCACGCCGAGCCGCTCCAGGAGGACACCGATCCACGCGACCACGACGCCGGCGAGGCCGAGGAACGCGATCAGGCTGAGGGACTTCTCGACCGCCTCGTTGCTCATCCGCGCGAGGGTAGCGGCCTCCGCGGTGGTCGGGCCGAGTGGTGCGCTCAGGCCGGCTGGCGCAGCCCGGGAACGGCGCTGCCGTCGAACAGCGGCAGGGCCTCGTCGCGCCCGAGGATCTGCTCCACCACGACGAGCGCGAGATCGAGCCGCGGCAGCCGGTGGGCGCCGTGGGCGTCGGAGGCGACCATCGCCACCACCCCGAGGTCGAGCAGCACCAGCGCCGTCTCGTGCGCGATGCGCGCGGGGTCCTCCATGAGGGACGTGCTGTTCAGGCAGAGCGGCCAGCCGCGCTCGGCGAACGCGGTCGCGCGGGCGGGATCGTCCGCGATCGGGCGCGAGCGCTCGGGGTGGGCCAGCAGAGGTGTGAGGCCGGCCTCCTCGACCCTCTCGCACGCGGCGAGCGTCACCTCGAGCACATCCGCCGACGGGACCCACCAGCCCGGGAACTCGATCAGCACCGCGTCCGTGCCCTCGAGTCGCAGCTCCGCCGGGTCCCTCACCAGCGCCTCTGACGGGTACACCTCACGGCCACGGCGCAGGTCGAGGCCCCAGGACGCGACTCGCTCGCGCTGCTCGAGGAACGACCGCTCGAACAGGGCGGCCCGTGCGGCGCTCCACGGGTAGGAGTCCCAGGCCGCGTGGACGTGCGGCGTCGCGAACAGCACCCGCGTCCCCGTCTCGAACGCGACGCGGCAGAGCGCGACGCCCTCGTCCACGGTCGCGGCGCCGTCGTCGCCGGACGGCACGACGTGGGCGTGGACGTCGACGAAGCCCCGCTCGACGGGCTCCTCGACCCAGCGTCCGACCTCCACGCGTCGATCCTAGCGAGGCGCTCTCGTCGAGCCGACCGGCCGCCGAGGCCCGGTGGCCGTCGATCCCACGACCACTACACTGCGATTCGTGAATCTAGTTGCATTCGTCTGGGGCGCGCCGGTCGAGCTCGCCTACCCGATCGTGTTCGCGGCCGCGCTCGCGAAGTCCGCGGCGCTCCCCGTGCCAGGCACGACGACCCTCATCACGGCGGTCGTGCTCGCCGGGCAGGGCGACGTCCGCGTCACGGGGCTGTTCGCCTGCGCCGTCGTCGGCGCGGTCGTCGGCGGCCACCTCGGCTACCTCGGGGGCGCGCGTGGAGGCCGGTGGGCGCTGACCCGGCGCGGGCGCTGGGAGCGCCATCGCGTCGAGGCCTTGAAGCACGCCGAGGCCTTCTGGGCGCGCCACGGCACCACGACCGTCGTGGTCGCACGGCTGTTCCCCGTGCTCCGCCACGTCGGTGGCTTCCTGGCAGGGACGAACGCCATGCCGATGCACCGGTTCGCGATCGCGAACGCGGCGGGAGCCGTGCTCTGGGCGACCTGGGGCACGGCGATCGCTCTCGTGGTGGGCTCGACGGCTGGCGCCGTCGGGACGCTCGGCGCAGTGGTCGCGGCGATCGCGATCGCGGGGGCGCTCGGCGCGGTCGCCGCCCGTCGCGCGTTCCGCTCGATCGCACCGTGACGTAGCGGCGCCTGCGAGTATCGCGCGGTGGCTCGCGCACACGACGCCCCTCTCCCCGACGGCATGCGGGACAGCGGCTTCCCGACGTGAGCGGCCGCCTCGGTCAGCTCGGGGTGTACCTGCGCCGTATCCCGGCGGTGCTCGCGCTCGTGCTCCGCAACCGCGAGCTGCGGCGGGTGATGGCAGCGTTCGCGGCGTTCATCGCGCTCGAGTGGGGCACGTGGATCGCGATCATCGTCTACGCGTACAACCAGGGCGGCGCCACGACCGCCGGGATCGTCGCGTTCGCGCAGCTCGTCCCGGCAACCCTGCTCTCCCCCATCGCCGCAGTGCTCGGCGACCGACACCGGCCCGGCCGGGTGCTCGCGCTCGCGTACCTCGCGAACGGCGTGGCCGTGCTCGCGACCGCCGCGGCGCTGTTCGCGGACGCCGACCCGCTGCTCGTCTATGCCCTGGCGGCGTGCTCGGCGACCGCGTGCTCGCTGATCCGCCCGCCGCAGTACGCGCTCGTGCCGACGCTCGCCCGCACGCCGATCGAGCTCACCGCCGCGAACGTCACGACGGGCTGGGTCGAGGCGACGACGGTGCTCGCGGCGCCGGCCCTCACGGGCGTGCTCCTCGGCGCCTCGGGGCCGGGTCTGGCGCTGCTCGTCCTCGGGACGCTCGGACTGGCCGCCTTCGTGCTCGTCCTCCCCGTGCACGGCCCGCCACCCAGCGGCGACGGCTCGACGCACGGGGCGCTGGCGGAGGTCGCCGACGGCCTGCGCCTGCTGCGCGCCGAGCACGAGCCGCGCACGCTGATCGTGCTTCTCGGTGCCCTGTACGTGGGCATCGGAGCGCTCGACGTGCTCTACGCGGAGCTGGCGATCGGCGCGCTCGAGGCGGGCGACGCGTGGGCCGGCTACCTCAACGCGGCGTTCGGCTTCGGCGGGACGGTCGGCATCGCGGCGACGGTGGCGCTCGTCGGCCGGCGTCACCTCGCCCCGCTGCTCCTGGCGGCGATCGTCCTCTGGGCGGCGTCGCTCGGCGTGCTCGCGCTCGTGCCGACCGAGGCCAGCGCGCTCGTGCTGATCGCGACGGCCGGGGTCGCGTGGACCATGGTCGACGTCGGGGGACGCACGCTGCTGCAGCGGGCGGCGCCGGGCGACCTCGTCTCGCGCGTGTTCGGAATGCTCGAGAGCGTGTCCAACGCGGGGCTCGCCCTCGGCGCCATCCTCGTGCCGGCGCTCGTCGCGCTCGGCGGGACCACCGCCGCGCTGGTCGGAGCCGGCGCGATCCTCCCGGTGGCGCTCCTGCTCACCGGACGCCGGCTGCGGGAGATCGACCGAACCGCGACCGTCCCGGTCGTCGAGATCGGGCTGCTGCGCTCGATGCCGGTGTTCGCGCCGCTGTCGGCCCCCACGCTCGAGAGCATCGCGCGCCAGCTCGTCCACCTCGAGGTCCCAGCCGGCGCCGAGCTCGTCCGCCAGGGCGACGCGGGAGATCGCTGGTATGCGATCGCCGACGGGAAGGTCGAGGTGACGCGGGACGGGGTCTCGCTGGCCGTGCTCGAGCGGGGTGCCGGGTTCGGCGAGATCGCGCTGCTGCGGGACGTGCCGCGGACGGCGACGGTCACGAGCCTCACCCCGTGCAGCCTGGTCGTGCTCGAGAAGGACGCGTTCCTCGAGGCGGTCACCGGCCACCCCCGGGCGGCGGAGGAGGTCGACCGGGAGGCAGACCGCAGGCTCGCAGAGCAGGCCGCAGACACCACGTAGGGTCGGGGTCGCGCCGGCGCGCGCTCGCCGCGTACGATCGGGCCGTGGAGCAGGTGCCTCTCGGCGGCAGCGGGATCGCGGTGTCTCGCGTGATCCTCGGCTGCGGCAACTTCGGCGGGATCGGCTCCTCACCGCGCTTCTTCGGGCAGGGCACCTCGCGGGAGGACGCGCTCCGGCTCCTCGACGAGGCCTGGGAGCTCGGGGTCACGACGCTCGACACCGCCGACGCCTACGGCGGCGGCCGCAGCGAGACGATCGTGGGCGAGTGGCTCGCGACGCGCGGAGCGGCCGTTCGCGACCGCGTGGTCGTGACCACGAAGACGTTCAACCCGATGGAGGAGGGCGGAGACAAGGGGCTGGCGCGGATGCGCATCCTCCGGCAGGTCGACGGGAGCAGACGTCGCCTCGGCCTGGAGCGGATCCCGCTCTACATGGCCCACGACTTCGATCCCGACACGCCGCAGGAAGAGACGATCCAGGCGTTCGACGAGCTCGTCCGCGCGGGAGCGGTCGGTGCCGTCGGCGCATCGAACTTCACCGCCGAGCAGCTCGCAGAGGCGCTGGAGCTGTCGCGGCTCGAGCGCCTCGTCCGCTACGAGTGGGCGCAGGAGGCCTTCTCGCTGCTCGACCATCGGGCGCGTCAGACCGTCTTCCCGCTCGTGCACGAGCACGGGATCGGCCTCACGCCGTTCAGCCCGCTCGCGGGCGGCCTGCTCACGGGCAAGTACCGGCAGGGGCAGGCGCCGCCGGCCGGGTCGCGGCTCGACCTCAGGCCCGAGGGGTACGCCGACCTGCTGACCGAGCGGACCTTCGCGGCGATCGACGCGCTCGCCGAGGAAGCGGCCGCACGCAGCGTCTCGACCGCCGGTCTCGCGCTCGCCTGGCTGCTCCACGTTCCCGAGGTGACGGCGATCGTGATCGGCCCCGGACGCGCGGAGCACCTCGAGCCGGTGCGCGAGGCGCTCGGGCTGCGGCTCTCCGACACCGAGCGCGACCGGCTCGAGGCGCTCTTCCGATGAGCCTGCTCGTGCTCTCGGGAGACGACGTGCGCGCGACACTCGACATGGCCTCGTGCATCGAGGCGATGGAGCAGGCGCTCGCCGGCCTCGCACGCGGCGAGCTCACCCTCCCCCTGCGCTCGATCATGCGCGTGCCCGACGACGACGTGCTCGGTCTCGGCCTGATGCCGGCCCACCGTGGCGGCGCGACGCCGCTGATCGCGCTCAAGGAGGTCGTCGTCGTCCCGGGCAACCCGACGCGAGGGCTCGATCCCCACCAGGGCGCGGTGCTGCTCCACGACGGGACGACCGGGCAGCTCGTCGCCCTGCTGAACGCGTCACCGGTGACCGAGATCCGCACGGCGGCGGTGTCCGCCGTCGCGACGAGGCTCCTCGCCAGGCGGGGAGCGCGACAGGTGGCGATCCTCGGCTCCGGCGTGCAGGGGCGCTCGCACGCCGTGGCGATGCGGGAGGTGCTGCCGGCCGCCGAGCTGCGCGTCTGGAGCCCGACCCCGGCCAACGCCGAGGCGCTCGCGCTCGAGGCTCACGCTGCGGCCTGCGCGTCCGTCGAGGAGGCGGTGGACGGCGCAGACGTCGTGTGCACGTGCACTGCCGCGTCCGAGCCGATCCTCACCCGCGACCACCTCCCGCTCCTGGCGCCGGGCGCACACGTCAACGCGGTCGGCTCGTCGGGGACGTGGGCGCGGGAGCTCGACGCCGATGTCGTCGCCGCCTCCTCGCTCTTCGTCGACCGGCGCGAGTCGACCCTGCACGAGTCCGGCGACTACCTCGGGGCGGTCGCCGAGCGCGGGCTCGGCCCCGACCACATCAGGGCCGAGCTCGGGGAGCTCCTGGTCGGAGCGCACCCCGGGCGGCGCGACGACGTCGAGCTGACGGTGTTCGAGTCGCTGGGCCTCGCGGTGGAGGACCTCGCGGCCGCCGAGCTCGCCGTGGCGCGTGCGCGCGAGCTCGGGCTCGGGACGGAGATCGCGTTCTGATCCCCCTCCACGCGATCGAGCGGGCGCGCGAGCTGATCGCCGACACGGCGATCCGCACGCCACTCGTGCGGCTCGAGGTCGAGGCGGAGGCCGAGATCTGGCTCAAGCTCGAGTGCCTCCAGCCGATCGGCTCGTTCAAGATCCGTGGCGCGGCCAGCGCGATCCGGCAGGCACAGCCCGACGAGTGGCGTCCCGGCGTCTGGACGACGAGCGCAGGGAACATGGCGCAGGGCGTGGCCTGGGTCGCGCGCGAGCTCGGCGTGCCGTGCGCCGTCGTCGCCCCCGACCACGCGCCACGCGCGAAGCTGGAGGCGATCGAGCGGCTCGGAGGCACCGTCATCGGAGTGCCGTTCGACCGCTGGTGGGAGACGATGGAGGCGGGCACGTACCCGGGCCTGGACGGGCTGTTCGTCCACCCCGTGCTGGACGAGCGCGTGATGGCCGGGAACGGCGTGATCGGTCTCGAGCTCGCCGAGGAGCTCCCCGACGCCGATGCGGTGCTCGTCCCCTGGGGTGGCGGCGGCCTCGCGACGGGGATCGCGAGCGCGCTCGCAGGGGTCGGCTCGGCCACCCGCGTCGTGGCGTGCGAGCCGGAGACCGGTGCGGCGCTGACCGCGTCGCTGGCCGCCGGTCGGCCGGTGGAGGTTCCGTACACCGCCTCGTTCGTCGACGGCGCCGGCGCCAAGGCGGTGCTGCCCGGGATGTGGGAGAGGGCCAGCGGGCTCGTCCGCGAGGCACACGCGGTCTCGCTCGCCGAGACCGCCGCCGCAGTGCGGACGCTCGCGACACGCGCTCACGTCGTCGCCGAGGGTGCCGGGGCGCTCGCGCTCGCCGTCGCGCTCGCTGGCCACGTCGACGCGGAGAGAGTGATCTGCGTCGTCTCGGGAGGGAACATCGATCCCGAGCGGCTCGCCGAGGTCCTCGCCGGGCGGACGCCCGGCTAGGACAGCCCGCGTGCGCACCGTCTCCCTCACGGCTCTCCGCCGGATCGCGATCGGCGCCCAGTCGTACACCTCGCGCGCGCGGAAGGGCACCCGCCGGGAGGTCGAGGACGCGATCCGCCGGCTCGCCTGCGTCCAGCTCGACTCGATCTCGACCGTCGAGCGCAGCCATCGCATCGCGCTCGGCGCGCGCATCGGCGACCACCCGCGCGATGCGGTCTCGAAGCTGCTGCGCCAGGGGCGGGTCTTCGAGTACTGGGCCCACGAGGCGTGCCTGCTGCCCATCGCGAGCTGGCCGCTCTTCCGGCCCCAGATGCACGCGGGGGGACGACGCTGGTACGGGGAGATCGAGCGCGAGCATCCCCACCTGCGAGAGCAGGTCCTCGAGGAGATCCGACGCCGCGGGCCTCTCGGCTCCCGACACTTCGAGGGGGCCGCGACCCGGGGCGAGATGTGGGGCTGGAAGCCCGCCAAGCGGATGCTCGAGCTGCTGTGGAACCACGGCGAGCTGGTCGTCGCCGACCGCACGGGGTTCCAGCGGCTCTACGACCTCCCGGAGCGCGTCGTGCCGCGCGACATCCTCGACGCAGCACACGTCCCCGAGGCCGAGCGGCTTCGTGCGCTCGTCCTCGCGGCGGTGCGGGCGCGCGGCGCGCTCACCGAGGCGGGGGTCGTCGAGCACTGGCGGCTGAGGGGCGGCGTCGGACGCGTGCGCTCGGCCGTCGACGGGCTGGTCGCCGACGGGCTCCTGGAGCGCCTCGCGGTGGAGGACGGCGGCCCCGGGGTGATCGTCGTCGCGAACGCAGACCTCGACCCGCCGACGCCGACGGCAGCTGTCCTGCTCTCGCCGTTCGACAACCTCCTCTGGGATCGGCCGTTCGCGCGCCGCGTGCTCGGCTTCGACCACCTGATCGAGGTCTACAAGCCTGCTCCGCAGCGCCGCTTCGGCTACTACGTGCTGCCGTTCGTGCGCCGAGACCGCGTCGTGGCCCGCATCGACCTCAAGACCGAGCGCGCTGAGGGCGTGCTCGTCGTGCGCGCGGTGCACCGCGAGCCCGGGGTACGCGCCTCGACGACGTTCGACGACGCGCTCGACGCGGCACTCGACCGACTGCGTCGGGTCATCGGGCTCGAGCGCGTGCGCCGCTGACGGCGCTCAGGCTCGGCGGCGGCGGCCGAGAACGAGATCGGCGACCAGCCCCGTCCACCCGGTCTGGTGCGAGGCGCCGAGTCCGACGCCGGTATCGCCGTGGAAGTACTCGAAGAAGAGGGGCTCGCGCCAGCCTGGCCCGGCGAAGCGCTCCGAGTCGCCGAAGCACGGCAGCCGACCGTCGACGCCCGGCAGGAACAACGAGATGAGGCGCGCGCGGAGATCGTCCGCGACGACGTCCAGGGTGACCGCGTTCCCCGAGCCCGCGGGCAGCTCGACGCGCACGGCGTCGCCGAGCGCGGCGTGGTAGCGCTCGAGAGCCTCGATCACCAGTTGGTTGAACGGGAACCACACGGGTCCCCGCCAGTTCGAGTTGCCGCCGAACAGCCACGAGCGCGACTCGCCGGGCTCGTAGTCGACCGTCGCCGTGACGCCGTCGACCGTGACCGAGAACGGGTGCGCCTCGTGCCACTTCGAGAGCGACCGCAGGCCGTAGGGTGACAGGAATCTGTCCTCGGCGAGCACCGCCCCGAGGATGCGCTGGAGGCGGGCCGGGCTGACCACGCTGAGCAGCACGTCGCCGTTCCGCCCGGGGGTGAGGTGTCCGCAGCCCTCGAGGTCGCGCAACGCCTCGTCGAGGGAGCCATGGGTCCGCTCGAAGATGGCGGACAGACGCCGCCGCAAGGTCGGCACGCGATCGAGGACCGCGCGCTCGAGCCGCAGCGTCGCGAGCAGCGGGACGAGACCCACGATCGATCGGACCTCGATCGGGTGCACGTCGCCGGACGGGCAGACGAGCCGGTCGAAGTAGAAGCCGTCGTCGTCGTCCCACAGGCCCTGCTCGTTCATGGCGCGCGCGATGCCATCGAAGTGGAGCAGGAACTTCGCGGCGAGGTCGACGTAGACCTCGTCGCCCTGGGCGAGCTCCAGTGCGATCGCCCCCATCGAGAGGCAGAAGAACGCCATCCAGGCCGTCGCGTCCGACTGCTCGAGCCGGCCGCTGACGGGCAGCTTGGAGCGGTCGAACGGCCCGATGTTGTCCAACCCGAGGAACCCTCCCTCGAAGAGGTTGTCGCCCGCCGCGTCCTTGCGATTGACCCACCAGGCGAAGTTGAGGAGCAGCTTGTGGAAGATCCGCTCGAGGAAGGCGCAGTCGCGCCGCCCGTCGATCGCGTAGACGCGAAGCGCTGCCCAGGCGTGCACGGGCGGGTTGACGTCGTCGAACGACCACTCGTACGCGGGGAGCGCGCCGTTCGGGTGCTGGAACCACTCGCGCACGAGCACGAGCAGCTGGCTCTTCGCGAACGCGGGATCGACGTGCGCGAGCGAGATGGTGTGGAACGCGAGATCCCAGGTCGCGAACCACGGGTACTCCCACGAGTCGGGCATCGACAGCACGTCGGCCGCGTCGAGGTGCCGCCAGGCGCCGTTGCGGATCGTGCCGCGGCCCGGCGGCGGGGCCGGCCCCGCCGGATCACCGCCGAGCCAGCGGGCGACGTCGTAGGCGTAGTGCTGCTTGCACCAGATCATCCCTGCGAGCGCACGGCGGAGCACGAGCGCCTCGTCGGCCCCCGCTCCCGCCGGGACGAGAGCGGCGTGGAACGCGTCCGCCTCGGCCTCGCGCGCGGCGAGGATCGCGGCCCAGCGCTTCCCGAGCGGCCTGCCTCGCGCGGCGACGCCGTCCGCTGTGAGACGCGCCTGCACCTCGACCGTGTCCCCGGGCGCGACGGTCAGCACGTGGTGCGCGGCTCCCTTCGAGCCGACGCCGTCGGGACTCACGGTCGGCACGCCGTGGATCACGTGGTCACCGATCCCGTCCTTCGGGTAGGGCGTGGTTCCGGGGGCGCCCCACAGCAGCGTGGCGTTGGTCTCGTTCTCGCAGACGAGCAAGCGGGGCGGACCGTCGGGCCCGTCGGAGGCCAGCAGCCTGTAGGCGCCGAGCTCCGGGTGGCGTGCCATCAGCGCCCCGTCGTCGACGCGCAGGTCCGGCTTGGCGCTGCCGTCTCCCCACGACCAGGTGTTGCGAAACCACAGCGTGGGCAGCACGTGGAGCGTGTCCTGCTCGGGACCTGCGTTCGTGACGCGGATCCGCAGCAGGACGTCGTCGGGAGCGGCCTTCGCGTAGCTGACGTCGACGGACCAGTAGCGGTCTTCGTCGAAGACGCCCGTGTCGACGAGCTCCGGCTCGGGAGCATCCCGGCCGGCGGCCCGCGCCATGGCCCGGAGCTGCGCGTAGGGGAACGGGGCCTGGGGGTAGTGGTAGCGGTACCGCAGCCAGGCATGGCTCGGCACGGCGTCGACGTGCCACCACACCTCCTTCGCGTCCTCGCCGTGGTTGCCCTCGTGGCCGGACAGCCCGAACAGCCGCTCCTTGAGGATCGGATCCCGACCGTTCCAGAGCGCGACGGCGAGGCAGAGCCGCTGCTGGGCGTCGCAGATCCCCGCGATCCCGTCCTCGCCCCAGCGGTACGCGCGCGAGCGAGCCTGGTCGAACGGGAACGACCGCCAGGCGTCGCCGTCGCCGCTGTAGTCCTCGCGCACGGTGCCCCACTGGCGCTCGGAGAGGTACGGGCCCCAGAGGTACCAGGGCGACGCCTCGACCATGCCGTCCTCTGGCCGTCCGAACGATGCGATGCGCTGGCGCTCGGCGTCCACCCTCCGAACGGTAGTCGGCACGTCGTGCCCCGCCGGCGGCCACCCGGCCCGGCCCTTCGCCCGACCACGATCGCCGCCACGCGTCGCGACCGCGCGATGCCCGACACGCAGACCTGCAAGGGGCTGCCGGAGGCCGTTCCTGCCAGGCGCTCCTGCCAGACGGTGCTGCCAGGCATTCCTGTCAGGGTTTGCGACAGGAGTGTGCCGATCGATCCACAGGGCCGCATAGGATCACGGCATGGACTTCGAGACGAGGGCCATCCACGCCGGCCAGGAGCCCGACCCCGCGACGGGGGCGGTCACGACGCCGATCTACCAGACCTCGACCTTCGCGCAGGAGGCGGTCGGCGTCCACAAGGGCTACGACTACGCCCGCGTCGCGAACCCCACCCGAACGGCGTTGGAGGAGTGCCTCGCGTCGCTCGAGGGCGCCGCCCACGGGCTCGCCTTCTCGTCGGGGCTCGGTGCGGCGACGTCGATCATGCACCTCGTCGATCCCGGCGAGCGGGTCGTCTGCGTGAACGACGTCTACGGCGGCATCTACCGCATGTTCTCGCAGGTCTACGAGCCGAAGGGCTACCGCTTCGGCTACCTCACCCCGGACGAGCTGGTCGCCCCCGGCGGGCTCGACGACACGCGGCTCGTGTGGATCGAGTCTCCGACGAACCCCCTGCTCGGCATCGTCGACATCCGGGCGGTGGCCGACGCCGCCCACGCCGCCGGAGCGCTGCTCGTCGTCGACAACACCTTCGCGACTCCCTACCTCCAGACGCCGCTCGCGCTGGGCGCCGACATCGTCGTCCACTCGACGACCAAGTACCTCGGCGGCCACTCGGACGTGATCGGCGGCTTCGCCGGAACGAACGATCCCACGGTCGCGGAGCGGCTGCGCTTCCTCCAGAAGTCGCTCGGGGCGGTGCCGGGCCCGTTCGACGCCTGGCTCGTGCTCCGGGGCGTGAAGACCCTCGCTGTGCGCATGGAGCGCCACTGCGCGAACGCGCGGGAGGTCGCCGCGTTCCTGCTCGAGCAGCCGCAGGTGGAGCAGGTGCTCTATCCGGGGCTGCCCACCCATCCCGGCCACGACGTCGCCACCGCGCAGATGAGGGACTTCGGCGGGATGGTGTCGTTCACCGTCGCCGACGAGGCCGACGCCGTCGACCTCGTCGCGCGGACGAAGGTCTGGACGCTCGCCGAGAGCCTCGGCGGCGTCGAGAGCCTCATCGAGCACCCCTACCGGATGACGCATGCCGCGACCGCCGCGGGGCCCTTCGCATCGCCGCGCAACCTCGTGCGGCTCTCGGTGGGGATCGAGTCGGTGGCCGACCTCGTGGCCGATCTCGCCCAGGCCCTCGCGTCCGTGCCCGCCCGCGCCGGCGCCTGATCCCATCCGTGACGCGCGTCGCGCTCGAGCCGATCGACCTGCGGCACCAGGGCGTCCCGCGCTGCGTCGGCACGTACGTCGTCGAGACCGAGGACGGTCTCGCGCTCTTCGACTGCGGGCCGGCGAGCTGCCTCCCGGCCCTGCGGGCAGGGCTCGCCGAGCGCGATCTCGGGCTCGGCGACATCCGCCACCTGCTCCTGTCGCACATCCACCTCGATCACGCGGGCGCGGCCGGCGCGATCGTGCGAGCGCACCCGCACGTCCAGGTGCACGTCTCGGAGATCGGCGCACCCCACGTCGTCGACCCCTCTCGCCTCGAGGCCAGCGCACGCCGGCTCTACGGCGACGCCTTCGACGGGCTCTGGGGTGCCCTCACGCCCGTGCCCGAGGCGAACCTCCACATCGTCGGCGAGGACGTCCTGGGCCTCGCCTGCTTCCCCACCCCGGGACACGCCCGCCACCACGTCTCCTACCTCGCAGGCGACGGGACGCTCTGCAGCGGGGACGCGGCCGGCGTCCGGATCGCACCCGGGCGGTTCGTGCTCCCCCCGCTCCCGCCGCCCGAGGTCGACCTCGACGCGTGGGACGCCTCGATCGACGAGATGGAGCGCCGTGCGCCCAGCCGGCTCGCGTGCGTCCACTTCGGCGTGTTCGACGACGTCGCCGGCCACCTGGAGCGCCTGCGCAGCGCGATCCGGCGCTGGGCGGGCTGGATGGAGCACGGGATGGACGAGGGCGCGTTCGCCGCAGCGGTCCGTGACGACATCGCGGCGAGCGACCCGGAGAGCGTCGATCACTACCTCGCGGTCGTCCCTGCCTGGCACGCGTACGGCGGGCTGGAGCGCTACTGGCGCAAGCGCCGGGAAGCCGAGCGCCGGTGACGGCGGCGCTCGCGCCGCTCCGCCACCGTCCGTTCCGCCTGCTCTTCGCCGGTCGGCTCGCCTCTCTGGCGGGCAGCGCGGTGGCGCCGATCGCCCTCGCCTTCGCGGTGCTCGAGATCGGCGGCTCGGCCACCGACCTCGGGATCGTGCTCGCGGTCGGCACGTTGCCGCAGATCGCGCTGTTCCTCTTCGGGGGCGTCATCGCCGATCGGCTTCCGCGCAACCTCGTGATGGTCGGCTCGGACGTCGTGAGCGCCGCCGCGCAGTCCGTCGTGGCGGTGCTCGTGCTCACCGGCGAGGCGGAGATCTGGCATCTGGCGGCGTTGAACGCCGTGCGCGGCGCCGCCACGGCGTTCTTCTTCCCGGCGGCGCAGGGGCTCACGCCGCAGACCGTGCCGAACGACGAGCTCCAGGAGGCGAACGCGCTGCTCCGCCTGACGTTCGCCGGGACGAACATCGTCGGCGCTGCGCTCGGCGGGATCCTCGTCGCGGTCGTCGGTCCAGGCTGGGCCCTCGCCTGGGACGCGCTCACGTACCTCGTCGGCGGCGCCTTCATCGCGGCGATCCGCGTGCCGTCGACGCGCGTCGTCCAGGCGGGCTCGAGCGTCCTGCGCGAGCTGCGGGAGGGCTGGGCGGAGTTCTCCGGCCGTACCTGGCTCTGGACGATCGTCGCCGCGGCGGCCTTCGGGAACATGGCCAACCAGATCGGGTTCAACGTGCTCGGGCCGGTGATCGCCGACACCGAGCTCGGCGGCGCCCGGGCCTGGGGCCTGATCGTCGCGGCGATGGGCGTCGGGTTCCTGCTCGGCGGTCTGACCGCCTTCCGTGTGCGGCCCCGCCGGCCGTTGTACTTCGGGCAGGTCGTCATGGTGCTGGGCGCCGGGGCGATGGTCGGGTTGGCGCTCGGGCTGCCGACGTGGGGAGTTGCGCTCGGCGCTGTCGTCTCGGGGGCGGCGTTCGAGCTGTTCGGCGTGTTCTGGGAGCTCACGCTCCAGCAGCACGTCCCGCGAGACCGTCTCTCGCGCGTCGCGTCGTACGACGCGCTGGGCTCGTTCGTCGCCATCCCGGTGGGCCAGCTGCTGGCCGGCCCGCTCGCGGCCGCGGTGGGGGTCACCACCGCTGTCTGGCTCGCAGTCGGGGTCTACGTGTTCGCCCAGGGCGCGGTGCTGCTCGTCCCGGACGTGCGACGGCTGGAGCGCACCGACCTCGAGGCTCGCGCACCGACGGCTGTGTAACGATCCACACGTGCACGAGCTGGAGCGGATCGCAGCGCGCGCGTTCGCGAGCGTCTACCCGCCGGACGCGGTGAGGCAGGTCGCCGGCGCCATCTGCGTGCGGATGCCCGGCGTCCCCGACTCGCCGATGCTCAACCGCGTCACCGGGCTCGGCCTCGATCGTCCCGCGACCGACGACGACATCGACGCGGTGCTGGCCGCGATGGACGGGACGACCTTCTACGTCGCCGTGTCGCCGTTCGCAGCGCCGGCCGACCTCGGACGACGGCTCGAGCGCCGGGGCCTCGAGCCGGGGTGGGGCTGGATGCTGTTCGAGCGAGACGCCCGAGCGCCCCTGCCGGCCGAGACGTCGCTGCGCCTCGTCGAGGTGGCCGACGCTGCGGCGGCCGAGGCCTGGGCGCGCGTCGTCACGATCGCGTACGGGCTCCCGGATGCGCTGCCAGCGCTCGTGGCCGTCCCGGAGCGCGACGGGTTGACCGCGTGGCTCGCTCTCGACGGCGACGAGCCCGCTGCGGCCGCCGCGATGTGGGTGGACGGCGCCGACGCGTACCTCGGGTTCGCGGGGACGCTGCCCGAGCACCGGGGCAAGGGCGCGCAGACAGCCCTGTTCGCGGCCCGGATCGAGCACGCCAGGGCACGAGGCTGCACGACGCTCGTCACCGAGACGGGCGAGCAGATCCCCGACCGGCCGAGCAGCTCCTACCGCAACATCCTCCGCGCGGGGTTCGAGGAGCGCTTCGTCGTCGCCCACCGGCTGCGCACCCGCTGAGCGCCGGCCTCAGGCCCACCCCGTGACGAGCCAGCGTCGGCGACGGAAGCGCGCGCCCATCGTCGCGAGCCGGACGACGATCAGCAGCGCGAGCGCGGCCCAGACGCCGCGGACCCCCCACCCCGCCGACCACGCGACCGCGAGCGCCGACGCGCAGGCGAGGAACGCGGCGACCATCGAGCCTGCGATGAACGGCCCGTCGCTCGCCCCGATCAGGATCCCGTCGAGGGCGAAGACCGCGCCGTTGAGCGGCTGCATGAGCGCGAAGATCGGCCACAGCAGTGCGCACTGCTCGAGCACGAGCGCGTCGGAGGTGAACGCGCGCGGCAGCACCTCGTGGAGGAGGAGCAGCAGCGCCGTGAACGCCCCGCCGGCGGCCGTGGCGAGCGTGATCATCCGCGCGCTCGCCACGTAGGCCCGCTCGGGCCGGCCCGCGCCGAGCTCGCGCCCGACGATGATCTGCCCGGCGATCGCGATCGCGTCGAGGACGAGGGCGAGGAACACCCAGAGCTGGAACGAGATCTGGTACGCCCCGAGCTCGGCGTCGCCCAGCCGTGCGACGACGGCTCCCGCCAGGAGGAAGGAGCAGATGAGCGCGAACGTGCGGGCGAAGATGAACTTGCCGACCGAGAGCAGGCGCCTGGCGAGCTCGGGCATGAGCCGACGCTGCGCGCCGACGTGGTGGAGCACGAGCGCGAGGAACGCGAGCCCCATCCCGGTCTGCGCCACCGCCGTCCCCCACGCCGAGCCGGCGATCCCGAGATCGAAGCCGTAGACGAGCACCACCTCGAGCACGGCGTTGACGACGTTGCCCGCGACGAGGATCACGAGCGGCGAGCCGAGCCGCCCGATCCCCCGCAGGAAGCCCTGCCCGCCGAGGGCGACGAACGCCGAGGGGAGGCCGATCGAGACGATGCGCAGGTACGTCTCCGCCAGCTCGGCCGTCTCCCCCTCCACCCCGATCGCCCGCACGATGGGGCCTGCCAGCACCGCGACCCCCACCGCGAGGGCGACGCCGATCGCGAGCGACAGCCACAGCGCCTGCGCCCCGAGCGCACGCGCCGTCTCCTGCTCGCCCGCCCCCGAGGCACGGGCGACCTGCGCGGTCGTCCCGTACTGCAGGAAGTTGAACATCGCGAACACCGACAGCGCCGTCGCGGCGGCGCCGAGCGCGGCGAGCGGCTCTCGCCCGAGGTGACCGACGATCGCGGTGTCGACGAGGATGTAGAGCGGCTCCGCGGCGAGCGCCCCGAGCGCCGGGAGCGCGAGCCTGAAGATCTCGCGGTCGTACGGCGAGCGGAGGCGGCTCACCCGTCGCTGCGACGCACGACCCGCGCGCCCGAGGACTGCTGCAGCGCCTTGATCACGATCTCGTCGACGTTGACGTGGAGCGGGCGGGTGAGGGCGAACAGGACGCAGTCGGCGACCTCGTCCGGAGTGATCGGGTCGACGCCCTCGTACACCGCCGCCGCCTTCTCCTCGTCGCCTTTGAAGCGGACGAGCGAGAACTCCGTCTCGACGAGACCGGCGTCGACCGTGGTGATGCGGATCGGCCGGCCGAGCAGGTCCTCGCGCAGCGCGTAGACGAACCCGCGTACCGCGAACTTCGATGCGATGTAGGAGGCGCCACCCGGATACGCCTGGCGCCCCGCGACGGAGCCCATGAAGACGAGGTGGCCGCCGTCGCGCACATAGGGCAGGCAGAGGCGCGTCATCCGCATCACCCCGTCCACGTTCGTGTGGACGACCGCTGCCTCGTCCTCCTCCGTCGACTCGGAGAACGGGGCGCGTCCGAGCGCCAGGCCCGCGTTGTTGAAGAGGATGTCGATCGCGCCGAGCTCGACGAGGGCGCTCTCGACGAACGACGCGCAGCTGGCGGCGTCGGTGGTGTCCAGAGGCAGCGCGAGATCCGCCTCGATCCGCTCGACACGACGGGCGCCGCCGACGACGCGCACCCCGGCCGCGCGCAGCTTGCGCACCGTCGAGGCGCCGATCCCCGACGATGCCCCGGTCACGATCGCGGTCTTGCCGGCGAGCTCCACCGCCGGAGCCTAGGTCATCCCACCGGTCGCCTGTGGAGCGATCGGCACACATCCGGCACGAACCCTGACAGCATTCCCTGCCAGGATGGCCTGACAGGACGCCCTGACAGCGTCTCCTGCCAGGTCGCCCTGGCAGCGACGACTGGCACCGTCGGACAGGGCCCCGCTCTGCGAGGCCGGGCGAGTCGAGAGCCCTCAGTCCTCCGCGATCTCGAGTCGCTCGATCGTGATCGGCGTCAGCGGCCGATCACGACCGTCGCGATCGGCGTTCGAGATGCGGTCGACCACGTCCTGCCCGTCCGTCACCCGCCCGAAGACGGTGTGCTTGCCGTCGAGCCAAGGACACGCGTCGGCGGTGACGACGAAGAACTGCGAGCCGTTCGTGTTCGGGCCGGCGTTGGCCATCGCGAGCGCGCCACGCGTCATGCGGTGCTCGTTGAACTCGTCCTCGAACTGGTAGCCGGGCCCGCCCGTGCCGTCGCCGCGCGGGCAGCCGGCCTGCACCATGAAGTCCGGGATCACCCGGTGGAACGTGAGCCCGTCGTAGAACCCCTCGCCGGCGAGCTTCGTGAAGTTCGCGACGGTCTTGGGGGCCGCATCCGGGTAGAGCTCGAGCTCGACCGGCCCCTCGGTGGTGTGGAGCGTGGCGCGTGTCATGGCTCGACGCTACAGGACGACCCCTTAACGCGGTGCCAACAACTCGGGCCGACACGCCCTGCGTACACTTCTGCGATGGCAAACGTCGAGCCGCTCGCCGGGTCGTTCGCGCAGAGCGCCGCCTCGCAGGAGCTCGCGTCGAACTGGCGTCGGCTGACGCGCGCAGCCACCATCGTCGCGGTCATCACGAGCCCGGCCGTGTACGTCTGGCTGACCCAGCGCTACGACTGGAGCTGGTGGACGTCGCTCCTCGCGACCCTGGGGATGATCGTCGCGTTCCGCGGCGTCGTCGACCTGGTCTTCCACCGGCTGATCCCCTGGCCGAGCCTCTTCGGGCTCGAGAGTGCGAAGCTGCGCGAGGAGGACGTCGTCGCGCGCAGGCGTGTGTGGTTCTGGCGCTTCTGGGTGAAGGTCGCGATCGTCGTCGGCGTCGTCTGGTTCCTCGCCTCGCGCTTCCTGAACGCCGAGCTCCTCGTTCAGGTCCTGCCGCTGATGGTGATGCTCCCGATCTTCCTGATCTTCAACTTCGTCATCCTCTTCGGCCCGCTGCTCCTGATGAACCTGTCGCAGATCCAGGCCTTCGAGCCGGGTGACGCGCAGTGGGGCGTCAAGCTCGACGACGTCCGCGGGCAGGTCGAGGCGAAGGAGGAGGTGCGGCGGGTCGTCTCGATCTGGCAGTCCGGCGAGCAGTTCGAGCGGGCCGGCGGCAAGCGCGAGCGCGGTCTCCTGTTCCTCGGCGCCCCCGGCACCGGCAAGACGATGCTCGCGAAGGCGATCGCCACCGGGTTCAACTCCCCGTTCATCTCGATCCCCGGCTCAGGCTTCGCGGCCACCTTCATCGGGATCGACGCGATCATCGTGCGGATCCTCGCGCGGCGCGCGAAGAAGCTCGCGCGCAAGTGGGGCGGCCAGTGCATCGTCTTCATCGACGAGATCGACGCCGTCGGCATGCGCCGCAGCTCGCTCGGCACCGGCGCGCCCGGCATGGGCGGGTACAGCGGTGACCTCGACCCGGCCGAGTACCTCTTCTTCGGCCAGTACGGCGCGCTCAACCCCTCGGGCGACCTCATCCTCGAGACGCGCGCCTGGCGCGAGCGGCTCTTCGCCCAGCGCGCTCCGGGCTCCCCCGGCCCGAGCGGTCTCCAGATGCGGCTGAACGGCATCCGCGACTTCATGTTCCCGGGCGGCATGGGCGGCGGCGGGGGGCTCGCTCTCAACCAGCTGCTCGTGGTGATGGACGGGATCGACAACCCGCCGTTCTTCAAGAAGTTCTTCACCAACAAGACGAACACGCTGCTCGACGGGATCTACATCGTGCCGCGCCGGATCGGGAAGCGCTCGCTGCGCCTGCCCGCGGCCAAGCCGCGCAGCGAGCAGATCTACTTCATCGGGGCGACGAACGTCCCGATCGACCGCCTCGACCCCGCGCTCACGCGGCCAGGCCGCATGGGGCGCCACGTCTGGTTCCGCACGCCGACGCAGCAGGATCGCCTGGACATCCTCGACCTCTACATCGGCAAGGTCGCTCACGACGCCGAGCTGGACATGCCGAAGAAGCGCCAGGAGATCGCGCGCGTCACCAACGGGTACTCGCCCGCGATGATCGAGCAGGTCACCTCGATGGCGCTGACGATCTCCCACCACTCGGGACGCGAGGCGTTCGCGTGGGAGGACCTCGTCGAGGCGATGACGACCCTCGAGGCAGGCACCGCCGTCGGGATCGAGTACATCGCAAAGGAGACGAAGGCGGTCGCGATCCATGAGGCCGGTCACGCCGCCTGCGGGCACGCGTACATGGAGGGGGCCGAGTCGACGCGCCTCTCGATCCGCATGCGCGGCGGCTCGCTCGGCCATCACCAGACGCTGGAGAAGGAGGAGCGCTTCGGCCGCTTCCAGAGCGAGATGTTCGCACGCCTGGTCTGGGGGCTCGGCGCGATGGCGGCGGAGCGCGTCTTCTACGGCGAGAACTCCGTCGGCGTGGGCGGCGACGTGATGTCGGCGACCGCGCAGGCTGCCTCCATGGTCGGCGCCGCGGCCATGGGGCCCGAGCCGTTCCACGTCACGCCCGAGCACGGCGAGACCGAGGAGGAGGCTCGACGGCGCGTGCTGCAGCGCTTCGAGCGGATCGGCGCGCAGATCATGAACCGCACGGGCGGGGGCGGGCCGTTCGCGGCCGACCCGATCGCCGGCGTCCTCTCCGACCCGACGAAGCGCGCCCTCGTGGCGCAGATCCTCGGCCAGGCGTACGTGGCCGCGCACAACCTGATCGTCGCCAACCGCGAGGCGGTCGAGCGGATCGCCGACGAGCTGAGCGAGAAGCGCGAGATCTTCGGCGACGCGCTGCTGGAGCTGCTCGACGGCGCGCGCATCGGGATCCCGAGCGTCGATCTCGCGGACGAGGCGTCCTGGCCCCCGGCCAACTTCTCGGCCCAGGTCGGCGGCGGCTCTCGTCCCGCCCTGCCGGAGTCGAACGGAGCCCGGCCGTGACGGAAGGAACCGTGGCCGAGCCGCTCGTGCCCGCACCGGTCGAGGCTCCCGCCGCAGCCGCAGCAGCCGACCCGACCCGCGGCGACCGCGCGCGGCGCACCGGCTACCGCCGCCGCTTCGCGGCCCTCTACATCGCGCTCGGGATCCTCGCCGGGGCAGCCGTGGGCGCCCTGGTCGTGCTCGTAGCGCGCCCGGATGCCGGGCCTGCGGCGAGCTGGTCGGCCTGGGAGCCGACGGGGTCCGACAGCGCCAAGACGAAGCAGATCGCGGATCGCATCGCGCGCAGCTACCGGCTGCCGTCGGGTGATCAGCTGGCGGTCGCGCTCTCCGGGCCGCCCACGGTCTCGGCGGGGGATGCAGAGAGCACCGCGAGCATCCCCGTTCAGGCGATCGCCGTGCGCCCGGACACGTCGACCGGCCTGGCCGAGGAGGACGACATCGCGATCGTCGACGCCGAGAAGAGCTTCCAGTACGTGCTGTGCGGGCTCGGGCCGGCCTGCTCGATCGCCTCGGGGGCGCCCTCCGAGGAGCGACACGCGCTGCTGCGGCGCCAGGCGATCGAGCTCGCGCTCTACACCTTCAAGTACGTCCCCTCGATCGAGACGGTGACGGTGTTCCTGCCGCCCCGCCCGGACGGCGCCGTGCCTCCGAACGCGGTCTTCCTCTCGCGCAAGGACGTCGCAGACGAGCTCGGCCAGCCCCTGTTCAAGACCCTCGAGCCGACGACTCCGGGGCTCGACCAGCTCCAGGGTCGCGAGCTGGCGGCTGTCAACCGCATCACGCGACCGCGGCTCTACCAGTTCGAGTACACGCAGGCGCAGGACGGGTCGGCCGTGCTCGTCCTCGACCCGGTCGTCAGCTCCAGCTAGGTGCCGGGCCTCGCCCGGCACCCAGAAGACGAGCAGGACGATGCTCGGCTTCTGCGGGCGAAGGAGCGTCTGGACAAGCTCGACTGGT
Source organism: uncultured Actinomycetes bacterium (assembly GCA_963703095.1). Taxonomy (GTDB): domain Bacteria; phylum Actinomycetota; class Thermoleophilia; order Gaiellales; family Gaiellaceae; genus Gaiella. The sequence continues at coordinate 3,235,191 of OY969787.1, forward strand.
ACCCGGCGCCGGTTCGCATCGACGGGGTGCGGATCGTTGTGGCGCCCTGGTTCTTCCGCCTCCCGTACCTGCGACGATTCGACGGCTACACGTGGCCACGACTCATCCTGGTGCGGTCGCCCGAGGCGTCGGACGACCTCATCACGCACGAGCTGTGCCACGTCTGGCAGCTGCAGCACAAGCCGGTCGCGCTCGTCGTCTCGTACGCCCTGGCGGGCTACTGGCGGAACCCGTTCGAGGTGCAGGCCCGCCGGGCGGTCGCGCTCACGCGCGGGGCCGAGCGCTGATCGGCACGGGTACCCTTCGGCCGCATCCGGGCGGTTAGCTCAGCTGGTAGAGCACCTCGCTTACACCGAGGGGGTCGGCGGTTCGAGCCCGTCACCGCCCACATTGGTCGCGCAGCTGTGGCTATCCGCAGAAGCGGATCGCCACAGCGCGGAAGACCCCTGAGGGGGCCCGCGCTGCACCAGCCACGCAGCTGCGGCGATCCGCAGGAGCGGATCGCCGCAGCGCGGAAGACCCCTGAAGAGGGCCGCCCGCGGCCCAAGACCAGAAGGGCGGATCTCGGCCCGGTTCCAAGTCCTCTGGATGGGGTGCCTCGGTGCCTGACTCTCAGTCAGGCACCTGACAACGACCAGGCCGCAGTGCCCGAATGCGGATCCATGACGAAGGCCACCCTAGGTGTGGTGGGCGCCGCAGGCGCTGCCCACCACACCCGACACCTGACAAACCCTCGTTCGGGTGAGTGACACCTCGGGCGATTCGTGCGATACACCACCCATGCAGCGATGCATCCGACATCTCGGCCCCGGCCCGATGTCGTGCGGCGTGGTACCGGCCTGTCCTGCGGCGAGCGGCGTCGGGAGGCGCCGGATCCCCAGAGCACCGGAGCCAGCCGCACATGCTGGGTAGGCGCGAGGACAAGGCAGCGACGGACGCCGGCTTCCGCGGCGACGTCGACGCGCTCGCCTCGCGCATCGACATGCTCGCCGCCGTCGTCCGGGAGACGTCGGGCGCCGTCGTCGCCGTGCGCGGGGAGGTCGCGTCCGCCGAGCGCCGGATCGACGGGCGCCTGGAGAAGGACGTCGCCGCGGTCGGGCGCGCCCTGACGCGCGTCCAGGACGAGATCGCCGAGCTCCGCACCCGTTCCGGCAAGGCAGCTCCCGCGGCCTCGCCCGACAGCGGTCTCGCGCAGGAGGTGGCGGTGCTCGCCGACCGCGTCCGGACCCTGTCCGGGATGGTCGGCGAGAGCGCGAGCCGGCTCGCCGCCAAGGACGGCAACGTCGCCGCCCTGCACGACGCCATCACGCAGGAAGGGGCACGGGTCGATCTCGCGCTCGACGAGGTGCGGAGCGAGCTGGCGGCGCTCGCGGCCCGGGTCACCGACGCGGCGAGCCGGCCGCAGCCGACGCCCTCCATCGACTCCCGGCTCGACGGCAAGGTCACAGCCTTGGCCGATCGCATCGACGGCCTCGCAGGCTCGGTGCGCGAGACCGTCGGCGGTCTCGCAGCGACGAACACGGCGCTCGCCGGGGCAGACCGGAGGATCGAGGCGCTCGCCACCGCGCTCGAGACGCACTCCGAGGAGACCCGGACGGCGACCGAGACCCTCGAGCAGGAGCTCGTCGCGCTGCGCGAGCGGCTCCCGGCCGACCCGGCCTCGCAGGAGCACGTCGCTCGGCTCGAGAGCTCGGTGATCACGCTCGGGGAGCACGTCGAGGCCGTCTCGCAGATGGTGCGCGCCGGGGCGGACACGCTGGCGAGCGAGGGCTCTGGCGAGGAGCTCGACCGTCGACTCGACGCGCTCGCGACGCACGTGGACGAGCTGACGAGCGAGATGCGCGAGCGCGCGCTCGTCGCCGACGGCGCTCCAGACGCAGCGCCGGGCCTGACCGAGGACGAGCTCGCCGCACGCCTCGCCCCGCTCGCCGAGGCGATCGAGCGTCTCGCCGACCGGGTCGACGAGACGACCGTCGAGGCTGAGCAGGTCGGGCTCGACGTCCATCGCACGCTCGCCGGGCGGGTCGACGAGCTGGAGCGCCACCAGACGGAGCTGCGCAGCGAGCTGGCGTCGTCCGTGACCGCGCTCGCGAGCGAGCACCGGTCACTGGCCGAGCAGATCGAGACCGTCTCCGCCGTCGCGCACGAAGCGCTCGATCGCCCGACCGTCGATCCCGCTCCGGCGCTGCGGGAGCTCGCTGCGAAGCTCGAGCAGATCGACGAGGACCGCAGGGTCGTCGCCGAGCGGCTCGCCGATGCCGAGTCCGCCTGGGCCGACGAGCGCGAGGCGCTCCGCAGCCGCCTCGAGGAGATCACGGCGACGGCCGCCGATCCCGAGTCCCCGTCGGGCGCGGACGCCGAGCGGCTCGTCTCAGAGCTCACCGTTCGGCTCGACCGGCTGGAGCGCGAGCGCGAGTCCGTCGCCGAGCTCGCCGCACTGGCGGATGGCTGGACGAACAGCCTCGCCACGCTGACGGCGCGGGTCGACTACGGGCTGATCAAGCTGCAGCAGGCAGCCGTCGCCCCGGCCGGCGGCGCAGACGCGAAGGAGCTCGTCGAGCTCGCCGCGCGCGTCGCGGCGATGGAGTCCGACCGCGACAGCGTCCTCGGGGAGCTCGAGCGCGCGACGGAGAGCTGGGCGCAGGAGCGCGCGGCCCTGCACGAGCGCGTCGCCGAGCTCGCCGCGCGGATCGTGACCGGGCCGCTCGACGCCCCTACGGCCGCCACGGCAGCCACCGTCGAGCTGGGCGACGCCAGCCAGGAGCTCGACCGGCTGCGCATCGGGCTCGAGGGCATCCGCATGCGCCTCGCCTACCACGAGAAGACGGTCGCCGAGATCGGCTCGAAGAGCATCGTCGAGCGACTCGACGAGCTGAGCGCTCGACTCGACCGGTTGCAGTACGCTGTCGCAACGGGCGCCGCAGCGACCGGGGACGTGGGCGAGGCCGGCTCGCTGCTCGGGCTCGACGTCGGCGAGCTCCTCCGCCGCCTCGAGAGCGCCGAGCGAGCGGCGCAGAGCCAGCGCAAGGACATGCTCGGCCACCTCGAGCGGGTCGCCGCGCGCATGGACTGGCGCCTGCACAGGCTCGAGCAGAGCGACACGACCAGGGTCGTCTGAGCCGGAGCGGCGCCGCGCCCGCTGGCGCTGCCCGAGGCGCCGCTATCCTCGCCGGGCCGCCCCCATCGACTAGCGGCCTAGGTCACCACCCTTTCAAGGTGGCAGCACGGGTTCGAATCCCGTTGGGGGCATTCGTCGTTGTGATCGTCACAATGCTCGCGTCCCGGACGCCCAACACGGCGCTACCGTGTGAACGATGACGAGCAACACGCTTCGCATGACGATCGCCTTCGAGGAGCCGGACGAGGACGGGTGGTTCGTGGCGAGGGTGATCGAGGACCCGGGGGCCGTCAGCCAAGGGCGCACGCGGGAGGACGCTCGGACGAACGTGATCGACGCACTGCGTCTCATGCTCCCGCCCGACGAGGGCGAGGGTGACGCAGCCGATGAGAGCGTCGCGCCGGACGTCCTTCTGTCCGCGTGAAGCTCCGCGACCTCGAGCGTCATCTTGCGGCGCACGGCGCGTGCAAGGTCGCCGAGGGAGGACGCCACACGAGATGGCGGAGCGCCAATGCGACGCGGGCCACAGCGGTGCCTCGCCAACATGAGATCGGCCCAGGCCCGGTGCGCGCGATCTGCCGTCAGCTCGACATGCCTCCACCCTGAGGTCCATTCGCCGCTCACCGAGTCGGCAGGGTTGGAAAGCCGCCTCAGGAGGTGCATAGGGGCTGTCCCTGTGAGCGGACGCCTCTCGGGTTCACCAGCAGGGTCGATGTGGTCGACTGGCCTCCGGCCCGGATCGGGGCGGGCGTTTGACAGCACGCCGGTCCCGGGTATTGGTGAGACGACCGAGGAAGCGAACGGGAGGGGCTGCGACATGCTGGGGGCGATTCTCGTCGTGGGGGTGGCGATCGTGCTCGCGACGTTCCTGGCCGCTGCGTGGGTGACGAAGTAGCGGACGACGCAAGGTCGACGCCGCTCCTCGCTCAGGCGACGACGATGCCGTCGTCGTCCGGGAGGCGCGCCTGCACGCCCCAGCCGCCGAAGTCCTCGGTGACGGCGACGACGAGCTCGTTCGCGCCCTCGCTCAGCGGCAGCATCACGGTGTCGTACCAGCCGATGCTGCCGAGGAACCGGTAGTCGCGCGAGCGGTACGCGTCGTCCCCGCGGAAGAGCGCCTGCCCGTTCAGGTAGACGACCGCGCGGTCGCTGAACCCGAGCTCCAGGGGCGCGCGCCGCTCTCGATCGGACGTGAGCGTCGCCCGTGCGAGGGCGGTGTCGCGTCCGTCGGCGAGGCCGTTGACGCGCGCCAGGTCGGCGAGCCCCGTCGGCTCGGCGTCGAGCCGCGTCCAGGCCCTGCCGGCGACGAGCTCGTCGTCGAGCGTCGCGCCCTCACCCAGGTCGACCGCCCGAAACGCGTCCGACACGTGCCACGTCGACACGACCCCCGGCACAGCCGGCGGCGCCGGTGGCGCAGGGCGCGTGAAGCCGACCCCTGGCACGTCGCCGACCGCGAAGCGCGCGACGCGAGCACCGGCACCGCCGCCGTGGATCCCGACGTCGCCCGGGCGCACAGGGCGCCTCAGCTCGCCGATCTCGAGCACAGGCGTCTCGAGGTCGCCGACGTAGGCCTCCGCCCGCCTGCCGGCGAACACGACCCGGATCGTGAACCAGTCGTCGATCGGGAACGTCACGGGCGCCCAGAACCCGGGGCCGTGGTACAGCTGCCAGCTCGAGACGCCGTGCCAGGCCGGCGTGTACTGGATCGCGTCCGGGTTGCCGACCTGGTGCGGACGGACGAAGAACGACTCGTAGCCGCCGTCGTCGACCCGCCACACCACGCCCGGGAAGCACCGCTCCGCCCCGACCGCCAGGTCGACCTCCACCAAGCCGTCGACGACCTCGACACCGCGGAGCGTCCCGACCGTGTCCCCGACCTCCACGCAGCGCCGACCGAGGTGCTCCGAGGCGACCGGAGGCTCGCCGATCCACTCCCAGGCAGCGGCGTCGAACGGGACGTCGGTCGGCGCCACGGTCACGCCTTCGGGGGGAGGGTCGCGACGAACGCGACCGCCTGACCCACCCACCGAGCCAGGGCCGGGCCGCGGAGCCCGCGCTCGGCCACGAACACCATCCCGGTCAACGGCCGGCCGGTGAAGTCCATCGGCCGGACGTGCGGTCGCTCGAGCGCCGCCTCCGCGCCGTCTGCCCCGAGCCGGAGCATGAGCTCCTCACCCGCCACCCCGCACGCCATGTGCCCGTCGACCATGAAGGCGAGTCCGCCGAACATCTTCCGCTCGACGATCCCCGGTCGTCCGCCGAGCGCGTCCCGGACGCGGTCGGCGAGCTGCTCGTCGTAGGCCGTCGCTCAGCCCTCGGCGCGCTCGAGGTCGAGTGCGCAGCCGTTGATGCAGTAGCGCAGCCCCGTCGGCCCCGGGCCGTCCGGGAAGACGTGGCCGAGGTGCCCGCCGCAGCGGGCGCAGACCACCTCTTCACGACGCATCCCGTGGCTCAGGTCGAGGCGCGTCTCGACCGAGTCGAGCGACGTGGGCTCGACGAAGCTCGGCCAGCCCGAGCCGGAGTCGAACTTCGCGTCGCTGCGGAACAGCTCCGCGCCGCAGCCGGCGCACCGGTAGACGCCGGCCGCCTTCTCGTCGAGGTACGGCCCCGTCCAGGCGCGCTCGGTCGCCTGCTGCCGCAGCACGGCGTACTGCTCGGGCGTCAGACGCGCCCGCCACTCCTCGTCGGTGAGCTCGACCTTCTCCGTCACAGGACGACGAGCGAGACGGCGACGAACTGGACGGCGGCCGCGGCGACCACCAGCAGGTGGAAGACCTCGTGGAAGCCGACCCAGCGTGGGAACGGGTTGGGACGCTTCGTCGCGTACGCGACGGCGCCGAGGGTGTAGAGCGCGCCGCCGACGATCACCAGCACCCCGGCGGCGACGCCCACGCGCGAGAAGAGCTGGGGCACCGCGATCACGCCGACCCAGCCGACCGCGATGTACGCGGCGACGCTCAGCCAGCGGGGACCGTCGATCCACGCGAGGTTGAGCGCGAGCCCGAGCAGCGCCCCTCCCCACGCGAACGCGAGCACGATCCACTGCGTCGGCCCGTCGAAGGCGAGCAGCGCGAACGGCGTGTACGAGCCGGCGATGAAGACGAAGATCATCGAGTGGTCGACGCGGCGCGCCCACAGCCGCGCGACGTGGCTGCGCCAGGGGAACCGGTGGTAGAGCGCGCTCGCGCCGAACATCGCCGCGAGCGCCGCGACGTAGACCCAGGCCGAGAACGTCTCGAGCGCGCCCTCCGCGAGGACGCCGAGCACGAGCCCGGCCGTCAGCGCCGCGACGAACGCCCACAGGTGGAAGACGCCACGCAGGCGCGGCCGCTCGACGTGGGGCAGCTGCATCACGGCATTGTCGCATGCGCGCGGGAGGATCCGGGCGGGCCGGTCGCAACACGCGGCTCTACCATGCTCTCCGCGGGCCGTTAGCTCAGCTGGTAGAGCAGGGGACTTTTAATCCCAAGGTCGGTGGTTCGAATCCACCACGGCCCAATCGCCGCCGATCAGTGGGCCGTGCGCTCGATCTCATCAAGGCGCCCGTGGCAGAGGACGCCCGGCTGGGCCCGACCTGTCTAGGTCGGGCCCAGCCCTCAGGCGACAGTCAGGGCAGCTCGTTCACGCGGTTGGTGCCGGGCGGGTCGATCGGCCCCTCGGTGCCCAGGTAGCGGACGAGCTCGTCGAGGTCGATGCCACCGCCGATGCGCTCGGAGGCCGGGACGTCACGGAAGGTGACGAAGTTGTCCCCGCCGTCGGCGAGGAAGTTGTTCACCGTGACGACGTACTCCGCGTTCGGGTCGAGCGCCGCCCCGTTCAGCTCCACGTTCGTCACTGCGACGCTGGTGCAGTCACGCCGGGTGGTGCCGTTGGCCAGCGGTGTGTTGACGATCGTCTTCGCCAGGTCGTAGGTGAGCCCCTCCGACACGCCGAGGTGGAGGAACGGACGACTCGAGCCGATCGGCTGGCACTGCTCGCGGAGCACGTCGACGATCTGCTCGCCCGTCATCGGGATCGTGATCAGGATGTTGCTGAACGGCTGGAAGGTGAACGCCTCGGCGTAGGTCACGATCCCGTCGGCCGCCTCCGTGCCCGACTTCGCGAACAGGAGGTCCGAGCGGATGCCGCCGGGGTTCATGAACGCGATCTGAGCCCCGTTCACCGCAGTCGCCCAGCGCTGAGCGTCGGCGATCATGTTGCCGGCGTTCGACTCGGAGCCGCGATCCTCGGAGCCGCCGATGAACGCGCGGGTGATGTCGCCGGTGATCTGCCCGACCACCTGGCGGCCGATCGGGTCGGAGAGCGGCTTCCACTTTGCGATCACGGCGGTGATCGCCGGATCGGGCGTCAGCTGGCTGCGGATGACCGGGTGGTTGACCGCCTTGCTCAGATCGCGGCGGACGTCGCCCGTGCGCTTGTCGAGCACGAGGTCGATCTCGGACACGACGCGCCCGAACGAATACGCGCTCGTCACGATGCGGTCTTCCAGCTTGCAGTTGTACGGCAGGTGCGTGTGCCCGGTGATGACGACGTCGATCTCGGGATCGAGGCGCTCGTTGATCTCGACGATCGGCCCGCTGATGCCGGCGCACGCGTCGACCGCGCCGGGCGGCGGCGTCTGCGACCCGCCCTCGTGCAGGAGCACCACGATCGCCTCGACGCCCTTGCGCTTCAGCTCGGGCACGAGCGCGTTGGCCGTGTCGGCCTCGTCCTTGAAGCTCCAGCCCTTGATGCCGGCCTGCGCGACCAGGGTGTCCGTGTCCTCGAGGGTCATCCCGATGAAGGCGATGTCGATGCTCTCGAAGCGCTTGATCCAATAGGGCGGGAGCGGCGTCCTGCCGGTCGAGTCGCTCACGGTGTTCGCGGCGAGCCACCTGAAGGACGCTCCGGCATACGGGCTGCCGGGGAAGTAGCAGCCGTCGACGGGGTGGCAGCCGCCGTTCTGCATGCGCAGCAGCTCGGTGACCCCCTCGTCGAACTCGTGGTTGCCCACGCTCGACACGTCGAGCCCCATCGCGTTCAGCGACTCGACCGACGGCTCGTCGTGGAACAGGCCGGAGAGGAACGGCGAGCCGCCGATGAGGTCGCCTGCGGCGACGGTCAAGCTGTACTTGTTGCCCTGCCGCAGCTGGCGGAGCTTGGCCGAGAGGTACTCGCCCCCGCCGGCCGGATCGGTGCCGACGTTGCCCGGCCCTGGGTTGGAGTCCGTCTCGAGGTAGCCGTGGTAGTCGTTGAAGGCGAGCAGCTGGACGGGCACGAGCTGCCCGCGCGGGTCGGGCTGCCCGGGCGGCGCGGGCGGCTTGCCGGCGCCGGCCGAGACGGCAGGCACGGCGAGCGCCGTGACCGCCAGCACGAGCGCGCCGAGGCCGGCGAGCACGCGCGGGCGCAGGCGTGTGGTCGGAGACTGGCGTGACATGATCGTTCCCCCTCGGACGTCACGGAGCCGAAGCCCCTGGTCAACGGCTGGCCGGCCCTCCTCGAGCGAGGACGGACGGCACGAATGGCTGCGAACGTACCACCCTGACGGGGCCCGACGCTACCGAGAGCTCGATCCAGCGATGTCACGGGCTGGGCGCCAGCGGGACGCCATGCGGTGCACGCCGCGTCTAGACCTTCCCGGCCCTCCGCAACCTGCGCCAGATCCGCTTCGGCTCGTGGGACGTGGTCGGCCGGTCAGCGGATCCGGCCGCGCGCAGCCACGGGCCACACGCCGACGACCCGCCCTCCGCGGAGGACGACCACCTCGTCGTGGAGATTGGCGCAGCCGCAGGCGTGGTTCGGGATCACCGTCACGACCTCGCCGACCTCTGGCCGCTCCGGGCACGCGGAGAGGTCGACGTGGCCGTGCTCCTCCGAGAGCGCGTAGACGTGCGCCCCGGGGTACTCGACCACGAGGCCGCGACCGTCCGGGATGCCGTCGGCGGGGTCGTTGGTGAGGGCCTTCGAGCCGGCGTCGAGGATCGCGCGGTCGGGCGTGGGCCGGCTGACGACGGTGGCGCGGATCCGCAGCGCGCAGTCCTCCAGCGTGACGGTGCCGTTGGCGATGCACGAGCGGTCGCCGTAGACGTAGGTTCCCGCCCGCACCTCGGTCAGCTCGGGCGTCTGGTGGCTCGCGAAGAACCCGGGCGTCCCACCGCCGCTCACCGTCCGCACCTCCAGCCCGCGGGCATGGATCTCGTCGATCGCGACCCGGAGCCAAGGCCCGGTCGTGGCCAGGGTCGGATAGGTCATCAGCCCTTCGAAGCGCAGCCCGGGGAGGCCCGCGACGAGCTCTGCGAGATCGGCGGCGTCACCCGGGGTCTGCACCCCGGTGCGGCCGAAGCCGGTGTCGCACTCGACGAGGAAGGCCACCTCGAGCCCCGCGCGCGAGAGCCCTTCGGACAGGCCACGGGCGACGACGGCGGAGTCGCCCACGACCGACATCGTCACCTCGCGGGCGAGCGCCACCAGCCGCTCGACCTTCGCCTGGCCGACGAGCGGGAAGCTGAGCAGGATGTCGTCGAGACCGGCCGCCGCCATCACCTCCGCCTCGCCGAGCTTCTGGCACGTGATGCCGACCGCGCCCGCGCGCATCTGCACGTGGGCGAGCTCGGGGAGCTTGTGGGTCTTGACGTGCGGCCGCAGCGCGAGCCCGTGCTCGTCGCAGTAGGCCTGCATGCGCGCGACGTTCCGCTCGACCGCGTCGAGGTCGACCGTCGCCACCGGCGTGTCGAGCAGGGCTGCGTCGGAGCCGAGCGTCATCGGGCGCCCGTCGCGAGCGCGGCGAGCACCTGCTCCGTCGACCACACCTGTCCGAACACCCGCGCGAACCCGGACAGCGCTGCCCGGTGGTGATGCTCGAAGAACGTGATCGTCGCGTCCTCGACCACGACGACGTCGAACCCGCGGTCGGCGGCGTCGCGCGCGGTCGTCTCGACGCACATGTCGGTCGCCATCCCGACCACGACCAGCGTCGTCACGCCGAGGTTGCGGAGCAGCCACTCGATCCCGGTCGAGTTGAACGCGCTCGAGGTGTTCTTGTCGACGACGAGCTCGTCCTGCTCCGGCACGAGCTCTGCGATCAGCTCGTGCTCGAAGGTGCCCCGGTGCCAGAGGGCGGGCATGTCCGTCGCTGCGAGCGCGTCGCGGTCGCGCCGACGTCTGCGAGGGATCATGTCGAGCCCGTCCGAGCGGAGCGGGCCGTGCCGGGTGAAGACGACCGGCGCCCGCGCCGCCCTGAAGGCGCCGACGAGGTCGACGACGTGGGGGATCACGGCCAGCTCGAGACGCGAGAGGTAGACCTCGGCGAGCTCCGGGTGGCGCTCGGCCAGGAGTTGGCCGAGCCCGACCTCGCGGTTGCAGCCGTAGTTCTGCACGTCGATCACGAGCAGGGCGGCGCGGCTCCAGTCGAGCTCGAGCTCCGGCCACGGCATCGGCCAGTCGGGGAGCGTCACCGGTGCGTCGATCGGCGGGGGGACCCCGTCCGCAGGCCGCGGGGGTTGGCCCATCAGAAGTCCCCGATGCTCCCGTCGGGCCATGTCCGCCGGGGGAGCGGCGCGTCCCGCGAGGGACGACGGCGCGCCTCCTCTTCGTCCAGCTCGAGCCCCAGGCCTGGCCCCGTCGGCGGCTCGACGTAGCCCGCCCGTGCGCGCGGCGCGTTCGGGAACAGCTCGTAGAGCGGCTCGAGCTCCATCCACTCCTGGATGCCGAAGTTGGGGACGGAGACGTCGACGTGCAGGCAGGCGGCCGCGTTCACCGGCGAGCTCGCGTGGTGCAGCGCCGAGCGCTGCCCGTGCGCCTCGCCCATCGCGAGGATCTTCTTCGCCTCGGTGATTCCCCCGGCATGGGCCATGTCGATGCGGAGGTAGTCGACGAGCTCCTCCTCGATCAGCGGCTGGAACTCCCACTTGTGCGCGAGCTGCTCGCCCGTGGCGATCGGCAGGTTGACCTTCTCGCGCACGAGGCGCAGCGAGCGCGGGTTGAGCGGACGGATCGGGTCCTCGTAGAAGTAGAGGCGGCACGGCTCGAGGGCGTGGCCGAGGTACGCCGCCTCGGCCGGGCTGTACATGGTGTGGGCGTCGAGCAGCAGGTCGACCTCGTCTCCGAGCGCGTCGCGCAGCGCCTCGGTCGCCGCGATCGTCGCGACGATCGACGCCTGGGGGTCCCAGCGCGACAGGCCCTGCTCGTCGAACGCGCGCAGCGAGCCGAAGCGCAGCGCGGTGTAGCCCTGCTCGCGCCAGCGCAGGGCGTCCTCGACCAGCTCCGGGGCGCTCGCGCCCGCGAGGTGGCGGTACACGCGCACGCGCTCGCGCGTCGGGCCTCCGAGCAGGTCGTACACGGGCACGCCGAGCCGCTTGCCCTTGAGATCCCAGAGCGCCATGTCGATCCCCGCGACGGCGCTCATCCCCACCTGCCCGTTCGACCAGAACGTGCCGCGGACCATCTCCGTCCACCAGTGCTCGATCGGCCCGGGGTCCTGCCCGACGAGCAGCTCGGCGTAGTGGTCGAGCACGCCGAGCACGCCGCGACCGCGGCCCGCGAGGCTCGCCTCGCCGATCCCCGTGAGCCCCTCGTCCGTGCGGACGAGCACCAGGATCACCGCCCAGTCGTAGTCCGCCCCGACGGAGGCGTACCCGCCTCCGACCCGCACGGATAGAGTCTCGATCCCGGTGATCCGCATCGCTCCGCCGCCCTTCGCCGAGCATAGTCCGCCCCGTCGCCGGACGGGCCAGGCGTGATCGTCGACGTCCACACGCACGTCGGCGAGCACCCGGCGCACATCGGCGAGGCCTTCGCGGCGCAGGCGCGGGAGGCGTGGCCGGAGATCCGGCTCGGTCGCACGCTCGAGGAGCACCAGCGCGAGGCCCTCGACGGGGTCGATCGGGCGGTGGTGCTCGCCTTCGACGCCCCCGCCGCCGGGTTCGTCGTGCCGAACGACTACGTCGCCGCCTATGTCGCGCGCGATCCCGAGCGGCTCGTCGGGTTCGGCTCCGTCGACCCGTCGCGGCCCGACGCGCTCGAGGAGCTGGAGCGCATGGCGCAGGATCTCGGCCTGCGCGGCTGCAAGCTCGGCCCCATCTACCAGGACGTCGACCCGCTCGGGCCGGAGTTCGCGCGCGTGTGCGCGGCGCTCGAGCGTCTCGAGCTGCCGATGCTGATCCATCAGGGGACGACCTTCGCGCGGGCTGGATCACTCCTGCTCGCGCGTCCGATCCTGCTCGACGAGGTCGCGCTGCGGCACCCGCGGCTGCGGATCGTGATCGCGCACCTGGGACACCCGTGGTTCGAGGAGACGATCCAGGTCGTGCGACGCCACCCGCACGTGTACGCGGACGTGTCGGCGCTCGTCTCCCGACGCTGGCTGCTCTACCAGGCGCTGGTCGCCGCGGTCGAGTACGGCGTCGCGCACAAGCTGCTGTTCGGCACCGACTACCCGTTCTTCACGGCGCGCGAGACGATCGACGGGCTGCGCTCGGTGACGGGGGAGGCCTTCGGTCGCGGCCTGCCGGTGATCGACCCGCAGGTCGTCGAGGACATCGTCGCCCGACCGTCGCTCGAGCTGCTCGGCATCGCCTGACCCGCGCGTCGGACGACACCCGCGTTCGCCGCTCCGCGATCGAGCCTACGAGCGCTCGTCGCGGTGCCCGGCGGTCGAGACGCTCTCGCGCCGTGCGGCCACGCGGCCGCAACCGGGGCACGCGAAGACGCGCTCCAGCGCGCCGTCCAACGCGACCGTCATCCCCGCGAGCTCGTCGTCCGTCACCGGGTGGACGAGCCGGTCGGCGTGGTGGCGCCAGCCCGACGTCGTACACCGGCCTCGCCAGTGGCTCCCATACCTTCGAGGTGGGCGCCACCGACGCCCTCGGGAACGAGGGCCCGACGGAGAGCCGCACCTGGATGATCGACGTCGCAGCGCCCGACACGACGATCACGTCGGGCCCGTCGGGCGTGAGCGGACCGGACGTGTCGTTCTCCTTCTCCTCGACCGAGGCGGGCTCGCTGGAGTGCCAGCTCGACGGGGGCGGCTTTGCGGGCTGCTCGAGCCCGAAGACGTACTCGGGCCTGGCGAGCGGATCGCACACATTCCAGGTGCGCGCGATCGACGCGGTCGGCAACGTGGATCCCACCCCGGCCTCGCGCACGTGGACGGTGGACGCGACGCCGCCGAACACGACGATCACGAGCGGGCCGACTGCAGGGGCGACCGTGACCGCGGCACCGACGTTCACGTTCACCTCGTCGGAGACAGGGTCGACGTTCCAGTGCAGCCTCGACGGCGGCGGGTTCTCCGCCTGCACCACGCCGTACGGGCCGACGCTGACCGACGGCGTGCACACGTTCGCAGTGCGGGCCGTCGACACCGCCGGCAACGTCGATCCCACTCCGGCGAGCAGGGCGTTCACCGTGGACTCGACGCCGCCGACGGTCGGCATCATGACGAGTCCGACCGGCACCGTCGCGTCGACCTCGGCGTCGATCGCGTTCTCGGCAAACGAGCCGGCGACCTTCCAGTGCAGCCTCGACGGCGGTGGGCTCGCCGCCTGCACGAGCCCCGCCGCGCTGTCGGGCCTGGTGGACGGGTCGCACACCTTCTCGGTGCGCGCGACCGACACCGCGGGCAACCTGGGGTCGGCGGTGTCGGCCACTTGGTCGGTGGACACGACCCCGCCGAACACGACGATCGACTCCGCGCCGAAGGGCACCGTGGCATCGCGAAGCGCGACGATCGCGTTCTCGGCGAGCGAGCCTGGGTCGTCGTTCGAGTGCCGGCTCGACGGGGCGGCGTTCACCCCTTGCTCCTCACCGGCGACGCTCACCGACGTGACCGACGGCAACCACGTGTTCGACGTGCGGGCGAAGGACGCGGTCGGCAACGCCGACGCGACTCCGGCCAGCTCCTCCTGGTCGGTCGACGCGACGCCGCCGGTGATCACCCTGCTCGGCCCGACGCAGCGGACGGTGGAGGCCGACGGCCCCGGTGGCGCAGTCGTGGAGTACCCGGTGACAGCGTCCGACGGCGGCCTGGCGCAGCTGCCCGCGGCGGTCAAGTGCTCTCGCTCGTCCGGCTCGACGTTCCCGTTCGGCACGACCGAGGTGGAGTGCAAGGCGACCGACGCGGTCGGCAACGAGGCGGTCGTCAAATTCGAGATCACCGTCGTCGACACGACGCCGCCGACGATCAACGCCCCAAACTTCTCGGTTGCGGCGACCGGCCCGACAGGGATCCTGCGAGCCGACCCGGCCGTCGCGCAGTACCTCGCGGGCATCACCGCCACCGACCTCGTGTCCAAGCCGGTGATCACGACCGACGCCCCGGAGTCGTTCCCACTCGGGACGAGCCGCTTTGTCGTCACCGCGGTCGACGATGCCGGCAACCGGGCATCGAAGACCGTCACAGTGACCGTGCTCGAGCAGGGCGCCAAGCCTCCACCCGTCGATCTCTCGCCTCCGACCCCGATCCGCGGCCTGAAGGCGAAGCCGGGTGACGGCAGGGTCACGCTGACGTGGGCGAAGCCCGGAGCGGACGTCGCTCGCGTCGAGATCCGTCTGCGCGTGGTCGGCGAGACCGGCTCAGCGAAGCTGCTGGGAAGCACGCTGAAGATGAGCTACATCGCGAAGGGTCTTCGCAACGATGTGCAGTACCGCTTCGAGCTGATCACCGTCGACCGCGCCGGCAACGCGGCGACACCCGTGGCGATTACCGCGACCCCGAAGGCACTGCTCCTCGCCCGTCCGCTGCCCAATGCGAAGATCACGAGCCCGCCGCTGCTCAAGTGGCGCCGTGTCGCGGGGGCGAGCTACTACAACGTCCAGCTCTATCGGGGACCGACGAAAGTGCTCTCCACATGGCCCACCGCCTCGAACGTCAAGCTGCGGCTGACCTGGCGCTACGACGGCAAGAAGCACAGCCTCACCCCGGGGACGTACATCTGGTACGTCTGGCGGGACTCGGCGTACGCGCCGACGCCCGCTACGGCCCCATGCTCGGCAAGAGCACGTTCAAGGTCGTCGCCAAGACCACGAAGAAGCCCGCGACGAAGGCAGCGAGCGCGGCGAAGACGGGAGCGCGTTCGAAGACCTGAGACGTGAACCGGCCGACGCTCAATGTGCACAGGGCGCACGTCACCGGGACAGGTGGTGCCCTGTCACTCGAGCACGTGGATCCCGCGCGCCGCGCACATCTCCTTCAGCACCTGCGGCCACACGGTCACGCTCACCTCGCCGAGATGCGCCTTGCGGAGGAGCAGCATCGCCACGCGCGACTGGCCGATGCCGCCGCCGATCGAGAGCGGGATCCGATCCTCGAGGATCGCCCGGTGGTAGGGCAGCTCGAGGAAGTCGAGCTGGCCGGTGAGCTCCAGCTGGCGGCGGAGCGTCTCCTTCGTCACGCGGATCCCCATCGAGCTGAGCTCGTGGCGGCGGCGCGTGACGGGGTTCCAGACCAGGATGTCGCCGTTCAGCCCGTGCATCGGTCGCCCGTCGGCAGACACGGTCTCGGTGACCCAGTCGTCGTAGTCCGCCGCGCGCAGCTCGTGCGGGTAGCCGTCGGCGAGCGTCCAGCCGATCCCGATCAGGAAGACCGCGGGGTGCTCCTGGAGCAGCCTCGTCTCGCGCTGCTTGCGCGGCAGGTCGGGGTACTGCGCGAGCAGGTCCTCCGCGTGCACGAACTCGATCTCCTCGGGCAACGGCGGGTAGCGCGGGTCGTCGAGCTGCGGGTAGAGGTCGAGCGCCAGGCGCTCCGCCTCCACCAGCACGCGCCAGATGCGGCGCACGGTGTCGGTGAGGACCTCCAGCGTGCGCTGCTCCGGCGTGATCACGCGCTCCCAGTCCCACTGGTCGACGTACGCGGAGTGGTCGTGGTCGAGGAAGTAGTCCTTGCGGACGGCCCGCATGTCGGTGACGAGCCCCTCGCCCGGCTGCATGCCGAGCTGCGCGAGCGCCATCCGCTTCCACTTCGTCGCCGCCTGGACGATCTCGGCGTCGATCGGGTGCTTGCCGTGGTCGTTCTCGATCCGGAAGCGCACCGGGGTGCGCGAGCCGTCGCGATCGAGGTAGTCGTTCACGCCGCTCGCCGCGTCGACGATCAGCGGCACCTCGACCCGGATCAGCCCGAGCTCACGGCAGAGACCATCCTCGATGTGGCGCTTGACCGCCGCGAGGGCGCGTTGCGTCTCGTTCGGGGTCAGCAGCGGCCGGTAGTCGTCGGGCAGCAGCTGCTCGAGCTCCGCGTAGTCGCCGATCCCCGGGCCGGCCAGGTCGACGGTCTTGTCGATGGTCGTCATCACGTCCTCCTGTCCCTCGGCTCGGCCGCTCAGGCGCGCTCGCCGAGCCCGAGCTCCGCGGCCTGCTCGCGCAGCCGGTACTTCTGCACCTTCCCTGTCACCGTCATCGGGAAGGCGTCCACGAAGCGCCAGAAGCGCGGGATCTTGATCGTCGCGATCCGGCCGCGGCAAGCGGCGACGAGCTCCTCCTCGGTGAGCGACACGCCCTCGTACGGCCTGATCCAGGCCATCACCTCCTCGCCGTAGCGCGCACTCGGCACGCCCACGACGTAGGCCTCGGCGACCCCCGGCAGCGAGATCAGGAACTCCTCGATCTCACGCGGGTAGATGTTGTCGCCGCCACGGATGATCATGTCCTTGATCCGCCCGACGATGTCGACGTAGCCGTCGGCGTCCATCGTCGCCAGGTCGCCCGAGTGCATCCAGCCGTCGGCGTCGATCGCCTCGCTCGTCGCGTCCTCGTCCTCCCAGTAGCCGAGCATGACGTTGTAGCCGCGCATGCACTGCTCGCCGGCGACGCCGTGCGGCACGGTCTCGCCGGTCGCGGGATCGACGACCTTCACCTCCACGTGAGGATGCGGGTGGCCGACGGTGGTGACGCGCTTCTCGACGGGGTCGTCCGGCGCGGTCTGCGTCGCCAGCGGGGACGTCTCGGTCATCCCGCAGCCGATCGTCACCTCCGCCATGTGCATCCGCGAGCGCACCGCGTTCATCGTCTCGACGGGGCATGGCGCGCCGGCCATGATCCCCGTGCGCAGGCTCGACAGGTCGAACCGGTCGAAGCGCGGATCCTCCAGCTCCGCGATGAACATCGTCGGCACGCCGTAGAGCGAGGTGCACCGCTCCGCCTCGACGGTCTCGAGCACCGCGGCGGGCTCGAAGGCCTCACCCGGGACGACGACCGTCGCCCCGCTCGTCATGCACGCGAGCGTGCCGAGCACCATGCCGAAGCAGTGGTAGAAGGGCACCGGCACGCAGACGCGGTCGTGCTCGGTGTACCGCAGCAGCCGGGCGGCGAAGTACGCGTTGTTGAGGATGTTGCGGTGCGAGAGGGTGGCGCCCTTGGGGAAGCCCGTCGTGCCGGACGTGTACTGGATGTTGATCGCCTCGCCCGGTGTGAGGGTCGCCTCGCGGGCTGCCAGCGCCTGCTCGCTCACATCGTCGGCCCCGGCGAGCAGCTGCGCCCAGTCGTCCTCGAGCACGAGCACGTCGCGGAGCGAGGTGCAGCGATCGCGCACGCCGGCCAGCAGCCCTTCGTAGTCCGTCTGACGGAACCCGTGCGCGAGCACGAGGGTCGACACGCCGGCGCGCTGGAGCGCGTACTCGAGCTCGGTCGCCTTGTAGGCCGGGTTGACGTTGACCAGGATCGCCCCGATCCGTGCGGTCGCGAACTGGACGACCACCCACTCGGGGCGGTTCGGCGCCCAGATCCCGACCCGCTCGCCCTTGGCGACGCCACGCGCCAGCAGCCCACGTGCGCAGCGGTCGACCTCCGCGCCGAGCTCCGTCCAGGTGGCCCGGTAGTCGTGGGCGGGCGCGACCAGGGCCTCGCGCGGGCCGAACCGCTCGATCGTCGCGCGCAGCCGCTCGCCGATCGTCTGCTCGAGCAGCGGCACGTCGGTGGGGCCGAGGGCGATCGAGAGCGCCGGGTCGACCGCACCCGTCCAGCCGGACGAGGGCGCCTGACGGGTCGTGACGTCCACCGCGACGACGGGGCCGGAGGTGGCTGTGTCCATGCCGATCGCATGGTCACACGGGTCGGCGCACGGGGCATCCGGGTCTCCACCGATCGCCCCTGCGGGTTGGCGCAGGCCCGCTCGCGGGCACGGGCGCACGGATGTACGCTCCGGACGTGACCGGCGTCGACGCGCCCGCCTGGAGATGAGCGCCGTCGGGGCGACCCAGGCGACCGAGCAGCTCCTTCACGAGCTGCTCGAGCAGATCGCGGCGCACCTGCCGCCAGGACGCGCGGAGGTCGTGTCCCGCCTCGCCCGCGCCTACGTCCGGCGGCTGCCGGCGGCGGCGGCGGCGGCGCTCGACGGCGAGACGCTCTTCGGGCAGGTGATGGGCGTCTTCGAGCTGGCCGACGAGCGCGGGCTCGATTCGATCGCAGCGCGGGCCTTCACCCCGACGCTCGCGAGCGACGGCTACACGACGGTCGGCTCGGTCGTCGAGACGAACACGCCGGACTCGCCCTTCCTCGTCGACTCCGTCACCGAGGAGCTCACCGCCCGAGGGCTCTCGGTGCGCCTCCTCCTCCACCCCGTCGTCGGCGCCGAGCGGGACGAGACCGGCCGGATCACCGCGATCGGGCCGGCCAAGGGGGCCGTGAGCACCGAGTCGTTCATGCACTTCGAGGTCGATCGGCGCCTCGCACCGGCAGAGCTCGACGATCTCGCGCAGAGCGTGCGCCGCGTCCTCGCCGACGTCCAGAGCGCGGTCGGCGACTTCCCGGCCATGCTCGACCGCGTCGACCGGCTCGTCGAGGCGGCCGAGGGGGCTGGCGCGCGCTTCGAGCTCGAGGAGATCGACGAGGCGGTCGCCTTCCTCGAGTGGGTGCGCGACGAGAACATGGTCCTGCTCGGCTATCGCGAGTACGTCACGGACGGCGACGGCGAGGAGCGGACGATCCGGGTCGTGCCGGGCTCGGGCCTCGGGATCCTCCGGGACGAGACGAGCTCCGCGTTCGCCGGCGGCGTCCGCGTCGGCGACGTCGATCCCGAGGCCCTGCACCGGATGGAGAGCGGCGAGCTCCTGACCGTGTCCAAGACACGGCGCGTGTCCACGGTGCACCGTCGAGCGCGGATGGACTACGTGGGGGTGAAGACGGTCGGCCCGGACGGCAGCGTCACCGGCGAGCGCCGCCTGCTCGGCCTGTTCACCTCGAAGGCGTACATGGAGCCCGCCGACACGGTCCCGATCGCTCGCCGCAAGCTGCAGCAGGTGCTCGCCGCCGAGGACCTCGTGCCGGGGTCGCACGACTACAAGGTCGCCGTCGCGCTCGTGGAGAACTTCCCGCTCGACGAGCTGCTCTCCGCGTCGACCGACACGCTGCGCACGACCGTCGTCCAGCTGCTCGAGCTGCAGGAGCAGCGAAAGGTGCGCCTCTTCGCGCACCGTGACATCTTCGACCGGAGCGTGTCGCTCCTCGTCGCGCTGCCGCGCGACCGCTTCAACGCGGAGCTGCGCCACCGCCTGCAGGACCTCTTCATGGAGCGGTTCCACGGGACGAGCGTCGACTACCACCTGGCCCTCGGCGAGACCGACCCGGCGCAGATCCACTTCCGCATCCACGTCGCGGACGGGCAGATCCCGGACGTCTCGTTCGCCGAGCTCGAGAACGAGGTCGTCGCGCTCGCCCGCACCTGGGACGACCGGCTGCTCGAGCGCCTTGCCGCTGCGCACGGCGAGGAGCGCGGGCGGATGCTGTGGACGCGCTGGGAGGGGCGCTTCCCCGAGTACTACAAGTCGTCCACGGAGGTCACGCGCGCGGTCCTCGACATCGAGCACCTCGAGCGCCTGCGCGAGACGGACGGGCTCGTCGTCGCGCTGCACAACGAGCACGGCGCAGGCGAGCTCCTCACACGGCTGCTCCTCTACAAGACGGGCGGTCGCGCAGAGCTGTCTGCCGTCATGCCGATGCTCGAGGCCCTCGGCCTGTCGGTCGTCGAGGAGGTGCCCGTGCGCGTGGCAGGCCCCGCGGACGACCCCGACGCGGAGGTCTTCATCCACGACTACGGCGTCCTCGGCCCGGGCGACGAGCCGCTCGACGTCGCCGCCGTCGCGGATCGCGTGTCGGACACCGTCTCCGCCGTCTGGGACGGCGAGACGGACTCGGACGGCCTCGACCGGCTCGTGCTCCTGGCCGGGCTCACCTGGCGGGAGGTCGCCTGGCTGCGCGCGATGCGGACGTACCTGCTGCGCGTCAGCGCCGGGTTCACGCTCGCGTACCAGAACGACGCGTTCGCGGCGAACCCGGCGATCGCGGCAGATCTCGCCGCCTACTTCCGGCTGCGACACGATCCGGCGACCCCGCGCGACGAGGGGGCGGAGGAGCACCTGCGCGAGCGGATCCTCGCCTCGCTGGACGCGGTCCCGTCGCTCGACCACGACCGGATCCTCCGGTCGTACCTGCACCTGATCGACGCGATCGTGCGGACGAACGCCTTCCGGCCCGACCGGAGCTACCTCAGCTTCAAGATCCGCTCCGCCGGCGTGCCTGACATGCCGAAGCCGTATCCCCTGTTCGAGATCTTCGTCCACTCGGCCGGCATGGAGGGCATCCACCTGCGCGCCGGCCCGGTCGCGCGCGGCGGCATCCGCTGGTCCGACCGGATGGAGGACTACCGCACCGAGGTCCTCGGTCTGATGAAGACGCAGACGACGAAGAACGCCGTGATCGTCCCGACGGGCTCGAAGGGTGGCTTCGTCGTCAGGCGCAGCGTCCCGCCCGAGCGGCTGCGCGACGAGGTGCGCGAGCAGTACGTGACGCTCATCCGCGGGCTCCTCGACGTGACCGACAACCTCGTCGGCGGCGAGGTGCGCCCGCCGGAGGGCGTGCGCGTCCTGGACGACCCCGACCCGTACCTCGTGGTCGCGGCCGACAAGGGCACCGCGACGTTCTCCGACACCGCGAACGCCGTCGCGGAGGAGGTCGGCTTCTGGCTCGGCGACGCCTTCGCGTCGGGCGGCTCGGCAGGCTACGACCACAAGGCGCTCGGCATCACCGCCCGGGGGGCGTGGGAGTCCGTCCGGCGGCACTTCCGCGAGCTCGGCCGCGACGCGCTCGTGGAGCCGTTCACCGCGGTCGGGATCGGGGACATGTCGGGCGACGTCTTCGGGAACGGGATGCTGTACAGCGCGCAGACGCGGCTCGTCTCGGCCTTCGACCACCGGCACGTCTTCGTCGACCCGACACCGGACGAGACCGCGAGCTTCGCCGAGCGGCAGCGCCTCTTCACGCTGCCCGCGTCGACCTGGGACGACTACGACCGCTCCGTGATCTCACCCGGCGGCGGCGTGTGGCCGCGCACCGCGAAGAGCATCGAGGTGTCGGCCGAGGCAGCCCACGCGCTCGGGATCGAGCAGGGGCCGTGCACGCCGACCGAGCTGATCCGGGCGATCCTGCGAGCTCCCGTCGACCTGCTCTGGAACGGAGGGATCGGGACGTACGTGCGCGCGGGCGACGAGACCGACGCAGACGCCGGCGACCGCGCGAACGACGCCGTCCGGATCACGGGCAGCGAGGTGCGGGCGAAGGTCGTCGGCGAGGGAGGCAACCTCGGCTTCACCCAGCGCGGCCGCATCGAGTACGCGCGGACGGGCGGGCGCATCAACACCGACTTCATCGACAACTCCGGCGGCGTCGACTGCTCCGACCACGAGGTGAACCTCAAGATCCTGCTGGGGATCGCCGTCGCCCGCGGCGACCTCACGCGCAAGCAGCGCGACGAGCAGCTCGCCGAGGTGGCCGAGGACGTCGTGCAGCACGTGCTGTACGACAACTATCTCCAGGCGCAGATCCTCTCGCAGGAAGTCGTGCAGTCGGCTGCCCGGATCCGCGAGTACGAGGAGCTGATGGCCTCCCTCGAGGCGGATGGCCTGCTCGACCGCGCGATCGAGGAGCTGCCGACGACCGAGGAGATGGTCGAGCGCGAGCGGGCGGGCGCGGGCATGGAGCGACCGGAGCTGGCGGTGCTCCTCGCGTACGCGAAGCTGAGCCTCAAGACTGCGATCCTCGCGTCGTCCCTGCCCGACGACCCCTATCTCGACCGCGATCTGCGGCGCTACTTCCCGTCCCGGGTCGTCGACCGGTTCGGCGACCTGCTCGGCGAGCACCCGCTGCGGAGGGAGCTGATCGCGACGATCGTCGCCAAGGACGTCGTCGACTCGGAGGGCATCACGTTCGTCTCCCGCTCGGTCGCCGAGACGGGCTCCGAGCCGTCCGACGTCGCGCGCGCGTACCGGATCGCGCGCGAGGTCACCGCGGCCACCGGGCGCTGGGAGGCGATCGAGGCCCTCGACGGCGTGATCGACCCCGCTGTCCAGCACGAGCTGATGACGCGCGTCGACTGGGTCGTCGCGATCACGGGGCGCTGGTTCCTGCAGAACGCGCCCGGCGCGGACGTCGGCGAGACGATCGCCGCGAACGCGGACGGCTTCGCCGAGCTCGCCGCAGCGCTGCCGGATCTCGTCCCGGCGGCATCGAAGGCCGCACGGAGCGCAGCCGCCGCGTCGCTCGTGGCCCGCGGCGCGCCCGAGGCGCTCGCGAGCAACCACGTGTACATGCCGGCGCTCGCGCACGCACCCGACATCCTCGTCGTCGTGCGCGACACCGGGAGGGCTCCCGTCGACGTCGCGCGGGCGTTCTTCGACGCGGGTCAGAGCCTCCGGCTCGACTGGTTGGAGGCGCAGGTGCTCACGTACACCGCGACCTCGACCTGGGAGCAGTTCGCGCTGAACGCTGTCCTCGACGACCTCCTCCTCGTGCGGCGCGGGGCCGTGCGGCGTGCGATCGGCGAGCATCCCGACCGCAGCCCGGTGGACGCTCTCGCGGAGTTCCTCGCCAGGCGACCCGCCGCAGTCGCCAGGCTCGAGCGCCTGATCGAGCAGTTCCGCGCGGACGGCATCCACGACCTCGCCGTCCTCACGGTCGCGCTGCGCCAGGTCCGCGCGACGATGTCCTGACGCGCCGCACCGTCATGCGCATCCGTGCTCCGGGGCGCTCGCGGGCGCGTGCCGCGCGCTGGGACAGCCGGGTTGGGGATGCGCTGTCGGGGCTCTGCGACGGCTCTCTGCGCTGACCGACCATGCGGTTCCGCAAGGACGCACGAATGGATCCGTCGCAGATCGACGACCGGCGCGGTCGCGGCGGCGTTCTGTGGCTGGCGCGAAGGTCTGATCCGCGGAAGCGGATCAGACCCGCTTGATCCCCCGGGTCCGGCTGCGCCGGACGCGGGGGCAGATCCCTGAAGGATCGGAGGACCGGGCGAGCGCTGGTGGACGCTCGCCGGCTACGCCGGCTCGGCGTCGAGCGCAACCGACGATCCTTGCGACCCCGTTGTAGGGGCCGGGCATGCCCGGCCCTCATCCCTCCTCCAGCCCTGCTGCTAGTCGACCTCGGCTCTTCGATAGCGGATCGTCGCGAGGACGAAGCCGGCGAGGACGATCGCCGGGAGCACGAGCAGCGACGCCAGCGGCCGGCGATCGGCGTACGCGAGCGAGACGTCCGCCGCGTCCGCGACGAGGGACTGCGCGTAGCTCGCGATCGAGAGCCGGGCCGCGCCGTCGACCGCGCGTGCGAGCCCGTTCTCCCAGACGAGGATGTAGAGCAGGCTCCACCACAGCGCCCGCCGGAGCCACAGGCCGGCGGCGACGAAGAGGGCAGCGTAGGCCGCCACCGCCAGCGCCGCGGCCAGCAGGACCGTCCCGAGCAGCTCAGAGGTGCCCGCGACGAGCACGGTCGCTGCCAGGGGCGCCGCGACCAACGGGACCACGAGCGTGACCGTGGCGAGGATCGCCGCCGCGGGGAGCTGCCAGCGGGGCACGGGCTTGAGCCACAGGTACACGAGCAGCCGATCGTCGACGAGATCCGACATCGTCGAGGTCGCGAGCCACACGGTCGCGAGCGGGACGACGATCCCCAGCCCGTACCCGACCGCGATCTCCGTCGTCGCGCGCAGCGGATCGTCGTCGCCGCGCGTGATCACGCCGAGCAGGATCGCGAGCCCGCCGAGCGCGCCGATCCCCACGACCCGCAGCGGCGTCACCTGCATCCGGAGCAGCAGCCGGTAGAGCGCCGTGAAGGTCGCGAGCCGGCCCGCGGCGGGCGCCCCCCGCCTGTCGCCGATCGCGGTCGCGTCGCTCATCGCTCCACCAGGAAGCGGAAGACGTCCTCGAGGTCCTCGTCGACCGCCCTGACCTCCAGCACGGTCGCGCCGCGAGCGCGTGCAACCGGCGCGAGCGCGTGCGCGAGCGCCCTCGCGTCCTGGGTATCGAGCACGAGCGCGTCGGCGCCATCCACCCGTGCGCCGACGACGACGCCCGCGTGCAACAGGTCGCCGGCGAGCTCGCGCGGCGCGGAGGTGCGCACGTGCACGCGCCGTGGGCGGTCGTCCATGAGCGCGCGGATCTCGCGGAAGTCGCCCGACGCGGCAAGCCGGCCCTTCGCCATCACGAGCACGTCCGACCCGAACCGCTCGACCTCCTCGAGCACGTGGCTGGCCACGACGACGCACCGGCCCTCGTCGCCGAGCCGGTGGAAGAGGCCGATCATGTGCGCGCGCTGGCGGGGGTCGAGCCCGGTGAGCGGCTCGTCGAGGACGATGACCCGCGGTTCGTGGACGATCGCCTGCGCGAGCTTCACCCGCTGGCGCATCCCCTTGGAGTAGGTCGGCAGCCGTCGCCGGTCGTCGGGGTCGAGCTCGACCGCCTCGAGCGCGGCGCGCGCGGCCCCGTCCGTGTCCCCGAGCCCGTGGAGCACCGCGGACAGCCGGACGAACGCGTGCGCGGTGAGCGGCTCGAAGACCGTCTCCTGCTGCGGCACGAGCCCGATCTCGCGGGTCACGGCGACGTCGCTCCGGGGGTCGCGGCCGAGCACCCGGACGGTGCCCTTCGACGGACGGGCGAGCCCACAGAGCATGCGGAGCATCGTGGACTTGCCGGCCCCGTTCGGGCCGAGCAGCGCCGTCACTCCCGGGCCGACGGCGAAGCTCACGTCGGAGACGGCGACGAGGCTGCCGAACCACTTCGACACCTCGCCCACCTCGATCACCGCTCTCTCGGTCGCGCTCACCGCTTTGCCCCCTGGCGCCGGTAGCTCGCCCAGCAGACGACGAGGCCGACGAGGATCCAGCCGGCCAGGCCGGCGAGCACGAGCTCGGTCGACACGTGGTGGATCGGCTGGTCGGCGTCGAGCGGGCCACGGACGTCGTCGAACACGCGCCACGCGAACTCCTCGGCGACGGCGGGCGTCAGCAGGGCGAGCTCGTCGGGCGCATCCGCGCTCTCGACCGCCGCGGCGACCCCGATCGAGGGGACGAACAGCAGCAGCACCGTGGCGACCGCCGCGACCGCCTTGCGCGTGGTCAGGCTCGAGACGCCCATCGCGACCGCCGTGTAGAAGAGCGCGACGCCGATCCCCGACAGGACGATCCGGCCGAGGAGGAGCGGCGCGTCGCGCAGCGGCGGGCCGGCGCTCTCGACCGTGTACGCGGCCACGAGGAACAGCTGGGGACCGACCGTCATGGTCAGCATCACCGACCACACGGCGGCCCACTTGGCGCCGAGGTAGCGCGTGACGTCGAGCGGGCCTGCGAGGTAGAGGTCGAGCATGCCCGAGCGCCGATCGGTGCAGAGGGCCTCGGGCGCGACGAACGATGCGAACAGCGTGAGCGCCGTCGCGATCGTCGCGACGTACCCGCCGTACGAGGGCAGGATGTCGTCCAGGATCGGATCGACGGGGAGGAACGCCGAGATCCCCGCGAAGATCAGAGCCGGCAGGAACGCGATCACGAGCGCGATCCCCGGGAGCACCTTGTGCCGGAAGCTCCGGCGCAGGCCGAGCACGCGCTGCACGGTGTGACGCCAGACGGTGACCATCGCCCACGCCGGCGCGCTCCGCGGGCCGTCGTACGAGCGGTAGCCGACGTCGTAGATCCGGGCGCCCTGCCCCTCGCTCACGGGCCGCTGACCTCCATGTAGACGTCCTCGAGCGTCTGGCGCTCGGGCCCCAGCCGCCGGAGGCCGACGCCGAGCTCCGCCACGGCGTCGCGGACCGCGTCGTGCACGCCCTCGGCCATGGCGACGCTCACCTGGTCGACGCGCTCGACGGCGTCGAAGCCGCGCTCGCGCAGCAGGGCGGCGAGGTCGGTCGGGCGCGCGTCGACCTCGACCACGAGCCGCGTCCCCTCGCGGTCGAGGTCGGACAGCCGTCCCGCGTGCACCACCGCCCCGTCGCCGAGGATCACCACGGCGTCGCAGATCCGCTCCGCCTCCTCGAGATGGTGCGACGAGATGACGATGTCGATCCCGAACTCGCTGCCGATCCGCCGGATCAGGGCCAGCATGTCGTCGCGCTGCAAGGGGTCGAGACCGTCGGTCGGCTCGTCGAGCAGCACCAGCTCGGGGTCGTGCGCGATCGCGCCTGCGAGCTTCACGCGCTGGCGCTGGCCCGTCGACATCGTGCCGATCGGCCGGAAGCGCTCCTCCCCGAGGCCGACCTGCCAGAGCGCGTCGTTCGCACGCTGGATCGCGGCGCGTGTCGGGATGCCGTGCAGCTCGGCGAGGTGTCGGACGAGGTCGGCCGCGTGGACGTCGGGCGGCAGGTTGTGGTGCTCGGGCGCGTACCCGATCCGGGCGCGCACGCCGATGCCCGCCGTCTGCGGATCGTGGCCGAGGACGACCAGGTCGCCGGCATTCCGCCGGCGCAGGCCGAGGACGAGCGCGATGAACGTCGTCTTGCCCGCGCCGTTCGGCCCGAGGAGGCCCGTGACGCCGTGCCCGATCTGGACGGAGAGCCGGTCGAGGGCGACGGTCGACCGATAGCGCTTCGTCACGCCCTCGGCGCTGACGATCGCCGTGGGATCGGCGCTCACGCGCCCGCCCGGCGGGCGCGCACGCGGTCTGTGGGGCATCCCGCTCGCGGTGACCGGACCGTCGGGCGCTCCATCACGGGCATTGTCCCAGGTCGCGGCCCGACCCGCAGCGGGTGACGACACGAGCGCTGTTCGGATTCCGTGAAGGTTCGTCCGATCGCCCCGGATCCGAGGCACGGTGGATCGATGCGGATCTGGCTCCCCCCGGCCGCAGTCCTCGCAGCCGTGGCCCTCGCATCCGGCGTGACGGCCTCCGGCGGCAGCGCTGCGCCCGAGACCTCGCTCGCCGCGTCCGCTGGGACCTGGCGCGTCGTCCCGCCCTCCGCGCCGCGAGCGATCGAGGGGTACGCGTCGCAGACGAGCGTCGGGCCGGGCGAGACGCTCGACCTGCACGTCGGCACGACCCCGGACGAGCGCTACCGGATCGAGATCCACCGCATCGGCTGGTACGGGGGCAAGGGCGGCCGTCGGATCACCTGCCTCCCCCGCGGGTGCGCAGCCGATCTCGACGGCGATCCGCGACCGATGCCCGACCCTGACCCGCGTACCGGCGAGACACGGGTCGACTGGCCGATCACCGATCGGGTCGTCGTCCCTGCCGGCTGGCGCAGCGGCTACTACGTGGCGAAGCTCGTCCTCACCACCGGCCCGCACGCGGGCCGGGCAGCGGCTGTCCCCTTCGCGGTGCGCGCCCCCGCCTCCGCCCGGCCCAGGCTGCTCGTCGTGCTCCCCGTGAACACCTGGCAGCAGTACAACGCCTGGGGCGGCGTCAGCACGTACACGGACGGGGCCGCCGCGGTGAAGGTCTCGTTCGACCGACCGTATGCGCACGGTCTGAACAAGCCGCTCCTCGACTACCCGGTCGCGCGCTTCGTCGACCAGTTCGACTACGACGTCGGGTACGCGACCGACGTCGACGTCGACCGCGACCCGTCGCTGCTGCGGCGGACGCGGCTCGTCGTCGTTCCCGGCCACAGCGAGTACTGGACGAAGCGGATGCGCGACGGGTTCGAGCGCGCACGCGACGCCGGCGTGAACCTCGCCTTCCTGGGGGGCAACACCGGGTACTGGCAGACGCGGTACGGCAACCGCACGCGCCGCACGCTCTACCAGTTCCGCTCCGCGACGCTCGACCCGACGACCAACCCGGCGCTTGAGACCGTCCGGTGGCGCGATGCACCGGTGAACCGGCAGGAGTGCGAGCTGATCGGTGTGCAGTGGCAGGGCGGCCATCCGTCCACCGACCCCGGCGTGCACCCGTACGTCGTCGCGAAGGGCGCGCTCTCCCACCCCTGGTTCGCCGGCACCGGGTTCCGCGCGGGCGACCGTGTCCGCGGCGCCGTCGGCTACGAGTGGGACGCGATCGCCCCCGAGTGCGCGCGGACGAACGAGCGCCTGCGCGCGCTGTTCCACTACGCGGGCAAGCGCACCCCGCCGCGCGAGGGCGTGTACACGTCGACGTTCCACTCGACGAACGCGGACCTCGTCACGTACAGGGCGCCGTCGGGCGCGAGCGTGCTCGCGGTGGGCTCGATCGACTTCGGCTGGACGCTGACGGGGAGCGCCGACGGCAGCAAGGTGGGACCGGGCGTCACACGGGCCGAGACGCCACCCGACCGTCGGATGCAGCGCTTCGTCCGCAACGCCTTCGACGCGCTGACGCTCTCGGGCTCATAGGGCGGCTCGGCCCCGGAGGGCCGCTCAGTCGGTCGTCGCAGCGTCTGCTGCGACCACGGTCGCCGCGTCGTGCTCGTGGACGTGCTCGACGAACACGCAGGGTCGATCGTCACCCGGCAGCGGGGACGCGCCGACCGCGACGACGAGCAGCTCGCCCGGCGCCTGCGGGTCGTCGATCCGCTCTCCCGGCCTCGGCACCTCCCCCGCGATCTCGACGAGCTGGTGGCCGCCGGGGGTCGGCACCAGCGCGAGGAACATGCCCGCGATCGTCGGATCGCTCGCCGACGACCCGGTGCCGGCCCGCCCGGTGAGCAGCTCGACCATGCTCGCGAGCTGGTCGACGCGGCTGTGCAGGTCCGTGCGTCCGGCAGCCGCCGAGGGGCCGCCCTCCAGTCGCTGGAAGCGCCAGTCGATCGAGGAGGCGAGGCGCTCGAGCCTGCTGACGAACGACTCCTTCAGGGCGGCGATCTCCTCCTCCGACACGCCGGCGCCGCCACCCGCGGCGCCACGGTCGACGCGTGCTCGCAGCTCCTCGATCCGCCGCGTCAGCTCGGCGAGCCGCTGCCCGACGTCGGTTCCCGCGCCGAGACGCTCGACGAGGGCCCGCTCGCGTCGCGCGAAGTGCTCCACGAGGGAGCGCTCCTGCTCCATCACCCTGTCGGAGAGCCGTTCCAGCTCACGGGCGAGCCGTGTGAGCTCGGGAGCGGCCGGGGCCTGAGCGGCGACCGGCGCCGCACCGCCCGCGTCGGACGCAGGGACGACGCTCGCGACGGCAGCCGCTGCCCGCTCCGCGAGCGCCTCGCGCTCATCCGCCCACGCGTGCTCGAGGCGCTGCAGCTCGGCGTCGAGCGTGGAGCGCACCGCCTCGAGGGCTCCGCCGAGCGACGCGACCTCGGCCCGCAGGTCGCCGTCGGACGGATCCTGGCCCGGCAGGGCGGACTCCAGGCGGTCGAGGCGCTCGAGCACCGCTTCGAGCTGCGAGGTCGTCCGGTCGGCAGCCGCGTCGAGCTCCTGGCGCACGGCGCCGAGCGCGCCCTCGGTCGCGCGGGCGGCGGCCTCGGCACGGGCCTCCGCCTCGTCGAGCCGGCGCTCGACCGCGCCGACGCGGCCGTCGAGCGCGTGGAGCGGGGCGACCGTCGCCTGGAGCTCCTCCACCGCGACGAGCAGGGACGCCACGGTCGAGGCCGGAGCGGTTCCGTCCAGCCGGATGCGGAGCTCGGCGAGCGCGGCCTCCACGGCGCCTGCGCCCGCCGCGACGGCGGGGTCGACGTCGCGGCGCTCGCGGAGGACGCCGACCTCCGCCCGCAGCTCGTCGACCCGCGCGCGCAGCAGATCTGCCTGCCCGGCCTCGTCGACCTGGCGCGCCGCGAGCTCCTCGACCCGCGCCGCGACGCCTGCCACCGCAGCCTCGGCGGCAGGGCCGAGCGCGTCGGCCGACAGCGCCTCGACCCGGTCGGCGAGGCTCGAGACGCGCTGGAGGAGCTCCTCGCTCGCGTCGGGTCGCCCGGCGAGCTCCGCCAGCGCCTCCCTGAGCGTCGTCAGGTCGACGGCGAGCCCCTCGACGGCGGCGACGCGCCCCGCGACGTCGGCGACGGTCTGCGCCACCATGTCGACCGACTCCACCGAGCGGGCGAGCGAGGCGACGCTCGCGCCGAGCTCGTCGAGTCGCTCCGCGAGCCCTGGCTCACCCGGAGGGCGGCTCGCCACCTCCGCCAGCTCGTCGCGCACGGCACGGAGGCTCTCGGTGAGCTCGTCCGTCTGGGACGACCGCACTGCGAGCTCGTCGACACGGGCGGGCAGGGAGGAGAGGTCGTCGACGGCCGAGCGCAGCGCGACGAGATCGCCGGCTGTCCGCGCGGCGGTCGCGCCGATCGCATCGAGCTCCGCTGCCGTCGACGTCACGGCCTCCAGCGACCCCTGCAGCTCCACGACCTGCTGCTCGACGCGCGCGCCGGCGTCCGACAGCTCCTCGATCCGCAGGTGGGAAGGCGCGAGCTCCGCGACGGTCGCGGCCAGCGTCGCGAGATCGTCGTGCGCCCGGGCGGCGGCGTCGGTGGCGGCATCGATTCGCTCCGCAAGCCCGGCGAGCGCCTCCTGGAGTCCGTCTGCGCCCGATGACGCCTCTGCGAGCACGGCCAGCGCCTCGACGCTGCGGCCCAGCTCAGCGAGCCGGTCGGCGAGCTCGGGGTCACCCGGCGGCCGGGCAGCCAGCTCCTCGACCGCGTCTCGCAGCGCGTCGAGCTCCGCGCGCCGTGCGAGCTCGTCCGCCGATGCGGCTGCGTCGTCCACTCGACGCCCGAGCGCGGCGACGTCCTCCAGCGCGCGCGCGAGCGCGTCGGACGCGGGCAGGTCGGAGGTGCGCGCGTCGAGGGCCTCGACCGCGAGGCGCAGGGCCTCGAGATCGCCCAGCGCCCCCGCGAGCGCCGCGACGTCCTCCGCACGGGCCACGTGCTCGAGCGATCCGTGGAGGGCCGCGAGTCGCTGCGTCGTCGCGTGGATCTCCTGGACGAGGTCGGGGTCGACCTCGATCGGCTGCTCGATCGCGATCTCGAGCGCGGCCACCCGTGCCGCCAGGGCGTCTTCCCGCCGCTGGATCTGCTCGAGCGCGTCGTCTCCGGCCTCGGCGACGCGCTCCGCTCGCACCGAGTCCTCGAGCGCGCGCATCGCGAAGCGGAGGTCCTCGACGTCCTCCGCTGTCGCGCCGGTCTCGATGCGCTCGGCGACCCCTGGCGGAGGCAGGATCTGCGCAGGGCTGTCGCTCCACTGGTCGGCAAGCGCGCTCGCGAGCTCGAGGCGCGAGATCGCTCCCATCTCCACGAGGATGGGCCCGAGGGGCTGTCCGGTCTCCGCACTGCGTCGCCGCGCCTCGTCGAGCTTCTCCTCGTCGACTGCTCCGGCCGCGATCAGCAGCGAGCCGACGTCCACCGAGATCTCATGACGGCGGTAGGCGCCGACGACCTCGGCGACCTGGTCGGGCTCGATCGCGAAGAGGTACAGGAGGACGTCGTCGAGCTCGCCGCCGTTCGCACGCTGATGCTCCAGGGCCTCCGCGAGCTGCGCAGGGGTCACCAGCCCGCGCTCGACGAGAAGAGCCCCGGTCACCCGTGCGGAGGTGACGGTCGAGCCCACCGCCATCCGTATCGGCGGTCGTCGGGCGCCAGTCCGTCCCTCGTTCGGAGGATGCCCGTCGCCTCGACGACGCTGGGGCGGCTCAGTCGGCGCGCTCGAGGTAGACGCAGGCGCGCCGGTCGAGCGGGAGCGGCGAGCGCGTGATGCGAGCAGCGCGGTGCAGCCCCTCCACGCCTTCGACGTCGACGACAGCGTCCAGCGCGGGAACGAGGCCGTCCATCGCCGTCAGGCGATAGCCGTCGACGGTCGGCACGAAGGCGACGAACCCTGCCGTCGGTGGATCGAGCGGCTCGCCGGCGATGCGAGCGTCCGCCTCGACGACCGCTGCGCCGAGCCGCTCGATCGAGCGACGGAGCGCAGTCCCTGCCTCGACGTACGCCTGCTCGCTCGCGACGAGGCGCTCACCGAGGCCTGCCAGGCCCTTGCGCAGGGCTCGCTCGGTCGCCTTCGTGCGCTGGTCGCCGAGCGCGATCTCCTCCTCGACCTGCCGGTGCACTGTCTCGACCCGGTGTTGGAGCTCGTCGACCAGGCCCGGCTCGGGCAGCGCCTGCTCGACGGCGACGAGGCGCCCGCCGGCGTGGCCGAGCCCGGCCGCGAGCTCGTCGATCCGCGCGTGCAGCGCCGCGATCGCTCCGTGCAGCTCGCCCCTGTCTCCGTCCAGTCGCGCCGTCGTCTCGTGCTCGGCCTGTGCGAGGCGCGCGTCGAGGCCGGCCTCGAGCTCGGCGCGGACCTCCGCGAGCTCGGCCCGTGACGGTGTGTCGGCGAGTCGCTCCTCGACGCCCCGCTGCACCGCCTCGGCGACGGCCAGCGCGCGGGCGTCGGCGTCGATCAGCGCTCGCTCGAGTCCGGCGAACCGCCCGGCGACCTCGGCCATCCGCTCCTCGAGCGCGGCCGAGAGACCTGCTGCCGACGCGGCGACCTGCGCTGCGACCCGCTCGTCGACCTCGTCGTCCCGCACGACGCCGGCGAGGGCTCCCGCGAGGTGCGCGCCGATCTCCGCGAGCCCGGACTCCGCCGCGACGACACGCGCCCAGACCTGGTCGAGCTCGCCGCGTGCGACCGTCTCCGCGAACCGCTCCTGCAGCGTCGCGGCGAGGGTCTCCGCCGCACGGGAGGACCGCTCGTCGACCTCCGCCAGGGCCTGGTCGAGCGCAGCCCGGTGGTGCGAGAGCTCGCCGGCGACGGCCTGCAGATCCTCGCGGCCGACCAGGTCGCGCATCCGTCTCGTCCACGCGAGCGAGGACCGCGGCCAGCTCGCGCTCGAGACGCTGGGCGAGCTGCTCGCTCGCGGCCTCGGCGCGCCCGGCACGGGCGCCGAGCTCACCTGCGAGCGCGCCGACCTCCGTCCGCGAGACGGCGTCCGCCAGACGCGACTCGAGCGCCTCGCGCACCGCTTCGACCGACCGGGCGGCGCGCCCGTCGACCTCGGCGAGCTCGTGCTCGACGGCAGCGACCCGGTCGTGCGACGCCGAGAGCGCCTCCTCCACCAGCCTCGTGAGCGCGCTCGACGCCGCCGCCACCTGCTCGGTCACCTCCTGATCGGCCTCGTCCCTGGCGAGGCCGCCGTCGACGCGGGTGGCGAGCGTCGCCTCGATCTGTCCAAGCCGCCCGTGCATGTCGCCGGCGATAGCACCGAGCTCCGCCCGGCTGGCCGTCTCCGCGAGCCGCTCGTCGATCCCGGCAGCGCTCTCGGCCGCGACCCGCCCGACGAGCTCCTCCAGATCTCGGCGCGTCCGGTCGAGCTCGGCTCGCAGCGCTTCCGCGATCCGGTCGACATCGATTCGCTCGGAGCCGGCCGCGTCGAGCTGCACCTGCAGCACCGTGATGCGCTCGTCAAGGCTCGCCATCGACTGCCTGACCTCGTCGCGAGGCGCATCGAGCGAGACCTCTGCGAGTGCGTCGTGGAGGCCGTCGATGCGCTCGCCGAGCTCTCGTCCGAGCTGCGAGAGGCGCTCCTCGACCGCGTCGACGCGCTCGTCGGGCACGACCCGCTCCAGACGGGCCGCAAGCTCGCTCGCGAGGCCCGTGGCGTTCGACACGTCCTCCTCGGTGCGCTCGATGCGCCCGAGCACCTCGTCGATCCGCCGCCTGAGATCCTCCAACGCGGCGTGTCCCTCGGCGAGGCGGTCGGCGACCTGCTCGAGATGCGCATGCTCTCCGTCCGAGTCACGCGCCTCGATGCGCTGCTGCAGCGCGGTGAGCGCGGCGTCGAACCGGGCGAAGCGCTCATCGAGATGGTCGGTGCGATTCGTCTCGAGAGCGTGTCGAAGCGCCTCGACGTCACGGTCGAGCGCCTCACGTAGCGCGTCGACGTCCTCGCGGCGCGCCGCACCGCGCGCGAGGACGTCGAGCCTGGTGGAGATCTCGTCGAGGGCTGAGCGGTCCGACACGACGGCCTCGAGAGCGGTCAGACGCTCGGCATCTGGCGCTCGGTCGATCATGTCGGCGAGCCCGCCGACGCGGGTGCGGAGCTCGTCCAGCGACGCCCGCAGCTCCTCGCTCACCACCGCCGGCGCGTCCAACCGCCGCTGCAACGCCTCCAGCGCAGACCACACCGCATCCAGCTGCGGCTCGTCCGCGCGCTGCTCCAGCACCTCCAGCCGCTCCGCGATCACCCGCGCCGAGTCGTCCGACGCCACCGCGGCCACACGCTCCGCCAACCCGCCCAACGCCTCCTCCACCCGCGCCAGCGCCTCACGATCCACCGCCGCCGCCGCCAGCTCCACCACCCTCGACTCCACCCGCTCCAACGCCTCACGGTCGATCGCGGTGCCTTCCAGTCGGGACAGAGCCTCCTCGAGCCGTGTGAGCGCCTCCGGATCCACGCGCCCATCCGCGAGCTCGGCCAGCTTCTCCTCCAACCGGGCGAGGTCGTCCCGGCCGGTTGACGTGCCCGCGAGCTCCTCGAGCCCCGACCGGATCGCCGAGAGCTCGTCCCGCAGTCCGGAGGCGTCCGCGAGCTCGCTCCGGGTCTCGTCGAGCTCTCCCTGCAGCCGTCGGAGCGAGTCGCCGAGCTCGGCGATCGCCTCAGGACGGACCGACTCCGAGAGCCGGGCGTCGATCTCCTCCAGCCGCGTCGCCACCGCGCTCGCCTCCGCACGAACGGCGTCGATGTCGGGCAGCTGTCGGCGAGCGAGCTCGGTGACGCGGCTGTCGAGCTCACCCACGGCGTGGGCGAGCTCTGCGAGCTCGCCCGCCGCGGTGGCAGGCGGTGGCACCGCCGTCGGCGCGGGCTGCGTGGCCTCCCGCACGGCGGTCTCCTGCCAGGGCTCCGCCGGCTTCGGCTGCGGCGGCCGGATCACCTGCAGCTCGGACCACTGCTCCGCGAGCGCGCTCGCCAGCTCGAGGCGGCCGATCGCCCCCTGCGCGACGAGGATCTCGCCGAGCCGCTCGCCGGTCATGCGCTGCGTCTCGAGCGCGCGGTCGAGGTCGCTCTGACTGATGGCGCCGGTGGCCACGAAGATCTCCCCGATCGGACGCCGCGTCTGCTCTGCGTCCGGACTCGGCAGCGCGACGACGTTCGGCTCGGCCGCGTCCTCCTCGGGTGCGCTCGGCGCGTCGCGACCCGCGTGGTCGATCGCGCGCCACTGCTCCGCGAGGACGGTGGCGAGCTCCACCCGGGAGACGCCGAACGAGGCAACGAGGATCTCGCCGATCAAGCCTCCGTCACGTGCCTGCACGGCGAGCGCCTCGTCGAGCTGCGTGGGCGTGACGAGCCCGCGCTCGACGAAGATCTCCCCGATCATGCGGGCGGATGCGACGGCCTGGTCGCTCATACCCTCGCCTATCGGCAATC
The DNA here is from genome assembly GCA_963703095.1 of uncultured Actinomycetes bacterium. Taxonomy (GTDB): domain Bacteria; phylum Actinomycetota; class Thermoleophilia; order Gaiellales; family Gaiellaceae; genus Gaiella. The sequence continues at coordinate 3,270,768 of OY969787.1, forward strand.
CCTCGATCGGACTACAGCCCTGGATCCCGATCCATCGATCGAGGGGTTGTCACCGATCGACGGGCGGCACCGTTATCGTCGGGTCGGATGGAGGTCGAGCGGCTCGAGGACGGTCTCTGGCGCTGGGTGGTGGCCCATCCCGCCTGGACGCCTGACGACGACTGGGCTCGCAGCGTGGGCTGCGTGTACCACGAGACGCCGGACGCGGTGGTGCTCGTCGACCCCCTCGTGCCCGAGGGCGAACGCGAGCGCGAGCGCTTCTACCGCGCCCTCGACGCCGACGTCTCGCAACTGGGCCTGCCCGTCGTGACGCTGACGACGTGCCCGTGGCACGTGCGCAGCGCAGCCGAGATCGGTGCCCGGTACGACGGATGGACGATCGGGCCCGGCGAGGCGGCGACGGCGACGCTGCCGCTCGGCGTGCGCGCAGCGCCCGTGCCGGCGGCAGACGAGGTGGTCTGGTGGCTCGAGGCGGCGCGGACGCTCGTCCCCGGCGACACCCTGCTCGGCGACGGCGCCGGGGGCCTCCGCGTGTGCCCTGCCTCGTGGCTCGACGACGGAGGCCCGCTCGCCGACCTCGTCGACGAGCTGCGCCCGCTGCTCGCGCTCCCTGTCGAGCGGGTGCTCGTCTCGCACGGCGACCCCGTGCGCAGCGCGGGGCAGGCTGCGCTGGCGCGGGCGCTCGACTCGGCCCGGGCCTGAGCCCGTGACGCGTCTAGGTAGTCGGATGCGCCGCGTAGGCGGCGAGCGCGTCGAGCACCGCCTTCAGGCGCCGGCCCTCGTCGGTGAGCCGGTACTCGACGCGGGGCGGACGGGCGTCGATCACCGCGCGCTCGAGCACCCCCGCCTCCTCGAGCTCGACGAGGCGCTGGGCGAGCGTGCGCGGCGGGATCCGGCCGACCGCCTGGCGGAACTCGTTGAAGCGGGTCGCGCCGTCGATCGACGCCCAGAGGATCGACACCGTCCAGCGCCCCTCGAGGAGGCCCGCCGCGCGGCGGACCTCCTCGGGAACGGGGGCGCAGCGCCGGCAGCGGGTCACGCGCCCACGAGCGGGAGCGAGGACGGCTCGAGCGCGTGCTGCAGCACCTCGTCCAGCGAGATCACCGGATGGAAGGTCATCTCGTCACGCACGTGCTCGGGCACGTCGTCGAGATCGGCCCGGTTGCGCTCGGGGAGGATCACCTCGGTGAGCCCCGCCGCGTGGGCGGCGAGCACCTTCTGCTTGAGGCCGCCGATCGGCAGCACCCGGCCCTGGAGCGTGACCTCGCCCGTCATGCCGACGGTGTGGCGCACCGGTCGACCCGTGAGGAGGGACGCCAGCGCCGTCGCCATCGTGATCCCTGCGCTCGGCCCGTCCTTCGGGATCGCGCCGGCGGGCACGTGCAGGTGGAAGGCGCGCTCGGCGAACGCGTCCTGCTCGACCCCCAGCCGCTCCGCGCGCGAGCGCACAGCGGAGAGCGCGATCTGCGCGGACTCCTTCATCACGTCGCCGAGCTGACCGGTCAGCACGAGCCGCTCGCCCCCGCCGACGCTGGTCGCCTCGACGAACAGGACGTCGCCGCCCGTGGCGTTGACCGCGAGCCCCGTCGCGACGCCGGGCACCGCGGTGCGCTCCGCCGCCTCCCGCCAGAACTTCTGGCGGCCCAGGGCGTCGCGGACGGCGTCGACGTCGATCGCGACCGGCGCCTCCACCGTGCCCGACGCGATCCGGGTCGCGGTCTTGCGCAGGATCGACCCGAGCTCGCGCTCCAGCTGCCGGACGCCCGCCTCCCGGGTGTACTCGGTGACCACCGCCTCGAGCGCCTCGTCGCCGATCGTCACCTCGTCCTCGCGCAGCCCCGAGCGCTCCCGCTGCCGCGGCCACAGGTAGCCGCGGGCGATCGCCGCCTTCTCGTCGGTGGTGTAGCCGTCGAAGCGGATCACCTCCATGCGGTCGAGCAGTGGCCCGGGGATCGTCTCGGCCATGTTCGCGGTGGCGAGGAAGACGACCTCGGAGAGGTCGATCTCGACGTCCAGGTAGTGGTCGCGGAACGAGTGGTTCTGGGCCGGGTCGAGCACCTCGAGGAGCGCTGCGGACGGATCACCGCGCCAGTCCGCGCCGACCTTGTCGACCTCGTCGAGGAGGATCACCGGGTTCATCGTCCCCGCGTCTCGCAGCGCCCGCACGAGCCTGCCCGGCAGCGCACCGACGTACGTGCGCCGGTGACCGCGGATCTCCGCCTCGTCGCGGACGCCGCCGAGCGACATCCGCACGAACTCCCGTCCGAGCGCCTTGGCCACCGACTCCCCGATCGAGGTCTTGCCGGTGCCGGGCGGCCCGATCAGCGTCAGGATCGCGCCCGCCTTGCGGTCGGCCTCGACCCCGCGCTCGGCGCGGAGCTTGGCGACGGCGATGTACTCGACGATCCGGTCCTTGACGTCCTCGAGACCCGCGTGGTCGGCGTCGAGCACCTCGCGCGTGTGGACGGGGTCGAGCCGCTCCTCGGAGCGCCGACCCCACGGCACCGCCAGCAGCCAGTCCAGGTAGCTGCGGATCATCTGCGACTCCGGCGATGACTCGCCCATGCGCTCGAACCGTCCGAGCTCCCGCTCGGCCTGCTCGCGCACGGCCTCGGGCATCTCCGTCTCGGCGATCTTCGCCCGGTACTCGTCGACGACCGAGGCCTCGTCCTCGCCGAGCTCCTTGCGGATCGAGTCCATCTGCTTGCGGAGGAAGAACTCCCGCTGCTGCTTCTCCATCCCCGCGTTGACGTCCTCACGGATGCGGCGTCGGATCTGCATCATCGAGAGACGCTCGCGCTGGAAGGCGAGCGCGAGCTGGAGCCGCTCGGTGACGTCCGTCGCCTCCAGCAGCTGCACCTTCTGCTCGAAGGTGAGGTCGGGGCTGTAGCCCGAGGTGTCGGCCAGCGCACCCGGCTCGGCGATGGAGCGGACGAAGGCCTGGATGCGGCCGTCGTCGCCGCGCAGCTCGAGGATCTCGTCGACGACGGCGCGATACTCGACCTCGAGCTCGCGGATCGTCTCGCCGGTCGGGGTCACGTCCGGACGCTCCTCGACCTCGACCAGCAGACGACCTTGCACGTCGGTCTCCGCCACACCGGCGAGCCCGCGGTGCAGCCCCTCGAGCGCGACGGCGGAGCCGCCGCCGGGAAGTCGCACGCGGTCGGTGACGACGGCAACGGTGCCGACCGAGGCGTACGCGCCGTCTCGCTTGGGGACGAGGAGCACGCGCTCTTCGTCGCCCACCTCGACGGGCAGGGTGACGTTCATGTTCGGGAAGACGACGACGTCGTCCAGGGCGACGAGCAGCAGCTTGCTCACGCGGGGTTCACACTCCTCGGACTGGGTTGCGACGGAAGGGCTGTATCAGGTATCAACTACAAAAAGGATACCGGCATTCCCCAGAGGCTCGACACGCGCTCCTGCTTCGCTGTCAGCCGCGGACGCGCTGAAGCGCGAGCGCCGCGACGCGCCCGGCGAGCACGTCCGACGAGGGCCCCGCACCGGCCGCGCGGTGCGTCATGACGGCCGCGACGAGCACCCCTCCCTTCCAGACGACGAGCCCCGCGTCGTGCCGTGCGTCGTCGACCCAGCCCGCCTTGTGCAGCACGGCGACGCCGCGCACGCCGCCGACCCGGCGGTCGAGCTTGCCCGCGTCCCGGACGTGCGCCAGCAGGTACAGCAGGTAGCGCGCCTCGGCGGCCGTCACGTCGAGCCCTGCGGCCCGAACCGGGCCGAGACCACCGCTCGCGAGCCAGACCGCCCGCACGAGTCGCGCGAGGTCGTGCGCCGTGGTGGTCTTGCCGATCCCCCACGAGGGCTGGTCGACGACCGTCACCGGGATCCCTCGACGCGCAGCCAGGCCACGAGCAGGCTCGAGCGAGGTGCCCACGACGTACCCGCCGTACATCTCGGTGCGCTCGAGCCCGATCGAGCGCATCGCCGCGTTGACCAGCGCCGACCCGCCGCTCGTCGACCCGCCGAACAGCGTCTCGAGCCTGTTCGCCGCGGCGTTGTCCGACAGGGTCAGCATCGACCGGAACAGGTCGTCGACGGTCGACCCCGGCTGCGGGGGCCCGTCGATCCGGCTCAGCGCGGTGAGCGCGATCGCCAGCTTCAGCGTCGAGGCGGCCGGGAAGGTCGCGCCGGCGTTCCACGCGGCCCCCGCCCCCGACGTCAGGCTCTGGACGAAGATCCCCGAGGAGGGCCCGAACGAGCGCGCGAGCCCGACGACCCCCTGCTGCAGCTGGTCGTCGAGTCGACCGAGCCGGAAGCGGGGTCGGGCGGCGCGCGGCAGGGCGAAGACGTGTCGGACGACCCTGCTCGAGACTCGGCCTCCGGCAGCGCTCGTCTCGATCCGGATCACGCGCTCCCCGACCGGCAGGTCGAGGTCGATCGTGAACGCGCGCCCTCGCAGGGATCCGCGGTGCGCGACCCTGCCGTCCACCCGCACGACGACCCTACGCGCCCCGGGCGGCGCGGTGCCGCTGACCAGTCCGTACGAGACCTGATGCGACACCGGTCGCGTGATCGCCGGCGGCGGCAGGGGCGGCGGCGGCGTGGAGACGATCACGATCGAACCGTAGCCTTCACCCGTGCCGGTTCTCGCGCATCTCGACCTCGACGCGTTCTTCGCGGCCGTGGAGGAGCTCGAGGACCCTGCGCTGCGCTCCCGTCCGCTCGTCGTCGGCGGCGACCCGCACGGACGCGGCGTCGTGGCGACCGCGAACTACGTCGCCCGCCGATTCGGGATCCGCTCGGCGATGAGCTCGGCCGAGGCGCTGCGCCGCTGCCCCCAGCTCGTCGTCGTCCGGCCGCGCCACGCGCTCTACCGCCAGTACTCGGACGCCGTCTGGCGCTCGGTCGCCGAGGTCGTGCCTCGGCTCGAGCGGACCGGGCTCGACGAGGGCTACCTCGACCTCGGCGTCGTCCTGCCCGGATTCGACCGCGCCCGCGAGCTCGCGGAGGCGGTCCAGCTCGCCGTGCGAGCCGCGACGTCGCTCTCGTGCTCGCTCGGGGTCTCCACCTCGAAGGTCGTCTGCAAGGTCGCCTCGGACCGGCGCAAGCCCGGGGGCATCACGGTCGTCCCTCCCGGGCGCGAGGCGCGCTTCCTCGCTCCGCTCGCGGTGCGGCTGCTCCCGGGGGTCGGGCCGCGGGCGGAGGAGCGGCTCGGCGCGTCCGGCGTGACCACGATCGGCGAGCTCGCAGCGCTCGGCGACCTCGAGCTCCGTGCCGTCCTGCCGGGAGCCGTCGGCACCATGCTGCGCGACCGTGCGCGGGGCGTCGATCCGCGCGACCTCGACCTCGAGGCGGAGCGGGTGTCGATCTCCACCGAGGAGACGTTCGACCGCGACGTGGCCGACCGCACGGTGCTGCACGCCGAGCTGCGCCGGATGGCGACGGACGTGGCCGACCAGCTCGGGCGGTCGGGCCTGTCGGCACGAACGGTGACGACCAAGCTGCGCTACGGCGACTTCACCCTCCGCAGCCGCTCCACGACCCTGGCGGCGCCGATCGACGAGGCCGAGCGGATCGGCGAGCTCGCATGCCGCCTGCTCGACCGCGGGCTGCGTGACCGTCCCGGCGCGCTGCGGCTCGTCGGGGTCGGGGTCTCGGGTCTCTCCGACCACCGCCAGCTGACTCTGCTCGAGGACGTGTAGGCCGCCTCCGTCGGCGCCTGCCTGTTCGTGTCCGACTGGAAGTCGGACACGAGGCGTCGCCGATCACCCAGCACGCCGACCCTCCGAAGCCGACGCACACGCGTCTCGTGTCTGACTTCAGTCAGACACGAGACCACCGCCAGCTCCCCGCGGGCGCCTACACCAGCCGCAGCAGCGGCCGCGTCAGGCAGGTGGGGCCGCCGTCGCCCTTCCGCGAGATCTCGTCGCCCCGGTAGGTGAGGACGTCGACGCCCGCGCCCTCCAGGCGCCGGCGGGTCTCGTCGTTCCCCTCCAGTGCGAGCGCGCGCCGCGGCCCGAGCGCGAGCACGTTGGCGCCCATGGTCGCGAACTCCTCGTCGGTCACCTCCACCACGGCGATCCCCCGCTCCGCGAGGAGCCACATCAGGCGGGTGGGGGCGATCCGCGGGTAGACGAGCGCGAGGTCGCGGTCGAGCGGCGAGATGAAGCTCATCAGGTGCATCACCTCGCCGGCGCCGTTCCAGTGCGGCAGGTCGAACGCGATCACCTCCACGCCGGGGAACGCGACCCGCAGCGCGTCGAGCGCCGCAGGGTTCGTCCGGTACCCGATGCCGACCAGCAGCGTGCGCTCGTCGAGCCAGACCGTGTCGCCGCCCTCGACCGTCGCCGGCGGCTCGACGCGCCCCACGACCGGGACGCCGGCCTCCTCCAGGGCGGCGACGGTCGCCTCCGGCTCCGCGCGTCGACCGTCCTTGCCCGGCAGGAGGAGCACTGCTCCTTCGGCGCCGACCAGCGTCGGGTCGTAGGTGTAGATCGCGTCGGGGTTGCCCGGATCGTGCTCGGAGACGACCACCTCTGCGCCCGCCTCCTCGAGCAACGCGCAGAGGGCGTCGTGCTCCGACTGCGCGGCTGCGACGTCGGGCGGCGCGTGCCAGCCGTACGCCCGCCACGCGTCGGCGTCCTCCGGCAGCGGCCGCCGCACCAGCACGCGCCGAAGCTCGCCCCACATCGATGCGCTGCCGTACCCGGCCAAGGCGGCTGAGGCTACCCGCTGCCCGCGAGCACCGAGGCGGTCGCGCGATGGACGAGCAGCGCGCGCTCGCGAGCGGAGAGCCCGTCGTAGCGCTCGTCGAGTGGCACCTCGGCCAGGAACGGCGTGCTCTGCGGCAGCACCGCGACGAGCTCGGCGAGCGGCAGTCCGCCCGAGCCGGGCGGCAGCCGGGCGGCGCGGGCCTCCGCGGCGAGCTCGTCGGGTGGCGGAGCCGCCGCCGGCGCGTCGCAGAGGTGGCATGCGCCGAGCGCGGAGCGCGGAGCCGAGGCGACGTCCGCCACCGTTCCCGCCGAGCGGGCGAGATGCAGGGCGTCGACGAGCACCCGGGCGTTGTCGCAGGCGGCCAGCCCGACGACCTCCAGTGCCTGGGCGAGCGTCGCGACGGGCCGGAACGGCATGAACTCGAGGTCGACGACGAGCTCGAGCTCGGCCGCCCACTCGCACAGCGACGCGAGTCGACCGGCCACGAGCTGGAGGTCGGGGTGGTCGCCGGTGGCGACGACGCGGCGGGCGCCGATCGCGGCGGCGCCTTCGAGCAGCGGGCGGACCTGCTCGATCTCGTCGCCCCCCAGGGACACGAGCTCCACGTGCCGGACGTCGACACCGGTCTCTCGCACCCGCGCGAGCGTCGCGCGGCTCAGCGAGCTGCCGGCGATGAGAGGATGCTCGGCCCCGCCGGCGACCGCGGCGCGCACGCGCACCGACACGGAGGTGAACCCGGCTGCCGCGGCGACGTCGATCAGCTCCGGGGGGGCGAGCTCGAGGAAGCCGAGGGGCGAGAGCCCGAGCTCGACGACGTCGCGCGAGGCGGCCGGCACCGGGTCAGTCGAGGAGGTCGGTGACACCAACGCTCCGCTCCTCGGCGACGGCCTGCGCGATCGCGAGCGTGGTGACCAGCGTGCGCAGTCCCTCCCGGCCCGTGACGACCGGGTCGGCCTCGCCGCGAACGACGTCGACGAGGTTGTCGAGCTGGGCCACGTAGCAGCTCGCCGTCGACGCCGGCAACCGCTCCTCGACGAGCGGATCGCGCCAGTCGCCTCCGGCGGGATGCCGCCACAGCCTCAGGCTCGGAAGGGCGAGCGACGCCTGCTCACCGTAGAGCTGGTACGTGTCCGACGGCTGCACCGGGAACGTGAGCGACTGCTCCGCGGCGATCTCCCAGAGCGAGGCCGACGGCGCAGCGTCGCTCAGGAGCAGCGTGCCGAGCGCGCCGCTCGCGAACCGGAGCGCGACGGCGACGGTGTCCTCGACGCCGAGACCGCGACGTGCGCGCGAGCCGATCGCCTGCACCTCGTCGACCTCTCCGCACAGGTGCCGGAGGACGTCGACGTCGTGGATCGCGTTGATCAGGAGCGGCCCTCCGCCGGGCTCGCGACGCCACGCGACGTCGAAGTACGCGTCGTGCTTGCGGACGACGCAGAGCGCGTTGACCGCGACGAGCCGACCGAGCGCGCCACGGTCGACCGCGGCGCGCGCCGCCCGGACGTCCGGCGCGTGCCGGCGATGGTGTCCGACGAGGATCGGCACCGATGCAGCCTCCCCTGCCTCGACCAGCCGCCTGGCGGACTCGACCGTGTCGGCGACGGGCTTCTCGACGAGCACGGGGATCCCGCGCTCGACACAGGCCAGCCCCGCCTCGACGTGGAGCTGGTTGGGAAGCGCGACGATCGCAGCGTCCGGAGCGACGGCGTCGAGCAGCCGCTCGTAGTCCGAGAGCCAGGGGACGCCGAGCCGCTCGGCCAGCGCCTGCGTTGCCGGAGCGACGTCCGCGATCCCGGCGAGCCGGGCCCGGGGGTGATCGGCGAGCAGCCCCGCGTGCTCGCGGCCGATCAGCCCGGCACCGAGCAGGGCGACCCGCACGGGCTCCGCCCGACGGGGCATGTCGGCGGAGGGCGACGGGCGTGCCGCCTCGGCGGTCACCTCAGCAGCGCCGACAGCCGGTCGGCCACGCCGGTCCACCCGCGGTGCCCGGGGTCGATGACGTCGAAGTGGTCAGTGTCGTCGAGCTCGAGCAGCTCGACGCTCTCGCCGAGCGCGGCGGCGGCGCGAGCGAGGGCTCGGCTCTGCTCGACGGGTACGGTCGCGTCGAGCAAGCCGTGGACGAGCAGGAGCGGCACCCCGAGGGGCAGCAGCGCCGCGGGGGACGCGACGGCGTACCGCTCGGGGACCGCGTCGGGCGGACCGCCCAGGAGCGCGATGCACGCGTCGTCGCCGAGCCCGTCCCGCGCGGCCTGCGCGAGGTCCGTCACACCCGCCTGCGCCACCGCTGCGACGGGCCTGACCCGCGGCGCGGCACCGGGTGCATGCACGCCGAGGCGCGGCCGTGCCGCGAGCCACAGGGCGAGCTGCCCGCCGGCCGAGTGCCCGCAGGTCACGATCCGGGTGGCGTCGACCTCCTCCAGATCGACGAGCCGGTCGACCGCCGCGGCGACGTCGAGCAGCGTCGTCGGCCAACCGCCGCCGTCCCTGCCTGTGCCCCGGTACTCGACGTTCCAGGCGGCGAGCCCGCGTCGGGCGAGGTCGAGCGCGAGCGGGGTCATCAGCGTCCGATCCCACCCGCTCCGCCAGAAGCCGCCGTGCAGGAGGCAGACGCACGGCCACGGGCCGCCCTCGCCCGCCGGGAGGTGGAGGTTCGCGACCTGCAGCGGATGGTCGCCGTAGGCGACCGACCGCGCCGGCGGCACGCGCGTGGCGTTCGCGCCGACGCTCATCCCGTGCCCGTCGGAGCGAGGCCTGCCTCGCACGCTCGTCCCGACCGCGACCCGGTCGCCCCCGCCGGGTCGTGGCTCACGCCAGGAGGTGCCGCTGCGCGGCGAGCACGTCGAGCAGGCGGTCGACGTCGTCCTCGACGTTGTAGAGGTGCGCGGCGATCCTGAGGTTCCCGTCGCGCGAGGAGACGACGACCTTGTGCGCCGCCAGGATCCGCACGAGCGCGGCCACGTCGGTCGACCGCACGCAGACCAGCGGACCGCGCCGAGCGGGATCGGCCGGGGTGACGACGGTCGCGCCGAGCTCCTCGAGCCCTGCGATGAGCCGCGTGTTGAGCCGACGGACGTGCTCCTCGATCGCCGGGACGCCCGCCTCCTCGACGATCGACATCCCTGCCACACCCGCATAGATGTTGGGCACGGGAGGCGTCCCCGCGTCGAAGCGGCGGGCGTCGGTCGCCGGCGAGTAGTCGGAGATGTCCATCTCGAAGATGTCCTCGTCGGCGAACCAGCCCGTCTGCGTGGGCAGCAGCTCCGGCAGCAGGCCCGAGCGGACGTAGAGGAACCCGAGTCCCGCGGAGGCGAGCAGGTACTTCACCGTGCCGCCGGTGACGAAGTCGACGCCGAGCGCAGGGGCGTCGAGGTCGATCGCGCCCACCGCCTGGTAGCTGTCGGCGAGCACCAGCGCGCCGCGCTCGTGCGCGATGCGGCTGATCGCCGCGACGTCGTGACGGTGACCCGAGCGGTACGAGATCGTGGTGCAGCAGACGAGCGCCGTGCGCTCGTCGATGGCGTCGTCGAACGCCTCGAGCGGGATGGCGCCGTCGAGACCCGGGCGCACGTGCACGACCTCTGCTCCGCGGAGCTCCTGCGCGTGCGCGATCTGCCCGACCGTCGGGAACTCGTACTCCGAGATCACGATGCGGGGGCGCTCGCCCAGGTCGAGGGCGCTGACGATCCCGCTCACGCCCTGCGAGACGGAGGTCGTGACCGCGAGCTCCGTCGGCGAGGCGTGGAGGAGCCGGGCGAACGAGGCGCGCGCCGCCTCGGCGCGCTCGACCCAGTGCTCCCACTCGGCGCCGTGCGCATCCCAGCCCGCGAGGTACTCCTCGTAGGCGGCCCGGACGCGATGCGACAGGGCGCCCTGCGAGCACGCGTTCAGGTAGGCCGTCTCGGCGAGGATCGGGAACTCGTCGCGGATCGCAGCGCCCACGCTGCCCGTTGCGGTCACGGCCATGCGCTGAGCCTACCGCTCGGTGCTCTTCCTGGCATCGCGCCGCAGGCGCGATGCCTGGCCCGAGGCGCGGCTATCGCCCGAGGTACGCCTTCCGGAGATCCTCGTCCTCGAGGAGGTCCGCCGCCTTGCCCTCGAGCACGACGCGGCCCGTCGAGAGGACGTAGCCGCGGTCGGCGATCGACAGCGAGACGTTCGCGTTCTGCTCGACCACGAGCATCGCGACGCCGGAGTCGTTCACCTGCTTGATGATCTCGAAGCTGCGCTCGACGAGCACCGGGGCGAGCCCCATCGACGGCTCGTCCATCAGGAGCATCCGCGGCTTGGACATGAGCGCGCGCCCCATCGCGACCATCTGCTGCTCGCCGCCCGAGAGCGTGCCCGCCAGCTGACTGCGCCGCTCGTACAGCAGCGGGAAGAGCGTGTAGACCCGCTCGAACTCCTCCTTGAGGTCGGCCTTCGGCCGCAGGTACGCCCCCATCTCGAGGTTCTCGAGCACGGTCATCGGCCCGAACAGGCGGCGGTTCTCGGGCACGATCGCGAGCCCGCGGCGGATCCGGTGCGCGGTCGCCATGTGGGTGACGTCCTCACCGTCGAGCAGCACACGGCCGGTGCGCGGCCGCACGATGCCGAGGATCGTCTTGAGCGTCGTCGACTTGCCGGAGGCGTTGCCGCCGAGCAGGCACACGAGCTCGCCCTCGCGGACCACGAGGTTCGAGTCCTGCAGGATGTGGATCGGCCCGTAGTACGTGTTGACCCCCTCCAGCTGGAGGAGCGGCGCGGGCGTGGTCACGGGCGCGGCGCTCACTTGCGGGCCATCCCTCCCGTGCCGAGGTAGGCCTCGACCACGCGCGGGTCGGTCGCCACCTGCTCGAAGGTGCCCTCGGCGATCTTCACGCCGTGGTCCAGAGCCACCACGCGGTCGGAGATCCCCTCGACGACGTGCATGTCGTGCTCGATCACGAGGATCGTGTAGCCGGCGTCGGTGCGCAGCTGCGCGATCAGCTCGGTGATCTCCTGCGTCTCCTTCGGGTTCATCCCGGCGGCCGGCTCGTCCAGCAGCAGCAGGCGCGGGTTGGTCGCGGTCGCGCGGGCGATCTCGAGCCGGCGCCGGTTCGCGTACGAGAGCGAGTAGGCCGGCTGATCCCAGCGATACCCCATCAGCCGCTGCCCGAAGAACGCGAGCCGCTCTTCGGCGAGCGCGCGGATCTCGCGCTCCTCGCGACGCATCCCCGGCGTGCGCAGCATCGAGCGGAAGACGCCTGCGCGCGTGTGCCCGTACGCAGCCGTCATGACGTTCTCGCGGACGGTCATGTTGAGGAACAGGCGCAGCGTCTGGAAGGTCCTGGCGATGCCCTTCCGGGTGATCTTGTGCGGCTCGAGCCCGACGATGCTCTCCCCGCCGAGCGTGATGTCGCCGGCCGTCGGCTGGTAGACGCCCGTGATGAGGTTGAAGAGCGTCGTCTTGCCCGCGCCGTTCGGGCCGATCACCGACACGATCTCGTCCTGGTCGACATGCAGGTCGAGGCCGTCCACGACGGTCAGCCCGCCGAACGCCATCGAGACGCCCGTCAGCTCCAGCAGCCGCTCGGCCATCAGACGATCTCCACGCGCTTCTCGCCGAGGATGCCGTTCGGCCGGACGACCATCACGGCGACGAGGATCGCCCCGAGCACGACGTACCGCGTCGCGTCGGGCGCGACCACCATCACGTTCTCCCACACGAAGGCGGCCAGGACGAGCGTCGGGATCAGCAGCGCGACGCGCGTCCAGCCGCGCACGAGGGTGAGCCCGAGCAGGAGCGCGACGAGGCCGACGTACGTCACCGGCTTGATCCAGTCCTCGAGCGTCGTGGGCACCACCGTCCAGTCGGCGATCAGGTCCGCGAGCCAGCCACCGCCGTTCGGCGCGCCCTCGACCCAGGAGGGCTCGCGCGCCTCCGCCAGCGCTCGGACGACGAAGCCGAGCAGGACGGTCCCGCCGAGGACGACGACGAGCTTGACCGAGAGCCGGAACACCGCGACGAGCCCGAGGAGGATCGCGGCGTAGAAGAGGTAGCGCGAGTCGCCGGGCTCGCGCAGCACCTCGAGCAGCACGCTCACGATGATCGCTCCGAGCACCACGCCGACCTGGCTGCCAGCACCGCCCAGGATCACCATCGTGTAGATCGTGATCAGGAGCGGGAACGCGAACGTCTGCGGGAACACGCCCGGCGTTGAGCGCGGCGAACAGGGAGCCGGTGAGCGCCGCCGTCGCCGCGCCGAACGAGAACGCGAGCAGCTTCAGCCAGTTGACCGGCATCCCCATCAGCTCGGCCGCGAGGGAGTCCTCCCGGAGCGAGCGCCACGCCCGGCCGGTGCGCGACGTGTTGACGAGGCGCAGGGCCACGAAGGTGACGGCGAAGACGCCCAGCGCGACGTAGAGGTAGGCGACGTTGAAGATCCCGTCCGTCGACACCGGGAGCTCGTACCCGAAGGCGTTGAGCGGGTCGACGTTCGGGATCCCGTTCGAGCCGCCGAGCACGTTCTCGCCGCGCACGTTGTCGCTGTTGGAGATGAAGACCGTGAACGCCTGGAAGAAGAACAGCGTCACGATCGCGAGGTAGTCGCCGGACAGCCGCCGCGAGGGCAGGCCGACCAGCAGACCGACGATCGCGCCGACGGCGATCACGATCGGGATCACGACGGTCGAGGGCAGGTGGACGTCGAACTGGTCGGACGCCAGCGCCGCGTACGTGTAGGCCCCGACGCCGTAGAACGCGATGTAGCCGAGGTCGAGCAGACCGCCCCACCCGACCACGACGTTGAGGCCGAGCGCGAGCAGCATGTAGAGCACCGTGTCGAACGCGACGCGCCGGACGTACCCGCTCTCGAACCCGATCGGCAGGAGCGCGGCGACGGCGACGAACAGCGTCAGCCAGGCCCACCACGGCACCGTCGCGAGCCGGGCCTGCACGACGCCGAGCACGCCGGAGACGCCCTCCCGGTTCTCGCCGTGCCGGGCGACCCACTCGTCCTTGCCGATCCGCGGGCCGTCACCCTGCTGCTCCTGCGTCGGCTGATCGTCGGGCTCGCTCATCTCACACCTTCTTGATGTCGGCCTTGCCGAACAGCCCGGTCGGACGGAACAGCATGAAGGCGATCAGGATCCCGAAGACCAGCAGGTCCGACCAGCGCGTCGTGATGTACCCCTGGGCATACGACTCGGCGAAGCCGAGGATGAGCCCACCCGCCATGGCGCCCGGGATCGAGCCGATGCCGCCGATCACCGCCGCGGTGAACCCCTTCAGCCCGGCGATGAACCCCATCGTCACCGCGGCCGGGGCGCGGAGCGAGAACATCACGCCTGCGGCGCCCGCGAGCGCCCCGGCGAGCACGAACGCGAACACGATCACGCGGTCGATGTCGATCCCCATCATCGCGGCGGCATCCCGGTCGTAGGAGGTCGCGCGCATCGCCTTGCCGATCCGGGTGCGCGTGACGAGCAGCCAGAGGACGACCATCAGCGCGAACGCGGAGACGATGATGATGATCCGGATCAGCGGCACCTTGACGTTGCCGATGTCGATCCCCTTGAAGAACAGGTCGCCGTTGGCCATCGAGAACGCGTCGTAGTCGCGGAACTCGGTGCCGAACATGAGCTGCATCGAGTACACGAGGAAGAACGACACGCCGAGCGCGGAGATCAGCGGCGCGATCCTCGGTGCGTCGCGGAGCGGACGGTAGGCGAAGCGCTCGATCGTCACGCCGAGCACCGCGCAGCCGGCCATCGCCGCGACGACGACGAGGGGCAGCACGAGGTAGATGGAGAACACGGGATCGGTCGCGCCGCCGAGCAGCTGCAGCGCCCCAAAGCCGATGAACGCCCCGACCATGAACACGTCGCCGTGGGCGAAGTTGAGGAGCTTGAGGATCCCGTAGACGAGCGAGTACCCGAGCGCGATCAGCGCGTACACGCTGCCGAGCGTCAGGCCGTTGACCGTGAGCTGGACGAAGTTGTCCACGGGAGCGGGGAGTCTACGTCGGCGACCTGCCCGAAGTCCATGTGTGGACACCACGAGCGGCCCGACCAGGAGGCCGGGCCGCTCGTGGCACTGCTTGGTGTCGGGCTAGTTGACGACCTTGTACGAGCCGTTGGACTGGATCTCGAAGATCGTGAAGCCCTTGTTGAGCGGGTCGTTCGTCTTCGTCGAGAAGCGGAACGCTCCGCCGAGCAGCCACCTGGCCACCCGCACGCTCTTCACCTGCTTCAGGACGTCGGCCCGGACGACCGTCGACTTCTTCGCACACGCCTTCTTGATGGCCTCCAGCGCGACCTGCACCGCGCCGTAGGCAGGCGGGCCGAACGAGCCGAGCGTCTGGCCCGGGTTGTCCGCCTTCCAGGCGGCGATCAGGGCGGCGTTGCCGACGACCTGGTCGAGCGGGGGAGCGAAGTTGGACACGAACGAGCCCGCGACCTTGAACTTGTCGGGGTCGTTGGCGCCGTCACCGCCGAACACCTTCGCCCGCTTGCCCTGCTCGATCAGCTGCTGCGCGAAGGTCTGCACCTTCGGCGGCTGCTGCCACGGGGTGAAGACGACGTCGGTGTCGCCGGGGATCTTCGTCACGATCGAGGAGAAGTCGCTCTGCTCGACCGAGACGGACTCCCTGATCGTCGTGACGCCCCGGGCCTTCAGCACGGCCTCGGCGGCGTTCGCCAGGCCGACGGAGTACGGCTCGCGGGCGTCGATCAGGACGACCTTCTTCGCCTTCAGCTTGTCGACCATGAACCGCGCGACCGTCGGCCCCTGCACGGAGTCGTCCGGCACCACGCGGAAGAAGGCAGGCGTGCCTTCCTTGTTGTTGCCCTTGGTCAGCGAGACGCGGGTCGCCGACGGGGAGATGTGCGCCATCTTCGCGTCGAAGAACGTCTTGCTCGTCGCCGCGACGGCACCGGAGGTGGCCGGGCCGATGATGGCCACCACGCTCCTGTCAGCGACGTACTTCTGCGCCAGCGACGACGCGAGCGCCGTGTCGAGCTGGGTGTCGCCCTGGAGCAGCTGCACCTTCAGCCCGAGTGCGGGAGCGAGGCGCTTGACGGCCAGCTTCGACCAGGAGAGCTGCTCCTGGCCGAGGAACCCGGCATCGCCCGTGAGGGGCGTCATGAGCGCGATCTTGAACGTGCCCTTGCAGCTGACGGTCGAGGCCGCGGTCGCCGACGAGCCGGCGCCGGCGCTCGAGGCGAGCGCGGCCGACGCGAGCACCGCGAGCGACAGCGCGATCCCTCCTCGTTTCCTCATACCCTGGTCCTCCTTGGTGGTGGTTCCCGTTGTGACGTGCTGGACGGTGCGAAGTTGCGCGCACGGGGCAGCGGGCCGCCTCCCGTGCGATCGCGGCATCGTCGCATGGTGCTCGTGACATGTCAAAGCCCGGTGAACGGCAGTCTTGCGCACCACCACTCGATGGTCGATCGGGAATTCGCGTGACGTCGGGGACGCCATCCGATTCGCGGGGATTCCCGACCATCCATCTAGCATCCGCACGCATGACTGTCGTCGTCGAGGCGCACGAGCTCCGTCGCACGTATCGGACGACGACCGGGACGGTGCGCCGTCGCGCGCTCGAGGTCGAAGCCGTGCGTGGCGTGAGCTTCGAGATCGCCGAGGGGGAGCTCTTCGGCCTCCTCGGGCCGAACGGCGCCGGCAAGACGACCACGATCAAGATGCTGATCACCTTGCTGATCCCCACGTCGGGGACGGCGCGTGTGCTCGGACGCGACGTGGTCGAGGACGCGACGTGGGTGCGCGAGCGGATCGGCTACGTCTTCGGGGGCGACCGCGGCCTCTACGAGCGCCTCTCCGCCTGGGACAACCTGCGGTACTTCGCCGAGCTGTACGCCGTCGACCCGCGGCGCCAGCGCGCCCGGATCGAGGAGCTGCTCGAGCTCGTCGGGCTGACCGGGCGTGAGAAGGAGCGGGTCGAGGGCTACTCCCGCGGCATGCGCCAGCGGCTGCACATCGCGCGCGGTCTGCTCCACGACCCCGCCGTCGTCTTCCTCGACGAGCCGACCATCGGCGTCGACCCGGTCGGTGCACGAGAGCTCCGGGCGACGATCGCGAGCCTCAAGGCGGCGGGGAAGACCGTGCTGCTCACGACCCACTACATGTTCGAGGCGGACGCGCTCTGCGACCGGATCGCGGTGGTCGCGAAGGGACGGGTCGTCGCCGAGGGGACCCCGCGCGACCTCAAGGGGCGGGTCGCCGAGGGGACGGTCGTCGAGATCGAGGTGTACGGCATCGAGGCCGCGACGGTCGACGGGCTGCGGTCGATCCCAGGCGTGACGGCCGTCGCGGTCGAGGATCGCGACCAGGCTCAGGTCGTCGTCGTCCAGGCGGCGAGCGGGCACGAGCCGACGCAGGAGCTGCTCGCGCGCCTCGACGACGTCTCGGTCGGTCGAGTCACGACGCGCGAGCCCACGCTCGAGGACGCGTACGTCGCGCTCGTCACCGAGCAGCCGGTCGGAGCCGACGGGTAGCGCCGTCCGGGCGGCTCGGAGCCCGGCGCCCGCGCCGAGCCCGTGACGCTGCGCGAGAATCAGACGATGGAGCTCGAGCTGCGCGTCGTCGCCGATCCAGCTGCCGCTGCCGACGCGGTCGCCCGGCTGCTCGTCGAGGCGGTCAGGAGCGGTTCGTCGATCGCCCTCTCCGGGGGATCGACGCCGCGACTCGCATACGAGCGCGCAGCGGCATCGCAGCCCGACTGGAGCCGTGCCAGCCTCTGGCTCGCCGACGAGCGGTGCGTGCCGCCGGACGATCTCCTCTCGAACCAGCGGCTCGTGCGGGAGTCGATCCTCGACCGGGTGACCGGCCAACCACGGTGGCATCCGGTCGCGACGCACGTGGGGGTCGAAGGGGCCGCGGATCGCTACGACGCGCTGCTGCGGACGGAAGGCGTGCCGCGCGTCGTCCTGCTCGGCGTGGGGGCGGACGGCCACACGGCGTCGCTCTTCCCCGGGTCGCCCGCGCTGCGCGAGCACACCCGCTTCGCGGTCGCGACCGACGCCGGCCTGGAGCCGTTCGTGCCGCGCGTCACGCTCACCCTGCCTGCGATCGCGGCGTGCGATCACGTCGTGTTCCTCGTGACCGGTCGGGAGAAGGCAGAGCAGGTGCGCCGTGCGTTCGCGGCCGACCCGTCGGACGCGACACCGGCGAGCCTCGCCCGCTCGGCCGCCGGCACGACGATCGCGATCCTCGATGCGGCGGCGGCGAGCGGCCTGTGACACCTTGCTGCTTGCGTTTCTCCCGCTTGCGTCCCGGCTGCGGGACGGCGATGCTGCCCCGATGAGCGATGACAGCTCGGTGCGGCGGGTGGCGAACGTCCACACTGCCTCGTTCCGCGCGTACGACATGGAGGGCCCCGTCCAGCCGGACATCACGTGGCTGCCGATCAGCTGGGACGAGGCGTCCGGGCAGGGCTCCTATCTCATGCGCATGGCCCCCGGCGCGGTGACGATCGAGCACGAGCACGGGGGGTTCGAAGAGTTCCTCGTGCTCGAGGGGACGCTCACCGACAGCGACGGCACCGTCTTCCGCGCGGGAGACTTCGTCAGCTACCGCGGCGGCACCCACCACTCGTGGACGGACGACGGCTGCCTGATCGCCGTCTTCGAGTGGCAGCCGTGAGCCGTCTCCGGCGCGCGTAGCCGCGGGACGAGCAGCCTGCGCGGTCGACGCAGGCGGTGCCACGGGCGCAGAGCCCGGCAGGCGTCGCGTTGGCGGCGCATCGTGCGTGCCGGTGCGCCCGGTGCCAGACACGGTTCGCTGTCAAGTCGGCCGTTCGGGACGGTGGCCGCGGTGGACGCCATCGGCGACACGTGACGGACCTCGACGAGCCGAACCCGTGCAGACCGACGGCAGGAAAGGCGCGAATCCCAGCTGCCATGACGATCGCGGCCTGTGGAACGACTGGCGCGAAGTCGGCACGAAACCCCCTTGACAGGATCCGGTGTCTGGCACCGGGCTGACCGCACACGGGCGCGGCGTTAGCGTGTCGTCGTGCACGCGCGTCTCTTCTGGGTCGGCTGGCTCTTCCACCTGAAGAACCTGACGCACTCGCTGTTCTTCGTGCTCGTCAGCGTGCTCCAGCCGGTGATCTTCGCCTCGATCGCGTTCTTCATGGTCGAGAGCGGGAACCAGTCGGGCACGCTGCTCTACGTCGCGCTGGGCGCCGGGCTGATGGGGATCTGGTCGGCGACGCTCTTCGGCTCGGGCGGCGCGATCCAGTGGCAGCGCTGGCAGGGCACGCTCGAGCTGCTCGTCGGCGCACCACCCCCCTTCCTCGCCACGCTGCTCCCGCTGACGGTCGCCACCTCCACGATCGGCATCTACTCCGTCGTCGCGACGCTCGCGTGGGGACGGCTGTTCTTCGGCGTGCCGCTGGACTTCGCGCATCCGCTCCAGCTCGCCGTCGCGCTGCCCGCGACCGTGCTGAGCCTGGGGATGCTCGGCCTGCTGCTGGCGTCCACGTTCGTCCTCTACCGCCACGCGAGCGCGTTCTCGAACCTGCTCGAGTACCCGGTGTGGCTCGCGACCGGGCTGCTCGTGCCGCTGTCGCTGCTCCCGGGCTGGGTGACGCCGATCTCGTGGCTGCTGGCGCCGACCTGGGGGATGCGCGCGATCAGGGAGGCGGCGTTCGGGGGCACCGCGTGGGCCGAGATCGCAGCGTGCCTCGCGCTCGGGCTCGCCTACCTCGCGCTCGGCGCCGTCGCGCTGCGCAACTTCGAGCGGCTCGCACGCGCCCGGGCGACGCTCTCGCTGACATGAGCGCGCTGCGTGTCTTCTTCGTGGGCGGCGCGATCTCGTATCGCGCCCTGTTCAACTGGATCTCGCCGGGGATGTACCTGACGACGATGCTCGGCAGCCCGCTCTTCCAGATCCTGTTCTTCACGTACCTCGGGCGCTACGCCGGCTCGCAGGACGACGCGTTCTTCATCGTGGGGAACGCGATCCAGGTCGCGGCGATGTCGGGGATCTACGGCATGACCATGGGGATCGCGAACGAGCGCCAGTTCGGCACGCTCCAGCCGCTGCTCGCGACGCCGGCCAACCGGCTCGCGATCTTCGCCGGACGCGCGCTGCCGTTCGTCGTCAACGGTCTCGTCGTCTCCGCCTTCGGGTTCACGGTCTCCTGGCTGCTGCTCGACTTCCGGCCGGCCGAGGGCAGCGTGCCCGCGCTCGCGACGGCGGTGCTGATCACGACGTGCTCGTGCGTCGCGCTCGGGATGCTGATCGGGTCGATCGGACTGCGGGCGCGCGACGTGTTCTTCGGCGCGAACCTCGTCTACTTCCTGATGCTGCTCGTCTGCGGCGTGAACGTCGCGAACGAGGATCTCCCCGCCTGGCTCGGGGCGATCGGACGGGCGCTCCCGCTGACGCACGGCATCGAGGCGGCGCGCGAGATCGCGGACGGCGCGACGCTCGCCGACGTGAGCGGGCTCCTGACGACCGAGGCGCTGATCGGGATCGCCTACGCGTCGGTCGCGTACGGGCTGTTCCGGCTCTTCGAGCTCGAGGGCCGCCGCCGGGCGTCGCTCGAGACGTTCTGACCGAGCGCATCGTCGCGAAGCTGCAGGCCCGGCTGGCCCGGCCCCTTCAGGCCGTCAGCTCCGCGGCGAGATCGTCGAACACGGCGACGAAGTGGTCGACGTCCTCCTCGGTGTGCGTCACGGAGAGCGTCCACTCCTCCTCACGCCCCGGGGTCATGAAGATCCCGCGGTTGAGGTTCCACAGCCAGGCAAGCTCGCAGACCTCGGCGTCCTGGTGCGCCTTGAACGACTCGTAGTCGGTGATCCTCTCGGGGGAGAACGTCACGCAGCCCTTCGAGCCGACGCCGATCGCGTACCCCGGCAGCGCGTACTTGTCGACGATCCCCTGGCACCCCGCCACGATCCGGTCGTTGAGCCGGTCGAGGTGCGCGTACGCCTCGGGCGTCAGCACCTCCTCGAGGTTCGCGCGCGCCGCCGCCATCGCCAGCGGGTTCCCGTTGTACGTGCCCACCTGCACGACGCGCCCGTCCCGGACGACCTCCATCACCTCGTCGGTGCCGCCGATGGCACCGGTCGGCAGCCCGCCGCCGAGCGCCTTGGCGAGCGTCACGAGGTCGGGCGTGACGCCGAACCGCTCGGTCGCGCCGCCGGCCGCGATGCAGAGCCCCGTCTTCACCTCGTCGAAGATGAGGACGATGCCGCGGTCGCGCGTGAGCGCACGGACGTCCTCCAGGTAGCCGGGC
Source organism: uncultured Actinomycetes bacterium (assembly GCA_963703095.1). Taxonomy (GTDB): domain Bacteria; phylum Actinomycetota; class Thermoleophilia; order Gaiellales; family Gaiellaceae; genus Gaiella. The sequence continues at coordinate 3,291,665 of OY969787.1, forward strand.
TCCGGCAGCACGACCCCGAGGTTCATCAGCGCGGCCTCCATGATCAGGCAGGCCGGCTTCCGGCCCTCCTGCTCGAGGCGGTCGAGGCGGGCCTCCATGGCGTCGATGTCGTTGAACGGCACCGCGATCGTGAGGTCGCTGACCGCCTTCGGCACGCCCTCGCCGTAGGGGATCGACGCGTAGTCGTTCCGGTCGCCGATCTTGTCGTAGGGGACGCCCAGGGACACCATCACGCCGTCGTGGTGGCCGTGGTAGGAGCCGAAGATCTTCACGATCGTGTCGCGCCCGGTGAAGCCGCGCGCGATCCGGATCGCGTCCATCGTGGACTCCGAGCCCGAGTTCGTGAAGCGCCACTGAGGCAGCCCCCAGCGCCGGGCGAGCTCCTCGGCGACGACGATCGCGTCCTCCGTCGGGACGGCGAAGTGCGTCCCGTGCCGCAGTCGATCCGTCACCGCGGCGGTGATCGCCGGGTGCCCATGTCCCTGCACCATCGAGCCGAACCCGTTGTGGAAGTCGATCCGCTTCGTCCCGTCGACGTCCCAGACGTAGGCGCCTTCGCCCCGCTCGAAGTAGATCGGCCACGGGTCGCGGAGCTGGTACGAGGACGCGACACCGGCCGAGAGCACGGCGTTGGCGCGCTCGAACATCGCCCGGGAGCCGACCGTCGAGTCGTCGAGTCGCTGCTGCTCGCGCGCGGTGAGCTCGGCGATGCGAGCGCGATCGAGGGTGACGACGGAGCGCTGGGCCATGGGGATCTCCTTGGAGTCTGACTGGGCGGTCAGGACAAGTGTGACGATTTCCGCAGTCCCGTGCGCGGCCGCGCCTCGCAATGCGCAGCTCCTCCCCGGGTCGTCGTGTCGCCGCCGAGCCGCCGCCCAGGCGCCGCGCGTAGGATCCTCGCGTGCAGACGGGGCTCGAAGGCCACGGCGTGCTCGTCACCGGCGCGTCGGGCGGGATCGGCGCCGCGTGCGCCCGCGCCTTCGCTGCCGAGGGGGCCCGGGTGGTCGTGCACTACCACCGCGGCGAGGAGCGGGCGCGCGCCGTCGCCGCCGAGCTCGGCGACGCCTCGGTCGCCCAGGCGGATCTCACCCGCGAAGAGGATGTCGACCGGCTGTTCGCGGAGGCACGCGAGGCGCTCGGAGCGATCGACGTCTGCGCAGCGGTGGCGGGGGTCTGGCCACGGGCCGACGAGCCGGTGTGGGAGCTCTCGCTCGAGCGCTGGAACGACACGGTCATGCAGAACCTGACGGCGACCTTCCTCACCGCACGAGGCTTCCTGCGCGAGGTGGCCCGCACGGGTCGGGGGTCGCTCGTCCTGGTCGGCTCCACTGCGGGGGTGTTCGGCGAGGCGGGGCATGCCGACTACGCGGCGGCGAAGGCAGCGCTCCAGGGCGGGCTGCTCCTGTCGCTGAAGAACGAGATCACGCGGATCGCACCGCTCGGTCGCGTCAACGCGGTCGCGCCCGGCTGGACGGTGTCGCCGATGACCCGCGGTCTGGTCGACGACGAGACGGTCGCCCGCGTCTCGCAGACGATGGCGCTGCGAAAGGTCGGGCAGCCGGAGGACGTCGCCGCCCAGGTCGTCGCGCTCGCCTCCGACCGGATCTCCGGGCACGTCAGCGGCCAGCTCGTGGTCGTGGCCGGGGGGATGGAAGGGCGGGTCGTGCACTGGACCTGATCTCCCGCAGGCAGCAATGCTGTGTTTGCTCCCCCGGGTCCGGCTGCGCCGGACGCGGGGCAGATCCCTGAAGGATCGAGGGGACGAGGAGCGCCGGCCGGCGCTCGGGCGGCTACGCCGCCCTCGGGTGCCGCGTTCGGTCCTCGCTGGTCGCCTCTCCGGGGACATCCCATCGGAGCTCCTCGTAGGGGTCGGGCATGCCCGACCCGCGCCTGCCCGCACCGCTCGTGGTCGACGCGCGGGAGCGTCGGTCGTTCGGTGCCGGACGGGTCGCGCGCGGTGAAGTGAGCTCGCCTCCGCGAGTCAACCCCGTCCGAGCGATGGAATCAACCGGCTCGCGGCTGCATGATCTGGGCATCCAGTCGTCAGCGCCGGTGCGGCGGACGCGACGATCGGCGATAGATCTCCCTCCTGGGAGGTGCGCATGCGAAGCGGGGCCACTGTGGCGGCGGCCCCGCTTCCTCTGTCCCGCAAGCATGGATCCACCGAGTGGATCCATGCGCGGGGATCCCCCGCCTCCGGCGGGGGCACATCCCTGAAGGATCGAGGGGACGCGGAGCGCCGGCAGACGCTCGGGCAGCGTGCGCCGCCCTCGAGCTCGATGCCGACTGGATCCGGGCCCGCCGACCCAGCTGACCCGACACCACTCTGCACTCGATCGTAGGGGCCGGGCCTGCCCGGCCCGATGGCGCGCGGGGCGAGCCAGACGCTCAAGCGCCTGCCAGGGCTGCCGATGGGAGGAGCACCTCCTGGTCGGGAGCTGACGGCAATCACTCGCGGCAGGAGCGTTCGAGAAGGGGGCGGCGATGGCCGCCCCTTCTCATGCGCTCCGCAGGCAGGAATCCACCGAGTGGATTCCTGCGCGGGATCCCCGGGTCCGGCTGCGCCGGACGCGGGGCAGATCCCTGAAGGATCGTGGGGACGAGGAGCGCCGGCCGGCGCTCGCCCTGCGCCGGCTCGAGCACGGCCCGGCGCTCTCCTGGCGGGAACAGAACCGGGAAACAGGCCGTCCCCTGCGGGAAATACAGTGCTTCCGTGAGCAGGTTCCTCGGACGACTGCGCTCGGGCCCACCGCTCGTGGCGGACGGCGGGATGGGGGCGCTGATCGCGGCGACCGCGCCGGGGCTGCGCTGTCCGGAGGAGGCGAACGTGCGCGCCCCCGAGAGCGTGGTGGCCGTGCACGCGAGCTACATCGCCGCCGGGGCCGAGCTGATCGAGACGAACACGTTCGGCGCGACCCGCCGGAAGCTGGCCCGCCTGATGCTCGAGGACGAGTACGAGCGGATCGTGTCGGCGGGGGCCCGCCTCGCGCGCGAGGCGCGGGAGGTCGCGGGGCGTGAGGTGCTCGTCGCCGGCTCGATCGGGCCGCTTGGTGAGGCGGAGACGTTCGATCCGTCGGAGAACGGCCCGTTGTACGCCGAGACCGCCCGGATCCTGGAAGGGCGTGGCGTCGACCTCTTCTTCGTCGAGACCTTCTTCGACGTCGAAGAGCTGGTCGTGGCCGTCGAGGCGGTGCGCGGGGTCTCGTCGCTCCCGATCGTCGCGATGCTGACCTTCGACGAGGAGGCGGAGACGACGGGCGGCGTCGGGGCGGCGGCCGCCGCCCAGCGACTAGCGCGGCTCGACGTGGCCGCGATCGGCACCAACCACGGCGCGGGGCCGAGCAGCGCCCTGGCCGTGCTGGCACGCATGCGCGGCGCCGGGCTGCCGCTCGCGGCGCTGCCGAACGTCGGCCTCGCGAGCCTCGTCGGCGGCCGCGTCGTGTTCCCGCACTCCTCGACCGGCTACTTCGCCGAGTTCGCCGCCCAGGCGACCGCGCTCGGCGCTCGGATCATCGGCGGCTGCTGCGGCACCACGCCCGCGCAGATCGCCGCCATCCGCGAGTCCGTGGACGAGGGCCGAGTGCCGTTCGCCGTGTTCGAGCCCGGCGAGGAAGCGCTCGCGCCGGCGTCCGTCGGCATCACCGAGGACACGGCGCTCGCCCGCGCCCTCGAGGCTGGCGAGTGGGTCGTCAGCGTCGAGCTCGACCCGCCGAAGGGCGGCTCGCTCGAAGGCCTCGTGGCCGCGACGCGCACGCTGCGCGACGCCGGGGTGGAGTTCGTCGACGTCAACGACAACCCGATGGCGCGGGCGCGCATGAACGCGCTGATGGCATCCGCGACGCTCCAGCGCGAGACGGGCGTCGAGGCCATCCCCCACGTGACGCCACGCGACGCAACCGTGATGGGACTCGAGGGCCTGCTGCTCGGCGCGCACGCCGAGGGCGTGCGCAACCTGCTCGCGGTGACGGGCGATCCACCCAACGTCGGCGACTACCCCGGCTCGCACGGCGTGTACGAGCTCGACTCGATCGGCCTCGTCGAGGTCGTCTCGGCGCTCAACCGCGGCGTCGACTACACGGGCAAGGCGCTCGACGCGCCGACCTCGTTCTTCTGCGGCGTCGCCGTCAACCCGACCGCCGACGACCTCGACCTCGAGCTCGACCGGTTCCGCCGCAAGGTCGCCGCCGGCGCCCGCTTCGCGATGACCCAGGCGCTGTTCGAGCTCGACTCGGCCGAGCGCTTCGCGGAGCGGCTCGGAGGCTGGCCCGTGCCCGTGCTGCTCGGCGTCTGGCCACTGCGCAGCCTGTCGCTCGCGCTCCGGCTCCACAACGAGGTCCCCGGGATCTCGGTGCCCGACACGGTGCTCGCCCGCCTCGACGACGCCGGCCCCGACGCCCCCAAGGTCGGGCTCGAGCTCGCCCGCACACTCGTCCACCAGGCCCGCGACCGCGTGGCGGGCATCTACGTCATCCCCCCCTTCAAGCAGCCCGAAGCCGCGCTCGACCTCCTCGCGCCCCCGTAGGGGCGAGGCCTGCCTCGCCCGCCTTTCCTCGCCCGCCCTGCCTCGCCCGCGTCTTCGTCGCCCACCTCTCCGTCGCCCGGCGCGAAGCGCACGTCGGCGCCGCCTGAAGGCGGGCCGGGCATGCCCGGCCCCTACGACGGGAGCGACGGGCAGCGGCTCTCGTAGGGGCGAGGCATGCCTCGCCCGCCTCTCTTCGCTCGCCTTTCCTTGCCGGCCGGAGGCTCAGCGCTCGACGCAGGGGGTGTCGAGCGGCGGCCCGACGCTCGCGAGCGCCTCGCGGACGAGGTCGTTCGGGACGCCGTACCCGTCGTCGGACGCGCGTCGACGGGCGAACACCGTCGTCGCCACGAGACCGTCGGCGGTCACGACCGGGCCACCGGAGGCTCCCCCCTCGACCTCCCCTCGGAAGACGACGAGCTCCCGCGCCAGCCGCACGCGACCGAAGGCGTCGCGGGACGGCACCGTCGCCGTCGTCCCGAGGCGAGCCGGCAGCGCCGTGAACGGGCCGTTGCCCGGGAAGCCGAGCGCTGCCGCCGGGGCGCCCGTCACGACGTCGCCGAGGCGCAGCGCCGGCAGGCGGAGCCCCGGGACGCGGACGACGGCGACGTCGTTCGCGGCGTCGAACGCCACCACTCGGCCGCTGCGCGCGCGCCCGTCGCCGCGGTCGACGAGCGGTGAGCGGATGCCCGCGACGACGTGGGCGTTCGTCACGACCAGCCCGCGTGCCGCCACCCAGCCCGAACCTTCGATCCCGAGCCCGCAGGCGACGCCACGGATCCGCACCACGCTGGCCCGGGCCGCGCGCACCTCGGGATCGCGCACGATCGCCGGGTCGGGCTCCTCGACACTCGACGAGGGCCCGACGATCGTCAGGAACGGGTCGATCCGGCCGAGCGCGTCGACGACCTCGCCGGGCTCGACCGCCTCGGTGAGCTCCGACACGACGAGCGACTCCTGTGCCGTCCGTCGCAGCTCGTCCGCTCCCGGCGCGTAGAGCAGCGCCACGCCGACCACCCACATCGCGACCAGGCCCGAGGCGATCCCGAGGAAGAGGCCTCCTCCCGCGTCGAGCACGCGCAGCGGCGGGATCAGCCACAGCGAGCGGCGCGCCCAGCCCCCGGCCATCCCCCCGAGCCACTGCCCGAGCACCCCGCCGGCTGCAGCGGCGCCGAGGGTGAGGAGCGGGATCGCCCGAGCGCCCTCGCCGAGGAGCTCGGGCGCGACGCGGGCGCCCAGGATCGCCCCGCCGACCAGCCCGAGCAGCGAGAGCAGGCCCGCGACGAGCCCGCGCCGGAGGCCGGAGACCGCGGCGAGAGCGACGACCGCGATCGCCACCCAGTCGAGCCAGTTCATCCCTCCCAGTACGCGCTCGGCTCCCACGCGCCTGCTTGCCGGGGCGCCGCTATCATCCGTCGGCCCACGGGGGCGTAGTTCAGTTGGTTAGAACGCCGGCCTGTCACGCCGGAGGTCGCGGGTTCGAGTCCCGTCGCTCCCGTCTCAGAACCGCCTGGAAACGGGCGGTTTCTTCTTGCTCGCACGGCCAATGCGGACATCATGATGCCCTTCTTGGCAAGTGAATTGGCACGTTGAGCGGTTGGTGAGGTTCAATCCGGCCACGTCATCGGGCCGACAAGTGGCACACGATGGTGGGCGAACACGGGTGGTGGCCGGTGCGAGAGCCCGAGCCGCTCGAGCGAGCCTCTGTCAGCGCTCGAGCACGACGCGGAAGCGAGCGTTGCCCGAGCGGACGTGATCGACCGCGTCGTTGACCTGGTCGAAGCCGAACGTCTCACAGACCGGGGCGATGTCGTGACGGGCAGCGAAGTCGAGCATCGTGAGAGCGGTCGTCGGGCTGCCCGATGGCGAGCTGGAGACCGATCGGTTGGCCATCATCAGCTCGGTGTTGACGATGTCGAGCGGTGCGGGGACAGCACCGAGCACATGCATGCGGCCACGCCGTCTCACCGTTCCGAGGTACGCGTTCCAGTCGAGTGGAACGTTCACCGTCGACAGGAGCAGATCGAACGAGTCAGCAGCGGAGGCGATCGCGTCTGGGTCATGGGAGTCCAGCACGCGGTGCGCACCCATCTCCTTCGCGGCGTCGGCCTTCGATCCGGTGGAGGTGAACACGGTGACCTCACAGCCCCACGCGTTGGCGAGCTTGACCGCCATGTGACCGAGACCACCCAGACCGATCACCCCGACACGGTCAGTCGGTGAGACGCCGTACTGCAAGAACGGCGTGAACACGGTGACCCCTCCGCACATGAGCGGACCGGCGGTCCGGGGGTCCACGCCCTCGGGGATCGGCAGCACTGCGGCAGCGTCGGCGCGCACGACGTCGGCGTATCCGCCCGGACGGCCGATGAAGGTGCTCTGCGCGTCGGGGCAGAGGTTCTGCTCGCCGCCCACGCAGTGCCGGCAGGTGCCGCAGTAGGCAGCGTTCCAGCCAAGCCCGACGACATCGCCGATCGCGACGTTCGTGACGCCCGAGCCGATCGCCCGGATGCGGCCGATGATCTCGTGGCCAGGGGTGATCGGGTAGGGCGTGAACCCCCAGTCGTTGTCGATCATGCTGACATCGCTGTAGCAGATGCCGCACGAGTCGACGTCGATGTCGACCTCGCTCTGACCCAGGTCACCGAGCTCGAACTGGTAGGGCTCGAGCCGACCGCCCGGCTCGTTCGATCGGTAGGCACTCACGGTCGTGGGCATGGGCGCTCCTGACTGGATCGTTGGCGTCACCTCACAGTGCCCAACCCTCCCTTCCGCAGCCTGCCCGATCATCCAACATGGTTGCCTGATACTCCGAGAGTGCCTTCGATCCAGGCCCAGATCGTTGCTTTCTGAACGGACGAGCCCTCAGGATGGATTGCTCAATCCTGCGAACGAGAGCAAGCCTGTGCTGAGCCCAGAACCTGACCGACCGGCGCCGCTGAGGACGTTGTCGAACCTTGCCCTGGGCAAGCTTGGCGCGACGTCCGGTGAGCCCCGGATGCTGCGCCCGCACGGCGGGTTGCTCGTCCTGTCGCACCAGCGACCATCCGATCACCTGGCCCAGGTCTACGACCCGGTCGTGTGCCTCGTCCTGCAAGGCGCCAAGGAGACGAACACCACCGAGCGCAGCCACGCCATCGGGGCCGGCCAGTTCCTGATCGTGACCCACGACATGCCCGTCGTCTCCCGAATCACCCGGGCCTCGGCTCACGAGCCCTACCTGGCGCTCATCGCCTCGCTCGACCACGAGGTGCTCGCAGACCTCCAGCACCACGCACGGGCAGCCTCGGTCGCTGACGACCGCGACTCCTACGCCCTTCGTGTCGGCGACGCGGATGGTGACCTCATCGACGCATTCGCTCGCTACCTCCGCGCCCTCGATACGCCCAACGACATCGACGTCCTCGTCCCCCTGGCGATCCGGGAGATCCACTATCGCCTCCTCAACTCGTCCCAAGGACAGACCCTTCGCCGCCTCACGCTTGGCGGCCGGCCGGCCGAACCCGTGTCGAGAGCGATCGGACTGATTCGCCAAGACCTCGCCGCGAAGCTGAGCGTCCGCGCAATCGCGAGCAGCGTCGGACTCAGCACCTCAGCGCTCCACCATCACTTCAAGGCGGTCACCGGCACCACCCCCGTCCAGTACCAGAAACAGCTCCGACTCCTCGAGGCCCGCAGGCTCATCCAATCCAGCATGGAGTCGGTCACCGCTCGCCGCCTACGCAGTCGGCTACGCGAGTCCCACACAGTTCAGCCGCGAGTACCGCCGCGCGTTCGGCTACCCGCCATCGAAGGACCGACGCACGACCGCAGCCGCACGAGCGGCGACCGACACGTCACCACCCGAGGATCCTCGGCACAGAGCGGAGTCGGTGGCGGCGTAGCCGTTCCTCCTGGTCAGCGCGCAGAAGGTGCGGATCTTTCCTCCAAGCAGCCCTGGCACCGGGTCGCCCCTACTAGGGTCGGGGCGACCCTTCCCGTGCGCTCCGCCGTCCAGAACGAGATCGCGACGCGGGCGTCCTCGGTCAGCGTGTGGTTCTGACGCTGGCCGTCCCACTTCGTCGGGAACGGCACCGAAGCCGTCGAGCCCAACGTGCTGAGTGTGCGACCAAGGTTCCGGTACTGCGCCTTCGGCGTCGTGACAGACTCGCCTGTGGACATCGCGAGACTCTCGTAAGCGAGAGCTTGACCGGGCTTGGTGTGCTTCTTTCGTCGCTCCCGTTTCAGAACCGCCCGGAAACGGGCGGTCTTGCTCTTGCGGACGGTGCCGATGCCCAGGCCGAGATGAGCGGCTTCGCAAGTGAGTTGGCGCGCGGTCGGGCGATGGGTGAGGCCAGTAGTCCGGCCTCGGCGTCGGGCCGACGAGCGGCACGCAATGCCCCACGTCAGCAGGCGCGGTCAAGTCGACCATGATCGAGGCGCGGCGAACGGTCGAGCGTGGGTTGGGCGATGGCTAGGTGGGGTCAGGCACGACTGCGAGCGCGAGAGGCGCCGCAGGCCCTCCCAGCCGAGCGTCACAGCACGCCGACAGATAGGCGACCGCCTCGAACGGTTCCATGTCGTGGTGGTCGACCAGATAGTCGTGCGCCTGGCCCATGGCCTGCCTCACCGCGGCGGAGAGGTCGTCCCCGAGGCCCACGAACGCAGTTTGGCCGCGGAGCCGCAGTCTCGGTGTCGTCAGCGACATCGCCTTGTGCAGCGTCACGCGAACTCTGGCGATGCCGACGCACTCGATGCTCACCGCGGTGCGCTCGCCGGCCCCCATCGCGGCGTGCAGGTCGCCGATCGAGAGGTATGCACCGGGCGTCTGGACCGGAAGGTAGAGCGTCGCTCCCGGCTCGAGCTCGCGGAGGTCGAGGTTCCCGCCCCACGGATAGGCGGGCACGACCGTCGCGCTCTCTCCTTCGGCGGGCGCCAGGCCTGCACAGCCGATCATCGGGCGTAGCGGCACGCCGATCGTGTCGGTGACCCAGACTCTCCCGTCGCGGATCGGCACCTTCCGCACATGCACGCGGTCGGCCCGGCCGCCGAGGCTCCCGACGTCGGGGAACCATCCGGTCCAGGCTTGCTCGACGATGATCTCGAGCACCTCGATCGCGACCGCGTCGCCGGGCTCCGACCCGATGACCACCACCGGCCCCGAGACCGGGTTCAGGTTCGCGAAGCCGATCTCCTCCAGGGACGCGCCGGCGAGCAGGCGCGCGACCGCCGCCTCGCTCGTCTCGAATGCGATCACCGCCGGCGGCTCGACCTCGAGCGCGGGAGGATGGGACGCCGAGAAAGACGTCGTCCAGCAGTCACGGTGAACCACATGTTCCTTGTGCACTAGGCTCCATCTGCTGCGTCGGAACGAGGGCCATCCCCGGCCGAGGCACGATTCAGCCGTCAATCTCGCCCGAGCTGCCTCCCGCGTCAAGGCGTCCGCCGACGGGCGCGGCCGCAGCCTCGGCCACTTCGTGACATTCCAGAGCACTGGCTCAGGCGAGCTTGACCCGTGTCGCCGCTCCGCAGTGCCAGCGATGCCGGGACTGAGGCCGTCGAGGCCCCGCCTTCCAAAGCGTGTGGGTGATCGACGCGTTACTGATCCGTCCAATGCAGCGAGGTCGATGCCATCGAAGGCATGACGAGGTTCTGACGAAGAGGCGCTCCGACCGCCCGGCGAACCGCCCGGGAATCCCCCGACGATCGCCAAGACTTCGCGCGGCCGCCGCCGCACAGTGGCCGCATGGCACACATCGTCCATGCCCGCGCAGCGCAATTGGTGCTCTTCGCGGCCCACTTCGCCCTCGTCCTCGACGTCACGATCGTCAACGTCGCGCTCCCGGAGATCCAGGAAGACCTCGGCATCTCTCCCGGCGCGGTGCACTGGGTCGTCAGCGCCTATGCCCTCGCGTTCGGCGGGGCGCTCGTCGTCGGCGGCCGCATCGCCGATCGGATCGGCCACCGTGACGCCCTCGCCATCGGGATGGCGGTCTTCGCCGTGGCGTCCGTGGTCTGCGCGCTCGCGACCTCGACGGAGATGCTCGTCGGTGCGCGTGCTCTCCAGGGGCTCGGTGCCGCGCTCGCTGAGCCGGCCGCGATGGGGATGCTGGCCACGCTGTTCCCGCAGGGGAAGACGCGCGATCGTGCGCTGGCGCGCTGGGCGACCGTCACCGCCGTGGCGGCCGTGTCGGGCCTGATCGCCGGCGGTGCCCTCACCCAGCTCCTCTCGTGGGAGTGGATCTTCCTCATCAACGCCCCGCTCGGCGTTCTCGTGCCCGTTCTCGCCCGAACCGCCCCTCGCGCCGGAGAGGGAGGACGCGCAGCAGCCTTCGACGCACGGGCGGCCCTGCTGGCGAGCGGTGGCCTGGTCGCGCTCGCTGCGGCGCTCGGGACGCTGAGCGCAGCGGGCCGGATCACGATCCCGTCGGTCGGCCTGCTCGTCGTCGCTGCGATCCTGCTTGTGGCCTTCGGCCGGCGAGACCGACGCGCGCACCACCCGCTCGTCCCGCGAGCGCTCGTCGCCGACGCTCGGCTGGTCCTCACGCTCGCGACCGGGGCGATCGGAGGGGCGCTGGTGCTCGGATCGTTCCTGCTCCTGCCCCTCGCCCTCCAGCGAGAGCTCGGTCTGACCCCGCTCGAGACGGGGCTCGCACTGCTCGCCGCCCGCCTTCCGGCCATGCTCTGGTCGTCGGTCGTGCGTCGCATGCTCACCGCGATAGGTCCTGCCACCACCGCCGCGCTGGGCATGGCGATGTTCCTCGTCGCCGAGCTGTCCTTCACCTCGCTCGGAAGCCACGGCCTCTCGGGCGCGATGCCTGGGCTGTGCCTCGTCGGCCTGGCCGTGCCCTGCGTGTTCATGTCGACCTCGTACGTCGCGCTAGGCAGCGTCCCGGCACACGAAGCCGGCATCGCGTCCGGTCTGCTCGGCGCCGCCCAGTTCGTCGGCGGGTCGGTCGGGCTCGCCGTGATCGCACTCGGCGGCGCGCACGGCATCGAGTCCGGTGCGGGCTCCCTCGAGGCCGGGTTCTGGGCCTGCGCGGCGCTCGCGGCCCTCGGCGGCGCTGCGTCGCTCCTCAGCTCCTCGCGTCACCGGGCACCGGCGCTCTCGACCGCATAGGCGCCCGGCCGGGTGCGAGCGCTCTGGCGACGCGTCACCGGCTCGACCCGGGACGTGGCCCGGCGGAGAGCCCCGGCCTACACTCCGGGAATGCACCTGGGCTGCAGGGCCGATCCGGCGCTTCGCCTCGCGGCCGAGGTCGTGCAGCAGGACGACGCGACGCGTGCTGCCCGAACCGGCGGAGCGGCCGAGGCGTGATCTACGAGTTCAGCACGTGCGTCCTCGACACGACGAGGCAGCAGCTGCACAGAGAAGGCGAGCCGGTGCACGTCGAGCCTCAGGTGTTCTCCGTGCTCGAGTATCTCGTCGCCAACCACGACCGCGTGGTGACGAAGATCGAGCTGCTCGACAACGTCTGGGGCAGCAGGTTCGTCACGGAGTCGGCGCTGACGTCGCGCATCAAGCTGGCGCGGAGGGCGTGCGGCGACAGCGGTCGCGAGCAGCGGATCGTGGAGACGGTGCACAGTCGCGGGTATCGGGTCGTCGCCGACGTCGTCGTGCGGGAGACCGCGCCGGTCGACGCTCGAGCCGAACCCGAGACCCCTCGGACTGCGGCCCCGCTCGGTGACGTCGGGGGCGCTCGTCGGCCGCGACGACGAGCTCGCCCGGCTGGCCGAGATGCTCTCCGAGGTGGAACGGGGTGAGGGCCGCGTCGCGTTCGTCACCGGCGCGATCGGGTCGGGCAAGTCCACGCTCGTGGCCGAGGTGCTCGAGCGAAGCGATCAGCTCGACTCATGGTTCGTGCTGCGCGGCCACTGCTTGCAGCCGCGCGGACCGGTGGAGCCGTACTTCTGCCTCCTCGACGCGCTGATGTCGCTGGCTCGTGCCGAGCCCGACGTCGTGCGGGAGACGCTCGAGCGTGTCGCCCCGTCGTGGCTGGCGCAGATCCCATCACTGGTCGACGAGGAGACGGCGTCTCGCCTCGAGCGGCGCCTGCTCGCGTCGCCCGCGCAGCGGATGCTGCGAGAGGGCGCGGAGGCGTTCCACGCGCTCGCACGGCTGCGCCCGACGCTCGTCGTCCTCGAGGGACTCCAGTGGGCGGACGACTGCAGCCTCGACGTGCTCGACCTCCTGATGCAGCGCACCGATCCCGGGCCTCTGGCGCTGATCGGGATCGCACGCGACGACCGCGCCCCGATCCACGACGCTGTCGCCGCTGCGAGCGGTGGCGCTCGCGTGGTCGAGATACCGCTCCGAAGGCTCGATCGGGATGCGATCGAGCTGCTCGTGCGCGATCGCCTCGGTGGCCGAACGGTGCCGGACGAGCTGCTCGCGATCGTCGTCGAGCGGTGCGACGGGCTGCCGCTGTTCGCACAGGAGATCGTGGGCGCCTGGCTGCGCCAGGGCCAAGTCGAGATCATCGACGGCGAGGTTCGCATCACGGCAGCACTCGGCGAGATCGCCGAGACGGTGCCGCACAGCCTGCCGCCGCTGATCGAGCGGGAGCTCGCGGGGCTCGACCCTGACGACGTCGCGGTGCTGGAAGCTGCGGCCGTGGCCGGCGTCGCCTTCGACGGCGCAGTGATCGCCGCAGGGCTTGGGCGACGATCGGCGGACGTCGAGGCAGAGCTCGCCTCGCTTGCGCGTCGCTCCCACCGCCTCGAGGCCCGAGGACGGGCGTCGTGGCCCGACGGCACCGTCTCGACCGCGTACACCTTCACGCACCGCCTGTTCCGCGACGTCGTCTACGACCGCACGCCGGTCGGGCGCCGATCCGCGCTGCACGGCGCCATCGGGCAGGCGCTGGAGCGGGCCCACGGCTCAGCTGCCGACGAGCTGGCGGCGATCCTCGCCGGGCACTTCGTCCAGGCCGGCGACACGGCTCGCGCGGTCGAGCACCTCCGCCGTGCGGGAGAGCAGGCCTATCGCCGGAACGCCCATCGTCAGGCGGTCGACCTGCTGCTCGACGCCCTCGAGCGCACGGGCGAGCTCGTGGCCGGTCCCGAGCGACGGCTGGCCGAGATCCGTGTCCGCACCGCCCTCGGCCCGGCGCTGATCGCGACCCGAGGTTGGATCGACCCGGCGGTCCGCCACAACTACGAGAAGGCCTTCGCGCTCTGCGAGGACGCGGATCCGTGCCCGGAGGCGGCCGCCGCACGCTACGGCCTCGCGACGGTGACCGAGCTGCACGGCGAGTTCGGACGGACGGAGGAGCTGCTCCGCCCGCTCGTCGACGACGGTGACGCGGGGGACAGGGTGACGATGGAGGCACACGAGCTGCTCGCCTGCTCGACGTTCCACCAGGGAGCGCTCGACCGAAGCGCCGAGAGCGCAGGTCTCGTCCTGAACCGCTGGGACGAGGATGCCTACAGCGTGGCGATGTCGCGGCTCGCCGAGCACCCCGCGTCGTCGTGCAGCTCGTGGCTCTCGCTCTCGTCGTGGCTGATGGGTCGCCCGGACGAGTCACTCGAGCATGCGCAGCGGGCGGTGAGCATCGCCGAGGACAATCGCTACGCCCTCTCCACCGCAACCCAACGGCGAGCGCTCCTCCACCAGCTCCGTCGCGAGCCCGCGCTCTGCCTCGAGTGGGCGGAGCGCACACGCGAGATCGCCGGCGAGCAGGACTTCCCCGGGCGGGTGATCCAGGCCGACATCTACGCAGGCTGGGCGCTCGGCATGGGCGGATCGACCGACGAGGGCACGAGCCTCATCGCCGACGGCCTCGAGCGCTACCGCTCGGCGGGCGCCACGCTCAACCAGGCCTACTATCTGGCGCTCCACGCGGAGACCCTCCTTCAGGTCGGTCGCCCGGCGGAGGCGCTGCGCCTGCTCGACGAGGCCCTCGACGTGATGCGCTCGACGACGCGCTCGTACTTCTACGAGCCGGAGATCCACCGCCTGCGCGCGCAGGCGCTGCTCCAGGAGGGCAAGGCCGATGCTCCGGCCGCGGCCCGCGTCGAGCTCGACGAGAGCCTGGCGCTCGCCCAGCGCAGCGGGTCCGTCGCGCTCGAGCTGAGAGCCGTCTCCGACCGGCTGGAGCTGGAGCAGGCCGAGGGGACCGAGGACGTCCCCACATGGCGCGACGAGCTGCTCCGGCTGGTCGGCGTCTTCGAGGGGCAAGGCGGCACGCCCGACGTCGAGCGGGCGCAGGCGCTGCTCGGCACCGCACAGCCGGCCTGAGCGCCTTCTGACGACGCGCTGGCCAGGCGCGCCGCGAACCGCCAGGAAACCGTCAGGGAATCGCCAAGACTTCCGACGGGCGCTGCCGCACAGTGGCGGCATGACACGCACACCCCACATCGCCGAGGCGTTCGGAACCGCCCTCGGCTCCCGAAGCTACGCAGAGGCTGCCGGGCTCCTGAGCCGCGACGTCGAGCTGCGGGCGATCGTTCCGACACGAGACATCCGCATCCAGGGCCGCGACCAGGTGACCGGGCAGTTCGCCGCCTGGCTCGACTGGGCCACTGCGGTCGAGCTGGACGAGGTCAAGGCAACAGAGGTCAGCGACCGGACGACCATGCTGTGGCGCGTCCTGCTCCGCTCCGACGATCCCACGGTCGGTGACCGCGTGATGGAGCAGCACCTCGTGCTCGACGTCGGCGACGACGGCATCGAGTCCATCAGCCTGGTCTGCACCGGCATGCTGCGGATCCAGACACCGGACGTCGAGGTGCACCACTTCGACGCCGGCACCCTCGGCTGCACCGATGGCTTCACGGCCGAGCTCCGCCGCCGGATCCGCGCCATCGACGTCGGCCATCACCTCCGGGTGATCGCGCGCGACCCCTCCGCCAAGGAGGACCTGCCCTCGATGACCCGTCTGATGGGCCACCGCCTCGTCGAGGCGGTCGACCTCGACGACGGCAGCGCCTGCTTCACCGTCGAGCGCGCTCGCTGAGCGCGCGTCCACACACGACCGAGACACCCTCCAGCCCACCACGACACGACAAGGAGACACGACGATGTCCGACAAGCTCATCTTCCACTGCACGTACGACCGCAACGACCCCGAGCGGGCGACCCTCCCCTTCGTCGCGGCCAACGTCGCGGCGACGGCCGGCCTCGACGCGGTCGTGGTCTGCACCATCGACGGCGTCTGGCTCGGCACGAAGGGCGGCACCGACGGCATCGAGGCGCACGGGCTGCCGGCGCTGACCGATCTGTTCGCGGAGCTCGTCGAGAACGACGGCCAGGTCTGGCTGTGCGGCGCCTGCACCAAGCCGCGCGGCATCACCGAGGACGACCTCGTCCCAGGGGCCTCGATCGTCGGCGCCGCCAAGGTCATCGAGGAGATCGCCTCGGGCGCGAAGACGGCCGCGTTCTCCTGAGCCACGCCACGTCCACCAGTACATCTGACACCAGAAGAGGAGAGAGACAATGAACGACGATCCGAAGAAGCTCGTGATCCTGCTCACCCGCGGCCTCGACGACGAGCGGGCGACGGTCGCCTGGACGCTCGCCAACGCCGGGCTCGCATCCGGCCAGGAGGTGACCGTCTTCCTCGTCAGCGCCGGCGTCGACATCGCCCGTCGCGGCGCTGCCGACATCGCCCGGATGAACCCGGTCGACCCGTCCATGAGGGAGCTGATCGACGGCTTCGTCGAGGGCGGCGGGACGATCTGGGCCTGCCCCCCGTGCGCGACGCTGCGGGGCTACGCCCAGGACGACCTGATCGACGGGGCGACGATCACCGGCGCCGGGCCGCTCCACGATCTGCTCAAGGCGGGCGCCGCGACGCTCTGCCTCTGAGCGCAGATCCACCGCGTCGGGCGACGCCCCTCGAGCGAGGCCGAGGCCGTGCACGAGGACGTCGCCCGACGGGGCGGGGCGCTCGCGAAGCCAGAACCGCCCATTTCGCCGGGGTTTGGCAAGCGATTGGCAAGTACTCACCTGAGCCAACGGCCAACGCGAAGCCAGGACGGCCCTGTTGAGATAGCCACGCCCCATTTCTCGCGACTGGCTCTTGCCGTTGGCTCCCGGGGCAGTCCTGCCACGCCGGAGGTCGCGGGTTCGAGTCCCGTCGCTCCCGTCTCACGAAGTCACCGCTACGGCGCATCGCGGACTCGTGGAATCGTCGAGCAGCGTGTCTCTCGGGGGCGGGGGCTTCGGGTATCACCGGCGGTCACCGCATAGGCTCCGGACGAGCCCGCAAAGGAGACCCAATGCAGACCCGCACGCTGCCCGAGACCCCCGATGCCCGCTCCCCCGCCGGGGCGGAGATCCGCTTCCTGATGGAGGGCGCAACCGGCAACATGATCCATTCCACGGTCCCGCCAGGGCAGGTGAACCGGGCGACCGTCCATGCCACGGTGAGCGAGTTCTGGCACGTCATGTCCGGTCATGGGGAGATCTGGCGGCGGGACGAGAGCGGGGAAGACGTGACCGTTCTGACGCCGGGCGTCTCCATCGACATCCCGGTCGGCACTGCCTTCCAGTACCGCTGCACCGGGACCGAAGCGCTGCGGTTCCTGTGCATCACGATGCCGCCGTGGCCGGGCGACGCGGAGGCAACCCGTATTGAGGGTCCGTGGGAGCCGACAGCGCCGACCGGTCCGGTGTCTTCCCCACCGCACTCTGAGGCCGAGCACACGTAACATTCGCTACAAGTATGGGGCTTGCGGGGGGTGCGACACAACCGGGGATGCCCTCGCGACCTTGGCACGTTTGTGAGCGAGGCGATTTCGAGCTTCGGGATGCTCGTCGGCTCAGGTGAGTACCTGCCAGTCAACTCGTGGGTCAGGGGAGGACGACGAGCTTTCCGGTGGCGTTGCCGGCTTCCATGTCGGCGTGCGCGAGGGCGATCTCGTCGAGGGAGTACGTGCGGTGGAGCGGCACGGTGAGGCGTCCGGCGGCGACGCCGTCGAGGAACGACTGGAGGACGTCGGAGCCGAGATCGGCGGCACCACCGCCGTAGGCGGTGAGCCGTACGCCGCTGGGGAGGTAGTCGATGGGGTAGAAGTCGCGGACGGTCCACTCGTTGCTGAGCATGCCCGTGAAGCAGACGACGCCGTGGATCGCGGTCGCCCGCAGGGTGTCGGGCAGGGTCGTCGTGCCGACGAGCTCGAGGGCGAGGTCGACCCCGGCGGGGAGGATCGCTCGCGCCTCGGGAGCGACCTGGCCGTCGTCGACGAGCACATGGTCGACGCCGATCGACTCGAGCGCGGCGGCGCGGCGGGGGCTGCGGGTGGTGGCGAGCACGGTCAGTCCGCGCTCCTTCGCGAGCACGGCGGCGGCCATCCCGACCGACGAGGTGCCTCCGCGGATGAGGAGCGACTGGCCCGCCTTGGCGTCGAGACCGACGGTGAGCGAACCGTTGGCCGTCTGCAGCATCTCCGGCACAGCGCCGAGGACGGCCCAGTCGAGCCGCGACTGGAACGCGATCACCTGGGAGGCCGGGACGCAGGTGTACTCGGCGTAGCCGCCGTCGAAGGTGCGCCCCATGCCTCCCATCAGCGCCGCGACCTGCTGCCCGATCGGGTGTTCGCCTCCCGGCGCGGCGACGACGACACCCGTGGCCTCGATCCCGAGGACACGCGGGAAGGTGACCCCCTCGGCGAGGCCGAGGCGGGTGTGGAGCTCGGACCGGTTGAGCCCGAATGCCTTGACCCGGATCAGAACCCAGCCCGGTCGAGGATCGGGGATCGGCAGCTCGCGGACCTCGAGCGCCTGCGGCGGGCCGGGGGCGTCCAGGACGACGGCGCGCATCACGCCCGTCACGAGGACGCGCCTTCCCTCGTCGCGGCGAGCAGGCGTGCGACAAGCGAATGCAGGTGCTGCTGCTCGGTGCGGCTGAGCACGGCATCGAGCACGCTTGCCAGCTCAGCCTCGTACGTCTTGACCGCGGCGGCGAGCGTGCGCCGGCCGCTCGGCGTGAGGGTGGCGCGCGAGGCCCTGCGGTCGTCGGGGTCGGGTTCGCGGCGGATCAGGCCCGCGCGCTCGATCCGGTCGACGAGCTTGCTGGTGCCGCCGACCGTTACGCCGAGCGCCTGGGCGAGGTCGCCGACGCGGAGACCGTTCTCGCGCGAGCGCGCAATGAACGAGAGGGACTCGAAGAAGGAGAGCGGTAGGTCGTGCTTCTCCCGCAGCCGGGCGTCGATCCGCTCCCAGAGCACGATCTCCAGGCGGATCAGGTCGCTCAGCCACTGCACACCACCGGTGCCGTCGTTGGAGGGATCGGGTCGCCCGCTCACGGGATCCGGTTGGTCGGCGGCGGGTCGTCGGGGCGTCTTCGTCGCCGGCACGCCGGCAGCGTATCAAAAAACGATCTGCGGAATATACTTCCAGAGAAGACGTCTTCCATCGTCGCTGGCCCTGTCGGCAGGCCGAAGGTACTGAGGTCGAGGAACCAAGATGGGGGAAAGCGCGGGTTCGAGTCCCGTCGCTCCCGTCTCGAGAACGCGCTCATGGAGCGGCCTTCGTCAGCGAAGGGGTCGTTCGTGCGGACACCACGCGCCGTGTGTGCCAGCGTCCGCGCGCAGGACGGCAGCGCTGCCCACCTCATCGCTCAGGCGGAGACCGGCGCCTCCGCGTAGCCGATCGTCCGCAGCGCGTCTCCCACCTCGTCGAGGATCGCCGGGTCGTCGATCGTGGCCGGCGTCGCGTACGGCTCGCCGTCGGCGATGCAGCGCATCGTCCCGCGCAGGATCTTCCCCGACCTCGTCTTCGGGAGCCGATCCACGACGACCGCGGACTTGAACGCGGCCACCGGGCCGATCCGGTCGCGCACGAGCTGCACGACCTCCGAGACGATCTCGTCGTGCGGGCGGTCGACGCCCGCCTTGAGGACGAGGAAGCCGACGGGCAGCTGGCCCTTCAGGTCGTCGGCGACGCCGACGACCGCGCACTCGGCCACGTCCGGATGCGCAGCGAGCACCTCCTCCATCGCGCCGGTCGAGAGGCGATGGCCTGCCGTGTTGATGATGTCGTCTGTCCGAGCCATGACGAAGACGTACCGATCCTCGTCGAGGTAGCCGGCGTCGGCGGTCTCGTAGTAGCCGGGGAAGGCCGACAGGTAGGTCTCGCGAAAGCGCTCCTCCGCGTTCCAGAGCGTGGGAGAGGAACCGGGCGGCATCGGGAGCTTCACGACGAGCGCGCCGATCTCGCCGGCGGGCGCCTCGTTGCCGTCCGTGTCCATGACCCGGACGTCCCATCCCGGAACTGCACGGGTCGGCGAGCCCGCCTTGACGGGGAGCCGCTCGATGCCGAGACAGTTCGCGGCGACGGGCCAGCCCGTCTCTGTCTGCCAGTAGTGGTCGATCACAGGGATGCCGAGCTTGGCCTCGGCCCACCGCAGCGTCTCGGGGTCGCAGCGCTCGCCCGCGAGGAAGAGCGCGCGGAGCTTCGAGAGGTCGTAGTCGCCGATGAGGACGCCGTCGGGATCTTGCTGGCGGATCGCCCGAAACGCCGTCGGCGCGGTGAAGAGCGTGCTGACCCCGTGCTCGGCGCAGACCCGCCAGAACGCGCCTGCGTCGGGCGTGCCGACGGGCTTGCCCTCGTAGAGCACGCTCGTGCAGCCGTGCAGCAGCGGGCCGTAGACGGTGTAGGAGTGCCCGACGGTCCACCCGATGTCCGACGCGGCCCAGTACACCTCGCCCGGGTCGGTGTCGTAGATGCTCTTCATCGACCAGGCGAGCGCAACTGCATGGCCGCCGTTGTCGCGGACGATCCCCTTCGGCTGCCCGGTCGTCCCGGACGTGTAGATGATGTAGAGGGGGTCCGTCGCGGCGACCGGCACCCAGTCGGCAGGCTCGGCGCCTTCGAGCGCCTCGTGCCACTCGAGGTCGCGCAGCGGATCGAGCTCCGCCTCGAGCATCGGGCGCTGCAGGACGATGCAGCGGTCGGGCTTCCATTGTGAGGTCGCGATGGACGCGTCGAGCAGCGGCTTGTACGCGACGATCCGCCCCGGCTCGATCCCACAGGACGCGGAGACGACGACCTTGGGCTGCGCGTCCTCGATGCGCGTCGCGAGCTCGTTGGCGGCGAAGCCGCCGAAGACGACCGAGTGCACGGCTCCGATCCGCGCGCACGCGAGCATCGCCACGAGCGCCTCGGGGACCATCGGCATGTAGATGACGACCCGGTCGCCGTGGCCGACGCCCTCCCGCACGAGCGCGCCCGCGAAGCGTGCGACCTGGTCGCGTAGCTCGCGGTAGGTGAAGACCGCCTTCGTGTCCGTGACCGGCGAGTCGTAGATGAGCGCGGCCTGGTCGGCGCGGCCGCCCTCGACGTGCCGATCGAGCGCGTTCGCGCACGTGTTCATCCGGCCGCCGGTGAACCACCGGTAGAACGGCGCGCGCGCGTCGTCGAGCACGCGCTCCCACGGCTCCACCCAGTCGAGCAGCTCGGCCGCGTCACCCCAGAACGCCTCCGGCTCCTCGAGCGAACGGCGATAGATCTCGGCGAACCGTCCCACTCGCCCTCGACCGTACCCCCTTTGGGGCGGGTCGGCAACGGCCGACCGTCAGCTCTCCGTCGCGGGGCAGACCTCACCCCGATCGTCGGCGACGAGCGAGGGACCGAGTCCCGTCGCCCCGTCTCTGTCGCCTCGACCGCGCCGACGCGCGGCGCGCGCTACCCGACCAGCACTGCTGCGAGCTCGCGTGGGCGGAGCGTGAAGACCGCGTGGTCGGAGACGAGCTCGACCGGCGCGACGCCCAGGCGCGCCGCCATCTCGCGCTGCGTCGCCGGCGGCAAGATCGTGTCCTCCGTGCACAGGACGTAGGTGCAGGGCACGGCGGGAAGCGTGCGCCCGGGCCAGGGCTGCTCCATGGCCGCCCAGCCCTGGGAGCGCTGGGTCGCCTGGAGGAAGGCGAGATACGCCTCCCGCTGCTCTGGCGGGACGATCGAGGCCAGCAGCTCGAGATCGAACGACCGGCAGCCGTCGCCGTCGTCGCGCGAGACCGCCATGATCGTCTCGCGGGCGGCGGGACCGGCGAGGTCCACGATCGAGCGCCCTGGGTCGGGGACGAATGCCGTCACGTAGACCAGGCGGTCGACGTGGGACCGCTCGGGCACGAGCGAGATCGTCGCGCCTCCTGCCGAATGGCCGACCACCACCACCGGCCCCTCGATCGCGGCCATCGCCTCGACCACCGTGCGGGCGTAGTCCTCGAGCATGGCCGCCGGATCGGTGCACGGCAGGTCGACGGCGATCGCGCGGTGGCCGAGGGCCTCGAGCTCGGGGATCACCGGCGCCAGCTCGGCAGGGCTGCCGAACCCGCCGTGAACCAGGACGAACGTCGTCATCGCGCCCCCCTCCCTCGCACGAAGCCTCGACATCGGATGGCGCCACCCTACGAGACCAGCCGCGTCCACGCGAGCCCGCAGAGCGGTAGGCACACCCGGGCTCTGGCACCTCGTCGGCGGGTGGCCGCCCGCGGGAAGACCTCGACCGCCACCTGCTCGAGCGTACGGATCCGGCCGCGAGGGCGCCAGGCGGCGGATGGTGATCTCCACGATGCGCCAGCAGTGACGACGAGATCGGGTCGACGGAGCGTTCGCGGCTCACACCGATCCCGCGGCACCCTCTCGTGCCAGCGCCCAACCGAGCAGGGCGAAGAGCACCATCCACCCGGTGATCGCCAGCCGCGCCGCGACGAAGCCCACGAACATCAGCGGCATCATCGGCACGAACACGTAGACGCCCAGCCCGAGCGGCAGCCACCGCCGCCATCCGTGCCAGACGTCCGCCCGGAGCACGGCGATCCCCGCCACGACCAGCCCGATTCCGATGACGACGGACGAGATGCCGTAGAGGGCATCCAGCAGGCCTGTTCCGGGCCCCGGATACGTCGAGCGCGCGGCGCCGATCGCGGCCAGCTCGGTGACGGTCAGCAGGCCCATGCCGCCGATCGCCAGGAGCACCCCGGCGCGACGAGTGCCCGCCGGCTCGGTGCGGCCGAGCCCGACCAGCCCGGCGACGAGCCCGAGGTGCTGAAGGACGAACCAGCACTGGATGAGCGCGAAGCCGGTGGCGGTGAGCGGGTAGCTGTAACGGTCGTCGTCGACCGCCGGAGGGACGACGGCCAGAAAGACGCCAGATGCGGCCCCGAGGACCCCCGCCCAGAAGCAGAGCCACCCCGGCACTCGCGTCGAGACCTCGGTCACTTCTGCCCGCCCGATCGTCAGCGTCGTCATCCGAGCCGCCTCCTTACTAGTGCCTTACACTAGTGGCTCACACTAGTGTTGGGAGGCGGTAACGTGCCAGCCGCGATGGCGGATGTCAAGCCCGGAGCGCGGCGCCGGAAAGCGGAGGCGACGCGGCGGAAGATCCTCCGCGCTGCGCACGACGAGTTCCTCGGCTCCGGCTTCCACGGGGCGACGATGGCGGCGATCGCCGAGCGCGCAGGCGTCGCGGTGCAGACCGTGTACTTCGTGTTCCACACGAAGCCCGAGCTCATCAGCGCAGTGATCGACGCCGCCGTCCTCGGCGAGGAGCCGACGCCACCGGAGGAGACCGGCTGGTGGGAGGCGATGGCGACCGAGGCCGACCCGGCCGAGGCGTTGCGGGTCTTCGTCCGCGGCGCTGCGCCGCTGTTCGCCCGCGCGGCTCCGATCTCCGAGGTGCTCCGCGCCGCGGCGCTCACCGACGAGGAGGTTCGCCGCACGCACGAGCGCCACGAAGCCATGCGCTACGCCGCATACAGGCAGGTCGTCGAGACGATCGCGCGGAAGGGGCAGCTCCGCGACGGGCTCGGCGTCGACTCCGCCACCGACATCTTCTTCACGCTCTTCGGCGACACCGTCTACTTCCAGCTGACGGCCGAGCGCGGGTGGAGCGAGCAGCGAGTCGTCGACTGGCTCTGCGCATCCCTGCCGACGCTGCTCCTCGACGGCGGCGATTGACGCCACAAGACCGACCGTCGCCCACTCGGCGCCTCGCCCTGAGCGCGGACCGCGCCGGCGGTCGGGCGGGCCAACCGGCCGCGTCCCCTGCCCGGACGCCGGACTGCGGGCAGGAGCCCCCGATCGACGACCCGGGGCACCTGCCCGTCGAGCCGGCTCAGGCGGGGATCCCGGGCGGCCCGAGGATCTCCATCCCCCACTCCGCGGCGGTCGCGACCAGCCGCTCCTCGTCGGGAGGCGTGACGGACGCCGGCGGGAGGGTCAGCTCCTGCGCGGGCACCGACAGCGCGCGGACGAAGTCGGCGAACATCGCGGGCTCGGTCACCATCAGGAACCTCGCGGTCGGCGAGGAGGTGACGAGGAACGTGTGCGGGACGTCGCGCGGCCCGTAGACGAACGAGCCGGCCGGCGCGACGATCGTCGTGCCGCCGACCCAGAACGTGATCTCGCCCTCGATCACGTAGAACCACTCGTCCTCGCGGCGGTGGACGTGCAGCGGGGAGCCGCTGCCCTGGGGCCAGACGAACTCGATCACGGCGACCGCGTTGTCGGTCGTCTCGGTCGAGGACTTGATGACGCCCAGCGCGTCGAGGAACCAGCGCGCATCGCCCTCGCCTGGGCGGAGCGCGATCGGTGCGATGGTCGGGGCCTGCGTGATGCTCATGGGGAGCTCCTCTCGTTCGGTGGGGTTGTGATCAGCAGGCTCAGCATTTTCATCGAACATGTCTGATCTATGGAATCTCGACTGTACGCTCCTCCGCCGGATCTGTCAAGATTGATTGCACAGTGACGGATCTCGAAAAGAGGAAGCGCCCGTACCGCCTGAAGCAGCGCGCGGTCGAGATGGCCGAGACGCGCCTCCGGATCACCGAGGCAGCTGTCCAGCTGCACGGAACGGTCGGACCGGCACGGACGACCGTGAGCGCGATCGCAGAGCTGGCAGGCGTGCAGCGCCACACCGTCTACCGTCACTTCCCCACCGACGAGGCCCTGTTCAGCGCCTGCTCGACGCACTACAACGACGCCAACCCCTGGCCCGACGTCGAGGTGTGGCGCGCGATCGACGATCCGCGCCGACGGCTCGGGCAGGCCCTGGACGACGTCTACGCCTACTACGAGCGCACCGCGCCGATGTTCACCAACGTCCTGCGCGACCTCGAGCTCGTCGACGCGCTCCCACCGACGCTCGCCCCGCTCCAGCGCTTCCTGGACGACGCCATCCAGGCGCTCGCGGTCGGCTGGGGCGTCCGCGGCCGACGACGTGGCGTGCTCGTGGCCGCGCTGCGCCACGCGCTCGACTTCCAGATGTGGCGCTCGCTCACCGCGAGCGACGAGATCGACCGAGCAGAGGCGGTCGAGCTCGTCACCGCGCTCGTCGAGGCTGCGGCGACCCGACCGACGGGCCGCCGGCCGGGCGCCGTCGGACGAGCTCCCGCTCGCTGAGCGCCGTTCGGCGACGTGGCGCCGCAGGCCGACCAGGGACGTGCAGCCTACGAGAGGACGACCCGCAGACCGCGCTGACCAGCGCCGCGGCGCGCACCCCGCAGTGCTCGCTCAGTCGCCGGGCAGCGTCGCGCTCACGCGGCAGGCGAGACCACCGGGTGCCGTCGCGCGCGCGCTCACGGTGTCGAACCCCGGCAGGTCGGGCAGTCGCCGGTCGACCGAGAGCGAGCCGCTCGAGCCGGACGTCCGGGCCGATCCGCGCCAGGCGACGCGCCGCTCGTGGACGAGCACGATCCGCCAGCGGACGCCGGAGCGGTTCTGATCGACCTCGAGCTCGGCCTCGATCCGGCCGTCGTCGGTCTTCAGCCTCAGCTTCGTGGTGGCGGAGCCCGTGCACGTGCCGCGGGCCCGCACCTCGCGGTCGTCGTCCTCGTCGTCCGACGCCCAGGCCGACGGCGCAGCGGCCACCAGGGCGCAGACGCAGGCCAAGAGCGCGAGGAGGAGTCGGGCCGGCTGACTCATGTGGTGAGTGTGCGCGTCCGCTCCCGCGGCGCGCAACGGGACATTGGTCCTACCGGTGGAGGTCCCCACGCACGCCGTTCCGCTCGGCCCAGAGCACCGCCTGGACGCGATCGGTCACGCCGATCGTGCGGAACACGCTCGTGAGGTGGGTCTTCACGGTCTTCTCGGAGATCCCGAGCCGTCGCGCGATGAGCTTGTTGGGGAGCCCTTCGAGCAGCAGCGCGAGCACGTCGCGCTCGCGCGGGGACAGCCCGGCCAGCGGGTCGGGAGCGGCGGCGGCGTCGAGCAGCGCGCGCGCAGCCCGGGGGTCGAGCGGCGAGCCGCCCGCGGCGGCGGCCCTGATCCCGCGCACGACGTCGTCCGCAGCGGCGTCCTTGAGCAGGTAGCCGACCGCGCCTGCGTCGAGCGCCGCGGTGATGCGGTGCCGGTCGGAGAACGAGGTCAGGACGAGCACCGTCACGGAGGGCAGCTCGTCGACGATCGCGCGCGTGGCCCCGATCCCGTCCAGCAAGGGCATCTCGAGGTCCATCAGGACGACGTCCGGGACGGTCTCGCGACAGCGCTCGATCGCCTCGGCACCGTCCGCCGCGACGCCAACCAGGGCCATGTCGTCCTGCGCCTGGATCACCCGTCCGAGACCGTCGCGGAGCACGCCGTGATCGTCGGCGACGAGCACGCGGATCACGACGCCAGCTCCAGCTCAACGGTCGTCCCCCCGCCCGGCGCGGATCGCACCACGAGCCGGCCGCCGAGCTGGCCGACGAGATCCTCGAGCAGCGAGAGCCCCAGATGGCCCTCGTCGACCCGACGCGCCCTCGTCTCGGGCGTGAAGCCGCGACCGTCGTCGGCGACCACCAGCCGCGCTCCTCCCTCCGACGCCCGCAGCTCCACCACCACGGTCTTGGCGTCGGCGTGCGCGAGGACGTTGCGCACCGCCTCCTGCGCGACCCGGAAGACGAGCGCCTCCCGCTCGGGATCGAGCAGCTCCGGGCCTTCGAGCCTCACGGCCACCTCGATCCCCCGGCCTTCGAGCGGACTGACGAGATCCGCGACGGCCGCCTCCAGCCCGGTCGCGGACAGGTTCGGCGGGTGGAGGTCGACGAGCAGCGTCCGGAGGTCGCGGACGTTCTGGCGCAGCCGCCCGACTGCCACCCGCAGCTCGTGCGCCTCCTCGTCCTCCCCGCGCTGCTCGGCGGCGTCGGCGAGCGGAGCGAGGGCGAAGGCGACCCCGGCGACGTCCTGCACCGGGCCGTCGTGAAGGTACGACGCAACGCGCCGCCGCTCGCGGTTCGACGCGGCGATCGCGTTCGCGAGCAGCGCCTCGCGCTCCTCGTGCCCGCGCTGGAGCCGCCGCGTGAGAGACCAGACGAGCGGGGCCTGCACGAGGACGATCAGCAGCAGCGCGCCGAGGATCGGTGCCGCCAGCGCGCGCAGGAGCCGGCGCGCATCGGCGGTGACGGAGTCCAGGCGCTCGTAGACCTCGAACAGCACGGGCTCGCCACTGGGGGTCCGGATGCGCGTGTACGCCTCGATCAGGTCGCCGGAGCCGCGGTCGAGCGCGTTCTCGGGCCGGTCGAGGTCGCTGACCTCGACTTCGACGCCTCCCTCGCGGAGCAGCCGCTGCTGGTCGGCGTCGAGCGGGTGCCGGGCGCCGATCTGCGCCGGCTCGTCCGAGTAGAGGACGCGCCCGTCGGCCGACCAGAGCTTGACGCGAACGATCTCGTCGTCGAGCACGCGTGCGACCACGAGATCGTCGAGCGCCGTCTGCGCGGCGGCATCGCCTCGCAGCAGCGCGTCGGCGACCGCGGACTCGACGAGCTGCGCTCGCTCCACGGCCTTGCGCCGGGTCTCGCGCTTCGCCTCGTCGACCGCCACGGACCGGAGGGCGAGGTAGCCGCCGACGAGCGCGAGGGCGACCGCCGCAGCGGTCCCGAGCACGAACACCGCCACGACCCGCGCCGCGGTCGGCGGCGTCGCCGGGCGCCAGGTGGTCGCCGGCTGCGACGAGTGCTGCACGCATCGCATGATCGCCACTCCGGCCGCGCCGTGCGGGCCACTCGGACCAATGTCGCATTGCGGCCCGGACCGAGCGCACGACACGCTCCCGGCGTCCGCTTCACCGACCGAGGAGCTCACCATGATCCGTCTCCGCATCGTCTCCACCGCTGCTGCGCTCACGGCGCTGGCCGCGCTCGCCGCCTCTCCCGCGCTGGCCAAGGACGGCGACGTCCGCGTCCGCGGCACGTGCACCGCCGCGTCGACCTCGAAGCTGAAGCTCAGCGAGGAGGACGGGCGCATCGAGGTGGAGCTCGAGGTCGACCAGAACCGCGTCGGCGTGACGTGGAGGGTGTCGATCCGCCGCAACGGCGTGACCGTCGCGGCGACCCGCGCGACCACCCGAGGGCCGAGCGGCTCGTTCGAGGTGCGCCGAGTGATCGCCGACCTCGCCGGGAGCGATCGCATCGTCGCCACCGCGACGAGCCCGAGCGGTGAGCGCTGCACCGCGCGGGCCACGTACTGACCGGACCGGCCCGGCGGCTCGCGGGTCGCCGCCACCTGACGTGCAGAGGCCCCGGCCGGGTGATCCCGGCCGGGGCCTCTGCACAGGGGGCTGCTGCAGTCGCCTACCGCGCCCACCAGGGGCCGCTGCCGCCGCCCCGGCCGCCCGTCACCGTCCCGCTCTGCGCGGACTGGAAGGCGGCCAGGTGCTGCTGCGACGCCGAGCGCAGGTTGCCGTACACGCGGTCGAGCATCGCCTCGTCGGTCTGGCGGATCGCCACGGCGAGGTCGGCGACGTCGAGCCGCTCGATCTGGACGCCGACGGCCAGCGCAGCCGCCTGCGACGCCGAGCCCTTGGCGACGAGCTCGTCATAGAGCTGCTGGAACCGCTTGGAGGGGAATGCCCCGACCGCGTACCCGTCGGTGGGGTCGGCGATCCCGTATGCCGCGAGCGCGCGCTCGACCGCCTGCTCGTGCTTCGCCTCCGACGCGGCGATGCGGGAGAAGACCTGCAGTCCCGTCTTCGCGCCGAGCGCGACGTAGACGTCGTGGGCGAGCTTCTCCTCCTCGCGCATCGAGAGCAGCGTCGTGCGCTCGGCGGCGTCGAGCCCAGCGGCTGCCGGGACGGCGGACACGGCGATCCCAGCGAGCACGACCGCTGCGAGCGCGGTGACCAGGGTCCGAATCGAGGCTGACATGGTCTCATCCCTTTCCGTGGTTGGTGTGACCGCATCCGATCACCGGGGGGTGAGAGAGCGCTGAGAAGCCCCTGAGAGCGCGCTGAGACGCGTGTAAGGATTTCGGGGCGATCGTCGCCTGCGGCGGCGGGGAGGCAGAGGTGGCTGCTTTCATGGGGTGCATGTCGCTCGGCTCCACCCGTGCGCTCCTGGCCGCCCTGCTGACGACCCTCGTCCTGCTCGGCGCCGGCTGTGGCGAGGACTCCGCGGCGACCCCGGCCGAAGCGGGGACGCAGCCCACCCGGACGGCCACCGACGCGGGCGCGGCGACCGCCGTGACCCTGCTCGCACCGGACGAGGCGCAGGAGCTGGTCGCCGGCGGCGACGTCCGCGTGCTCGACGTGCGCACGCCGGAGGAGTTCGCCGAGGGGCACGTCGCGGGCGCGACCCTGATCGACTTCTACGAGCCGGACTTCGCCGAGCGCATCGCTGCGCTGGATCGGGACGCGACGTACGTGGTCTACTGCCGGTCGGGCAACCGCAGCGGACAGGCGACGGCGCTCATGGCCGAGCAGGGTTTCTCCGCCGTGCACGACGTGGACGGCGGCGTGCTCGCGTGGGAGGCGGCGGGCCTCCCACTCGCGCGCTGACCGACGCGAGGCGCGACATGCGCACGCCGCGCCCTGCCACACTGTGTCCGTGAGCGACGTCGAGGAGACACCGCTGCCCGGCGTGGGCGTCCGCTACTCGTTCGCCACGGAGGGAGGCCAGCGACTCGGGGTGATCGTCCACCGGGACGGACACCGGGAGCTGCTCGTGTACGACCGGCGCGACCCCGACTCGTGCTCCGCCGTGCTCAACCTCGACGACGAGGACGCGCGCACGCTCGTCGACCTCCTCGGCGGGTCGGAGCTGAGCGAGCGCCTCGACGTGGCGCTGCGCCAGACGATCGAGGGCCTCACGCTCGAGTGGACCGGGATCACGCCCGGCTCGATCGCAGTCGACACGCCGATCGCGGATCTCGGGCTCAGGACCCGCACCGGCGCCTCGGTCGTCGCCGTCGTCCGGAACGGGCAGACGGTCACCTCGCCGCGCGGCGACTTCACGCTGCACGCCGGTGACACCGCGGTGCTCGTGGGGTCGCGCGAGGCGATCGACCTCGCGGTCGAGACGCTCCGCAGCGGGTGACGGCGCTGCCTCTCGCGGCAGCGAGCGGAGACGTCTCCGCCGTCTTTCTCGAGCTCGGGGCGGTCGTGCTGGCGTTGGCGGTGGTCGCGCGCCTCGCGTCCCGCACCGGCTTCTCGCCGATCCCCGGGTACCTGCTGATCGGCCTCGCCGTCGGCGTGCTCTCGCCGAGCGAGCTCACGGGGGACTTCATCGACGTCGGCGCGCAGATCGGGGTGGTGCTCCTCCTGTTCACGCTCGGGCTCGAGTACACCGGCGACGAGCTCGTCCGCAACCTGCGCTCGGGGGCGCCCGCAGGGGCGGTCGACATCGTGGCCAGCGGTCTCCCGGGGCTCGCGGCCGGACTGCTGCTCGGGTGGAGCTTCGAGGCCGCGCTCCTGCTCGCCGGGGTGACGTACATCACGTCGTCGGGGATCGTCGCGAAGCTCCTCTCCGACCTCGGCCGCCTCGGCAACCGCGAGACGCCCGTCGTGCTCTCGCTGCTCGTGATCGAGGATCTCGTGATGGCCTTCTACCTGCCGTTCGTCGCGGTGCTGCTCACGGGCTCGGGGCTGGCGACCGGGGCAGGCTCGATCGCGGTGGCGCTGACCGCCGCGCTCGGGACGCTGGCCGTCGCCGTCCGCTTCGGGCCCCGACTCTCACGCGTGCTCGGGCACGAGTCGAACGAGGTGCTCCTGCTCACGGTGCTCGGCACCGTCCTGCTCGTCGCGGGGGCCGCCGAGTCGATCAAGGTGTCGGCGGCCGTCGGCGCGTTCCTCGTCGGGATCGCGCTCTCCGACCAGGTGGCGCACCGCTCGACCGAGCTGATCATGCCGCTGCGCGACCTGTTCGCCGCGGTCTTCTTCGTCTTCTTCGGGCTCCAGATCGACGCGGGAGCGCTCCCGGAGGTCGCTGTCGCGGCCGTGCTGCTCGCGGTCGTGACGGCCGGGACGAAGATGTGGACGGGTTGGTGGGCGGCCGCCCGGGCGGGGATCGCGATCCCGGGGCGCGTCCGCGCCGGGACGGCGATCGTCGCGCGCGGGGAGTTCTCGATCGTGATCGCCGGGATCGCGGTCGCCGAGGGCGTCGAGCCGGAGCTCGGCCCGCTCGCCGCCGCCTACGTGCTGCTGCTCGCGTTCGCCGGCCCGCTGCTCGCCCGGTTCGCCGGCCCGCTCGCCCGGCTCGCGTGAGGTCGTCGTCGCCGGGGCACCGTCGGGGCCGAGCCTGCCCGGCCCAGGCCGCGCTGGGGCCACCGTAGGGGCCGAGCCTGCCCGGCCCAGGCCGCGCTGGGGCCACCGAAGGGGCCGAGCCTGCCCGGCCCAGGCCGCGCTGGGGCCACCGTAGGGGCCGAGCCTCCCCGGCCCCGCCGGGGCCACCGTAGGGGCCGGGCACTGCCCGGCCCAGGCCGCGCGCAGCGCGGCCTAGTAGTACGTGCCGGTCTGGTAGCGCTTCTGGGCGGGCTTCGCCGCGTAGGTCGCGACGTCGAGCGCGATCCCGAGCGCGATCAGCAGGTAGTCCCAGCCCCCGTCGACGCCGACGATCGGCGACCAGGCGGCGATGTACATCAGCGTCGTCCACGGCAGCGCGAGCCAGCCGAGGAACCCGATCACCCAGTTGTCGTTGAAGACCTGATCGGGCTTGTCGCCGAAGATCCACCAGACGAGCAGCGCGATGCGCGGGCCGAGACCGGTGGCGAGGAGAGCGAGACAGCACATGCGCAACGCGAGTCTCTACGCCCGGAGGCTGCGTGTCAACTCCCCACCGGCGACGCCGGGGCTCAGGCGAGCCCGTGCCAGCCGCTCGACTGCGTCGCGTCGTCCCGTGCACCCCGACCCGGGGCGCGCTCGACCGTTCAGGGAACGCTGACGAGACAGAGCGTCGCAGCCAGCGCGAGAGCGTGCCGCACGGCGGCGAGTCCGCTGAGGAGTCTCTCGGCCACCGAGACAGCCTACGCCAGGCCGCGGGCCTTGCGGCTCGTCGCCTGCTGGCGCTTCGAGGCGGACAGCTCCGCCTTCCGCAGGCGGATCGCCGACGGCGTGACCTCGACGCACTCGTCCTCGCGGATGAACTCGAGCGCCTGCTCGAGCGAGAGCGGCCGGGGCGGGATGAGGCGCACGAGCTCGTCGGCGGTCGACGAGCGGATGTTCGTGAGCTTCTTCTCCTTGGTGGCGTTGACGTCCATGTCCTCGGAGCGCGCGTTCTCGCCGATCACCATCCCCTCGTACACCTCGACCCCCGGGCCGAGGAAGAGCTGGCCCCGCTCCTGCAGGTTCAGCAGGGCGAACGTCGTCGTGGCGCCACGCCGGTCGGCGACGAGGCTGCCCGTCGGCCGTGTCCGCAGCTCCCCGAACCACGGCTCCCAGCGATCGAAGACGTGGTGGAGGATGCCGGTGCCACGCGTCTCGGTGAGGAACTCGGTGCGAAACCCGATCAACCCCCGGGCCGGGACGAGGACGTCCATCCGCACCCACCCCGTGCCGTGGTTGACCATGTTCTCCATCCGTCCCTTGCGGAGCGCGAAGAGCTGGGTCAGCACGCCGACGTACTCCTCGGGCACGTCGACCGAGACCCGCTCGACCGGCTCGTGCACCTTCCCGTCGATCTCGCGGACGACGACCCGCGGCTTCCCCACCGTCAGCTCGAAGCCCTCGCGGCGCATCAGCTCGACGAGCACCGCGAGCTGGAGCTCGCCGCGGCCCTGCACCTCCCAGGTGTCGGGTCGCTCGGTGGGCACGACGCGCAGCGACACGTTCCCGATCAGCTCCTGGTCGAGCCGCTGCTTGAGCATCGGCGCGGTGAGCTTCGAGCCGTCGAGCCCGGCGAGCGGCGACGAGTTGACCCCGATCGTCATCGACAGGCTCGGCTCGTCCACCTCGACGACCGAGAGCGGGCGCGGGTCGTCGACGTCGGCCAGCGTCTCGCCGATCGTGACCTCCGCGAGCCCTGCGACGGCGACGATCTCCCCGGGCCCGGCCTCGTCGGCCTCGACCCGGTCGAGCGCGTCGGTGACGTACAGCTCGACGACCTTCGCCCGCTCGACGGTGCCGTCGGCACGGCACCAGGCGACCTGCTGCCCCTTGCGGAGCACGCCGTTCGCGATGCGGCAGACGGCGAGCCGGCCGAGGTAGGGCGACGCGTCGAGGTTCGCGACGAGCGCCTGCAACGGGTGCCCCTCCTCGAACTCGGGAGCGGGGATCGTCGCCAGCAGGGTGTCGAAGAGCGGCTCGAGGGTCTCTCCTAGGCGGGAAGGGTCGGGCGCGAGCCCGGCCGCTTCCCGCCCTGGCGTTGCAGTACACGATCGGGAACTCGATCTGCGACTCGTCGGCGTCGAGGTCGAGGAAGAGGTCGTAGACCTCGTTCACGACCTCCTCGATCCGGGCGTCGGGCCGGTCGACCTTGTTGACCACGAGGATCACCGGCAGCCGTGCCTCGAGCGCCTTGCGCAGCACGAACCGGGTCTGCGGGAGCGGCCCCTCGCTCGCGTCGACGAGCAGCAGCACCCCGTCGACCATCCGCAGACCCCGCTCGACCTCGCCGCCGAAGTCGGCGTGGCCCGGCGTGTCGACGATGTTGATCTTCACGTCGCCGTAGCGGACGGCGGTGTTCTTGGCGAGGATCGTGATCCCCTTCTCGCGCTCGAGGTCCATCGAGTCGAGGACGCGCTCGGCGACGTCCTGGTTCTCCCGGAAGGAGCCGGACTGCCAGAGCATCGCGTCGACGAGCGTCGTCTTGCCGTGGTCGACGTGGGCGACGATCGCCACGTTGCGGATCTCGTCGCGGCGGGCCACGGGCGCCAGGGTAGCCGTGACCCGCGGGCGACCGGCTCCCCTCAGTCGATCAGGGTGTTCGCGAACACCTGCCACGCGAGCAGCGACTTCGCGACGAGGCTGAGGAGCAGGTACCCCCATTCGACGAACAGTCGGTCGCGCCATCGGCCGACACCCGCGAGCTGCAGCGCCTGGTTGACCGCGAAGCTGTTGAAGAGGACGAAGAGCGTCACGAAGATCACGTAGACGAACGTCGGTGGGCCGTCGCCCTCGACTGCGCTGCCGACGATCTGGTAGCCGATCACGACCCAGGGGACGACGCCCGCGACACAGCCGAACGCGAACGGCAGCCAGTCGGCCCGGTCGCGTCCCTCGTTGGCGCGCTCGCCCAGCCAGCCGAAGAGGATCATCGACGCGTTGACGCCGAAGATCGCGATCAGCGCGCCGAGGTCCGAGACGCCGGGGAGCATCGCGATCAGCACGACCATCACCGACGCGCTGAGCGAGTACTCGAGCCAGCGGGCAGGGCCGATGCCCCGTGCGAGGTTCCGCTCGTACCAGCCGCGGATCGGCGGGATCGCGACGAGCAGATGGTCGAGAGCCGCCAGGAGCAGGAACGCCGCGACCGCGGGACCGAGCGGGATCTCGAACAGCTCATCCGGGGTGCCGGGATCCGTGACGCCGGGGGGCCCGTCGAGGAACGCGCCCGTCACCGGCAGCGCGAAGTCGTTCGACAGCGCGAGGATCGCGACCGCCTGGGCGCCGTGGAGCGCCGCGAGCGCGAGGTTGCCGTTGCGCAGCCGGTCGAGGCGGGGCCGGTCGATCGTCACCGCTCACAGGCTACCGGCCGCGTCGAGCGAGGGCCGGTCACGGCGCGCAGCGCTCTGGGCAGGCGTACGATGCCCGACGGATGAGCGCGCGCGTGTCGTCGACCGAGACCGTGGCTGGCGTCACGCCGGCCACCGGCGTCATGCGTCACGCGCTCGTGCCACCGGAGCGCGGGTCGGAGCTCGCGCTCGACGCCCTGTCGCTCGACGCGGGCGCAGAGCTCGAGCTCGTCGACGACCTGCACGACAGCCTGCTCTTCGTCCACGCGGGCTCGGGGGCGCTCGCCGCGGACGGGAGCGAGCAGGCCGTCGACGGGAGCGCATCGCTCCTCGTCCCGGCCGCCGTCCGGGCGACGCTGCGCGCGGGCGCGACCGGGCTGCGCTGCGTGCGCGCGACGCTCGGCGCGGCGACCGACCTTCACGCACCGATCGGGCCCATCGAGCCGGTGGTCGCCGTCGACCAGGTCGAGCCCGGCACTGCGACCGGCGCCCGCTCGTTCCAGATCCTGCACGGGCCGCACAACGGCTCGACCCGCGGGACGGCGTTCGTCGGCTACATCCCGCCCGGCAAGGCGCCGTGGCACTACCACCTCTACGACGAGATCGTGTGGGTGCTGCGCGGCACCGGACAGCTGCACGTCGGGGAGGCCCTGGAGCCGCTCGCGCACGGCTCGACCTTCCGCCTGCATCCGCGCGAGGTGCACATCGTGGAGAACCTCGACCCCGACGAGCAGCTCGTGGTGCTCGGGATCTTCACGCCGGCCGGGTCGCCGTCGGCCGCCTACCTCACGGCCGACGTCGCCGCGACGTACAGCGCGGCTGCGGCTCCGCGCGCGCAGCCCGGCTGAAGCCGGGCACCGGGCGGCCTTCGCGCCTGGCTTCAGCCAGGCTCGTTCGGCCGTGGAGCGCGTTCGAGGAAGAGCCGCGGCACCGGCCCGACGGGCTGCGGCCGCCGCTCCGCGAACACGACCATCTCCGGGATCCGCGCTCGGGCGGCGGCGCCGTCCGGATGGTCGACCTCGACGAGGTTGCCGGCGGGGTCGCGCAGGTAGACCTGGGCCTCGCCGCCCGGGAGCTCGGCCGCCGCGTACCCGAACGTCGTCGCGTCCAGGATCCCGCGACGCCGGGCCTCGTCGACGAGCGCGACCACGTCGTCGACCTCGAGCGCGAGGTGAGCGTAGATCGGCGGGCCGTCCGGCCGCTCGAACAGGTGCAGCTGCAGCTCGCCGAGCCGCAGCCACTGGACGGGGAAGCCGAAGTCCGGTGTCGGGATCTCCTCCATCCCGAAGAGCTCGCAGTAGAAGCGCACGCTCTCCGCGAGGTCGTGCGCGACGACGCTGACGTGGTTCAGCCCGACCGCTCGCGTCGCCATGGCGCCGATCATGGCACACGGCGGCACCACGACCGGTAATCGTTCCGGGATGCCACCCCGACGCAACCGTCTGGCCGCGATCGTCGACGCTCCGGCGTTCACCTCGACGATCCTCGTGGTGATCGTCGTCAACGCGATCGCGCTCGGCCTGGAGACCTACCCGGGGATCGACGACCGGTGGGGAGACGAGCTCTTCCTCGTCAACGAGGTCTGTCTCGCGATCTTCGTGGTCGAGCTCGGGCTCCGCATCGCCTCGTACCTGCCACGCCCGCTCGGGTTCTTCCGCGACGGCTGGAACGTGTTCGACTTCGTCGTGATCGGCGCGGCGTTCGTGCCCGGCGTGCGCGAGAGCGCCACGCTGCTGCGGATCGTTCGTCTCGCGCGCGTCATCCGGGTCGTGCGCTTTCTGCCGGACGTCCGCGTGCTGCTGGCCGGCGTCTACCGGTCGATCCCACCGCTCTTCTCGATCGGGCTGCTGACGGCGATGCTCCTCTTCTTCTACGGGATGATCGGCTGGTCGCTCTTCCACGAAGAGCTGCCAAAGGACTGGGGCACCATCGGGCGGGCGATGCTCACGCTGTTCGTGATGCTGACGCTCGAGAACTTCCCGACGTACATGGACGCCGGCATGGAGGTGCACCCGTGGGCGTGGGTGTACTTCGTCAGCTTCGTGCTGATCGCGGCGTTCATCGTGATCAACGTCCTGATCGGGATCGTGCTCAACTCGATGGAGGAGGCGCGCGAGGCGGAGCAGCGGCAGGCCGTGCGCGACCGGCTCGGCGTCGAGGGACGGCCGAGCGATCTCGTGGACGTCGAGGCCCACGCGCCGGTCGTCGAGCGGATCTCCCTCCTGCGTGCGGCGCTCGACGAGCTCGAGACGGAGCTCTCCACCGGCGGAGCAGCGACCGGAACGCCCGAGAGGACACCATCGCAGCCGCCGACGCCGGGCGAGGCGTAGCCGTCAGGCGGCGTCGGCCGGAGCCGGGACGGTGACCGGCGCCTGGCGGCGCGCGAGGCGCGACGGCCACCACGTGCGCTCGCCGAGCTCGAACGTGACCGCCGGGACGAGGATCGAGCGGACGATGAGCGTGTCGATCAGCACCCCGACCGCGACGGTGATCCCGAGCTGCGTCAGCGCGACGAGCGGGAGCACCGCGAGGACGAGGAACGTGCCGGCGAGCACGACGCCGGCGGAGGTGATCACGCCGCCGGTGACGGCGAGGCCCTTGAGCATGGCCTCGCGGGTGGGCATGTGCTCCGCTTCCTCGCGGACCCGCGCCATGAGGAAGATGCTGTAGTCGACGCCGAGGGCGACGAGGAAGATGAACGCGTAGAGCGCGTAGCTCGGATCCTCCCCGGGGAAGTCCGTGAAGAGCTCGAAGCCCACGAGGCTGACGCCGATCGCCGCGAAGAACGAGAGCACCACCGCGAGCATCAGGACCACGGGGATCACGAGCGCCCGCAGCAGCACGACGAGGATCGCGAAGACGACGAGGAGCACGAGCGGCACGAGCACGCGCGTGTCGCGCTCGTTGGCTGCCCGGACGTCTGCCTCCTCCGCCGTCGGCCCGCCGACGAGCACGGCGTCGCCCGCCGCGGCGCGCAGATCCGACCGCAGCGGCTCGATCGACTCGAAGCCGGCCTTCGAGAACGGGTCGGCCGTCAGGGTGACGGCGAAGCGCGTCCCGGGCTCCCCGGCCTCCGGCTCCCCCACGGCGGCGACGAGGGACGAGGAGCGGGCCGCCTCGAGCGCCGCGTCGACGTCGCCGCCCGGGAGCACGAGCACCGTGGTCGGAGCGCTCGCGCCTGCCGGGAAGGACTGCTGCAGGATCTGCTGGCCCTGCACCGCCTCGACGGAGCCCCGGAATCCGTTCGAGCTCGTCAGCTCGTCGTCGAGGGTGAGCGCGCCGAGCGCCATCGCGCCGAGCGCGAGCGCGGTGCCGATCCACACGCGCCGGTGGCGCGGGTCGATCCATGCGCCGAGTCGCCGCCACGCCCCCCGGGTCGCCGTGTCCTCGGAGCCGTAGCGCGGGACGAACGGCCAGAACGCCCGCCGCCCGCCGATCAGCAGGAGCGCCGGCAGCAGCGTGAGCATCGCGACGGCCGCGACCGTGATCCCCATCGCGCCGACCGGGCCGAGCCCGGCCGTCGTGTTGACCTCCGCGACCATCAGGCAGAGCAGCGCGGCCACGACCGTCCCGGCCGACGCGATGATCGCCGGCGCCGCCTGGCGCACCGCGATCCGCATCGCCTCGTGCTTGTCCTCGACGCGGCGCAGCTCCTCGCGGTAGCGCGCGGTGAGCAGCAGCGCGTAGTCCGTCCCGGCGCCGAACACGAGGATCAGCAGGATCCCCCCGACCTGCCCGTTGATGACGACGCCCGACGACGCGAGCAGGTAGCCGAGGCCGCGCACGACGGCCTCGGCGAAGAACACCGCGAGCAGCGGGAAGATCCAGAAGATCGGGCTGCGGTAGATGATCACGAGCAGGACGAAGACGAGCGCGGCCGCCGAGAAGAGCAGCGTCGAGTTGATCCCCTCGAACACGGCGGTCGCGTCGGCGGAGAAGCCTGCGGGGCCCGTCACCTTCGCCTCGAGACCGTCGGGGAGCGCGCCGTCGAGCGTCGCACGGATCTCGTCGACGCCGTCGACGAGCACCTCGATGTCGTCGTTCGCGTCGATCGGGACGTTCACGAGCAGCGCCTTGCCGTCCTGCGACGGGATCGCCGGCGCCGGATCGCCGAGACCGGCGGCGTCGCTGGCGGCGATCTCCGCCACGATCTCGTCGACCGCGGCGCGGTCCTCCGCGGTCAGCCCACCGGCGTTCCGGAAGACGACGGTCGCGACGGTCGGGTCGCCGTCGGCGAACCCCTCGTCCGCCTCCAGCACGAGGACCGACTCGGCGTCGCCGGGCAGGAAGCTCGCCGGGTCGTTCTCCTGCGCGCTCTCGAACTTCCCGGCGAGCGGACCGAGCGCCGCCACGACGACGATCCAGGCGAGGAGCACGAGCCAGCGCGAGCGGCGGCCCGAGACGAATGTGGCGAAGGCGCGCACCTGGGGTTGTACGGACTAGCGACCGCGCCGGATCACGCGGTCGGAGGGGACGGTGCCGGGTGCTCGGGCGAGAGCTCCGCCGCGAAGTGCGCGACCGTGAGCGGCTCGCCCGTCGCGTGCTCGATCACACGGTCCCAGCGCTCCGACGCGCCGGGACGGAACACGCGCTCACCGAGGAACGCTCCCGCCGCCGGGCGCCCGACGAGGCCACCCACCTCCCGGGAGAGGGTGGCGCGCAGCTGTGCGGCGACCAGGTGGCCGTAGAGATAGGTGTGGTAGTAGACCGGCGCGCAGCCGATGTGGATCTTCGCCGCCCAGGCGCCGGCCGGCGGCGCCTCGGGTGCGGTCACTCCCTGGAACCGCGCGACGAGCTCCCACCAGCGCGCGTCGAGATCCTGCTCCGGATCGGCGTAGAGGGCGCGCTCGAAGGTCGTCATCACGAGCACCCAGCGCGTGAAGAGGAGGCGCTCGGCCGTCCGGGACGCCCGCAGCCGTGGCTCGAGCTCGTCGGCGACCCCGCTGTCGACGCCGGCGAGGTCGCGCAGCCACCGCCCCTCCCGCGCCAGTCCTCCCATCAGGATCGCGATGCCCTCCGTCACCGTCAGGTGGCAGTCACGGAGCAGGAACGGCAACCCCTGGTCGATCCCGAGGTCGAAGGCAGCGTGCCCGAGCTCGTGGAGCATCGTGTCAGCCCAGTACGCGTCGTCGACGACGTTGGCGAGCACGCGCACGTCGCCCGCGCGGTCGACGTCGAGGCAGAAGGCGTGCTGGCACTTCCCCTCGCGTGGGTAGAGGTCCGAGCGGGCGACGACAGCAGCCGTGTCGATCCCGATCCCGTCGAAGGTGCGAGCCGCGAGCGCCACGACATCGCGGTCGGCGAGCAGGGGGTCGAGGTCGACGCCGCCCACGACGGGCACCTCCTGGAAGAAGGGGTCGGCGTAGTGCCACGGGCGCAGCTCGGCCGTCCGACACCCGAAGTCCGCCGCCAGGACCGCGTCGGTGCCGGCCTTCCACTCGGCGAAGGGCCCGGCGGTCGCCTCGTCGCAGGCGGCGAGCGTCTCGAGCAGCCGCCCCTCGTCCAGCTCGCTCTCCGCCACTGCCAGCGCGAACCAGTCCCGGAACCCGAGCCCACGCGCGAGCTCGTTGCGCAGTCGCGCGAGCTCGCGGACGTCCTCCGCCACGGCCGCGCCGATCGTCTTCGACGCCTCCCAGGCCGCTCGCCGCTCGTCCACGTCGGCGCCGTGGCGCAGGACGGCGAGGATCTCGTTCTCGTTGACGCGTCTGCCGCCGACATCCGCCCGGTGCTGCGCGAACCTGCTCTCCACGGACGACTCGAGCTCGATGATGCGGTGGCGGAGCGCTGCCGGCGCCTGGCTCGCGAGCATCGCCGCGTGCACGAGGTCGAGCTGGCGCCGCTCGAGTCCCTGGGCGCTCTCCCGGGCGGCCACGACGGCGTCGAACAGGGCGCGGTCGGCGAGCGCATCGGACAGGGCGACGTCCGCGGCGATCCGCGCGCGCTCGTGCTCCTCCGTCGCGGCGACGTTGACGTCCCACGACGCGCGGTGAGCCGCGACCAGGAGCGGCGCGAGTGTCTCCTCCGCCCGCCGGACGGCGATCGTCGCCTCGCTCACGGGGGCACAGCGTACCGTCCGCCCCGCCGGGCGCCTGTGGAGCGATTGGCACAGTTCTGCGCGGAACCCTGACAGCAAAGGGTGGCAGGGATGCCTGCCAGCGATGCCTGCCAGGAACGCCTGCCAGGCAGGGGTGGCAGGAACGCCTGCCAGGCGGGGGTGGCAGGTGGGGGTGGCAGGCCGCTCGGACGGTGCGACGAGGCCGGGGCGTAGGATCGGGGCATGTCCAGCGACGCGCACCGGGAGGCCGCACGGGGCACGCCGGTCACGGTCGGGCTCGTGACGGTCAGCGACACGCGCACGCGAGACGACGACGTCAACGGCGCCTACCTCGCGGAGCGGGTCGCCGCCGCCGGCGCGACCGTGTCCGGCTATCACGTCGTGCCGGACGAGCCGGACCGGGTGCGTGACGTCGTCGAGGAGCTCGCGCCGATCTCCCGGCTCGTGCTCGTGAACGGGGGCACGGGGATCTCGCAGCGCGACACGACCTTCGATGCGCTCTCGGGGATGCTCGAGAAGACGCTGCCGGGGTTCGGGGAGCTGTTCCGGATGCTGAGCTGGGAGCAGGTCGGCGCGGCGGCGATGCTCTCGCGCGCCACCGCGGGCACGTTTCGCGGCGCGGTCGTGATCTCGACCCCCGGCTCGCCCAAGGCGGTCGTGCTCGCCTGGGAGAAGCTGATCGAGCCGGAGCTCGAGCACCTCGCCTGGGAGCTGACCCGCTGAGCGACGGGATCGAGTCCGGCGACGGCGCTCCGACCGGGAATGCGGAGCGTCGCGCGGCTCCGACTCGTCGCCACCACGGCCATGATCACGCGCACGGACGGGACGCCGACGCCCGTGCGCTCGGCTGGGCGCTCGTCGTCCTCGCCGGCTTCACGGTCGCCGAGGTCGTCGGCGGCCTGCTCACGGACAGCCTCGCGCTGCTCGCGGACGCCGGCCACATGCTCTCGGACGTCCTCTCGATCCTCCTCGCCCTCGGGGCGATCTGGCTGGCGCGGCGGCCTGCGACTCCGCGACGGAGCTTCGGCTACCGGCGCGCCGAGATCGTCGCAGCGTTCGTCAACGGGCTGACCCTCGTCGCGGTCGCGGCGTGGGTGCTCGTCGAGGCGGTGCGGCGGCTCTCCGACCCGCCGGAGGTGCTGGGCGCCGGGATGCTCGTCGTCGCCGTCGGCGGGCTCCTCGCCAACGGCGCCGCCTTCCTGATCCTGGCGCGGTCGGGGCGGGAGTCGCTGAATGTCGAGGCGGCACTGCGCCACGTCGTCGCGGACGCCCTGGGGTCGGTCGGGGTGATCGTCGCCGCGCTGGTGATCCTCGCGACCGGCTGGGAGCTGGCGGATCCGCTCGTGTCGATCGCGATCGCCCTGCTGATCCTCGGGAGCGCATGGGGGATCCTCCGCGAGTCGGGCCACGTCCTCATCGAGGGCGCGCCGCGCGGCATGGACACCGCGTCGGTGGAGGCGGCCATCAGAACGGTGCCCGGGGTGGTGAGCGTCCACGACCTGCACGTCTGGACGATCACCTCGGGCTTCGACGCACTCGCGGCGCACGTGCTCGTCGGCCGCGACGAGGACTGCCATGCGCGCCGTCGGGACGTCGAGCGGATCCTCGTCGAGCGGTTCGGCATCCGCCACACGACGCTGCAGGTCGAGCACGTCGCCGAGGGGCTGCTCCAGCTGAAGGCGCGCTGAGCCACCGCCGGGGCCGGCCGGCGCGGCGCGGGAGGCCGGGTCGGGCTCCCTCCCCGGCTACCCTGGCCGCGTGCGCCGACTCGGAGTCGCTCTCGCGGTGCTGCTGGTGCTCGGCGCCACCGCGTGCGGAACGGAGGGTGAGGACACGGACGGCGCTGCGGGCAGGCAGACCACCGGTTCGGGCGCGGTGGAGGTGGCAGCCCCGGAGTGGGCCGCACCGCTCCTGGCGCGACCGGGGCCGGAGTCCGCACTCGTGATGGCGAGCTCGGACTTCGCGGCAGGCGACAACAGGGTGGCGTTCCTGCTCGTGCGCGAGGACGGCTCGACCGTCGCCGCGCCGAGCCTCGCGGTCTCCTACCAGCCGACAGACGGTGCGGAGGTTCGCACGACGACCGCGCGCCTCATCCCCTTCGGCGCCGACGACGCAGAGGAGGGCGACGTCACCGCCGTCCACGTCGCCAGCCTCGTGGGCCTCGCCGAGGGCGAGCGCTGGCTCGTGGTCGAGCCGCCCGGCGAGGAGATCCAGGGGTTCCAGATCCTCTCCGTGAAGCAGCGGTCGCTCGCGCCCGCGGTCGGCGAGCAGGCGCCGGCGTCCGACACGCCCACGCTCGCGACGGCGCCGGCGGAGGAGATCACCACCGCGCGTCCGCCCGACGTCGAGCTCCTCCGCCACTCGGTCGCCGACTCGATCGCAGACGGCGTCCCGTTCGTCGTCGCGTTCGCGACCCCACAGTTCTGCCAGACGCGGGCCTGCGGGCCGACGGTCGACGTCGTCGACGCGACACGCCGGCGGTTCGCGGGCCGCGACGTGCGGTTCATCCACGTCGAGATCTACGAGGACAACACGCCCGGCAAGGGCCCCAATCGCTGGGTGACCGAGTGGAACCTGCCGAGTGAGCCGTGGGTGTTCGTCGTCGACGGGGACGGCGTCGTCCGCGCGCGCTTCGAGGGCGCCGTCGCGGCCGACGAGCTGGAGCGCGCAGTGAGCGACGTGCTCGGGCGCTGACGCTCAGGCGGCAGCGCCGACGGCGATCTCCGCCGTCCGGACGCCCTGGTCGAAGAGACCGAAGGACTGCTGCCACTCGAGCCCCGGCCAGAGGTAGGTGGCGACGCCCGCCCGGACGTCGTAGGCCGCGGTGTAGAGCGTCCCCATCCGCCGCGCGTAGCCGTCCTGGTGGAGCGGTGGGCGCAGGAACGCCTCGATCAGCGATGCGTGCGTCGGGGCGCCGCCGAGCACGAGCCCGAGCAGCACGCCCTCACGCTCGAGCGACCGCGTCGCCGCCGCGTGCTCCGTCCACTCGACGCGCCCCTGGTGGTTCGTCGCGACAGGCGAGGCCGTCAGCACGACGTCCCGATCGGGCGCGATGAAGGCCGTGCAGGTGTCGCCGTCGCGGTCGACGATCGTGAGCGTGTGCGCGAGGTGGAACGGCAGCCGCTTCAGCACCGCGCGGGCGTCGTCCGTCGACCGGCACGTCTCGAGCAGGTAGCGCACGACCAGCGGCACGCCGAACCCTCCGCCGATCACGCGTCGTCCGCCGAACGCGAGCGACACGGCGAGACCGTCCTCGTTGATCCCGTCGAGGAGGCCCCAGGCGCAGTCCGACA
This sequence comes from uncultured Actinomycetes bacterium, assembly GCA_963703095.1. GTDB lineage: Bacteria > Actinomycetota > Thermoleophilia > Gaiellales > Gaiellaceae > Gaiella. Next base: position 3,335,314 of record OY969787.1, read on the forward strand.
TCCCGATCACCCGGCGTCCGCTCCAGGCCGTGTGGAGGATCGCGCCTTCGAGTCGCTCGGGGGCGTAGTCGTAGTTGCGGACGAGCAGCGGGTCGCCGCGCTCGCCCGGATGCGGGCCGGTCCACACGCCCTGCGAGCAGCCCGAGAGGTAGGACGGCGGCTCGAACATGGCCAGGAACCGCGCCTCGAGATCGCCGCCGCCGGCGAGCGCGCAGACGCGCTCGTACGTCGGGACGAGCTCGGGCATGTGCTCGGCGAGCGCACGACGGGAGGCCGCGTACGACGTCCGCGCGGCCTCGCCGTCCGAGAGGAACCAGTCCCGGTAGCGAGGCCAGTGTCGGGCGAACAGCTGCGCCCAGGCAGGCCCCGGCTCGAGCTCCTCGATGGCCTCGAAGGTGAGCGCCACGGACACGCGCCCATTGTTCCCGAAGGGCGGGACGACCGCCTCCCCCCGTGGGCAGAGGGCAGGCCGACGCGCGACCGGGGCCCCACGGTGCCAGACACCCAATCCTGTCAAGGGGGTTTCGTGCCGAGTTCGTGCCAGTCGCTCCACAGGCCGGAGCTCGCTTGGATCCTGGGGCTCGGTCCACCTGCGCCGCCGATGGAGCTGGGCGCACGACCGTCAGAGGGCGTTCCGCAGCGCCTATCGAGTCCGGCGCGGCCACGTCCGCAGCGGCCGACTTGACAGCGACCTGTGTCTGACACCAAGGGACCGAGGGGCTGACACGGAGCGACACGGAGCGCGCGCCGACGCAGGCTCACGCCCAGAGGTCGACCCACCGCCCGAAGAGCGCGCGGCCGTCGTCGAGCATCGTGGGCAACGCGGTGCGGACGTCGGCGAGCAGCCGTTCGAGCCCGCCCGGCCCGAGCACGGCCTGCGCTGCGCGCTCGTACTCGGGCACGCGCGCCCACTCGTCCGCCATCTCGGCCGTCACCTCGAGGTGGAACTGGACGCCGTAGGCGACGTCTCCGACGCGGAAGGCCTGGTGTGGGTAGGCGGGCGATGTCGCGAGCAGCGTCGCGTTCGCAGGAAGGTCGAAGGTGTCGCCGTGCCACTGCAGCGTCGGGCGCGGCCAGTCGAGCCCCGCGAACACCGGGTCGTCCCGCACCGCCGCGGTCGGGAAGACCGGCAGCACGCCGACCTCGGGGACGTCACCCGCACGCACCACCGCGCCGAGGCTCGAGGCGAGCAGCTGGACGCCGAGGCAGGAGCCCCAGAACGGCACACCGGCGTCGACCGCCTCGCGGATCAGACGCTTCTCCGAGACGAGCCACGGATGGACGTTCTCGTCGTTGACGCTCATCGGTCCGCCCATCGCCACCACAGCGTCCAGCCCGTCCAGGCTCGCCGGGAGCGGCTGGCCCTCGTCGAGCTCGACTCGGTGGATCGCCGCTCCTCGCTCGACCAGCACGTCCTCGAAGACGCCGGGCGGCTCGCACGCGATGTGCTGGAGGACCAGGACGTTCACGCGCTCGAACGCTACTAGCGCTCCCCTGGCACGTCCCGCCCGGCCGACGGCGGTCTAGAGCATCTTGAACGAGAACGGCCCCGGCTCCCGGACGGGCGGGGGCTCGTCGGGGACGAGCGGTGCCGTCGTGAACTGGCGCTTGATGCCGGTGATCCAGGTGCGGGCCCGCTCGGTGAGCTCGTGGTCGTCCGTCTGCAACCGCCCCCGGGTGACGAGGATGCCGATGTCGGCGCCCGGGTAGCGGTACCCGCCGGGCTGCGCGATGCGGAGGTAGAAGGCCTCGTCCTCATCGGCGACCGAGTGCCAGTCGGTCTCGCGCCGCACGAACCTGATCCCGCCGTGCGCGGCACGGTCGAGCCGCCAGATCCCCGACGTCGGCGCCTCGGTGATCAGCTCGACCTTGTCGGCCGTGTCCTTGAGGATGAACTGGCTCCACTCGTCGATCGCGCTCGCCCTCGACCACTGCTCGTTGAGGGCGTCGACGTCGATCTCGTAGTCGACGTCCATGAACTCGAGCAGATGGAAGAGGAAGAGCGGCATGTCGCCGTACGCCACCGCCGTCACGTTCGTCATCGAGCTCGCGCCCGTGACCCGCGGGTTGAGCTCGCCGAGGTAGAGGTCGCCGCTCTCCATGTCCGCGAGGAAGTCGAGCTCGAAGTACCCGCGGTACCCCTCCCGCGCGAGCCGCTCGCCCATCCGCTTCGTGTAGTCGCGCGCGAGCTCGCGATGCCGCGGGGTGAGCGCGGTCGCGAACACGTCGTTCCCGCACCAGCCCCCGCCGTACGGCGTCAGCTCGGGGAACCCGGTCAGCTCGGTCATGAGCGGCCCGACAAGTGTCCCGTGCCGGGTGATCACGCCCTCGATCGCCGCCTCGCGGCACGTGATGCGCTTCATCACCTTGAGGTGCTCGTCCACGAGCTCCGCGCGGTGCTCGTCGAAGTCGGCCTCGGCGGCGATGAAGAAGGTGGTCTGGCCCGAGTCGCCGTAGGGGGTCTGCACGACGAGGTCGTCCCCCAGTCCCGCGCCGCGTGCCAGCGAGAGCAGGCCGGTGTACGAGCGCGCCCGCCCGAGCACGTTCGGCACGCTCGGCACGCCTGCCTCGTTGCCGAGGCGGGTCGTCTCGATCTTCGAGTCGAGCCGCGTCCGCAGCGCCGCAGGCGGGAAGGCGACCTCGAGCCCCGCCTCGCGCGCGAGCTGCTCGACGTGCTCGTCGAACATCAGGAAGAGCGCCTTGCCACCGCCCTGCGCGCGGATCCGGTCGACCACCTCCTTGTGGGAGAGGAGGTAGGCGTTGATCTCCTCGATCGAGTCGAACGACGGCGGGGCGAGGTGGGTCGGGACGAAGACGTTCGGGTGGTGGCCGTCGAACGAGTCGTAGTAGTTGAGGTACGTGAAGCGCCGCACCCAGCGGTCGATCCCGAGCAGGTTGAACGCCGTCGCCGACACGAACCACACGGGCACGTCGTTCGTGCGGAAGAAGCGCCGGATCTCGGAGATCCCGCGCAGCGTCTCGACGCGACGGGCGCCGGAGGCCGGACGCGCGACCTCGATCACCTCCCACCCCGGCGGAAGATCGTCGCCGACCGCAGCCTGCCCCTCGTCGACGTCCTCGTGCGCCGGGAGCTCGGGCAGCGGGGCTGCCACGAGCGGGGCGGCGGCCGCTGCGGCGAGCGGACGCCACGCGGCGCTCGGGACGGAGTCGTCGGTTGTCCGCTCCTCGGTCGCGCCCGTGGCTTCTGGCGACGACGCGGACGCCGGCGACGCCGACTCCCGGTCCTCCTCGGCAACACCGTGGTCGTCCTCGGAGGAGGGCGGCTCGGCGTCACTCGCCGTCTCGGGAACGCCGGGCTCGCCCGTCGCCGCGGGCGGAGCAGGTACGGCGGGCGGGATCGGAGGTCCGGGTGCGAGCGCAGGGGGCCCCGCACCGGCGGTGCGGCGGCGACGCGAGCGGGCGACGGCGGCGCCGAGCGTCGCGAGGAGGGCGATGGTGCGAAGCCTCACGTCGTCACCCCGCACCAGTCGCGGATCAGCAGCGCGAGGGTCTGCGCGGTGGCCGCGACCGACGGCAGGTGCACGCGCTCGTCGACGCCGTGGATCCGCTCTGCGAGCGGGCCGTGGCACACCGTCGGGATCCCGCTCTCCACGAACACGCGCGCATCGGTCGTCGCGGTCGTCGGCACGAGCGCCGGGGTGCTTCCCGCGACCGCCTCGTGCGCCGCGACGAGCGCGCGGACGATCGGCGCGTCGTGGGGCACCTCGACGCCACGCCCGGCGAAGCCCTCGTAGCGGACGCGGGGCGGGTGGCGCTCGAGCCAGGCGTGGTCGCCGGTCGAGCGCGCGACCGCCGATTCGACGCGCCGACGCAGCTCTGCCACGTCCTGTCCCGGGAAGAGCGCGACCCTGCACGAGAGCGTGCACGCGGCCGGCACGGTCGACGGCCAGTCGCCGCCGCGGATCACGCCGACGTTGAGGTTGATCGGATGCGGAGCGGCGTCGTAGGGAGGCGGCGGGCTGTCGTTCAGCTCGGCCTCGAGCTCGCGCAGCCGCGCGATCACGCGCACCGCCGCGTCGATCGCGTTCACCCCTTCGCCGGCGTCGCCCACGTGCACCGGGATGCCCTCGATCTCGACGTGGAACCACAGCACGCCGACCTGCGACACGCTGATCGCCCCCGGGAAGGGCTCGGGGATCACGGCGGCGTCGGTGTGCGGCAGCGAGAGGAGGCACTGCAGCGCGCCGTTGCCGCCACACTCCTCCTCGACGACCGACTGCAGCTGGACGTCGGCGAGCGGCGCGAGGCCGAGCCCGCGCAGCGCGCGCACGGCACCGAGGATCGCGGCAAGGCCGCCTTTCATGTCGCCCGCTCCCCGCCCGACGAGCCAGTCCCCGTCGCGCACGGGCGTGAACGGCGGAGCGGTCCAGAGACGACTCCGACCGCGGGCGGCACGACGTCGACGTGGCCGTTGAGGGTCAGCGAGCGCCCACCCGTGCCCGCCGCTCGCCAGGTCGCGACGACGTTCCGCTTCCCGGCGACGTCCCAGTCGAAGGGGGCGGCCAACGGACTCGCGCGAAGCGCCTCGGCGTCCATCGGCACGTCGACGGGCTCGAGCCCGAGGTCGCGCAGGGCGGCCGCGACGACGACCTGGGCGGGCTCCTCGTCGCCGAGCGTGCTCGGCACGGCGACGAGCCGCTCGAGCAGCGACTCGATCCACTCCTGCTGGGCCGCTACCGCGGCGATGAGGTCGTGGTCCGAGACCGGCGCGAGGGCGTGCCCGGGCGGCATGCGGGCGAGCGTACCAGCGTGCCGGCCCGATCGGTCGTTCGCCGGATCTTCCCTGCTCAGAGACCATTTCTCGACCCACGGACGCCCCTGGCCGAGGCACAGTCGGAGCAGATGAGGGTGCGCAGCGAACCCCTGCTCGCCGAGCTCCACGCCCACACGACCTGGAGCGACGGCGCGTACTCCCTGCCGCAGCTCGTCGACCTCTACGGCTCCAAGGGCTTCGACGTCCTCTGCGTGACCGATCACGTCACACGCACGGACGACCCGCTCGTCCCCGCCGGGGCGCCCGGGCGCGGCGTCACCCCGGAGCGGTTCCCCGCGTACCTGGCGGCGCTCGAGCACGAGGCCGCACGAGCGCGCGAGGACTACGGGATGGTCGTGCTGCCCGGGCTGGAGCTGAGCTGGAACGACGCCGACCTCGATCGCGCCGCGCACGCCGTCGCGATCGGACTGCGGCGTCACGTCTCCGTCGACCACGGGATCGAGGGAGCGCTCGAGACGGCCGCCACGGCCGGCGCCGCGCTCGTCGCGGCGCACCCGTATCAGGACGAGGCGGCGGAGAGCCCGGAGCGGCGCACGAGACGGTTCAGCCGTGACGCGGAGCTCCGCGGGCTCGTCCACCGCTTCGAGCTCTTCAACCGCACGACGCTGTTCGCCTGGGTCGCCGACGCCGGCCTGCCAGCGGTCGCCTCCGGCGACTTCCACCGCCTCGAGCACCTCGCGGGGTGGAAGACGCTGATCCCGTGCGCGCGCGACCCGGAGGCGATCGTCGCGTACCTGCGCTCGCCGCTCCCCGTCTTCCTCACGCGCCTCGGCGAGCGCCCCGCGCGGCTCGCCGCCTGACCGCCCGGTCAGGAAGCCGTCGACGCCGTCTACACTCGCGCCGATGGCGACCACCTCCCGGCACCGGACGCTGCCCTACGACTGGTACGTCGACCCGGCAGTCCTCACGCTCGAGCACGAACGGATCTTCACGCGGTCGTGGCAGTACGTGGCTCGCCTCGACCAGGTCGCCGAGCCAGGGCAGTTCGTGGCGACGGCGCTCGGTGCGCTCCCGATCGTGCTCGTCCGCGGACGCGATGCGCTGCTGCGCGGCTTCGTCAACGTCTGCCGCCACCGCGGGTTCGAGCTGTGCGAGGGCGGAGGCCGACGGGAGACGCTGCAGTGCCCGTACCACGCGTGGACGTACGACCTCGACGGCTCGCTGCGCACCGCGCCGCGCGCCGACGCCGAGCCGGGGTTCGACCGCGACGAGCTCGGGCTCGTGCCGGTCGCCGTCGCCACGTGGGGACCGTTCGTCTTCGCGAACGCCGACCCGGACGCGCCGTCGCTCGAGGACTGGCTCGAGGACGTCCCGGACCTGCTCGCCGCCGACGGACTCGACGTCGACGCGCTGCGCTTCCACCACCGCGTCGACGTCGACGAGTACGCCTGCAACTGGAAGGTGTGCGCCGAGAACTTCCTCGAGTGCTACCACTGCCAGGTGGCGCACCCGAGCCTCGCGAAGGCGCTCGACGTGTCAGCCGAGGCGTACCTGCTCGAGACGCGGCGCTGGTCGTCCACCCAATGGGGGCCGCCCCGCAACGGCGGCAACGGCGTCTACGACGCCACCGGAGGGATCGCGCGGGGGCAGTTCCACTACCTCTTCCCGAACACGGCGCTGAACGTCATGCCCGGGAGGCCGAACCTCTCGATCGGGCCGATCCTCCCGCACGGACCCGAGCGCGCGTCTCGCTACCTCGACTACTTCTTCGGCGACGACGTCGACGAGGAGTGGCTGGCCGACTTCCGGGCGCTCGACGACCAGGTCGGCGCAGAGGACCGCGTGCTCGTCGAGCGCCTGCAGCGCGGGCTGCGCAACGGCGTGGTCGAGTCGGGCGTCCTGATGCCCCGCTCCGAGAGCCTGATCGCGCACTTCCAGGCGCTCGTCGCCGACGCGCTCGCCTGACCGCGTCGGGGCCGGGCACTCGGCCGCTGGGGGAGCCCCGGCTCCTACGCACCAGCAGGAGACGCGCTCAGCCCCTGTGAGGACGGCGACGCCGGACGACGGCCTTCCGCCCCTCCTCGGCTGCGAGCAGCACGAACGGGGTGACGAGCACCGGCGCCCACTGAGACCACCCGAGGGGCTGCCCGCCGAGCGCGGCGGCGATCGGCGGGACGTAGACGAAGGCCGCCAGGACGATCCCCTCCACGACCACCGCCTGGACGAGCAGCCGGTTCGACAGCGGCCCGACCGACACGAGCGACGCGGGGGTGGAGCGGCACGCGAACGCGTTCGCCATCTGCATCACCACGATCGCGGCGAACACCATCGCCGAGAGCGTCTCCTGGTCGGGCCCCTCGCGCGGGAGCCCGACGTCCGGCCAGCCGAAGAAGAGCGCAGCGCCGATCGGCACCATCGCGAGCGAGGCGACGGCCTCGATCGGGCCGAGGAAGCCGAACGCGCGACCCAGGACGTTCCGGTCGAGCAGGCGCACGGCGCGTGGCCGCGGCGGGCGCTGCATCACGTCGGAGGCCGGCCGCTCGGCGCCCAGGGCGAGAGCGGGGAGCAGGTCCGTGCCGATGTCGAGCGCGAGCACCTGCAGCACGGAGAGCATGAGCGGGAACGATCCGCCGGAGAGCGCCCAGACCGCGAACGGCGTGAGCTCGGCGACGTTGTCGGTGAGGTGGTAGGTCAGGAAGCGGCGGATGTTGTCGAACGTCGCCCGGCCCTCCTCGACCGCCTCGACGATGTGGGCGAAGTTGTCGTCGAGCAGCACGATGTCGGCCGCCTCGCGCGCGACGTCGGTGCCCACCACCCCCATCGCCACGCCGATGTCCGCCTGACGGAGCGCGGGCGCGTCGTTCACGCCGTCACCCGTCATCGCGACCACCTCGCCCGTGTCCTGGAGGGCGCGCGCGATCCGGAGCTTCTGCTCGGGGGCGACACGGGCGATCACGGAGACGCCGGGATCGGCCAGCAGGCGCGCGAGCTCGCCGTCGTCCGTCGGCAGGTCGACTCCCGTCAGGGCGGTGCCGTCGACGAGGCCCGCCGCCCGCGCGATCGCCGACGCGGTCGCGGGATGGTCGCCGGTGATCATCACGACGCGGATGCCCGCGCTGCGACACCGCGCGATCGCGTCCGGCACCTCCGGCCTGATCGGGTCGACGAGCCCGACGAGCCCCAGCAGCTCGAGCTCGCGCTCTGCCTGCTCCGGATGCGCAGGAACCTCCGGCAGCGTCCGCCGCGCTGCGGCCAGCACCCGCTGACCTCGCGCGGCGAGCAGCTCGACGTCGGCCGTGATGCGCTCGAGGAGCGTCCGGTCGAGCTCGACGGCGCCGTCCGGACGGGCGACCCTGCTGCATGCGGTGAGCACGGCCTCCGGCGAGCCCTTTACGAGGACCTCGACCGCTCCGGACGGGAGCCGGTGGATGGTGCACATGCGCCGCCGCTCCGAGTCGAAGGGGAAGACGCGGACCCTGGGCGCGGCGCGCTCCTCGACGTCCCCCTCGACGCCTCCCTTGCGACCCACCGTGAGCAGCGCGCCCTCCGTCGGGTCGCCGACGCAGCGCCAGCGTCCCCCGTCGCTCTCAAGCCGCGCGTCGTTGCAGAGCACGAGCGCGCGCAGCAGGGGTCGGAGATCCGAGAGCTCCGGGGCGGAGAGCGGTCGCCCGTCCTGGAGGATCGCCCCGCGCGGGTCGTAGCCGGAGCCCGTCGTCGCGTACGCGCGCCCGCTCCGGGCGAGACCCGCCACGGTCATCTCGTTCTCGGTGAGGGTGCCCGTCTTGTCGGTGCAGATGACGGTGGTCGCGCCGAGCGTCTCGACCGACTCGAGGCGGCGGACGAGCACACGACGATCCGCCATCCGGTGCGCGGACCCCGCGAGCGACAGCGACAGCGTCGGCAGGAGGCCTTCCGGGACGAGCGCCACGATCACGCCGACGGCGAGCACGAACCCGTCGGCCGCGTCCGTGCCCAGCGCGAGCGTCGCGCCGAAGAAGACGACGCCGACGGCGACGGCCAGGACGGCGATCGTGCGCACGAGTCGGTCGAGCTGGTCGCGCAGCGGCGTCGCCCTGCGCTCGACGCCGGCCGTCAGCGCCGCGATCCCGCCGAGCCGGGTCCGGCCTCCCGTCGCCACCACGACGACCAGCCCCGAGCCTGCGACGACGTACGTGCCCGCGAAGACGAGGCAGCTCGCGGACAGGGCGTCGGCAGGCGGCGCGGCGAGCGCGATCGTGTCGCGCTCGACGGAGACGGACTCGCCGGTGAGCAGCGACTCGTCGATCCTGAGCCCGCTCGAGCGCAGGACGCGGGCGTCGGCGGAGACCGCGTCGCCCTCGCGGAGGAGCACGACGTCGCCGGGGACGAGCTCTGCGGCCGGGATCTCGCGCTCGCGCCCATCGCGTCGTACGAACGCGCTGGCCGGGAGCAGGGCGGCGAGCTCGGAGACGGCACGGTCGGCCTTCGCCTCCTGCCAGAAGCTGAACAGCCCGTTGACGACGATCACGACGACGATCGCCACCGACAGCTCCGGCAGGCGCCCGACCAGCGCGAGGCCGGCAGCGACCCACAGCATCAGCGCGAAGAAGTGCACGAACTGGTCGACCAGCCGGCGCGCGAGCGACGGCCCAGCCCGGGTCGGGACGACGTTCGGCCCGACGTGCGCGAGCCGGACCTCGGCCTCGTGGCGGCGCAGGCCCTGCCGACGGGAGCCGAGCGCCCGCAGCACGTCCGCCGCCGGCAGCGAGGCGGCGCGCGCGCTGTCGAGCGCTCCCGCGTCCGCGGTACCCACAGCCCGAACGTAGCGCCGGCCGCTCCGGTTCGAATCCGAGACGGTCCGGATCTCGTTAGGGGAGCGCCGTTCTCGTACGATGAGGTGCGTGACGGTCCAGACCGACGAGCAGGCTGCGGCGCGCCTGATCAACCGCGAGCTCTCGTGGGTCGAGTTCAACGCCCGCGTGCTCGAGCTGGCCGAGGACGAGGCGCTGCCGCTGCTCGAGCGGGCGAAGTTCTCCGCGATCTTCTCGAGCAACCTCGACGAGTTCTTCATGGTGCGCGTCGCCGGCCTGCTCGAGCAGGAGGAGGCGAACCTCGGCGTCCGCTCGCGCGACGGCCTCACCCCGGCCCAGGCGCTCGACCGGATCCGCGAGCGCGTCGGGGAGCTCACGGCGCGGCAGTCCAGGCTGTGGAAGCGCGACCTGTGCCCCGCCCTGGCCGCGGAGGGCATCGAGATCGCGCGCATCGAGGAGTGCGCGCCGCAGGAGGTCGCCCAGCTCGAGCGCTACTTCCAGCGCGAGGTCTATCCCGTGCTGACGCCGCTCGCCGTCGGTCCGGGACAGTCGTTCCCGTACATCTCGGGTCTCTCGCTGTCCCTCGCCGTGATCGCGGTCGACCCGGTGTCCGGCGACGAGCGGTTCGCGCGCGTCAAGGTGCCGGAGGGCCTCGACCGCTTCGTCGCCGTGGGCAAGCGCCTCGTGCCCCTGGAGGCGGTGATCGCGCACTTCCTGCCGGCGCTCTTCCCCGGGATCGAGATCGCCGAGCGCGCCGTCTTCCGCGTCACGCGCGACGCCGACTTCGACCTCTCCGACGACGCCGACGACCTGCTCGAGGCGGTCGAGTCGGAGCTCCGGCGCCGCCGCTTCGGCGATGTCGTCCGGCTCGAGGTGTCCGCATCCGCGTCCGACGCGATGCGCGAGCGCCTGATCGAGGGGCTCGCAGTGCGGCGCAGCCAGGTCTACGAGATCGAGGGCCTGCTCGACCAGGTCGACCTCTGGCAGCTCGTGGGACTCGACCGACCGGAGCTCAAGGACGAGCCGTGGGTGCCGATCGTGCCACCGCGCTGGACGCGGGCCAAGGGCGGCGGCCGCGTGTTCGACGAGATCCGCCGCGGCGACCTGCTCGTGCACCTTCCGTACGACTCGTTCCGCGCCACGTTCGAGACGCTCGCGCAGGCGGCCGCCCGCGACCCCGACGTGATCGCGATCAAGACGACCGTCTACCGCACGAGCGACGACTCGTCGCTGGTCTCCTCGCTGATCGAGTGCGCCGAGGAGGGGAAGCAGTCGGTGTGCCTCGTCGAGCTCAAGGCGCGGTTCGACGAGCGTCGCAACATCGAGTGGTCGCGCGCGATGGAGCAGGCGGGCGTCCACGTCGTGCACGGCTTCCACGATCTGAAGATCCACGCCAAGATGACGCTGGTCGTGCGTCGCGAGGCGGACGGGCTGCGCCGCTACGTCCACATCGGCACGGGCAACTACAACGCGTCGACCGCCCGACTCTACGAGGACCTCGGCATCTTCACGGCCGACGAGGAGATCGCCGCGGACGTGGCGGACCTCTTCAACCACGTGACCGGCTTCGGCAGGCCGCAGCGGTTCCGACGCCTGCTCGTCGCGCCGTTCGAGATGCGCGAGCGCCTCGTGGACGAGATCCGCCGCGTCACGACGGCCGCAGCGGCCGGCACGCGCGGTCGGATCCGGCTGAAGCTCAACTCGCTCGTCGACCCGGCGATCATCGACGCGCTCTACGACGCCTCCGCGGCGGGGGTGGAGATCGACATCTGCGCGCGGTCGATCTGCATGATGCGACCCGGCGTCCCCGGCCTGTCGAGCACCGTGCGCGTGCGCTCGATCCTCGGCCGCTTCCTCGAGCACAGCCGGATCTACTGGTTCGAGGCGGGCGACGAGACGAGCGTCTGGATCGGGAGCGCCGACCTGATGCAGCGCAACCTCGATCGTCGCATCGAGGTGCTGATGCCCGTCGACGCGGGCCGCTCGCGCCAGGAGCTCGGCGCCATCCTCGACAGCGTGTTCGCGGACAACACGAACTCCTGGGAGCTCGCCGCCGACGGCACGTGGAGTCGCGTGAGCCCCGAGGGCCGCAAGCCCCGCACGCACCAGGCGGCGATGATGAAGCGCGCCCGGCAGCGCGCGCGCCGCCACGGCCGCGCACGGCGCTAGATGGTCGATCGGGAATCCACGCGAACCGGATAACGTCCGGACGCACGCGATCCGACAACCACAGGACGGCGCCGGAGCGGCTCACTCGGCGACGCCGGCCGACGCGGCGGGCAGAATGCGCGTCGATGCGGGTCGGGGTCATCGACGTGGGGTCGAACACGGCCCGGCTGCTCGTCGCGCGCGTCGACGGGGACCGGGTCGAGGCTCTCGAGCAGGCCAAGGTGTTCCTGCGGCTCGGCGCCGAGATCGAGCGCCGCGGGACGCTCCGTCGGCGCACGGTCGCACGGGCGGCCGAGGTCGCCGCCGCGTTCGTCGCCCGGGCAGCCGACCACGACCCCGCGCGCGCCGAGGTGCTCGTCACCGCCCCCGGCCGTCAGGACGCCGAGGCAGCGGCTCTCGTCCGTGCCCTCGCCGAGGCGACGGGGTGGCCGGTGCGCGTCCTCTCCCACCAGGAGGAGGGGTCGCTCGCGTTCGAGGGCGCCGTCGCCTGCTCGCCCGCCCTCCCCGAGGTCGTCGGGGTCGTCGACGTCGGCGGCGGCTCCACGGAGGTCGTGGTCGGCACGCCCAGCCTCGGCGCCGCGTGGGTGCACTCGCTCGACGTCGGCTCGCTCCGCCTCACGCGTCGCTGCCTGCCCGCCGAGACTCCGACGGCGGCGCAGGTCGAGCACGCCCGCGCGCTCGTCCGACGATCCCTGCGCGACGTCACGGCCCCCCGGCCCGACTCGGTGCTCGCGGTGGGCGGCACCGCCCGAGCCGTCGGCCGCGCGATCGGCGCTCGCTTCGGCCGCGCCGAGCTCGAACGGCTGATCCAGGCGTTCACCGGCAGGACGGCGACCAAGGCGGCCCGCGCTCTCGACGTCGACCCCGAGCGCGCCGTCACGCTGCTCGGCGGCGCGCTGCTGCTCCAGGCGACCGCGGAGCTGCTCGACCGTGACCTGCAGGTCGCACGTGGCGGCCTCCGCGAGGGCGCGGCGCTGGCGCTGGCGCACCGACCGCTCGTGGTCGCCCACGCCGCCCCGTAGGGGCGAGGCATGCCTCGCCCGCTCTGCCGCCCGCTCTGCCGCCCCCTCTGCCGCTCTCCGCCGCCCCCGCTCGGCCGACCTGCCACCGCTTGCCGTGGCGGTGCCCTGGGCCGGACTGGAATGATGCGGTGACCCGTCCGGCGACCCAGGAGACACGGTGACCGCGCTCGAAGAGCCCCGCGCAGAGACGTTCGTCCGTCCCGACGGCAAGGAGAAGGTGACCGGCACCGGCCGCTACACGGCCGACCTCACGCTCACGGGGCAGCTCCACGCCAAGTTCCGCTACGCGGATCGCACGCACGCCCGCATCACCCGGATCGACACAGCGGCGGCGCGGGCCGTCCCCGGCGTGCTCGCGGTCGTCACCCACGAGGACGTCCCCGACGTCCTCTACGGCGGGATGGTGCAGGATCGGCGCCTGTTCGCCCGCGACACGGTGCGCTTCGAGGGCGACATCGTCGCCGGTGTCGCGGCGCTCACGCCCGAGATCGCAGAGCGCGCCGCAGCGTTGATCGAGGTCGACTACGAGGACCTGCCGGTGGTCACCGACTTCGAGGCGGGCATGGCGGACGACGCGCCGCTCGTCCATCCCGACTGGGAGAGCTACTCCGGCGACGAGGAGATGGGGCGCAACCGCAACACGATCGGCTACTCGTCGGTGGTGCGCGGCGACGCTGACGCGGCCCTGGCCACCGCCGACGTCGTCGTCAGGGGCCGCTACGTGACCGACCCGATGCAGGGCGTCCCGATCGAGCCGCGCGCGGTGATCGCGGAGTGGCACGGCGACAAGGTGACGGTGTGGACCTCGACGCAGGTGCCGTACGCTGCGCGCGACGGGATCGCACGGACGATGGCTGTGCCGGAGTCGCACGTGCGCGTGATCGTGCCGCTGCTCGGCGGCGGGTTCGGCGCCAAGTGCGACTTCCACTTCGAGGGCCACGTCGCGGCGCTCGCACGCAAGGCCGGCCGTCCCGTGAAGCTCGTGTTCTCCCGCCACGAGGAGTTCTTCGCCGTCGGGCATCGTCGCGAGGGGATGGTGATCGAGCTCGAGACCGGGGCGCGCAAGGACGGGACGATCGTCGCGCGCAAGGCGCGACTCGTGCTCGACAAGGGCGCGTACTGCGGCGAGGGCGGCTTCTTCGCGCAGATGGCGGCGATGCACGCGCACGGCCCGTACGAGCTCGAGAACGTCAGCATCCACTCGTACCTCAACTACTCGAACAACCAGCCGTCCTCGTCGATCCGCGCGCCGACCGCGCCGCAGGTCTGCTGGGCGCTCGAGCAGCACATGGACGAGCTCGCGACGGCGCTGGGGATGGATGCGGTGGAGCTGCGACGACGCACCGCGATCCGCGACGGCTCGGTCACGGGCACCGGCCAGGTGCTCGACCACATCACGATGCGCGAGGTGCTCGACCGTGCGGTGGAGATGGTCGGCTACCACGACGAGCTGCCCGAGGACGAGGCGATCGGCGTCGCGATCGGCTGGTGGCCGTGCTTCGCGATGAAGTCCGGCGCGTACGTGAAGCTCAACCCGGACGGCACCGGGACGATCGTGACGGGCGCCCAGGAGAACGGCACCGGCTCGGTGATGGCGATGCCGACCTACGTCGCCGAGGAGCTCGGCATGCGACCCGAGGACTTCACCCTCCTCTACCAGGACACGGACGCCGCGCCGTGGGACGGAGGCTCGTGCGGGTCGCAGACGACGTTCAACTCGGGGCGCGCCGTGATCGCGGCTGCCGTCGACCTGCGCGAGCAGCTGCTCGACGCGGCGGCCGAGGAGCTGGAGGCGGCCAGGGACGACCTCGAGCTGGTCGACGGCGCGATCCGGGTGAAGGGCTCGCCCGACAAGGCGGTGACGATCGCCGACCTCGCGGCCGAGGGCACCTTCCACGGGGCCGGCTCGGGCGACGTCCCGGAGGCGCCTCCCGCACCCGCCGAGGGGTGCGTCGGGCGCATCGGCACCGAGTCGTTCCTGGCTCCGCAGCTGATCGCCCACGCGGCGCGGGTGAAGGTCGACCGCGAGACGGGCGTGACGCGGGTCCTGCGCGTCGCGGCGGCACACGACTGCGGCAGGATCCTCAACCCGCTCGGGGCGAACGGCCAGGTGTACGGCGGCGTGGTGATGGGCATCGGACAGGCGCTGACAGAGGGCACCGTGCTCGACGAGCAGGGCCGCCACCGCAACGCGCACCTGCTCGACTACAAGCTCGTGACCGCGGCCGACGCGCCCGAGATCGAGATCGCCTGGATCGAGACGGACACCCCGAACGCCGGGCCACGGGGCTCGAAGGGCGTCGGCGAGCCGCCGTGCGTGCCCACCGCCGGTGCCGTCGCCAACGCGATCGCGAAGGTGATCGACGCCCGCGTGCACCGCCTCCCGATGACTCCCGAGCGGGTCTGGGAGGCAGCACACGCGGAGGAGCCGTCGTGAGCCTCGCGGCGCGGCCGGAGATCCCGGTGCCAGACACCGAATCCTGTCAAGGGGCGTTCGTGCCGATCGTGTGCCAATCGATCCACAGGGAGGTGCAGGAGCCGTGAGCGTCGAGGCGTTCACGACGGCGGCGACCGTTGACGAGGCCCTCGCCGCGCTGGCGGCGGGCGCACGGCCGGTCGCAGGCGGCACCGATCTCGTGGTCGGTGCGCGCCAGGGAAAGGCGCCGCTCCCGCCATCGCTCGTCGCGATCCACCGGATCGACGAGCTGCGCCGGATCGAGGAGACCGACCGAGGCATCCGCCTCGGCTCGCTCGTCACGCACGCCGACCTCGTCGGCCACCCGACGATCCTCGACAGGCTGACGGCGCTCGCCGACGCGTCCGCGATCGTCGGCTCCCGCGCGACCCGCGCCCACGGGACGATCGGCGGCAACGTGATGAACGCGTCGCCCGCGATGGAGACCGGCGGTCCGCTGATGTGCTTCGGCGCGACGGCGACCCTCCGCTCCGCCGGCGGCGCGCGGGAGGTCGCGGTCGAGGAGCTGTTCGTCGGGCCGGGCCGCACGCTGGCGGAGCCGGGCGAGCTGCTCGTCGCGCTCGACATCCCGCTCCCTGCGACCGGCACGGGCAGCGCCTACGTGCGGCTCGAGTACCGACGCCAGATGGAGATCGCGGTCGTCGGCGCGACCGCCGTCGTCACCGTCGCCGACGACCGGATCGCCGACGCCCGGATCGCGATCACCGCGCTCGCGCCGACGATCCGCCGGGTTCCCGGCGCAGAGGAGCGTCTGGTCGGAACAGACGGTGGCCCCGAGCCCCTGGCCGCGGCCGCCGCGGCAGCGGCAGCCGCGGCTTTGCCGATCTCCGACGTCAGAGCCTCCGAGCGGTACCGCCGAGCGATGGCCGAGGTGATCGCCCGTCGCGCGATCGACGCCGCGCTCGCTCGCGCCCGTGGCCACGTCGTGCCCGTTCCCGCCAGCCCTGCCCTGCATGGAGGCCTCTCGTGAAGATGCCCGTCACGCTGATCGTCAACGACATCCCCTATCCCGTCGAGCTCGACCCGGGCACGAGCCTGCTCACTGCAGTCCGCGACGTCGTCGGCCTGACCGGGACCAAGGAGGGCTGCGACGACTCCGAGTGCGGGGCGTGCATGATGCTGCTCGACGGACGGCCGGTGAACAGCTGCTCGTACCTCGCGCTGCAGGCCGAAGGATCGGCGATCACCACGGTCGAAGGCCTCGCCGACGACGGGAGCCTGAGCCCGCTCCAGGAGGCCTTCCTCCGCGAAGGCGGCGTGCAGTGCGGCTTCTGCACCCCCGGCATGCTCGTCTCCGCCACCGCGCTGCTGCGCGACACCCCGCACCCGACCGAGGACGAGGTGCGCATCGGCCTCGCCGGCAACCTCTGCCGCTGCACGGGCTACGACGGCATAGTCAAAGCGGTGCTCTCCCTGTCCCGCTAGGCACGAATCCACCGAGTGGATTCGTGCGCGGGGATCCCCGTGTCTGCCTCCGGCAGACGCGGGGCACATCCCTGAAGTCTCGTAGGGCGACGGTGCGCCGGTCGACGCTCGGCCGGCCGCGCCGGCCTCGGGAGCGTCGGCCGACGACTCGCTGCTCACGACCCTGTGGAGCGATTGGCACGGAATCGACACGAAACCCCCTTGACAGGAACCGGTGTCTGGCACCGCTCGGCTTCACAGGGTTCGGCGTCCTGCCCCGTTCTGCTTCGGCACGGGGTTGAGCAGCGTTCGCGACCGGGGCAGACCGTGGAGCAGGCTCGAACGGGACGAGCGCCCGCTCCCGCCCCGAGCGCGCCCGCGGGCGGGCGCCCTTCAGGGATCTGCCCCGCGTCCGGCGCAGCCGGGCCCGGGGATCACCCGCGGCCGGATCCACTCGGTGGATCCGGTCCTGCGGGACAGGACTAGCCCCGGTAGAAGCCAGCGTCGCTCGGCGGCAGGGGTGCGACGCCGAGGATCAGGTCGGCCGCCTTCTCGGCGACCATCATCGTCGGCGCGTAGATGTTCCCGTTCGTCACGTACGGGAAGACCGAGGCGTCGACCACGCGGAGGCCGTCGAGGCCGTGCACGCGCATCGAGGCCGGGTCGACGACCGAGCGGTCGTCGACCCCCATCCGACAGGTGCACGAGGGGTGCAGCGCCGTCTCGGCGTCCCGGCGCACCCAGTCGAGGATCTCCTCGTCCGTCTCCACGGCCGGCCCGGGTGAGGTCTCGCCGCCGTTGAACGGCGCGAGCGCCGGCTGCTCCATGATCTCGCGGGTGCGACGGATCGCCTCGACCCACTCGCGTCGATCCTGGTCGGTGGAGAGGTAGTTGAAGCGCAGCGCCGGCTTGGCGCGCGGGTCGGCACTCGTGATCCTCACCGAGCCACGCGCATCCGAGTACATCGGCCCGACGTGCACCTGATAGCCGTGCCCGCCCTCGGGCTTCGTCCCGTCGTAGCGGATCGCGAGCGGCAGGAAGTGGTACATGAGGTTCGGGTAGGCGACCTCGTCGTTGGAGCGGATGAAGCCTCCGGCCTCGAAGTGGTTCGTCGCCCCGGGACCTCGACGCAGGAACAGCCACTGGAACCCGATCCACGGCGCCCGACGCTTCTCCAGCGCCGGCTGCATCGTCACCGGCTGCGCGCAGCGGTACTGGACGTACACCTCCAGATGATCCTGGAGGTTCTCCCCGACACCGGGCAGCGCGTGCAGCGGCTCGACGCCGACCGAGCGGAGGTGCTCGGGATCGCCGATCCCCGACAGCTGCAGCAGCTGCGGGGAGTTGATCGCGCCGCCGCAGAGGATCACCTCCCCCGCCGGGATCCGCTCGCCGGCCACCGTCTCGACCCCGACCGCGCGCGTCCCCTCGAGGAGGATCCGCGCGACCTGCACGCGGCACCGGACCTCGAGGTTCGGCCGGTTCATCACGGGATGGAGGTAGGCCCGAGCCGCGCTCAGCCTGCGCCCACGCCGGATGTTGCGGTCGAACTTCGAGAAGCCCTCCTGCCGGTAGCCGTTGACGTCGTCGTGCACGACGTGCCCCGCCTCCCGGCAGGCGTCGAAGAATGCGGTGAACAACGGGCTCTCGGCGGGGCCGCGCTCCAGCCCGAGCGGGCCGCCGCGCCCGCGATGCGGGTCGTCCGGCGGCGCCGCCGTGCAGTCCTCCATGCGCCGGAAGTAGGGCAGGCAGTGCGCGTAGTCCCAGGTCTCCATCCCCGGGTCGGACGCCCACCGCTCGTAGTCCAGCGGGTTGCCGCGCTGGAAGATCATCCCGTTGATGGACGACGACCCGCCGAGCACCTTGCCGCGGGCGTGGTAGATCCGCCGTCCGCCCATCTGCGGCTCGGGCTCCGACTCGTAGCGCCAGTCGTAGAAGCGGTTGCCGATCGGCGTCGCCAGGCCGGCCGGCATGTGGATGAACACGTCGAAGCGGTAGTCGGGGCGCCCGGCCTCGAGCACGAGCACGCGCGTCGACGGGTCGGCCGAGAGCCGGTTCGCGAGCGCCGAGCCGGCCGAGCCGCCGCCCACGATCACCACGTCCCAGCCGTCGCTCACGCGAGCCCTCCCGCCTGCAGCCGCTCGCGGCGCCAGCGCTCGGTGTCCTCGACGTCGTTGAACGTGAACACGTGGAAGCCGGCGAGCTTGCCGTCGGGATCCCCTAGCAGCGGGCCGAGCCCGTCGACCAGCGGGTCCGGCGAGAAGCCGCCGCGCAGGAACCGCGAGGCGAACGCACCCTGCTTGCGGAGGAAGCGGAGCGAGTCGCCGATCCCGATCCTGGTGGACACGCGCATGAGCTTGGCGCGCGAGACTGCCCCCGGGACGCCGACGTAGACCGGCAGTCGCGTCCCTCGCGCCCAGACGTCCTCGATCCACGCGACCGTCACGGCCGGATCGAAGCAGACCTGGCTGGCGATGTACGTGGCGTGCCGGGCCTTCTCGAACATCGCGCGGATCGTCGTCTCGTCGTCGATCAGCGGATGGCTCTCCGGATACCCGGTGATCCCGATCTCGACGAACGGGTGGTCGAGCTCGGCGAGATCGTCGAGGAGCGCCGCAGCGCCCTCATAGGCGCCCGGCTCCTGCGCGTCGCCTGCGACGACGAAGAGGTCGCGGAGCTCCAGTGCCGCGGACCGGCCGACCAGCTCCTGCAGGTGGGCGCGGTCGCGCACGAGGCGGGCGGAGAGGTGCGGCACCACCGCGTAGCCGTGGCCGACGAGCCGCTCCACGAGGTCGAAGGTCGCGTCGAGCCCCTTGCTCGGGGAGGCAGTCACCGTGAGCTGGACGTCGCGCGGCACGTGCGCGAGCACCTGCTCCACGATGCCGTCGAGCGGCAGCACCTCGAAGCGGGAGCGGCGCACGAGCTCGGCGATCTCCCGGGCGGTGTCGACGGCGGCCGGCGCGTCCATCACACGTTCGAGTCCGGGAACGACGCCTTCTTGCGCTCGATCCACTCGCGCAGCTCCTCGTCGACGGCCTCGTCGATCGGCGGCGCCTCGTAGTCGGCGAGCAT
This sequence comes from uncultured Actinomycetes bacterium, assembly GCA_963703095.1. Classification (GTDB taxonomy): domain Bacteria; phylum Actinomycetota; class Thermoleophilia; order Gaiellales; family Gaiellaceae; genus Gaiella. The sequence goes on from OY969787.1 coordinate 3,354,982, forward strand.
CTGCTTCCAGATCGCGTTGGCGCGCACCGCGGCGTCGCGAGCGCCCTCCGCCTCCCACTGCTCGTAGCTCGCGTTGTCCGCGACCGGGGATCGGTAGAACGCCGTCTCGAAGTTCGCGAGCGTGTGCGGATGTCCCAGGAAGTGGGTGCCGGGCTCGTTGGTCAGGAACGCGTCGAGCGCCTGACCGCTCGGCGAGAGGTCGACTCCGTGCGCGAACGCATGCCACATCCCGAGCTGGTCGGCGTCGAGGACGAACTTCTCGTACCCCATCGCGAGCCCTCCCTCGAGCCAGCCCGCCGCGTGGAGCACGAAGTTGACGCCGCCGAGCACCGTGGGCTGCATCGTGTTGGCGGACTCGTAGGCCGCCTGCGCGTCGGCGATCTTGGAGGCCGTCAGCGCACCGCCGCTGCGGAAGGGCACGCCCAGCCGGCGTGCGAGCGCCGACATCGCGTAGAGCACGAGCGCCGGCTCGGGGGTGCCGAACGTCGGCGCGCCCGACTGCATCGACATGGAGGACGCGAACGAGCCGAGCACGACCGGCGCGCCGGGCCGGACGAGCTGCACGTAGGCCATCCCGGCGAGCGACTCGGCGAGGGTCTGCGCGCAGGTCCCGGCCACCGTTGCGGGGCTCATCGCGCCGGCGAGGATGAACGGGGTCATCATCACGGCCTGGTTGGCCTCGGCGTAGGCGCGTGCTGCGCCGAGCATCGTCGAGTCCCAGACGAGCGGCGAGTTCGCGTTGATCAGGCTGAAGACGACGACGTGCTCCTCGAGGACGTCGGCACCGAACAGGATCCGCGCCATCTCGACGGTGTCACGGGCGCGATCCGGGTGGGTGACGGAGCCCATGAACGGCTTGTCCGACCAGCGCATGTGCGCGTAGACCATGTCGTAGTGCCGCTTGTTGACCGGGAGGTCGACCGGCTCGCACACCGTCCCGCCCGAGTGGTGGATCCACGGCGTGAGGTAGGCGAGCTTCACGAAGTTGCGGAAGTCCTCGATCGTCCCGTAGCGCCGGCCGCCGTCGAGGTCGCGCACGAACGGCGAGCCGTACGCCGGCGCGAAGATGGTGTTGGCACCGCCGAACACGACGCTGTGCGCGGGGTTCCGCGCGACCTGCGTGAACGTGCTCGGCGCGGTCGCCTGGACGAGCTGCCGGCACAGCCCTCGCGGGAAGCGGACACGCTCGCCGTCCACGTCTGCGCCGGCGCCGCGCAGCAGCTCGAGCGCGTCCGGGGCGTCGCGGAACTCGATCCCGACCTGCTCGAGGATCGTGTCGGCGTTCTCCTCGAGCAGCGAGAGCCCCTCCTCGGAGAGCACCTCGAAGGGCGCGAGCGTGCGGGTCAGGAACGGGACGCGCTCGACCTGCGCGGCGAGCCGCGCCGCCTTGCGCCCGGCGCGCCCGCCGGTACGGCGGCCGTGGGTCTCGGTCACGTGGTGCTCCTCTCTGAGGCGGCGCGGCGGCGGCGCGGCCGGTCGGCCCGCTCGGGCTGGCTCGAGACGCGTCGAGGCGGCAGCGACACCGCGCCGGCGAGCCGCTCGTAGGGGTCGGTGTCGTGGGGGATGGCCATCGCGCCGACGAAGTGCTCCTGGAACCGCGGCTCCACGGCCGTCTCGATCTTCTCGACCCGGCGCACGACCTGCTCGATCTCGGCTCGCGCCGATCGGTCGAGGAGGGCGATGCGCGCGCCCGTGCCGGCGGCGTTGCCAGCCGAGGTGACCCCGGCCGGATCGCAGTCCGGCACGAGGCCGAGCACGAGCGCGTGCACGGGGTCGATGTGGTTGCCGAAGGCGCCCGCCAGTCGGATCCGGTCGACGCGCTCGATCCCGTACCGCTCGAGCAGCAGCGTGCAGCCGGCGTGCAGCGCGGCCTTCGCGAGCTGCACCTGGCGGACGTCGTTCTGCGTCACCCGCAGCTCGGGCTCGCCGGCGTGGAGCACGTACGCGAACGTGCGCCCCTCGGGGACGATGCGCGGCGTCCGCGCAGCGAGCTCGCCGTCGATCGTCCCGTCGGTGGTGAGGATCCCCGCGAGCAGCATCTCCGCGATCACCTCGATGATCCCCGAGCCGCAGACGCCCGTGACGCGCGTGCCGGCGAAACCCGGCTCGTCCGACCAGGCGTCCGTCCCGATCACCCGGTAGCGCGGCTCCAGCGTCTCGCGGTCGATGCGCACGCGCTCGATCGCACCGGGCGCCGCCCGCTGCCCGCAGCTGATCTGCGCGCCCTCGAGCGCGGGCCCCGTCGGGCTCGACGCCGCGAGCAGCCGCTCCCGGTTGCCGAGCACGATCTCGGCGTTGGTGCCGACGTCGACCACGAGGTTGACGTCGTCGGCGAGGTGCGGCGCCTCCGAGAGGATCACCCCCGCGGTGTCCGCGCCGACGTGACCGGCGATGCACGGGAGGACGTAGACCCGGGCGCCCCGGTTGACGGGCAGCCCCAGGTCGGAGGCGCGCAGCCGCACCGCCTCGTCGACCGCGAGCGCGAACGGCGCGCCCCCGAGCTCGGTCGGGTCGATCCCGAGCACGAGGTGGTGCATCACCGGGTTGCCGACGAGCGTGAGCTCGAGCACGTCGTCCCGGTCGACGCCGGCGTCGCGGGCGAGCTCGGCGGTCAGCTTCGCGAGGCAGCCGCGCACGACCTTCGTCAGCTCCTTCTCCGACCCGGGATGCAGCATCACGTACGAGACGCGGCTCATCAGGTCCTCGCCGAACCGGATCTGGGGGTTCATCGCCCCCGCCGAGGCGAGCACCTCGCCCGAGTGCAGGTCGCAGAGGTGGCCGGCGACGGTGGTCGAGCCCACGTCGAACGCGATCCCGTAGGCGGCGTCGTGGTACCCGGGCCAGATCGCCGTCACGTCGGTCCCGTCGTGCACCGCGACGGTGACGCTCCACCCGCCAAGTGACAACTTGTCACTTGGATCGTTCCGCGCCCCGGGCCGCGCGCGCAGCGCGCGCTGCAGGCCGGTCACGACGTGCGCGTCGACCGAGAGACCGGTGAGGCCCCACTCGCGCTCGAGCGCGTCGCGCAGTCGGGTCAGGTCGCTCGTCGCCGTCCCGAGGTCGGGCTCCTCGACCTGCACCAGGTGCAGGCGGACGACGGGGTCGATCGCGATCGGATGGGCGTCGGCCTCCTTGCGCACGACCTGGCGATAGAGCTGGCTCTCCGGCGGGACGTCGACGACGACGTCCCCGGTCACCCGCGCGAGGCAGCCGAGCCGGCGACCGGCGCCGAGCGGGCGCTCCCCGCCGTACGAGCGCTCCGCGTCCGTGGGGGGCGAGAGGCTCGACGACCGCGAGACGATGCCGTGCTTCGCGTGCTCGCCCTCGCTCACCTCGACCTGGCAGCGCCCGCAGATGCCCCGCCCGCCGCAGGTCGAGTCGAGGTCGACGCCGAGCCGGCGCGCGGCGTCGAGCACCGAGGTTCCGGACTCCACGGCTCCCCGGCGGCCCGAGGGCAGGAACACGACCCGGGCCTCGCTCATGCCGACCCCCGGCCGCTGCTGCAGGTCACGGTGCCTGGCTGAAGCCAGGCACCTTCACAGACGGCCGCGCGCTCGAGCCCGGCGCCTGGCTTCAGCCAGGCTCCTTCACAGACGGCCGCAGGCTCGCACCCGGTGCCTGGCTTCAGCCAGGCTCCTGTCCCCGAGCGGCGCGTCGTGCGCGTCACGTCCCCCCCGCGCCCCGCCTCGCGGCGCGCCCGCCCCGGCGACCGCCGCCCGCGGTCGCGCCGGACTCGCCGAAGCGGGCGATCCAGCTCGCGCAGTGCGCATCGTTGCCCATCATCACGTCGGCGGCCTTGACCGCCTGCAGCATCTCCGCGTGCAGCGGGCTCGTGATCGCGCTCGTCATCCCGGAGGCGATCGCCATCGGGAGGAACGCTGCGTTCAGCGCCGGCCGGTTGGGGAGGCCGAAGCTGACGTTCGACGCGCCGCAGGTCGTGTTCACACCGAGCTCCTCGCGCAGCCGTCGGACGAGCCGGAAGACCTGGCGCCCCGCGGTGCCCATCGCGCCGATCGGCATCACGAGCGGATCGACGACGACGTCCTCCTTCGGGATGCCGTGGTCTGCGGCGCGCTCGACGATCTTGCGCGCGACCTCGAACCGGACGTCCGGGTCCTCGCTGATCCCGGTCTCGTCGTTCGAGATCGCCACGACCGCGGCTCCGTGCCTCGCCACGAGCGGGAGCACGCGCTCCATCTGCTCGTCCTCCCCCGTCACGGAGTTGACGAGCGCCTTGCCCTGGTACACGGCCAGGCCCGCCTCCAGCGCCTCCACGATCGAGGAGTCGATCGAGAGGGGCACGTCTGTGATCGACTGGACGAGCTGCACCGTGTGCGCGAGGATCGCGGGCTCGTCCGCGAGCGGGATGCCCGCATTGACGTCGAGCATCTGCGCTCCGGCCTCGACCTGGGCGATCGTGTCGGCGACGACCGTGTCGAAGTTGCCCGCGGCCATCTCGGCCGCCAGCTGCTTCCGTCCGGTGGGGTTGATCCGCTCGCCGATGATCACGAACGGCCGGTCGAACCCGATCACGACCTCGCGCGTGGCGGAGGAGAGCACCGTCTCGGTCACGCAGGCACCCCTTCCGCGCGGTATGCGTAGGGGCGAGGCATGCCTCGCCCGCTCTTCGGGCTGCCGCTCACGTGCTCTCCTTCCCACCCGCGCCGACCAGCCGCGCGAGATCGTCGTCCGAGTAGGTCCGCTCGAGCCGCTCCGCCTCGCGCCGTGCCGCGTCGGCGGGGTCGCCGTCACAGGGGACCGAGGTGCGCCGCCACTCGGCCAGGTATCCGTCGGTGCCGTGGAGCCCCGCCCGCATCGCCGCGGCGTCGATCGCCTCCTGGAACCGCTCCGAGAGCGGGTGACGCACTGCGCCACGCCCCGTCCCACCCGTCACCTGCGCGGGGATGTCGCGCCACGAGATCACGATCAGCTCCGCCACGCGACCTCCGCATCCGCGGCCGGACCGCCCGGCCGCGCACGGCTCGCGCCCTGCGCCGACGACACGAAGCGCCCCAGTGCCGGCGCGAGCTCGCCGTAGCCCGTGCGGCGCCGCTCGAACGCGAGCCCGAGGAAGCCGGCTGCTGCGCGCGCCTTCTCGGTGAGCGCGTCGTCGTCGGTCTGCGCGAGGTACAGGACGCGCTCGTAGTTGCCGAACATGTCGCCGATCAGCTCGGGGTAGCGATCGAGCTTGAGCCCCCGCACCACGAGAGCCTCGAAGTGCCGCGCGAGGAAGTCGGTCAGGTAGAAGGTCGCGGGCTGCGCGTCGTGCAGCGCCTGCCAGGTCTCGTTGCCCGCCAGGAAGCCGTAGCAGTGCGCGCCTTCGAGGCGCTCCACGCCGTGCCGCTCGAGCACCGGGTCGAGTGCGCCCGCCGTGCCGCAGTCGGCGTACGCCACGAAGACGTGCTCGTACCGCCCGGCGAGCTCCGAGAGCTTCCGGTCGACGGCCTCCGGGATCCGCGCCGGCGTCGAGTGGAGCTTGGCGGGGAGGCAGCGCACGTCGACGTGCTCCCAGCCGGCGGCGGCGATCACCGCGAGCACCTCTCTCGCGATCGCGCCGCAGGCGAGCACGCAGACGCGACCGCCTCCGGCCGCCGGCAGCTCGACCTCGTGCTCGAGCAGCTCGTCGGTGGTGGGCGTCCCCCGCTCCGTGGCCCGGTCCTCGGTCAACTCGCCTTCGCCGCGGCTCGCCGGGCGAGCACGAGCGCCTGGGCCGTCTCGGCCGCGATCGCAGCGTCACGGCAGTATGCGTCGGCACCGACGGCCTTGCCGAACTCCTCGTTCAGCGGCGCGCCACCCACGAGCACGATGAAGTCGTCGCGGATCCCCTGCTCGACCATCTCGTCGATCACGACCTTCATGTACGGCATCGTCGTGGTCAGCAGCGCCGACATCCCCAGGATCTCCGGCTTGTGCTCCTCGAGCGCGGCGAGGTAGCTCTCCACCGGGTTGTTGATCCCCAGGTCGACGACCTCGAACCCGGCGCCCTCGAGCATCATCGCCACGAGGTTCTTGCCGATGTCGTGGATGTCGCCCTTCACGGTGCCGATCACGACCTTGCCCATGCGCTCGGCCCCCGTCTCCGCGAGCAGGGGGCGGAGGATCTCCATGCCGGCCTTCATCGCGTTGGCGGCCAGCAGCACCTCGGGGACGAACAGGATGCCGTCACGGAAGTCGATCCCGACGATCCGCATGCCCTCGACGAGCGCGTCGTTCAGGACCCTGTCAGCGGGCCAGTCGCGCCCGAGCAGGATGTTCGTCCCCTCGACGATCTCGGCGGCGAGCCCGTCGTAGAGGTCGTCGTGCATCTGCGCGACGAGCTCGTCGTCGGTGAGGGAGCTGAGGTCGATCTCCTCGTCGGTCATGCGGCACCTCGTGTCGTGTTGTCGTGGCCCAGGCGGATGGAGAGGGTCGTCGCCTCCTGACGCAGCGCGCGCCCGAGGTCGTCGAGCACGCCGTCGTGCAGTCGGACGGTCGGGCCGGAGACCGAGAGCGCCGCGACGGCCGCGCCGCCCGCGTCGAACACGGGGGCCGCGATCGCCCACAGACCCGGCTCGAGCTCGTCGACCGCGGTCGCGAGGCCGCGCGCGCGCACGGTCGCCAGCTCGCGCTCGAGCGTCCGACGGTCGGCGATCGTCCGCGGCGCGAGGCGCTCGAGCGGACCCGGCGGCAGCGAGACCGCCTCGTAGGCGAGGAACACCTTGCCGAGCGCGGATGCGTGCAGCGGCACGCGACGCCCGACCCAGTTCGTGGAGCCCAGGTAGTGGCGGCTGTCGCGCTGGTCGAGCTGCTCGACCGCCTCGGGCGTCGCGACGCCGAGGTTGACGGTCTCGCCGCTCAGCGCGGCGAGCCGGTCGAGCCCGGGCGCAGCGAGCTCGAGCAGGTCGGGCACGCGTCGCTCGCGGTGGGCGTAGCGCACGAGCGCCGGCCCGGCGAGCACGCCGCCCCGCCCCGCGTCTCGCTGCACGAGGCCCTGGCGCTCGAGCGCGGCGACGAGGCGCGAGGTCGTGCTCTTCGGCAGGCCGCTCTGCGCTGCGAGGTCGCCGACGGTCGGCGGCGACTCGCTGTCGACCACCCGCACGAGCAGCTCCGCCGCCCGCTCGATCGCCTGTGTGCCCGTCCTCGTCGCCACTCGACCCGGATCCGTCCTCGTCGTCATTCCGCATGGTGGAACTGCCGTTCCACACCCAGCCGTATCGTGCCCGATCTCCCCGGCCGCTGTCAACGGGGCGGGCGGCGGAGCCCAAGTTACAAGTTGTCACTTGGGCCGCTCTGCGCACGCACACGGTGGCTCGGGCGCTGGCGCTGCCTGCCGCCGCTCTGCGCGTGTGCCCGCCGTGGCTCTGCGAGACTGGCCGCGATGCGCCCGCAGCTCCGCGTCCTCGACGACGACCTCCGCGACCGGATCGTCGACGAGGCGAAGCGCATCCTCGCCGAGACCGGGGTCGAGGTGAGAGGGCAGGCGCTGCGCGAGCGACTGCTCGACACCGGCCTCGTGCTCGACCGACGCGGCGAGCGGATCCTCTTCCCGCCCGACGTCGTGGACGAGGCGGTGCGCACGGCGCCGTCCTCCTTCACGCTCTTCGACCGCGCCGGCCTGCCGCACGCCGAGCTCGGCGTCGGGCGGACGCACTTCGTGGCCGGGTCGAGCGGCCTGCGCGTGGTCGACCACCGGTCGGGCGAGGCTCGCTCGGCCACCACCGCGGACTTCGTCGAGTACGTGCGGCTCGCGGACGGGCTCGAGCACGTCCACTACCTCGCCACGGCCTTCTCGACGGCCGACGTGCCGGCCCAGGTGTCGGACGCCTGGCGGCTGGCGCTGTGCCTGCTCGGCTCGGAGCGGCCGGTCGTGTCCGGCGCGTTCACCGAGCACGGCGTGCCGCGGATGGTCGAGCTGATGCAGCTGTTCCGCGCCGACCGGGCCGACCTGATCGCGCGGCCGATGTCGATCTTCACGATCACCGCGACGGGCAGCTTCCGCTACGGCGAGGACTCCTGCCAGAACCTCCTCGACTGCGTGGAGGCCGGGATCCCGGTCGAGATCGTGCCGGTGACGCTGATGGGGCTGATCGCCCCGGTGACGCTCGTCGGGGCGACGGTCTTCCACACGGCCGACGTCCTCGCGGGCGTGACCATGGCCCAGCTGATCCGGCCCGGCGCCCCGGTGCTCTTCGGCGGCGCGCCGGCGGCGTTCCACATGAAGGCGGCGAGCTCGCCGATGGCGGCGATCGAGGCCCTGCACCTCGACGTCGCCTACGCCGAGGTGGGACGCTCGCTCGGGCTCCCCACGCAGGCGTACATGGCCCTCTCCGACGCGCGCACGCTCGACGCACAGGCGGGCGCGGAGACGTTCGGCAGCGCGCTGCTGGCCGCGCTCGCCGGCGTCGACTCGGTGTCCGGGCCGGGGATGCTCGAGTACGTGCTCGCCTTCTCCCTCCCGAAGCTCGTGCTGGACGACGAGCTCTGCGGGCAGGCGCTGCACCTCATGCGGCCGATCGAGCCCAAGGAGGACCTGCCGGTCGGCGAGCTCGTCACCCACCTGCTCGACCATGCGCACCTGATCATGGCCGAGCACACGACCCGCTGGTGGCCGTCCGAGCTGTGGCTGACCGGGCCGACGATCGATCGCGACAACGAGGAGACGTGGGCCCGCAAGGGCGGGAAGGATCTGCTGGCGCGCGCGACGGAGGAGGTCGACCGTCGCCTCGCCGCCTACCGCGGGCCGGAGACCGACCCCGCGCTCGCGGCCGAGCTGCTCGGGATCGTGCGCGCGGACGTCGACGGGCTCGACCTCCCGGCGATCCCGCCGCTCCCCGAAGGCGAACCCGTCGCCGAGCAGCGAGGTCGGCGTCGCAACCGGCGGTCGCGCGGCGGCTAGAGAGGTCAGGGCGGAGGGCGCCGGCGCGAGCGGGCTCGCCGAGGCTCGGCTCGCGCACGCGGCGTGCGCACCGGATCCTCCACGCGCCAGGGAAGCTCGGGGTGCCCGAGCTCTGCCGCCCGCCGCGCGACGAACGCATCCACCGCCTCGGCCACCTCGGGGTCGAGCGGTGGTTGCTCGTACCCGTCGAGGATCTGCTCGAAGACGTCGGCCGCGCGCGCAGCCGCGTCTCGCGCGCCCTCCTCGAGCCAGCGCTCTGTGCCGACGGTCGTGGACACGAGGGGCCGGTAGAAGCAGTCGCGGAAGCGCGTCATCGTGTGCGCCGCGCCGAAGAAGTGGCCGCCCGGCCCGACCTCGAGGTGCGCGTCCAGCGCGAGGCTCGCCTCGTCGACCTCGAGCGGCGTGAACTCCTCGCGCAGGACGCGGACGAGCTCGAGGTCGATCACCGCCTTCTCCACGCTCGTCGCGAGACCGGACTCGAGCCAGCCGGTCGTGTGCAGCACGAGGTTCGCCCCCGCGAGGAACGCAGCGGTCATCGTGGTGAGCCCCTCGTACGCCGCCTGCGCGTCGACCGTGGGGCTCGAGGTCAGCGACCCGCCCCCGGCGCGCCAGGGGAGCCCGAGCCGACGGGCGATCTGCCCCGAGCAGAGCAGCCCCAGCGCCGACTCCGGCCCGCCGAACCCGGGCGCGCCCGACTGCATGTCGACGTTCGAGAGGAACCCTCCCATCACCACCGGGCAGCCGGGCCGCACGAGCTGCGCCACGGCGATCCCGGCGAGCGCCTCGACCGTCTGCTGGACGAGCGCGGCGGGCACGCTGACCGGCGCCATCGCGCCCATCAGCAGGAACGGCACGATCACCACCGCCTGTCCCGCCTCGGCGTAGACGAGCAGGGCCTCGAGCATGCGGTCGTCCCAGCGCAGCGGCGAGTTGACGTTGACGTTCGTGTACATGCAGGCCCCACGCTCGAGCCGCTCGCCGAAGACGAGCTCGCCGAGCGCCAGGGAGTCGCGGGCGGCGAGCCCGGAGATCTGGGAGCCCTGGAACAGCTTGTCGGTGAGCCGGACGAGCGACCGCACGTGCTCCAGGTGACGCACCTCGACGGGCACGTCGTTCGTCTCGACCGGCAGACCGCCCGCGGAGTCGAGCTCGTCGACCGCCTGCGCGAACCGGCAGAGGTCGTCGAAGTCGGCGAGCGTCGAGGTCCGGCGCACGCCGTCGCGGATCACGTTCGGCGGCCCCTGCACGGGGACGAACACCATGTGGTCACCGCCGACGACGACGGTCCGGTCGGGATTGCGGGCGTGCAGCGCGAAGCTCGAGGGCGCCTTCGCCGCCTGGTCGAGCAGGAAGTCCGGGTCGAAGCGGACGCGCTCGCCGTCCACCCGCTGGCCGGCCGCCTCGAGGAGCGCCAGCGCCCGCGGGTGGAGGAGCTCCACCCCGACCTCGCTCGCGAGGCGCCGCCAGCCCCGGTCGAGCGTCTCGAGCGCGTCTTCCGACAGCACCTCGAAGCGCGGCATCCGGTTGACGAACATCAGCCGAACCGCCCCGGGGCGAAGGGGGCGAGCCAGGCGTCGTCCTCGCCGCGCAGCAGCCCTGCGACGGCCGCGCCGGTCGCGGGGGCGAGCGTCACGCCGAGCATCCCGTGCCCCGTGGCGAGCACGAGGCCGGGGTGCCCCGGGACGCGCCCGAGGAGCGGCAGGCTGTCCGGCGTCGCCGGCCGGAACCCTGCCCAGCCGACCTCGCCCGGCGGGAGGTCGCCCGCGAGCGCCGTGAGGTAGGGCCGGGTCTCGTCGACGAGCTGCCGGCAGCGCGTCGCGCTCGGAGCGTCGTCGCGCGCGCCGATCTCGAGGAATCCCGCGATCCGCAGCCCCTCGGCGAAGGGCGTCAGGCCGAGCTTCGGCTCGCAGAGGTAGAGCGGGAGCCGCGGGGTCGGGTCTGCGTGCGGCACCGTCACCGAGTATCCCTTCGCGCCCGCCAGCGGCAGCCGCAGGCCCAGGGGGCGGACGAGCGCGGTCGAGCCCAGCGCCGCCGCGAGCACGACGGCGTCGGCCCGCTCGTCGGCGCCGTCCGCCGCCACGATCCGCCAGGCGCCCGCGTCGCGCCGGAGCCCCGTCACGACCGTTCCCTCGCGCACGTCGACCCCGCGGGAGGCGAGGTGGGCCGCGAGCCCGGCGGTCAGGCTGGAGGGCTCGACGTGGCGGTCGACGGTCGCGTGCAGCGCAGCGCGCACCGCGCCCGACAGCGCCGGCTCGAGTGCCCGCGCCTCGTCCGGCGCGATCCGCTCCAGCCCTCCCTCGAAGTCGAGCCGGTCGAGCTCCGCGAACACGTCCTCGAACCAGTGCAGCGCCGCAGGATCGCGCGCGACGGCCAGCAGGCCCGCCGCGTGCTGCTCGAACGCGACCCCGGCGGCCGACATCCGGTCGAGCTCGTCGAGCGTGACGCGGGTGAGGCGCAGGAGCGCCTCGACGCCGCGCCCGAACGCGTCGCGCCTGCTCGCCCGGGCGAAGCGCACCAGCCAGCGGATCCAGGCCGGGTCGAGGCGCGGCCGGACGACGAGGGCGCCGTTCGGGTCGAGGGCGTGGCGCAGCCCGGCCCGCAGGACCCCGGGCGCGGCGAGCGGCGTCGACAGGCTCGGCGTGACCCAGCCGGCGTTGCCGGCCGACGCCCCGCCGCCGACCTGACCGCGCTCGAGGACGACGACCTCGTGCCCGTCGTCGCCGAGCGCGAACGCGCAGGACAGTCCCACGACCCCGCCCCCGACGACCGCGACGCGCATGGGCGCGATCGTAGTCCGGGCCTCGTAGGGGCGGGGCATGCCCCGCCCGCCGTCCGCTGCAGACCGCCTGTGGCCTGCCGACCCACCCGTCGCCCGACCGCGCGATCGACGTGGGGTGCGGCCGGATCAGCTCACCGGCGTGGGCGGCTCCTCGCCGCGCAGCACGGCGATCGCGTTGCGGGCGGCGAGGACGGCCATCGCGGTGCGCGTCTCGACCGTCGCCGAGCCGAGGTGCGGGATCAGCACGACGTCGTCGAGAGGAAGGAGCTCGGGGTGCACCTCCGGCTCGCGCTCGAAGACGTCGAGCCCGGCGCCGGCGATCACGCCGTCGCGCACGGCAGCCGCGAGCGCCCCCTCGTCCACCACAGGCCCGCGGGTCGTGTTGACGAGGTACGCGGACGGCTTCATCTGCCGCAGCCGCTCCGCGGTGATCAGGTGGCGGGTCTCGTCGGTGAGCGGGCAGTGCAGCGAGACGACGTCGGCGCTGGCGAGCAGCTCGTCGAGCGACACGAACCGCGCCTCGAGCTCGGACTCGAGCGCCGCGTCGGCCCGGTGGCGGCCGCTGTAGACGATCTCCATCCCGAACGCCCGCGCGCGCCGCGCGGTCGCGCTGCCGATCTGGCCGAGCCCGACGATCCCGAGGGTCTTGCCCTGGATCCCCGTCCCGAGCATGAAGGCCATGTTCCAGTTCCACGGGCGCTGCGAGCGGATCAGCCGCTCGCCCTCGGCGAGCCGGCGCGTGACCATCAGGATCAGCGCGAACGCGATGTCCGCGGTCGCCTCCGTGAGCACGCCCGGCGTGTTCGTGAAGCGGACGCCGCGCGCCGTGCAGGCCGGCACGTCGACGTTGTCGTAGCCAACGGCGACGTTGGCCACCACCTGCAGCTGCGACCCGGCCGCCTCGAGGAACGCGTCGTCGACACGGTCGTGCAGGAGCGTGACGACGGCGTCCGCGCCGTCGACGGCGGCGTGCAGCTCAGCGACCGTGAGCGGGCGGTCCTCGGGGTTGAGCCACAGCTCGCCCGCCTCGCGGAGCAGCTCGAGCGCAGGCTCGGGGATCACCCGCGTGACGACGATCCGCGGGCCGCTCATCCGCGGTCGAGCAGGTCGGCCGTGATCTCGAGCGCCTCGCGCAGGTTGTCCTGCGAGTTCGCGTACGAGACGCGCATGTAGCCCTCCCCGTACGCGCCGAAGGCCGTCCCGGCCAGCATCGCCACTCCCGCCTCCTCGAGCAGCCGGTCCTGCAGCGTCCGTGCGCTCATCCCGGTCCCGGTGACGTTCGGGAAAGCGTAGAACGCTCCCGCCGGCTGGATGCACGAGACGCCGGGAATCGCGTTCAGCCCGTCGACCACGAGACGCCTGCGCGCGCGGAACTCGGCCATCATCGCCTCGACCGCGTCCCACGGGCCGGTGAGCGCGGCGACCCCGGCGAGCTGGGTCGCGGGCGGCGTGCACGAGTGGCAGTTGATGAAGAGCCGGGTCAGCGGCTCGACGAGTGGTTCCGGCACGGCCGCGTAGCCGAGGCGCCAGCCGGTCATCGCGAAGGTCTTCGAGAAGCCGTCGAGCAGGATGGTGCGCTCGAGCAGCCCACGCCGCGTGGCGATCGACTCGTGTGCGCCCTCGTAGACCATCTCCGAGTAGACCTCGTCGGAGAGGATCCAGCACGGGTGATCCGCGAGCACCTCCGCGAGCTCGTCCACGACGTCACCCGGCACGACGCCGCCCGTGGGGTTCGCCGGGGAGTTGAGGATGATCAGCCGGGTGCGATCGGTGAGCCGGTCGGCCACGTCCTGCGCCGCGAAGGCGAACCCGCGATCCTCGGTCAGCGGCAGGGGCACGGGCGTCGCGCCCGCCCACCGGATCACCGACTCGTAGATCGGGAAGCCCGGGTTCGGGTAGATGACCTCGTCGCCCGGGTCACAGGTGGCCAGCACGCCGAAGAACAGGAACGGCTTCGCGCCTGGCGTCACGAGCACGCGGCCGGGCTCGATCGCCAGGCCGCGGCTGCGGGAGAGGTACGCCGCGGCCGCATCGCGCAGCTCGGGGATCCCGGGCGCCGGACAGTAGTGCGTGTAGCCGTCGCGCAGCGCCTGCGCGGCTGCCTCGACGACGTGCGGCGGCGTGTCGAAGTCGGGCTCGCCGATCTGGAGGTGGATGATCCTCCGGCCCTCCGCCTCGAGCGCCTTGGCGCGGGCGAGCACCTCGAACGCCGACTCGGTGCCGAGCCGGTCGAGGCTCTGCGCAAGGGGGGCCGTGATCATGATCCCTCCCGGGCTGTCGTCGTCGGTGCGGGCAGAGCCTCCGCGAGCAGCGTGGCGACGTCGGCCACGCGCATCGCGCCGCCGACCTGCCGCACCCCGTCGTCGAGCATCACCGTGCAGAACGGGCAGGCGACGGCGAGCGTGTCGGCGCCGGAGCCGACCGCCTCGCGCGCACGCTCCTCGTTGATCGCCCCGCCGCGCTCCTCCATCCACATGTGCGCGCCTCCCGCACCGCAGCAGAACGTGCGCTTGCCGCTGCGCGCCAGCTCGAGCGGGCGGGCGATCGAGCCGAGCACCGCACGTGGCGCCGCGATCACGTCGTTGTGGCGGGCGAGGTAGCACGAGTCGTGGTAGGCGACCGCCTCGCTCCCCGCGACCGGGGCGAGTCGCCCGTCGCGGAGGAGCTCGGCGAGCAGCTCGGTGTGATGGACGACCTCGTAGCGGCCGCCGAAGTCCGGGTACTCGTTCGCCAGCGTGTTGAAGCAGTGAGGGCAGGTGGCCACGATGCGCGTCACCCCGGCCTCGCCGAGCGTGCCGACGTTCTGCTCCGCGTAAGCCTGGAAGGTGTACTCGTTCCCCATCCGCCGGGCCGGGTCGCCGGTGCAGCACTCGCGCGGGCCGAGGATCGCCCAGTCGAGCCCGGCGGCGTTCAGGAGCGTCGCGAGCGACCGGGCCGTCTCGCGTGCGCGCTCGTCGTAGGACGCGGCGCAGCCGACCCAGTAGAGGAGCTCCGGCGGGGCGTCGCCGGGCTGGAGCACCCGGACGTCGAGCCCTTCCGCCCAGTCGGCCCGCTCGGTCTGCGGCTTGCCCCAGGGGTTCTGCGCCCGCTCGAGGTCGCGCATCATCGTGCCGGCCTCGGCGGGGAAGCGCGACTCGACCATCACGAGGCTGCGGCGCAGATCGACGATGTGGTCGACGTGCTCGATCGCGACGGGGCACTCCCGGACGCACGCGCCGCAGGTGACGCAGTCCCAGACGACGTCGTCGGAGACTGCGTCGGGGACGAGCGCGGCGCCGGCGAAGGGCTCCCCGGACTCACGGCTCTCGAGCAGCCGGCGGCCGTCCGCGAAGAGCTGGTCGCGGATCCCCATGATCAGGAGCTTCGGGCTCAGCTCCTTGCCCGTGGCGTAGGCCGGGCAGACGTCCTGGCAACGGCCGCACTCCGTGCAGGACATCGTGTCGATCATCTGCTTCCACGTCATGTCGGCGACCGTCGCGGTGCCGAAGCGCATCGCCGTCTCGTCCTCGGTCGTGAAGTCGAGCGGCTCGAGGCGTCCCCGCGCGCGGGTGCGGCCGAACCACACGTTGATCGCGGCGGTCGCGATGTGGAGGTGCTTCGAGTGCGGGAGGTAGGCGAGAAAGCCGAGGATCAGCAGGACGTGGGCCCAGACGAAGACGCGCTCGAGCGCCTCGGTGGCGTCGCCGGCCCCGAACAGGCCCGACAGGGCGTCCGACACGGGTGACCACTCAGCCGGCCACTCGTTCACTCCCAGGGCGATCCGCGTCGCATGCCAGAGCAGGAGGGTGGAGACGATGCCCGCGATCCAGGCGAGGATCAGGTCGGCTTCCCCGAGGTGGCTCCCCGCGAATCGCTTCGGGCGCTGCACCTTGCGGATCCAGACCGCGATCGCGATGCCGACGAGCACGAGCACCGCGAAGACGTCCACCAGGAGGAAGAACCAGCCCTGGTGGCCGAGCCACGGGATCGTCCAGTCGCGGTCGACCGCACCGAGCAGCGCCATCACGATCGTCGGGCCGAGCACGAGGAAGCCCCAGAAGATGAAGGCGTGCATCACGCCGGGGACGAGCCGCTGGAAGAGCTTGCGCTGGCCCAGGACGACGACCGCCTCGTTCCGGGCTCGCTGCGGGACGTCGCCCGTGCGGTCGGTCGGACGACCCGCTCGGACGAGCCGGGTGAGGTAGAGCGCCCGCCGCGCGAACACGCCACCCGCGAGCGCGACCGCGGCGAGCAGCGCGAGCGCGGCGAGGGCGGTCATCGACGCCGAGCCTCGAGTCGGGGCGAGGCTGAAGCCACGCCCCAAGCAGCACCCACCGCCCGGCGGCGAACCAGGGGCGTGGCTTCAGCCTCGCCCCTCGTCCTCAGGCCGGGCGCGCAGCGGGTCACGCCCCGCGCACCCGCCGGAGCTCGGCCGAGATCGCGGGCAGCACCTCGTGCAGGTCGCCGATCACGGCGTAGTCGGCGCTCGCGAGGATGGGCGCGTCGCGGTCGGTGTTGACCGCGAGGACCCGCTTGGCGCCCTTGCACCCGGCGAGGTGCTGCGTCGCGCCGCTGACCCCGCACGCGATGTACAGGTCCGGCGCGATCTTCGTCCCGGTCTGCCCCACCTGATCGGTGTGCGGCCGCCAGCCCGCCATGGTCACCGCGCGCGAGCAGCCGACCGCGCCCTCGAGCAGGCCGGCGAGCTCCTCCACGGGCGCGAACCCCTCCGCCGACCCGACCCCGCGCCCGCCCGTGACGACGACCTTGGCGTCGGCGAGCGAGACCCCGCCGGCGGACGCCTCGACCCGCTCGACGACGCGGACGGCGCGGTCGAGCTCGGTGAGCTCGACCTCGAGCCGCCGCAGCTCCGCCTCGCCAGCGCCGGTCGCCTGGGTCGGGATCGCGTGCGGCTGCACGCTGAGCACGGCCGGCAGGCCGTGCACGCGCGCCTCCTCCAGCAGGCTGCCGCCCCAGCGCACGCGGGTCACCGTCGCGCCGCCCTCGTCGGCCGTCGTGGCGATGCAGTTGGCGGCGAAGGGCACGTCGAGGATCGCCGCGACGTGGGCGAGCACCTCGTTGCCCGCCTCGGTCCCGGGCCCGACGACGACCGTCGCGCCCGCTGCCGCGACCGCCGCGACCACCGCCCGGGCGAGGGCGAGCGGCGCGTGCGTCGCGAACACCGCGTCCTCCACCGCGAGCAGCGAGGAGGCGCCATGCCGACCCGCCAGGGCGCCAAGGGGCGCAAGTGACAAGCTGTCACTTGCCGCTGCTACCGCCGGCACGCTGTCGCTCGCGGAGGAGAGCGATCGGGCGAAGGCGAGCGCCTGCGCGGAGACGTCGGTGAGCTCGCCGCCGACGTGCTCGAGGTAGACGAGCGTCGTCATCACGCCACCCCCAGCTGCTGCAGCAGCTCGACCACTCTCGGTGCGGCCGCCGCGCCCTCGCCGAGCACCTCGGCCTGCTTCGCCTGACCCTCCGGGTGGACGAGCCGGAGCTTCTCGAGCCGCGCGTCTGCGCGCGCGACCTCGGTCGCTGCGACCGGCTTCGACTTGGCGCGGATCTTCGCCGGCACGGACGGGTAGCGCGGGAGGTTGAGCCCTTCCTTGACGCTCACCACAGCCGGGAGCGGCAGCACGTAGACGTCACGCCCTGCGCCCTCCTCGCGCTCGCAGCGCACCGACCCGTCGTCGACGCCGATGCCCTTGAGCCCCGTCGCGATGGGGCGGCCGAGCGCGTGCGCGATCCGGATGCCGACCTGGTAGCCGCCGCTGTCCGCGGACTCGTTGCCGAGCACGACCAGGTCGAAGGGCCCGTTCGCCGCCTCGTCGGCGCGGATCGCCTCGGCGATCGCCGCTGCCGTGGTCTGCGGATCCCACTCCTCGGCGCCGGTGACGAGGTGGACCGCCCGGTCGATGCCGAGCGCCAGCACCTCTCGTAGCTGCTCGACCGCCTCGGCCGGGCCGAGGCAGAGCGCGACCGACTCGCCGCCGTGCGCCTCGACGAGGCGCACGGCCTCCTCGACCCCGCACTCCTCGTGCGGGCTGATCGTGAAGCCGAGGTGCATCGTGTCGAGCTCCAGCGCGTCGTCGCTGAGCATGATCCGCCCGCCCGTGAGCGGCACGCGCTTGACGCAGGCGAGGATCCTCATGCTCGCCTTCCTCTCGTCGTCGATCGCCGCTCACGGGGCGAGGCTGAAGCCACGCCCCTACGACCGTGCACCGCGGAGGGCAGCGACGGGGCGTGGCTTCAGCCTCGCCCCGTCCCGACCTCACGGCGCTCACGCCCGGATCCTCGTGTTCTCGGGATCGAACAGCGGCGTGGCGCCGACGCGTGCGACCGTCACCGGGAGACGCTCCGTCATGTACTCGACCGCGAGCTCCTGGGAGCCCTCGACCGCGTGCTCGGGTGGCAGGTAGGCCATCAGGAGATACCTCCCGAGCGACGGCCCGGCCCCGGCGCTCGTGACGTACGACCGCCGCCCCTTCGCGTCGGTCAGCGGCGATCCGTCGGAGCGCAGCACGATCGGCTCCCGACCGAGCGGATAGCGCTGCACCCCGCTCGCCGACGTGTGGTCGTCGACCGTGAGCGTGCAGAGGTGGGCGACGGGCTCCTCCTCGCGGTGGCGCAGGTGCGCCTCCCTGCCGACGAAGTCCTGCTCCTTCACCTTCGGGCGCTGCATGCCCGCCTCGACGACCGTGTACTCCGACTCGAGCTCGGCGGCGTAGGCGCGGTACCCCTTCTCGAGCCGCCCCGTCGTCGCGTAGACGCCGATCCCGCAGGCGGTGAGCCCGTGCGGCTGCCCGGCCTCCCAGAGCGTGTCCCACAGCCGCGCGCCCTGCTCCAACGGCACGTACAGCTCCCAGCCGAGGTCGCCGACGTACGAGATGCGCGAGCCGAGGACGATCTGCGAGCCCACCTCGAGGTCACGGCAGGTGCCGAACGGGAAGCCCTCGTGGGACACGTCGTCCGTCGTCACGGACGAGAGGATGTCCCGCGCTCTCGGCCCCCACAGGCCGATCGTCGTCCACGCCGTCGTCACGTCGACGAGCGACGCCCGGCCGTCGATCCGGTCGAGGAAGAGCTTGCGATCGGCCATCCCGTGCGCGCCGCCGGTGACGATGCGGAAGGCGTCGTCGCCCAGCCGCATGATCGTCAGGTCGCTCTTGAACCCACCGCCCGGGGAGAGCACCGGCGTGTAGACGACGCGCCCGACCGGCACGTCCAGCTGCGCGAGGACGGCCCCCTGGAGCGCGTCGAGCGCGCCCGGCCCGGTCACGTCGAAGATCGCGAAGGCGGACAGGTCGAAGATCCCCGCGTGCTCGCGCATCGCGAGATGCTCGGCGTTGACGATCGGCGACCACCAGCGCGCGTCCCACTCGTGCTCGCGCGCCTCGACCCCGTAGCGCTCGACGAGCGGCGCGTTCGCCTCGTACCACTGCGGCCGCTCCCAGCCCGCCGCCTCGTAGAACACCGCGCCGAGCTCCTGCTCGCGCTGGTGCATCGGCGAGATGCGGAGGTTCCGGTCGCTCGACCACTGCTCCGCCGGATGGACGATCCCGTAGGTCTTGGGGAACGCCTCGAAGGTGCGCGCCTTGACGTGCCGCCGTGTCTTCTGGTGCTCGTGGAAGCGGCTGACGTCCGAGGAGTGGAGGTCGATGTGCGACTCGCCGTGCACCATCCACTCGGCGACGGACTTGCCGACGCCCGGCCCCTCCTTCACCCACACGGCGGCCGCCGACCAGAGGCCCTTCACCTCGGGGGTCTCTCCCAGGATCGGCATGCCGTCCGGGGTGAGCGCGATGAGCCCGTTGATCGCGTACTTCACGCCCACCGACTCGTCTCCGACGATCTCCGGCATCAGCTCGAGCGCGTCCTCCATCTGGGGGTCGAAGTCGGCCTGGGTGAAGGGGAACTCGGTCGGCGAGAGCGCGGCTGCCTCGATCGAGGGGATCTCCTCCGGGTCGTGGAGGATCGAGCGGTGCGCGTACGAGCCGATCTCGAGGCCCGTCCCGTCCTGGCGCTCGTACATGAAGACGTCCATGTCGCGCACGATCGGGAACTCGATCGCGCGCTCGCTGCGCTCGAAGCGCGGCACCGGCCCGACGTCGATCATCTGGTGCACCGCCGGCGTGAGCGGGATGTGCGCACCAGCCATCGCCGCGAGCAGGGGGCTCCAGACGCCGCAGGCGATCACGACGGCCTCCGCCTCGATCGTGCCGCGAGAGGTGTGGACGCGGCGGATCCGCCCGTGCTCGACGTCCATCCCGCTCACCTCGGTCGACGGGAACACGCTCAGCGCGCCCGCCTCGACAGCGCGCTCGCGCATGATCGTGCCGGCGCGCAGCGAGTCGACCACCGACACGGTCGGGCAGTAGAAGCCGCCGAGGACGATCGACTCGTCGATGTACGGCACCAGCTCCTTGATCTCGGCCGGCGTGACGAGACGGGCGGAGTCGACCCCCCACGACGTCGCCGACGCCATCCGCCGCCTCAGCTCCTCCATCCGCTCCTCGGTGCGCGCGACCTCGATCCCGCCGCACTCCGTGTTCACGCCGAGGGCGACGTACTGCCGCTGGGACTCCAGCGTCAGCATCGTCATCTCCTTGTTGTGGTCGACCGGGAAGATGAAGTTCGAGGCGTGACCGGTCGAGCCGCCGGGGTTGGGCAGCGGGCCCTTGTCGATCAGGACGAGATCGTCCCACCCCTGCTCGGCGAGGTGGTGGGCGAGGCTGTTGCCGACGATCCCGCAGCCGATCACGAGCGCGCGGGCGCGGGCGGGGAAGGTGCTCATGGAGCAGGTCTCCTCATCTGATATATGAGTTTGGAGCAGGAGAATATACTGGGCCGCCGGGGGCGGTGCGAGACAGGTGCCTGACTGAAGTCAGGCACCGATCGCGGGCGAGCCTCCGGCGCCCGGCGCCGTTCCCCAACCGGTCGCGGGCGGACCTCCGGTGCCTGACGTCAGTCAGGCTCCCTCGCTGACCGCCGCGCGTCACAGCACCGCGCGGATCGCCGCGTCGAAGCTGAGGATGTGACGCCGCATCGCCTCCTCCGCGCGGGCCGGCTCGCCGTCGCGGATCGCCTCGAGCAGCTCGCGGTGCTCGTGGACCGACCGGTCGAGCCGGTCTGCGACGCGGTCGAGCGCGAGGAACCAGATGCGCAGCGCGAGCACGTAGTACTCCTCGAGTGTCGCCTCGACGAACGGGTTGTGCGCCGCGCGATAGACGTGCCGGTGGATCCGCTGGTCGAGCTCGATCAGGTGTCGCCCGCCCGGCTCGTCCTCGAGCCGGGCCACCTCGTCGAGCAGCGCCTCCGTCTCCACCCGATCCGCTGCGGTGCTCCGCTCGGCGGCCAGGCGCGCCGCCTGGCTCTCGAGCACGAGCCGCGCCTCCGACAGGCCGGCGATGTCGCCCACGTCCACCCCGGAGACGAAGATCCCCCGCCGCGGGTAGACCTCGACGAGACGCCCGCGCGCCAGGTCGCGCAGCGCCTCGCGCACGGGAGTCCTCCCGAGGCCCAGGCGGGTCATCAGCTCCCGCTCGCTCACGACCGACCCGGGCGGCAGCTCGAGCGTGACGATCAGCTCGCGGATGGCGTAGAACGCCTGGTCGGCGAGCGAGAGCGGGGCCTCCGCATCGGGTTGGTGGATGAGCGGTGAGGTCGTCATGGCGGGTGCGCGCGGAGGGGTGGGCGGCTGGGAGAGCGGGCGAAGTGCGGGCGAGGGAAGAGCGGGCGGGCGAAGAGCGGGCGGGCGAAGAGCGGGCGGGCGAAGAGCGGGCGGGCGAAGAGCGGGCGAGGCATGCCTCGCCCCTACCGCGGGAGGTAGCCGGGGGGCGGGCTCACGCCCGCCCCCCGGAGATTCCTCATTTCACCCAGGCGTTGACGGTCTTGGCGTTCGCCTTGACCCACATCGCCGCGGCCTTGTCCTTCGACATCTTCTTGCCGGAGATGAGGTTCGCGACGAAGTTCTGGTCCTTCGAGGTCCACTTGAACTTCTTCACGACCTTCAGCGCCGGCGAGCCGCTCTTCCTGAAGTCCGCGCTGACGAGCTTGTCGAGGCGATACGACGGGTACTCGCAGGCGTACTTCTTCGGGTCGCCGCCCTTCTTCTCGTCGTCCTGGCACGCCTTGAACCGCGGCGGGAGCTTCACCTGGACGAGGTCGTACTGGGCGTTCAGGTACTGCGGGTCGTACCAGTAGAACAGCACGGGCTTCTTCTGCTTGTAGAGCTGCGTCCACCGCGCCACCTGCGCGGGCTCCGCGCCGGCGACGACGTGCTTGAGGTTCAGGCCGAGGCCCTCGATCAGCGCACGGTCCTTCTGCACGTACGACGGGTCACCGCCGAGGAACATCCCCTGGGAGCCCGACTCCGGCGACTTGAAGACGCTCTCCTTGCCCTTCAGGCCCTTCCACGTCTTGAACTGCGGGTACTGCTTGAGCAGGTAGCGGGGGATGAACCAGCCGATCACGCCGGTGATGCCGTTCGACCCGAGGTTGAAGACGGTCTTCTTCTCGTAGGGCGTCCCGGCGAGGTTGCCCCAGTCCTCCATCACCACGTCGATCTTGCCGTCTGCCATCGCCTGGAACGCGGGCTGCCCCTCGGTGATGTTGAGCACCTTCACCTTGCACTTGAGCTTGGTCTCGAGGACGTTCTTGAGCACGTAGATGTTCGCGCCCGAGCCGATCCACGAGTTCTCGTTGAGGATGACCTCGTCGCACGCCGCCTGGCGCGCGCTGCCGCCGAGCGCGGTCGCGCTCACCGCGAGCGCGGCCAGTGCCACGACCGCGAGCCCTGCAAGACGGCGAGGCCGCCTTCCGAGACGCTTCGACATCCGTTCCTCCTTGGTCGGTTTCGACATGTCAGCCGTTCTCCGCCGGCCGGCGCCGGCGACTTCCCTGCGTCACCCGGTCGAGGGTGATCCCCAGCGCGAGGATCGCGATCGACGCGATCACGCCCTGTCCGAAGTACCCGCGGACGAGGCCCTGGGCGACCTCGTACCCGAGACCGCCCGAGCCGATCAGCCCGCCGATCACGACGACCGCGAGCACCATCACGATCCCCTGGTTGACGCCGAGCATGATCGCATCGCCCGCCTGCGGGATCTTCACCTTCGTCAGGACCTGTCGCCGCGTCGCGCCGAAGGCCTGCGCGGCCTCGACCGACTGCGCAGAGACGTCGTCGAGCCCTCGCTCGACGAGGCGCACGACGACGGGGAAGGCGTAGAGGACACCGGCGATGATCCCTGGGACGATCGAGACCGGCATCAGATAGATGAACGGGACGATGTAGACGAGCTGCGGCAGCGTCTGGAGCACGTCGTTCACCGGGCGCATGATCCGCGACACCGTCCTGCTCTCCGACGCGGCGATCCCGAGCGCGACCCCGATCACCACGGTGATGGCGGTCGCGACGAGGACCTGCGAGAGCGTGTCCATCGACAGCGCCCACACGCCGAGCACGCCGATCAGCGCGAGCATCGCGAAGGCCGTCAGCGCGGGACGCAGGCCAGAGATCACGTACGCGATCAGCACCAGGCCGCCGAGGGTGACGAACCACGGCCCCTCGACGAGGAACGCCTGCAGCGGGAGCAGCAGCTTCTGGAGGATGAAGATGCCGATCGGCTCGGTGATCTGGAACACCCAGCTCGTGGGATCCTGGACGAAGTCCAGCACCGACTGGATCTGCTCCAGCAGCCAGGGCTGGAGCGTGACCGAGCGGAGCGGGTCGCCGGCCTCCAGCGGGAAGACCCCGCCGGCACCGAGCGCCTTGGCGGCGACGACCGCGACCGCGGTGCCCGCGACGGCGGCGAGGGTCTGGAGGCGGAGCGCGCGACGACCCGATGCGTCGAGGTGGCGCTTCGTCGGATCGGTCCGATCGGCGATCGCCTCGGTCGAGCGGTCGAGCGCCATCGCCATCACGACGACGACGAAGCCCGCCAGGATCGCCAGCGCGGGCGCGGTGCTGATCCCGTTGTTGATCACGGCCCCGAGCCCGCCGCCGCCGATGAGGCCGGCGATCACGACCATCGACAGCGCGAACAGGATCGTCTGGTTGACCCCCAGCAGGAGCATCCGCCGTGCGAGCGGCAGCTGCACCTTGCCGAGGAGCTGCCAGCGAGTCGAGCCGAGCGAGGTTGCGGCCTCGACGGTGTTCGTCGGGACGCCGCGGATCCCGAGCGCGGTGATGCGGATCGCCGGCGGGATCGCATAGATCATCGTCGCGACGACTGCGGCCGCATACCCGATCGAGAAGAACAGCACCACCGGCAGCAGGTACGCGAACGCCGGGACGATCTGCGCCGCGTCGAGCAGCGGCGAGAGGAACCGGTGCACCCGGTCGGAGCGGCCGGCCGCGATCCCGAGCGGGATCCCGATCAGCAGCGAGAGGCCGACCGCGACCACCATCAGCGCGAACGTCTCCATGCTCTCCGCCCAGAGCCCGGACAGCGCGTAGGCCGCGAACGCTCCGAGGGTGATCAGCGCGGCCTTGAGCCCGCCGAGGCGCCAGACGAGCAGCGTGCCGAGGACGGTGACGCCCGGCCAGGTCAGCCAGAGGAAGAACTGGTCGATCCAGCCGACGAGGTTGTCGAGGAGCAGGCGGAACCCGTCGAAGATCGAGAACACGATCCCGGTCTCCTCGGCGTTGCGCTGCTCGATCAGCCAGGTCTGGAAATCGTCCAGCTCGGCCTGGAGGCCGTTCCACACGAGCGCGTCGGGCCAGGGGTACTCGCCCTTGAACGCACGGTAGGCGAGCCACATCACGCCCACGATCCCCGCCACCCAGAGGAGGCGCGAGCGCCACCAGGGACGGTGCCGGGCGACCGACGCGACGGTGACGCTCTCGACGGTGGCGGACATCAGCCCTCTTCGCCCGCGATCGCCGCGAGGACGGCGCCCCGGTCGACGATCCCGACGGATCGTCCGTCCTCGACCACGACCAGGGGTCGCTCGCTCTCCGCGAGGAGGGGGATCGCGTCGCGGACGACCGTGCCGACGTCGATCGTCGGGCCGTCGAGCCGTTCGTCGGGGGACGGCTCGCGCATGATCCAGCGCAGCGTGAGGACGTGGCTGCGGGGGATGTCGCGGACGAAGTTCTCGACGTACTGGTCGGCCGGCGAGCCCACCAGCTCCTCGGGCGTCCCCAGCTGCACGATCGCGCCGTCGCGCATGATCGCGATCCGCTCGCCGAGCCGGAGCGCCTCCGGCAGGTCGTGCGTGATGAACACCATCGTCTTGCCCGTCTCGCGCTGCAGCCGCATCACCTCGTCCTGCATGTCGCGCCGGATGAGCGGGTCGAGCGCGCTGAACGGCTCGTCGTAGAGCATCACCTTCGGGTCCGCCGCGAACGCCCGCGCGACCCCGACCCGCTGCTGCATCCCGCCCGAGAGCTGGTCGGGGAACTGGTTCGCGACATCCTCCAGGCCGACGAGCGCGAGCACCGAGCGCGCCTTCTCGAGCCGCTCCGCCTTCGCCACGCCCTGGATCTCGAGCCCGAACGCAACGTTGTCGATCACGCGCCGGTGCGCGAGCAGCCCGAAGTGCTGGAAGATCATCGAGACGTCGTGCCGCCGCAGCTCGCGCAGCTCCGTCTTGCTGGCGGCGGACACGTCGCGACCCGCGATGCGGATCGCCCCGGCGGTCGGCTCGATCAGCCGGATCAGGGTGCGGACGAGGGTCGACTTGCCCGAGCCCGAGAGGCCCATCACCACGAACACCTCTCCCGGCCAGACCTCGAGCGACACGTCCTTGACGGCGGCGACGCATCCCGTCTTCGCGCGCAGCTCCGCGCGGGAGAGCTCGGCGTCGGCGGAGCCGGGGACCTTCTCGGCACCGGGCCCGAAGACCTTCCACACGCCCGACGCCTCGATCAGCGGCGTGCCGGTGCGGTCGATCTCGGGCCGTGCCGCAGCGGCGGCGACGGTCACGACCGGATCACGCGCTCTCGGCTCGACGGCACGGGCGGTGATATATCACTGCGGCGCGCCCACGTCCACCCGCGCGCCCCGTCGACCGCGGCTGGCCCCGGTGCCTGACACGTGCTGCTGTCAAGTCGGCCGTGTCGGACACGGCCTGCCCAGACGCTCACGGTGACCCTGTCAGCGGCGGGAGCGAAGGGGCGCAGTCGACACCGAAGGCGCGGCGCGCACGGAGCCCCGCTGTGAAGCGGGATCGACGCCTGTGGAGCGATTGGCACACATCCGGCACGATCACCCCTTGACAGACTCCGGTGTCTGGCACCGGGAGGGCCGACCGGCGCGAGCGCTCGGGCGGAGCACTACGCTCGGCCGGTGCGCCCAAGGCGACAGCGGCCTGACTGCGGGGAGCCGTGACCGCGCTCTGGCACCCGTTCGCGGACATGGCCAGCGCAGCCGGCGCCGAGCTCGTGATCGAGCGCGGTGAGGGCGTCTACGTCTGGGACGCCGAGCGGGCAGCGCTACCTCGACGGCGCGGCGAGCCTCTGGTACTGCAACGTCGGCCACGGACGCCAGGAGATCGCGGATGCGATCGCCGCACAGCTCGCCCGGCTCGAGGCGTACCACGTGTTCGGCGACGTCGCGAACCGTCCCGCGCTCGAGCTCGCGGAGGCGCTGGCGGACCGTGCGCCGACGCGGGGAGCGAAGGTCTTCCTGACGAGCGGCGGTGCAGACTCGATCGACACCGCTGCGAAGCTCGCGCGCCTCTGGCACGC
Source organism: uncultured Actinomycetes bacterium (assembly GCA_963703095.1). Lineage (GTDB taxonomy): Bacteria > Actinomycetota > Thermoleophilia > Gaiellales > Gaiellaceae > Gaiella. The sequence goes on from OY969787.1 coordinate 3,381,307, forward strand.
GACCCGTGGCGAGCCGACGCGCACCCATCTCATCAGCCGCGAGCAGGGCTACCACGGCACGCACGGGATCGCGACCAGCATCCTCGGCATGCCCTACCGCGAGGGCTTCGGCGAGCTGGTCGCGGACACGTCGCAGGTCGCCTGGGACGACGCCGGTGCGCTCGAGGCGGAGATCGACCGCCTCGGGCCGGAGCGCGTCGCCGCCTTCGTCTTCGAGCCGGTGATCGGCGCCGGCGGGGTGCTGCTGCCACCGCCCGGCTACCTCGACGCGATCACCGAGATCTGCGCACGGCACGGCGTGCTCACGATCGCCGACGCCGTGATCGGCGGGTTCGGGCGAGTCGGCGGCTGGTTCGCGGTCGAGCGGTTCGGCCTCGCGCCCGACCTGATCGTGTTCGCGAAGGGCGTGACGAGCGGCTACCTCCCGCTGGGCGGCGTCGTCGTCTCACCCCGCGTCGCCGAGCCGTTCTGGACGGTGCCCGGCCGCCCGTTCTCGCACGGCGCGACGTACAGCGGTCACCCGACCTGCTGCGCGGCAGCGCTGGCCAACATCGCGCTGCTCGAACGGGACGGCCTCGTCGACCGGGCCTTCGCGCTCGAAGGCCCGTTCCACACGGCGCTGGTCGCGCTCGAGTCGCATCCGCTGGTGCGGGAGGTACGGGGAGGGATCGGCGTGATGGCTGCGGTCGCGCTCGACCCGGGGCAGGTGGGCGATCTCGGCGCTGCGGCGACGAGGCTCTGGGCGCACGCCCGCCGGGCTGGCCTCCTGACCCGCTGGCTGTGGGACGGGGTCGCGCTCGCACCCCCGCTCACGATCGAGGACGGGCACGTCGAGGAGATCGTGGGCGCGCTCGGCACAGCGCTCGACAGGTGTCAGGCCGAAGCCTGACACCACGCGCGTCGCGCCCGCTCCGCGGGCGTCCTATGCGGCACGCACGAGCACCGGCGGAGGCCCCGCCAGCACCGACCACGGCCCGTCTCCCAGCGACGCAGCGTCGGCGAGGCACTCGGCCAGCAGATCGCGTGCCGCGTGGTACAGGCCCCGCGCGCCCGCGCCGGATGCATCGGCGAGGTCGAGCACGACGTCGAGCACGATCGGGTCGACGTCGTCGACCGCGACCTCGTACTCACGGGCGAGCAGGCGAACGGCCGAGAGCGCTGCGCCGCGGCGCGCAGTCTCGTCGAGCTCCCCGTACACGGCGATGCCACCGATGCGACCGACGAGCTCTGGTCGAAGCCCGCGATCGACGAGGTGCGCACGGCAGATGCGAGCGACGGCGACGCGGTCGTGCAGCGGGGTCGCACCGAGCCTGTCGGCGAGCCGGCTCCAGCCGAGGTTCGACGTGAGCGCGACGATCGCATGGGCGCAGCCGATCTGGGCTCCGGTCGGATCGGTGAGCGTTCCCGTGTCGAGCAGCGCGAGCAGCGCATCGTGGAGATCGGGGTGCGCCTTCTCGACCTCGTCGAGCAGGACGATCACGCCTCGCCGGCGAAGGGCGTCGAGCAGGGCGGTCGAGTCGTCGTGGCCCACGTAGCCCGGGCCCACGCCGAGCACCCGCGTGAGGTGGATGTCGTCGGCCAGCTCGCTGCAGTCGATCCGATGGAGGTGCGCCCCCGCGTACCCGAGGTCGCGAAGCGCGGCGGGGAGCGCCTCGATCGTCGCCGTCTTCCCCACCCCCGTCGGGCCGAGCAGCAGGACGGAGCCCGGCCGGGCAGGGCGCCGCTTCGCGAGCTGAGCCGCCACGACCGACGCGACGCGCTCGAGCGCTGCGTCCTGCCCGTGGATCTCCTCGGCGAGGCGCTCGGCGAGCGTGACGGCGGTGAGCCCGCGGCGGTCGCGCGCAGCGCGCGCCTCGTCGACGAGCACGTCGACGAGCGGCAGCTGGCGCGGGCTCGACTCGGTCGCCGCTCCAGTCGCAGGCGCCGCGGCGCGGGTCGACTCACCCGTCCCCGAGGGCGCTGCGTATCCGAACGCTCGCGCCAGCGCTCCCGCGCAGAAGCCGTGCAGGTCGTCGATCGAGCCGAAGACGCATGCGCCGAGCTCGAACAGGCAGGCCAGCCGGAAGTCGTCCGTCTCGAGCGCCCCCGGCGTGACGCGCAGGATCAGCCCGCCGCGGTGGTGCAGCTCGATGCGCAGGGGCCCACGCGCCGGGGAGCAGCCGTCGGGGTAGGCGACGTCGTCGAGGCTCGTCAGACCCCGTGTCGCGCGGGTGACGACGTCCTCGAGCTCGGCGCGTGTCGCACGGACGAGTCGCAGCATCGAGAGCCCGGGAGACTATCGAACACACGTTCTCGAGGGAAGGGCTCGCCACGGAGATGTTCGCTCGGAGCGCTCCGCGTGCCGCTGGCACGCGCCCACGTCCACCCGGCCCGAGCCGCGACGCCGACGCTGCGCCGATGGCCAGACAGGTGCTCCGCGCGGTGCTCGACGGATTGCCGTCGCCGAGGGCGTCCTCAGGCGGGGCGTCGGAGCGGCTTGTACGCGATCCGGTGGGGCTCGAGCGCCTCCGGGCCGCGCGTCTCGCGCACCCAGTCGCAGTACTCGGCGTAGTCGCCCTCGAACCACGTCGTCTGCGAGTCGCCCTCGAAGGCGAGGATGTGGGTCGCGACACGGTCGAGGAACCACCGGTCATGGGTGATCACGACCGCGCAGCCGGCGAAGTCGAGCAACGCCTCCTCGAGCGCCCGCAGGGTGTCGACGTCGAGATCGTTCGTCGGCTCGTCGAGGAGCAGCAGGTTGCCGCCCGAGCGGAGGAGCTTCGCGAGATGGACGCGGTTCCGCTCCCCGCCGGACAGGTCCTTGACGAGCTTCTGCTGGTCGCCGCCTCGGAAGTTGAACCACGACACGTACTGGCGCGAGTTGACCTCGCGCTTGCCGAGCGCGACGACGTCCTGGTTCCCGGAGATCTCCTTCCAGACGGTGTTCTGGGGGTTCAGCTCGCCACGCGACTGGTCGACGTAGGCGAGCTGCACCGTGTCGCCGACGGTGAGCGCGCCGTCGTCCGGCTGCTCCTCCCCGGCGATCATGCGGAAGAGGGTCGTCTTCCCGGCCCCGTTCGGACCGATCACGCCCACGATCCCGCCGGGCGGCAGGTCGAAGGTGAGATCCTCGACGAGCAGGCGGTCGCCGAACCCCTTCTGCACGTGCTCCGCGCGGACGACGACGTCGCCCAGCCGGGGACCGGCCGGGATGTGGATCTCGACCGTGTCCAGCCGGGTCGACTGGTCCTCGGCAGCAGCCGCTCGTAGGAGGCCAGCCGCGCCTTCGACTTGGCATGCCTCGCGGTCGGGCTCGATCGCACCCACTCCAGCTCGCGCTGGATCGTGCGCCGGCGGGCGCCTGCCTGCTTCTCCTCGGCGGCGAGCCTCGCCTCCTTCTGCTCGAGCCACGAGGAGTAGTTCCCCTGGAACGGGATCCCCTTCCCCCGGTCGAGCTCGAGGATCCAGCCCGCCACGTTGTCGAGGAAGTAGCGATCGTGCGTGACGGCCATCACCGTGCCCTTGTAGGCCTCGAGAAAGCGCTCGAGCCAGGCCACGGACTCGGCATCGAGGTGGTTCGTGGGCTCGTCGAGCAGGAGCAGGTCGGGCGACGAGAGGAGGAGCCGGCACAGCGCCACCCGGCGACGCTCTCCGCCGGAGAGCGTGGTCACGTCGCGGTCGCCGTCGGGGAGTCGGAGCGCGTCCATCGCGCGGTCGAGCTGCGCGTCGAGGCTCCACGCGTCGTGCCGGTCGATCTGCTCCTGCACCGTCGCCTGGTCGGCGAGCAGTGCGTCGAAGTCTGCGTCCGGCTCCGCGAACGCGGCGGAGATCGCGTTGAAGCGGTCGAGCAGGTCGCGGAGCTCGCGTACGCCGTCCTCGACGTTGCCGCGCACGTCCTTGGCGGGGTCGAGCTCGGGCTCCTGCGGCAGGTAGCCGACGGTCGCCTTCGGATCGAGCTCGGCGATCCCCGACGACGGCTCCTCGAGCCCGGCCATGATCCGCAGCAGGGTCGACTTGCCCGCGCCGTTCGGGCCGAGCACCCCGATCTTCGCCCCATGGAGGAACGAGAGGGAGATGCTCGACAGCACCTGCCGGTCGGGGCCGTAGAACTTGTCGGCCCGGTGCATCGTGTAGACGATCTCGCTGCTCACGAGAGCGGAGGCTAGCGGCGGAGCCTCGCGGCCGATGCGGTACCCACGCCGCTCCGGTGTCAGACACCGTGCGCTGTCAAGTCGGCCGTTCGGGCCCGTGGCCATCCCGGACGCCACTGGCGACCCACGACGGGGCCGGACGATCCCCAACGAGGGCAACACGCCGGGCCGGACGGCGCCGATCCCAGCTGCGATGCCGATCGCAGCCTGTGGAGCGATTGGCACACAGTCGACACGAATCCCCCTTGACAGGATTGGGTGTCTGGCACCGGAGGAGGCTCGCCGCGCGACACCCCTCGCGTCGGAGGGTCTCAGCCGGTCTCGCCGAGAGCGAGGCGGACGTCGTGGAGCAGGTTGCGCCGGGAGAGGTCGACGCCGACGTTGAGCGTCGAGCGCCAGATGCCGTCGCCGTCGTAGATCTGGATGGGGATCGAGTGGAGCGAGTCGTCCCCGGTCTCGGCCGTCGGGAGGATGTTGAAGGCATCCCACACCGGCTCCATCTCCGACTGCGGCGCGGTCAGGTAGCGGATCCGCCCGCTCGCCCGGTGGCGTTCGAGGTACGCGGCGACGGCGGCGGGGGTGTCCTCGCGCGGATCGGTCGAGAGCGCCAGCACCTCCACGCGCGCGCGCTCCGCCGGCGTCATCGCGTCGACCGCGCGCGCGAGCTCCCCGCCGGCGATCGGACAGGCGTCCGTGCACTGGGCGTCGAGGAAGGTGATCACGGCCACCTTGCCATCGAGGCCGTCGGAGGAGACGGTCGCTCCCTGCTCGTCGCGGAGCGCGAAGGACGGGAGCTCGATCCCGTCGGGCGGCCTGCTGCCGACGTACGGCGCCCGCTCGGCCTGCTGCGGTGCGCCTGCGTCCCCGGTGAGCGCCACGGCGAGCACCGCCGTGACGCCGAGGAGCAGCGCGCCGGCAGCGAGAGCAAGCAGGGCCTTCACGCCGTGACGGTACCGAGGAGGCGCGGTGTCTGGCTGAACCCAGACACCATGCGTCGCCCGCCATCCGACTGAGCACCAGACACTCGCCGTCCCTCGCCGGAATCGTGGGCGGAGCAGGCGTGGTTCACCGGATCGAGGACGTGAGCTGGAGGATCTGGTGTCTGACTTCAGTCAGACACCAGAAGAGCGGGCGAGGCAGGCCTCGCCCCTACGAGGAGCTCGCGGCGCCCGACGCTCGTGGGACCGCGGCCACCAGCAGCTCGTGATCGCGCTCGTAGGTCAGTCGCGCCGCCGCTGCCTCGATCCCGAGCCACTCCGCGACGTCCACCTCGTGCAGGAACGCGAGCTCCCCGTCGACGACCCGCATCCGCCACCAGCGCACGCGCTTCGGTCGCCCGCGATCGTCGAGGTACGACGTCCCGGGCAGCTCCTGCTCGAGCGCGCACACGAGCCCTGTCTCCTCGTGGACCTCGCGCACGGCGCAGTCCTCGTCGCTCTCGCCGGGGTCGCACTTGCCCTTCGGGAACGTCCAGTCCCGGTAGCGGGGGCGATGGACGAGCAGCACCTGCGGCCCCGTCTCCCCCGCCCGCACCGGCACGCCACCGGCCGCGCGCACGACGCGAGCCGAGGCGGGCGCCTCGTCGCCCGATCTGCTCACGTCAGGCGCTCCGCCGCCTTCCGCAGCGACTTCCACGCGCCGGGCCACGCGGCGCGCATCTCCCGCCGGCGCCCGCGTTCCACCTCGACCAGCCGCCCCGCCACGTCGTCGACGCCGGGCGACGCTTGCGCCCAGGCGTGGATCCGCTCCTCGGCGACGGTCGAGTCCTGGTGCTCGCCGAGCACGTCCTGCACCCGCTTCGCCGCGGACACGAACTCGTCGCCCCGCTTGCCGAGCTCGTGGGCGGCGAGCTCGGCCGCGTAGCGGGCCCGCTTGACCCGGATGCGGATGGCGTGGAGCTCGTCGTCGGCGGGGTGGTCGGGCAGCGCCGCCACCGCCTTGCGCGTTCGCTTCCACTCCTGACGCCAGATCTCCCGCAGCGTGAGCTCCACCCCGGAGAGCGGCGGCTCGTCCACGCCGTCGAGCCGGTCGAGCAGCGCCAGGTACCGATCGCTCGAGAGCGCGTCGACGACGACGGCGCGCGCCGCGACCTGCTCGGCCTCGAGCGCGGCGAGGAGCTGGCCCGCGGTCGCGGCGTCCTCCTCGGCAAGGGCGGCGATGTCGGCGCGAAAGCGGTCGACCAGCACGTCCAGGTCGCGGGCGGGCCCCAGCTCGCGGCCGAGCCAGCCGATCTCGTCGCGCAGCGACTCGACCCAGTCGTGATCGAGGAGCGGGCGGCCCGCGCGCAGGAAGGCGCGCAGGCGACGCGTCGCGACGCGCAGCTGGTGGAGATCCTCGATGTCCGCGCCGAGCCGCGTGCCGGGGTCGTGGAGCAGCAGCCGGCGCCGCTGCTCGGCGAGCGCCAGGCCGAGCGCCACCCCGGGTGCCGTCCCGGGCGGGATCACCGTCGCCTCCGGGACGACCGCGAGCCCGAGCGCACGGAACAGCTTCGGGCGCTGGTCCGGATCGGCCAGCTCGGCTCCCGCGTCGCGCAGCTGCCGCTCGAGGCCGCGCAGCGCCTGCTCGTCGCCTTCGAGGAGCTCGACCTCGAGCTCGTGGAAGCGCCGGGTCACGCGCTGCCCCTCGAGCACCGCCACCGAGTCCTGGGTGATCTCCGCGCCCTGGGCGCGCACGCCCTCGCGCCGAGTCCGGAGGCGCGCGACCGGCACGACCTCCCGCCCGCGCAGCAGCGCGACGACGAGCGCGAGCATCTCCGCGGGGGGGCGCGCCGGCGGACCAGCGAGCTCCAGCTCGATCCGCGCGGCCCCCTGGGGGAGCTTCAGCTGCCACAGGCCGCTGCCGTCCTCGACGCGGTGCCGGAAGGTCACGCCGTGCCGCGCGAGCACGAGATCGGGGGTGTCGTGGTAGGTCGAGACGAAGGTGCGCGCCGGCAGCGGCCGGCCGCCGAGCTCCGGCAGCACGAACCCCTCCCCGGTGGCCAGCTTGATCTCCCGCTCGACGGTCTTGCGCACGGTCACGAGCGTACCCGGGTGGGGGTGGCGCAGCGGCGCACGGCAGCGTCTTGCAGGTATCGATCTGGTGATCGGTCATGCAGCCCCGGACGGATCCGCAGCCTGGTGCGAGGCTTGCGGTGGGGTGGCGACGGGACGCAGCGTCCGCGAGTGTCGATCTGGGATCGGTCTTGCAGCCCGGACGGGTCGCCGTACAGGGTCTCGCAGATCGCGAGGTTCGCGGCATCGTAGCCCGACTGGCGCTGCGAGCCCTCGTAGCACGGCCAGCCGAAGTTCTCCACCACGGCGTCGGTCGGGGACAGGATCCGATTGACCTCTTCGAAGTCTCCCCAGCCGACGTCCCCGATCCAGAGCTCGCTCGTCCCGGGACGGAACGTGAAGCGGAAAGGATTGCGCAGGCCCTGCGCGACGATCCGCCGGGCGTTCGGGTCGGCGCTGCCGACGAGAGGGTTCGTCGCAGGCGCGAGCCCGGTCTGGGGGTCGACCCGGATGACCGAGCCACTCAACCCTGTCGGGTCGCCGGCCGTGCGCAGATCCTGGCTGCGCAGCGCCCCGCCCTCGGCTGTCGGTGGTGAAAGAACCGCACCTGCTCCTCCCGGAGGGTCGCCGCACGGGTTCAGCGGACTGCCGTCCTGACCGTAGTCCGTGAACACGAAACTCGCGCCGTCCCCGGCGCTCGCGTACAGCCCATCGACGATAGTCGATACGCTCGGGGCGTGCGCGAGCTCGCCGTCCTCGACTGCTGCACACCCTTGGCCGGCGCGACCCTGTCCGAGACGGACGCTGCCGAGCTCGAGCGCCTGCTCAAGGCGCTCGCCGACCGACACCGGCTGCGGATCGTCAACATCCTCCTGCGCGCCGGCGGGGACGCCGTCTGCGTCTGCGAGTTCCAGCCGCAGCTCGGGATCGCGCAGCCGACGGTGAGCCACCACCTGCGCCAGCTCCTCGACGCAGGGTTGCTCGAGCGGGAGAAGCGCGGCTCCTACGCCTACTACCGGCTCGCACCCGGAGCCCTCGAGCAGATCGGGGCGCTCTTCGCCGAGGCGCCCGCGCAGACGGGCATCGCGCCGCGCGGATGATCGACCTCCCGCTCGCGCGGAGCCTCCTGGCGGAGGCGATCGGCACGTTCGGGCTCGTCTTCTTCGGCTGCGGGGCGATCATGGTCGCCGCCGAGACCGGGGCGTTCGGCCACGTCGGGATCGCCGTCGCGTTCGGGCTCGTGATCATGGTGCTGATCTACGCGCTCGGCCACGTCTCGGGCGCGCACCTGAACCCCGCGGTCACGCTGGCGTTCGCCCTCAGCCGCCACTTCCCCTGGCCGCGGGTCGGGCTCTACTGGGCGGCCCAGCTGGCCGGGGCGATTCTCGCGGCGCTCGTGCTGCGCGCGTCGCTCGGCGACGTGGCGAGCATCGGCGCGACGTCCCCGTCCGGGTCGGGCGGGCAGTCGCTGCTGTGGGAGCTCGTCCTCACGTTCTTCCTGATGCTCGTGATCATGGCGGTGGCGACCGACACGCGCGCCGTCGGCGAGGCGGCGGCGATCGCGATCGGCGGCACCGTGGGGCTCGCCGCGCTCGTCGGCGGCCCGGTGAGCGGCGCCTCGCTCAACCCCGCGAGGTCGCTCGGGCCGGCGCTCGTCGCAGGGGAGCTCGACGCGATCTGGATCTACGTCGTCGGCCCGATCGTCGGCGCCGCGCTCGGCTCGCTCGTGTACCTGTTCCTCCGCGACGAGCACCCCGGCGATCTCCACGTTCCCGTCGACCACGTGCCCGTCGAGGAGCTCATTGACGTAGGTCGATGACCCTGGCACACTCCGCATCGACGACAATCGATGCGCGGAGGTGAGGGATGTCGGACGTCCAGCTCGACCCGGTGACGCAGCTGCACATCACGCGTGCGGCCGAGAACCTCCAGCGCGAGTTCGCCGGGGTGTTCTCGACCGAGACGATCGAGCGCTACATCACCGAGTCGACCGACCTCCTGTCGGGCTCCAAGCTGCCGACCTACGTGCCCGTGCTCGTGCACCGCTTCGCCCGCGAGCGGCTGCGCGCGCTCGCCCAGGCGGACGGGCACCTCGTGAAGGAGATGCCCGAGGTGCTGTTCGTCTGCGTGCACAACGCGGGCCGCAGCCAGATGGCGGCCGGCCTCGTCCGCCTGCGCTCGGAGGGCCGTGTGAGCGTCCGCTCGGCGGGCAGCGCCCCGGCGGCGACGGTCAACCCGGCGGTGGTCGAGGCGATGGACGAGCTCGGGATCGACATGAGCCAGGAGTACCCCAAGCCGCTCACCGACGAGGTCGTCCGCGCGGCCGACGTCGTGATCACGATGGGCTGCGGCGACGCCTGCCCGATCTACCCCGGGAAGCGCTACGAGGACTGGGAGCTCGACGACCCGGCCGAGCAGGATCTCGAGTCGGTGCGCGCGATCCGGGACGACATCGACGCACGCGTGCAGCGCCTGGTCGGCGAGCTGCTCGAGCGCTGAGGGGGCTGTAGGCACAGAGGTGTCTGACTGAAGTCAGACACCTGTCGATCCGGGTGCCGCCGACGGCTGGTGTCCGACTTCAGTCGGACACCACCAGCAGCACCTCAGCCGGCCCGCACCGGCTCCGGCGGCCAGCGCAGCCGCCGCCGCAGCCAGAGGGCGACATAGACGAGGCCGACGAGCACCGGCACCTCGATCAGTGGCCCGACCACCCCGGCGAGCGCCTGCCCCGACGTGGCGCCGAACACGCCGACCGCGACGGCGATCGCGAGCTCGAAGTCGTTCGAGGCGACCGTGAACGACAGCGCCGCCGTCTGCGGATACGGGAACCCGAGCGCCCGGCCCGCGAAGAACCCGAGCAGCCACATCACCGCGAAGTACACGAGCAGCGGCACGGCGATCCGGACCACGTCGAGCGGCGACGAGGTGATCTCCTCCCCCTGGATCGCGAACAGCAGCACGATCGTGAACAGCAGCCCGTATAGCGTGAGCGGCGCGATCCGCGGCACGAACGAGCCCTCGTACCACTCCCGCCCGCGCCGGTGGATCCCGATCCAGCGGGTCAGCACCCCGGCCAGCAGCGGGATGCCGAGGAAGATCAGCACCGTCCGCGCGACCTCCCAGATCCCGACCTCGAACCCCTGCGTGTCGAGGCCGAGCCAGCCCGGCAGGGTCGTGAGGTAGAAGTAGCCGAGCAGCGCGTAGGCGGCCACCTGGAACAGCGCGTTGAACACGACGAGCACGGCCGCTCGCTCCCGGTCGCCGAGCGCGATGTCGTTCCACACGAGCACCATCGCGATGCACCGAGCTAGCCCGACGATGATCACGCCGGTGCGATACGCCGGTTGATCGGCGAGGAACAGCCACGCCAGCGCGAACATCAGCAACGGCCCGACCACCCACGACAGCACGAGCGACGTCCCGAAGAACCGCCAGTTGCCCACCCCGTCGTCGCTCATCCGTCCGAGGTCCTCGTAGCGCACCTTCGCCAGCACCGGGTACATCATCAGGAGCAGCCCCGCGGCGATCGGCAGCGACACCGTCCCGACCTGCAGCCGCTCCAGCTGGTCGTTCAGGTCGGGCACCAGCGCTCCGAGCACGAGACCGCCCGCCATGGCGAGGGCGATCCACAGCGGCAGGAACCGGTCGAGCCGCGAGAGCCGGCCGAGCACCGCCCGCTCGCCGGCGTCGACCGGCGGCTCGGCGCGACCGTCGAGCTCGACGCTCACGTCCTGCCTCCCACAGCTGTCGGCCGAGATCGGCGCGCGACTGGGGTCGGCTGCCGGTGCGCGATCACGTGCTCACGCTAGCGAGCCATCGACGGACGTTGATGCGTGATCTCCCGCAGTGCTCGTGCGCGCGAACCGCGCGGTCTGTGCACCCGGCCCGAACCCGACGAGGGGCGGCTCGTCGGCCGCCCCTCGCTCGCATCCCCTCTGTTGTGCGGTGCGCTAGCTGCGGTTCGCAGCGACGAGCGCGAGCCGGAAGTTCAGCTTCGCCCTCCTGAGCTGGGCGGCGGTCAGCGGGACGAAGTCCGCGCGCTCAGCGATCGTCTTCTCGTTGGTGAAGATGTACTGGAAGAACGCTTTCACCTCGGGCCGCTTGAAGGACGACGCCTTCGCGTAGATGAACAGCGGCCGGGCGAGCGGCTTGTACGACGCGTCCTGGGCGGTCGCCACGGACGGCGCGACGCACTTGCCGGTCTTCGGGTTCTCGATCTGGAGCGCCTTCAGCTTGTCCTGGTTCTCCTCGTAGTACGAGAAGCCGAAGTACCCCATCCCGCCCTTCGTGCCCGCGACGCCCTGGACGAGCACGTTGTCGTCCTCGGAGGCGGAGAAGTCGGAACGCGAGCGCTTCGACTTCCCGTTGATGACCTCCGTGAAGTAGTCGAACGTCCCGGAGTCGGTGCCGGGGCCGAACAGCTTGAGCGGCTCGTCCGGGAAGCTCGCGCGGACGTCCTTCCAGTTGTCGACCTTCGAGCCCGTGTCCCAGATCTTCTTCAGCTCCGCGGTGGTGAGGCAGGTCGCCCACGTGTTCGACCTGTTGACCACGACCGTGAGCGCGTCGTTCACGACCGTGAACGCACGCCAGCCGCCGACGTTGTTCTCCTTGCAGAGCTTTGCCTCGCTGATCTTCATCGGTCGCGAGGCGTTCGAGAGATCCGTCTCGCCGCGGCAGAACCGCTCGAAGCCACCGCCCGTGCCGGAGATCCCCACGGTGACGGCCACCTTCGACGCCCCCGCCTTGCGGAACAGCTCGGCGGCGGCGGTCGTGAACGGCCCGACAGTCGACGAGCCGTCAGCGGAGACGCTACCGCCGAGCTTGGAGAGCGAGGCCTTGTCGATCTTCGGCAGCTGCACCGCTGCCGCGGCGATCGACGCGAGCGCAGCGACCGCGACGACCGCCACGCCGAGCACGGCGAAGCGCCGCAGGCGTCCTGAGTCCTTCATGTGGAGTACCACCCCTTGTGTCGATGACGGAGCAACCGGGGTGAGGGTGCCCGGCAGACCCACGGCGATGGGCCTGCGAACGGTGAACGTCGGGTGGCGGGGTGGTGAAGCCGGGCATCGGTCCCCGAAGGCGGGCCGGGCAGGCCCGGCCCCTACGAGACGGCTCGACCCCCAGACGTAGGGGCGGGGCCTGCCCCGCCCGGCGCCGAGCAGCTGGGCCGCGCCCTAGTGACTAGCGTCGCTGAACTGCTCGAACTCGCCGGTGACGACGAAGACGGTCTGCTCGCCGATGTCGACAGCGTTGTCGCCGATCCGCTCGAGGCAGCGCGCGACGACGATCATCCGCATGCCCCACTCCTGCTCGCCGCCGGAGCTCGTCATCCCGAGCACCGTGTCCACCACGCGGTGGTTCGTCCGGTCGACGAGCTCGTCGAGCTCGACGAGCGACCGGGCCCGCACGACGTCGCGCTCCGCGAACGAGTCGAGCGCGATCTTGAGCATCTCCTCGCAGCGATCGCCCATCTCCTGCAGGCCCTCGACGAGCTCGGCGCCCGGCTCGAGGTCCGCAGCGAGCTTCGTCAGCTTCGCGATCGTGACCGACTGGTCGCCGATCCGCTCGAGGTGGATCGACGCGTGGAGACTCGCGAGGACGAAGCGCAGGTCGGTCGCCACAGGCGTCTCGAGCGCGAGGACCTCCTCGACCAGCTTCTCGATCCGGTGATAGCGCGCGTCGATCTCGTCGTCGAACGCGATCACCTCGTCGCAGAGCTCGAGGTCCTGCGTCGCGAGCGCGTTGACGGCGCCGCGCACGGCGCGCAGGCACACCTCGCCCTGCTCCTGGATGCCCGCCTCGAGCGTGTTCAGACGCTCCTGGAACTCGACGCGCATCAGCCGAACCGTCCCGTCACGTAGTCCTCCGTCCGCTGGTCGGCGGGGGTGGTGAAGATCTTCGTCGTCTGATCGTATTCGACCAGGATCCCGTGCCGGCCCTTGCCGTCCTCGTGCACCTGGACGGAGAAGAAGGCCGTCATGTCGGCCACGCGGGCGGCCTGCTGCATGTTGTGCGTGACGACCACGATCGTGTACTCGCGCTTCAGGTCGTGCATGAGGTCCTCGATCGCGGCGGTCGCGATCGGGTCGAGCGCCGAGGCCGGCTCGTCCATCAGCAGCACGTCCGGCTCGGTCGCGAGGGCACGCGCGATGCACAGCCGCTGCGCCTGACCGCCCGAGAGCCCCATCGCGCTCTCCTTGAGGCGGTGCTTGACCTCGTCCCACAGCGCTGCGCGCTTCAGGCTCTGCTCGACGCGCTCGTCGAGACCGTCCTTCATCCCGAGCACGCGCGGCCCGAAGGCGACGTTGTCGTAGATCGACTTCGGGAACGGGTTCGGCTTCTGGAAGACCATCCCGATCCTCCGCCTGACCTCGACGGGGTCGACCTCGCGCGCGTAGAGATCCTTGCCGTGGTAGGCGACGGTGCCGTCGACGCGGGCGATCGGGATCAGGTCGTTCATCCGGTTGAAGCAGCGGATGAAGGTCGACTTGCCGCAGCCCGACGGGCCGATGAACGCCGTCACCGTGTTCTTGTGGATGGTGAGGTTCACGGCGTCGAGGGCGAGCGCCTTGCCGTAGTGCACGGAGAGGCCCTGCACGTCGAACACCTTCTCGCGCTGCTCGATGTCGCCGCGCGTGCCCGACAGCGTCACCTCGGCCATCCGCGAGCTGTCGATCGACGGGGCGCCGGGCGTCATGCGGGCGTGGGTCGCCGGCGTCTCCTCTGACGGCGGGCCGGACTCGGTCTCGTGATCCATCTGGGTCACCTTAGATCACCACTCCTGGCGATAGCGGTTGCGGACGAAGATCGCGAGGGCGTTCATCGACAGCACGATGACCAGCAGGACGATGATCGCGGCCGCCGCGAGGGTCTGGAACTGGGGGTCGGGGAGCTTGATCCACGTGTAGATCTGCACGGGAAGCGCGGTGAACTGACCGAACAGCGTGGGGTTGAACGGGACGTACGTGAGGGCTCCGATCAGGAGCAACGGCGCCGTCTCGCCGACGGCCCGCGACAGCGCGAGGATCGAGCCGGTCGCGATCCCGGGGATCGACGCCGGCAGGATCTGGCGCCACACCGTCTGCCACTTGGTCGCACCCAGCGCGAGCCCTCCCTCCTGGATCGACGGCGGCACCGCCCGGATCGCCTCGCGCGACGCGATGATCACCGTCGGCAGCACCACGAGCGTGAGGATCAGCGCACCGGCGAAGAGCACCCGTCCGATCCCGAGGGGCCCACGCACGATGTACGCGAGGCCGAGGATGCCGTACACGATCGCCGGCACCGCGGCAAGGTTCTGGATGTTGATCTCGAGCAGCCGGTTGTACCAGCGCTCCGGGTGCGCGTACTCCTCGAGGTAGACCGCGGTCGCCACGCCGATCGGCACCGTCATGACGAGGAGCAGAATCGAGAGGTAGATCGTGGCGAGGATCGCGGGGCGGGCTCCCGCCTCTTCGGCCTGCGTGGAGGGGAGCTCGGTGAACAGCTGCACGCTCAGGCCCGGGATGCCGTCGATGAACGTCGTCGCCAGCAGCCACCCGAGGGTGCCGAACGACACCGCCAGGCAGAGGAACATGTAGCCGAGGAAGAGCTTGCTCTTGAGCGCTCGGCTCATCAGTCGTACGCCTCCCGGTACTTGCGCACGAGGCGGATCGAGATGATGTTCATGATGAACGTCAGGACGAACAGCGTCAGCCCGACGGCGAAGATGGTCTTGTACTCCGTCGAGCCGGTGGGGAGATCGCCGTTGCCGGTCGCACCGATGAACGCCGTCAGCGTCTCCATCGTCTCCCGCGGGTCCCACGTGATCTGCGGCAGCTGGCCGACGGCGATCAGCACGATCATCGTCTCACCGACCGCACGTGAGATCCCGAGCACGATGGCGGCGATGATCCCCGAGATCGCGGCGGGCAGCGACGACCCGGGTCGACGTCTGCAGCCGATCGGCCCCCAGGCCGTAGGAGCCGTCGCGCAGGGCCTGCGGCACCGCCGACATCGCGTCCTCGGAGAGCGAGGCGATCGTGGGGATCAGCATCACGCCCAGCACCAGCCCGCCGGCGAGCACGTTGAAGATCTCCACCTGGATGCCGCCCGAGCGCAGGAGCGGCGTCACCGCCGTGAGCGCGAAGTAGCCGTAGACGACCGTCGGGATCGCGGCGAGGATCTCGAGAATCGGCTTGAGGGTGTTCCGCGCCCGGGGGCTCGCGTACTCGGAGAGGTAGGTCGCCGTCCCGATGCCGGCCGGGACTGCGACGAGCAGCGCCCAGAAGGTGACGATGAAGGTCGCGAGGACGAGGGGCAGGACGCCGAAGCTCGCCGGCTCGAACAGCGGCGACCAGTCAGTGCCGGTGAAGAACTCGACCGGGCTGACCTCCGTGAAGAACTCGATCGCCGGGAGGAGCAGCGAGAGCACGATGCCGACGGTCGTGACGACCGAGACGGCCGCCGCGAGCGCCAGCACGACGCGGATCGCCGCCTCTCCCAGCCGGCGCTTCGACTGGCGGAGGTCGACCTCGGTGCTCGCCGGCGGGGCGACGGCGACCGTGGAGGCGTCGCTCGCCACCCTACGCCCCGACCTCCTCGAGCGCCTCGTCGAAGATCTGCTGCTGCTCGGCGATCTGCTCCTCGTTGAGCGGGACGAACTGCGACTGCTCGGCGATCTCGGTCTCGTTGTCGATGATGAACTGGATGAAGTCCTCGACCTCCTGCCGCTCGAACGACTCGAGCTTGACGTAGACGAAGAGCGGCCGCGAGAGCGGGGTGTACGAGCCGTCCTGGGCGGTCTCGACGCTCGGCGGCACGCAGCCGTCGCCGGCGTCGATCTCGACGGCCTTGAGCGTGTCCTGGTTCTCCTCGAAGTACGAGAACCCGAAGTAGCCGAGGCCACCGGGGGTGCCGGCGACGCCCTGGATGACCACGTTGTCGTCCTCCGAGGCGGAGAAGTCGGTGCGGCTCGCACCCTCCTCGCCGTTGATCACGTCGGTGAAGTAGTCGAACGTGCCCGAGTCGGTGCCGGGCCCGAACAGCTTGAGCGGCTCGTCCGGGAAGCCGTCGCGCACCTGCGACCAGCTGTTGACCTTCGAGCCGGGCTCCCAGATCGCGTCGAGCTCCTCGACGGTGAGGCACTGCGCCCAGTCGTTGGCCGTGTTGACGACCACGGTCAGCGCGTCGTTCGCGACCCCGAACTGGACGTACTCGACGCCGTTCTCCTCGCAGATCGCGGCCTCCTCGTCCTTGATCGGACGCGAGGCGTTCGAGAGGTCGGTCTCGCCGCGGCAGAACCGCTCGAAGCCGCCACCCGTCCCGCTGATCCCGACCGTCACGTTCACGCCCGCCTCGTCCTGGAACTGCTCGGCGGCGGCCGTGACGTACGGGCCGACGGTGCTCGAGCCGTCGGCGGCGATCGTGCCGCCGCCCGATCCTCCGTCGTCACCGCCACAGCCTGCGGCGATCAGGCCGAGAGCGCAGAGCGTGGCGATGGCAGCGAGCGCGCGGTACCGCATGAGGACCTCCCCGGAACGACGTCGGCGGACGACGGGGATGGTTCATGCCGCGGCAGCGCCCATGGGTGCTGCGCTGGTGAACAAGTGGTGAGCAACTGGAGAACGGGCGCGTGACCCCCGAAGGTGATCGCGACGCCCCGCGTCTCCCCCGCCCGGTGCCTGGCCCCGCGTGGGTGGTCGTGACGCCCCGGGTTTCCCGCCCCGGTGCTGGCGTCGCGTGGTGGTCGTAGGGGCCGGGCATGCCCGGCCCAGCCCTGTCGCCGCGCTCCGCGGCGCGGTCTCAGCCCTGCGGGAACGTGCAGCGGATCTCGAGCCCCGCGCCCTGCCCGCCGCGGGCCTCGACGCTTCCGCCGGCCTGCGTGACGATGTGCTTGACGATCGCCAGCCCGAGCCCGGTGCCGCGCGAGGCGCGCGCCCGGTCGGCGCGGAAGAACCGCTCGAACAGCCGCCCGAGCTCCGGCTCGTCCACTCCGACGCCGTCGTCGGTGCCGCGCACCACGATCGCGTCCCCCTCCCGCTCGACGGCCAGCGTGAAGGTGGCCCCTGGACCCGCGTACCGGATCGCGTTCTCGGCGAGGTTCGTCGCGATCACCCGGAGCATCCGCGGGCGGATCTCGAGGTGGATCGCCTCGTCGCCCTCGACCACGAGATCGACGCCCGCCCGGCTCGCGCGGTCGTGGAGGTCGACGACCGCGGCCTGCAGCTCGCCGAGCACGGGCACCGCGCCCAGCGAGACGACCCGCGCGCCGGACTCGAGCTCCGACAGGAACAGCACCTCGTCGATCAGCTCCTTGATCTGCTCCACCTCGGAACGGGCTCGGTCGATCAGCTCGCGGACGTCCTCGCCCGGGAGCGCCGCCGTCTCGAGCAACGAGAGCAGGCGCGCCAGCGGCGTGCGCAGCTCGTGCGAGACGGCGGCGGTGAAGCCGGCGCGCAGCTCCTCGTAGGCGGTGAGGTCGCCCGACCGGCTGAGGTAGACGAGCCGCTCGCGCCGCCCGGCGACCTCGTACGGGACCACGAGCGGGATGATCCCCGCGTCCCCCGAGAGCAGGCCGTCGGGGACGCGCTCGCCCTCGCGCAGGCCGTCGATCGACTGACGGGCGCGGCGGCTGGCGCCGACGACGTGGTCGTCCTCGTCGAGGATCACCACCGCCTCGCGGCTCTCCTCGAGCAGCACCCTGCCGCGCACCGCGTCGCCGATCATCGCACGGCGTTCTAACAGAACGCGGACGGAACCATTGCCCGTCGCACACCGATCCCTCACCTCGCGGGCGCTGAATGCGGGTGCTGATCGCACCCGTGGAAAGGACGGGAGATGAGGACGAAGGGGAAGCTCGCGCTCGGGGCGGCGGGGATCGCGGCCCTGGCGCTCGCGGCGGCCGCGACCGCCGCGGTGATCACCGGCACGCCACGCAACGACCGCCTCGTCGGCACGGCCGAGGCCGACGAGATCCGCGCGCTCGGACGGCAACGACGGCGTCCGGGCCGAGGGCGGCGACGACGTCGTCCGCGCCGGGCAGGGGAACGACCGCGTGCTCGGAGGGGCGGGCAACGACACGGCGTTCGGCGGCCGCGGCCGTGACGTGCTGCGCGGCGAGGACGGCAACGACCGGCTCGAGGGCGGCTCGGCGAACGACGTCGTCCGCGGCGGCACGGGCGACGACCGCGTCGCGGGAGGGCCCGACGACGACGTCGTGTTCGGCGACGACGGCAACGACCGGCTGTTCGGCGGCTTCGGCGCCGACGTGCTGAAGGGCGGACCGGGCGACGACGTGCTCCACGCGCTCGCGGCCGACCGGCGCCGCGACGTGCTCGACTGCGGGCCGGGGAACGACACCGCCCGGATCCGCACCTCGGAGCGCCGACGGACGACGGTGATCGGCTGCGAGACGGTCACGCTCGTCGCGACCCCGAGCGGCGAGGAGCAGGCGGCCGAGGAGGCCGACACGGACGGAGAGGCCGAGTAGCAGGCGAGGGGCGGGGGGAGCTCCCTTACCGGCCCCGGCCCGCAGTCAACGCACCGCGGTGCCCGGCGTCGCACTCACGCTGCAGTCGGTCACGGTGGCGGTCCCCGGCCGGAGCAGCGGCGACTCCACCGCGCCGCGGCGCTGCCACTCGGAACCGAGACCGCTCTCGGCACGCGCACGAGGTCGGCCACGAACGGCCGTCGCGCGCAGGCGTACGGCGGGAGCTCCACGCTGGGCCACGGCCGGACCGTCCTCGCGCGTCATCTCGCGGCTGGGGGTGCAGCCGGGCTCCAGGGCGGCAGCCCGCGCTGACGCCCCGGTCGGGCCGCCCGTCCGCCGTTCACCTCCTGGTTACCATCCCGTCACCACCCGTCGCCCCCGCGGACGCGCGGCGGCGCAAGAGTTCCGCCGGATGTCCAAGGTGCTCATCATCGAGGACGACGACGTCATCGCCCAGGGCATGGCGCGGCACCTGCAGTCGGCCGGCTTCGACGCCGTCGGCGTCGCGAACGGCGAGACGGGCCTCGCGCGCCTGCGCTTCGAGCGGCCCGACGTCTGCGTCCTCGACCTGATGCTCCCAGGCCTCGACGGCTGGAAGGTGATCGAGCAGGCGCGCAACGAGGGGATCGGCACGCCGATCGTCGTCGTCTCGGCCCGCGGCACCGAGCACGACCGCGTGCACGCGCTCGAGATCGGCGCCGACGACTACCTCGTCAAGCCGTTCTCGATGAAGGAGCTCGTCGCGCGCGTGGGCGCCGCCGCCCGCCGCGGCACCCGCAGCCAGGATCCGCGCCGCGGGGAGGAGATCGTGATCGAGGAGCTGCGGCTCGACCCGCGCAACGTCCAGGCCTACGTCGACGGCCAGAGCGCCGAGCTGACGCCCACCGAGTTCCGCCTCCTCTACGCGCTCGCGCTCGACCTCGGCCGCGTCCTCACCCGCGACGAGCTGCTGCAGCGGGTGTGGGGCCGCCGCGCCTCGCACCGCGACCGCACCGTCGACGTGTTCGTGCGCAAGCTGCGCGAGAAGGTCGACCACCGCGCCTCGCGGCACACGTTCCTCCAGACGCGCTACGGCGTCGGCTACAAGCTCGAGCCCGAGCCCAAGAGCTGAGCCGCAACACGCCGGCAGGCGCACGCACGCTACGGTTCGCGGGAGAATGACCGAGCGTCGCGCAGGGAGGCTCGTCGACCCGCTCGCCGCTTCGATCGGCGCCTATGAGATCACCTGCCTGTTGGCGGCGTTCGTGGAGCTTGGCATCGCCGAACGCCTCGCCCGAGGCGGCGTGGGATCGGGGCAGCTCGCTCTCGAGCTCGGGCTCGATCGGCCGGCGCTCGATCGCGCCCTCCGCGCGCTCGCGTCGCTGAGGGTCGTCGAGCTCGCCGATGACGGGTCGACGTGGTCTCTCACCCGTCGCGGGGAGCGCCTGACGCGTGACGCGCCCGGGTCGCTCGGCCCGCTGGCCCGTGCACCGGCCCAGCCTTGGTGGTGGGCCTCGTGGGGGGCTCTGGCCGAAGCGCTGCGCACGGGCCGTAGCGGGTACTCGATCGCCCACGGCGGCGACCTCTACGAGATGCTCGCGACGGACGAAGCGGCGGCTGACGTGTACGCCGGATACCTCGGCGCCTTCGATCGACCGGCCTTCGAGGAGTGCGCGAGGGCTTTCGACTGGGGGAGCGCTGGCTCGGTCGTGGACGTCGGAGGAGGCGACGGATCGCTCGTCCGTGTCCTGCTGGAGCAGCACCCGCACCTGTCCGCAGTCGTCGCCGACCAGCCTGCCGTCGCGAGCGTCGCGCAGGCTCGGCTGGCCGAGGCCGGGTTGGCAGACCGCGCGCGCGCGGTCGGGGTCGACTTCTTCGACTCGGTTCCTCCCGGCGCGGACGTCTACGTCCTGGCGCGCGTGCTGCACGACTGGGACGACGCCAGCGCCGGGCGCATCCTCGCGACGATCCGCGACGCGTTGCCTGAGCACGGCACGCTCCTCGTCTTCCAGGACGCGGTCGATGACGACCCCGGGCGCACGGCCCCCCTGGCGTCCGTGCTCATCGACCTCGCGCTGCTCGTCCTGACAGGCGGCGCCGAGCGCCCGATCGCCGCCTACACGGCACTGCTCGACGAGGCGGGCTTCGCGCTCGCCGACGTTCGACAGCTGTCGCCGTCCACCCGGATGCTCGTCGCACGGCTGCCGGGCGGGGTCGCGACGCCTCCCGGACGATGAGCCGGCCGAGACCGACGCCCGGCACGGCCGGCGGAGACCCCCGGGCCGGCTCCAAGCGCCCAGATCCCCGTGCGGGCATCTTCGAGACCGTCCTCGTGTGCGCGGGACGGATCGTCGAGCGCGAGCGACATCTCGATCGTCTGGCAGGGAGCCTCCGCTACCTGCACCGGCGCGAGCTCCCTCGGGACCTCGGACTGCAGCTCGACGGCCGCGCCGCCGGGACCGAGCTCGGACGGATGCGGGTCGACGTCGTCGCCGTGGACGACGAGATCGAGGTGGCGATCACGTCTCGGCCGGTCGAGCCCGCTCAGGTGTTCCCGCGGTGGCGGCTGGCCGTGGAGCTCGTGCCGCTCCAGATCCCCGGTGGGCTCGGCTGCCACAAGTGGTGTGACCGCTCGTTCGTCGCGGCCGCGGAGGCGACGGCCGCCCCGGACGCGGTGCCGCTGCTCCTGGACGGCGAGACCGTCCTGGAGTGCTCACGCGGCAACGTGTTCCTCGTCTGCGGCGACCGTCTGGTCACGCCTCCGCTCGACGGGCGCATCCTGCCGGGCATCGCGCGCGCGCGGGTGCTCGAGCTCGCCGCCTCGGCCGGTCTGCGGACCAGCGAGGAGGTCGTGGACCTGACGGCGCTGACGGCGGCGCAGGAGGCGTTCCTGACCGGCTCGATCCGGGGCGTCGAGCCGGTGCGTGCGCTCCGCGGTGGCACGACCTGGCGCGAGGGCGCCGTCACGTCCCGGCTGGCGGTCGCGCTCCGACGGAGCTGGGGCCTCGACGAGCCCCCTCCGATCTCCCTCGCGTGACCTCCGTGGAACGGGATCCGCACCGGCGCTGATCCAGCCGGGCAGCCCCGACGTATACCTCGACAATCGCCGGACAGTACCGGCGCAACGGGGAGGGGAATCCCATGAAGAAGCTGCTCGTCACCACCGCCGCCATCGCCGCGCTCGCGATCCCGAGCGCTGCGGTCGCGCAGCCTGGGTTCTCGACGCCTGCGAACGGCAAGTGCGTCGCCGCGGGCGTGAAGGTGCTCGGAGGTCCGACGATCGCCGCGGCTGCGACCGGTCAGGTCGTCCCGGGGGTCAACGCGGTGCCGATCGCGATCAAGGCCCATCTCGCCGGACAGGGTCTGCTGACGTACCCCGCGAGCGCTCCCGCTTGCGGCCCCGCCAACTGATCGATCGACGGTCCTCCCAGGCATGTTCGGGGCGCCCAAGGCGCCCCGAACATGCCATCCTCGAACGAGGGACGCCGTGCGCGGCCCGGTTCGCCGATGTGAGGGGTGCCCATCCATGCCCCACGACCGGGAGCACACCGCCTCGTGACCGTCTTCGGGAACCGCGACTTCGCGCCCACCGACCCGCTCCACCCGCAGCCGCAGGCCTCGACCGTGGCCGAGGAGGGGTGGGGATCGCCCCACGTCGTCTCGCTCCCTCCCGCCCGCGACGCGCGCCGCGTCGTGATCACCGTGACGAGCGGCGAGGAGATCGAGATCGGCCGGGCCGAGGGACGCGCGCCGGCCGTGCATCTGGCGCGGGAGGCGATCCGGGAGATCGCGCGAGCGGAGCAGGCCGGAGACTGGCCGGCGGTCGGCGACCGGTTCCTCCGCCCGGGCTCGATCGTCTCGATCGACGTTCAGCGCGCCGCCGACTGAACCGTCACGTCGGCGAGGTGCTGCGAAGGTGTCCGACCGCGTCGGATGCCTAGCTCGATGGCCTCACCTGACCTCGGTGATCGCTCGGTCGCCCGCGTCAGCCGCCGTGCGGCCGTGTCGACTCCACGGTGAGCTCCCGCGCCGCGGCGACGAGGTCGACGGTCTCGACGCGCTCATCGCCCTTCGCGAGCACGACGGCGCGGACAGCCGCCTCGATCGTCGCGCCGGGGACCTCGAGCGCTGCGAGCGCGTCGAGGTCGGGCCGAGAGAGCGGGCTCGCCCTGCCGACGGCGAGCTCCCAGTGCCTGCGCCGGAGCGCTCTGTCCGGGAGCTGGAGCCGGATGCGGTGCACCTCGACCGGAAGCCCCGCCACGAGCGCATCGGCGGCGGGCATCCTCGCCTCGAGCACCGTCGGCGCACGACGACCGAGCGCCCGACCCACGAGCGCCTCGACGGCGGTAACGGGCAGCGTGTCGGCGTCGTGGAAGAGGAGGATCGCATGCGGCCGCACGCCGTAGGCGAGCGCTTCGTCGAGACCGCGGCCGGCGACGCCGACGCCGTGGCGCTCGACGAGACGGCGGCAGTCGACGCGCCACAGGTCGAGGCGCATCGACTCCGCCCATGCTTGCACCGCGAACGTCTTCCCCACGCCGGGCGGGCCGTCGACGACGGCCACCAGCCCGCCGCCGGCCGCGACGCCCGCGAGCGAGCGGAGGGCGTCGACGACGTCGGCGGCCACGACGAGGTCGTCCCAGCCGAGCTCGCCGACCGCGAGGCGACGCGCGACGTCCGCACCGGAGACTGGACTCGTCATGCTCTTGCGCGCGCCGGCCACGCGGCGATCGTGCCACGGGGTGGCGCCGTCTCGGCCGCTCAGAAGTCCTCGTCCCCGTGGACCGCGTACCAGGCGTCCGCGCCCGGACGGGGTGAGGGAGCGCGTGGCGACCACCTGACCGTGAACGAGAGACGTGACCTCGTCGAGAACCCGAAGCTGCGAAGGCGCTCGACAAGGAGCGGGTCTCCGCCGAAGAGCGCGACGGAGACGCTGAGCACGCCCCTGCGGCGACCCTCCGCGACGAGCGCTCCGAGGAGGGCGTCGATCACGCGCCGGTCGGATCGCGCGAGGAGGTCGTGCACGTGCAGCCGCCCCGCCACTTCCAGCGACGCCGCGTACCCGAGCACGTCGCCGCTCCGGTCGACGACGGCCAGGAGGTCGTGCCGACGCCCGGTCGGCGAGGGATCGAGGCCGTACTTCCAGTTGAGCTGCCGGACGCTCCGCTCTCCGACGACGCGGAACCGGTCGGCCGCCCACGCCCAGAGGTCGGCGAAGCGCTCGTCGAACGCTCGCGGTCGCTCGACCACGAGACCGCGCGCCGACCACTGCGACCGGTCGTCCCGGTAGCGCAGGCGGAGCACCGGCCCGAGCCCGCGTCCGAGCGGAGCGAGCGGCGCGGTCGCGCCTCCCCGCTCGCGCACGAGGCGGTCGACGCGGATCGGTCGCGCGAGCATGACGGCCTCGCCGAGGACATCGCTGCTGAGGCTCGTGATGATCGCGTGCGAGGACGGCCAGGGCCGGCCGAAGCTGAGCACGAGCTCGCTCTCGTCGAGCCAGCGGGTCATCGCCCGGACGAGCGGGACCGCCGGCCCGAACGGCCCACGATGCCCGGCGTCCACGACGAACTCGCCCTGCACGCCGGCGCGCACGGGCTCGCCGTCGAGCAACATGGGCGCCGGGAACACCGTGATCATCCCCACGACCTCGCCGCGCTCGTCACGGGCGACCCAGAACGCCGGCGCGCCGAGCGGGTTGTGCTCGTAGTAGTGGGCGAAGCGGTCCTCCGGCGCGGCCGACGTCGGGGAAGGTGCGCTCGATCAGGCCGACGACATCGGCGCGATCGCGGACGACCTCGCCGCGTTCGATCGCGAGCCGGCTCATGCAGCCACCTCAGCCGGTCGCGTCGGGGAGCGCCGTCGACACCGTCGGATCGGCCGTTCCCTCGGGTCGGTCGGCGTCCTCGCTGTTGGCCGCATCGGCCGGGTCGCGACCATGCCCGGACGGTCGGCCGTCCACCGGCCGAGGGTCAGACGCCTGCGCCACGGTGATGGCCCGGAGCAGCGCCTGCCCCTTCAGCATGATCTCGTCGAACTCGTCCACCGGGTCCGACTGCATCACGATCGCACCACCGACGCCGATCGTCGTCTGGTCGCCGTCGAAGACGATCGTGCGGATCACGATGTTGAGGTCCGACGCCCCGCCGAGCCCCAGGTACCCGATCGCCCCCGAGTACACGCCCCGGGCCTCGTCCTCGAGGTCGTCGATGATCTCCATCGTGCGCTTCTTGGGCGCACCGGTCATCGAACCGCCCGGGAAGCACGCCCGGATGCAGTCGGTCGCGACGAGATCCGCCCGGAGGCGGCCGCGGACCGTCGAGACGAGCTGGTGCACGGTCTCGTACGTCTCGACGGCGAACAGCGCCGGCACGTGGACGCTCCCCACCTCGCACACCATGCCGAGGTCGTTGCGGAGCAGATCGGTGATCATCAGGTTCTCGGCCTGGGTCTTCTCGTCGGCGCGGAGCGCCGCGGCGAGCGCAGCGTCCTCCTCGAGGGTGAGGCCGCGCCGTGCCGTCCCCTTGATCGGCTTCGCCTCGACCCATCGGTCGCGACCGACGCGCAGGAAACGCTCCGGCGACGAGCACGCGACGTACTGCTGCCCGACCCGGAGGAACGCCGAGAACGGCGCCGGGTTGAGCCGCCGCAGGGTGCGATAGAGGCTCAGCGGCTCGAGCCCGACGTCGAGCTGGAGCTTGTTCGTCAGGCAGATCTCGTAGCTCTCGCCCTCGACGAGGTACTCGAGGCAGCGCTCGATGTCCGCGAGGTAGGTGTCCCGCGACCGCGCGAGGAACGCCTCGGCGGGGGGCGCGTCGTCCGGGATCGCGACCGGTCGCGCGGTGGGGAGCGTCGCGAGCGCCGACTGCACGCCGTCGAGCCACTCCTCCCCGGCGTCGGCCGTCTCGTCGTCGACGAGGCAGAGCAGGTACGCAGCGCCTGTCGCGTGCTCGAACGCGATCACGCGGTCGGCGAGCTGGAACATCGCGTCCGGCATG
Source organism: uncultured Actinomycetes bacterium (assembly GCA_963703095.1). Lineage (GTDB taxonomy): Bacteria > Actinomycetota > Thermoleophilia > Gaiellales > Gaiellaceae > Gaiella. Next base: position 3,406,871 of record OY969787.1, read on the forward strand.
GTCGACGTGTGGACGATCGACCCCCCGCAGTCGGCCTTCACCTCGTAGCCGAGATAGCCGACGAAGCCGCAGTCGAAGTCGAAGGGCACGTCGACGTCGACGCCGGCGAAGCGCTCGAGCTCGCGCTCGAGGTAGTCGAAGATCGTCGTCTCCGGGAGCACCACCGTCTCGCCGGCGCGCACGACGGTCACCGACCGCGCCCCGACGTCGTAGAAGGCGCGGCCGGAGAGCGGGCCGTCGCCGCCGCCCATGAACGAGTACGTCGGCGAGCCGTGGTTGTCGCGGCTCGAGTCGAGCCACCAGCCGAGCGGATCCAGCGAGAAGAGGTGGACGAAGACGCTCTCCGGGTCGGGCGCCTCCTCGACCCGGCGGACGAGCACCCGGTACCGCGACCCGCCCGCAGGGGACGCCTCGACGGCGGGACGATGGGGCACGATCGTCCGGCCGACGGCGACCTGCGACGGCGCGCGGCCCGAGGTGGTCGCGGTCAGCTGCCGGAAGTTCTCGAGCAGCCGGTGCCCGTGCTCCGTGCTGATCGACTCCGGGTGGAACTGCACGCCCCAGCGCGGACGACGGAGGTCGCGGAGGCCCATCACGATCCCGTCCTCGGTCCACGCGGTCACCGCGAGTCCGTCGGGCAGCGGGCGCTCGAGGCAGAGCGAGTGGTACCGGACGACCCTGAACCCCTGCGGGATCCCGGCGAAGAGGCCCTGGCCGTCGTGCAGGACCGCGCTCAGGCGGCCGTGCATCGCCTCGGGCGCGCGAACGACCTCGCCCCCCGCGACGTGCCCGATCCCCTGGTGCCCGAGGCACACGCCGAGCAGTGGGACATTCGCATGCCGGATCACGTCGGCGCACACGCCGAAGTCGGCCGGCCGCCCCGGCGTGCCCGGGCCGGGCGAGATCACGATGTTGTCGAACCCCCACCCGGTGAGCTCCTCCCAGGTCGCGCCGTCGTTGCGGACGACGAGCGGCTCCTCCCCGTTCACCTCGGCGACGAGCTGGAAGAGGTTGAACGTGAACGAGTCGTAGTTGTCGACCAGGAGCGTCTTCATCCGACTCAGACGAGCTCCTTGCGCAGGATCTTCCCGAGCGGGCTCCGCGGGATCTCGTCGCGGAACTCCACGATCCGCGGGACCTTGAAGCCGGCGAGACGCTCACGGCAGTGGTGGACGAGCTCGCGCTCGCTGACGGGGCTGCTCGACACGACCGCCGCCTTGACCGCCTCCCCGGCTCCCGCCGGGTCGGCCACCCCGACGACCACGACGTCCTCGACGGCGGGGTGGAGCGAGAGCACGTCCTCCACCTCGAACGGGTCGACCTTGTGCCCGTGCACCTCGATGAAGAGCTTCGTGCGCCCGACGAGGAACAGCCGGCCCTCCTCGTCGAGACGGCCGAGGTCGCCCGGACGCACCGCCCCGTCGCCGAAGGTGTGGTGGTCGCCGCGGGTGTCGCCGAAGTAGCCGGAGGCCGCGGCAGGGCTGGTGACGACGACCTCGCCGACCCCGTCGGCCGCGTCTGCCTCGTCCTCTACAGGCTCGATCGCGATCCGTACGCCGTGCATCGCCCGGCCGACCGAGGCTGCCGTCGCCGCCGGGTCCTCGTCGAGGTTGGCCGCGATCGACGGTGACTCGGTGCAGCCGTAGAGCTGTCGGACAGGGACGCCGAAGCGCTCGCGGAATGAGATCGCCGTCTCCCCGGACAGAGCGGTCCCGGCGGTGAAGCAGTAGCGGAGGCTCGAGAGGTCGGCAGAGCCGGGCGCGCCCACGAGGAGGTCGGCCATGTACGGCACGATCGGGAGCACGGTGATCCTGCGGCTCTCGACGAGCTCGAGCGTCTGCGAGCGACGCACGGCGAACGGCTGGACGTGCGGCTGGACGACCAGCGTCGCGCCGCTGCCGAGCGCGGTCAGCATGCAGTCGCCGAAGCCGTATGCGTGGAAGAGGGGCACGCAGCAGAGGATCCGGTCGTCGGGCGTCAGCCTGAGCGTCTCGGTCACGAGGCGCGCCTCGGCGGCGCACTGGGCCTGCGTCCGCCCGACGCGCTTCGAGCGCCCCGTCGACCCGGACGAGTACTGGAACAGGACGGGCAGATGGGCGACGTCGTCGACGGACGACGGAGACCGCCCCTCGTCGATCAGCGACTGGACGGGCACGGCGCCCGACGGTGCCGCGTCGACGGCGACGAGCGTGGTGACGACGCCCAGCTCGGTCGCGACGCCGTGGCAGCGACCGAGTCCCCGCTGATCCGTGATCACCGCGCGAGGGCGGCAGTCGGCGAATGCGTGCCGGAGCTCGTACTCCTTCGAGGCCGGGTCGAGGACGACCGCAGCCGCGCCGAGCGTCGCGGAGGCGAGGAAGCCGACCACGAAGTCCGGGACGTTGGGCAGCAGGAGCATCACGACGTCGCCCCGCCCGACCCCGAGCGACTCGAGACCGCCGGCCAGCGCGCTCGTGCGCTCGAGCAGCGCGTCGTAGCTCAGGCGATCCTCGCCGTACTCGACCGCGGGGTGGTCGCCGAGCGTGGCCGCGTTCGAGAGGAGGAGCTCAGACAGCACGGCCGTCGGACGCGGTCGCCGTCTTCGACTCGACCAGACGCGCGATCGCGGCGACGGTCTCGAAGTTCTCGGCGACGAGGTCGTCGTCGCCGACTTCGACGCCGAACGTCTCCTGCACGAACCCGATCAGCTGCGCCATGCCGGCCGAGTCGAGCACGCCGAGCTGCGAAGAGGTCGTCGTCAGCCTCGACGGGCGCCGTCGGCCGCCCCGGGCGCGAGCTCGGACTCGACGAACGCGGCGACTGCCCCACGACCTCCCCGTGTTCCACCTCCCCCATGCGCCCCACTGTATTGGTCACGGGCCCGGCTGCAACCATGTGCGACCGGGGCGGCTCAGCACTCCTCGCCGCACCGGCAGGGCCGCCATCGACGTTCGGTGGAGGGGTCGACAAGCAGCGATCGAGAAGTACTGTAGAAACGGTTGTCCGGAAGCGCGCTGAGCGCGCTTCCGAGAACCAGGCGAGCTCCGAGGGGTCGATGGAGCTCTCTGGATGGCCGGGCCGGCGCCCTGCACGGGCGAGAGCAACTGACACGACGGAGAGGACGGGGGTCGCAGTGCGCGTGCTGGTGACGGGAACGGAGGGGTACATCGGGGCGGTGGTGCCGCAGGCGCTCCACGCTCGCGGTCACAGCGTGCTCGGCGTGGACACCGCTTTCCACGCCGCTGGCGAGCTGTTCCACGACGACGCGGAGCGGACGATCGAGACGCTGCGCAAGGACATCCGCCTGCTCGACGAGCACGACCTCGAGGGGGTCGACGCGATCGTCCACATGGCCGAGCTCTCGAACGACCCCGTCGGCCAGCTCAACCCGACGATCACGTACCAGATCAACCACGAGGGCTCGGTGCGCCTGGCCGAGCTCGCGAAGCGCGTCGGGATCGAGCGGTTCGTCTACACCTCCTCGTGCAGCGTCTACGGCATCGCCGAGCAGGAGCTCGTCGACGAGGAGTCGCCGACGAACCCCCAGACCGCATACGCGGTCTGCAAGACGCTCGTCGAGCGCGACGTCGGCGCGCTGGCGGACGACTCGTTCTCGCCCACGTTCCTGCGGAACGCGACGGCGTACGGCGCGTCGCCCCGCATGCGCTTCGACATCGTGATCAACAACCTCTCGGGGCTCGCGTGGACGACGCGGGAGATCCGGATGGAGAGCGACGGCACGCCGTGGCGGCCGTTCGTCCACATCCGCGACATCGCGACGTCGATCGCCTGCGCCCTCGAGGCGCCGCGCGAGGTCGTCCACGGCGAGATCTTCAACGTCGGGTCGTCGGCGTCGAACTACCGCGTCCGCGAGGTCGCGGAGATCGTCGCAGCCGAGTTCCCGGGGTGCAGCCTGACGTTCGCCGAGGGAGGCGGCCCCGACACGAGGAGCTACCGCGTCGACTTCGCCAAGATCGCCGAGCGGCTGCCCGGCTTCGCGTGCGCGTGGGATGCGCAGGCGGGCGTGCGCGAGCTCCACGAGGTCTTCGAGCGGATCGCGATGGACGAGGACCTGTTCCGCTGGCGCGGCTACACGCGGCTCAAGCAGATCGAGCACCTGCTGCGCACGAAGCAGATCGACGACGACTTCTTCTGGACGGTCTGATGCGGTACACGCCGACCGAGGTCGACGGGGTTCATGTCGTCGACGTGGAGCCGTTCTCCGACGAGCGGGGCTTCTTCGCCCGCGCGTTCTGCTCGAGGGAGCTCGCCGAGCACGGCCTCGAGTCGACGTTCGTGCAGGCGAACATGTCGGGGAACGTCCACGCCGGGACGACCCGTGGGCTCCACTGGCAGGACGCGGCGACGGCCCCGGAGGCGAAGCTCTTCCGCTGCATCCGCGGGGCCGTCTTCGTCGTGGCCGCCGACATGCGCGCGGGCTCGCCCACCGAGCGGCGCTGGACGGGGATTGAGCTGACCGCCGACAACCGCCGCGCCCTCTACGTCCCGCCCGGGTGCGCGACGGGCTACCAGGCGCTCGTCGACGGCGCGGAGGTGCTCTACCTGGTGAGCGGGTTCTACGAGCCGACCGCGGAGCACGGCGTGCGGCCGGACGACCCGTCGCTCGGCGTGACGTGGCCTCTGGCGCCCGGACCGGTGTCCGAGAAGGACGCCTCGTGGCCCCTGCTCACGCCGGCCTGAGCCGGACGGGGCCGATCATACCGCCTCGACCGCAGGCTCCAGGCCGAGCGAGCGGAGCTGCGCCCGGATCTCGTCCGCGTAGACGGGGTTCATCACGAGCACCCGGTCGGGCGGCCGCGCGACCAGTGCCTCCGGCGCGACGATCTCGTGTCCCGAGCCGGGCATGTGCATCCCGTGCTTCGCCGGGTTGACGTCGACCGCGCACGCGATCTCCTCGTCCAGGCCGAGCGTCGCGAGGAAGCCGACGCCCTTCGATCCCGCCCCCCAGATCACCGTGGTCTCGCCGCGCCGCCGCGCCGCCGCGAGCTCGGTCGACCAGCGGTCGCGCTCGGCCTCGACCGCGCCGGCGAACGCGCGGGCGGCCTCCACCACCTCTTCGGCCTCCTCCTCGACGGCGAGCACCCGTGACACGTCGCCGCCGACGCGCGCGGCGAGATGCAGGTACTGGCCCTCGAACACGAGCTCGAGGGTCTCCGGCGCCATGCGTGCGCGGCGGAAGGCGCGCGCGAGCGACCCGGCGGTGAAGTACGAGCAGTGCTCGTAGAAGACGTCCCAGAAGGCGCGCTCTCGCAGGATGCGCATCGTGTCGGGAACCTCGAAGAAGAGCGGCGTCCCCGACCGCAGGCCGTCCCCGAGGAGGCGCAGGAAGCAGCCGACGTCGTGGACGTGCTCGAGGGTGTGGCGGCAGACGACGAGCGCGTACGGGGGGTCGAGGTGCTCCGGCCCGAGAAACGCGCGCGTCATCCTGACGCGGTCGAAGCCCGGCCCGTCGGGCAGGTCGAACCGCCAGCTCGGGCCGACCCCGTGGCCGTCGCAGCCGGCGACGTCGCAGAGCAAAGCGAGGAAGTCGCCACGACCGGGGCCCACCTCGAGCACCTCTCCGCCCGCGAGCGGGTAGTCGGCCGCGAGGCGCTCGACGAGCTCGTGCGCGAAGACCCGGAACCGGGACGAGTGGAACTGCGTCTCCTCGTCGCTCGCGCCGTAGTCGTGCCCGGGTGCGTCGAAGGCGGCGTTCGTCAGGAAGCCGCACCCCCGGCACACCTCCAGCCGGATCGTCCCGCGCGGGAACGCGAGCGCCTCGGCGCGGGTCGGGACGAGCATCGACGTGTGCTTCGGCGCCGTCAGCTCGAGCACGGCCTCGAGCTCTCCGGATCCGCACGCGGGACAGCGCCCGGCCGGCGGCGAGACCGGCAGCGGTCCTCCCGGTGCAGCGAGCTCGTCGCCGGTCACGAGACCACCGAGAGCTTCCTGCCGACGAACGCCTCGGCGTAGCGCGACGGCGAGGCGCACTCGAGGCCCGCGCAGCCGCATCAGCCCGCGGAAGGTCTCCTCGTCGAACCAGTGCTTGTCGGCCTGGCTCGGGAACTCCGACAGCAGCAGCTCGACCTTGCGGGCGACGACCGCCTCGTCGAGCGGCACGTAGACGTTCGGCCGGCCGAGGTCGCCGTCCCACTTCGGGATCTCGTACTCGAGGATCAGGTGGTCGCGGAAGGTGTTCCAGGTCAGCTCGCAGACGAGGCGGTGGTCCTGGTGGGCGTCGTCGGCGGTGTGGGTGAGCACGAGGTCCGGGTCGACGAGCGACCTTCAGCTCCTCGAAGGCGTCCTTCACCGCGCCGCGCTCGTGCGGCAGGAACCCGTCGCGGAAGCCGTGCACGACCACGCGCGCCTCGCCCGCGCCGTCGAGGAACGCCGCGGCGCTCGCGCGCGCCTCGGCCTCGCGCACGCCGGTCGCCGCGAGCACGACCCAGGTCACCTCGAGGCCGGGGCACTCGCGCGGACGAGACGCAGCACCGTGCCGCCGCAGCCGATCTCGAGGTCGTCGGCGTGGGCGCCGATCGCGAGCAGGCGCCGGAGCGGCTCCTGCGAGCCGCCGACCAGCCCGAGCGCGCGCATCAGGAGCGGGGCTCCGACACCGCCCCGCGGGCCTCGACGCGCCACGGCGGGCGTCCGCTCTCGTGGAGCGCCTCGAGCCGCTGCCGGTCCTTGATCGTGTCCATCGGCCCGAAGAAGCCGTCGTAGCGGTACGACGCCGACGATCTCCGCGCGGGATGAGCCGTCGCGAAGGTCTCCTCGACGAGCTCGTCGCCGGGCTCGATCCAGTCGAGCAGCTCGCGGCGGCAGCACGAAGTACCCGCCGTTGATCCGGACGTCCGAGCGGCTCATGTCCTCGACCCGGACGCACCGTTCCGTCCTCGTCGGCCACCACGAGGTGCGCGTTGAACTGCGGGCGCACGGAGAGGAACTGCACGAGCTTGCCGCTGCCCGCGAAGGCGTCGATCACCGCCGGCAGGGGGGCGTCGGTGAGCCCGTCGCCGTACGTCGCGAGGAACACGTCCTCGTCGTCGAGGTAGCACTCGACCGCCTTCAGGCGCTCGGCGATCTTCGCCTGCGCTCCGGTGTCGACGAACGTGATCCGCCAGTCGCCGACGTCGCGCGTGTGGAGCTCGACGCAGGCGTCGGCCCCGTTCACCCGGAGCGTGAAGTCGTTGAACAGCGCCTCGTTGTAGCGGAGGAAGTACTCCTTGATCACGTCTCCCTTGTGCCCGAGGCAGAGGATGAAGTCGTTGTGCCCCCAGGCCGCGTAGTACCGCATGATGTGCCAGAGGATCGGCCGGTTGCCGATCGTGATCATCGGCTTCGGCGTCCGCTGGGTCTCCTCGCCCATGCGGACGCCGAGCCCCCCGCAGAAGAGCACGACCTTCATCCACGCCTCCGTGTCGCCGACATCGCCCTCACCGTACTCACGGACGGCGGCTCCGACCAGTCAGGCGGGCGCGGGCTCCCCGGCGGCGAACGACCGTGCCGTCGGGATCGGGGACGACCAGCTCCGCCCCCCACTCCGCGGTGTACGCGAGCTGCGCGCTGATCTCGTCCGCGAGGTTCCAGGGGAGGATGAGGATCGCGTCCGGGCGGGTCTCGGCGATCCACTCGGGCGGGCCGATCGGGATCCGCGTGCCCGGCGTGAAGCGGCCCGTGCTTGTACGGGTTGCGGTCGACCGTGTAGCGGAGCAGGTCGGTGCGGATGCCGCAGTAGTTGAGCAGCGTGTTGCCCTTGCCCGGGCGCCCCGTAGCCGACCACCTGCTTCCCCTCGCGGTTGCAGGCCGGATGAGCGAGCTCGAGCAGCGCCCGCTTCGACTCCTTCACGCCCTCGCGCGAAGCGCTCGTACGCGGCCGGGATCGCGCAGCCCGTCGCGCGTCCTCCGGCGTCGAGCACGCGGCGCACGTCGCGCGGAGGGCTCGACGCCTCGCCCTGCGTGGCGCGAGGTAGACGCGCAGCGAGCCGCCGTGCGTCGGCAGCTCCTCGACGTCGACGAGCGGCGAGACCGGCGGCCGCGAAGATCGACCGGATCGAGTGCAGCGAGAAGTACGAGAAGTGCTCGTGGTAGATCGTGTCGTACTCGAGGTGCTCGATCAGGCGCGCGAGGTGCGGGAACTCGAAGGTCGCCGTCCCGCCCGGCGCGAGCAGCAGTCTTCACGCCGGCGACGAAGTCGTTCACGTCCGGCACCTGGGCGAGCACGTTGTTGCCGAGCACGAGCTCGCGCCCGCCGGCCCTCGGCGACGAGCCGCTCGGCGAGCGCTGCGCCGAAGAACTCGGTCAGCGTCGGCACGCCCCGCGCGACCGCCGCCTCGGCGACGTTCTGCGGCCGGGTCGATGCCGAGCACCGGGATGCCCTTCGGCAGGAAGTGCTGGAGCAGGTAGCCGTCGTTCGACGCCATCTCGACGACGAGGTCGTCGGCGACCGAGGCGCGAGCCGGTCGGTGATCATGTCGACGTAGCGGCGCGCGTGCTCGACCCACGAGTCCGAGTAGGCGGAGAAGTAGGCGTACTCGGCGAAGATCTCCTCGGGCGGCGACGAACTCGGGGATCTGCACGAGCCAGCAGGACGTGCAGACCCGGACGTGGAGCGGGTAGAACGGCTCCATCGCCTCGAGCGCGCTCCGGCGGCACGAACGATCTCGCAGAGCGGCGAGATGCCGAGGTCGACCATGGTGAGCTCGAGCGGCGCTGCGCAGTGGCGGCAGACGCTCGCGACCCGGCGACCGTGGTGGAGCCAGCGCCCATCTCCGTCCACGGTACGCACCGGGGAGACGCGCGCCGGTCACGCGACGACGGCTGGCAGGACTTGCGAAGCCCGCTTCGGGTCTGACCTACACTCCGGTCCATCGCGTCCACGGGGGTGGGCGCGGGGAGAGCAACCGAAAGGGGAGGGGATGAAGAAGCTTCTGCTGCTCGGCGTGGTGGCGGTGCTCGGCGCGCTCGGGCTCGCGATGACCGCGTTCGCCGGGGAGACCGGGACCGGGCTCGCCGGAATCGGAGGATGTCGTGTACATGCCAGGCAATCCGAGGTGCCCGGGCGGTACGTACGCCAGCATCAAGGTCGATCCTGGTGCGAACGGCATCTTCAAGGACGCCGCCGGAGTCGAGGTCGTGCAGATCACGTCGTACGACGGAAAGACGTTCAACTGGGCGCTCGTCGGCGAGGGACTGGACAAGTACGACATCGCCAGCGTGATCGTGAAGGGCGGCCCGAACGCCAACATGTACATCTACGAGAACATTGACGACGACTCGGACACGGGCCTGCACGCGCCCGTCAACCCGAACAACGACAAGTACTACGGCATCAGCCACATCCAGTTCTGCTTCGACCCGAAGGCAACGTAGGGCGAGCGAACGACGTCGCGAAGGGGCCCGCCGGCGGCGGGCCCCTTCGCGTCTCTGGAGACGTTCAATCGACGCGCTCCGCTACCGTGAGCCGCGCCGATGAGCAGGCGCGCGCGCATCCTCCTCGCCGCCGGGGCCGCGGGTGCGATCGTCCTCGTCGCGGTCGGCGCGGCGCTGTGGCTCCTCGCGCGGCCGCTGCGCGACCTGCAGCCTCCGCCCGCCGACCCGCTGCGCCCCGACCTCGTGTCGGAGATCGCCGACGTGCAGGCGGCGACGGGCGTGAAGACGGGGCGCCAGTTCCTCTACTTCACCACCACGATCGCGAACGTCGGCGACGGCCCGCTCGCCCTCCACGCCGACCGGCGCAACCGGTTCACGTCGAGCTGGCGCGTGAGCCAGCAGTTCGACGAGCGCGACGGCACCCGCTCCGAGCGGGAGATCCCTGGCGACCTCGTCTGGGGTGGCCACGGCCACGACCACTGGCACCTCAAGTTCGGGGCCGCGTACCGGCTGGAGGACGCGGACGGGGTCGAGCGCACCCTCCAGAAGGCCGGCTACTGCTTCTTCGACCAGGTCGCGCGGACGCCCGCCGCCGGGGCGCAGGTGTTCGACAAGGACACCTGCGACGGCCTCGACCGGACGTCGCTCGAGATGGGGATGTCCGTCGGCTGGTCGGACCCGTACCAGTGGACGCTCCCCGACCAGAACCTCGACGTCACCGGCCTGCCCGACGGGCGCTACCGCCTGTACGCGACCGCCGACCCCGACGGCTGGATCGACGAGACCGACGAGGGCAACAACGTCGACTGGGTCGACGTCGAGCTCGTGACGAGCACGGAGCCCGCCCGCGCCCGCGTCGTCGCGCAGGCGCCGTCGCGGCTCCCGCCTCCTCCTCAGGGCTGAGCGTCCGCGGACGGGCTTGCCGACCGCTGTCAGCTCCGTGTTGCGCTCCACCCAACCGCGGATACTCTGAGGCCATGGATCCAGGGGGGTCGGGCTCCAGAGGGGCCGATCAAGATGTGCTGCCGCCGCGGAGGACGCTCGGCGGCCTGCTCGCGGTCCTGCGCCGGCGCAAGGCGCTGGTGCTCGTCCCGCTCGTCGTCGTGCCCGTCGTCGCCTTCGGGCTCTCGTCCTTGCAGGAGAAGCTCTACACCGCCTCGACCGAGGCGCTGCTGCTGCGCCAGAACCTCGCGCTGATCCTCAACAACCTCCCCGACACGGCTGCCGGAACCGACCCGGTGCGCTTCGCGCAGACCCAGGCGGAGGTCGCGCGCTCCCGGGTGCTGGCGGAGAGGGTCGTCGAGGCCGCGGAGATCCCCGGCCTCACCGCGGGCACCCTGCTGCGCGACTCCGTCGTCAACCCGAAGCCGAACAGCGACCTGCTCGAGTTCGTGGTCACGCAGGGGGAGCCGTCGCTCGCCTCGCGCCTCGCCTACACGTACGCCGTCGAGTTCTCCGACTACCGCCGCGAGCTCGACACCCTGGCGCTGCGACGGGCGAACACGGCGATCAACGATCGCATCAAGAACGAGAACATCGAGCCGGGCACCCCGCTCTACAACGCGCTCACGGCGCGTGCGCGCGAGCTGGCGCTGCTCCAGTCGCTGCAGCCCTCGACGACCGTCGTGCTGGACGAGGCGCCGAGCGACGCGGAGCAGACGCAGCCGCAGCCGGCCCGCAACGTCGCCCTCGGTCTGTTCGTCGGGCTGTTGCTCGGGGTCGGGCTCGCGCTGCTGCGCGACACGCGCGACACGCGCATCGGCAGCGCGACGGGCATCGCCCAGCAGCTCCGGCTCCCGCTCCTCGCGGAGACGGGAGGCGGCGACGCCGGCGCCGCCTCCCTCGCTCTCCTCGCCCGGACCCCGGAGGACGTCGAGCCCACCGCCGTCACCGGGCTGGCGACGAACCTCGACTTCGTCAACATCGGCGTCGAGGCGCGTGCCGTGCTCCTGACCAGCGTCGCGTCGGACGAGAGCGCGCGCCACGCGGCCGCCGACCTGGCGGTGTCGCTTGCCGCCGTGGGCCGCAGAGTCCTCCTCGCCGACCTGGACATCCGCGCGGTCGTGCGGTCGCCCCTCGTCGGCCTCGGCGACGGCCCGGGAGTCACCGACGTGATGGTCGGGCGCGCATCGCTTCGCGACGCCATCGTGCCGGTGGCACTGCCCAAGCAGCGGGGGCCAGGCGCCCTCGACGTGCTCCGAGCGGGCGCCGTTCCTCCGAACCCGGGCCAGCTCGTCGGCAGCCCGGCGCTCGCCGCCCTGCTCACGGAGCTGGGCCGCCAGTACGAGGCCATGGTGCTCGCCACCGCGCCGATCCTCGAGGTCGGCGATGCCGAGGCGCTCGCGCACCGCGTGGACGCGCTGGTGCTCGTCGCCTCCGCGGGCGTCGACCGGGCGACGCTGGACGACGTCCGGCGGGCGCTGGCGACGATCGCCATCCCCAAGCTCGGGGTGATCGTCGAGACGGGCGTGCGGGCTCGGCCGCCGAGCCCGGCCGCCGAGCCCGCACGGCGGCCCACCCACGAGGACGCCACGAGAGCCGCCCGACGGCCGCGGATCGACGAGCCCAAGCGTGGTCGCGGCAAGCGCCAGCAGCCCGCCGACGTCCTCGACGCGACGCCCTTCAGGAGCGGCGTCCCGCGCAAGCGCGAGCCCGCCGTCCCGCCACCGAGCGCCGTCCGCGACGACTGAGGCGACAGCGTGACCACGAGCGAGCCACCCCTGTCCGACGCCCCCGACGCGTCCGCGCCCGTCGTCGACGTCGTCGTCCCGACGCTCGGCGACAGCCCGTACGTCACGGAGACCCTCGACTCCGTCTTCGCTCAGACGTACCCGCACTGGCAGCTCGTGGTGTCGGAGAACAGCGCCGGGTCCGAGCGGATGCGCGAGGTGCTCGAGCCCTACCTCGCCGACCCCCGCGTCCGCCATGTCACGACGGGAGAACGGCTGCACCGCGCGGACCACTGGACGTTCGCGCTGCGGACGGGCACCGCGCCCTACAGCGGCATCGTCCACGACGACGACTTCTGGGATCCCGGGTTCCTCGAGCGCCGGGTCGCGTTCCTCGAGGCGCACCCCGAGTGCGGCTTCGCGTTCTCGCCCGGCCGCATCGTCGACGGCGAGGGCCGCGTCGTGGGGGTCACCGAGCCCGGGCTGCGCGAGGGCGTTCACCCGCCGCAGACGTTCCTCCCGCACCTCTACCGGGACAACGTCGTGACCATCTCGACGATCCTCGTGCGTCGCAGCGCCTACCAGGCGGTCGGTGACGCGTACGCCCGGGTCTTCTTCTGCGACCACGAGTTCTGGCTGCGTCTGGCGGCTGCGTTCCCGGTCGGATACCTGGAAGGAGCGGACGCGGCCTACCGTCTCCACGCGGAGCAGAGCTCCCAGACGCGCCGTCAGTACCTCGGAGAGCACCGCGTGAAGCTGCTCGACGCGGTGCGGCAGCTTCCGGTGCCGGCAGACGTCGAGCGCGAGGAACGGGCCCGCGCGCACCTCCACTGGACGCTCGACCTCGTCGAGCAGGGCAAGGCGCGCGACGCGCTCTCGCACCTGCGCACGGCGATCGCCACCGATCCCCGACTCCTCGTCGAGCCGCGCTCCCTCGGCCGGATCGGAGCGGGGCTCGGCGCGCTCGCGACGGGCGGGAGAGGCAGGGCGACGCTCGCGGCCCGTCGCGAACGCCGGTTCCAGGGCGGCGGTGTCAAGCCCGTCGGCTGACGGGCCAGGCGGGACGCCGCCGTCTCGACCTCGGCAGCCACGAGAGGGGCGCCCCGCCGTGCTGAGGGCGGTGACGCGACCGCTCCGCGGCTTCCTCACCGTCGCCGCCGGCGGGATGCTCGCGCGCGCGAGCGCGTTCGTCATGGCGGTGATCCTGGCTCGAGCGCTCGGGCAGTCGTCGTTCGGCGACATCGCCATCTTCACGGCGCTGCTGACGTCGTTCACGACCGCGACCGACTGGATCGACGTCACGTACGTCCGTCGGGCGAGCGGCGCGCCCAGCAGCGACCAGGAGCACCTCGGCCCCGCCGTCGCGCTCAAGCTGCTCGTGGTGGGCGGGTTCGTCCTGGCCGCCTACCCCCTCGGCTGGGTGATCGCGGAGCTCGTCCTCGACCGACCCGACCTGACGGGCGCGGCGTCGCTCGCGGTGGCCGGCGGCGTCCTGCTGGGTCTGATCATGCTGCAGGCGAGCAGGTACCAGGCGCGCGAGCGGATGCCGATGTTCAGCGCTCTGACGAGCGTCTACGCGGTCGCGACCCTGGTGCTCGTGGGCGCGTTCGTCCTCGTCGACCCCTCGCCCTCGGCGACGACGGTCTACGCCCTCTCGGCTGCCGTGAGCGCCGTGCTCGCCCTCGCGGCCGCCGCGACCCTCGTGCGCGCCGTGCGGCCGCTCGGGCGCCACGTCGGGGGCATCCCGAGCATCCTCACGTACGCGAAGTGGCTCATCGCCACGCAGGTCGTGCTCGTCGCCCTGCAACGCGTCGACGTGCTCGTTCTCGCCCGCTTCGAGGACTCGGCCACGGTCGGCGACTACGGGGTCGCGCTACGGCTGGTGGCGATCCCCGCGATGTTCGTCGCAGCCGCCGCCGGCTACCTGCTCCCCCGCGTGGGCAGGACGCGAGGCTCGGGCATCGAGATGCGACGGCACGTCGGCGAGATCGGCGTCCTCGCGTCGGTGCTCGTCAGCGGGACGGCGCTCGTCTGGGTGCTGACGCCGACGCTCATCGACCTGCTGTTCGGCCCCGCCTTCGACGGGGCGGTCGTCCTCTCCAGGATCCTCCTCGTCGGCGTGATGTTCCTCTCCGCCTCCGCGCTCGTGACGCAGTTCTTCCTCGTGCAGGACTCGCCGCGACACGTCTTCTGGCTGATCCTCGTGAAGCTGGGCACCATGCTCGTGATGACGCTCCTGCTCGTGCCGTCCGCGGGCGCCGTCGGGGCTGCCGTCGGCGCGACGGCGGCGGAGGCCGTGGCGCTGGTCTACTCGATCGTGGTCGTGCGGCGCGCATCGCACTGGCGCACCCGGCCGAAGGAGAGCGTCGCGGCCGCCGACGGGAGGGTCGGATGAGGCGCGGCGATCAGCCGACCTGGGGTGACGAGACGACCGCCGTCGCCGGCGCGGTGGGGCTGTCGGCGGTCGTCGGCTCGGTCGTCGCGCTCGCGCCGCGCTTCCTCGCGCCGCTCGCCGGCGTGGCGCTCGTGTCGTTCCTCGTCGTCTGCTCGCCGATCGTGTTCGTCGGCGCCGCCCTGCTCGGACGCAATCTCGCATCGGGGCGGGCCGATCTGGCGGTGGCCGGGCCGCTGAACGCCGGCGCCGCCGTGGGCCTGCTCGTGATCGGGATCGCCGGCCTGCGCCTGCTCCGCGTGCAACGGCCGCGCCTCGTGGGCGCCGCGTTCCTGGTGCTCTTCGCCTTCGGCGCGTGGTCGGCTGTCGCGTACGCGAACTTCGGCAACGACCCGACCGTGATGCGCGAGCTCGTCCGGCTCGCGTCGGTCGTCGCGCTCGGGCTCGTCGTCGCGAACCTCCCCCTCGACACCTCGCCGCGCACCGTCGCCCTCGTCGTCGCCGGTGCGACGGTGCCGTCCGCGCTCCTCGGGCTCGTCCAGCTCGTGACCCGCCAGACGTTCGTCGACCCGAACTGCGGCGCCGAGTTCGCCCACGTCTGCCAGCCCATCGACCGGGTGTGGGGGACCTTCTCGCATCCCAACGAGGCGTCGACGATCTTCGCCCTGTCCCTCGGCATCGTCGTCTGGGCGTTCCTCCGCTACGGGCCGTCCACCCTGCTCTGGATGCTGGCCGGCCTGCTCTCGATCGTCCTGCTCGGGACGAAGAGCATGGGCGGGATCGCCCAGGCGATCGCAACCCTCGTCGTGTTCGCGCTGGCGACGCCCACTCGCCCCGGCTTCCAGCGGCGCGTGCAGCCGGCCATGGTCGTCCTCGCCGCGGTCGCCCTGATCGTCGCGTTCGCGCTCACGCCGATCGGCAGCGACCGGATCGCCGAGCTCTCGTCGACGGCGTCGCCCGCCGAGGCGAGCCAGGGTCTGCAGTACACGACGAACTCGATCGACTGGCGCTTCTACAACTGGGCGAAGCTCCTGGAAGCGTGGCAGGAGCAGCCGTACCTGGGCTACGGCTCGGGAACGACCAACAGCCTCGTGCTGCCCGGCGGGAACATCCCGCACAACGACTTCATCCGCCTCCTCGTCGAGACCGGGATGGTCGGCTGGATCCTGTTCGTGACGCTCTTCGTCGTCGTCGTCGTGCGGCTGCGTCACCTCTCCCGCGAGAGCGGCCGCGAGTTCTTCCCCGAGCTCGTGCTGGCGACGGTCGTGGGATACGCGGTGCACGCGCTGGTCGACAACGTCTGGAACCAGACCGCCTCGATCTACGCCCTGGCGGTGCTCGTGGTCTACGCGATCGTGGTGCAGCGCCCCTCGGATGCGGCCCGGTGACCCTCCACGTCGTCTTCAACCAGTCCGACCCCACACGGCACGTCGTCGGAGGGATCCCCGGCTTCATCCGCGAGCTGGTCGCGTTCGCACCGCCCGAGCACTCGTTCCGGATCGTCGGTGTCGACAGCGACGGCAGCCGGCCGCTCGGGGAGTGGAGGCGGATCGCGATCGACGGGCGCGAGGCGGAGCTGATGACGGTCGCCCGACTCGATCCGGCCGATCAGTCACGCCGCGTGCCGCACTCGGCACGGTTCGTCGCCGGGATCCTGCGCTATCGGCCCGACACGACAGGCGCCGTCGTGCAGAGCCATCGCGTGGAGGTCGGCGCGACCCTCTCCCTGATCCATCCGCGCACCCCCCGCGTCCTCTTCGTGCACGGCGACAGCCGGGACGTCCTCGAGCACCGCGTGGAGACCTTCTGGCGACTCGCACCGCGATCCTTCCTCGCGGCCGAGCGGCTCGCCGTCAGGACGTCCAGCCACACCGTCGTCATGAGCAGCTCCGGCCTCGCGCGCCTGGGCGCCGGTCCTCGCGCCTCGCTCGGCTCCAACTGGTACGACGGCCGCTGGTTCCATCCGGGCGACGCACTGCCTCCGCACCAGGCGACGATCGCCTGGATCGGCCGCTTCGAGCCGCCCAAGGACCCGCTTCGCGCTGTCGAGGTCTTCGCAGCGCTCAAGGAGCGCGGCGTCCCGTTCACCGCGTGGATGGCCGGCTCGGGCACCCTTGTCGACGAGGTCGCGGGGGAGGTCCGCCGGCGCGGGCTCGAGGATGAGGTCTCGCTGGTCGGCGTGCTCGAGCCGGAGCGGATCGCGGATCGGCTTCGCGGCTCGAGCGCACTCCTGATGACCTCGCTGTGGGAGGGCTTTCCGAGGACGCTGGTCGAGGCCCTCGCGTGTGGCGTTCCGGTGGTGTCCACACGGGTCGGCGAGGCGAGGTCGATCGTCTCGGCCGGCCGGAACGGCTGGCTCGCCGACACCGGGGCCCCCGCCGACGAGCTGGCTGCACGCGTCGCGGATGCCCTGTCGCTCACCGATCGCCGGCGCATCGCCGGCTCGGTCGCACACCTCGACGGCCAGGTGGTCGTCGCGGAGCTTCTCGGCAGGCTGGCAGCCCTGGAGCGCCGATGACGACCTCCCAGCCGACAGCGATCGACGATCGGCGCGTCCCGCGCCCGCGCCCCGCCGACCCGGGCGACCTGAGGGTCGTGCACATCTCCCGCTTCTTCCATCCGCACGTCGGCGGCACCGAGAACCACATCGCCGACCTCGCCACGTTCCTCGCCGGCGCAGGAATCGAGTCGCTCGTCATCTCCACCGATCGCCGGACGACGGTCGAGGGCCCGGCGGCGCAGGTGCCCGTGCTGCGCATCCCCGTCGTCGGCCCGGACACGGCTCCGATACCGCGCGCGCGTCTCGCGCACGCACTTGCCGTCGCGCGCGAGGCGGACGTCGTCCACGCGCACGACCTCCGGTTCGGGGTGGAGCTCGCTGCCCTCGCAGGGCGTAAGGGGCCGGCGACCGTCCTCAGCTCCCACGGGCTCGTCTTCCACACGCCACGCATGAGACGCGCGAAGGAGCTGGCATGGCGCACGTACTACAGGCGCATCCTGGAGAGGTTCGACGCCGTGGTCTGCGTGTCCGCGCACGACGCGGCGCACTGCGCGAGGGCCGGTCTGACCGAGAACGTCGTGGTGATCCGGAACCCGGTCAGGACCGCCCCATTCGAGGCGATGCCGACGCGCGCTCCGGAAGCGGGGACGCTCCTGTTCTACGGGCGGCTCGCACCCAACAAGGGCATCGAGCGGCTCGTCGCCCTCCTCGAGGCCGCGCCCGACCTCGAGCTCACGATCGCGGGGCGCGGCGAGGCAGCCTACGTCGACGCGCTGGCCCGCAGCTTCGCGGGGGTGATCTCCCGGGTGCGCCTCACAGGTGCCGTCCCGGACGCGGAGCTCCCGGGCCTGCTCGCGAGCCATGACTGCATCGTGCTGCCCTCGCTGTCCGAGGGATTCGGGCTCACGCTCGTCGAGGCGCTTGCATCGGGGACGCCGATCGTGGCCAGCGACATCCCCGCCTACCGGGAGATCTGGCCTGCGGGCGCGCCGCCCCTCGTCGACTTCGCGGACGCCCGTGGAGCGCTCGCGGCGGTGAGGAGGGCGATGACCGAGTGGGACGAAGACCTGGCGCGCGCCCACGCACACGACTACTCGTGGGAGCTCAGAGGCCCCGAGCTCGTCGCGCTCTACGAAGGGCTGGCGCGGTGAAGAGCGATGCGTTCGTCTTCGGGCCGTTGCGCCTCGCGGTGCTGTCGCCGACGGAGGCGACCACCTGGGTCGTGGATCGGGCGCTCGCCGGCACGGCCTGCGTGGTCGTCACGCCGAACGTCCACCATCTCCGGCTCGCGCTGCACGACGAGGCGTTCCTCGAGATCGTCGACCGAGCGGAGCTGTGCGTCGCGGACGGCTGGCCGCTCGTGCTCGCGAGCCGGCTGACAGCAGGCCCACGACTGCCCGGGCGGGTCGCGGGCGTCGACCTCGTGGACAGCGTCCTCGAGCGCGCACCGGGGCTCAGAGTCGCGATCCTCGGCGGGGCGCCCGGAGCCGCGGACGCCTTCGCCAGGATGATCGGGAGCCGCCACGACGTCGTCCTCGTCGATTCCCTCCCTCCCGGCCACTGGGAGTCCGCGGAGCAGATGCTCGAGCTGCGCGAGCGACTCCGTCTCGCGCGCCCGAACCTCGTGCTGACGGCGATCGGCGCGCCGCGGCAGGAGCTGCTCGCCGACCGCCTGCGCGACGTGGTCGCGGGCCCGATCCTCTGCTGCGGGGCGGCTGTCGAGATGCTCGCGGGCATCCGGCCGCGTGCGCCGCTCCTGTTCCAGCGCCTCGGCCTCGAGTGGGCGTTCCGTGCCGCGCTCGAGCCGACCCGACTCGTCCCGCGCTACGCGCGCGCCGGTCGCACGTTCCTCGGCGTGCTGGTCGATGAGCTGCGGCGCAGGCCTCGAGGGGCATCCTGAGGACGGTCCCCGACCGGGAGCTCAGAGCAGCGCGTCGAGCAACAGCCTGCCCTGGCGCGCGAGCGCGTCCGCAGACGGCCCCGACGAGGGGCGCGTGCACGCCCGACCGGGCTGACGCGTCGGCTGGCAGAAGGTGGTGCGGTCGTCGTAAGTCGGGGCGGCCGGAGGCTGCACGACCCGCAAGCGCTGGATCAGGCTCTTGCTGATCCCGTTCGACCACGACGACGGATACGGGTTCGACCCCATCGTCGACGTGTTCTGCGCGTAACACGCAAACGCCGAGCTCGAGTCCACGATGTACGCGCCATAGGTCTGCAACGCCCGCGCGATCATCTCCTCACCCGGCTCCAGACCCAGACTCCCCACATCCACCGACGGATCCAGCTGCAACCGCGACCCCATCGGCATCGCACCCGACCCACCCGAACCATCCGACGTCGTCGCCGGAGACACCGCCGGCCCGATCAGCCCCTTCGGCGCAGCACACGCCAACGCATGCGGAATCACACCCGCCTGCACCTCCGACGGACGGATCAACCCGCCACCCAGCGCCGCGCTCGACGCACGCGCACCCCACCGGACCCGACACCCCACCCGACGAATACCCACCATTCCACCAGCCCGACCCATCCAGCCGGAACACGATCCCCGCATGCGCAGACCACGCACCCGACCCACCACTCAACGCGAAGAAGTCGTACTCCCGCCCCCGCGCCGAATCGATGATCACCGCATGCGCATCCGAATCACCCGAGGCGTGAAGCCCCGCCGGGAGGGGGACGTCCTCCATGACCCAGCCGTTGTCGAGCCTCACCGGCCCGCGCGGCGTGGACGCATCCGCCACGAACACGGTCGGCGTCCAGGCCTGGTAGTTCATGTTGATGCCACCCACCGCGTTGTACAGCGCACCGACCCAGCTCGCCGACCGCGGCAGCACCCCTGCGGCGCCAACCGGAGTGTTCCAGGGGCTGGTGCTCGAGAACCAGCGCTGCTCGGTTGCCCGTCGCGTCTCGGACACCCCTGCGACCGTCTTCACCTGAGGCTTCGGGGCCGGGGGCGACCAGGCGAGCGCCGCGGCGACGATCACGAGGCCGAGCAGCAGGCCAACCACACCAACCCCGCTCCGAGCGCCCCAGCGAGGCGCCGAAGGGCGAGAGCTGCCGGAGTGTCTTCGAGTGCGCTTCCCCATGACGCTACAACCCACCTTGCCGGCTGACGGTTCGGAGCCGGGCCCCCACCCGGACTGTCGGCCACTCCTGCCCAGGGTACCGCAACGCGCCCGTCGCCCTCTTTCATCGCGGTCTCCGCCCCTCGATCATCCGACCGAGGGGCGGAGACCTGAGCGCTACTTGTGCGGCTGGCCGAAGGTGGTGCGGTCGTCGTAAGTCGGGGCGGCCGGAGGCTGCACGACCCGCAAGCGCTGGATCAGGCTCTTGCTGATCCCGTTCGACCACGACGACGGATACGGGTTCGACCCCATCGTCGACGTGTTCTGCGCGTAACACGCAAACGCCGAGCTCGAGTCCACGATGTACGCGCCATAGGTCTGCAACGCCCGCGCGATCATCTCCTCACCCGGCTCCAGACCCAGACTCCCCACATCCACCGACGGATCCAGCTGCAACCGCGACCCCATCGGCATCGCACCCGACCCACCCGAACCATCCGACGTCGTCGCCGGAGACACCGCCGGCCCGATCAGCCCCTTCGGCGCAGCACACGCCAACGCATGCGGAATCACACCCGCCTGCACCTCCGACGGACGGATCAACCCGCCACCCAGCGCCGCGCTCGACGCACGCGCACCCCACGGACCCGACACCCCACCCGACGAATACCCACCATTCCACCAGCCCGACCCATCCAGCCGGAACACGATCCCCGCATGCGCAGACCACGCACCCGACCCACCACTCAACGCGAAGAAGTCGTACTCCCGCCCCCGCGCCGAATCGATGATCACCGCATGCGCATCCGAATCACCCGACGGCCGGAGGTTCGAGGGAAGCGGCACGTCGTCCATCGACCACCCGTTCGCCAGCTGCACGCGGCCTCGCGGGGTGGACGCATCCGCCACGAACACGGTCGGCGTCCAGGATCCCTGGTTCACGTTGATGCCACCCACCGCGTTGTACAGCGCACCGACCCACGAGGAGGACTGCGAGACGACCGACGCGCTGCCGACGGGCGTGTTCCACGGGCTCGACGAGCCGAACCAACGACCCGACGACGAGGTCGGGGGGGGCGGGGGCGGGGGCGGGGAGGACTGCGGGCACGCGGCCGTCGATCCGGACACGGTCGGCCGCGACGACGTGTTGCCCGCCGCGTCGAACGCCTCGACCCCGAGCGTCACCGTGGTGCCGCAGGCGAGGTTTCCGACGGCCATCGAGAGCGAGGTCGTCTGCCCGGTCTGCGCGCCGTTGGCGAAGACGCGGTAGCCCGTGACGCCGACGTTGTCGGTCGATGCCGACCACGACACGGTCAGCCCAGTCGTGGTCGGGTTCGAGACGGCGAGCCCGCCGGGCGCAGAGGGCGCAACCGCGTCGGCGCACGCACTCGTGCTCGTGGAGACCGTCGACCGGGACGACCGGTTGCCTGCCGCGTCGAACGCATCGACGCCGAGCGTGTAGCCCGTGTTGCAGCTCAGGCCGGGGACGACGCCGGAGAGGCCGGTCACGGTTGCGACGAGCGTCGTCCCCCGGTAGAGGCCGTACCCCGCGACGCTCGTGTTGTCCGACGCGGCCGCCCATGACAGCGCGATGCTCGTCGCCGTGCGCGACCCCACCGCGACGTTCGTGGGCGCCGTCGGGGGTTGACTGTCCGGGCACGCCGTCGTCGAGACCATCACGACGGCCTGGGCCGAGCGGTTGCCCGCGGCGTCTGCGGCGTCGATGCCGAGCGTGTAGCTCGTCCGCAGGTCAGACCCGCGAAGACGGTTGTGCGCTCGGTCGTCGTCGCGACGCGAGAGCCGCCGCGGTACGCGCCGTAGGAGGTGACCCCGACGTCGTCCGTCGAGGCCGACCACGAGAGCGCGATGCTCGTTGAGGTGCGTGACGTGGTCACGAGGTTCGTCGGCACCGTCGGCGCCTGGGTGTCGGCGCAGGGCGCCGTCGTCGCGACGACCTCGGCCTTCGCTGACCGGTTCCCCGCGGCGTCGAACGCGTCGACGGCAAGCGTCGTCGCCGTGCCGCACGCGAGCCCCGCGACCGTGGACGGCGCCGCCGAGGCGGTCTGCACCTGCTGACCGTTCCTGTGGACGCCGTAGCCGGAGACCCCGACGTCGTCGGTGGACGGCGCCCAGCCGAGCGTCACGGACGAGGTCGACGCCGACTGCACGGCGAGCGAGCCGGGCGTCGTCGGCGGCGTGGTGTCGGTCGGCGCGGACGCCGGACACGTCGCCGTCGAGGCGCTCACGGACGCGGCGGCCGAGCGGTTCCCGGCCGAGTCGTACGCGTCGACCGACACGGCGTAGGACGTGCCGCAGACCAGCCCCGAGATCGAGAAGGCCGTGGACGTCGCCGTCCCGACCGGAGAGCCGTTGACCGACACCCTGTACCCGGAGACGCCGACGTTGTCGCTGGACGCCGTCCAGCTCAGCCCAAGGCCCGTCGTCGTCCGCGAGGCGACGGCCAGCCCCGTCGGCGCAGTCGGCGCCTGCGTGTCCCCGCAGCCGCCGGTGGTGACGTACACGGCGGTCTGGGGCGACCGGTTGCCGGCTGCGTCGACGGCGTCGAGCGCGAACTGGGACGTCGTGCCGCACGTCAGGCCGGAGAGCGTGACGTTGGGCTCGGCGGTGCTGCCGACCCGGAGCCCGGCCCGGTAGACGCCGTACCCCACGACGCCGACGTCGTCGACCGAGGGGCTCCAGCCGAGCACGACGCTCGTGCCGGTCGTCACCAGCTGCCGGATGCTCGTCGGAGCGGTCGGCGCCTGGGAGTCCGGGCACGGGGACGTTGTCACGGTGAGCAGCGCTCGCCCGCTCCTGTTCCCATCCCTGTCGACCGCCTGAACACCTGCGGCATAGCTCGAGCCGCACCGCAGACCCTTGATCGTCCCCGTCGTCGACCGCGAGCTCGCGGCCGGCTCGATGCCGAGCACGAGCAGGTAGTACGCGACGCGGACGTTGTCGGTCGACGGACTCCAGGTCAGCGTCACCGACGTCGCCGACGCGGCGGAGACGGCGACGTCCGTGGGCGTGGTCGGTGCGACGGTGTCCGAGCCCGGCTTCCCGCGCTTGGCAGCGCTCGCAGGTGCTGCGAACGCGACCAGGAGAGCGAGAGCGGCGATGGAGAGGACGACGGCAAGCGTCTTTGGGCGACTCGTGGCGGCAGTCATGGTGACTCTGTCGGAGTCGGCCGACGGCCCCCCGCCCCCCGAAAGGGGTAAAGACGGAGCAGATCCCCCTCGGGCGCTAGCCCGCGACGGGGGATGCCGTGCGTCGCAAGAAAGCGCCCGAGAGCAGGCGCGATGGGCTATGGCCCGGCGAGGGCGCTAGCCGGAGGCCCACCGGCAGGGCGCACGTCCGGGGTACCGCGAACGAGGCAGCGACTCAGTCGGTGATCGAGAGCGTCGCCTGCACGATCGCGACCTCGGCCGTGCCGGAGCCGAAGATCGGCCAGACGATCCAGCGGTACGCCCCGGGCTCGAGCGTCCTCTCCCGACCCTGGTAGCTCCAGGTTCGCGGCAGCGTGAGCTGCGCGGTCCGCGTCCTCCCCGTGAAGACGCGCTCCGAGCCTCGGAAGAGATCGACCCGGTACGCGACCGCGCGTGCGACGGGCGCCCAGGCGAACCGCCGCGTCGGGAGGGCTGTCGCGCCGCTCGGCGCCTGCGCCGCTCCGGCAGGCTTCGTCGACCGCGTCGGGTCGGCCACTCGACTGCGCTCGACCGTCTCGTCGGAAGGCGCCGGGCGTGGGGGGAGCGTCGGGGCGACCGCTGCTCGTGGGGCGGGCGCCGTCTCGCCCGACGTGAGCGACGGGGCTGCCGTCTCGGGATCGCGCGCCCGCTCGCCGACGCCGCCCGACGTGGCCCCCGACAGCGCGACGGCGACGCCCGCCAGGGCCAGGAGCCCCAACACGAGCGCCGGAAGCCGCCGCCGGACACGACGTGCGGGCAGCACCGGAGGCGCCGGGGGGAGGCTCGAGTGCACCCAGGATCGGGCGGAGCGAGCTCTCGCGTGCCAGACCGGGCTATGGGTCGGCTCGCTCGGCGGGAAGACGGCGACCTGCTCGACGCGACTGTCGTCGGCTCCGGCGTCGGCCTCCAACGACCGAAGGGCCTCCGCGAGCTCGGGATCGACGAGCGCAAGCTCGGGGCTGACGGCTTCGAGCTCGAGACGCAGGGCGTCTCTGAGTGGCGCGGCAACGCTCACCCGTGCTCTATCGGCTCGACGCCGTGTCCGCTTGACCGGCAGAGGCGCGCCGGCGCTCTACAGGGCGCGCCGCGGGCGGAACAGCGCA